>CAWBDB010000001.1:0-265389 GCA_963787535.1 uncultured Solirubrobacterales bacterium
ATCTCCCGACGCTGGGGGCGCTCGCCATCGGACTGGGTGGGCTGACCGCATGGCGACGGTCGCTCCCCGGCCGTTGCGACCTTCGTGGCCGGCAATCGAGCGATCCACGGCGGGCTGCGCGGCGTTGGGTCATCGGTGCGGCGGCGGTCGGCCTCGTCTGCTGGAGCGCTCCCCTGCTCGACCAGGCTGTCCACCGCCCGGGCAACCTCGTCCTGCTCGAGCGGGCGGCCGTGGCCAACGTCCCCAAGATGGGCCTAAGCGCTGCCTGGCATGCTCTGGTCCGGGCGGTCGGCATTGTTCCCTGGTGGCTGCGCAAGCCGCAGGTTCCGATCGTGCGGGTCGCCGACCTGATCGTCGCCCCTGGCCCGCTCGCCGTCGCCTCGACCGTCCTGATCCTTGGCGGGCTGGCTGCGGCGATGCTGGCCGCCCGTCGTCGCCGTCGCCACGACGTCTTCGCCGCAGGGGCGCTCGGCTTCGCGCTCTGCGGCGCGCTGGTGCTCGTGACGGCCTCCACGCCGAGGCAGTTCGCGGACACGCTCGGCTACAGCCTATGGTGGGCTGCGCCCGTCGGGATGTGGGTCGCGCTCGCGCTGGGCTGGTCGCTGTATACATTGCTCGGTTCTGCTGCTCGCCTCGCGCCGCGGCGCGCGCCCGCGCCGCTTGCGTTCGCCGGCGTCCTAGCTGCGGCGGCGGTTGGCAGCGCCGTGGCCGCCAGCGCGGATCGGACACGAGAGCCCTATCGCGAGATGCGCACCATCGCGGCCCGCCTAAAGTCCGCCCTACCGCGCGGCCGCGTAACGCGCGTCGAGGTCTCGTCCACCGACGCCCCCCTCATGGCGCTCGCTTTCCGAGCGGGGATCGTCTACGCGCTTCGGGACGAGGGGAGGCCTGTAGCGGTATCTGGCAACGCCGCTGCACTCGGGTTGAGTTATCGGCCGCGCGGCCGCGCGGCCGAGCAGGTCGTGCGCGTCGATGTCGATAGCCCGCCGCCCGCTAGGGGCCGAGTGATCGCCCGCCTGGCGGTGCCCGACTATCCAGCGCCGGGGGATCCCTTTGCCCCCAAAGTCACGCCCGAGCGAGCGGTCGTCGTGACGTTTGTGCCGGTCAGCGCGGGTCGCTAGAACTCGAGGGCCAGCGTCAGCGTCGGTGGCGCGACCACCACGGTTGGCCGACGTGGCTCGTCGTGCACGGGTGCCGGGCTTGGCGCGCCGCCGGGCCACCCCGGCCGTCCCATGACCCTCAGCGACGCGGTGGCCGGTGTGCTGCTGACCACGATCTGGGGGCCGACCGGCGGCGCCGGACACCTGGCCCCTGGGCCCAGTTCCGTCGGATCGGCAGCTGGGCGTCACCGTGTCCGGGATCGTCATCCCCTCTTATGATGGCCGCGATGGCCCGGTCGGCCTCAGGCGCCGTCGTGCCGGCGCAGCGCGCGGGCAGCCGCCGAGCGCCGCTTTGGCGCGGGGTGGGGATGGCTGCGGCGCCACCCGGCGGCCGCGGCGGCGCTGGTGTATGCCGTGCTGGCGGTGGTTCTGTACGCGCCCGCGCTGGTGCCTGGCCACACTCTCTCGGCGTCGGATTATCTTTGGACGGCCGCGCCGTGGTCCGCCGAGCGTCCAGCCGGCGTGCGGCCGTTCGGCTCCAACTATGAGCTTGTTGACTCGGTCGTGCAGTTTCAGCCCTGGTTGCAGTACACCCGAGGGCGGCTGCCGGTTGTCCCGCTGTGGGATCCGTACGTCGGGGGTGGCCGCCCGTACCTGGCCAACGCGCAGTCGGCGGTGCTGTCGCCGTTCAGCTTCCCCGCTTACGTTCTGCCGTTCTGGTGGTCGCTGGGGCTGATCGGCGCGCTGAAGGTGTTCGTGGCGGCCTTTGGCAGCTACCTGCTCGGGCGCGCGCTGGGGATGCGCTTCGGCGGCGCGCTGCTCGCCGGGCTGGTCTATGGGTTCAGCTTGTACTTTCTGGCGTGGATCTCTTGGCCGCAGACCAATGTGTGGGCGCTGTTGCCATGGCTCGTGCTTCTCACCGACACTGGTGATTCGCGATCCGACGCCGCTGCCGGCCGCGGGCCTGGGAGTGGTCGTGGCTTTGCAGTTCTTGGGCGGGCACCCGGAGTCGAGCTTTCACGTGCTCGCCGCCACGGTGGTCTTCTTCTGCTTCCGGGTGATCGTGCTGCGCCGCCGCGGTGCGCTCGGTGATGTCCGGCGCCGGCTGCTCGCCTTCGCGGCCGCGCTGGTGGGGGGTACGGCGCTGGCCGCGGTAATGCTCCTGCCGTTTCTCGAGCTCCTGTCCCGTTCGAGCGATGTGCAGGTGCGCCAGACGTTCTCCGCGCTGGCGCTGCCTAGCAAGTACCTGCTCGGGTTCATGCTGCCCGACTACTGGGGCCGCGCGACGCACACCGAGATCGGGGCGTTCGCGCAGGAGCGGGCGCTGTACGTGGGTGCGCTGCCGCTGGTGCTGGCGGCGGTCGCGGTGATCGCCCGTCCGTCGCTGCAGCGCTTGGGCGTGGCGGTCTTCGGCGGTCTGATGCTCGCGATCGCTCTCGGGGTCCCGCCCTTTCCGGGTCTTGCGCGGCATGTGCCGATCGTCAAGACGGGTAACAACCTGCGGGTGGTGATCATCCTGATGCTATGCCTCGCCCTGCTGGCGGGGTGGGGCCTGGACGAGCTGGCCGCGCGCCGTATCCGGCGCCGGCGCGTTGTGCTCCCGCTCGCGCTCGGACTGCTCGTGCTCCCGGTTTTGCTCCTGGTCGGGCGCGGACAGGTCTCGGCGCGACTGCTCGGGCGCTCGCTGAAGATGGCGTGGGGCTTCGCGTGGCCGTCGCCGCCCGCGAACGCGGACACCGTCACGGCCATCCACATGGCAGCCCTGATCGTGTGGGTGACGTTCATGGGACTGGCCGTCCTGCTCCTGGCCGGGCGCCTGCGCCGGCGGGTTGGAGCGACTGCGTTCGTGGCCCTGGCGGTCGTACTCGTCGCCTGCGATCTGTTCAGGGCGGGGATGGGCGCGACGCCTGCGATCAGGACAGTCCGGGCAACCCAGCCCGCGACACCCGGCATCGAGTACCTTCAGGCGCAGCGCCCCAACCGCTTCGTTGGATTGGGTAGACCGCTCGGCCCCTCCCCGCTGATCCCCAACATGGCCGTCCGCTGGTCGCTATATGACGCGCGCAGCTACGACCTTCCCGTCGAGCGCCGCTACGACACTCTCTGGCGGCGCGCGATCCTCAACGGCGGGCCGGGCGACACTCCGACCACCAGCGCCACGCTCACGGCCCGCTCGCTGCCGGCGTTGCGGCTGCTGAGCGTCACCGACATCGCGCAGGACCCCGGTGATCCCCGCGTCCGCCATCCGTCGCTTCCGCTCGCCTACGACCGCCGCGACCTGCGAATCTACGCGAACCCCGGCGCCCTGCCCCGCGCCGGGGTAGTCGATGCGCAGCGCATAGCCGCCGGCGACGCCGCTCAGCTCGACGCGGTCCTCGACCCCGGCTTCGACGGTCGCCGCACGGTCGTGACCCCGGTCTCGCTGCCTGGCCTCCATGGGACGCCCGGCCACGGGCCCGCCGGCACCGCCCACATCGTCCGCTACGAGCCCGAGCGCGTGGTCGTCGACGCGACCGCTCGCCGACCGGGCGAGCTGGTGCTCACCGACCTGTACTACCCGGGCTGGAAGGTGACCCTCGACGGCAAGCCGGCCGAGCTGCACCGAGTCGACTACCTGCTGCGCGGCACGACGCTCCCGCCGGGACGGCACCGCGTCGAGTTCCGCTATGAGCCGGCATCGTGGCGGGCTGGCTGGATCGTCAGCCTGGTCGCCTTCGCGGGGCTGATCGTCGCCGTCTCAGCAGGCCTCAGGCGCCGGGCATAGCCCTCTATATCCCTTTAGCTTGATTGGGCTGATCGCCTGCTGGGGGCTGATGGCGCTCGCCGTCGTCGATTCGTGCTCGCTGCCGGCGCCAGCCGATCGCGGCGGTCGTTGCGAGGGCGAGCAGTGTCGCCAAGCTGATGATCCAGCCGGCGGTCCAGCTGGCTGGGTCGTAGCGAAATTCGATGCGATGGGCGCCGGCGGGCACGGGTACGCCCCGGATCAGGTAGTCGACGCGGTGGATCGGAGCGGGAGCCCCGTCGACCGTGGCGTGCCAGCCCGGAAACCAAGTGTCGGTCAGGATGAGCAGCGAGGGGTGGCTCGCGCTCGTGTCTACGACGACGCGCTCGGGGTCGTAGCGGCTGATTCGCGCGACGCCGGGCGCCGCGGCGCGCGCGCCGGTGGCGGGTGCGAGGCCGGGGAGCGGCTGTTCGGTGGCGACGACTGAGCGGGCGGGGAAACGCGGCGAGGCGACTGTCGCGAGCGCGGCGCTGGCGCCCGGGACGACGAGCTGCTGGTCTACCAGGAACGCACGCGGCAGCGCGGCCGGGTTGGCGTAGATGCGGGCGTCGGGCCCCTGGTACGCGAGGCGGAACCCGCGCCCCGACAGCGGCGGATCACGGCGATTCTGTAGTAGGTCCGTGACGCCGAGAAGGCCGAGCGCATGAAGCGCCCGCGGGGTGGTGTCCGCCACCGCGGTGCAAAAGGCCGGGAGGCAGTTCGAACTGGGAGCTATCACGCGGCGCCAGATCTCGTGGTAGCGCTCCTCGGTAGGTATGACATATCCCCGGGTGTCGTAGAGTCCGTAACGCATCGCCGTGTTGGGTGGCAGTGGCACGATGAGGGAGACAGGGGCCAGCGGCGTCAGCCCCGCGAACCGCGCCGGTCGTTGCGCCTGCAGGAAGCGAATCGCTCCCGTCGCAGGCTGCGTGGCGTGCGACAGCGGGATCGCAGGGTTGTAGCCCATTCCGGCTCTGAACAGGTCGGCGGCTACAAGTAGCGTCGCAAGCCCGACGAACGCGGCGGTGCCGAGCCGGCCGCGCAGCCGAAGCATCAACAGCACCAACGCTGCAGTGGCGACGACGAGCCACTCGAGTAGCGAGGCGAGGTGTATGAGTCCCGAGATCCCGCCGCCGGCAGGCGAGGCCAGCTTGCGCGTCGGAGTGGCGAACCCCCAGGCCACGCTAAGAGCCGAGCCGAACGCGTCGAGATGGATGCTGCCGGCCACGATCACGACCGGCGCGGCTAGGAGCGCAACGCTGACGGCGATCACGGCGCGCCTGCGACTGGGCCTAAGCCGCGACCCGGTCAGGTCATCGAGCCCCCACCCGGCGAGCACGGCGAGGCACAGCACCGAGACGACGGCGAACCGCCCGTTGTTGGCGGCCGCGAGGCCGGGCAGTTTCACGGCCAGGTCGTACATCGGCGATATGCCGGTCGCCACGGCGAGCGTCGTCGCACCCACGGCGGCCACCGCGATGCGCTCGCGGCGCGGGCGTCCGACCAGGGCGCCAGCCGCGAGCATCAGCGGCAAGGCGGCGACGTAGTAGGCGTGCTCCTCGAGCTCCGAGGCGAACTCGAGGCTCGTAGGACCGTGGCCCCAATAGTCATGCAGGAAGATGCCCAGCAGGTCGCGAGTTGGCTCGTGGAACAGGCTCGCCAGCTGCGCTCTCAGGCCCGTGTCTTGTGAGTGGGCGAGCAGCTCCGCGAATGGCAGCAGCACGAGCGCCGCGACCGCAGCTCCCGCCACCAGCGCGAAGGCGAGCACCAACAGGCGAAGCGCGAATCGCCGCCGCAGCGGCGCGGATAACACGACGCGCGCGACCCAGAACAGCCCTACCACAAGCAGAATTTGATAGCTCGATGAGGGGTGGCCGGCGAGGAATTGGAGGCCGACGACAATGGCGAGCCCGACGAACGGGAGCGGCCCCGGACGGCGTACGCATCGCTCGCTCAGGAGGCACAACCAGGGAAGGAAGGCCCACACGCTCATGTGGGGCCAGGACACCCACGTCACCGACCACAGGCTGAAGCCGAAAACGAGCCCTGTGAGCAACGCACCGCCGAAGCGCATCCCAAGCAAACGCCCGAGCAAAAAGGCGCCAAGCGCCGCCACGAACAGCTTCAGCGCGGCAATCACCGCCAGCGACTTCCAGAACGGCAGCACATACGCCGGAACGCTGAACGGGGAAAAGACCGCCGCCTGCGGGTCGGCGATCAATGGTCGGCCACTCAGAGTGTCCGGATCCCACAGGGGAATGTGTGGCAGCGACGCGCGTGTGGCCAGCAGCGCCGGCTGGAACTCGGCTACCGAGTCGGTCAGCTCTCGGTTGGACCCCAGCGGCGGAATCGAGGCCGGACGGCTCGAATCCCACGGCGTTGCGGTCCACAGCAGGTCCGATGCCGACAGCGTGCGACCCGGCACGAGCCCGGGAGAGAACATGATCAGCGACAGCAGCAGGTAGAGCGCCGCGGCCACGGCGGTGGGCCGACGAGTCCCCCAGCTCACGACTCGCGTGCGAAATGCACCGCGGCTGCCCGCTGTTGCGCTCGCGCTAGCGCCCACCGGCATCTCCGTCGGGCTCTCGGAGGGACCGAGCCACACGAGTCAACGCACGGCGGCGGCGCCAGCCGATCGCGGCGGTCGTTGCGAGGGCGAGCAGCGTCGCCAAGCTGATGATCCAGCCGGCGCGCCAGCTGGCTGGGCTCGTAGCGAAATTCGATGCGATGGGCGCCGGCGGGCACGGGTACGCCCCGGATCAGGTAGTCGACCCGGTGGATCGGAGCGGGAGCCCCGTCGACCGTGGCGTGCCAGCCGGGAAACCAGGTGTCGGTCAGGATCAGCAGCGCGGGGTGGCTCGCGCTCGTGTCCACGACGACGCGCTCGGGGTCGTAGCGGCTGATTCGCGCGACGCCGGGCGCCGCGGCGCGCGCGCCGGTGGCGGGCGCGAGGCCGGGGAGCGGCTGCTCGGTGGCGACGACTGAGCGGGCGGGGAAACGCGGCGAGGCGACGGTCGCGAGCGCGGCGCTGGCGCCCGGGACGACGAGCTGTTGGTCGACCAGGAACGCACGCGGGAGCGCAGCCGGGTTGGCGTAGATTCGGGCGTCCGGGCCCTGGTACGGAGGCGGAACCCGCGCCCCGACAGCGGCGGATCGCGGCGATTCTGGAGCAGGTAGCTAACGCCGAGAAGGCTGAGCGCCCGGAGGGCGCGCGGGGTGGTGGCGGCCACCTGCGGGCAGAACGCGTAGTTGCAGTCTGGCGTGGGCGCGATCACGCTGAGCCAAAGCTCTGCATAGCGCTTCTCGACCGGGAGGTCGTAGCCGCGCGCGTCATACAGCCCGTAACGGATCGCGACGATTGGGCGGCAGCGGAACCGCGAGCGTCACCGGAGCAACAGGTTGCAGTCCGGCGAACCGCGCCGGACGTTCGTCTGCAGAAACCGGATCGCGCCGGTCGCAGGCTGCTCAGCCTGCGCAGTGGTGATCGATGGGTTGTAGCCCATGCCGGCCCTGAACAGGTCGGCGGCGGTCAGCAGCCACCGCGAGCCCGACGAACACCGCGGCACCCAACCGGCCGCGCAGCCGAAACGCCAGCAGCGCCAAGCGCCGCCGCCGCGACCACGAGCCACTCGAGCAACGAAGCGAGGTGAACCAGTCCCACGATCCCGCCGCCCGCGCGCGACGCCAGCCCGGCCGTGGGAGTCGCGAACCCCCAAGCGACACGAAACGCCGAACCGAGCGCATGCAGATGGACGCTCCCGGCCACGATCACGACCGGCAGGATCAGCAGGCCGAGGCCGACACCGAGGACCACGCGCCGACGCGCGGCCGGGATTCGTCGCCCGCTGAGGTCGTCTAGCCCCCAGCCGGCCAACACCGCCACACACAACACCGTGATCACCGCGAAGCGCCCGTTTCTGGCCGCATCGAAACCCGGCAAGCGAGTGACGACGTCGAAGAAGGGCGGGATGCCGGTCGCGACCGCCAGGCTGGCGGCGCCCACGGCGGCCACGGCCAGCCGCTCGGGCCGCCGACGCACGATCAGCGCGACAGCCGCGAGCATCAGCGGCAACGCGGCGACGTAGTACGCGTGCTCCTCCAGCGCCGAGGCAAACTCGATGCTCGTGCGCGCGTGGCCCCAGTAATCGTGCAGGAAGATCCCGAGCAGGTAACGCGCCGGCTCGTGGCTGTCGGATGCGGTCCGGATCTGGACATCAATCGAGTGGTTCAGCAGCTCTACGAACGGGATCAGCACGAGCGCCGCGAGCGCTGTCCCGGCGACCAGCGCGGCCCCGAGCGTGAGCAGGCGCAAGGCGGCCTGCCGCGTCCGGAATGGCCGTGCCAGGAGCACGCGCGCGGCCCAGAACAGCGCGACGACGACCACCACCTGGAAGCTCGACGACGGGTGACCGCCGAGGAACTGCAGGCCGACGACCGCGGCAAGCCCGGCGAAGGGGAGCGGGCCCGGACGTCGGACGCAGTGCTCGCTCAGCAGGCACGAGCCACGGCAGGAACGCCCAGACGCTCATCGTGGTCCACGACACCCACGTGACCGACCACAGGCTGAAGCCGAAGACCAGCCCCGTCAGAAGCGCGCCCCCGAATCGCATGCCCGACCGCCCGGGCGAGCAGGAAGGCCCCGAGCGCGGCGACGAATAACTTCAGCGCCGCGATCACCGCCAGCGACTTCCAGAACGGCAGCACATACGCGGGGACGCTGAACGGGGAGAAGACCGCCGACTCCGAGTTGGCCAGGAAGGGCCTTCCGCCCATGATGTACGGGTTCCAGAGCGGGATCGCCGGCAGCACCGAGCGCGTGTACTGCGTCATAGGCTGAAACAGGGTCACGGCGTCGGTCTGCTCGCGGTTGGAACCCAGCAGCGGCACTCCGGCCGGCCGGCTGGCGTCCCACGGCGTCGCGGTCCACAGGTAGTCGGAGGCGGAGAGGGTGCGACCCGGAGCAAGCGCCGGAACGAAGATCAATAGCGACAGCAGCGCGTAGACCAGCGCCGCCGACACAGCCGGCCGGCGAAGCGTCCACCTCACGGCAGTCGTGGCCCACGTCAACCCACACACCCGGCGGCCACGCCGGCAATCCTACGCTGGCATTGACGACATCAGCGGAGAACCGCCGCCCGGGTCATCGCTAAGGCCGCCCTCGACGCCTGCGAGGGCGCGCCGGGCGGCGGTGAAGTCGCCGAGCACGAGCGCGGCGCTCACGCTGTGGAGCGCGACGCCGGGCGATCGTGATCGCGAAGATCGTCCCGATCGCGGTCCCGGCGAGGATCATCGCGGCCACCGCAGCCGCTCGTGCGGTGTCAGACGGACCCAGAAAGCCCCCCAGTGCTGGCGGGCCGATCGCGGCCTCGCGCTCGATCACTGCGAGGTTGGCGGCGGCTACGCGCTCCCATGTGAAGGTGCGCGCCCGGCGCTCGGCCGCGGCGCCGAGGCGTTCGCGCAGGTCGGGCTGGTCCAGGACCTCGCGGACGCGTCGGATCAACTCTTCTCGGTCATGGGCAAGCACCCCAGTTTCGCCGTCGATGATCGACTCCGGCAGTCCGCCGACCGCGAGCGCGGCGCTGGGCGTCCCGCAGAGAGCGGCCTCCATGACGGTCAGCGACCACCCTTCCGACGAAGACGCGGTCAGCCCGATCCAGGCCTGTCCGTAAAGCGCCGCTCGAGTCTCATCGTCGACGTAACCGTGCATGTGTACGCGCTCGCCCAGCCCCCGACGCTCGATCTCGGCCTCGAGCGCACGGCGATGGTCGCCGTCGCCCGCGATGTCGAGCCTCGCCTCGGGAATCGCCTCGAGGACATCGAGCAGAGACTCGATCCGCTTGTACGCCTTGAGCCGGCCGACGAACAGCAGCCGCGGCTCCTTGGCCCGGGTCCCATGGCGGAAGGCGCCGGGGTCCACGCCAAGGTACTCGACCGTGATGTTTTCAACGGGGATGCCGATCCCGGCGAGGTCGTCGCGTGCCGAGCGTGAGATCGTGAGGAACGGGGTGTGGCGATAGAACAGGCGCAGCGGCAGCGTCTCGAGCAGCCACGCCAGCAAGCGGCCCTGGCGCTCCCCAAACTCACCGATGTAGAGCTCGCGGTGCACGTGGTGCACGAGCGCCACCCGCGGCTTGCGCAACCACAGCGGGGTCAGGAAGGTGATGCCGTTGATCACCTCGACCACGACATCGGCGTCGCGCCCAACGCCGCGCAAGACGGCCCAGATCGCGCGCGGGAACACGGTCGCGCGGTCGCCCATCCGATGCACGACCAGGTTGGGCCCGAACCGCTCGACCGCCTCTGCCCCGGGATGTTGGCCCGCCACCACCGTCACCCGGTGGCCCCAGTCCACCCAGCGATGGATCTGCGACCCCAGATTGGTTCCGTTGCCGCCCGTCTGGGGATGCGTCCAGTCGCGGTCGGCCAAGACGAGGATGTGCAGTAACCGAGGGGTCGTAAGAGCATTCATCAGCGAAATCAACCTACCAGCGAACGGCGCGAGTCTGTTCGCGTGAAGCGGCGTGCGAGCCGTAGTCGACGACGGCAACTGAGCGGCCGAAGCCGGCGTAAATTATCGTGTCCTCGCGTGTTGTGGGTCGCCGCCGTCGACGGCAGGAGGCGCGACCTAGTTCGTCGAGGGGGGTTCTCGGGCCGGTCGGGGGGTAGTCCGGATGGTGAGGCGGCGGCGTGTGAGCGTGTCGAGGGCGACCGCGGCGAGGATCACGAGCGCGATGTCGGCTGGTTCGCGGAAGCGTTGGTTGCCGTACGTGACGAGGGCCGTGATCGAGACGACGACGAACGGCGCCAGCAAGATCCAGATGCCGACGCGTCGCCGGCGCAGGATCAGCGCGCCGAGCACGGCGAGCGGCGCGAGGATAAGGAGCGCGAGCACGCCGAGTTTCTCCACGCTCGGGGAGCGTCCTTCGGACGTTTGCAGGGGGTCGTAGAGGTTCCATACTCTTGCGAGTCGCACAGCTAGGACGACCGGCAGGCGGCCGAGGTGGTGGCCGGCGTAGCGCACGCCGTCGCGGCGCAGTTTGTCCATGTGCTGCGCCTCGTTGCCCGGGCTGTCGGCGAGGCAATTTGGTTGCCAGCCCCCGAGCTGGTCTCCGTAGTAGGTCTGGTAGCAGTTGGCTCCGCCGATCGCGCTGCCGGAGTCAGTCGCGATCAGCACGGGCTGGTCAAAGACGATCCAGTTGCGCACCGTCCAGGGCGTGAGCACGACCGCGCAGGCCAGCACCGTTGCGAGCGCGGCGCGCACCCCGGCGGGACGCCGGAGCACCGGGACGAGGATCAGCGGCAAGAGCAGCAGCGCCTCGCCGCGCGTCAGGGCGGCGAGCCCGACGACGGCCCCGAGCGCGACAGCTCGGCCGGCGGTTGGCGACTCGACTAGCCGGTAGGCACCGAGCAGCGACAGCGCCACGAGCAGCCCGAACAGCGATTCGCTCATCAGCGCGCCGTCGGCGGCGATCAGGACGGGGTAGATCGCGGCGATCCCAGCCGCGAGCAGCCCGGCGCGTTCGCCGGCCAGCCGGCGTCCCAGCAGCCCGAGCGTTGTGATCGTCCCCGCGCCGAAGACCGAGCCGGCCAGACGTTGGGCGTCTGGGGAGGTCCCGCCGAGCTTCGCGAGCCCGGCCAGCACGATCGGGTACAGCGGCGGGTGCTCGGCCGTCGGCAACGAGGTGCGGTGGAAATAGAAGTTGAACGGCCCGATGAAGCCGTGCCCGTTCGCGAGCAGCTTCCCGAGACCGCTGAAGTAGAACTGGTCGTCTAGCGTCGGCGGCGGCCAGGGAGCCTCGAGCAGCGTGTAGAGGACGCGGATCGCCACGCCGGCGGCGACGATCGCCAGCAGTGCGATCGTAAAGCCGTGACGCGTCCTCGCGGCCGGGGGCGGCGCGTCGGCGGGCTGCTGCTGCGCGGCTGCCACGGACACCAGACCGGGTCACTCTAGAGAGAACCAGCGCCGCGCGCGCGACACCTCGTACGGCGTGCTCCTCTTCCGCGCGCCCGCCGACGTCGCGCTCCTGATCCTCGCCGCCGTCGCGATCGACGCGCTATGGCCGCGCGAGAGCTCACCGCGTTCCCCGGCTTCGCCGCGCTAAGACACGGCCCCGAACGCTACTCTGCGGCGACCATGCGCAGGCTAACCCGCGACCGGGCCGTTCTGCTTGGCTTTTTCGCGCTGTCCTTGGCGCTGGCCTTCGGGCAGCGACCCGGCTGGGCCGTGAGCGACACGAAGATCGACCTCTACGTCGACCCGGTGGCGTTCGTCGGCCAGGCCGCCGCGGTGTGGTCGCCGTCGACCGACCTCGGAGCTGTCCATAGCTCGCAATACACCGGCTACCTGTGGCCGATGGGGCCGTTCTTTGCGGCGTCGCATTGGCTCGGCCTGTCGCCGTGGGTAGCTCAGCGCCTGTGGCTGGGGCTGCTGCTCGCACTCTCGGCATGGGGAGCCCTGAGGCTCTTGGACGTGCTCGTCGGACGCCCGCGCGGGGTCGCCCACGTCGTCGCGGCGGCGTTCTATGTGCTCAACCCATACACCGTCATCTTCGCCGGGCGAACCAGCGTCACGCTGCTCGGGTATGTCGCGCTGCCATGGCTGCTCGTGATCGTGCATTACGGCGTGCACGCCGTCCGCGCGCGGCCGGGCTGGCGCGATTGGCGCGGCTGGTGGTGGGCGGCGGCCTTCGCGCTGGTCCTGACCTCGCTCGCAGGGGGAATCAACGGCGCGGTCGTCGGTTGGATGCTCGTCGGTCCCCTGGTGCTGCTGCTCTACGAGCCGATCATCGGGTCGGTCCGCTGGCGCGATTCCGGCGGCTTCTTGCTGCGCGTGGGCGCGCTCGGCGCGCTCGCCTCGCTGTGGTGGATCGTGCCGCTGCTGATCCAGGCGCGCTACGGCATCAACTTCCTTCAGTTCACCGAGCAGCCACGGTCAATCTGGGGCACCAATAGCTCCACCGAGGCGTTGCGCCTGATGGCTTACTGGGTCTCCTACATCGGTACCGGCTTCTACGGCGCCCAGCGGCCGATGTTCAGCGAAGCCGGGACGCTGCTCTTTAACCCGTTCGTCGTCGGCGCCTCGCTGCTGATCCCGGCGCTCGCGCTGGGCGGCTTCGTGTGGACCAAGCGGTGGCGCTACGCACCGTTCTTCCTGTTCGTGCTGCTCGTCGGGGTCGTGATCGAGGTGGCCGGGTTTCCGGACGGAACGCCCGCGCGCGGCGCGATGGAGTGGATCTACCACCACGTCAGCGTGCTCGCCTTCATGCGCACGACCCAGAAGGCCGCGCCCCTGGTGGCGATCGGGGTGGCCGGCCTGCTCGGGCTCGCCGCGCACCTGGCGTGGACGCGCCTGATCCGGATGCGGCGCGGCCGGGTCGCGCGGGTCGCGCTCGTCGGAGCCCCCGTTGCGCTCGCCGCGGTGATCGCGCTGGGCGCCCTGCCGCTCGTGCGCGGTACGGCGGTCGAGCGGCAATTGGCGTGGAAGCAGATCCCCAGCGCCTGGACGGCGGCGGGCCGCGGACTCGACCGCGAGCTCGCTCCAAACTCACGCGCGCTCGTGCTGCCCGGTCAGATCTATGCTAGCTACACCTGGGGCGGAACGGTCGACGCGATCCTGCCTCGGCTGACCCACCGGCCGGTCGCGGTCCGGTACGAGACCCCGTACTCCGACCCCCATTCATTCGACCTGCTCTCGACCGTCGACGGGCTCGTGCAGCAGCGCAGGTTGCTTCCCGGTCAGCTGTCGCCGCTGCTGAAGCTGATGGGAGTCGGAGCCGTGGTGACGGGCAGCGACGACGACACCACCCGCAGCGGCGCGGTCGATCCGGCGGGCGCCGCCGCCGCGCTTGCCGGACAGGGGCTTTCGCGCCCCTCGCGCAGCTACGGTCCGACGACCACCGTGGCGCCCCCGAGGGGGGATTTCCAACCGACCCCCGCGCTACCCCAGGTGCGCCGCTATGACATCCCCGTCAATCGCGGCCTCGTCCACGTCGAGCCCGCCGGTCCTCAGACGATCGTCGACGGCGGCGCCGGCGGGCTGGCCGACATGGCCGCGCTGGGCACGCTGCCCAATAACCGCCCGATCCTCTATGCCGGCGACCTCTCGAGTGCCGAGCTGGCGCGCCAGGCCGCGGCCGGCGCGAACATCGTCGTCACCGACTCCAACCGACGGCGGCGCTTCCTGCCGGAGTCCAGCCAGCAGGACCTCGGGCCCACGCTGGGCGAGCACCAGACGCTCAGTATCGACGGTGCGCAGATCGACCCGTTCCCAACGCGCGGCAGCGACGCGCAGACCGTGTCCGTGGTGCAGGGCGCCCGCTACCTCGCCGCGCCCAGCGAAGGAGGGCTGCTGGAGTTCCCCGAGCACGCGCCGATCGAGGCCTTCGATGGCGATCTCTCGACGATGTGGGTCGCCGACCGCTACCTCCCACCGAACACGCGCTGGATCGAGATCGGCTTCAACAAACCCCGGAACGTGCCCTACGTGGACCTCGTCCCGATCAGGGACCCGCAGGGGATCGAGACTGCGGTCTCGATCAACGGCGTCAGCGCGAAGATCGGGCCCGGTCTGAATCGAATCCCCGTGCACCTCAAGAACGTGTCTGCGCTGCGGGTGACGATAACTCACGTGATCCAGCCCCAGACGACAAACCTGAGAGGGTCCGGCGGGTTTAGAGAGATCCGCATCCCCGGCGTCCACATCACCCAGCCGCTGCGCCCGCCCGTGCTCGTCGCCAAGGCTCTGGCCGGACACGATCTGCGGCGCAGCGCGCTCACCTACCTGTTCGAGCGCACGGTCGGAGATCAGCCGTTCCTGCGCAACGGTCAGAGCGGCAGCCCCCTGCTCGAGCTACAGGAGAACCGGACCGACCCCGAGCAGCAGATCGACCGCGTGCTGTTCGCACCCGCGGCCCGCTCCTACGCGGTGAACGCCTGGGTGCATCCCGCCACCGACACGTCCGACTCGGTGCTCGACCGCGTTGCCGGTTGGCGGGGCGCCGAGACGTTTGACTCCTCGGGACGCTTCGAGAACCAGCCCCGCTACCGTGCCTCGAGCGCATTCGACGGCCGCGCCGGCAGCGCCTGGGTGGGGATCTGGGCGCCTCCCTCGGTCCCCGACCCGTGGATCTCGTGGCGGACCCCACGGCCGCTCACGATCTCCAGGTTGCGCCTCACGCCGGCGCCGTTGCCGATCTTGCGACCCACGGTCGTGCGCCTGAGCTGGACGGGGGGCGCGACCCCACCGCTGACGGTGGCAACGAACGGCAACGTCGAGCTCCCGCGGCCGGTCCGTACGCGGGGCATGCGGCTGACCGTCATCGCCGCCCAGTTTCCGCCCGGGGTGACTCAGCGCAACCCGCCCGTGCGAGCGATCGGCATCGGCTCGTTGACCGTGCCCGGCCTGCGACCGATCGCCATGCCCACCGCCGGACCGCTCCGCGCCGCGTGCGGCAGCGTGCAGATCCGCGTCGGCGAGCGCCTCGTCCCGCTCCGGCCGCAGGGCACGGTCGCCGGCCTCGACGCGGGGCTGCCGCTGCGCGCCCGGGGCTGCGCCGGCGAGGTTCGGATGGGGGCGGCGTTCCAGCGCGTCCGCTCCCTGCCCGGCGCGTTCAGCGTCGACCTGCTAAGCCTGAGCTCGCGCGCCCCGGTGCCGCTGCCGCCCGCGTCCGGAGGCGGCATGATCCTCGATCCCGGCCATCTCCACGACAGCTCGCTAAACGGCGTCCGCGTGAGGCTCGCCGGCCCCTCGTGGTTGGTGCTGGGCCAGAGCTACTCCACGGGCTGGAGGGCCACCTGCGACGGGCGCTCGCTCGGCCAGCCCCGACCGATCGACGGGTACGCCAACGGCTGGCTCGCGCCCGCCGACTGTCATCGCGTCGCCTTCAGCTTCGCGCCCCAGAGCCTCGCCGGCGCGGGCTACCTGATCTCGGGGGTCGTGTGCGCGCTGCTGCTGGCGTTCCTGCTCGCCGGCCGCCTGCTACGGCGCCGTCGCCTCGCGCCCGTCGCCTCACACCCCGTCCTGCCCGAGGACGGCACCCATCGCATAGCGCTTCCCCGCGCTGTGGCGATTGCCGCCGTCGTTACGGTCCCGCTGTGCTTGCTGTTCGCGGTTCGCACGAGCGTCCTGATCTTCCCCGCCGTGACGCTGATCCTGTGGCGAGGTGCGGGACCCCGGCTGCTGACGGGCGTCGCGGCCGGACTGCTCGGCGTCGTCGTGCCGATCGCATACGTGCTGAGCGCCCCTCCGGACCACGGTGGCTTTAACTTCGAATACAGCCTCGACCTGATCCGGGCCCACTGGATCGGGGTGGTGGCGATCGTGCTGCTGATGATGGCGTGCTGGCGGACGCTGGCCGCGGCGCGGCGCGGACGTCGTCCTTCGGTGCCCCCACCGACGAGCGACCAGCCTCCGCCGCCCGAGGTCGAACCTGAGGACCACGACCTCGTGCTCGCCGGCGCCGCCGACCCGGCCCGCCCGTCCTGACCTCCCTGCCCGCCCGACGCTCACCCGACGCTCGACCCCTCCGGGGTCGCGAGGCGCCGCCGACGACGAGCCGAGACACTGGGGGCGTCATGTCCTCCGCGCGTCGTCGCGTCGCGTCCAACACCGCCGTCCAGGTGGCGGGCAAGGGCATCATCCTCGCGATCGGCGCGGTGTCGATCGTGGTGCTGACGCGCTACCTCGGCCCGAGCGACTACGGCCGCTACGCGCTCGCGTTCACGTACATGCAGCTGTTCGGGGTGGTCGCGGACGTCGGTCTATACACGACCGTGGTGCGCGACATCAGCAAGGACCCGTCGCGCACCGAGCGGCTGGTCGGAAACGTCCTGTGCTTGCGCCTGCTGCTGTCGCTTGCGGTGATTGCGCTGGCGGCCGGCATCAGCCTGCTGTTGCCGTACGCGCCGAAGGAGCGCGTGGCGATCTTGATCGCAGGCGCGCCGCTGCTGTTGGGGATGCTCACGGCGTCGATGGTGGTCGTGCTGCAGGCCCGCCTGCGGATGGGACGCGCCGTCGTCGGCGACCTCCTCGGTCGCGCCTTCGCGCTCGGCCTGGTGCTGCTCGTGGTCGAGCTGGATCTCGGCTTCTACGCCGTGCTCGGCGCGGCCGCCGGCGGTGCGCTCGTGACGCTCGTCACTACCTGGCTGCTGACGCGAGGTCTTGTGTCAGTGCGTCCGCGCGTCGAGCCGGTGGTGTGGCGGGCGCTGCTCACCGCGAGCATCCCGCTCGGCATCGCCCTGGCGATCAACCAGGTCTACTTCCGCGTGGACACGCTGATCATTTCGCTGTATCAGCCTTTCAAGCAGGTCGGCCTGTACACGCTCGCCTACCGCATCCTGGAGCTCGCGCTGGTGTTCGGAACCGTGTTTTTGAACACCGCCTTTCCGGTCCTGTCGGAGGCGGTGGCGCGCGATGAGCCGCACGCGCTGCGGGTGATCCAGGCCTCGACCGACGTGCTCGTGATCCTCGGCGCGCCGCTGGTGGCCGGCGGGCTGGTGCTCGCGCCGCAGATCATCGACCTTGCCGGTGGCGCGAAGTTCGCCGACGCCGCGACGCCGCTGCGGATACTGTTGGTCGCCGGTGGGCTGGCGGGGCTCAACGGGGTCTTCGGCTTCGCGCTGATCGCCAAGGAGCGCCAAGCGAGCGCGCTGTGGCTAAACGTCACCGGGCTGACGTTCAACCTTGTTCTCAATTTCCTGCTGATCCCCAGCTACGGGATCGTGGCGGCGGCGATCGTGACGGTGGCCTCCGAGCTCGTGATCCTGGCCGGGTCCTACCCGCTGATGCGCCGCAACTTTGGCGTCTTCCCGGTGCCGCGCACGCTGCTCGCCGCGCTGGCCGCCGCGGCCGCGATGGCGGGTCTGCTGTGGCCGCTGCGCCACCTACCGGTGCTTCTCGTGCTGCCGCTGGGCGCCGCCATCTACGGCGCGCTGCTGTGGGCCATCAGCCCTACCAGCCGAGCGGTCCTCGGCGGCGTCCGGCCATGAGGCCAAGGCCAGCGTCGGCGGCTTCGCCCGCTTCGCGACCACCGGTGCGGCATAGTGTTGCCGTGCGCGACGCCTATGCGCTCCCACGCGGACTCCGCGACACGCGCTCCTGGTATCGGGATGCGGACCCGATGGAGCAGGTCGACGTCGCGCTCGTGGGCTTTGTGCAGGAACATGCGGGTCCGAGGCTGCTCGACCTCGGCTGCGGGCTGGGCGGCTACAGCAAAGTCCTGGCCAGCAGCGGCTTTGAGGTACTCGCGTTCGACGTCGTGCCCGAGTACGTCGAGCGCGCACGCTCGCTGGGGGTCGCTGCCGAGCTCTACGACGGCCAGCGGCTCCCGCTCCCCGACGACGCCGTCGACACGGTGATCCTGCTCGAGGTCATCGAACACCTCGAGGACCCGGCGAGCCTGCTGCGCGAGGCGCGGAGGGTCGCGGCTCGCAACGTGCTCGTGACAACGCCGAACTGCACCCAGAGCTTCGAGGCAGTGCCGATCGAGTTCGACCACATGCTGGACGTCGACCACCGGCAGTTCTTCACGGAGGCCTCCCTGCGGTATCTGTTGAATGACGTCTTCGGCAGCAGCGTGGTCGAGCAGGTGGTGCCGGTGGACCGGGAGATCGCGGCGCTGGTGCTCCCTCGCGTCCTGCGTCCCGTCTACCGCTGGCTCGACCGGAGGGGCTTGGTGCAGCCGCGCTACTTCTTCCGCTTACGCGCTCGCGCCCAAGCATGACGCGCGCGCTCGTCATCGCTCCCGAGCCCGTGGGACCGTCGATGGCCGGCCCGGCGATCCGCGCGCTGGAGCTCGCGCGGGCGCTCGCCGCCCACTGTCGGGTAACGCTCGCGGCGCCGCCGCCGAGCGACGTCGGGGACTCGAGGATCGAGCTGCTCGAGGCCGGGCCGGCGGACTTCGAGCGGCTGCTGGAGGCGCTGCGGCGGCATGACGTCGTGGTTGCGCAGCGGCTCCTGCCGCAGCTCCTACGGTATGTCGCGCGCATGCCGGTGCGCTTCGTCGCCGACCTCTACAACCCGCAGATGATCGAGGTGCTGGAGGCCGTCGGCGACGATCGCACCGCGGGCTCCTCCGCGCGGCTTGCCACGAAGTCGATGCTCGGTCAGTGCGCGGTCGCCGACCTCGTGATCTGCGCGAGCGAGAAGCAGCGCGACCTTTGGCTCGGCGGCATGGCCCTGGCGGGCCTGATCGACCTCGAGCGCTACCGCAGCGACCCGACCTTCCGCTCGTTCGTCGACGTGGTCCCGTTCGGACTTCCGAGCCAGCCGCCCCGGCGCACGGGACGCGTGTTGAAGGGCGTATGGCCAGGCATCGCGCCGGACGACCAGGTCCTGCTGTGGGCCGGCGGGATCTGGCGCTGGCTCGACGCGCTCACCCCGATCAGGGCGGTCGAGCGGCTACGCGCCGAGGGCCGCGCGGTGCACCTCGTGTTCCTCGGCACCGGACGGCCCGCGCTCGATCCGGCAGGGATACCCACGAGCGCCGACGCGGCGATCGCCTTCGCCCGCGAGCGCGGCCTCGAGGGCGAGTGCGTTCACTTCAACCGTGGCTGGGTCCCCTACGACGAGCGCGAGGCTTATTTGCTCGAGTCCGACCTGGGCGTGTCCGCCCATCACGACCACCTCGAGGCATGCTTCTCGTTTCGCACGCGGGTGCTCGACCACCTCTGGGCCGGCCTGCCCTCGGTGGTGTCGAGCGGCGACGCGATCAGCGACCTCGTGGAGCGCCGTGGCCTGGGGCGGGCAGTAGCTCCGGGCGACGCCGACGGCTTTGCCACGGCCTGCGCCGCCCTGCTCGACGACCGCGAGGCCTATGCGGCGACGGCCGAGCGGGTGCGCGAGGTGGCGCTCTCCTTCCGCTGGGAGGCGGCCGCGCGGCCACTCGTCGAGTTTTGTCTCGAGCACCGGGCGCGCCCACCCCGCAGGGTGCCGCCCAGCGTGCTCGCGCGCGCGACCTATGGCCAGTTCCCTGACATCCTCGCGGACCTGCACGAGCGCGGCGGGCTCACGGAGCTTATGCGGCGGGTTCCGCGCCACGTCACCAGGGTGCTGCGGCACCGCGCGTAGAAATGGAGGTCGTCCGGCTGCCCCGTCTTGGCGGCGCTCACCTGCGCGCGCCTCGGATTGTCCGTTCGGGCACTACCGTCTCGATCCCGACGCGCGCGGTGCCCAGGAGCCTGCGGCGGTCTTGCAGCATCGCCGGCAGCAGCGGGAATGCGGCCAAGGCCCCGCCGAGCTGCGCTCGTAGTCGCCGCTCGAGAAGCGCATGCCACGCCCAGCCAAGCTGGCGGTAGAAGATCAGGTGACACCACCGCAGCGGAAACGCCTTGGCAATCAGCAGCAGCGTGTTGCGTTCGACCCAGTACTCGAGCGGCGGATTGAGCTGCCACGACGAACCGGCCCCGGCGTGCACGGCGACGACCGGCTCATACATGCATCGCCAACCGGCGAGCCGTAGGCGCATCCCGAGGTCGACGTCTTCCATATAAGAGAAGAACCGCTCGTCGAACCCGCCCACGGCGAGCACAGCCTCACGGCGGTACAACGCGGCGCCGGCACACGCGGCAAACATGTCCATCGGCTCGTCGTACGAGCCGTTATCGGGTAGGAAGCGACCTCGCTGCTCGCACGCACCGTCGCGGCGCAGAATGTCTCCCGCGTCGTACAGGCACCCCTCGTCCCCCATCTGCAGCATCTTGGTGGCGACGCTCGATAGTCCAGCGTCGGATTCGAGCACCCTCCCCACCCGCTCGATCCAATCCGGCGTGAGCACCACATCTGTGTTGATTAGTGCCACCGACTCGGTCGTGGCCGCCTCGATCCCGCGATTCGCTGCAAATGCGAAGCCCGTATTGCGCCCGAGCTCGATGATCCTGACCGGAGTCGGCAAGCTGGCCAACAACTCGACTGACCCGTCGGTCGAGCCGTTGTCGACGATCACGATCTCGGCCACCGGCTTCGTCTGCCGTGCCACAGCGTCCAGACACTGCTCGAGCCAGCGGCGCCCGTTCCAGTTCGGAACGACAACGGCGACGTCCATTCGCTGCGAGTCTAGTCAGGGTCGCCGCAGCATGAACGGCGGCGGGCGGCCCGGTGCGAGGTGAGTCAGAGCTCGTGGCGGTACTGGTTGGGAGTGGGTGCTCGCTTCGTTCCCCACAGCGTGGTGTTCAGGAAGGCGGGGAGACGATGCAAGTCCGGCTCGCGGCGTGAGTACACCTGCGCCGGGAAGTCGAAGTTGGTCTGGATGACCTCGAACCCCATCGTGGTGCCGAAGAGGCTCGCCAGCGCCTCGCGCGAGAAGCGAAAGTAGTCCGACGGGTAGCCGTGGAGGGGGAAGGACTGATGGGTTTGGACGAACAGCAGGCCACCGACCTTGAGCGTTTTCATGATCTCGTGTGCCGCCAGGTTCGGGTACTTCAGGTGCTCGAAGGTCGAGCACGACAGGATGACATCGAAGCGTTCTCGCCCGACGACCTCCGAGAGGCGATGCGCGTCAGCGACGATGTCCACGTCCGCGCCGTGCTCGATGTCGCTACCCAGGAACTCGGAGGCGTGAGGAACCCAGTCGCGGTGCATGGTCGAGCGCCCGGGCACGGACTGCTTGGTGCCCAGCTCGAGCACGCTGGGTGCTTTCAGCTCGCGACAGCCCGCCCTGAAGCGACGCTCGAGATCCGAGCTGGGCTCCCCGTCGGAACGCGGCGTACCGGCGAGCATCAGCCGCCGGCGCACCACGTCAAGCCGGAAATCAAGCCGCCGGCGCCAGCGGCTTGCCTCAAGCCATCTGGCCGCCAAACCCGACCTCGCCTCCCCGCGGTCATCCATGTGGCAACCGTGACGCTCGACCAACCGCAGACGCGGGTGTCGCGCCACTCCGGGGACCTACGCTTGACACCCTGGAGTGATCCCGCTCAGCGACCTGCTTCGGGCGAGCGCTGTAGAGGCGCCACAGGCGCTCGCGCTCTCCGCATGGCTGGCGGTGACGGCGGCGATGGCGTTTCCGATCATCCCGAGCCCGAACCCCGCGGCGATTGCGCTCTGGCTGGGGGCAACGCTGCTCGTCCGGCACTCCGGCGAACAGCAGCGCCAAAGCCGCAGCCACCACCAGGTAAACATCGGCGCGCCGCAAAGCGTCATAAGCGCTATAGGAGTCGACCTTGATCTCCCGCCCCCCGATCCGCCCCGGCAAATCCAGCCGATACCACTCCAAAAACATCGACGCCACTAGCGCCAGCGCCGAAACCGCCGCCCGCCCGGCCGGCCCAGTCTGCGAACGAACCCTCAACAACGCACAGCACTCTACCCGCACCCAGCCTGACCGGTGTGAGCCCGGCCGGCTTCCGCGGAGACTTTGATCCGCCCTGGTTTCGGCGGAGCCCGGATTCTGGACTGGGCCGTTGTTGTTGATGGTTTTCCTGGCTTGAGTGCTCATCCTCAACCTACCCAGCGGAGAGACCAGCTGCCAGCGGTTGAACATCGCCTGCTGCTGGCGCGGTCCTAGCGAGCTCGCGCTGATACCCGAGCTTGAACCATTCTGCTTCCGACTTCGTCTGGGGCGCCCCAGCCGAGGGCGGAGTGCCGGCGACGGGTGTTGTGGAAGTGCTCGACGTACTCGTGGATCGCGGTCGCGAGCTCGATCCGCGTCTTCCACCGGAGGCGGTTGAGCAGCTCGACCTGTAAGTGGCTTCGAAACCGGCGCCCGCCGCTGCTGGCTCGCAGATTGAGACTGCGCTACGGCGCTCGTCCGCCTCCCCGATACACGTTCAGGGGATCGCGGAGGCTGGTGAGTCTCCTGAGCGGATCGTGAGCACGGCCCTCGTCGGTCCCGTTGACGACGGTGTTGCCGGCTGCGAGACATCAGTGCTCGTGGGGAAGGCAAGACCGGTCACACGGGAGGCATGTCGGGATCGACCGCGGCCACCCGCCCTCCGGCGAAGCCAGCAGCCACAAGAGCCAGGAGTCCCATCGCGAGCACGATTGCCCACGGCTCCAATCCGCCAGGCGGCGACACTCCGTCGCCGATCTTGGCCCAAAGGTGGGCATTGACGTACCACGCGTCCAGGTGGACCGCAGCCGCAAGTCCGAAGGTGCAGATGACGTAGATGCGGGCGCTGCGCCGCGAGATCAGGCGTCGATGTCGACGAGCGACCTCGCCGCTGGCGATCGGAAGCAGAACCAGCGCGGGCAGCACGTAGCGGCCCTGCACCGCGAAGCCGGTGGGGTGCAAAATAATGTTCAAGGCGAACACTAGGGCGAGCGCCACGGCCATCAGTCCCGTGAGAGCCAGCCGCTCGCGTCGGGTGCCAAGGCGCAGCCCGAAGCCGACGACGGCGGCGACGAGCAAGCCCCAAGTGACATACGCGAGGAGAGGGAGCCGTATGTCGAACGCGCCGAAAAGACCGACGAGCTGCCTGCCCAGAGAGGGCAGGAGCCCGAACACATCCGTGATCCCGGCACCGATGTCGCTCAGCGACAGGGCAGCATGGGGTTGCCGGGTGAACTCCCACAGCCAATTCGCCACGCACGCGAGACCGATCAAAGTGCCAGCGCCGACGACGGGCCAACGCGAGCTCGAGACCGCCGCGCGGATCCGAGCTCTTCCGCGAAGCGAGGCCACGACGAGGAGCGCCAGAACAACGAACAGCGGGCCGAGCGTTCGACAGGACGCGAGCACCAAGCCCGCAATCGCGGCCACGGCCCAGGCGTGACTCGGGTGCGACCGCTCACGACGGGTCACGGCGAGGAGCGCCCCGCCGAAGCAGGCGCTGGAGGCGATCTCGGGCCCACTGGGGTTGATCGTGGTAGTCGTGTATAGGATGGCTGGGCTCACGCCGACGACAAGCCCGACCAGTGCGAAGGTGCCTTCGCCTCGACCCCACAGCAGCGTCGCCGCCATTAGGAGGAGCACCAAGCAAACTCCAGCGCCGGCGAGCCGCCCCAAACGGACCGCCGCGCTCGGACTGCTGGCCGCGCGAGCCGCCAGACCCGGAATCCAATAGGCAAACGGCTGGTAGGTACCGACGTATGACCGTGCGTAGGACAAACCAGACGGGCGCAACTTGCGTAGACAGCCGACCAAAGCCTGTTGGAACGGGCACTGACCTTTGACAGTCAAGTTGGCAGGCGGCTCGAACTCCCGACTCGTTCGCCGCAGCCAGTTGAAACGAGGATCGGGCGGTGCATGGCTCTTCGTTCCAAACGCCCGCTGAAGCTTCTGCACCACGAGGTCCTCTGGGTGGACGCGCAGCGGCGAGCCCGCTAAATCCCCACCCCCGACACCCAGGGCCTTGACGTAATGAGCCACTTCGTCGTACCCGGCGCCCGGCGGATTCCCGAACGCCCAAGCGAGCATCGCCAGCGCAAAGAAGACCCCAACAAGGGCAGGAACGAGTCGACGGTCAAGTCGCATCGGGTCGATCGTAGAAGCACGTGCGAAACGGGGCAAATGCCATACACGGTTCCGACTCCCGACGGCTTCGCCATTTGGGATCACAGCCCGGAGGAGGCGCCCTGGTTCACGGAGGCTTTCAACCACAAGATCGGGCGGATCACGACCTCAGGTGCATTCACCGAGTACCCGACTCGACCTCCAATAGCAGGCCGACCGGGATCACCAGCGGGCAGATATCCTTGGGCACGTCTGATCCTGGGCCAGTCGGCGCACCACCTCGGGCCGCTGCTTGACGGGTTGTTGGCGCGCTGGCTGCGCGCTTCATGGCCTCGCCCGGCTTCGACATCGCCCCACGGTCGTGACCCCGCTGACCGGCCATCGGATCCGGAGCCATTCGCGAGCGAGCCTAATCGTTCGCGTCCGTCTCCGCGCCTCCGTCGGTTGCCGTTACTTAATCCATGGAGCGGGATCGGCGGACGTAAAGTCGCGATTTGGCACACTACGGGCTGCTCTCTCGCCTCTTCCCGTATCCACTGAGGGCGGCGCGTACATGGTCTTTTCTTCGATCGAGTTCCTGTGGTTGTTCATGCCGGTGGTGCTGGCGCTCTACCTCGTGTCCCCGCCGCGCGCCCGGAACGGGCTGCTGGCCTTGGTGAGCGTCGTGTTCTACGCGTCAGGGGCGCACGCTCTGGTGTTCATGTTTCTGTTCAGCATCCTTTTCAACTTCGCTGCCGGGCTGCTGATCGCCAGCGCCAAGCACAAGGGCGAGGAACGCCGCGCCCTATGGCTGATGCGCGGCGCTGTCGCCGTCGACCTGGCCGGACTGTTGTTCTGGAAGTACGCGGTGTTCGCCGTGCGCCAGCTGTCATCCGTGTTCGGCTGGGTCGGACTCGGCAAGCTGGCCGCGCCCAGCATCACCCTCCCACTGGGGATCTCTTTTTTCACCTTCCACGCGATCAGCTACATCGTCGACATCTACCGCGAAACCGCCCAGCCGATGCGGAAGATGGCGAACTACGGGCAGTACATGACGTTCTTCGCTCAGCTGATCGCGGGCCCGATCATCCGCTATCACGAGATCGACGACCAGATTCGCACCCCGCCGCCGCGCTCCGAGCGGCTGGCTGACATCGCCGAGGGTTTTCCTCGATTCGCCCTCGGACTGACGAAGAAGGTGGTGATCGCAGATCCGCTCGGCAGCATTGCGGGTGTCTCCTTCACGCTGCCAGGTCACCCCAGCTTTGGCACGGCCTGGGTTGGCGCCCTCGCGTACACGGTGCAGATCTACTTCGACTTCTCCGGGTACACCGACATGGCGATCGGTATGGCCCGCATGTTCGGATTGCGCTTTCCCGAGAACTTCAACCGTCCGTACTCGTCGGTATCGATGACGGACTTCTGGCGGCGGTGGCACATGACGCTCTCGCGATGGTTCCGTGACTACGTGTACATCCCGCTGGGAGGGTCAAAGGGGACGCAGGGCCAGACGGTTCGCAACCTGGGGTTCGTCTTCCTCCTCACCGGCGCGTGGCATGGAGCTGCGTGGACCTTCATTCTCTGGGGTATCTACAACGGGGCGCTGGTCGTGTTCGAGCGTGTGACGGGACTCGCCGCGTGGGCTGACGACCGGCTCGTGATCCCGCGCCGGGCATTCACGTTTCTGATCGTGGTCGCGGGCTGGGTGATGTTCCGAGCGAAGAGCCCGACGCAGGCGTTCTGGTTCTACAAGGGGATGCTCCCGCACCGGAACCTGGCGCTCAATCCGTTCCTCTCGGCGACGTTGACAAACCAGGCGAAGTTCGCGTTGATCGTGGGTCTATCGACCGTCCTGCTGCCGCGCGACCTCGTCTTTGGACGCGTTCTGCAGCGTGGCTGGAGCGGGCGCGATCTGGCGGCCCGGGTCGCGGCGGTGGCGACGCTGCCGTACACGACCATCCTGGTCGCCGCAGGCTCGTTCAGTCCTTTCCTGTACTTCCGATTCTGATCGATGAGCGGAGTCGCCGAACTACCACCCAGATCGGACGAGGGCCCGGCGGAGCCCCTCGCCGACGACGTCAGCGTTCGGCTCGCCGCGGCGCCCGACGCCCGTCCACCCTGGTCGCCCCGGCGCGCGTTCTTCACCGTGCTTGCTCTGTTCTTCTTCGCCGGTCCGCTGCTTCTCTATCTCACCGGCCAACACGGCAAACGGCTGTCGGAGGAACGGACGATCAAGCCGCCGGGGCTCGCTCAGGGCTGGTCTGCCTTTGACGAGGCGACGCAGTACATCACGCAGCAGCTCCCCCTTCGCAGCAATGCTGTGACTGCCGACAACTGGATCTCGAACAACATATTCAGCAGCCCACCGCGCTACGGCGCCGCGGTCGGCTCCGATCAGGCGTTACCGTTCGGGGAAATCAACGCTGCGAATGCCAATGGTGGCTATGCGCAGAACGGCGGCGCGCAGGCCGGGCATCCGGTGGTGGCAGTCGGCCGCGACCATTGGATCTTCCTCCAAGGGGAGCTCGACACAGCCTGCTCGCCGCCGGTCGACTTCGACACGGCCGTCCAACGGTGGGACACCTTCATCCGCACGATTCGAGCCAGCGGGCGCAGAGTGGTCCTGTTGATCACGCCGGAGAAATCGACCATCTACCCGGAATACGTCGCTCCGAACACCATCTCCTGGCGATGCGCGCAGCCGCACAAGTCGACTCTGTGGTCGAAGATCGAGGCGTTGCGCAATCCCGACTTCCGACCGCTGCGCCAACCTCTGCTCGCGGAGAAACGCGCTGATCCCAGCCGGCTGCTCTATCTACCGCTGGACTCGCACTGGAACGATCTCGGAGGACTGCTATTGGTCAAAGAAGCGCTGTCGCACGTCGGCGGTGCGGTGCACGTGAGTCCCGGAGATGCACAGATCGTGCCCGAGCGTTACAAGGGGGACATCTCGGCGTTCACTGGAACGATCCAATACGGAATCGCTCCCACCGTCACGATCCACCGTGCCGGCAATGACCGCGTCACCGTGACGGCACAGAGCCCGTATGGAGTCGAGACAGTTCATCCGGGTCACCCGGGGACTGTCATCCCGGGGACGACGCTCTTCCTCCACGACTCCTACGGCAATTCATCCCAGCTGATGCTCGAGCATTACGCGGCGAAGCTGATCGAGCTCCAGTGGCTGGCATCACCTTCCCCCAGCCAGATCTCGCAGGGGATCCGACAGGCCCACACGATCATCATCGAAACGGTCGAGCGTGATTTCCTCAAACGCGCCGCGAGCGTGCTGACGCCCGCAGTGCTGAGCTCGCTCCCGCAGGAACTCCGGTGAGCGGGCGCGCTCGGCCGGGCGCGGTCGGCCAAGCGGTGCGGTCCGTGGGGTAGGTCAATAACGCGGCAGTCGCGTCGTGCCAACGACCGATTGCCAGGTTACGCGTGTTATGAGCAGCCTAACTCGAGCGCCGGATCGACGGCGACTGCTCGGCCTCCATCGCGAGCGCTTCGCGGGTGAACTGTCCACGACATAGAGCAGCTTCACCACCCGTCCGTCGGCGGTGACGTCGAACTGAGCATGGAATGCCCACACGTGATCGGGGCGCTCCGCCCACAGCCGGTCGCCCGGCAAGGTCGATTCCTCGCGCCGCAGGCGGCTGCGGTGCACCGCGGTCAGCTGGGATGGCGATGCGGAGACTTCTGCGGCACCCGCAGGGCCTCCTCGCGCCACAGCCGCTGCACTCGCGGGCGGGTTGATCGACCAGCCTTTCTCTAGGGTACGATCGCGGTCCAAATGCGTGTGCTCGTCACCGGAGGCGCGGGATTCATAGGCGCCAATGTTGCAATTGGACTGGCGACGCGGCATCCGGGGTGGGAGGTGCTGGCCCTTGACAACCTCCGCCGCCGCGGCGCGGAGCTGAACCTCCCGCGCCTGCGCGAGGCCGGTGTCGGTTTCACGCATGGAGATGTCCGACTCCTCGACGATCTCCTCAACGCCGGAGAATTGGATGCCATGGTGGAGTGCTCTGCCGAGCCCTCGGCGCTCGCGGGCTTTGCTGGAAGTTCCGATTACCTCGTCAAGTCCAACCTGCTGGGAGCCTACAACTGTCTTGAGCTGGCACGTCGACACGCCGCCTACGTCGTGTTTCTCTCCACCAGCCGCGTGTACCCGATCGCCGCCCTCCGCTCCCTTGCCTTTGAGGAAACCGCGACGCGGTTCGAGCTGGCGGGCGAGCAGCCGGTCACCGGGGCCTCCCCCGCCGGCATCTCTGAGAACTTCCCGCTGGACGGCGCGCGGACGCTTTACGGTTCGACCAAGCTGGCCGCCGAGCTATTGATCGAGGAATACCGCGACGCCCATGGTGTGGGCGCCGTGATCAACCGCTGCGGCGTGATCGCCGGGCCATGGCAGATGGGCAAGGTCGATCAGGGCGTGTTCACGTTCTGGATGCTTGCCCACCACTTCGGACGCCCGTTGCGCTACGTGGGCTTTGACGGTCATGGCAAGCAGGTACGCGATCTGCTTCACGTAGAGGACCTCTTGGCCCTGATCGATCGGCAGCTCTTGGACCCTGGACACTGGGACGGTGTAACGGCGAACGTAGGTGGCGGGCGCGATTGCAGCCTTTCCCTGCTCGAGGCGACGGAGCTGTGCTCGGAGATCTCCGGCAAACAGGTGGATATCTCCGGCGTCTCCGATACCCGTCCCGGTGATGTGCCGACCTACGTCTCTGATTGCCGGAGGCTGTTCGGCATGACTGACTGGCGGCCCCGACACGGGCCGCGAGAGACCCTAACCGACATCCACGCGTGGATCTGTGATCATGAGACTGACCTCAAGCGGGCACTGTAGGTTCGGCGGCGGCCAACCGTCATGAGCCGATAGCCTTTCGCCGGATGCCGACCGCCATCGTCAGCGGCTCTGGGGGTCTGATCGGCTCGGAGTCGGTGCAGCATTTCGTGCAGGCCGGCTACGACGTCGTTGGATTGGAGAACGACATGCGGGCCCGGTTCTTCGGGCCCGCAGCCTCGACCGCGCACACGACAGAGCGCCTCGTACGAAGCTTGGGTGATTCCTTCCGCTCGCTCGAGGTTGACATCCGTGACATCGATCGCGTCCAGCGTGTCTTCGCCCAACAGTCGCGGTCGCTCGAGCTCGTGATCCACACTGCTGCCCAGCCCTCGCACGACTGGGCGGCGTCCGATCCCCAGACGGACTTCACCGTCAACGCCAACGGGACGCTCAATCTTCTCGAAGCCACGCGGCACCATGCGCCCTCGGCGACCTTCATTTTCTGCTCCACAAACAAGGTTTACGGCGACCTACCCAACCACCTTCCGCTGATCGATGTCGGCAGTCGGCTCGAGTTGCCCCGAGACCATCGTTACTTCCGAGGGATCGACACATCAATGTCGATCGACGCATCCACCCATTCCTTGTTCGGCGTCTCAAAGGCCTCCGCCGATCTCCTCGTACAGGAGTACGGCCTGTACTTCGATATGCCAACGGTCTGCTTCCGCGGCGGATGCCTCACTGGACCCAATCACGCGGGCACCAAACTCCACGGATTCCTCTCCTATCTGATGCGGCAGACGATGACCGGCGACTCGTACACCGTGTTCGGCTATGGCGGCAAGCAGGTGCGCGACAACATCCACTCCGCAGATCTGGTCAGAGCCTTCGACGCCTTCCATCATTCCCCCCGTCCAGCGGCGACCTACAACATCGGCGGAGGTCGGCAGAGCAATTGCTCGATGCTCGAGGCGATCGATCTGTGCGAGACGATCGCGGGCCGCCAGCTGAACTGGGAGCTCTCTGATCAGCACCGGATCGGAGACCATCGCTGGTGGATCTCCGATCTTGAGCCGTTCCGCCGCGATTACCCGCAGTGGGAAATTACGCACGACATAGACGCCGTACTGCGCGAGATCTACGAGCAAAACGCCGAGCGCTGGCTGGCCGTTCAATGAAGCTCTCAGTCGTCATCCCCGCCCATAACGAGGCCGAGTCGGTCGGGGAGGCGGTCCAACGTACGGCCACCGAACTCGAGCATGCCGGCATCGACTACGAGATATTGGTCATCGACGACGCCAGCACTGACGGGACAGCCGAGGCGGTCCACGCGATCGCTGATCTTAACCCCAACGTGGCTTGCTTCCGCTCGCACCTGCCGCCCGGCTTCGGCCACTCCGTTCGCGCGGGACTACAACTCTACAAAGGCGACGCAGTGGCGATTATGATGGCCGACCTTTCCGATTCCCCCAAGGACCTGGTGCTCTATCACCGGGTGCTCGAGCAGGGTTACGACTGCGCGTTCGGCACTCGCTTCGGGAACGGTGGGCAAACGCACGATTATCCGCGCCTGAAGCTGGTGCTGAACCGCATCGTCAACACCGGCATCCGCGCGATGTTTCGACACGGCTACAACGACACCACTAACGCGTTCAAGGCATACCGACGCCACGTGATTGATCAGATCCAGCCGCTGCTCTCCAATCATTTCAACCTGACGGTCGAAATGCCACTCAAAGCGTTCGTCCGCGGCTACAACTATGCGGTGGTGCCGGTCACCTGGAGAAATCGCCGTCATGGCGTCTCAAAGCTAAGCCTGCAGGAGATGGGCAGCCGCTACGCCTTCATCATCCTGTACATATGGCTCGAGCACCACCTCAGCCGCGGCGACTATCGGCGCAAAGACGTCACCACGGCACCACACCGCGACAACGATCAACAGCACGCACTAATCCCCAGGTAGTGCCCCTTCGTTGTGGGCGGGGTGCAGGAGCCGGTCGACGGTCGCGATGCTTTGGGCATTAGCTCGTCGAACCCGCTCGGGTGGATGTTTGAGCTGATCGCGATCTAGCGTTTATCGTAGGCGGGGGTCGATCAGCCGGAGCAGCGCCTCGGCCACGTCGGTGGACACCGGCGATAGGCCGACGTCATCGATCACCACGAGATCGGCGCCCTCCTCCGAACCGCATCGCGATCCATGACGTGAGCCCCGATATCGGGTGATCAGGACAGAACTGAGTGGAGATCCGTCGCCGCCATTGGGGAGAATTAGCGGCCGCACCTGGGGAACGCTGATGGCCACCTATGGGGAGAATCCCATGGACCACCGTCATCGCAGCCAGATCGCGAGCTAGCGCTGATCGTCCGTCCGGCTCAAGCGCTGCCCTCTACCTGACGATCCCGCTCGGGCGCCGTCGGCGTCCGTACTCCTGGCGCGGGAACGGCCCGGAGCTGACCGCAGCCGCAGGATAGCTGGTGCATACCGGCTCGCTGACCACCGGAAGCCGCGGCCGGGCCGTGCGCGGGCGCGCGGCGAAGTTGAACGCGCTGGTCAGGTCTCCGGTCGTCCGGCGCCGCCAAGTGCTCAGGTTCGGGACCGCGACCCGGAAGCGGGTCTCCAGGAAGCGGAGGGTCGAGGTGTGGTCAAAGGTGTCCGAGCAGACCAGGCCGCCGCGGGAGAACGGGGACACGACCAGCATCGGGACACGGAAGCCAAGGCCGATCGGCCCGCGGATCCCGGACGCGTCGGCGGGCAGCGTGGGGACAGTGAGGTACTCGCCGGGGGTTCCGGGCGGCGCTGTGGGAGGCCTGACGTGGTCAAAGAAGCCACCGTTCTCATCCCAGGTGATGAACAGCGCTGTCTTGCGCCAGATGTCGGGATGAGCGGTCAGCGCTTCCACGACCGCTCGGGCTCCACCCTCGCCGGCGATCGGCGAGGAGAAACCAGGATGCTCGGATTCTGCCGACTCCGAGCAGCAGCCAGGAGACCTGCGGGAGCTTGGCCGCCGAGAGGTCGGACAGAAAATCGTCATACGTGGGGGCAAGCCCGCGGTCGTACAGCTTCGTGCCTTTGGCGAACTGGTCGAAGTACGTCAGGACGCTGTCAAGCACGCCACCGCTGGGATCGGTGTACTGCTTCCAGCTGATGCCCTTGGCCTGTAGGCGTTCGGGCATCGTTGTCCAGGTGAAGCCCCCGGTGCGGCCGGTGATGTTGGTGTGCAGGAGCGGGCCTCCGTGGCTGCCCGCAGGGTCTAGCGTCGCCGACAGGGACATCAATCGGTTGGGGTCGGTCGGGCCGAGCACCGAGCAGTGGTAGCCGTCGCAGATCGTGAATGCGTCGGCCAGCGCGTAGTAGAACGGCAGGTCCGCGCGCCTGTAGTAGCCCATCGTCTCCGGACCGGCGGCTCCGTCGTTCTGCTCGTGAGCGGCCAGGAAGCCGTTCATCCGTCCGCCGTTCCAGGAGTCGTGCTGGGGACCCCAGTTGTGGGTGATGTCCGCGATGCAGTCGGTGTCCAGCCGAAACGGCTGCAGCGTTCTGCCATCGCTGCCGCGCTGCTTGAAGACGTGGGGGCGCGAGCGGTCACCGAAACCTCGCACCCCGGAGAGGGTGCCGAAGTAATGGTCAAAGGAACGGTTCTCCTGGATCAGGATCACGACGTGCTCGATGTCCCGCAGCGATCCGTGCCGCGGGGCCGCGCCGGCGGCCGCTGCGAGCAGTCCCTCCACGCCTCCGGCCGCGGCCAGGCCGGCTCCGGCCGCTCCGGCGTCCCGAAGCGCCTGGCGGCGCGTGATCGTCTTGTCGCAGTCCTCCATCCCTACCTCCTGTACGAGCTTCATGGACGAGGCGCGAGCCTACCACCGGTGGCAGCCCCGGCGGAGAACATCGTCTTGGCCTAGGCCCGCGCCGCCGCCACCCGCGCCAGCTTCCGCCGGGCGCCGGATTCCAGCTCCACCTTGCGCAGCCGCACCGCTGCTGGGGTCACCTCCACGCACTCGTCCTCGCGCAGGAACTCCAGCGCCTGGTCGAGCGAGAGCTCGCGCTTGGGCACCAGCCGCACCAGCTCGTCGGCGGTGGAGGAGCGGATGTTGGTCAGGTGCTTCTCCTTGCAGGCATTGACGTCGAGGTCCTCCGCGCGGGCATTCTCGCCGACGATCATGCCCTCGTAGACCGGGTCGCCCGGCTCCACGAACAGGATGCCGCGCTCCTGGAGGTTGAACAGCGCGTAGGCAGCCACCGCTCCGCGCCGATCGGACACCAGCGAGCCGGTTGGCCGTGTCCGCAGCTCCCCGTGCCACGGCTCCCAGCGATCGAACACGTGGTGGACGAGGCCGGTACCGCGGGTCTCGGTGAGGAACTCGGTGCGAAAGCCGATCAGCCCGCGGGCGGGAACCAGGTACTCCATCCGCACCCACCCGCTGCCGTGGTTGACCATCTGATCCATGCGCCCCTTGCGCAACGCCAGCAGCTGTGTGACCACGCCCACGTAATCCTCGGGCACGTCGACGCTCATGCGTTCCACCGGCTCGTGCAGCTTCCCGTCGATCTCCCGCGTGAGGACCCGTGGCTTGCCCACGGTCAGCTCGAAGCCCTCGCGCCGCATCAGCTCCACCAGGATCGCCAGCGCCAGCTCGCCCCGCCCCTGCACCTCCCACACGTCAGGCCGCTCGGTCGGGTGGATTCGCAACGACACATTGCCGACCAGCTCGCGCTCCAGGCGCGCCTTGACCTGGCTGGCGGTCAACCGGTGGCCTCCCTGGCCGGCCAGAGGAGAGTCGTTGGTGCCGATCGTCACCGACAGTGAGGGCTCGTCGACAGTGATCACCGGGAGTGGTCGCGGGTCCTCGGCATCGGCCAGCGTCTCGCCGATCGTGATCTCCGGGATCCCGGCCACGGAGATGATCTCGCCCGCCTGCGCCTGCTCCGCTTCGACCCGCTCGAGCGCCTCGGTTACGTACAGCTCGCTCACCCGGACTCGCTCGAAAGACGAATCGCCCCGGCACCAGGTTACCGTCTCGCCGCGCCGGATCGTGCCGTGACGCACGCGGCAGATGGCGATCCGGCCGACATACGGGGAGGCATCAAGGTTGGTGACGTGCGCCTGTAGCGGGTGGTCGGGGTCGTGCTCGGGCGCTGGCACGTACTCCAGCAGGAGCTCGAGCAGGGGCTTCAGATCGGTGCCCGGGATCTCGGGGTCAAGCGATGCCCATCCCGCCTTGGCGTTGGTGTAGACGATCGGGAAGTCGATCTGCGACTCGTCCGCGTCCAGATCCAGGAACAGCTCGTAGACCTCGTCCACGACCGCGTCGATCCTGGCGTCGGGCCGGTCGACCTTGTTCACGACCAGGATCACCGGCAGCCGGGCCTCCAGGGCCTTGCGGAGCACGAAGCGGGTCTGGGGCAGCGGCCCCTCGCTGGCGTCGACCAGCAGCAGCACGGCATCGACCATGGTCAAACCACGCTCGACCTCGCCGCCGAAGTCGGCGTGACCAGGCGTGTCGACGATGTTCAGCTTCACGCCGTCGAAGCGGATCGCGGTGTTCTTGGCCAGGATGGTGATCCCCTTCTCACGCTCCAGGTCCATCGAGTCGAGCACGCGATCGGCCACGTCCTGATGGCTGCGAAAGGCCCCTGACTGCCACAGCAGCGCGTCCACCAGCGTCGTCTTGCCGTGGTCGACGTGGGCGACGATCGCGATGTTGCGCAGATCTGAGCGGGCGGCCATGGCCGTCCACGATAGAACCGACCCTCAGGTGCTGCTCGACGGCGCCAGGGCGGGCAGCGCCTGAGCCGCCGTGGCGATCAACTCAACGCACGTGGGCAGGGGGATCGTCGTGGAGTCGATGACCAGGTGATAAAGCGAGGGTCGCTGAAGGCTCTCCCCGTAGAAGTGGCGAACGTAGTCGGCGTGTACGCGGTCCAGACGGCGCATCGCCCGGGCGGCGCTCTCCTGGTCGATCTGCCCCAGTCGCATCGCCTGGCGCAGGCGAAGCTCCGCCGGGCCGTCGAGCCGGACCCGCAGCGCCCGAGGATCCTCGCGGAGGACGATCACGGCCCCGCGGCCGAGGATCACGCCTCTGCCCTCGCGGGCCTGGCGAAGCAGCACCTCTTCGGTGGCGCGCCGGAACTCGGTGCCGCTCAAGGCCTCCGGCGACACCGGAGCGGGCACACCGGCGTCGCTGCCGACGAACCCCCGGAGCAGTCGCTCGAGCCAGGATCCTCCCACCTGGCCGTCGTGGGCCACGGCAGCCTCCACCGGAACCTTCAGCTCCGCGGCCACGGCCATCGGAATTGCGCGGTCCAGGAACGGAACCCCCAAGCGGTCGGCCAGCGCGGGACCAACCTCACTGCCGCCGGCCCCGTACGCGGCGGAGATCGCCACCAGGGTCATTTCCCGACTCACCGCCTGGGAAGGGATTTCGGACCCGGACGCGCTGCTCGTCCCATACACCTCAAGTTCCCAGGCGGCCGCTGGTCCTAACCGGCTTCGCCGACCCAAGCCTCGGCAACCGGAGGGTCATCGTCGAGCCGCAAGGACCTGATGCGCCGCACCGGCAGAACCCGGCCCGCGGTAGCCTGATCGGCGATGACCGATATCGGCAGCTGGACCAGCGAGATGTCATCCGGCGGCGCCTTCGTGCGCCAGCGCAGCCAGTTTCGCAACTGGGTCGGCGCCGGCCACGAGGCACAGCTTCCGGCCGCACCCGGGCGCTACCACCTGTTCGTCTCCCTCGCTTGCCCGTGGGCGCACCGCACGATCATCGTCCGTGCGCTGAAGGGCCTTCAGGACGTGATCGGCATGTCGATCACCGACCCGCTCCGTGACGATCGCGGCTGGGCCCTGCATCAGGTTCCCGGTGCCACCGGAGACCTCTCAGGAAGCGGCATGAGCTACCTCTCCGAGGCCTACGAGACGACCGCGCCCGGGTTTGACGGTCGCGTGACCGTTCCGGTGCTGTGGGACACCGACACGGGCCGGATCGTCAACAACGAATCAGCCGACATCATCGTGATGCTCAACGAGTCCTGGGACGAGTGGGCGGGTCACCCCGAGCTCGATCTCTATCCCCAGTCCTCCCGGGAGGAGATCGACGAGCTCGCCGCGCGGATCTACGATCGTGTCAACGACGGCGTCTACCGGGCCGGCTTCGCCACCAGCCAGGAGGCCTACGAGCAGGCGGTGGTGCCGCTGTTCCAAACCCTGGACGAACTGGACGAGCGCCTGGAGGCCGGGCGGTTCCTGATCGGTGAGCAGCCGACGCTGGTGGACTGGCGGCTGTTCACCACACTGGTCCGCTTTGACGCCGTCTACCACGGACACTTCAAGTGCAACGTCCGCCGCCTCGTCGACTACGCGAACCTGTCCGAGTACCTAAGTGATCTCTATGCCACGCCTGGCATCGCCGAGACGGTCGACATGGACCACATCAAGCGCCACTACTACCTCACCCACCGCTCGATCAACCCCAGTGGGATCGTTCCCGTCGGTCCGGTGCAGGACCTCGGCGGGCTCAGCGCGGCGCCGGCGCCTCGGAGGGCTCGGCGTCGTCACCGGTGAGCGTCTGCTCGCTGTCCAGCGCTGATCCGTCGGCGATCGTGTTCGCGTCCGGATCCAGCTGCGGTTCGGCGGCGGCCTGCCTGCGCGCGTCCTTGCGAGCCTGCTTGTCCAGCCGGCGCTCGCGCAGCCGGCTCTCCCGGCTGAGCTTTGCCATCGTCGTCTTCTTCTTGCCGCGTGAGGCCATACCAGTCCGTCCTTTGATCGGGTGCAGTCTGCCGCCCGCGGATCGCAGCTGAGCTGGAAGATCTCAGCGCCAGCTCAGGCCGCCGAAGTTCGACGCGCCTGCGGTCGGCACAAGCGGCGGAGGGCCGAACCCTCCGCCGCCGGGCTCGGGGTTAGAGCGCCTGGACGTTCGCCGCCGCCGGACCCTTGGGTCCCTGCTCGGCGTCGTAGCTCACCTTCGCGCCCTCAGTCAGCGACTTGAAGCCGCTGCCCTGGATCGAGCTGTGGTGAACGAATAGGTCCTTGCCGGAATCATCAGGGGTGATGAACCCGAAACCCTTGTCGTCGTTGAACCACTTAACGGTTCCTGTAGCCATATTGGCTTACCTCCGGGTATGTGCACTGCGTAACACGGAGGACGCTGCGGAGCAACGACTGCTGGCGACGCGGGGCACTGCGTTTACGTCGAGCGAACGCTCGACCGCGACGAAGTCTAGCGTCACCGCGGATGTTGGTGCGGGACGCTCACTGTTCCAGTTCGGCCAGGCGGCGGGTTAGGAAGCGGCGCTCGGATTCGCTGTGCGCCAGCTGACGCGCGCGCCCGTAGGCCTCGGCCGCCTCCTCGGTCCGGCCGAGGCGGCGCAGCAGCTCCGCCCGGGTTGAGTGCAGGTACTGGTAGTCGCCGAGGTCCAGCCGGTCGACGATCTCCAGTGCACGCGTGGGCGATTCGACCTCGGCGATCGCCACAGCTTGGTTGAGCTCGATCACCGGAGAGCCGGTGAGACGATGCAGCTCTCCGTACAGCGCCGCTACCTGGGGCCAGTCGATCCTCGCTTCGGTCTGCAGCGAGGCGATCGCCGCCTGCAGCACGTACTGGCCCCGGCCCCGCAGCGCGAGCGCGCGATCGATCATCCGGCGCCCCGCTCGGATCTGCGCCGTGTTCCACAACGAGCGGTCCTGCTCGTGCAGCAGGACCGTCTCCTCGCCCGCGAACCTGGCCTCGCGACGGGCGTCGTGCAACAGCATCAACGCGAGCAGGCCGTGAACCTCGGGCTCGTCGGGCATCAGCGTGGCCAGCATCCGTCCCAGGCGGATCGCCTCGGCGGCGAGATCGACTCGGCCTCCGTACCCTTCGTTGAAGATCAGGTAGACGACCGCCAGCACCGCGGAGATCCGGTCGGTGAGGAGGTGGTCGGGCGGGAGGCTGAACGGGATCCTGGTCGCCTTGATCTTCGCTTTCGCCCGCGACAGGCGTCGCTTCATCGTCTCCGGCGAGGTCAGGAACGCCCGCGCGACTTCTTCCGTGGACAGGCCGCCGAGTGCGCGCAGCGTCAGCGCTACCTGGGCTTCGACCGCCAGGGCGGGATGGCAGCAGCAGAAGATCAGCTCCAGCCGTTCGTCGGGAAAGATGCTGTCTCCCGGTATCACTTCGGGCTCTACACTCTCGCGGACCTCGAGCAGGCGGGTCTTGGCCGCCAGCGTGCGATCGCGGCGCAGCCGGTCGATCGCCCGGTTTCGTGCAGTGGCGATGAGCCACGCGCCCGGATTGGCGGGAGCGCCGGCTCGCGGCCAGCGCTCCGCTGCGATCGTGAACGCCTCCTGGACGGCGTCCTCGGCAAGATCAAAATCACCGAGGAAGCCGACCAGGGAGGCCAGAACGCGGCCCCACTGCTCGCGGAAGACCTGCTCGTCCAGCGCTACCGCTCCACCAGCGGACGGATCTCCACCGCGCCGCCCAGCCGCGCCGACGGGATCCGGGAGGCGACCTCGATCGCCTCGTCGAGATCATTGGCCTCGAACACGTAGTACCCGCCGAATACCTCCTTGGTGTCGGCGAAGGGACCATCGGTGGACAGCGTCTGGCCATCCTGCACCCGGATCGTCGTGGCCGTGTGCACTGGCTGCAGCTGGGCGCCGCCCTGGCAGCGAGAGTCGTCCGAGAGCGCGAAGTACTCGCCGTACACCGACTCACGCTCCGCATCTGCCAGCGCCTCGTGGGAGCCGGGCTGGTCGTAGATCAACAGGGCATACTTCATGTCGTCCTCCTGGATCGAGTTTGCCGTTCTGCCCTAAAGACGAATGGGACCCGCTCCTGGGGACAGCCTTTCAGACCGAGATTGCTCAGCTTGATCTAGCCGGGGGCGACGACCAGCCGGATCGGGTCGCCCTCCTTGGTGGCCAGCCGTTCCACGCCCCGCGGCACTTCCTCCAGGGGCATCACCTCGCTGACCGAGCGCGACACGTCGAGCCGCCCCGAGGCGACGAAGCGCACCAGGTCGACCAGGTGCTCCTTGTTGTAGCCCAGGTGGCCGAGCAGCGAATGCGACATCACGCCGAACACGGCGTTGATTCCCAGCGCGATCGGCTCGTTGGACAGGCCGACGATGACCAGGCGCCCGCGCCGGCTCAGGCAGGCATCAGCCTGGACGAGCACCCGATTGGCGCCAAACAGGTCAACGGCGAGGTCGAGCCCGCGGCCCCCGGTCAGGCGCCAAACCTCCTGCTCAATGCCCTCGGCAACGGGATCGAGCGCGCGGTCGGCACCGAACTCGAGCGCGCGTTCGCGCGCCGCCGGGCTGGGGTCGAGCGCGATGATCGGCACCGCCCCGACCATGCGGGCGATCTGCACGGCGTGAACGCCGAGCCCCCGATCCCCCAAAGGCCGACTGATTCCCCCTGGCGCAGGCCGCCACGGTCGGTGAGGCCGGCGTAGGGCGTGGCCACGGCGTCGGCCAGGATCGCGGCCTGCTCGAGCGGCACGTGGTCGGGCACCTCGACCACGGCCTGCCAGGGCACGGCCACATATTCGGCCCACGCGCCGTCGTAGGCGAAACCCATCACCATCGGCGTCAGGCAGTGCGCGGGATCGAAGCCGCGCACACAGCTATCGCACGTCCCACAGGCCTTGCCCCCGGCCATCAGGACGCGCCGGCCTGGATGCCAGAACTCGGGCACCTGCTCCCCCGCGCGCTCGATCACCCCCGCCGACTCGTGCCCGGGAATCACCCGCTCCAGCTCGGTTGGCAGCGTCCCGTCGATCAGGTGCACATCGGACAAGCAGATGCCGCAGGCGGCCACGCGCACCAGCACCTCGCCCGGGTCGGGCTCGGGAACCGGCACGTCCTGGAGCTCCAGACGTCGAGTCGTCGTGTCGAAAACCGCCGCTCGCATGTTCACATCCCGGCGGCCAGATCGGGGCGGTCGAAGTTCAGCTCGAGCTCGAACTCGCGCGTCTGCCCGCCCGTGGCGAGAAAGCCCTCCATGCGCCCGATCGTATCCTCGTGGGCCAACGTCTGGTTGAACCGGTGGCCCTCCTCCAGCAGGCCGGGCACGAGATCGCGCTCGGCCACAGCGACTGACGCCTTGGCATGGGCAACCGCCTCCGGCGGAAACGACGCGATCCGGGCGGCCAGCGTGTCGACGAAGGGCCGTAGCTCCTCCTCGGGTAACGCACGGTTGACGTACCCCCAGCGTTCGGCCGTCTCAGCATCGACGTCGGCGCAACCGAGCACGACCTCGAGCGCCCGGCCGCGGCCCACGAGCCGCGGCAGCCGCTGCGTGCCGCCTCCTCCGGGGATGATCCCCAGCGCCACCTCGGGTTGGGCCAGGCGCGCGCGGCCGCGGGCGGCGAACCGCATGTCCATGCCAAGCACCAGTTCGCTGCCACCCCCGCGTGCCCGACCTTCGATCACCGCGATGCTGATCTTTGGCATCGTCCGGAAGCGATCGACCATCGCCTGGAACAGCGAGAGTTCCGACGGCGCCTCCTGCGGGCTGCGCGGCAGCTGCAGGATCAGCCCGACGTCTGCGTGCGCGATGAAGAACTCGGGGTTCGCACTGTCGACGACCAGCACCCGCACGTCCGGATCGGCCTCGACTTCACGTCCCAGGCGGTCGAACTCCACCACCAGCGCAGCGTCGAAGAGATTGATCGGCGGGTTATCGATCGTCGCCAAGGCCACGCCGCGCTCAACCCGGACGCGCAGAGTGCTGTAGCCCTCGGTCTCCACCGCGAGCAGACTATCCGAGGTCGGATGGAGGCGGGAAAGCAGGCCGCCGCCGTCGCGTAGGTTGACACCAGCAGATGGGACGGGGACATTACGGATCAGGTGCTTCCCCAGCTACCCCTCGATCAGCCAGGCACCGAAGCGGCTCGGGCGTCGCAGGGAGCGCACGTGCCGCGACGCTGCGCGCTAATCGCTTGGGCGCGGTCGGGAACCCAGAAGGTGAATAGTGGCGCCGGACAACACTGCCCCTGACGGTCCACACGCAGTTTCCGGGCGGCGATTGTGGCTGATCATCGGCGCCCTGATGACCGGGATGCTGCTGGCCGCGCTGGATCAGACGATCGTTGCCACCGCTCTGCCGACGATCGTCGGCGACCTCGGCGGCGCCTCGCATTTGTCCTGGGTGGTGACCGCATATCTACTGGCCTCAACGGCGTCGACGCCGCTGTGGGGAAAGCTCGGCGACATGTACGGGCGCAAGCTGTTCTTCCAGGCGGCGATCGTGATTTTCCTGATCGGATCGGCGCTGTCCGGGATCAGCAGCTCGATGACCGAGCTGATTGCCTTCCGGGCGATCCAGGGGATCGGGGGTGGCGGGCTGATGATCGGTGCCCAGACGATCATCGGCGATGTTGTCTCGCCGCGTGAGCGCGGCCGATATCAGGGCATCTTCGGCGCCGTGTTCGGGGTGACCAGCGTGATCGGCCCGCTGCTCGGGGGGTTGCTGGTCGATCATTTGTCCTGGCACTGGATCTTCTACATCAACCTCCCCCTCGGGGCGATCGCGCTTGCCGTCACCGCCGCCGTATTGCCCGGGACGCTGACGCGCGTGCACCACGTGATCGACTACCTGGGGGCTGCGCTGGTCGCGGCCGCTGCGGCCAGCCTGGTGCTGTTGACCAGCCTCGGCGGGACGACCTATGCCTGGGGGTCGGGACCGATCATCGGCCTTGGCATCGCCGGAGTGGTGCTGATCACCGCCTTTGTGGCCGCCGAGCGTCGCGCCGCCGAGCCGGTGCTACCGCTGCACTTGTTCTCAAATCGGGTCTTTGCGGTCGCCAGTGCGGTCGGCTTCGTGGTTGGCTTTGCCATGTTCGGCGCGATCACCTTCCTGCCGCTGTTCTTGCAGATCGTCAAGGGCGTCAGCCCGACCCTCTCGGGGCTGCGGATCCTGCCGGTGATGGCAGGCCTGCTGATCACCTCGATCGGCTCTGGTCAGCTGATCAGCCGGATCGGGCGCTACAAGGTGTTTCCGATCCTCGGCACGGCGATCATGACCGTGGGACTGCTCCTGCTCTCCCGCATGAACGCCTCCACCGGAACCCTGCTCAGCTCGCTGTACATGTTCGTGCTCGGCGTCGGCCTGGGCAGCGTCCTGCAGGTGCTGGTGATCGCGGTGCAGAACGCGGTCGACTACCAGGATCTGGGGGCGGCGACCTCGGGGGTGACCTTCTTTCGTTCGATGGGGGGGTCGTTCGGAACCGCCGTCTTCGGGGCGATCTTCGCCAACCTGCTGGTCGGCAATCTCAAGCACTACCTCCAGGGAGCCAAGCTGCCGGGGGGGCTGAGCGGTGCGAGCGTCAGCCCCTCAGCGCTGTCGAAGCTTCCTGCCGCGGTCCACGGCGGCTACGTGCAGGCCTACGCTCACTCTCTGCAGACAGTGTTCCTCGTAGCCGCGCCAATCGCCGCGATCGCCTTCTTGCTCACCTGGCTCATGCCCGAGCTGGAGCTCCGCCAGACCACCAACGCCGTCGATACCGGTCAGGCGTTCGCGATCCCGACCGATCGAAGCTCGGTCCAGGAGCTCGAGCGAGCGCTCACCGTGATCGCGAGCAGGGAGCACCGCGGGGAGTTCTTCCGCCGCCTGGCCACGCGTGCCGGGCTGGAGCTCGAGCCGGCCGCGTGCTGGCTGCTCCTGCGGATCGCGCGGCACCCGGATTACAGCGCCGCCCAGCTCGCGCGCGAGCCCGCGATCAGTCACAGCCGAGTCCAGAACCTGCTCCAGGGCCTGGCCGAGGACGGCCTCACCAACCCGCAAACCGGCAACGGTGACGAAAAGTCGCCGGGCGAGACGGGTCCGATCCTCACCCCAGCCGGTCAGGCGGCGGTCGACCAGCTCGTGTCCACCCACCGCCAGCGTCTCGCCGAGCTGCTCGACGGCTGGTCACCCGCCGAACATGAGGAGCTCACCCGATTGGTTCACCGGCTGACATCCGAACTGCTCGACGACCAGCACGCTCCTACCCACGCGGGCGCGCTGGCCACGGTTCAGTAGCAAGACAGGCGCCGACTGACTTAGCGGGTGGTGTCGTGCCAGAGGCCGAGTACGTTGCCGGCGGGGTCGCGGAAGGTGGCGACGCTGAGCAGGCTCTCGGGGAACGGGCTGGTGACGAGCTCGCCTCCGTGCGCGAGGATGCGTGCGACCGCAGCCTCGATGTGGTCGACGTAGATGTAGGGCAGCCAGTCCGGCCTCGGTCGTGGTGAGGTGGTCGCTGATCCATGCGCGCTCAGTGGCCGTTGGGCCTGTCGAAGCTGGGTCTGTCGCTGTCGGGGTTGTTGATGTGCCAGCCAAAGACTTCGCGGTAGAACGCCGCCGCCCGGCGGACATCGGTGCCGGGAATGTGCAGGTAGCTGATCGCTCCGGGCGTCGCGAGACTGGCGTTGGCGCTGTGCTCCTCGGCGGTCGCAGGTGGTTGCTCTGTGTGTTCGTTCATACCGTCTCTCTCCTCGGCGTGCGGGTGTTCGTGGATCGTTGGGAGTGTCGGCACAGCCGATCTCGCGCGGAAGGCGGCTGATCTGATTTCGCGCAGGTCAGTCGTTTTGGGTTAGTGCGGCCCGGTGGATGAGGCCGGGTACTTCGCTTCTTGATGCCGCGAAGTAGATGGCGACGAGCGCGTCGATGGTGAAGGACACGATTGGGCTGATGAGCGCCAGGGCGATCGCTGGGAGGTACACGAGCCCCCCGAGGAGCGCTCGGCGGGCGCCTGCCGGGAAGGCGGGTCGGGCAGGTTCGGCGACGAGTTCGGGGTGGTCGTTGAGGTAGCGCCAGCTGAGGGCGATGGACAGTCCCATGAGCATCATGATCGTGGCGTAGAGCACGGCGACAGTACGAGCGGCGGACCCGCCGTGGCTTCCGTACTGGGCGGCGAGCGCGGTCGGCCAGGGGATGATCGATACCAGCAGGAGGAAGAGGAGCGTCCGTTCGAGGAAGCGTCGGTTGATGTAGCGGACCGCGCTCATCATTCCGTGGTGCTCGATCCACACGACGCCGATGGTGGCGAACGACACCAGGTAGGCGGTATAGCTCGGCCAGCGAGCCAGCAGCTCGTGAGTGAGTTGCCTGGAGCTAGCGGGCCGTGGCAGGTCGAGGACGAGCAGAGTCACGGCGATCGCGAAGACACCGTCGGTAAGGGCATTCAGCCGACCGGGTTCCATGGAGGAGAGATTCGCGCTGGCGCTGCGGTCTCCTGGCGCCCGTCGCCTGCCGGGCCGGGCGTCTCGGTCATGCGGCGGTCAAGGCGCTGGCGGACGCGCTCGGTCGCCACGATGTCGAGCGGGTGCTACCGGCCCTGAGCGCCGCCCTCCCGCACGAAGACGGATCGGTGAGCCTCGACGACCGCGACACTGCCGCGACCGACGCCCGCTTCCTGCACGACGTCACCGACCCCAAGATCGTCCGCGGCGCCCACGAGCGCCTCTGCCCGCAATCCTCCGCCGTCTTCGGCACCGCGACCACCACCGCCGCGTGGGAACGCATCCCGTCCACTTGCCTGGTCTGCGCTCAGGAGCGCAGCACCGATCCGGACGTTCAGCGGGCGCAAGCCGCCAGGGCCACCACCATGCACGAGCTGGCGGCCGGGCATTTCCCGTTCCTCTTGCGTCCGCAACTCGTCGCCGCGCGCATCGACGAGATCGCCCGCCGCGCGTAGCCGACCGTCACGAGCCCGCGAGCCGGCCCCCAAACGGGACGGTGACGTTATTCCTGGCCGTTGAGGCGCTGCGGAAGCTGCCCTCGCCGGGCTGTCGCGCGCTCCCGAGGCCTCTCTGTTTCCACCCTCACCGACCTGTGCGAGGGCTTCTGCGGTTTACGGTCCTCGAGAAGGTCCTGGCGCCTTGCAGGACTTTCATAGAAATGGAGCTAGGGGGGGTGTCTGGGTTCACGAGATATGTCTCAGGTGATATGTCGCTCATGAGTCGGGACATAGGTCACAGCCGGGACGATTCGGGTTGAGTTCTCGGCGTTCGCCGTGGAGGCGCAGCCCGGAGGGCTGTGCCGCAGCGGCGATCGCCGGGCGGTGTCCGGCGGGGGGTGTGAGTGTGCGGGGATGTCCCGAGCTCGCGTTGCTGTTCTCAAGGTCTCTTCTGGCCAACTATCGGTTACCGCTGCTGCTGCTGAGTACGGGTTTTCCCGTCGGCACCTGCACCGCCTGTTGATCCGCTATCGGGAGGGAGGTCTGGAGGCGCTGGAGGCACGCTCCCGCGCGCCGTTGACTAATCCGGCTCGCACCTCGTCGGAGATCTGCCAGCGGGTGATCGAGCTGCGGGCGCAGCTGACCGCGGATGGGTTGGACGCCGGGCCGGTCACGATCGCTTGGCATCTGGAAAAGGAAGGCCGCAAGCCGCCTGCGCCGGCGACGATCAGCCGGATCTTGACGCGCGCCGGGTTGGTCTCACCGCAGCCGCGCAAACGCCCGAGATCGTCGTATGTGCACTTTGAGATGGCTCAGCCGAACGAGATGTGGCAGTCGGACTTCATCCACTGGCGGCTTGCGGATGGGACCGGGGTGGAGGTCCTGAACTGGCTTGATGACCATTCCCGGTACTTGCTCTGCTGCACCGCTCATGCCCCGGTGACCGGTGAGGCGGTCGTGGCTGTGTTCCTTGAGCTGATCGAGCGATACGGCCCGCCGGCCAGCACGCTGACTGATAACGGAAGCGTCTACACCTCGCGGTTCACCGGCGGGCGCAACGCCTTTGAATACGTGCTGCGGCTGCTCGGTGTGCGTCAGAAGAACGGATCGCCGGGCCACCCACAAACCCAGGGCAGGACCGAACGGTTCCACCAAACGCTGCAACGGTGGCTAGGCGCCCGACCAGCCGCCCAGACCATCCAAGATCTACAGGCCGAACTCAACGAGTTCACCGGGCACTTCAACGAGCAGCGCCCCCACCGCGCCCTGCACCGAAGAACCCCGGGGGAGACCTACCGTGCTACCCCCAAAGCCGTGCCCGCCAGCCCACGCCCCCAGGGCCACTACCGGCTGCGCTACGACCGGCTGGACACCAGAGGCAAGATGACCATCCGCCGCGCCGGCCGGATGCACCACCTCGGCGTCGGCACCGCCCACGCCCGCAAACGCGTCCTCGCACTCGCCGACGACCACCAGATCACCGTCACCGACCTAACCACCGGCGAGGTCCTCTCAGCCCACCTGATCAAGCCGCACAACACCTACTGGCGCAACCAAAACAAACACCCCGGCCGCTGGCCGGGGCTCCCGCAAATGGGACCGATGTCCCGAGACACCTGAGACCCATGTCCCGAGACATCACAAAAATGGAGCTAGGGGGACTCGAACCCCCGACCTCCTGGGTGCGATCCAGGCGCTCTCCCAACTGAGCTATAGCCCCGGGCGGCGGCGCTGTGCTGCGCGGACAAGGCGACAGTGTAGCCCCGGAGAGCCTCGTGCCCAGCCGTTGCCCCAGCGTGTGCCAAACGGTGCGACCTGCCCTGTGGGTGCAGGAATTGGCTCATATCTCAGGCTTTCCACCGATGGCCGATAGCTTGGGCATGGCTCGAACCCGCATGAGCTTGCCCCGCTTCACCAGCTTCTCCGTCTTGTTCCTGACTTTCCCGATGATGCCCAAAATCGCCGAGGCTGATGCCCCCTTGACTCGGACCGGGCGGGGGGCAAGGACCGCACCTTCTGCCATGTGCTGGACATGGTTGCCGTGATCGCCGGCGAGTAAGGTTTGCGCAATGGGTCTGTTGGACGACGCTATCCGCGAGCACCTGGACCTCAAGCGGCGGCGAGGGGCCGACCCGGCTGAGGTCGAGCGTGCTGAACGTGAGGCGCTCGGTCCAGTGCGACGGGGCCCAGACCCGGCCACTGATGCTGAACTTCGGGAGGGGCTTCCCTACGACGACGAGGCCGATGAGGATTGGGAGGAGCCGTTCGATGCGGACGAGGAATCGTCTACCGCCGCGACAATCGCCGCCCGACCGGCTGAGCCGCTTGAGTCGCCCGAGCTTCCGAGGTCCCGCAGACGTACCGCTGACGAGGCGGGCCTGGTTGACGATGACAACGAGCCGCCGCATCGCTCGAATCAGGCGGAACCGAGCGAGGACGATCCGGAGGAGCCCACGGGTGGTCCGGCGCCCCACCGCGCGCCTGGGCGGTCCTCGGCAGCCGGCGACGAGACAGTCGAGTTCAGGGTCGAGGACGCCGCACCTCGCGAGGGCGAGGACGACGTTCTCGAGGAGACGCCGGAGTTCCTCCAGGACGCCCCCGAGCACGACCGCCTGTGGTTCGAGCAGCGTCCACCTCGCGACTTCGACTTCGACGGCTGAATCGATCCGCGGCTGGCGAGAAAAGCCGGGTTTGACAACCAGGTTTTCCGCCATTGATCCTCTACTGGATCTTGGCTATACCTGATTTCAACTGGTTAGGTTGAGTTGTCCGGCAACCAAGGGCCAACTTGTTCTTCAAGCAGGTTCTGTACAACGACCTCGGATGTGCCTCCTACCTGGTGGGAGACGGTGGCCAGCTGCTCGTCGTGGATCCGCGCTGGGACATCGGCGTGTACATCGAGATCGCCCAGGCGGAGCAACTGCGCATCACCCATGTTCTCGACACCCACGACCACGCCGACCACGTATCCGGGCGCACCCGGCTGACACAGCTGACGGGGGCTCGCAGCCTGCGGGCCGGTGTATCCGAGGAGGATGGCGACGGGCTCCTGCCAGGAGCCGAGATCGAGATGGGCGGCTTGCGCATCCGGGCAGTGGCCACCCCCGGCCACCGTCCCGAGCACCTCGCGCTCGTGGTCAGCGACCTCTCCCGCGGCTCCGATCCCTGGTTGGTGCTCACCGGCGACTCGTTGCTGGTAGGTGACCTTGCTCGACCCGATCTGGCCTCCGAGGCCCGCGAGGGAGCCGCCACTATGCACCGAAGCTTGCAGGACCTACTGAAGCTCGGGGATCACGTCGAGATTTGGCCCGCTCATGTTGGCGGATCGCTTTGCGGGGGCACTCACCTGAGCGCCAAGACGAGCTCGACCCTCGGCTTCGAGCGACTGCACAACCCGTTGCTGATGATGGAGCGCGAGCAGTTTGTCGGCGAGCTCACCCACAGTCTTCCTCCGCGGCCGCCAAGCGTGGAGCGGATCGTCGAGCTCAATCGCACCGCTGCTCCCGAGCCCCCGGAGACGAATGAGTTGACTGACACGCAGCTCCGAGAGCTTGCGCAGTCGGGAGTGGTGGTGCTCGATGTCAGGACGCCGCTTGAATTCGACGGAGGCCATCTAGTCGGCGCAATCAATCTCCCGGTGCATTCGCCAGGAGTCGGCACTCGCGCCGGCTGGTCGTTCTCGTCAGACGAGCGATTTGTGATTGTCGCCGCCGATGGTGCCTCGGCAAGGGCCACGTCCGTTGCCCTTCAAGCGGTGGGATTGTGGGGCGTGCGCGGTTACGTGATCGTGGATGGGGACGGCTGGCGAGGGCTCGACCTGCCGCTCGCCCAGGCTCGCTCGTGGGAGGTCGAGGAACTTGCCTGCGCACTGCGCAACGGCGGGGTCGAGCTGGTCGATGTGCGCGACCAGCACGAATGGGTGCATGGCCACGTGGATGGTTCTCACCACGTTCCGCTGCATCGATTGGCCGAGGCGACGCAACTGCCGGCGAGCGATCGCCCAACAGCGGTTGCCTGCCTTGCCGGTGGTCGCGCCGCGTTCGCGGCCAGCGTCCTGCGCCGAGCGGGACGGCACGATGTCATCCGGATCGCCGGCGGCGGTGTCCCTGACCTCGCCGCGCACGGGATCCCACTGGTCCCGGGCGCCGGCTCGGGGCAGTCCTAGGACAGGAAAAGCCGACGGTAGACTCGCCCGACGACGGGGCCATAGCTCAGTTGGGAGAGCGCCTGCTTTGCAAGCAGGAGGTCGCCGGTTCGATCCCGGCTGGCTCCACTGAGGTAAGCGCCCGTGGCTACGGGCTTTGTGGTCCGCGCGAATTGCGCCCCCTGCGCGTTTCGGGTCGCGATGGAAGCGTTTTGGAAGCCTCTGGATGCGCAGCCAACCGCTCCTCCGCTGATGGCCTTCGTACCGTTGTGCTGGGGCGTCCGCGGGCTTGACTTTGAAGGAGTTCTCCTGACTGATTCAGCGAGAGCCCGAACCGCAAAGCATCCACTCCCCGGCGGGAGACGGGCCCGGATGGGCCGTCCTTCCGACGGGGAGTACCCTGCCGGAGGCGACGCTCGAAGCGCCGGTACGTCTCGCGAGCGACCGCAGCCGTTGCCCTGGCAAACCGGCCGGACGAGGGTCTGAACTCGGCTGCTCGGAGAGGGAGAGCGCTGGTTCCCGATCGGGGAGCGCAAGCTCGGCCAGGAGCAGCGCGTCCTGCTGCAACTCGTCCAACTCGGCAGCCAGCGTCATCGGGATCAGGACCGCTGCTCTCCGATCCGGTTGCGGCAGCGATGTGCCTACGAGGGGTTGATGTTCTGGTTGAGGTGAAAGAAGTTCTCGCGGTCGTAGCGTCGTTTGAGGTCGACGAGCCTGTCGTAGTTGATGCCGTAGGCCTGTCGGACTCGGTCGTGCTCGTCGGCCGGGAGGTAGTTGGTGTAGGAACGGTCGGCCATGTGCGGCGCGAGCGCCTCGAAGGTGACTCGTGCCCAGGCAATGCACGCATCGGTGTCCGCCGGCTCGGTCCATTGCGAAATGAGCAACAGGTTGTGCCCGGGCTGACGGTGCGGGAAGGCAGTGGCGGTCGGGTCGATCCGGGTGACGGCGCCATGGACGTCTTCGACCACCAGCGCGCACAATTCCGTCGGCGCCCGTTCGAACGCCTCGGTGAGAGCGGCGATCGCTGCGTCGCTCAGCTCCGTGAAGAATGCTGACTTCCAGTAGTTGAGCGTTCCGGGGTTGAATAGCCAGTCAACGCCTGTGTTGGCGACCGGGTAGGGAACCCGTTGAATCATGTCCGCGGCCGGCGATCCGAACGCCCGCAGCGGGCCGGCGTCGGCCTCGGCCTGCTTGGCGTCCGCTCCGCAGTGGCAGACCGCGAGCCCGCAGAGCTTCGCGCCCGAGCCATCCGGAGCGTGTATGAACGCAGCCTGCGTGCCGAGCTCGTCGGGCAACTCGACGCAGAAGTCGCGGTAGAACGAGAGCAGCGCGGGCGCCGCGTCGAGCGGATGTAGGACGGGTCCGCTGAGAACACTGGCAACCGGGTGCGCTTGCAGCTCGAACGATGTAACGACGCCGAAGTTGCCGCCGCCGCCGCGGATCGCCCAGAACAAGTCAGGGTTGTCCGTTTCGCTGGCGGTCGCGACTTCTCCGGATGCGAGTACGACCTCGGCTGAGAGAAGGTTGTCGACCGCCATCCCATAGCGTGCCATCAGCCAGCCCAGCCCTCCGCCCAGCGTGAGTCCCGCGATGCCGGTGCTCGACACCACGCCGCTCGGGACCGCCAGACCAAACGTCGCGGTCGTGCGGTCCAGCTCGCGGATGGTGACGCCGCCCTGGGCGCGGACGGCACGGCCGACAGGATCGGTGTGGATCCCTTTCATGAGCGAGAGGTCGATCATCAGGCCGCCCTCGGTCACCGCCTTGCCGGCGACGTTGTGCCCGCCGCCGCGGACAGACAGCTCGAGTCCGGCTTCTCTGGCCGTATTGACGGCCTCAACCACGTCAGCGGTATTGAGGCACCGTGCGATGAGTGCCGGGCGCTTGTCGATCAGGCCGTTGTGAATCTTGCGCGCCACCTCGTAGCCGGCGTCTTCCGGAGTGAGCAGCTGGCCTGAGAATCCTTCGGCGAGGGACGTCACGTAATCGGTGGTGGTCATGGGGGCGAACCCTACGCCCGACATGTCGTGCTGGAAAGCTGGAAACCCCTGCACTTTGATGCTCGATCGCGCGAGAATGGCCCGGCATCATGGTCAGGGAACTCAGGGGACGCGAGCACGAGGTCCGCTCTATCGAGGAATTCCTGGAGCGAGCGGCCCTTTCGCCTGAGTTGCTCGTGCTCGTGGGTGAGCCGGGCATCGGGAAGACTGCGCTGTGGCAGGCTGGGGTGGAGCGGGCGCGCGCCGCGGGTAAGCGAGTCCTGGTGCACCGTGCAGTGGAGGCCGAGTCGACGCTTGCTTTCGCGGCCGTCTCTGACCTGTTCGCTGGCGTGGTGGAGGAGGTACTGCCCTCCCTCGGTGAGTTACGGCGCCGGGCGCTCGAAGCGGCGCTGGTGTTGGATGGGCCCGACACGAGCACCGCGGCCGAACCACGGGCGGTCGGTCTGGCGGTGCTCGACAGCCTCAAGGTGCTGTCCGCTGAGGCACCTCTGCTCCTCGCGATCGACGATTTCCAGTGGCTCGATACCGCGTCCGCGCGGATCATGCTGTTCGCGATTCGGCGCTTGCGCGATGAACCGGTCGGCACGCTCGTAACCGCCCGGCCAGGCGCTCGCGAGCTGGAGCGAGGACTCGCCTCCGGCGCCACCGGGCGGCTTTCCGTGGGTCCGCTCGATACGCCGGCGCTGTTCGCCGTGCTGAAGGACCAGTTGGGGCTCCAGCTCTCCCGACCTCAGGTGACTCAGCTGAGCGAAGTGACGGGTGGCAATCCGTTCTACGCGCTTCAGATCGCTCGCGAGCTCGCGCTCTGGCCACCCGCCCCTGGTCAGCCGCTCCGGATCCCTGGCGACCTCCGGGAGGTGGTCGGAGCGCGGCTCGCCAAGCTGCCCTCGGCAACCCGAGAGACCCTGTTGCTCGCCGCGGCCGCCGCGCGCCCGACAGTCGAGACGCTGAGGGCCGCTCGGGGTGACGGCGCCACCGTGCGCGACGGGCTCGAGCAGGCCGCCCGCGCTGGCATCGTCGAACTCGACGGGCAGACAGTGAGGTTCTCCCATCCGCTGCTGGCGTCCATCTGCTACGACGAAGCGCCGCCCTGGCATCGCCGCGATGCGCACGCCAGGCTGGCGGCCGCGGTCAGCGATCGCGAGGAGCGAGCGCGACATCTTGCGCTCGCCGCCGAAGGCCCAGACCCCGGTGTCGCGGCGGCACTCGACGAGGCCGCGCCCCACGCGCTCGCCCGCGGCGCGCCCCCGGCCGCCGCCGAGCTTTACGAGATCGCCGCCCTCCTCACCCCGTCCGCCAACCCCGCAGCACGGCGCCAGCGGCGCCTCGCTGCGGCCGAAGCACATCGCCTGGCCGGCGATCGTGATCGAGCAGTCGCGATCCTCGACGAGCTGCTCGCCGAGACACCCGCCGGTGCGCAGCGCGCCGACGTCCTATTAGCCCTCGCCCAAACCAGACAAGCCGACCTGCCAACACTCGTCGGATGGTGTGAGAGCGCGCTTGCTCAAGCGCGAGACGATCACCGGCGCGCCGCCGAGATCCTGGCCTTCATGAGCTGGATGCGTCTTCTCGAAGGGCGAGTGCGGGACGCGCTCGCCCACGCCCGCGCTGCCCTCGACCACGCGAAGGTCGTCGGCGACGAGGAGCTGCTCGCACGCGGCATCGCTCGGGTCGCGATGGCGGAGACCTGGACGCTCCAGGTCACGCCAGGCCTGCTCGAGCACGGGCTTCAAATCGAGCAGCGCCTGGCGCACCCGCTCGAGTTCCACGAGAGTCCCCGCGTCACGCTCGCCCGCCGGCTCATGTGCCTCGCCGACTTCGACGGCGCACGACCACTGCTCGCCGAGGCGGACGATCGCGCAAAAGCAACCGGCGACCTGGGAACCCACGCCCACGTGCTATTCCACCGCTTCCAGGTCGAGTGGTTCTCGGGGCACTGGGAGCAAGCAGACCGCCTGGCGAGCGCCGCGCTCGAGCTTGCCGACCAGCTGGGCGATGAGCAATACCGGGGAATCGCGCTTTACGCCCGCGCGCTCCTAGACGCTCACCTCGGGCGCGTAGAGGCGGCCCGATCAGCAGCGACCGAGTCACTGGAGATCGCCGAATCCCTCTCGGACTCGCTATTCGCCCTACAGAGCCGGACGGTGCTCGGGTTCCTCGCGCTCTCAGCCGGAGACCCCGAGACAGCGGATCAGCAGCTGCGCGAGCTGCCGGCTTGGCTGGAGTTTCACGGCTGGGCCGAGCCCACCGACTTCGCATGGGTCAACGCGATCGAGGCAATGATCGCGATCGGCGAGCTGGGCGAGGCACAGGCCTGCCTCGAGCGCTACGAGCAGCTCGCGCGGCGCTCCGACAGCCCATGGGCGCTCGCCACCGCCGCTCGCAGCCGTGGCCTTATTGCTGCCGCCGAGGGCGAGGCCGATACGGCTTGCGCCGCCCTGGATCGGGCGCTCGCCGAACACGACCGCATGCACTGCCCGTTCGAGCGGGGACGGACCCTGCTCGCCGTCGGGCACGCTCGCCGTCGCGCCCGACAGAAACACTTGGCCCGCGAAGCGCTCGAACAGGCCCTCGACGAGTTCGACCAGCTCGGCGCCCGGCTGTGGGCCAACCAGGCGCGCGACGAGCTCGCGCGGATCAGCGGCCGTCGCCCCGCCACCGGTGAGCTGACCGCGACCGAGACCGAGCTCGCCGCCCTGGCCGCGGAAGGGCTGGCCAACAAGGAAATCGCCGCGGCGCTCCATATGAGCGTGCACACGGTGGAGGGACATCTCACCCGCATCTACCGAAAACTCGACATCCGCTCACGCGCAGCGCTCGCACGCCGGCTGGCCAGCACCCAACATCCTGAATCGACCCCCCGGCATCAACAAGTCCGCGGGCCCACCTAGCAACCCCGGTACAGCCATCCACGAGCCCGGTCCGGTTCGGTCTCGCTGCCGCAACCGGATCGGAGAGCAGCGGTCCTGATCCCGATGACGCTGGCTGCCGAGTTGGACGAGTTGCAGCAGGACGCGCTGCTCCTGGCCGAGGTTGCGCTCCCCGATCGGGAACCAGCGCTCTCCCTCTCCGAGCAGCCGAGTTCAGACCCTCGTCCGGCCGGTTTGCCAGGGCAACGGCTGCGGTCGCTCGCGAGACGTACCGGCGCTTCGAGCGTCGCCTCCGGCAGGGTACTCCCCGTCGGAAGGACGGCCCATCCGGGCCCGTCTCCCGCCGGGGAGTGGATGCTTTGCGGTTCGGGCTCTCGCTGAATCAGTCAGGAGAACTCCTTCAAAGTCAAGCCCGCGGACGCCCCAGCGCGCGAGCACGCACAACCTCAACGAGATGAGCGACGTGCAGGACGGGTTCGCCCGCGAGTCGCTTGCGCCTCGGCCCATCGCTCGATCTCAGGCCGCAGCCAGAGCTTGACGCGCCCCTTGCCGAGGTCGAACACTGGGCGCGGCATGTCGCTGTACCGATGCTGGTACTGGAGCACCGTATTGCGATATGCCAGGCCGAGGATTTCGGCGACACCTTGCGTATCGATCAGGTCATCGGTCTCGACACGGGCCATCAACTCTAGCTTACATCGTTATGCGGATCCGTCCGACGCTCTTGGTAGCGTAACGATGTAAGCGATAAAGAGTCGGCCCCGGCGGTGGGCAAACACCCCGGGGCCTGGCCGAGACCTATGAAGGAGGTCCCGACAATGGCAGCGTACGCCACATCCCGGCTCGAGCTGGCGAGCACGTCGTTCGACTGTGAGCGCGACCGGGCTGGTCTGACCGGAAGCAGCAATTCCATCGACGCAGGCTCGCTGCTCGAGGCGCTGGTCGACCAGCTTGCTGAGCGCGTAGCTGAACGAATCGCAGCTGCGGACAGCGCGTTGTCGAGCCGTAACGCGGACGGAGAGGACGAGTGGTTCGACTCGCGGCATGCGGCCGGCTATTTGGGGATCCACCGCGACACGCTTCGGAAGCTCGCTGCAGAACGGGCGATCCCGTCGGAACAGGACGGGCCGAACTGCAAGCTGTATTTCCGGCGCTCGGATCTGGACGCCTGGCGGCGGACTGGCGGACGACCGCGGCATCTCGCAGCAGTGCTGCGGGATGCGGCGTAGGTGAGCGCCATGAGCGAGATGGATGCCCCGCCGCGCCGGGTCCGCGTCGAGCGCAACATCTACCGGCGCCCATCCGGCGTGTACGAGGTCGGCTTCAAGGACGGGAGTGGTCGGCAGCGCTGGCGCACCGTCGACGGCGGTATCACCGCTGCTCGTGCGGTGCGAGACGAGCTGCTTTCGCAACGCGCCCGCGGCGAGCGGGTCACGAACACCGGACGGCTTCGGTTTGGCGATGCTGCCACTCGCTGGCTTGGCGGTCCGGTGGTCGATCTCCGGCCTGCGACGCAGTCCTGTTACCGGAACGCGGTTGAGCATCACCTGCTCGACCGCTTCGGCCCCTGCCGACTGGACACGATCACGCCGGATGATCTCGCCGAGCTCGTGCGCCAGCTCCGCATCGACGGTCTCGCAGAGTCGACGATCGTCATCGTCATCGGCGTCACAACCGTGTCTACCGGTACGCGGCTCGGCGCCTGGGGTGGTCGGGGATCAATCCCGTCTCGCTGATGCTGCCGTCCGAGCGGCCGAAGCCGTCGCAGGACGTCCGCCGCAGGCTGTTTCACGCAGGCGAGCTCGAGCAGACCATTGAGGCGGCAGCCGAGCCCTATCTGTGAAGCGTGAAGCGCCTGGGGGGACTCTGTGAAGCGTGTAGGCATGCGGCGGCGTCGTTGCGACGGCACACTTTGCGTCAGCACCGGCTGGCACGATCAGCGCGTGACGTGGCCGCCAAACATCGGCGAACCGCTGCCGCGAGCCGAAGCGGCCTGGTACGACCAGGTCAAGCTCGACGACTGGGTGCTCGGGACGCGCGGACACGGAGAGGAGTGGCAACGCGTGTTTCAAGTCGGCGTCGAGGACCGCCAACAGGTATGGGAGGACATCGTCGCGGCGGTTCGCGGTGCTCTCGTCACGACTATCCGCGACAGAGGAGTCGACGGCATGGTTTGTGGCGTGGAGGTCGAGCTCACCATCGGCGAGCGCACGGCGCCGGTCACGACCAGCTGGCACTACGCTACCGCGGAATCGGCGCCACGGCTCGTGACCGCGTACCTCACGCTCTAGGATTGAATGATGGCCGTCGCTCACCGCATTGCCGAGTTCGACATCGTGGAGCTCACAGAAGCCGTAGAAGACGCCCCCGCCGGTGCACGCGGCGGGGTCCTTGAGTTGCGCCCCGGCGATACCGCGATGGTGGAAATCACCGAGCCTCCGCTGGACGGTGCTGCAAGGATCGTCTTCGCGCCGCTCGCCAAGCTTCGCGTGATCGACGCTCGAAGGTAGGCCGGCGGGATGGAAGCGTTTTGGAAGCCTCTGTTCCCGCCAAATGACCTTCAGCCGACCTGCAGCCTCGCGAAAAAGCCTGGATCTAAAGTAAAGACCTGAATCAGGTCTTCAGCCGAAAGGGGCTGCTCACTCTTGCAAGCAGGAGGTCGCCGGTTCGATTCCGGCTGGCTCCACTGACAAATCGCCTGTAAGACGGTATGTCTGGTTAGGGACTAGGCGATTCAGGTGCGCTGAATGTTCCCTAGAGATGTTCCCCGGACTGGGTTGATCGTCCTCCAAGCGTCGGCGTGCTCGCGGCCTCACCCGTGGCTCGTCGCCAATGCGACCGCGGACGGTTGGGCTCGTCGAAGGGCAAAGCGATCGTCCGCGTCAGGCGCGCCTTCCGCGCGATTAGGAAGGTCGCCGGCGGCATCCAGATGCCTCGTGTTGAGGAAGCAGTGCCGCCGGGGGCTGGGGTATACGCTCGCTCTGTGGCCATCCGAGCACTTGCCTTCGATGTGTTCGGGACGCTGGTTGACTGGCGCTCGGGAATCGCAAGTGCGTTTCGATCATGCGGGATACCGGACGATCCGGAAGAGCTCGCTGATGCGTGGCGTGCGCGGTACGTGCCGATCATGCTCGAGGTCAACGCGGGGCGGCGGCCGTGGGGCAACTTCGACGAGCTACACCTGGCGACCCTCAACGACGTGCTGAACGAGAGAAACCTCACAGTCCGGGATGAGGACCGACAGCGACTGGTGAACGGATGGCACTCGCTCGACCCGTGGCCTGATGTCCGCAGTGGCCTGGAGATGTTGCGCGGCCGGTTCGTTACCGCAGCCCTTTCGAATGGCCACACCGCGCTACTTGTGGACCTCGCGCGGCATGGCGACCTGCGTTTCGATTGTCTGCTTTCTGCGGAACTAGCGCACGCTTACAAGCCTGCGCCCGAGGTGTATCTCACCGCTGCTCGACTGCTCTGCGTTGATCCCTCAGAACTGATGATGGTGGCTACCCATCCCGGGGACCTCAAAGCCGCGCGGAGAGCAGGCCTGCGGAGCGCTTTCCTCGAGCGGCCACTCGAGTTCGGCCCGGGCTCTTCTGCTCGGGAGGATCCCGATGCAGATGAATCGATTCTTCATCTGGAGGAGCTGGCGGCGCGGCTGGAAGAACCGGCGTAACCAGGACGGAACGCGCACCGGTCGCACCGATTTCAGAGAGCTGACCGCGAACGCGCTACGTCGCCGAAGCGATGACGCGGGTCGTGCCGGAGCCGGCGTTGCCTTCGCGGCAGAGCGCTCACGCCCGGCGGGCGGCCGGCGTGATCGAGGCGCCGAGGGACTCGCGTGTCGACTTCCAGGCTCGAGCCGAAAGCAATCGCGCCCAGTGTTCTCGAATCCTCCGCCTGGCGAGGCCCGCTGAGGTGTCGCCGGCGCTCGCATTCACGCGAGGCTGTCGGACAAAGCCGTGATCCTTCGTCTGTCGTTTGAGTAGACGAACCGCCAACGGTTGACTGGACGAGCGGCGGGCGACCTCGACCGCTGGATCACGTTGCGGCGGGTGCGATCCAGTGCTGGTGGAGCTTGAGGAGGTTGTGGGTGGCGGTGATCAGTCGCCATTCCGCACGGGCGGCGGCTCTGCCTCGTCGTCGGAACTGCCGGAACCCGCGGTTGTGCTTGATCTGCCCGAACGTCGGCTCGACGGATCGGGCGCGTTGGCGGTAGAGCTCGGCGCCGGTGTCGCTCGCGAGCGCCGCGCGCATGAAGTCGAAGCGGCCGTCGCGCCATCCCGGGCGCGGTGTTTCCCGGGTGCTGGACTGCGGCGGGATCAGGACCTGGGTGCCGGCGGCGACGATCTCGTCGGCCTGCTCGCCGTGCCAGTAGCCGGTGTCGGCCAGCACCGTTCCGGGCCGCTCGTGCACGCCGATTGACTCAAGCTCGCGGATCGCGGCGTCGAACGTCGGGGCGAGGTTCCCGAAGTCCGGTGAACGGGTGGAGATCTCCGCCGCGAGGATGATCTGCCCGTCGCAGCTCACCGCGGCCTGCGCGTTGTAGCCCTGGATCTTCGCTAGCCCCTTGTCCTGCACCAGACGGGAGTCCAGGTCGGTGAGATTCACGTTGCCCTCCGGCAGCACCGGCGCCACCCGCGGCTTGGGGTGCCGGCCGATCCGCCGCCTCAAGCTGTCTCGGCCATTGGCATGGAAGTCCTCGTAGATCGCGTTGACCTGCGTGTCGACCCCCAGCTCCTGCTCCAAGCGACGCTTGGCTTCCGTGAGCCGTTCGGTGCGCCCCCGCGGGATCGGCGCGGCTTCGCGCTCGCGGTGCGCGTCGAGCTGTCGAGCGGCCTCGCGCGTCCACGTGCGCCGGCCCTTGCTGCGCCGCCCGCGCAGCTCGACCTCATCAAGTTCGAACCCCGCCTCGAACTCCACCGCCTCACCACGCTCAAGCCGCTCTCGGCGTTCGGCCTCCAACCGCGCCTTCGCTTCGGCCAGCGCCTCCCGACGCTGCTCACGCGAGCGCATCGCCACCGGCAGCTCATCACCGCGCGCATCGCCGTGCTGTTCGTCCTCCTCGCGATCGGCGCTTTCGGCGTCATCCAGCAGCTCCTGAACGATCGAGACATACGAACGGTTGCGATCCCGTGAGGCGTTCGCGCGGAGCTTCGTGCCATCAATCGCGATCACCCCGACCTTCACCAACCCCGCCTCGGCACATAGCGCCAACACCTGAACAAACACGCCGGCGATTGCGTCCTGATGGCGGCGGCGGAACTCCGCGATCGTGGAGTGATCGGGCACCCGCATCGCACAGATCACTTTGAACGCCACATCCACCTCACAGCACCGCTCGATCTGCCGCGACGAGGAGATCCCCGACGCATACGCATAGAGCAACAAGCTGAGCATCATCCCCGGGTCATACGCCGCACGGCCCTGCCCGTTCGCGCGATACGCGCCATAGAACCCGCTCAGATCCATCTGCTCGACCGCCCCGAGCACCATCCACACGAAGTGCTCCTCAGCCAGCCAATCCGTCAACGACGACGGCATCAACAACACCTGACCACGATCCGCTGCGATGAAGTTCTGACTCATCCCAGAATGGTCTTAAACCGGCCGGACGGCACCCTCTAAACCCGACAGCCTCACGCGATAGCGACCGTGCGCTTTGGGCGCCTTGTCCTGCTGATCCAGCCACCGTGCCTAAGCGTCGGCGTAGCGCTGCCCGCCGCTCCGTGCACCGCACGCTCCCCTCCGTTCCGCGCAAACAAGGCTCCCGCCGGCACCGGCCGGATCCTTATGCTGTCGTCGAAGCAATGGGATTGAGGCTTGGTAAGAACCGCTGTCCAGAACGCGGGCGCTGGTGCCGCTACTTTCGAGCTCGCTGAGGTTTGGCGCTGATGGGAAGAGGGTTGGACTTGGCGATGTGTGCGCACCGGGACGCACGTGGCGAACGTATGGGAGGCGTAATGAGAACGCTGGCGAGCGGTCCCGGTGGGAGCAGCAAAATAGCGATGTGGCTTCGCCGGAGCGGGTGGGTTTCTACTTGGCGGATCGCGTTTGTCGGTGGTCCGGCTGCGCTCGTTGTCGCGGCTGTGGTGGCCGCGGTCGCGCTCGGTAGCGGCGCGGGGGGGGTGGGCAAGACGACCGCCGCGGCTTCTTTCTCGGCCGTGGAACGTGTGTCGGGGGGGCCGAAGGGCACGTACATCGTGTCTGCCGGTATTCACAAGATCAAGCACGTGATCGTGATCCAGCAGGAGAATCGCTCGTTCGATTCTTATTTCGGCACCTATCCGCGTGTTGCGGGGATACCGATGAAGCACGGCAAACCGATCGTGTGCGTGCCCGACCCGGCCTCCGGGGCCTGCGTAGCCCCTTACGTCGACCACGCGGATGTAAACGGCGGCGGACCCCACAATTTCAAGAGCGCGATCGCCGACATCAACCGCGGCAAGATGAACGGGTTCATCGGGCAAGCCGAGTCGGGCCGCAAAGGCTGCACGGACCCCACAGACCCGGCCTGCACCAATTCGGCTACGCCCGATGTCATGGGCTATCACACGGGCAGCGACATCCCGAACTACTGGACCTACGCCAAGGACTTCGTCTTGCAGGACCACATGTTTGAGCCCAACGCCTCGTGGAGTCTTCCGTCCCACCTATTTCTGGTCTCCGAATGGTCGGCGATCTGCACCCAGCACAACAATCCGTCGAGCTGCAGGAACGCCCTGCAAGTCAGGGGGATCCGACCGCCGAACTTCCCCCCGATCTTTGGCGGCGCCACGAGCAACACGCCGATCTACGCGTGGACGGACCTCACCTATCTGCTCCACAAGCACAAGGTCAGCTGGGGTTACTACATCGTGAGTGGCACCGAACCCGACTGCGAGAACCCAGCAGCCATGAGTTGTGCACCGGTTAAGCAGAACTCCGGGACCTACGGGATCTGGAACCCGCTCCCGTTCTTCGACACCGTCAAGGCCGACGACCAGTTGGGGAACATCCAGTCGGTGGCTCGCTTCTACGCCGCTGCGAAGAGCGGACATCTTCCGGCCGTTTCGTGGGTCGTGCCATCCGGTGAGGTCAGCGAGCATCCGCCTTCCCCGGTGAGTTACGGGCAGAGCTACATAACGAGCATCATCAATGCGGTGATGACGAGCCCGGACTGGAACTCGACCGCGATCTTCCTGGCCTGGGACGACTGGGGAGGCTTCTACGACCATGTCGTCCCACCGACCGTCGACCAGAACGGCTACGGGCTGCGGGTACCTGGCATCGTTATCAGCCCCTACGCCCGGAAGGGTTACATCGACCACCAGACCCTGAGCTTCGACGCCTACGACAAATTCATCGAAGATGACTTCCTGGGCGGCCAGCGCCTGAACCCCGCAACCGACGGACGACCCGATCCGCGCCCGGTCGTCCGCGAGAGCCAGAAAATCCTCGGCAACCTGACCAATGACTTCAACTTCAATCAGCGACCCCGACGGTCCGTGGTGTTGGGCGTCCACCCCAAGACGACGCTCACCGGAACGCCAAGCCCGTCACAACTACCCGCCGCCGCCAAAGCAGCCGATGGCTGACACACGCCGCCGGACAGCCCCCCCGATCGGCTCAATCGCAGAAGCCGACCCGGCCTCAACCAGAGCCAAAAACACGCCCACCGACCAAGACTACGGCGGTAACCCGCTCCAGGCTCAGTGAGAACCTGTCGGTCCGGCGGTCGGTGTCGTCGGCTCGTCGGTTTGGCTCTCGGACGGCGGCGGGCTGACTCCTAATTTCGCCTGTCGACCTTGTTGAGGCCTGACCGGTTTTTGCCGTGTCGCCCGCCGCCGCCGAGGATCGCCGGCGTGACTTGATAGAAGGCTGGCATCGCCCCAACTGAGGTGTGTCCGCCGGAGATCCGCTCCGTCAGCCACAACCAGCGAAGGGACGGTGCAGATGATCGTGATCGGGGTGGACACACACAAGCGCTCGCACACTCTTGTCGCGCTCGATGCGGTAACCGGGACCGAGCGCGGCCAGTTGACGATCCCAGCCAGCGATGAGGGATGCTCGACGCGCTGCGGTTCGCCGGCGAGCTCGACCAGGAGCGCGTGTGGGCTGTGGAGGACTGCCGGCACGTGTCCGGTCGCCTGGAGCGCGGGCTCGTCGCCAGCGGCGATCCAGTGGTCCGGGTCGCGCCCGGATCGACCGAGACCTCGAGGCGAGCGGTGCGCCAGCCGGGGAAGTCCGACCCGATCGACGCGACCGCGATCGCTCGCGCCGCACTCCGAGAAGGGATCGACAGGCTGCCGGTCGCGTTCCTAGACGAGCAGGCACACGAAATCCGGGTGCTGAGCGACTACCGCGACCAGCTGATCAACGAACGTGTCCGGCTTGCGAGCCGTCTGCGGTGGCACCTCGTGCAGATCGCCCCGGAGCTCGAGGCACAGGTACGGCCGCAGGGTCTGATCGGCCCGCGGATCCGGGCCAAGGTCTCCAGGGGGATCGCGCGACTTCCGCGCAGCCCACAGACGCGCGTCAGCAAGGCGATCCTGAAACGGATCAACGAGATCGACCGCGAAGAAGGCGAGCTACTCGCCGAGATCAAGATGCTGATCGAGGCTCACTGCCCGAGGCTGCTCGCCGAGCACGGCGCCGGCCCGTCACCGCCGCGATCATCATCGGCCACACCGCTGGCGCCAGGCGCTTTCCCAGCGACGCATGCTTCGCCCGCCACGCCGCCGTCGCCCCGATCCCGGCCAGCTCCGGCAACGCCCAACGCCACCGACTACACCGCGGCGGTGACCGCCAACTCAACCGCGCGATCCACATCACCGCGTTCTCGCGCGCCCGCACCGACCCCGCGACCCAGGGCTACCTCGCTCGCAAACACGCCGAAGGCAAGAGCGAAGCCGAAGCCATCCGCTGCCTCAAACGCCACGTCGCGCGCCGCATATGACGCCTGATCTACACGACCGAGCCGCCACCACCCAGGCCGCTCACGCCAAAACGCCACGACCATCACAGTCGGCGCTCCAGCCCTCATGCCCTGCGCGGCTGAAACCCGCAAATAGCGAACCGCCCTTGACATAGGAGAGGCATTAGGAGGGTCGTCGCGGGGCCTGGTCGGCCGGCAGCCGGTGCATACGTAGGCGTGCCACGAGCCCCGCCTCAAGGAGTCGACGATGCAGGCAATCGCTATGCGCGACGAGCGATCATGTGACAGGGACATCGTCCGCCGAGGCCGAGCAAAATCACCAGAGGGCCGAGCTGTGTGGTTGGCGCAACTTCGCGAGGTTTCGCGAGTTATGGCCAGTGTTCCTGTCAGGATTGGAGGTCGGAGATGGCATCGCGGCTCTCGCTTGGTGGGCTGACCGCCGCTTTCCTCATTGCGGCGGCGGCAACTTCGGCTACGGCGTCTGGAGGTGCGCAGTCCCTCGCGCGCGCCCGCGGCTCAACGCATCGCGCCACCGCGCGCCGGCTTCGCGGGCCCCGCGGCGAGCGAGTGACGATCGTGCGCGACAACTACGGCGTTCCCCACATCTACGCCAAAGATGCTGCCGGCGCCGAGTTCGGTTTCGGCTACGCCCAGGCCCAGGACCAGGGTCTCTTCATCCTCACCCAGTACCGGCTCGCGACCGGACGGGACGCGGAGACGTTCGGACCGTCGTGCCTTCCGACGCTGCCTGGCGAGCGACCACATCGTCGACCTGTTCAGGGTTCCGCAAACGGCTCGAGTCGACGTACGCCTCGCTGCCGCGGGCGGATCGACGACGCTTCCGCGCGTTCGCGTCCGGGATCAACGCGTACATCAACACGCATCGCTCGAGTTTTCCGTCATGGGTGGCGGACGTCTCGCCAACCGACGTCCTCGCGTACTCGGAGTACCCGCTGTTCGCCGGCCAGATCAGCCGGGCGCTGCAGAAGATCCCGAGCGCCGCCGGAGCCGCCGCGGCCATCGTCGCCCGGAGCGCCGGCGACCGTGCCGCAAACAGCGTCGAACATGTTCGTGCTCGGCCCGAGCAAGACAAAGGACCGCAGCGCGATCATGTACGGCGACCCGCACCTGCCCTTCACCGGGGTGCAGCAGTGGTACGAGGCGCAGCTGAACTACGGCGATACGAGCGTCGCTGGAGCCACTTGGCGCGGCTGGCCGTTCATCGGGATCGGCACCAACGGCCATATCGCGTGGAGCGCGACCAACAACCCCGCCGACGAGGGCGACGTCTACCTTGAGCAACTGAACCCGGCCAATCAGAACCAGTATCTATTCGGCGGCAAGTATCTGCCGATGCTCACCGAGACGGTCCCGATCGTAGTTCGAACCGCCAGCGGCTTGATCACCGAGCATCAGACACTCCGCTACACGGTTCACGGCCCGGTGCTGGACGGGGTCGGTCCACGCCAGCGCGAAGCCGGGCACCGTCTACTCCGTCACGGCCTCGCTGTTCGAGCAGTCGGGCCTGGCTCATGAGGCTTGGGGTCTGGACGACGCCGGGCAATCTGACGCAGTTCATGCGGCGGCCTGAGCGAGCTTCAGATCCCGACCTTTAACCTGATGGGGGCAGACCAGCGCGGTCACACCTTCTACGTGGCCAACACCCGCACCGGGGTCCGTGAGAGCGGATTCAACTACAACCTGCCGCTCACCGGAACGGATCCGAGTACCGCGTGGCACGGCATCGTCCCGTTCAGCAAGCTGCCTAAAGCCGAGAACCCCACGCGCGGCTACTACATGAACGCAAACAACGACCCGGTCGAGACCGCTCCCGGCCAGATACAGGCTGCCGATTTCCCGTCCTATCTGCTGACGGGTGGTTACGACGTACGTGCCTACAGGCTCGATTCGCTGCTCGGTCCGCTGCACGCCGCGACCGGCGCCGACGTCGAGCGGATCGGACACGACATCCATTTGCTGGTGGCCGACTACCTGAAGCCGATCCTCGCCGCCGCGGTCCAAGCAAGCGGGCCCGTCAGCCGACCCGACCGGCGACCTGAAAGCGGCGGTCCAGATCCTGAACGGCTGGAACGACGAGGCCAGCAAGTCGAGCGTGCAGATGCAACTGTTTACAACGTGGTTCACAGACTACGTCGCGCTGGGCCCAAGTTGCACGGGGCTCGTCCCGCCGCCATTCGTCTGTAAGCCGACGGCCGCGGACATGCAAAAGGCCGTCTCTGCACTGCAGACGGCTGTCAAGTACATGCGCGCGACGTACGGAAGCCTGACCGTCCCTTGGGGCCAGGTCCACAAGCTCGCCCGCGGCAGCGTCGTCGTCCCAGTCGACGGAGGCCTGACCCAGCAGGACATCGTGCACCCAACCGAGCCGACGGGCACGATCAACGGCGTCGGGTACGCCACCCAGGGGTCGTCCTACATGTGGTACTACGACTTCGGCACAGGTCGGTTCTTCCGGACCCGGCCGGTCGGCGAGACCGACAATCCCACCTCATCGCACTTCGCCGACATGACACTCGCCTACTCGGCGGATCACTTCCTGCAGTTTTGGCTGCAGTACCGCGACGTGATGTCACACAAGGAATCGAGCACCACGCTGACAATGCCCCCCCTGGCGTGAAGGCGCCCACGCGCTCGACGAGGCTACTCCATGCGGTACGACCCCGGCTCCCATGCTGCGCCGCAGTGCCCGGCGCTCCTGAGCCGAGCTAACCCCTTCGCATCGTCTCTACCACCTGGCGATAACGTAAGCGCCATCCTGACCCTCGCGGCCACAACAGCATTAGGTCACCGGGGCTCGTCTCCCCTGGGACACGAGGCCAGGCCCTGCCTCCGGGGTGTCAAGAGAGTGTGCAGATGCTCCAGCGCATGGGATCGTGGCCCTGCTTTCCTCACGGCCCACGCAACTGAGTGACCACGAGGTCTGCCCTGGAAAACGGGCGGGATGCAGGAGGATGCGACGCGGCCCGGTGTCGGCTCCGGTTTAGGCATCCCCGGCCAGAGCAGCGCTGCGACCTCTCTGAACCGCCCCGTCCTATCGCGTGAAGGCGACCGTTGGCTTCGGGCCCCCAGCCTTCGCCAACCGCCCAGACTGATGCGCGGCCCCGCCGATGCTCACGATCGCATTCATCATTCGGCTGGCGCCCAGGCGGGCGAGAGCTTCGGCGACGAGGGAATGACCAGCGGCTGCGCTGGCGGACCATCGCTTGGCCGCGAATGGGCTCACCCGACTGCTCGCTGGCGCACGATCCCTATGGCGAGGGAGCAGGCGTTGCTGAACCTGCTTCTGGCGAATAGGAGGTACGCGCGGGAAGGGCCAAGACCCTGCATCGCTGGGAGTGCGGTACCCCGGCTCAGGCGGCTATAGCGGTGTCCTGAGCAGCAAGGCGAGAATCATGTCGAACGTCGCCGCGCCTTCTGGTTCGCCGAAGATGAGCGCTTCGATGCTCGCGCCGTTGGCGGCGGCTCCGAGCGCTGCGGCGAGTTGCGGGTCGCCGACGCGCGCGGTGGTGTGTGAGCGGAGTTCGTGCAGTCGTGTCGCGAGGCGCCGGCGGAGCTTGGCGTCGCGCGCGGCGGCGCAGACGAACTCTAGAAACAGGAGCGCGAACTCGCGGTCAAACGGCATCGTCTCCGATGGGGGTCGTGCGTCGACGTGCTGGGCCTGTTCGATACGAATGGCGAACTGCTGATCGAGGAGCGCGAGGAACAGGCCTTCCTTGGAGCCGAAGTGGTCATACAGAGCTCCCTTAGTGCAGCCGGCCTTCTCGCTCACCCGGTCGAGCGAGGTCGTGTGATATCCGTCGCGGGCGAATGTCCGCCGGGCTGCGGCGAGCAGGCGCGCGCTTGTCTCGGCGCGTCGTTGCGCTTGTGTCTGGCGTCGCACTTCTATACGCTTCGGTATCTATCTGCCATCTAGTATGTAAGTGTACTGATGACCGCGACCGGATTGAAGCTCGAGAGCCCAAAGATCGGCCAGACGATCACCTTCCTCCAGACGGCGCTGGACACCAGCGGCGAGGAGCTGGTGATCGAGGCCCGGATGCGCCCGGGCGCGTTCATGCCACCTCACCGCCATCTGCACCAGGAGGAGACCTTCGAGGTGCTCGACGGAACCGGAACGTTCACGGTCGCGGGTCGCGAGATCGTCGCGAGAGCGGGCGAGCAGGTGCGAATCGCCACCGGAGTCGCGCACCGGTTCCGCAACCAATCGAGCGATGACGTTGTGCTCCGCGCGACCCTGCGGCCAGCGATGCGAACCGAGGAGCTGTTCGAGCAGCTCTTCGAGCTTGGAGCCCAGGGAAAGGTCAACAAGCTGGGCGCCCCGTCTCCGTTGACCACGATGCGGCTGATCCGTGAGTTCCGCTCCGAGTTCTTCTACCTCGCGGTGTTTCCGGTGCGGCTTCAGCGCCTGCTCGCCGGAGCGCGACCATGAAGCTCTACGTCTGTTGGGGAACCTTTCAGACCTTTGGCCCTGGGCATCCGTGCCGTAACGCGCTCGATGCGCTCCGCGCGGCCGGACATGACCCCGAGGTGATTCGCAGCTATGGGTGGGGGCTGCTCCCCGCTGCAGTCAACCGCTCCGAAGGGCGACGCCTCGCGCGAAGAGCCACGGGGAAGTCGTGGATTCCGTTACTTCTCACCGACGACGGCGAGCTGATCGCCGGGAGCAGCAACATCGAAGGGTGGACGATCCATCAGTCGGCGCGGAACTCAGCTTCGCGGCCGGGCGGCGGGCCGACCGAACCCTGAGACCTGCTGCCCTCCGGCTTTGCTGCAACACACCACTCACCGAGTCACGGCGGGGAGGCCTGAGGGCCGGGGGTCAACGCTCGGCTGGATGCTGCTGGGAGCGATCCTGCTGGTGCTGGTCCAAGCGGAGCTTGGGATGGTCGTGAACCTCTACGTCATCGTGCCGGCCCACCACCCCGGAGCCCACCCGGCCAACTACTTCGCGGGCTCACTGCACAGCGTGACCTGGGCGATCTCCCACAGCCCGATCCCGCTCGCCCTACACGCCGCCCTCGGACTCGCGCTGGGTGGCGGTCGCGACCGGCATCGCCGCTCACGCCGTACAATCACGACAACCCGTCCGGGACTGCCGAGTCGACGCCGTGAGGCAGCGGTCGTGCTCGTCCCGCGAGGAGGAAGGCCCCGCTGAGAAAGCGGCGGGAGACCTGCTCTCCGGAGAGCAGGGTGTAGTTCGGCGAGTCCGCCTCGTGCAGCATGGTCGCGCCAAGCTGTCCGGGGAAGGCTTCTGAAGCCTCGATCATCTCCCGTGCCAATGCCTCGTATTCGAGTTCGTGACCGGGCTCGACGCGGCGCGTGAACACAGCCGTAGCTGGTTCACGGGGGGTATCCGGGCGAGCTCGTTGCTAGGGGCGCTCACGGGGCGGAGAACAGGCGCTCGAACGCGGTGAACGGACATCGCGGTCACGCTTGATGGGCACACGGGCGGCAGGACGATCGCATCGGAGAAGGTGTCGGTCGCTGCGCTGGCCGACGGCGTCGAGCGTGATATGGACGCATTCGGGGTCGAGAGGGCCTCCATTGTCGGTAACTCGCTCGGTGGTTGGCTCGCGCTGGAGCTTGCTCGGCGTTCTCGCGCGTCGTCGGTTGTGGCGATCGCGCCTGGCGGGAGCTGGGAGCCGGGATCAGATGAGGACGAGCACCTTCGGGCTCACCTGGTTCAGAACGGCATCGGTCAGGCGGCTGCTACCCCTGCTCGAGTTCGCCGTCCGGTGGCCGCGCCTGCGCCGTATGGTGTTTGCGGGGATGGCCGTCCACGGCGAGGGCGTGGACCCGACGATGGCCGCCGAGATGCTGCGCGCTTCGGCCCGCTTCTCCAATCACGAGGAGTTGATCGCGGCGATGTTCGCCCCCGGACGCGGACTCGACGTGAACGGGATCGATTGCCCGGTGCTGCTGGCATGGGGAGCCGATGATCGACTCACCCCGAAGGATTCCTTCGGCCAACGGGTCCGCGCGAGGCTGCCGCACGCGCAGTGGCGTGAGCTGTCGGATTCCGGCCACATTCCGATGCTCGACGCGCCGGGGGCGGTCGCGGCGATGATCCTTCAGTTCGTCGCCGAGCACGGAGCCGCTGACGCCGATCGTGGCCTACGACGGGAATAAGCACGAGGCGCCCACCGCCGGCTCACGGTCAGCCGCGTGACGCAAGCAACAGACTTGCTTTCACGAACCATCAGCTGCCTCGACACGACGACGCCCTGGCTTCGGGCCTTTCTGCTTCGACTCCGGGTAACGGCGGAACAGCAGCCGGTCGCTCATGGCCCCTGGGGCGACAAGGCAGAAGTGATCGCGACCGCGCAAGGCCGGCTCCGGGCGCTGCATCCACGCCGTAGGACGCGTCCGCGGTCCGTCGCGCCGGCGAGTCCATTCGGGGCCGTGCGCTCGTCCGGCGTCGGCACCGTCCAACGCGTCCTCCGTCGCCAAACCGATCACGCTCGCCGGCGTCCGGATCGTGATAGCGATCGTTAGCGACGAGCCTGCTTTCCGCGCGTTAGGGGCGCGCGGAACGAACAGGGCGAGGTTGATGCGGCAACGGAGCAGGGGCTGGGAACGCTTGGATGACCGTGTTGAGGCTGGTGTGGACGCGTAGACTGCGCGTGGTGTCCGCGAAGGAGGTCGACGACTACCTGAACGCTGTCGATGAGCCCAAGCGCGGCACCCTTCTGGCGCTCCGCCGGACGATCCTCAAGATCGTCCCCGAGGCTGAGCAGGTGATCTCCTACCGTGTTCCTGCCTTCCGTGTACAGGGCAAAATCGTCGCCGGCTTCGCCGCGTTCAAGGATCACCTGAGTTACCTGCCGTTCAGCGGCTCGGTCCTCCAAGAGCTGGGGGACGAACTCCGCGGATACACGATGACCAAGAGCGCTCTCCACTTCCCGGTTGACCGTCCGCTCCCAACAAGCCTCGTGAAGCGACTAATCGCGGTCCGCCTCGACCAAATCGGTCAAGCTTCGCACTAGCCGCTACGTAAGCTTCCGCGCGTAGCGGGACCGCGAATTTGTTTCTGCCAAACGCTCGTTTTGGTGTCGGAAGCATGGCGCGGCCGTTGTCAGTATCGACAGATCGATCGGGTTGGAGCTTGATTGGTGGTGTGTCGGCTAAGCCGCTGCTCCCTTAGGGAGCCGACCGGCCGCGACCCGCCAACTAAATGCTGGGGCGTTTTCGGGATCGTGTAGGTTGCGCGGATGGGGGTGATCGATGAGCGACTGCGTACGCAAGAGATCGAGCTGCCGGCCCCGCTGGCGGTCCCTGAGCAAGGTTTCAACTACGAGCTCGTCAGCGTCGCTGGCTCGATCGCCTACATCGCGGGGCACGGTCCGCAGGACGGAGCGAAACCGCCGCTAATGACCGGGCGGATCGGTGCGGAGCTTTCGGCCGAAGATGGTTACCGGGCGGCGCGGCTCTGCGGCTTGGCGATCCTGGCTTCGCTCAAGCGCGAACTTGGTCAGCTGGATCGGGTGAGTAGATGGCTGCGTGCGGTCGGCTACATCAACACCGCCGACGATTTCACCGCTCACGCGCTCGTGCTGAACGGGTTCAGTGACCTGGTCGTTGAGCTCTGGGGTGACGCCGGTCGCCACGCACGCGCCGCTCCGGGAGCCGCCACGCTTCCATTCAACGTCCCGGTCATCGTCGAGGCAACCGTCCAGCTGAGCTAAGCCTCCGCAAATGGACCGGAGGGAAGACGCTGGACATCGACACGGTTATCGGCAGCACACGCAGCCCTCCGACTGCGGTGGTCGCCATTCGCATCCTGGATCAGGCTGCTCCCCGCTCGAGTCCAGAAGCAGCACCCGAGTGGGCAACGGACGCTCGTGTCGTGCGGAACGCAGGACTGGTCAGAGATGAAGAGGACGTCCCTGCATCTCGCCAATTCCGGGTTCGCGAATGTGACTGCTTTCACGAAGCCCAGCCACCTCAGCGGCCGGTTGGGCGGCATCGCGCTCGCTCTAGGCCGCCGGCAAGACGAAGGAAAAGGTAGTCCCTGGTTCCCCTGCGGCGACTAACCAGAAGCGAGAGCCGCCGGCAATCGGGGGCCCAGAGCGTTCCCGAGCGGCCAGCGGTCTGGCGCTTCCCGCTGATGGGCGTGGCCGAGCGCCTTGTTGCTTAGCAGCCGATCGCGAACTCGGGCGCCGTCTGGGCGGGACCGCTTACTGGTGTTAGTAGGGGAGAGGCTCTCGCTGCCGGGGGAGGAGCCTCTCTCTCCGGGCTGTCCTAGCCTAGTAGCTGATCTGTCCCGTCCAAGTGCTGTTGGCGTGGGTTGTCTCGCTTGTGGGGGTGAGGGAGACGACTGTGGGGCTGCTTGTGGCGGTGTACGTCCCGGTAGCGCCGCCGAAGCGACCGGTGCCGCCGGTGATCGTGGTAACGCCAGTGGTCTCGATCGGGGGTCCAAACGTCCCCGACCCAACGGTGGCCGTGAACAGCTCGTCGCCGTTCGCCGCGACCAGCGTTCCCGTGCCCGTAAAGCTGAACCCGTTAGCACCCGTGAGGGTGAATGTGAGCTCACCGGTGCCGGTGAACGCTCCGAGGTGGGAGAGACGTCCGCTCTCAACGCTGGTCGCCGCCCCCGTAACAAGGCTTACCGTCGTCGTGTTGCTTACGGTCCCTTTCAGCGGGCGGTCGGTGCCGTGCGACGCCGCCAGCGCCGCTGCCGGGCTTATGGCGGCGACCGCGAGCACGACGCTTAGGCGGAAGATAAGGCTGCGTAGCGGCATCTCAGCCACTCCTTTCTTGGGTCACGCCGTGCTCGCTTGCGCCGAACACGATCATGTCCCGGTGGATGGGCGGAGCGGACGCCGCGCGCGCGGCGTCTTCATCGGCTCGTTACGCAGGTCAGCGCCCGTTCCACGCCCCACACTACGCCTCTCCTCGGGCTGGTTGATAAATCATTTGAGCGGCAGCCTCGGCATGTCCTGCGGGAGCGCATAGTTGTCCTAAGGAACATATTGCCATCGCCGGGTCGGGCCCTGAGTACGCGTGATTGGCGACCGGCGATCGCCCGTTATCAAGCCTTTCGTAGTCCGCGTTTGACGGCGGCTCGTGATTGTGGTCGACTAGGCCGCCTTCCTCTCGCCGGGTTATGTTTGCGTACGACCGGCTACCGAACCTCCCCTTCGAGTCACGAATGATCCAGAACGCGATCGCGCGGAACGACGCCGCGACCCAAACTAACGGTGGCATCCGTCTCGACGGCCTTACTAAGTCCTACCGGGGCCCGCAGGGTCCGATCCGCGCGGTGCGCGGCGTCGACTTCTCGGTTGCGGCGGGCGAGACGGCGGCGTTGCTTGGCCCCAATGGCGCCGGCAAGTCGACGACGATCGACATGCTGCTTGGTCTCTCTAAGCCCGACGGCGGTACCGTGTCGGTGTTCGGCCGCCCGCCGCGCGAGGCCGTCGATGCCGGTCTTGTTGGCGCGATGCTGCAGACGGGCGGGCTGATCCGCGACCTCTCGGTGCGCGAGCTCGTGGCGATGATGGCTTCGCTTTATCCGGATCCGATGGACGTCGAGGAGGCGCTCGACGTCACTGGGCTAAAAGCGATCGCCGGTCAGCGAACGCACAAGCTCTCGGGTGGTGAGACTCAGCGCGTGCGCTTTGCGCTTGCGATCGTCAGCAACCCGGACCTGCTCGTGCTCGACGAGCCGACCGTCGCTTTGGACGTCGAGGGACGCCGCGAGTTCTGGAGCATCATGCGCGAGTTCGCGGCCCGGGGCAAGACGGTGCTGTTCGCCACTCATTACCTCGAGGAGGCCGACGCCAACGCCGACCGCGCGATCCTGATGGCCCGGGGGCGGATCGTCGCCGATGGTCCGACGACCGAGATCAAGGCGCGTGTGGGCAGGCGGACGCTCCGCGCGACGCTGCCAGATGTCGATCGGTCGAGCCTGGCTGGCCTGCCCGGAGTCGCTTCCGCCGAGCGGCACGGCGACGCGGTGATCCTGAGCTGCGTGGACTCCGACCAGAGCATCCGAGCGCTGCTCGAGCAATATCCGGCGGCGAAGGACATCGAGATCGCCGGGGGAAGCCTCGAGGATGCGTTCCTGGAGCTGACCGGCGAGCCGGACGCTGACGAGCCGGAGGTGGAGGCGCGATGAACGGGATCGCCTACACCCGTTTCGAGCTGCTGCGTACGTTCCGCAACCGCCGCTTCTTCCTCTTCTCGCTGGGTTTTCCGCTGGTCTTCTTCTGGCTGATCGCGGCGCCGCAGCACAACAAGATCATCAGCGGCACCGGGCTCACCTACGCCACCTACTACATGGTCTCCTTGGCGTCGTTCGGGACGATGATGTCGATGATCTCGACCGGCGCCCGTATCGCCGGCGAGCGCCAGGCTGGGTGGACCAGGCAGCTGCGGATCAGCCCGCTGTCGGTGCGAGCGTACTTCCGCGCCAAGGTGCTGACCGGTTACGCAATGGCGTTGTCGAGCCTGCTCGTGCTCTACATTTCGGGCTCGCTGCTCGGCGTCAGCCTGCCCGCCGGGCGTTGGCTGGCGATGACCGGCCTGATCATGGTCGGGCTACTGCCGTTCGCCGCACTCGGCATCCTCGTCGGCCATCTCGTGAACACCGACTCGGTCGGCCCGCTGATGGGCGGCCTGGTGTCGATCCTCGCCTTCCTCAGCGGCACCTGGTTCGCGATCACGAGCGGCTTTCTGCATGCGTTCGGGCAGTTCCTCCCCTCGTGGTGGCTCGTCCAGGCCCGCAACGTCGCGCTCGACGGCCACGCCTGGGGCGCCCGCGGCTGGATCACCGTCGCGGCGTGGACGACGATTCTCGCGGCCGGCGCAGCTTGGGCATATCGTCGAGACACGACCAGGGTCTAACGCTTCTCACTCGCGTCCGGGAGCTGGAATGATGCCGCCGCTGGTCAAACGGTCCTCGTCTGAGCTGGCCTAAACGGTCACGTTCTTGAACAAAACGTCTCTGGAGTCGCAGACCGGCGGGCTAGGCAGCCGCAAACGGCCAAGCAGAAGCTCGCTCCCGATGGTCCGCTCCAGCGGCCAGCTCGCCGCCGACAAGCCGAGCGGCGTCCACTCCTGCTCCAGCTCGACCAGGCAGCGGAGCAGCAGCCGAACGCTGGCGGCTGGGTCGGCGACGATCGAGAAGTCTGCTGAGTCTGGTCGCCGCTGCTGGTGCTCGATCATTGCGGCAGCGGGGCGCCGAGGTCACTGATGAGGGGCCGCCTACTCAGAAGGGATCAGGATTCAAACGGACGCATTTCGCGCTCTCAACGATCGACTGGGAGTCGAAGTCGTCGACCTTCAGTGAGGAACCCGCGCATCTCCAGTGCGTCCTGTCAGACATCGTCAGGACGCACTGGCTCGGACTGCGCGAGCATATAGCTGTAAGCACCTTGTGATGCCCGAGGTTCTGGCCATGAGGCGCCGGCACAGGCCGAAGCCGGGGTCGCGCAGAGCCTCCACAGCCTGCCGCCAGCAGTGCTAGGGCAATTCCCGCACGAATGAGCTTCACGCGGGCCAATGGTCTACCAATCACAGCGGCAACGCAACAGCCGCGCGGTGCTCGCTCGTCGATCAAGGCGGCAGCGTGTGCCTGCTTAGCCGAGCGTTATTGGAGAGCGCCTGTTTGGGCTTGCCGCGCAGAGGGCCGCTTTTAGACCAGCGCCTCCCGACGTTCCGTCGAGGTGCCCTGTGAGCGGCAACAGGAGGTCGCGCCTAGAGCGCCATCGGTAAGCATCCGCCAGGGTCCCTCGCGCCGGCTGTCGTGTCAATTCGATGGGTGGACCGAGGGGTGAGGGTGATGAGCGAAGAGCGCTTCGCGGGTGTTGATTGGGCTAGCCAGGAGCACGCGATCTGTGTCGTGGATGGCAATGGGCGGATCGTGGAGGGCCGTCGCTACCGACATGACGAGGCGGGGCTGCAGGCGCTCTGTGGACGGCTGGTGCGGCTCGGGGTGGCACGGGTGGCGATCGAGCGACCGGACGGGTTGTTGATCGAGCGGCTGCTCGACGCCAGACTGACGGTGGTGACCGTTCACCCCAATCAGGTGGTCGGATGCGACCCCGGTACTCCATTTCCGGTGGCAAGAGCGACGGGTTCGACAGCTTCGTGCTCGCCGAACTGGCCCGCACGGACAGTCACCGGTTTCGAGTGCTCGAGCCGGACGGGGATCAGACCAAGGCGCTGCGCGCCTTGACCCGCGCGCGGGAGGGACTGGTCCGAACCCGAGTCGGGCTGGCCAACCAGCTCCGTGATCAGCTCGGCTGCTTCTGGCCCGGCGCCGCGAACGTGTTCTGCAGTGTTGACTCGCAGCATCAGCGAGCGATCCGTTGGACCAGCAGGTGCTCACCGGAGTGCGAGGCCGAACGGACTCCCCTCGGAGTCCCGACAGATCGCCCACCGCGACCCGGGATGGATCACGCTCCCCCCAAGCGCCGTGACCTGCTCGAGCGCGACGCCCAAGTCAGCGACGGTGAAGTAGGGCAGCGACGCTGTGTCGCCCGGACCGGCTCCACGTTCGTGCACCCCGAGCACAGCAGCCCCGCTGCGGGTCTGCCAGCCGCGGCCTTCGGCCTCGCCGCGCTCGGTCAACTCGGCGCCGAGCAGGCCCGACCAGAAGCGACGCGCTCGGTCGGGATCATCCGCCGGGAACTCGATCAGCCCGAGCGATCCGTCCACGCCGCAGACGATAACGGCGAGCGAGATGGACCGTGCATCCCGGCCGTGACGCGTGCTGACCGCTGGTGGACAGTGCTGACGTGGTGGGCGTGAAGCGCGAGGAACGCGGGGGCGTCGGTGGCCTGTCGCATCGCGACGACGGGCTCGCGGTCGCTGATTGGGACGTTGCTGGCGTCGCCGCGGATCACCCAGTCCACGACGGCGAGTGCAGCGCGGCTCTGATCTTGAATTGCCCTTCGATGGTCTTGACCGAGACGGCGGCGTCATCGGCGACGGCGACATCGTGGTCGCTGACCACCCCTCGGTCTCAAAGCACGTCTGGGCGGCCGCTAGGATCCGCTGCGGGTCTGCAGCGCTTTGGCCTGCCGGCGCGAGCTGTCGTACTGCCGGAGTACTGGCGAACGTTGCGTCATGGTCGTTAGGGTTTCACCCTATGCAAACGGATGGCGGCATCACATCTCGCGCGCAGGCGATTGACACGATCACCCAGTCGTTTCGTCGACTGGGCGACGGCAGCCGCGACGGACTCGACGCTCTCTACACCGCCGACGCGATCAACCACGAAGCCCAAGCCGAGCCCCCCGCCGCACGCGTCGCCGGCCCCGACGGCTTCCGAGCCACCTCGGACTGGCTGCGAGCCGCGTTCAGCGAACTTGACTTCACAGTCGAGTACGTCGTCGTCGACGGCAACGACGTGGTCGCGCGCAGCATCATGCGCGGCCGGCACACCGGGGAGTTCCTGACCTGGGATGCCGATGGCTCGCTCACCGTCTTCCCACCCACAGGCCATCGATTCACTCAGCGTCAGATCCACTGGTTCACCCTACGCGACGGCAAGATCGCCGAACACCGCGCACAACGTGACGATCTCGGCATGGCCAGAGAACTGCACTGGATCCCACCCACCCCCCGATACCTCCTACGCATGGCCCTCGCACGCCGACGCGCCCAACGCCCACGCAACGTCCACGCCTGATGACACCGCGCTCTAGCGCGACGCGACGATCGCTTGCGTCCCTCAGGTCTCCGAGCCTCCCGTGATCGCTTCGGCGACGGAGGACGCGCAGGCCGGTGCCGGCGCCGGACGACCCCTACCCCACGCGAGCGATCGTCAGCGCACGTGGGCCGAAACGATCGGCCGCGCGGTCGGCAACTCACGCCGACTGTGAACGCCTCGCTGCTCCCTTTCACGCACCACCAGGCGTGTCCCGGCAGGATCGGTGTCGATAGCCCACTTCTGCTCTGGGCCGGTGCACGACTGAAGCAGTAGCCCGGTCGTCGTGGCCGCTGCGGCGACATTGCAGCAGCCGTCGGGCGCGCTGACGCTGTGCGGGCGGCCCGGTGTTTGGATCCGTTCCGCGTTCCTCGTCCTCGGGGCCGTTCCCTTGGGCCCCGCTCTCAGCGAGGAATGCCGTCCCGTTTGAGGATCGCGGTGCGGGACTGCGCGCGGGACCAATTAGACAGGTTGCGCTTGCGGATAGAGCCTGACCGCATCAGACCATAGGCTCAAGGGATCGATCCCCGATCTTGGAGGCAGCGCAGATGACGCAGGACCGCTACATCCCCGGTGTGCCGTGCTGGGTTGACACCAACCAGCCCGACCCGCAGGCGGCCGCCGAGTTCTACCGCGGGCTGTTCGGCTGGGAGCTTGAGGACCAGATGCCGCCGGAGTCCGGAGCGCATTACTTCGCCGCCCGCTTCCGGGGGCAGGCCGTCGCCGCCGTCAGCTCCATGCCCGAGGGCGCGCCGCCAATCGCGACATGGAACACCTACGTCTGGGTGGAACGGGCGGACGCCACAGCGGAGAAGGTGCGCGAGGCGGGCGGCGCCGTCCTGTCTGAGCCCTTTGACGTCTTTGACGCCGGCCGGATGGCGGTCTGCAGCGATCCGGAGGGGGCGGTGTTCAGCGTGTGGCAGCCGAATCGCCACCGCGGAGCGACCGTCGTCAACGAGCACGGCGCCGTCAACTTCAACGACCTCCACACGCGGGATCCCGAGCGCGCAAAGGGCTTCTACGGCGCCATCTTCGGCTGGACGACGCTCGAGATGGACGGCGGCTTCACGGCGTGGACGCTGCCCGGCTACGGCGACTTCTTGGAAGCGATCAACCCCGGCACGCGCGAGCGCAACGCCGCACTGGGGGCACCGGCCGGTTTTGCGGACGTGGTCGCGTCGCTGAACGTGCTCGGCGACGATCAGCCGGACACGCCGGCGCACTGGGGTGTCACGTTCGGCGTCGACGACGCGGACGCGGCTGCCGAGCGCACCACCGCGCTGCGGGGCACGGTCGTCGCCGGACCGTTCGACGCGCCGTGGGTGCGGATGGCGGTGATCGCCGACCCGCAGGGCGCGACCTTCGTGGCGAGCCAGTTCGTTCCCGAGCAGGAGGACGCCGGCACGGCGACCTGACGGCCTTCAGTCAGCCCACTTGACTGAGCTGACGGGCCGGTCCGGCGGGGTCTCACAGAGGAACCGTATACGGGAGGTCCAGCCCCTCTTCCGTAACCATGAACCACCAGGCGTGATGCAGGCCGCCGTCGTGCAGAGCAAGCTGCTGCTCCGGCCTGACAGGCACCCGAAGCGGAAGTCAGCGGTCCGTGGCTGTGAGGCCAGGGCGAAAGCGGCCTTGAGCAGGACCGCTTGGTCGCTGGGGTTCAGGCGTCGTAGGAGATGAACTCCATCAAGCTTCCGTCGGGATCACGGAAGTAAACGCTGGTGCCGAAACCACGCGCGCCGTTGCGAGCGACCGGTCCAAGTTCGAGGTCCACGCCGTAGCTGGCGAGATGCTCGACGGCGCCATCGATCAGACCCGGCCATTCAAAACACAGGTCGCTGTTGCCCGGAGCGACGGGAACACGAGCAACCAGGTCTGCCTGGACCCCAGGTCCATGCACGTTGAGCTGCTCGCCTACGAACCGATAGGCCCACGTGCCGGCGCCGCGGTCAACGAGGGTAGCTCCGAGCACATCCCTGTAGAACGAATTCGAACGTTTCCAATCAGACACATGGATCACGCAATGATCCAGCTTGACGTCACTCGCCGCCACGTCGGTCAGCAGGCTACCCACCGGAGCGACCACGATCGCGTGAGCCCGACGCGAACGTGGCCAGCCCGGCCGACGGTCTGAGTCCGATCAACGACGCTGTCCCGTGCCGCGGCGGCTCAAGTCTCCCGCTCAGTGCTGCATCCACGCACCACCGGGCATGAGATGAGCGCAGCCTGCCGCTGACCAGGCTGCCGCTTCAGGTCCCGCGGCTGCCAAAGCGGGAGCCGCATTAGCAGAGCCGGAATGGCGATGGACCAGAAGTGTGCGTGGCGCTGAGCACGGCTCGACTCTGGCGGGTGCTGCTCACCGACACCGTCGCTGTTCGTTTGGGAGGATCAGCGTCCGATACGCTGAGTCCTACAGCGTGAGTATTCAGAAGCGTTGGAAGGAGCTCGATCCCAGACTTCGCCAGGCGATCGTCATCGCTGGTTCGGTCGAGGCTGGCCTCAAGATCGCGGCGCTGATCGACCTCGCCCAGCGATCAAACCGCGATGTTCGCGGGTCCAAGCCGCTCTGGGCGATCGCGATCACGCTCGTGAACTCCGTGGGAGCCGTCCCCATCGCGTATCTCCTGCGCGGGCGTCGGTAGCAAGATCGCAACGCCCACGTCCGCGTGAAGAGCGTTGCGTGCCGCTCCGCCGGCGCCGCGATCTCAAGCGCCAGCGACGGGCCACAGACCTGCAGGGGCGACATTGCAGAAGCGGCTCGACGAGGCGGCGCAGTGCTCCAAATCGATCGGAGCGGCAGTCTCACGCTTTCCGCGAAGCCAAGCGCGAAGGGCGAGATTCAGGCCGGTGCCACATCGTTTCGGCCGGGTCGCTGTAGTGATTTGCTGCGCGGTCGGGTAAGCGTGAGGCGTGAGGTTCACGGTGCGTAGTGCTGCCGTCTCCGAGGTGCCGGCGCTTGAGAAGCTCTGGAAGGCGATGGTCGAGCATCACCGTGGCCTGGTCGCCGATCATTGGCCGGTTCTGGCGGCTGACGTGGCGTGGGAACGGCGCCGCAAGCAGTACCTCGCCTGGCTCACTGAGGACAGCGGATTCATCTTCATCGCGCACGCTGAGGACTTGAGTTCTCCGATCGGATATCTGGCGTGTCGGCTCCTGCCAGCCGGACCGACGTTCGACCTCGGAGAGGTGAGGGGAGATGTCGATTCGCTTGTCACCGCAGAGGCGGCTCGTGGTCAGGGGGTCGGATCGGCGTTGCTGACCGCGTGCCAGGCGGAGCTGAAGCGACGTGGAGCGCGGTACTGGTCGATCGGTGTGGTGGAGGCAAACGTCCGAGCGATCGAGCTCTACGAGCGGCTCGGGTTCCGGCCGTTCGTTCGCAGCATGCTGGCGACGCTCGACGAGGAGTCGAACCCCATCGAGAACGACGCAATGTGACGCGCTGAGCGCGCCACCGTTCGCCAACCCCGCGCCACCCCGGCAGAAGCAGACGAGCTCGCCAGTCGCGAGCATTCGGCTGCCGAAGGGTGTTCCGCTTCGATCAAAGCGGCAACGCCGGACCGTCGAGGGTCCTTTTCATAGCCGCAGCGCCTTGATCCATGGCGCGATCAAGAAAGTCGTACAGGTTGTGAGGCAGGACGTCGACTATCCACTCAATTCGACTTCCGGTGTGCCCGTTCGCGAACACTTGCACAGACGCGTTGTAGTGCGTTGCGCCGGTCGGCGATTCAACGGCGCCATAGACGAGTCGCCGAAGCTCGTCGTCGCAGTCGATCAGCGGCTCACGCTGCACGGCGCCGCTCGCGAAGGTCACGATCCGCGAATCACCGTCAAGCTCGGTGTCAACAACGAACCCGGGCACGAGGCGGGTGTGCAGAGCGCCGAAATCACGAATCGCGTTCCAGGCCGAGTCAGGACTCGCACGGACATGTATCTGCTTGCGAACAGACGCCATCGCGATCTGGCTATGCGTGTGGACGGTAGCTCATCGGGCATGACCCTACCTAGCGGACCTGCGCTGCGGCTGACGAGCGCCAGGCCCTCCCCCGGCGCCCCTAACTGCATGCTCCGAATCCCAGTCAGTGCCGGCTCTCGATCTAAGCGGCAGCCGAGCGCGACCGGTCCTAGCTTCGGCATCGACCCTCCGGCGACCAGCCGCGGCAAGCGCCCCGTCGTCTGAGCTGAGTCCGACGCTTCACGGCGGAGCGCCCACCCGGCGCCAACTTCGGGGCTTCAGATCCGGCGCGGCGGTCCGTCCTTTGGTCCCCGGCATGTGTCCAAATGCGTGGTCACGCTGCGTCATATTGACAAAGTCACCAAGGAGGGATGATGTCCCAGTACATGCTTTTGCTGTATGCCACCGAGGCTGAAGGCGACGAGCTCGCAGAACGCGAGGCCGAGATACCGACGGTATGGGTGGAGTTGAATCGCAGCCTCGACGAGGCCGGTTTGTTGGTTGCGGCCGGTCGCCTGCATCCGACGACGACGGCGACGACCGTCAGCGCGATTGCCGGCGACCCTGAGCTCACGGACGGGCCATTCGCGATTACCAAGGAGGCGCTGGCGGGCTACTACCTGATCGAGGCCGAGAACCTCGATCAGGCCCTAGACGTGGCCAAGCGGATCCCGCTGATCCGCTACGGACGCGTCGAGGTCCGTCCGGTCGTGTGACTGGAGGCCTGGGTGATCCGACGGCGGATGCGGTCGCCCGCGCGTTTCGCGACGAGCGGGCGGCTGTGTTGGCCACTCTGATTCGTCATGTCGGCGATTTCCAGTTGGCTGAGGATGCGGTCCAGGATGCCTATGCGGCCGCGCTCACGACGTGGCCTCGCGACGGCGTTCCCGCGAACCCGGGTGCGTGGCTCACGGTCACGGCGCGGCGGCGGGCGATCGATCGTCTGCGCCGCGACCGCTCGGTGGCGGATCGCGCCGAGCGCCTGGCAGAGCTCGTACGTCTCGACCAGCAGGAGCACCGGGCCGTGACCGAAGGGAGCGCGATCATCGACGATCGCCTGCGGCTGATCTTCACCTGCTGCCACCCGGCGCTGGATGTGTCCGCTCGCGTGGCGCTGACGCTGCGGACGCTCGGTGGCCTGACGACCGGCGAGATCGCGCGCGCGTTCCTGGTTGCCGAGCCGACGATGGGCAAGCGGATCGTGCGGGCCAAACGAAAGATCGCTGATGCTCGCATTCCGTATGAGGTGCCTCGAGACGAGGAGCTGCCGGATCGACTGCGGGGGGTGCTTCGCGTGGTCTATCTGATCTTCAACGAGGGCTACGCCGCCGCCGAGGGCGACCGACTCGTGCGCGAAGAGCTGTGCGACGAGGCGATCCGGCTCGGCCTGCTGTTGCGCGAGCTGATGCCCGACGACGGCGAGGTGTGGGGACTGTTCGCGCTGATGCTGCTGCATGACTCGCGGCGGGGCGCGCGTGTCGACGAGCAGGGCCGCTACCTCGCGATCGACGAGCAGGACCGCTCGCGCTGGGACCAGGCGCGCATCCGCGAGGGGCTGCGGGCCTTGGAGCGGTCCGTGCGGTTGCGGCGCCCCGGCCAGTACCAGCTGCAGGCGGCGATCACGGCGCTCCAGATGGAGCACGAGTCTGATTGGCGGCAGATTGCTGCCCTCTACGGTGCGCTCGCGAAGCTCACACCAACCGCGGTGGTCGAGCTCAACCGCGCCGTCGCGGTCGGCTTCGCCGACGGCCCTCAGGCAGGCCTCGACCTGCTATTGCCGCTGCTGCACGACCCGGCGCTCGGGCGCTACCAGCCGCTGCACGCCGCCCATGCCGAGCTGCTCAAGCGCGCCGGTGATCGCGAGGGCGCCGTGCGCGCCTACGAGACGGCGATCGAGCTGAGCGCCAATGCCGTCGAGCGGGCCGAGCTCGAGCGGCGCCAGCAGGATCTCTGAGCCGGCTGTCCAAATCGCCGCTCCGGCTGCGTCGGATTGGTGAGGCCGCCTCCGCGAGGCGGCGATCACACCGACCGGAGGTCCCATGACAGCCCAAGCCCCCAATATCCATCGCTGGCGAGCTTTCTCGCTACTCGCTGTAGCCGCGTTCATGACCGTCATGGATTTGACGATCGTCAACACGGCGCTGCCCACGATCGGGCGAGAGCTTCATTTCTCGCAGACGAGTCTGTTGTGGGTCGTGACCGCGTACGAGCTGGCGTACGGCGGCTTCCTCCTGCTGGGCGGCAGAGCCGCCGATCTACTTGGCCGCCGGCGCGTGATCATCGCCGGGCTCGCCGTGTTCACCGCCGCCTCGCTGGGAGCGTCGCTCGCTGGCAGCGACGCGGTTCTGATCGCGATGCGCGCAACCCAAGGCCTCGGCGCCGCCATGTTCCTCCCGGCCGCGCTGTCGACCGTTCGGAACATGTTCGCCGAAGGCGCCGAGCGCAACCAGGCGCTCGGTATCTGGGGCGCTCTCGCCGCACTCGGCGCCACCGCCGGGGTCGTGTTTGGCGGGATGTTGACGCGGTTTGCCGGCTGGCAGTACGTCTTCCTGGTGAACGTTCCGGTCGGCGTGGTCGCACTGCTCTTGATCCGACGGGTCGTTCCCGAGACACGCATCGACACCGCCCGGCGGCGCTATGACCCATTCGGCGCGGTGACGTTGACCGGGGCGCTCGTGCTGCTCGCGTACGCAGTTGCGCAAGCACCAAGGGTCGGCTGGGGTGCCACCAGGACAGTCGCCGAGCTGGCAATCGGCGTCGCCCTGATCGGAGCGTTCCTGGCGATTGAGCGTCGCGCTGAGGCGCCACTGATGCCGCTTCGGATCTTCCGCCTGCAGACGCTCGCCGGTGCCAACGCGGTCGGCTTCCTGCTCGGAGCGAGCTTCTACGCGTTCATCTTCATCGGCACCCTGTACATGCAGCAGGTGCTCGGGTACTCCGCCTTGCAGGGCGGGTTCGCCTGGGCCGCGTCGGGCGTGGCCTCGATGCTGTTCGCCGGCATCTCGCAAGCACTCGTGACCAAGGTCTCGGCGAAGCTCGTGATGGCGTTCGGGATGACCGTTCTCGGCCTCGGGATCTTCTGGACCGCCCAGGCGCCGGTGCACGGACACTTCATAGCCGACCTGTTCGGGCCGTTCCTGGTGGCGGTCGGGATGGGAACCGCGTTCACGTTCATCCCGATCCAGATCGCCGCGCTCGCCGGTGTCTCTGAGCGTGAGGCCGGGCTTGCGTCCGGGCTCATCTACACCTCCCAGGAGCTCGGCGGTGCGCTCGGGATCGCGATCGCCTCGAGCGTCGCCGCCAGCCACTACACCGCGCTCCTCCGCGGCGGGGACACCGCCCGCGCCGCGCTGACCGGCGGATTCCACTCCGCGCTCTGGGTCTCCGGCGCGATCGCGCTGGCTGCGATCCCGGTCACGTTCCTGCTCATCCGCAAGGACGAGATCGCGCAGGCCGTCGCTGCGGCAACCGTCCGCGAGCCACAGCTCGAGCCTGCCACATGACCGACACAGCAACTACCGAGGAGTCAGCGATGAAGCACACGATGGTCACCTACACCGTCAAGCCAGGACGGGAGGACGAGAACGCAGCGCTCGTGCAGGCAGTGTTTGAGGAGCTTGAGCGGACGCGCCCGGGCGGTTTTCGGTACGCGGTGTTCTGCCTCCCGGACTCGCGCCAATTCATGCACCTCTACACCAATGAGGGCAGCACGACCGGCGTGCAAGCGCTGGACTCGTTCAAAGCATTCGTAGCTGAGGCGGAGGATCGCCACGAACAGCCGGCGACGTCCACACAGCCCGAACTGATCGGCGCCTACCGCACATTCAACGACCAAGGACTGTGAGCATCCGATGCGCAAGCTAATTGAATCCACACTCGTCTCCCTCGACGGCGTGATCGAATCACCGAACCGCTGGTCGCTCTTTGATGACGAGGCCAGCCAATTGTCGCTGGAGGAGTTGGACAACTACGACGCGTTCGTCATGGGCCGCGTGACCTACGAGTTTTTCAGGGAGAACTGGGCAGCCGTGACCGGCAATCCGTACCTCGACCGGATCAACGCGATGCCCAAGTACGTAGCCTCGCAGACGCTCAGCAAGGCAACGTGGAACGCCACCCTCCTCGGGCCGGACATCGTCGGCGCCATCGCGCAGCTCAAGGCGCAGCCCGGGAAGGACCTCATCAAGTATGGGACGAGCCGCGTCGACGACACGCTCCTGCGAGCGCGCCTCATCGACGAGCTCCGCCTGTGGGTCATGCCCGCCGTGGTCGGCACCGGCCAACGCCTGTTCGAAGACGTCGACACCTCGTCACTCGACCTAACCCTGACCGACGTCCGCAAGCTCGCAGGCGGCTCGGTCATCCTCGCATACACGCCCACTTACGCGACATGAGCCATGCAAAGAAGAATCTGCGAGACGTTGACGACTCGGCGATCACCTACGGCCTGTCCGACACCCAGGAGGCTCGCTTCGCCCGGCGAGACCTGGGAGCAGAGCAGACCGGTATCACCTACCTGATCGTCAAGCCCGGGCGTCGGGAAGCGTTCGCTCACAGACATCGCGAGGCCGAGGAGATCTATGTCGTGTTGGCCGGTTCGGGACGCGTCAAGCTAAATGACGAGCTGGTGGATCTGATCGAACTGGACGCGGTGAGGGTCGCTCCGGGCATTGCACGTCAATTCGAGGCCGGCCCCAACGGTCTCGACCTGCTCATCTTCGGCGCCCACGTCGACGGCGACGTAGAACAGGTGTCGGGCTTCTGGACGTGAGGCAGCCCCCGAGTGGCTGAAGTGTGCACTCGGGTTTGAGGAGAGGGCCATCTACCGAGGGGACGCTGGCCGAACCCAGCACGCCGAACAACAGGAGGGCAAGGTGTGCTCCGGCACGGCGCCGGCGGCACATAGGCAACGCCTGGATTGACTCGAGGCAGATCGCCCGTTCTGACGATCGCTCGCCGCGACGAGCCATCGCTCGCGTCCGCGACATCAGTCCCCCGCTCGTATCAGCTCTCCGTTAGCGAGAGCACGTTCCCGTCGGGATCAGTGAACCAGGCGACCAGTGCCCCTGAGGGGGAGCGCCAGATTCCGCGCGGGTCCAGATTCATCCCTTCGTAGCGCTTGAACTCGACACCGCGTTCTGCCAGCTCGTCGATGCTCGCCTCGATATCGCGGACCTTCCAGCCGAGAACAGTTCAAGTCGTCGCCGTGACCTCCGCGGCGAGGGCAACCCTGAGCATCGCGTTCGGGGTTTCGAATACGACGGCAAAAGAAGTGCGTTCAACCAGCGGTAGGCCAAGCACGCGTCCGTAGAAGTCAGCGACTCGCTCAGCATCCGTCGCCGTTACGAATGCCACGAGCTCGCTCGCCGCCAACAGGAACGCAGCATAATCGTCGGCGCAGGACCGCTGAGCATGACGCGACGCCACAGCACGACGCGGCCGCGCCGGCCGAGCACGGCTTACGCCTCGCCAACAGGAGGACAAGCCGTGGCGTCGCGCAGCCGGCACACGGGCAACGGCCGCAAGTCACGCTCAGTCAAATGGCCCGATCCTGACGATGGCTTTGCGCGAGAAGCGCGCGTCCCTCTCGCTGCCGCTTTGGGCTAAACGCAGCCGTCAGGATCAAGATGCCTGAGACGACTGGTTTCACGAAGCACGAGGCATCTGGTGGCGTCCGAACCAGGGCGTTATGTCTTCTGCTTCGGACGGGCGGCGAGCTGAAGCGGAAGCCGGAGCGCGGTGACTGCGGTGGCGACGATGGGGAAGCCACGATTTGAACGCCGGAGAGTTCTGCTTCGATCCCGGTCGTTAGCAGCAGAGCGGGTAGCAGGCGGACCGACGCGTGCTCGTTTTCCGCATAGCCGGTGCGTCGCCGCGTACGGTGAGATGCGCGAGCCAGCAGAGAGCAGGTGTGCCGGATCGGTCTCTGGCCCGGGGCGCGTGCTCATCGACTGCGATCAGTTCAATTGCCGCGGGGAGTGTTGAGGCGGTGTCGGGTTGCGCTGTTCCGGGCGGTGGCTGGGGGGTGGAGGCTGAGTAGCATCGCGATGTGGATCTCGGCGTCCATCTGCCGTTGATGCCGTTCGGAGAGGAGCCGCTGTCGTTCGTGCGGCTACGAAAGGCCGTCGACACCGCCAGGGAGTGCGGGTTCGCCGCGGTCTCGGCCAACGACCATTTCGTCTTCCAGACCGCTTGGCTTGACGGTCTGACGGCGCTTGCCAGCGTGGTCGAGCGCTCCGGCCAGCTGACGCTTGCCACGACGGTGTCGCTTGCGGTTCTGCGGGGTCCCGTGCCGCTGGCGAAGGCGCTCGCCGCGATCGACATCCTCTCTGAGGGGCGACTCGTCGCAGCCGTGGGGCCTGGCTCGTCCAAGCGCGACTACGAGGCTCTCGGCCTCTGCTTTGAGGAGCGTTGGAAGCGGTTCGACGAGGTGCTCGTGATGCTGCGGGCGCTGCTGAAGGGAGATCCTTTTCCGGAGGATGCGCGCTACTACCGCGTGCCTTTTGATATCGAGCTCGCGCCGGCTCCCCGTCGGTTAGGTGGGGTTCCGCTGTGGGTTGCAAGCTGGGGCTCGAAGGCAGGGCTCGCTCGGGTGGCGAGGGCGGGCGACGGCTGGCTGGCTTCGGCCTATAACACGACGCCGGAGCGGTTCTCGGCCGCCCGCGCCGCATTAGCGCGCGCGCTCGAGGAGCGAGGCAGGGAAGCGGACGGCTTTCCCAACGCGCTCGCGACGATGTGGACCTGGGTCACGAACGATCGAGCCGAGCGCGATCGAGTCCTCACCGAGGTCTTGGCTCCGTTGCTGAATCGAGATCCCGGCGAGCTGCGCGGGCAGATCTGCGTTGGCTCTGTGGAGCACTGTGCAGAGCTTCTTTCACGCTATGCGGAGGCCGGGTGCGACCGCGTGTATCTGTGGCCTTTAGGCGAGGAGCAGCGACAGCTCGAGCTGGTCGCGAGCGAGGTGGCTCCGCTGATCGGCCGGAGGTGAAGCGGCGGCCGCCTGAAGCTGTTGTGTGGTCGCCGGCGGCGCCCGGTCTGTGTCAGTTCTGATCGTGGCGGCGGGTGTTGCTCGCGAGGGCTTGTGTGGTGGCGCGCAGGCTGTCGAGCATCGCGGTGACGGCGGGGCCGTGGTAGCCGTCGCGTGGCCGCGCGGCGGAAATGTGACGGACGGGTGCGCCTGACCCGAGCGTTCGCACCTCGATCCCCGGCAGGGGGTGTGCGACGGCGAGGCCGGGAATGACGGAGACGCCGAGCCCGGCGGCGACAAGGGCCTGAACCGCGATGTGGTCGTCGGACGCGAACCCGACCTGTGGCTCGAAGCCGGCCAGCCGGCAGGCGTGGCCGACGATCCGATGCCAGGCGCTCGTCGGCGCTCCTCCGATCCAGGGTTCGCCGCTGAGGTCTGAGAGCTCGAGCGGGCGGCGGCGGCGGTTGAGGCGGTGTCCGGTCGGCAGGACGGCTCGGAAGACGTCGTCGAGCAGCGGTCTGCGCTCGAGATCCCGCGCGGCGATGTCGGGTAGCGCCTCGTGATCGTAGATCAGCGCAAGGTCGAGCTCTCCGGCCTCAAGCCGCGGGATCAGCCGCTGTAGGTGATCGTCCACGACGGTCAGCGTCACCTCTGGATGGCGGCGCCGGAACTGTGCGAACGCAGGCGGCACGAGCGTGGCGAGCGCAGTGGGAAAGCTCCCGAAGCGCAAACGTCCGTGGCGCCGGCTGGCGATCTCGCCGAGTTCCTGCTCGGCGCCGTCGAGCCGCGCAAAGATCCCGGTCGCGTGCCGAGTCAAGGCGTAACCGGCCTCGGTCAGCTCGACTGGCCGGGTGCCGCGCTCGATAAGCGGCAGCCCGACTTCCCGCTCCAGCGCCGCGACATGTTGGCTCACGGCCGACTGCGTGAGCATCAACGCGTCTGCTGCGGCCGAGAACGACCCGCGGGCGGCGACCTCTGACAGCACCCTGAGCCTGCGCACGTCAAGCATTAGGGGGACTTATAGAGATTCGCGCATCGCAATTGCAAGTAATGCCGCCCGCTGGGACGCTCTACCGGCGAGCGCTACCAAAGGACCCAGTGCCGCCGTCTGCCCGACCGCGACTTAAGCGCTCGCCCGGAACCTAACCCAAAAGAGGCATTTGCCCGATGGCAGCGCGGGGGCTTACGCCTGCTTGAGCGCATCGACCAACCGACCCTCCAGGAGCAACCGATGAACCCCCAGCTGAACTACATGCTTGCCCAACAGCACATCGCCGACCTGCAGCGCAACGCCGACCGCGCGCGACTGGCAAGCGAGGTAGATGCGCGCCGGCGCGGCTGGCCCGACTCAAACCCGATCACTCGCCTCAACGCGCGATTCTCACGTCTGACCCCATGGCCTGCGCCCACCGGCCCACGAGATGCGAACGACCCGGCTCGGCCTCCCCGCACCCGCGACCCCGTTCTCGCCATGAGCCCTCCGACCGAACCTGCGCGCGCCGATGTTCCCTGATCCGATGGCTAGCACACGCGTCCGCGCGTCCTGGGCAGGTCCGACCGACGTGCTGGTTCTGGCCGACGGCACACGGCTTCGACTCCGGCCTCTCGACCCTGAGGACCGCGATGGGTTCGCGGCGCTGTTCGCGCGCCTCAGCTCCGAATCGCGCTACCGGCGATTTCTCTCACCCAAACGCGAACTAACGCCCCAGGAGCTTTCGGACTTCACCGATATCGATCACCTCGGCCACGCGGCATTCGCCGCGATCGATCAGCGCGACAGCTCGATCGTCGGCGTCAGCCGCTACGTGCACGTCGCCGATCGACCGAAGGTCGCAGAACTCGCCGTCGAGGTCACCGACGAGCTACAGAACACGGGCATCGGCACCGCACTCGTCAAACACACCGTGCAGCGCGCACGCGACAACGGCTTCGCGCTTCTCACCGCCACGACACTCCGGGAGAACCGGCCAGCGCGTGCGCTGCTACGACGCTTCGAGTTCCACGCTCACGCGAGCGACGGCAGCCAAATCGAGCTCGAGCTGAAACTCGACGCGCCAAGCGATGGGCCCGAGACCACACCGGGCATCGCACGCCCACAACCCCGAAACGTCTTCCGCGTCAACCAGAACATCAGGCCGCACGCGGGAGACAACAAAGGGCCGCCGCGAAGGCAATGGCCGCCGGCGAGACCCCCAGTCTCCATCACCAACCCACCAAGAGGAGGACCGCAATGCCGCTCATCAACGTCAAGCTGATCGAAGGCGTCTTCACGTCCAAGCAGAAAACCCAAATCGCCGAGCGTCTCACCGACACGATCGTCTCAGTCGAGGGCGAGAACATGCGCAGCGTCACCTGGTGCCTGCTCGAGGAAGTCAAGAGCGGCGACTGGGCGATCGGAGGGCAATGCCTGACCACCGAAGCCGTGCACACGCTGGCCGCCGGGGTGCCCGCCTAGCCGCAATCGGGGACAGACCGCCGCGCATCGCTGACGTCCGCCATGCGCCGGCGGCCCCCCCAACCATCAACACGATTCACAGGACCACACTGAAACGTCTCATCATCGTCGTCGCGCTCCTCGCGGCCGCGAGCATCTCGCAGCGCTACACGGTTTGAGCTGCCGCCCGCCCGGACGCTCGACGTGGCCTGCGGGACCGGGTTTCTCACCCGCCACCTGCACGGCTTGGTCATCGGCCTTGACCAGAGCCCGGCGATGGTGGCGATCGCCCAGTCAAGACTGCCGCACGGCCTCGCGCTGGTGGGGAACGCGCTGACGCTCCCGTTCGCCGACGTCAGCTTCGAGCGCGTGTTCACCGGGCACTTCTACGGCCACCTGCCGCCCGGCGAGCGTGCCCGGTTCGTCGCCGAGGCGCGTCGGGTGGCGGGTGAGCTGGTGGTCCTCGATTCCGCACCGCGGTCCGACAAGCCGACCGAGCACTGGGATGAGCGGGTCCTGAACGACGGATCACGCCACTGCGTCTACAAGCGCTACCTGAGCGGCCCAGCGCTCGCCGAGGAGCTAGGGGGCGATTGTGTTGCTGGATGGGCGCTGGTTCGCGGCGGCCCGAACCCGCTGGCCGGGTCGCTAACCCACCGGCGGCGCCCGCGGCGTCGCTCCTGCTTCCGATTCTGCCGACTGTTCAAGCGGAAGCGATCCGGGCGTGGCCGCTACCGCGACGTTGCAGAAGCGGCTCGACGAGGCGGCGCAGTGCTCCAAATCGATCGAAGCGACAGCCCGCGGCGGCGAGCGGGCTAACTCTCCCCAACCGCTGTGCAATGAGCTGTCGATGTGCAAGAGACGCCGTTCAGGGCGGCAGATTTGCCCATAGGCGGGGGCGTAGTTTGGATCGACCAGGCGGTGCCGTCCCAGACTTCGGCCAGGGTGTGCGTGGAGCCGTTGGCGACCGTGCGTTGACCGACCGCCTCGCAAGCGGTCGCGGAGGTGCATGACACGCTCGACAGCTTCGAGCCCTTCGCCGAATGCGAAACGGTCGGGGTGGACTGGATCGTCCAGCTCGAACCGTCCCAACGTTCCGCCAATGGCAGCTCTGTATTCGTGCTGTCGGTGTAGGACCCAACGGCGGTACAGGCGGTCGCCGAAGTGCACGACACCCCTGCCAGGCTGCTGCCGTTGGGGCTGGGAGTGCTCTGGATGGTCCAGCTCGTGCCGTCCCAGCGCTCCGCCAGCGTGCCGGGCTCGGTGGACCCGACCGCGGTGCATGCCGTGGAGGACGTACACGACACCCCCTCCAGTGTAGGAAGGACGGACTGACGCATGGGACCGGGCTGCAGGGTCCAGGTCGTGCCGTCCCACGCCTCCGCGATCGTCCCGCCGAAGAGCCCCTCGTGGCTCCAGCTGCCCACGGCGGTGCACGCCGTCGCAGACGTGCAGGCGACTGCGGCTAAGCCTTGCTGGTCCGGAGCGCCCCCCGTCTGGTTGGCCGTGGTCTGGACCGTCCAGCTCGTGCCGTCCCAGCGCTCCCCCAGCGTGACCCCGATGCCATTGCTGTTGAAGTAGTGCCCGACGGCAGTGCAGGCTGCAACCGAGGTGCACGAGACGCCGGAGAGCGCCGAGAACTGGGAGCCGGCGGGCAACGGGGTTGCTTGGATTCCCCAGGTGGTGCCGTCCCACGCCTCCGCCAGGTTCTCCGTCACGCCGGAGCCATCGGTGTAGGTCCCGACGGCGGTGCACCCGGTCGCCGACGCGCACGACACACCAGCCAGGGCCGCGGCCTGCGCGCCGCTGGGCTCGTGGGTCGACTGGACGGTCCAGGTCGTGCCGTCCCACCGCTCGGCCAAAGTCGTCACCGGCGCTGTGGTGAACGTATCGTAGTCCGCAGGCGGATCAGCGGTCGTGGAACCAACTGTGCCATTCGGCCCAACACAGAAGTAGCTGGCACCATCGTTGGGGGAACCGCAGAACACCCACCGGTAGGCGGTGTTTGGACTCAGGCCCTTCACCTTGACCGAGAGCTTGACCGGGCCGGCCGGGCCGGAGGCAGGTCCCTGGACCGGCGTCTTTGCGCTCCCCGACCGTGGGCTGCTCGCTGGCCAGTACTCCCAGTACCAGCGGCACGTCTGTCCCGAGTCGCAGCTGGCGGTGGCATGAAGCGTCGCCGAGCCATCAGTGACCTTCGTAGCACCAGTCGTCTTGCCCGAGCACGCGCTCAACAGCAGCAGCGCACCAACCGCCAACACCACCGCTGCCAACCGAGGCATCCTAACTCCTCTCCCAAGGCACCGAGCCACCTGCCAACCCTATCCCGATCTGGCGAGACCCACAAGAACTCGTGACCGGCGGGGTCCGAGCGACGCGGCCGCAGTCGGGATCAGGCTCACGTCCCCCACCCGGAACCTTCCGCCCACGACGTGGCTCGCCTTCCGCTTCGGGCTACACGCGGGAGCGACGGCGGTAAGGCACAGACGGCTGCTTCCACGCGCAATACCAGAAGTCTCACGCCACCTCCTGAAAGGCGCCGGGCTGCTGCATTCGGCCGGATGGAGCAGCGAAGTAAGGGACCCGCCTTCGCTCGACGACGAGCATTCTGACGGCGTGAGCAGCGTCCTGCTTGGCGCGGAACCCAGGATTGAGCGGCGAGAGGACTGCTGCTAGGTCAGCCGCCGCCGTGCATGGATCGGCATCGAGCGGGTGTGCCTTGGTGTGCCGGGATGCTGCGGTCGCACGCGGAATGAGGATGCCGAGCTTCCGTGCTCGGCCGGGAGATCGCGCGCGCTGTGATCGTGCAGTCGGGTGATAGGAGGGCGACGCGCGCGGTTGGGTGGCGGTGACCTCACGTCCGTGTTCGGTGACGGTTCTCGCGCGCGGTGATCGGGTGAACCCCAGCTCGGACCGAGCTAGTTAGCGTTCCTGACCGGGTCGCTTTGCGCAGCCCGGCGGGGAGGCGCTCAGCGGGAAGGCACCGGCTCCGCGGTCGCTGGAGCGAAGGCGTCGTCGAGGCGTTTGAGCTCCTCCGGGCGGAGCTTGGCGCTGAGGTAGCGATCGGTGGTGGAGAGCTTCGCGTGTCCGAGGAAGTCACGCACGAACACCGGGTCGGAGGTGCGGGCGATCAGGCTGCCGGCGGCGTGCCGCAGGCCGTGCAAGCGGACGGGTCGAAGGCCGGCGGCTTGGCACCCGCGTCGGTAGCGCCGGCGCAGCGCTGAGGGGTCAAGGCGCCGGCCGAGGCGGTTAGCAAGCACGTAGTCCTCAGCCTCGGTGAACTCCTCGCGGTCAGCGAGCCTCGCGAGCGTCGCCGCAGCGGGAGCGGGGAGCGGCACGAATCGGTGCCGGCGGCCCTTCGGGAGGGTCTCCTGGCCGGCGGAGAGACCGCGCCGAACGAGCAGTAGCCGATCTGTGAGGTCGACGTCCTCCCAGCGGAGCGTGAGTACCTCCCCAAGTCGCAGCCCGGTGTAGAACAACAGGCGAAACGCCTCCGCGTCACGCTGGTCCTCCGCGGCCCGGGCGGCCCGCTCCGCCACGTCACGGGTGGGCCGGTCGCCTCGATGCTCACTGCGCTCGCAGCAGCGAGCGAGCGCCTCGACCTCCTCGACCTCGTAGTAGTCAAGCGCGGCCGGCGGATCCTCCCGCCGCTTATCGGTGCGCGTAACCGGATTGACCGCCAGCCGGTAGGTGTCGGCGCGGCACGCGTAGGTGAACATCGCCGCCAGCACCTGGCGGTGCTTGTTGACGTTACGCGGCTTGAGCCCGACCCGATCCAGGGAGCGCAGAAAGGCGCTCACCTCCGCCGCGGTCACCTCGGCCGCCGCGCGGTCACCGAGCGCTTTCATGATCCGCCCGGCGCTCACCCGCGAGCCGCGGCTGTAGGACTGCCCCGGATCCCGCAGCAGGAATGCGTAGTCAGACAGGGTCGAGGGCTTCGCGCCGCGTACCTCCCCCAACCACAACAGCCATTCGGCCCCGAGCTCCCGGACGGTGACCTTCCGCTCCGCTGCCTCTCGCCGGGAGCGCTCAACGACTGCGAGATCGCGGGCGAGCTCCTCCATCGCTGCGATCGCGGCGATGTTCGCCGTCCGCTCATCAAGCCATCCCTCCGGGCAGCGGCCCCGGCGCTTGCGCCACCCGCCGTCGCCGTTACGTTCCTGCCACGCCAGCCCCAACCGACGCTTCTTCAACCGCCAGTCCTCCTTCTGCGATGGCCGGTAGCGCCACTGCGCATCCCAATACGCGCGATCACCCGAACCCTCGCGAACCCGAATTACAAGACTGCTCTGCTGAAGCGAGGAGACACGTCCCACACCCGGGAGATACCGCCGTTGGTGGACGAAAACCGATTGGGCATCAATTGGGCATCACGACCGGTTGGGCATCAAATTGGGCATCAAACAAGACTGAAAGCCCCATAAACCGGCCGCCCTTTCACCCTGATCACCCGCAATCACGGCGTTCTGCACGGGCCCTGCCTGCTTTGTAAGCAGGAGGTCGCCGGTTCGATCCCGGCTGGCTCCACTGGTCAATTGCCCGTAAATGCGGATCATTACGGCTGCCGCCCAGCCGGGTTCAATGGAAGCGTTTTGGAAGCCCTTGCCCTAGGCGCGACCGATCGCTAAGTGCAGTGCGCTCAGAAGCCAGTCGCCGCACGCGACCGGCTCGTCGCATCACTCGTTGACACCGTCCCGGACCAGGCTCGCGATCCGCCGGGTGTCCCACACCGGATGGGACTCTCTGCTCGCTCGTCACCGTTCGTAGCCCGCGCGGCAACGAGCAGTCTTCGGATCGGTCGGCCGGGACACCTGCAGGTCGTTCGAAAACCCCTCGCTCCTCGCTCGTCACGGATCTAGCCCATACGCAAGACCGCATGCAAGGTTTGTCGGATGCCGGGCATCCGCCGACGTGCGGACCAGATCCTATGCGCATTGCCACCCCCAGACATAGGTTGATCTGATCCGCGCGCGATATGCCTACGTGAGCGCCCTCGCGCTGGTTGCCCTTCTGATGACGGCCACCGTTGCGAACGGAGCACCTCCGCCGCGGATCATCGCTCCGGCGAACAACAGTCTCGTAACCGGCTCGCGCGTGCGCCTTGAGGTGTCCGCTGCGGAGGCGCGCCATGTTCAGGCATGGCTCGGGTTGCAGTCGATCACCGGGCGGTTTACCCGGCGAGGAAACTCGTGGGTGGCGAGCGTGCCGCGTGGTCCGCTCATCCGCGCCGGCGTCAACTACCTGTACGTGAGGACGGCCGGGAACGGGTTCGCCGTGTCGCGTTTCGTCCTCGGTCGCCGCTCTCCCTCGCCGCTGCGGCTATCCGCGCAAACGCGGGGGCCGGTTGCCGGAGCGCTGAGGGTCACGATCGGCCGACTTCCGACTGGCGGTTTCACGCGGGCCTCGCTCAACGGCCGGGGCGTGACGGCAGAGCTTCAATCGAGTCGCTCAGGTCAGTCCAGCGCCACCTTTGGAGCCGATAGTGGCCTGCGCTTCGGGCGCAACACATTGCGCCTCGTGTCGTTCAATGACTCGGGTGCTTACACCGAGCAGACGCTGGCGGTGATGGTCACCAGGCGAAACCCGCTGGCCGGCGCGGCGGGACCAAGTCGGGCGATCGCGGGGCTCGCAGTGTCGCTCGACGGGCGATCCTCCAGAGCGTCGGCTGCCGGCGCCAAGCTCACCTACCTGTGGCAGGTGGTCGGTTCACCCGCGGGCGTGACGCTATCCCGCGCCAACACATCAACCCCCTCGTTCAGCGCCGCTGATCCGGGCGAGTATGAGATTCGCCTCACGGTGACCCAGCGGGGCGGGGACTCGAGTTCGAGCGCGACTGACGTGGTCCCGATTGTCGTCGACGCCTCGGCCCCGCCGATCGGGTTGCCAATCGACACGCTCGACTCCCAAGCACGTGTCGTGATCGATGGGGCGCCGGTGCCCGAGACAGGCGGATCGGTGGCTGGAGTGATCAATCTGGTCGTCGTCGACCGCGAGACGAGGAGGGTCCTGTTTCACTCCAACACGTACCGGGCGAGCACGATCGACTCGCTGCGCCAGGCTGTCACCACGCAGGCCGCCGGCGACACGAAAAGGTTGGTGATCGTCTCGGGGCCGAACGGCGTCGCAGCGACCAACCTCCCTTCATTCGAAGCACTCGCCACCGAGCTCGGAGCGAAGCTGGACTCCTCTGACCGCTCAAGCCTGACTAACAGCAACGGCTTCTCGCTCATCGGAGTGCCGAAAGCCCCTCCGGGCAGCGCTTTCACCGACTTCGGCGGCCAGACCGGGATCTCGCCCGGCTCGAAGCCCGTGGGCGATTTGTCCGGACACCTTCAGATGAATCCGGGGACGGGCTTGGCCGAATTCGCGTTCGGGGACTACCTCTCGTTCAACACCGATGCGCCGGCAGCGCAAAATCAAACCGCGATGCAAGTCGGCAGTGCCAGCATCGCGCAGACGCTGCCAGCCGGCTCGAGCGGGGGCTTCGCGGTGGTGGTTGTCGACCGACGTTCCCTCGCGGTGATCAAGAAAGAGACCTTCGACGTCAACGGATCGCCGACCAGCGCGGCCGCGATGACCACGTCCCTGTCTGCCGACACCGCGCCCAGCCAGATGGTGCTCGTTCAGAGCTACCGCAAGCCGAAGCCGACGACTCCGGAATGGGACAACATGGCGCAGGCGCTGGAGAAGCTCGGCGCTACCAGAACCGTAGTCGACGAGCTGAACGGAACCGGCGACTACGCGTTCGTCGGCGGGCCTGCGCTGAGCGACAGCGCAATCGAGGCCAGCGGTCCATTGACCGGTAAGCCAGGTCGGGTGCAGGGCTACCTCTCGCGCCTGCGCGACGCCGGCTTTGCCCCGAGTCTCGGCGACCCGTCCGGCTCCGTTAGCGGACGGCTCCTGCAGATCGCCTACCAGCCTGCCCAACCCTTCCCGGCATTTGACACCACCGGAAAGCAGGCCGCAGACAAATGGATCACCGAGCAGCTCCACCTCCTGGGCGCGGATGTGCGCCAGAACTATTGGATCAACTACACCGCCAACTGGGATAACAAGCGCGAGACGCTCGGCAAGCTCGCTTATCCGACCGGCATGGGATTCACCGAAGCCGAGTTCACGGCGGTACGTACTCAGCTCGACCGCGAGATCTCCTACCTCAACGACATCAAGACATACATTGAGCACCTCGCGAGCCCGTTCAACCCGGTCGGCGAGTACATCAACCTGCAGAACATCTCGCAGAGGATCCAGATGGCCATACGTCCGCCACAGCAGGTCAATCATCTCGCGTCAATGAAGATCATTGGCCAGATCGCCGGCGCGATCGGCAGGGCGCTACCCACGCCGACGAACGTCATCGCCGGCGGTATCGCCACGGCCTTCCAGTTCGCCGGCTCACGGAGCCTGCCCGACTTCTCCCCAGATCTGGGCCCGATACAAACGATGACCTCAGATCTCGGGGACACGCTGGCGGCAAGGTTCTCCGCGGCCCGGAACTCACTGACCGCCCTTGGGCTGATCTACGTCTCCGATTACGGAAAGATGCAAATGATCGCGAGCAAGGTCACGAGCGACCCGGAGTGGATCTACCCGGCACAAGACGCACCGATCCGCGCCGCTATCAGCAAGGGCGTCGAGAGCTGGTTCTACGGGGTGCTGATGCCCTTGGGGTGGAAGCTCTGGGACCTCGGAGGGGACATGTCCACCCCGTTTGCGAGCGCCAAGGACTTCCACTGCGACACCACCACCGGTGGCAAGGTCGTCCACCACCACCCTCACTACATCTTCGCCGGAGCGCCCGAGACCGGCCAGTACCGACCGATACTCGGCTTCAACGCCGACATGACTCCGCGCCAGCGCGTGCTGCGAGCGTTGGGAGTCCCCAACGGCTTCCGAGCCCAGGACGGAGCAATGGCGCCACCGCCGGCGTCTCTCACCGACCCGCTGTTTGCACCGGCCGATCAAAGCGTCGAATCGCACAAGCTGGGGCTGTATCCCGAGCAGTTCTACGAACGCAACTTCCAGCACTACCCGCCGAGGTTCAACGGTGCCAAGTGCGACTGAGCGCTTCCGCGCCGCGCTAGGTCTTGCCGCCCCCTCAGGACAGCGCAGCCGCACCCGCGTACCCGCGCCGGCTCGTCGTGCTCACCGTCGGCTGTGGTTCAGACCGTGGGGTTGGCGATCGCCAGCTTGGAGCGGACGCGCACCAACGGCGCGCTGGGGTCGTGCGGCTGAGGAATTGCCGCGAGGGTGAACTCGGCAATCGCGCCCGGGCGAAAGACGAGACAGTGGGTCGAGCCGCCGAATTGGAAGTAACCGAGCTCCTCGCCCTTCCCGACGTGATAGCCGGGCGTCACCTTTGAGTCGATCAGGCACGAAGAGACCTCCGACATGCCGATCGGCACGAAGGCCATCAGCCCGGTAACGGGATCGTCGGCTTGGATCAGGAAGATCGCCCGAGCCGCAACGTGGGCGAGGTAGGACTGCGAGTTCATCGGCTCGACAGCGTCTTTGCCTTCTGAGTCAGCCTCGGAGTAGTAGGTGCCCGGTTGGACGAACGCTCGGACGATCGTGCCCGCCACCGGGCTGTGCCACCGGTGGTAGTTGGTCGCGCTGAGAAACGCCTGATACACCGTCCCGCCGACGAACTGACCGACCGAATCATCGTTGGCGAGCATGTCCTCCAGCGAATACGGTTGACTCTTGATCCAGAAGCGATCTTGCCGCTTGACGTCGGTGCTGATGCCGTAGGGCAGCGACTCGCAGGCGCTCACGATCACCTTGTCGTCATCCGGGGAGTCCACCGGACGCGCGCCGTCCTTGAAGCGTCTCGTGAAGAAGTCGTTCCAAGAGGCAAACCCCCAATGCTCGTCCTGCGGGTCGTATTCGAACTGCTCGATGCCCACCGCGCGCTGGGCCTCGGCGGACTTCCAGCCTGACGGCGAGTCGTTGAGCACATAGAGCGAGTCGCGGCTGCTGAGGAACTCGCACCAGGCCGTCAGGATCTTCTTGAGCATCGTGTTGATCCGCGGGTCCCGATAGGCCGCGAAGCCGGCCGGTGTCCCCATCGTCCAGTCGAGAATCGCGCCCAGGGGGGTCGTCACCATCGCGGAGCCGAACTCGGGCGCGATGGTCAGCACCTCGTTGATCAGGCGCAACAGCTCCTCGACGCTCTCCACATGCCGCTGACGGTACGGCTTGGTGCTGGGCACCTGCGCGATCATCTGGTTGACGTACATCCGCACCACCGGATCACTATCAATCAGCTCCTGAAATCCTGTGATGACGGGGTGGAGCAAAATCTGCTCCCCCCGGGCCTCCACCCGTTGACGATGGCCGTCAAGCCAGGCTTCCAAGTCCTCCTGATCGTCCGGCAACCATCCGGCCCGGCGGCGTACGTCGACCGCGTGTGGAAGAGTCGTCACGAGAGAAGACCTACCCGCCCGGTCCCATCCCGACGCGGAAACCCCTTGTTAGCCGATCAAGCCGCTCGGCGCGGCGCCGGCTGGGCCCGCGCCTGAAGTCCGTCGACCCCGCGGTGGATGACGGCGCCGGGCAGGTGATCGTCGCCAGCAGCCGCCGGCGCGCCGCCCGCTCGAATAAGGCGATTCGCGCAGGACTGCAGCTGCTCACGCACCCACACCGCCCCGCTCATCATCTCCACACACCCATAAGCGTCCGGTCCGAGGGTGTGAACCAGCCGGGCGAGCCCATCCGCGCTGCGGACACCGCTCCTTCGACCATCCCCGCGGTCATCAAACGAGCACCACGCCGCCCGGCGGGTGCCCCAATCGATCCCGACATACTGCATGAGGGCCTCCTTCGAGGAGTCGCTTCTTGCCGAAGCGCAGATCCGCGGGAGGCCCGACGACCACAGCGGGAGAGAATCGCTTTCATGGTCGCGCCGCTGCTCGTGGCACGAACGCCTTGGCGACGTTGCGCGTGGTCAGACGCATCAGTGCGCGGGACGCACCGAGGTCCGGCCGGACTGGCGGCTCGGCCAGCGGTCATCTACCTTCGAGCCGTGGCCGACAGTGTTGAGGTTCGCAGCTACGGCCGGGTGTTCAACGAGATTGCCGACGAGTACGACCGCCAACGCCCGGCTTACCCGGATGCGCTGATCGACCGTGCCTGCGAGGTCGGCGGCCTCGCCCGTGGGTTTAGGGTGCTGGAGGTCGGCTGCGGCACGGGCCAGTTGACGCGTGGCTTGCTCGCCCGGGGCTTGCGGGTGACGGCGGTCGAACCCGGGGAACAGCTGATCCCCCTGGCGCGCGATCGACTGGCCGGCGCCGGTGACCTGCAGCTCGTCAACGCACGCCTGGAGGAGGCGGTGGTTCCGCGTGGGCACTATCGGGCGGTGTTTTCGGCGTCGGCGATCCATTGGGTCGATCCGGATGTCGGTTGGCGAAAGCTCGCCGAGGCGTTGGTCCACGGCGGGATGCTGGCCCTGGTCTCCTACTTCGGATTGGAGGATTCGCGCAGTGCCGAGGATCAGCAGGCTCTCCGCGCCGCGCTGATCCGGCACGCACCCGAGCTTGCTGCTGAGTGGCCGCGCTACCGGGACCTCAACGGCGTGCACGCGGGCGTCGCTGAGCGGCACGAGAACGTGTCGGACGCGTGGGCATGGCTCGGGAGCTACGACGTGGGGCGCCGCTATGTCTCCGACCTGTTCGAGGACGTTCAGCTTGCCGCGATGCCGATACTCGTTGAGCACACGGCCGATACGCTCAACGCTCTGCTAAGCACCATGTCGTTCTGGGCGCGCCTGGCGCCCCAACAGCGCGACTCTCTCGTCGCCGAGAACAACGCCCTGCACCAGCGGCTCGGCCGGCCGATCCGCTTGAGCACCGTCGCCTGCTTGGTCACGGCGCGGCGGGCGCCGTGCACCTAACCCGCTTACCGCGGTCCGCTGCTGCGCGAGGTCCGCCGGTCGGCTCAGCACCGAGCCAAGCGATCGATGATGGAGCGATGATCGCCCCCGCGATCCCGTACCGCGTCCGTCAGCAAGTTCAGGTGGACGGCTCCTACTCGAGAAGCAGTTTCGTTTCCACATCGCGCAAACACGCGAGGTCTCCGGCTCTTGAGCGGGTTTTGTCCTTCCGTAGCGGGGCGGGCATGGCTAGTCGACCAAGACCTTCGAGAGGTCGGTCCATGACTCGCGCGGGATGCCCTCCTCGCCCAGCGGCTGCAGGCTGACGTGGTCGGCGCCAGCGTCGAGGTGCGCGCGGACAACCTCGGCGATCTGCTCCGCGCTGCCCTGGGGGATGATGGCGTCGATCAGCCGGTCAGAGCCACCGTGGGCGACGTCGGGCTCGACGAAGCCAAAGCGGAGCAGGTTCTGGGTGTAATTGCGCAACCCGAGATACAGCTTGGCGTAGTCGCGGGCGACGGCCTTGGCACGAATCGGGTCGGTGTCGACTACGCAGGCCAACTCGGGCGCCAGAAGCTTCCCGGGACCGAGCCGCTCGCGCGCGAACCGGGTGTGCTCCACCGGCACGAAATACGTGTGGCTGCCGGCAGTGCGCTCGCCGGCGAGGTCGAGCATCTTCGGACCCAGCGCGGCCAGGCAGCGCTCCTTGACCGGTGGCGGCGCGGGCGACGCGTCCAGCCCCTCAATGAACGTGCGCATCGTTGCCAGCGGCCGGCGGTAGTCGCTCGTCGCTTCGGAGTGGCCGATCCCGATGCCGAGCATGAACCTGTGGGAGAACTCGCTACGCACGGTCGCGTCCGCGGCGGCCGTCCCGGCGGGGTCGTTGATCCAGACGTTGAGGATGCCCGTCGCGGCGACGAGGGTCGACGTCGCCTCCAGGACCGGGCGGATGTCGGGCACATGGGGAGATCCGCCCACCCACCAGGCGCCGTACCCGAGCTGCTCAACGAGCTTGGCCGCTTCGTCGACCCGTTCGCCACCGAAGGGCTGGTAGCTGCTCCAGATGCCGATCTGACCCAGCTGCACGCCGACAGCCTGACAGACCAGGACTGTTCGCCCCGGCCACTCAGCCGTTATCGGCTCCGGACGTCGTTCGTACCTCCCATGGGGATCAGCGCGAGGTCATCTCGAACCGGTGCCTGACGAGCAGCAGCTGGGTGCCGGCAAGCATCCGACGCAGCCGCCATTCGGTGCCGTCGGACGCTGCGTCGCGGACTCCCTAGCCTGAGCCGGGCGCCGTGCCGACGACAGCGGTTGTGGCCTCGATCGCCTGAGCGTACCCCTCATGGTATTGCGCATAGTCGGGGAATTGGGGATCGAACGCGGTGAGAAGATCTTTCGGGTTGAGCTCGAAAATCTGGGCCCGGAGCGCGAGCCCCGTCTGGAGCAGCGGCGGTAAGGGTCCGATCAGCCCCCCGGCTGGTTGTGTCGCGTTCAGCGGCTGAAGGTGCAGGGGGACCTTCCCGGCCTCTTGCTCGAACGCGGCGCACCAGTTGACCACACAAGGCCGATGGTTCTGGACGTCAACCACATCCTTGGCTTGGAGCCCCTGCATGCCGATCCCGATCCCGGCCTGCGCGGCTTCCCGGCCGACGGTCGTGGGCGGTGGGACGCCGTCGAAGGTGTTGAGGCCGAGGTCGAGTTGCTTTGGCGAGTGCAGCGAGCCCTCGAATCTGATCATCTCGCGGGTGTACGCCGGATACTTGGTTTGGTATCCGGCGGCGTCCCATTGGGCCGCACACGCGAGCTGTCTGATCGCCGGGCTGACTAGACCCTCTCCGCCGGTGCCAAGACCGAAACGGAGGTAGCCGACATGTGGGTCAGAGGCGAACTCGGCCACGGTTTTCTTGATGAAGGCCTGCCAGTTGTTCATGTAGCCGGGCTGCCAGAACACGGGTGTGGGTTCGGTCCGCGCGCCCGCGCAACTGATCATCTGAACCTGGGATTGCACCCACTGTGGGGTCGACAGCTGCACGCCGGAACTCTCGGACGCGCCCCACACGATCAGATTCACGGTCTTGCCCGCGGCCTCCCAGGTTGCCATCTGCTGCTTGACTTGGCTCCAGTCATAGCGTGGACTCGCACCGGGCCCACGGTCAACCTGACTCCAATTCACGAACAGGCTGGCTCCGCACACGTTGGGGTTGCGCAGCAGGTTTTGGGAGATCGCCGAGCCATTTGCGCCTAAGGTCGAGCCGAGCACGAAAATGCCGTGGGGGGCTCGCGGGTCGGCAACCTTGGGGTCGCGGGCAGCTCCGGGAGCTGTGCACGAGACTGGCCCTTGGCGTTTTGGTCGCGACAGCCCTGCCAGTGCTTGCTCGAACGTTGACGCCAGCACGCTGTAACCCGTGTCGTTGGCGTGACGGCCGTTGTGCGCCAGTGCCTCGGCGATGTTGGCTCCGTAGCTGCACATGTGCGTCCACTGGCAGATCAGGTTTACGTTGCGGGGCAGCGTCGTGCCGCCAAACGAGCCGCCTGGTCTGAGGTCCGAGCTGTGGAAGGCCGCCTGTCCATTGGCGATCCCGAGGCCATACTGGTGGTAGATCTGGCTCAGCGCCCGATTGAACTGTTTCACCAGACCGAGGCTCTTGAGCGCCGTGGCGGGGCCCGCGGCACCCCGGCGGAGCCAATAGGCCAGGTAGGGGTCGTAATAGGTCAGGCCGACGATCGGCACGGCGCCGCCGGCCGATCGCAACTGAGCCAGGATCTGGGGCAGGTTCGTCTTCACGCGCTGAAGCCCGGCCGCGAAGCACGGGGTATCGATGGACGTACCTGAGAAGCAGCCGGAGATGTCGTCACCACCGACATCGATAGTCGTGAAGGCGACTTGATTGCGATGGGCCCTCAGGAAAGCCTTCGCGTCGCCTGATTGATCGCCGGTGGCGTAGTTGTGGCACAGCCCACCGTGGATCATGCGGGTGGTCGAGTCGCCGCCGCACCCAAGGTTCTTGAGGGAAAGCCCGGGAATCGCCCGTTGTTCGAAGGCGAAAAGATCGTCGACGTAGTCGTGGCCAGGAGTCGCGCCGCCGCCGGTCGAGAGCGAATCGCCGAGCGCGAGGTAGTAGCGCGTCGCGGCGCTCTGCGGCGACCCGATGGTTGCTCTAGTCGCGCTGGCAAAACCCAGCCAACAAGCCATCACGGCCCCGCACGCGACCAGCGTGCCGAAAACCGCGGACTGTCGTCGAGATCTACTAACGATCACCAGTCGAAACCTCCTCCACGCCTGCGAACGTTGTTGACTTGGCTCGGAACCCGAAGGGCCGGCGAAAGTTTCGCCTCCGGCGACATACCCCCCGCCGACCTCGGCCTTCCGCCTCCACCGGGAAGCGAGAGCCTCGGCGGCGACAACGGCAAACAAGTTAGGAGACAACCGGGCCTCATATGATCGTGAGTCACATGGCGCTGGCCGCGATACGGTGCCCTGGTTGATTTCAGACCGTAAAGCTCGGAGCAGCCGCCGCGGCCTTGCTGGCAGCGTGGGTGCTCGGCATGCTGATCGTCGGACTGTTGCTCGGCGGCAGCCCGGATCGCAGTGGCGCCGGATCGCTCGGATCGCCAGCGGTCGCCAGTGCAGACGTTTCCGCGCCGGCGTCGGGCGGACCAGCGCTGGGGGCAAACCGGGCGGATGTGACGGTCCCGGGCCAGGCGCGCACGACCGCAATTCCGCGCGCGTTCCTAGGGCTGTCGACCGAATACGCGACGCTGCCCCTGGTCGAGCAGCACACCGCTCTGTACGAGCGGGTGCTGTCGCTGCTGCACGTACCCGGAGACGGGCGGTTCGTTCTGCGCATCGGCGGCGACTCCTCCGACCACGCGATCTTCGACCCGTCGGCAGATCGCCTGCCGCCGTGGGCGTTCCCGGTCACCCCCGCCCTGCTGGCGCGCACGGTGGGCATCATCAGGGACCTCCGGTTGCGGGTCATCATCGACCTCAACACGATCTCTACGACCCCGGGCCTGACCGGCGGTTGGGTGCGGGCAGCCATACGGGACGCCAACCTGCCGGCTGGGAGCCTCGCCGCGTTCGAGATCGGCAACGAGCCCGACATCTATAACCGCGCTACGTGGGAACACGACCTCCTGGCAGCGAATCCTCCATCGACCCTCAAGCAAGCCACCCTCAGCCTGCCGCGGCTGCCCAAGCGGATCACGCCGGCGAGCTACGCCCGGACCTACGAGGCATTTGCTCGTGCGCTCGCTCCCGCGGCACCCGATGTGCCTCTGGTGGCTCCAGCGCTCGCTGTGGAACGCAGCCACCTGGGGTGGATCTCTACGCTGCTGCACCGCCCGCACCCGCGTCTGCGCGTGGTATCCGCCCACGTCTATCCCTACGGGGCATGCTCGCGGCCCGGCCGCCCGTTCTACCCGACGGTGCAGAAGCTGCTCAGCGAGGAGGCCTCAGCCGGGATGGCCAAGACGATCGCCCCGGCGCTCGCGCTCGCCCACAAGGCTGGCTTTTCGCTTCGCCTGACCGAGATCAACTCTGTGACCTGCGGCGGAGTGACGGGAGTGAGCAATACGTTCGCCACCGCGCTGTGGGCCCCGGATGCGTTGTTCGAGCTGATGCAGGCCGGCGTCGAAGGGGTCAACCTGCACGCCCGCGTGCAGTCGATCAACGATCCGTTCTTCTTCACCCCGCAAGGGCTCCAGACCCATCCGCTGCTCTACGGCCTGATCCTCTTCAAGCGGATGCTGGGAGCTCACGCCCGATTGGTCCCCGTACGGCTGCGCAGCGCGCGATCGCTGCACCTCAAGGTATGGGCGGTGAGGGAGGGGGAGGGGACCAACACGCTCAACACGCTCAACGTGCTGCTGATCAACAAGGGGCGCAGATCAGCGGTGATCAACCTCCACCTACCCACGAGCAGCGAGGCCTCCGTCCAGCGCCTGCTGGCACCGTCGGCTTCGTCAACCTCGGACGTGACGCTGGCCGGCCAGCGGCTCGACGGCCAGGCCGGGTGGCAGGGCAAGGAGCGACTGGAAACGATCAACCCGACCTCGACCGGGTATGTTCTGCGGCTCAGGAGCCAGAGCGCTGCCCTGTTGACGGTTCACCTCGGGGCCAGCACGCTGTATGCGCCGCCTCAGCTTGGTGCTGGGCTCGGGCCGCTGTTCGGCTACGAATGAGGCGGCGGACCTCGATGAGCTCGATGCTGAGCGCTTGGATCCGCCCCACCCCTCGAGAGGCCCCAGGCGCGGCCAGGACTGCACCAGACAGGTGAACGGTAGCTCGCGCGCATGCTCGCAGCGGCGACCGCATCGCGCGTCATCACGGTGCTGTCCATCACCAGCTCACGATCTCTCTATCCTGCTGATCCGAGCTGCTCAGCTTGAAGCAGATTTGTCTTGGCTGTGTCGTACTCGTCTCCCGTCAGCTCGCCGCTGTTGCGCAGCGCGACCAGCCGCTCGAGCTGCTCTGGCAGCGCAACGGTCGCCGCCGGAGCTGCGCGACCACCTCGGTGACGTTGGTCCTGAAGGACCCGCAGCCGTGTGTGGATGGCTGCCGTCGCGTCACCTGTACGTGCATCCGGAAACTCAGCTGCCGTCTGGCGGCGGAGCACCTCTGTGCCCACCATCGCGAGCACCATGAAGACCACGATCCCAGCCAGCGTGCCCGTCGCTGGAATCGGGTCCGCGATGAAGACGAGAACCATCACCGCAGCTGCGATCGCGAAGGTGGCGACAGGCTGCTCACGCAGGAAGGGGGCGATGGCTCGCCGTACCGGCACCATCACGCGCGCCGGTCCGGCGAACCAGGCCGCGAGCGCGATGACAGCGCCGACCAGCAGGAACGCCCCCGCAATCTCGCCGAGCAGGCCGGTGCCGATGTCAACGACGGCTCTGGCCGGCGGACGCAGCGAAGCATCGTTGACCAGCGAATCGGTGATCTGTGATTCCAGGATTGCCCGGCCCGCGATCCCCAGCAGTCCGGCGAACACAACCGCGAAGCCGACCGTCATCAGTGACCGCCGGCGATGACCTCGAGCGAGGACGATCGCCAGCCCGTAGAGGAGCGGCACGAGAATCGTCAACCAGAGCGCCAGGCTTCGCACTGCGTTGCCCGCGTCCTGAACGAACTTGAGCTGGTTGGACCTGAATACCGTCAGGTTGGCGATCGACGCGGGGAGCTTTGAGCCGAGCCCCGAGGGAAGCCCGAGCCGAGCGGCAACGGTATTCACGACCGAGGCCAGGTCGAGCGTGACTGCTCCTTTGCTGACCTTGGCCGGCCCCTTGCCTCCGTTCACGATCGCGATAAAGGTCTGGTCCGCGGCCCGGTTGGCCTTGGCCCACAGGTTCTGCACCTGTGGGCGGGTGAGCGCCAGCTCGGTTCCCTGCACGACGAGGTTCCGCAGCGCGCCTGAAGCTGGTCCCGCCAGGCCCTGGAACTGTGGCGGCAGACCCGACCTGATCACAGCGGGCACGTTGACGTTGGCGTACAGCTGATCGACGACGTAGTTGGTGGCCGCGCTGCGGATATCGCTGTTCTGGAGGAGCTGCGTGCTCGTGTTCTCCCAGTTGTCTGGGCTGAACAGGAGGCGGTTGGCCCACACGGACAGCATTGTCACCAGGGCGAGAACAGTTGCGACGACGATCAGCGCGTCGACCCAGAAGAGCCGGACCCCAGAGATCGGCCGGCCGGGGGGCGGCTCGTTCAAACGGACCTCGTCGGGGACCGACGATTGGCTCGTCTCGCCGGGTATGGCCTCGGTACTCATCAGCTGCTGCCCGATGATCGGGCACGACTTCGGCCAACGCATCCTCCGAATCGAACGATTCTAGCCCGTCGACCTCCTGACAGGTTGTGCTCACACCCCAACACGAGGAGGCAAGCGCAATGCCCAAATCGAGGACGAGCGACCACAGGAGGCCTATGCTGAGGGCTGGCGTTCGGCCGCGGCCGCTGCGCCCGGGCGGTGCTCAAACTTCAGTGCGGGATCTGCGCGGCAAAAACCAATGCCTCGCCGAGCTTGGGAGGCTGCACGAGCACGGAGTGCTAAACGACGAGGAGTTCTCAACTCAGAAGGCGAGGATTCTCGGCATGTCGTGACGAGATCAGGCTCGCGCCCCCCAGCCGATGGGACGCGGTGCGATCGAGCATGATCTGGCCGAGGCTCTCACCCGTTAGAAAGGATGGCAGCGTGCATATCGAGGACTACGGCCTGATCGGAGACATACAGACGGCGGCCCTGGTCGCCCGTGACGGAGCCGTTGACTGGCTGTGCCTTCCTCGCTTTGACTCCCCCTCGTGCTTCGCGGCCTTGGTGGGCGACGATCGCCACGGCCGCTGGCGCGTGGCGCCGAAGGGAGCGGTTCGCACCACCTCTCGCCGCTACCGGCCGGGAACGCTCGTGCTGGAGACAGACTTCGAGACCGACCGAGGAACCGTTCGCCTGATCGACTTCATGCCCCACCGGGGCGATGGGCCGCCCCGTCTGGTCCGGATCGTCGAAGCTCTGAGCGGTGAGATTGCGATGCGCATGGAGCTCGCGCTGCGGCCCGACTACGCCTCGGTCAGCCCGTGGGTCGAAGCGACTCCGGACGGTCTGGTCGCCACCGCCGGGCCGGAATCGTTTCGGCTGAGCACAACGCTGCCGATGTCGATCGAGCCCGGTGGCGCGGGCGCCGAGTTTGTGGTTGCCGAAGGGACGCGGGAACGTCTCGTTCTGACCTGGTACCCGTCATACGAACCGGCTCCGCTGGTGGAGGATGCCGATTCGGCCCTGGCGCGTACCAAGGCCTGGTGGCGGGAGTGGAGCGGGCGCTGCCGGTACGACGGTCCCTATCGCGAGGCCGTGGTGACCTCTCTGATCGCGCTCAAGGCAATGACGTCCGACAAGACCGGCGGGATGATCGCGGCCCCGACCACCTCGCTACCCGAGGACATCGGCGGCGAGCGCAACTGGGACTACCGCTACTGCTGGGTGCGCGACTCGGTCCTTGGGCTGGAAGGGCTGCTGACCGCCGGCTACATCGACGAGGCCCTGGCCTTCCGCGACTTCATGGTCCGCGCCGGCACCGGGGACCCGAGCCACATGCAGATCATGTACGGGATCGGGGGCGAGCGACGCCTGACCGAGTTCGAGCTGCCCGACTTTCCGGGGTATGAAGGCTCTCGGCCGGTGCGGGTCGGCAACGCCGCCTCCGAGCAATTCCAGCTCGACGTTTACGGCGAGGTCATGGCCGTGGCCCATATCGGCGCTCAGGCGATCGGCAAGCTCGAGGCGCGGCTGTGGCCGCGATGGCGGGCCGCGGTGGAGCACGTTGGGACGATCTGGCGCCAGCCCGACGACGGTATCTGGGAGACACGAGGGCCACGCCGGCACTTCACCCACTCGAAGGTGATGGCCTGGGTGGTCTTCGACCGTGCGGTGCGACTGGCCCAGCAGTTCTCGATGGAAGCGCCGGTGGAGCAGTGGCGGCAGACGCGCGACGAGATCCATCAGGAGATCTGCGAGCGCGGCTACGACGCCCAACGCCACACGTTCACTCAGTACTACGGATCGAGTGAGCTGGACGCGAGTGTCCTCACCATCCCCCTCGTGGGCTTCCTACCAGGCACCGACGAGCGGGTAACCGGCACGATCGACGCCATCTCCGCTGAGCTTGGCCGCGATGGGTTCGTGTCCCGATATTCGACTGCCGCCACCGACGATGGTCTTAGCGGGGACGAGGGCCAGTTCCTGGCCTGCTCATTCTGGCTCGTCAGCGCGCTCGCCCTGAACGGCCGGGTCGAGCAGGCGCGCACGCTGTTCGAGCGGCTCCTGGCGCTGCGCAACGACCTTGGCCTGCTGGCCGAGGAATACGACGTTCCTCGACGTCGGCAGGTCGGCAACTTCCCTCAGGCGTTCAGTCACCTGACCCTGATCGGGGCCGCGAGCGCGATCGCCACCACCGAGGCGAACGCGCGCCTGGTGCCGGCGTGACGCAAGCGCCTCCGCGCAGCAGGTAACCGGGATCGAGAGCTGATCGTAGAATCCAACGTAAGTGCCAGGTGAGCGAGCCCAGCGGCAGACAGGGGTACGGGACATCCGGCGGACCGTCGCCTTGATCGTCGTCGCCCTTGTGGCCGTGTGGCTCGTCGCATTCATCGTCTCCAACTCCGAGACGGTGAAGGTCTCTTTCGTCTTCGGGCACGTCTCCCTCTCGTTGATCTGGGTGATGATCATCTGCGCCCTGCTCGGCGCACTGCTCGCCCTGGCGATTCCACGGCTCCTCAGCCGACGCCGGACCTAACGCCTGCGAACATGCGTCGGGCTGGCGACGAGGCAGGCGCGACGCCGACCAGAGACTGCGTCCGCGACCGGATGTGGCTGACCGGGGCCAGGGTGCTGGTGTCGCTCGGCACGTTGATCCTGGTCGCCGTGAAGCTGAAGCTACGGATGCCGGCCGGTTGGAGCCGTAGCGCTCGTCCCCCTTCGGGAAGCCGATGCTCGGTGTGGCAACGAGGCCGACCGGCGGGACCGAGGTAAGCGGGCGACCGACCGCTCAATGCACGTGTCAGCCGCGGCCGGGCGGGAATCCAACCTGGCGCCGGCCGTCGCTCCAGACCATCGTGGGCACGATGCCTCGCTCGTTGGTGTAGCCCATCAGCTCGGCCTTCCATGCTTCGCTCTTTGTCGCGTCGCGTTCCTCAACCGTCTCGCCCTCAGCCGCGAGATGCTCACGAGCAGCTTGACAGTACGGGCAGCTCGGCTTGACGTACATGACGATGCTCACGGTCTTCCTCCTCAGGATAACTCGCCCGGAGGGACGACCCCAGGAAGTAGAAGCTCGAGGCAGCTGCGGACCTTGGTGCTACGAAACGGGCTCTCGGCGCCCACTGACACAAATCCCGATGAGGGGACCTCACCGAGGATCGGCTCCATTCTCCTGATGTAGCCGATTGGGGTCTTAGTCCACGATCGAGTCCAGGCGAGCCGCGGCCGAATCCGGCAACGGCGCGGAGGCGCCGTTCGGGCTGACCCCACGCGAGGCGCAGGTGCTTGTCCTGGTCGCCCAGGGGGCCACCAATCGTCAAATGAGTCGCGCTGTTCATGGCCGAGAAGACCGCCAGCGTCCACGTCTCGCGGATCCTCAGCAAACTCGGTGTCAGCAGCCGCACCCAGGCGGCGGCCGTGGCCCATCGTCTGCACCTGACGTAACGCATCATCCACTACTCGCAGGGCTGACAGATCCCTGGCGGCCGGTGCGAGGCGCAGCAGACGTGCCTGCACGTCGGGATCAAGCCTCCACGACCCGCGCCCGGCGCCCGCCGTGGGCGCCGCTGTGGATCCAACCGGAAGATGAACTGGTGCGGGCGCACTATGCCGTTAACCGGCGCGCCACTTGATGACCCGATATTCGTATGCAGCGGTGAATCAGTGGCCTTGACCAGCGCAACCTTGCCGACGTCAGACGGTTAACGCCGCGGCACTATCGGCGCATCCTGCAGCGGTAGTGGCCGACAAAGGCCCCAAATCACCACTATCTGAGGAGCAGAGCATGCGCCCACTCGTCCGTCCACCCGTACTCGCCAGTGCCTGTGCGTTTGCCACCGTCCTGTCTCTGCCTGGCTCGGCGCTGGCCGCACAGCCGCCGAGCGCTACGGCGGCCAGAACGCCCAGGCTCGGCAACGGACCCTCGCTGACCGCCGGGCGCCCGCTCCAAGGGACGCTTCCGAGCAACCAGCCGCTCATCACCGTTCAGTTCCGGAACGGCAAAGTTCTGAGCGTTACCGGCACGGCGCTGCTTCCGGGGGCGCGCAGAAGGTCAAAGACGCGCGTGAACACCGCCCAGACGGTGAGATGCAATGTGAACTTCACCCACTCGGTCAAGCTGATCGAGAGCTTCACCGAGGTCGACAACTGGTTTGGGGGCATTGGCTGCAGTCGCCCGATGTTCTTGTTCGGTGCGGCCTACCTCCAGCAGACCGCCACCACGGTAGACGCCGCCGGGCCGCGCTACCAGAAGGTCGCGAGCAGTGCATCCAGTGGTCGCGCCCAAACCATCGTCCAGAAGCGTCCGTCGCCCACGCTGCTCTACATCCGCCACCTGACCAACGTGTACTTCCCGACCGCTCGCTTCTCGGGCACGATCTCGGTGTTCCCAGCCCGCGGACAAGTCGTCAATGCGGCGTCGAAATGCGTCACCGCGACGCTCACGGGACGTGGCGTCGGTATCCACTGCGACTACTACACCAACCGCTTTGGCGCCGTAGGGTAGCTAGAGGCGAGCCGCTCAGGCTGCGGCTGGATGCACCGGCTCGCGGTTCGAAGGCGCCGACCGGTCCCTCCAGTTCACAGAGGGGCCGGTCTTGTGGCGAATGCGCAGCCGAGCCCCGCGCGCGGGCACGAACGTGATGTGCTGGGGGAGCGCCCACTCGCCGCGGGTACCCGGCGCGGTGAGCTCCACGCGCGTGAGCACGCGCTTGATTACCAGACGCATCTCCAGCGAGGCGAACGCGGCTCCTAGGCAGCGTCGCCGGCCGCCCCCGAACGGAATCCAACCGTAGGCCGGCGGCGTGGCGTCATCGAGGAACCGCTCTGGACGAAATACCTGCGCGTCAGGAAACAACTCGCTCCGCTGCACCAGATGTATGGATGGCAGCAGCGTGACCCCTGCCGGTAGGTCATAGCCGGCAACCGAGAACGGCTTGACCGCCACGCGGGCAACGTCGGGTATAACCGGACGCGAGCGCAGTGCCTCTTTGACCACGGCGTCCAGATAGGCGTCGTCATCCTCGCGAACCGCTCGTTCCGTGCGTGCAAGCACGGCAGGATGGCGGGCCAGGCGCTCGAACGTCCAGGCAAGCCCGGTGGCGGTGGTCTCATGCCCCGCGAGCAGCATCGTCATCAGCTGGTCTCGCAACTCATCGTCATCCATGACACTGTCGTCGTCGTAGCGGGCACGGATGAGCATCGAGAGGATGTCGGTGCGCTCGTGAAGGTCGGGCGCTGTCCGCCGATCGGCGATCTCCTCGCGCAGCAGCGCCTCTGCCTCTGCCTGCCAGCGCAGCTGACGGCGCCAGATCCCCACCTTGCCGAGGCGCGGCCAGACCCACATCAGCAGCACCCCGGGCGCGAACTCGACGATTCTTCGCAGGGCGACGCGGAGCCGGGCCAGGCGCACCGGGTCATCGACGCCGATCACCGCCCGCAGAATGACCTCGAGCGTTATTGCCTGCATCCGATCGTGCAGCCGCAATGCCTTTCCCTCGCTCCAGGTCCCGATCTCGGCATCGGCGATCTCGCTCACCACTTCGGCATAACGGCGCACGCTCTCGCCATGGAAGAACGGCAGCATCAGCCGCCGCCGGCGCAGATGCTCATCCTCATCGGCCAACAGAATCGATCGACGGCCGAGGACGGGGCCGAGGATCGCGTTCGCATCACCAGCGTGCAGCACCTCCGGGTCGGCGGCAAATACCGCCTTCAGATCCTCGGGGTCGGTGATGTAGATCGAAGCAGTGGAGGGGAAGGCGCGCACGGTGAACGTGGGTCCATAGCGCCGCTGGCACCAGCGCTCAAACGGTCCCGTGAACTGCCACGCGAGCAGCGTCTGTAAGGCATAAGGCAGCCTTGGTCCCGGCGGCAAATCGCGTCGGTGAAAGGTGGATGACGCAGCCGCGGCGGTGGTCATGGTCATGGCGGTCCGTTCGTTGGGGGTGAGGGATGGCGCCGGCAACCGACCCTACTCCAGATTGGTACGATTGTCTAGGACAAACGTATAGAACGTTTGTTCTTCGCGGCCCTATACTCGCCCGATGAACAACCGGGACGCGTTGCTCGAGGGTGCGAAGCGCTGTCTGCGCGAGAAGGGCTACGCGCGCACCACCGCGCGTGACCTCGTAGCTGCCTCGAACACCAACCTCTCCTCCATCGGCTATCACTTCGGCTCCAAAGAAGCGCTGCTCGCTGAAGCCTTCGGCGAGGTATTCGCCGAGTGGACCGCGCAACTGACCAAGGTCGCGCTCGACAGTCCCGCTGCCAACTCGCTGGAGCGCGTAGCGGCCTCGTGGAAGGCAATGCTCGATTCCCTTCCCCGGCATGAGAGCCTGATGCTCGCCTTCGTCGAGTCCATTGGACCGAGTGTGCGCTCCCCGGAGCTGGGGGAGCAGCTGGCAGAGCACTACCGGCGCTCGCGCGCAGACGTCGCGGACGCGGTCGAGCAGAGTCTTGGTGAGGATGCCGCCGCCGCCGGCGCCGACCCGGAGACGATCGCATCGTTCCTGATCGCGATCGCCGACGGCTTCATGATCCAGTTCCTCGTCAACCCTGCCAGCTGCCCGACCGGCGAACAGCTCGTCGACGCACTCGGCGCTGCCCTCACCGCCGCCCTTTCTCCCGTTGCCACAGACCGTTGATCTCAGGCAAATCAGCTGCACCGCAGCGGCTACCTTCAGAGCTTGACGGTTCGGCGACCAGCGGGGGGTCGTGAACTGTCAAGCATGTCCGCGAACCGCCGCGCGAAGGTGTGCACGTCGCCGGGCCAGCGCGCTGAGACATACGAACCATCTCGCACCACGAACGCCGGACGCTCGTTATCGAACGCGTCACGAGCGCGGCCGCTCGTCTTGAGTTTGAAGTCAGGCATGCCCGACTCTACGTCACGGAAGTCCTGCGGCCCAGCCAACGCGCGAGTGACCTCCTGCTCGACCGACATGTAGCCCGCGGGCTGCCCGGAACCCTCCCGGTAGGTGCGGTAGTAGTCGGGGTCCCAGAACCTGGTGATCCGCGCCACGCGCCACGCCCGATCCTCGAGCGCCCAGGTCAGGGCAGTCGTCTTCCGACCGAAGAGGACCGACCTGCCGGTGCTCGGGTCGAGGCTGCGCGCCACCAACAGAACTCCGTGGCACACCGCGCCGACGGCCATATCGCGGTCGAACGCCTCGATTATCAGCCGCTGCAGGACATCGCTCTCCAGGTAGCGGCGCATGCCCCGAGCCCGGTGACCGCCCGGCAGCAGCAGCCCGTCGACGCAGTCAAGCTCAGCGTCGTCCCACCGGATCGGGGTCCGGAACGCCGCCGAGCACTCGAGCTGCTGGTAAGCGTCCCGTCCGCGTGCGTCAGCACGCAGGAGCCGTCCGATCCCGACCAGCCGGCGCACACCAGGGAGAAACCCCCACGGGTCTAGGCCTTCACCGCTCAACATCAGCTCGTCGCCTCTGGCTGGTAGACCGTCGGGTGTCGCGAACACGACATCGTGCCCGAGTTGGGAGAGCACCTGCCAGCTGACGGCCACCTCGGTGGGATCGAAGTCCCGGCTTGGGATCGGGATCAGCACACGCGGCATGGCGACCCGTCGAGACGCTACCAGTGCGCAGGTTTCCTCATCGGGTCAAGCGGACGATCGGGCCGGCGAGATCACCGAACCGGTTTCACGGCTGCGCTCTAGCTGATGTTGATGGTCCAGCGTCCGGGGGAATCGACCTTGACCTGATGGTAGGTCTGCGCCGGAGCAACGGTCTGGCCGGCATTGGCTGGGGAATCCACCCCGACGGCGTTGCCATCGAAGAGGATGCGCATACGCCCCTGGCTGTTGGTCCACCGTAGGGTTGCCGTGCCTTTGATGGTGATGTCTCCCAGCGTGGTCGGTCCCGTCCCGGCGAAGTGCTGCGACGGTCCTGGCGGGGGCGCGGGAGCGACCGGAGAGGATCCAGCGGGGGACCTAATCGGCGGGCTGCCGGCGGCGGGGGAGGACTGCGGGCGCGAACCGCTCGAGTGGGCGCTGGCGGTAGGGGGCGCCGGGGCGGCAACCGTCTTGATGCGCGTCTTGTAGATGGTGCGCACCGCTGTGGTGACGTGTAGGCGGGCGACGGTGACGGTGCGCGTTTGATCGGAGGAGCCAATCACCACAGCGCCAACCGCGCCTCCGGCAACCAGAGCGATTAAGGAGGCGGCAATCACCCGCGCGTGAGGAGGGATACGAGCCATGCCTGGCGCCTGCTCCAAGTCGCCAGTGTAACGCCCAAGGGGTGAACAGATCGTTCCTGAAGGTCTCTCTGTTGAGGGCGATTGTCTCTGGCGCCCCTGTGGATCGAGCTTCAGGATCCGGAGATCGTTGCTCCTGAACTGGCCCCAGAGTTGCTGGACGCGATACGGTTCCTGCCGTGATCGGCGCTCGGGCCCGGCAAGGGGTAGGTACGCGGAACCGTCCGCCCAGGAGGCGAGCGGTAGGTGCTGCTCTGCTCGCGCTGTTCTTGGCCGGGGTTGGCGTCAGCCTGCTCGTGGCCGGCCCGGCGACGACGCCGGTGTCAGCGCGGCCTCGATGTGCCGTCGGTCATGAGGCGCGTCTCGCACGCGGCTGCACGATGCCGGCGTTCGGCATTCACAAGATCAAGCATGTCGTGATCATCATGCAGGAGAATCGATCGTTCGACAGTTACTTCGGGACCTATCCGGGAGCGGACGGCATCCCGATGCGTAACGGTGTGCCCACGGTGTGCAGCGTTGACCCTCGTACCGGCATCTGCGAGCGCCCCTACCACGACACCCAAGACGTGAACAAGGGGGGACCGCATGAGGCCAACGCGGCCACGGTCGACGTCAATGGCGGGCGCATGGACGGTTTCATCCGGTCGGCCGAGACCGGGGCCAACCTTTGCCTCGTACCTAATGATCCATCATGCCACGCGGGGACTAACCCCGATGTGATGGGCTATCACACCGGTCAGGAGATTCCCAACTACTGGTCCTATGCCCGGCACTTCGTGCTGCAGGATCACCTGTTCGAATCCAACGCCTCGTGGAGCCTTCCCTCCCACCTGTACATGGTCTCTGAGTGGTCGGCGAACTGCACTTCCAGTGCTCCCGCGAGCTGCGTGAACAACATCGAGGCGCCTCGGTTCCCGCCGGACTTCATGAACACCACTCATACCCCACCGGATTACGCCTGGACGGACCTCACCTATCTCCTTCATCGCCACCGCGTCAGCTGGCGCTACTACGTGCTCAAGGGGACAGAACCCGACTGCGAGAACGCCAGCGCGACCAGCTGCTCGCCCGTACCGCAAGATGCCAAGACACCGGGGATCTGGAACCCGCTGCCCTACTTCGACACCGTCAAGGAGGACAACCAGCTGGGCAACGTCCAGTCGCTGACGAGCTTCTACCGTGACGTTGGCCGCGGGACACTGCCTGCCGTGTCGTGGATAACCCCCAGCGGCTCCGTCTCAGAACATCCCCCCGGTCTGGTCAGCGCCGGGCAAACGTATGTGACGAGACTCATCAATGCGATCATGCGAAGCCCGGATTGGGACAGCACCGCGATCTTCCTGAGCTGGGACGACTGGGGTGGCTTTTATGACCACGTCGTGCCGCCCACGGTCGATGAGAACGGTTACGGTCTCCGCGTCCCGGGGATCGTGATCAGCCCGTACGCCAGGCGCGGCTATGTCGACCACCACACCTACAGCCATGACGCGTATGTGAAGTTCATCGAGGATGACTTCCTCTCCGGCGAACGCATCAATCCAGCCACCGACGGCAGGCCTGATCCGCGACCGGACGTTCGTGAGAGCAACCCGCTGCTGGGCGATCTGCGTAACGACTTCAACTTCAACCAAGCGCCACGACCTCCCCTCATACTGTCCCCGCAGCCGCGATGACGGTGAGAGCGCCGGCTACCGCGGTAGCTTGCCCGGGGTGAGTGCCGTTCGCGTCAGCGGGGTCGCCAAATCCTTCGACACCACGCGCGCGCTGGACGGTGTCGACCTGGTTCTCGACGAAGGGGAAGTACGGGGTTTGCTGGGTCCAAACGGAGCCGGTAAGACGACCTTGCTGCGGATTCTGTTCGGGCTGGTCCGACCCGACGCGGGCTCGATCGAGCTGTTCGGTCAAGCGCTCGGTGGATCCGAGTCGGACGCACTAGATCGCGTGTCCGGGTTTGTCGAGGATCCGAGCTTCTATCCCTACTTGTCGGGGCGCGCCAACCTCGAGCTGCTGGTTGAGCTCGATGGCGGGGAGACAGGAACGACAATTGGCGAAGTACTCGAGCGGGTTGGCCTGGCCAAGCGGAGCGCCGATCGGGTAAGCGGCTACTCGACCGGGATGAGGCAGCGTCTGGGGATCGCCGCGTCGCTGTTGAGGTCACCGCGGCTGCTGCTCCTCGACGAGCCGACAGCCGGCCTCGATCCCGAGGGGGTGCGCGAGGTCGGTGCGCTGGTGCGGGAGCTGGCGGCGGATCGCGTCACGATCCTGGTGAGCAGCCACTTGATCACGGAGGTGGAGGATTTTTGCCAGAGCTTCACGGTGCTAAGCCGGGGTCGGGTGGTGTGGGACGGAGTCGCCGCACAGGTGGGCGAGCAGGCTCCCGCATCCGCTCATAGACTTCTCACCAGCAACGACACGCGCGCGCTCGAGATCGCGGCACGGCAAGCGGGGGTCAGCGGGGCCCCGTCCGATCGCGGTGGGCTGACCGTCACCGTGGATGAGGGATCTCTGGATCAGTATGTACTGGCGCTGGCTTCGGAGGGGGTCGCGATCCGTCGGCTGGAGCTGCTTGTGAGTCCGCTCGAGTCGATGTTCTTTGCCCTCACGAGCGATCGGGAGCCCGATTCCCTCCCGCCCGGCGAGCCGGCCGGTAGGACCCACGTCGGCCGGTGACCGCCTCATCCACCCAACCAATCGAGCCGGTTGCGGTCATCGGTTCGAGACGAACCGGCAACGGTGTCTGGAACGTGTTTCGCACTGAACGGCGAAAGCTGTCCTCGCAGCTGCCGATCCGACTGCTGGCTCTGGTTTGCCTCGGGGGGCCGTTCGTCTTTGCCGCAATCCTGAAGGTGCAGAGCGGAAGCCCCACCGACACGTTGTACGGCGTGTGGGTTCATTCCTCCGGCTTTGCCGTCTCACTGGTGCTGCTGGCATTCGCCGGCTCGTGGGGATTCCCGTTGATGGCCGGGATCGTGGCCGGAGACATGTTTTCCGCCGAGGACCGCTACGGGACCTGGAAGCTGGTCCTGACCCGCTCGTGCACGCGCCGGGACGTATTCCTGGGAAAGCTGCTGGCGGCGGCAACGTTTACCGCTGCTCTGGTGGCGCTCACCGCATTGGCAAGCCTGCTCGCCGGCGTGCTTCTGGTCGGCGACCAGTCGCTGGTCAGCCTGAGCGGGACGCTGCTCTCACCGATCAGTGCGCTCGGCCTGGTTCTCCTCAGCTGGGTGTTGTGCCTGCTACCGGCCCTTGCTTTTGCCAGCCTTGCCGTGCTGTTCTCGGTGGCCACGCGCAACGGGATCATGGGCGTGATCGGGCCCGGTATCACCGCCCTGGCCATGCAGTTGCTGCTGCTGGTTGGCGCCGGTATCTGGGTCCACATGCTGCTGGTGGGCGCGGCGTTCAACGGATGGCACGCGTTGTTCAGCGATCACCGATTCTACGGGCCGCTGATCGTGGCAATCATCGTCAGCATCGTATGGACGGTGATCTGTGTGAGCGTCTCATGGCGGCTGCTGCGCGGCCGCGATTTTGCCGGCACGCCTGTCCCCCGCAGGCAAGGTTGGGTGTTGCCGGTTCGCGTCGTCCTGGCGCTGATTGCGGTCATCGCCTTCATCGCCATCGCCAGCAATTGGGGTCCCACCGGCGTAACTGCCGCTCGGCTGCAGGCAAGCCTGACCCCGACGTTCAACCGTCTCACGTTGCTCCAGCAGCGGCAGCTGGGTCGGGTCGTCCCACCCGGAGCAAAGCTCAACATCTTGCCGAGCTGCAGCCGCCGGGGGAGCACCCCCAACGGCCCCGGTGACTGGGTCTGCACCATGAACGTGTTCATCCCGCAGCCGGGCGCAAATCCGTTCCAGCAAACCCCGGTGACCTACGACGTCAGCGTGCAGTCCGACGGCTGCTACAAGGCCCAGTCTCCACCGGCATTCATCGGCCAGCAATTGATGCGCGATGCCCACGGAGACAACGTCGTCAACCCGCTGTACACGATCTACGGCTGCTTTAACACGATTTGAGAGGGTGCGTACAAGAGAGGCTCTCAGTCCTAGAGAGGCTCTCAGTCCTCCCGCGGCGCAGGCGCAAACACCACCCGCTTGAGCTCCTGGAGCGCGTTGCCGCCGAGGCGCAAGGCGGTCTGGAAGCCCTCCCGGCCCAGCTCGCCGGCATCGAGCGAGCGCCGGAGCTCGTCCATCGCCGGGCGCTCCTGGTCAAGGACGCGCTCACGAGGAGCCTCGAGCAGAATCAGGTGCCGCGGGCGCTGGAGTCCGTGAGCAGCGCGTACGTATCGCTCGCGCTCGGGGGCATCGAAGCCCTCGACCGCGACCACGACCGCCTGCTTGGCCTGCAGCCGCTTGTGAATGGCGGCCAACAGCAGCTCATGAGCCCGGGTCTCGATGTCACGGTCAGGAATCCGGCCGGCGAGAATCCCGCGCACCCGAGCGAGCGAGAGCACAGCGCCGCGCTCCTCGACCACCCGCTCGGCCACCTGAGCGGGCTCCGCGGCCTGAACGCCGACCACGACCACCAGGCTGCCCGGCGAGTAGCGGAGACGATCCGCGGGAGCGAGCACGCGGCAGCGAACGGACACGTCGACCGGGCGCGGCGGGCTGCCATCGCGCCGCGGGCGCTCTGAGGACCAGCCGGTTCGCTCATCGGCAGAGATCTTGACGCTGCGGGCGGAGGGGTTGTTGGCCATGTCCCCATGATCGCGGAAGCGTGCTGTTCGCGCGCTGCCGGGGGCCGCCGGTCCCGAGCCCACGGTGACGGTCCTCCTCCCGCCGGAGAAGGACAGCCGCCTGCCGGCTATCGCCGGCGGGCCAGGAACCCGTTGACCAGGGGCCGAGGGCGGGTAGGCTTGCTCGTGATGCGCACCCTGGCGCGAGGACCGGATAGCCGGTGAGGCTGGTTGGCTCTAACACCGGGCTGATCAGCATCGTCGACGCTGATGACGAGCTCGCCGAGCTCCTCGATGACTCAGAGCGTGAGCGCGCGCGGCGAGAGGCGCTGACGCGGGAGCGTCACCTGTCCACGGGCAACTGGGACGCGGCTAACGCGATTCATCCTGACATCCACCATCGCGGCTTCCTGATCATCGAGGGGTTGCTCACGCGGGAGGTCGAGGTGCTCGGTCGTCGCTGCGTGGAGCTGCTCGGGCCCGGCGACGTCCTGCGTCCGTGGAAGTGGGATCCTGACGCCTCTCATGTGCACGCGGAGGTGGGGTGGGTGGTGCTGGAGCCGACCCGGCTAGCGGTGCTCGACCATGGGCTGGTCGTGCGGATGATGCCGTGGCCCCAGCTCGGTCTGGAGCTGTTCGCGCGCGGCACCCGGCGGGCGCATTCGCTTGCGGTTGCGCTGGCGATCGTCCACCATCAGCGGATCGACGACCGGCTGCTGTTGACACTCTGGCACCTGGCGGAACGCTGGGGCCGCGTCTCCCGAGACGGGATCATGGTGCCGCTGCCGCTCTCGCATCAGCGGCTGGCCGACCTGGTCGGCGCCCATCGTCCCTCGGTCACCAGCGCGATGGGGGACCTGGCCCGCGCCGGGGCGCTCAGTCGCCGTGACGACGGGACCTGGGTGCTGCACGGCTCACCCCCCGAGCAGCTGCGCCACCACCGCCTGGTTGCGGCGATGACCTGATTTGATGGCGGCGTGCTGACCCCCGCCGCCTGGTCACCGGATGAGCTTAGGTGACGGCGCCAAGGGTGACCGGCCGCCCGAAGGCTGACCGGCCACCCGGATCCGTGCGGCGCGGAACCGGCCGCACGGTTCAGCGCACTGCGCCCCCGCTCAGCGCACTGCACCCCCGGCTCTAGCGCACTGCACCCCCGGCTTTAGCGCACTGCACCCCCGGCTTTAGCGCACTGCACCCCCGGCTTTAGCGCACCGCCCCCCGGCGATCGCCGACGAACAGCAGCACGGCCAGGATCGCGATCAGGAACAGGAGCGGGTGAACCGCCACTCCTCCGACGACCGCGAGGATCAAGAGGATTACCGCCAGCATAAGTAGCACTGCTCACCTCCGGGTTGGTTTATCTACATTTACCCAACCATCGGACTAGATGAGACGGACCCCGGTCGCGTCGCAGACGTCAGCGCGCGTACCTGTTCATCAGGCGGAGGCGGGATCGCCCGCCGGAGTGGGTGTTGTCGTGGCCATGGGCGCAGCCGGCGAGGTGGACTCGGACTCGGCGGAGAGGTGAGCACCGACCGCGCCGCCCACGCCAGCCGCGGCGGCGAACAGCGCCCAGGCGGCACCGCTGCGCTCGTTGCCCAGAGCGGCATCGAGCGACAGCTTGCCGGGCCCGGTCTCCGCCAGCGTCAGCACCGCGGCGATCAGCACGAGGTTGTACTCGTATCCACCCTGGGTCACCCACGGGCCGTTCTTGGCGTGGACCCGATTGATCGCCGTGAGCATCGTCGCGACCAGCGCGGAGGCGGCCAGCGGCGTGGCCACGCCCAGGGCGAGGGCTGCCCCCCCACCGGCTTCGGCAATGCCAGCGGCCATAGCGTTCCGCCGTCCCGGCCGAATCCCCAGGCTCTCGAAGAACTGTCCGGTTCCCTCCAGCCCGTGGCCGCCGAACCAGCCGAACAATTTCTGGGTTCCGTGGCCGACGAATAGGCCACCGATGGTCAGGCGCAAGAACAATCGGGCGAGCTTCATTTTCAGACCTCCTGCTAGTTGGCGGGTGCGAAAGGACGTTAGCAGTAGTTGTCCACACAATCGCTTTACCGGAGTGCAGGGGAGCGGCGTCCTCGGGACCAAGCCGCGGAGGAGGTCAGTTTTCCGCGGCGGCCAATCCGGTTCTCAGCGCCTTGCGGTCGATCTTTCCCACCGCGGTCAGCGGTACCGACTGAACAATGTGCACCTCACGCGGGTACCGGTAGCCGCCGATCCTCTCTCGCCCCCACTGGACCAGTTCCTCGCTGGTGACCGCGCTGTCTCCCCGCAGCGACACGAAGGCCACAACCTCCTCGCCGTGGTGGGGGTCCGGTCGTCCGATTACACCTGCGACCTCGATCGCCGGATGCTCGAGCAGCGCGTCCTCGACGTCTCGGGGATAGACGTTGAAGCCGCCCCGGATGATCAGGTCCTTCTTGCGGTCGACGATGAACAGATAGCCGTCACGATCGACGTAGCCGACATCGCCGGTGTGCAGCCAGCCATCCCGCAGTGCCTCGGCCGTCGCGGATTGCGATCGCCAATAGCCCTGCATCACCGCCGGTGAGCGGCAGCAGACCTCGCCGATTTCCCCGGCCGGGAGCTCCTGGTCCTGATCGCCGATGATTCGGAGCTCGGTACCCGGGACCGGCAGACCTACCGAGCCAGCTCGCGCGCGGTCGGGAGGGGACGTGCTGACGAGTCCAGCGGTCTCGGTGAGCCCGTACCCCTGGCGGACCGAGACCGACGGCACGCGGCGGCGGAACTCCTCGGCGACCTCAACCGACAGTGGTGCTCCACCCGAGCCCAGGTAGCGCAGCGAGGCCAGGTCATATTCCTCCAGCGGCTGGGAGAGCAGGATCTGGAACATCGTCGGTACCAGGGCGCTCTGTTGCAGTCCGTGCTCTTGGATCAGGGCCAGGAACCGCTGGGGCTCGAACCAGCGCAGCAGCGCGGCGACGCCAGGCTCCCGGGAATGCATACCGCCGAGGGTGACCAGCAGCCCGTAGGCGTGCGAGAGCGGCAGGGTCACCAGCGAGCGGTTGACCCCGGGGACGTGTGCGGAGGCCTCCGCGGCGGCGCCCGTGTAGTACAGGTTTGCGTGCGTCAGCATCACCCCCTTGGCACGTCCGGTCGTTCCCCCCGTGTAGAGCAGCGCCGCCAGGTCATCGTCGGATCGGGCCACGATCGATCCCGCAGCCGAACCCTCCAGCTCCGAAAGCGCGGTCGCCTCCGGAGCCGGAGGTCCCGCGCTGACCACCGACTCGACGCTCTCATTCCCGGTCAACGCCTCCCGCACCCGCGGGAGCAGCTCCGTGGTGGTGACCACCGCGCGCGCCCCGGAGTCCACGGCGATGTGCGCCAGCTCGGCCGGCGGCAGCAGGAAGGTCACCGGCGTGACCACGGCGCCCGCGCGCCACAGCGCCTGATAGACGATCCCCACCTCCGGGCAGTTGGCCATGGTCACGATCACCCGGTCCCCGGCCCGCACCCCGATCTCGGTCAGGCCCGCGCCGATCCGGGTGGCTCGCTGGAACAACTCCCCCGAGCTATGCCAATGATCCTCGAACAGCAACGCGGGGTAATCCCCGCGGCGCTCGAAGGCGTCCTGCGCGAGTCGGCCCAGGTTCTGCGTGCCGGTGCGACTCATGGGGTTGCACGATACCCGGTTGCCGGTTGCTAGAATAATGCTTGCCAGCAAGCAACTATGTGATCAGTATCGGAGCCTCTTGTCCAGTTCAGCGCCGACAACGCCAACAGTGATCGAAGCCGAAACGGCGGCGCGGTTGCGGGCGGTGATCGGCCGGCTCTCTCGCCGCCTGCGACCGACCGCGGCCGGCGCCGCCGCGGGATTGACACCCACACGGGTGACGGTCCTGCTCGATGTGGTGAGGGTGGGTCCGGTGGGTCTGTCGGAGGTGGCCAGCGCCGAGGGGATCAACCCGACGATGCTCTCACGCGTGATCTCCGACTTGGTGGATGCCGGATTGCTCCAGCGCGGCCACGACGAGCGCGATCGGCGTGCGGCCTGGGTGAAGGCGACCCCCGCCGGCAGACGCCTGGCCGAGCGCATGCGCCGCGAGCGCACGCAGGCGGTCGATCTCGCCTTGGCGGAGCTCACCGCCGGCCAGCGGGAGGCTGTCGCTGCGGCGCTGCCGGCGCTGGAGGCACTGGCTGAGCAGCTCGGCGGAGGTCTCCGATGACCCGCGTGCGGCACGCCGGGCGGACCACCTTCGCGGCGCTCTCGGTCGGGAACTATCGGCGTTACTACGGCGGCCAGGCAGTGTCCCTGACCGGAACCTGGATGCAGATGACCGCCCAGGCTTGGCTCGTGCTGACCCTCACCCACTCGAGCACGGCATTGGGAGCGGTGATCGCGCTGCAGACCTTACCGGTGCTGGTGCTGGGCGCCTACGGGGGCGTCGTGGCCGACCGGGTGGACAAGCGCAAGCTGATGATCGTCCTTCAGTCGGCGATGGGGCTTCAGGCCCTGGCCCTGGGATTGCTGACGATCACCGGGACCGTTCGAGTCTGGGAGATCGGCGCGCTGGCGGCGCTGCTGGGATTGAACAACGCGTTCGAGAACCCCGCGCGGCAATCGTTCATGCTCGAGCTGGTCGGCGCGGAGCATCTGCGCAACGCCGTCAGCCTCAACTCGGTACTCGTCAACGGGGCGCGGACTGTGGGACCGGCGATCGGCGGCATCCTGATCGCCAGCGTCGGTGACGGAGTGTGCTTCCTGTTCAACGCGGTCAGCTTCGTCGCCGTGGTCACGTCGTTGGCGACGATGAAGCGCAGCGAGCTTCACCCGACTCCGCCGGCCCCGCGAGAGCGAGGTCAGCTGCGAGAGGGCCTGCGCTACGTGCGGGGCACGCCAGGATTGGCGGTGCCGCTGCTGATGATGGCCCTCGTCGGCTGTCTGACCTACGAGTTCCAGGTCTCGCTGCCGGTGATGGCCAGCCACGGCTTGCACGTCGGCGCCAGCGGCTTCGGCTTCATGACCGCCGCGATGGGAGTCGGTGCCGTGCTCGGCGGCCTGGTGATTGCCGCTCGCGGCCAGACCGGCCTGAGGCCGCTGGTCAGCAGCGCATGCGTCTTCGGACTGGCGTTGGCAGTGGCGGCCGCCGCCCCCAACTTGGCGATCGAGCTGCTCGCACTTGGCATCGTCGGCGGCGCCAGCATAGCCTTCATGTCAACCGGTAACTCGACGCTTCAGCTCACCTCTGAGCCGGGGATGCGAGGGCGCGTGATGTCGCTGTGGTTCATCGCCTTCCAGGGATCGACGCCGGTTGGGGGTCCGGTGGTTGGCTGGGTGATGGCGGCCTTCGGAGCGCGCGCGGGACTCGGTCTTGGCGCCGGGACCTGCGTGATCGTCGCCGCGATTGGGTGGCTGGCCCTCAAGCGCCTGACCCCCTCGGGCCCGGGGCCGGCGCCGGCGCGCGTGAGGGCCGAGGGCCACGTTGCCGCCGGAGGCTAACGGTTCAGGCTCACCTGAGAACGTGTTCGCACCGCCTGGGCGGGAGATTGTCTCTGGAGGGATCCGGGTAAGCCGAGACAAGTGATGACTCTCGTAGGGAGCAACACGTTGGCTCAGTCCTACCCGGCGATCCCGGAGTCAGTTTCCCTCGCTCGGCGCGAGTTGGCCGCTTTCGCCGCTCAGGTGGGCGCTTCTGAAGAGCAGATCGAAGCTGTCCGGCTGGCTGCCTCGGAGGCGATCACCAACGTGGTCATGCACGCCTATCCCCACCAGGGGGGAAAGTTCCACGTCAGAGCTGACCTGGCCGCTGACGAGCTGTGGGTGCTGATCGGGGACGACGGAGTCGGGCTCCGCGCCCACAGCGACAGTCGTGGCCTGGGCGTCGGGCTCGCGCTGATCGCTCAGTGCGCCGATGGCCTGACGATCGTCGGTCGGGCGACGGGTGGCACCGAGGTGCGAATGCGGTTTGAGCTGGACGAGGAGGGGGGACTGGCCGATCAGGCCCTAGGATCCAGGAGCTCTGCCATTTCTCCGGCTTCCCCTAGCTTCTCCACCACCGCGTAGTTGTCGCTCACCTGGACGACCGTCTCCACGTCCGGCAGCTCGTGGCCCCGGGCGACGATGAACCGGCGAGCGTGCTGGCGAACCTGCTCGTACTCTTCCGGCGAGAGGTCGATGAGCAGATTGCAGCCCAGCCGGGCACATTCGCAGCGGAAGCTGGTCGGAGCTCGCTCCTCGCCAGGCCATTGTCCCCGAGTGATGCCCTCGTTGATCTCTCGGAACGTGTCCTCGTTGGCGGCGAGGCGTTCCTTGAGCTCTCGCTCCATGCTTTCATCCTTCCACGTCTGAGGGTTGGCTGCACTGGCAACGAGGTTGCCGACCACCCGCCTCCCGCGGATCACAGCTTTCGGGCGGCGAAGCCGAGATCCAGCAGCTTCATCGCCTGATCGGGTGGATCGTCGGAGTGCAGTAGCACCACCCCAAGCCACCTTCGTCCCCGCCGCGCGGTAGCCACCAGGCAGCGGCCGGCTGCCTGCGTGTAGCCGGTCTTGACCCCGTCGGCGCCGGGATAACTCGTGTCCAGGAGCGGGTTGTTGTTGTAGAGGTAGAGCTTGCCGCCCTTGATCGGGAACGGCAGCACGGCGGCTCGTGAGGCGACGATCCTGGCCAGAAGCGGCTGGACCAGAACTGCGTGGGCGATTCGCGCCAGATCGACGGCGCAGGAGCGGTTGTCCTTATCGACGATGCCGCTGACCGTGCTGAAGTGGGTGCAGCTCAGACCCATCGCCCGGGCCCGCGCGTTCATCAGAGCCACGAAGCGCTCCTGGCCGCCGGCCACGTGCTGAGCGAGCGCGATCGCTGCATCGTTTCCAGATGGGAGCAGCAGGCCGTAGAGCAGCGCTCGCAGCGAGACCCGGCGTCCGAGCGGCAGCAGGCCCACGCCCGAACCGGAGAACTGGAGGGCCTGGGAGGTGATCAGCACCTTGTCGGTCGGCCGGTCCGTGTCCACGACCACCAGCGCCGTCATCATCTTGGTCAGGCTGGCGATCGGCAACGGCTGCCCCGTGCTCCGTGCCCACAGGACCCGGCCGGAATGGACGTCGAACAGCATGCCGCTTCGGAGCCCTCGTTTGAGATGTGGATCAACAGACGTGGTCGCCATGGTCGTCCCGTAAGAGTTCACCGCAGCTACGGGGCGATGGTCGTGGCGGGTCCTGACGATCCCGCGGTTCACCGATGTGCCCGCTGGGTCCGAGGCGCCGGCCGGCATGAACACCAGTAGCGCCACAGCGCCCAGGACCAGCACCAGACCCGAGAACGTCCACCGCCGCCGCCGGCGGCGCCGGCGCAGTTGCGCCGCTGCCGCCGCCCGCCGCGAGCGTCCCTGTTGAAGCACGCCCAGCTCGTTCATCGCCGCGGCGGTTGACGAAGCGCTCCGAGGATGCCAAACATGAACAGCACCAGCACGATCATTGCCAGCAGGCTGATTCCGGTCACGCCGTATTGGCTGATGTCAAGCCCAGTGAGCACGGCCAGCCCGATGATGAACAGCAGCGCGATCGTAAGGACGACGAGGCGCAAAGGCTCAGTACACCGGCAGGCGCGGCGGGACCTGCTTGCGCTTGGTCGCAAGCAGCCGTATCGCCAGCAGCCCAAAGGCGAAGCCGCCGACGTGGGCAAAGTAGGCGACGCCGCCTCCACCACCCGTGGGGTTGGTCAGGTTCGCCGCTCCGAACACGGCCTGCTGAGCAAACCAGATCCCGAGCATCACGATCGCCGGCAGCTCGATCACGGTGAACAACAGGATGATGAACACCAGCGTCAGTACCCGCGCGTGGGGATAGAGCAGGATGTAGCCGCCAAGCACCGCGGCGATCGCCCCCGACGCTCCGACGGTCGGAGCGGTCGAGCTCGGGTCCACCACCACCTGGAGCGCCAGGGCGGCGATTCCGCCCGCCAGGTAGAACCCGATGAACTTGACCCGCCCCATCGAGTCCTCGACGTTGTTGCCGAAGATCCACAGGAACAGCATGTTCCCGGCGATGTGCAGGATCGAACCATGCATGAACATCGAGGTGAAGACCGTCTGCCAGGTGGGGAGCGTGCCAGTGGGCGCTCCCACCACCCCGGGCTGTCCCTGGCAGGCGATCACGCCACCTTGCAGCGATTGCGCCACCCCGCAGTGCTCACCTGGATGCGTGAGCGCGTACGGGATCGCTCCGTACTTGACGACCTCGTGGGTCTCGGGGCCCGAGATCACCGAACCGCCGTGCCGGATCGACAGCAGGTAGACGATCACGTTCAGCAGGATCAGCGCCACCGTCACGAACGGAAAGCGATCCGTCGGGATGTTGTCCTTGATCGGGATCATCCGGGCGTCAGGCTGGGGCGCGGAGAGCGCGCCGCCCGGCGGTTCAGGTACCCACGGCTCAGCGGCGAGCGAGCGGGCTGGAGACGGAGGCTATCCGCCACGGCTGCCGGCTGTCGCCGTCCAGCGCCAGGGTCCACCGCTCGGTGAACGAGACCAAACGCGATTGGCTGCCGGCGACCACGGCTGCGGTAGCGCGATCCTCCAGGTAGCGCCGGCCCTTGAGGTCGACCTCGATGGTCATGGTCGGCGGCTTGGCCACTGGGTCCAGGGAGAGGATCCGGATCTGCCCGACGCTGGGGCCCCGGACCACCAGCCGGGTCTGTCCTTCGGGATCGCCTGGATGCAGCAGCTGGTACGCCGCATCGGCATGGGCGATCGCCAGCAGAGCGTCATCGTCTCCGTCGACCGCCTCCGTCCACGCCGCCACGGCTCGACGCGCGGCTACCTCCAGCACGTCGGGGGCGAAGCGTCCGTCGGCGAGGCTCAGATCGAGTGCGGCGGCACGAGCATCCCCCTGGAAATCGAGGTCGGTGAGTTCGGCGATGTCGGTGCCTTGCGGGACCGCTTCCGCCATCGCCCCCTCGACTAGCGCCTCGTCACGCATCGCCCCCGTGTCGGCCCACGGACTGGCGACGATCTCGTCGCTGAGCGCATGCTCACCCTCGGCGCCCTGCTCGATCGAGAGCAGGATCCAGTGTTGGTTGCGACGGCCGAGCGTCCAGTACTCGCGCACGCGGACCGTGTCAGTGAAGCGCCCCGCGCGTCGAATGCGGTGACCGGCGCCGTCCTGGACGTAGTCGTGCATGCGGGCCTCGATCCGCACGACGACACGGTCGGTGTCTGCGTCGCCGCGGTGGACGAGCGAGACGTACTCAACGTTGGGAGGCTCCAGTGGCGCCACGCGGTTGCGCCAGCCACGGCGGGCGAAGTCATCCAGCCGCCGCTCCCACTCGGCCAGCAGGCCTGGGGCTACCAGCGCGCGCAGGCGGATACGGTCCTGCGCGTCCCAGGCCCGCTGGATCTCGACAAACAGCTCCGTAGCCGTCCGCTTGACCGCGTCGCCGGCGAAGCCGGGATCGTCCTCGGCGGCCTCCGCCGCCGCCGTCTCCACGCGGCGCTGGCGTTGGCTCACCCGGCGGCGTGCCGCCCGCCCGCTGCCGCGCCGGGCCTGCCAGGTGCGTTCGGCGCCGGGAACTGCACGGGTGAAGAACAGGTAGGTGAGCGCCAGCGCGATCAGGACCAGCAGGCCGAGGCCGTGGCCGAGCAGCGCGATCCGGAACAGCAGTTGTAGCAGGATGTACACACCCACTCCGCGGCCGCCGCCACCGCCGCCCTCTCCGCCCCCGCCACCGCCTCCCCCAAAGCCGGAGGAGCCACTACCGGCGGCAGCCAAGGCGACCGGCGCCGCGATCAGCATCAGCGCGAGGACCGCCGCGAACGTCAACATGGAAGCCATCCGCCGGCGGCTCATCGCGCCCCGACCTCCGCCAGCGGGCCGGTGCCCGGCTCGTGCTGGCGCACGTGCTGGTCGGCGTGGTAGCTGGAGCGGACCAGCGGACCGGCGGCGACGTGCTCAAAGCCGAGCTCGTAGGCCGCGTGCTCCAGGGCAGCGAACTCCTCCGGATGCCAATAGCGGACGATCGGCAGATGCTGCTCGGTGGGGCGAAGATACTGGCCGACGGTCAGCACCTGAACATGATGCTCCCGCAGCCTGCCGAGGGCATCGACCATCTCCGCAAAGCTCTCCCCGAGCCCGACCATCAGCCCGGACTTGGTCACCACCCCATCGCCGCCCATCTCCTTTGCCGTCCTCAGCACCCGCGTCGAGCGCTCCCAAGTCGAGCCGCGGCGGGCGACGGGATACAGGCGCGGCACCACCTCGACGTTGTGGTTGAAGACATCGGGCCGCTCCGCGATCACCTTCGCCAGTGGCATCTCCTCGCCGCGGAAGTCAGGAGTCAGCACCTCGATCTTGGTTCTCGGAGCCTGACGACGGATCTGGCGGATCACGCTCACGAATGCCCCCGCGCCCAGATCGGGCAGGTCGTCACGGTCGACGCTGGTGATGACCGCGTGCCGGAGTCCCATCCGCGCCACGCTGCGGGCTACCCGCGCCGGCTCCAGCGGATCACTCCAGGTCGGCTTGCCGGTCTTGACGTTGCAGAAGCCGCAGCGCCGCGTGCAGGTGTCGCCGAGGATCATGAAGGTCGCGGTTCCGCGCTGCCAGCACTCGCCGATGTTGGGGCACGCCGCCTCCTGACAGACGGTGTGCAGGTTCTCGTTGGCGATCAGCTGGCTGAGCTGCCGGTAGCGTGGACCGCCCGGCGCCGGCACTTTGAACCATGGCGGTTTGCGGGCTCGATGGGCCTGCACCTCGGACCCGAGCACGGTGACGATGTCGGAGATGCCGCCAGGATGGGCGCGGGAGCGAGTCAGATGCTGGCGTTGGGGCACCCCTCAAAGGCTACTCGGCGCGACGTGCCGTCACGCCTCCTTGGGGTCAACTGCGACCGGCGGCGGCCGCGATAGCCGCGGGCGTGGTCGTCCCGGCCGTGGCCGTCCCGGGCCTGATCGCCGCCTCCAGACGGTCGATGCTCACCAGCCGCTGCCGGGATCCCAGCCCCTGTGCCACCTGCCATGCCGCTCGCTTGCGAAAGCACTCCAGTTGTCCGGCGCCGCGGCCGGTCTCCTTGATGATCGAGGTCATCTGCACGCCATCCAGCCCGCAGGGAACGATCCACGAGAATGGCTGCAGGTCGTTCTCGACATTGACGGCAAAGCCGTGCGTGGTCACGCCGCGCTGGACATGCACGCCGATCGAGGCGATCTTGCGCTCGTCCACCCACACGCCGGTGAAGTCAGGGCCGTCGTCGAAGCGGGCCCGCGCCGGGATTCCCTCCTCGGCCAGCGCCGCCACCACCGCGCGCTCGAGCGTGCGCACGTAGTGGACCACGTCCGTGACCGCGACGATCCCATAGCCGACCAGCTGCCCGGGACCGTGGTAGGTGACCTTGCCCCCGCGATCGGTGTCGAAGATCTCGATCCCTTGCATCCGGTACCAGTCCTCGCCCATCGGGAGCTCGGCGGACGATGAGCGGCGCCCGCGCGTGCACACCGGCCAGTGCTGCAGGGTCAGCAGCACATCGGGTATGGCCTCCCGCTGGCGCGCTTCCCGCAGGCGCTCCTGCATTGCCAACGCGTGGGCGTACTCGATCAGGCCGAGGTGACACACCCACAATTCGTTGGACACGCCAGCAACGATACGCCGCGGCAGCTGCGGGCGTAAGTGGTGATCGTGAGGGTCCCGGTGGGCTCTGCGCGTCTTCTCCCGGCCCCCGGCCATCCGGCCAACAGCCTGGTGTGGGGGGTTAGTCTTCGCTGGATGGATGGTGCCTGGCTCGCGCGCATGCGCTGGCGGCGCCGCGGCGCCTGGCTGTGGCCGGCGTTCATCGGCAGCATCGCGCTCGACGCGGTGATCGGTCACGCGCTGCCGCCGGCCGGCGAGACCCAGACGTTGCTCGGCGCAGCGCTCCTGGGCTGCTTTCTGAATCTGTTCGGGGTCGTGCTGCTGAGCGCGGCGGTCGGAGCCCTGGTGCGCCGCCGCCGGCGGGACCTGCCGCGAGGGGTGGCCCGCGACTATGGGGGGACGATCGTGATCGCGGGCGTCTGCGCGGCGCTGCTGATGGCCGGCCTGGTCCACCGCCCGACGGTGCTGGCGCATCAGCGCGTGCTCCGGGACGCGATCGTGCGCGCACAGGCATGGATCGGGGACCGGGCTCCGGCTGAGTTCCGCCGCCGTCTCTCGGTCGTCGACGTGTATCCGATCGAGCCGGGAGTCATGTACCGGATCTGCGTCCCGAGTTTCGAGCGTCCGCGGACGTACTGCGTGGTGGTGAAGTCGACGATGCCGTTTGCCAGCAGCGTCACCTTCGCCGGGTACGAGCCGAATTCCGTGTTCGCGGCCGGAGCGGGTTAGCTGTGCCCCTCGGTCCCACCGCCCCCAGGGATGCAGGTCGGCGCGGCCTCTAGGCTGCGCTAATGGGAAATTCCTCAGTCAAGCGCACCGCTCTGCTCGCGAGCATCCTCGGCGCCGGGATCGTGTTCCTGGACAGCACGATCGTCGGCGTCGCCCTGCCGTCGATCCGGGCCAGCCTGCATGGCGGTCTGGCTCAGCAGCAGTGGGTGGTGGAGGCCTACCTGCTGACGCTGGCGTCGCTGCTGCTGGTCGGCGGCTCGCTGGGCGATCTGCTCGGCCGTCGACGGATCTTCAGCGCCGGTCTGATCGGCTTCGGCGCGTGCTCGTTGCTGTGCGCGGTGGCGCCCAGCAGCGGCGTACTGATCGCCGCGCGAGCGGTGCAGGGGGTCGCGGGGGCGCTGCTGGTGCCAAGCACCCTGGCGCTGCTCATCGACACCTTCCCGCCGGCCGAGCGAGCGGCGGCGATCGGCAGCTGGACTGCGTGGGCAGGAATCAGCACGGTGATCGGCCCGCTCGGCGGTGGCGCGTTGGTGCAGGCCGCCTCGTGGCGCTGGATCTTCGCCGTCAACCTGATCCCGGTGGCGCTGGCATTGGTGCTGCTGCGCCGACTCCCCGATGATCGCCGCACCCCGGGCCACGTCGATGTCCCGGGGGCCGTCTTGTGTGTGCTCGGCCTCGCCGGCCCTGTGTTCGCGCTGATCGAGCAGCCGGTCTACGGCTGGGCCAGCTTGCGCGTGGCGCTGCCGCTGGTTGGTGGGGTGATCCTGCTGGGGTCATTCCTGGCCTGGGAGCAGCGCAGCCCGGAGCCGATGATGCCCCTGCGGCTGTTCGCGGTGCGCAACTTCAGCGTTGGCAACCTGACCACGCTGACGCTGTACGCCGGCCTCAGCGTCGCCACCTTCTTCGTGGTGTTGTTCATCCAGCAGGTTGGGGGCTACTCGCCGCTGCAGGCGGGGCTGGCGTTGCTGCCGCTGACGATCCTGATGTTCACGCTCTCACGCCGGTTCGGGGGACTGGCCGATCGGCTGGGCCCGCACCTGTTCATGGGTGTCGGGCCCGTGATCGCCGGCGCCGGGCTGCTGCTGCTGACCCGCACCGACGCACGCGCTGACTACCTGACCCAGATCCTCCCTGGGATCGCGGTGTTCGGGCTGGGAATGGCGGCGACCGTAGCGCCGCTGACCGCCGCCGTGCTGTCCTCGGTGGAGGCTGGGCACTCGGGGGTGGCCAGCGGGGTCAACAATGCGGTTGCCCGCGTGGCCGGGCTGCTGGCGATCGCGGCGCTGGGCGCCATCGTCTCGGCGAGCTTCACCGCCCGTCTCGATCACGAGCTGCGGGAATCCCCGCTGAGCGCCCCGGCCCGGGTCGTGGTCGCCCGCGACCGCACCCGTGCCCTGGTCACCGATGTCCGCGCCGTGCCCGCGGCCGAGCGCCAGCGGGTGAAGGCGGCCCTGACCGCCGCCTCGGTGTACGCCTTTCGCATCGGGATGGCGATCGCCGCGGCGCTGGCGATGCTGGGTGGGGTGATCGCGCTGATCGGGATCGAGAACCCGCGCCGGCGTGTGCGCTCGGTCGACTGCCCGGGCGGCGCGCTGGCGCCCCCGGCCGAGGCGAGCAGAGCGGCTTGAGCGCGACGACCCCCTGCGGGGGTAGGCTTTCGCCGTCGTGGCCGAGCCGTTCACAGCCCTTGTCACCGGTGCCTCGAGCGGGATTGGTGAGGCCACCGCACGCCGGGTAGCTCGTCAGGCCGGGGCACGGCTGGTGCTGGTGGCACGGCGGGAGGAGCGGCTGCGGTCGCTGGCGGACGAGCTCGGCGGCGCAACGGTGATCGCGCTCGACCTGACCGATCCGGCCGCGCCCGCGCGCGTGCGGGAAGTGGTGGAGCGCGAGCATGGCGGCCTGCACATGCTCGTCAACAACGCCGGCGCGGCCTGGCGGGGGCGCTTCGGCGAAACTGGGTGGGCCAATATCGAGCGGCACATGAAGCTGAACTTCGAGGCACCGGTCCGGCTGACCGAGGCGCTCCTGCCGCTGCTTCGCCGGACTGCCGCCTCGCTCGACGCCGGCGCAGAGTCGCCCCCGGTGAGCATCGTCAACGTCGCCAGCACGGCCTCACGCGTGGCCCGTCCAGGCTCCGGCGCGTACTCGGCGAGCAAGTTCGCGCTGGCCGGCTGGAGCGACGCGCTCTACGGCGAGGAGCGCGAGTACGGGGTGCACGTGGGGCTTGTCCTCCCCGGCTTCGTGCGCACCGAGGGCTTCCCGGCCGCGGAGCTGACCGCCAAGCGCACCACTCGTTGGCTGGTCTCCCGGCCCGAGCTGGTGGCCGAGGCGATCTGGGAGGCTGGCCCCGGCGGCAAGACCGAGCGCTACGTGCCCCGGCACTACGGGCTGGCTGCGGCGACGCGAATCCTGGCTCCGGCCCTGATCCGGCGGGCCACGGCGGGCGGGGCCTTGACGACCGCCACGAAGTCGAGCAACTAAGCTACAGCGCTGTAACAATTTGGCGCTTCCGAGACACACTCTTTGCTGCGAGGGCCGGGTCAGCCTCGGCTGATCATCCCACAGGGTTCAACGTTCCTGAGCCAGCTCCTCGAACAGCGCCTGCATCCGCTCGAGCACGGCGACCGCCGCCCGAATATCGGCTGCGCTGAAGTCGGCGAAGGCGGCACGCCAGCGTGGCTCGTGCGCCGCGCGACGCTCGTCCAGCAGCCTACGACCCCGGGCGGTCAGCGACACGAGCACTACCCGCCGGTCGTCCTCCGAGCGCGAGCGGCGCACGAGCCGGGCCTGCACCAGCTCGTCGAGCAGCTCGGTGGCGCTGGCGGGGGAGAGGTCGGCCAGGTGGGCGAGCTCGCTCGAGGGCAGCACCTGGCGCTCACACAGTCCGAACAGCAACGAGTACTGGGCGTCACGCAGGCCACCCGGATGCCGGCGCTCCCGACCTCGCAGGCGCCTGAGGGCGGCGGTCGCCGCCTTGAACGCCGGGCCCAGCTCGGCGACCGGATCCTGGTCGGCCGCCGGAGCAGCAGGGGGATCCGCTGTGGTTAGCTCGCGGCTCACGCGGTGACCGCCTCCGCGAGCGGGTCAGCGGAAACAACCGCCGCCGCGCGCTTGCGTGCTCGTGCAGAGCGCTCGGCTCTCATCAGGACGATCGCCGGCACGATCCCCAGCGCGCTCAACAGCGCGGCGGCCCAGAACGCCGTCCCGTAGGCGGAGGCGGCAGCGGACAGCGTGTGCGCGCCGGCCAGCGCCCGCTGGAGCACCACCGCCAGCACGGCCGTCCCGATCGAACCGCCGACGCGCTGGAGCACGTTCAGCTGCGGCGTGGCGTGAGCCAGCTCCGAGCGCTCCAGCGAGGCAAAAGCCGCCGACATCGCCGGCATGAAGCCGAAGCCAATCCCCACCCCGCGCACGAACATCGCCACCGCCAGCCACACGATCGAGGTGTGGGCGCCGATCAGCCCGAACGGGATCGTGGCCAACGCTGTCAGGCTCACCCCGAACAGCGCCAGCGCGCCACCCCCGCGCCGATCGGTTAGCCGTCCGGCGATTGGCATCACCAAGGCGGCGCCGAGACCTTGCGGGGCGGTGAGCAGGCCAGTATCGACGACGCTCTCATGGCGGACCTCCTGCCAGTACAGCGGCAGCAGGATCATGCCTCCGAAGAGCGCCGCACCCAGGCAGAACATCGCCACCGAGGCCGCGGAAAAGGTCGGCCGACGGTACAGCCGCAGGTCCAGCAGCGGGAAGCGCGCGCGCAGCGCGTGAAACGCGAACGCAGCGATGAGGGTGATCCCGAGCAGGCACGGGACGATCACCTTGGCCGAGCTGAAGCCGCCCGTCTGGCCGACCTCGGCCAGTCCGTAGGTGAGCAGCGGCAACCCCGTCGCCATTAACAGCAGACCCCGCACGTCCAGCGGGTCAGCCGGCTGGCGCGCCACCCGTGGCAGCACCCGCAGAGCGGCGATCACAGCGAGGATCCCAATCGGGAGGTTGACGTAGAAGATCCAGCGCCAGCTGGCGTTGTCGAGGATCAGGCCGCCGAGCGTCGGGCCGAGAATCGGCGCCAGCATCGCGGGCACGGCGACAACGCTCATCACCCGTCCCATCCGCGACGGACCGGCGGCCTCGGCCATCATCAACTGTCCCACTGGGAGGATCATTCCGCCGCCGATGCCCTGGAGCACGCGGAAGACGACCAGCTCCGTGGTTGAATTCGCCACACCGCACAGCGCGGAGCCCGCGGTGAACAGCACCAGCGAGACCAGGTAGACCTGCTTGGCGCCAAAGCGCCGCGCGGCCCAGCCGGTCACCGGGATGACCGCGGCCAGCGCCAGCATGTATCCGGTCACCACCCATTGGATCTGGCTGATCGTCGAGTGCAGCTCGCGGCCAAGCGTTGCCAGCGCGACGTTGACGATGGTGGTGTCGAGAATCGACATGATCGAGCCCACGATCACCACCGCGCTGATCCGCCAGACGTAGGCCTCGATCCGCTCTGAACTCGCCGTCATGCTCGGTCCTTTCCTTTCCGCAGCCGATGGAGACACCGGCAGGCTGACGGACCGTCAGCGGCTCGACGACTCATCGGATCCAAAAGTTTAGGCTCCGAAGCATAGCGGCCGCCGGCGGATCCTCCATCGGGGGCCACGCCAGCTTCATTGCTGCCCTGTCCTCTCGCCCCGGACACGTCTACACTTACCTCGTCATCCGGGCGAGGTGCCCGGCCAAATCAGTGCCCGCGTCCGTAGTTGTTGCCCCCAGAGAGCACCTCCCGCGTTTCGCAGCACACGACACACTCCCGGGAGGGAACGTGCCTACAGGAACCGTCAAATGGTTCAGTGACGAGAAGGGCTACGGGTTCATCACGCCCGACGATCAGGGCAAGGACCTGTTCGTGCACTTCTCGGCGATCGCCGGTAACGGCTTCAGATCACTGCCGGAGGGAGCGAAGGTCTCCTACGAGGCGGAGATGGGCCCGAAGGGCCCGAATGCCGCCAACGTCCAGACGATCTAGTCGCTGCTGGGCAGCAACATCGTGCGCGCGGCCCGCTACGGCGGGCCGCCTGTCGTTGACGGCCGGGCACCGGGCGGCCCTCTATCGTGGACAGTGAGATGACCACCTTCGACCAGCTCAGTCTCGCCCCTGACCTCCTGAAGGCGGTCCACGATGTCGGCTACGAGAGTCCGAGCCCGATCCAGGAAGAGGCGATACCGCACCTTATTCAGGGACTCGACGTGATCGGTCAGGCGCAGACCGGCTCGGGTAAGACGGCGGCGTTCGGTCTGCCGATGCTCCAATACGTCGACCCCTCCGAGGCCGAGGTGCAGGGCCTCGTGCTCACGCCAACCCGCGAGCTGTGCATCCAGGTCACCCAGGCGCTCCGTGCCTATGGGCGGGTTAAGGGCGTCGACGTGGTCGCTGTCTTCGGCGGCGCGCCGATCCGCACTCAGCAGGCGCAGCTGCGTGCCGGAGGACAAATCGTCGTCGGCACCGTCGGCCGGGTCAAGGACCTGATCTCACGCCACTCGCTGATGCTGCACGCCTGCCGGTTCGTGGTTCTCGACGAGGCGGACGAGATGCTCGACCTCGGCTTCCTGGAGGACGTCGAGCGGATCCTGTCGCTGACGCCCTCGAGCCGGCAGACGGCGCTGTTCTCAGCCACGATGCCGCCGGAGATCCGCCGGCTGGCCGACCAATACCTGTATGACCCGGTGACGGTCAAGGTCAAGACGGCGACGCTGACCGTCGACACGGTCGAGCAGTTCGCGCTTGAGGTGCGCCCGCAGGAGAAGGCCGACCGGCTGGTGGATGTGCTGCGCGCCGAGCGGCCCGAGCAGGCAATCGTGTTCGTGCGCACCAAGATCCGCTGCGAGTCTCTGTTCCGCACGCTGCGCGACCGCGGCCTGAACGTCAAGGCGCTCCACGGCGACATGAGCCAGGGCTCGCGCGATGGCGTGATGATCTCCTTCAAGGACGGCCGGCTGCCGCTGCTGGTGGCGACCGATGTCGCTGCCCGGGGTCTCGACATCGCGGGCGTCTCGCACATCATCAACTTCGACGTTCCCACCTCCCCCGACGTTTACGTGCACCGAATCGGACGCACGGGCCGCGTCGGGCGCAGCGGGCGGGCGATCACCTTCTACGAGCCGCGCCAGGCCCGGGAGCTCGGGGCGATCGAGCGGCACGCGGGGGTGAAGATGTCGCCGTGGGTGGAGAACGCGCACGTCGCACCCACCCCGGTCAGGCCCAAGCCCCGGCGCCACTCCAAGCCCCACGTAGCCGTTAACGGCGCTCCCGGGCGGAAGCTGATCGTCTCCGGCGGTCGGGCGGCGGGACTGGAACCCTCCGACCTGATTCACGCCGTTACCACCGTCACCGGTCTCGAGGGAGAGGCGGTGCGCAACGTCCGGGTGCTGGAGCGCTTCGCCTTCGTGGAGGTTCCCGCCGATGAGGCCGAGCGTGTCGTGGAGGAGGTCAGCGGAACCGAGGTTCGCGGCCATCGGCTCGCGCTCGAGCTGACCCGGGCCTGAGCCGGGTAGCCTGGATCGCATGTCAACAGCCCACATGCAGACAAGCCACGGCACAATCGCGCTCGAGCTCTTCGACGACGACGCGCCAAAGACGGTCGGGAACTTCCGCAAGCTCGCCTCGGAGGGCTTCTACGACGGGATCATCTTCCATCGCGTGATCCCCGACTTCATGGTCCAGACCGGGTGTCCGGAGGGCACCGGCACCGGGGGTCCGGGATACACGTTCGAAGACGAGTTCAACCAGCACAAGGTGGTCCGGGGGGCGCTGGCGATGGCCAACGCCGGTCCGAACACCAACGGGTCACAGTTTTTCCTTCTCACCACCGACAGCGCCCCCTGGCTCGACGGCAAGCACACCGTGTTCGGCCAGGTCACCGCCGGCATGGACGCGGTCGACGCGATCGAGCAGGTGCCGACGGGTAGCCGGGATCGGCCGCTGGATCCGCCGGTGATCGAATCGATCGAGCTCGATCCGGCATAGGCCGAGAGCGCCGCCGGGGCAGCAACTCCGCTGGGGGGTGGCCCGCACCGCCGAGCCGGGGCGCGGCTCGGTGAGGGAGCCAGCTCGGATAGGCACGGCTGGACGAGGTAGCCTTGGCGCATCCGCTCCGGCGGAGCCATCCCAGCGGCAGAAGGAGAGACATGGCGAGCGTCGAGCAGCAGGCGCGGGTCGGCACCAACGGCGGCGCGCACACGGCCAGCATCCCGGTGGAGAACCCCGCCACCGGAGAGGTGATCACGTCGGTCCCGGTGTTGACTGAGGCGGAGATCGCGGGACTGGCGGCCCGCGGTCGGGCGGCGCAGCCGGCCTGGGAGGCGATGGGCTTCAGCGGACGCGCGCAGGTCCTGAGGCGGGCGCAGAAATGGATGCTCGACCACGCCGACCGGGTGCTCGACACTGTTGTCGCCGAGAACGGCAAGACCCACGAGGACGCGCAGCTCGCCGACCTCGGCTACACCGTCAGTGCGCTCGGCTTCTGGGCCAAGGAGGCGCCAAAGTATCTCGCCGACGAGCGTGTTCCCTCCTGGAACAACCCGGTGGCCGCGGGCAAGAAGCTGGTCATCCGCTATGCACCGGTGGGGTTGGTCGGGGTGATCGGCCCCTGGAACTACCCGATCGCCAATTCGTTCGGCGACTGCATCCCCGCCCTGGCCGCCGGCAACAGCGTACTGCTGAAGCCGAGCGAGATCACGCCGCTCAGCTCGCTGCTGATGGAGGAGATGCTGCGGGAGTGCGGCCTGCCCGAGCACGTCTTCCAGGTTGCCACCGGTGACGGCTCCACCGGCCAAGCGCTGATCGCAAACGTCGACTGCGTGATGTTCACCGGCTCCAGCCGGACCGGCAAGGCGGTGATGAAGGCAGCCGCTGAGGCGCTGGTCCCGTGCTACCTGGAGCTCGGGGGTAAGGACCCGATGATCGTCTGCTCTGACGCCGACCTCGAGCGCGCCGCCAACGCCGCCGCGTTCTACTCGATGAACAACGGCGGCCAGGTTTGCATTTCGGTCGAGCGGGTCTACGTGGAGGAGCCCGTCTACGAGGACTTCGTCCGCCGCGTCACCGACAACGTCCGTCAGCTCCGTCAGGGGCCGCCGGCGGGCGCGGGTACGGTTGACATCGGCGCCGTCACCTTCCCGCCGCAGATCGACACTGTCGAGGAGCACGTCCGCGACGCTGTCGACAAGGGAGCGAAGGTCCTGGTCGGAGGTCACCGCCGGGCGGGGCAGGGTCGCTTCTACGAGCCGACGGTGCTGGTCGACGTCGATCATTCGATGCGTTGCATGCAGGAGGAGACATTCGGGCCGACGCTGCCGATCATGAAGATCTCTGACGCCGAGGAGGGAGTCCGGCTGGCCAACGATTCCGCCTACGGGCTGCAGGCCAGCGTGTGGACCGGCGACGTCGACCGCGGCGAGCGGCTGGCACGGCGGATCGAGGCGGGGGTGGTCTGCGTCAACGACGCCCAGGTCAATTACACAGCGCTGAACCTGCCGATGGGCGGCTGGAAGGCCTCGGGGCTGGGCACCCGCCACGGCGCGGGTGGCATCCGCAAGTACACCAAGGTGCAGTCGCTGCTGGTCACCCGCCGGGCGCTCAAACGCGAACCGTTCATGTTCCCCTACCGCAAGCGCCGAACGCTGCTGCTGCGGCGGATGTTCAGGGTCCTGTACGGGCGCGGGTCGCGAGACTGAGCCGGACTCAGTCGAGCACCCATGTGTCCTTGCCTCCGCCGTTGCAGCTGGGCGGGCAGCGGCAGCTCCCACCAGTCGGTCACCCGGTCGACGACGTCGAGTCCGGTCCGCACGACGCGCCGGGCGGCGCCCCTGGTCAGGTCTCCGGGCTTGTACGACATCGCTCTCCTCCCGCGCTACTGATGGCGGGAGTCTAACCCTGGGAAAGGGGTAGACGAGGAGAGTCCGTCGCCCGCTTCCCGCCTGGAGGTAGATCCCATGATCAGCCGCATCGATCGTCTGGCCGTAGAGCTCCCGCCACCCTCAGAGCCCGATCCCAAAGGCGCTAGCGCCGTCCAGGAACTGATGGGCGGCCGCTTCGGCGAGATGTCGACACTGATGAACTACACCTTCCAGTCCTTCAACTTCCGCGGTCGCCAGCAGGCGCGCCCGTTCTTCGACCTGATCGCCAACATCGCCGCCGAGGAGTTCGGCCACATCGAGCTGGTGGCGGCGGCCATCAACACGATGCTCACCGGCGCGACCGGGACCGATGGCCTCGCGCCTCCGAGCGCTCCGCTCGCCGACCTCAAGGGCATCGGCAATCCTCATCACTTCCTAGCCGGCGGTCAGGGCGCGTTGCCCCAGGACTCGCGGGGTGCCCCCTGGACCGGCGAGTACGTGTTCTCCTCTGGTGACCTGATCGAGGACCTGACGCACAACTTCTTCCTGGAGACGGGCGCGCGCAGCGGCAAGCTTCGCGTCTACGAGATGGTTGACCACCCCGCGGCGCGCGCGCTGACCGGCTATCTGCTGGTGCGCGGCGGCGTCCATCAGGTCGCCTACGCGCGCGCGGTGGAGAAGCTCACCGGCGCCGACCTGACCAAAATGTTTCCGGCGCCGCGAATCCCCACCGACAAGATCCCGGAGTGCCGGCCGCACTTGGAGCAGGGTCTTCACAAGACGCTCTACCGTTTCTCGGAGACTGACTACCTGGAGCTGGCTGCAGTGTTCAACGGTCCCCATCCGGAAACGGGCGAGGAGCTGAACGTGCAGCAGGGACCGCCCGAGGGAGCGCTCCCGCGCGACCTACCCGCCCAACCGGCGGTGTTCGCGCCCGACCGCAATCCAGAGGAGATTGCCGAGATCGCTGCGCGCCTGCGCGAGGCCGCGGGACTGTCCAGGGAACCCAGCGGCCAGGTTGCCAACGGGCGCGATGGTCTGGTCCAGAAGGTGGTCGGCAAGCTCGGAGGTTGACGGCGATGTCGCGGCTGGCCGGTGCTAGCGGCTGACGCAGGCTGGGATCCCGAGCGCCTGCCACCCGGCGTTTTCCTGGCTCTGAAGCGAAGAGATCTCGTGCTGCAGGGTCTTCAACGCAACCAGCGGATCCTCACCACGACGAAGGTCGTCGATCGCGTCCCTGAGATAGGACAGCTGCCTGGAGAACGAGGTCAGCGTGGCCCGATAGACCGCGGCGTCCTCATTGGGGGGCTGTAGAGCCTGTAGCTGCGTGAGCTCGGAGCGCAGCGCGGCGAGGCCCCGGGTCAGAAAAGCCTCGGCTTGCGCCGGTGAGGCCGGGGTGGGGATGCGGTCCAGGCGCACGTTGGAGGCCGAGCAGACCCGGCTGGCCTGGCTGCGCAGATCGCCGAGCGACAGCGGCGAGCTGCCGCAGCCGACCACCAGCAGGACGCCGGCCAGCGTCCCGGCCCGGCGGACCGCCCTCACTGCAGGGAGGTCTCTAGTAGGCGCTGCAGCTCCGCGATCGTCTGCTGCGGATCGACGTGGTGGACCGTGGCCATTCCCAGCTCGGCGGCCGGCCGGAGATTGAAGGCTAGATCGTCGACGAACACGCACTGCGAAGGTTCCAACCCGACGCTCTCGGCTCCAAGCGCGTAGATCTCCGGCGCCGGCTTGCGGATACCCACCTCACCTGAGATCACGACGCCATCGAACAGTTCAGCCAGCCGCGCGCGATCGTAGCGCCGGGTGCCCCAGGAGTTGGAGATGAGTCCGGTGCGGATGCCCGCCCGCCGCGCCAGCAGGACTGCCTGCACCATCGCCGGTTCAGGGGCCGAGCCGGCGAACAGCCGGTCGATCAGGCCCTGATCGCCAACCCCGAGCAGCGTGCCGAACTGCTGCTCGAAATCCGCCTCGGCAAGCTTGCCCTCCTCCAGGGCGATCAACAGGTCGCGGCAGCCGGGATCCTCCCGGAAACGCCGGCCGATCTCCTGCGGCTCGAGACCCTCAAGCTCGCAGAAAGAGGCGAACGAGTCGAACAGGTTGGTGGTGAGAACGCCGCCGTAGTCGACCAGCAGGCCGCGAAGCCCGCCGTCAGAAGCCATGCTGAGTGACGTCCAGCGCCCGCTGGGCCAGCTCCACCACGCCCTCGCCGAAGGTCTTCAGGTAGGGGTCGTCGGTCGAGCCGGCGATCGCGCGCTTGTAGTTGCCCTCCATGAACACCACCGCTTTCCACAGCGCCAGGGCGACGTACCAATCCAGCGCCTGCATCGAGCGGCCCGAACGCTGCTCGTAGCCTGCGACCAGCTCCTGCCGGGTGGGGAAGCCGGGCAGCGTGGTGACGCTCTGTAGGTTGAACCGGCCGGTGTCGTCAGAGGGCTCGGTCCAGTAGATCATCATGTAGCCGACATCGGCCAGCGGGTCGCCGATCGTCGCCATCTCCCAGTCGAGGATCGCCACCAGCCGCGCGGGAGCGGAGGGGGCGAACATCGTGTTGCCAAGGCGGTAGTCCCCGTGCACCACCGAGGCCGGCGGCGAGCTTGGCAGGTGGTCCGCCAGCCAGCTTCCGACCTGCTCTACCTGCTCCAGCTCACGGGTGCGGTTGTGCTCCCACAGACCGTTGAAGCGGCGAAGCTGACGCTCCAGGTAGCCGGTCGGCTTGCCGAAACCCTCCAGACCGACCTGGTTCCAATCGACGCTGTGGAGCTCCACCAGCGCCTCGATCAGCTCATCGGCGACGCGCCTGCGCTGCTGGGGCGTGTCCAGCGCGTCCGGCATCGTGCTCGTGATCACCTCGCCCTGCACCCGCTCCATCAAGTAGAACGGCGCGCCGATTAGCTCGGTTCCTCGCACACCGCCAGGACCCGCGGCGTGCGTACCGGCGTGGCCTCGAGCGCTGCCAGCAGCCGGGCCTCGCGCAGGACGTCATGCGCGCTCGGCGGCAGCGGCCCGCGCGGAGGCCGTCGCAGCACCACCCCGGTGCTGAGGGCAAAGGTGACGTTGGAGTGTCCGTCGCCGATCGGGGCGGCGCCCAGGTCAGGCGGCGCCTCCAGATCGTTGTCGCCCAGGAACTCGATCAGCGACTCCATCACCAGCAGCGGCTCGCGCTCGTTGGCCGAGCCCTCGGCGTGGGTACGGACGATGTCGTCGGGTGCGAGCGCCACGCTCATTTCCCCGGCAGCGTACCGGCGTGCGGCCGCCGGGGCTGCGCCACCGCGCTCAGCCCAGCGCCCGGGCGGGGTAGGCTCGTAGGCGGAGATGCCCGAGCTGCCGGAGGTCGAGATCACTGCGCGTTTGCTCGGAGATGCGATCGCGGGCTCCAGCGTGGAGTCAGCGCTGGTCCCCGGGATCAACGCGCTGAAGAGTTTCGACCCGCCTCTGAGCGCGCTGGAGGGGCGGACGGTCACCGGCCTGCGGCGGCGCGGGAAGCTCTTCCTGGTGGATTTTGAGGCGGATCTGACCGCGCTGATCCACTTGATGTCGGCGGGTCGGCTGCAGCTGTTCCAGACGCGGGCGTCGGTGCGCGACCGTACCTCCAGGTTGCTCCTGCGCCTGGACGACGGGCGTGAGCTGCGCCTGCGCGAGTTCGGGACCAAACAGCGGGCCTGGATCAAGCTGCTGGATACCGCCGACCTCGACGAGGAGGAGACGCTGGCCGCACTTGGTCCGGACGCGTGGCCGGATCCGCCCGCCCTCGAGGCGCGGCTGGACGCGCCCCGCCCGCTTCACGGGCTGCTGCGCGACCAGCACGTGATCGCCGGGATCGGACGCTCTTGGGTGGATGAGATCCTCCACGCAGCACGGATCTCACCGTTCAAGCGTGGCAGCGATCTTGACGCCGGCGAGGCTTCGCATCTGCGGGAGACGATGGTGCGTCGGCTGACGGAGGTGATCTCGCACTACGAGCGAGAGATCCGGCTGCCGATCCCGGACAAGCTGCCGATGCCGTTGACCGTGCACCGGCGCAACGGCGAGCCCTGCCCCCGCTGTGGAGACCAGCTGGAGGCCGTCTTCTACGAGGACTACGTAATGTGTTACTGCCCCCAATGCCAGACTGAGGGCAAGCTGCTCAAGGACCGGCGTCTGTCCAGGCTGTTGAAGTAGGGCCCTCCGGGTCTGCTCCGCGCCGAGCTCGTTGCACCGGCTCGGCAATGAGCGTAGGGTCGCTCTGCTATGACGAGCCGCGCGCCAAGGCCCGCGTGATGCGTCGGATCGAGGTCGGCATCCTGACCATTGGCGTGATGCTGGTCGTGAGCGCCTGCAGCGGCAAGACCACCGGCGCGACCAACGTCACCGACGGTTCAGCGACGCTGCATGCCTCGGGCGCCTGCGACAAGGGTCAGAGCTGCAGTTGGTACTGGGAGTACTGGCCAGCGGGCGGCTCGCGATCGGCGAGCGTGAAGACGCCGGTACAGGGACCGGTCCCGGGACCCGCGAACACGAGCGACCTCTGGACGAACATCGCCGGGTTGACGCCCAACACCACCTACCGGTGGGTGTTCTGCGCCTCGCCGGGCAACGGCGGCGGCTACGCCTGCGCGGGACCGAGCGGCACCTTCGACGATCCGAGCGCCGATCCACCGTCGGACTCCGCCACCTTCACCACGCTTCCGCAGCAGACCCTGGCCGAGGGTTACGAATTCGGCGCCTCCTGGGCCGTCCAGGCCACGCCGAATCCGGCCGGAGCTATCTCCAGTGTGCTGGCCGGAGTGTCCTGCGGAGGAGTCTCCGAGGTCGCAGAAGGCACCGTCAAGCAGGTCTGCACCGCCGTCGGCAGCTACCAGGACAGCGCCCGCGCCGAGCATCCACTGGCGGAGGGGTGGGACCAAAACTGGACGATCCAGGCCCTGCCCGGCCCAACCCAGGGGGTACTCAAGGGCGTCGACTGCTCCTCCCAGATCCCCCACAAGTGCACGGCGGTGGGCCAGGACCTCACCACCAGCGACACCTTGGCGGAGAGGTGGAATGGCACCAGCTGGTCGATCCAGACGACGCCGGCGACTGGGAACAGCGCCCTGTTGGGCGTGTCCTGCCCCACCTTCGACTTGTGCATGGCCGTCGGCGTTCAGCACGGCTCGTCCTTCAGCCACAACGCCGCGTTGCTAGCGGAGCTGTGGAACGGCTCGAGCTGGACGGTGCGGAGTACCCCTAGCCTGAGCGCCGACGACGCGTTCTTCGCCGTATCGTGCGCCAGCGCCACGGCCTGCACCGCCGTGGGCGAGAGCTCCGGTGCCCCGCTGGCGGAGAGTTGGAACGGAAGCGCGTGGACGACCGAGACCGTCCCCACGCCCGCCGGTGGACAGTCGGTCACGCTCTCGGGCGTCTCCTGCACCGCGGCGAACGCGTGCACCGCCGTCGGCGATTACACCAACAGTTCCGGCACCACGGTGACCTTGGCCGAGCGTTGGAACGGGAACAGTTGGACGATCCAGTCCACGCCCAACCCGACCGGGACGCAGGCCAGCGACCTGAACGGCGTGTCATGCGTTCTCCACGGACATGCGCCCGAGGCGACGACGTCCTGCACCGCCGCGGGCGACTACTCTCAGCCGACCGGCACCAGATCGACGCTGGTGGAGTCCTGGAACGGGACGAGCTGGACCCTGGCGTCCACTCCCGATCCGGCTGGGGCCGGCTACGACGCCTTCTACGGCGTGTCCTGCCTGGCGGTCCTTCAGGCCTGCACTGCCGTCGGAGCGGGGTAGGCCGGTAGAGACGTTCTACTGCAGCCCCTCGCGCGCCTCGCGCACGAGCGTCACCGCCTCGGGAAAGATCGTCGCCATCACCGCGCGCAGCTGCTCGGCCTGCTGCTCAGTCGTACCCTGGATGTTGGCTCGATTCATCGCCGCGACGGTGAGGTCAACCGCGAGCTTGATCGCGTTGTCGGCCCAGGCCAGCCGTTGGGCGCCCTGCATCTGCTCGGCAAACTCACCCAGCCGCCGCTGAAGATCGTCGGGATCGCCGAACAATCCACCGAATCCGCTTCCTTCCATGACCTCAATGCTACTCCCAGGGCGGCGCCGGCAATCAGCCTCGCTCTGGCGGCGCGTACACTCGCGGGTCAATGTCGTCCTCAACTCCGAACGCGCTCCTGCGTCGGCGGATCGAGACCGCGATCCGGATCGCCTCGCCGTTGCTCGACCTGGTCATCGCGGTTGGTGACCGGGTGTCGCGGGTGATCGACCGTGGTGATCCGGAGCTCCTCCCGCCTCCGATGGCCACCGAGGGCGAGTTCGCTCCCCGCGGGCTGCGGCAGCAGGGGTTGGCCGGCGGCCGATAGTGGTCTGAGCACTGCGGTTGCTGGAGACCGCACCCCGGAACACCACCATTAGCATGTCCGCTTGATGAACGCTAACGAGCAGCTGCTCTACGAATCGCGGGTGCGGATGCGCCAGGCGGTGCTGGCGACCGCCGCGGCGGTCCTGCTCGTGGCTGCCGCCGCGGTGCAGCTCTCGGGCCCCCACACCAAGGTCAACGAGCTGACGCTCGACCTGATCACCGCCCACAAGCGCTTTCCCCTCGACGTCGTCGGCGCGGTGATCAACGGGTTGGGGTTGGCCGCCCTGGCGGCCACCCTCGCGTTCCTGTTCAGCCTGGCCCGGGCCCGCAACCAGGAGCTGCGCGCGTTCGTCAAGTGGCTGGCGGTCGCCGGGGGGACGGTAGCCGGGCTCAGCGGGATCGCCTACGCGATCGTGATCGCCAGCACCGCCAATGACTTCGTCAGCCACGGCGCCCAGACCTATGAGCAGGCCAACCACCTGACCAGCAGCGGCGGCCTGCTGGCGCTGCCGTTCCTGGGCCAGGCCGCGGCGCTGCTGCTCGCGGTCGGCTTCGTGCTCACATCGCTCAACGCCATGCGGGTCGGGCTGCTGACCCGGTTCATGGGCTACCTGGGGATCTTCACCGGGATCCTGGTGCTGTTCCCGATCGGCTCTCCGGTGCCCGTGGTGCAGGCGTTCTGGCTGCTCGCGCTCGCGTACCTGCTCTCCGGGCGCTGGCCAACCGGGGTGCCCCCCGCCTGGCGCAGCGGGAGGGCAGAGCCATGGCCCTCCTCACAGCAGCAGCGCGACCAACGTGCGCGCGCGTCCGGCGGACGTGGCGGGGGTGAGGTCGGCGGCCGGAGCAAGCCGGCAGCGAAGCCGCCGCCGGAGACGGTTGGCGCCGCGGCGAGAACGCGAGCCGGAACGGCCAAGCGCAAGCGCAAGCGCCGCCGCTGACAGCGCAGCTGATCCCCACTGACCAGCGGCAGCCGGATCCCGCGCCAGCTCGCTGATGACAACCGTTCGTCGCCCGGCGGCCGCCGCTCGTCGCCGCTGGATCGCCGTCCGTCGAACTCCGTTGCCGGTTCGGGCTGAGTGTCCGAGAGTGTCATCGATATAGGTCAACCTCAGCGAGAGGAGACATCAATGGAAGCTGCCCGACCTGGCCCGGGCGCAGGTGCCCGAGCTGGCGCCCGCGAGGGTGCGCGAGAAGCTGACGTGGCGCCCGCGCCTGATCCCACCGGCGGTCGCACCGCCGGTGTGTGGGCGCCGGCCGATCCGGGGCCACTGGGGTTGGCCGCGTTCGCCGGGACCACGTTCGTGCTCAGCCTGGTGAACGCCGGCCTGGTGGGCACGCAAAAGCTCCCCGGCGGCGGCTTGCTGCCCCTGGTGGCCGCCCTGGCGCTGGCCTACGGCGGGATCGCGCAGTTCCTGGCCGGGATTTGGGAGTTCCGCACCGGCAACACGTTCGGCGCGGTCGCGTTCTGCTCGTTCGGAGCCTTCTGGATCTCGTTCTACTTCATTGTTCAATCCGTGGCCAAGAACGCACCCACTGAGGTGTTCAGCGGACTCGGGCTGTACCTATGGATGTGGGGAATCTTCACCGCCTACATGTTCATCGCGTCGCTGAGGACCACCGGTGCCGTGGCGCTTGTGTTCCTGTTGCTTACGATCACCTTCATCATCCTGGGCATCGGCAACTCCGCGTTGGCCGGAACCCACAGCGTCATCAACGGCACGATCAAGCTCGGTGGCTATTTCGGCATCGCCACCGCGATCGCGGCCTGGTATGCCTCGTTTGCGGCGGTCATCAACTCGACCTTCGGTCGGATCCTCGCCCCGGTGTTCCCGCTCAGGCGGTGACAGGCGGAGTCGAGAGGAGTAGCGTCACGTAGAACAGCATCACGACTGGCTCGGGCGCCGCAGAGTTGGCGCCTGAGCTGTCGATTACGTGACGCGAGAGCGAGCACAAGGAGAGAAGTTCAATGGCAGAAAGCGTTGAGACTCCGGCCGGCGAGGAGACGCTCGAGCGCAAGCTCGAGGAGATGCTCGACATCGAGAAGTTCGAGGCGCCCGGGGGATTCCGCAAGCACGCGCTGCTCTCGGACGAGTCGATCTACGAGGAGGCCGAGCGTGACTGGAAGGGATGGTGGCTGAAGCAGGCCAAGGAGCTGCACTGGTTCAAGGAGCCATCGGAGATCCTGGATGACTCCAACCCGCCGTTCTATAAGTGGTTCACCGATGGCAAGCTCAACGCCTCCTACAACTGCCTCGATCGCCATGTTGAGGCCGGCAACGGTGAGCGCGTGGCCTTCCACTGGCGCGGTGAGGAGGGCGAGGAGCGCGACCTCACCTACGCGGAGCTTCACCGTGACGTCCAGCGCTTTGCCAACGTACTCAAGGATCTGGGGATCAAGCCCGGGGACGTCGTCGGGATCTACCTGCCGATGATCCCGGAGGTCGTGGTGGCGATGCTGGCCTGTGCCCGCATCGGCGCGCCGCACAACGTCGTCTTCGGCGGCTTCTCGGCCGATTCGGTCAAGGAGCGGATGGAGTTCTCGCAGGCCAAGGCGCTGGTCACCGTCGACGGCGCCCGGCGCAAGGGCAAGACCGCTCCGATCAAGCAGCAGGTCGACGGCGCGATGGGTGGCCTGCAGACGCTGGAGCACATCGTCGTCGTCAAGCACACCGAGGCGGACTGCGAGATGAAGGACGGGCGCGACGTCTGGTACCACGAGGTGATGGACGAGGCCGACGCGGATTGTCCAGCTGAGGAGCTCGATGCCGAGCACCCGCTGTACGTGCTCTACACCAGCGGTTCGACGGCCAAGCCCAAGGGGGTCCTGCACACCACCGGCGGGTACCTCACGGGCGTCGCCGCCACCCACCGCTACGTCTTCGACCTCAAGCCCGAGGAGGACATCTACTGGTGCTCGGCCGATGTCGGCTGGGTCACCGGTCACTCGTACATCGTCTACGGCCCGATGGCCAATGGTGCGACCAGCGTGATGTACGAGGGGGCTCCGGACTACCCTCACAAGGGGATCTGGTGGGAGCTGTGCGAGCGCTATGGGGTGACGCTGTTCTACACCGCGCCGACGGCGATCCGCGCCTGCGTCAAGTGGGGCGTCGAGCACGTCGAGAAGCACAACCTGGAGAAGCTGCGGCTGCTGGGGACGGTGGGGGAGCCGATCAACCCCAAGGCGTGGCTGTGGTATCACGTGGTCGTAGGGGGGGAGCGCTGCCCGATCGTCGACACCTGGTGGCAGACCGAGACGGGAGCGATCATGATCACGCCGCTGCCGGGGATCGTGGCCACCAAGCCAGGATCGGCGACACGTCCGTTCCCCGGAATCGAGGCCGAGGTCGTCGATGAGCGCGAGGGCAAGCCGATCGACGACGGCCAGGGGCTGCTGGTGCTCAAGCGTCCTTGGCCCTCGATGCTGCGCACCCTGTACAAGGAGGACGACCGGTTCATCGAGACGTACTTCTCCAAGTTCGGCCGCGAGACCTACCTGGTCGGAGACGCGGCCCGCAAGGACAAGGACGGCTACTTCTGGATCATCGGGCGGATCGACGACGTCGTCAACGTCGCCGGCCACCGGCTCTCTACGGCCGAGGTGGAGTCGGCGATCGTCTCCCACCAGAAGGTCGCCGAGGCCGCGGTTATCGGACAGGCCGACGAGGACTCAGGGCAGTCGATCTGCGCCTTCGTGACGCTTGGGGGGACGACGGAGGGAAGCGATCAGCTGACCGAGGACATCCGGGCTCACGTCGCCGACCGCATCGGAAAGTTCGCGCGGCCCAAGCGGATCATCTGGGCCGACGATCTGCCCAAGACGCGCAGTGGAAAGATCATGCGGCGGCTGCTGCGTGACATCGCCGAAGGGCGTGCGCTCGGCGACGTGACCACCTTGCGCGACCCGGACGTGATGTCCCAGCTGGAGGGCAAGATCAAGGAGGAGCACGCTCAGGACGAGGCGTAAAGCGAACTCGGGGGTCGCCTAGGCGACGCGCGACTCCCGGCGCTAAACTGAATTTGCGCTCGCGGCTCCGGCCAGGGGCGGGCGAGAGCTTCATCGAGCTGGAGCGGCACCGATCCGGTCGGGTCGGTTGTCGGGCCATCGCACTTCCATCACGATTGGAAAGGCGATGCGATGTCAAAGAAATGGGCGTGCGGGGGGTGAGTCATTTGGCCCACCCGCTAGGTTGGGGTCACCACCGACGCGGTCGGCAGAGCATGCCCGGCACGGCGGTCGATCATGGGTGAGCGAGCATTATCGGCGCAGTTCGTGATCGATCGAGATCATGAGCCGGGCGCGATCGTGGTGACGCTCTATGGCGAATTGGACCTGGCGTCTGGTCCACTGCTCGAGGATGAGCTCCATGCGGCTGAGACAACCGGCAAGGAGCGCATCGTGATCGATCTCAGCGGTCTCGATTTCATGGACAGCGTTGGCTTGGAGGTCCTGATCGATGCGCAGCGCCGCTCACTCCAGAACGGCCATCAGCTCTCGCTGCTGCGAGGTTCGCGTTCCGTGCACCGCATCTTTGAGCTGACGAACATGGAGGCCGCGTTCCGGTTCGACGACTGATGGCGAGGGGGAGGCAGCGGGGGGTCGTTCAACCGGACGGGAGGCTCAAGCGGGGGCGCTAGCGGCGAACCCTGAGGCGGGGGTCGTGGTCATGCGGTGGGGCGGGGGGCGCTGGTGAGGTAGGTTGCGCTCATATCCTCGTCACCGTGCTCGCGCGCGCCCTGCTCAAGGCGTTCGCGGATCGTGCGCAGGAGCGGTAGGTCGAGATCGTGCCGCTGGACCGATGACTCGACCAGCGCGGCGTCCTTAGCCGCCAGCGCGAGCTTGAACGACGGCTTGAAGTCCCGCTGGATGATCGCCTTGCCCTTCATCTGCAGATACGGGAGATCGAGCGGACCGCCCTCGACGGCGTCGAGCACGAGCTGGGGCTCGAGGCCCATGCCCTCGGCAAGCGCGAGCGTTTCCGCGGCGCCTTCGGTGACCGTGAGGATCCAGCTGTTGGTCGCGATCTTCAGCCGGGTGCCCGATCCCGCCTCTCCGACCCACATCGAGCGCTGTCCAATCGCCTCGAACACGGGCTGGAGCCGTTGCTGCAATTCTCCCGGGCCGGAGGCCAGGATCACGAGCTCGCCCTGCTGGGCCGGCTCCTTGGTTCCCAGCACCGGTGCGTCGACGAACTCGAGCCCGTGCTCACGAGCCAGCTCCATGCACCGCTCGGTCGCCCGCTCGCCGATCGTGCTCATCTGAACCCAGATCGGGTCCTTGCCGATGTCGTGGCCAACATTTCCCGCTTCGCCCGACATGCAGTCGATCACCGCGTCCCCGTCGGCGAGCATCGTCAGGATGATGCTCGCGCCCCGTGCGGCCTGCGCCGGAGAATGGAGTACCTGGGCACCGTCCTCGGTCAACGACTCCGCCTTCTCCCGCGAGCGGTTCCAGGCTCGGACATCGAAGCCGGCGCGGGCGAGGTTGCGGGCCATGGGAAAGCCCATCGTGCCCCCGGCCCCGAGGACGGCGACGGTTTCCTTGCTCATCGTGCATACCTCCGATTGAGACCCGCAAGGCAGGGCTGACGGCCGGGCGATCTCGTGTTCCGGCCCCTGGCCTGAGAACACGAAACCGGCTCGGTTCGCTTTACCCGCGTCTTCGGTCGCCAAACGGCACCATGATCAAGTCAGGGTCTTGAACACGTGGTCCGAGTGGCAGTTGACGGCCGCGCCGCGCGAACCGCGGCCGGCTGGGGGCTGAGCTGCTCCGCGGGACCGGAGCGACCATGCCGAGGCAACTCAGACTCCTAGCCGCCGCTCCAGCTCTGAGACCTGCCGGCGGGCGACCGGAATCGTCTGCCCGTCGCCGAAGGCTAGCTGGGCGGTACCGCCCAGCTGCGGCCGGACCTCGACCGCCTGACGCAGGTTGGCCAGATACTGACGGTGCACGCGCACGAACCCGAACGGCTCCCATCGGCGCTCGATCTCCGACAGCGTCTCGTGCAGCAGGTAGCGTCCCTGGTCACTGACGACGCGTACGAAGTCCCCGTGCGATTGGACGTACAAAATCGAGCTGCGAGGCAGCAGCCGGATCGAGCCCCCGCGCGGATTGGCCACGGCCACGACGTCGTCCTCGGCGGCTCGCTCGCTGATCGACGGTGCGGCGCCCCCCGCGTCCTCGATCAGGTCGCTTCTCACCATCGCCGCGACCCGCTCCAGCGCCTCCTCGAGCCGCTTGCGGCTGACTGGCTTGACCAGGTAGTCGAGCGCCCGAAGCTCGAATGCCTTCACGGCGGCGCTGTCGTAGGCGCTAACGAAAACCAATGCGGGTTGGCGGGCGAATCGCCGCAGCACCCGCCCGAGTTCGACTCCATCCAGACCGGGCATGCGCACGTCGAGGAAGATCGCGTCGTAGCCCTGCCCCGCCGCCCTGACCAGCGCCTCCTGACCATCGCTGGCGCCATCCACCTCCTGCACCGCCGGTGAGCTCGCCAGCAACCGGAGCAAGTCCTCCAGCTGGGAGCGCTCGTCATCGACCGCCAGGACCCTGAGGGCGCGGTGACTCAATGCGAAACAAGCCTCTCTGCGTCGCTCAGCGCCTCACCGTGGAGGTGGGGCACGGTCATCACCGCGGTGGTTCCGTGCCCCGGCTGGGACTCGATCCGCAGTGCGTATGGCTCGCCGAACGTGGCTCGCAGCCGGGCGTCGACGTTGGCCACGCCGATCCCGCCTCCGGCTCCGGCGAGCACCGCTGAAACCCGTTCGGGATCGATTCCGCTGCCATCATCGCTGACCCGGAGCTCGACATCGCCCCCGCAGGTCCGGGTGGTGATGGCCACTCGGCCGCTGCCGGCCCGGCGCTCCACCCCGTGACGGACGGCATTCTCAGCCAGCGGCTGGACGGACATCGCCGGCACGACCGCGTCGGTGGTCTCAGGGGCAATCTCGATCGTGATGTGCAGGCCGTCCCGGAAGCGAGCCTGCTCCAGTCGCAGATATCGCTCGACGTGCGCTATTTCCTCGCCGAGGGTGACATAGGGACGTCCGTCCCGGAACAGGTATCGAGTGAACTCGGCGAAGTCGATCAGCAGCTCGCGCGCCTCCTCAGGGCGGACGTGGATGTCGCCGGCAACCGCCGCGAGGGCGTTGTAGATGAAGTGCGGCGAGATCTGGGCCCGCAGGGCGCGCAGCTCGGCGCGCGCGAGCCGCTCCTCCTGCTCTGCGAACACCGACAGCTCGACCTGGGCACAGATCAGGCTGGCCGCCTCTTGCACGACCCGCAGCTCATGCCGGCTGGGGCGTCCCACGCTTCTATAGAAGGCGATCAGCGTACCCGCGCGCCGCCCCTGCACGACCAGCGGCGCGAGCACCGCCGCGCGCAGCGGGCAGGTCGGATCCGAGGACACCAGCCGCGGCACGATCTGCAGGCGATGATCCGGGGTACTGGCCAGCAGCCGGGAGAGCAGATCCCCGGGACGCACCTGCTCGCGACCCTCACCGTCGATCGCCAGCACCGCGGTGGTGTCGGCCAGCGCGATCGCCGCGGCGCCGGTCAGCGCCCGTAAGTGGGGCACGGCGTGCTCGGCGCTATGGGGTGACAAGCCCCGCCGCAAGTGTGGGAGCGTTGCCGTGGCGGCGTGAAGCGCGGACTGCATACCGACCGCGGCCGGGGTCCGTCGGGCGTTCGGGACGTGAATCAACCGCCATGCCCCGGCCAGTGCCGCGGCGAGCCCAGTCCCCAACAGGACGCCCAAGGCGAAACTCATAATCTGTAACTGCTCACCCTACTACCGTTGCCGGGGGCTACTACCGTTGCCGGGGGCCGGGTGCGATTGCGCCGGTAGGGCTTGTGTCGGCGCCCGCTGAGGAAGATGATGGGGGCATGAGCGCAACCACCGACATCCCCTCCTACGAGCAGGCCTGCGCCGAGCACCGCTGGGAGGTGCCGGAGCGCTACAACATCGCCGCCGACGTCTGCGACCGCCATCCGCAGGACAAGCTCGCGCTGATCCATGAGGACGTCGACGGGGAGGTGCGGCGCATCGACTGGGGAGAGATCCAGGAAAACTCGTGTCGGTTCGCAAACGTTCTCGCTGCTCACGGAGTCGGCAGAGGGGACCGGGTGGCGATGCTGCTGCCGCCCACACCGGAGACCGCGGCCGCGTTCTTTGGCACCTGGAAGGTGGGAGCGATCCTGCTGTCGATGTCGGTCCTGTATGGCGACGAGGGAATCCGTCATCGCCTGAGCGATTCCCAGGCCAAGGTGCTGGTGACCAACGCCGCCAATGCCGACCGCATCGATCGGGCGCTGGTGGAGCACGTGCTGATCCTCGACCAGGAGCTGCTGGACGGGGCCGAGCCGACGTTTCAGACCCTCGACACCGCCGCCGAGGATCCCGCACAGCTCTATTACTCCTCGGGCACGACCGGATTGGCCAAGGGGATCCTCCACGCCCACCGGTACATCCTCGCCCACCAGGAATTCACCTATTGCCACGACGTGCGTGACGGAGAGATCTTCCACGGCATGGGCGAATGGGCGTGGGCGGCCGGGATCTGTCCGCTGCTCGGGCCGTGGCGGCTGGGGGCGGTCCAGGCGGTGCTGCAGCGTGCCGGCGGCTTCGATCCCCACAAGCAGCTGGAGTTCCTCTCCCGCCACCAGGTCACCAACGTGTTCGGGACTCCCACCGCGATCCGCGCGATGATGTCGATCAGCGACGCCGGGGAGCGATACCCGCAGAAGTTCCGGATCGTGTGCTCGGCCGGGGAACCGCTGAACCCGGAGGCGATCCGCTGGTTCCGAGATCAGTACGGGCTCACCGTCCTCGACTACTACGGCCTCACCGAGTCCTATCCCCTGTGCGCCAACTATCCGTTCATGACGGTCCGGGCAGGCTCGATGGGCAAACCGATGCCGGGTTGGGACGTGGCCATCCTCGACGAGGACGAGCGTCCGGTGGCAACTGGCGAGCGAGGTGAGATATGCCTGCGCGCGCGGTCCAATCCGCACTACCCCCTCGGCTACTGGAACCGGCCCGAGGACTCACAGGAGGTCTTCGGCGGCGACTGGTTCCACACCAAGGATGCCGCCAGCGCCGATGCCGACGGGTACTTCTGGTATGAGGGGCGTGCCGATGACGTGATCATCTCCGCCGGGTACCGGATCGGTCCGTTCGAGGTGGAGTCGGCATGCCTGGAGCATCCCGCGGTAGGTGAGGCGGCCGCCGTTGCCGCCGCGGATGAGCGGCGTGGCAACGTCGTCAAGGCGTTCGTGGTGCTCGCCGCCGGCTTCGAGCCGTCTGAGGCGCTGGCCGAGGAGATCAAGGCCTTCGTCAGAGACCATCTCTCGGCCTATGCCTATCCGCGGCTGATCGAATTCGTCCCCGACCTGCCCAAGACGCTCACGGGGAAGATCAGGCGGATCGAGCTACGAGAGCGGGATTCTGGCCGCGGGTGATCTGCTCAAGCCCGCGATCTGCCCACTCCTTGCGATCTGCCCACTCCTTTCGATCTGCGCACTCCGCACGATCTGCCCAAGCCCGGCGAAAGGTGCATAACTCACCAACCGCGCCGGTTTGCCGGTTGGTTGTTGTCTTGTCATCCTCAGGGGTGGTCAATACGACAACCCGCGGAAGATCGCCTGCAGTTGTTTCATTGTGCACGTCGGGGACGGGACCCGAGCTCGGTCAGGGACCCGGAGACTGAGGCTCGGTCAGGGGACCAGAACGACGGCTCGGTCAGGGACCGGAGACTGAGGCTCGGTCAGGGGACCAGAACGACGGCTCGGTCAGGGACCGGAGGCTGAGGTTCGGTCCGGTTGCCGGCCGGCGGGCCGACTACGATACGTCGCCGCGCCGGCGCACATCAACTGAGGAGAGTTTGGGATGGTCCGAAGCCGTATCTGGCTGGCGCTGCTCGTTGGCTTGATCCTCGGCACCTCGGCTCCCGTGGCGTTGGCCCGGACGACCTTCCATCCTCGTATCGGGGCGGCCCTGGGGCTGACCCCGCCCGTCACCGGCGAGCGCCGATCCGCCAGCCCCGACGTCGCCACTGGAGCCCTGACGCCGGTCAACTACCACGGTGGCGCGGTGATGACCGGTGGGGTCACCGTCCACACGATCTTCTGGGCGCCAGCCGGCTTCTCCTTCCAGGGATCGCCGGCGCCGGGTATCCCCACCTACCAAGGCTTGATCGAGCAGTACTTCACCGACGTCGCCCACGACAGTGGCTCCACCGCCAACGTCTTCTCTGTGCTGCCGCAGTTCGCCCAGGGCACCCGCGTCGGCCAGGTCACGCCCGGGGACTACAGCATCACCTATAACCCCGCCGTCGACGCCGTGGATGACACCCGCGCGTACCCCGTCTCGGTGAACCAGTGCGCCTCGCCCAACAACGCCACTGGGGCGTGCATCACCGACGCGCAGGTGCAGGCGGAGGTCGATCGGATCGTCCAGTCGACCCGCGGCACCCCGCGGGGCTTGCACAACCTCTGGTACGTGTTCCTGCCGCCGGACGTCGATGAGTGCATCACAACGCAAGCCTGCGGGACAAATGCCTTCGGGGGCTATCACTCTGCCTTTGACCTACGGGAACACGGGGTGACGATCTACGCCGTCACCACCGATCCGCTGATCGAATCCGCCGCCGCCCCGGGGCAGGACCCGCAGGGGTATCCGGACGCCGAGGCAGCGGCCGATACCGCCGCCCACGAGACGGGCGAGGCGATCACCGACCCCACCGGCGCCGGCTACCTGGACGCCAACGGGTTCGAGGTTGGGGACAAGTGCGAGCAAGGGCCTCAACGGGGCACCCCGCTGGGCTTCGCCAATGGCTCGCCCTACAACCAGGTCGTCAACGGCCACGCGTATCTCACCCAGGAGATGTGGTCAAACGACGACCATGGGTGCGTCCAGCGTACGACCCTTTCCGCCAACTCCCTGCCGCTGCCGCAGGTCGACCTGTCCCAGTTCAGCTCGACCGTGAGCGGCAACATCGGGATCAACAGGGCGGGTGTCGGCGTAAGGGTGAGGCTGGTGCGGGCGAGGGCCGGAGGCCACCCGGTGCCGGTGGCTGCCTCGCTGATGAACAGGACTGCGCCCGACGGCAGCTGGTCGGCGTCGCTGGCTCCGCACGCCGTCGGTGACGACCGAGACCAGATCGACGTCGACTACTCGGGTGCCGGAGCCCCGTCGCCCAAGCATCAAGTGATCCTCACCGGCAACGGAGGCAACCCATTCACCCAGTCTGGCTGGACCGGATGGACGGCGCTGGACGAAGGGAGCTTCGCCACCAATGACTTAAGGCTGGGCGGCCCCTCGGTGACGCTGGCTCCGTGCTCGCAGACCGGGGTGCTGGACCTCACCGTGAACGCAGCGCCCACCCAGTCGCCGCTCGACGTCTGCAATACCCAGACCGATGCGGCGACGGTGGCTACCCCGAGGATCGCTCCCGGGACGATCGTCACCGCCGCTTCGGAGGACAATCGCGCCTTCTCCTCCCCGAACGGCCCAACGCCCAACCCCCTCGGCGCGCTGGTCAGCCTCCGCGTGCCGGTGGGCGAGCCCGACGCCGTCTCGCTGACGGGCAACCCGTTGGCTCCGTTCGCGCCCAGCGGCTTTCCGAGCTGCAAAGCCGATCTGGAGGCTCGGCGGGTGTCCTGCACCGGGCTCGTTCCTGCGAGGCGCTACCGACTGATCACCGGCAGGGTTCAGGCGAGGGCCGTGGCCGACCGCCACGGGAGGATCAGCGCCGCCATGGCCGTGCACGGTGGGGCCACGGTGACGCTCTCGAACCGGTCAAGGACGCTGACCGCCCTGCATGTCGCGCATCTGCAAGTCAAGATCATGGGCCGGCAGACGGTGCTCGCTGGAGGTCGATGCGCCCCAGGCGAGTACTACGGCCCCCCACTCAGGAGGATCCCCATCAGCACCGGCGCGGGTGAACCCAGCTCGGCCGCCGGCGGAGGCACCGCACTGACCGGCGAGATCTGTCCGCTCACCGGCGATGCCAGCAGACTGTCGAGCAAGCACATCGTCCAGACCGACGAGTTCAGCGGCGGTCAGACGCAGACGGAGGTGCCAGACGTGGAGAACACCTCGCCGATGCAGGGCGAGACGCTCTACGGAGGCTTCACCGCAATCGCGGAATCCGGACTTCCAGGCCCGAACAACACTGTCATGCCCACTGATGCCAGCTCACGCATCGCCGTCAGCATCGCCCGCGCCGGCGGCGGGCCCCCCGTTTTCACCCGCGGCAACGTGGACACCGTGAGCGGCGTCGCCGTGCCCGCACTGGCGCCCGGGAGCTACCACGCGACCTGGACCCTGAGCGACGCCAACGGCGATACCCGGATTGTCAGCACCCGGTTCGTCGAGCAGCCGGCTCCAAGGGGGTCAAAGCGGGGCAAGGCCGATCGTGGGGAGCGTTAGTCCTTCGAACGTGGGGAGCGTTAGTCCTTCACACGCATGCTCTACGAGCCGGCCACCGCACGAGCCTGGGCGCGCATCTCCGAGAGGATCCGCTCCAGCCGTGGCTCGGTCGTCCCATCCACGTGCTTCATTGCGCCGGCCACGGCCGGATGCACCGCTGCGATCTGCGCGTGCATCTCGTGCGCGATCGCCCGGTAGCTCGGGTGGCCCTCGCGGCCCGAGCGCAGCTCGATCAGCTGCATCGCCTCCCGCGCATTGAGATCGAGTATGTAGCGGATGCGATAGCCCAGGCAGAGCGCATATGGAGCCGAGTGGGACAGCCCGCGCGCGGCCAGCCGCTCGTACTCCTCCCGGGAGGTCTCGAGGGCTCGCCGGTACTGTTCGCCCGCTCCCGCCAGGTCCACCTGCTCGGGCACGCCGGCACCCAGGTCCGGCGTCAACGCCTGCCATTGCACGGTCAGCATCCGATGGCGCTGTAGATCCCGAAAGGCGCCGTAGTCAGACACGACCTCGAAGCGGTAGCGAAGCGCCTCCAAGCCGCGCCCCGGCCGGTGCCGGCGGTTGCTGCGGGCTCCGAGGAGATCGGTCAGCATCGCTTCCCGCTGGTCGCCATCCAGCCGGGAGAGGGAGTCGCGGATCGCCTCCTCGGAGGTGCTCGATGATTCGAACAGCAGCGCCGCCAGCAGGTCGTCCTCCTCGCCCTCAGCGCGTAGCAGCGCAACCGACGAGGCTGCGGCGGGCTCGTCCTCATCCAACGCGAGCCGCCGACTCCAGCGCTGCCCCGAGCGCGCCCGGCGCTCCAGGTAGGAGATCCATTCGCCGCCTCGATCCGGCCGCTCGACCCGAGCGACGAAGCTCGGCATCACCGCCTTGATCTCCTCGAGGATCATGGTTCCGTAGCTTCGCGCCTCCGGCAGCGGATGCGCGAGCAGGTGCAGGATCAGCTGCTCGTAGGTCTGCCCGGTGGCAAAGATGCCCATGTGCGAGAGCGAGCTCGCCGGCAGCAGCCCCCGGAGCAGGTCGAGGGCCTTCGCCCGGATCGCCCGCGAATGCGCCGCCGCGGCCTCGGTCGATCCGCGCGGAAACTGCTGCTCGGCCCACGCACAGACGCGCGGCAGCGCGTCGGCGTAGATCGAGAACAGCTCGTCCATCGCGCGCTCGTACTGCGGGCCCAGCTCGGCATCCCGGTAGTACCGGTAGCCGCCAGGCGGCGTGGGCATTGGCGCGTCATAGGCGATGTAGCGGGTTGACTGCTCGAGGTAGGCACCGAGCCGCGGGCGCTGCAGGATCTTGGTGAGGACGTTGGAGACCCATTCGCAGGCGAGGTGGGCGCCACCGAGCTGCGCCACCGAGTCGTCCCCGTAGCCGAGGAAGATGCGCTCGTAGAGCTGCGAAGCCCGGTGGCCTTCCTCGCCCGCAAACGCGGATGACGTCGTCGGTAGGTCAGCGGCGAACTCGTCCAGGAACATCCGCCGCAGGGTGCCCGGGTAGCGCGAGTACCGCGCGAACAAGGCGCCCTTGACCGTTTCGGGCAGGTTGACGAGCGCGAACACCGGCCGGTCGAGGTTGGTGAAGTGCACGCGCAGCCGCGAGCGCTCGTCCTCGCTGTAGCTCTCGACCGGATACCGCATGGGCGCCGATCCTAGCGGCGGGCTCGGCGCCCTCAGCCGGCGTTTTCAGGATGTCCAGTGGCCTGGGAATGTTCGCCGGCGCCGCCGGGACGACCTGCTTCCCCGGAGCGGTCCTGACGACCCTCGTCCTGGTCGGCGGGATCACGCTCGGCTCGTTGGGGCGAGCCCGAGCCCAGGTCGGGAGCGGGTCCCTCCTCATGGTTCTGGTTTGAGACCGAAGCGGGGGAGTCCTGGGTGCCGAAGGTCTCTTCGGTGTCTGAGCTGCGCTCTTCGTCCATGAGGCGGGGCTACCCGGCTCTACGCGCGGCTACACGATGGAGATTTGTGGCCATATTGGCCACAAATCGCCACGCAGGGGTGAAACGGGGCCCGCGCGTCCGCCCAGAACAGGCCACGCAGGAGTGAAACTGGGCCCATGCGTCCGCCCGGAACAGGCCGCGCAGGGGTGAAGCTCGGCGTGGAGCGGCCGTCTAGAACAGGCCGCTCAGCGCGTTCCCGGCATGCGCGGCGAGGTGAAACAGCGGCGAGGGGAAGATGCCGAAGAAGACGCTGGCGGCGCTGAAGATCACCGCCACCAGCAGTACCTCGGGCGGTGCTGCTGCGCGTCCGGGCTCCGACTCGTCGCTGAGCTCTGACCGGCCAGGCGCGGTATCGGCTTCCGAGGATCCGCCGGCGATCGGCGCCAACCTGCCGGGGGAAGCCAGCCGCGCTCCAACCCGTGTCTCGTCCTGCGCGGCGCCCGGTCCCATCCACATCGTGGCCACGACACGCAGGTAGTACCCCAGCGAAATCATCGATCCGATCACCAGCACGATCGCCAGCCACGTGTAGTTGCCGCTGACCAGCGCGTGGATGAGCTGGAACTTGCCGATGAACCCGACCGTCCCCGGGGATCCCGGCCAGCGACAGCATGGCGATCGTCAGCGCCCACGCCAGCAACGGCTGCCGAGAACCGAGACCGGACAGCGCGGAGATGTCATCACCCTGGTCGCCACCCGCCTCGACCGCGCAGACGACCGCGAAAGCGGCCAGATTCATGGCCAGGTACACCGCCAGGTACAGCACCGTCGCCTGTACTCCCAGCTGCGTGCCCACGACCACCCCGCCGAGCATGTAGCCGGCCTGAGCCACCCCGGAGTAGCCGAGCATCCGTTTGAGCGAGGACTGGCCCAGGGCGCCGACGTTGCCGACGATGATGGTGATCGCCCCGATGCTCGCCAGCAGCGGCGCCCAGGTGTTCTGAGCGGTGATCGCGGCCACGCCGAAGAAGCGCAGGAAGATGCCGAGGGCGGCCGCCTTGGTCGCGGTGGCCATGAACGCCGTGATCGGGGTTGGCGCCCCCTCGTATACATCAGGCGTCCACTGGTGAAACGGGTGCGATCGACGCCTTAAAGGCAAACCCGGCCACGACCAGGGCCAGACCCGCGAACAGGAGCGGGTCGCCGAGTACTCCGCCGGCGAACTTGCCCCGCGCCAGCGCGGCCGCGATCCCGGAGAAGTCGGTGGAGCCGGTGGCGCCGTAGACCAGCGCCAGGCCGTAGACGAGTGTGGCCGAGCCCACCGAGCCGATGACCAGGTACTTGAGCCCAGATTCGAGCGATCCCTCCCGGCGAAACTCCGACGCGCAGAGCACGTAGAGCGGGATCGACAGCAGCTCGATGCCGATGAACAGCGTGATCAGGTTCTGTGCCGAGACGAGCACCGCCATCCCCATCACGCTGAACAGGAGCAGGCTGTAGTACTCCCCGTGACCGGCCGAGGCCGCGGCGCGCGCGCGCCAGGAGAGGAGCACGGTGGCGATCGCCGCCACCGCGAAGATCATGTCCAGCACCAGCGCCAGATCGTCGATCGCCAGCGCGCCGGAGACGATCGAGGCGGGATGATGAAAGCGGGAAATGGCGAGTCCGATCGTCACCCCGAGCACCAGCAGCGTCAGCAGCGGCACGATCCGCTCGCGGGCAAAGCGGGCGCGCAGCAGCCCGACGAGCAGCACCCCCAGCGCCCCCGCGGCCAGGGCGACCAGCGGTGACAGGCTCAGCCAGTCGATGTGAGGTCCCTTGATGTGCGCGGCGGCCAGGAACAGGGTCATCGCTGGCCTCCGACGGAGGCGTAGGCAAACCCGCCGGGCCGGGAGCAGTTGCCTCCGGCGCACGAGGCGTAGTTGCGGCTGACCGCGGTGACCGGAGCGAGCGAGCTGCTTACCGTCGCCTCGGTACGCCGCAGCACGAACTGGGGATAGAAGGCCAGGACCAGGATCACCCCGACCAGCGGCGTCAGCCCGGCCAGGTCGCTCCCCGATCTCACGCGAGTCCACTCCCGGGCCGACACGGTTGTGCATCGCCCCGATGAACACCCGCAGCGCGTAGACGGCGGCCCCAACGACGCCGCTGAACGCGATCACCGCGATCACCAGCTTGGACTTGAACACGCCGAGCAGGATCATGAACTCGCCGACGAAGTTCGAGGAGCCGGGCATCGCCAGCGTCGCCAGCGCCACGATCAGGAACAGCGTCGCCAGCACCGGCGCGCGGAAGGCGATCCCACCCATGTCCCGCAGGCGCTCGGATCCGCCTGTGCGCACGGCCAACGCGGCCACGATGAAGAACAACGGCGCCGTGACCAGCCCGTGGTTGACCATCTGCAGCAGTGCTCCCTGGGCGCCCTCGGGGCGCAGCGAGAAGATCCCCAGGGTGATGAAGCCGAGCTGGGCGACGCTGGAGTAGGCCACCACCAGCCGCGCATCCGGCGTGGTGAAAGCAACCGCGGTCCCCCACAGGATCGATGCCAGCGCGATCAGCAGCATCAGCATCTGGAAGTGGACAGCGGCGTACGGGAACAGCGGCAGCACGATGCGCAGGAAGCCGTAGGCGGCGACCTTCGACAGCACGCCGGAGAACACCGCCACCACGGGGATCGGCATCGACTTGTAGCCGTCGGCCAGCCAGCCGTGGAACGGCACCAGCGGCATCTTGACCAGGAACGCCGCGGCGAAGCACAGGAAGATCCACTCCTGGGAGGCGTGTGAGAGCGGGAGCGCCCGCAGCGAGGAGAGCACGAAGGTGATTCCGGTGCCGTGCTCCTGGGAGGCGAGCGCACCGGTGGCGATGGCCGCGGCCAGCATGAAGAACGAACCGATCAGCGTGTAGATCACCAGCTTGGTGGTGGCGCGTACGCGCTCGCCTGAGCCCCACATGCCGATCAGGAAGTAGAACGGGATCAGCATCAGGTCGAAGAAGGCCACGAACAGGGCGAGATCCTGGGCGCAGAATGCCCCCAGCACCGCGCTCTGGGCCAGGCCGAGGTGAAAATAGAAGGATTGCGGTCGGTCCCATTGCCGCAGGGAGGCCCAGATCAGCGAGGCACTGAACAGCACCGTGGCGAGCAGGATCAGGGCGATGTTGAGGCCGTCGAGGCCAAGCTTGTAGTGGATCCCCAGGGAGCCGATCCAGGTGCTGTCGGTGACGAACTGAAGGCCCCCGTGCCCGACCCTGAACCGGGCCACGAACGAGATCGCCACCGCCAGGGTGACGAGGCTGCCCCCGGCGGCAAGAGCGCCGATCGCCCGCCGGGGCACGAGTGCGATCACCAGCGAGATCGCCAGGGGCAGCCAGATCAGGATCGACAGCGTCACGGGATCAGCTCGAGGAGACGAGGAAGTAGAGGGACACTGCGAACACGCCGACGACGATCGCCGCCGCGTAGAGACGAAGGAAACCGGTCTGCCAGCGCCGAACCGCGGCCGATCCGGCGCGGACTACTCCAACGGTGCCGCCGGTGATCGTGCCGGTGACGAGGATCCGCTCCAGCACCGACTCGGCAAAGCGCCCGAACCAGGCCGCCGGGCGCACGACGAGCACGTCGATCAGCTCGTCGAAGTACCACTTGTTCGACAGGAACGTGTACACCGGCGCCAGCCGCTGGCGCAACCGGCCCGGGACGGCCGGCGCCGCCACCCAGAGGCGGTAGGCGATGGCGATGCCGACGATCGCGATCACCGCGCCCAGGGTCAGCCCGATCCAGGCCGAGGTGGTGGTCGGCTCGTCCCTGACCAGGTGCGAGTCGGCGAACGTCGGGCTCAGGAATCGCTGGATCCCGGCGTCAACACCTGGGATCTGGAGGATCCCGCCGACGACGGCAAGCACCGCCAGCGTGGACATGGCGATCTTCATCGGCCACTCCCGCTCGGCGATGTAGTGGCCAGGTCCGGGGAAGCCGACGCCGGTGTCCTCCTCCTCGCCGGTGAGCGGGTTCCTCGGAACCTCGGCGTGGGCGAGATGGCCCTGCTCGAGCTCGCGCGCCTCCGGCACCGGCTCGCCCCAGAATGCCCGGAAGATCATCCGGAAGGTGTAGATCCCGGTCATCAGTGCGCCGAGGTAGGCGGCGATGCCGAGGATCTCGAAGCCGCCGCCGCGGTGATCGAGGAAGGCGATGATGTCGTCCTTGGAGATCCAGCCACTGAACGGCGGCAGGCCGGACAGTGCCAGGCCGCCGACGAGGAAGCAGCCGAACGTGAACGGCATCGCCTTGCGGAAGCCGCGCATCCGGTCGAGCGACTGCACGCCGGCCATCGCTCCGATCAGCGAGCCTGCGGACATGAACAGCAGCGCCTTGAAGAACGCGTGGGTCATCAGATGGAACAGGCCGGCTGAGTAGGCGCCGACCGACACGCCCATGATCATGTAGCCGATCTGGGACATCGTCGAGTAGGCGATCACGCGCTTGAGGTCGGTCTGGACGATGGCGATCGTCGCCGCGATCAGCAGCGTCAGGCAGCCGCCGATCGCGCCGACGTCGGCTGCCGTCGGCGCCTGCTCGAACAGCGTATGCATGCGGGCGATCAGGTACACGCCGGCGGTGACCATCGTCGCCGCGTGGATCAGCGCCGAGACCGGGGTCGGGCCCTCCATCGCGTCCGGAAGCCAGGTGTGCAGCGGGACCTGGGCGGACTTGGCGAAGGCGCCGACCAGCAGCAGCAGGCAGCCCGCGACCAGGTCGGGCGAGTTGTGGCCGAACACGTGCGGAACGGCGTGGAAGGTCTTGAGAAAGTCGACGGTCCCGGTGTGCTTGAAGATGAAGAACGTTCCCAGCACCAGGCCCACGTCGCCGACGACGTTGATCACGAACGCCTTGATCCCGGCGCGGGTGGCCGTCCGCCGCCGGTACCAGAACGAGATCAGCAGGTAGGAGGCCGCGCCCACGAACGCCCAGCCGACGATCAGGAGCAGGAAGTTGCCGGCCATCACCAGCACCAGCATCGAGAACACGAAGAAGTTCAGGTAGGCGAAGTAGCGCACGAAGCCGCGATCGGCGTCCAGGTAGGTGACCGAGTACAGATGGATCAGCGTCGAGACTCCGGAGACCACCAGGGCCATGAAGATCGACAGCGGGTCGACGAGGATCGAGAGCTTGGCGTCGACGCCGACGGTCGAGGCGTAGTTCCACAGCGTCGAGGTCAGCTGGCGGTGAGCAGGGCTGCGGGACAGCAGCGCCACCAGGGCGCCCACGGCACATGCGAACGACAGCCCGATCGCCGCCGTGGCCAGCCAACCGGCACTGCGTCCGCCCAGGCGCGGCCACGCCAGCGCGATCAACACCGTGCCCACGAGCGGGCACAGCACGATCAGCCAGCCGAAGGTCGTCGCGCTCATCGCTGGCTCATCCGTTGAGCTCGTGCAGCTCGTCGACGTTGACCGGCAGCTGGCGACGGTAGATGGCCACGATCAGCCCGAGGCCGACCGTGACCTCGCACGCGGCCACGACGAGCACGATCAAGGCAAAGACCTGCCCGTCCTCGCCGCCGTGCATCCGCGCGAAGGCCACCAGCGACAGGTTGGCGGCGTTGAGCATCAGCTCCAGGCAGAGCAGGATCACCAGGGGGTTACGGCGGGTGAGCACACCGGCGGCGCCAGTGCAGAAGATCAGCGCGGAGACGACCAGGTACCAGCCGATCGCCACCGCCTACCACCCTCCCGGACGCGGAGATTCCATGCCGCTGGCAACAGGTTGACGCTCGAGCTCTTCCTCCTGGTCACGCTCGATCGAGGCCACGGCATAACGGGTGCCGGCGCCCTCGGCCATCGTCCCGGTGTAGGCGGGCCGGCGGGTGCGAACCGTCAGCTCGTCCTGCTCCTCGGCGTCATATTCCAACCCGCGCCGCCGGCGCGCCAGCACGACCGCACCGATGGCCGCAACCATCAGCAGCAGCGACGCGACCTCGAACGGGAACAGGTACTTGGTCAGGAACAGCGTGCCAATGCGCTGGGGGGTACCGAAGCCGGAGACGTAGGGTGCTCCGTGGCCCGAGATCCCTTTCAGCGCCGACCCGAGCATGGCGATGCACAGCTCCACCGCCAGCGCCAGCGCGAACACCGGTCCCATGATCCGCAGCGTCGTCCCGCCGGCGAGCTCCTCGTCACCGCCGCCTACGTAGGCGACGACGAACACGTAGAGCACCATCACTGCTCCGGCATAGACCACCACCTGCGCCGCGGCCACGAACTCCGCCCTCAGCAGCAGGAACAGCGCGGCCAGGCTGATCAGGTGCACGACCAGCGCCAGCACGCTGTAGAACGGGTTGCGCATGGTCACGACGGCGATCGCGCCGGTCAACGCGCCGATCGCGGCGATGAAGAACAGAACCGAGCTCATTCGCCCTCTTTGCGCAGCGGCGTGCGCTCGATCGCCTCGGCCAGCAGCATCTCCTTGGTAAAGATCAGATCCGAGCGCGTGTAGTCGGACATCTCGTAGTCATGGCCCATCGTGATCGCGTCGAACGGACAAGCGACCTCGCAGTAGCCGCAGAAGATGCAGCGGCTGAGATTGATCTCGTACACCGCCGCGTAGCGCTCGCCAGCGCTGACCCGGTGCTCGGGCGTGTTCTCGGCCGCGACCACGCGGATGCAATCCGCCGGGCAGGCGGCCGCGCAGAGCGAGCAGCCGACGCACTTCTCCAGCCCACTGTCCTCGAAGCGGTGCAGCTTGTGGCGGCCGCGGAAGCGGGGATAGACCGGCGTCTTCTCTTCGGGATACTGGATCGTCACCGGGCCCTCGAGGATCCGGGCAAAGGTCGTCTTCATCCCGCGCAGGGTCTCGCCAAAGACGCGGTAGGCGCCGGCCGCCGGCCCGGGCGCCGGGTGGCGGATCACCTCGATCACATCGTTGCCGGGGTCGTAGCTCATGAGACGACCACGATCGCCGTGACGAGCATGTTCAGCGTAGCCAGGGGGAGCAGGATCTTCCAGCCAAAGGACATCAGCTGGTCGTAGCGCAGCCGGGGCAGCGTGGCTCGGATCCAGATGAAGAAGGTAAACAGAAGCAGGATCTTGACGATGACCACGATCGGATCTACCCACCCCGGGGGATGGATGCCGAACGGCAGCATCCACCCGCCCAGGAAAAGCGTCACCGCGATCCCCGAGACGACGATCATGTTCATGTACTCGGAGAACAGGTAGGCCACGAACGGCGTGCCGCCGTACTCGGTGAAATACCCGCCGACCAGCTCGGCGTCGGCCTCGACCAGGTCGAAGGGAGCGCGGTTGGTCTCAGCAAACGAGGCCACCATGAAGATCAGGAAGCCGGCCAGCTGCGGGATCACGTACCACATCCCCCGCTGGGCGTGGACGATCCCGGTCAGCGACAACGTCTGAGCGCTGATCACCACCCCCACCAGCGCCAGTCCCTGCGAGACCTCGTAGGAGATCAGCTGCGCCGCGCCGCGCATCGCGCCCAGGAACGAGTACTTGGAGCCACTGGCCCAGCCGCCGAGCATGATTCCGTAGAAGGAGATGCCGGCGAGTGCGAACACGTACAGCGGCCCGATCGAGACGTCGATCCCGTAAATCCCAATGCGCCGGCCGAAGATGTTCTGGACATCGCCGAACGGCACCAGGGCCAGGGCGGCGATCGCAGTCAGGATCGAGATCGCCGGAGCCAGGCGGAACAGGAAGCCGACCGAGGTGGTGGTGCGGAACGGCTCCTTGGTGGCGAACTTGACGATCTCCGCCAGCGGCTGAGCCAATCCGAACGGGCCGACGCGATTGGGGCCGTAGCGGGCCTGGAAGCGCCCGAGCAGCTTGCGCTCGTAAACGACCAGAATCGGCAGCACGCCGAAGGTCACGGCAAAGATCACCAGCGATTTGATGATCTGGATCCACCAGGGCTCAAAGTAGGTCGCGTCGCCGAAGACGATCATCGCCTGCGCACCTCGATCAGTGGCTCGGTGAGCGCGTTGGCGGAGTCGACGGCCACGCCCTCGGCCAGGAAAGCGGTGCCGGGGGGGACTCCGCTGCGAACGTGAGCGGCCGCCCGCAGGCGAGTTCCATTCTGAGTTACCTCCACCTGCTCGCCGGGGAAGATCCCCAGCCGGTCAGCGTCCTCGGGCGAGAGCTCCACCAGCTGGCGAGCGATCGCGTAGTGCAGCGCGGGGGAGATCTCGACCTCGGGGGAGGCCCAGATCGAGCGGTAGGTGCCAGCGCGCAGCGCGCCGTTCGGAGATTGGTCGGGGGCAGGTGAGGCGGGAGGCGCGGCACCGGGCATCGTTCCTGGGAGAGGCCGGGCCCCGGGCACCGCTCCCAAGGGCATCGCCGCCGCCTGCTCCCGCAACGGCCAGCGCACGCCATGACCACCGACCTCCTCCAGCGTCAACCCGGCATAGAACGGCACCGCATCCACCAGCTGCGCAAACGCCATCCCGCTGGTCAGTACCCGCAGGTCGAGGCCGACGCGCCTGGCGATCTCGGCGATCACCGACCATCCCGCGCGCACCTCGCCTGGATGGGCGATCGCGGCGCGCAGGCGCTGCAGGCGGCCGTCGGGATGGACGACGGTGCCCTCCTTCTCGGCATGTGACTCGGCCGGGAAGACCACATGGGCGTGCTCGGCGACGCCCTCGGTGAGGACCGCGGCGTGGGCGACGACGAGGCCGGCGCTGTGCAGCGCGCGCTCCCACAGCGGGCGATCGGGAAGCTCACGAACGGGATCGGTGCCGAACAGGTGCAGAGCGGTGATCTCGCTGTCTGCCGCGGCGCGGGCGATCGCGGCTACGCCGCGGCCGGAGCCGCCGCCGGGGAGGTCGCTGTAGCCGGGGCCGGTGCCGGGGAGCACCCCGGCCTCGCGCAATCCCCGCCCGTTGGCGCCAGCCGGAATCTCCAGCAGGCCGGCCCCGGGACGATCGGCCAATCCGAGCAGCTCGGCGATCCGGAGCAGGTATCCCGCCGCCTCCGCGCCGAGCCGCTCGCCCCACACGATCACCACATCCTCGCCACCGTCGCGCAGCAGCTTCGCCAGCTCCCCGCCACCGCTGCCGCCCAGTTCCTCGGCCAGTGTGGCTAGGAAAGCCGACTCCTCCCCGGGCGCGTAGCGGCTGACGCTCCGGGCGCCGGCGTCCAGCGCGCTCGGTCGGGCGGTGGCAATCGCCAGCTGCACGCCGCGGCGGCGAACGCCCTTGCGGATGCGCAGATCGAAGATCGGCGCGTCGTCGAGCGGCTCACACCCGAGCACCAGCACCGTGTGGGCGAATTCCAGATCGGGCACGCTCGCCTGCAGCGCCGGTGCGGCCAGAGCGCGCGCCAGCTCCGGCGCAACCTCACCGCCGACGCGCGAATCGACGTCGGTGGACTGCAGACCCTCGCGGGAGAGCCGCCCGAGCAACAGGCCCTCCTCGTTGGTCGCCTGCCCACCGACCAAGGTGCCCACACGGCCCTTGTGCTTGGCCAGCCCGGCGGCCACCTCCAGCGCACGCTCCCACGAGACCTCGCGCAGCTCGCCGCCGTCGCGCACCAGCGGCGCGGTGATGCGCTCGTCGACGTGGATCGCCTGGTAGGCGAAGCGCCCCTTGTCGCACAGCCAGCCGTCATCGACGTCAACGTGGTCCCGGGCGAGCACCCGCAGCACCTTCTCGTCGCGGACGGTGAAGGTGACATTGCACTGTGAGGGGCACAGCGTGCAGATCCCGCCCGCCCCCTCGATGTCCCACGGCCGCGCGCGGAAACGATAGGGCTGCGAGGTGAGCGCGCCTACGGGGCAGAGCTCGACGATGTTGCCGCTGAACGGCGCCACGTAGGGGTGGCCGTCGTGGGTGGCGACGTAGGTGTGCGCCCCGCGCTGGGCGAAGATCAGCTGGTAGTCCTCGGCCACCTCCTGGGAGAAGCGCACGCAGCGGTAGCAGAGGATGCAGCGCTCGCGGTCGATCGCCACCAGCGGCGACAGAGCCAGCGGCTTCTCGAAGTGGCGCTTGGGCTCGACCACGCGGGAGCGGCCGAGGCCCCAGCCAAAGGTGATGTCCTGAAGCGGGCACTCGCCACCCTTGTCACACACCGGGCAGTCGAGCGGGTGGTTGACGAGCAGGAACTCGACGATCGCGTTCTGGGCATGCCGGACCCGATCGGTCTGCGTGTGCACGACCATCCCATCCTTGACCGGAGTCGAGCACGACGTCTGCAGCTTGGGGATTCCCTCGATCTCGACCAGGCACATCCGGCAGGCGCCGACCGGGTTGCCGAGCTTGGGCTCGTAGCAGAAGTACGGGATCTCGACGTCGCCATGCTTGGCCGCGTCGACCAGCATGCTGCCCTCGAGGGCGAGGATCTCCCTCCCGTCGATCGTCAGCTGGATGGTCTTCTGCTCGGGACGGGGCATGTCTGGATCGAGCGCTCTAGCTATGGACGGGCATCGGGCCCGCGTGCTCGTCGGCGACGCCAACGGGAACCACGTGTTCCAGCCCGGCAGCTCCGGCGGCCGCGCGGGCGGCCTCGATCTCGGCTTCGAGCTCAGCGCGGAACTTCTCCACCAGTGAGCCGATCGGCATCGCCATCGCGTCCCCCAACACGCACAGGCAGTTGCCGATGATCTGCTCCTGCACCGAGGCCATGATGTCCAGGTCCATCGGCGTGGCCTCACCGGACTGGATCCGCTGCAGCATCTTGTGGGTCCAGTTCGTCCCCTCCCGGCAGGGCACGCACTTGCCGCAGGATTCGTGGGCGTAGAACTTGGCCAGCTTGAGCGCGACCTCGAGCACCGTGTGGGAATCGTCGACGACGATGATCGCGCCCGACCCGAGCATTGATCCGGCTTTGGCCATCGTGTCGAAGTCGTAGGCGAGATCGAGGTCGTCCTCGGTCAGCACCGGGGAGCTGGACCCGCCGGGAAACCAGAACTTGACCTTGCGTCCCTCGAACGTTCCCCCGGCGAGGTCGTAGATGATCTCCCGGCTGGGGATCCCCAGCTCGATCTCGAAGTTGCCCGGCCTCTGCACGTCGCCGGACACGGACACGAGCTTGGTCCCGGTCGAGGTCTCGGTGCCGAGCTTGGCGTACTGGTCGCCGCCAATCGTGACGATGTAGGGCACGGTGGCCAGCGTCTCGACGTTGTTGATCAGCGTCGGCCCGTGATAGAGGCCTTCGATCGCCGGAAACGGCGGCTTCAGCCGCGGGTTGCCGCGCTTGCCCTCCAGCGAGTCGAGCAGGCCGGTCTCCTCGCCACAGATGTAGGCGCCCGCGCCACGATGCAGAACCAGTCGTAGCGAATGATCCGAGCCGAGGATCCCCTCGCCGAGGAACCCGGCCTGCGCCGCCTCGGCGATCGCCGCCTCCAGGATGTCAGCCTGATGGGAGTACTCGCCGCGGATGTAGATGAAGGCGCGACTGATCTCCGTGCAATAAGTGGCGATGACGATTCCCTCGATCAGCATGTGGGGGCTCTTCTGCATCAGCTCGCGGTCCTTGAACGTGCCCGGTTCGGACTCGTCGGCGTTGCAGACCAGGTACTTGTCCATGTCCCCGTGGGGCAGGAACGAGGCCTTCTTGCCCATCTGGAACCCGGCACCCCCGCGACCGCGAAGGTTCGAATCCATGATGCTCGCCAGCACGTCGGCACGGGGCATGGTCAGCGCCTTGCGGAGCGCGTCGTAGCCCCCGCGGCGTTGGTACACCTCGATCGTGTTCAGCCCGGGCTCATCGATGTCGTCGAAGAGGATCTTCACCGTTGCTCGCCGCCGCTTTCGTTCTCTTCGGTCGGCGTCTCGATCGGGGCGGCGGGCCCGGGACGGTCAGGCTCGCCCTCGGGGTGGCAGCCCGGCGGTGTCAGCGCGTGCCATCTCTCCAGGCCCCGGGGGCCCGAAGTCGGTCTCGGCCTCCCTCACGCCGGGATCGGCGCAGCGGCGGTAGCGCAGCTGCTTGTGCTCCAGCACGGCCCGGCCGGCCTCGAGGTCGGCGATGATCTGCCCGGCGTCCTCGTCGGTGAGCGGGCCCACGTACTCGCCGTCGACCGACGCCATCGGCGCGATGTCACAGGCCCCCAGGCACTCGAACGAGCATACGTTCACGTCGCCGCTCTCGCCCGCGGCGGCGATCATCGCCTCATAGAACTCGTCGGCGCCGCGCAGCGAGCACGAGATGTTGGTGCACACGTACACGTCGTGGCGAGGCTTGGGCGCGAGGGAGAACATGTCGTAGAAGGACGCGACGGAGGTCAGGTAGGCCGGGGTCAGCGCCATCACCGCGGCGACCTGCTCGATCGCCTCCGGCGAGCACCAGCCGTGAACCTCCTGCGCCGCGTGCAGCGCCGGGATCGCGGCCGAGCGACGATCAGGGTACTTGGCCATCGCCGCCTCGATCACCAACCGCAGCTCCGCGGGGACGGGCGTGGTCGCCGGGTCCGGAACCGTCGCCGGCGGCTTGGTCAGGTCCACGGCCTCGTCCCAGCCCGGGACGCGGGAGCCGTGGCCGAAGCGGGGGACGCGCTCGGCGAGGCTCACAGCCCACCCCCGGCGATGGGTCCGCACGCGGCTCACCGGTCGATCCCCCCAGGATCGGGTCGAGCATCGCCAGCGTGGCGATCAGGTCGGCGATGTATCCGTCCTGGACCATCGGCGCCAGGGCCTGGAGGTTGACGAAGCTGGGATCCCGCATGTGCACGCGCGCGGGCTTGGCCGAGCCGTCGGCGCGGACGAAGCAGCCGAGCTCGCCCCGGGGTCCCTCGATCGGGTAGTAGGCCTCGCCTGGCGGGACCCGAAAGCCCTCGGTGACCAGTTTGAAGTGATGGATCAGCGCCTCCATGCTGGTCGCTAGCTCATGCCGCGGAGGTAAGGCTATTTTCCTGTCGGTGGTGATGTACGGACCCTCGGGCAGGCCCTCGAGCGCCTGCTCGATGATCTTCACCGACTCGTAGATCTCGGCGTGACGGACGCGGTAGCGATCGTAGTTGTCTCCGACGGTGCCGACGGGGATCTTGAACTCGAAGTGGTCATAGCTGGAGTAGGGCTGGGCCTTGCGCAGATCCCACGGGTTGCCGATGGCGCGCAGCAGCGGGCCGGTCACGCCCAGGCCCAGCAGCGTCTCCTCGTCGACGACCCCGGTGCCGCGCAGCCGCTCCAGCACGATCTCGTTCTTCTCCAGCAGATCGGCGTACTGGTCGGCGCGAGTGGGCATGTCCTTGAGGAACGCGCTCAGCTTGGTGGTGAAGCCGCGCGGGATGTCCTCGAACACGCCCCCGACCTGGATGTAGCGTGTGTGCAACCGCTGTCCGGAGGACATCTCGAACAGGTCGAGGATCTTCTCGCGGTCGCGCAGGCAGTACCAGAACATCGAGATCGCGCCGAGATCCAGCGCGCCGGTGGCCAGCCAGAACAGGTGGGAGGCGATGCGGTTGAGCTCCAGGTGGATCACCCGCAGGTATTGCGCCCGCGGCGGTACCTCGACTCCGAGCAGGGCCTCGACGGCGCCGCAGTAGGACATCGCGTTGAAGTAGTAGCTCAGGTAGTCCATCCGCTCGATCACCGGGATCGTCTTCCAGTAGGACTTGTCCTCGGCGGTCTTCTCGATCCCGGTGTGGATGTAGCCGATGATCGGTTTGATGTCCCGCACAACCTCGCCCTCGAGCGTCGCCAGCAGCCGCAACACCCCGTGGGTAGCCGGATGATGGGGACCGATGTTGAGCGTCAGCAGCTCGTGGCTCTCGCTGGAGGGCTCGGCGGCGAGCGTGATCGACTCCTCCCGCCGCCGGTAGTCAGTGAGTCCCCCGCTGGTCATCCGGACCACCGTCCTGAAGGCGCGGCTCGGCCTCCGGCCTCACTTAACCGTTCGAGCTTCGCTCTCACTGCCATTTGCCGTAACTCGTCTCTTCGTTGAAGGTGAACAGGACCGGTTCACCGCCGAGGGGGAAGTCACGCCGCTGCGGGTGGCCCTCGTAGTCCTCGGGCATCAGGATCCGGCGAAGATCGGGGTGACCGGCGAAGGTCACCCCGAACATGTCGTATACCTCACGCTCGGGGAACGCCGCTCCAGGGAACAGCTCCACCACAGACTCGAGCTCCGGCGCATCGATGGGGACGCGGGCCTTGACGCTGAGCCGATCCACGCGCTTCATGTCGAGCAGCTCGTAGAGCACCCCCAAGCGCGGCTCCTCGGGGTAGTAGTCGACCCCGTGGAGGCTGGCCAGAAACCGATAGCCCTTGTCCTGGAGCCGGGACAGCACGGCGCGAATGGAGTCCGGGTTGGCCAGCAGCGTGGCCCGGTCACGATGGAAGTTGGTGCCGAGGATGCAGTCCGCGTCCGCCTCGCGAAGCTCCTGGGCGATCAGCTCCAGGCCCGTGGCGTCAGGCACCGGCGGTGTCCCCGGGCCTGAACACGTTCACGTCGGCGCTGTGAAGCTCAGCCTCGCCGGGAAGCAGCTCCTCGGTTCCCACCGCGTCGTAGCGTTCGCGCCAGCCCGCTTTGGTGTTGCCCTGGATCTTGTCGCGCAGGCGCAGGATCCCGTGCATCAGCGACTCGGGCCGAGGCGGACAGCCGGGGACGTGCACGTCGATCGGCATGAACTTGTCTGCCGGCACCAGCGCATAGTTGTTGTACACCCCCATCGACGAGCAGCACGCGCCCATCGAGATCGCCCACTTGGGGTCGAGCATCTGGTCGTAGAGGCGACGGATGATCGGCGCCATCTTGATCGACACGCGGCCGGAGAGGATGATCAGATCGGCTTGGCGCGGGGAAGCGCGAAACGCCTCGAAGCCGAAGCGCGCGAGATCGGCTCGAGCGCCAACGGTGGTGATCATTTCGATCGCGCAGCAGGCCAAGCCGAAGGTCAGCGGGTACAGCGAGTTGCCGCGCGCCCACGCCACCGCCCTGTCGACGGTGGTGGTCATGACGCGCTCCTCCACGTACTGCTGAAGCTGCTCGTCATTCAGGTCGCCGCGCAGCATGTCCCGCGCCTGCAGCTGGCGAACGCGCAGATCCGACGGATCGCCGATCGGCTGGCGCGTTTATTTCCATTCCAGCGCCCCCCGCCGCCAGACGTACACGAACGCGATCATCAGCAGGACCACGAACACGACCGTCTCGATCATGGCGAAGGTGCCAAACGACCGCAGCTGCACCGCGATCGGGTACAGGAAGATGACCTCGATGTCGAACAGGATGAACAGCATCGCGATCAGGTAGAAGCTGATTCCGAAGCGAAAGCCACGTTGGATCTCCGAGGGCAGGCCGCACTCGTAAGGAGAAATCTTGGAGCGGTTCGGCGTTGACTTGCCGAAGAACAAATTGACCACCGCGAACAGGCCTCCGACAGCGCCACCGAGGACCAGGAACACGATTGCCGGAAGGTAGGTGCGTAGCACGGACGATGGTTATATCACCGCTGAGGGGTAGTTTGTAACATAGTGTTACTTAGTGCTGAATGCGGCTATCGCTCGGGCGGCCTCGGGTCCGTGACCGGGGTGCATATCGCGGTTGGCGCCGCGGCGATCGCGCTCAACGCGCTGGCGGGGATATACGGCGCGTGGTGCTGGCGGCGCGCTCAGTCAGCACCGTGGTTCTGGCGGCTGCTGCGCGCCGGCCAGGCCGTGATCGTGCTCGAGGCCGCGCTCGGCGGCGTGCTGCAACTGACCCAGCGCAAAGCACCCGGGATCCATGTGCTCTACGGGCTGCTGCCGCTGGCGGTGTCGTTCGTCGCCGAGCAGCTGCGGGTCGCTTCTGCGCAGATGGTGCTCGACCAGCGCGGGTTCGAGTCTTCGGAGGAGGTCGGACGGCTGCCCAAGGAGGAGCAGCGGGTCGTGGTGGTGGCGATCATCCAGCGTGAGGTCGGGGTGATGGCGCTGGCGGCGATCGTGATCGTCGTGCTGCTGGCGCGGGCGGCGGGAACGGCGTAGCCGATTCAAGCCCGGGCTCGTGTGCGGTCTGCGGGGCGTCGCCGGTCTCCCGGCGTGCTTAACCCGACAACTGTCGCCGATCTCCTGCGGATCGTCGTATCGATCACCGCTGAGGGGGTCAACACAACAACGAACCGGGCGAAGCGGATTGGTTGGCGGTTATGCACGTTCCCCCGGATGATCGGCGCGGTTGGTGGGTGATGCACCTCAAGCCGGCCGACGTGATCCTGCTGCCCGGTCAACGTGATCCTGCCGTCGGGCAACGTAATCCTGCCGCACCCGGGCGACGTCTGGTCCGGCCGCGCGGCCACCGGGCCGATCTCTGGATCCGTTCCCCGCCGCTCGGTCAGGAATCAGAAACGAGCCGGTGGTAGCGGCCTCCGTACCACAGCAGCGGTGCACCGCCACCCTTCCCCAACGAGATCACCTCGCCGATGGCGATCGTGTGATCTCCCCCGGCGATCAGCTCTCGCACCGTGCAGGCCGCCCAGGCGTGTACGTCAGCGATGATCGGTACCCCGTCCTCGCTGTGGTGCTCGACGCCGTCGAGCTTCTCGGACTCCGGCAGCTTGGAGGCGAACACCCCGGCGAGGTGCTCCTGAGCCGCACTGAGAACGTTGACGCCGAAGCGGCCTGAGTCACGGACGATCGGCAGCGTGCGGGCCCCGTTCTCAAAGCACACCAGCGCCAGCAGCGGGTCCAGCGACAGCGAGCACAGCGCGTTGGCGGTCATCCCGCCAGCGCCGGTCGGCCCGGTGCTGGTGATCACCGCGACGCCAGTGGCGAAGCGGCCGAAGACCTCGCGGAACTGCTCCCGGTCTGGGTTGCTCGCCGCGGCCCGGGCGGGGTCGGCGTCGCTGGCCACGGGCGTGGTTATACATGCTGTGGGCGCGCTGATCCGCGGCGCTGGTGAAAACGCCCCGACGCGGCTCCTGTGGTTGCCGCCGTAGGAGGACGATCGCGCATTTTCAAGTGGGGGCGAGCGTCTTGTGGCCGCGACGGGGCTGAGAACAGTTTCGGCGTCAGTCGCCGCCCTCCTTCCGCCGGCTGGAGGTGACCGTCAACGTTCCGTAAGCCCCGAGCGCCTGGTCGGAGAGGATCGTCGAGGCCAGTTGATAGGTGCCCGGGCTGAGCTGGGCGGTGATCACCCCCGACTGCCCCGGCGCCAGCGCCCGCGTCGATGCCTCGGTCTGGCCGCTGCGCGAGAGGACGAGGTTGTGGGTCAGCCGGCCGTAGTTGACCGCCAGGATCGTGAGCGTGCCGGCATGCGCCCGGACGCTCTGCGGGTTCAGTCGGTACTCGCCCAGCGCAATCCGCAGGATGTGGCTGCCGCCGAGCTCAACCACGTGCCGGCAACCGACAAGGCACGCCATGAGCGAGAGCACGGCGACGGGGTACCCGAGCCTCACGGCGCGCAGCGCAAACACGGGATGATCGTAGTTCCCGCTCTGGCGCCTTCGCCGGCGCACTTCGTCCGGCGCCGCGACGATCGAGCCACCGACGGCGTCCAGGCGCCGCCGAACCGCGGGCGCTTGCCCACAGTTCCGTATGATCCGGCGCCGATGAGCCGGCCGATCAGGGTGCTCCTTGTCTCAGCCGCGGCGCTCGCCATCGCCGCGCTCGCCGGTGCATGCGGCACCGAGAAGATCAGCGTGCCCTCCAGTGATCCGACCCACCAGGGCGCGGTTTTGTTCTCGCAGCGCTGCTCGGGCTGCCACACGCTCTCCTACGCGGCCGCCAACGGTTCGGCTTCCAACGTCCGCACGGCGTTGATGAACAACGGACCGAACTTCAACGTCCGCTGCGAACGGCCGGTCACCCGGGTGCTGTACGCGATCGAGAACGGCGGCTTCTCCGGCGCGATCATGCCGCAGAACATCGTCGTCGGGCAGGACGCGCGGGTGGTCGCTCAGTTCGTCTCCACCTACGCGGGCCGCCAGGCGCCGCTGATCGTCGGGCAGACGCCGTGCGAGCAGCAGCCGACCGGAACCCTGCCGGCACCGGGGCAGAACGCAACCCAGGCGGCCAAGAGGCAGCCACCCGGCGTGCAGTCCGGGCTGGGCACCAACCTCAAGCCCGGTAGCAAGCCCACCAGCAGTGAGAGGGCCGGCGGCGGCAGGAACCTGCGATCTCGATCGCCGGGCAACGCGCAGAGCACGACGCAGAGCACGAAGTAGCCGGGCGCGGGTCGCCTTGCTCGACCTTCGACTGATTCGGCGCGACCCTGACGAGGTGCGCGCGGCGCTGGCCCGGCGTGGACCCGGGGCGGCGGCCGGGATCGACCGAGTGCTCGCGCTGGACGAGCGCTGGCGGGCGCTCACGGCCGGACTCGAGGAGGTGCGGGCGGAGCAGAACCGGGCCAGCAGGGGGCGCAAGGGGCCGCCCACCGAGTCCGAGCGTGAGCAGCTGGCAAGCCTGGCCGCCCGCGGCCGGACGCTCAGCGACGAGGAGACGGAGGTGCGCGGCGAGCGTGACCGCGCGCTGGCGTCGCTGCCAAACCTGCCTGCCGCCGACGCCCCCGCCGCCGACGAAGTGATCCGGGAGGTGGGGGAGGCCGGAGCCACGGGACTGGATCACCTGCAGCTGGCCGGGTGGCGGATCGACACAGAACACGCGGCGCAGGTCTCGGGGTCTCGCTTCGCCTACCTGCGCGGCGAGCTGGTGATGCTCGAGCTGGCGCTGGTCCGATACGCGATGGAACAGACGATCGCGGCGGGGTTCGAGCCGGTGATTCCGCCGGTGCTGGTACGCGAGCAGGCCCTGTACGGAACCGGTTTCTTACCTGATACCGAGCAGCAGATCTACCGTCTGCCCGACGACGAGCTGTACCTCGTCGGGACCTCGGAAGTGTCGCTGGCATCGCTGCACCGCGAGGAGATCCTGTCCGCCGAGGAACTGCCGCGCCGCTACGCCGGCTTCTCCACCTGCTTTCGCCGGGAAGCAGGCGCCGCGGGCAAGGACACGCGCGGGATCTTCCGCGTGCACCAGTTCGACAAGGTCGAGATGTTCTGCTTTGTCGAGCCTGACCAGGCGGTCGCGGAGCACGAGCGGCTGCTCCAGCTGGAGGAATCGATCCTGCAGGCGCTGGAGATCCCCTACCGGGTGGTGGCGATCGCAGTCGATGATCTCGGTGCCTCGGCGGCCAAGAAGTACGACTGTGAGGCGTGGCTTCCCGGGCAGGGTCGCTACCGGGAGCTGACCTCCTGCTCGGACACCACCGACTACCAGGCGCGCAGGCTGGGCATCCGCTACCGCGACGGCGATGGCCGCCCAGCGCCCGTGCATACGCTCAACGGGACCGCGGTCGCGGTTGGGCGAACGATCATCGCGCTGCTGGAGAACGGTCAGCGGCCCGACGGCTCGGTGGCGCTGCCGGGGGCGCTGCAGCGGGTCGGAGCCCCAGCCGTGCTGGCGCCCGCGGAAGGGCACTGAGGCTCAGCCGGCCGCGGAGCTCGCTCTGTCCGCGGTGCGGGCGCCGAGGAGCTCCACCAGCAGGCGCTCGACGGTGTCAGGAGCGTCGACGAACGGCCAATGACCGCTGGCCGGCAGCACGTGAACAGCGGCGGAGGGAAAGGCTTCATGCTGGCGCTCTGCGTAACGGGCGGGAAGGTAGGCGTCCTGCTCACCCCAGATCACCAGCGCGGGCACGTCACGGGCGGCGAGAGCAGCGCTCAGGAGCGTCGCCGCTGAGCCCGGATCGTCGGTGGCGCGATAGAGCCGGAGCACCGCGCGACGCGTACGCCGGTCGTAGTGGTCGTACATCTGGTCCAGGAAGGGTCGCGGCAGCCCGCGGGGCTCACCACGAGCGATCATTCGCCGAAACGCGGTCCGGGTGGTCGTGGCCTGGAACAGCTCACCGAGGATCGGGGTTCGCCAGATCTGCGCCAACCGGTGCCATTGATAGCCGGGCAGAATCCCGGTATCGATCAGCGTCACACTGAGCAGGCGGTCAAGGTTCCCAACGGCCCAGAGCAGTCCGATCGGGCCGCCGAAGTCGTGCAGTACCAGGTGCACCCGTTCGATCGACAGGACGTTCAGCAGCTCGTCCAGGAACGCCGCGTATGCGGGCGCGCTGTGCTGGAAGTCCGGTGGCGCAGCTGTGACCCCGAAGTCGGGCAGGTCGAAGGCCACGGCCGGGAGCACCGACCCGGTGGCTTCAAGGAGGACTTGCCAATCGTCGGCGGAGCCAGGGTTGCCGTGGACGAAGACGACGGCTTCGGCCCCACTCCCGCCGGCGCGGAACACTCGCGTACGAACGCCGCCGACCTCGACCCGCAGCTCCGAGACTGTGGCTTGGCCGGTGGCCATCACGCAGCCACCTGGGAACGATCAGGCACGGACCGTCGCGATGTCGGGAGACGCGCCTGCGCGCGGGCGTTGACCAGCACCGAGCGGCCGAGCGTCCGGGCGAGCTGCTCGGGACCCGCATTGCGCGTGCCGAAGCGACCGAAGCCGGCCGCCACCCGTTGGTCCCGGGTCGCGGCGGAGAACAGGGTCCGCTCGGGCAGGTCGAAGTGCCGGCCGGTGGCATAGCCATGGATCAGGGCGGCGTGCGGAATCAATCGCCGACGGTGCCGGCGGCGGTAGCGAGCAAGTCCGCGCTCCAGCCGCTCCTCGCCGCGCAGTGCCGGAGCCACGGCCTCGGACAGCCACTCGCCGCTCTGCATCGCCCATCCACAACCCACGCCGAACAGGGGATCCGTGGCCAGCGCCGCGTCGCCGACCAAGGCCAGCCCGGGGGCCACCGGAGCCCGCACGACGTTTGGCATCTGCAGCTTGCCCAGTGGTGCGCTGACCCGCTGGCACTCCCGGATCGGCGGCGCCTCCGGCAACGCCGCGATGAACGTCTCCAGTGATGCAGCGGGATCACGGCGGAACTCGCTCAGCCGATCCTGAGTCAGCATTACGGCGTAGAAGGTGAGCCCGCCGTCGGTGGGAAACGCCGCGGCCCACTGCGGATCCAGGAACCAGGCGGTCGCATCCGGCGCGCCCTCCGGAGCCGGTCCCTCGAAGTACGCCCCGTAGGCAAAGCGCCCGTGCGGCGTGGTTTTGGCGCGCGACCCGGCCAGCCGGGCCACGTCGGAGTCGCGGCCGTCGGCACCGATGACCAGCCGCGCCCGCAGCCGTCGGGTTTCGCCGCGGCGGTCTTCGGTCTGCACGCCGCTCACCCGCTCAGCGTCTCGCAGCACGTCTGTCACGGTGTGACCAAGGATCAGCTCCACGCCCGGCTGCCGCGCGGCGGCGGCTCGGATCATCGGATCCAGCAGCTCCCGGCGAATATTGACCCCGGCGGGCACCACATCGGTTGGCGGGGCCTCGACCATGCCCCACCGGGTCCAGAAGCGGGCTCGCGAGCGCACACCTCCGGCGCCGAGGATGTCATCGAGCAGCCCGAGTCGCTCCAGGGTGGGGGCGGCCGAGGACTGGATGAAGTGGGAGCAGATGCGCTTGAACGCCTGTGGATCGGGCTTGCGCTCCAGCACCGCTACCCTCGCCCCTGCCCGCGCCAGCAGCATCGCCGAGGTGCATCCGGCGAGGCTCCCGCCGACGACGATCGCATCGAAGTCGTTGTGGTCGGTCATTGCGCCTCCGGTGGGATAGCTGCCGGTAAGATGATGCAGATGAGACCATACGCTTTGTACTATGTCAAGTGAATCTCCAGTCCGGCTGTCGAGCACCTCGTACGCCGTGCTCGGCATGATCGGCTATCTGGAGCCGTGCACTCCGTATGACCTCAAGCGCTTTATCGAGCAGTCGATCGCCAACTTCTGGCCGGTGGCGCACACCACCTTCTACGCGGAGCCCACGCGTCTGGCCGCCGCCGGATATCTCAGCGAGCAGCAGGAGCACGCAGGCCGGCGGCGCAAGCTCTACTCCCTGAGCGAAGCGGGACGTACGGCGCTGGCGAGCTGGGTGGCAGTGCCGACCGCGGCGCCACCAGAGCTGCGGGACGAGCTGGAGCTGAAGGTGTTCCTCGGCGCCGACCCGAGGCCGCTGATCGAGCAGCGACTTCAGTGGCACCGTGAGAAGCTCACCGAACTCGACGGGTACCTGGCGGAGCTGCGAACCGTTGCCGGCCCTCCCGGCATCGAACGTTGCCTCGTGGGCGGGACCTCCTACCACCGCAGCTTGATCGAGATGTTCGAGGCGCTGGGCGAGTTGTCCGCGTCCGCGGAAGCGGAGGCCGGTCCGCCCCCGGCTGCGACCGGGTTCAGTCCCTGACCAGTTCCAGGGGCGCCGTCCCGCTGTCCAGCACGATCAGCGCTCCCCGCGGGGGGCCGCAGGCGGCGATCTGCGCTCGCATCCGCACGCCGAAGGTATTCCACGGGCGGACGTGCGCGTTGACGGTCTCTTCGGACCCGGCAATCGCTGCAGCGATCGCCGAGGCGAAGCCGGCGCGGCTGCCGGCCTCCGCGTCCGCTGGCGTGAGTAGTTCGGTGACCGGGTGGTCCACCCCGAGGTCTTCGGTCACCGACAGCAACCTCTCCACCGCCGGCGACATCGCCTGCACCCGCAGCGACGAGTCGGCGATCAAGAACGCGTCTCCGCGAGCCGGAGCCATGTCGGCGCGGGTCTCGAGCAGCAGGCCAAGCCCGCAGGCATGACATACCCGGGCCGCCGGCGAAGGCGGGCCAGGTGTAGGGGAGGGCGTCGCGCAGCGACCACAGAACCAGGTCGTTTCGACCGGCTTCTCGTGACCACCGGGAACCAGGCGCAGAGCGGGTCGTTCCAGCGTCATCCAGCTCTGCCCCCCGGGGTCATGGGATTAAAGCTACAGGGCCGGAGCCAGGTTGGCCACTGGCTGAGAACTATTTTGCTGCGGCCGAGCCAAGCCCGAGCCCCCATCGCTACCGAGAGCTACCACTTGCTGGTCATCGCTAAGAAGCCGACGACCAGCCCGCCCAGGCAGAAGGCCCCGCTGACGAGGACGAGCGCGCCCCAGGCCGAGCGGACGGCGACCCCGCCATCGCGGGTTTCCTGGTCTGAACAGGAAGCGGAGAAGGGGTGGGTTTTGGAGCGGATCCTGCATGAGGAAGGCCTGATCGTCCCAGAAGCCGCGCAAGCGGCCCAGATAGCTCCTACACACGGTTTGAGATGGCCCAGCCCAACGAGATGTGGCAGTCGGACTTCATCCACTGGCGGCTGGCTGACGGGACCGACGTGGAGGTCCTCAATTGGCTTGATGATCACTCCCGCTACCTGCTCTCCTGTACCGCCCATCAGCCCGTCACCGGCGATCACGTCGTGGCCTTGTTCCTAGCCGCCATCGATCGATTACGGGCCGCCAGCCTCGACGCTGACCGATAACGGCAGCGTCTACACCTCCCGGTTCACCGGCGGGCGCAACGCATTCGAATACGTCCTGCGAGATCCTTGGTATCCGCCAGAAGAACGGGTCCCCAGGACATCCCCAGACCCAAGGCAAAACCGAACGTTTCCACCAGACGCTGCAGCGCTGGCTCAGAGCTCGACCCACAGCCCGCACCCTCGATGAGCTGCAGCGTCAACTCGATGAGTTCCGCGAGCACTACAACGAACGACGCCCGCACCGAGCCCTCGAAGCGTCGAGCGCCGAGCGAGGCCTACCGCGCGACGCCGAAAGCCGCGCCGGCCAGCAACGGCCACGCGCCCAAGCCCACTACCGCCTGCGCTACGACCGCCTCGATAGCAAAGGCCACATGAGCCTGCGCCGCGCCGGCCGGATGCACCACCTCGGCGTCGGTTACGCGCACGCCGGCAAACGCGTCCTCGCGTTCGCCGACGACCACCATAGTCACGGTCGCCGACCTCGCCACCGGGGAGGTCCTCTCCACGCCACCAGATCGAGCCAGCACAAGACCTACTGGCGCAACCAAATGCGCGAGCCCGGCCGATGGCCGAGCTCTCAAGAATGAGACCTATGTCGGGACTCAGCTGTGACCTATGTCCCGACTCATCACAGAAGCGGAGAGGGGGGGATTCGAACCCCCGAACGAGGTTGACCCCCGTTACGCGATTTCCAGTCGCGCCCGTTCAGCCGCTCCGGCACCTCTCCAGGAAACCGCGGGTTAGGGTAGCGGGACCGGGGCGCTCAGAACTGCCACTCCCCGTCACGCATCAGCGTCACCTCGCTGCCGCTGCGCGTCGTGGCCGTAACCGCCACCTGTGGGGACCCGATCATGAAGTCGACGTGAATGTCGCTGCGATTCAACCGAGCGCGGTCCTGATCCTCGGCCACCGCCGTATCAAAGCCTGCTCCCAACGCAATGTGGCTGGCGGCGTTCTCGTCGAGCAGGGTGTCCGAGAACACGGTTGCCAGCTGACCGATCCGGCTCTCCCGATCGACCAGCGCCACCTCCCCCAGGCGGTCGGCGCCGGGGTCACGCGCGGCCAAGGTCCGGATCGCCTCAGCGCCCTCGTCGGCGTCGATCTGCACCGCCCGTCCGTGTTCGAAGCGCACCCGCAGTCCTTCAATCACCACACCCGCCAGGCGCAGTGGCTTGGTCGAGGTGACTGTGCCGCTGGTGCGCTCTGGGTCGGGACTGGTGAATACCTCCTCGGTCGGGAGGTTGGGCGCGTGGACGATCCCGTCGACGGTGCGAAACCGCCCGGACGTAAACCGGCTGGAGGGAAGTAGCCCGACGCTCAAATCGGTCCCCGGCCCCTGGAAGCGCAGCGCCTCGATCCTGATCTCGTCCAGCTGCCGCGTGACCGCCTGCAGCCGGTCCATCCGAAGCGTCCAGGCCGCAGCGGGATCGGGCTCGTCCAGGCGGCAAACGTGAGTGAGGTCCTGCCACAGGCGCTCGAGCGCCTCCTTGCCGCTGAGGCGGGGATGGACCAGCTCCGCCCAGCCGGCGGTGGGGCAGGGGCCGACGGTCCAGTTGACCGTGCGCTGGTTTATCACCTGGGTCGATTCGGGGACGCTCGGCAGCATGTCCCGTCCCAGCCGTGCGGGATCAACTCCGTCCATCAGGTGCGGCTCCACCGGTCCATGCAAGGCGATCAGGGCACTGCGATGCTCGCCGAGACCGAGCATGTGGGCCCCCACCCACGGCGGCACGTACCCGAGCGTGTCCGGATCGGCGTGAAGCGCCCGCGCCCGCTTGAAGTGCGGGTCGAAGAACTTCGGCTCGACGAACTTCGCCCCGGCCCGGTAGGCGAGCTCGGCGACGGCGCGCGTGAGCTCCTCCTTGCCCGGCTCGGTGCTCACCGACACGACCTGTCCCGGCTGCACGTTGGCGCCGAAGCGAACCATCAGCTCCGCCAGCCGGGCAACGCGATCACTGCCGTTCATCGCTGTCTCCACTGATCAGAGCCCCCGGATTGAGGACGCCCGCTGGGTCGAGCTCTGCCTTGACCGCGCGCAACGCTGCCAGCCCCAGTTCGCCGATCTCGCGCCTGTACCAAGGAAGGTGATCGCGGCCGACGCCGTGATGGTGGCTGATCGACCCGCCGGCGGCGAGGATCGCCTCGCTGGCCGCGGCCTTGGCCGTGCGCCACTGCAAGATCGCGTCCGGCATGGCGGCGCAGCCGACGGTGAAGTACAGCGATGCTCCCGCCGGATATACGTGGGAGATGTGGCAAAGCACCATCGGTGGCGTCCCCTGCTCGCTCAGCGACTCTCGGAGTGCCTCTGACACCCCCGCGTACAGCCCTGGCAGCGAGGACCAGAACGTCGCCGTTTCGAGCGTCTCCACCAGCGCTCCCGCGTCCAGCAGGGCGTCGCGCAGGTACGGACCCTGGAAGCGATCGCGCGCCCAGGTCTCGCCCGCCGCCGGGTCGGGCTGCGCCCCGGCCGCCAGGAGGATCCCCTCCGCCTGCTCACGCCGGCGCGTGACCTCCGCGGGTGTACCTTCGTAGCCGAGGATGGCCAGGCAACCACGCGGGCCTGAACCCTGCCCCAGCTCGCCCGGACGAGCGAGGTTCAGCGCCGTCTCGGCCTCGTCGGAGAGCCGGGCCACGGTCGGCATCGGCCCGTCCTGGGCCAGGCGCCGCAGGAGATCCGCCCCGTGATCGAACGAGCGCATTCGCCAGCCGTGGTAGCTCCGCTCCTCGGGGGCGGGACGCACCGCCACGGTGAGCTCGGTGATCACCCCGAGCGCGCCCTCGGAACCGAGCACCAGCTGGCGCAGGTCGGGTCCCGCCGCCGAGCGGGGAGCCCGACCCAGCGCCAGCGTCCCCGTGGGTGTGGCCAGCCGCAGGCCGAGTACAAGATCGTCGAAGCGCCCGTAGCCCGCCGAGGCCTGACCGCTGGAGCGCGCCGCGGCGAAGCCGCCGAGCGTGGCGTACTCATAGCTCTGCGGGAAGTGGCCGATCGTGAATCCCCGCGCACTCAGCAACGCCTCTGCCTGCGGACCCCGAAGGCCTGGCTGAAGCACCGCGATCCGGGAAGCCTCGTCCACCGCCAGTAGCCCATCCATCCGCCGCAGGTCGAGCGCCACCCAGCCCGCGAATGCTTCCGCGTCTGGATGCAGCCCCCCGACGACCGAAGTGCCCCCGCCGAATGGGACCACGGCGATCCGCTGCGCCGAGGCGCGCTTCAGCAGCTCCAGGATCTGGTCGTGGTCGCCGGGCGCCAGCACCAGGTCGGGAGCCGGGAGCAGATCCCCGGAACGCAGCGCGAGCAGATCCGGCGTGGACTTGCCGAGCGAGTGGCGCAGCCGAGCGTCGTGGTCGTCGGCGTGGTTACCCGGCCCCACGATCGCGCACAGGGGCGCGGCCAACTCGGCGGTCAGCCGCGGTGGCGCGAGCGCGACGTCGGCCGCCGATGCCGGCCTCGGTGCGCTGCCGGTGACACCGAGTCCCTGCGCCAGCAGCGCCCGCACCTCGGATGGGAGCGCGGGCACCTGTGCGGGATCGCCCCAGCCCCACCACGACAACTGCGGATGCGGGTGGTCTGGCCGACTGAGTGCCACGGGCGGGACGGTAGCCGGTGGCGCGAGCCGTTTCAGCGTGGTGCCGGTCGGCTGCGCCAGTGGGGAACCGCGAGCATCGTCAGCCGCAGCTGCTTCTCGGCCACCCGGGCGATCTCCGCCTCGGCCTCGGGTGCGGCCACGGGAGCGTCGAGCATCGCCCCGACGGTCGCGATCATCGTGTTGACGAGTTGACCGGCGAGCATCTGCAGATCCTCGGTCGTCCACTCGCGCAAGACCGGAAACCGCGCCAGGTCCGTGGCCAGCTCGCTGGTGAACAGCCGGATCTCGTTGCGGATGGCGTGGCGCAGCACCGTGTTGCCGGTGTAGCCCACACGGATCACGAACAGGAAGTGCTGTGAGTTCCGGCGCACGTGGTCGACCAGGATCTCCACCGAGCGGCGGATGATGTGCTCCGGGGCCATTCCCTCACGGGCCTGGCGGAGCATCGCGCGCAGCGTCCGAAACGACTCCTCCACCAGGACCAGTCCGAGCTCGTCCAGGCTCTGGAAGTGGCGATAGAACGCGGTGGGAACGACGCCGGCGGCACGAGCCACGCTGCGCAGGCTGAGCGAGTCGAAGCTCTCGCCGGACTCGATCTGCAGCAGCGCCGCATCCAGCAACGCCTGACGCGTGTGCTGGCGCCGCTGGGCCTGGGTGCGCCTGGTCCGGCCGGGGGCGGGAGGCTTCGTCACCACTGGTTCCAAATGAGGTTTACGTCTGTTCACCATCATTGTGTGCATCCCTTCACACAACCCACTTTATCCCTTGACGCGGCTAAGAGTGGGGCTACACTCAACAAGTGAACATCTGTCCACTAACTTCTGAGAGCGAATGCCCATCGCCACCACTACCCGTCGCTTGCTGAGCTCCCCGCTGGTCGACCTGCTCCTGGGCCCGTACGGAGTCGACCGCTACCTGGAGCTGATCCGTCCCGACCTCACGATCCGTGAGGCCCGGGCACGGGTGGTGGCGATCCAGCGGCAGACCCCGCGCAGCGCGACGATGACCCTGCGCCCCAACGCTGCCTGGCGCGGCTTCACCGCCGGGCAGTTCGTGCGCCTGGGGGCCGACATCGACGGCATCCGGCGGACCCGCACCTATTCCCCCGCCTGCTCGGAGCACCGCGCCGACGGTCTGCTGGAGCTGACCGTGACCGCACGCCCTGACGGCCTCGTCTCCCGCCACCTGCTCCGGCGGCTTCGTCCCGACGACGTGGTTCACCTCGGGGAGGCGGCCGGAACATTCGTGCTTCCGACGCCGCGCCCGCAGCGGCTGGTGCTGATCAGTGGCGGCAGCGGTATCACGCCGGTGCTGTCGATGCTGCGCTCCCTGTGCGATGAGGGCCACCGGGACGAGGTCACGTTCGTGCACTACGCGCGCACCGCCGACGACTGGCTCTACCGATCAGAGGTCGAGCGCCTCGCCGCCGCCCATCCCGAGATCCGGGTGCACTACATCGCCACCCGGGAAGGTGGGGACCACATCGAGGCGGGCTTCGTGCGTCAGCTGCTGGACGGAGCTCCCGTGGCCGAAGCTCAGGCCGCGGTGTGCGGCCCGCCCGCCCTGATCGAGGCCGTCCGCTCGATCTGGAGCGATGCACCCGATCAAGTGCTCGCCGAGACCTTCACCGCTCCTACGCTCAGCCTCGCCGGGGCTACCGCCTCCGGCCGCCTGCGGTTCGTGCGCAGCGACGTGACGGCGCCGATCCGTTCCGGGACGCTGCTCGAGCAGGCCGAGGGAGCGGGGCTCTCCCCTGAGTTCGGCTGCCGGATGGGGATCTGCCACACCTGCACCTGCCGCAAGCACGCGGGTGCCGTGCGCGACCTGCGGACGGGCGAGATCTCCACCGAGGAGGACGAGGACATTCAGCTGTGCATATCGGTACCTGCCGGTGATGTTGCCCTGGAAATATGAACGAGAGGATCAACAAGTCATGCCCAGCACCCACCCACAACTGACTCCTGAGCAGGTCGAGGACCTGGGGCGAGAGCTCGACGAGCTTCGCCAGCGCGTCGTCGCCGAGCTCGGCGAGCGCGACGTCGAGTACATCCGCCGCATCATCAAGGCCCAGCGCGGCCTGGAGGTTGCCGGTCGCGGGCTGCTGTTTGCCGGTTTCCTGCCTCCGGCTTGGCTCGCGGGCGTGACCGCGCTGTCGCTGTCGAAGATCCTCGACAACATGGAGATCGGCCACAACGTGATGCACGGCCAGTATGACTGGACCCGAGATCCAGCGCTTGACTCTCAGCGCTTCGAATGGGACACCGCCTGCCCCGGGGATCAGTGGCGCCACTCGCACAACTACATGCACCACACCCACACCAACGTTCTCGGCAAGGATCGAGACATCGGCTACGGGATCCTGCGAATGTCCGAGGACCAGCCCTGGCGCCTGCGCGACCTCGGCAACCCGGTGTACGCAACGCTGCTGGCGCTGCTGTTCCAATGGGGGGTCGCGGTCCACGACCTGGAGGTCGAGCGAATCGAGGCTGGTGAGATTAAGCTCAGCGACAAGCGGGACATCCTGCAGGCGATCTGGCGCAAAGGCCGGCGTCAGGTGCTCAAGGACTACGTCGCATTCCCGCTCCTGGCCGGCCCCGTGGCGCCGTTCGTAGCCAGCGGCAACCTCACCGCCAACCTGACTCGCAACCTGTGGTCGTTCATGATCATCTTCTGCGGTCACTTCCCCGCGGGCGTGGAGGAGTTCTCAGAAGCGGAGGTGCAGGACGAGACGCGCGGTGGGTGGTATGTGCGCCAGATGCTCGGCTCGGCGAACCTGGAGGGAGGCCGCCTGTTCCACATCCTCAGCGGCAACCTCTCCCACCAGATCGAGCATCACCTGTTCCCGGACATCCCCGCGCACCGCTATGCGGAGCTTTCGCTCGAGGTGCGGGAGATCTGCGAGCGCTACGGACTGCCGTACAACACCGGGTCGCTGCACAAGCAGTTCGGCTCGGTGGTCAGGAAGATCGTGCGGCTGGCGCGGCCGGAGCGCTCGCCCCAGCCCCAGGCGGCCGCGCGGGCTTCGGTGCCCACGCCGGATCCGGAGGAGGATCGCGCGCTGGTCGCGGCCTGAGCCCGGGTGTATATCGCGGCGGGGTCAGGAAAGCTCCCGCGCGAAGCCGTCCCGCCAGCTGGGGTGGGTCGCAGTCCACCCCAGCTCCCGCTTGGCCTTCTCGTTCGACGCTCCCCTGACCTCGGTCATCATCACCGTGGCGACTTCGCCCGCGATCAGCCTGCCGATCAGGCGGGGCACCCGCCGCGGCGGCCCCACCCCCAGCATCTCCGAGGTCGCCGGCAGCCATTCCGACACGGGTGCGGGATCGTCGTCGACGATGTTGTAGATCCCTGAAGGCCCCTGCTCGAGCGCTCTGACGGTGGCCTCGGCCGCGTCCTCTACGTGCAGGAACGACCACACCCCGGTTCCGCCTCCGACCACGGGGAAGCGTCGCCGGCGAATCATCTCGGTCTGCGCGCCGCCGCGCGCCAGCGAGGTGCCGGGGCCGTAGAGGGCGCCGTAGCGCAGCACCAGCGCCTCGGTCCACTCGGCTGCGCCGACGGCCTGCTCCAGGTGTCTGATGGCATCGTGGGTCTCCCGCATCGCCTTGGCCGGGGAGGGGTCCAGGGGCTGCTCCTCGTCGGCGACCATCGGCCCCGTACGCGCCGCCGGCCAGCCGGCGTAGCTCTGGGCGATGAACCGTTGAACCCCTACGCTCGCGCCGGCGGAGAGCAGGTTGTCGGTCCCCTCGCGGCGCAGCCGATTGGTGGGGGCGAAGTCCCGATCGAAGTGGCGGACGTCAATCGAGGCGGGAATCGAGGTCAATTCGTGGATGATCGCCTGCGGTGCTGCCTGCGCCACCGCGGCCGCTACGGACTCCCGCGAGAGTGCGTCGGCGCTCACCGGGTGTGCTCCCATCCCGCGCAGGGGCTGGTGCTTTGACGCCGTCCGCGTCATCGCGACCACTTCGTGTCCCGCCGCCACCAGCCGGGGCACCAGCTGCCGGCCGATAGCTCCGGTGGCTCCGGCAACGAATACTTTCACCTGGGCTCCTTGGATTGTGTTGGCTTGCCCTACGTTGCCCGGCTGGTAACCATCTGCCGGCCAGTGGCGTACTTAAAGCATGAGCCTTCTGTCCACCGCGCGCATGTACCTCAAGCGCACCCCCAAGCTGACCGAGCCCACCGACATCTACGACCACCGGGTGCGGCTGCTCGACGGCGACGAGCTCGACCTCGCCTCCCTGCGCGGCCATCCGACGCTGATCGTCAACACCGCCAGCAAGTGCGGGTTCACTCCCCAGTACGCCGGGCTGCAGTCGCTGTACGAGCGCTACCACGGGCGGGGGCTGCAGATCCTCGGTTTTCCCTCGGCCGATTTCGCCGGCCAGGAGTACGACGACGCGGATGAGATCGGCGCCTTCTGTGAGAAGAACTACGGCGTCGGGTTCCCCCTGACCGAGCCGACCTCGGTCCGCGCTGATCCCTCGCCGCTGTGGCACGAGCTCGCCCGGCAGCCTCACTCGGGACCGCCGGTGTGGAACTTCACCAAGTACCTGGTTGATGCCGACGGCAGGCTCCTCGCCCGCTGGCCCACGAAGGTCACCCCTGAGGACCCCAAGGTGGTTGCCGCGATCGAAGCCGCTCTGAACTGATCATCGTCTCGCTTCAGAACCCGTACGGGTCCTCTGGGTGACGAACACGCAGACGCCGACGACGACGGCGGTGAGCAGGCCGACCGTGTCGAGGTGGTCACCGAGCAGCGGAACCGACCAGGTGATGGTCAGCAGCGGCTGGGCGAGCTGGAGCTGGCTGGCTCTCGCCACTCCCGCCTCGGCCAGGCCGCGGTACCAGGCGAAGAACCCTACGAAGGTGGAGATCGTGCCGACGTAGATCAGCCCGACGATCGCCGACGCGCCAGGATGCGCCGGCGGGGAGCGGAACGCCGCCGCCAGGGTGATCGGCAGGGACACCGGCAGTGCCACCACCACGCCCCAGGCAACCACCTGCCAGCCCGGGAGTGTCCGCGTCAGCCGGCCGCCCTCGGCGTATCCGATGGCGGCCACGATCACCGAGGAAAGCAGGAGCAGGTCGGCCGGATGCAGCGCACCCGCTCCGCGGGAGAGCGCGTAGCTGGTCACCGCGAGCGTGCCGATGATGCTGGCGGCCCAGAACGGCGCTCCCGGTCGGTCGCCGACGCGGATCACCGCTACCGCGGCGGTGGCAGCGGGCAGCAGCCCGACGACCACGGCAGCGTGGCTGGAGGTGACATGCCGGAGGGCGAGCGCGGACAGGACCCCGAAACCGATGCCGCAGCCCAGCGCCACCGCGAGCACTCCAGGCCAATGCTCCCGGGCGGGCACGGGCGCGTGGAGAGCCCGCAGGCAAAGGGCAGCGATCGCCGCCGCAATCACCGAGCGACCGGCACCGACCAGCAACGGGTCAAAGCTGCGCTCGGCCAGGGCCGTCGCCGGGAAGGTGAAGGAGAACGCCAGCACGCCAAGCCCGGCCCACGCCAGGCTTGGAACCGTGATCCGGGTGGTGGGGGTGCGTGTACCGGGCGGAGTGGCGCGCGTGCTCACAGGGTTCTGGAGGACCTCGGGCAAGTACCCGGCACACCCGCGGATGCTGTCCGTTCGGTCGGACACCGGGACCGGCGGATGCTGTCCGTTAGGTCGGACACGGAGACCGGCGGATGCTCGTTAGCAGCAGATCGAGGAGGGTAAAGATCGAGCATGGCACGACATCATCGTCCGGCGCCGTCACTGGTCCAGTGACCGATCTCAACGTACTTGGTGAACCACTGCAGAGCTGTGGTCATGAGCCTGTCACTGGCTTCTATCGCGATGGTTGTTGCCGTACCGGCTTTGAGGACCGCGGCATGCACACCATCTGTGCCGTTGTCACCCAGGAGTTCCTGGAGCACCAGCAGAGCATTGGCAACGATCTCGGTACTCCGGTGCCGGAGTACCGCTTTCCCGGGCTGGTTCCCGGGGACCGCTGGTGCGTGACCGCGATCAACTGGCTACGCGCCCACGAGGATGGCGCTGCTGCCTACGTCGTGCTCGCCTCCACCCATGAACGAACGCTTCAGGTAGTTCCCCTCGCGGTGCTGCGCGAGCACGCGGTGGATGTCCCGGCGGATCCTGGCCTGCTCGAGCAGTGAGCTCCTGCGATCGATTGGCGCGCGCTCGTGAAAGAGAGCGCGCGCCCGGGCACGGTCGCGGCGACGGGCTGGCCTAAAGGGTCGCCACTTGCCCGCTCAGTAGTAGTGCCGTCGTCCTCCCACGGCGCGTCCCATGGTTCCGAGAACGGCCAGGATCAGACCAATCACCAGCAGGATGACCCCGATGGTCCACAGGATCCCGACCTTGGCGATGAGTCCGATGATGAGGAGTATGACGCCGAGTGTGATCACGCATGCCCTCCTAGGGCTTAGTAGTAGACGGGGTTATGCCCGTAGAGCAGCCTTCCCATGCAGAGAATGTTCGACCGCTGGCCGCGGAAGTCCTCCCGTATGCCGTCCAATCAAGCGGAACACGATCTCGTCGCCGGCGAGCCCTGCCCAGACGATCAATACCAGGCGTCAGCGCTCGGCGGCGATCGCCAGGACGACACTGATGAACGCTGAGCCGCCGCCGACGATCGCCGTCGCCCGACCCGCGCCCGCGGGGAGCTGGTCGCGGCCGACGACCGTGGCCGCCAGGTCGGTCAGATCGCCGGCGACGCTGCCCAGCAGCCATGGCCGCACCGCCCTGTCACCGAGGGCGGAGCCGAGCGCGCCGACATGGATGACGATCTCCCGGGCGCCGAGCGCCCGCAGTGGCACCTGGGTCGGAGCTTTGGCCGCCGCCGAACCAAGCCAGCGCCGCCCCAGCCGCCCCGGCGCCACGATCAATCCGACGCCATAGCCCACCCGCAGACCGAGAGCGGCGATCGTCGCCGTGCGGAGCTTGGAACGATCCATGGTTGCTCGTTTCCCGATCTTCGGGCTCTGAATCCGCCGTGAGCGCGACCACGGCCGCGGCGGACGCTGCCGGCAGGAGAGTCATCGACGTGCCGCTCGTCGCCAGGAGGGGTCAAGCGCCCGGCGGGAACGTGTACGAGACGTGCGGGGGAACGTGCGGACCGACCTCGAGCACGATCTCGGCATGCGGCCTCAGGGGGACGCTTCCCGGCGAGCCGCGCCATTTCCGGCCGCCCACGAACACGTCCACCGGTGTGCGTCCCGGAGCCCAGAAGCTCGCCAACCGTCGTCGGGTCAGCGGCTGACCCCAAGCGCGAAACAGATCCGAGAGACGAAGACGAGCCTGCGGGCGCGCGAGCGCCACGCCGGTCGGCTCAAGCGTGACAAGGTCGCCGTAGCAGCGGGCCCCGGAGATCCTTCCGGCCGAGAAGCTACGGGGCGGCCTCGTTCCGAGCCCGGCGGGGATCAGCACCACCCGGTCGGCGGCGAACACCTCGACGTGAACGCCGCGCCGCGGGCCCAGCTGCGGACGGCAGGTTCCGAGGATCGGCCCGGCGGCCGGCGGATGGAACATCGCGGCTCTTCCGATCGGGCGCGTCTGGGCCAGGAGCGCCGGGGAGATTCCAGGAGCGGGCGCTGCCCCTCCAGCGGAGCCGCAACCCGCCAGCAGCAGGGAGCTGCCCAACCCGGCCGCTGCACGACGGAGCCACGATCCCCTGCGGGAACGGCCACTAGGCGAAACTCTCGGCAAGGCTCTCATCTTCGCCGTCGAGGGCATCGTGCGGATCTCGCCCCTGGGAGGGCCGGCCATCGCGGTGCTCGGCGAGCCGGAAGGTGATGGGCAGGAGTCCCGCCCCCGCGCCCAGGCAAAGCACCGTAGCCACCCTGACCACAACCGCCGGCAAAGCCACCAGCACGAAGCCGTTGAGCAGCGTGGAGAGCATGACGCTGCCTTCGTACAGCGCCAGAAATGCCACCGAGAAAAACAGGAAGTAGCCACGACGCCAGACCAGGAGGCGACGAAAAGCCCAACCGACGAAGGCCAGGATCACCCCGAGCTCAATCAGCTGGAACGCCGACACCGTAGGTCGTCCGTGCAGCGCCCGGCTGGCCTCAGCCACCGCGGCTGCGCCCAGAGCGGCGCACGCGAGCATGCGAGCCAGCAGAGCGTTGAGCTCCGGGCGGCGGACCCGCAGCCCCGCCAGCACACACAGGAAGATCACCACGATCGGCCACAGCCACACAATCGAGGGGTCGTCGGCGTGCCAGACGCCGCCTGAGAGCGAGGCCAGCCGACCGTCGATCAGGATCGGGATTCGCCACTGACCTACATAGGTCGCTCCGGGAGACAGCGCGACCGAGGCCAGGGCGTGGAGCCGTCCGTCATGCCACCCGTAGTCGTGCCCGCCGCTGACTCGCTCCCAGCTCGGCGGCGTCCTCGGAGACAGATTCGTCGGCGGGATCTCAGCCGGAGTCTGGTTGAGGTAGTACATCGCCGAGTTGGTGTTCACCGCCACTCCGGAGGAGGAGAAGCGCAAGTACGGGCCACCGCGGTAGTCCAGGATCAGCACCGTCTCGCGCGGCACGACCTGCAGCCACATTCGCTGATCGCCGTCCACCACCTTGGCGTGCAGCCCCGCCGGGAGCGTGCCCACTCGGGCCAGAAAGCTTGAGGCCACCGGTGCGACAGGTCCGTGCGCCTGCGCAGCGGCCGGCAGTCCCGTCATAACCAGCAGCGCGCCCGCAGCCACCAGGGAGACTGCGCATCGGAACCGTCGGTTCTTAGACTCAACCCCGACCGGGTTCGGACGGGAACGACCTGTGCGGCTCGAGGTCATCTTGTGAGCAAATCTACGCCCCATCTCAACCCTCGCGTCTCCGCTCCCTCGCCGCTGTGGCGGCTGCTGGCGGCGTGCTGCCTGATCTCCACCGTCCTCGCCGGGCCGCTGGTGCAGTCGGCGCCGGCGGACGGCGACCCGGCCAGTGATGTACTGGCGACGCAGACGCTGTTCCTACCCCAGGACGCTCGTCTCTCCGCCGGGACACAGGCGCAGCTGGTCTCGCTGCTGAGTGCAGCCCAGCGGAGCCGCTACCGGATCCGCGTGGCGATGATCGCGTCGCCGAGCGACCTGGGCTCGATAACCGAGCTCTGGCAGCAGCCAGCCAACTACGCGCGCTTCCTCGGGCAGGAGCTTTCGCTCGTCTATCGCGGCGAGCTGCTCGTGGTCATGCCGGGCGGATTCGGCCTCTACCGGGACGCCGGTGTCGCCTCGTCCGCCGAGCCGACGCCTGGTGGCTGGAGCGCGCCGGGCCACGCCCCCGGTCCGGCCACCCTTGTCGCCATCCAGCGCCTGGCTGCCGCCTCCGGTCATCCCCTGGCGCTCAGCGCCCCCCGAGTGACATCCACGGATGTCAGCTCCGGTGACACGGTCCCATGGCTGGTCTTTACCGGCGGTGTCGTCCTCGTCATCGCCGCGTGGGCGGCCAGCATCCGGGCCCGGCCCCTGGGCCTGGCCGCTCGGAGGTCCACCACCACCTGACGCCGGTGTCGGTCCGTGCTGCCCCTGCCGTCTGACATTGGCCGGGAATCCGGATGTTCACGGCCAACGCGCGCATAAGGGTTAGCCTTCTGCCGCGATGGCAGTCAGCACCGCTGTTCCGGCAGCGCGCATCCGAGGCCTGACCAAGCGCTACGGGGTCAACCCTGCCCTCGGCGGTATCGACCTCGAGGTTGCTCCCGGCGAGCTCCGCGGCCTGCTCGGCCCCAACGGCGCCGGCAAGACGACGATTCTGCGAACCCTCTTCGGCCTGGTGCGGCCGGATGCCGGCTCGGTGGAGCTGCTCGGCCACCCGCTGACCAAAGCTCGGAGACGATTGCTGAACGGCATTGCCGGCTTTGTCGAGGAACCGGCGTTCTACTCCTACCTGACTGGCCGAGCCAACCTCGAGCTGCTGGCCGAGCTCGACGACGGCGAGTCGGCGATCGAGGATGCCCTTGATCGGGTTGGCCTGGCGGCACGGGCGAACGATCGGGTGGGTGGCTACTCCACGGGGATGCGACAACGGCTGGGGATCGCGGCTGCCATGTTGCGACAGCCCCGGCTGCTAATCCTCGATGAGCCAACCAGCGGACTTGATCCGGCCGGCATCCGTGCCGTCAGCTCACTGCTGCGTGAGTTGTCCGCGGATGGCGTGGCGGTGATCTTGAGCAGCCACCTGATCGGCGAGCTCGAGATGCTCTGTCACTCCTACACGATCATCCGCGCCGGGCGTGTGGTGTGGGAGGGACGAGCTGCGCAGCTGGAGGTGGAGGCTCCGGGCTCGGTCTACGCGCTGTTCACCAGCGATGACACCAAGGCACTCGAGCTCGCTTGGGGCCAGGACGGGCTTGCCGCCACCCATGAGGAGGGCAGACCGGGTATTCGCCTGGCCGTGGATCCTGGCCGGCTTGACGGCTACGTGAGAGCGATCGTGCGCGAGGGGCTGGAGCTGCAGCGCCTCGAGCTGCTGGTCAGTCCGCTCGAGAGCATGTTCTTCTCACTGACCTCAGACCACGATCTGACCGGCCCGGAATCCTGGATCGCCGCCCAGGCTGAGGCCCGCGACGAGGCTGCGCTGGCTCAGTGAGCGCGGTGGCGTACGAGCCGCCCGGGACCGCACGGGCGAGTGGCGCGGTATCCGGAACCCGCGGTGTGATCTCGGCCGCCCGCGCCGAGCGCCAGAAGCTGATCGCGCAGATGCCGCTTCGCCTGCTGATCGTGGTCTGCCTTCTCGGTCCGCTGGTCTTCACGATCCTCCTGAAGATCCAGAGCGGGACCCCGAACGATGCTCTGTTCGGAGCCTGGGTGCACTCCTCCGGGTTCGCGATCTCGCTTGTTGTCCTCGGTTTCGCCGCCAACTGGGGGTTCCCGATCATCGCCGGCGTCCTCGCGGGCGACCTGTTTGCGGCCGAGGACCGCCAAGGAACGTGGAAAACCATCCTCACTCGTTCTCGCACCCTGGAGGAGATGTTCGCCGGAAAGGCCCTCGCCGCGATCATGTGCACGCTGGCGCTCGGCGTGCTGCTGGCGGTCTCGAGCCTGGTCGCCGGTCTGAGCCTCGTCGGGGCACATCAACTGGTGAACTTCGGCGGCCGCGAACTTGCCCCGGCTCACCTGCTGTTGCTCGTGGCGATCAGCTGGCTGATCTGCCTGCCGCCGTTGCTGGCCTACACCAGCCTGGCGATCCTCTTCTCGGTCGCCACTCGAAACGGAATCTTCGGTGTCCTCGGCCCCATCCTCGTCGCGCTGGTCACCCAGCTTCTCGACCTGGTTGGGAGAGGGGTCTGGGTCCACCTCCTGCTGATCGGCTCCGCCTTCGACGCCTGGCATGGGCTGTTTGCCGCTCGTGCCTTCTTCGCCCCGCTGCTGGTGTCTCTGATCGTCTGCCTGGTCTGGATCGTCGCCTCACTTGGCGCTGCATGGCTGATCCTGACCCGGCGAGACTTCCTCGAGGGCTCCGCGTCTTCGCGCTCGGGGTGGCAGGCGCCGCTGCGGATCACGCTGGGAGCGACCGCGATCATCGCGCTCCTTGCCCTGGCCTCCGGCTGGGGACCCGTCGGAGTCACCGCGCCGCGGCTGACGGCGAGCTTAGCGCCTGAGTTTCGCCGCCTGACGCTGCTCCAGCAGGACCTGCTCGGTCATCCGATCCCGGCCGGTGCCCGATATCGCATCCTGCCCGTCTGCGGGGGACGCGGCACCAGGCGTCAGGGTCCCGGTGAGTGGGCATGCACGATGAACGTGTACATCATCCTGCCGGGAACCACGCAGCCGCTGACCAATACACCCGTGAGCTACGACGTCAGCGTCCAGTCCAACGGGTGCTACAAGGCCAGCTCGCCTCCCGCGTATGTCGGGCAGACGAACATCCGGGACACCAGCGGGCAAGTCGTCGTCAATCCGCTGGTGACCATCTACGGTTGCCTGGACATCTTGTAGGCGGCCGTTCTTTGAACTTCGGCGTCAGCCCTCTCCTGGAGGGGTTGGGCGGCAGGCCCAGGTGATGGGACAGCCGGGGCTGGCATTGGCCCGCTCCCCCCCGGAATGGAACACCTCGGGGTCGGCCCGCAGCAGCTCGCGCACGATCTCCGCTCGGTCGACCTCATCAGGCGAAGCATCGGGTCCGGGCGCCGGCGCCGGTACGTGGGTTCCGTGCACCGAGGCCCACAGGATCTGGTCTGAGATCGCTTGCGGCACCGCGTCGAGGTGATTCCAGGAGAGCTCCTTGGAGAGCTTTGCGTCCGCAGCCGCCGGCGTGTTGGTACTGGTCAGCGGGTACTGCGGCATGCGCACCGTGTAGGGAGCATCGTGGGGCCTCTCGGATCCGCTGATGAAGGCGTCATACATCGGAGTAGCCAGCGCGTCGTTGAGGGCGAGCGGATCGAGACCCAGGATCAGCTCGGTCGTGCGCAGCATCGAGTACTGGTCATATCGCGTGTGGACAACGGCCCCGGGCCGCGTCCACGGGCTGATCACGAACCCGGGAGCGCGGTGGGAATCGACATGGTCGGCGCCGTCCTGCGAGTCGTCCTCCTGGACGAAGATCACCGTTGAGGGCCAGATCGACGAATGGGAGATCGCGTCCACCATCTGCCCCAGCGCGAGGTCGTTGTCGGCGATGTCCGCCTGGGGCGTCGGGTCGCCGGCGGTGGTGCCGTTGGTGTGGTCCTCGGGCAGGATCATGTAGTTGAACGCGGGGACCGTCCCCGCCGCCACCTGCGCCTGGAACTCCGGCTCCCAGCCGTCAAAGCGGCTCTTGCCGGTGAAGATCGTTCCGGTCCCCTTGTAGAGTCCCGAGTCCTGGGTGCAGCTGGAGCGCACCCCGGCGGCGAGACAGCCGATGAAGATGTTGTTGGGATAGGTCGGGTCGACGTTGGCCGTGACCTTCGAGTACTCGGGGCGGTTTGGCTGCATGCCGATCGGAAGCGCGCCGACCGCCTCGCCGTAGTCACGGAAGCTGACCCCCTGCTTTGCCGCCTGATCGAAGATAAAGAAGTTCGGCGGGAACGTGACCGGATAGATGCCGAAGTCGTAGGTGCCGCGCCGGTTGGAGTAGTTGGCCGCGGTGGCCTTCTGCACGTAATCGGTGGCGTACGCGCCGGCGGTGATGAGATGGCCATCGACGGATACCTCGGAATCCTCGTAGAAGTGATCGAGGAGCGGGAACTGCCGAGCCAACGCGTGAGCGTTCGGGGTGATCCCTCCGGTGGGACCGCCGACGCCGTTGTCGGCAAACAGCTCCAGCCGCGGATCCCCATCACCGCTTGGATCAGAGCCGAAGATCTGATCGTAGGTTCGGTTCTCGCGCACGATGTAGAAGACGTGCTTGATCTGGGAGCTCGGTCGTCCGGTTGCCGCGGGGATCGGGCTGCCCTGCGGTCGGCTCTCGGTGTTGTAGGGCCTGGACTGGGCATTCGCCGCCGCGGTATCGGCGAGGACCTGACGGTCGGTGGGTATCGGCAGTACGCCGACGCGGCCGATCAGCAGGTCGAGCACGTACGTGCCGTAGACGTTCGGAGGAGTTTGGAGGGGGGTCCGGGCGCCGCCGAAGTAGTAGGTGGGGTTCGGCCCCGAGCCGAAGCCCTTGCCGGCGACCCACATGAGCTGTCCTTGCGGCGTCGTCTGCACGCTGTTCGGATAGGCCGCCGTCGGGATCCGGCCGATGAGACGGAAGGCGGGAAAGTTGGGCAGGTAGCTGGTGGCGCAGGCCGTGAGCCCCGGCAGCGCCGCCTTCGCGCGCGCGGTCATGGTCAGGCGCAGACGCGGAGGAGCAGCGATAACCCGCAGGACGCGCTGAACGTAGGCTCGCTCCTGGCGTAGCGATGGTCCGGCACAGAGCGTGTAGGTTGCCGGCCGCAGGTAGCGGGCGAAGAGGGATCGGAGAGTGTTCCGGTAGCGTCGCTGCGCCGCTGCGCGGACGCTCGACTGTGCCCTGGCCAGCCGGAGCCCTGCTGCGGCGCGCTGGGAGTGGTAGGCGGCGATGGCCTGCACCGAGGGCGGGGAGTAGACGCGATGACGGCGATCGGCGAACGCTCTTGGCCGCTTGGACAGCGAGATAACGGCGATCGCGTCCTCACCGGCATCCGAGGCGTACAGCGTGCTGTCGTTGGGCGAGACGGCCAGGTTCGTGGGAGCGGTCCCCAGCCCCTGAGCTCTGGCGACGGAGATCAGGTGGGTGACGGTGTGCGTCGTTGTATCCACCGTCGCGACGAGGTCGCGATTGGTTACGGCGACGTACAGCAGCGGGCGCCTGGGATCGGCTGCCATCCCCTCGGGATGACTCGCCAGATCGCCGAGCGCTCCGCCCAAGCCGGTGATGGTCGCGGTCACCTTCGCGCTCTGGGGGTCGATCACCGAGATGGTTCCGTCGTACTCGTTGGAGACGTAGGCGCGACCCTGCGGGTCGAACACCACCCCATCCGGGTAGCGGCCTACGGGCGCGACCGTCTGCGTGTGCGTGCGGAGATCGACTACGACAGCATCGTCGGCAGCGTTTAGCGCCACGACCAGGTACCGCCCGTCAGGCGACACCGCCAGGCCCTCCGGCTGGGCGGTACCTAGACCGGACACCGCCGGCAGCGAATTCGTGCGCCCGCTGCCGCCTGAGGTGGGTGGCAGTTGCAGGGGATCTCCTTCGATGCCGGTTCCGGTCCTCGGGTTAACGGCGAAGATGTGGATTACGTCACCCTGGTCCCCCTTGGTCAGGCCTTCGGTGGGCGAGCTGCCCTTGGGGGTACCGCTGACGTAAGCATGGCCGCCGTCAGGCGCGAACGCGACCCCTCCGTAGCAGCCGGGCAGCGGCAAGGTTTGGATCACTGAGTGGTGGCGCGAGAGGTCGACCACCTTGACGTCGTTCTTGCCGTGGCCGCAGTCCGCGACCCACAGATAGCGTCCGCCGGGCACGACGGCGCTGCCCGTCGGGAAGTTCCCGACGGTGGTGAGCCGACCGGCCGGGCGCAGGAGATGGCCGTTGGCGGTCAGGTGCAGTGAGGGACCGATGTCGCCCGTGGTCAAGCCGGCGGCAACAGCGCCGCCGCCCAGGACAAGCACGATGAGCGAAACCAGGAGCGCCATCCGGGGAGGGATGCGGCGGCGTTTGACGCGAGCATGGGCGAGCAAGGTAGGCGGATCTATATCGATTCAGGCACGCGCCGAGTGATTAATTTGGTGAACGTCACTTTCAGAGCCGCGGGCCTCTGGTCCGCTCGATTGAAGTCGGATGTGGACCTCTTCAACGGTGGCGCGCGCGAAATCTTCTCTGAAGCTGCGCTCATCGGCCCACCGGCGCTTGCCCACGATACGCCTGCTCATCCGCACAACGACGGGGTTCGCGGCGAATGGGAAGGGGTCACAGTGGACCGTCCACGCGCTGTCGCCGGCGACGAGCTTCAACGGGGCCGTCTCGCTGTTGGCGCGCTCGATTCCATCGATCCCGATATCGATCGTCTGCCGGTCGCCGCGGCCAAGATCGGCCAGACCCAGATACAACGAGAAGGTGTCGTAAACCTGGAGCAGCCGGTAGGCCTGCCACCGCTGTTCCTCGGCCAAGCCGAGCCGTTGCACCAGGTCAGCCTGTCGCTCCTCCTCGCCGCGGACGAACTCCCGAATCGCGGGCTTGATCTCGTCAAGTGGTGTGGGCCGCCCACCCGCTTCGGTCGCACCGTAGCGGTTGCGTTGCAGGCCGGAGACGTGCATCGAGACCAACAGCCCGGCAGCAGGGCTGTCGGCGCAGAGCACGTCCACGCACGCCCGGTAGGAGGTGAGCAGGGAGTCCACCGGAACGGCGCTAAAGATCTGCGGGCGGCCTTGCTCGTCGAGGCGCGGACGACGTTCCCAAACCGCCCACCCGTCGTCGTGCCGGGCCGCGGCTAAACGCAGCGCCTGGTGAACCTCCGGGGATAGCCCGGCGACCTGCTTCCAGGACTCGGCGAGCTGGCCGCTGACGTCGCCATGGTCGGGCTGGAGAACGATCTGAAACTGGTTGCCGAGATCGCGAACGAGCATCTGTGGACCCTAGGCGATTCCGAGCGGAGCCGACATGGCATGCTGCGGATGCGAAGTCGATAGGGTCTTGCCGTGGGTGACGTCGAGCTGGGGCAGGACGCCGTGGCACTGTCGGGCGAAGACCGGGCCATCCTGGCCAAGGAGAGCTCGACCGTGGTCGGCCACACGTGCAAGATCATCCAGCTGGCCTCCAGCCTCGACGTAGGGGAATTGCGGGCCTCGGTGTCTCGTCGGCTCGCCGTGACGCCGGCGCTGAGGTGGCGTCTGGGCGGTCCGCCGGCCGCCCCCTGCTGGGTGCGTGACCAGCGCTTCGCGATCGACCTGCACATTGTCAACGCGCACCATCACAATCCGCTGAGCGAGTCCGAGTTCCAGGCGGCCGTCGGGTCGCTGTTCGTCGAGCGGCTCGATCGGCGCCGGCCGCTGTGGCGGATCGACGTCCTGCATCCGCTGTGGGACGGCGGCACGGCGCTCGTCTGGCGGATTCATCATGCGATCGCCGACGGTCAAACGTGCGCGCGACTAGCTTCTGCGCTGCTTTGGGATCTTCCATCAGAGCCAGCCGCAGGCCAGGCGACGTTGGCGCGGGCCGCCGCCCACGCCGAGCGGTCCCGTCAGCGTCACCGACGCAACCTGGTCGGGGTTCTTGCGCGCGAAATGCACCGCGTGCACGACCGCTCGCCCTTTGACGGCCAGATCGGCGGGCGTCGTCAAGTCGCGTTTTGCAGCGCGTCGTTACCCGAGCTGCGCGCGGCCACCAAGGCCGCCGACCCGGCTGCCACCGTCAACGATGCCGTGCTCGCGTGCGTCACGGGCGCCCTGCGGCGCTGGTTCGGCCTGCACCAGCGATCCCTGACCGAGCTGCGCTGCAAGGTCCCGGTCAGCCTGCACCGACCTGATCAGGAAGTGGCAAATCGAGACTCATTCTTCTACGTCGACCTTCCCATCACCGATCCTGATCCGATCTCGCGACTTCGGGCGATCCGTCGCGAGACGGTGCTGCGTAAGCGCGACCACGACGCCGAGGAGCTCGACCGCGCGCTCGAGCAGCTGGGACGAGCGTCTGCGCATCTGAGGACGGCGTGTGATCGCTTCCTGTTCGATCCTCGCGGCTTCGCCGTGAATGTGTCGACGGTGAGGGGGCCAAGGATGGCGGTGTCCGTCCTCGGAGTACCGGTTCGGCGGCTGTACCCGCTGGCCGACATCGCCGAGCGTCACGCGCTGAGAATGTCCTCGTTTTCGCTCCACGACCGCATCTCGTTCGGGTTCTGTGCTGACCCGGACCTGATCCAGGACCTGGACGGGCTCGCCGCGGCCGTCGCCCTCGAGGCGCGCGAGCTGGCACGGGCCAGCGGCCGCCTCGCTGCGCCGGCAGGGAGCATGAGATCCGCGATCCCGGTGCAGTCCAGTCGATCCGAGGACTAACTTTCGCCCGGTCGTAGGCGTCAGGACCGGCGCCAGGATCGGGCCGGCGATCTCGCCGAGGAGGGCAAGCAGCATCTGCCAGACCTGGAGGGCTTCTCCTGCCTGCGCACACCTCACCGAGACTTTGGTGCGACCGTCGGTGCCGCATCGTGTCTCCGGCGCGCGCCGCCATGTAGTTCGGAGCCGCAGGGCGGCGGATGGACCACCGCGGCGTGATGGGCGCAGAGCACTACGCGCGGTACACCACGTCCCGGGCACCCGCCCTCGTGCGCAGTGCCGCCTCCCGGGAGCGGCGTGCGCCCCCGTGGATTCGTCGCGGTCACGCGCGCAACAACCTCCTGCTTGTCGGTGCGTGACCAAGCAAGCCGCACGAGCCTTCAGCTGTAGAGCGCAGCCAGCTGGCGTCACCTCGCCGGCGATCCGCCTACGGCGTCTGTTTGAGCGGCCACACTTCGCCACGAAGCTGTGCGTCGTGCGCGTGAGCGGCGTCTCTCACATCCGGGTCAGTCCGGCCGTAGCCCTCGCGGTCGCCGTAACCGATCGTTATGAAGATGGCCATGCCCTGCCTTCGCTCGAGATCTCGTGCGCTTGATCTCCGCCCGTTGCCAAGCCCTCTGGGACCAAGCTCCGGCCGGGCGGCCTGCGGCTTTGAACCACGACGCTCGTCCGTCCGCCAGCTGCGACGGGTGTCGCTTACGATGGAGTAGATGGCGATTCAGCGGATGGACAACGTGGGCATTGTCGTCGAAGACCTGGATGCGGCCATCGCGTTCTTCACCGAACTTGGTATGGAGCTGGAAGGCAAGGCGCAGATCGAGGGCCTCTGGGCGGACCGCACCGTCGGACTCGACGGCGTCCGCAGCGACATCGCGATGCTGCGGACCCCGGACGGCCACGGCAAGCTGGAGCTAGCGAAGTACCACGCCCCTGCGGCGGTCGGCGCCGATCCGCATGACCCGCCGCCAAACACGCTGGGCCTGCATCGTGTCATGTTCGCGGTCGATGACATCGAGGACGCCGTCGCCCGTCTGGGCGCCCACGGCGCGGATCTTCTCGGCGAGGTAGCGCGGTACGAGGACAGCTACCGGCTCTGCTACCTCCGCGGCCCCGCGGGCATCATTGTCGCCCTGGCCGAGCGGATCGGCTGACCGGTCCGGCGCCGTCAGCCGCCTTGCCAGCGCTAGGAAGACCCTCCGGGAAGACCCCCATCACGACAGACGCTTCGGTGGCACCGGGCGTGAGTTGCGCGGCCCACCTAACGCGGCCACCGATCGTCCTGCTTCTTGCCTTAGTGAGAACCTGAACTCGGCGGTCGGTGTCGTCCGGCTCGTCGGTTTGTCTCTCGGACGGCGGCGGGCTGACTCTCTATTCGCCTGTCGACCCTGACATAGGAGAGACAGAGGTAGGAACCGGGGTGGCCGCGATCAGGCCAGCGCCGTTACGGAGCTTCGGGCGCTCGTCGGAGACTATCTAGAGGCGCGTCCGCTGGTGAGCGAGTTGGACGAGTTGAGGGCGGCCTCGGTGGACCGCCCTCAACTCTGGAGCGCCGCTAGCCGCTGACCGATGGTGCGCTGGACGCGCCCGAGCCGGGGACGCCCGGGCCTCCATGCATGCCGGCCTGGACGTTGAACGAGCTGTCCATGTGAACCTCGGTCGTCGTGCCGTTCTTGGTGACGTCGACCTCGTAGCCGTTGCCGCGGTAGTCCGTGGTCACGCTGGTGGCGGTCCCGCCGCCGAGGTACTTCACGGCGGCGGCTTTGGCCTTGTCGGCCGCGGCGCCGCTCACGGGCTTCTCGGCGTCCTCATGCGCAGCGCTGCCGTGTGCCGGGAAGTTGGCCGCTGCCGTGGCTGCGGCGGGTGTCCCGGTCGAGCTCGACGAGGTCGTCGTCGAGGACGTCGCCGCGTTGGCGAGCGCGCCGCCTCCGACCGCGGCCGCGCCGACGGCGGCCGCGGTGACGAGGGCTGATCTGATGGTTGCCATTTGGTCCTCCTGGTTGGTTGGTTGAGTGGCACCAGGACGATTGCTCGCGCGCCTCAGGGCAGCGCCAGACTTCGCTGAGAGAGAGCTGAGAGGGCATGCTGCCGGTCGGCAGAGGCACCACGGTTGAGCCCCGTGGGTCCGTAGCGGCCGGACTCAGCGATCCCTCAGCAAGCTCACAGGCGGCGCCGATCGTCCCGCGAGATGCTCCAGCGCATGTCTTTCTTGACCGACCTTCATATGGCCACGTCTCAGCGCCCGCGGCAGCGGGTGGCCATGGCGCTGCATCCGACGGCGTCAGGGTGGGCGTTGCTCGCTGGCGATGACCGGGTCGTGTTCACGGCGAGGGGACGCGATGCCCGGCGACGCTGCCTTGTTTATGCCAGCGAGAATGGGGTCGTGAGCCTTCGCCATGATGAGACTCCGCTAGCGGCGTAGCGTCCATAGCCTGCGTCCGCCTCGGCCGTTGTGGGGCGGTGACGGGGCGTCCGTCGGATCCTTGGCGTGTAGCGGAGAGGGGGGGATTCGAACCCCCGATGGACGGAAACGCCCATACCGGTTTTCGAGACCGGCGCATTCAACCGCTCTGCCACCTCTCCGGTGTAGGCCGGGCAAACGTTAGCCCAAGGACGGCGGCCGCGATCGGCTCTGGGCGGTGACCGCCGCTCCCGCTTCACCGGCGCCGGGCGAAGAACGCGCGCAGCAGCTCGCCACACTCCTCGCCCAGCAGGCCACCCTGCACCTGGGGACGGTGGTTGAGCTGGGACTGATCGAGGACGTCGAGCACGCTGCCGGCAGCGCCCGCTTTGGGATCCCAGGCACCGAACACCACTCGCGGGACGCGCGCCAGCACGATCGCCCCGGCACACATCGCGCACGGCTCGAGCGTCACGTACATCACCGAGTCGAGCACCCGCCAGGAACCGAGCGCGCGCGCCGCTTCGCGCAGCGCGATCATCTCGGCGTGGGCGGTGGGGTCGGAACGGATCTCACGCTCGTTGTGGCCTGCGCCAACCACCTCGCCATCGTGGACGATCGTCGCACCGATCGGAACGTCGTCGTGCTCCAGGGCGCGGGTGGCCTCGCGGACTGCCAGTCGCATGAAGTACTCATCTCTGGGAAAGAAGTGGTTGCTCACGTCCAACCGGACGACCGCTAGCGTGTAGAGGGAAACTTTCGGGCCTCTCATGATGTCTTAAGCCTGCGCGCCCGCCCGCAAGCCGGCCACGATTGGACCTTCCTGACTATGCAGCTGATCCGCCGCCTTGCCTGCCCTGCCCTCGCCTCCTGCGCGGCCCTGATCGCCGGCGCGGTGATGGCACCCCCTCTCGCCGGCGCGGCGGCGTCCGGCGGCTCGTCCCTCGGCGGTCAAGCGGCCAGCGCGTCACCCTCCGGTGCGGCGGCCCTCGACGGCAAGCTTCCGGGCGGCTACGTGCCCGGGCAGGTGATCGTCGGCTACGCGCCTCGCTCCGGCCTTGCCCCCGCAGCGGTCACCGCCTCCGTGGCTCGTCGCACCGGCATTCCCCTGACCGCGGCCGCCGCGCCGACGGCGGAAGAGCGGATCGTCCGGCTGCCGGCCGGCGAGAGCGTGGGCCGGGCTGTCGCTCAGCTGCGCCGACAGCCTGGGGTGGCTTACGCCGTGCCGAACTTCATCGCCCACGCGGCCGGCGACTGGTTCCCCGACGACCCGGGTAGCTTGAGGAGACCGCAGGGCTGGGAGGCGATGCAGTGGAACTTCCTGCCCGGCGCGGGCGTCAACGCTCCAGAAGCGTGGGCCAACCTGCTCGCCGACCATCATCCTGGCGGGCGGGGCGTGACCATCGCGATCCTCGACACGGGCGTGGCCTACCGTGACTGGCGCCACTTCACCGAGTCCCCCGACTTCCACGGCACCCACTTCGTCACGCCCTATGACTTCGTCGCCAACAACCGCTACCCGCTTGATCGCGACGGTCATGGGACGTTCGTCGCCGGGATCGTCGCCGAGGCCACCAACAACGGCTTCGGGCTGACCGGGCTCGCCTACGGTGCGTCGGTCATGCCAGTGCGCGTCCTCGATGCCGACGGCACCGGGGACGCCGCGACGATCGCCAGGGGCATCCGCTACGCGGCCACCCACGGAGCCCAGGTGATCAACCTGAGCCTGGAGTTCTCGCTCGACGTCACATCCTCCGACATCCCCGACATCCTCTCAGCGATCCGGTTCGCCCACCAGCGAGGCGCGACCGTGGTTGCCGCCGCCGGCAACGAAGGGGTCGAGCAAGTCGCCTACCCCGCTCGTGCGGCGGACGTGATCTCCGTCGGGGCGACGACCAAGGACCGCTGCGTGGCCAACTACTCCAACGGCGGCCCCCGGCTGGATCTGGTGGCTCCGGGCGGCGACGACGACACATCGCTGCTGAGCGATCCCAACTGTCACTACACCCGGACTCTGCCTGACATCTCGCAGATGACGTTCCTTCATTCCTCCAATCCCAATCGCTTCGGCTTCCCCCGCGGCTGGTACGGCACGTCGATGTCCGCACCCCACGTCGCCGCCGCCGCGGCGATGGTGATCGCCAGCGGCGTGATCGGCAAGCGCCCCAGCCCGGAGGCCGTCCTGACCCGGCTGAAGGCGACCGCTCAGCCGCTGGGCAGCGGACGGCCGAATCGGTACTACGGGTACGGACTGCTCGACGCCGGCGCCGCGACTGCCCCGCTCTCCTAGGTCGTGCGCACGATCAGCACCGAGCAGGGCGCGTGATGGGAGACCTTGTTCGGCACTGACCCGAGCAGGAACCGCTTGGCCCCCGTCATGCCGCGGTTGCCAACCACGATCAAGTCTGCGCGCTGCTCCTCGGCGACATCGAGGATCGCGTCGGCGGCGTCGCCTTGGCGGGCAAAGGTCTCGACCTGCGCCACTCCGGCTCCCACCGCCTCCTGCTCGGCCTCCTTGAGCATCGCCAGCACATCCTCGTGCGGATTGATCATCCACTGGAGGTCCTCGGGCACCTCGATCCTCTCGGCGCGCAGCCGTGGGGCCGACACCGGCTCGTAGGCGCTCACGATCTGCAGCCGCGCTCCGAGCTCCCGGGCCAGATCGATCGCGTAGTGGACGGCGGTCTTGGCCGTGGCTGAGCCATCGCTGCCGACGACGATCGCGGCGTACACGCGGCTGACTGTACCCCGGCGACCAATGAGCTACGCCAAGCGGATGATTGCGATCACGATCCCCGCCAGCACGAACACGACGATCGCCGCCTGGGTCCAGAACCAGAATCGTGGCATGCAGTGAAGGTAGCGGCGAACGGCCGCGGCCCCGATCGACGGGAGCTATCGCAGCTCTGACGAGCTCAGGTCGTCGAGCAGGCTGACCGCGACCGGATCCTTCTCGTCCGCCAGTAGAACCGCACCTCCAGGCCAGTACGGGTGCGGAGGGCTGGCGCGATGGATGAGCAGCGGCTCGTACAGCCATGACCCGCAGTTGAGGATCTTGGGGCTCCCCCCGGGCCCGCTCCACGCTGCGGGGTCGTCACCCGCCAGCGGCCCGAGCCGGTGAACGTGACCGAACACGACGTATTCGGCCTCCACCCCGAGGCGCTGGACCACGTGAGCCAGCGCCGGCACGGCGGCCCGTCGCACCTGGAGCCCCAGCAGCGAGGCGGTCACCGGCGCGAACCGCGGGTGCAGCAGGCCCCGCCGCACGCGGGGCATCGTCGCCGCACGGAGCAATTCAGCAGCGTCCTCCAGGAGCCGGGACAGCGGCTGCGGCAGCCAACCTGAGACCCGCCCCAGCGACGGTCGCTGCCCGCGCTCGTACTCGGCCGGGGAGGCCGGTTCCTGCGGCAGGTCCCGAAGCAGCCCGCGGCTGATCCCGTAAGCCGAGTCCGGCAGCAGGTGCCGATCGGCGTAGTGCCCGTGGATGGCCCACACCCTTGGGCTCAGCCACACGCCGGGATAGCTGACCTGGACGCGGGCCGGGCTCAGCCAATGGCACAACGCCGACAGCGCCGGGGTGATGTCCGGCCGTAGCGAGGTCTCGGCTCGCATCCGTCCGGGGTTCTCTCGGATCCAGGAGCGGACCAGGGGCAGGTCGTGGTTTCCGGGGACGATTATCACCTCCCCGCCGGCGCCCAAGCGCGCGCCCACGGCCCGCATGACCGGCTCGGCCAGCGCCATCGATTGCCGGGCCCTCCCCTGCATCAACTCGACCAAATCGCCGAGCAACACCAGCCGATTGACCTCCTCCAGAGCCACGAGCAACCGCTCCAGCGGCCTCGGCCTGGTCAGGACGTCCTGTCCGTGCCTGTCGCCGATGTGCAGGTCGGAGATGATCAGAGTCCGCACGCGGCGCCACGATAACCGTGGCGGCCACGGTGGGGCTCTCTGGGGAGACTCAGGCGGCGACCAGCGCCCGCGGGATCAGCGGCACCCCACGCGCCAGGACCAGCACCGGAGCGATGCTGTTCTCGATCTCGTTCTGCGCCTGAGCGGTGATCAGCACTCGGCCCTCGGCAGCCTCGGGGCGCGAGCCAACGATCACCAGGTCGGCGCGGCGATGCTCTCGCGTCACCTCGGCGCCGAGGCTCTCGCCAAGCGCCTGCGCGGTCTCCAATGCTGCGTTGTCGCTGACCCCGGCGAGCAGCCCGACCGTCCTGATCTGCGGGTTCCGGTTACGGAAGCCGGCCGGCGCGACGGCGATTGCGGCGGGACCGCCTTCGAGCAGCGTCTGAGCCGTGCGGCCCGTCACCACGTGACCGGGCGCGGTGCGGTAGTCCGAACCGAAGATGATCACCTGTGCATCGTCCTGCTCAGCGAGCCGGCGCAGGCCCTCGCCGGTCGAGGGGCTGAGGACGATGCGCCGGGACAGGGAGAGATCCCCCAGCCAGCGTGCACCGCGCTCTAGAAGCTCCTGGGCCTCGTGCTCCTCCAGCTGCTCGCGAGCACGCTCGGTGAGGATGCTGTGCCGGACATAGGCCAGCGTCAGCTCAGCCCCAGCGTCCGCGAGCACGCGGCCGAGCATCAGTGCATCGTGGTCGTTGGCAGTGTCGTCGTAGGAGACGATTGCGTGGAGGGACATTGGCGCGCTCCAGTCGGTCGCGATTTCGGTTTGTCGGTTTCGCCGCGAGGGTCCCACGGCCCTGCCATCAGCACTAATGAAGTTCCTTCTCATCGGGATAAGCTTCTCTAATGCTCAACCTGGCCCGGCTCAAGGTCCTGCAGGAAGTGGTGGCGCGAGGCTCGTTCTCAGCCGCCGCCGAGGCACTGTCGTACACCCAGTCGGCGGTTTCGCAGGCGATCGCCCGGCTGGAGGTTGAGACGGGCGCGACGCTGCTGATCCGTGACCGTCGCGGCGTGCGCACGACCGCGGCCGGGGCCACGCTCGTCGATCATGCCGAGACGATCCTGGCGCAGGTGGAGGCCGCACAGGGGGAGTTGGCCGCCGTGCTCGGACTGCGCGGGGGGGTGCTCCGCCTGGCCTCTTTTCCGTCGGCCGGAGCGACACTGATCCCGCGAGCCGTGGCCAGCTTCCGGGCCAGTCATCCCGAGGTGGCGTTGACGCTGGCCGAGGGCGAGCCTGAGGAAATCGCCCCACGCTTGCGGGCCGGAGAGTTCGATCTTGCCCTCCTGTTCGAGTTCCCCGGCGCGGGGGAGCGGACGGGAGCGGGTCTGCGGAGGGTGGCGCTGCTGGAGGATCCGATGCACGTAGCGCTGCCCGTCGCTCACGCGTTGGCCACCAAGCCGGCGATCGCGATCGCCGACCTGCGCGACCAGGAATGGGTGCAGACCTCGGCCCGCAGCCCGTGTGCCCAGCACGTCGTGCGCTCATGCCTGGCGGCGGGGTTCGAGCCGCGCGTGAGCTTCGAGAGCGACGACTACGAGACGGTTCAGGGCCTGGTTGCCGCCGGGGTCGGCGTGGCCTTGATCCCGCGTCTCGCCCTCACCCACCTGCACCCCGGGATCGTGGTTCGCGAGCTGGCGCCTCGTAGCCCCGCACGCCAGGTGGTGGCCGCGACCATGATCGGTCCCGGGGTGGCGCCGGCGGCACGGATGATGATCGGGGCCCTGTCGGAGGTCGCCGCCCGCTACACGCAGTCGAGCTAGCGCCCCAACACCCGCAGCAGCTCCCGCGCGCGCCCCGGCAGCGGCCCGATCAGCTCCCGCACCGCCGACAGCCCGCTGCGCAGCTCGGGGTCGCCCACCTCCACCGGCAGCATCGAGTCCTGCAAGGTCGAGAGCGCCTCCTCCGCTTGGGCGAGAGCATCGGTGGACCGCTCGATCGCGGCCCGACTGTCGCCCGGACGACCGAAGGATCCCGGCGCTGGAAACGCCGGCGCCGGCAGCCGATGGCGCGCGGCGAACTCGGCGTGCGTTCGCTGGGCGCGACCGTACGCCGCTTGAACGGGACGAAACAGCTCATCCTCCAAGCGCTCGGCGGCCTGCTCGTCGAGCCATTCGTAGGCTTCGCTGAGTGCGTTTAGGGCTGTTCCGATCGCCTCCCCGGCCCGCTGGAGCTCGCTCAGCACCTGCACGCGCGCGTCGGCCTCGGAGTAGCTCACTGACCCTGCGCTACCTGTTCGCGGCCGCCGCCCATTGATGCTCGAACCTAGCAAGGGTGGATTACGGCAAGCGCAGGAACTGCATCTCCCGCCACACGGGACGGAAGCCGAGCCGGGCGTAGAGGTGCTTGGGGCGGTTCTCGTCATCGGCGGTGATCCACAGATCCTCGGCGGGAAGCGCCGCCGTGATCGCGGCCTGGGTAAGCGCGGTGCCGATCCCCCGGCTGCGGTGATCGGGATGCACGTACACGTCGGAGATCTCCGCACCGCCGCCCCGGCGCTCGATTTGCGTGTAGGCGATCGGTCGGCCCTCCTCGCGCACGCCGAGCACAAGCGCCTTGCGCGTCAGCGCCACCTCACGCGCCCAAGCGAAGTAGGCGCTTGGATCCATGCCGGGAAAGTCCTCCTGGTGCCAGTTCATCCTCAGCTGGTGCGCGTGGTCGTAGGGAATCTCGCTGACCTCGAAGGGGTTCCCATCCACATCCTCGAGTGGGTTTCCATCCGCATCCGCGTCGGCCCCACCCGCATGACGCATCCACAGGAGGCACTCCGTGCGCCAGCCCCGCGTCTCGAACCCGGACCGCAGCGCCTGCCCCGCGTCGTAGGACTCGAATTCGATGTGTCGATGGCGCAGGCCGTCCAGCGCCCGGTCGGAGAAGGCGATCAGCTGATCGACGCCCATCCGCGGATCTCGCTCGGCGGCAACGAGATTGAAGTCGAAGTAGTTCGGATAGCGGCTGGCGAGGGCCACCGTTCCGTGCTCCCACGGCTTGAGCACGTCGCATACCTCGCGGAGTCCGGCGCGACGCCAGGCCCGGGCGCGCGCTCTCAGCTGAACTCCGGCGGCCTCCATCCCGGGAAGATATCCGGCAGCCCATCGCTGACGCGGTCGGTGAACCTTGGCGGCCGCTTCTCCAGGAACGACGCCACTCCCTCGGCAACGTCGGCAGACTGACCGCGAAGGTACATGCCGCGCGAGTCGGCGCGATGGGCGAGCATCGGATGCTCGGCGCCGAGCATCGTCCACATCATCCGCCGAGCCAGCGCGACCGACACGGGCGCAGTGTGCTCGACGATCTCCCGTGCCAGCTCGTGGGCAGCCTCCAGCAGCTGGTCCCGGGGATGCAGGCTCCGCACCAGCCCTCCGTCCAGCGCCTCCTGGGCGGAAAACACCCGGCCCGTGCTCACCCACTCCATCGCCCGGCTGATACCCACCACCCGGGGCAGGAACCAGCTGGAGCAGGCTTCGGGGACAATCCCGCGGCGCACGAACACGAAGCCGAACCGAGCATCTTCGGCCGCCAGCCTGATGTCCATTGGCAGCGTCATCGTCGCGCCGACGCCCACCGCGGGCCCGTTGATCGCCGCGATCACGGGTTTGGTGCAGCCGAACACGCGCAGCGTGAATTGGCCGCCGTTGTCACGGTGGGCGAACTCCTCGCCCATCTGCTCGGCGCCCCTGAACGTATCGCCACCGCCGCCGAGGTCGGCTCCGGCACAGTAGGCGCGGCCGGCCCCGGTGAGCAGCACCACCCGCACCTCGTCGTCGGCGTCGGCACGATCGAACGCCTCGATCAGCTCGCGGCCCATCGTCGCTGTCCAGGCGTTGAGACGATCGGGCCGGTTCAAGGTGATCCTCAGCACCCGGTCGGTCAGCTCGGTCGTAATCTGCTCTGGCTCCACGTCTTCCACGTCCTTTCTCAGTTGATGGCCTTCCACCGGTCGGTAGCCTTCCAGACCGCAGCCAATGGCCTGGGACTTCTCAACCGATCCTGAGTTCGAGCGCAAGCTCGACTGGATGCGCACGTTTGTCAGCGAGCAGATCTGGCCGCTGGAGACATTGGTGGACGAGCTCGGCTACGCCGGGCTACAGCGGGCGCTGGAGCCGATGCGCCAGCAGGTCCGGGCGCAGGGACTGTGGGCGGCCCACCTCGACCCCGAGCTCGGGGGCCAGGGTTTCGGTCAGGTCAGGCTCGGCCTGATGCACGAGATTCTCGGCACCAGCCCAATCGCCCCTCTGGCCTTCGGCAACGCAGCGCCGGATTCCGGAAACTCGGAGATCCTGGCGCTGGCCGGCACGCCGCAGCAGAAGGAGCGCTACCTGCATCCGCTGTTGGCCGGCGACCTGAAGTCAGCCTTCAGCATGACCGAGCCTCAGACCGCCGGCTCTGATCCGACGCTGCTGGCCACGCGGGCGGAGCGCGACGGCGAACACTGGGTCATCAACGGCCACAAGTGGTTCTCCTCCAACGCCTCGATCGCCGACTTCCTGATCGTCATGGCCGTCACCGACCCGGACGCCAGGCGCCATCAGCGCGCGTCGATGTTCATCGTCGACACCGACACGCCAGGAGTGAACATCGTCCGCGACGTGGCGACGATGGAGCATCCGGAGGAGAGCTTCGGCCGCTACGGCAACCACGCCGAGGTGCTCTATGAGGATGTCCGCGTGACATCTGAGGCGCTTCTCGGTGCCGAGGGCGCCGGCTTCCTGATCGCCCAGCAGCGACTCTATCCGGGCCGGATCCACCACTGCATGCGCTGGCTCGGCGTCGCCCGGCGAGCCTTCGACATGCTCTGCGAGCGCTCGCTGTACCGCTATGCCCACGGCTCCACGCTGTCCGGCCACCAGACGGTGCAGAACTGGATCGCGGATTCGGCCGCCGAGATGCAGGCGGCGCGCTTGATGACGCTGCACGCGGCGTGGAAGATGGATACCCACGGCGTCGCCGGCGCCCGCACCGACATCGCGATGATCAAGTACTACGGCGCCCGGGTGCTGCACGACGTGGTAGATCGGGCCCTGCAGGCGCACGGATCGCTGGGATACTCCACCGACCTGCCGCTTGAGGCCATGTACCGCTATGCCCGCGCGGCTCGGATCTACGACGGCCCCGACGAGGTCCACCGGGCCTCGGTGGCGCGGCAGATCCTCCGGGGGTACGAGATACCGCCCGACGAGGTTCCCAGCCAGCACGTACCGCGGCGGCGAGAAGCGGCGCGGCAGCAGTTCGCGCAGCTGCTCGAGACGGTCACCGCCAACGATTGAGCCCGCCCGGGACGGGCGGTCGGCAGCGTTGGCCTACCTATGCAATGCTTCAGCGGATGACCGATGGGTACACGCTCGGTGAGGCGGCGCAGGCGATCGGGGTCAGCCTCGACACCCTGCGGCGGTGGGACCGGGCGGGAAAGCTGCGTACCGAGCGCGATGAGCGCAACCATCGCGTCGTTCCGGTCGGTGAGGTGCGGCGCTTGAGCGGCCGCCAGCCACGGCACGAGACCGGCGCGCAGCTGTCGGCCCGCAACCGCCTGAAGGGGGTGGTTCGCTCGGTCGAGGTCGATGGCGTGATGGCGCTGGTGGAGCTGGAGGCGGGGCCGTTCCTGATCACCGCCGCGGTGACCCGTGACTCGATCGAGGAGCTGGGGCTGATGGAAGGGATGCAGGCGACGGCGACGGTCAAGGCGACGTCGGTGATGATCGAACGAGCGGCCGAATGAGGACGCGGTGGTTTGTGTCCTTGGCCGTAGTGCTGATGCTGGCGCTGTCCGGCTGCGGCGGCAACAGCAGCACCACCAGTAACGGCGGCAGCGGCGGCGGCAGTGGCGGCAAGTCAGACCTCACCGTGTCCGCGGCGGCATCGCTCAAGCAGGCATTCACCACCTACGGCCAGAGCTTCACAGCCGCTAGCGTCAGATACTCGTTCGGCGGCTCGGACATCCTCGCAGCGCAGATCGAGCAGGACGTCAAGCCCGACGTCTTCGCCTCCGCCAACCTCACGCTCCCCCAGATGCTCTACGCCAAGGGCCTGGTGGCCAAGCCCATCCCCTTCGCGGCCAACAAGCTGGTGCTGGCGGTGCCCGCCGGCTCCACCAAGGTGAGGAGCCTTCCTGATCTGGAGCGTCCGGGGGTCACGCTGGCGATCGGCTCGGCCACGGTGCCGATCGGCGCCTACACCCGTAAGGTCCTGGGGCGGCTGGGCGGTCCGAGCGAGCAGAAGATCCTGAGCAACGTGCGCTCGGAGGAGGCCGACGTGAGCGGAATCGTCGCCAAGTTGTCCGAGGGGGCGGTCGATGCCGGCTTCACCTATGCCAGCGATGTCCGCGCCGCGGGCGGCAAGCTCACAGCGATCGCGCTGCCGGTCTCGCTCCAGCCGGTTGTCGCCTATGGCGTGGCCGTGGTCAAGGGCAGCACGCACGCCCGTGTGGCGGCACAGTTCATCGCCGGCCTGCTGCACGGCCCGGGCCGCACCGCACTCCTGAACGCGGGGTTCCTGCCGCCGCCGGGGGCGTGAGTCGCAGGCCCTGGTTCGTGCTCGCGCTGGCGAGTGTGCTGGCGCTGGTGCTGGCGTTTCTGGCCCTGCCGGTGATCGCGATCTTCACCGACACCTCCCCGGCAAAGCTGTTGTCACGCCTGGGGGACCCGACCGCCCGGGACGCGCTCGGACTGAGCCTGGAGACCACGGCGATCGCTGCCGGCGTGTTCGTGCTCGCCGGTACCCCGGCCGCCTACTTGCTGGCCACGCGCTCGTTCCCCGGGCGGGCGGCCGCGGTGACCCTCATCGAGCTGCCCTTGGTGCTGCCGCCGGCAGTGGCGGGGATCGGGCTGCTGGCCGCTCTCGGACCTGACGGGATCCTCGGCGGCACGCTGGCCGCCTTGCACATCCAGCTGGTGCTGCAGACGGCAGGCGTGGTCGTGGCGCTGACGTTCGTGGCCGCGCCGCTTTACATACGGCAGGCCCAGTCCTCGTTTCAGGCGGTTGACGTGTCGCTGATCGAGGCCTCACGAACGCTCGGCCGTGGCGAAGGCCCGACGTTCCTGCGCGTGGCGGTGCCGGTGGCGCTGCCCGGTCTGGCGGCCGGGCTGGCGCTGGGGTGGGGGAGAGCGCTGGGCGAGTTCGGCGCAACCTTGATGTTCGCCGGCTCCTTCCGCGGCATCACCCAAACCGCGCCGCTGGCGATCTACGACCAGTTCAGCAGCGACCTCCCTGCCGCGCTGGCTATGTCAGGCGTACTGGTGGCGATCTCAGGCGGACTGCTGCTGGCGGTCAAGCTGATCCCCGTCCACGGATTCGTCGGTGCTGTGCGCTGAGCTGGCCGACACGATCGGGAGCTTGCAGCTCGACGTACAGATTGCCGTCGCGCCGGGTTGCTGCCTGGCTCTGGCCGGGCCGTCGGGGGCGGGCAAGAGCACGATCCTGCGCGTGCTCGCCGGAACCCGCAGCCCAGACCGGGGGAGGATCCGCAACGACCCCGAGCTGTGGCTCGACACCGCCAGTGGCGCGTGCCTGGCTCCGGAGCGGCGTCGCTGCGGCTACCTCTTCCAGGAGTACGCGCTGTTCCCGCATCTGAGCGCGTGGCGTAACGTCGCCTACGGGATGCGCGCGACCCCTCGGCGTCAGCGCCGACAGGCGGCGATGGCATGGTTGGAGCGCCTGGGCATCGCCGCCCGGGCCGAGGCCAAGCCGGCAGTGCTCTCAGGTGGCGAGCGTCAGCGGGTCGCTCTCGCCCGGGCGCTCGCGACCGATCCCTGCGCGCTGCTGCTGGACGAGCCGCTCTCGGCGCTGGATCCGCGTTCGCGCGCCGGTGCCACGCGTGCGCTGGCGGAGGTCCTGCGCTCGCTCCAGGTGCCGGCCATCCTGGTCACCCACGACTTCGCCGAAGCGGCGACCTTGGGGAACGAGGTCGGGGTGATCGACGGCGGCAGGATCATTCAACGCGGCACCCCGAGCGAGCTGGCCACCGCGCCCGTCAGCCCGTTCGTGGCTGACTTCACCGGCGCGGTCGTGCTCACCGGGACGGCGAGGGTCGGCGACGGCGAGCTGACCGTGGTCGAGCTCGATGGTGGGGGCCGGGCTACCACCACCGAGCGCGGCAGCGGACGGGTGGCCCTCAGTATCTACCCCTGGGAGATCAACATCGCCCGCGCACCGGCGGGCACCGACGATTCTGCGCGCAATCGTCTCCCGGCTCGGATCCTGTCGGTCACTCGTCTCGGCAACCGGGTTCGCCTGGGTCTGGCCGCCGGCCAGCCACTGGTGGCCGAGATCACCGGTGAAGCCCTGTCTGATCTCGGCCTCGAACCCGGCGGCGAGGTGATCGCCACCTGGAAGGCGACGGCCACGCGGCTGATCGCCTTGTGACCGATCCCTACTTCGAGAAGTGCGTCTGCGGGCGGGCCTGCTTGATGCCGTTGACGAGCACATCCACCTGCTCGTCGTAGAACGCGACCAGCCCGGCGATCGGCAGCAGCTCACGGGTGGGAAAGTCGTAGGACCAGGCGAGGTCGGGATGGAGAGCATCCTCGATCTGGACCGACCAGTAGGAGCTCGTGCGGCCCTTGTACGGGCACGAGGTCACGGTCTCGCTCGGCCGCAGGCGGGAGAAGTCGATCGCACCGTGATCCAAGTAGTAGCGGGTCGGCAATCCGGTCTCGAACACCATCACCGGTGCTTCAGACTCGGCCAGCAGGACTCCGTCGAGCTCGACGCGGACGGGGCGGGTTGAGCGCAGCGCATCCACCCGGGAGTACGGGTTGCGGGGATGAACGAACACCCGCTCGTCCTCCTCATACCAGGCATCCAGAGCGTCCCAGTCAAAGCGGATCGTGTCGACCAGGGCCTCGATCGACGACTCCAGGTAGCGCCGGCCCGCCCCCTCTCGCTCGATGCCGCCGGCGCGTAGGCCGACCCGGGCGACCATCCCCCGGCTCAGCCGGTCAGTCCGGTTCTCGTCGACGAGAACCGCTGGGTCGACGTCCGACGCCGGTATCTGGAATTGCGGGTAGTGCGGCCACTCCCACAAATACAACGCCCGCGTCGTATCGAGCACGACCTGCCCGCCGAGCTCGGCCCGCACACGGCGGGGCACCGGCTCAACGTGATCGACGGGAACGATTGCCTGCGGGTAGCCAGCCATTTGATGTCGCCTTTCCTTGCGGACTGATCAGCGCCTGGATCGGGATCCTACGGTGGAGGGGTCGGCCAACGCCGAACATGGATCCGCCGGAGGGTCCGGCATGCGATCATTGATCGGGTGAGCGAAGACGACAAAGGCGGCGACAGCTTCGAAGAGCGGTTTCGCTGGCTCGCGCGGGAGGTCACCCGATCCGTGGAGCGCCTGGCGGAGCTGGATGTGGACGAGATTGCCCGGTCGCTTGGGAGCGATGCTGAGCGCGCGCGGGAACTGGCCGATAGGGCGAGTAGGTGGCTCAGCGGCCAGGCCGAGGCGATCAGGAACGAGGTCGTCTTCGGTGAGCCCGGCCCAGGGTCAGCGACGGATGAGCAAGAAACCTCCCGAGGTGCGGAAGAAACGCATCGAGGTGCCGGAGAAACGCGCCGAGGTGCGGGACCACATCCGCTGGACCTGCCGACCGAGGGACAGGGCCTAGCCCTCAGCGCCCTTGATTCCGGCCGCTGGACGGTCGAGCCGGGCAGCAATCTGCTCGTCGTGCACGGCGAGGGGCCGGCGCCCAGCGACAAGTTGGGACTCGTCGGCGAGTTGCGCGCTCGGGACTGGATCGACGCCAACGGCGAGGTCACGCTGGTTGGTCGTCGGGCACTCAGCCGCTGGTCGGGCATCGACCCAACGGGATAGGCAGTCCGGACACGCCGGGACCGCAGCCATCGGCCGAGATCGCCATCGGCTGGCTGAGCTCGATCGGGCGGGGCTTCCTGCCCGGGATCGGACGAGGTCCGGAATTACTTCTGCTGGTTGATCCAGGCGAGGATCGGTCGGGAGTGGGTGATGGTCGTTCCGTCGGGCAGCTTGAGTGCCGGCAGCTTGGTCGCTCCGGTAGCCGCACGTAGCTCCTCGCGGGAGCCTCTGCGCAGAAACGGGACTGGGCTGCCGTGGGCGGCGATCACCTTCTCGTAGTCGATGCCCCTCGCGCGGAGCGCTTCCTGCACGCGGCGGCATGGGTGCAGCCGCGGGCCGCGGTCATCGCCGTGGCAAACGAACAGGGTTGGAATTTCGGTCATCACGGTCCTCCGGACTTGTAGCGGGTCTGCGGCGTGATCAGCTCGCCGAGGGCTCAACCATCTTCCCGTTTAGCCATAGACCCCCAGGAGGATTCGGGCACCACCCTCCGGGCTGTGGGTCGTCAGCAAAGCGCTCAGGACGCCGGGATTCCCAGCACCGAATGCCAGAACACGCAGTGGTGATCGGCCGCGAACCGCGAGGTGGGCGCAATCTCCCCGGGGACCAGCTCGAGCACCTTGTCCCTGGAGGGGTGAAAGCGCGGCCAGGCCGGGAGGCCCGACCGGTTGGGGTTCCCGGTGGAGATGAACCGCGACCAATATCCGAGCATGACCCGTGACAGCCGACGTTGGGCCGCATTCAGCGGACGAACCGCCGTGTTGGGAAACAAGTAGGCGAGCTCGGAGGCGTGAAATGCACCCTGAGGCGTGTTTGGCGCGTCGACGAACGGCGGGGCGTTCTCGTCGTGGAACTCGTAGGCGTAGGTGGGCACGCGTGCGCCATAGAAGCCGTCGTCGGCATGGGCTGGACATGCGAAGAAGCTGTCGGTGTGGTAGGCCGCGTAGGCCAGGTTGGGTGACCGATACGCAGATGTCGGGTACTCGTGGAGGATCGCCGCTGCATTCTGCGGCTGCTCCTTCCTCACCTGGGCCGCATACGTCGCCGGCGTCAGCGGGTGACCGGCGAGGAAGTCGATGTACACAAACGTGAAGAAGCGATATTCGTCATGCGCGCTCCCGCTCAACACCGGGACCCGGCTGGTCGTGCCCGCCGCCCAGGCTGCGGGAGGCGAGCGCGGGAGGATGCTCGTCCCGGTGTTGGGCCCCCAGCTGCCGGTGAGCTCGCCGCCAATCAGGGTCTTGACCGGGACGGCGCGCAGGCAGACTGCGGCCGTGACCGGATTCGGGCATCCCACCGATGCCGCGAACTGCTCGCCGGTCGCCTGCGCCGCGCCGAGCGTCGGCGTCTTCGCCGCGCCTCCCGCAAGGCAGCTCCCGCTCTCCTGGATCGCCCGCTGGAGCAAACCGCGGGCGATCGGAGAGGCGATCAGGTAGCAGGTGTCGAACGACCCCGCCGACTGACCGCCGATCGTCACCTGACCCGGATTCCCGCCGAACGCGCGGATGTTGCGCCGCACCCAGCGCAGTGCCGCAAGCTGATCCATCAGCCCATAGTCGCCCGAGGCATGGTCCGAGCTCTGTGCCGCCAGTGCCGGATGGGCGAGGAAGCCAAGCGGCCCGAGCCGGTAGTTGACGGTGACTACGTCAACCCCTCGGGCTGCGAGGGCCGATCCGTCGTAGTCGCTTCCCGCACCGTAGATGTTGCTGCCACCGTGAAACCAGACATATACCGGCCTGGGGCGTCGTGACCTGCCGGCTGCGGTCCACACGTTCAGGTACAGGCAGTCCTCGGACGTGCTGCCGGTCTTGTTCGATGCCCCCGGCAAGATGGACTTGCCGCCAGGAAGGATCGTCAACGGCAGTTGCGCGCACGGACTGGCGGTCCTGAGCGCACCGCGCACGCCTAGCCACGGCGTGACCGGCGCGGGTGGGCGCCATCGCAGCGCTCCCACCGGCGGAGCGGCATAGGGAATCCCGTCGAACACTCGACCGCCGGTGGCCAGTGCCAGGCCTCGCAGCCTTCCCGAGGCGATCCTGATCACCGGATCGCCCGAACCAGTCGCGCCCGCCTGCGCGCTCAGCGCCACCGCCCCAACGAGCACAGCGCTCGCCACGAGCATCAGCGCTCTCCGCGCGAATGACGGCTGGGTCAAGTGGTCCTCCTCCGATGAATCCTCTGCACCGACCACGAGCCGGCGGACTCGGGCGAGCATATCAACTGACCCTCAGCGTCCTTGCCGCGGGCCCCCGGGAAGCCGCGCCGAAACTGGCAGGCCAGGGGCAACGCCGCCCAGCGCCACGGGCAACGGCGCCCAGCGCCCAGTACGATGCAGGCGATGGGTCTTCTGGCTTACCTCATCATCCTGTTCTTCGTCGGCTTGGTCGTCGGCGGGCTGGCACGGCTACTTCTCCCGGGCCCGGATCCCATGGGAGTCGGCATGACAGCACTGGTGGGAATCTGCGGCACCTTCAGCGCCGGGCTGTTCTCGTGGTACGTACTGCATCGCCACGGCGGAGGTCTCATCCTGTCGGTCGCGTTCTCGATGCTGGTTGTCTGGCTGTACCGACGTTCGCGGGGCGGTGGATACCGCGGCCGGAACGTGGGGAACCGGCGGGGACTCCGGTAGGCAGCACCAGATACGCCGACCGGAGTCACGAGCACCTGCTTCCGCAGCCCACCGTCGGCGGGCGCGCGCTGGTGGTGGGCACGATGAAGTGTTTTTCCCAATCGGGGCGGGTACTCGGCAAGGACATCCCGCTTCTTGAAAGGACCCAATGTTCGAACGACTCAACACCCCCGCCGAGGCCTACAACTACAAGCTCGGTGCGGCCCTCAAGATGGAGCGGACGGTGCTCGCGATTCTGGAGGCCAACATAGACGAGGCCAAGGAGCAAAAGGTGGGCCAGCTCTTCCGGCAGCATCTCGACGAGAGTCGGAGCCATGTCACCAATCTCGAGGAGGTCTTCCGGCTCATGGGATGGGAGGTCGATGACTCCCCCTGTCCGGCGATCGATGGCCTTCAAGGCGAGGGGAAGGCCAACGCCAAGAAGACCGACGACACTCTGGTGGACTCCGTGCTGCTGCAAGGCGCAGTGGAGGTCGAGCACCATGAGATCGGCGTCTATGAGAATCTCATCATCAACGCGCGCGCCATGGGCCGGGATGACGTGGTCACGATGCTGCAGCGAAACCTCGATTCAGAACAGCATGCACTCGGTCAGGCCAAGGCCCTCCAAGAGCAAATCGCGGCGGTGACCCCGAAGAACCCCGCCGGCTCCGACGGACAGAGCACCCTCGACAAGGTCAAGGACGCGATCTCATAACGAGACGCGCCGCTCTGGCTCACCACAGGCGCTGACCCCGCAGTTCACCGAAGAGGGCAACCACCACTTGCTCGAGTTCCTCGAGCCATGGCGGATCATTTGCCGGTCTTTGGCGACCAGATCACCTGACGCCGGCGGTGGACGATGAGCGAACCGCCGGTACTCGCCGGTCCCCAGTCGAGGCGTACCGCCGTCATACAGGGCCTGCACAAAGCGCTGATCGACGAACCTCACGGGCCGCTGCCGGCGATGCTCATAGCCCTGACCATGCTCGCGGGGGTGGTCGACGCGACGAGCATCCTCGCCCTGAATCACGTGTTCGTGGCAGCGATGACCGGCAATCTCGTGTTCATTGGGTTGGGCATCGCCGGGGCCGGCGGTTTCTCCGCGGGAAGCCCCGCCATAGCGCTTGGCGCGTTCATCTGCGGAGTCCTCGTGGGCGCGCGCGCCTGCCGCCGGGCCGGGACTCATCGCGGGCTGGCGCTGCGCAACGTGACCGCGGTCAAGGCCGTGCTCGCCACCGTTGTCACGGCCATGGTGGCTATCGCTGGGGATCACCTCGAGGTCGGCGTACGCGACACGGTCACCGTCCTACTCGCCGCGTCGATGGGCGCTCAACTGGCGGCAATCCGATACCTCAAGGTCCCGGATCTCCTGACGGCGGTTCTCACCCTCACGATGACCGGCGCGCTGACCGAGCGAGAACAGGGCTGGTATGACTCGGCACGGCTGCGGCGGGGTCTGGCCCTGCTGGCTTTCGCCGCCGGCACGATCAGCGGGGCGCTGCTCGTCCGCTTCGTGGCGGTGGCCGCCGCTCTGTTCCTCGGTCTGGTCATCATCCTGGCCGTCGCGGTGGCCGCGCATCTGGCGTCGCGCAACCCGGCACCATGGTCGACGCCGAGATCCGCTGCCGCGCCCGTGTCAGTCGCGGATCCCCACCGATCCGAATCCCGCCACTTCTGCTAGCCGGAGAAACGTCGGCATCGAGGCGACGCTGTCGCTTCAGTCGAGCTCGATCACCGTTATGGCGCGGTCCGTTCGGCTCCGAGCTCGTCGCCCCCCACGTCCGATGGTCGCGCGGGTCCGGCCGCTGTGAGAGGCCGAGCGGAAGTGGGGGCTCCACCGATCCAATCCTGCCACCGCCGGTAGCGGCTCGCGCGGCGCTCGAAGCGCGCGCTCGCTCGGCGCATCCGACGGCTGCCGGTGGGATAGCGCCAGCGCGCCCAGGGCGAGCTGGGTCGGGCGAGGCGAACTACGGCCAGCAGCGCGAGCAACGGAAAGACAAGCCCCACGATGCCGAGCATCGTCCTGCCTTTGAGGAGCGCCACCGCGCACAGGGAGAGGATGAAGATCAAGGACAGGAGAACGCCGACGGTCGAGCCCGTGTCGTTGGCGCTCAGCGGCCTCGCCCCCAAGAGGATCAGCCCGGCCACCACGGCGGCGACGATCACCGCGTCGATCGACTGCCAGCCCTCCTCGGCCCAGTAGACGTCCTCGAGGTGCAGCCAGAGCGCGAACTCGTCCAGCGTGAGACCAGCGCCGACGCCGAACCCGCCGGCGACCAGCTCCAGCCATGGGCTGGGGAGTCGCATCGCAATCGCCAAGAAGCCGCACAGGAGCATCAGGACGATCCCGAACACCAGGTGATGGACATGCAGCCCACCGCCCGTCGTGATGCTGCCGGGCCACCACGGCACTCGGGGACTGCGCATCAGTCGCGCGCTCGTTCGGATGAACACGAATGAGATCAGGAACGATCCGAGCAACACGAACCCTGCCCGGCTCGACTCCGCCGCGAGCGCTTTGCCGCTCAGGCCGACCGTGATCTCCGCCAGGGCCACCACGACCCACTAGCGGCGGCAGCCGGCAAGTGATCGAGCCATCGCGGTGAAACTCGGTTTCATCCGCGCTCATGCTACGGACCGTCTCCGACCACGGCAACGCTCGCCATACGGTGCTAACGACGCGGATCCGCTAGATCATTCGGATGCGGGCTTGCTCGACAGGGATCTGGATGATGGGCTTCGGATTGCCCAGACCGAGTACGGGTAGTCACCGGCGGTGACTTCTCTGGGCAGAGGCGCAGCGCTGGGTGCCGCGAGTGGAGTCGGAGGCGCTGCGGTCATGGCAGCGGCTTCGAAGCTGGAGCAACGCTTCACCCATCGCCCCGATTCGTATGTTCCCGGACACACCCTCGGGAGCCTGCTTGGCCTACGCGACGCGGATTCCGATCTCTGGACGCGAAACATGGCCATGCATTACGCGTCCGGGGCAGCTGCTGGTGTGGTTCGCGGCATCATGTCGTACGCGAATCTCCGTAGCCCCTTCGCGTCGCTGATGCACGCCAACATCCGCCTCGCCTTCGATCAAACCCTGGAGAACCTGACCGGCATGGGCGCGCCACCCTGGACTCAACCGCGCGACGAGTTGATCATCGACCTTGTCGAGAAGGGAATCTACGCGCTGGTGACCGGACTGCTGGCCGACGCGATGATCGAGCCCTCGCCGAACAGCTCTGCCCGGCGGCGAGGTCTCGGCCTGCGGCTGAAAGGCCGAGCCTAGAGGGATCGCGAGCCGTCAGCTCCGGACGCCCTGAGGACACGGCGGATCAGCCGTCAACCAGCCGTGGCTGTCGACCGCTTCCGATTATCGAAAGGAACAACCTGGCATGGCGAAACTTCCTGGAGGCACCTTTGCGCTGGCGGGCGACCTTGAGTTGACACGAGTCGGCTACGGGGCGATGCAGCTTGCTGGACCCGGCGTGTTCGGCCCGCCTGCTGACCGCGACCAAGCGATCGCCGTTCTGCGCGAGGTCGTTGAGCTTGGCATCACCCACATCGATACCAGCGACTTCTACGGCCCTCACATCACCAACCAGATCATCAAGGAAGCGCTTTATCCGTATCCGGAGAATCTGCGAATCGTGACCAAGGTTGGTGCGCGGCGCGACGCCGAGGGTGGATGGCCGCACGCGCTGGGGCCTGATGAGCTGCGCCAGGCCGTCCATGAGAACCTGGAGAACCTTGGTCTCGATGCGCTGGAGGTGGTGAACCTCCGTGTTGGCGGGGTCGAGGCCCCCACCGCGGGTTCGATCACCGAGCCGTTCACCGCGCTCGCCAAGATGCAGCAAGAGGGCCTGATCAAGCATCTTGGCGTCAGCAACGTGAAGGGTGAGCAGATCGCCGAAGCGCAGTCGATCGCGCCGATTGTTTGCGTGCAGAACTTCTACAACATCGCTCACCGTGTCGACGACGCGCTCATCGACTCCCTCACCGAGCTGGGCATCGCCTACGTGCCGTACTTCCCACTTGGCGGATTCACACCTCTGCAATCCACCACGCTGGCCTCGGTGGCCGCGCGGCTGAAGGCGAGCCCGATGGCGGTCGCTCTCGCCTGGCTCTTGCAACGGGCTCCGAACATCCTGCTCATCCCGGGCACCTCCTCGGTCGCGCATCTCCGCGAGAACGTCAACGGCGCGGCTCTCGCATTGCCCGACGATGCTCTGCGCGAGCTCGACGCGATCGCCGCCTGACCTGCGGCTGACGCACGAGACGGTGGGATGTTTGACGTAAGCCGGATGGAGCGCCGTACCTTCCCTTCGGCGGCGGCGTGCGGCGCTGCATCGGAGAGGCGCTGGCGGAAGCGGAATTTCGCGCGGTCCTGCCCGTCGTGCTACAGCTCCGGCGCTGGCGCCGAGCCTGGTTTCAGGAGCGGATGGTCGTACGAGCGACTGTGCTCGTTCCACACCGCAGCGCGCTCATGCGAGCCGGATGATGAGCCTCGGCCGCCATGCCGCGCCGAGAATCCCTCCGGGAACGGTCGCCGATGTCGGCCGGCTCAACTTCCTCATCGCGCGCGCCGCTGGGGTCGGCCTCGGGACCTCGGCCCCGAACATCTTCACCACACTCGGGCGCAATCGCAGCCTGTGTCGACGCTGGCTCAGGTTCGCGGCGGCGCTGATGCCGAGTGGGCGACTCCCGCGCGTAGACACCGAATTGATGATCCTGCGCACCGCGCACAGCTGCGGAAGCGAATATGAGGGGCGTGCACACGAGCATCTCGCCCGCAGCGCGGGTCTGACTGAGCAACAGGTCGAGCAGGTTCGGGACGGAGCCGCGGCGGAGGCTTTCGTGGAGCATCAGCGTCTGCTCCTACGAGCGGTGGACGAGCTCCACAGAGATCGGGTTCTTTCCGATGGCACGCGGTCCGCTTTGCGCGCGAGCTTCGACGACGCGGAGCTGATCGAGCTGTGCATGCTCGTCGGGCACTACGAGATGCTGGCGATGACGCTGAACTCACTCGCGGTTCAGCCGGACCCGCCTCCACCCGAGCATCTGCCGGCCATCACCCGGCTGGTGCAGTTCCTCGCCGGCCGCGGGCGGCCCGCCTTGCCCCGCCGTGGCCCGTCGCCGGATTAGCACCGACTGGATCCATCCGCCGGCATCCCGAAGCCCTCGCACCCCCCTTCCGATCACCTGCCGGCTCCCGTTCGCGAGCTCACCAACCTGGTGCTCACCCCCCGGGCCGCGTGGGGAGCCGCAGGCGCCGAACTCGAGCGTAACCTGACTCGGGCCCGCACCGCTACGGAGCTGATCGCCGCCGTTACCGCCTTCATCTGCTCCCGCCGGCCCCCGCCAGCTCCGGAACGCGAGCCGGTCGCCCGCATCGTCGAGACGATGGCTCTTCCGCACGTTCCTCGACCGAACCCCCGCGACGCACGCCCGCGTGACCGTGTGATCATGGGCGGTCGAGCTCCGCGCGAGTCGTGCCCGTCTCATCGGGTCGTTCCGAGCTCGATCACCGCGGAGGGGGAGCCGAGGGAGACCCGACCCCCAATACGCCGGCGACGGTGCGTGCGGCCAATAGCTCGTCGTAGGGTGCCTGTCCGGCGAGCGTGATCACGACCCCCTCCAGCGCTCCGATGAGCGCCAGCGCTACTGATCTCGCGGGCGGTCCGGGTGGGATCAGTCCCTCTCTGCGCCCCGCCTCGATCAGGCGGACCAGGCGCTTGACCAGCGCTCTTTGAACCCGATCGAGCTCCCGGGCGACGGGATGGTGCTGACCGGTGAACTCGACCCGGAGCGCCATTGCCACCCGCGCGATGTCGCGGCGACAGAGGACGGCATGCCCGCGCGCCAACGCCAGCAACCCGGCGACCGGATCGGTCTCCTGCTTGGCCTGCTCGCCCACTTCGCGCTGCCAGGTCTCGTCGGCCCAGCGGAGCACCGCCAGCGCCAGGTCCTCCTTGTCCTTGAACTGGTGATACAGCGCGCCGCGGGTATAGCCCGCCTCCCGGGCCACGTCCTCGAGCACCAGATTGCCGTAGCCGTAACGGGAGAGGCCTCTAGCGGCCGACTCGAGCAGCGCGCCACGCGAGCGCGCGCTGCGTTCGGCCTGCGTGGATCGGCGTCGGCGCGATGGCGATGCCGAGGAGCTTGCCCTACGTGATTGACATACATTCATGCACGTATCATACTGAAGGTCGTCAGCGAACCCCGGAGGTACCAGATGCAGGTCCAGGAATGAAGCTCCCGAATACCGCGCACACCAGCCAACCTTGGCGGATCCACGAGCTCACCCCCGACTTCCGGTTGGAAGACGTTTGGGCGCTGCCGACGCCGGGCGGACCCGACGACTTCCTCCGGCTTGTGCAGGGAGCGACGTCGCTCGACCCAGGGCGAGGCTCCTCCCGCGCCGCGCGAGCGCTTTGGGCGATCCGATGGAAGCTCGGGGAGCAGCTCGGCTGGGACGGCCCGGACACCGGCCTCGGCTCGAGGGTGCCGACGCTCCGTGACCGGCTGCCGGTGGATCTGCGCGAGGCACCATCCGGGCCGGCCTTTGACGCGCTCCCCTTCACCTCCCTTTACCTACTCGCAGACGAGTTCGCTGCGGAGATCGCCAACCGGACCGTGCACGGGATCATGCACCTCGGCTGGGTCCCCGACGGGAGCGGCGGGTACCGCGGCCAGATGGCAGTCCTCGTGAAACCAAACGGACGGCTCGGAACCGCCTACATGAGAGCGATCATGCCGTTCCGATACCTGATCGTGTACCCGCCGATGCTGCGAGACGTCCAGCGGGACTGGCAGGCGCGCGGCAGCGAGGCGCTACTCGACAAACGCGCGGCCTGACCGGTGGCGGCAAAATGTCGGCTCGGAGCACTAGCGTTTGTCCATCGGGAAGCAGGCTCACGGTCGACATCTTGAGAGCGGTAGAGCAGTGATGGCGCTCAGAACCTCGCCGGTACTCGAGAGCCTCGTCCTCACGTCTTCTGGGAGTCGCCGGGGGTTGGCGTTGCCCGGGCGGAATCAGAGCCGGGCGCGGCTGGCTCGTTCGGCTGCCCGGCGGCCAGCTCGTCCGGTCGTACAGCGGCGAATCCGAGAACCGCGAATCCGGCCAAGCCAGGAATGCCGAGGATCAGCTCGTCAGCTCTGGAGGCGCCGAGGCAAGCGCCTCATCGATTGCGGCGACGAGCTCTCTCGCCGAGGCGGCTGTGAGCTCCACAGCCACACGGGCCCCCGGCCCCTTGGCCGGGTTAGCAAAGTCAACGTTGAGGGTGTGCTCGGCCATGGCATGGACGGGGTGATCGAAGTAGACGGTCCCGTCGGTCACCTGGAACCAGCTGCTGTCGGGTCCCTTGGCGCTGCCCTCAATCGTTGTCTTCACAGTGGCATAGGTGCACACGGTCAACCTCCGAGGTGCGTTTTGTAGAACGTGGCGATGCGCTCCCATCCGTCGCTGGCGGCCGCGACGCGGTAGGAAGGCCGGTCGCTGGCGAAGAACGCGTGACCGGCATCGTCGTAGCGGTGAAATTCATGGGGCTTGCCGAGGTCGGTCAGGATCTGGTCGAGCTCGTCCACCTGCTCGGGGCTGGGGTGGGAGTCTTCATTGCCGAACAGCCCCAGCAGCGGCGAGCGCAGGTTGGGAAGCTGGTCGACGAGGTTTGAGACCTTGAGCGGAAAGCCCTCCGGCGGCGAACCAACTACGAAGGCGCCGTAGCAGTCGACGGCAGCGTCGAGGTCGAGATTGCACGCCGCCATCACCGATTGCCGTCCGCCCGAGCAGTAGCCGATTACCCCGACCTTGCCGTTTGACGTCTGCAGCGAACGGAGGTAACCCGCAGCTCCGCTGACGTCGCCGACCAGCCGCTCATCAGGGACGCCACCCTGCGCTCGTGCGGTCGCCGCGGCATCGTCGGGCGCCGCCCCGGGAGCCTCTCGCCAGTAGAGGTTAGGGCAGATCGCGTTGTAGCCCAGCTCAGCGAACCTGCGCACGATCTCCTTCGTGGCTCGGTCATACCCGGGCATGTGGTGGATGACGACCACGCCCCCGCGCCGGCCGTCTTCGGCGGGACGGGCCAGGTACGCCTCGATCTCTTCACCGGCGTGGCCCGTGATGCGGACTGTCTCTGCCCTCATCGAATCGTTCATGACCTTGGATGATGCCGCGATGCGGTCCGAGATGCGCTCCTGGTCCGGTGACGGCTCCAGGATTTTGCGCAGCGAGTCCGGAGAGGGTCAAACCCTCGACCATCCTTTTCATCGTTGGAGGGGACGACGGCGACGCGATTGCTTGCCCAGCCACCCCCGTCCACAAATCAATCTGGCCAGCCGCGGGTTGACGTCGACCTGGGTTTTAGCTTCCATTCGGCGTCCGGTTGGCGTAAGCGGTTCGGTGGGAAGCTTGCGGATGTGACTCGAGGACGAGGAGAGAAATGACGCAGATGCGGCCAGAGCCGCACTACCTGACGCGACGCGGGGCGATGCGACGCGCTCTGTTCGCCGGAGCGGCACTGGCGCTGCCCGACGCAGCGGCGCTGAGCCCAACCGCAGGGGCCCGCGTGCGGTCTCGGCCCGTGACGTGCGCAACCTTTAGATCCTCGTTGTCGGTTAGCCCATTCACGGAGAAGGTGCTGAGCCTGACCGCGCTGAGCGACGGCCGCTCCAAGGCCCGCACCGTGCGTGAGGTGCAGGCGATGTTCGTTCGCCACGGCGCGACCGAGGTCTACCAGCGGATCGCCACGCGGCGCTACGCGCCTCAGCCGCCGGACGCGGAGCATGGGTTCGCCCGCGGGTTGGAGCGTGCCCGCCTGGCTCGAGCGCTCGACCTGCCCTTCAATCCCGAGCTCGGACTGTTCCGCAGCTATGGCGATGCCGGCAACTATCAGGAGCCACCTGACTTCAGTGACTACCCGAGTATCCGGCTGCCAGGACCGTGGCTGACCCTGAACATTGAGCAAATGGAGCGTGCGCTGCGTCACTACGGCGAGCTCGTTGCCCGCCAGATCCTCGGCACCGGTGTCCACGTCCCGACCTGGGATCTGGGGAACGAGGTGGAATTCGGCATCGCCGGCGTCGCCGTGAAGGCCCTGCTCAGCTCCAGCGCGGACTACGTCCCGCCGAATGCTGTCGATCCGGCAATCGGCCAGATGAGCGCTGCTCAGCTCGTGGCGATGTCCGAGGCCGACCGGATCGCCTGGCTACGCCGCCACCTGTGGCCATACATCGGCCGGCTGCTGGCCGCCACCTCCAAAGGCATCCTCAGCGTCGACCGCCGCGCCCGTTTCAGCACCCACATAAGCGGCATCTTCCAGCCCTCACCGGCGATTCCGCTGGCCTTCTGGGAGACCGTCCAGGCGGCGGGCTACGGTCCGAGCGTGTTCGGCACCTCGTACTACCCGACGGCCGGCGCGCTCGCCGCGCCCGGGGATCTGTTCACGCTGCTCCAACGCGTCGCCGCCGCTCTCAAGCAGCGCTTTCACAAGCAGGTGTTCGTCGCTGAGGGAGGCTATCCCTCCGGGATCATGATGGGCTCGTTCCGCTACAACACGCCCGTTCCCGGATACCCGCAGACACCCACCGGCCAGGAGCGGTTCACGTACGACCTGGTCAGCTGGGGTGTGAAGTCGGGGCACCTGGCCGGCTATCGACCGTGGGCACCGGACTACTGCACGACGGACTGGGAGCCAATGAGCTACTTCGCGATACCGAGCCGAGCCGTGGCGAGGCCCAAGCCGGTGCTCGCCGCCGTCAGCCACGCACTCGCAGCCGCGCGCTGCTGACGAGAGTCGCGAGGGCGAGACGCATCCTGCGCTTTGCATTCCGTCACGTGAACGGGTCTCGGGGCTCGCCGCAAGTTAGGCGTGCTCTACCGCTCGCGCAACCTCGACCGGAGCGTCACGTTGCAGTCAGCGGCGTTGGCGAGCGGATGACGGTTGTAGTTGGTGGCCTGAACCGTTGGCTTTGAGGTTGGCTAGAGGGCCTGGTGGTGCGTGCTTGAGTCACGGGACGGTTCATGTTAGTGTTGATAACATGAAGCTTGAGACCGAGGTGGATCATCGCCGTCCCTACCGGATGGTCGCTCGCGCGGAGTCGGCGGCGGCCACGGGCGAGCGGATCCTTGACGCGGCGGTCGAGTTGTTCTGGGAGTTGCCGGCGGATGAGGTCTCATTGGCGGAGGTGGCGCGGCGTTCGGGAGTGACCGTGCAGACGGTGATTCGCCGCTTTGGGGGTAAGGAACGGCTGCTCGCGGTGGCTGGTGAGCGCGAGGCCGAGCGTGTTCGGGTACAGCGTGAGCAGGCCCCCGCTAACGATCTGCCCGGGGCGGTGCGCGTGCTGGTCGAGCATTACGAGCAGCTCGGCGAACGTGTGCTGAAGCTGCTTGAGGAGGAGCGACGTGTTCCGGGGCTGCGCGAGCTGGCTGATCGCGGGCGCGTATTTCATCGCGACTGGTGTGAGCGCGTGTTTGCGCCTTCGCTGGCTGTCCGTTCAGGGGTCGAGCGCGAGCGGCGGCTGGCGCAGTTCGTGACCATCTGTGATGTCTACACGTGGAAGCTGATGCGCCTCGACTGTGGTCTGAGCCGACACCAGACCGAGCTGGCGCTTGTCGAGTTGCTCTCACCGATGCTGGAGGAGTCCTGATGGCGCGTATCCTGGGCTACACCTCGCCCGCGCGCGGGCACCTGTTCCCGCTCGTTCCGGTGTTGGACGAGCTTCGTGCCCGCGGTCACGAGGTTGCCCTCAGGACCCTGGCCTCGCAGGTTCAGATGGCGCGCGAGCGAGGCTTCGCGGCGGCAGCGATTGACCGCGGGATCGAGCGCCAGGGCCACGACGATTACGCGGCTCGCAGCCCACTCGGCGCGCAGAAGCGTGCGATGCGCACTTTCGGATCGCGCGCTGAACACGATGCCCGGGACCTGCGCCAGGCGATCACCGAGGAGGCTCCCGACATGCTGCTGGTCGACATCAACGCCTGGGGAGCGCTGGCGGTCGCCGAGGAGTGGGGCGGTCCGTGGGCATCGTGGTGCCCGTACCCCCTGCCGCTTCCGTCGCGCGACGCGCCGCCCTTTGGCCCCGGCTTCAGACCGTCCAGGGGTCCGCTCGGTCAGATGCGCGACGCGATTGTCCGCCCGCTCACGTTCGGAGCGATGCAGCGCATCGGCGGCCCCCTCATCAACCAGGTCCGAGAACGTGTCGGCGTGCCACCGCTCGAGCACGTGGGCTCGATGTTCGCGCGGCCGCCCGTGCTGCTTTACATGACCGCCGAGCCATTTGAGTATCCGCGTTCGGACTGGCCGAGCAACATTCGGCTGGTCGGTCCGTGTGACTGGGACCCGCCTGCTGGGGTCCCGGACTGGCTCAGAGAGATCGAGCGGCCGATCGTGCTCGTCACGACCTCGTCTGAGTTTCAGGACGACGCCCGGCTCGTGCGAGCGGCGCTCGACGGGCTCGCGGGGGAGCCGCTGACGGTCATCGCGACCCTGCCGTCAGGCGATCCCAGTCGCTTTCACCGTCCCCATGCGCGAGTGGAGCCCTTCATCGCGCACCGGGCGGTGCTCGACCGTGCCGTCTGCGCTGTCACCCATGGCGGGATGGGTGCAACCCAGAAGGCGCTCGCCGCCGGCGTGCCGGTGTGCGCCGTTCCGTTCGGGCGAGACCAGCTCGAGGTCGCGCGCCGCGTCGAGGTGGCACACGCCGGCTCACGACTGCCGGCTTCGCGGCTGCGTCCCGACAGGCTCCGTGCCAAGGTGCGCGAGGCGATCGACCGCACCGACGGCGCGCTGCGGATCGCTGAGGCCTACCGCGCCGCCGGCGGTCCCGCCGCCGCCGCGTCCGCGTGCGAGCAGCAACTCGCGGTGATGAGCGTGGCCTCGCCAGGCGATGAGGGCTACCTGGTCTGACGGGATGGCCCGGGAGTGGCGCGGACCGGCGCGCCGCTGAGGTCGTCGAGCAGGTCCTGAAGGGCCCAGCACATCGCCTCGAACCGATCGGTTCCGATGCGGTTGGCGTAATCAGCTTCGATGTGGGCGATGATGGCGCGGCCGGCGCGGATCGCGTCCCAGCCTGCGGGAGTCAGCGCGACGAGCTTGGCTCGGCCGTCACTGGGGTCAGGACGACGCTCGAGCAATCCGTCGGCTTCGAGCTCGTCGACGAGCTCGGCCATCGACGGGCGGGCCATGCCGGCCCACGCGGCAAGGTCGGTCAGGCGCGTGCCCTCGGCCCGGATGTTCCCGAACACGTGCAGGTGGCTGAGCCGCAGGCGCAGCCCGGCCTCCCGCGCGACGGGCTCGCTGGCGGCCAGCAGCTGTTCCCGGAAGACCCGGAGATGGTGGACAAGGAGCTGGCCGATGGGAAGTCGAGGTGCGGCGGTTGACTGCGGCATAATGCTTAGGTAGCCTTCGCTTAGGTAACCGAACTACCAGGAGGGAAGAATGGCACACGCCGGCGACGTGATCGAGAACCCGGTGACCGGACAGCGGCTGAGGTTCCTGATGACCTCAGCGGAGTCCGCAGGCGAGCTGTTCGCCGCCGAAGGCATCTTCCCGCCGGGGGGCTTTGCCGGCGTGCCGCACATCCATCCGCATCAGGACGAGCACTTCGAGGTGCTTTGGGGTCATGCCACGTTCGACGTCGACGGCAGACGTCACGTCCTCGCCGCGGGGAAGACCATCGATGTGCCCAAGGGAACCAAGCACACCTTCGCCAACGCCGGAGACGACGAGATGCGCGTCAGGTTCGAGTTCCGCCCGGGCCAACCCAGTACCGAACGGTTCTACGAGATCTATTTTGCCTTCGCCCAGCAGGGACGCGTCAACCGCAAAGCCGTGCCCAGCTTGCTGGACCTCGCGGCCGTCTGGCCGCTCACCTCCGAGCACGCCGTGCTCGCCAACCCTCCAGCCGCCATGCAACACACCCTCTTTCGCGCACTCGCTCCCGTAACCAGGATTGCCAAGCGCAAGGTACCGGTCTGCCAGCTGTCGCCGCATCAGGTCGGCTCGTGATGGACCTGGTGTCCGCGCTGACGTAGGTGGGCTCAGGCCCGCTGATCATCGTGCTGTGGCGCGCCGGGCTACGGATCAGCGAGGTACTCACGCCAGCCGGGAGCCACCTTGCCGCGGACAGGGGCGCGATTCTGGTCCGCCATGGCAAGGTCGGCAAGCGCCGCGAGGTCGGGATGGACCGCTGGGCCGGGGACCAGCTTGCCCCGTGGCTAATGCTGCGCTCCCCACTGCCGGTTGGCGCGTTGTTCTGCGTCCTACGCGGTCCGACTCGCGGACGGACCTGGCGCCTGCGGGCGTCCGCGCTCAACTGCGCGACGCGGCCGTGCTCGCCGGAGTGCGACCGACGGTGCGTTTGGTGGCTGTTTGACGCTTAGCTTTAGGTGGCTGACACCGCGTACACCGGCGGGAGCCGCGTCGCGACTTCAAACCACGTCGCCCCGGCGTCGCCCGAGCCAAACACCTCGCCGGTCGTCGAGCCGAAGTAGAGCTCAAGCAAGGGTCCGGAGTCCTTGCCCTGGAATGCCTGGCGCAGGACGGTCAGGTACGCGTGCTGCTGCGGCAACCCGTCGCCGCGCGGCGCCCACGTCTGACCTCCGTCGCGCGTCTCGTACACGCGCAGGCGCCCACCGGGCATCACTCGGTCCATGTCGGCCACAAGCGGGATCACGTACGCGCTGTCGGGGTCGACTGGGTCGACCGCCAGCGGGAATCCAAAGTCCGATGGGAGCCCCGCGCCGACCTCGCTCCAACTGGAGCCGGCGTCGTCGGAGCGATACACGCCCCCGTGGAACTGCATGAACATCCGCTCTGGGCGCGCCGGCGCACGCTCCAAGTGGTGCACGCACAGCGCCGTGTCAGCGTCGGGCGGCGGCTCGGGCAGGTTCAGCTCGGCGATCACCTCGTCGGGTAGGTAGCGCGGTGTCAGCCCTTGGTTGCCCCGCCGCCACGAACGTCCGCCGTCATCGGTGTGCCAAACGCCCGCCGCCGAGATCGCAACTGACAGCTTGCCGGGGTCGCCCGGCCACGGAGCGATCGAGTGTACGCACAGTCCGCCGCCTCCCGGCTGCCACTTCGGGCGCGTCTCGTGCTCCCACAACCCGGCGTTGATCTCCCACGTCGATCCGCCGTCGGCGGACTCGAACAGGACTCCAGGATCCCCGCCGGCGTACATCAGCCCGTCGGCCTCCCCGGGCGCGATCACCCAGATCCGCTCGAGCGCCTGGTCGCCCCCTTCCGGCAGCGCGACGCCCCCGGCCTGTTCCCATCCCTCGTGAGGCGCGTCGGCGCTCCAATCGCTCGCGTGACGTTCGGTATAGAACAGCTTCGGACCGTAGAACGGTGAGGTCATCGTCGCCAGCACCCGCTTCGTGCGCGGGTCACGTACCGCGTAGTCGACGGGCTCGCCCGCGAACGCCCGCGCGACGATCTCCCACTCGCCCCCAGGCTCGCCCGAAAGCGCGAACAACCCCTTCTTCGTGGAGACCAACAGCTCGGTCATCTCCTCAGCCTCCTGTGATCGCTTGCAAAATTTCGACGCGGGCGTCGGCGGCAACAGCCGTATGCTCGTGGCCAGGCTCGCCGTTGACGAACACGTTGATGTGCCGCCTTATCAGGCCGCGCTCGTCAACGATCCAGCCGCTCAGCGCGGGGTACACGCACTCGAGCTCGCGCAGCAGTTCGAGCACCGCGCCGGCTTTGAGCTGGTGCTCCCCAGCACCGCCGGCTAGTTGTCGAAGCGGACCGTGGACACAGACGAGCGGCATGATCTGATCCTAAGACCCAGCGGAGCGCCGAGACTCATCGCTTACACAGCAAAGTCGTGGCGGCTCATCACCATGCGCAAAGCGTGGTCGTCCTCGGGTCTGGGGAAGGAGAACCTTGGTCGAGTACCTGCCGGCTGCTCGAGGCGTCTAGCGTCGCCAGAAAGCCAGCCGCTGCACCGCTGCCGTCAGGATGCGACCCCAAGTGATCTGTGCGTTCTGGCGCTCGGAGATCGCCTCGAACGGGCTGAAGCGCATCTCACCCCCGGCTCCGAGCTTGATCCTGCCGTCGTCCTGCCGGGTACCGTCGATGTAGATCCAACCGCGCTCGACGCGAGCCTTCCCGCTCATCCCCGAAGCGTAGCTCCACCTGGCACCGGGCTCGGGCCTTTGACCGGCGCGGTGATCGAGGGGCCGCGGCAGGGCTGGAACTCGGCGCTGATCATTGCCCTGTTGGTGGTGGCGATCTTCTCGGCGGTGGCGCTCGTGCTCCTCGAGCCCCGCCGACGTGAGCCACTGATTGACCTGCGCTTCTTTCGCAGCGCGCCGTTCTCAGGCGCGCTCCTCGGCCCGGCCGACAGCGTCTTTCTCGCGAGCGACTGCGCCTCGGGAACGATAGTGCGAGCTCGGCGGCCCCTCCCCGAGGTTGAAGGCGAGCAGCTTGGCGACCTCCCGGCTGGCGACGCCATGAACGCGCGCCGATTTCTTGGCGCCTCCACCACACGCCGCGCCCGCGTGGGCGGGGCTGGGTTGCCTCAGTCCTTCTATTTCCAAAGGGTGGCCGTGGGCGCCCGCCGCCGTTGGAGCCCCCCTCACCGTTGTACTGGTAGCGGGGAGAGCTCTTGTGCCAGCCGCTATAGCGGTAGCGGCAGCCCTTGACCCTTGATCCGCGCGGGCGGCGTATCGGCATGGTCATCGTCAATGCTTACCGGCTCGCCGGCGAGGGGGCCGTCAAGTAGTTCAGCGAGTCATGCCATCAGGCTGCGAGTCTAAGTTCGCTCTGCCGACTCAAGGGCAGAGGATCATCACGCTTCGGCCGAGGGCTTCTCGGCGTGGCCGCCGAACTCTTTGCGCATCGCGGAAAGGAGCTTGTTCGCGAACTCGTCCAGGTTGCGCGACGCAAATCGCGAGTACAGCGCGGTCGTCAGTACCGGCGCGGGCACGCCGACGTCGATGGCCGCGATCGAGGTCCACCGCCCCTCACCGGAGTCCGAAACATGGCCCGCAAACTCATCCAGCGTGGGCGACCCGTGGAGCGAATGTGCGGTCAGATCGAGCAGCCATGACGCGATCACGCTCCCTCGCCGCCACACCTCAGCGACTTCGGTCGTATCGATCTCGTACTCGTAGTAGGCGGGCTCTTCCATCGGCGCGGTCTCGGCGTCCGCCTCGCGGGTGGTCATCCCTGCGTTCGCGTTTTTGATGATGTTCAGCCCTTCGGCGTACGCCGCCATCAGTCCGTACTCGATCCCGTTGTGGATCATCTTCACGAAGTGGCCGGCGCCGTTCGGACCGCAGTGGTAGTAGCCCTGCTCCGCGGGCGTGGGGTTGCCGGAGCGCCCCGGAGTGCGCGGCGCCGCGTCCACGCCCGGTGCGATCGTCGCGAAGATCGGGTCTAGCCGTCGGACCGGTTCCTCCTCCCCGCCGATCATCAGACAGAAGCCGCGCTCGAGCCCGAAGATGCCGCCGCTCGTTCCAACGTCGACGTGATGGATGCCCTTGTCTTTCAGCGCCGCCGCGTGGCGGAGATCGTCGTGATAGTAGGTGTTGCCTCCATCGATGATCGTGTCCCCGGGCTCGAACACCTCCGCGAGCGCCGCGATCGTCTTGCCGGTGATCTCACCAGCCGGCACCATCACCCACGCCGCGCGCGGCTTCTCGAGCTTGGCCGCGAACTCCTCGAGAGACTGCGCGCCGTCCGCCCCATTCGACTCGATCGCTCGCACCGCCTCGGCCGAGACGTCATATCCGACGCAGCGATGCCCGTCGGCGATCAGCCTCCTCACAAGCCCGGCGCCCATGCGCCCAAGTCCGACCATTCCTAGTTGCATACGGGTGTTCGAGGCCAAGTTCAGCTCCATTCAACTGACGTTGGCGCCTATGCGCCTGAGCGTCAAAATGTGTGGACAGGTTGCGCTACAGGATGCCCGCATCATGCGGCTGATGCAGTCAGGGCCCGTCCGCCCAGTGCGCCTCCCGATTGCGCTCGCACGCGCTGCGGCATTCATCAGCGGCAGGATGCTGGCTCTTAGCAGGAAGTTTCGGTCACCGACGCGAGGGTGGCCTGGCAGGTCCTCGATGGGCACGTGTCGGCACCTGCCAGCAAGACCGGGTTTACGGCTCGCAGTCGGGCGCTGTGGCCTTGATTGAGTCTGGGCACCAGAAGCAGGTATCGCGGCTCCAGCAATGTGCCGGCACCGATGCGTAGGCATTAGCTGAGCCTGGACGCCGGGGATAGTAGTTCGCGGGTGCGCTATCGCTTTGCGCGCGAAGCACTCGTCGCCTCGACGTGGTCCGTTATGAGCGCTGGTGTTACCGGGGCTCAGCTGCGCCCGCCATCGCAGCCTGGCCTAACGTTGATACGGCCGCTCCTGGAGCTAGGGGACCAGGACGACCTTGCCGACGTTGCGCCGTTCGGCGATGAAACGGTGGGCATCGGGCGCGCGATCAAATGGGAAGGCCTGGGAAACGACTGGCTTCAGCTCCCCGTTTTGAAGCCCCGAGAGCAACGGCTCAATCACTCGGTCGAGGCTACCTTCGGCGTCCCACCAGGAGAGCATGTTGAGGCCGAATACTCCCCTGTTCTCACTCATCACGCCTAGCCCCTTCCACCACGGCATCGATGAGAATGGGCTCTTGGCCAGGGTCCGGAGCGCGATCGGAAGGCTGCGTTTGTCCCCGGTCTGGACCTCTGAGGCCCCGTACATGATGAGCCGCCCTCCTTGCCGCAGCAGCCGGTAGTCCTTCCGAAAGCTCGACGGCCCCAGCGCGTCGAAGGCGACATCGATCCCCTCGCCGCCGGTGATCCGCCGCACCTCCCCGACGAAGTCATGGCTGCGGTAGTCGATCGCATGGTCAACTCCCTGCTCGCGGATCGCATCGTGCTTTGAGGCCGATGCGGTGCCGAACACCTCGGCGCCGATCCTCTTGGCAATCTGCGTTGCCGAGATCCCTACCCCACCAGCCGCAGCGTGGATCAGCACCCGCTCCCCTTTCCGCAGCCCGGCCATGACGACAAGGCCGGCTTGCGCAGTCGCGTAGTTGACCGGAAACGCCGCCCCCTCCTCGAAGGAAAGCTGCTGCGGCAAGTGGTAGACCATCTTCTCGGGCACCGTGACCAGCTCGGCCTGGCCGTTGAAGCGGGTGCCTGCGAGCACCCGATCGCCTGGCTCCACCGACTCGACGCCCTCTCCGACCGCGTCGACCGTACCGGCCACCTCGTAACCGACCACGCAGGGGACCTTCGGTGAGTCCGGGTACAGCCCAATGCGGGCAAGAGTGTCAGCGAAGTTGATCCCCGCTGCCTTCACCACGATTCGAACCTCACCCGGCCCCACCGCGGGGTCGGGCCGCTCTTGGACCTTCAGAACCTCCGGTCCTCCGTGCTCAGTGATCACCACCGCCCGCATCGCCCGATGGACTCTATGCGAATCCAAAATGCCACGAGCACCGACAAAGCCGAACTCACGACTCGTGCCGCGCGCTCCGGTCTGCGCCGAAACCGCGCAGGTTGGCGACGATCGCATTCATGCTCCCGCGTGACCGTCGACGGCTACTGGTTTGGCGACGAGAGGCAGCCGCGTCGACGTCACGTTGGAGTGCTCAGCCCTCTCCGCTAACCGCGATTATCAAGGCCTCGTATGAAGGCGGGAACGCGACCACCAGCTAGCAGCAGGCTGACCGTGCTCGGCAGGTCCCAGATCCGGAAGCGCGATGACCCGTGATCAGGGCTAGATGAAGTCGTTACCCGTCAGCACGTACACGACGGGAACGATAGGTACGATCGCAGTGATCGCCCAAGTCAGCTTGGCGACCATTCCGAGGTCGCGGCGTGACATGAGATCGATCCAGATAAGCACCACGGCGATCGGGTGGAGGATGCAGAGCAAAAGTTCTAAGACTTTCTTCACCGCTGCTCCGTTCGTGTCGGGATCTCGAAGCTACCAGGCTGCCTAAGTCTAGATGTCCTGCCATATAGGGTGTGAGGGCAGCTGAAGGTGGCCGGTCATTGACGGACCTGTGGGTCTGCGTCTGTTGCCCATCCGTTTGCCGGGGTTGAATAGCTCGGACCTTGCCGTCCCGCGCGGTCGGTAGGGCAGGATCACGATTTGCGGGATGCCGCGTCATGCGAGGAGGACTCGGACGGACTGGCACGGGGTGTAAATCACTGTGCAGCGCGCCTATGAGCTCCTGTTTGACTGGTGCCAGCCCACCAATGTATGGTCGCTGGAACGATCAGGGAGGGCAGATGCCGACATACATTGTGCTCGGCGACTGGACGCAGCAGGGCGTCGCGAACTTCGAACAGACGGTTGAGCGGTATGACGCCGGGCTAAGTCAGATGGAGGCATTAGGGGTCAGCGTCAAGGACAGATACTGGACGATGGGAGACCACGACCAGGTGAGCATCATCGACGCGCCGGACGACGAGACGCTCGCCGCGGCGATGCTAAAGCTGGCTTCCCTGGGCAATTTCCGCACCACCGCGCTCCGGGCGTTTTCAGCCGACGAGATGAGGGCCGTGATCGCCAAGGCCGGCTGAGCCCACGAAGTGGCAGGCAGTCGCTTGTGGCACAGGTTTTTGCTGAGAGCCCGAGAGCGCTTCATCTCTAGCAACGCGAAAGCCGTCCCGGAGGCGGCGGCCGATTCGCGGCACTAATTCCCACCAGGTCGCTCTCGCAAAGAGCTAACAGCAAGCAGCGCTGACGTGCACCCGGTGGCGCGGTGCCGAGCCAGCTTGAGTCATAAGACCGACACCATGCATGGTCGCCGACGGGGGCGTGAGCGCTGAGCCCCTGCTTCAGCTCCGAGCCGGGTCATTGCGGAAGCCACCGGCCGGCACCAAGACCCGTCCGGAAAATGTTTCCGGAGTGGCCCCTATACGGAATGCCCGCCCGGACACCTATGCTGCGCCCGCGCCGCGGGCGGCCAGGGGGTTGGCCCCAGCGTCGAGCGGACGGCGCCTCGTCTCGCCGTGGGCGCGCGGCTCCTGCATTCGCGTGGCGACGAGCATCTCACCGGCGCTGAGCTCGCACCTCCCATGCGCGCGGATCGCAGGACCGAACGGTGGACTCGATCACCGCACCGGTGCCTATGCAACGCCAGGCAGCGTGACGGCCCCCACCGTCCGCTGCGTGCGAGCCCTTTCGCGTGAATCCGAGCGCCGTGCCAGCGCTCGTATCGCCGGTGCCCGACGGCGATCGGCGACGAGTCGGCCGGCAAGCTCGGCGTGATCGCTTTCAACTTCACCGCGAAAGCGGCCGGTGAGTCCTTCGGCGACGACGCGTCGATCGGCCCTCGGCGCACGTGAGTGCTCACACGCGTAGCCGGCGTGCGAGTCGACGCGGCTCGTGCCGTTGCCCAGCCGGGTCGCGCCCTCGCTCCCCGGGTTGTAGGCCCGGACCGTTCATATGCGGTGCCGTTCCAAGGCAGCAGACGGGCTGATCGTAGAATCGCTGGATGAGTGGCTTTCGACCGAATGGACTCGCGTTTCGCGAGCTCGGCGCCGGAGATCCAGTAGTCGTGATCAATGGCTACGCAGCGACCAAAGACGACTGGGACCCTGAGTTCCTTGAGGGTCTGAGCAGTTGCTCGCGGCTCGTCTGCCCAGACAATCGCGGGATGGGCGAGTCCGCACCAGTTCTCGACGGTCTCACCGCCGCCGCCATGGCAAGCGACGTAATCGGCATGATCGAGACGCTCGAGATCGAAGGTTGTGATCTCATCGGCTGGTCGATGGGCGGCTTCGTGGCTCAAGAGGTCGCAGCGCGCGCCCCCGAACGCGTCGGCAGGCTCGTCTTGCTCTCGACCGATCACGGTGGGCCCGGCGCGGTCAGAGCTGATCCTGAGAGGTGGGCTCGGTTGATCTCCCGCGAGGGAACCCCGCGCGAACAAGCCACCCGGATTCTCCGCCTGCTCTTCCCGCCCGAGCAGGCTCGTGCGATGGACGCGGAGTTCGGAGAGCTCGTTGCTCAAGCCCGGACCAGGTTGTCGATGGCGGCGCTGGATGCTCAGGAGCACGCGATCGATCTCTGGCACGCGGAGCCCATGGGTGACCGGCTCGCGTCGATCAGCGCCCCCACGCTGATCGTCGCCGGTGCGCAGGATGTGGTGATCCCCGCAGTCAACAGCGACCTGCTCGCCGGCGCGCTGCCCGGCGCGCGACGCGAGCTCTTTCCAGACTGCGGTCACGCGTTGATGGCACAAGAGCCGCTGAAGCTGGCTGACCTGATCAACTCCTGGTTCGGTCGCTGAAGCGGGGGATGCGCGCAGACCAGGCTCGTGAGGACACTCGCCTTGCGCCGGCGCCGGCGGAAGCGTCGTGATGGCAATCCGCCTTCGACCTCGGGAGGGTGTCCGAGCATGCTCACAGGGCAAAAGGCGCTTTCCCGCCAGCTACGAACTGACCCGACGCGCCGACCGCCCGAGGGCAGAATGCCATGCGGGCGCCCGCCAAGATCTGAAAGACTCGCGCCGACAACTGCAACGGAGGGACCGATGCCGGACGCCAAAGACGTGATCCTGAAGCACATCGCCGCGGTTAACGCCCGCGATGACGACGCTGACCCGTGGGCCGCCGATGCCGAGCTGCTGGCGCCAGGCGGCGGGGCCACTGGCCGCGACAATGTCCTTGCCTTCCTGGGCGTGTTCCACAAAGCGTTCCCGGACCTCCGCCTCGAGGTCAAACAGCTGCTCACGGACGGGCCGGCCGCGGCGGCCGAAGGGATCCTCGCGGGTACCCACGATGGCGTACTGCACACCCCCGACGGCGACGTCGCGCCGACAGGACGAACCGTGGAGCTCCGGTGGTCGGCCGTCTATTCCACCGACGGCGACACGCTGAAGTCCGAGCACCTGTTCTTCGACCAGATGGACCTTCTCGGGCAGCTCGGTCTCCTCCCCGGCTAGCCCAGAAACTAGGACGGCGGCGTGCGCGGGCGTTCGCGAAAGAGACTGCGAGTCCGGTCCTGACGGCACGCTTCTGGGCGCGCGAGACGATGGTCTGTTCAACCACCATCTGAGGGAGGATCTCATGCCATCCACCGCGCCGGGAGTGGGTCTGTACCTGCCGGCTGCGGCAGACCTCAAAGCAGCGGTGATGACCGGACGTGCCTTCAGCTAAGAGCCCGCGCGACGCGCGCGGGCGCGGCGCCTGCCCTCGTGCATCGCTTGGACGCGAGCGACTGGGATCGCACGGCCTTCCTCGATCAGATCGGCGGGCAGCGACTGTGGCTCGGGAAGGCGATCTGCCCAGGGGTTGCCCCCGCGCAGTAGCGCTGGCACGGTGTGGATGGTGAAGTCGGTTGGCCTCACGCCATCGAGTTCATCCCACGAGACCGGACACGAAACCGGCGTGCCCGGTCGGATGCGTGGGCTGTAGGCAGCGACGACGGTCGCTCCGCCGGCGCGTGTGGCATCGAGAAACACCTTGCCGCCCCGCTCCTCGAGGACATAGGCGGTTGTCGCCAGCTGCGGGGCGATGCGCTCGGCGCGCGCGGCGAGCGCCCGTGTGGCCGCAGCGATCTCCTCGCCATTTGCCGGCTGCACAACTGGAACGAACACATGCAAGCCTTTAGCCCCGCTGGTCTTGACGGCGCCGGCGAGTCCAACGTCGGCGAGCGCCTGGCGCACGAGCCCCGCGGCGCCCGCAACGGCGCCGAACCCGGCCTCCGCCGGCGGGTCCAGATCGAGCACCAAGTGCGTCTGGACAAACCCGCACGCGTCGCCGCGCGCGACCGTCGGGTGATACTCGATCGCGCGCTGGTTCGCGAACCACAGCAGCGTTCGACGATCGTTGCACAGCGCGTAGGCGACGTCGCGCTTTGATCGCTCCGCCCAGATTGACACCGTCTCTATCCACGGCGGCGCGTACTTCGGGACGTTCTTCTGCATGAATGGCTTCTGACCACGCAGCGCCCGAACCACCGACAGCGGCCGATCGCGCAGCTCGCCGAGCAGCTGCTCGCTCACGACCTCGAGGTAGTCGACAAGATCCCGCTTCGTCGCCCGCGCACCGTCGAACAGGGGTTGGTCGAGGTTGGTCAGCGGGACGTCATCGCGGCCGGCCATGCCGAGCCACTGTACGGCAGGAAGACAGGCTCACAGAAACCCCCAGAACACCACGTCCAGGCTGACGACTCGACTACGGGGCGCGCGGCCGAACCGGACGGCATACCGCCAAGCCAACCCAGCCGAATACCGCGTGACAATCTGAGCGTCGCCGTAGCGATCGCCAGCCCCGGCACCGCAGTAGTGACGAAAGTACTCGTCAGCTGATGCCCACGCGAGACGACCGAGGGGCGATCAACCGGGGCCCGGTGCCGCTGCGGCGACCAGCCAGCGCCACGGGCTCGGCACCAGCAGCTGCCGCTGGTCGTTCGTTGCGAGAGCCTGCGGGGGACGCAGCTTGTTGATTTCCGCATCCCTCCGAAGGCGGCGGCCGCTCCTTCGCCGAATGCCGCCTCCCCGCGGCGCTGTCTGACCACGGCCCTCTCGGCCTGTTAGACACGGCCGGGGCGGCGTTTGTTCGTAGGATGCTCGCCGTGGCAGCGCTACTACCACGCGTTCGGCGAGCTACCCGATCGGGATGACGCCCGGCGACCGATCACCCACGGGGGCGTGATGGGCGACCATCTCATCGTCTTTCACTCTGCTGTGCGGGTCTGCGCGGGCTACAGCCGCCACGACGCGCCCTCGATTTTGTTGGACGGCTCCTCGATAGCGCACGACACGGAGCACGGTCGCGCGGTCACTGCGCAGCTGACGCGCCGGCACGGAACGCTCGAGGAGGCGATCGCGGCGGCAGTCTTCGCGCTCAGCGCCGCGGGCTTGCCCAAAGGCATCTGCCGCCAGGCACGCGCTGCGTGCGAAGACTATTTCTACACCCGGCTCGACCTCTCGCCGAGCTACGAGCTGGGCGGACCGGAAGAGATTCTCGAACCGCTCGAGCTGATGCCCGAGCCGATGTACCGCGCACTGGAGGGTGTCGTCGGCCTGGTCGTGGACGGCGAGTACGACGAGCTCCGCGACCTGTCGGGCGATCGGCTCAGGGTCGAGGACCTGCGCCGTCGCGTTGAGGAGGACTGCCCCGAAGCGCTGGTGCTGCCACCGCGCCAGCTCTACCGGGTCGAGGCGATCACCAAGTCCGACGATCCGGACCTGCCGGGCTGGGCCTACTTCCTCGATCTGTGGACCGAGACCGGCCCCGCGCGCCTGCACATCGAAGGCGAACTCGAGGAGTCGGGCGACGGATTCACGACGACGTTTAACGACATCCTGCCCTGATCCACCGCGTCCAAGCGCCACACCACACGAGGCCGACTGCGCGGCCCTTAAGCGCGGAAAGCCCACCCGTGGGTGGACTTTCGGCCATCAGAAGATCAGGCTGCTTTCGCGGGAAGGGGACATTCAGAAGAAGGTCTCGCCCTCTGGTCGCCGTCGCTATCCGACTCTTCCAGAGTAGCGCACCCGCCCCGACCATCACCGACACGTTCCGGACGTCCGCACCGCCGGTAGGTCGCCGAGGCAGTGGTCGGGCCGAGCCATGCGGGCGCGGAGCGCCGATGGAGGGCGCGCGGCGGCCGGCGCTGGCGCAACGCTGTGGGTGAAACTAACGGCGTCAACCGCCATCCGGCACGATCGACCGGGCCAGGCGAGCATCGGCGCCGAATATCGGTTCCCATTGGGTTGCCTCGGCACGACTATCTTGGGCCAATCGTCCCTTAAGACTCACGGCGCAACCAACCGCACCGGTCCTTGCTGGCACTACGGCGTCTACTAACCGCCGTACTGCGCCGCGTAGGCGGCGCCTGGCGTCTCATGCTGGAGGCGCGCGGCGGCTCATGCCCCAACGCGCCGCTGCCAGTCGCGATCCGAGCACTACTTGCCGCTTGTGCCAAGACCGGGTTCGGAGCGAGCCCGAAGCGGCATTCCTCCGGGAGGGCCGCTCGCTGAAGCAACTGGATCCCCTGCACTTCGAGTCGACTTTCACGCCCAGCGCTACTCGGTGCTGCGAACCCTATTGCCCGGAAACAAGCGTCGCCGACCGCGTCGCCGAACTTCCCCGCGCCGTCTCGCCAGGCGCGCTCCACGATCGCTTCGGCGACAGCCGATCGCGTGTGCCAGTCAAGCCTGAACTCGTCAGGCGTGCGACAGCTGCGGAAGCACCTCGGCGGCCAATCGCTCCATCTGCTGCGTATCGTCCACGAGCGGATTCAGCAGGATTAGCTCCGCTCCGGCCTGGATCACCTTCCGGAGCTCCTCCGCACAGGTCTCGGGCGGTCCGGCAACCGCCACGTCCTCGAGTCCGCGCCCGCCGTAGTGGCGTGCGAGCGCGGCCGCGATTCGTTCACGAGCCACGCTCTGGTCGTCGTCGACGTGAACGTAGACCCGTTTTGCGATCCGAAACCTGGCCGGATCGCGGCGCTGCTCAGACAGCTCACGCTTGATCGCCTGAACCTGCTCGGTGAATGCTGCGGTCGTCTGTGAGCCCGCGCCGAAGAACCCATCCCCGACGCGCACGGCCCGTTTCAGCGCGTTCGGATGGTTGCCACCGAGCCACACCGGAGGATGGGGCTTTTGCACAGGCTTTGGCTCCATCGAAGCGTGTTCGAGCTTCCAGTGACGGCCATCGAAATCGATCTCCTTCTCTGTCCAGCACACCTTCATCAACGCCAGCGCCTCGTTGAAGCGTGAGACTGGCCGATCACGGTCGACGCCGAAGGCGGCGAATGGACGTCCCTTCCCACCGGCGACGACTCCAACCTCCGCGCGGCCGTGGCTCAGGCAGTCGAGCGACGCGACGGCCTTCGCCAGGTGAAGCGGGTTGTGAAGGGGAAGGACGAACACCACGCAGCCCAACCGGAGTCGTTCGGTGTGCGCTGCCGCAAACGTGAGCGTCTCGAGCGGGCTTAGCGCCCCCGCCGATCCCAGAACCTGCTCCTGCGTCCAGCCGGCCTCGAAGCCCAATTTCTCAGCTCGCTGAAGATGAACCCGGAAACGATCCCGGTTGAACCCGCCCTCCTCCACGTACTGCGGGATCGAGATCGCGAACCGCACTCCAGAAATGTGACAGATCCCATCCGTCCCGAGCTCCCGGAGTGCAACGATAGGCGACAAACCGCAGTCACGAAGTCGAGAACCAGTCGCGAGCCCCCGGCGACACGCAAGATTGCTTTAGCCTCCCGCCACCCAACATTTCCGCGATCGCCTTGGCGACGCAGGACGCGTCCGCCGGCGCGGCGCGGGACGAGTCCTTCGCCACGAAAACGATCGTCTGCCCGTCGGCGTTCCCGGCGGTCGTGGGGGGCAACGATGTCGCGCCAGGACTCGACCGGTTACGCGGCTGAACGATCGGCGTCGCGCAGCAAAGCAGCGACTACGTCGTTTGGGGTCTTGCCCTGGGCCTCAGCGATTCGCTCGAGTCGGCGGGCGTCGTCGCCTTCAACGCTGACGAGGATGCGCAGCGTGGCGTCGGGATCACCGGCGTGATGCTCGACCAGTGCAGGATCGATGTCTGTCAGGGCGGCGTCAAAGGTGCGCCGGCACGGACCTGGCTCGGGAGTGTGCCGCTCGCGCTTCGCGAAGGCACTTGTCGCGCGGATCGGCCCAGCCGGACGGTGCCGGGCGTTCTGCCTAGGCAGCTGCTGGCAGTGCGACTACATCTCGAGACTGCCGCGACTTCGTGAGTCTTCTATGTCAAGCAGATCGTGGTGGGGATGCTCTGGGGGTCGCGTAGGAGGTGGTAGACGTGGCGGACGAGATGGCGTTTGAGGCACCGGATCGCTTCTTTCTTGGACTTCCCGTTCGCGCGTTGGCGTTGGAGGTAGATGGCGGTGCGGGGGTCGGTCCGAATGCGGATGATCGCGAGCATGTAGAACGCGCTGTTGAGGCGCCGGTTGCCGCCGGGGTCTAGGCGGAAGCGATTGGTGCGTCCGCTGGAGACGGGGATGGGAGCGCAGCCGGCCAGGCGGGCGAGCTGCGCGTCGGTGGTGAACCGGTCGATCCCTGCGATCTCCCCGATGAACTTCGCAGCCAAGAGCACCCCGATCCCGGGTTCAGCGAGCAGCTGCGGCGCGACCGCTTTGACCAGCGCGCGGATCTTGTCGTAGAGATCTTTGGTGGCGCGGGAGAACTCGCGGGCACGGCGGATCATGTCCCGGGCGTCACTATCTGAACGGTCTGTTCAGCACGCGCGAGTCGGCTGGCGACCTTGGTCTGCCAGCCGGGCTGAGTGAGTGCCTTGGCCGGGATCTCCCATTCGGGCCAGAGATCGTGCAGCTGCCAGCGCAGCTCGTTGACCAGGCGGGTGCGCATGTCCAGCAGCCGCTCGCGATATAAGGCCAGCATGCGAATCTCGCGCTCCGGCCCGGCCAGCCGGGCGGTCGGCAGGCTCTCCACCCCCTCCCGCAGGGCGGCGCGCGCGATCGCCAGCGCGTCGATCGGATCAGACTTGCCGCGAGTTCTGACCCCACGTCGAGCGCCGGCCATCAGCTGCGGCGCCAAGCGCACGACGATCTCCCCGCGATCGATCACAAACCGCTCCAAGCTGCCAGAGACGTTGCGGACGTCCTCGACCGCCCACACCCGCTCTGCGTTCAGGGCGCGCGCCCATTGCAACAGCTGCTCGTTGCCTGTCGGGCGCGCCGGCGCAGTCCGGTGCTCGAGCTCGACGCCCAGCTCGTTGACCGCCGCAGCGGTGTGGGTCTGCTTGTGCGGATCGACTCCGATCGTCACCATCTAGCTGTCCCTTCTTCGATTGACCCGATCAAGCGGACTTCCTGGCGGACATTCCTCAGTAGGGCGCTGACACGCTTCTATTAGGTCACGCCAGGGCGTCCTTGACGGCAACGGGCGACAACTTCACGAATAGGTCAACCCCACCGGGAGCGACCAAAGCAGCAAGGGTCAGCCCGAAGCCGTCAAGGACAATCCACTACGCGCGCCAGAAGCGCAACGCCTCACCAGCATCACACTGAGAAAGCAGTCGCCTGGGGAACGCACGACTGGAGCTTGCTTCTCGTCCAAGATACTCGCGACCGCTGCTTCACGGACGGACCGTAGTGCCGACGCAGACGTCGGCTGGGGCGGTCGGTAGCGTTTGGAGGATGAGTCACGAATGGGTGCTGTGGGTTCTGACGACTGCTGCGGCGCTTCATGTGGTGGAGGAGCACGGGTTGGGCTGGCAGGGTTGGGCTGCGCAGACGCTCGGACCGCGTCTCGGGATCATCCCGTCTTGGTGGGACTTCTGGGCGACAAACGGGCTCCTGATCGTGTTCGGGATCAGCGCAGCCGCGGTCGGATGGCGCGCTCCTGCATTTGCGCTGGCGTTTCCCGCGCTCGGTCTCGATTAACGCCGTGTTCTTTCACCTGCTTCCGACCGTCCAAGCGCGCCGGCCGAACCCAGGGTTTTTCACCGCAATGGGGTTGTACCTGCCACTCGGCGTCTGGGCGTACCTCGCCGCCGCGAGCGACGGGGCGCTCAACCTCGCGACGGTCGTTCTCAGTGTCCTAATCGGCGCGGTGGCGATGGCATCGGCCATCGTGCTGCTCGCAATCCAACCCCGCCTGCGCTACCCCGATGTCGATCCCACGCCGCGCATGCCGACCCCGCAGACAGCAGGAACGGCCCGAGTTCGAAGCGCCTCAGGCTCGCTATCACGCTCGAGCCAGGTAGAGCCGAAAGCCGAGTGACCCGGCCAGGCTCCCTCACGAACCTTAAGCCATGCACGAGGCGTACCCAAGGAAGCGGCCATCCAGACGTCGAACGCGAGCCCGCTGACAGCGAGCGCTATCGCCGCGAAAGCGCGTGCCCCGAGCGCGTCCACATCGATCGCACTCGCTTCTGCAACATCGCCGACCCAGGTCCGGCGTCGCCGCTGCTGCTCTTGCTACCGGCCGCCCTCGAGCGGTAGTCCGGTCAGACGCCCCGTATTCGTGGCAGCGGGTCTGCCAGGTGAAACTCGATCGCCGGGTGGCGCTTGTGCAGGGGCTCATGCGATCCCCTCGACGAGCATGTGCAGGCCCGAGTGGCGGACGCGCCCCGCTCGCAGCCCGACCGATCGCATCAGTTCGTGGACCTCGGTCGGTGAACGCTCGCGGCCGCCCTCGCACTCAACCATCATGTGTAGGTCGACCATCGAGCTGATCGGACTCGGCCGGTCACGATCGAGGTGCTGGTCGATGCAGACGATCCGGGAGCCGCTGCCCATGGTCGCCCGGACGCGCTGCAGGATGTCGCGGCAGGCGGCGTCGCTCCAGTCGTGCAGGATCCACTTGAGCACGTACACGTCGGCCTGAGCGCGTAGTTCGCCGAACAGGTCGCCGCCGACGATCTGCACGCGGTCGCCGACCCCGATCGAGGCGAGGTACGCCCGGCCCTGCTCGGCGACCTCGGGTGAGTCGATCAGCACGCCGCGAGCTTGTGAGCGGCGGCGCAGGATCGCTCCTAGCAGCGAGCCGATGCCGCCGGCGACATCGCAGACGACGCCGCGCCGCGGCCACGGGTACGCGAGCGCCAGCGCTCCGGTGTCGACTGCGGTCAGCTCGCGCATCGCCGCGCCGAAGCGCGCTCCCTCTTCGGGGCGGGTCCCGAAGTGCTCCCAGATCGAGTCGCCGAACGCCCGCCGATGCCCGGACGGCTCTGACCCGGTGCGGACCTGGGCGGCGAGCTCCTCGTAGGCGCGTCCGGTGGTGGGCGCCGCCAGGTACGCGGCCCACGAGGCGATGGTGCGCGGATGATCGCGCCGCAGCGGCCCGCCGAGGCGCGACAGCCGGACGCCCCGCCGGGCGTCGAAGCGCAGTAGCCGCGAGGCGGCGGCCGCGCCCAGCAGCCGGGCGGTGGCGTCGTGCTCGAGCCCGAGCTCATCGGCGAGCTCGGAGGGTGTTCGCCAGCGATCGCCGAGCGCGTCGGCGAGACCGGAGGTGACCAGCGCGCCCGCCACCTTGGTGCGCTGCAGGCCGTTGGTGTAGTCCCAGAGCGCCGCCTCGACGGGGACCGCGAGATCGACGGCATCGAGCAGCCGCTGGCGGCCGTTCAGTACGGCTCGAAGGAGCGGGAACGGGACCGGGAAGGGCGGCAGCGGCATGCGCAGCGGCGAACATAACCGCTCGCGGCCGCGGAGGCCAGCTTCAGCAGCGCTAGAAACTGACGGGTCCGTTGGCGCACACACTCGGTCGCTTGGTGAGCTGGCGCGGACGGCTTCTGCAAAGTCGCCCAGGCGGCCACGAGCTTGGCGCTTCCGCTTCACGTGGGAGCCAATCCGGGGCGGCAGTGCGCAGCTAGCGGGGCCCGGCACCCGACGTGACCACGTCTTCGCGAGGGGAGAAGCTGGTTCTCGTCCCGTCTGACGATCGCTTGTCGCGCCTTGCGCTCGTACGCAGACAGCCGCGCGGCCCGGTGCAAGCCTCGGTTCTGCGTAGGCGCGCGCTCTCCGAGGGATTCGAAGAACGGGCCTCGCTTCTGGCGGCTTGTGCGTTTCTTGCCGCTCGGTCTGCCTGCCCGCTTGCGTGCGCGCGCGGGAACAGAGGGGGGTGGCGAGTTTGGCGGTCCGCGGCCCGCAACTTCTCTTCGCCCATCGGTTTTGGTGGGCCATGCGCTCCCACATCCCTCTCGCGAGCTCGCGTGCGACGCGTCTGCTCGCTGTTCCTGCCGTATGTCTCATCGCTGGTCTGATGTTCGCCGGCTCGGCTGCGGCCTGGGTCAAGCCCCAGATCCGGGGTTTGGTGGATAAGAGCTCGCAGGCGCCGTACGTCCTGCGTCAGCCGTTCGCGACCGTCAACGGGGGCGAGGTCGCGCCGTACGCTCAGGCGTTTTCCGGCATCGTGGTCAACGAGACGTGGAATCAGCTCGAGCCGCGCCGGAACGTGTTCGACTTCTCGCCGCTGGACAAGTCGCTGGCCGCGGTCCGCGCCTACAACCGAGCGCATCGGTCCCACCCGTTGGTGGTCAAGCTGCGGTTGTGGGGCGGCTTCACTGCTCCTGATTGGGCCAAGACGTTGGGTGGGACGATGCCGGTGAGTTTCGACACTGCGACGGCGACGGGCACTACCGGCCGCTGGTGGACGGGCGCTTACCGCGGCGCGTGGTCGACGTTCCAGCACCGACTGGCCGCCCGCTACGACGCCAACGCGCTCGTCGGCTCCGTGGCTGTGTCTTCGTGCGCGACGTTGACCGCTGAACCGTTCGTGGCCTCGCCGAGCCTCGCGCTGCACAACGAGCTGTTCGCTGACGGCTGGTCGAACGCCGCGCAGCAGGCGTGCCTGCAGGGGGTGTTCTCGGACTACTCCGGCTGGCGGCACACGCCGATCGACTACACGTTCAACCCGTTCGTCGCCTATCAGCTGGGCAAGCAGGTCGGATCCGTCGACCTGGCCTTTACGGACGCGGTGATGAGCCGGTGCGCGAACCTGCAGCTAACGACCGGTCGGGTGTGCATCCTCAGCAACCACGCGTTCACCGCCGCGGTGCAGAGCAGTCGCGGCGCACCGGTCTACTCCGAGATCGCGGCGCTGTACGCCAAGCATCCCGGGCGCACGCCGGTCGATCTGCAGACTGGGCCGCCGAACGGCTGGGGTGACTGTGCGGCGATCAACCTCGCGATCTCCTACCACGCGCTTTCGCTGGAGCTGTGGCCGCCAGCCGCCAACCCGAAGGGCTTCAAGGGGTTCGCTGCCTACCCGCCGGCGACGCTGACGGTCTGGGCTCGCGCGCTGCGCACCCAGAAGCCTCTGACCTGCTGAGCCTCGTTGGCGCCCCAGGCGCCGCCTCCTCTCCGGTGGCAGGCGGCCGACGCGGCGCCAGCGGCAAAGCCGTGCATTCGTTGTTCCACAGCATCTCCGGACCGGCGCCGGCGGGCCTCGCGTTGCCCGGACCGCCGGACAGGCGCGACCCGCGACCTTCAGCAGGAGAGCCTATGCATCCCGACCGGTGCGGTGCGCTCGCCGCTGAGAGGCCTATCGCGTGGATGCAAGCGCCGGAAGCTGGCACTGCGCGATCACGATCACTTCTGCAATGTCGCCGCAGCGGCAGTGCGTATCGCTGCAGCACTGGAGGGTCCTGCCTAGGGAGCTGGGCTCGAGGAGCAGGGCCAAGCCCAACAAGTGGGTTGCGCGAGGAGGACTCGCCAGCTCCAGCTAGACCGCACGAGCACCTCGTCGCCAAAGGAATCGTTCCGCGCGGGCCGACTTGTTCTCTAAAGCGGTCGTCGGCGCGTGCGGGCCTCCGCTGATTTCGAAGTCCGGCCTCGACCTAGAAGCTGACCTCGACAGCCGACGACGATCGCGACGCTGCACGATGTACGCCGCGGAACGATTGCGAACCAGGGCCGTGCGGGCGCGGCAACACTGCGGCTGAGCGTGAGTAAGGCGGTAATGGCGTGGTGCCAGGCTCTCGGCATGACGCCTCGTTCCCGGGCGGAAATCGCGGCGGCGCTTGGACAGACCGGGATTGCCGGTGACATCGCTCGAGCATAAGCGTTGAGCGACACGGCTGGTGAGGCAGACATCCCGTGTGGACGGCAGGCGTGAACGACCGACTCGTCGTGCTCAGAGCGATCGCGTACTGCGGCGATCCAAAGATCGCACCGGCTGATCGGCTGAAGGCGCTCGATGCGCTCCGAGAGCTCGAGGTCGTTGCTGGCAGCGATGAGGACACTCAGTCGACGGATGAGATCTGGAGGGAGATCGATTCCTGGCACGCGATGACGCTCGCCACGATGCGGATGCGCGGAGGACCTGAGCGACGTATCGATCCCGCGCAGTTTCCACAGACCGCGGCGGCCGTACGCGTCCTCGTGGAGGATGAGGTGGAACGCGCGATTCGGGAAGGACGTGACGTATAGAGCGAGCTGCCGCGCTGAACATGGGCGCCTGACCCGTGAGCCGGCTGCGCCTGCTTTGTCGCCATAGGCAGTGCGACAGGGATGAGCCGGTGATCGCCTTCGTGGCAAGTTGATCGCGCGCCGGCGACGCGCCGCGTGATGGTCTCGCCGTCAAAGCGATCACGCCGATCGACCGCTTCTAGATGACGAAAGCAGTCGTCGTTGAGAGTGTCGGGTTTAGATCGAGATGCAGCAGTCGCTCTTGCGTGCCGCGGAGGAGCATCGCCACGCCGAACTGGCAGCACGCCGAGGTCCTCACAGTCGCATCACCGCCCGTATCTTCCGCCATATCGGCGGGATCAGCCGGAGCCGTGAGCGTGTCGTCGCGCACTCCACATCCGGCCGTTCATCGGAACCGGTGGTTGGCGAGCCGCTCGTGTAGCGCGGCGAGGACCGAATCGATCGCCGGCGGCGTGATCAGCCTACCCGGGGACCGACCTGGTCCGTTCCAGAACTCGAAGCTGTCGACCGCCGCCGGCATCCCCGTCAGGGCTGCCCCGAGGGGGCGTCGACCGCAGCATCGACGTGACCGAGAAGCGACAGTTGGACCTAGCTTGAACGAGCAACGAGGCACCGAATCGACCCGTCAGCGCTTCTCGCGCGTGGCGCTCACGACCACCGCTGAACGCAACACGAGTTCAAGAGCAAGCCGCGCGCGTCCTTGATCACAGCCGGCTGTCGCGACTCCATCGGCTTCGCCTCGGCGTCCGCTTCCCACCTGGCGAGCTCATCCTGGCCAAGGGCCCGCCGCTCGGCACTCGAGCTTCACGATCTCCTGCTCACCTGCATCGATGTCAGTTGCGGCCCTTGGCGGTGATGGGTTCTGGCCAGAAGACGCTGACCGTACTGCCGCCCTCTGGGCTACCCTCAACTCCTACTGCTGCTTGAGGCTGTAGTTGGGTGTCAGCGTGGCGGCGGCGGGCTTCGATTGCTTGGCCGCGGCGGCGTGCGCGGGGCTCAGGTCGTAGGCACGGAGGTTTCCGTCCGCAGACCCGATGTACACCGTGCCGTTGGCTACCGCGGGGGAGGACTCGATGCTGCTGCCGGCCGTGGCGGTCCACAGGGGACTGCAGGTAGCGCCGCCGGTGGCGCACGAGGCTCCGAAGGCGTACAGGGTGCCGCCCTGATCGCCGACGTAGACGACTCCGTTGGCCACCGCCGGTGAGGAGCGGTCGACGCCGGCGGTGGTGGCTGCGGTCCACAGCAGCGAGCCGCTGGTGGCAGACAATGCGTCGACGCCGCCCCCCGCGCTGCCTGAGTGGTAGCCCACGTAGACCACGCCGCCGGCCACCGCGGGCGAGGAATCGTAGGTGGGGAACGACGCCCCCCCGCCTGATTGCGGACCCACGATCCAGCGCGGAGTGCAGGTCCCCGAGCACGAGGTGGAAAAGGCGTAGACGTTGTTGCCGGCGCCGACAAACACCAGCCCGTTGGCCACGGTCGGCGAGCCGTGCACCGGCGCGCCGAGCTCGTCGCTGGCGGTCCACAGCGGGCTGCAGGTGGCACCGCCGGTTCCGCACGAGGCCGGGAACGCATACAGCGTGCCGCTGTCATCGCCGACGTACACGACCCCGCCCGCCACTGTGGGGGTGCCGTCGATCTGGCCGCTGGTGCTGGCCGTCCAAAGCGGGCTGCAGGTCGCGCCGCCAGTGCCACACGACGCGGGGAACGCCGTCAGCTGCCCGGTGTCGGGGCTGGCGCCGGTGTCGCTGCCGACATACACCACGCCGCCCGAGACGACCGGCGGTCCCGGAACCGTAGCGTTGCCGGAGCCGATCTGACCTGTCCACAGTGGGCTGCAGTCCGCCCCGCCGGTTCCGCACGACGCCGGGAACGCCTCGAGGCGACCCGGGCCACCGGTCCCGCCGGTGTTGACGTACACGATCCCGCCTGCGACCGCGGGGGTGGGCGCCAGGTACCCCAGGTAGGCCGACCACAGGACGCTGCAGCTGCTGGCCGCACACGAAGCCGGGAAGGCGTACAAGCCTCGAATCGAGGCGGCGTAGACGATGCCGCCGGCGACTACCGGCGTGCCCGCGCCCCAGATATTCGAAAGCTGATCGCTGAACGCCTCGTTCAGGCCGGACACGTTCGAGGTGGAGATCGTGTTCTCGTACGGGTTGAGGCCGGTATGGGAGGCGCCGAAGTGAAACTGCGGCCAGTCGGTCTGGACCGTGAACGTCGTCTGCGCAGAGCGGCCGCTGCTGCGTCCCACCGCCGTCAGCCAGTGGCTGCCCGGCTGCGCGGAGGAGGGGATCGTGAGCGTCGCGGAGATTCCGCCGCTGCCATCGGCACTGACGAGCGCCTCATCAGTCGAATCGAAGTAGACATCCACCGCTTCATGCGCGGTGAACCCCGAGCCGGTGAGCGTGACCTGGGTGCTGGGCGCCCCTGAGCTCGGCGATGAGTTCACCGAAACCGCAGCAGTGGTCGTGAACGTCGTCTTGGTGTTGGCGGTGCCGTCCGGCCCCACGCACACAAACGGCTGAGTCGTCTGACCGCTCCCGCACGCCTGATACTCATAGCCCGTCCCGTCGGTCAGCCCGGTCACCGTCTCAGACAGCGGCACGTTGCTCTCCGGGCCGGTGACCGGACCCCGAGTCGGCGTCTTCGACCACGAACTCGCGCCCGACCTGCGGTACTGCACGTAGTAGGAGCAGTGCTCACCCGATCCGCACGACCCCACGAAGTTCAACTGGGCCGAGGTCGTGGTCACATTCGACGCGCCCGTTGTATGCCCCGAGCATCCCGTCAGCACGAACACGCTCAACGCCACCACCACTAACCCCGCCAGACGCCGCAGTCGCCGACGCCCCTTCGCTCCCGCCCCGCGCATAACATCACTGCGCCCGTCGCAGGCGCGCCACACCGCCGCGGCCTCAGTGTCCAGTGCGTGCGCGAGATCGCTCTCGCTGTCATAGACGAGCAGTGCCCCGTGGAGCTTCTCGACGACCAGCCCCGCGTGGCGTGCCCTCGGCATGTGATCGCTCACAACGGCCCCCTTAGGTTCGGTTTGGTAACAGCCCACGCGAACGTGCCATCCAACCGCTCCGGTGTTGCGGTGAACAGAGCAAACGATCCGTGGGTGCAGACATGTACTGTCGCGAAGCTGGCGGCTAGCGCTTGCTCGAGCCGCTCGAGGTCGTCGTCGAGGTTTGTGAAGATGCCTTCACGGTTGTACGCGCTAAGCGCTGCTCGCGCGATCGGAGTGTGCGCGGCACGGCGCCCGAGGATCGTGCTGCCGAACAGGACGCCGCCGGCGGCCACGTGTGGCCGCAGGTTGGCAAACACCTTAGTCTTCTGATCGACCGTGGCGGGAAGGCAGTGCAGGACACCGTTGAACGCGATCGAGTCAAAGTGCGCCTCGCCGAGGGGAAGTGGCTCGAGCACGCTCGCCCGACGAGTCTCCGGCGTATAGCGCGCCAAGCGCCGCGCCGCCTTGGCAAGGCATGTCGCGCTCAGATCGAGGAGGGTGATCTGCGGGGCTGGGACCGGGAAGCGACAACGGTCAAGGAAGTACCCGGTGCCCACTCCGACGTCGAGGTGCCGGGGGCCGGCATGGCGGTCGTATAGCTCCAGGAAGCGCTTTCTTGGGCAACGCCAGATCAGCCGGCACGACATCCCCAGGATGAGCGCGTCGTAGAGCGCGAGCCTCGTCGGCGTATACACCGCCACGCTCGGGTGCGACTGAGAGACCGGGTTTGTGGCCGCCGCATGCACGGTCGATAAGGCGGCTGTGGAACGCCGTGCGACGGCCGTTCGGTTGGCGATGCTCGGAGGACGATTGCTCATCAGACAGTCGCTGCAGGTGCAGGCTCCGGCTCCATGGCCACGGCCTGGCCGGCGCGCTCGTGTGGCGGGTCCCATTCCTCCTCGGGCCTCGCCAGCACGCGTGCGCCGAGCGCCGAGAGGCCCGCCAGGAGGACTACGTTCGCCGCGATCGAAGGCACTCGAGCCTGCGCGAACGCGCCCACCGCCCCACCGACAGCGATCGCGATCGACGCCCACCCCGGACCCAGCTTCGTACGCCAGTTGGCGATCGCGAGCAGGATCGTCCCGAGGACGACACCGACTATGAACAGGAGAACGATCGGGAGGAGGGCGCTGGCATGCTCTGCCTTGTGCAGGTAGGTGGCCAGCGCCTGGCGGTTGAGGCCGCTGTAGTTGACCATCTCGTATTCCGTTACGCCGACGGCGTAGAAACCGACCGAGGCGGCGCCCCCAAGGGCCAGAAGCCCACCTGACAGCTGGCCGAGCGTGATTCCCCGGGCGCCGCGGAAGACCCGCATGACGCCGATGCCCATGGCGATCACGAGGAGCCCACCGACCAGATACAACACGCTGCTGGCCAGATAGATCCCCTTGTGCGCGGCCACCGCGCGCAGCTCCTCGAGCTTGTTCGCGTGGTCGGTGCTGGGCTGGATGATCGAGCTGATCAGCAGCACTGCCGGGGCCGCGAAGAGCAGCAGCCCCGCCAGCGTGCGGCTGAAGTTCCGCGCGTCGGCGATTCTCAACATTCGTGCCTCCTTGGTGTCTGGGGATCCGCGGCATCGATTCCGCGACCCGCGCGAACCTGACCCCTGGCCGGCGGGCGGTTGTTCTTCGGTGCCGCAGCCGTGATGCGGATATCAAGCTCCGCTACATCTCGGCTGCCCTCACCCGGCAAGCACTCCGCCAAGGAGAAGCGGATCGGCGTGATCATGTCCGGCGACGCTAGGGCGCCGGCCGACCGAAGGAATCGGGTGATTCCCTATTTCGATGCCCAGCTACCGCCCCAGCTCCATCATCGCGCGTCCGAGTTCCGCGCGCGAGCGGATGCCGAGCTTGAGGTAGACACGCGCTAGGTTCGCCTCCACGGTCTTTGGGCTGATGAACGCGCTCTCCGCGATCCGCCTGTTCGTCATCCCTGAGGCGGCGAGCTCGGCGACGCGAAGCTCGCTGGGCGTCAGCGCGTCGCCTTCGCTGTGGCGCATGCCGGTACGCTCGAGCTCTTCCCGTGCGCGCTCCGCCCACAGGCGAGCGCCGATCGCATCGAACTGCTCGAGCGCGGCCTCAAACGACTCCCTGGCAGCACGCTTCTGCTTGCGACGGCGGTTGATCTGGCCCTGGACGAGCAGGCTCCGACCGAGCTCGAGCGGCATCGCCACGTGCGCCTGGTGCTCCAGAGCCTGTTCGATCTCGTGGCTTGCCGTCTCCAGCTCGCTCTGAGACGCAGCCAGCAGCGCACGACAGCGCGCCGCGCGCGCGAGTGCGACTGGGCGATCATGCGCCTCGGCGTGCCGCTGGAGACGTGCCGTCAGCGTTTCGGCCCGCTGGAGCTCGCCGAGCGCGGGCAGCGCCTCGCACGCGTCGGCAAGTCCGAACGTCACGGCGGTTGGGTTGAAGCTGGCCGAGGACTCAATCACTGCCAGGAGTGGCCGGAGCGACTCGGCGGCGCCCTTCGGATTGCCTCCCGCCAGCTCGAGCGAGGCGATCGCGGAGCGAGCCCACCCCGCGGCGTACCCGACGTTGCTTTGCTCGGCCATCCTCGCCACCAGCGCCGCGTCCTCCCGGGCAGCTTGCGCATCGCCGGCCGTCGCATGGACGTAGCTGCGCTCGGCGAGCGCAAGCGCCTGTCCGGTAGCGCTTCCGAGCGCCCGCGCGAGCTCGTAGGCCCGCTCGACGTGCTCGAGCGCCGAGCCTAGATCACCGCGCGTACGCGCGACCATCGAGAGATCGACGTCGAGGTGCGTCAAGCCGCTGTCCTCTCCGCGATCGCGCATCAGCTGGCGCAAGCTCTCAAAGAGGGTCTCCGCGCGATCCAACTCATCACTCATGAACGCCAGGACGCCGGCGATGAAACTCGGGCGCATCGCCATCACGACCTGCTGGTCGGGATCCTCGAGGGCCAGCGCCGACTCGATCCGCGCGCGGTCAAGCGGTCGGTCGAGATAGAAATCGGCCATCGCCGAGATCGCCAGCGCGACCGCAGTCAACCCATCGCCACTGGCGATCTCGGCCGTGCCCAGGGCAGCCTCGCCGTGGACGGCTGCTCCTGCCATGTCGCCGAGATTCCAAAGCGCGAACGCGAGGTTGACATGTACTCCGACCGAGCGCTGGTCGTCGCCCAGCAGGCTCAACGCCTCTTTGAACAGGGGGACGGCGTCGCGGAAGCTGTCCTCGTGGTAGCGGATCTCGCCGAGCAGCTGCAGGGCTCGGCCGCGAACCAGGTTGGACGGAGGGACGGCCAGGACTCCCTCTGCCAGCTCGCGGGCCCTACTCCGGTCGCCCGAGTGGAAATGGCACTCCGCGGCGGCGATCGCCCGCAGCCCCGCCTTCTCGCCAGCCGAGGGTGTGGCCCGGACAGCGAGCTCAAACAGCTCGGCCGCCCCACTCGACGCGCCGCGGGCGAGGCTCCGCTCGGCCGCGACCTCGAGCTCGATCGCCACCTCCTCCCGCGCCTCCTCCGCCCCCAGCGCCAGGTGCCGCGCTCGCTCCTCTGGATTGGCCACCACCGAAGCCAGCCGCCGATGCAGTCGACGTTGTGCGGGCACCGATGCCGAGCCATACACGGCTGCGGCCACGAGCGGATGCGAGAAGGAAACGCGCTCACCTGTGACCTCGATCAGGCCCGCCTCCTCCGCAGGTTCAAGCTGTCGTCGATCAACCATGTCGAGCCGCGGGTTGCCGAGCGCGGACAGCGTCAGGAGCGTCTCGCGTGTGGCGCGCGGCAGGCGTGCCACACGGCTTGCGACGAGCTCCGAAAGATCGTCAGGTACCGGTAGCGGGGCCCCTGGCGAGGTGGCGCCACGCTGCTCGATCACGCGGACGACCTCTTGCGCATAGAACGGGTTTCCGCCCGTCGCGTCTGCAACCTTGAGGATCGTCGCGCGAGGGAGGTTCCGCCCGGGCCCCGCCAATAGGAGCTCATGCAACTCGCCGACACTCAATGGCTCAAGCGTCAAGCGCTTCGCCGCCATCTCCCGTAGCGCACGACTCAACCCGCCGGTCACCCCCGGCCTCTCGCCGACACGTACCGAGCCAAGAAACCCAACCGTATGGTCGCCGAGCCGACGCAGCGCGAACTCCAAGGCCGACTGCGACGGCAAGTCCAGCCACTGCAGGTCGTCGACCGCGAGGAGCACGACCCCCTCCGCGGCGAGCCGCGACAGCGCGGAGACGAAACCGGCGAACACAGCCCGTGGCCCCCAAGCCCTGGGGCCGGGCACCGCCTCGAGCAACGCCACCTCCAGCGCGCGGCGCTGGGGCTCCGGCAACTCAGCGAGCGCGCTGGCTTCAATCCCCATCATCAGATCAGCCAGCCCCGAGAACGACATCGTCGCCTCCGCCGCGGCCGGGCGACACGAAAACACCCGCCAGCCGCGCGCCTGGGCCTCCCCAACGATCGCGGACCACACCATCGTCTTGCCAATCCCCGCCTCGCCGTCCAAGATCAGGCATCCTGAGCCGCGCACGAGCGCGTCCAGCCACTGCCTTCCAGCCTGGAGCTCACGCTTCCGCCCGACCATGGCACGGACACGCTACAACCACGATCCGGGATCGAGCCGCTACACGCAGGGTAGGTGGATGAAGTCCGCGGCGATCGCCGCCCCCCATTCCGCCAGCGGGAGACTTCACCGCGGGCAGCGCGC
>CAWBDB010000002.1:0-414244 GCA_963787535.1 uncultured Solirubrobacterales bacterium
CTCCTCCCGGCCGCTCGCCGCGACTACGTATTGCTCACGCGCGAGCGCCTGGAGGACCTGTTCCCGCGCACTGTGGGCGAGCTCACGGTCGTCCTGCATGGCAGCACCTGGTCGCTGTCACTGTCCAACCCGTTCGTCCCCGCGACTTGGCTGCTGACGGCTCCGGCAGCCCGGCGCTATGTCGCCGGGTGGGCCGGCGGCGAGGAACTGCACGTACTCGCTCCGGCGGCCCTGGACGCACGCGCATCGGGCGTTCCCGGCTCCCGGGAGATGCTGCGACTGACCGCCCCGGCGCTCTACGCCCGGCGCGTGGTGGTCGAGAACAACCACGACCTCGGCCGCTCCCGGGCGCCGGCACGGATACCGGCGGAGCTGCGCTGGGCGTGGCTGCTGGACGGTGCGGCGCGCTGGCTGTGTGGGCAGACCGACCATGCCCGCCCGGCGATCGCCAGACGGCTGCGGGAGGGCAAGCGCCCGACCTTCCCTCCGGGCCTGCGCGACGCGACGTTGCTCGGCGGAACCGTGCTCGACCTGCTGGCTCGCGAGGAGGGAGAGCCTGCCGTCGCTCAGCTGGCGACCCGGCTGCATCCGCAGGGTGCCCGCGCAGCTCTGACCACGGCATTCGGCGGTCGGCCGCTCGTCCACAGCGAGGCTGCCTGGCGCTCGCATCTTTCGCGTCTGGCCGGCGCTGCCTGAGCTCGACCGAGGTCTGCACGAGGAGACGCAGACATCACGATGCCCACGTCGCGACTAGCGCGTGCCGTGCGTCGGTGGAATCGACTGTTCGTTGCCGGACTGGTCAGGGCCTTCTGGTATCTGGCCCTGTCCGGCTGGATCGCTGGGTGCTTCTGATCCCGGTGCTCCGTCGAGCCCGTCGCTGGGGTGGGCGTTGATGGCGCTTCCTCTGTAGGTGTAGAAACCAAACGCCACCGCGATGATGATCAGGACGAGAATCACGATGAAGATGGCGGTGTCGCCGGCAACCGCGAATGCTGGGGCCACTAAATTCTCTCCTCTGCTGGCCTACGGTGAGCCGCTCCTGCTGGTGTGGGCTTAGGTTAACGTGCTCGCCACCGGTCAGTGACGGCGAGCACGCTCTACCGGCTGTCCTACCGGTCGCGGGAGCGATCAAGACCTTCGGTCCCGATCTGCTTCTTCCGCACCTGCTCGGAGATCTCGCGTTCCTCGCGGACCGTCTCCTGGCCGAGCCGCACCAGCCTCTGGTGGCACGACGCGCTTTTCGACTACGGGCGTGGTTTCGATGGGTGGTGATGCGCCCGCGTATCTCGCCGAAGCTGATCTTCAGCCCGACGACGTAGTCGTGGCGGAGGTACCCTCCGCGCTGAGGTCACCCTGCACGAGGAGGAGCCCGTAGTCGAAACCACGAGCACCGTCCTTGACGCCGGTCAGGGCCGATCTATTCGCGTACCCAACCATCTACTCATGGATAACGTGGTCACCATCTACGAGGCCGGCGAGGCCGACACCAGATGAGGCGGCCACGTCGCGCCACCGATGCCCGCCGACCAATCACCCACAGCTTGCCTCCAGACGGTTTGGTTGCGTTACCGCCGTCGGGGGTAACGACAGCCCCAAGCCCACAGAACCCACGGAGGAATCGATGCCGCGAGTCTCGCAGCCCGTTACCGACGACAGCATCAAGGTCCGGCAGGTCAACCACTACCAGTTCACCTGGATCGCCGGAGACGCAGGCAAGCCGGGCACCTGGACGCTCCAGCTGGTACTCGACGAGGGGGCCTGGGAGGAGGTCGTCACGATCGACGCCGATGACGCCGACAATCTCCAAGATCTTCTTTCCAGCTCCGGTACGGTGTATTTCGACGTCGGCCGTCGCACGCTTCTGTTCGGCACCACCCCGGTGGGCAAAGCCTGAGCGCAGGAATCGCCTCCACGCCGCCGTCGGCGCTGTTCGGATCCTGACGGTCAAACCCATCCGAGGTACCGCTGGACGCGTGCTACGTCCTGCTTCAGCGCCGCCAACTCCTCCGCGGTAAGTGGTTCCAGCGGCTCGATCTCCGCGCGAGTGCGCCCCAGCCGCCAGCGAGCGGCGGCACGCCCGCGCACCAGCGCAAACGGCCGGAAGATGCCGTTGCGAACCAGCACCACCTGGTGGGCGCCAGTGAGGAACTGGCGGGAGCTCCAGCCGAGCAGCACGGGCTCGAAGGCCCCCAGCAGTCGCGGCGGCGGCAGCTCCGGAGCCGGAGCGCGTTGAGATGTCGCTGGGGCCAGCAGCCCCTGGCCCCAGTCCACGAGCTCCGAGGCGATCGCGCGCAGACCCGCGCGAGCCTCGCGCAGCGGCAGTCCCGCCCAGCGGGCCAGGTCGCGCTCGCCGGCCGGGGCGTGCCCGGCGGATAGCGACGGGCCAGCTCAGCCAGCGCACGCTCACGGTCGATCGACGGCGGAGCCCCTAGCCAGTCCGCCACCAGGGCGTAGGCGTGTTCGCCGCCCTGAAACGGCCCCTGAGGATTACGCCGCGCAGCGAGGCTGCGAACAGGATGTGCACCAGCGCCTGGCCGCGGTGCGAATCCCGGTGGCCTCGAGTCGATCCCGAAGCTGCGGGCGCGTCATTGGGCCGTCGGCGGCCAGCCGACGCTCGATCAGCCCCACCGCGCGGTCGACTGCCTGTCGGAGGCACCCCCTCCTGGGCCAGCCTGGCGGGCGTGGCGGTGGCCAGCGGCGGCGTGGTCAGCGCGTGCAACCAGAAGTAGTCCTCGACTCGGAACCAGGTGCAGCGTGCCCCGATTGCACCAGCTCACGCACTAGCGAGCGGCGCTCGCTCAGCTCGCGCTCCAGCGCGGCCACGCTGCTGTTCGCCGTCCGCGCCCTGATGGCCAGACGAAACCCCCGCGGATCCTGCGCCTGCACCGCCAGCAGCCGCCTGCAGGCGGCGAGCGGATCGGACGCCGGCTCGCCGCTCAGCAGCTGCGACTGGAGCCGGACGGCGAGCAGGCGCTGATCGGCGACACAGGCCATCGCTCAGCCCGCGATCGGCTCGGCGACGGCCATGTCACTCAGTGCCCGATCAGCGCCACCGCGAGCCAGATGACCAGCAACCCCACCGCCAGCGCGGCCAGGATGCCGGCGAGCAGGCGCACGGGGGCGATCGAGGCGCCGCGGCCTCCGGGGGTGATCAGCTCGGCCTGCAGCAGAGCCTCGCGGGCAGTCGAGGCCCAGACTGCGGCACGAGCACGTCCCGGGGACCGGCAGCCAGGAAGTCGGGCACGTCGAAGCCCGCGCTTCGTCGCAACAGGCTCGGTACTCCCTCCTCCAGCAACAGCCCCTGGATGAACTCCGCCTCGGCCTGATTGCGCGCCCCGACGACACGCACCAGCTTGCCCTCGGCGAACTGCGGCTTGACCTTGCGCGCGCGTTCGTGACGAGCATCGGCCGCCGGCGCGACATCTTCCCGCGCCACCAGCGGGATGCCGCACTTGCCGCAGAAGCGCTCATGCGCCGGATGAGCCGCCGCGCAGGCGGGACAGAGCAGAGCGTCGTCGGCCACGCGCCGCACCGCCATCATCCCACGACCAGCTCAACCTCGCTCACGTGGCCGTCGTCGATCCGCCAGCAGCGAACCTCGGGCTCGTCGGCCGGAGACGCCGACGATGATCCACAGCACCCCGGGCCACGCCGCGGCGAAGTTGATGTCGGTCTGCGACGGTGTCGGCCGGTGCGGGTGTGGGAGTGATAGATCGCCCCCAGGTCGAGCCCGGCGGACTCGATCTTGTCCAGGATCTGTAGCTGCTCGCGAGCGTCGATCACGAACCGGAATGGGCTGGCCTCGGCGTTACTAGCCCGATGGACCGCGACCGCCTCCCCGTCACGGCCCGCGACCATGCCGCAGCACTCATCTGGAGCCTCCTCACGACTGTGGAGGATCATCTCCTGGAGCAGCTCGCCGGGATCCGCATCGGCCGCCGAGGCTACCAATAGCTTGATGCATGATCGTCACAGCGGGCCGTCAGTCTGTTCCGAGCCTGGCCAATCCGTGCTGTGCGCGGCAAGTTGGTCAAGGGCCCTGAGCCCGGTGCCGATTAAGTCAGCATGACTCCACGCGTGCGGCTGCTGGCGCAGCTGATCAGCGAGTCGCTCTACGTCGTTGACGAGCGCGCGGTGGCGGACGCGATGCTGGCCCGCGCCGCCGTGCGGGCCACCGTCTCGGACTCGGAGATCAGCAGGCGGTCACGCCCGCTCGGGGTGCGCTCGCTGAGTCACCACCCGACGCGCGCTCGGGCCGGCTGACCCCACCTCGCCTGACGCCGAGCTGGGCTCATCCACCTCCGGCCGACGTCGACCTCATCCGTGGATTCCCTCCACAAATGGGTATGCCGAGGCGCGATCGAAGTCCTTGGGGGCGCGCAGCAGCCCGAGCATCGCCTCGTGCTGAGCTTCACTGGCCAGTAGCTGCGCAGCCAGCAGCTGCAAATGCGGCAGCTGCAGCTTGGACATCGCCGTGTAGTACGCGCCCTCGGCAACACTCTCGACATCCAGCAGCAGGTCCAGGCCGTCCCGCTCTGTGTGCAGGTCCTCCACCCGACGATCCACGTGGTGGGCGGCAAGGGCCTGGTCGACCTGCTGGGGGCTGACGGGCGCGGGCGGAGGGTTGACGCCCAGCCCATGGAGCTCAGGCAGCAGCAGCGCAGCATGGGCATGCTCGTGAGAGAGCACTCTGCGTGCCAGCCGCTTAGATCGCGTGGCGAGGAGGTTGCTGGCCAGCACGCGCTCGCAGACGGCGATGCTGAGCAGCTCGACCGCTAGCAGCTCGGATGCCAGCGCGGCGTCGGTGTCTGCCGGCTGGGCTCCGGCCGCTGAGGCGCCGGCGATCGTGCTCCCACCGCCGGCGGCGGCAACCAACAGCCATCGGGCGAGCAGCCGCCGCCGCGTCATCGGTGCGGGCCTCACGCCTAGCTCCCGCCGGTGACCAGCGCCGCCGGGATCGGGTCCAGTCCCAGGACTCCGCGGACGATCGCCAGGTGCTGGGCCTCGTTGCCGAGAACCGCGGTGATCGCCGCACGAGCCGAGCCCGACTGCAGCCGCGGGACGGCGTCCAGGTACAGCGCCAGCTCACGATCCTCCAGCTCGTGCAAGAGCACGAGCACGTCATGGCCGCTACGCGGATGGCCGAGGTCGTAGGCCGACCGGGGCCGGTTCGGCTTGCCTCCCGCCTGCTTCACCAGACCTGCCAGTTCACCCGAGTGAGAGAGCTCCTGGTCCAGAAAGCGCTTAGCGGCTTCACGTGGTCGCCGGCTCAGCAGCGGGATACCCGCGGTGTAGGCGGCGATCGCCTCGTACTCGAGATCAAGGGAGCGGTTCAGCAGCTGGACGTCGAGATTCAGCCTCCCTGACGTGCTCGACTGCGTTACGCGGTGCCGAGCGTTGCCGCACCCGCTGAGCAGGACCGTACCCGCCCCAAGGGTGACAGCTGACCTTCCCAGCAGCGCCCGCCGCGTCCGGCGCCGGCCGCCGGCAGCTTGACTCACCACCAGACGGTGGAGTCCAGGTTCTCGATCTCCTCGAGGGGACGCGTGTAGATCCCGGACGAGAGGTACCTCCAGCCATCATCGGCGACGATGAAGACAACGTTGCCCTCGTCCAGCTCGCCGGCGATTCGCACTGCCACTCGAGCAATCGCCCCGGAGGAGACGCCGGCAAACAGCCGCTCGTCGTCCAGGAGCCTGCGGGTGAAGGTGATCGCATCGGAATTGGTGACGAAGATCTTGCGATCGAGCAACGACAGGTCGATGATCGGTGGGATGAAGCCGTCGTCAAGCGAGCGCAGCCCCTGGACGGGCTCGCCCTGCATCGGCTCGGCGGCGACGATCTTGACCGTATCGCCGAGCTCCTCCTTGAGCCGGCGCGCGTTGCCCATCAACGTCCCCCCGGTGCCGAGGCCGGCGACGAACGCCGCGACCTCGTCGAGCTCCTCGAGGATCTCCAGTGCGGTGCCGTTGTAGTGGGCCTGGGGGTTGGCGACGTTGCCGTACTGGTAGGGCATGTAGTAGGACGCATCGCTGCCGGCCATGTCGAGCGCCTTCTCGACGGCCCCGTTGGAGCCTTTGGAGCCCTCTGAGTAGACGATCTCGGCGCCGTACATGCGCAGCAGCTCGGCGCGCTCAGGCGTGACGTTCTCTGGCATCACCACCTGCAGCCGGTAGCCCTTGCGGCCGCAGATCATCGCCAGCGAGATTCCGGTGTTGCCGGAGGTCGGCTCCAGGATCGTCTGGCCGGGCCTGATCAGGCCCTTCTCCTCGGCATCCTCGATCAGCGCGCGTGCCACCCGATCCTTGACCGACCCGGTGGGGTTGTGGGATTCGAGCTTGGCCCAGATCCGGACTCCGGGCTTGGGACTCAGTCGTTTGAGCTCGATCAGGGGCGTGTGCCCGATGGCCTGGACGATGTCGCCGTACCGGCCTCCGCATGGCTTGTTCTCAAGGGAGCGCATCGCCATCGCTTCAGGAAGTGTAGCGACGGCAGGAGGCTGACCAGGAGCGGCAGTCAGCCCCGGCCGCCGGCCATTGCCGGCAGGATCACCAGCGTGTCCGTCTCACCCACGGCCGTGTCGAGACCGTCGAGCACGCGCACGTCCTCGTCGTTGAGGTACACGTTCACGTACCGGTTCAGGCCTCCATCGGCAGCGAACAGCTGCGACTGCGTATCGGGATGCGCTTGCGCGACCGATTGGAGGATCTCGCCGACTGAGGAGCCGTCGGCCGAAAGCTCCTTCTCTCCACCGACCGCTGGGCGCAGCACCGGCGGGATGCGAACCAGGGCCATGGGGCCTAACCCTAGTGAGCGCCGGCGCAAAAAGCTTCGTAGTCCGGAAACACGCCCATCTCCTCATCGGAAATGGCCTCCGGATGGCGCGAGCAGATCGGGCAGTGGGGATCACGACGAACCTTGACCTCGCCCACCGTCGCGGCCAGCGCGTCGTACATCAGCAGCCGACCGATCAACGGCTCCCCCTCGCCGAGGATCAGCTTGATCGCCTCGGTGGCCTGCAGCAGGCCCATCGTTCCAGGGAGCACACCCAGCACGCCGTTGGCACCACACGAGGGTGCGAGCTCGGCGGGCGGTGGAACCGGGAACAGGCAGCGATAGCAGGGCCCGTCGTAGGGCTTGAACACCGACAGCTGGCCCTCAAAGCCGAGGATTGCCGCTGACACGACCGGTATCTGCAGCCGCACCGTGGCGTCGTTGAGCAGGTACCGGGTGGGAAAGTTGTCAAGGCCGTCGACGACGATGTCATACCCGGGGAGGATGTCCATGATGTTCTCCGGGCCAAGCCGCACCGGGTACTTCTGCACGTTCACATCGGGGTTCAGCGCGTGGATCGTGTGCTCGGCGGAATCCACCTTGGCCACTCCGATCCGATCGGTGGAATGAATCACCTGGCGCTGCAGGTTCGATACGTCGACCTCGTCGTCGTCGACGATCCCGAGCGTTCCCACTCCCGCCGCCGCCAGGTACAGCGCCGCCGGGGAACCGAGTCCTCCGGCGCCGAGCAGCAGCACCTTGGCGTCCAGCAACTTCTGCTGGCCCTCGATCCCGACTTCGGGCAGCAGCAGGTGGCGTGAGTAGCGCTCGCGCTGCTCCGCGCTCAGCGTCCGTGGCAGCTCAACGTCGTAGCCTCGGTCCTTCCACAGCGTGAACCCGCCGGTCATCGACTCAACGTGCTCATAGCCGAGGTCCTCCAGCAGTGTTCGGGCCGCCCACGCGGAACGGTTGCCGGACTGGCAGTAGAGGATCACGGGCTGAGAGCGATCCGGCGCGGCCCCCTCGATCCTGGTCTCGAGGTAGCTCTTGGGCACGTGCTTGGCCCCGGGGATGTGGCCGCCCGACCATTCCTCGACCTCGCGTACGTCCACCAGAACCGCACCCTCGGCGACCTGCTCGCGCACGGCCCCCGGATCGATCTCGTCGATCCTGTTCTTGATCTGGCGGAGAACCTCGGCTCCGGACGGGCTCATGGCAAAACTCCTCAAAGGCGGTCTGGAATCAATGCTTCATTGAGTGTAGCGATGGAACTGGGCGAGGATTACCATCGCCTGGGGTGCGCGCGCCCGTCGATCACATCACCGCTCCGCCCTTTCCCCCGCGGCTGCCGTGGATCGGCGTGTCGACGCTGCGGATGGACCAGCAGATCGGGCGGCCGGTGCTAATCGACTTCTGGGACTTCTGCCGGCCGAACTCGATCCGCACGCTGCCCTATCTGAAGGCCTGGCACGAGCGCTACGAGGCCGCCGGCCTGCGGCTGATCGGCGTCCACGCCTCCGGATTCGAGCCCTCCGCCGACCCCGCCGCGGTGCGGGCAGCGGTCACCCGGCTGGGGATCCCCTACCCCGTCGTGGTCGATGTCGAGTATGAGATCTGGCAGCTGTACGGGAACCTCGGCTGGCCTGCGCGCTACCTGTTTGACCAGGAGGGACGACTGTTCGAATACCACTACGGCGAGGGTGGCTACGACGAGACCGAGCGCGCGATCCAGGAGCTGCTGGGGATCGAGCGCCCGGTGCTGGCGCCGGTGCGGGCAGAGGACGCGCCCGGCGTCGAGCTGGTGGCCCAGAGCGAGGACGTGCTCGGCGCGTATTCAGGGCCCTACGAGGCAGGCCAGGTGTGGGCGGTGCTGGAGGGCCACGGGAGCGCCACTGCAGACGGGCGGCAGGTGGAGGTCGAGGGTCCCGGCTGCTACTGCCTGCTCTCGCATCCGGTCAGCACGGCAGGAACGCTGGAGCTGGAACTCGGCGCGGGGGTGCACTGCCACGCGGTGTGCTTTACGCCGGGGCTGGCCCCGGCATCCGTCGGTCGAGCAGGTTCATGAGCTCCGGCGGGGCGCTCCCGTCGTCCAGCCGTACCGCGAAGCCGGGGCGGTAGGGGCTGCTCTGGGGGCTGGCGCCCAGGAACGCCGGCTCGTAGACCCAGCTGCCGGTGTTGAGCAGTCGCTGTCCTCCCGTTCCCCGCCACGCTGAGGGCTCATCGCCGGAGAGCGGCCCGGCGCGATGGGTATGGCCGAAGATCACGTGCTCAGCGTCGATCTCCAGCCGGTCCAGCACCTCGGCCAGGGCCCGCAGCGCAGCCCGGCGGAGCTCCTCGCCTGACAGTTGGCGGCGCAGCGGCCCGATGCCGCCCCGGTTGAGCACCGCGATCAGGATTGCGAACGCCGCCGCGATCGAGCGCTGGCGCAGTCGCAGCCCGGAGCCGCGACGCTGTAGCGAGCGCCAGGCACCGGTGGAGGCACCGTGCGAGCTCCGGGCCAGCGGTGGGCCACCGGTCTGGGCGACGGCATCGATCCAAGCGTAGACGGGGGCCAGAAGCGCTTCGTAGTCCTCGCTGCGTCGCGGTCCCTCGGGCAGGCGCCGCACGGCACGAGCCATTGCGCCGGCGGCCAGACGCTCGAGCATCGGCACCGTGGTGTGCACGTCGAGATAGTGGCCGTGCAGAGCGTAGACGTCGGCGCGCAGCCACACCCCGGGATAGGCGACGCGGACCGCTGCTGGTGCCAGCGCGTCCGCCACCGCCGCGAGCGGATCGCCCGGCTGCCACCCAACCGACCGCTCCAACCCCAGCGACCTCGGCTGCTCGGCCTCGTCGCGGCGCTCGAACCACCGGTTGAGCAGGTGATGGTCGTGGTTTCCGGGCACGAGCACGACCTCCCCGCCTGCCGCCAGCGCCTGGCCGAGCTCTCCCAGCACCGGACGAGCAGCATCGATCGCCGCCTGCAGCGGCCCGCGGCGCAGCTCGATCACATCTCCCAGCAGTACCAGGCGATCGATTCCCGCCAGGGCCGCCACCAGCGCGGCTCGATTGCCCTGCACCCCAAGGATCTCGCGCCGACCGGGCATCCCCAGATGCAGGTCGGAGGCGACCAGCGTGCGCAGCGCAGGAGTCCCGTCAGGCTGATGCCGCGGCCATCGCCTGGCGGATCCGCTTGGGGAGCATGAAGCGAACGTCCTCCTGTACGACCTCGAGCTCGCGCACGTCCTCGGTGCCGCGGGCTCGGAAGAAGGCGACCAGTCGCTGCACCAGCTCCTCGGGTGCGCTGGCTCCGGAGGTGATCCCCACCACCTTCTTGTCCGCGAGCCACTCCTCGCGGACCTCGTGCTCGTTGTCGATCAGATGCGACTCGGCGCCGTGCTCGCCGGCGACCTCGACCAGGCGGTTGGAGTTGGAGGAGTTGCGAGAGCCGATCACCAGCACCAGATCACACTCGCGAGCCAGCCGCTTGACAGCAGCCTGCCGGTTGGTGGTCGCATAGCAGATGTCATCGGTGCGGGGTCCGACGATCGCCGGGAAGCGCTCCCGCAACCGGTCGATGATCGCCCGCGTCTCGTCCACCGACAGCGTCGTCTGCGAGATGAACGCCACCTTGCTTGGGTCGGCAACCTGCAGCGCCTCGACGTCCTCCTCGGTCTCGATCAGCACGATGCTGGCGGGGGCCTCCCCCATCGTCCCCTCGACCTCCTCGTGCCCGGCATGGCCGACCAGCACGATCGTGTATCCCTCGGCCGCGAACTTCTTGGCCTCCACGTGCACCTTGGTCACCAGCGGGCAGGTGGCATCGATCGTCTGCAGGTTGCGCTGCGCGGCGTTGACGTGGACGCTCGGAGCCACGCCATGAGCCGAGAACACCACCGTGGCTCCGTCCGGCACCTCGGTCTCGGCCTCGACGAACACCGCTCCACGCTCGCGCAGCTGCTCCACCACGTGCTTGTTGTGGACGATCTCCTTGCGCACATACACCGGAGCGCCGTGCAGCTCGAGCGCGCGCTCGACGGTCTGCACGGCCCGGTCGACCCCCGCGCAGTACCCGCGCGGGGCGGCGAGCAGCAGCTTCTCGGGAACGCCAGCCATGGTTGGCAGTGTAGAGGCCACTCGGTCTCCTCCCGGGCCGCCACCGCGTCGAGTAGCTTAAGGGTTTCCCGGCCCGGAGCAGCGATGCCGCAGCACCACCTCGACCGCCTCAGCTCAACCGACGCTTCGTTCCTTCACCAGGAGGGGCACTCGTCGCACATGCACATCGGCGCCGTGCTCATCTTCGAGGGGCCGCCTCCCGCCTTCCAGGATTACGTGGACCACGTTCGTGGCCGGCTGCACCTGGTTCCGCGCTACCGCCACAAGCTGGCAACGCCGCCGCTGGACAGTGGCCGGCCGCTGTGGGTCGATGACCCAGACTTCAACCTCGAGTTCCACGTTCGCCACACGGCGCTGCCCGCGCCGGGCACCGAGGAGCAGCTGTTTCGCCTGGCTGCGCGGGTGGCCTCCCAACAACTGGATCGGTCCAAGCCGCTGTGGGAGAACTGGCTGGTGGAGGGACTCGGATCGGCTTCGGGCGGTGCCCAGGAACGCTTCGCACTGGTGTTCAAGACCCACCACGCTCTGGTCGACGGCGTCTCGGGCGTGGACCTGGCGACGGTGCTGTTCGATCTCAGCCCTGGGCGGCCCCGTCCTCGACCACTCTGGAGCGCTGGCAGCCCCAGAGCGGGCCCTCCCCCGCCGGGCTGGTACTGGCTGGAGTCCGCAGCGCGGTCAACGTCACCACCGACATCGTCAGCCGGGCGTTGAACGCAGCGTCGCGCCCAGCGAGCACAATGTCGGTTCTTCGTGACGCCCTCGAGGGCGTGGGGGAGATCGTGTGGGCGACACTCAACCCGGCGCCGGAAACGCCGCTGAACGTCGACATCGGGCCGCACCGGCGCTACGCCGTGGTGCGCGGGCGGCTGGAGGACTACAAGCAGGTCAAGGACGCCTTCGGGGGTACCGTCAACGATGTCGTGCTGACTGTCGTCGCCGGGGCGCTGGCACGATGGTTGCGCGGACGGGGAATCCGCACCGAGGGACTCGAGCTCAGGGCGCTCGTGCCGGTATCGGTTCGCACCCAGGATCAGCGCGGGACGCTGGGCAACCAGCTGACGGTTATGCGCGGTCCGCTGCCGGTGTACATCCCGGATCCAGTCGCGCGGCTACGGTTTGTTCGGGAGGCGATGGATGGCCTCAAGGAGTCAAAGCAGGCGGTAGGCGCGGCGACTCTGGCCGCCGTCAATGACCTGGCGCCGCCGACGATCCTCGCGCAGGCCAGCCGCCTGAACTTTTCGACCCGGTTGTTCAACCTGATCGTCACCAACATTCCCGGGCCGCAGCTGCCGCTGTACGTGCTGGGCCGCAAGCTGCAGGATCTGTTCCCGGTGGCTTTCCTGCCTGAGCATCACGCACTGGCGATCGCGATCATGTCTTACAACGGCACGATCAACTACGGCCTCCTCGGCGACTACGACGCGCTGGCGGACATCGATTCGCTGGCCGAGGGAATCGAGGATTCGTTGGAGCAGCTGCTGGTCGCGGCGGGCAAGAAGCGCGCTCAGCCGTCAAGCAAGCGCTCTCCGCAGCGCGCCGGGGCGAACCGGCCCTCGCCGGTCATCCCGTCGGTGCGCTCGCGCCCGAGCCGCGGCCCGGCCGCCGACATGCGAGCTAAGCGCTCCCGCGGTGCACGGCCGTCGCGCAAGCGCTCGGACGACTGAGCAGTCTGAGCGCGCGCGCCGAAGGGCCTAGAAGCCGAGCGCGAACTTAGCGTCCTCGCTCATCCGCTCCGGCGTCCACGGCGGCGAGAAGGTCATCGTCGGCTGAACGTCTTCGACCCCGTCCAGCTCGCCCACGAATTCCTCGATCTGCTCGGACACCTGCGGCCCAATCGGGCACCCGGGGCTGGTGAGCGTGTAGGTCACCTTGACGACACCCGTGTCTTCGACGGCAACGTCATAGATCAAGCCGAGCTCGACGAAGTCGAGACCCAGCTCGGGATCGATCACGTCTCGCAGCGCCTCGGTGACCTCTTCGGTTGTGACCATGGTCTCAGTGTACGAGAGCCGAGGGCTCACCTTGCGCCTCGTCGCCCCGATTCGCTAGGTTGGACAAATCGTCTACTTCGATGAACATCCGCCAATCCTTCGCTGCGCCGGAGACGAGGATCGGGTAACGCAAGGGGTCCGGCGACGAGCCCTGGCTCAAGCGATCGCCTCCGACGAAGATGTCGTGGTCGATCTCACCGAGCTGGTGTTCGCGGACACGTCGCTGATGCTGGATCTGGCCATGCTCTCTCGGCGGCTTCGCAAGCGGGGCCGGACGATTCTCCTCCGCGGCGCGCAGCCCCAGATCCGCACGCTGATCGAGATGGTCGGTCTTCACCGGCTGCCGGGCGTGAGGTTCGACGGCACCTCGGCCGCCGTCGCCTGAGGGTCTCGCGTCCCCGGGAGAGGGCCATTCGTCTTCGCACCGGCGCTCGGTCGGCCAGTAGCCTGGGACAGATGCCGGGCTCGATCTTCCCCACCGCGTTCGCGCTCGTGGTCTTCGCCGATCACAACGCGGACCTGTGCGGGGTCGCGCTGGATGGTGCTCTCGCCGTGGGACCATCCACGGGCAAAGGACGCGTCGCCGCGAGCACGATCAAGCTCCCGCCACCCACAGACGCCACGGGCACGATCGGGCCCGGTCCCGAGGGACACGCCGATGGCACCGTCGAGCAGGCGTCGCCGGACGTGCCCTGGCGGGTGTCGGGCTCGAGCACTGAGCTGTCGGTCCTTCCGCTTGGGCCCCCGGCGGCGCATGCGGCAGCCGTGGGCTTCGAGCAACTGTGTCGCGTTGAGGGTCACCTCGTGGACGCGGAGGACGAGCCGATCAGCTGTCTGGGCATGCGCGCGGCTCACCCCCGGCTCGACGGCGCAGAATCGCTACGAGCAGCCTATGCCTGGTTTTCGGCCGGGGACGCGCTGGCGCTGAGGGCGCTGCGCTCCGGCGGGTCCAAGGGCCACGATCGCGACGCCGTGGCGGCGACGGTGTTCGAGGACGGAGCGGCGGTCGCCGTCGGGGATCCGCGGCTGTCGACCACGTACGCCGAGGACGGAGCTCCCCTGCGAAGCGGATTAGAGCTGTGGATCGAAGGCGAGGACGGAAAGGTCGAGTACCCGCGTCGGGCTGCCGCCGAAGCACTCGGGGGCGCGATTCGGCTCACGGTCGACGGTCTGCAGGTTTCCGCCCACGCCATGCGCTGGCACAGTCGCGGACAGGTCGGCGACGGTGTCTACGTGCTGGTGGGAGCGGAATGAGCGCGTCCGGCGCCGGGACGAGCGCGATCCAGGCCATCGTCAGCGACTTCGGCGGCGTGCTCACCTCGCCGCTGTTGGGCTCGTTTGCCGCCTTCCAGCAGTCGTCTGGGATCTCACTCGAAGACCTCGGCCGAGCGATGGTCGCTGTCGGCCAAGCGTTGGGGGAGAACCCGCTGCACGAGCTGGAGCGCGGTCATCTAAGCGAGGCCGAGTTCCTGCGGCTCCTGGGCCAGGCGCTCACCACCCAGCTCGCACGGGAGGTCACGCTCGACGGCTTCGGCGAGCGCTACTTCGAGCATCTGCATCCCAATCAGCCACTGATCGGCTACATGCGGGAACTGCGGGACCGCGGGCTAAAGCTGGCCATCTGCACCAACAACGTTCGGGAGTGGGAGACACTGTGGCGGGCGAAGCTGCCGGTGGATGAGATCTTCGATGTGGTGGTGGACTCGGCGTTCATCGGGGTTCGCAAGCCGGATCCGAGAATCTACGAGGTGACGCTCGAGCGCCTGGGAGTGGACCCCGAGTCGGCGCTGCTGATCGACGATATGGAGATCAACTGCGAGGCCGCTCGCGCCCTAGGGATGAAGGCGGTGTGGTTCCGTGAGAACGAGCAGGCGATCGCCGAGGTGGAGCGGGCCCTCGCCGACCGTCGCTGAGTGTCAGTTCTCGACGCCCAGCCGGTCCCAGCAATACAGCTCCAGGCACTCGCTGGCGAGCAGCACGCATCGCTCCTGCGAGAGCCAGGGCAGCACGGTGTCGAACGCCTGCTCCTCCCCCACCCCCGCCTCGAATGCCTCCTCGCCGCGGAAGCCGGCGGCTATCTTCAGCGCCTCGCGCCGGTTCTCGCCCAGCGAAGAAAACACGTTGACGAGGAACTCCTTGTTGGGCAAAGGATGCCCGACCTCGAGTGAGGCGTGCCAGGCCGCCAGCAGCGATAGGTCATGCTCGTCGAGATCGGCGATTGCCTTGGCGTAGTGGGACTCAAGCTCGGACTCGGGGATCTCGTCGACCCAGGCGCGGACGACCTCACCCAAGATCTGCCGGCGGGCCTCCCGCCCAACCGAGTCGGCGATGACGCGGATGGCGTTCTGCGGTTCGATGAAGCAGAGTGACATTGCGACTCCCGCTGGTTTGGTGCGGACGCCGCAAAAAGCTAAGTGGTGGGTCGGACGGAGCCGGCGCTGAGCCGTGCCTCGCGTCCCCGCAAGCTCAGTTTCTGACGTGGCGTGTCCGAGTTCCGTACATGGCTACTAGGACACGCCACGTCACAGCGCGGACGAGAAGCGCCAGGTCCACGCGCCGGGTCAACCCGGCGGCGCGGACGCCGGCCCAGGCGCCGGATTGACCGGCAGGAGCACCGGCGCGCGCGGTGACTGGTCGAAGTTGAAGTCCGAGGTGAGATTGCCGAGCAGCGGGTTTGCCTCCCGCACGTCGGGACGGGGATCTGGCCGCCCGTCGGTGGTCGGGTCAAGCCGCTGGCCGCCCAGGAAGTCGTCCTCGATGAACTTGTTGTAAGCGTCGTGGCTGAGCGTCTGGTGGTCGATGTAGCCCTGCTTGGCGTAGGGGCTGATCACGATCCCGGGCACGCGCAGCCCGTAGCCGTTCTGATCCACGGTGGGCGGCACGACGTGGTCGTAGAAGCCTCCCCAGTCATCCCAGGAGAGAAAGATCGCGGTGCTGCTCCAGTCAGGGCTATGCATGACCGCGTTGATCAGGCCGGTGACGTAGCTCTGGCCGGTGCTCACCAGGGCGGTCGGATGCTCGGATACCTTGCCGTTGGGGTCGATCCAGGACACCGCGGGCAGTGTGCCGTTCTCCGCCGCGGCGTAGAAGTTGCTGAGCGTCTGCACGTTGGCGACCTGGTCGTCCTGATGGACGTCGGTGAAGTGCGGCAGCGGATTCCAGATCCCTGGAGTCTTCGGACCCTGCGCAACCGGAGCGCACGTCATCGCCGATGGATTCTCGCAGTCCGGCTCGGTGCCCTTGAACACGTAGTAACCCCAGCTGACGCCCTGCTTGTGCAGCAGCCAGGTCATGTCGGTCCAGGCGTAGAGCGGCGTCTGGCTCAGCGGACCGCCCGGCGAGTTCGGACTCTGCAGCGCGTTCGTGCACGAGCTCGGGTCGTAGGGGTCGGCGCAGTGGGCCGACCACTCCGAGACCTGGAAGAGGTGCTCGGGCAGGCTCCATGAGGCATTGGGCTCGAACATGTGATCCTGAAGGGTGAAGTCGTGCGCGTAGGTCCAGTAGTTGGGGATCTCCCGAGCGTCGTGGTAGCCCATCACGTCGATGCACCTGCCCTGCTGACCCTGGCTGCATTGATTGCAGTTGGGATTGTTGCCGGTGCACTGCTTGCTCTTCTCCACCTGCCCGACGAAGCCGTCCATCCTGCCCCCATCGATGTCCGCGACCGCGTTGTTGGCGCTGTGGGGACCTCCGTAGTTTAGGTCGGCTGAGTCGTGGAAGGGCTTCACGCAGCCACCGCTCTCCGGATCCGGGACGCAGACTCCGGCTGGAATCCCGTCGGCGCCGGGGAACGTGCCGAAGTAGTGGTCAAAGGAGCGGTTCTCCTGCATGATGATCACCACGTGACGGATCTTGTGGATCCCGCCCAGGAGGTTGATCGGCACCGGCGCGGAGGGGGAGCGAATGTTCCGGCTGTCAGCCGGCAGGACCACGCGCAGCTCTATCGATCCGTCACCGTGGAGCCGCCGCCGGGTCGAGTAGCTCGACGCGCGGTCGAGGCGCAGCGAGGCGATCGTCACCCACGCGCCGCCGTTCAGCTGCTGAAGGAGCACGCGCTGCCCGGCGTGGGTCGGGGTCACGTGACCGCTGACGCTCACGACGTCCCCGGAGTTGACCGTCGTGGCCGCTGCCGACAGCGTGACCAGCGCCTGAACGTGTTGCGTGATGGTGGGGCTCCGGAGGTCGCCCGCGGTCACGTACCACCGTCGGTTGGTGTCGACGGTGCCCGGCGGACGCACGATCTCATAGAGGCCGAGCGGGTTGACCATAGTGCTGGCCACGCGATGGAACTGTCGCTGCTCCGGGAGCCGGTGCCAGAGGACCACGCGCGTGGAGCTTGTCGCGCTTGCGCCGAGCAGCCGTCCCGAGACGATGACGCTCTGCCCCGCCGTCGAAGGACTGGGGTCAGCATCGACGGTCAGCCGGGTTGCGCACCGCGCCGTGCCGGGGCAGCAGAACCGGCCCGCGCCCGCGAGCGCGCCAATCGGAGGGCAGCAGTTCCTGGGTGTGGCCGCGCTCAGCGGGCAGACGATCGTGCCCGAGGCGCGCGGCGAGGCGGAGGAGCTAGAGATGGCAAAGGCGCCGGCTCCAATCAGCAGCGACGCAATCGACAACGACAGGAGGAACGAGCGACGCACGGCATACCTCCAGCTTGCTCACATCAGGACGGGTTGCCTGCCTTAAAACCCTCGATGGGGAGCGGAGTTGCGCTGCTGCGGATTGCCGAGCGCGACTGCGGCCGGCTTCAACGCGTCACTGCAGGCCCAGCGCCTGGCGGGTGATGGCCAGCCGCCCCGGCTCCAGGTCGCGGTCGGATTCCAGGCCGAGTCCCACTCTGGTGCCGCGCTCCCAGTTGTAAAGGCCGAGGTCGAGCGCACCGAGCGGGAGACCGCACGCCTCGGCCAGCGCCTGCGCCCGGCGCTCCAGCAGCAGCGGATCGCCGATTCCGAGTGCCCGCTTGGCCGCGACCGTAACCTCGTTGTCACCGCCGAGGGCCAGCGTTGCCGGCTTCAGCTCATAGAGGCCGACCCCCCCGAGCACCACCAGCAGCTCGTAGCGAACGTCGCGGCTCAGACCCGGCAGGGCAAGGCGCTCGTACACGCGCGCGAAGCGTCGCTCGGAAGCCCACGCCGGCTCGCCGGTGAACGCGCTCTGCTGAGAGCCCGCCCGCTGCGCCCAAGCACGATAAGCATCGAGTGACCGCGTTCCGCGCTCGGGGCGGTGCGCGCTGCGTGGTCCAAGCTCGATTTCGTTCAGGTCGGGTGGTTGGCCCGAGTGCCAAGCCGTCCTGGCCTTGGCGATCGACGCAAACGGATCCGGCCGCTCAAGCGGGCACAGGTAAGCGATCAGGAACGCCAGCCAGGTGCGCTCCTCGACGTCGCCGCCGGAGTCGGCCACCTCCGCATACAGCCCCGGGGGATCAGCCGATAGTCGCGCCAGGCGATCTCCGGCGAAGGCCAGCTCCTGGGCCAACCGGTCCGCATCCTGGCTCGACCGCAAGCCCACCACCAGCGCGCTGCGGTAACCGTCATCGTTGCCGCGCGCCAGTCGCCGGACGCGGAGGCCGGCCGCAGGGCGCCGGCCTGGGTTGGTCGCCGGGCGCTTGGTCACTGGACGCGCGGGAGTGCGCGCGGAGACGGCGGGTTCAGCGCTCGCGCGGGGGGCCCCGGAGCTGACCAGGGGACGGGGCTCGATCGCCTGCTCCCGAGCGCAGATCGAGCAGTTCTGGATCAAGCGGTTGTGACGGCAGAAGGTCGGCATCCTACGCCGGCGCGACGCCCGCCGGCACGGCCTGGGCGCGGGCCGGCACCGGCAGCGTGAAGCCGGCGGCCCTCGCCCTCGCCGCGCCCGCCTTGCGCTCCTTACCCAGCTCGTAAAGGTAGTTGTCGAAGTCGACCTGCATGGTGTGGCGCTTGGAGGCGACGTAGCGCTTGAACATCCGATCGCGCTCGAGCCGCATGTCGGTCTCCATCGCCTTCAGGGTCGGGAGGTGGTATTCGCCGCGCAGATAAGCCGCGATCCACCTGCCCTGCGCCTCGGCGAGCGGCATCGTCGCGCCCAGCGGCTGGAGCAGCGCAATGAAGGCCAGGTTGGGGATACCGGGTTTGAACAGGCGCTTGAACAGCGGCAGGTCGTTCTCGGGAGCGGAGATGAAGCCTTCCTGGAAGAACGGAAACGACACTCTGTAGCCGGTGCACCAGACGATCACGTCGACCGGCTCGCGGCTCCCGTCCTGGAAGCGGACCTGGTCTCCCTCCATCGCGGCCAAGTTCGGCTTCCATGTGATCTCGCCGTGCGCGATCCGGTTGAGGAAGTCGGGCGAGATCGTCGGATGCGCCTCTCCGATCTTGTGGTCGGGCTCGGGCAGACCGTAATCGGTCATCCTCCCCACGCCAACCCGGAACATCCCCATCAAGATCGCCCGGCGGAAGGCGAAAGGCAGCCGCGGCGTCAGGGGGTTGACCCCAATCTGGTCCAGCGGCCGGCCGAACAGGTACTTGGGCAGGATGTACGCGCCTCGGCGAGAGGAGACGATCGTCCTCCGGGCAACGAAGCTCGCCTCCACGGCAATATCCATGGCGCTGTTGCCGATTCCCACCACGAGCACGTTCTTGTCCCGGAAGCCCTCGTTGTCGAGGTAGTGGTGGGAGTGGCTCTGCAGCCCTGAGAACTCGCCCGGGTAAGGCGGTTCGGGCCAGCGCGCGTCCCAGTGATGGCCGTTGGCGACGAGCAGCATGTCGTAGCCACGGACCTGGCCCGTATCAAGGGTCACCTCCCACGTGCCATCTTCGTTGCCCGCCGCGTGCTCGACCCCGGTCTCGAATGTGATCCGGTCCCGGAAGCCGAAGTGATCGACGTAGGCGTCGAAGTACCGGGCGATCTGGGTGTGGTGGGGGAAGTCGGGGTAATCCCGGGGCATCGGGAAGTCCGAGTACTCCATCCGCTCGCGGGAGGTGTTGATGTGCAACGAGCGGTAGGCCGAGGACATCCCGTTGCGATTGCCGAACACCCAGTTGCCGCCGATGCGGTCTGACTTCTCGAAGCAGTCGAAGCCGATGCCGCGGTCGTGCAGCGCCTTGGCGGCGGCAATTCCGGAGGAGCCCGCACCGATCACGCACACGGACGGCAACGGTGTCATCCCTTCACCGTAGCCAAAGACGATGGAAGCGTCGAGTTCGCTTCGCTCAGGGCGACGGGCCGCCACGGTCGGGCCGGGTCATCCGGCGACCGCGGTCGGCTGTTGGTCTCGCTCCGCCGCTCGGGCCGCCTCCTCCTGGCGATGTGCCCGCCCGCGCCGCATCACCTCCCGGAAGCTGCGGAAGCGGAAGATCAGCACCAGCGATGCGAACCCGAGTACGCCGCTCAGCACCGCGGTAGCGATCTGCTGGCCCACCGAGAACGAGGCCACATCAGGATTGTGGGCGAAGATCGTCAGCAGCAGCGCCTGCTGGACCCCGGCGCCGCCGGGCGTGAACGGGAACACCGAGGCCACGACCTGCACGCCCAGCACCAGGAGGGCGTTGCGAACCGAGCCACCGATGTGGAACGCGTCCAGGAGGGCCCAGTAAGAAGCGAAGCGGGCGATCCAGCTGGCGAGCTGCCAGCTGGCCATCTCACGGCGGAAGCGCCGGCGGTCACGCAGGATCGTGAACCCCTGGCGCACGCGCTGCCAGAACGCACGCACGCGCGCGGAGAGCAGCGCGAAGGCGATGCAGAAGAGAATGCCGAGAGCGGTTAGGAAGAACAACGTGAAGCGCATGTGCGAGGCAAAGAAACTGATGTCGAAGGCCGGCAGTTTGGAGAAGTCCGGGGGCTTGGGGAACACACCCTGAGTGAACGAGAAGCCCATCACCAGCAATCCCATGAACCAGTCGAAGATGACGCCCGTGGACAGCGCCGAGGCGATCGTCGGGTAACTGCTGCGCGTGATCGCCATCCGGGTCAGGAACAGCTGGGCGATGTTTCCCCCGCCCAGCGGAAACACGTTGTTGACGGCGTAGCCGACCATGTAGGCCCCCCACACGTCCCGCCAGCGCATCTGCTCCTGCGGGTACGCGGCCCGGATCGCGTTGAACAACGCGCGCGAACGCAACAGCAGGTAGAGCCCATAGCCCGCCAGCGCGATCAACAGCGCGACCCAATCGAGGTTTGCCAGCTGCGAGAAGAACGTTCCCGCCGAGCTCAACAGGTGGCTGACCGTGTCCCCGATCGAGGTGTGATGGTGGCGGTGCTGCGCAAGTGCGGCGGCGGCAAACGGAGCCATCGGCAAACGGTCGCATACCCGGGCCGCGGGCGCACGGGCACGGAACGCACCCCCTCGCCGCCCGCCCAGTCGTTCGGGGCTTTGCCGGCGTCAAAAGCCCGGGGGGCCCAGATCCATCTGGGCCCCCCGGAGAGTCAGGGAAGTGGGGGCGCAGTTCCCTGACCGACAGGGGCGAGTTTCCCCGTCCCCAAGCCTGGTGTAAACCCGGATTACTGCTGCGCCCGACCGTCCAGCCGCGACAACGCCGGCACCCGACTTACCGTAGCAGTCGGACGACCTCGGGGCATCATGAAGCTCAGCGCGTGCCCGGGCCGCTGAAGAACTCCTCCCCCGGCCGCACCGTCCCCGCTGCCTCGGCCTCGTGGCGAAGGGTTCGGTCGGCCTCGCCGCTCCAGGCACCGACGGCAAGCATCTCCCGGTCGGCGTCCATCGGACTGCCACCCAGGTCACGATTGACGATCCGCGCGCACTTGCGACCCTCGGCGATCGCCGTCACCACCAGCGATTGCCCGACGCGGGCGTCGCCGGCGGCGTAAACGCAGTCGATCGAGGTTCGATAGGTCTGCCGGGTGCGGATGTTTCCGCGCCGATCGAGCTCGACCGTCAGTTGCTCCACCAGACCCTCGTGCTGTGGATGCTCGAAGCCGATCGCGATCAGCACCAGATCGGCAGGAAGCGCGAACTCCGTGCCTGGGACCGGCGTCAAATCCCGGGAGGAGGTGCCGGTGACCTGGCGCGCGTAGACCCGGGACACGGCGCCGTCCTCCCCGTCGAAGCCGATCACCTCGGTCCCCCAGCGGCGCTTCCCGCCCTCCTCGAGGGCATAGGTCGTCTGGGTGCGCTTGGGTGGCAGAGGCCACGGGTGGCGGGGATCCTCCCCCTCGGAGGGCAGCTGCGCGTAGACATCGAGCATCACCACGCTGCGCGCACCCTCACGATGCGAGTTGGAGATGCAGTCCATCCCGGTGTCCCCGCCGCCGATCACGATCACGCGCTTGCCCTGAGCCGAGATCTCGGATCCGGGCGCGGTCGCCCGTGACGGCCGTCCCTCCTGCTCGGCCACCCATCGGTTGCGCTGGTAGAGGTAGTCCATGGCGAAGTGAATCCCGGACAGCTCACGGCCGGAGACGCTGATGTCCCGGGAGACGCGCGAGCCGATCGCCACCACCACCGCGTCGAAGCGCCGACGCAGCTCCGCGGCAGTGATGTCCCGACCGACGTCGGTGTCGTAGACGAACTCGATTCCCTCCTGGGCCAGCACCTCCACCCGCCGGTCGATGATCCACTTCTCCAGCTTGGCGTCGGGAACGCCAAAGCGCATCAGTCCGCCTGGCCCCTCGTCACGCTCGAACACCGTCACGTTGTGACCGGCCTTGTTGAGCTCGGCGGCCGCGGCTAGCCCTGCGGGTCCGGCCCCGACGACGGCCACGCGCTTCTCGCTCCGGCGCACGGGAGGCTCGGGCTCGACCCAGCCCTCCTTAAACGCCCGCTCGGCGATCGCCATCTCGATCTGCTCGATCGTCACCGGGTCGTCGTTGATCGCCAGCACGCATGCCGACTCGCAGGGCGCGGGACAGATACGCCCTGTGAACTCGGGGAAGTTGTTGGTCAGGTGCAGTTGATCGATGGCATCGCGCCACTTCCCGCGGTAGACGAGATCATTCCAGTCCGGGATCAGGTTTCCGAGCGGGCAGCCCTCGTGGCAGAACGGGATTCCGCAGTCCATGCACCTCGCCCCCTGCTGGCGCAGCTCCTCCTCAGGCTGCAGGGCGAAGTACTGGCGGTAGTCGTGGACGCGGTCGCGGGGGTCGCGCTTGTCGAAGCCGACCCGGTGGACCTTGAGGAATGCGCCGAGCTCGCCCATGGGGCAGCGCAGCATAGAGTAGCCGCGTGGGCGCGCTGATCAAATGGACCGAAGTCGCGGCTCGATGACCGACGGCCACGAGCTGCCATCGCGGGGGCCGTTCTCGCTGAGGGCGGCAGCGGAGTTCGGGTTTGGGCCCAACGAGGGGCGCCCGCCGGCCTTCGACGGGGCGATGCGGCTGGCCTTCGCCGTCGATGGGGGGATCGGCTACGCCGGCGCGGTGCTCCGCCAGGCGCAGCCGCTGCACGGGCCGGTCACGGTGCAGCTGGAGAGCGCCGGTGGCGGCGATCCTGAACGAGCCCTGGCCCAGGTGGCACGCATCGTCTCGCTCGATCACGACGGCGAGGAGTTCGCGCGCGTGGGTCAGCGTGACGGCGTCATCGGCTCGCTCCAGGCCGCGCACCCGGGGCAGCGGCCGGTGCTGTTCCACTCCCCCTTCGAAAGCGCGTGCTGGTCGATCATCTCCGCTCGCCGACCCGCGGCGCAGGGAGCGAAGGTGCGGACGGCGCTGAGCGAGCGACTGGGCCAGCGTCTGGAGCTGGCCGGCGAGACGCTCGCCGCCTTCCCGCAACCCGACCGACTGGCGGACTTGTCCGAAGACACCGACGGCCTTTCCTCCGAGAAGGTCAGGCGACTTCGTGCCGTCGCTCGAGCGGCACTGGATGGCGGGCTCGACGTGACTCGGCTGCACGAGCTCGGACCCGAGCGGGCATACGTCGAGCTCCAGCGCCTTAAAGGACTTGGCCCGTTCTACGCAAGCCTCGTGGTCCTGCGCGCCAGCGGCTTTGCCGACGCGCCGCTGATGGCGCCTGAGGCCAAGGTGATGACCCACGCCGCGCGTATGTACGGGCTCCGGGAACCGATGACGCTGGAGCGCTTCGCCGAGCTGGCCAAAGCCTGGCGTCCGTTCCGGACCTGGGCGACGGTGCTGATCCGGCTGGGCGGCGACCGCCGGTCGCCTGCCTGAGCCGCCTACGCGCCGACGACCGCGGCCTCCTCGGCGCGCTCAGCCAACGCGCGCCGGTAGTCGCGCGGCATCACCTTCACGAAGCGTTCCTGCGCGCGCTCCCACGAGGCCAGCAGGTTGCGGGCGACCAGCGATCCGGTTCGCTGCACATGCTCGGAGATCAGCGCCTTGACCTCGTCAACATCCCCTTCGTCGAGGTCCTCCAGGTCGACCAGCTCGGTGTTGGCGCGACCGGCAAAGCACCGGTCCACGTCGTAGACGTAGGCGATCCCGCCGCTCATCCCGGCGGCGAAGTTGCGTCCGGTCGGCCCGAGCACGACGACGCGGCCACCGGTCATGTACTCACAACCGTGGTCGCCGACCCCCTCGACCACGGCGTGTACGCCGGAGTTGCGCACGGCGAAGCGCTCACCGGCCAGCCCGCGGAAGAACGCGCGCCCGGCGGTGGCGCCGTAGAGCACCGTGTTGCCGACGATCATGTTCTCCTCGGCCCGGAACAACGCCTTCTCGGGAGGACGGACGACGAGGATCCCCCCGGACATGCCCTTGCCCGCGTAGTCGTTGGTCTCACCCCTCAGCGAGAACGTCACCCCTGGGGCCAGCCAACCGCCGAAACTCTGGCCCGCGGAGCCGGAGAAGGAGATCTCGATCGTGCCCTCCGGTAGACCGGGAAGACCATGGCGGCGGGCGATCTCGCCCGACAATATCCCGCCCACGGTGCGGTTGACGTTGCGAACCGGAACCGGGCCGAGCCTGACCTGACCACCCTCCTCCAGAGCCGTCGCGCAGCCGCGCACCAGCTCCCAGTCCAGCGCGTCGTCGAGTACCGGGACCTGCGACCTCGTACGGGATCGCGGTGTGCCCTCGGGTAGGAGCGGCATCTTCAGGACCATCGACAGGTCGACGTGCTTGGCCTTCCAGTGCTCGATCGCATCGTCGGTGTCGAGCAGGTCCGCGCGACCAATCATCTCCTGCACGGTGCGGACCCCCAAAGAAGCCATGATCTGACGCGTTTCCTGCGCCACCAGCATGAGGAAGTTGACTACCTGATCAGGAGTACCGCGGAAGCGCCGCCGAAGCTCGGGATCCTGCGTGGCCACGCCCACCGGGCAGGTGTTGAGATGGCACACGCGCATCATGATGCAGCCCATCGCGATAAGCGGGGCGGTGGAGAAGCCGAACTCATCGGCGCCTAGCAGCGCGGCGACGACGACGTCACGACCGGTCTTCATCTGGCCGTCCACCTCGACGGTTATCCGGCTGCGCAGGTCGTTGAGCAGGAGCGTCTGCTGAGTCTCGGCCAGGCCGATCTCCCACGGCACGCCCGCGCCGTGGACCGAGGACTGGGGCGAGGCGCCGGTGCCGCCGTCATGGCCGGCGATCGTGACGTGATCGGCATTGGCCTTGGCCACGCCGGAGGCGACGGTGCCGACACCAACCTCGGAGACGAGCTTGACCGACACCGACGCTCCGGGATTGGCGCAGCGCAGGTCGTAGATCAGCTGCTTGAGGTCCTCGATTGAGTAGATGTCGTGGTGGGGCGGCGGGGAGATCAGTCCCACGCCCGGGGTGGAGCTGCGGATCTTGGCGATGTAGTCGTCGACCTTGTGGCCGGGGAGCTGACCTCCCTCGCCTGGCTTGGCCCCCTGGGCCATCTTGATCTGCAGCTGATCGGCGTTGACAAGGTAGTGAACGGTCACGCCGAAGCGACCAGAGGCGATCTGCTTGATGGCCGAGCGCCGTGAGTCGCCGTTGGCGTCGAGCACGTAGCGGGCGGGATCCTCGCCACCCTCGCCGGTGTTGGACTTAGCGCCGAGCCGGTTCATGGCGATCGCCAGCGTCTCGTGGGCTTCGCGGCTGAGCGCTCCGAGGCTCATCGCGCCGGTGGTGAAGCGCTTGACGATCTCGGTCGCCGGCTCAACCTCCTCCAGGGCCACTGGTGCGCTCGTCGCGCGGAACTTCATCAGGCCCCGCAGCGCCGCCTTGCGGGTGGATTCGTCGTTGGCCAGGCGAGAGAACTCCTCGTAGGTCTCATACGCGTCGCCCAGCACCGAGCTTCCGTTCGTGGAGCTCGTCGACACCGGGCTGCGCACGGCGTGCTGGAGCTTGGCCACGGTATCCGGGTTCCACACGTGGACCTCGCCGTGGCGCCGCCACTGGAGCACTCCGCCTACGGGCAAGAGGTCACGGCCGCTGCGGGGGTAGGCCCGGAAGTGACGCTCCATGGCCTCGGTCGAGAGCTGGTCGAGGCCGATTCCCCCGATACGGGAAGCGGTCCCGGTGAAATGGGTCTGGATCAGCTCCTGCTCCAACCCGACCGCCTCAAAGATCTGGGCGCCGCAATATGACTGGATCGTGGAAATCCCCATCTTGGAGATGGTCTTCAGCAGGCCCTTGCCGATCGCCTTGACGATGCGCTGCTCGGCCTCGTCGCGATCGAGGTCCTCCGGAAGCAAGGAGCGATCGGCGAGCTCGTCCAGGGACTCGAACATCAGGTAGGGGTTGATCGCGGCGGCGCCGTAGCCGATCAGCGTCGCCATGTGGTGGATGTCGCGGGGCTCGCCGGACTCGATCACCAGACCCGTCCGCAGGCGCGTGCCCCGCCGGACGAGGTGGTGGTGGACGGCGGCGACGGCCAGCAGCGAGGGCATCGCCACCCGCTCGGGGCCGAGGTTGCGATCGGAGAGGATGAGGATGTTGGCGCCGTGGTCAACGTAGCGGGCCGCCTCCGCGCACAGGTCGTGGAGGCGGATCTCCATCCCGTCGGGCCCCCCCTCGATCGGCCAGGTGATGTCCAGGGTGGCGGCATCGAACACGTCGTGGGAGACCTGTCTGAGCTTCTCCAGCTCGGCGTTGCGCAGGATCGGTTGATCCATCACCAGCTGGTGGGCCTGCTCCGGCGCCTCGGTGAGCAGGTTCAGCTCCCCCGACGCCCGCCTGCAGGCTCATCACCAGCGACTCGCGGATCGGGTCGATCGGCGGGTTGGTGACCTGCGCGAACAGCTGCTTGAAGTAGGAGAACAGCGGCGGCTGGCGGTCCGAGAGCACTGCCAGGGCGGCGTCGTTGCCCATGCTCGCCACCGGCTCCTCGCCCTTGGCCGCCATCGGCGCGATGATCAGCCGCAGGTCCTCCTGGGAGTAGCCGAAGGCCAGCTGCTTGGAGCGCAGCGGCTCGATCCGCGGCGTCCGCGGGTCCCGCGCGGGCAGGTCGGAGATGTGGACGACCGAGCGCTGGTACCACTCGCCGTAGGGCCGGCGCCGCGCGATCCCCCGCTTGACCTCCTCGTCGTCGACGATCCGGCCTGCTTCCAGATCCACCAGGAACAGCTTTCCGGGGGCCAGGCGCCCTTTGCGCTGGATGCGCTCGGGGGGGACGCTGAGCACGCCGGTTTCCGAGGCGAGCACCACGTAGCCCTCGGCATCCTGGATCCAGCGTCCGGGCCGCAGACCGTTGCGGTCCAGCACCGCGCCGGCCACGCGCCCGTCGGTGAAGACCACCGCCGCCGGACCATCCCACGGCTCCATCAGACAGGAGTGGAAGTCATAGAAGCCCTTGACGTCGGGATCGAGGTCGGTGCGAGTGCGGTAGGCCTCCGGGATCATCATCATTACCGCGTGGGGGATCGAGCGGCCGCCGAGCACCAGCAGCTCGAGCACGTTGTCGAAGGTGGCAGAGTCCGATGCACCCCCCTGGATGACCGGAATCACGTTCTCCAGATCTTCACCGAACAGATCGGAGGCCAGCTGCGACTCCCGCGCCCGCATCCAGTTGACGTTCCCCCGCAGCGTATTGACCTCGCCGTTGTGGGCGATCATCCGGTAGGGGTGGGCGAGCTCCCAGCTGGGGAACGTGTTGGTGGAGAACCGGGAGTGCACGAGGGCCAGCCGAGAGGCCATGGCGACGTCGCGCAGGTCGGTGAAGTAGCGCGGCAGCTGTGGCGCGGTCAGCATGCCCTTGTAGACGATCGTGCGGCTGGAGAAGCTCGGCAGCGCCAGCTCACGGCCGCTGGCGCGCTCGATCATGCGGCGGATCACGTACAACTTTCGCTCAAAGCTCGCTTGATCGGCGAGCCCCTCGGCGGCCCCGATCACCACCTGACGGATCACCGGCGCCGCCCGCAGAGCGATGTCGCCTACGTGACGCTGGTCGACGGGAACGTCACGCCACGACAGCACCTGCTGGCCCTGGGCGGTGATCGTCTCCTCGATCACCTGCTCCAGCTCCACCCGCCGGTCGCGATCCTGCGGCAGGTAGCACATGCCGACGCCGTAGCGGCCGGGAGCGGGCAGCTCGAATCCCAGTGCGGCCCGGAAGAATGCGTCGGGAAGCTGGAGCAGAATCCCGGCGCCGTCGCCGGTATTGGCATCTGCGCCCTCGGCACCCCGATGCTCGAGGTTCCCGACTGCGTCGAGTGCCTTCTCCACGACCGCGTGGGTCGCCTGGCCACGGAGCTTGGCGACCAAGGCGATGCCGCAGGCATCGTGCTCGTGGTGAGGGTGGTAGAGGCCAGTGGCCCCGGGGGGAGCGAGACGCTGTTTCATGGAAGGAGGAGTGCGGGGCGCCCTGGTGACCGCGGCGGTCGCGCGTGACCGCAGATGCTACCAGCGGCAGTGGGTGTTCTGCGAGCCACGATGAGCAGCGGGTGAGGATCGTGTTAGCCGGCCTCGGAGGCTCTTGCCAAAGGCCCTCAAGCGCGAGATAAGCACGGTTGGAAATGGGGCCAACTCAAAGGAGGCAGTATGAGGATCCGTTCAACGCTGCTCGCCGTGATGCTCGTGCTTGCGCTGGTCGTGGCCGGGTGCGGGTCGAGCAGCAGCAGTAGCAGCAGTACGCACAAGCACACCAAGGCGAAGGTCGCCGCCGGCGTCGCCGGTGCCGTCGTCGTTCACCACGCGATCAAGAAGCATCGGGAGCACAAGGCGGCGGGCACAGCAGCCACCTACAGGGCGGGCGAGTTCTGCTCGGCCAAGAAGGAGAGCGTCTACAAGGCCGACCACCTGAAGTGCGTCGATGGCCGGCTGAAGAAGGTGTAAACGTCGCTCCGGCAGCCGCCGCGCTTACTTCTGTTCCGCCACCGGTTCCCGGCGGCGGCTGCCGGCGCTCTTGGCGCCTTTCGCCGCGGTGCCTGAGCTCTTCGCGCTCTTGGCTCCGTTGGTGGCACTCTTCTTGCTCTTGCCGCCGCTCTCGCCCTGTGGCTTGGGCTTTTCCGCCTCCGCGGCCGGCTCCTCCTCGTCGCCCTTCATCGCCGCCAGGCTTGCCTCCAGCGCGGCCATCAGGTCCGGCGCCGCTGCCGGTTCCTCGGCCTGCGGCTGTACTGCGATCTCCTCTCCCGCGGCCTTGCGCTCGATCAGTTCCAGCACCCGCTCGCGGTACTCGTCCCGATAGCGGCTGGGCTCAAACTCCGCAGAGAGCGAGTCGATCAGCTGCTGGGCCATCGTCAGCTCCCGGTTGCTGGCCTGCGCGTCGTCGAGTCCCTCAAGCTCGTCGATCCGATCGGGCGAGAGCACTTCGTCCCCGAACAGCATCGTCGTCAGCGCCAGCACCTCGCCGGCCGGTCGCAGCGCGCATAGTTGCTGCTTTGAGCGCAGCACCACTCGCCCGATCCCCACCTTGCCGGCTTTGGCCATCGCGTCGAGCAGCAGTCGGTAGGGCTTAGCGCCGCTCGGCGTCGGAGCCAGGTAGTAGTTGTGGTCGTAGAAGATCGGGTCGATATCCGAGATTTCGACGAACTCCTCGATGTCGATCGTGCGGGTGGCCTTGGGGTCCAGCGCGTCCAGCTCCTCAGGATCGATGGTGACGTACTGGTCAGGGGTGATCTCGTAGCCCTTGACGATGTCCTCGAACGGAACCTCCTCTCCGGTGGAGGGGTCGACGCGCTTCTGCTTGATCCGAGCTCCGGTCTTGCCCGAGAGCTGGTGGAAGCGGACCGTCTTGGGGGAGGTTGCGCTGTAGAGCTTGACCGGGACGTTGACCAAGCCGAAGCTGATTGCGCCTGACCAAATTGCGCGAGCCATCTGGTCTTTGTATAGCGCACACCCTCCCGCCGCAAGCGCTGAGCGCGTTCTTGCCCGGCTAGCGGTTGATGAAGGACATGTCCGGATAACGGTCGCCCGCGACCGCTCCGCCCTCGACCAGCAGGTCAAGTCGACGCAGGTCATCATCGTCGAGGCTGATCTCGCTAGCGGCCACATTCTCCTCCAGGTAGACCCGGCGCTTGGTGCCCGGAATCGGGACCACATCCTCCCTTTGGTGGAGCACCCAGGCCAGCGCCAGCTGACCGGGCGTGCAATCACGCTTGCGCGCGATCTCGCTGACGGTGTCGACCAGCTTCAGGTTGCGGGTGAAGTTCTCGCCCTGGAATCGCGGGTTGTGAGCGCGGAAGTCATCGGGACCGAAATCCTCCGGGCTCTTGAACTGCCCCGTGAGGAAGCCGCGACCCAGCGGGCTGTAGGCGACCAGACCGATGCCGAGCTCCCGGATGGCCGGCAGCACCTCCTCCGCGATGTCCCGGCTCCACAATGAGTACTCGCTCTGCAGCGCGGAAAGCGGATGCACGGCGTGGGCGCGGGCGACCGTCTCCGCCGAGGCCTCGGACAGCCCCAGGTAGCGAACCTTGCCCTCCTGCACGAGCTCACTCATCGCGCCGACAGTCTCCTCGATCGGGACCTGGCGATCGACCCGGTGCTGGTAGAGGAGGTCGATGTGTTCCACTCCGAGTCGCCGCAGCGAAGCCTCGCAGGCGGCGATCACGTAGTCGGGACGACCGTTGATCCCGCGCCGGCTGGGATCCTCGCGATCACGTACGAATCCGAACTTGGTGGCGACCACGACCTCGTCGCGACGATCGGCAATCGCCCGGCCGACCAACTGCTCATTGTCGCCGAAGCCGTACATGTCGGCGGTGTCGAGCATCGTCACTCCCAGATCCAGCGCCAGGCGGATCGTGGCCAGCGCCTCGGCCTCGTCGGCGCTGCCATAGAACTCCGACATCCCCATGCAGCCCAGACCTTGCCCGGAAACGGTTAGGCCCTGGCGGCCGAGCGCGCGCTGCTGCATTGGTCGCTGAGGGTAGCGGCCGCCAAGATCTCACATCGTGCCCGACGACTTCGTTTCATCCTCAGTGAGCCTGCCGCCTTTTCAAGCTCTGATCGATGCTCACGGCATCGACGTCTACCGCTTCCTGGTGGCCACGGCGGGTCGCGCCGCCGCCGAGGACTGCTATCAGGAAACGTGGCTGTCGGCGCTGCGGGCCTACCCGCGGCTGCAGGACGCATCCAACCTCCGAGGATGGCTGTTGACGATCGCCCAACGAAAGGCGATCGATCATGCTCGCGCGGCGGCGCGGAGACCGGTGCCCGTGGAGGAGGTACGGCCGCGTGGCGTCGAGCCGGCGCCCGCTTCTCCCGATGGGGACCTGTGGGCGCTGGTGCGCGGGCTCCCGGCCAAGCAGCGGACGGCGCTCGCGCTGCGGTACATCGCTGACGCTCCTTATGTCGAGATCTCGGCGGTGATGGGGACGAGCGAGCCGGCGGCGCGGCGCAACGTCCACGAGGGACTCAAGCGACTACGAAGGGAGATCGACGATGATCGATGAACGAGAGCTGGAGTGCCGCCTGCGCGGGGGGCCGGGTAACGGCGGGGTCGGGTCGTTGCCCGACCTGGTGCCGGCGGCGCAGGGGGCGGGCCTCCTCGATGTCGCCTACGCCACCCACGACTCACCCGTGGGGACGCTGCTGCTGGCCAGCACGCCCAAGGGCTTGGTGAGGCTGGCCTACGTGGATGACGATGCTGACGGTCTGCTGGAGGATCTCGCCGGGCGTATCTCGCCGCGGCTGCTGGCCGCTCCTCGCCGGCTCGATCCCGCGCGGCGAGAGCTGGAGGCGTACTTCGACGGGCGTCTCACTCGCTTTCAGATCCCGCTCGACTGGCGCCTGACCCAGGGGTTCCCCGCCGGGTGCTCGAGGTCACGGCCGCGATCCCCTACGGACGCGTCTCGACGTACAAGTCGGTGGCCGCGCTGGCCGGCAGCCCCCGCGGCTTCCGGGCCGCCGGCAATGCCCTGGGTTCGAATCCGGTGCCGATCGTCGTTCCCTGCCACCGCGTGCTGACGACCGGGGGCGGGCTCGGCGGCTATACCGGCGGGATCGAGCGCAAGCTGGCACTGCTGGCGGTGGAGGGTCAGCAGCTCTAGCTGGTCCGGGGCTGGCCGTCCTGTCGCCGCCTCCAGATCGGTAGGTTCCGACCGAGAATCGGAGCTTCGACTAAAGAGGATCTGGGCAAAAGCCGACTAAAGAGGTCATGCGCAAAAGCGAATTGAGAGAGGAGCTGCCACCGGGGCCTCGGCTGCCGGGAGCGCTGCAGATGCTCGGCACCTGGACCCGCCCGGCGGCAACGCTCGAGCGGCTTCGTCAGCGCTATGGCAAGCGGATCACCATACAGCTGCCGCTGCAGCCACCGTTCGTGATCCTCGCTGATCCCGATGACATCCGCGAGGTGTTCACGGCCGCGCCCGATCTCCTCCATCCCGGCGAGGGGTCAAGGATCCTGGAGCGGATCGTCGGACGCAACTCAGTGATCCTGTTGGACGGGGACGCCCACCTGCAACAGCGTCGCCTGCTGCTGCCCGCCTTCCACGGGGAGAGGATGAAGCGCTTGACCGGAGTGATGGGCGTGCTCGCCGAGCGCGAGGTCACGAGCTGGCCTCGGGGAACTCCGGTGGCCCTGCATCCTCGTCTGCAGCGGCTGACGCTGGAGATCATCCTGCGGGCCGTCTTCGGCCTGGAGCAGGGGCCGCGGCTGGACGCGTTGCGAGACGCGCTGAGAGACGTGCTCGCGTTCGGTGAGAACCTGCTGTCGGCCCTGCCCTCGGCGCCCACGTTGGAACGCTGGCTTCCGCCGCTGAGGCGGTTTCATCGGGTCGCGCGCCGTGTAGACGCGCTGATCTTCACGCTGATCGACGAGCGACGTCGGCAGGGACCGCGTGAGGGCGACGACGACGTGCTGGCGATGCTTTTGCAGGCGCGCCATGAGGACGGCACGCAGATGTCCCCCAGGAGATCCGCGACGAGTTGCTGACTGCCCTGCTCGCCGGGCACGAGACCACCGCTTCGCAGCTGGCGTGGGCGTTCGAACGCTTGGCCCGGGAGCCTCGCGTGTCCGCGCGGCTGGTCAGCGAGCTCGCGCAGGGCGATGGCGAGGAGTACCTGACAGCGACGATCCACGAGATCCTCCGGCTCCGGCCCGTGCTTCCCAACGCCGAGCCGCGGTTGACCAAGCAGCGGGTGCGGATCGGCGGCCACGAATATCCGGCGGGTGTCGCGCTGCTGGCCAGCGCCTACCTCGTCCACCACGACCCCGAGATCTATGAAGAGCCGTACGCGCTGCGCCCCGAGCGCTTTCTCGGCATCGCTCCCGGTACCTACACCTGGATTCCGTTCGGCGGCGGCCGGCGACGCTGCCTGGGGGCGAGCTTCGCGCTGGAGGAGATGAGGATCGTGATTCGCGCCGTCCTCAGCCGCTACCACCTGGAGCCGGGTTCTTCCCAGCCCGAGCACACTGGTCGGAGAAGCATCACCTTCAGCCCGCGCGGTGGCGCCACGGTGGTCCTGCGCGAACGAAGCGAGGTGGGGGCGCCGCCGGCGCACCACCGCGAGCCCGTGAGCGTCGTGGCGTAGCGATCACCAGGCGATCGCCGGAATCCAAGCCTGCCTCGGCGAAGCCCGCCTAAAAGGCGACCCGGCGGGGTATTTGTCGAGCATGGACGTCCTCAGGCCGGTGCGCGCGTTCGATCGCTACCAGCAGCGTCACCGCTGGCTGGCGATCCCGATGGCGGTGATCAAGAAGTTCAGCGACGATCAGGCGGGCAGCCTCGCCGCCCTGATCGCCTACTACGCGTTCTTCTCGCTGTTCCCGTTGCTGCTGGTGCTGACCACGATTCTGGCCTACGTGCTCCAGGGGGACACCCACCTGCAGCATTCGATCAGCAATTCCGTGCTCACCCAGTTCCCGATCATCGGCACGCAACTGAGCAAGAACATCCACAGCCTGCACGGGCACGCGATCGCGCTGGTGATCGGCCTGTTAACTTCGCTGCTCGCCGGCCTTGGAGTCACCAACGCGGCCCAGAACGCCTTTGATCGGGTATGGGCGGTGCCGTTCAAGGACCGCCCGGACTTCGTCCACCGACGCCTGCGCGGACTCGGGCTGCTGGTCTCCCTGGGGCTGATGTTCATCGTCGCCACTCTCGCCTCGGGCCTGGTCACCAGCGGGCTCGGCGGAGCGGCGGGGGCGGCCGGCGGGATCCTCATCGCCCTGGTGCTGAACTTCGCCCTGTTCCTGGCCGCGTTCCGGTTCATGACCGCCAACACGATCGCCACCCGCTGCCTGTGGATCGGCGTGGTCGTTGCCGGCATCTTCTGGGAGATCCTGCAGGTCGTCGGCGGCTACTACATCGCCCACGTGTTCAGGCACTCGACCAGCACCTACGGCTTCTTTGGCATCGTGATCGCGCTGCTGGTGTGGCTGCACCTCGGCGCCCAGGTCACGATCTACGCCGCCGAGGTGAACGTCGTCGCCGCCCGCAAGCTGTGGCCGCGGAGCCTGCTCGGCCCTCCCGGCAGCACCGCCGACAGGGAGACGCTGACCGCATTGGCGAAGGTAGAGGAGCGCCACGACGACGAGCAGGTGCACGTTCACTTCGACCAGTCCAGCTGAGGGTTCGCTGCGACGAGTCCGACTGAGGGCTTCGCTTCGACGAGTCCGACTGAGGGTTCGCTTCGACGAGTCCGACTGAGGGTTCGCTGCGACGAGTCCGACTGAGGGCTTGGGCATTTGTGGCCACTATGGCCACAAATGCCCCACACCTCGGTAGTGAAGGGGTCGCTTGCTGCCGTGGCCGGCCACGCGCCATACTCCCGGGCCTCGACGGCGGCCGAGCAGCACCGCCGGGGACCTCCTCAGAAGAGCCGTTCGGACGACTCCCGCCGCGTCAGCTCCAGCGACCACGAACACAGCCCGCCCTCGGCTGGGCAGCCAGCGCAGACCGACCGCTGCGGCTCCTCGGTGACCGGAAACCGCTGCTGCAGAATCCCGGCCACCCGTGCTTCCAGCTCGCGCTCCAGCCGCCGAGCGTCGGCGCGGACGAAGCTGACGCTCACCGGTCGCTCCGGGGTCTCCAGGAACACGTGCGCCACCTCCACCGCCTGCGCGCCGGCGCGGAGCGCCGCGAGCGCGTAGATCTCCTGCTGGTACGCGTATGCCCGCACGGCGAGCCGCGGGTCGGCGCCCTGCAGACGATCGGTCTTGTAGTCGACCACCAGCATCGTCCCCGGCGCATCCTGGGCGAGGACGTCGAACGCCCCGTTCATCAGCACCCCGGAAGCCAGCAGGAAGGCGAACCGCTCCTCGCGACGGATACGGCCGGCGCGGGCCAGGCGTGCGCACAGCTCCGTCTGGGCAAAGCCCTTGATCATCCGCTCGATCTCGTCCACCTCCCGGGGATCCGGCGCCGGGGCTTGCGCAGAGACGAGCATCTGTACCGTGGTCGCCGTCGGGCGCCGGAAGTCGAGCCGCTCCAGCGCGGCGTGAGCGAGGAGCCCGCGGTCGCGGGCGCCGAGGCCACCGGACTTGGTGTCCTCGGCGTCGATCGGGCCCGCGACCGGCGCCGGGCCTGCGCGCGGTGAGCGAGCGGTCGACTGAGGCGAGGTCACGGGAACGCCCAGAACGTGCTCCATGTAGAAGCGGTAGCCGCAGCGGCGATAGGCGGCGAGGGCCGAGTAGCTCAGGCTGGTGAAGGCCGGCGGCGACGGCGCGTCGCCGGATGATCGCTCCTCGGCGCTCGGGACGGCGGACGGCCCCGGAACAGTCGGGACCGCGGACGGCGGCCCGGTAGCGTCGGCACGGTCGCCATCATCGTCCGCCCTCACGACCGTGAAGCGGACCCGGTTCTCGGTGATGCCGGATCCCTGCCGCACTCGCTCGGCGATGTCGGGGATGAAGGCCGGCCCGATCCACCCGATCGGGGCGCTACCGCTCGACCACGGCTCGAGCTTCGCTGCGCCGCTGAGGATCAGCCGCTCCTGGGCCCGGGTCATGGCGACGTAGAACAGCCGCCGTTCCTCCTCCCGCTCAAGCCGCTGCTGCTCGGCGCCGAGCTCCTCGTAGTCCAGCGCCGGCTCGCGCTGGCCGGTTCCGGGTTCGGACAAGCGCAGGCCGAACCGACCGTCGCGGCCGACCCGCAGCAGCTCGCTACCGTTGACCGGAGTGCGGCCGAGGTCGGCAACGCAGACAACCTTGAACTCCAGCCCCTTGGCCCGGTGGATCGTCATCATGCGCACCGCATCCAGCGCCTCGCCCTCCACCGGCGCCTCGCTCTCCCGCGGGTCCAAAGCTGCGCTACCACCGTCCTCGGCGCCGTCCCGGGCGTAGACCAGGTCGAGGAAGCCACGCAGGTCGGGACCGACCGCCGCCTCGTGCTCACGGCCGAGCCGCATCAGCTTGCGCACGTTGGCCAGCCGTCGCTCGCCGCCGGGGAGGGCCAGCACGGTGCGGTCGTAGCCACTGAGGAGGAGGGCGCGGTCGATCAGCTCCTGGATCCCCGTGCGAGCAACCCGAGTGCGCTCAGCCACGAACCAGCCGAGGAATCGCTGCAGCCGCTCGTAGTCGGCTTTCTCGAGGCCCTCCAGCCGGCCCGCGGGCTCGCGCAGTAGCCACCAGGGATCGACCACGGCGGCGTGCGCGACAGCCGCCAGCTCTACCAGCCCGTCGAGCGTGAGCCCGACGAACGGGGAGGCCAGCAGCGTGTACAGCGCCTCCTCGTCACGTGGATTGGCCAGCGCGCGCAGGTAGCCCACCACATCGACGACCTGGGGGTGGGACCAGTAGCCGCGACCGCCGATCACGTACGTCGGAACCCCGAGGTCCTCGAGCGCCCGTTCGTAGGCGCGCAGGTCGGTGGTCGCGCGGGTGAGCACGACTAGGTCGCGGGGCGCTATCCCGGTGTCGACCAGCTGACGCACGCGCTGCGCCAACGCTCGGGCTTCGGCCAGACGCCACGGCGCGGCGAGGCCATCGCCGCTGCTTGACCCAACTTTGTCGGCCACCAGTAGCTCGACTACCGGGTCGGCGGCCGCAGGCTCCATCCGCCCGGCCTGCAGCGGCCGGAAGCGCTCTCCGAGCGCGTAGGCAAAGGCGCGGTTGAGGACGACGATCAGGTCCGGACGGGTGCGGAAGTTGACGGTCAGCGTCGCCCGCTCGCCCGTGGCCGTCCGTTGCTCACCGAGCCGCTCGAACAGCTCCACCTCAGCGTGACGAAAACCATAGATCGACTGCTGGGCGTCGCCGACGGTGAACAGGTTTCCCGCGGCGATCGACTCGATCAGCTCCAGCTGCACCCGATTGGTGTCCTGCAGCTCGTCGACCATCACATAGCTGAAGCGTTGCCGGAAGCGCTCGCGCAGGTCGTCGTCTTCACGCAGCAGGGTCCACGTCAGCAGCTCCAGATCCTCGAAGTCGATCCCGGAGGAAGCGTGCTTGAGTCGCTCGTAGAGGACGGCAAAGCGCACCAGCAGGGTGTCCAGCAGGCGATGAGGGTCCCGGGCGCGACGGTGCCGGCAGGCCTGCCGGAAACGCTCCAGCGCCTCGCAGTACTCCAGGCAGAGCGAGCTCGAGAGCTTGGATCCGTTGCCTCGCGGGAGCGCGAGTCCTTCCAGCCGTGCCGGCGAGGGATCGGCCACAGCCACGATCTCAGGGCACTGCTCCAGGCGCTCGAGCGCGGTGCGCACTCGCCCGGGCGGGTTCTCGACCGTGCCCAGCTCAGCGGCGGCCGCTGCGGCCGCCTGGCGCAGCGCCTCCCGCAGCGGCTCGAGCTCCGGCGGCGGCGCCAGCGCAGGTAGGCGCGGATGGCGTTGCCCGCGGGCACGCAACTCATCGTGCACGGTGACGATCGCCTCACGGAGGGCGGCCGGCGTATAGGCGGCGATCAGCTCCACCGCGCCGGCCTGGTCCCGTGCCAGCTCATCCAGCGCGAGGTCGAAGGCGAGCTCCGCCAGCCTCCGCGCCTGCGATTGATCCAGCACCGAGAAGCCCGGGTCGATGCCGGCGGCGAGCGCATGCGCCCGCAGCACGCGGGCGCAGAAGCCGTGAATCGTCGAGATGAAGGATCCTTCGGTCGCTCGCGCGGCGTCATCGGCGCCGGCCTCTCGCAGGCGGCGGCGGATCCGGTCACGGAGCTCTGCCGCCGCCTTCTCGGTGAAGGTGATCGTCAGGATCGACCGCACGTCGACTCCGTCCTGCATCACCGCACGGGCGAACCGCTCGACCAGCACCGAGGTCTTGCCGCTACCCGCGCTGGCGTCCAGCAGAAGGTTGCCTTCTCGCCGCTCGATCGCCTCCAGCTGCTCAGAGGTGAAAGTGACCACGCTAGGTGCAGCGGCAGATGCCCGGATAGCTGCAGCCATCACGCGAGCAGGTCTGGGGACTGGGCGTCACGATGCCGTTACGGATGCCCCCGGCGAGCGCGACTGCGCGTGACTCGGCGTCGGCCAGCACCTCGTCCAAGGGCTGCCGCTCACGGCCGTCGGTGCTGATCGCCCTGGTCCCCACCGGCTGTCCCTGCAGGAACATGCCCCGAGGACGCAGATCAGGGCCTCGCAGGGGCTGATAGAAGCCGGCGATCGCGTCGAGCCCCAGCAGCTGGCGGACTCCGATCATGTACAGCGCCACCTGCAACCTGCGGTCGCTGCTCCAGCGTGCGGCGGCCTGCTCGGGACGGCTGCGGCCGCTCTTGTAGTCACGGACGATCGCCCGGGTAGCCGAGCCCGGGTCCACGTCCACGCGGTCGATCATGCCCCGGAGCAGGATCTGCTCGGAGCCATCCTGCAGGCGCACGGGCGGCAGGGACGGCCGCTCGTCGTCGAACCCGAACCGGAGCTCGATCGCCCGCGGCGGCCATTCACATCCGTCGCCTGCCTCGGCCTCCAGGTAACGGCGTAGGTCCGCTTCATAGCCGCGGGCCACGGCGGCGCCCACCGCTTCGCTGCGCCCGGGGACTACGCCGGCCGGTCGGCGCGCCACGACCGCCTCCAGGATCCGCAGCGCGTCCGGCAGCGTCTGCCGCGTGAGCGGTTCGCCGATCTGCCCAAATACCTCCTCGAGTGCCTTGTGCATGTAGTTGCCACGGGCCATCGCCTCAGGCTCGGGGGCGAAGCGCTCGGGCTCGAGCTGGCTCTCCACCAGCCACTTGACCGGACACTCAGCGAACTTCTCCAGCGCGCCTGCGGAGACGATGTGGCGATGGCGCAGGTGGCTGAGGGCGTTCTCTCCCAAGCGCCAGGGCCCGCCGCCGTCCCCCGCTGGTCTGCCCTCGCCGGCAGCGGCCCGCGCGCGCGAAAGCTCGCGGTCGGTGGGGGCATCCGTCGGATCCCAGACGACGTTCGCCAGCAACCGGCGCCGGCGCCGGTCCACCCAATCCGGGTCCAGAAGGTCGGCGACGTCGGCGACGAAGGGCGAGGCCAGCGCCAGGTTGCCCTCCTCGTCGGAGCTGCGGTAGCTCAGCACGACCCGCTCGGTGGCCCGCGAGAGGCAGGCATAGAGCAGGTAGCGCTCTCGCGGCAGCGGCTCCTCGCGGGCCGGGAGCCTCAGTCCCGAGGCGAGTGCCAGCTCGTGCCGGTACTGATCGGAGAGAAACGGCTCACCGGCAGCCGAGGCCGGAAACTCGCCCTCGTTCAAACCGCACACGATCACCGCGCGGAAGCGCCGGGCGCGGATCGCCAGCGGCTCGGCGAGCAGCACCGAGTCTGAGCGCAGCGGTTCGCCAGCCGGGAGGTCCAGATCCTCCAGCAGCTCCAACAGCTCGCCCGGACTCAGGCGCTGGCCGAGCTCCCGTGCCTCTTCGAGCACGTCAAGCAGCGCCGCCAGCGCGCGTGCGTCGAGCGCCTCGGCGGGCGAGAGCGCCGGCGCCGCGCCGCGATGAGGGGCTGCAAACAGACGGCGAGCCTGAGCAGCCAGCTCGGCAATCAGGTCCCTGGCCCCCGGCAATGAGTCGATCTCCGCCAGCTCCCAACCCCACCGCTCCCGCGCCTGGGCCAGGGTCCTCAAATCGCCGCGGCGGATCTCGGCCTCCAGCGCGTCGACCAGCTCGACTCGCCTGACCAGGCCGGGATAGCGCAGCAGGTGCAGCAGATCCTCAGCCCCGGCCGGCGGATCGGTGAGGTAAGCGCACCGCGCCAGTGCCCGGACCGCCCGACCCAGTGCGGTATGCGTGAACGGGATCCGGTGCTCGCTGGCTACGACGATCCCGTAGCCCGCGAACACGCTCGAGATCAGCCCGGCGCTGTGGCGCAGCGAGCGGCACACGACCACGATCTCGGCGGGTTCGAATCCCGCGCGGAGCAGTGACAGCACCTCCGCGCCTACGAGCTCCGCCTGCGCCAGCTCCCCCCCGGCCTCGAGCAGGCTGACGGTGGGGCCGGGATCGAGCCGAGTCGCCGCGGGCTCGAACAGCGAGCGCTCGAGGTGATGGAGCGTGTCGCGAGCCTGCGGCGCGTAGAACTCATCGAGCGCCGCCAGCTCCGTAACCCGAGTCGCCAGCGCGCGAAGATCCTGCACCACCTCCGCGCGAGCGCTGAACGCAGCGCGACCGGGCTCGTAGGTCAGCGAGACGGTGACCTCGGCCTCGGCGACCCGCGCGAGCGTCTCGACGGCATCGCGCTCGATCGCCAGCAGGTCGTCGAAGCCGTAGAAGAACACCGTCGTGGAGCCCCAGCGCCCTGGCCGCGAACGCAGCGCGTCCAGAGCGCGCCAGGCGAACAGCTCGCTGTCCACGCGCCCGACCCGTTCCAACTCGCGCGCGTAGGAGAGGTACAGCTGGCCAACCTCGTGGGCGTAGTCGCGCCGGCGGTGATCCTCCGAGACCCAGGCAGCAAGCGCCTGGACAAACCGCTCGGGGGTGACCATCGTGCGTTCCAGCTCTGCGATCAGCTCAGCCGCGGCGGCGGCGAAGCCCCGCCCGGTGGCCGAGTGCTGCAGCCGCCTCAGCTCCAGGCCAGCCACGACCCGACGCAGCAGCCGGCGGCGCCCGATCGTCGATACGACGCGGCCGTGGTAACCGGCTCGTCGGGCGATCTCCCGCGCCAGGCCGGCAAAGGTCATGACTGAGCCGAGAATCACCCCCTGCTCGGCAAGCTCATGCGTGTAGTGCACGGCGTCCTGCGTGGTGGGGACGACCAGCAGGGCATCGCGGCGGGCCGCCCCCGCGTAGGCGCCCAGGACGTGGCCGGCCTTGGCGGAGTTGGCAGGACCGAGGACGAGCGTCAGCGGCATCGACCTATGGTGGCGCTCGGCCCTGACGGCTGGAGAGCGGCTACGCGGCGGCGGGCTGGCGCGCCGGCTCGGCATCCGGAGTGGCCGGGACCTCCTCGGCCTCGGGGGGCTTTGCCCCCTCCTTGGCCCAGGGCTCGTCGAACTCGACGCGCCACTTGCCCTCCTCGGACTGCTGCAGCGCCAGACGGGCGCGGAAGCTCTTGCCCGAGCGGCCCTTAAAGCCGGTCACGGGCTTGTCGGTGCGACCAGTCTTGATCAGCTCCCGGGCCACCGCCAGCGGTAGCTGCTTGCCCGCCTTGCCCTTCCAGATGACAAAGCCGCAGCCAGGATCGCTGCGGGACCAGCACGAGTAGCCCTTGCGGTTCTCGACGATGTCGTGTCCGCAGATCGGGCATGGCCCCAGATTCGCCCGCGGGATGCGGACGTCCTTGAGCTTCGTGTCCAACTCGGAGACGGTGGCCTGGGTGAAGCTGACGATGTCGTCCATGAACGCCTGGCGGGAGTCCGACCCGATCTCGATCTTCGACAGCCGGTGCTCCCAGTCGCCGGTCATGCTCGGGGAGGTGAGAGCGTGCTCGCCGAGCAGGCGGATCACGTTGAGCCCCTTCTCGGTCACGATCAGCGCGCGGCCGTCACGCTCGATGTAGCCGACCTGGAGCAGCCGCTCGATGATCGCTGCTCGGGTTGCCGGCGTGCCGATCCCCGACTCCTTCATCGCCTCCCGCAGCTCCTCCTCCTCGACCAGCTTTCCCGCGGTCTCCATCGCCGCCAGCAGCGCGCCCTCGCTGAAGCGCCGGGGCGGCTTGGTCTCCTTCTCCTCGGCCGTGATTCGCTGCACCGCCGCCTCCTCACCCTGCGCAAGGCGGGGCAGCTGCTGCTCGCGCTCCTCGTCATCGTCGCTGCGCTCGGAATCCGGCAGCTCGCCGTAGACCCCGCGCCACCCGGGGACGAGCATTACCTTTCCGCGGGTCCGGAACATGTGGCCCGCAACCGTCGTTTCCACCCGCGTGTTCTCGAACACCGCCTCGGGATGGAAGATGGCCAGGAAGCGACGGACGACGAGGTCGTAGATCCTGCGGTCGTCGTCGTTGAACTTTTCCACCGGGTGGTGCTCAGCGCGCGTGGGGATGATCGCGTGATGGTCGGTGACCTTGGCGTCATTGACCACTCTGGCCAGCGGCAGCACGTCGAGGCCGAGCACGTACTTCGATGCCTGCGCGTACTCCCGCTGCTGGCCGACGAGGCCGGCGATCGGCTTGATCTCCCCGACCATGTCACGGGTGATGAAGCGGGAGTTGGTGCGCGGGTAGGTGAGCGCCTTGTGCTCCTCGTAGAGGCGCTGGGCCGCGGCCAGGGTGCGCCGGGCGGAGAACCCGAAGCGTCCGTTGGCGTCACGCTGCAGCGAGGTGAGGTCATAGAGCAGCGGCGCCCGCTCCTTGCGCTCTGACTTCTCCAGTTTGGTGATCTCGCCCGTCTGCCGCTCGCACGCAGCGACGACCTCGGCGGCCTCTTGGGCAGTGGTCAACCGGGGCCCCCTGGATCCTCCGGAGGCGGCGATGCCGGTAGCGTGATAGCGACCGTCGTAGATCCGGGGTGGCGGCGCGACCGTGTCGAAAGTGGCGTCGACGATCCAGTAGGCCTCAGGCTTGAAGTCGCGAATCTCCTGCTCGCGTCGAGCCAGGATGGCCAGGGTTGGGGTCTGCACGCGACCAAGCGAGACGGCCCCGTCGAACGAGGAGCGCAATCGAATCGTTGCCGCGCGGGTGGCGTTCATGCCGACGATCCAGTCCGCCTCCGAGCGCGAGCGCGCCGCCGCCTCCAGCGTGGCCAGCTCGGCCGCCGGACGCAGCGCTGAGAACGCGTCCTTGATTGCCTGGGTGGTCATCGAGTTCAGCCACAGGCGCTGTACCGGTTTCTCCGATCCGGACTTCTCGTACAGGTAGGCGAAGATCAGCTCCCCTTCGCGCCCGGCGTCGCAGGCGTTGACGACGTCCACCACCTCGGCGCTCCCGAGCAGGCGCTTGACCACGTTCATCTGCTTCTTGGAGCGCTCGTCGCGCACGACCAGCTTGAACGCGTCGGGGACGATCGGAAGGTCGGCCATGCGCCACTTCTTGAAGCGATCCTCGTATTCGTCGGGGTCGGCCAGCTGGACCAGGTGCCCTACCGCCCAGGTGACGATGTGCTCAGGCCCGTCCAGGTACCCCTCGTGCTTGGTGAACGCACCCGGCAGCACGCGCGCCAGGTCGCGGCCTACGGACGGCTTCTCGGCGATGACCAGTGTCTTGCCCATGAGTCCGCCGAGGGTAGCGCTCGCCGCAAGCCTCGCCCGGTTACCGCCGCTCAGCCCACGCGACTGATGATCGGCAGCGGCCAGCGGCCCCGCAGCACCGAGGGGCGGGGCTGATACAGCCGCAGCACCAGGGTGAAGCGTCCGGCCGGGGCGGGCAACCAGTTGGAGCGCAGCCGTCCGGGGGCGGAGTGAGCCAGCAGAATCGTCAGTGAGCCGTCGCGGCCGAAGTGCAACCCCCGGGTGCGGTCCCCGATCGCGTAACGCTGCAGCGGGTTGGCGTACAGGAACAGGTCCTGGCTGTACATCGTCAGCGACCAGAATGCGTTCACGGGCGGCAGCTGCCCGGGGCCGAACCGCAGCAGGTACCGGCGGCGACCGCTGAGCGGCGCGAACGTGTGGTCGACGGAGGTGAGGGGATACATCGCCTCGGCGGGGACGTTGGCCCCGAGCGCGTTCTCGGCGACGTAGGCTCGCAGCAGGTAGTCGTGGCCGTAGGCGCCGATGCCCTTCGGTGGGACCAGCCAGCCTCCAGTCCGCCTCTCGGTGGAAAGCGCCAGGCGGCCGGAATAGCGTTCCAGCTGGCGCCGCCCATCGGTCAGCCCCTCGAGCAGGCCGCGCCGAACGGCAGCGCTGAGCGGCTCCGTGGACGGAGACCGGGCGGGACCGATCCCGACGCTGGCAAAGCGAGCCATCAGGGCACGCTCTGAGGCCGGCGGCGGATTCTGGGCCAGCACCGTCCCCATTGCGTCGAGGAACCCAAGGCCGGGGGGCAGCGGTTCCGGCATCAGCGGCGAGCGGGGCAGGAAGATCGGGCTCAGCGTTGCTCTGGCGAGCGAGCTCAGGGTGTATCCGCGCTGGATCGCGTGGACGGCGGGAAGGTCAGCGACACCGTCAAGCAGGGTCCGCCCGAGCAGCCAAACGACCGGCGTGGGCGCATGGATCGCCCTCACCCCCGAAGGAAGCACGCCGTGCCATCCGGGACCGATGATCGCGTAGGTCCCCGGACGGGTGCCGGTGACCCGGCGCCCGATGTAGCCGAAGGTGTTGGTGTAGGCGTCGATCAGCTGCAGCGTGTAGTAGCGGCCGCGTTCCTCGGGCACATGCACGAGCAGTGGTCCGCCACTCAGATCCAGCCGCGCCGTGGTGTAGAGGGTGTCGACGTTGGGCAGGGGCACGAGGCGCTCTGCCGGCGTCGAGAGCTCGGTGATGCTGATCAGGTGATTGGTCGGGAAACGAGAGATCACCCGCTGCTCGTCCAACGGCGCCAAGCCGTAGATGTAGGCCTCGGCGGCGATGGCCCGGGCGCGCTGTTCTGGTGACAGGAGGGCGGCGGCGGCCGATCTGCCCGCGGCCGATCCCGCGGCGACCCGAGCCGCGCCGGCCGGCACCGCACCGGGCAGGCTGCAAAAGGTAACCGCCGCGGTCAGCGCCAGCCAGACCGCATGCCGGGTGAGGACCACGCGCACCGCGCCAGCATATATCGTCCTCAGCTCGCGCAGGCGCCAGTGCCGACTGGAGCCCGACGCGCCTGCGCTCGCGCCAGCTGCCCCGCGATCAGCGCATCGGGCACGGCAAAGCCGCCGGCAGCTACATCCCCAGTCACGGCGGCGAAAACGGTACCCAGCACCTGTCCTGCAGCGCCGACCAGCGGGCCGCCGGAGTTGCCGGGCCTCACCCGCCCCCGGAGCGAGAGGATGCTCCGCACCACGGGGCCGTTGCCATAGGCGTCCTGGGTGCTGACCCGCTGCACCCGGCCGATCCTTCCGGGCTCCCCGTCGAACGGGCCGTCGAGCGGGTAACCGAGGATCGCCGCAGCCGTGCCCGGTTCGGCCTCGGGGCCGAGAGCGAGCGGCCGCGCCGTCAGCCCGGGCACGACCAGCACCGCGATGTCGTCGTGAGGATCGAAGCCGATCGCATGGGCCGGTAGCGGGCGGGGCTCCCCGTCGGCCTGCACGACGGTGTCGGCCTCACCCGCGACCACGTGAGCGTTGGTGACCACGACCTGCGCGGCCGCGACCCAGCCGCTCCCCTCCACGCCGAGCCCACACGCGGAGCCCAGCACGCGCACCACGCTGCCGCGCGCGGTGCGGACGCCGCGGGCGGCGAGGATGCGCCGGGCCGGGGGCGGCACGTCGGCTGCCGGGCCGTGGACGGAGGGCAGCGGGTCGAACCGGGCCAGCGCGTTCAGGATTGGCCCCGACGGTGGCAGCAGGCCGTTGAGGCCGCGCAGGATCGCGCTGCGCTGAAAATCCCTACGCAGCGGCTGCGAGCCCGATGACTGCACCGCGATCGCCCCCACGATCCAAGCGATCCCAAGCCCCACGCACGCGGTCAGGGCTGCGCCGGCGAGGCCGTCGACGGTTCGCAGCCCGGGCAGACGGAGCGCTGCGCGCGCGTGCACGCCGAGGCCCTCGAACCCGGTGGCGAGCACGCCCCCGGCCAGCAGTGCACCGACGAGCCCGAACAGCGGCGCATCGGGAGAGCGGGAGCCTCCTGGCAGCAGCAGCGGTCCGATCCTGGTGCCGACGACCGCTCCGAGGGCAAAGCCCAGCAGCGACAGCGCTCCGACGATGAACCCCTGCGCGTACCCGTAGATGGCCAGCAATCCGCTGAAGGCAACGATCACCCAGTCGATCGAGGTCACCGCTTGAGGTTATCCCCGCGCCGGAAGATCCCTGCATCTTCTAACGTTCCGCGCTGAGGTGGTCTCCGTAGATGCAACTCCAGTCGGGCGACGGCCGTTGGTCCGGCACGGAGGTCGGCGCCGGAGACTGCTCACCCGGGCTGCCCCCCTGGGCCTGGTAGCAGCGCTGGCGTTCGCGGCCGGCGTGGTGACCGCAACCGCACCCGGGCGGGCCGAGCGCCAGCTGGTCAGGCAGTACGTCAGGGCGTGGCAGCGCGGAGACGTGCGCACGATGTACTCCCTGCTCGACTCCGGCTCGCGCCATCGCATCGGTGAGCCGCAGTTCGCCTCCGTGCTGCAGGCCGCCGCGGCCACCGCGACGCTGCAGTCGCTGACTCCCCTGTCCGTCGGGGCGCGCGCCGGTGCCGGGATCCCGGTGCGGATGCGGGTGCGCACCCGGGTGTTCGGCGTCCTGGGTGCGCTCCTGCTGGTCCCGCTCAGCGGCAGCGGCTCGGCCGCTCGGGTCCATTACTCGAGCTCGCTGCTGTTCCCGGGGCTGCGACCGGGCGAACCGCTGCGGCGGCTCGCGCGACTGCCGCCCCGAGCCGACCTCCTCGCTCGAGACGGAACGCTGCTGGCCCACGGGCCGATGCGGACCTCGTCGATCCCCGATGTGGCCAGCCAGATCGTGGGCACGCTGGGGCCGATCCCGGCTGCCGAGGCTCCCGCCTACGCGGCTGAGGGCTACCCCGCCGGCGCCAAGGTGGGGCTGGACGGCCTCGAGCGGATCTTCCAGGCGCGGCTGGCGGGAACGCCGGGGGGAAGGTTGCTGGCCGGCAATCGCATGCTGGCACGGTCGACGCCGGTGCCAGGCGTGGCGGTGAAGACCACGATCAGTCCCCCGATCGAGCGCGCGGCGGTGGCGGCGATGGCCGGTCGCTACGCCGGCATCGCAGCGATGGACCCCCGCACCGGCGAGCTCTTGGCGCTGGCCGGGGTGGCCTTCTCCGCGCTTCAGCCGCCGGGGTCAACGATGAAGATCATCACCACCACTGGCGCGCTCGAGGCCGGCATCGTCAGGCTCTCGGACACGTTTCCGATCCAGACCTCGGCGACGCTCGAGGGCTTCAACCTCCAGAACGCCAACGGGGAAGCGTGCGGAGGCACGCTGCTCAACGCGTTCGCGGTCTCATGCAACTCGGTGTTCGCGCCGTTGGGAGCCAAGCTCGGCGCCAGGCGCCTGGTCGACATCGCGCAGCGCTTCGGCTTCAATCAGCCGCCGTCGATCCCGGGCGCCGCGGAGTCGACGATCCCCTCCGCGCAGACGATCGGTGACGCGCTGGCGGTCGGTTCCTCGGCGATCGGACAGGGGATGGTGCAGAGCACAGCACTGGAGATGACCGACGTTGGCGCCACCATCGCGATGGGCGGCCGCCGCCCGATCCCGACCCTGCTGGCCGGCTCACCGCCGCAGTTCGTGCCCGTGGTCAGCCGGCGAGTCGCGGGGCTGGTGCAGCGAATGATGGTTGCGGTCGTGGCCTACGGGACCGGGACCGCCGCCCAGATTCCCGGCGTCACCGTGGCCGGGAAGACCGGGACGGCGGAGCTGCGTAACACCACTGGTGCCGGTGGCGGCTCGCCTGCGGACACCGATGCCTGGTTTGTCGGCTACGCGCCGGTGGGGGCGCCCCGGGTCGTGGTCGGCGCGCTGTTTCCCGAGCAGGGGGCCGGAGGCGCCACGGCGGCGCCCGCCGTGCAGGGAGTGCTGGCGGCGGGGCTGGCTGCCCGCTCGAGTCGATCGGCCGTCCCGGCCTCCGCGGCGGCTAGGAGCCACGCGACCCCGCGCCGATCAAGCTCTGAGCCAACGTCCCCTGGGTCCAAACCGCGAGAGCCTGGTCATTTGGTGCCCCGGCTAGGGCCAGATCAGTGGCAAAGCTGGTGGCCGCCACCGCGTGCGGAGGTGAGAGCCGAGTGCCCGAGCCGGCAGCGGCAAACACGTGGCCATAGCTGACCCAGCCGACCTCGGCCTCCCGCCGAGCGGTCAAGGTGACCGCAGGCGTCTGCGCGGCGTCGACGGGCCCAGGCTCTCGCACCGGCCCGAAGCCTCGCCGCGGCGGCCGCAGCATCGCTCGCACCGAGCAGCTGCCTGCGCTGGTGCAGCCCTTCCAGCCCAGGATCTGGGTTCCATCGTCGAGGCCCGCGAATCCGATCCCGGCCGCCAGCTCGCGTGAGGAGGAGACGCTCCGCGGCCGGAGCCTGGCCCCCAGATCGCTGACTCTGACCTGTGAGTGGTACCGGCCGGTGCGGTCATACCAGCTCTCCACCCAGGCGACCGTGCCCCGCGCGCCTCGGTCGGCCAGAGCGAGCTCGTCGATCTCGTGGCCACGGGCGACGGTGAGCAGGACTCGGCCGGATCCGGGCGGCCTTCGCAGCGATCCACGCGCCAGATACAGGGTGCGCGGTCCCGGCGCCGTGACCGCGTCGCTCCGCGCCGTCCAAGCGATCGCGGTGCGGCCCCCGGCCAGGGCCACCGCATCCATTGACTGCGGCAGCTCGCGGGCGCCGCTGAGGCGGTGGGGGGCGGGAAAACCGCCACCGCCCGGCCCCGACTGCGATGCCCAGATGCCGCGCTCGGTGGCAATCACCGCCAGCAGCCGGCCGGGGATCGGCAGCAGACGTGCTGCGGTGGCTCCGGCCAGCCCCGACAGCAGCGTCCGGCGAGGACCGAGTGAACCCCCGCGGGAGGGCCCCACGGCCAGCACCGAGCTGCAGCACGATTGCCCCGCCTCGCTGGCGCCGGCGAGCAGCCACAGGTCGCGGTCGCGGTAGGCGAGCGCCAGCGCCTGCTGCGCTCCGGGGATCGGCACGGAGGGGCCGAAGCCCCCGCCTGCGGAGCCAGAGCTCACGAGCGCCTGGGACAAGGCGGTGTCGTCGACGTCTTCGGCCGCATATCCAATTCCCGCCGCACCACCGGCCGAAGTCGCCACCTGCGCCGGCAGCAGGTCCAGCGACACCGGGGAGGAGATCCGAAACGGGCGCGTCCAGTCCACAGCCGCCGCGGGACTGGCCGCGCCACCGGCGACGGTGCCACTGAGGACAAGCGCCAAGGCGAGAGGCCACAGGTGGGTTCGCCACGGCAGTGCTGCCACCGAGGCGTAGTCACGCCAGCGCGAGGACAGCCGCCTCAGAGGTCGAGGGAGATCGAGCTCGGCTTGGCCTGACCTGGCGCGAAGATCTCCAGGGTCAGGGGCCGATTGGAGTAGATCGCGTCGCCGAGCTTGAACAGGACCAAGCCTCCCTGGGTGGGTCCGAAGGAGGCGGTGCTATCCGGCGCGGGCTCGGTTCCCAGCGGTCGCAGGGTCTGCGAGGTCCAGGCATACGGGTTGAGGCTCGGATTCAGAGCCACCGGGTGATAGCGGTTGCCCTGGGTGTCGACGATGTCGAACGAGTCGGTAGTGGTCTGGTTGGTGTGGGTCTCGTTCTTGGCCCACAGGAACACGGCAAACCACTCCTGGGCTGCCGTCGGCATCGGGCCGCTGAAGCCGGCGAGGTACCCCTTGTCCTCGATGCTGTACTGGTTCAGCTGGCGGGACAGCTGAACCTGATAGGTGACCTGGCCGGCCCGGACGTACGGCCCCTCGGTGTCGGAGGTGGTCGGGTCACCGTGCTTGTGTCCGCACGCGCCCAACGCGATTGCGGCGAGCAGCAGCATCCCGATCAGGAACAGCCGGCGGGGGGAGGAAAGCAGTCTCACGACGGGCGGGAAGTCTATATCCACAGGGTCTAGCGGGCCCTCGCCGCCAGGTTCAGCGGGCTGCTACCGACACGCGATCACCGCGCTCACGATTCTCCTCGAGGATCGTCCGCAGCCGGCGCATCGCCCGCGCCGCCTGGCGGCGGTTCCAGATCCGCCCACCGAGCGCCTCCAGCAGCCGATCAGACAGCAGCGGCGGCTCAGTCTCGAAGGTGTACTCCACGCGCGTGGTGCCACTGGGTCCCGGTGAGAGGGTGTAGGTGCCGATCATCCTCACTCGGTTGTACTTGCCGCCCCGCCCCCGCTCGACGATCCGAAACGGCGCCTGCACCTCGGCGAAGGTCATGTCCGCCCACGAGAAGCGGCTGAGCGGCGCCTTGATCTTGAAACGCGCGCCCGCGCCAGGGCCGTAGGAGTCCTCGCGGGTCAGCCGCCAGTCGACCAGGTAGTGATCGGTGAACTCCGCGTGGTTGGCGATGTCAGCCAGGTAAGCGAACACCTGCTCGCGTGGCTTGGCGATCGTGGCGGAGACGGTGATCGGGTCCACGTCGCTGATTCTATGGTCGCCGCGGCGCCTCTGAACCCGCCGTCGTGGCCGTGCGGCGGGATCAAGCCGGCGAGGAACCGGGCACGTCTACGCCGCGGGCACGTCTACGCTGCGGCCCGGTGGTCGCTGACCCGCATCGTGTGTCCGAATTCCGGACCATGGACCATCCGCGACTCCAGTGCGTCGTCACGGGCGACGTCACGGCAGAGCTCGCACAGGATCGAGTCCGGAGCACAGACGTAGACGCGCTCGCCGACCAGTGGCGTGCGATGGCAGCAGCGGCAGCGTTCGCATCCGGCGGAGAGCTCGCAGACCCCGCGCCTGAGCAGAGCCAGTTCCAGCTCTGGCATGTCGCGCACGAAGACGGTCATGCCCTGGAGTTCGGGTCAGGCCGTCGGCTTCCTTCATCATGCGCCCTCAGGTTCCCTGATGAGACCTTCCCGCCGGCCAAACGAGGGGAGAAAACGTCCCCAAAGCTCCAGCAACTGGAGCAGAGTCACGCCGAAACGCTTCGGTAACTGTTTACTCTCGCCTTTGACGAGCAGGCTATTATCGTCGGGCCGGATTAGACGCGCCGGCCAGAGGCAGCCCCGTACTTTAAGGAGATTGTGCCCTCATGAAAGCGTGGACCACGGGCAATGTTGCGGGGACCGGGACGTTCCGCTGCACCGACTGTGACTATGCCGTTTCGCTCGACGCAGCCGACGAGCTGCCGACCTGCCCCAACTGCGGCGGTACTGAGTTTGTGCGGGCATCACTGTTCACGACCGCACAGGCGACGGTCGTGGAGATGGCGCCCCAGGCCGAGGACGAGTTCTGGCTCGACGAGCTGCGTGAGGAGCTGAGCCAGCCCGGTCAGTACCTCGCCTACCGCACACCCGAGGGCCAGGTGGTGACGTTTCCGCTGCAGCGGGAGTGGACTCGGATCGGGCGCAGCCTCGCCGCCGACGTCCGCTTCGACGACCCCACGGTCTCCCGCCGGCACGCGCTGATCGTTCGCCAGCCGGATGGTCTGCGGGTGCTCGACGATCGCAGCCTCAACGGCGTGTTCGTCAACGGTGAGCGGGTGGAGTGGAGCACGTTGACCGATGCCGACGAGGTGGTCATCGGGCGCCACCACCTGCACTTCGTGGATGTGCCGGTGGTCACCGGAATGCGGCTCGGCGACAGCGGCGGGCGAGGCACAGAACAGCTGACCGGCTGAGCTGCGAGCGGCGGGCGAGCAGCCCGATGCTCGCCCCGATCAGCCGTCTATAGTGGCGCCGCGATGGCCACTATCGCGGTTCTCAGCCAGAAGGGTGGCACCGGCAAGACGACCGCGGTACGGACGCTGACCGATGTCCTGCGTCGTCTGGAGCTGCGGGTCCTGGTGGTCGATCTCGACCCGCAGGGCAACTTGTCCGATTACCTGGACGTCGACCCCGATGCCTCTCCCACCGTTGGCGACGTGCTCGCGGGCCGGGCCCGGGCGGCAGAGGCGATCCACGACGGGATCATGCCGGCCAACCTCGGATTGGCTGAAGCAGAGCTGATGCTCGGGGGCAAGATGGGACGGGAGCTGACGCTCAAGAAGGCGCTGCGAGCGGTCAAGGGCAGCTACGACGTGGTCCTGATCGACTGCCCGCCGGCGCTCGGACTGCTGACCGTCAACGCGCTGGTGGCCGCTGATTACGCGCTGCTCTCGGCTGAGGCCCAATACTTTGCCCTTCAGGGAGTGGAGCAGGCGCTGGAGGTGATCGAGCTGGCGCGGGACAGCCTCAACCCCGACCTGGAGTGGCTCGGGGTGGTGCTGAACATCGCCGACATGCGCACTCGCCACTCGCGTGAGGCCTTCGACTCGCTGCGCGAGCACTTCGGCGAGAAGCTGTTCGACACCACCATCCGCTCCTCGATCGCCTATGCCGAGTCGGCCGAGCGGGCGGTGTCGATCCTCGACTACCGTCCCGATCTGGCCGTCGACTACCTGAACGTGACCGACGAGCTGCTGCGCCGGCTTGGATCCGAGCCGCCTCGTCGCCGGCTCGCCGAGCTCGTTCGTAGCTCCCAGTCCGCGGCCTGAGCCGCCCTAGAGCTCGCGCACGTCCGCGCCCTGGGTCTCGAACGGGGCGCGAATCACCCGCGCCCACCCCTCAGTCTCCCGGGTCAGCGCCGCCAGCACGCCGCCGGTCTGCTCGTAGTGACACCAGAACAGCACGGAGGGACCGGCCCCTGAGATCGTCGCCCCGAGCGCGCCCCAGGAGCGGGCGCGGTCGAGCAGCTCCGCCGAGCGCGGGTACAGGTGGGCGCGATGGGGCTGGTGCAGGCGATCCTGCAGCCCCTCCGCGATCAGGTCCCAGTCCGCGCGCGTCATGCCCAGGATCAGCTTGGCCAGGGCGGCGAGGTTGAAGGTAGCGTCGGCCATCGGCACGCAGGACGGGAGCGCCGCGCGCGCCGGTGCCGTGCCCACCGGATCGGCGGGGACCACGAGCACCGACTCCAACCCCAGCGGCGCCTCAAGCCGGTGCACGCCGGTCCCGTCGCAGATCACCAGCCCCCCCTCCAGGGCGGCGCCGACGTTGTCAGGATGGCCCTCGAGCTCTGCCGCCAGCGCCAGAATGTCGGCGTCGAGCTCGAACATGTGGTCGGCGGCCAGCAGCCCGGCCACGATCGCGGCCGCGCTCGAGCCAAGCCCACCGGTCAGCGGGATCCCGGAGCTGAGCCGGAACCGGAACCGATCGCACGGGTGCAGCCGCTCGAAGGCGCGGACGACGAGATTCTCCCGGTCCCGAGGGACGTCGAGCTCGGTTTGCACCTCGAAGCGGCCGGTCTCCACCACCTCCACCTCCAGGTGCAGCGCCAGCGCCGCCGCCAGCACATCGAAACCGGGGCCGAGGTTGGCCGAAGACGCGGGCACGCGCACCAGCCGCCGACGCGCGAGCGTCACCGCGGCCCCACCGGCATCATCGCGCGGCCGCGCGTGGGGGCGGTCACTGCAGCACCGCCCGCTCGACTGCCTCCAGCTGCGCCGGGCAAGGAATCACCGCTCCCGCCTGTGCCAGCGCCGTCTGCGGGTCCTTGAGCCCGTGACCAGTGAGCACGCACACAATCCGCCGCGCCCCCTCGGCGCCGTGAGTGAGCAGCCCGGCGACACTAGCCGCCGAAGCCGGCTCGCAGAAGACTCCCTCCCGGGCGGCCAGGAAGCGGTAGGCATCGAGGATCTGCTCGTCGGTGACCGCCTTCACCGCCCCGCCGGAGGAGGTCATCGCATCCATCGCCTCCTCCCAGCGCGCCGGGTTGCCGATTCTGATCGCGCTGGCCACGGTCTCCGGGCGCTTCACCGGGGCACCATGCACCAGCGGCGCGGCACCGGCGGCCTGGAACCCGAGCATGCGGGGCCTCGCCGACCCTGCCTCCTTGAACCCCCTCCAGTAGGCGGTGATGTTGCCGGCGTTGCCGACGGGAATGCAGAGCGCGTCAAGCTCGCCCTCGAGCGCGTCCACGATCTCGAACGAGGCCGTCTTCTGGCCCTCGATCCGGAACTCGTTGACCGAATTGACGAGCGAGATCGGGTGACGGCGGACCAACTCGCGCACCAACGCCAGTGCCTCGTCGAAGTTCCCCTGCAGCGCGATCACCCGGGCCCCGTGCATCACCGCCTGGGCCAGCTTGCCGGTGGCGATCTTGCCTTCGGGCACGATCACCACGCCGCGCAGTCCGGCTCGGGCTGCGTAGGCGGCAGCGGAGGCGGCGGTGTTACCGGTCGAGGCGCAGACGACCGCCGTCGCCCCCTCCCGCACCGCAGCCGAGACCGCGCATGTCATCCCCCGGTCCTTGAACGAGCCGGTCGGGTTGGCCCCCTCCAGCTTCAACCACACCTCGGTGCCCGCGCGCTCGGACAGGCGGGGTGCGGGCACCAGCGGCGTCGATCCCTCCTGCAAGGAGACCACTGGATCGTCGTCGGCAAACGGCAGCCGGTCGCGGTATCGCTCGATCAGCCCGGGCATCGCTGGCAGCATGTCAGAGCGTGCTGCTCGAGCCCCTGGGCGACGGTTCCGCCCAGGGGCGGGGCTACTCCCGCACGTCGAGAACGACCTTGCCGGTCGCCCCGCGCTCGTCGATCAGGGTGAGAGCCTGCGCCGTCTGCTCCAGCGGGAACCTGGCGCCCACGATTGGGCGCACGAACCCGGTCTCGATCAGCTCGTCGATCGCCGCCCCGATCTCCTGGTTGAGCTTGGGCTTGCCCATCACGTAGGCACCCCACCCGGCGCCGATCACTTCGGTGTTGGCCAACAGCAGCCGGTTGACGCGCACTTCGGGGATGGAGCCGCCGGTGAAGCCGAGGACGACCACCCGCCCCCCTTCGCGCAGCGAGCGGATGCTGTCCGTGAACCGATCACCTCCCACGGGATCGATCACCAGGTCCACGCCGCCCCCGGTCAGCTCCTTGGCCTGATCCTTCCAGGCATCGCCGGAGCGGACGACCTCGTCGGCGCCGGCCTCCCGGGCGACCCGAGCCTTCTCGTCGCTGGAGACGACCGCGATCGTCCGGGCACCAAGGCCCTTCGCCACCTGCAGCGATGCGGTACCGACCCCTCCGGCCGCGCCATGGACCAGCACTGTCTCGCCCGCGCGCAGGCGCCCGCGGAGCTTGAGCGCGAAGAAAGCGGTGTGGTAGTTGAGCACGAGGCTCGCCCCCTGCGGAAAGTCGAACTGCTCGGGCAGCTTGAAGCAGAGGAACTCGGGTGCCACGGCGACCTCGGCGAACGCGCCCAGCATGCAGAACCCGGCAACGCGGTCTCCGGGGTTCACCTGAGCCCCGGCGGGAGCCGAGCGGACCACGCCGCCGACCTCACTGCCGGGAACGAACGGCAGCGGCGGCTTAAACTGATACTCGCCGCGGGTTTGGAGCACCTCGGGGAACGAGACCCCGGCGGCGTGCACGTCCACCACCACCCCGCGGCCGGGGGTGAGCATGTGCGAAGCGTCAGGCTCGGGGACGTCAACCAGTTGGAGTGCGCGCTCGGGGCCCGTCAGCTCGGTGATCTGGATCGCGCGCACTGAGGCCGACACCCTAACCGAACCCGGGCGGCAAGCGCCGCGGCGACAGGGGCATCGTCGGGCGCCTGATATGGTTGAGGGCACAACGGAAGACGACCGTCCTCCACGCCGAACAGGAGCCCAAGCATGTCCGTAGACACCGTCCCTGATCGCCTCGCCGGCGAGTGGCGCTTCAACGCCACCCACTCCTCGGTGGACTTCTCGCTCAAGTACCTCGTGGCCAAGTTCCGGGGCCGCTTTGAGGAGGTCGATGCCAGCCTGCGCGACGGCGTCCTTACCGGATCGGCCAAAGTCGCCTCGGTCAACGTCAAGGATCCCAACCTGATCGGCCACCTGCAATCGCCTGACTTCTTCGATGCGGAGCAGCACCCTGAGATCAGCTTCACCTCCACGACCCTCGAGACCAACGGCGACACGCTGACCCTTGATGGTGAGCTGACGATCAAGGGCATCACCCAGCCGGTGCACGCCACCGGCACCATCAACGGCCCCACTGAGGACTTCATGGGCAACACCCGCATAGGGTTCACGCTGGAGACGAAGATCGATCGGACCGATTTCGGCCTGAACTGGAACGCCGAGTTGCCCAAAGGCGGCAAGGCCCTGTCCGACGAGGTCACGCTGATCGTCGAGCTCGAGTTCACCAAGGTCTGATCGTTGCGGATCCTGGCCATCTCGGGATCGCTGCGCCGGGACTCGCACAACACTGCCCTGCTGCGGGCGGCGGCAGACCTGCTGCCGCCCGGAGTTGAGCTGACGCTCTACGACGAGCTCGAGCAGATCCCCCCGTTCAACGAGGACCGGCTCGCGCGCCCGTCCGCCGCGGTGCAGAGGCTGCGTGAGGCGGTCGCCGCGGCCGACGGGATCCTGATCTCGACCCCCGAGTACAACAGCTCGATCCCCGGCGTGCTCAAGAACGCCCTGGACTGGCTCAGCCGCCCGCTGTTGGAGAGCCCGCTGCGCAACAAGCCAGCCGCCGTCATCGGCGCATCCACGGGGATGTTCGGAGCCGTATGGGCTCAAGCCGAGACGCGCAAGGTGCTGGGGGCGATCGGCGCCCGCGCACTGGATCGAGAACTTCCCGTGCCCACCGCCCACGAGCAGTTCAGCGAGGACGGCCGGCTTGCCGATCAGGACCTGGAGCAGGAGCTTGCCGCTGCGCTCGATGCGCTCGTGCAGGCGATCACCCAGCGTACCCACGCGCTCGCCGGCTCCCGGGCGGAATGACCGGCACGTCGACTACCCGAACTCCTCCTCCAGCACCCTGATCGCTCGGGGTGGTGCCCGCAGCACCGCCAGCCTCGCGATCTCCTTCATCGCCGCGGCGAAGCGAGACTCCAGCACCGGATGCACGACCATCACCAGCCGCGCCTGCTCGCCCAAGCCCTTTTGCACCACGGACTTGACCGATACGCCGCCGGCGGCCAGCACCTGGGCCACGCCTGCCAGCACGCCAGGCTCGTCGGCCACCTCCAGATGCAGATAGAAGGCCGACACGACGTCCTGGACGATCTCCAGCTTCCTCGTCGTCGGCGGCGTCGAGGCGGGCGGGATCATCGCGCTGATGACGTCGCCGAGAACCGCGCTTGCGGTCTGCGGACCGCCGGCCCCCGGGCCCGACATGGTGATCTCGGTGATTGTCTCCGATTCGACGGTGACGGCGTTGAACGGCCCGCTGATCGAGGCCAGCGGGTGACCCGGATACAGAAACGCCGGATGCACGCGCACCGACAGTCCGCCGTCGATCCGCTCGGCCGTGCCGATCAGCTTCAGCCCCAGGCCCAGCTCCCGGGCGTACTCCAGGTCGTCGGGCTTGATCTGCACGATCCCCTCGTAGCGGACCTGGTTCAGGTGCACGGGTGTGTCGAAGGCGAGCCGGGCGAGGATCGCCATCTTCGCCGCCGCATCGCGCCCGTCGACATCTTCGCTCGGGTCGGCCTCGGCGTAGCCGAGTCGCTGAGCCTCGGCCAGCGCCTGCTCGTAGGTCAGGCCACTGCGCGCCATCTCGGTGAGGATGAAGTTCGTGGTGCCGTTGACGATGCCGTGCACGCGATCGATGATCGCCCCCGCCAGCGACTCCTGGAGCACCCGGATCACCGGGACGACACCGGCGACCGCGCCTTCGAACCGCAGCTGCACGCCCTGGGACCGCGCCAGGTCCCACAGCTCCTCGCCGTACTGCGAGAGCAGCTGCTTGTTGGCGGTGACCACGTGACGCCCAGCGGCCATCGCCCGACGCACGTAGTCGTAGGCGGGATCGATCCCGCCGATCAGCTCAACGATCAGATCCGAGTCCTCCAACAGCTCGTCAAAGCTGCCGTGCGAGCGGGTGAGGATGCCTCGGAGCTCGGGCCGCAGCCCGGTCATGTGCTCCACTCGAGCGGCGTGTTGAGGCAGCAGCTGCTCGAAGGCCATGCCCACCGTTCCACGGCCGAGCAAGCCAACGCGGAAGATCCCTGACTCGGCGCCGGGCACACTCACGCCTCGACGTCGCGGGCGATCAGATCCTCGTAGGTCTCCCGGCGAACCACCACCCGGGCGTTCCCCTCGCGGCAGAAGATCACCGCCGGCCGTGGGACGGCGTTGTAGTTGTTGGCCATCGAGTACCCGTAGGCGCCGGTGGCCGGCGTGAGCAGGATGTCCCCCGCGGCCGGATCGGGGAGCAGCGCGTCGCGGATCAGGACATCCCCAGACTCGCAGTGCTTGCCGGCGATGTGACAGCGCACGCTACCGGCGGCCAACGGACGGTCAGCGATCACGACCTCGTACGGGGCCGAGTAGAGCATCGGCCGCAGGTTGTCCGACATGCCGCCGTCGACTGCCACCCAGGTGGAGACGTTGCGCTTGACCGTCTCCACGGTGTAGAGCGTCGCGGTGGAGTTGGCCACCAGCGCTCGCCCGGGCTCTAGCAGCAGCCGCTTGCCCGGCCCCAGCTCGCGCCCCGCGGCGTCGACGAGCACATCGACGTACTCGGCGATCGCCGGCGGGCGCTGAGAAGCGCAGTAGGCCACGCCAAGCCCGCCACCCAGGTTGTAGACCGGGAAGTCGCCGAGCTGCCCGATCATCCGGATCGCGGCCCGGAACGGCTCCAGGTCGAGCAGCTGAGAGCCGATGTGGAAATGGAGTCCGACCAGCGCCAGCTCCGAGCTCAGCGACAGCAGCTCGACAGCCGCACGCGCATCGTCGAGCGAGAAGCCGAACTTGGAGTCAGCCTGGCCGGTGGACACCGAGGCGTGGGTGTCCCCGGCGACACCGGGGGTGACCCGCAGGAGCACCTCCGGGCGGATGCCCGCCGAGGCGGCGACGATCCGTAGCCGTTCCAGGTCGTCAAAGGAGTCGAGCACGACGTAGCCGACCCCGGCCAGGAGCGCCTCGTGCAGCTCGCGGGTCGACTTGGCATTGCCGTGAAAGTAGATGCGGGCGGGATCGAAGCCGCCCCGGAGCGCCAGCGCCAGCTCGCCGCCGGAGGCCACGTCGCAGCCCAGTCCCTCCTCGGCCAGCACGCGGTAGACGGCGGTACAGGAAAATGCCTTGGAGGCGAACAGCACGTCGAAGTCGTGGTGGCGCGCGCGCATCTGCGCCACGAACGCTCGCGCCCGGTTGCGCAGGTCGTCCTCGGCGACGACATAAGCCGGCGTGCCGAACTCGTGCGCCAGCTCCACCGTATCGCAGCCTCCGATCTCCAGATGCCCACGCTCGTTGACCGTTGTCCCGATCGGATATACATGGGAGAGCTCGGAAGTGGTGGCGCTCACGGCCGTCGATCATGCCACGCATGTGCTTGACCAGCGGCCCCGCCGGCGCCTGGTCTCGTCGGCCGCCTGGCATGATCGGGCGGTGCGCCGACTGCGGACGGTCACCCCCGTTACCCCCACTGAGCTCGCCGTCCACGACGGGCTGGCCTACTCGCTGTGGTTGCCGGCGGCGCACGGGCAGATCCAGGGCGGCGTGGTCATCCTCCACGGCGCCGGTTCGTGCAAGGAGAGCCATCACGACTACGCGCGGGCGCTGCTTGCGGCCGGGTTTGCCGCGATCGCCTTCGATGCACGCGGCCACGGCGCGAGCCCCGGTTCGCTGGATGGCCGGATCCTCGACGACATCGTCACCAACGCCGACCTGCTGCGGGAGCGCTGTGGCGGAGACGTCCCGCTGGCCTTGCGGGGCTCGAGCATGGGCGGCTATCTGGCGCTGGTGGCTGCCTCAGCGGTGGGCGCGGAGGCGGTGGTGGCGATCTGCCCGGCCGGCGCCGAAGGGCTGCGCCGGGGCTTGGCCGGTGGGCGCTTTGCCATCCCCGCCGACGGACCGTCGCTGGATCGCTTCCTGACCGAGCACGATCTCGAGGCGGCGGTGGCGGCGCTGCCGGTACCGGTGCTGTTGCTGCACGCCGAAGGCGACGAGCAGGTCCCGGTGGGGCAATCGCGGGAGCTGGCTCGGCATCTGCAGCACCCGGCGAGTCGGCTGATCGTCCTGCCGGGAGGCCATCACCGTTCGATCCAGCACGACGACGAATTGCAGGCGGTCAGCCTGCGCTTCCTCCAGCGGGCCCTCGTCGGCAGCGGGCAACGCTGAGAAACCATCCAGTAGCTCAGGCCACCGACAGCTTCACCGCGCGACGGCCGGGAGCATGCAGTCCACCGTTCCGGGCCTTCAGGGCCAGCCACACGACAGCGACGAGCATCAGCGCGATGCTCTCGAGCTGCGGAGCGGTCAGGCCGAGCAGCACCCGGTGGTTGCGGCGTACGAACTCCACCAGCAGGCGTTCGCTGCCAGACAGCAGCAGGTAGAAGGCGAAAAGCACTCCGGGCCGAAACCGGTCTCGCAGCCGCCACAGCCCCCAGGCGACCAGACCCATGGCCAGCGTCTCGTAGATCGGTGTCGGCTGCACCCTCACTCGGGGTGGCGTCGGCACCGTGCCGTGGGGATAGCCCATCGCCCATGGCAGCGTCGAGACCTTCCCGTAGTCACCATCGCCTGAGATCTGGCAGCCGATCCGGCCGATCGCGTAGCCCAGGGCCAGCGGCACCGCGCACAGGTCCAGCAGGCCGAGGTTGAGCAGGCCTCGCCATGCCGCCCATCCCATCACCGCCAGTGCTCCTCCGATCACCCCCCCATACCAGACCAGTCCCGAGCCGGAGAACAGGCTGCCGATCAGGTCGTGCTTGACCTGGCCGTAGTTCTGAGCCAGAAAGTACGCCCGGGCTCCGACCAACCCGCCGATCATCGCCGCGAGCGCCATCTCGTAGGCGTAGTCCGGCGGCTGGCCCAGCTCTCGCAGCCGGCGAGCCAGGATCAGGCCGGCAGCCACGAATCCGCAGGCAAAGACGATCCCGAAGCTCTTCAGGGAGATGCCAAGCAAGTGGATCTCCGGGCGCATCGGCCGCAGAGCTTAAGCGCGCTGCCCGCCGAGCGCTGCCCAACCGCGAGCCATCAGCAATAATCCCGCCGCGGTGCTGCCAATGGTTGCCATTCTGTGCGGCGGTCGCGGGACGCGGTTGCAGGAGCACACGCAGTCGATCCCCAAGCCGCTGGTGGAGATCGGGGGTCAGCCGATCCTCTGGCACGTCATGCAGATCTACATCGCGCAGGGGTTCCAGCGCTTCGTCTTGCTCACCGGCTACAAGGCAGAGATGATCGAGGACTTCGTGCGCCGGACGGACTGGCCGCGCGGAGTGGAGGTCGGGTGCCTGTACACCGGGCTGGACACACCCACCGGCGGCCGGCTGCAGAAGGTCGCCGAGGTGAGCTCGGAGGAGCGATTCTGTGCCACCTACGCGGACGGGGTGGCCGACATCGACCTGCATGCGTTGCTGGATGAGCATCATCGCCACGCTCGGACGGGGACGATGACGGTTGTGCGCCCGGAGCTGCAGTTCGGCGTGGCGGAGTTGAACGGCGAGGGGGCCGTCAAGGGCTTCATCGAGAAGCCGCGCAGCGACCATTGGATCAACGGCGGGTTCTTCTGCTTCGAGCCCGGGTTTCTCGACTCCCTGCACGAGGATTCGGTGCTCGAGCGTGAACCGCTGGCCCGGCTCGCTGCTGCCGGGGAGCTCCGGGCCTTCCGTCACGGCGGTTTCTGGGAGTGCATGGACACCTACAAGGACGCGGTTCTGCTCAACGACCTGTGGAGCGGGGGAAAGGCGCCGTGGAAGTTGTGGAACTGAGCGGGCGCTCGGCGCTGGTCACCGGCGCCTACGGTCTCCTCGGCACCTGGTTGGTCAAGGCCCTGGTCGAGCAAGGGGCATCGGTGACGGTGATTCGCCGGGACGAGAACCCGCACTCGGCGCTCATCCAGATGGGTCTCACGCCGCAGCTGAACGTCGTCCACGGCGACATCTGCACCGATGGCCTGATCGCCCGCGCATTGTCGGAATACGAGGTCGACAGCGTCTTTCACCTGGCAGCGCAGACGATCGTGCCCACCGCCAACCGTTCCCCGGTGTCCACCTTCGAGACCAACATGCGAGGCACCTGGCTGCTGCTCGAGGCCTGCCGCCAGCAGAGCACCGACAGCGTGATCGTCGCTTCCTCGGACAAGGCCTACGGCCCTCATGACCAGCTTCCCTACCGGGAGGACTTTGCCCTGCAGCCTCGCTTTCCCTACGACGTGTCAAAGGCCGCCACCGACCTGCTGACGCGCTCCTACTGGCACACCTGGGGTTTGCCGGTCGCGGTCACCCGCTTTGCCAACCTGTATGGGGGGGGCGACTTCAACCGCTCGCGGCTGGTACCCGAGGCGGTGGCCGCAGCGCTCGCCGGTCGCGCCCCGATCGTCCGCTCCGACGGCTCGCCCGAGCGCGACTTCCTCTACGTGGAGGACGCGGTGGCGGCGTACCTGGCGATCTGGGAGGCGCTCAGGCGTGGCGAGGGTCGGGGGGAGGCGTTCAACGCCGGCTGCGGTCGGCCCCGCCGGGTGCTCGAGGTCGTGCAGCTGGTGTGCGAGCTGGCCGGTACCGGCGTCTCACCCGACGTGCGCGGCGCCGGCACTCCGGCGGGCGAGATCGACCGTCAGTGGGTCGACGCCTCCAAGCTCACCGAGCTCACCGGCTGGAGGCCGCAGGTCGAGCTGGAGGAGGGATTGCGGCGCACGATCGAGTGGTACCGGGAGCACGCGTTCGCCACCGCTTCACGCCCGCTTCACTGACATTCACGGGCCGCTTAGCCGGTCTGCCAAGATGGGCGGGATGGCCCGTTCAACCTCATTCGGTCGCGATCCAGGCCTGCAGGCGCGGATGCTGGTGACGCTGTTCCTGCTCGGGCTCGTCTACGCGGTATTGATCGCCGTCCTGATTGCCTCCGGGGCCGGCGCGGTCACGATCGCCGTGGTGGCGGGAGCGCTGTTCCTGCTTCAGTACTTCACTTCGGACAAGATCGCGCTGATCTCGATGGGCGCCCGAGAGGTGAGCCCGGAGGAGGCGCCGCTGCTGCACGGAGCCATCGAGCGGCTGTGCATCCAGGCAAACCTCCCCAAGCCGCGGGTGGCGATCGCGCAGACAGCGATGCCGAACGCGTTCGCGATCGGACGCTCGCCGAAGACCGCGACGGTCTGCGCCACCACGGGGATCCTCGAGCTGCTCTCGCCGTCAGAGCTCGAGGGCGTGCTGGCGCACGAGCTCACTCACGTCCAGAACCGCGACGTGATGGTGATGACGATCGCCAGCTTCTTCGCCTCGATCGCCTCGTTCATCGTCCAGATGGGCTTCTGGTTCGGGGGAGCCTTCGGCGGCGACGACAACGAGGACGGACCGGGTGTGATCGTCGTGATCCTCGTCTCGGCCGTGGTCTATGCGATCTCGTTCGTGCTCCTGCAGGCCCTGTCCCGCTACCGGGAGTTCGCGGCCGACCGCGGATCGGCGATCATCACCGGCCGCCCCAGCGCGCTGATCAGCGCGCTGCTGAAGATCAGCGGGGGCATGGAGCGGATCCCCCAGCAGGATCTGCGCGCGGCCAGCGGAGAGATGGCGGCGTTCTACATCTTCCCGCCGAAGGCCAAGCGGGCGGTGGCTACGGTGTTCGCCACCCACCCGACCCTGGAGGCCAGAATCGCCGCGCTGCAGCGGCTGGAGGCCCAGCTGCAGGGAACGGCGTAGGCTGAACGCCGATCGAGTGGGCTTCCTGGACGTGATCACCGGTCGGCGCAAGCTGGTCCAACCCGCCGCGGACCGGCTGTTCGCGATCAGCACCGCCTACGTGACCCTCCAGACCTCGCTCGGGATCACCTCGCGGGCCACGGCGGCGATCGTGTTCCAGCCGCTCTCGACGGCCGACTTCACCTCGATCGTGCGCGACATGGAGGAGGTGGTGCGGGCCACCGCCGGTGACAGTGGCACCCGGGTCGAGGACTCCGATGACACCTACGGCTTTCGCTGGCTGGTGCTACGCGGGACTAGCTTCGATGATCTCGTCGTGGGCATCAACGCCGTCAGCAGCGCGCTGGAGGCGGGCGGGTACGGGGAACGGGTTCTGTGCGCGGTATTCGCGTTCTCCGACTCGGAGAAGCGACCGCTGTACTGGATCTACAACTACAAGCGGGGCTCGTTCTACCCCTTCGTCCCCGCTTCCGGGCCGCAGCAGCGGGACGGCGAGCGGGAGTTGGTGCTCAAGGCGCAGATCGGGGCCGAGCTCCCGGTGGAGCCGGAGCTGGAGCGATGGTTTCCGCTGTGGGGGACCCCGATCTGAGCTGACTGCCTACACGCCCCGCATCCCGGCGACGTGCAGGCCCGTCCGGACCAGGATCTTGATGTCGATCCACAGCGACCAATTGGCGGCGTAGAGGAAGTCGATCTTCACCATTTCGCCCAAGGGCGGCCGGGCCGGGCCCAGCACCTGCCAAGGTCCGGTCATCCCGGGGGCGAGCTGGAGACGCCGCCGATGCGGACCCTCCACCAAGCGGTCCTCATCGCTGATCAGAGGGCGAGGCCCCACCAGGCTCATCTCGCCCTTGAGCACGTTCACCAGCTGGGGCAGTTCATCCAGCGATGCTTTGCGCAGCTGGCGACCGACTCTGGTCACCCGCGGGTCGGCGCGTAGCTTGAACACCCCCTCGGTCTCGTTGCGAGCGGCCAGCGCCTCTCGGCGCTCCTCGGCCCCGTCGACCATGCTCCGAAACTTGACCATCTCGAATTCCTCGCCATTTCGACCAACGCGCCGCTGACGAAAGAACACCGGACCCGGCGAGTCGAGCCGGACTGCCAGCGCGATCAGCGCGAACAGCGGCGACAGGATCACCAGACCAGACAGCGCACCGACGATGTCGAAGGCTCGCTTGACCAGCCTCGAGGACCGCCCCAGCCCAGGGCGCCTGATGCTCAGCACCGCCAACCCTCCGACTTCATCGAACTCCACCGCGGAACCGACCACCTCCAGCTCATTGGGCACGATCGAGACCTTGACCCCGACGGAGCTGGCCTTGGCCAGCGCCTCGAAGGCGAGATCAGAACCCGCGCCAGCGCCGATCACAAAGATCCGGTGAACTTGGAGCTCTCGGACGAGCGGCTCCAGCTGCTCGATCGAGAACTGCTCCTGACGGCGGTGCGCCCTTCCGGGCTCATACCGGCCCTGGCTCTGATCCTCGAGAGGCAGGAACCCCACCACCTCGGTGTGGGCGGCCGGATCCAGCGCCAGCCGGCGCGCCAACCGAGCGCGGCCGGTTGCGGTTCCGACCACCAGGACGCGCTCTCGAGGGGCTGAGCGCCGGGCGATTGCCCGCGCACCAGCCCGGCCGAGGACCAGACACAGCGTGGTGATTCCCCACAACACGGCAACGTCATCGTGTCCTCTACGCACGGCACCGGCCGCCGCCAGCGCCGACCAGGCGACAGCGATCGCCGCCGCCAGGGCGAGCAACGCCGGTGTCTCATCGAGCGTGGATTTCCTCAGCACGACCTCATCGTGGTCGTAGCGGCCGGCGACCTTGGCCAAGAGCACGGTCACTGGTAGCAGGACCAGGCTCCGGGCCGAAAAGCTCGCGGCGCTGAGCTCGCCGAGCAGCAGCAGGGAGACGAGCACGGCGAGGAGGTCAGCCGTGATCAGCAGCCGCCGGAAGATCGCGTCCCGCAGCGTGGGCAACGGCTGCGCCGTGACCACCTCGGCGCCAGCGGGTGGGCCCGGGTCCGACCGACGCCTCCCTGGCGCGGACTTCGGCTGACGCCCGAGCCAGGCCGGTACGACCGCTTTCCACCCCGTCGGTGAAGCGCCTCGTTCGGTGACCCGGTCTCTACCGCTCAAGCTTCAGGGCCCCGCTCTCAGATCTCCGTCGGGCGCTGCCGGGATGGGCTCACCATCAGGCCAAGCTACCGCTGGTGGCGGGCCGGTGAGTCTTGCCAGGGACACGAGCAGGGGCAAACCTAGCGGCAGCCAATAAAAGGCGTCAGCCCGGGATCAGGCCCTCACCGCTGAATTCCGCTTTCGCCTCCTGAAGCGAGACATCCGGCGGCGGGAGGATCAACGCGGATCCCGACAGCTCCTCCGCCTCTAGTGCCCGTCCGTGCGTGCGCACGAATTCGAGCAGCTCGTCGAACGCGCTCCGGAAGCGCTGCTCATCGGCCGCGGCGCACGCGGCCACGGCCTCGTTGTCGAGCTCGCTGAGAGCGGTGGCGTCCTCGTCCTGAAGCTGATACTGCCCCTCGGTGGAGATGCGGACGATCATGGCGCCGGTTCCTGGGCTCCGGTGCCCGCGCTCTCCCCGCTGCCCGTGCTGCCGCCGGACCCGAGCTGCCCGGCCGGCGCGGAGCCGCTGCCCAGCTCCGCCTTCATCTTCTCCAGTTCGGAGTCGACCTCGCTGGTGCTCGAGAGCTGCTTGAGCTGCCGATCGATGTCGTCCTCGCCGGAGCCGAGCTGGGTCAGATCCTCGAAGGTGCCCGCAGCCTCCAGCTCCTGCACCGCGTCGGCGCGCGCCTTCATGTTCTCGGTCTTGTCCAGCGCGCGCTGCATGGCCAAGCCGACGTCCGCCATCTCCTCGCCCACGCCGGTCGCCGCCTCGGAGATCCGGACCTGCGCGTCGGCGGCGGAGTACTGGGCCTTGATGACCTCCTTCTTGGAGCGGAACTGCTCGATCTTCGTCCGCAGCTTCTGCTCGGAGGCGGTCATCTGCTCCTGCTGCTGCTCGAGCTGGGCGATCTGGCTGTCCAGTGACTGGAGCTCGGTCTGGGCGACGTTCTTGCGCTCCAGCGCCATCCGGGCCAGCTCCTCGTTGCCAGAGGAGAGCGCCTGACGAGCCTGCGTGTCCAGCTTCACCACCTGCTGCCTGAGCTTCTCCTCCTGCAATTGCAGGCGCTTCTTTGACGTGACGACGTCGGCAATCCCCTTCTTGACGTTCTGCAGCAGCTCGATCTGCTTCTGGTAGCTGTACTCGAGCGTCTCCCCTGGATCCTCCGCACGGTCGAGGAGCTTCGAGATTTTGGCTTTGACGACTGTCGACATGCGCCCGGAAAGGCCCGGCATCGCATCCTCCTTGGCGGGTGGCTGGACGTGCCTTCTTAGCGTACTGCCCCGCAGAGGCTAGGGTTTGTGGATGGACGCCGAGCCCGCCTCCAGGTCCAGCACCCAGATCGTCCACTGGATGGGCGTCGCCGACGTCAACAGCTCCGGCAACGTCCACGGCGGGACGGTGATGAAGCTGGTCGACGAGGCCGCCGGAGCCACCGCGATCAAGCACTCTCGCCGCCGCGTGGTCACCGCCGGCATGGACCGAATGACCTTCCTGGTGCCGATTCACGTCGGGGAGCTGGTCAGCTTCTCGGCTTCGGTCAACGCCGCGTGGCGGACCTCGATGGAGGTCGGAGTCCGCGTGCAGGCCGAGAACCCGCGCACCGGCGAGGTGCGTCATACCAACACCGCCTATCTAACGATGGTCGCCCTCGACGAGGAGGGCAACCCGACGGCGGTGCCGCCGGTGACGGCGCACACTCCCGACGAGGCGCGAAGGATGCGCGAGGCTGAGCTGCGGCGAGCCAACCGGCTGGCCGAGCGCTCGGAGATCGTGCGCCATCGCGAGCATGAGGCTCGCGAGCCGGGGCCGCTCTGACGAACTCCCGGTGGTGGCTACAGCCCGCGCGGATGCCGGGCCATGAAGCCTGACGGACTCTCGAACAACGGCCTCCACCGGGGCCCGGTCCCCGACGGCGGGTTGGGATCGGCCTCCGCCGAGGTGTCGAAGCGGATCCCGGCGATCTGCACGAATGCGTGACCGGGGTTTGTGTAGACGGTGATCCACCGACCAAGCCCGCCAGCCTCCCAGCTCATGAAGTCGCTCGAGTCCATCGGGGTCTTGATCAAGCCCGCGGCATGGAGGACGTATGAGACCGAGCCCGAGCAGTCGTAGCCGGCATCGTCGAAGCTGCCGTGACCGCCACCGTAGATGTAGGGCTTGTGGCGGATCTGGTTGCCCGCCCAGATCGCCTCCTTGACCGCCGGCGGAGCATCGGACGGAGCGTAGGCCTCTCCGTGGATGATTCGGGCGACGAACCCGGGCACGATCGGGTGTGAGGGTGTGCTGACCTCAGGAGCCGGCGAACCGAAGCCCGCGCCCCCCGAGGCCCCGATCGCGTGCGTCTGGGGCGAGGCGGCGGCTCCTGAGACTGACGCAGCCGCCGCGCTCAGGAACGCGGCTACGGCAAGAGGGGCAAGGATCAGCTTTGTAACCCGCAATCTGTTCTCTTTCGTCGGCCTGCGGGGTTAGCTGTCGGGCTGGCGCTAAAAGAGCCTGCGCCTCCCGCGGATTCACCGCGGAATTAGCCCCTGGGGATTTGGGTCCCCCGCTCCGCGGCTTGGCCATCCGCGGATTCGGCGTTGCGGCAATATACAGGCAGATGCGGAAGTGGTTACAGCCGCCCGGCGATCGGGTGACGGCGCCGCGGCGGGTGGTCGCTTGGGCGCGGCGAGGTGTTGCTCCGGCGCGGCGAGCAGTCGCCTCGCCACGGCATATGACCGCTCCCGTGCGCCGGGTAGCCGCTCTGGCGCTGCTCAGTGCGAGCCTCGGCGCCTGTGGCGGAGGTACGGAGCTGATCACCGAGCCGGGGCCGGTCACGGGCGTGCAGTCCAAGACCCACCAGGCCAGCCAGAAGCTCGGGTTTCCGACCGTGGCGACCAAGAACACCACCCGCGTGGCCGGAGCCGATCCGGTCGCCGACGCCGCCGCCGTCGCGCTGGCGGTGTATCCGTCCTCCATACCTGGCACGCATCCACAAGCGATCGTGCTGGCGCCGAGCGGGGATTGGCAGGCAGCGATCGCCGCCTCGGTGCTGATGGCGCCGCCGATCAGGGCGCCACTGCTGCTCTCCGGCCCCACCTCGCTGCCTTCGGCCACCGCCGACGCGCTACGCGCGCTGGCCCCCACCGGATCGGACCCGACCGGTGGGGCACAGGTCATCCGCGTCGGGAACGTGCCCACGCCGAGTCGTCTGCGCTCGGCCGCGATCGCCGGACAGGATCCGTACACCCTGGCCGCGGCGATCGACCGGTTCGCCGCCGCCGTCAACGGACGCACCAGCGCCGATGTGGTGATCGCCTCAGGAGACGATCCCGGCTACGCGATGCCCGCCGCGGGATGGGCGGCGGAGAGCGGTGACCCGGTCCTCTACGTCACCGCCTCCGGGATCCCCTCGGCGACCCGCCAGGCACTGCTCTCTCATCAGCACCCGAACATCTACGTCCTCGGGCCTGCGAGCGTGCTCCCGGACAGCCTCCTCTCTCAGCTCGCCAAGTACGGCAAGGTCAAGCGGGTGGGCGGACCGGACCCCGCCGCCAACTCGGTCGCCTTCGCCGGCTACCGGGATCCTGCTTGCACCTACGGCCAGCCGTGCGCACACGTGCCGGGAAGCTTTGGCTGGGCGATGCGCAGCCCCGGTCACGGCTACGTGCTGGTGAACGCCAACCGCCCCCTCGACGCCGCCGCCTCGGCGGCCCTCTCCTCCAGTGGCGACTACGGCCCGCAGCTGCTGGTGGACAATGCTTCTACGCTTCCCACCTCGGTGCTGAACTACTTTCTCAACTACGCCACCCCGGGCTACACCCAGGAAGGACCGACCGCCGCTGTCTACAACCACGGCTGGGTGATCGGCGACGCGAGTGCGATCGCGGTCTCGGTGCAAGCACAGATGGACAACCTGCTCGAGGCCGTTGCGCAACGATGAGCCAGGCTGAGCATCCCAGCCGGCTCCGTCACGGACGCGAGGTCACGATCGAGGACGTACGGCAGTTGATGGGCGCCTCCACGCCCCATTTCGCGCTTCAGTTGCGCGAGCGGATCCGGGCGCTGATCCGGACCCTTCCCGCCGACCACCCCGCCCGGATCGAGGGCGAGCGGGAGATCGCGCGGCTGAACCGCATTGCCTTCACCGGTGAGGTGCGCGGCCACGAAGCCGAGCCGGGTCTGTCGCCGCTGCCGAGCGTCACCCCAGGCGCGGGGACCTGAGTTTCCGGGATACCGGCGCGGTGGAGGTCAAGAACTCCGGACGGCCAAGTACGTTTAAGCCCTTGTGAGCCACAACCGCTTCGTATCCGTCATCGGACTCGGCCGGGTCGGTCTTCCCCTGGCGCTGTCCTTCGCCGACCACGGGTTGAGGGTGCTCGGGATCGACCACGACCCCGCGGTGCTGGAGTGCCTGCGGGCGGGCCGGATGCCCTTCCAGGAGGCTGGAACCCAGGAGCTGCTGGAGCGGGTGCTGCGCAGCGGACGCCTGGAGCTCTCCGAACGGGCCGTCGACGCCGCGCAGGCGGACGACATCGTGATCACCATCGGCACCCCTTCGTTTTCGCACGTGGAGAGCGATCTACGCGAGGTCCGGGCGGCGGTGGACGACCTGATGCCGCTGCTGCGGGACGGACACGCCCTGATCCTGCGCTCGACCATCGCCCCGGGAACAACCGAGTTCGTCGCCGGGTACATTGAGAAGCGCCGTGACCTGCGGATCAGCGAGGACGTGTTCGTCGCGCACGCTCCGGAGCGGATCGCCGCCGGCAGGTTCCTGGCCGAGATCGTCTCGCTGCCCTGCATCATCGGCGGGGTCGGCGAGAGCTCGACCGATCGGGCGGCGTCGCTGTTCGCGGTGTTCGGCGCACCGATCGTCAAGACCACGCCGGTGCAGGCCGAGCTGGCGAAGATCTGGACCAACATCCTCCGCTACGCGCACTTCGCGCTGCCCAACCTGCTGATGATGGACTGTGACCGCTACGGGGCGAACGTGTTCGAGGTGATCGAGCTGGTCAACCGCGACTATCCCCGAGGCGGGATGGCCAGGCCCGGCATGACCGCGGGCACCTGCTTGCGCAAGGACTTCGCCTTCTCCGAGGAGCGCTCGGCCGCCCCCGGGATGCTGCTGGCGGTGTCCCGCGTCAACGAGGCGGTGCCGCTGTTCCTGGTCGAGGGGATCAAGCGCCGCATCGGCACGCTCGCCAATCGCAAGGTGGCGGTGCTGGGGCTGACGTTCAAGCGCGACACCGACGACGAGCGGGACTCGCTCTCGCCCAAGCTGATCCGGCTGCTGGAGCGCGAGCTCGCCGATGTCGCCGTCTGCGACTCCTACGCCCGGACGCCGACCCAGCCGCTGACCGAGACGGTGACCGATGCCGACGTGGTCATCGTGGCCACCAACCACTCCGAGTTCGAGCAGCCGGCGGCGATCGAGGAGATCCTCACCCGCAGCGCCGACGACTGCCTGCTCGTGGATCCCTGGAACTCGCTCAGGACCAAGCAAGTCTTCGCCTATGCCGGTGAGATCGCGATGCTGCGCAGCGAGCACCACCGCGCTCAGGATCTCCACGAGCTGCGATGAGCCGCGTCCTGGTGACTGGCGGCGCCGGCATGATCGGCGCGGCGGTGGTCAAGCGGCTGGTGGCTGACCCCGACTGGGAAGTCCGGGTGTGCGACCACCGCGTCGCGCCTGACTGGATGCACGACCGCTGCCAGATCCACTGCGGTGATCTGCGCGACCAGCAGGTGGCGCGAGACGCGGTCACCGGCTGCACGCACGTGATCCACCTCGCTGCCATCGTCGGCGGCATCGCCAACTTCCACAAGCTCCCGTTCACGCTGACCGAGGTCAACAACGCGCTCAGCGGCGCAGTTGTCCACGCCGCCGTGGACGCCGCTGTGCACCGATACCTCTACGTGTCTTCCTCGATGGTGTTCGAGCGCGCGCACGAGTTCCCCACCTCCGAAGAGCATTTGAGCGAGTGCGCGCCACCGTTGTCGGCCTATGGCTTCTCCAAGCTGGCCGGCGAGATCTACACTCACGCCGCCCACGACCAACATGGTCTGCCGTACACGATCTGCCGCCCGTTCAACGCCTACGGGCCGGGCGAGCTCCCAGACCCGGACGAGCCGGGGATCGCCCACGCGGTTCCGGACCTGATCGCCAAGGTGCTCTCCGGCCAGCGCCCGCTCCAGATTTTCGGCTCCGGTGAGCAAACCCGGACGCTCACCCACGTCGACGACATCGCCGAGGGGATAGTCACCGCGATGAGCTCCCGGGCGGCCGAGAACGAGGACTTCAACATCTCGGCCTCGCAGGAGCTGACGGTGGCGCAGATTGCTCGGCTGATCTGGGAGGCCTGCGGTCAGGATCCGCGGGACTTCGAGCTGGCGCACGGGCCGACCTTCACCGTCGACGTCAAGCGTCGCTACCCGTCCGTGGAGAAGGCACGGCGGCTGCTTGGCTGGGAGGCCAAGGTCGACCTGACTGACGGCATCGCCGAAACGGTCCAGTGGCTGCGTGAGCAGGACGCGAACCTACAGGAGGCCCACACATGAGTGCACGCCGCGCGTTGATCACCGGCATCACCGGCCAGGACGGCTCCTACCTGGCCGAGTTCCTGCTTGACCAGGGCTACGAAGTCCACGGGATGGTCCGCCGCTCATCGACCGAGAAGTTCGACCGGATCGAGCACATCCGGGACCGCGTCGTGCTTCATCAGGGCGACCTTCTCGACCAGCGCTCGCTGGTCGATACGCTGCGCGACTGCGACCCGCAGGAGATCTACAACCTCGCGGCCATGTCCTACGTCGCGGCCTCGTGGGCGCAGCCGACCCTGACCGCCGAGTTCAGCGGGATCGGCGTTACCCGGCTGCTGGAGGCGATGCGCGAGACCGCCCCGGAGGCACGCTTCTACCAGGCCTCCTCCAGCGAGATGTTCGGCAAGGTGCTCGAGGTTCCCCAGAGCGAGGGCACCCCGTTCTATCCTCGCTCCCCGTATGGAGTCGCCAAGGTCTACGGGCACTTCATCACCGTCAACTACCGCGAGTCCTACGCGCTCCACGCCACCAGCGGGATCCTCTTCAACCACGAGTCGCCCCGCCGCGGGCTGGAGTTCGTGACCCGCAAGATCACCTGGCACGCTGCGGCGATCAAGCTCGGCCTCGATGTCAAGCTCCGGCTGGGGAACCTCGACTCCGAGCGCGACTGGGGCTTCGCCGGAGATTACGTTCACGCGATGTGGCTGATGCTCCAGCAGGACGAGCCCCAGGACTTCGTGATCGCCACCGGGGAGTCGCATTCGGTGCGCGAGTGCCTGGAGGTCGCCTTCGACCACGCCGGCCTGTCGATCGAGGACCACCTGGTGATCGATCCCGCGCTGATTCGTCCCGCCGAGGTGGAGCATCTGATCGGCGACGCCACCAAGGCCCGACGGTTGCTCGGGTGGGAGCCCGAGGTCAGCTTCGAAGCACTGATCCGGATGATGGTCGACTCCGACGTGGAGCTGCTGCGCCAGGAGATCTCGCGCCGCGGAGTTCCCGCCGACGTCACCGCGTCGGCTCCGTCGATCAACCCGAGCGAGCCACGCTGAATTCACACCCACGGGCCTCCAGCTCGGTGAACATCTGCGCGGGATCGATGCACTGCTCGGGCGCCAGCACCCCCGTGACGGCAAGCGATCCCCGCGCCAGCAGCCGCACAGCGGCGGCGGCCGGGGCCGCGGTTGACACGATCGAGCCACCGAAACCGAAATGCGGCCGGCTGAGGGCCCGCACTGTCGCCTCGGCGCCGGTGCCGCTGCAAACGCGGACGAGGTGGACCGATACCGTCTGCGCTGAGGGCGAGGCGGCCTCACGAGCGGCGGCCGCGAGCTCGTTCGCGGAGGCGTCGACGAGCGTGCGCAGGTCGGTCAGCAACGGCGGCGCCAGCGACAGCCGGAAGCTCGCCCGCCGGCAGCCGAAGCTCGCGCCGAAGCTCGCCAGCTCGGAGTGCAGTGTGTACATCGTCTCCGCCGAGCCGATCGGCGGCCCGAAGTCCACCGATCCTCCTGGCGCCAGCGGCTCGAGCTCGACCGCTCGGCCGTCGTGGAGCACGACCGGGGCCAGCGTGAGCTCGTCGAGCAGGGTGCGCAGCGCGTAGGGCGGCCGCAGCCTACCGTCCTTGGGGGCGAGCGGGTCGCGCCCGCCAGCCACGACCTCAATCAGGTCAACGCCGCCGCCGTCGAGGCCGAGCTCGCGTACCGCCCGCAGGGCCATCAGGTTGGTCTTGCCCGGACTCGAGCCCATCCCCAGCACCGCCAGCAGCCCTGCCCGCTCGAACTCGTCGGCCAGCTCCAGCTGGCGCGCGGTCATCCAGTACAGGCCACCCAAATCGATGTAGGCGCAGCCCGCCGCCAGGCTCGCTCGCATCGCCTCCAGGTTGACGCGGTAGGAGGCGGTGTTGAGCAGTACCTGCACGCCCGCCAGCGCCCGGGCCAGTGCGTCGGGGTCACGCGCGTCGACCCCGACGCCCCGGGCCTTGCCGCCGCCGTGAGCAACCGCCACCGATTGGACTCGCTCGGCGTCGAGGTCGAGCAGCAGCATCTCACGGACCTCCTCAGAGACGCTCAGGTCGTGGATGATCGCCGGAGCGATCGTCCCGGCGGCGCCGAGCACGGCGACGTTCACCGATCCTCCCCGGGGAGCCACGTCCTCACCGTAGCGTCACCCGTGGCCATCTGCCCTTGTCCGAGCAGTACAAAGCGAGTCCATCGGTTCGGCCGCAGGATGGTTGCGCTGATCCTCGCCGCGGCAGAGAATCGTCTCGGCCGGCGGTCCCCGCCGGCTTCCAGACCACGCACCACGGGAGGACGGCATGGAAAGCGCGAGGGTGGCACCACCGGCCCGTGGCATCCAGGTCGAGGACAAGGGCCTCAAGAAGAACGCGATCTCGTTTGTGTCGAACATCGTCATCGGCGTCGCGTCGACGGGCCCTGGCTACAGCCTCGCAGCCACGCTCGGGTTCATCGCCGCAGTTGGCGGCCTCGGGCTGCAGTCGCCCGCGGTGATCCTGGTCGCCTTCTTCCCGATGGCCTGCATCGCCGCGGCCTACTACTACATGAACCGAGCCGATCCCGACTGCGGGACCACGTTCTCGTGGATGACTCGGGCGATGGGCCCGTGGCTGGGTTGGCAGGGAGGCTGGGCGATCGTCGTCGCCGATGTTCTGGTGATGCCAAGCCTGGCCTCGGTGGCCGGTAACTACACCTTCCAGCTGTTCGGGACGAGCAACCCTTCCAACCTCGACGTCACGCTGGTCGGGATCGCGTGGATCATCATCATGACCGCCATCTGCTACATCGGGATCGAGCTCTCGGCTCGGACGCAGCAGCTGCTGCTGGCCATTGAGTTCACGACCCTGGTGGTGTTCGCGGTGGTGGCCCTGATCAAGGTCTACGCCAACCACCCCGCGCATTCGGTGACACCGACGATCAGCTGGTTCAACCCGTTCAACATCTCCAGCGTCAGCGCCCTGAACAGCGGCATCCTGCTGGCGGTGTTCATCTACTGGGGCTGGGACTCCGGGGTCAGCGTCAACGAGGAGACAGAGAATCCCGCCTCCGGCCCCGGCCGCGCCGCCGTCGTCTCGACCTTCGTGCTCGTGGCCATTTACCTGCTCGTGACCGCCGCCGCCCAGGCCTTCGGCGGCGTGAGCTCGCTGGTCAACAATCAGACCGACGTGTTCGCCCCGCTGGGTAAGAGCGTGCTCGGATCACCACTGAACAAGCTGCTGATCATCGCTGTCCTCACGTCCGCCTCGGCGTCCACGCAGACGACGATCCTTCCCACTGCGCGGACGACGCTGTCGATGGCCCGGGCCAAGGCACTGCCGAGGCAGTTCGGGAACATCCATCCCCGCTTCCTGAGCCCCGGCTTCTCGACCCTGTGGATGGGCACAGTGTCGATGATCGTCTACGTGCTGCTGTCGGCCACCAGCACCCACCTGATCGCCGACGCGTTCACCTCATTGGCGCTGACGATCGCGTTCTATTACGGCTTCACCGGCTTCGCCTGTGTGATCTTCTACCGGCGTCATCTGTTCACCGGGGCCAGGAACCTCCTGTTCATAGGCGTGCTTCCCCTGGCCGGAGGAGCGATCCTCACCTGGGTGCTGATCAAGGCGGTGATCGACTACTCCAAGCCGCACGCCGGGTACGCCAAGCCCTTCCTCGGCATCGGCTCGCCGATCGCGATCGCGCTGCTGATGATCATCATGGGCTTGGTGCTGATGATCGTGCAGCGGCTCACGGCGCCTGAGTTCTTCAAGCGCAGGCCGGAGGTTGTCGACCCGTCGATCGTCGCCGGCGCTCCCGCGGGCGGAGCGCCATGAGCAGCGACATCGTCGTCGGCTTCGACGGGTCGGGTTGCCGCCGGGGCGGCCCATGTAGGCTCGCCTGACGATGATCCCCCAGCCGACGCCGACACGAACCTCAGCGTGAGCACGTTCGAGCTGCTGGCCGACCTGCCCCTGGAGGTGGAGGCCTACACGCTGGAGGGCCTGAGCGCCAACGTCTCCAGCGGGTTCGAGCGGCTCTCCACGGTCGTGCACCTGCACGGCGGTGGCCTCGAGGGGGTGGGCGAGGACGTGGTCTACGACGCGGTCGATCACGTCGCGCTCCAGCAGGCCGGTCCGGTGCACGAAAGGTCGTTACGCGGTCGCCACACCCTGGCTGAGTTCTGCGCTCGGGTGAATGCCTTGGACCTGTTCCCGGTCGCACCCCAACGAGAGGTCTCAGAGCTCTACCGCCGCTGGACCTTCCACAGCGCGGGGCTCGATCTGGCGCTGCGCCAGGCGGGAAAGCCACTGCACGAGGCCCTCGGACGCGAGCCCCGGCCGGTGACCTTCGTCGTCTCGCTGCGCTTGGGCGAGCCGCCCAGCCTCGATCCCATCACCCGGCGGCGGCGACGCTACCCGGCGCTTCGGTTCAAGCTCGATCCCACCAGCTCCTGGACGCCTGAGCTGATCGAGGCGCTGAGGGGCACCGGAGCCGTCGACTCCGTCGACTTCAAGAGCCTCTATCGCGGGACCGTGGTCGACCAGCCGCCCGACCCGGTGCTCTACGAGCGCGTGGTGGCCGCCTTCCCGCACGCGTGGATCGAGGACCCGGACGTGGAGACGCCAGAGACCGCGGCCGTGCTCGCCGAGCATCACGACCGCATTACCTGGGATGCCCTGATCCATTCGATCGCCGATATCGAGTCGCTGCCGTTCCCGCCACGCATGGTGAACATCAAACCATCGCGGATCGGCGGCCTGCAGAAGCTCTGCGACACCTACGACTACTGTGCCGAGCGTGGGATCGGCGCCTATGGTGGCGGCCAGTTCGAGCTGGGGCCCGGGCGCGGCCAGGCGCAGTACCTGGCATCCATGTTTCATCCTCAAACGCCCAACGACCTGGCCCCCAGTGGCTTCAACTTCGACGACCCTCCCGCGGGGCTGCCGACCAGCCCGCTGCCGGTCCTCGCCGACCGGCACGGCTTTCGCTGGGGAGGCTGAGCCGGGCTCCAGGGACCTTCAGGCGCACGAGAGACCAGCGAGGGATCGGCTACAGCTCCAGCAGCAGCTTTCCCTGCACCTGCCGCTGCTCCAGCCGGGAGAAGGCCTCGTTGACCTCCTCCAGTGCCAGCACCTCGCCGACCGGCACGCGCAGCTGCCCATCGCGCAGCGCGGCCAGCGCCGCCCCCAGCCCCCGCCGGCGCTCCTCGGTGCGCAGCTGCATGCCGGAGTAGCCGAGCACGGTCAGCATGTTGCGGTAGAGCGTCTGCATGTCGAAGCTGACCTCAGCGCCGGCCGAGGTCCCGAATGACACCAGCCGCCCGCGCGGGACGAGCGCCTCCACCGCGACCCCGACGAAATCGCCGCCAAGCGGGTCGAACACCACGGTCGGCTTCAGGTCAGCCAGCGCCGAGAGCAACTCCTGGGGGCCACCAACCACCGTCCGCGCCGCCCCCTGGCGCTCGATCAGCAGCGCCTTCTCAACCGATCCCGTCTGCCCCCACACCGTGGCCCCCACCGCCGCGGCCAGCGAGACGATGATGCTGCCGACCCCGCCCGCGGCCCCCAGCACCAGCACGCGGTCCTGGGCCCGCACAGCGGCGAGTTCCCGCACCACCTGCCAAGCGGTCAGCCCGGCGATCCCGATTGCCGCCGCCTCCCGCACCTCCACGCCCTCGGGGAGCTCGTGCACCGCGGCCACCGGCACGACCGCCTCGTCCGCCCAGACGCCGTCCCGGCTCGAGCCAAGTCCCTCCCCGGCCACCAGCACAGCGGTGCCATCCTCGATCGTCCCCGCTGCCTCGCCCCCGAGCGTCCGCGGCAACGGACCCTCGGCGCCCACGAGCCCCTGGGCCAGATAGCGGTCGATCGGATTGACGCCGCCGTAGCGCAGCTGCACCCGCACCTCGCCGTCGCCAGGCGGTGGCAGCTCCACCGTCTCCACCCTCAGTGGGCGCCCGGGCTCGTGCAACCGAGCCGCCTTCGCCGAACCAGCGCTTCCGGACACGCTGAGACCACTACCCGCTACAACGGGAACTAACTTCAACCCCGCGGACAGGAGACCCGAGATGACATCAACAGCAGATCTGAGCGGAACCGTGTCTCTGGTGACCGGCGCCTCCAGCGGGATTGGCGAGGCCACGGCCCGGACGCTGGCCCAGCACGGCGCCGCCGTGGCGATCGTCGCTCGCCGTCGTGAGCGGCTGGAGGAGCTCGCGGACAGCATTGGGCAGAGCGGCGGCGGCAGGGCGTTGGTGATCGAGGCCGACGTCACCTCCAAGGAGCAGGCCGAGCAGGCAGTCCATCAGACCGTCTCCGAACTCGGTCGTCTCGACACGCTGGTCAACAACGCCGGCGTAATGCTGCTCGGTCCCGCCGTCGGCGCGCCGTTGGCGGAGTGGGAGCGGATGCTGGCCGTCAACGTCGCCGGCCTGCTGTACTGCGCTCACGCCGCCCTCCCGCATCTGCTGAAGGCGGCCCAGGAGGGACCACGCGAGGTTTCCGACATGATCAACATCAGCTCAGTCGCCGGTCGGGTCCCGCGTAGCGGCAGTGGCGTCTACAACTTGACCAAGCACGGCGTCGGCGCCTTCAGCGAGTCGCTGCGTCAGGAAATCACCGGGCGCCACGTCCGCGTCTGCCTGATCGAGCCCGGTGCAGTCGACACCGAGCTGTCCTCGCACAATCGTCCGGAGGTCCTCGACGCGCTGGTCCGCCGCTTTGGCAATATCGAGCGCTTGGCGGCACAGGACATCGCCGACGCAATCGCCTACGTCGTCACCCGGCCTCGACGCGTGGCCATCAACGAGGTCCTGATCCGCCCGACCGAGCAGGAGGGGTAGAGGGGGCTCGCCGCCCCAAGGCTGTGCGAGCTTTGTCGGGTGAGTCCGTAACGTCATGTCTGACGCCACGCAGGCCCCACGTGGCTGCTGGTGTCGAGGGTGTCGTACTGTACCCCGGCGACTGACTCGTCAATCAACGTGGGAGAGCGGATCTTGGACGAACGACTGGGTATCGCCGGCGCGGGAACGATCGCCACCGGGTTGGCCGTCGCCGCCGCCACCGCCGGCGAGGTGATGCTGTGGGCTCGCTCGGAGCAGTCGGCCAACCGGGCGCGAGCAGCGATCGACAAGGGATGCGGAAAGCTCGATGGGGTCGATCCCCAGCGCGTGACCGTGGTCACCGACCTCGACGAGTTGGCCGAAGCGACGTTCCTGGTCGAGGCCGTGGTCGAGCACCACGGCAGCAAGGCGGAAGTGCTCTCCGATCTCGGGCAGCTGGCCCGCGAGCAGCGCGAGGATGCGATCCTGGCCACGACCACCTCGTCGTTGTCGATCGCCGAGCTGGCGCGGGAAAGCGGCCATCCGGGGCGTTTCGTGGGACTGCATGTGTTCAATCCGGTTCCGCGGATGAAGCTGGTGGAGCTGGCGTTTCCGAACGAGGCCAGCGAGCGCACCCGGGAGCGGGCCCGGGGGCTGTGCCAGGCGTTGAACAAGACGGCAGTCGAGGTGCCGGATATTCCCGGCTTCGTCGTCAACCGGCTGCTGTTCCCTTATCTGTTCAGCGCCGTCGAGCTGCTGGAGCAGACGGGGATGGACCCTGCCGACGTTGACCGTTGCATGAGCCTGGGTGCGGGAATGCCGATGGGTCCGATTGCGCTGCTGGACTTCGTCGGTCTCGACGTAGCCCAGGCGATCGGCGAGATGATCGGGACGCCGGTGCCGGCGAAGCTCCTGAGCCTGGCCGCCGACGGAGCCCTCGGGCGTAAGGTCAAGCGCGGCTTCTACAACTATGACTGAGCGTTTAGCGCTCTTTGAGATAGGGGGAGCACACTTCGCCTCACGACGTACCTCATAGCAGCACCTCCTCCCCCATGAGCAAGAGGCCGGTCCGTTCCCCGCGGGCCGGCCTCTTCTCTTGAGGCGTAATGAAGCCGGCCCGGATACGGACCGGCTTCTCTCTCCTCTCAACCACCGGGGATGCTGCTCACCCGATGTTGCGCGGATGGCAAATGTAATGAATGTCGTTCGCGGATGCGAGCCTCATTGCGGTTGGGGCTGCGCCGGAGCGCTCCGGCGATGCCTGATCCGCACCGCCTCGACCCGATTCTGACGCACCGATTCGACCCGGATCGAGTAGCCGTTGGCAGCGATCGTGTCGCCCCGCTTGGGCAGCCGCCCCAGCTCGGCAAACACGAACCCGCCCACCGAGTTGTAGGCATCTGTGTCTACCGGAAGCTCCAATCCGTAGTCGTCGAGGTCCGAGACCGCGACGTGACCGCGCACGAACCAGTCGCCGTTGGCCAGGCGCCTGACCGCGCCGCCGGCGGGGTCGGTCTCGTCGGCGATCTCCCCCACCACCTCTTCGATGATGTCCTCGATCGTCACGATCCCGGCGGTGCGGCCGTACTCGTCGATCACGATCGCCAGCTCGGTGCGCTCGCGCTGCAGATCAGCGAGCAGGTCGTCCAGCGGCTTGGTCTCCGGCACCAGGGGGGCCTCGCGCACGAGACCATCGAAGTGGGCCTCCTCCCCCTGAGCCATCAGCAGCTTGACCAACTGGTTGACGTGGACGATGCCCTTTACCCGGTCCTGGTTCTCGTCCTCGGTGACCACCAGTCGGGAGTGACCGGTGGACACACAGCGGCGTAGTGCCTCGTGCACTGTCTCGGTCAGGTCCACCGTGACCACTGCCGGGATCGGGGTCATCACCTGCCTCGCCTCCTGCTCGTGCAGGTGGAATACGCCGGTGAGCATATCCGCCTCACCGGCCTCCAGCTGACCGTCGCTCTGAGACTCGACGATGATCCGCTTGAGCTCGTCGGGCGTGCCCCCCTCGGGCTCGGCATCGGGGTCGGTTCCGATCATCCGCAGCATCCGCCGTGAGGAGGCGTTGAGCGCGAGGATGAACGGGTGGAATACGACGCGGAAGAACTGCAGAGGGCGGGCGATCCGCCTGGCCATCCCCTCCGGATGCTGGATCACGTACAGCTTCGGCACCATCTCGCCCACCGTCACCTGGGCCACCGTGATGAGCATGTAGGACACGATCACGGCGATCACCACCGAGGCGCCGCGGCCGAGCGCCTCACCCAGCAGCGGCTCGAGCACGTGGGCGATAGCCGGCTCGCCGAGCGCGCCGATCCCGATCGAGGCCATCGTGATCCCGACCTGGCAGGCTGAGATGTAGTCGCCGATCCGCTCGCTCTGGTCCAGAGCCAGCCGTGCCCCCCGAGCGCCTTCCTCGGCCAGCGTCGCCAGTCGGGCTCGTCGCGACCGCACCAGCGCATACTCGGCAATCACGAAGAACGCGTTGACCAACACCAGCAGCACGGTGAGGATGATCAGCAGCGCCTTCACCCGGCCTCCAGCCCTCTGGTGGCTCCGGCGGCAATCCTGCGCGGCGCGGACTGTTCATTCCGCGCGCTGCGACTTCGGGGAGGGTCGTCGTTCATCTGGGCGACCGGCGGAACGGTAGCAGCCGCAGGTAGGGACTTCGTGCGCCTACACCAGCGCGTCGAGCTCCCGGGCCAGCTCGACGTCCGCGATTGTCAGCCCGCCGGCGGCGTGGGTGGTCAACGACAGCCTGACCTTGCTCCATCCGTGCACGAGGATGTCAGGATGGTGGTTGGCCCGCTCGGCGGCGTCGGCCACGCGGTTGACGAACGCGATCGCGGCCCCGAAGTCCTCGAACTTCTGCTCCCGCACGATCTCATCGCCCTGACGCTGCCAGGAGCTCTCCTGCAGACGCGCATCGATCTCCTGCTCGCTCAGCAGCTCTGCCATATCGTTACCCCTGTTCATGCGAATCGTCAGCCTTGTTCCTTCCGCAACCGAGCTGCTGTTCGCGCTCGGCCTCGGCAGCGACCTTATCGCCGTCACCCATGAGTGCGACTACCCACCGGCGGCAGCAGAGCTTCCCAAGGTGACCCGTGACCTGCTACCCGCGGGCCTCAGCGCCGCCGAGATCGACGCCGCAGTGAGGGAGCGCACAGTGGCCGGCGAGTCGATCTACGAGCTCGACGGTGATGCGCTCCATGATCTTGCACCCGACCTGATCGTCACCCAGGCGTTGTGCACCGTGTGCGCGGTGTCTTTCGACGACGTCCGGGCGCTCGCCGAGGAGCTCGACAGCCGGCCGCAGGTGATCTCGCTGGACCCGCACACGGTCGGTGAGGTGCTGGGCGACGCGGGGACGATCGCCCAGGCCGCCGACGCCAAGGACGCCGCGGTGGAGTTGGTGCGAGCGGCCTCAACGCGGATCGACGGGGTGCGGCTGGCCGTGCGTCACACCCGGCGACCACGGGTGGTGGCGCTGGAGTGGCTGGATCCGCCGTTCGTGGCTGGCCACTGGACCCCACAGCTGATCGAGTACGCCGGTGGCGAGGACGTGGCCGGGTTTGCCGGCGAGCGCTCTGAGCAGCGGTCGTGGGATGAGCTCGCCGCCGCTGCACCGGACGTTGTCATCGTGATGCCTTGCGGCTACGGCGCCGAGATCGCTCACCGCGAGGCGGAGATGCACCGTGACCAGCTGGCCGGCCTCGGCGCCGGAGAGTTGGTGGCGGTCGATGCCGCCTCGTACTTCTCCCGGCCCGGACCGCGGATCGTGGACGGGCTGGAGCTGCTGGCGCACATCCTTCATCCCGAGCTGTTCCCGCAGGCGCCGGCTGTAGCGCTGACGGTTGAGCTCTGAAATTCTCGTCGCTCCCCTTGATCAGGCGCCGAACCCGATGCCGTTGGGGGCCAGCCCGTGGCTGCCGGCGACCGCAATCGCACCCGCCACGCTGACCAGCGCCAGCATGGCGCACCCGACCAGCGCCAGCGCCGGCGCCCGTCGACGTTCAGCCAGCTCCACCACCAGCCATCCGGTGATCAGTCCGGCGGCCAGGCCGCCGAGGTGGCCGCCGATCGAGATCCCCCGGATGCTGACTGAGAACAGCAGGTTCAGCACCAGCACCGGCGCCAGGCCGCTCTGCCACAGCGGAATCCCCCGTGCTCGGGCAACGACGATCAGCGCGCCGAAGATGCCGAAGATTGCGCCCGAGGCGCCCACCGTGTGGGCATCGGGTTGGAACAGCAACGCCCCGAAGGAGCCGGCGAACAGGGACGCCAGGTACACCGCGGCGAAGTTCAACCGGCCGATCGCCGGCTCCAGCGCCTGGCCGACGAACCACAGCGAGAGCATGTTGATGAACAGGTGGGGCAGCCCCTCGTGCAGGAAGCCCGAGGTGAAGATCCGCCAGTAATCGTGGCTGTGGACGATCGCCGGTCCGTACAGGCCCCCCTTGTCGATAACCGTGCCTCCGCCCGCGGTCCCGAGCGATCCCGAAGTCGCCACCTCGGCGACGAACACGGCGACGTTGATCGCGATCAACGCCTGGGTGACGACCGGGGTCGACGGCAGCGAGCGCAGCGTCTTGACCTTGGTGCGCTCCCGCGAGCACTCCGGGCAGCGCATCCCCACTGGCGTCGGAGTCATGCAATCGGGGCAGATGGGGCGCCCGCAGGAAGAGCACGAAACACCGGTCTCGCGGGAGGGATGGCGGTAGCAGACGGCCACGAAGATGAAGCTATCAGCGGCGGCCGCCGACGCCGGCGAGGCAGACCCTGGCATTGATGGACGCCGTCCGGGGCGAGCGCTTGCATCGGGCAGCCGCGCCCGGGGCAGTGATGGGCGCCCTCGGCGGCGAGCGGCCGACCGTCAGCGGCCGGGAATGACCCGCCGTGCCTCCTCGGCGAGGTCGTGCAGCGTCCGTTCAGCCAGCTCGAGCAGGTTCGAGGACTGCTGGCGACGGGCTCGATGGCGGCCTCTCACCCGCAGCAGCACCAGCCCGGTTCCCGCGCTGGCGCCGACCACAGCGGCGGCAGCGGGCCGCGCCCAATTGCGTGGGTCGCGCATCGACGAGAGCTCCCAGGACTCGAGCTCCTCCTGAGCGAGCTCGGTCAGGTTGACCAGTGTCAGCTCCAGCCGCTGAGCCAGATCGGCCGGCGGCTCGACCGGCGAGAGCGCTTCCCGCAGCAACGCTTCGAAGTCCGCGGTGCCGGCGCTCATCGCTCGGCGTCCCCCGCCGACTCACCAGCCGCGGCGACGGCGGTCACCGCACCGGCGGGAACGGCCTGGTCGGCCACCATCCCCTCCAGCTGGCGGATCGCGCGGTGCAGCAGAACCTTGGTGGCGCCGTCGGTGCGGCCGAGCGCGCGGGCGATCTCGCGGTTGTCCATCCCCAGGGCAAAGCGCATGATCAGCGCCTCGCGGCGGTCCTCTGGCAGCTGCTGGACGCCGGTGAGGATCGACTTCAGCTCCTCCCGGCCCTCAACCAGCGACTCGGTCGTATGCGGCGCGGAAATCATCCCCGCGTCCTCGATCGCCGATTCTGGCCGCCGCGACCGGTCACGGTAGAAGTTCGCCGCCAGGTTATGCGCAATCCGGATGAGCCACGGCCGCAGCGGCCGACCGTCGGACTCTCGCAGCGCCCGCTCGAAGTGTCGGTAGGCCTGCAGAAACGTCTGCTCGGTGAGGTCCTCAGCGTCGTGATGGTTGCCCACGCGGTAGTAGCTATAGGAGTAGACATCGCGCAGATGGGCGCGGTAGAGCTCCGTGAACCGCCGGTCCAGTTCCGCCTTGCTCGCTGGTTGCACGTCGTCCACGGCATGGAGCCTAGCTCCGCCTCACGCCGCGCGCATGGGCCGCGAGCGGTTGCGCGGCGTCGGTCTGGTCACAGCGGCGGTCCACCGCTCGGGCTCGATCCGGCCCTCCACGAGCTCGGCCAGGCTCTCCAGCGCCGGGGTCTCCAGGCGATCGTCACGGGCCAGGGCGGCAAGCAGCGGGACCAGGTCCACCGCCTCGGGGACCTGCCCCAGCATCGACGCGATCTGCGGCGGCGGCACCCCCTGCGAGAGCAGCTCACCGGCGCGCCGGTTGCGCGAACCCGCGGCGAGCGCCGTGGCGACCAGGTCACCCGCCCCGGCGAGACCTGCGAACGTCTCCGGACGTCCCCCGTGGCGACGGGCGATCGCATCCACCTCCGCGAACACCTTGCCGGCGGCAGCGCCCGCGACGTTGGGACCGGCCGAGGACGCGGCCGCCGCTGCGAACACGGCTACGTTCTTGGCGCATCCGGCCAGCTCGACGCCGGTCACGTCGGCGCTGAGGGAAACATCCAGCGAGGCACCGCCAAGGGCCTCGGCGACCTGTTTGGCAAAGCCGCGGTCCAAGCAGGCGACGACGATCGAAGCACCATGCTCCAGCACATCGGCGGCATGCGCAGGCCCGCCCAGAACGGCCAGCGCGCGAGCGCGGCAGCGCTCGGATGCGAACGCGGCCGGGAGGGTTCCGAGGGGCGGCACCAGACCCTTCGAGACCACCACGACTCCGGCACGATTGGGAATCCGCTCGCCATGGGCGGCGAGAACGCTTGGCAGCGCACGTGCCGGCACCGCCAGGCAGACGAGATCGTGGGCGCCCAGCTCGAGTTCGGCGGCGCGGCAAACGCGGATATTTTCCGGCAGCGGCACCTCGGGCAGGTAGGCCTGGTTCTCTCGGTGCTCGGCCAGCGACGCCGCCTGCTCCCGCGTACGGCAGCCGAGGTCGACCTCCAGGCCAGCCCGGGCGAGACAGACGGCCAAACTCGTCCCCCAGCTTCCAGCTCCGATCACGGCGGCTCGCCTGATCGGAGGCAGCCCACCGAGCCACTCCCACTGCAACATCACGCAAGGCCAGATCCGCCCCGTTACCGCGCCCGCCAGCGCCGGAGAGGCGCTCTGCACCAGGGGGAAGCGCAACGGGCGGCCGGCGCGGATTCGCACCTTGTGCGGCCGGATCCTCCAGCCGCGGCGGATCGCCTCGGTCCCGATCACGGCCACCGGTACGACCGGGGCCCCGCTCTCCAGCGCAAGCCGGCCAACGCCGCGCTTGGGTTGGCCGAGTGCTCCAGGGCGGATGCGGGTGCCTTCGGGAAAGATCAGCACGATGTCGCCGCGGGCGAGGATCGCCTTCGCAGTGCCGATCATCTGCTCGTCGCCGGAGCCGCGGTCGACGGGAAACGCGCCCAGTGCACCCAGGAGCCACGCCTGCCAGCGGCGGCCAAACAGCTCCTGCTTGGCGACGTAGTGCATCGGGCGTCGCGCCATCGTCGCGATCACGAACGGATCCAGGAAGCTCCGATGATTGGCGGCGATGATCACCGGCCCGTGATCCGGTATGTGCTCGCGCCCGATCCGGGTCATGCGGAAGTAGATCATGAAGAACGGCTGCAGCAACGCTCGTGCCAGCCAGTAGGCGAGCGGGTTCGTACCCTGCTCGCGGGCGCGCCTGTGCAGCGCTTCGTGATCCATCGCACTTTGGCGTACCCGTTCCGGCGCCGCCCGTTACAGTTGCTGGCCTTGAGTCCGGGAATAGATCGCACTCGCACCCTCCGCGGAGCGGTTTGCGGCGCCGTCGCTGCCGCGGTGTGGGCCGTCCAGCAGCCGCTCGACAAACTCGTTTTCGCCAGTCGCTACGACGATGTGGAGTTGCTCGGCAAGGCGCTGATCCGGGACGACGGTTGGTACCCAGCGGGACTCGCGCTGCACATGGGCAACGGGGCCATGTTCGGCGCGCTCTACGCGAACGCGGCCCCGGCGCTGCCGGTGCCGGCCCCTATGCGGGGGCCGCTGGCGGCGCTGGTGGAGCACTTGACGACGTGGCCGCTGGGCGCGCTCTCCGATCGCGTCCATCCGGCCCGCAAGCAGCTGCCACGACTGACCGGCAATCGAGCCGCATTCGCCCAGTCTGCGTGGCGACACCTGCTCTTTGGCCTGGTGCTCGGCGAGCTGGAGCGCCGCGTGAACGTGGTCCCCGAGGCAGCGCCCCCGGAGCCCGAGGCAACCTACTCCAGCAACGGCCACGGTTCGCTCGAGCACGCGCTCACCGTCTCGGAGTCCAGCGCCGGCACCGGCACCGGCACCGACGAGCCTTCCTGAGGCCGCGCTTGCGCGTCCTGGTCACCGGAGCTTCCGGGTTCGCGGGCGGCTACTTGGCGCGTGCGTGCGCAGCTGCCGGAGATGAGGTGACGGGATTGTCGCGCAGCGGCGCGATACCGGAAGGTGCTGGGAACGGACACGCGGTCGATCTGCGTGACCGCGAGGCTGTCCGTCGAGCCGTCCGCGCGCTGGCCCCGGACATCGTCTACCACCTGGCTGCCCTCTCGTCCGTCGGGCGATCCTGGGAGGAGCCGGCGGAGACGGTTCAGGCGAACGTGGGCAGCGCGGTCAACCTGCTCGAGGCGCTGCGCCTGGAGGCACCAGAGGCCCGGGTGCTGTGGACCAGCTCCTGCGAGGTCTACGGAAGCCCCGAGCGGCTACCAGTGACTGAGGAGGCGCCGTTGCAGCCGGCCAACCCGTACGCGGTGTCAAAGGTCGCCGGCGAGCAGCTGACGACCGTCTACGCCCAGGCCTACGGGCTGCGCATCATCCGCGCCCGGCCGTTCAACCACGCCGGTCCCGGTCAGCGCTCGATCTTCATCCTCTCCTCGCTCGCCCGCCAGGCCGCCGAAGCCCGCGTGGCTGGAGCGTCGACGCTTCGTTTGGTAACCGGGAACCCCCACACCCGCCGCGACTTCACCGACGTGCGGGACGTCGCCCATGCCTACCGGCTACTCGCAGACCGCGCCGAACCCGAGGTCTACAACGTCAGTTCCGGCCGGTCGGTCTCGGCCGCCGACCAGGTCACGCTCCTGGCCGAGCTGATCGCGCCGATCGAGGTCGAGCACATCGTCGATCCGGCGCGCGTACGCGCCCATGAGGTGATGGAGCTAGCCGGGTCTCCCGAACGTATCCGCGCGGCTACGGGCTGGCAGGCGGAGATTCCCTTCCGCACCACGATGGAGCAGACGATCGAGTGGTGGGAGCGTCAGCTGGTCAAGCGCTGAGCGGCTGGTGAGCGCTCGGAGGGCCTGTCAAACTGGCTCGCTCTGCCCGCCTAGCTCAACTGGTAGAGCACTTCACTTGTAATGAAGGGGTTGGGGGTTCGAGTCCCCCGGCGGGCTTGGGAATTGGGTGCGTGTCCCCAATATGTCCCAAGCCTTGCGTCTGATCTGCGGCCGTGCCGGTTGTTCCGGCCACCGTCCGGTCACGTGCTTCGCGTGGACCGCGCGAGGGGTCCGGTTTGGTTTGCGAAGTACCGGCTGCCGGACCGGCGCCAGGTGCAGAAGAAGCTCGGCCTCGGCGTGGACTGAGCGAGGGCGGCCGCCCAGAGAGCGGCACCGACGCGGGTCTAACCAGGAGGCATCGGCCCGCTCCTTGTCTTGTACCTCCCAGGGGACGGTCGCGACACCATACGAGGCAGCTGATCAACCCATCCCGCGGAGCCGGTCAAGGTGTTGGCGGGCGACCTGGTTAGTGGTGCGGAGGAAGTCCATGATGCGCTCGAGCTCTTCTGTGGTGAAGCGTTTGGAGAGCGTTGAGTGCCAGTCGGCCGCCAGCGGTCCCCAGATTCGCTCGGCCGACCTGTAGAACGCAGGCGTTACTTCCACCCTCACCCGCCTGCGATCGGCTGGGTTGAGAATGCGGCGCGCAAAGCCCGCTCTCTCCAGGCGGTCGATCACCCCAGTGATGGCGCCACCGGTGAGCCCGGATTCGGCGGCCAGGTCCCCAGCGCTGAGCCCGCCACTGTTTTCGATGATGTTGAGGCATCGGAGGTCGGTGTCGCTCACGCCGAGCCGCTCGGCGGCGAGACTGTCGAAGGCATCGTCCTGGTTGCCGCTCACCCTGAACTCACGGATCAGCTCCTCGACCAGCTGCTGCTTCGATCTCCCCGCCATGTGGCATGGCTCATTCTTTAGCTGCTAAAATGTTTAGCGTCTGAAGAACAGGCTAGCAATCACCAACCCGCATCTCACCCGAAGGGAAATCCAAATGGCACGTGACATGCGAATCGAGCTGGTACAGGTCCCGGTATCCGACATCGATCGAGCGAAAGCGTTCTACGTCGAGAAAGTGGGCTTCAACGCCGACAACGACCACCAGGTCACCGACGAGCTTCGCTTCGTACAGCTCACTCCTCCAGGGTCGGCGTGCTCGATCGCGCTCACCTCGGGCGCCCACCAGATGACGCCCGGATCGCTCGAGGGGCTGCAGATGGTGGTCGACGACGCCGAGGCGAGCCGCAAGGAACTTGCTGAGCGCGGCGTGGAAGTCAGCGACGTCCAGGAATTCCCCTGGGGAAGCTTCGTCTTCTTCAAGGATCCCGACGGCAACGGCTGGGCCCTCCAGGCAATGACCCACCGGGGGCAGCCAGCCTGAATGCTGACTGGACCGATCATCTCCGTCAACGCTCCGCCGCGCACAAGCAAAAGCAGGTGCCCCTGGCCGCCGCCCTAGCTGCTTGATGCGGCCGATAGGAGCAGTCTGCCTCGGCTCGATCTCGAGCGGTCGAGACTTCTACGTGTCGTGAAAGCAGAAGTGCGCCGAGCGGCAACCGTCGCAGGCATCTAGGCTGCATAGGCTGATGATCGACGATCTGCTGGACATCGCACGCAGCAAGCTCAAGCGAGTGGAGGCGCACGATGCGGCCGGGCAGTTGACCACGGCGCTGTACTCGTGGACATACGCGCAGACTTCCAGCGCGATCGCGATGGCATTGTTCGTGTGGCGGTCTTCGTTCCTCGCAATGTGCTCTAGTGGCGATGCGCTCCCGACTCGCCCTGGCGTGATCCGAACGTAAGCAACCCGGACCGGCGGCTGATCCTGATGTGCGACGAGGGCTACCAGTCGAGCCTGGCTGCGGCGACTCTCCAAGCACTTGGACTGCCACACGCAACCGATCTCATCGGCGGATTTCAATCCTGGCGCACCGCCGGCCTACCCACGGCGCCGGCCTCCACCGAGTGGCGCACGACGGAGCAAGCTTACGCACCAAGAACTCGTCCCCTCAAGCCCATACTCCTCAGCCCGACCGAAGATCCGGCATCCCGCCCAGAGGTCGCTCAGCTGGACAAACTTTCGCGAACACGCTCCCCAGGGCAGAGCGTCAGATTGAGCCCACGCCAGGCTCGACACTTGCCGCGCCCGATGGCGATTCGCCCCCTGTCAACATAGCGCCGTGCCCGACACCGAGAGGAGATCCATGTACGCCGTCCTGATCGAAGTCGAGGTCAGCGGAGTCCCCCGTGACGCTGGGCTAAAGGCCCTACGCGAGCAGATCGTTCCCTCGATAAAACAGCTCCCCGGATTCCAGTCGGGGACCTGGCTGCCGGGAAACGAGAACGGCAAGGGACTATCGCTCACGGTGTGGGACACCGAAGCGAACGCCCGAACGATGGCGGAGCGCTTCGGCATCGGATCCAACCCGGCGATGAGCGCTTCAGTCGCGCGCTGCGAGGTCCGGGAAGTCGCCCTCACAGCCTGACCTTCCGGAACCGGTCACCGGCGTTGAAGGCGCCATCGGGACTAGTCTTGCGCCAGATGGCCGGGGACTAGTCTTGCGCCAGATGGCCGATCAGCCGGGCGATGACCATGCGCATCTCGGCACCGGCAGCGGCCTGGTCGTTGGCGCGGGCCACGTACAGTGCTGCCTCGTCGAGCGCTCCCACGAGCACATGGGCAAGTGCGGTCACCGGCTGTTGCGGGATTCGGCCCACCTCGATCGCGCGGGAAAGGAGTCCCTCGACCAGGCCCAACCCGTAGCGCATGCCGATCTCCCGCCAGCGCTGCCAGCCGAGCACAGCGGGACCGTCGAGAAGGACGACCCGCTGAACCTCGGGCTCGGCGCAAGCCTCCAACCAGGCATCAGCGCCCAGGCTCATGACCTCGATCGGATCGGTCGCGCTGTGCGCAGCGATCTTGTCCTCGAGCCTCCGGACGATGTCCTCCTCGATCGCCTCATACACGGCCGCGAACAACTCGGTCTTGTCGGCGAACTGATGGTAGAGCGCCCCCCGACTGACTCCGGCCGCGCGGACGATCGTCTCGGTGCCCACACCCCCGAAGCCACGGGCGGCGAACAAAGGACGGGCGGCTCCGACGAGGGCTGCCCTGGTGGCGGCGGAGCGATCGGGTTGGGATCGTGGATTGACTTTCATACAGACAGCACGTATGTTGCATGCAACGTGTACGTAATCTAAGACCTGAGAGTCGACATGCCCACCATTGACCTTCCCCATGGCACTGTGAACTATCGCGTCGCCGGGCCAGAGGACGCCGCCACGCCGCCCGTCGTGTTCGTGCACGGGTTCCTCGTGAACTCCACCCTCTGGATGAAGACCGCAGACGCGCTTGCCGCCGCCGGTACCCGCTCCTATGCGCCCGACTGGCCCCTTGGCTCGCACTCCATCGCGCTGAACGCCACCGCCGATCGGTCACCCCGCGGGGTTGCGCGGCAGATCGCTGCCTTCGTCGACGCCCTCGAGCTCAACGACGTCACGCTGGTTGGCAACGACACTGGCGGCGCGCTCTGCCAATTCCTGCTCGATACCGATCCCTCGCGCATCGGCCGCGTGGTCTTGACCAACTGCGACGCGTTCGACAACTTCCCGCCGGCCCCCTTTTCGCTGCTGTTCAAAGCCTTTCGCAACCCCAGCGCAATCCGGGCCCTGCTGGCTCCGATGCGCGCGACCGCCGTCCGGCACTCCCCCGCGGGATTCGGGATGCTCGTAAACCAACCCCTTGACCCTGAGCAGACGCGGCAATGGATGATGCCCTGCCTGACCGACCCGGCGATTCGACAGGACGTCGCCAAGTTCGCGCAGGCAGTTGACCCCCACGACCTCAACCACGCGTCAAACCGGCTCGGCGGTTTCTCCGGATCGGCCCTGTTGGTCTGGGGTACGGGAGATCGCTTCTTTAAGCTCGACTTCGCCCGCCGGCTGCGCGACAGGTTCGCCGACGCACGCTTGGTGGAGATCGATGGCGGCCGGACGTTCATCCCCCACGACGAGCCAGTCCGCCTTGCTGGGGAGATAGCCGCGTTCGCTCCGACGACCACCTAGCGACTCCGCAGAACGAGACAGCGGGTCGGAGAAGGCCTGCGGGCGATCCCACCGCCGGAGTCGCGCGGAGCACCACAACGCCCGCTGCGTGAGCAGCCCGGCAACGGGCGAGCAAGCCGGTCATCGAAGGTATGGTTCTCGTGCATGCCTGAGGACTTGCCGCCTGTTGTCTCCGATCTTGACCCGGCGGAGCCCGAGCGAATGCGTCAACGGGTCCGTCTCATGGTGGAGATCTCGGCTCGTCCCGGCATCTACCGCCGCGGACTGGAGGCGGCGGCCTCGCGCCTCACCCCACAGGAGGCCGCGGTGCTTGCCGATCTCGAGTCCCACGGGCTCGACGTCATCCAGCTGCGCGACGTACTCCGGGGCGCCCACGTACTGATCGATGAGCCCTCGTTATACAAACGATGGCTTTTCCCCAAGGTCAGTCATCAACGCTTGTCCAGCCACCATCCCGATGTTGACAAGCGGACATATCCCGACGTGGGGATGCGAGGGCCGCTGCTGCGCGAGAAGCTCCATGGACGGACGGCCCGCGGCACCTGGGTGCAGCTGGAAAAAACTCCGGCGTCGTTCGGGCAGCGCAAGCTGCCCACGTGGCAGGACATCATGCACCTGGCCGACTACTTCATGTACCGGCTGACGCGCAGCAACATCGGCCCTTGGGGCCGATCGGGGGCTACCGAACGACGTCCGATGTATCTGTCTCCGGACCTCGGCGCCCAGGTCCCGCTCCCAAAGGCCGCGAGCGACGAGCTCACCGGAGTGATGTCGAACATCGAGGAGGACGACGATGTGACGTCAGTCTCGTCCGAGGCGTGGCGCTTTCCACCTCCCAATCGTGCCGATGACCTGCGGGAGCTGACGTTCACAGGTGCGGTACAGGGACGTGGACTGTTCGCCGCTTCAGACGTGTGGATCACCAAGACGGCGGCTCGCACCGTCACGGAGTTGCTGCGCCAGGACGTCGAGCCGGCACGCTGGTCGCCGCCCGGGCTCGTCTCCAGCCGAACCGAGACGATGCAGCTCGATCGTGGGCCATCCATCGTCTACGCCGTCCGAACACACGACGCCGGCAGCGCTCAGAAGCAGTGAGTACGGCGGCGCCCCAGAACGAGATCCCCGACGGCCTGATCACCGCGGTGGTCAACCTGGTCGAGACCGGACCCGTGCCGCTCGGCGCCTACACCGTGGCCGAGATCTTCTCCGTGGGGGGCCTGATCGAGTTCCTGGAGCGGCAGCCCTCCCAGGAGGCGATTGCCGAGGCAGTTCGATCACTGGCCGCGCGTGACCTGATCACCACCGATCCGGGGGACGACTACATCGACGTCCGAGGAGACCTGGGCATCGCCGTCGCACTCCAGCAACGCAGCCGGGTCGTCATCGACGCCAGACTGACCGGGACTGAACCGGATACGCCTTGGCGCTTCCTGCTCATGCCTCAGCCGGAGAAGGTGACTCTCGAGGTCCGGATCGATGCGCTTGGTATCCACTTCTACTCCCTGCGCATGACCGGTGCTGCGATCAAGCGCTTGGTCGCTCAGTTGCCCCGTGGTGATCCCGGCCCAAAGGATGCCGATCTGGACCAGACACTTGCGGGCAGCTCGAAGACGGCCTTGGTCACCGTGACGCGATGGGGGCGTGGCGACGAGCGTGAGAGCACCGACGTCATCCTCGCCGGCGAGCAGGACCATTTGCACGTTTTCCTGCGGGACGACAGCAGTCCCGAACGCTTTGCCGCGCAGGGCTTAGAGGAAGATCACCTGCGGCCGCTGCTCGAGCGCCTCATCGAGCAGCCGGGCTAGTCACCAGGCGTCGACCGCCGGCACGCACTTCGTCACGCGCGGCTACGGCGCCGGAACGATCCGCATCCAGGGCCGAGGCTCCTCCCAGCCCTCCGGATAGCGCTCCTTGGCCTCGTCGTTGCTGACCGTCCCGGCGAGGATCACCTTCTCGCCCGGCTGCCACTGCGCCGGGGTCGACACCTGGTGCTGAGCCGTCAGCTGCAACGAGTCGATCACCCGCAGGATCTCGTCGAAGTTGCGTCCGGTGCTCATCGGGTAGACGAGGATCAACTTGATCTTCTTGTCTGGCCCGATCACGAACACGTTGCGCAGGGTTGCGTTCTGGGCCGGTGTGCGCTCCGTGGGCTCGCCGGCGACGTCGGTCGGCAGCATCCCGTAGCTCTTGGCGATCTTAAAGTCGGTGTCGGCGATCATCGGGTAGTTGGGCGCATTGCCCTGGATCTCGGCGATGTCCTTGGCCCACTTCTCGTGATTGTCGACTGGATCCACCGACAGGCCGATGATCTTCACTCCTCGGCGGTCGAAGTCCGGCTTGATCTGGGCCATGTAGCCGAGCTCGGTCGTGCACACCGGGGTGAAGTCCCGCGGGTGGGAGAAGAGCACGGCCCAGTTGTCGCCAATCCACTCGTGGAAGTGGATCGGGCCCTCAGTGGTCTGAGCATCGAAGTCCGGGGCGGTGTCGCCGATCGTCAGCGCCATCTTGATCTCTCCTTATTCCAGCAATTGGCTGATAGTTGAGCGAGAAACGGAGGTTTCACTCTCCAGGATAGTGCGGTTGCGCCGAAGCGGACACGGGGGGCCCAAGCGGCCCCTAGGCGGCGACCAGCTCGGCGGCGGCGGCGGAATCCCTTTCGGCGCGGCTGAACCTGATGCCCTCGTCGACCAGCGGCGAGCGGCGGAACAAGCGGACGTCCTTGAAGTAATTCTGGTGCAGGCGCCAGGGCAGACGGGATCCCTGCTTGGGAAGCCGTTCGATGGCGCGCAGCACGTATCCCGACTGAAGATCGATGATCGGCGTGCGCGGCTGTGAGAGTTCGGGGGCCACCGGGGTGCAGGTGTCGTAGCCGCGCTCGTCCAAGTGACGCAGCAGCCGGCAGACGTACTCGCAGACGAGGTCGCACTTCAAGGTCCAGGAGGCGTTCGTATAGCCGAGGGCCATCGCCATGTTCGGCACGCCGCTCAGCATCATCCCCTTGTAGGCGACGGTCTGTGCCGGATCGACCGGCTGCCCGTCGACGATCATGCTCGCGCCGCCGAAGAGCTGCATGTTCAACCCGGTCGCGGTGACGATGATCTCGGCCGGCAGCTCCTGACCGGATTCCAACAACAGTCCCTCCTCGGTGAAAGTGCTGATCCGCTCGGTGAAGATCGACGCGCGTCCAGATCTGATCGCCGTGAACAAGTCACCGTCGGGAACCAGGCACAGGCGCTGATCCCACGGGTCGTAGCTGGGGTTGAAGTGAGTGTCGATGTCATAGTCAGCCGGTAGTTGCTGCTCCAGTCCCCGCCGCAGCAGCTTGCGCATCAGCTCCGGCCGGCGGCGGCTGAGCTGGAAGCTCAGCAACGTCCGGAGCACGTTCTTCCAGCGCACGGCGGAGTACGCGACGGCGTCGGGGAGACGTCCGCGGAGGGCATCGGCCAGTGAGTCGCGGGCCGGCAGCGCGACGACGTAGGTGGGGGAACGCTGGACCATCGTCACATGGGCAGCCGCGGGGGCCAGCGCCGGGACCAGCGTCATCGCCGTCGCCCCGCTGCCGATCACGATCACCCGCTTGCCGGCGTAGTCGACCTCCGGGGACCAGTGCTGCGGGTGGATGACCTCGCCCTGAAACCGCTCCAGGCCCGGGAACGGAGGGGAGAATCCCTCGTCGTAGCGGTAGTAGCCGCTGCACCAGAAGACGAACCCGCACTCGAGCTCGATTCGCTCGCCGCCCGCCAGCTCCACCTCCACGGTCCAGCGTGCTCGCGCGGAGGACCAGGCGGCACGCAGCACTCGGTGCCCGTAGCGGATCTGGTCAACGATCCCGTTCTCCCGCGCAGTCTCGTTGATGTACTCGCGGATCGTCTCGCCATCGGCGATTGCCTTCCCCGCCGTCCATGGCTTGAACGAGTACCCGAGCGTGAACATGTCCGAGTCCGAGCGGATGCCCGGGTAGCGAAATAGGTCCCAGGTCCCGCCCATCGCCTGCCGCGCCTCGAGAATGGCGTAGGACTTATCCGGGCACTCCCGCTGCAGGTGGCAGGCGGCGCCGACGCCGGAGAGGCCAGCGCCAACGATCAGGACGTCGAGATGTTCGGGCATGTCAGGTCCTCGCTGCTCAGTGGTGATACTGCAGGTACCGGTATTGAGCGTGAATGGTACACCGGTGTACCAGAATCCTCCTGGGTTGCGTCAATCGGATCGCGGGCGGTACAGCTCGCGCATCCTCAGTCGACCGCGTGCAGGTAGGGCTCGCGCGCGGAGATCCCGGCGGGATCGTTGACGAATCCTCCCGGGGGAACCGGGACCGGACCTTTCAGCAGCGGATCGGCGGTGTTCCGCATCCAGGCCCGCAGCCGGCCCTCGAGGTCCTCGCGCAGCTCGTGGAAGTCCGGATCATCGGCGAGGTTGCGCATCTCCACCGGATCCATCACCAGGTCGTAGAACTCCACCTGCGGACGCGGCTGAGCTCCCCAGCCGGCTTCGATCAGCAGTGACTTCGAAGGCGAGTCGTCGACGTTTGGAAGCACCGGCTCGCGTCGATCCCCGAAGTGGCGGATGAGCTTGTGTCGATCGGTGCGGATCGCTCGCTGCGGATCGTAGGCCGCGTGATAGGTGAGCTCGGCAAAGAGCTCGTGGCGCACCGAGTCAGCCTGGTTTCGCACCAGCGGCAGCAGCGAGTATCCATGTCCGCCATCCGGCACCTGCGCGCCCGCGAGCTGGAGCAGCGTCGGATAGAGATCGACCTGAGAGGTCAACGCGTCGGTCACGTGGCCGCCGTGGAAGCCCCCCGGGCCACGCACGATCAGCATCACCCCGAGGCCGCGGTCACTGAGCGTCCCCTTTGCCCCCGGGAAGGGCAGCCCGTGATCGGTAGTCAGGACCACCAGCGTGTCGTCGGCCAGGCCGGCCTCGTCGAGCCCGTGCAGCACTGCACCGACACCCTGGTCGAGCGAGCGCGCGCTGGCCTTGAACGCCGCCATGTCGGTACGTGTGATCGCGGTGTCGGGAAGCTGTGGCGGAGGCGCGCCATAGAGCGCATCTCGGACCGAGCTAGGCTCGAAGAACTCGCGGTGGGTCTCGAAGAAACCGATCGACAGGAAGAACGGCTGCGGCGGGCGGCTGCGCAGCAGCTGCAGCGCGGCGGGGGCAATCGAATGAGCTCGGGTGGTGCCGATGTCCACGACGTGGTCATAGCCCAGCACCGCGGGGTCACGGGAGATGTGCTGCTCACCGATCAGCGCCGACCAATATCCCGCGGCCCGCAAGGGATGGATGATGTGGCGGCCGTATTCGACCAGCTCCCAGCCCCGGTGCGCCAATCCCGTCATGCCGTTCACGTGCGCCCATTGACCGGTGAGCAGGCATGCGCGACTCCCTGAGCAGGTCGGCGCGGCGCAGAATGCCTGGCGGAACAGCAGTCCCTGATCGGCCAGCCGCTGGATGTTCGGCGTCGGTATCTGATGGCCATAGGGCTGCACATAACGGCCGGTGTCGTGGGAGTGGAGGTAGACGATGTTGGGCAGGGTCATTGCCGTGTCCATCCTATTGTCAATCGGGTTTGTGGGGTTTACTCTCTTCTCGCCGATGGCGGCCGGGATCCTCAACGCCTACGTGGTGTGCGCCACGCCGCGAAGCGGAAGCACGTTGCTCTGCGAGATGCTGCGGTCGACCGGATGCGCCGGGCGGCCGCTGGAGCACTTCGAGGTGCTGCGGCATTCAAGCCTGCCACGTCAGCCGCGGGAGTATTTCAGCGACCTCGGGTCCGGGCCGACGTTGAGACAGCTCGCGCCGCTGCAACCCGGGTCGCCAAGCTCCGAGGCTCCCGAGCAGTGGTGGGCGAGGATCGTGAAGCGAGGCCGCACCGACAACGGTGTCTGGGGGGGCAAGCTGATGTGGGGCCACGTCCCTGACTTGCTCTCGCGAGCGCGGGAACTTCCGGGCCTGGCGGGCGCCGACCTGCAAGCGGTGCTGGCGGAGCTTCTCGAGGATCCCAGGATGGTTTTGGTCACCCGCGCCGACAAGGTGGCCCAGGCAGTGTCGCTGTGGCGGGCGCTGCAGACTCAGCGCTGGCGGGGAAACACCAGCGAGCAGGAACAGGAGCCGGTCTACGAGTTTGCCGGAAGCGACCATCTCGTGAGACAGCTGTGCGAGCACGAGGAAGCCTGGCACGCATGGTTCTCCCGCGTGGAGCTCACTCCGATCGAGGTCTCCTACGAGCAGCTCGACGCCAACCCGCGTGGAAGCGTAGCCCGGGTCCTGGACCAGCTCGGTCTGGGTGGGCTAGACGTCCCGGCGCCGCCGCTGGCCCGTCAGCGCGACCAGCTCTCGAACGCGTGGGCCGAGCGCTATCGCGATGAGCGGGGGATAGCGGCATGAGCAGATCCAGGCGTCACGTCTCGCAGCTGCGGATGCTCGAGGCCGAGGCGGTGTACGTGATCCGCGAGGTGGTTGCCGAGCGCAATCGACCGGTGCTCTTGTTCAGTGGCGGCAAGGACTCGATCGCGTTGCTGACGCTGGCCGAGAAAGCGTTCCGGCCCCTGCCGCTGCCGTTTGCGGTGCTGCACGTGGACACCGGACACAACTTCCGCGAGGTGATCGAGTTCCGAGACCGCCGCGTCGCGGCGGCCGGGCACCACCTGATCGTCGCCTCCGTGCAGGATTCGATCGACAGCGGGCGGGTCAGGGAGGACACGCCGGGTGCCTCCCGCAACCGCCTGCAAACGGTGACCCTGCTGGACGCAATCGAGCAGCACGGGTTCGACGCGGCCTTCGGCGGCGCTCGTCGCGATGAGGAGCGGGCCCGGGCCAAGGAGCGGATAATCTCTTTCCGAGACGAGTTCGGTCAATGGGAGCCCCGCGCGCAGCGGGCGGAGCCGTGGACGCTCTACAACACCCGCATCGGTCGCGGCGAGCACATCCGGGTGTTCCCGCTCAGCAATTGGATCGAACTCGACGTCTGGCGCTACATCGAAGCCGAGAGGTTGGAGCTCCCCTCGATCTACTTCGCCCACCGCCGGCGGGTGATCGGCCGCGATGGAATCCTGCTGGCCGAATCGGAAAGGGTGCGTCCGGCCCCCGGCGAGCACGTGCAGGAGCGCAGCGTGCGCTATCGCACCGTCGGGGACATGACCGTCACTGGAGCCGTCGTCTCCGAGGCCGCCGACCTGGCCTCGGTGATGCGGGAGACGGCGGCCGCCACCGTCTCCGAGCGGGGGGAGACGCGGGCCGATGATCGGGTCTCAGAGGCCGCGATGGAGGACCGCAAGCGGGAGGGCTACTTCTGATGGCCGCTGAGGCCACTCGCGAGCTGCTGCGCCTGATCACCGCCGGCTCGGTCGACGACGGCAAGAGCACCCTGATCGGGCGGCTGCTGCTCGACACCGACTCGCTGCTCAGCGACCATCTCGACGAGGTCTCAGGCAACGGTCACGGCCCTGACTTGGCGGCGGTGACCGACGGCCTGCGCGCCGAGCGCGAGCAGGGGATCACGATCGACGTCGCCTATCGCTTCTTCGCCACTGCGCGCCGATCGTTCATCCTCGCCGACACGCCGGGTCACGAGCGCTACACGCGCAACATGTTCACCGGTGCCTCGACCGCGGACGTGGCCGTGGTGGTGGTCGACGCGCGTGCGGGCGTGCTCACCCAGACCCGCCGCCACGCCCACATCGCCGCGCTGCTGGGCATCCGCCACATCGGCTTCTGCGTGAACAAGATGGACCTCGTGGGCTGGGACCAGCGGCGCTTCCGGGAAGTGGAACGGGAGGTACTGGAGCTGGCCAAACGCCTGCAGGTTCCGGACGTGGTGGTGATCCCGGTCAGCGCCCGGGACGGCGACAACGTCGCCGGGGGCTCCGAGCGGAGTCCGTTCTACCCCGGCCCACCGCTGCTGCGCTACCTGGAGGAAGTCGATGTCCAGGCTGACCGGGACCTGGAGCACCTGCGCCTTCCCGTGCAGTGGGTGGGACGCGCAAATGACGGGGAGGGTCGCATCTACACGGGGCGTCTCCTGGGCGGAGCGCTGCGGGTCACCGACGAGGTGCTGGTGCTCCCGGCGGGCACGCAGACGACGGTGACCGCGCTCGACCCGCTGGATCCGGAGGCTGAGGAAGCCGTCCCGCCGATGTCGGTTTCGGTTCGCCTCGCCGATCCGCTCGACGTTGGTCGGGGCGACATGCTCGTCTCCCCCTCGGCCCGTCCGCCGGCGTCACGCGAGCTGGAGTGCACGCTCTGCTGGATGAGTGAGGACGAGCTCCGCCCGGGTAGGCGCTACGCCCTCAAGCACACCACCCGAACCGTGCGGACGACGGTGCAGGTCCTGCACGAGCGAACTGATCCGGAGACGCTCGAGCACGAGGCCGACCCGGCGCGCCTGACCCTCAACGACATCGGCCGGGTGACGCTTCGCACCAGCTCTGTGGTGCTGGCGGATCCCTACGCGCAGAACCGCGCCACGGGATCGATGATCCTGATCGACGAGCACTCCAACGACACGGTGGCCGCCGGGATCGTGTGCACGGCTCGGGAGATCGTGTCAGTGCCGGAGGATCGCCGAGACGTGACCTGGCAACGGTCCACGCTTGATCGCGCGCAGCGGTGGGCGTCGCTCTCCCAGCACGGGGCGACGGTGCTCCTGACCGGGCTGCCGGCCTCGGGCAAGTCGACGATCGCGGTCGCGCTCGAGCGGCGGTTGGTGGATGGCGGCCAGGCCGCGTACCTGCTCGACGGAGACAACATCCGCCAGGGGCTGTCGGACGACCTCGGCTTCGCCCCGGGCGATCGAGCCGAGCACATCCGGCGGGTCGGACAGGTGGCCAGGCTGTTTGCCGATGCCGGCGTGATCGCGGTGGTCTCGCTGATCTCGCCGCTGGCCGCCGATCGGCAGCAACTGCGCCGCGCCCACGAACAGGCCGACCTGCAGTTCCTGGAGGTGTTCGTGGACACGCCGGTCCAGGAATGCGAGCGCCGTGATCCCAAGGGCCTCTACGCCCGCGCCCGCGCGGGCGAGATCAAGGGCTTCACCGGGATCGACGCGCCCTACGAGGCGCCCGCGGACCCGGAGGTCCACGTCCGCACCGCGGAGATCTCGGTCGAGCAGGCGGTAGCGCACATCATCGAACTGCTGCATGAGGCCGCAGCGCGAACGGCGGGAGTCGGTTGAGCCCACACACCCGCTTTGACCTGCAGTCCCATTCCCGTCACTCCGATGGTGCTCTGACCCCGACGGAGGTGGTAGGCGCCGCCGCGCGGTCCGGCGTGGAGCTGCTGGCGCTGACCGACCACGACACCGTCGCCGGCGTAGAGGAGGCGATCGTCGCCGGTCGCCAGTCGGGGCTGACCGTCGTTCCCGCCGTAGAGCTGTCGGCCCTCCACGACCGGCACGATGACCTGCACATCCTCGGCTACGGCATCGATCATCGCCACCAGAAGCTGCTCGACGCGCTGGCTCGCTTCCGCGCCGATCGGAGCGCGCGGGCCGATCGAATGACCCATGCCCTCAGGCAGGAGGGGTTCGGGATCGCCGAGGGGATACTGGCGGCTCAGCGTGAGGCCGGCCGCTCGATCGGTCGTCCGCACCTGGCTCGGGCGGTATTCGAGGAGCGCAGTAACACCGAGCGGCTGCGAAACGAGGGCCTGGAGCGACCCGAGCAGGTGCTCGAGGCGTACCTGCTTCCAGGTCGCCCTGCCTACCGCGGCCGCACGATCCCCTCGGTCCAGGATGCGATCGCCCTCATCCACGACGCCGCCGGCATAGCGATCTGGGCGCATCCGTTCTGGGACGTCAACGATCCGGGGCAAGCAGTAGCCACACTCGAGCGGTTCGCGCGCTGGGGGATCGACGGAGTCGAGACCTTCTACGTCACCCACGACGAGACCCAGACACGGCTGCTCGATGATGCCCGTCGGCGGCTGGACCTGCTCAGCACGGGCTCATCCGACTTCCACGGGCCTGACCACGCGATCTTCTCCCGGTTCCTGGCCTACGAGCTGCATGGCTGCATGCCCCACCTCGGCCCGATCGCCGGGGGACCTCCGGCGCTGCGCGCGGTTGATCGTGAGCAGCTTGGACCGCCATGGAGTGACCGCCGGCTGATGGGTGGCTCATCCGCTGATGGGTAGAGCGGGTCATGCCCGATTACGTCGGCCGTGCATCGGCGCTCATCGACGCCCCCGCCGAAGCCATCTTCGAGCTGATGCTCGACTACGCCCGGCTGCCGGAATGGCAGCGATCGGTGCGCGCGGCTACGGTTCTCTCGCGTGACGAGCTTGGGCGCGGGCAAGAGGTGGCCTATGAGATCGATGTTCGGATCGCCGTGGTGCGCTACACGTTGCGCCACCACTACGAACCGCCGGTCCGGATCAGCAGCGTCTACGTCGAAGGCGACTTCCGTGATTGCCAAGGCCAGTGGAGCTTCGCTGAGCGCGGTGCGGCAGGCACCGAAGCATGCTTCCAGCTCCGGATCGATCCCGGCCGGATCATTCCCAAACCGGTGGTGAAGATGCTCAACCGCCGGGTGATGACGGGTTCCGTCGAGGATCTGCGTCGGCGCTATGCCGGCACGCTCCGTTCGGCCAGATGAGTGCCGACTTTGCGTTTGACCCGCTGGAGCGCGTTATCCACCGTCTTGCAGTCGCAGTCCAGGCGCCGGCCCACCTCCTCGTAGGAGTGGCCGTCCAGGTACAGGCCCAGCACCCGGGACTCCAGCTCTGACAGGGCGGTCGAGATGCAGGCCACCAGCGCCCGCAGCTCCTCGGAGGAGATCACCTGGTTGACCGGGTCGTGGACCGATGATCCGGGCAGCATCTCGTCGAGCGTCGGATCGCCGTCCGAACCCGTTCCCGCTGGGGTGCTGGAGAACGAGACGTACTGATTGAGCGGGCTGTGCTTGTTGCGGGTGGCCGTCTTGACCGCGGTGATGATCTGGCGGGTGATGCACAGCTCGGCGAAGTTGCGGAAGCTCGACTCGCGGTCGGTACGGTAGTCGCGGACCGCCTTGTAGAGGCCGACGAGCCCTTCCTGGATGAGATCGTCGGCGTCGCCGCCGGCGAGGAAATAGGAAGACGCCTTCAACCGCACGAATCCGTAATAGCGACGGACGATCCGGTCAAGGGCGTCAGCGTTGCCCTGCTTGGCCAACGCGATCAGGTAGCCATCCTCGACCTGAGGTTGACCGTGAGGAGCTGCAGAAAGTCGAGCCACGACACGTTCCCTTCTTGGCCGCCGCTGACGGCGGCGGCATCGGCGTTCGTGGCGCGTCACCTCCCCTGGCGCCGCACATTATGACTGCTACGAGAGCGCGGCCGAACGACCTCACCCTCCCCGCATCTCAAGACCTCAAGCTCGAGTTTATCCTTACTTCTCCCGGCGCGAGCTTGACATACCGGGGCAGGGCTGTCAAGTTCACCCTCGGGAGCCGACGGCGGCGTAGATCAGCACTGCGGCGGCAGCGCCGACGTTCAGCGACTCGATCCGGCCGCGGACCGGCAGCGCCAGCAACTCGTCGCAAGCCTCCGCCACCCGCGGGCGCAGGCCTTTTCCCTCCGAGCCGAGCACGAGCACCACGGCGCCGCTGAAGTCGACGTGGTCATAGCGGGTGCGAGCGCCGGCGACAGCTCCGTAGCACCAGGCGCCAGCCGCTTTCGCCGCCACCAGGAAGTCGGCAAGGTTGCGCACGCGGGCTACCCGGAGGTGCTCCACGGCCCCAGCAGAAGCCTTGCAAACCGCCGGGGTGACCGCGGCGGCGCGCCGCTCCGGGATGACGAGCGCAGTGGCCCCCGCGCACTCGGCGGTACGGCAGATCGAGCCCAGGTTCTGCGGGTCCTGCACCTGGTCGAGGGCAACGATCAGGGGCATCGCCGGGGCCAGCACCGCCTCGATCGAGGCGTAGCGGTAAGGCTCCACCTGCGCGCACACCCCCTGGTGGCCCGCGGCGGCGCAGATCCTCTCCACCTCCTGCGCGGAGACCACGGTCGCCCGCGCCTGGAAACCCGCCAGCCACGGCTCGCGGATGGTTCCCGCAGTGGACCAAATCCGTTCCACCGCCCGGGGTCCGCGCAACGCCTCCCGCACCGGGTTCCGACCGTAGACGATCACCTGAGCGGGAGCAGCTCCGGACCGTGGGGACCGTCGCGCACTTCCCAGCCGAGCTCGCGCAGCTGCTCACGCACTCGGTCGGCCTGCGCGAAGTCCCGGACGGCACGAGCCCGCCCACGAGCGTCGCTGAGCTGCTGAACCTCGGGCGGCACCTCAGCGGTCGTGGAGCTCACCAGGTTGTCGAGCCCTAGGACCGCCAGCATCGCTCGCAGGTCCTCCACGCCCGCCGGGGCCCGGGCTCGATTGGCTTCCCGGACCCAGTCGAACACCGCAGCCAGCGCGGCGGGGGTGTTGAAGTCCTCGGCCAGGGCGGCGAAGAAGCGCTCGCGCAGCGCCGTCGACCACGGCGGCGAGGGGTGGGGAACGAGCCCGCGACCGGCGTCGGAGATCCGCTGCACACGCGCGGCCGCCTCGGCGAGCCGGTCATGATCGAACTCGATTGGCTGCCGGTAGTGGCCCGAGCAGAAGTACATGATCAGGGCATCACGGCCATATGCCGCCAGCGCGTCTTGCAAGACGAAGATGTTGCCCTGGGACTTGGCCATCTTCTCCTGCTGGAGCCGGACCATCCCGTTGTGCACCCACAGCTTGGCCAGGGGCTGACCCCGCGCCGCCATCGTCTGCGCAGCCTCGTTCTCGTGGTGTGGGAAGACGAGGTCCGAGCCTCCGCCATGGATCTCGAAGTCGACCCCCAGCAACGCCTCGGCCATCGCCGAGCATTCGATGTGCCAGCCGGGCCGTCCGCGGCCCCAGGGTGCCTCCCAGGCGGTGTCCTCACCAGGCTTCTGGGCCTTCCAGAGGGCGAAATCCAGCGGGTCCCGCTTGTGCTCGGCGCCGGCCAGGCCTTCCCCCTGGTCCATCTCATCCACATCCCGGTGAGATATTTCGCCATAGCTGGGGTAGGAGCGGACCGAGAAGTACACGTCGCCGGCCACCGCGTAGGCATGCTCCAGCTCGATCAGCCTCTCGATCAACGTCACGATCTCCGCGATCGTCTGGCTGGCCAGGGGCTCGTGGTCGGGTCGACCGAGCTCCAGGGCATCGGTGTCGGTGATGTAGGCGCCGGTCATCTCCTCGGCGAGCTTCCCGCTGGGGATTCCGGCGGCGTGGGCGGCGGCGTAGATCTTGTCGTTGACGTCGGTTATGTTCGCGACAAATGTTACGATGTATCCTTGGTGACCGAGAAATCGCTTCATCAGGGAGAACACGACGAAGGGTCGGGCATTGCCAACGTGGATGCGCCCGTAGACGGTGGGCCCGCAGGCATATATCCTCACCCTGCGCCCGTGCGCCGGGCAAAGCTCGCGCAATTCGCCGGTGCGCGTGTCGTGAAGCGAGATCTTGCCCAAGGTGGGGCAACCCTAGCGTCCGGCACCGTGTCCGCCCGGGCTCAGCGATAGGGTGCCCGCGTGACTGATCAGTCCGCGCGGGCGCAGCGGCTGGCCACCGTCGAAGAGGCCTTTCGCTCGCTCCCCGATCGCTACTTGGGCGCTGGCGCCGGCTTTGACGCCACCTACCACGTGTGCCTCGGCGACATCGGCCACATGTGGGAGGTCCGCTGTACCACTCACGGGGCCAGGGTGCGCAAGGGAGCCACCCGCCGGCAGCCCGACGTGACCCTGTCGACCGACTCGCAGACGTGGATGCAGTTGCGCGCCGGCGAGCTCTCAGGCGTCCACGCCTTCCAGCAGCGGCTGCTCACCGTCCGCGGCAATCTCGATCATGCCCTCGCCTTCGAGGGCATGTTCCGCCTGGCCGGTGGCCGACCGTCGTTGCTGCAGATCCACGACGTCCCGGTGGGGCGCCAGCGAATCTCGACGCTGACGATGGGCAACGGCCCCGACGTGCTGCTGCTGCACGGGCTGGGCGGCACCCGGGCCTCGCTGTTCGAGACCGCCGCCGCGCTCAGCCGTCGCTACCGGGTTCACGCTCCGGACCTGCCGGGGTTCGGATCGTCCACCAAGCCCGCGCGCGGCGCCTACAACGCCCACTGGTACGCCGACTACATCCTCGGTCTGATGGACGGGTTGGGCGTGGCCAAGGCCCACATTGTCGGCAACTCGATGGGAGGCAGGATCGCCATCGAGGTCGGTCTGAGCGCTCCCGAGCGTGTCGGCGGTCTCGGTCTGCTGTGCCCGGCGGTGGCATGGCTGCGACGGGGTTTTCACCCGATCGTACGGCTGCTGCGCCCGGAGTTCGGGCTGCTTCCCCACGGCTTTCGCCGCAACATGGTCGCGGGCCAGTTCTGGAGCATGTTCGAGGACCGTGATGCGATCGATCCGGCCGTGGCCGACCTGATGGTCGACGAGTTCCGGCGGATCTACCACTCAGCAGGCGCCCGCTACGCGTTCCTGGCCTCGGCGCGGAACATCTATCTGGAGGCGCCATTCGGGAGTAGCGGGTTCTATCCGCGTCTCGCCGACCTGCAGCCGCCGGCGTTGTTCCTCTGGGGAACCCACGATCCGCTGATCCCGGCCGGGTTCGGCCGGCACGTGCGCGAGTGGCTTCCGAGCGCAGAGCAGGTGACGCTTCAGGGCTGCGGCCACCTGCCGCAGGTCGAGTGCGCGGACGAAACCAACCAATTGCTGATGCGCTTCTTTGCCAAGGCGCAGCGGGATACGCAGGCTCGGGTCGGCTACGCTGCACCAGATGTACGAGCTGCCTAATCGGCGCTGACGGTTGTCGTGGCTGGGATCGGAATAGCGGCCGAGCAGCGGCGCAACGGTCACGTCGACGCGCCTGAGGACACGGCCGAACCGGCGCCCGCTCGCGGCTCGCTGATCGGGCGAGGCCTGCGCCAGATAGCCGGACAGGTGCAGCGGCGCATCCCCCGCGCCGACCTGGACGAGCGCGATCCCGACTTCATCCGCGAGCGGCTGCCACTGCAGTGGCTGCTGGCCAGCATCTGGTTCCGCGGCGAGGTCCGCGGCCTGGGAAACGTTCCCGAAACGGGGCCGGTGCTGCTGGTCGGCAACCACTCGGGCGGGAACGTGACGCCGGACACGATCGTCTTCACGCTGGCCTTCAACACCTACTTCGGCGTCGAGCGGGCGTTCTTCCAGCTCGCCCACAACCTCATGCTGTCGATGCCGGGACTCGGGCAGCTGCGGAAATTCGGAACCGTCGCCGCTTCGCCTGAGAACGCGCGCAAGGCGCTGGCCAGTGGTGCGGCCTTGCTTGTCTACCCGGGAGGCGACTACGAGGTCCACCGGCCTAGCTGGCACCGGCACCGCGTCGACTTCGGTGGACGCAAGGGCTTCATCAAGCTGGCGCTGGAGCAAGCGGTCCCGATCGTGCCGGTGGTCTCAGTCGGCGGTCAGGAAACAGCCTTGTTTCTCAGCCGGGGTGAGGGACTCGCCCAGGCACTGCGGCTGGATCGGATGTTCCGTTTGAAGGTCCTGCCGCTCTCCCTCGCGTTGCCCTGGGGGCTCAACATCGGGGACATGCTCGGCCACATCCCGGCGCCGGCGAAGATCACGATCGAGACCCTTCCACCGATCGATCTGCGGCGGGAGTTCGGTCCGGAACCTGAGATCGACGAGGTCTACGACCACATCCTGCGCCTGATGCAGGAGACCCTCGACGCCCTGGCCGCCGAGCGGCGGCTGCCGGTGCTCGGATGAGGGTCAGCGCCAGCACCCAGATCGCCGCTCCGATCGACGCCGTCTTCGCCACCGCTACCGATCCCGATCGTGCGCTCAGCTTCATGTCGGGGATCACCCGGTGGGAGGTGGTGAGCGATCGTCCGACCGGCCTCGGCGCCCGCTACCGCATGCTGCTTCGGGTCGGCTCGGCGGAGGTGGGCGGCCTGATCGAAGTGGTGGAGTGGAGCCAGCCGGGCGACTTCGCCTGGAACTCGGTGACCGGGATCGATCAGCGCGGTCGCTTCCGGTTTCGCCGCATCGAGCCCGGCCGTACTCGCGTCGAGCTGCGACTGGCCTATGGTGTCGCCGGCGGGGGGTTGGCGGGATGGATGGCCGAGAGGCTCGCCGCGCGAACCGTGAGGACCCACCTGCGCCGGTCTCTTCAGGGCCTCAAGCGGATGGTGGAGTACGAGCAGATGCGCGAGCGGGCCGCCGCCCGGCGGGCGGCGCGAGTAGGCGTCGACTGAGCTGGGTCCGGCTCCCCGCCTCGTCACTCGGGGCCGGATCGTGGTTTAGGCCTGCTGTACCGTTGCCACCGCGATCGCCGCCGCTCCCTCCTCGCGCCCGACGAAGCCCATCCCCTCGCCGCGGGTGGCCTTGACGCTGATGTGCGCGGGCGCTAGCCCCAGCGTCTGGCCGAGCGAGCGCCTGATCGCCTCCCGTATCGGGGCCAGCTTCGGACGCTCGATCAGCACGGTCACGTCGATGTGGCGAGGCGTGAAGCCGCGCTTGTCCAGCAGCGCCACCGTCTGGCCCAGCAGCACCATCGAGTCGGCGTCCCGAAAGCGCTCGTCGGTGTCGGGAAAGTACTCACCGATGTCACCGAGTCCGGCGGCGCCGAGCAGCGCATCGATGACGGCATGGGTGAGCACGTCAGCGTCGGAGTGACCCGCCAGGCCCTTCTCGTGGGCGAGCTCGATCCCGCCCAGCACCAGTCGCCGGCCAGAGGCAAACCGATGGCAGTCGTAGCCGATCCCGCAGCTGACGCTCACCGGCGTCGCTCCGCCAGCAGCAGCTCAGCCACCTGCAGGTCCACCGGCGTCGTCACCTTGAGGTTGCTGGCTGCGCTGGCCACGAGTCGAACCGTACCTCCGGCTCGCTCGACCAGCCACGCGTCGTCAGTCGCCGCCCTGAGCTCGGCCTCCGAGGCTGAGAGTGCCTGCTCCAGCGCGGCGCGGCGGAACACCTGCGGCGTCTGCACCGCCCACAGCCGTCTGCGCTGGAGCGTCCCCGAGATGGTGCGACCATCCTCCCCCACCTCCTTGATCGTGTCGGCCACCGGAATCGCGGCGATCACCCCGTCGGCGCCCGAGTCCTTCAGCTCCTCCAGCGCGCGCTGGAACAGCTCCGGCTCGGCCAGCGGCCGGGCGCCGTCGTGGACGATCACCGGATCCCCGGCGCCGGCGCCCGCGAGGGCGCGCCGTACCGACTCAGAGCGCTGCGCGCCTCCAGCGACGACACTCGTCCCTGCGGGCGCGGCCTGCAGCTCGTCCGCCGGCAGGGCGATGACGATGTGGGTCACCTCGGGAACTGCCCGCAGCGCGTCCACTGACCACTGAAGCATCGGCCGGCCACCCAGGTTGACGAGCGCCTTGGGCCGGCCGGACCCAAGGCGCTCGCCACGTCCCGCGGCCACGAGCAACGCGACCGCCATCGTGGAAGGCTGCTCTTACTTGGCGGCGACGGCGACCTTGCCGTTGCCGTTGCCGTTGCCGGAGTAACCGAGCAGCTCGTAGAGGTGGACCTCGACCTGTTCCTCGTTCATCTCCAGCGCGTACATCAGCTCGGAGGCGAGGATCTTCTTGGCCCGGGTGAACATCTGCTTCTCGCCGGTGGACAGGCCCTTCTCGGCCTCCCGGATGGCGAGGTTGCGGACGACCTCGGCGAGCTCGTAGATGTCACCGGTCTTGATCTTGTCCCGGTTGTGCTTAAAGCGCCGGTTCCAGTTCTTGGGCATCTCAGAGCATTCGTCCTGGAGCACCGCCAGCACCTTCTTGACCGTCGGTTCGTCGATCACCCGTCGCAATCCGGCCAGGGCGGCGTTCTCGGACGGAACCATCACCGTCATCTCGTTGTGCAGGATCTTGATGGTCAGATACTCCCGTTTCTCCCCGAGGATGTCCTTGACCTCCTTGCGGATGACCTGACCTGCACCATGGTGGGGGTACACGACGTTGTCCCCGATCTCGAACTCGATATGAGGCAGTGGCTCGACTGCTTCGAAGTCCTCATCGAGGTGCTCTTCGATTAGCTCTGTGATGGTGTCCTCCTCTGTCCTGGCTAGGCGGTGCGAGGGCCCGCTCGTTTGCACTAGGTCTGCAGGTAGCGATCAACGAGGTTGATCTCCTGCTGGCGGCGAAGGCCCTCGCGGATGTCCTTCGCCCGAATCTCCCCAACCCCATCGACCGTCTCCAGCTCACCGTCGTTGGCGGCCAGCAGCTCCTCCAGACCGCCGAACTCGTCGACGATTCGTTGAACGACGAGCTTGGGCAGTCGCGGTATGCGACCGAGGATCCGGACCCCGCGTGGTGAGACGGGGTAGTCGAGGGTGTTCAGCTTGCGGTCATAACCGAGGAGCTCGGCCAGCCGCCCGAAGTCCAAGAGGTCCTGGTGGGGCAGCCGCACCAGGTGCTCGAAGGCAGTGGCGAAGCCGTCGTCGGAGTCGTCCGCCAGATAGTCGTGCACCAGCGCGCTCTTGTCGCCCGACACTCCCACCATGGTCTCATCGAGCTGCATTTCGATCAGCCTGCCTTCGGTGCCCAGTTCGACGATGTAGCGCTCGATCTCGACCGCCATCCGAGTCACCAGCTCCGCGCGTTGAAGCACCGTGAGCACGTCGTGCAGGGTGGCGCCGCCCTCGAACTCCAGGGCGGTCAGGCGGGTGGAGACCTGGTCGAGACGGCTGCGGTACTTGTCGAGGGTGGCTAGCGCTTGGTTGGCCTTGGCCAGTACGACTGGGATCTCCTCGAGGATGTACTTGATCCCGTCGATGTAGAGCGAGACGACCTCGCGCCGCTCGGAGATGGCGACGACGAGCGCGCTGGTCTGCTTGGAGGCCCGCTCGGCTGTCCGGTGGCGGGTCCCGGTCTCGAGCGTCAGGATCGTGGGATCCGGGGTCAGCTGGACGTTGGCGTAGACGATCTTCGTCGCGTTGGCCCCCAGAACGATCGCGCCATCCATCTTGGCCAGCTGGTAGAGGAGCGCCGGGGAATAGTCGAGCTCGACCTTGATGCCGCCGGAGAGCAGGAACGCCAGTTCCTCCACCTCCCCGATCACGATCAGACCGCCGGTGCGCGCGTGCAGGATGTTGTCGATCCCCTCCCGCAGTGCCGTTCCGGGCGCAACCATCTCCAGCGCCCTCACCATCCACGATTCCTGTCGAGATTCGAGCTCTTCTTTGAGCTCTTCCCCGGAACGAGACGGCATGAAGGCCGATTTTAGCCGGTATTGATCACGCGGCCCTTGCCGCCGAGCGCCCTCCGGGCAACGCGCTGGTTAGCGCCGCGCGCAGCGTCCGGTGCTCCTCCGGCGCGACCACGGGGCTGAGCCCGAATCGCTCCGCCTCCGCGGCCCGGCGGTCGGGATGGGCCACCGAGCGCAGCTCGCCGGTCAGGCCGAGCTCGCCGAAGCAGGCCAGGGGCCGCTCGCCTCCCGACGCGGTCAGAGCCACCCCTCGCGCCGCGCTGGCTACGGCCAGCGCAACCGCCAGGTCGGCCCCCGGCTCCTCCACCCGCACGCCGCCGACGACGTTGACGAACACATCCGCCCCCCCGAGGCCGATCCCGCCGTGGCGACCGAGCACCGCCAGCACGAGCGCCAGCCGGTTGCGATCCAGCCCGGCCACGACCCGTCGAGGCGGCACCAGCTCTGAGGCGCTGACCAGCGCCTGCACCTCGACCAAGAGCGGCCGCGAACCCTCGATCGCGCACAGGACGACGCTCCCGGGCGCCCGGGTCGCCTCTCCCACGAACCGGGCCGAGGCGTCGAGCACCTGCACCAGCCCATGGTCTCGCATCTCGAACACCCCGGCCTGGTCGGTGGAGCCGAAGCGGTTCTTGACCGCGCGGACGGTGCGGTAGGTGCGTTCGCGCTCACCCTCGAACTGGAGCACACAATCGACCAGATGCTCCAGCACCCGCGGCCCGGCAAGGGCTCCGTCCTTGGTCACGTGACCGACCAGCAACACCGCGATCCGGTGGGCCTTGGCCACCCGCATGATCTCAGCCGCCACCTCACGCACCTGCGCGACCGAGCCCGCGGCGCTGGTCAGCTCGGCGGACTGCAGCGTTTGCACTGAGTCGACCACGCACACCTCCGGGCGCTCGTGCTCCAGCGTGGCCAAGACCATGTGTAGATCGGTCTCTGCGATCACCGGAATCCGCAGCGCCTTCCCTTCGGTCAGGCGCTCGGCGCGCAGGCGGATCTGCGCCGCCGACTCCTCGGCCGAGACGTACAGCGTCCGTCGCCCCGCCGCCACCAGGTTCGCCAGCGCCATCGTGGTCAGCGTCGACTTGCCGATTCCGGGCGAGCCGCCGATCAGCACCAACGATCCAGGGACGATTCCCCCCCGAGCACGCTGTCCAGCTCACTGATGCCCGTGCTCAGCCGCTGGTGCTCCTGCTGCGCGACCTCGGCCAGCGGGATCGGAGTGACCGAACTCGGTCCCGACCGGTCGCCCCGCCCTGACCTCCCGCGGGCTGGTCCGGGCCGAGCGCGGACCTCCTCCACCAGCGTGTTCCATTCACCGCAGCCGGCGCACTGCCCCGCCCAGCGAAGGCTCTCATGCCCGCACGCGGAGCAGACATGGATGGTGAGCGGTCTGGCCACGTGCGACTGAGGCTACGCGCCGGTGCCGACAGCAACCGCGGTTCTGCCGGCGAAGATGCACAGTTGGCACACTCGACCGCCGGGAGCCGGCGGCGTATGCTTCCTCGCTGATGGAGGAGGACGGATGAGCTCGCGTATTTTGGCGCTCATCCTCGCAGCGCTGGCGGTGACCGCGGGAGTCGCCGAGGCGCACCCACCCTCAGCCCCACAAGCCGCTGGCCCGCCGAGCCATGCCTGCGCCGGAGACCCGATCAGCCCTCAGCCAGGCGGCGGCCTGCGCGTGCGCCACCTGTCGTGCGCAGCCGCGAGGACCGCGATCACTCGCGGGGTGTTGAGCGTGCACGCTTGCTCCGTACGGGCGGATCCGTGCTCCGCGTCGTTCCACACCCCGGGCTTCCGCTGCCAGACCCCGAGCCTCAGCGTCATCCGCTGCGCTCGCGGCCGGCGCGGGTTCAGCTTCTGGTGGGGGGAATAGACCTACTCGTCCTGCGTCGGGGGCGGCTCGTCGGGCGACTCTCGCTCGGCGTCCTCACCGCCGTCGGAGGCACCCACGCCGACCGGGGTCGGCTTGGGCGTGGGCTGGATCACCGACAGCTTGACGTCGGCCTCCTCGTTGTTCCCGTCGGTCCCGGGCTCGACGAGCACGGTTGAGCCCGAGGGAACCTCGGAGCGCAACACGAAGTCCGCCAGCGGATCCTCGATGTAGCGCTGGATCGCCCTGCGCAGGGGACGCGCGCCCATCGACGGATCCCAGCCCTTGTCGACGAGCAGGTCCTTGGCCGGCTCGGAGAGCTCGAGCTGGAGCTCCCGCTCGGCCATCGATTTACGGATGCGCCGCAGCAGCAGCTCGACGATCTCCTTGATCTCGTCCTTGGCCAGCTTGTGGAAGACGATCACGTCGTCTATCCGGTTGAGGAACTCGGGCCGGAAGACCTTCTTGAGCTCGCCCATGATCCGGTTCTTCATGTCGTCGTAGGTGATTCCGGTCTCATCGTCTGAGACCGCGAATCCCAGTGGGGTGTTGCGCGCGATCTCGGAAGCGCCGATGTTCGAGGTCATGATCACGATGCAGTGACGGAAGTCGACGGTCCGACCCTGCGCGTCGGTCAGCCGGCCGTCCTCCAGAATCTGCAAGAGGATGTTGAACACGTCCGGGTGAGCCTTCTCGATCTCATCCAGCAGCAACACGCTGTAGGGCTTGCGCCGGACCGCCTCGGTGAGCTGGCCGCCCTCGTCGTAGCCGATGTAGCCCGGGGGCGAGCCGACCAGTCGACTGACCGCGTGCTTCTCCATGTACTCGGACATGTCGATCCGGATCATCGTGTCCTCGTCCCCGAACAGGAACTCGGCCAGGGTCCGAGCCAGCTCGGTCTTGCCGACGCCTGAGGGACCGAGGAAGATGAACGAGCCGGTGGGGCGCTTGGGGTCCTTGAGCCCGGCGCGTGAGCGTCGGATCGCTTTGGAGACGACCTCGATCGCCGGGTGCTGGCCGATCACGCGCTTGTGCAGCTCCTCCTCCATGCGCATCAGCTTCGCCGTCTCGGCCTCGGTCAGCTTGAACACGGGAATGCCTGTCCACATCGAGACGATGTCGGCGATCTCCTCCTCGCCGATCGAGGGCCGCTCGGTGGACTCGCCGGCCTCCCACTGGTCTGCCAGCTCACGCTTGCGCTGAGTCAGCCGGCGCTCCTGATCGCGCAGGTTCGCGGCCTTCTCGAACTCCTGCGCCTCGATCGCCGCCTCTTTGGCCCGGCGCGTCTCCTCGATCTCGTCCTCCAGCTCGCGGTACACCGGCGGAGAGGTCATCGACTTGATTCGCATCCGCGATGCCGCCTCGTCGATCAGGTCGATCGCCTTGTCGGGAAGGAAGCGGTCGGAGATGTAGCGATCGGCCAGATCTGCGGCCGCTTCCAGCGCTTCGTCGGTGATGTTCACCTTGTGGTGTTGCTCGTAGCGGTCGCGCAGGCCCTTGAGGATCTGCACCGTCTCCTCGGTTGAGGGCTGGTCGACCGTGATCTTCTGGAAGCGCCGCTCCAGTGCGGAATCGCGCTCGAGGTACTTGCGGTACTCCTCCAGCGTGGTCGCCCCAACCGTCTGCAGCTCGCCCCGGGCCAGCGCCGGCTTGAGGATCGACGCCGCGTCGATCGCGCCTTCGGCGGCACCGGCGCCAACGAGGTTGTGCAGCTCGTCAATGAACAGGATGATGTCGCCGCGCTGGGTGATCTCCTTCATCACCTTCTTCAGCCGCTCCTCGAACTCCCCCCGATACTTGGATCCGGCCACCAGCGCGGCCAGGTCAAGGGTGTAGATCTGCTTGCCCTTGAGCAGTTCCGGGACGTCGGCGTTGGTGATCCGCTGGGCCAGGCCTTCGACCACGGCGGTCTTGCCCACGCCGGGCTCGCCGACGAGCACGGGATTGTTCTTGGTACGCCGGGAGAGGATCTGCATGATCCGCTCGATCTCCGTCTCGCGCCCGACCACGGGGTCGAGCTTGCCCTCGGACGCGAGCTTGGTCAGGTTGCGCCCGAACTGATCCAGCAGCTTGGAGGACTTCTTGCCCTCCCCCTGTGCGCCGGCGGCGCCGGCGGCGCCGGAGCCCGTCCCGCGCTGGCGGCTGCCGGGGCCGGAGAGCATCCGGATCACCTCGTTACGGATCTTCTCGGAGTCGGCGTCGAAGTCGAGCAGAATCCGCGCCGCGACGCCCTCGTTCTCACGCACTAGGCCGAGCAGGATGTGCTCGGTGCCGATGTAGTTGTGGCCGAGGCTCAGGGCCTCGCGCAGCGCCAGCTCCAGAACCTTCTTGGCCCGCGGGGTGAACGGGATCTGCCCCGAGGTGACCTCCTCGCCAGATCCAACGATCCGCACGACCTGCGCCCGGACCCGCTCGACGGTGATGTCGAGGGACTCAAGGACGCGTGCCGCCAAGCCCTCCTCTTCACGGAGGAGGCCGAGCAGGATGTGCTCCGTGCCGATGTAGTTGTGCTTGAGAGTTCGCGCCTCTTCCTGCGCCAGGACGACCACCTGACGGGCTCGCTCTGTAAATCGCTCGAACATGATCTCTTGCTGCTTCTCTCTTGGTCGGCGGGCGGTGTGGTCGGTCGGGTTGTGGTCCTGGTGGGCAATCGAGTTGTGGTCCTGGTGGGCAAGAGTCCCTGAGTTCAGGTTAGCGCTGCCGGCTGAGGGGACGCCGATGCGGCCGTCCTACCCGGTCCTCGCCCCCGCAGGCGCCGGGGCGGATCGGTGGATTCGGCTCGCGTGGCTGCCATGCTCCAGTCTACCAACCGGCCCTGCGGCTCCTCGCCGGTACCGGTTCCCCGGCACCCGGACAGACGGTGGGCCCGCTGATCCAGTCTGACCGCGCAGAGCTGTCCGCGCGCGGCAGAAGCGCTAGTCGCGCATCGCCGGGAACAGCACGACCTCCCGGATCGAGCGCCGACCGGTCAGCATCATCACCAGGCGGTCGATGCCGATGCCGATCCCGCCGGTGGGCGGCATCCCGTGCTCCAGCGCTTGGATGAACGCTTCGTCGTAGGGCTGCGCTTCGAGATCGCCAGCTCCCGCCAGCGTCCGCTGCTCCTCAAAGCGCCGCCGCTGCTCGTCCGGGTCGTTGAGCTCGGAGAAGGCGTTGGCGAACTCCACCCCGCCCATGAACGCCTCAAAGCGCTCGACCAGCCCAATGGCCTTCCGGTGACGCTTGGCAAACGGCGACAGCTCCACCGGGTAGTCGAGCAGGAACGTCGGCTGGATCAGCGTCGGCTCCACCTGCTTTGAGACCAGCTCGTCGACCAGCTGCGGCCAGGTGTCCCCTGCCGGCACGGCCAGGCCGGCGTCGCGCATTGCCCCTGCCAGTGTTTGGCGATCCCGTGCGGCGAGGATGTCGATCCCGGTGCGACTGAGGATCGCGTCCGCCAGCGTCTCACGGCGCCACGGCGGATCGAGCTCCAGCTCGCCGGCGTAGCCGATCTCGGCGGCGACGAAGGCCACCAGCCGCTCGCATCGGTCGGCCACATCCAGGTAGTCCGCGTAGGCCTCATACCACTCGAGCATCGTGAACTCGGGGTTGTGCTTGGGCGAGAGCCCCTCGTTGCGAAAGTCCTTGCCGAGCTCGTAAACGCGCTCCAGGCCGCCGACGATCAGCCGCTTAAGGTAGAGCTCGGTGGCGATTCGCAGGTACAGCTCCCGGTTCAGCGCGTTGTGGTGAGTGGTGAACGGACGCGCCGCCGCGCCGCCGTAGAGCGGCTGCAACACGGGCGTCTCCACCTCGAGGAAGCCGTCGCCGTCCAGAAACCGCCGGATCGCTGCGACCACGCGGGCACGGGTGATGAACACCGAGCGCGTCTCCTCGTTGGCGATCAGGTCGAGCTCGCGGTGGCGAAAGCGGGCCTCGACGTCGGTCAGCCCGTGGTGCTTCTCCGGCGGTGGCCGCAGCGACTTGGCCAGCAGCGTCCAGGCCTCCAGCCGCAGGCTGAGCTCTCCGCGCCGGGAGCAGAAGACGGTCCCGTCGACGCCGATCAGGTCGCCGAGGTCGAGCCCCAGCAGCCGTTCCATCCCCTCGGGACCGAGCTCGTCGACGCGCGCCTGCAGCTGGAGGCGGCCGGAGCGATCGACGAGATCCAGAAACGCCATCTTGCCCTGCCCGCGCCGCGCCGCCAGGCGACCGGCGAGACGATGGTGGACATCGGTCTCGGCGCCGGGCTCCAGCTCGGCGTGCGCTGCGCGAACGTCCGCCACCGGTTCGACGCCGTCAAACTCGTGCGGAAACGGCTCGACGCCCGCCTCCCGCAGCGCCTCGAGCTTGTGGCGGCGGGCAGCGAAGACCTCGCTGGGCTCCTCGCCCATGGCCGCCGACCTACTTCGATTCCACGTCGATCTTGGTGATCTTCAGCTTGCGTTCGCCGCGCGGGGTAATGAACACGACCTCCTCCCCGCGCTTGTGACCAAGCAGCGCCTTGCCCACCGGGGACTCGTTGGAAAGCTTCAGCTCCGCGGGAGCGGCCTCGGCAGAGCCGACGATCGTGTACTTGGTGGACTTGCCCGTTTCGTCCTTGACGTGGACGATCGAGCCTACCCGCACCACGTCGGTGCCGAGGTCGGAGGCATCGATCACCGTCGCTGAGCGCAGCTTCTCCTCCAGCTGGGCGATCCGCGCCTCCAACATCGCCTGCTCGTTCTTGGCGTCGTCGTACTCGGCGTTCTCGGAGATGTCGCCGAACTCCCGTGCCTCCTTGATCCGCGCCGCCACCTCGCGACGGCGGATGGTTGACAGCTGCTCCAGCTCGGACTTGAGGTTGGTTAGTCCTTCAGGGGTGAGGATGACGTCCTTGGGCATGGCGTGAAGACCTGTGGATGAGGGCGGTTTGGACGAAAGAAAACCCGCTCTGGCAGGAGCGGGGCGACCACGCATCCCGGCCGCGTGGGCGCAGGAGTATAGAGGCCTCACTGGGGGAGCTTTACGACCAGCGGACGCCCGAGGTTGCCGGCGCCGTCAATCGCCCGGATGGCCACGTAGCCACGCAGCCCGCGAGGCAGTCTCAGCGTCTGCTCGGAGCCCGCCGGGCCCGGTGACAGCGTCACCGCCAGCCGCCGAGCGTGGCCAAAGCTCTGGGCGGAGATCGGCGTCCGGGAGCTGGCGAGCTGGTAGGCGCGGGCCCGCCCGCACAGCAGGTCCCCACCAGGGGCCAGGAACGTCAGCCGCCCGCCCTGGACACGACCCCGCATGGGAACTCCAGGGGGTACGGCGTCGCGGGTGTAGTCACCGGAATTGGCGAGATCGTGGTGAAAGCGCGGGGAGGAGCTGGGCGAGCAGGCACTCGCGGGCGTGCGGTAGACGGCAAGTGTGCCCGCCCGGGTGATTGAGACGACCACCTTGCGCGCTCCGGCGGTCGTGTCGAGGGTGCCAAAGGAGCCGAGCGTCGGGGTGGCGATTGTCCAATCTCCGGTCAACTTCGGCCACGCCGAGCTCGCGTCCGCGCCGTCCTGGCGGTAGGCAGCCAGATCAAGCGACGACGTGCCGCCGAGTACCGATTGGGCGGACCCACAGCCGGATGAGCCGCGCGCCACCCCTGACGGCGAGCCTGGATTCGACGTGGGCGGCGAGCAGGAAATGTCGCCGATGGCTGGACCGGTCAGGAACTGCAGGTCGTTGACCGGGGCCGGATAACCGGGCAGGAACGACCCGGTGGGGTCGCTTGGGTTCCATCCCCCGATGGAGTCCTGACCTCCCTGATACTCGGGCAGCAGCTCATCGGCGGCCCGGAGGAGGCCTGTGGTCGGGGCAAAGAAGTCAATACTCGTGCCATCGAGCGACCCGAAAGCCGGATAGCCAACCGCGGCGAAGCTGGGGACGTCGTAGCGGCCGGCACTCACCGGGAAGTTGTTGGCGAGCGTGTTGTCGCCGCCGCCGGACTGCCCGTAGCAGGAGCTGCCGTCGGCGTTGAAGATGTACGCCGGGCCGGCGTCCGGAGTGACACCGATCTTGAGGCCGCCACCGCCGGATGGACAACGCACCGGCGCGACCACCGGAGAGCCGTTGACGCCCTCGCCCACGTCGGGCAGCAGCCCGGCGTCGATGATCCCCACCTTGCGAGGCCATCCGGGCGGGAACGGGTCGCCGCTGCGGTTGCCATCAGGCTTGACGGCGTACAGACGCCCGTTGGCGAACTTGAGCTGCCCGCTCGAACCGAGCAGCGAGGTCAGCAGCGGGTTGCTCGGGCTGATGTTGACCCGGCCCTCGTCGCCGGTGGCGACGGGGTACTCCTCGTTGGTGCCGACCAGGATCGTCGCGTGGCAGCCCGACGACTGCCGTCCCGCCCGTGCACCCTGCGGTGAGCACGAGGGATCTAGGTCGGCGACCGCGGGAGTGTCGACGATCTTCCCCTGATCCTCATCGAGGCCCGGATTCGGGTCGACGTTCCTGAACGTGATGTGGTTGGTGACCGGATCGACCGAGGCGATCTTGTCGGGATCCGCGAGCAGCACCGGAAAGCCCGCCACCGGCCTGCCGTCGGCGTGCCAGGCATAGAGGTGCCGGTCCTCACCCGCGGCGATGACGTCGAGGCCTTTCCCGTCGAGGTTGGCCAGGACCGGGGAGGACAGGAAGCCGCGCTCTATGCGGTCGCGCACGCCCTGACGGACCGTGTGGAACGGCGTCAGCGGAGCCCCCGAGAAAGCGGGGTTGGAGGTGGCGTGGAAGACGACCCGACCGTACTCGTCCCACGCGTAGACGTTGCCCTGGTTATCGTCGGCCACCACCTCCATCCTCCCATCCCCGAACAGGTCTCCGGCGGCCAGTGCGCCGAGCACGGCGCCGTAGTGGTGGGTGCCGACGAGAGGATCGCGATACGCGGGCTCGGAGGTGTGCAGCGGGAGCGGCGCGGTGTGCGCCGGCCAACCCGGGAGCTCGGAACCGCCAGGCCGGTAGGCATGGATCAGCCCATCGCCGGTGGCGACGATCAGCTCGTTGCGGTTGTCGCCGTCGAGGTCTACGAGCAGCGGTGAGGAGTCGCCGTCGGAGCGCAGCTCGATCGGAAAGCGCGGGAGCATGTCCCTGTCTCGGTGCAGGAAGAGCTGCCGCCGGTCCTCACCGCTCATCGGCGTGCCTGCTGCCGTCGTGACCACCACCCTGACCGTGAATGCGTACGGCAGCGTGTTCGGGCGGCCGTTCGCGTCCTGTGAGCCGCCGCCGTTCTCGTTGCCGCTGAAGTCCAGCGACGGGAAGCTCGCCCGCAGACGTGCGATGTCGACGTTGGCGATGACCCCGGCAAAGGCGCGCGTGCGGCTGGTCCTGCCGTCGCACCAGCTCGAGGCCACTCGGGTGAAGTCACCGGTCGGCGCGGTCGCGTTGCCCGGCTGGGCTCCGGGTGCCACATCGACCTCGCAGCGGTAGGCAACGCGCGCGCGCACGTATCCGCGCACAGCCACGGACCGCCGTGCGGGATCGATCTGCGTGAACCAGTCCGGGCCGGTGATCTCGGCCTCAGGGGGGATGTCGGCGTCGAAAGCGGCACTCACCGCCTTGAATGCGTTTAAGCGACCGTAGCCGTAGAACTCGTCGAAGCCTCGGCGCGCGGGATAGTGGGTGGTGTGGAAAATCGAGGTGACGACGCCGCCGTTCTGATCAGCAGCAAACATCGTCTGACGGTTGGGATCGGTGCAGGTCGCCCTCCGCGACTGCGCGCAGGAGGACTCCGGCTGCGCGGCGAAGTTGACGTCATCAGCCTGGCTGCTCCCGGTGTCCGCGGGCGCGTTCGAGCCGACATCTCCTGAGGCCATCAGCTGACGGACCTCGTTGGCGGTGATCAGGCAGCGGGAGCCGTCCGCGCGCCGGCAGTCGCGGCTGGGTTGCAATCTGCCCGCGTGCCACGCATCCTCAGCGGCGCTGTAGATCAGCCCCGCCACCCCGGCACTCTTGCCGGTCGCCTCCGAGGAGCAGGAGCTGCTGGGCACCGACACGATTACGCGGGTGCCGAAGTTCGTGCACCCGTTCAGCTGCAGATATGACGGGGGCGGGGAGGTCAGCGACGAATACTTGGTCACCGAGTTGACGACGATCGCGTCGGGAAGCGATCCCGGCTGGTTGTGGTGCTCGGAGGCCTCGTCGGCCGCTGAAGCGATCACCGTCACGCCATGGCGGTAGGCATACTCGATCGCTTGGCGCGCGAAGTACGGCGCGTTCAGCGTCCCCAACGCCTCCTGGATGACATCCACGCCGTTGTCGGTCGCGTACAGGGCAGCCTGCGCGAACCGGTTGGCGTCAGCGATGAACGACTCGCCGACGCGGAGTGGCACCACCATGCAGTTGGGGCAGGTTCCGAGGTCGCCGCCGTTGTTGGCTTCGGCGTTGGAATCGCGCGCCTCCCCGGTGCCGTGCCCGTACTGCACGTCGTCGAAGGGATCGTTGTTGTCATCCAGGAAGTTCCAGCCGGCGATGTCGTTGGAGTAGCCGTTGCCGTCGTGGTCACGGCCGTCGGAGAAGGCCAGGATCAGGTCCTCGGGGACCAGGAACCCAAGCGGCCCGTGCCGCAGCGCGTGCCGAGCGCTGCCGCCGTCCACCACCGCCGCCAAGCGTGAGTCGCAGGCGTAGTCGAGCACGTTGAAGACGCCGTCGCCGTTGACGTCGTAGTTGGCGCGCGGGTTGTAGTCGCCGCCGGACGGGTTGCCAAAGCGCGAGCAATCGAGGCCCTGGACCAGCGAGTTGCGCAGGTCATGGCGGGGGGCCGGCAGCTCCCCCTGGTTCAGGTGCACCTTGGCCCGCAGATCGGACATCGCCGCCGGATCGTTCCACTCGATCCCCGAGTCGAGCACGGCGATGGTCACGTCCGGATGGCCGGTGCTCACCTGCCAGGCGGTGTGCACCGGGCCACTGGCGCAGCTTCCGGGTGGCTGCACCGTCTGAGCGTCGACCAGGCTCATCCCGCGAACCCCGCACAGCTCGTCGCGCTGCTGGTTGACCTTCGCCGTCAGCGGGTTGCTCTGCGGGCTGTCGGGGGTGGCCACGAGCTTCCAGTCACTGCTCTCGCTGAAGTCGTTCGGGACGACGCCAGGAGCGAGCCGGAATGTATCCGGGTTGTGTGGGTTCCCGCCAGGCGCATACGGGAAGTCAGCACGCGCCGCCCCGGCTCCAAGGGCGACGCCGACGACCGCGACCACTGCGCAGGCCGCCGCTCTCGCGCGCACCCGCGCCACGTGCATCCGAGTCGGCCGCCGCGAGATCAATGCAGATCCGGGTAGACGTCCAGCCAAACGCGCCTTCCGCGGGCGTCGAAGTAGCCGCGCGTGTCCCGGTCAGGCGCCCGCTGGGGCAGCCCGCTGAGCGACATCCACAGCGCCGGACGGATCCGCCTGCCGCTGGCTAGCTGCACCGCTGTCGCCGGTCGGCGCGAGGCGTGGAAGCTCGTCTGACTGGAGCAGTTCAGCGCCGACGGACTGCCGAGAGGATTTCGCGAGAGAAGGCCGCCGGGGAGCACGTATCGTCCGCGCACCACCTGTTCTGGGGGTCCGCCGTGACCGTCGAGCAGACCCACGAGCGCGTCACCAACGATGTCGCCCGCCGAGGCGTTGACGGACTCTCCGTCGTCGGAGTGACCGCAGCCGAAGCGGTCACGATCGGAGGGATTGAGGTTGCTGGGGGTCGGGATCCCGACCGCATTCCCGGCGGGGAAGATGTAGCCGATCATGTCCTCGGCCAACCCGTCAATGAACCGAAACGGGGTGTGCATGTGCGGCAGCAGCCACGGCGGCAACGACTTGGAGGGATCGGGCATGTCCTGGGGGCTCAGGAAGCCGCGGAGATAGGTGAACGGAAACACCTCGCCGGGGACCGAGAGGAACTGGCCATCGCCGATCTGGAACGCCGCCACCTCCGAGCGCAGCGCCTGTCCAGCCGAGGAGCCGTTTGCCAACACCGGCGAGGCGACGGTGCAGTTGGCGTTGTAACCGGGACGATCACCGAACACGCCGAGGGCGGCGCCGAGCGAGAACAGCCCGTTCTGCAGCGGCACGCAGATGTCGGCCCGTCGGCCCCAGATCTCATCAGAGCGCGAGAGCTGGTAGGCGCCGGAGCGCAGCGTGGCCACGACTGCACCGGCCAGCTGCTGCCCGAAGGCCCGGGTCTCCCCGTCGTAGCCGAGCGGCACGTGCTGGGTGCCGGCGAGGTCGCTCCCAGTCCCGACCTTGAACAGGGTGCGGCAGCCGGCGGGGTGGCTGGCGTCCAGGTACGCCTGAGGAACGCGGGAGATCGATCGCCCGTAGACCTCAGGACTCTCGACGGATCCCACCGCGCCCGCCATCTCGATCGCCACGCCGCCGAGCCCTCGTTGGATCCCGGAACGGAAGAAGTTGATCCAGTCGGCGGAAATCCAGTTGCGCTGAGCGTCCAGCTCGGGCGTGCCACCATTGAAGCCCAGGGTCTCCGCGTGCTGGCTGACGCTGGCCAACGTGGCAATCGCGCGCCCCGCCGGCGTGACCGCCTCGAGCACGGGCACGTGCTGGTCATCGACGTACGGGTAGGAGGACCAGCACTGGCGGACATTCCGCGGCTCCAGCAGCTCCGTGTAGCGGATCCGGGCCGGTCGCATCGCTCGATATGCCCGTTCGATCGCCTGGGCGCTGTGGGTGACCATGTAGCTCGTCCAGTAGGCGTTGACCCCCGAGGTCGTCTGGGCGATCCCGCCCAAGCCGAGGCTGTCGGGCGCGGACTCGTCGTGGGTGGCGGAGATGAAGATTCCGTCCAGGCGGTAGCCGTCGGCGGCGACCTTGGCCCGGATCCGCTGCTGGTAGACGTTGAACAGGCCCTCCTGGTCGAGAACTTCGACGGCCAGCGTTCGGCCCCGGGCGGCCACCACCAGCGCCCGGGCGGTAACGGGATCGGCGACGTGGTCATAGAAGCGGGGGTTGGAGTCGCCGCCGCCCAGCAGGTTGCCGTCCCAGCGCATGTTGCGGTTGCAGTCGAGATACGGCTCTCCGGCGTCGTAGTGACCGTTGTGGTTGAGGTCGTTGTAGGGCTCCTCGAAGGCGAACTGGCGAGGGCCGGAGTAGCCACCGCTGCCCGCGCAGTCGCTGGGATCCCCGCCCGGTACATCACCGTGGCTGGGGGGCGTGATGGTGGCCACGGCCGCACCGGCACGGAAGCTCGCGCCCCGCCCGTGGACGAGTCGGCCGTGGAAGCCGCCGGCCGGCGTCAGCAGCGCGCCGACGAGCGCAGCAGCGGTACTCAGGTGGCTAGCGATCACGAGTGCTCAGGACCCTCCTCAGGGCGGGACCCTACTACCGGGCGCTGTGAGGGTCGCCGATCGCCGGTCGATCAGCTCACGGCCGCGGTCCCGGGACGCCGACGATCGCCCGCCTGGGGCCGGAGGCGACTGGCCGCCGTGGTCCGGGTACGACTGCCGCCCTCAGGCCCCGGACACGCCGGGACGGCGGCCACGCCGGCGCGCATCAGCTCGCGCACGGCCTCGATCGAGGGCGCCTGCTGGACGGCCGCCTGGAGCGCGCGCGTGCCGCCCAGCCGCTCCACGTACCAGGGATAGAACTTGCGCAGATAGCGGCTGGCCCGCTCGCTCCCCAGATGCTCGCAGGCGCGCTCGATCACCCAGTCGAGCTCGGCCAGCACCTCATCGGCGCCGGGCGGTCGGCGCTGCTCACGCAGGCCCAGCAGCTCCGCGAACAGCCACGGGTTGCCGAGCGAGCCGCGCGCCAGCATCACCGCTGCCGCGCCGGTCTGCTCGAACGCGGTCCGGGCCTCCTCGGCGCCTGCCAGGCCGCCGGAGATGACCACCGGCACCGTCAGTTCGGCCACCAGCTGGCTGGCCAGCGCATAGTCAGGCCGGCCGCTGTGGCGCTGAGAGGCGTGACGGGGATGAATGCACAGCCCTGCCACCCCGGCCTCCTCCGCGAGCCGGCGGGCCAGCCCGACGCCGCTGAGATCGCCAGGTCGCTGTCCACTGCGCAGCTTGACCGTAACCGGCAGGCCGCTGCCGTGAGCGGCGGCGCGCGCCAGCGCCACCGCCCGCTCGGGATCGGTCAGCAGCGCCGCGCCGGCGCCCGTCTTGCACACCTTGGGCACCGGACAGCCCATGTTGAGATCGATCAGGTCGGCACCGGCGGCGGCCACCGCCTCCGCGGCGCTGGCCATCACCTGCGGATCGTGACCGAACAGCTGCACTGAAACCGGATGCTCGTCGGGATGGATGCGCAGCAGCTCGCGGCAGGTGCGTTCGTTGCCGTGGTGGACGGCGAAGCTAGAGACCATCTCCGAGACGGTCAAACCGGCTCCGTAGCGCTTGGCCTGCAGGCGCACGAACCAGTTGCCGATACCGGCTAGCGGCGCCAGCACCACGCGATTGGGGATTGACACCCCGCCCATGCTCCAGCTGTCGGTCAACGCCCGAGTCACGCGTTCATGGTACGAATCCGGGCATGGACCTCCTCGCCGCCTTCACCCCATGGGCAGATGTGGTGCGCGATCAGGTCCCCGATCTGGAGCTGTTCGACGCGCACACCCATCTGGGCGCCAACGACCCCGACGGGATGAAGCAGAGCCCGCAGGAGCTGCTGAAGGTCTTGGAGCTGGCTCAGGCCCGGGGCGCGTTCGTGTTCCCGATGCACGAACCCGACGGGTACCCGCCGGCCAACGACATGGTGATCGAGGTCGCCGGGGTCTCGGGGGGAAAGCTGGTGCCATTCTGCCGCCTGGATCCAAATGATTCGCCCGTCGCCGAGGCGCAGCGCTGCCTCGATGCGGGCGCCCGCGGGATCAAGCTGCATCCCCGCGCCGAGGGGTTCACGCTCGATCACCCCCAGGTGCGCAGCATCGTCGCCCTGGCCCACGAGCGGCGACTGCCGGTGCTGATCCACGCCGGGCGCGGAATCCCGGCGCTCGGCCTGCACAGCGTCGACCTGGCCGGGGATTTTCCCGACGCGCGCCTGATCCTCGCCCACGCGGGGATCTGCGACCTCTCCTGGATCTGGCGGGTGGCAGCCGACTACCCCAACCTGCTGTTCGACACCGCCTGGTGGATGCCGGCTGACCTCTCGGCGCTGTTCTCACTGGTGCCTCCGGGGCAGATCCTGTTCGCCAGCGACGCCCCGTACGGAGCCACCGGTCTGTCGGCATCTTTCATGCTCCGCAGCGCGCTCCAGGTTGGGCTCACTCCCGAGCAGATCCGCACGATCGCCTCCGAGCAGTCGCTGCGAATTGCGGCCGGCGAGCCGCTGATCGGAGCCGGGCCGGCGGTGGGCGAGCGCGCGCGTGCGCCCCATACCCTGCTGGATCGGGTGGCCGAGTTCCTGATGCTCGGCACGGTGGCAACCATGCGGGGCGGCGACGGCACCGAGATGCTGGCGCTAGCGCGGCTGGCCTGTGATGTGCCCCCGGAGATCGACGACGCCCCGTTGTTTGACGCGATCCGCGGGCTGATCGGTGTCTATGACCAGATGACTGCAGCCGATCCGACCAACCGTCGGCGCCTGGCCTTTCTGATCCTGGCGCTGACCGTGGCCCGCACGCCGGACGTGCCGCTGCCGACCCGGTGACAGGGATTATTGGTTGCGCTCCCAGATCAGCCGCAGCCCGATCAGGGTCAGCATCTCGTCGACCTGGTCGATGGTCTCACGAATGAACGGGACCAGGACGCCGGCGAGGCCACCAGTGGCGATCACCGTCGTCTCGACGCCGAGCTCTCCCCGTAACCGGCGCACGATCCCCTCCACCTGGGCAGCAAACCCATAGGCGATGCCGCTGCGGATCGCCTCGACGGTCGACTTGCCGATCAGCGCCCGCGGCTCGGCGAGCTCGACCTTGGGCAGCTTCGCCGCACGTTCGTAGAGAGCATCGACCGAGATTTCCGCCCCCGGCGTGATGATCCCGCCGAGGTACTCCCCGGCCGCTGACACCGCGTCGTAGGTGATCGCGGTGCCGAAATCAACCACGACGCAGGCGTCGCGGACCCGCTCGTAGGCGGCGACCGCGTTGACCAGCCGATCCGCTCCGACCTCACGCGGGTTGTCGATGCGGATCGGCATCCCGGTTCGGATCAGCGGCCCGACCACCAGCATTTCGTGACCGAGGTAGCGAGCCGCCATCGCCGTCCACTGCTCGGAGAGCTGGGGCACGGTCGAGGACACGATCGAGCGCTCGATCTCCTCGAAGCCCAGGCCGCGGAGGCCGAGCAGGTTCGACAGCGCCGCGCCGAGCTCGTCGCTGGTCGACTCCCTGACGGTGGCAAAGCGCCAGTGCTCGGCGATCGACTCGCTCCCGTCTCCGAACACGCCGAAGTGGGTCTGGGTGTTGCCGACATCGACGACGAGCAGCATTGAGGGGCCCATTATCGCCAGACCCGACGCGCTTCAGATCAGCGGCGGCCCGGCCGGACGGACCTCCTGCTCGGAACCAAGCAAGCGCAATGCCTCCGTCAGCGCCACTCCGCCCGGCAGCCTCAGTCCGGAGTCGAGCTCGAGCAGCGGCACGAGCACGAAGCGGCGCGAGCTAAGCTCGGGGTGCGGGAGCGTCAGCCGCGGAGATCTGTGTACGCGCTGCCCCAGCAGCAGCAGGTCGACGTCGATCACGCGGGGGGCGTGACGGCCCGCGCCCGGCCGGCGCCCGACCGTCCGCTCGACCATCTTGCACACGTCGAGCAGCGGCTCGGGCTCCAGCTCGGTCTCGATCTCAACGCAAGCGTTGAGGAACTCAGGCTGCTCGAGGACCAGGCCCACCGGCTCGGTGTCGTACACCGAGGAGCTGCGCAGCACCTCCACGGGATGCTCCCGCAGGTGTCGCACCGCTGCCTCCAGGAGGGCGCGCCGCCGGCCGATGTTCGAGCCCAGGCCAAGATAGCCGCGTGCCACCGGTGGGCCTCACTCGGCCTCGCGCCAGAGCTCCACCGAGACCTCGCTTACCGGCAGCGCCAGCGGCGGCTCGGGCTTGGCCGCCTTGATCCACACCGAGTGGGCGTCATACTGCCCCAGCAGCCGGTCGGCGATCGCCGCGCACAGCCGCTCGAGCGTCTTGTAGGACCGCTGCTGGGCGACGAGGTTGGCGGCGTCGCAGACCTGGGCGTAGTCGATCGTGTCCTCGATCCGATCGGTGACCGTAGCGTCGCACTCGCCGAGCTCCAGACGGAGGTCGAGCAGCAGTCGCTGGCCCACCTCACGCTCCGCGGGGGTGACCCCGACGTGCGTGAAGAGCGATAGCCCGCTGACCTCGATCGCCACCTCTGGGCCGGGCTGCTCGCCATCTTCCCCCTCGCCCTCTACGTCGTCGTCGTCGTATTCGTCGGGATCGCCGGGGGCCATCGCGCGCTGACCGTAGCAGCAGCGATCTTCAGCGCGTCATGCACCGGACCCACGTCGTGTACGCGGAATACCCGAGCACCACGCTCAAAGGCGATCACATTGGTGGTGATGGTTCCGGCCACTCGCCAATCGACCTCGCGCCCGGTGATCTTGCCCAGGAAAGACTTGCGGCTGGTGCCGACCACGACCGGTGGCCCGAGCGCGGCGATCTCGTCGATCCGCGCCAGCAGCTCCAGGTTGTGCTGGGCCGTCTTGCCAAAGCCGATCCCGGGATCGATCATGATCCGCTCGGCGGGGATGCCGGAGGTGGCGGCAACCTCCATACGCTCGCCCAGGAACGCCCGCACCTCGGCTACGACGTCGTCGTAGCGCGGATTGTTCTGCATCGTGCGGGGATCGCCGAGCATGTGCATCAGGCACACGTGCACCCCTCGCGAGGCGATCAGCGCGGCCATGGCTGGGTCTCCCCGCAGCCCGGTGACGTCGTTGACGATGCTCGCTCCGGCATCCAGCGCGGCCTCGGCCACGGCGGCCTTGGAGGTATCGACGGAGATCAGCGCCCGCGCACCCGCCTTGATCAGCCCGGAGATCACCGGGACTACCCGCTCGCGCTCCTGGGCGGCCGGAACCGGTTTCGCGCCCGGACGAGTGGACTCGCCCCCGACGTCGAGGATCGCGGCCCCCTCGGCTTCCAGGGCCAGCCCGTGCTCGATTGCCGCCGCAGGATCCAGGTACCTGCCAGCGTCAGAGAACGAGTCCGGGGTGACGTTGACCACGCCCATCACGCGGAAGCTCTCCGCCGGCTGTGGCTGGCTCACCGGGGGCCTTCGTCGGGCCACCGTCCGTGGCGGTCGAAGTACTCGCGGGCCTCCTCCTCGTGCTCGCGCTCGCGGTTGCTCTCCAGGCTCAGGCGGAACATCCAGTTGATCATCCACACCATCACCGCCGTCCCCAGCAGCACCACTCCGGCACTGGCCAAGATCGTGCGTCCGTTACCGAGCGCGATCGCCACGACGCCGGCCAGCGCGATCAGCACCGGCAGCCACACCCGGGTCGCCGTCAGCAGCATCCCGGAGATCCGGCTTCGGTCCTCGTTCACCCGCGGATCCGATCCTGGGGAGAGCCGGCTTCCGTCTTCGTTCACCCGCGGGTCGGGGCCTGGGTTCAACATGCTCGCCCTGCCACGTTACATCCCCCGGCTCCCGCGTTGGCCGACTCCGCCGCGGTCTCTGACGGTCCCGGCGCTTCGCCCTCGCTCTGCGTTGTAGGCTGCGGTGGCCGGAGACTCGCTCGTGATCAACTCCTCATCATCCCAGTCGACCCTGACCCGACGCTCACTGCTCCGGGGAGCTGCGGGGGCAGGCGCAGTGGTGGCTGCAGGTGCGCTTCCCGCCTGGGCCCGGTTGCCCTTGGCTCATGCTACGCAACTCCGCCAACCGGACAGCCTGCCGTTCCCACACCTGCCTGCCGGGCATCCGAGCCTCCCCGAGATCGAGCACGTCGTCGTGCTGATGATGGAGAACCACTCGTTCGACAACCTGCTCGGGATGGTGCCCTACGAGCTTGGGCGCAGGGTGGATGGGCTCACTCGGCGCCGGCGCGGCATCGTGAACTCGAACCCGGACGCGCAGGGCAAACCGGTCTACGCCGGCCATGCCAGCTCTCCGTGCCAGCTGAACGCAGTCCCCAGCCAGGCCTGGAACGCCAGCCACGAAGCGTTCGACGGTGGGCGCAACGACGGCTTCGTGCGCGCCAGCGGACCGACCGCGATGTGGTTCTGGGACCGGCGTGACATCCCCTTCACGTACTCGCTCGCCCGGCATTTCCCGATCGGTGATCGCTACTTCTGCTCGACCCTGTGCCAGACGTACCCCAACCGCCGCTTCTTCTTCGCGGGCACAGCGTCGGGCTCGATCGACGACCGCACCTACGCCCTCACCACTCCGGCGGCCAACGGCACGATCTTCGACCGCCTCGATGCCCACGGCATCAGCTGGCGCGAGTACGCCCAGCAGGTGTCCAGCAACCTGATCCTGCCGAACGTACGCAACAACCCCGCTCAGGTGGCGCGAAACGCCCCCTTCGCCCAGTTCCTCACCGACGCCGCCGCCGGAGCGCTGCCACAGTTCAGCGTCGTCGATCCCAACTACGGCACGACCTCGGAGGAGAACCCGCAGGACATCCAGGTCGGCGAGCAGTTCGTCGCCCAGGTGGTCCAGGCCGTGATGCAGGCGCCCACTTGGCGCAAGACCGCGCTGTTCCTGACCTACGACGAGCACGGCGGCTACTACGACCACGTGCCGCCCCCGCGCGCGATCGCGCCGGACTCGATCCCGCCGCAGACCGCTCCCGGCGACCAGCCAGGTGGCTACGACCGCTACGGCTTCCGGGTGCCGCTGATCGTCGTCTCCCCGTGGGCCAGGCGCGACTACGTCTCCAGCGTCGTCCAGGACCACACCTCGATCGGAGCGTTCGTGGAGCGCAAGTGGAACCTACCGGCGATGACCTTCCGGGATGCCAACGCCCACCCGATGACCGACTACTTCGACTTCCGCCGTCCCGCCTTCGCTGCTCCACCCCGCCTGGCGCCAGCCCCGCCCCTGGCGCCGGGGCTGGTCAACTGCCGTGCGGCGGGTTTGAACCCGCCACTGCCCCCACAAACCACCGCAGCCCGCGGATAAACGCGGCGCCACTGCCCCCACAAACCACCGCGGCCCGCGGACAAACGCGGGCATGGTCGCGCAGCGGCTGCGCCAACGGTTGTCCCGGATGCCTACCCGCTGATTGGCCAGCGCCGCCGGGAGCCCAGCTACTCGGCGGTTCCGCCGGCGAGCCCAGGCCGCGGCAGCGGCCGGGGTGCCTCAGACGGGCGCCCGGCGCGCTCGGGAGGTCCGGGCAGCGGCACCTCCGGGGGCGGCGGCGCCTCGGCACCGAACACCTGCTGCTCGGTCTGGCCCTCCAAGAGCGATTCGAACTGCTCGCGCTCGATCGTCTCCCGCTTGATCAGGATCTCGGAGAGCTTCTGCAGCGAGTCCTTGCGGTCGGACAGGATCTCCTTGGCCTGGATGTGGGCGGTCTCGACGATCCGGCGGATCTCGTCATCGATCTCGCGTGCGATCTCGTCGGAGTAGTCGGGCTCAGCCGAGAACTCCCGCCCCAGGAACGGCTGACCGTGATCATGGCCGAACACGCGCGGACCGAGCTTCTCGGACATGCCAAAGCGCATGACCATCTGCTTGGACGTTGCCGTCACCTTCTCAAGATCGTTGGAGGCGCCGGTGGTGATCTCACCAAAGATGATCTCCTCGGCGGCGCGGCCGCCGAGGGTCATAGCCATCGTGTCCTGCAGCTCCGCCCGGGTGGTCAGGAACTTGTCCTCGCCGGGGAGGGAGATCGTGTAGCCGAGGGCCTGGCCGCGAGAGATGACCGAGATCTTGTGGATCGGGTCGGAGTTGGGGAGGAAGTGCCCGACGATGGCGTGGCCCATCTCGTGGTAGGCGGTGATCTTGCGTTCCTTGTCGCTCATCACCCGGGTCTTCTTCTCCGGGCCGGCGATCACGCGCATGATTCCCTCTTCCAGCTCCAGCTGGGTGATCTCGCGCTTGCCGTTGCGCGCCGCCAGAAGCGCGGCCTCGTTGACCAGGTTCGACAGGTCGGCACCGGTGAAGCCGGGGGTCTGGCCGGCGAGTGCGTCGACGTCGATCTCCCGGGCCAGCGGCTTGCCCCGGGTGTGGACCTCGAGGATCTTCTTGCGGCCCAGCCGATCGGGGCGGTCGACGACGATCTGGCGATCGAAGCGGCCGGGGCGCAGCAGCGCCGGGTCGAGGATGTCCGGACGGTTGGTGGCGGCGATGAGGATGATGTTGTCCTTCATCTCGAAGCCGTCCATCTCCACCAGCAGCTGGTTGAGGGTCTGCTCGCGCTCGTCGTGGCCGCCGCCGAGTCCGGCGCCGCGATGACGTCCGACGGCGTCGATCTCGTCCATGAAGATGATGCAGGGGCTGTTCTGCTTGGCCTGCTCGAACAGGTCACGCACACGCGAGGCACCTACCCCGACGAACATCTCGACGAAGTCGGAGCCGGAGATCGAGAAGAACGGCACGCCCGCCTCGCCGGCGACCGCGCGCGCGAGCAGCGTCTTACCCGTACCCGGTGGTCCATACAGCAGCACGCCCTTGGGGATCCGCGCCCCGAGAGCCTGGAACTTCTTGGGGTTCTCCAGGAACTCCTTGATCTCGTGCAGCTCCTCGACCGCCTCGTCGACCCCGGCGACGTCCCGGAAGGTGATCTTGGGGCTGTCGACGGACATCCGCTTGGCCCGGGACTTGCCGAAGGACATCACCTTGGAGCCGCCGCCTTGGACCTGGTTCATGAGGAAGATCCAGAAGCCGATGAAGATCACGAACGGCAGGATGTAGGTCAGCAGCGACAACCAGCCGTTGGAGGCGCGTCCCTGGATGTCGAAGCCGCCCTGATCGGCGATGTGAGCGTGGGCGAGGTTGATCAGGTTCGGTGCGTACTGATCGGGAAAGCCGACGGTGTACTTCTGACCGCCGTACTGGGGCAGCAGCGACACGTCGGCGGTGTTGTCCTTCTCCTTGAGCGTCAGGGTCTTGACCTGGTTGCTCTGCAGCTGCGTGATCAGATTCCCGAAGGTCTGCTTCGGAGCGTGGCTGGAGCTGCCGATCAGCTTCTGGGCAAAGAACGCCAGCACGACGACGATCAAGATCGGGAAGGCGGCGCTCTTGAAAAACCTGCTCATAGAAAAAGGCGCGTTACCGGCGCAACGGCTGGGAGACGGGAATCGCCAAGCGTAGCAGCTGACTTTGGCATCCAGGACAGGGTCGGCAGCGCAGCTGTCACTGCGCCAACGCGGCTACGTAGGGCAGGTTGCGGTAGCGCTCGCCGTAGTCCAGGCCGTAACCGATCGCGAAGCGGTTCGGAATCTCGAAGCCCACATAGCGCGTATGCAGCTCGACCTTGCGCCGCTCCGGCTTGATCAGCAGGGCGCAGACCTCCAGCGAGCGCGGGTCGCGACCGGCGAGGTTGCGCAGGAGGTACTGCAGCGTCAAGCCGGAATCGACGATGTCCTCGACGATCAGAACATCGCGACCCTCGATCACCGCGTCGAGATCCTTGAGGATCCGCACCACCCCACTGGACTTGGTCGCCGAGCCGTAGGAGGCAACGGCCATGAAATCCACTTCAACGGGCACCTCGAGGCGCCGCATCAGATCAGAGAGGAAGAACACCGCGCCCTTCAGCACGCCGATCAGGACCAGGTCCCGGCCGGCGTAGTCGCGGGAGATCTCGGCCGCGAGCTCGCCCACCCGCTCCTGCAGGGCCCCAGCCGGCACGAGAGTCTCGCCGATCCGATGATCGTGCACCCGCGGGATCCTAGGGAGCCGGCCGCGCCCCGGCTCAGAGGTTTGTTCCCAGACCAGCTCAGAGACTCGCCCTGCCTCCGGCTCGGAGCTCACATGCGTGAATCGAGTTTGGGAGCGCCGAGCGCTTCACCTGGGTTTTGTCCGTGGTCCGGAGAATGCGTCAGCCGCGGGAGACCAGCCGCAGGGTCCCCCCGCCCACCAGCGCGCGCACGCCGTGCGGGAGGTCGAGCGCGGCATCGTCGGACAGCGCCACGATCTCATCCGCCCGGCGTGCCGCGCCCGGGGCTGGCCGTCCGAGCGCGTCATCGGCCAGGCGCTGCACGACAAGCCGCCGCAGCGCCACTGGCAGCTGCCGCAGGCGCTCCAGCTCGACCTGCCGAGCCCCGCCGAGGACCTGGTCGACGAGCTCGTCCAGCACCTCGGCTTCTTGGCGCAGGGTCGCTGCCAGCCTCAGCACGTTGCGCTCGGCGGCCGGATGCAGGGCCCGCAGCGCCGGCACCAGCCCGTTGCGCGTGCGCCCGCGCGCGTAGAGCTCCGAGTCGTTGCTCTCGTCCTCGCGCCAGGTGAGACCGCGGGCGGCGCAGTAGGCGGCGGTCTGTTCTCGGGTGAAGGCCAGCAGCGGACGGATCACCATTCCCTCGCGCTCGCGCATCCCCAGCAGCGCCCGCCGGCTGGGCGAGGAGGCCAAGCGGTAGAGGATGGTTTCGACTTGATCGGTGGCGGTGTGACCGGCGGCCACGTCGGCCCCGCGCGAGCGCGCCAGCTGCGCTGCCGCGTCGTAGCGCTCGGCGCGCGCCCACGCCTGAAGATTGCCGCCCCGGGAGCCCGCCGGCCGCCGCACGTGCAACGGGACGCCAAGCCGCCGACAGAGCGCGTCGCAGTGGCTCTGGTCCGCGTCCGCGCCCGCACGCAGGCCATAGTTGACGTGCAACGCGCAGACCTGATCCGGCCTTCCGACCCGCACCGACAGGTCCAGCAGCGCGGTCGAGTCGCGCCCACCGGAGAGCATCACCACGACCGGCCGGCCGCGGCGCAGCAGGCCACCGGCGGCCACGGCGGCCTCCAGGTCGGCGGGGGTCACTCGCCCTCCCGGCTTTGGCGGGCGATGAAGATCTCGGTCGACTCGTTGAAGCCCTTGAGCCTGACCTCCCCGATCCGCTCGAACTCCAGGTGCGGTTCGCCCTGTGCGACCACCGGCCGGGTCACGAGCACCTCACCGCCGGCGGAGCGCGCGGCCACACGGGCGGCGATGTTCACGTCACGACCGAAGTAGTCGCCGTCACGGTAGAGCGCGTTGCCGAAGTGGATGCCGATCCGCGGCAGCGGACGCTCGGTCTGCAGCCGCTGGAAGCCGACGGCCCAGTCGGTCACCGCCGCCGGATCCGCGCCGACCACCATCACCTCATCTCCGATCGTCTTGATCACCCGCGCGCTGTCGGGGAGCGTGTTCTCGACCGCCTCGACGAATCGCTCGACCGCGTCGACCGCCTGCAGCTCCCCCTCCTCCTCAGTCAGCCTCGTGTAGCCGGCCAGATCCGCAAACGCGATCGCCACCCGCAGTCGACCCAGGTCGATCGTGTCGTCGGCCAGATCGCTCTCCATGTGGCCGACGACGTCCTGCTCGACGAAGTGCTGAAGGTAGCGCTGGTGGACCTGGTCCATCACCGGCGAGGAGAGCGGCAGCAGCTCCCGGGAGAGCGCCAGCATCTCGTCGGCCATCTCCAGCCCGCCGGCGCCAGATCGCATCAGCGGCTCGTGGACGTAGAGGTGGAACAACCGTACTTCGGCGTCGGCGACCTGTGCCATTGCCTGGCCGTAGATGCGAACCAGCTGCAGCAGCGCCACCAGCGGCAAGCCGGCAGCCAATACCGCCGCTACGTAACGCAGCAGCTGCAGGTCCTCCTCGCTGATCGACTGCGCCTGCGCTGGGCTCCAGCCGAGCGCCCCGACGATCCGGGCGATCAGCGCCGCGTCGAGCCCGGTTTGCTCCGCCGCCTGGTCCAGGCTGTAGTGATCATCGTCCTGCGGGAACAGCGCCTCGATGAGGCCAAAGGCCAGCCGGCCCTCGGAGGTCGCCCGGCGGATGCTCTGCAGCGAATGCCCGCGCTCGCGAAGCCTGGCCACCACCCTGGCGTGCGCGATCGCCGCCTCGCTCCAGGCCCCGTCGAACTGTGGGATCACCCCGTCCCTGGCCCACCGGCCGAGCGTTTGCGGGCGAACCCGCGCGCGGCGGGCGGCCTCCTGCAGTGGCACGCCGCGATCCTGGCGGTTGAGCTCGCTCGCACCCATCACCACAGTGTGCTCGTTGCACCACGGCTACGCACGGCCGCCGGGGATCCTGCGCATCGTAGTTGTGGCGGCGGGACCTCGATGAGAACGAGGCCCCGTCGCCCGCGGGCGAGGCGGCCCGCTGCGTCGGCCGTTGGCGCTCGTCACGTTTCCGGCGGCGCCTCGCAGCCACGGCCCCCGTGTTGGGCGCCGCAGCCACGCTCCGGCCTGTTGCCGTCTCTGAAGGTCTACTCGCCTGCAGGGCGCATGTCAACCAACCCGCGCCGAGGCGGAGCTCAGACCTGAAGGTGGGGATAGTCGCTCTCGACCATCTTGCGGTAACGATCGAACAATGGCTTGGTGATCGGGATGATCGCCAACGCCGCCTTGACGTCACCGCCGGCCTTGATCCGGCGCCGGGCGATCGCGATGGCGACGTTCTCCCTGCCCTGGAAGTACCGATTGGCAGTCTCAGAGCTCATCGTCATCTTGACCTTCGGGTCCCACCGGACCTCGTCTGACCATTCCCACACCAGATTTGGCTCCTCCGGCGCCCCCGCGCGGATGTTGACGACCAGGTCGAGATCGGTGAACTCGAACCGTTGTGGCGTGTCCGCGGCGCGCAGCTTCGGTCCCATCTCCGGATCCTCGGACATCATGTCGAAGGTGCGATCCATCACCTCGCGGAACTCCCGCTCAGAGTGGAAGGAAGCCATGGCGGCGGAGTCTATGCGGTTACCGTCACGCGCGTGAAGACGGCGATCCATCTCCAGCCGACGGCATTCCTGGCCGATCGCGTGCTCCTGCCCGGAGATCCGGGGCGCGCGCTGCGGCTGGCGCAGCGGCTGCTGGCGGAGCCGAAGATGTTCAACCACAACCGCGGGCTGTGGGGCTACACCGGCGCCGCCGCCGACGGTCAGCCGCTCACGATCCAGAGCACGGGGATGGGCGGACCAAGCGCGGCGATCGTCATCTGGGAGCTGGTCGCACTCGGCGCGCGGCGGCTGGTACGCGTGGGTACCTGCGGAGCGTTGGAGCCCGATCTGGTCCTAGGCGAGCTGCTGATCGCCCAACAGGCGCTGGCCGCTGACGGCACCAGCCGTGCCCTCGGTGCCGGAGAGCGGGTGACCCCCGACCACCAGCTCACCCGGGCGCTGGAGCGTACGGCCGACGGCAGCGCCCGCGAGGCCACGATCGTTTCCACCGACCTGTTCTATGACCCCTCCCAGCCAGAGCCGGGTTGGCGGGCGGCTGGGGCCGGAGCGGTGGACATGGAGACCGCAGCGTTGTTCACGCTGGCGGCCCTCCACGACGTACAGGCCGCCTCGGCGCTCGTGGTCACCGACCTGCTGCTGCCCACGCGGCGGCGGATCGAGGCCGATGCACTGGCCGCCGCCGAGCACCGGCTCGGCGATCTCGCCTCCCAGGCGCTGTCGCCAGCCGCTGACCCCGCTGCCGCCGGCCAAGCAACCCCGGGGAGGTAATCGAGCCGCGCGTGGCGACTGGGCCCCCGCTCGCGCGCGCACCCAGATCGCGGGTTCCTCCCGGCCATCCGGGCGAGGGATCCAACCGCCGGGAGCAGACCTCCGCTCCTCAACCTGACTTCTTCGCCGCCTTGGTTGACTTGGGACGAGCTTTCACCGATCCCTCGATCGCCGCCAGACGCGTCTCGATTGCCGTCAACCGCTCCTCCACCACCGTCTGGGCGCCGAGGCTGGAGATCCGTTGCTCCACCCGGTCGAGCCCATCCTCGATGCCTTCCAGTCGTTGGGAGACCCCCCGCAGGCGGCGAGTCAGCCGCTCCAGGTCGCCGGCGGAGGGCAGGTTGAGCGCGCCCATCGCCACCTCCTGAGCCCGGACGGCTCGCTCGCGGGTCTCAAACGCCCGGGTCAGGGCCCCACTCACCACCGGGCTCTCCAGGAGCTCCTGGGCCAGGCGCCCGATGGCCTCCTCACTTTGACGTGTCACCCGCTCGCGCAGGCCCTTGTCTTCGCTCATCTGCCGTTCGCCTCCGGGCTCCTCGATTCGTTGCCGTGGTCGCACCTTACCCTCCTACGGCTGTATGCGGTGACCGTGCCTCAGCCTCGACGCACTTCGACCTCGTCGCCGTGCGAGTACGTCAACCAGCACACCGCTCTAAACCTGAAGTTGAGCCTGCGAGTATCACGTTTAGGCCATTTGCACCGCACCAACCGGCCCCAACCGGCCCCCCAACCGGCGGCGACGCCTGCGGCTGGCGCTACAGTTCCCCCACCGGCGCCTGCCCAGGGCGCAGCTCGATCCGTCGCGCGTCGATCCTGGTCGCGGCTCAGACGACGAAAATCTGCGACCAGGAAACGGTTCTTCGTTGCAAAGCTCGAAGGCAGTCAGTAGCGTCCGTTCCGTGACCCCGCCTGAGCGGGATTTACCCCATATACGCAGGTTGATCGGCGGGAGGAGCTAGGACACAGTGTTCGGGCGCAGGAAGCTGACATTTGCCCTCGCCGCGATGGGCGCCGCGATGATGGTGATGGGACTGGGCTCGATCCCAGTCGCTTCCGCGGAGCCGTGCGTGGTCACGATCACCGTCGCCGGCGGCCAGACGCTGACCTTCCCCGTCGACGTTCCGCCGGGCACGTCCGTCAGCCCCAGCAGCTTGACGTCACTCCCGGTGGAGTCGGCCAGCCAGACCTGCCAGTCCTCCTCCAGCTCTTCGACGAGCACCGGGACGAGCAGCAGCTCCTCAACCTCCAGCACGTCGAGCTCCACCACTTCCTCGACGCCACATAGCCACGTTCCTCCCACGCCCACCGCGACCCCGCAACCCTCCAGTCACACGGGCGCAGCCAAGCCTGCCCAGAAGCCTGCCGGCGGCAAAGGCAAGAGCAGTGGCAACGCCACGGGCAACAGCACGTCCACCCAGACCGCCTCCGTGCCTAAGGCGGTGCCCCCGAGCCCGGGAAGCTCGCCGACGGCATCCTTCCCCGCGTTCTCGTTCGCGTTTCCAGGTCCAGCGCCAATCGGAGTTCCGAACTTCTTCATCGACTCCTTCCGGATCCCGCCATTCCTGCTCCCGATCTACCAGGCCGCGGGGATTCAGTACGACGTGCCGTGGCAGGTCCTGGCGGCGATCAACGAGATCGAGACCGATTATGGGCGCAACCTCAGCGTCTCCAGCGCGGGAGCGGTCGGCTGGATGCAGTTCCTGCCCTCCACCTGGAAGCAGTGGGGAGTGGATGCCAATGGGGATGGGATCGCCGATCCGTACAACCCGGTCGACGCGATCTTCGCCGCGGCGCGGTATCTGCAGGCCGCAGGGTCGGCCAAGAGCGTTCCCAACGCGATCTATGCCTACAACCACGCCGGCTGGTACGTGCAGTCCGTGCTGCTGCGGGCGAAGTTGATCGGGGGAATGCCGGATCAGCTCATCGGCGCTCTGACCGGCTTGGTCGAGGGTCACTTCCCGGTGGCGGCGCCGGCCAAGTACGCCGATGACAACGTCCAGCAGCTGGCCACGCGCCCGGTTCACGGCGCCAACGCGTCGATCCCGATCGCCTCGACGCCAAGCAAGGCGGTGTCGATTTTCGCCAAGCAGGGCTCGCCGGTGATCGCGGTCAACGACGGCAAGATCGTCAACGTCGGCGACAGCTCGCAGCTGGGCAAGTTCGTCCAGCTGCAGGACCAGACCGGCAACATCTACACCTTTGCCCATTTGGGCTCGGTACCTCGAGAGTATCCGGTGCCCAAGCCGGTCAGGCTGTCCCCAGCGCAACTGGCACAGCAGCTCGCCGCGCCGCTTCCCTCCCCCCGCCAGCCCGCGAGCGCCGGCCAGCAGCAGAGCGCGCCGACGGTGAGCACGGCAACTGCGACCAAGGAAGCCCAGAGCAACGTCGGTCTACCGCAGACGACCTCCACCGCCAGCGCCGGCGCGCCGCCCGCGGTCGCTTCGATGGTCAAGGAGCGCCTGTTCGCCTATCCCTCGCGGCCGGCCTCGTACGCCGCCGGCGGCGATCTGCAGCTGCAGAACACCCAAGCGGAGATCAGCAACTTCCACAACTACTTCTCCGACGTGCTCCATCTGGCCCGCGATCAGTACACGCTGGCGCCGCTCAAGGCGGGAGCGATCGTCGTTGCCGGCACGATCCTCGGACGGCTCGCTCCCGGCGATGCCAAGCAGGCATCCCACATGCAGTTCATGGTTCAGCCCGCGGGCAAGAAAGCGCCGCAGATCGACCCCAAGCCGATCCTCGACGGCTGGAAGCTGCTCGAGGCCACAGCCGTGTACCGCGCCTCGGGCATCAATCCGTTTGTCGGCCCCGGGGCGAAGAACGCGACCATCGGGCAGATTCTGCTGATGAGCAAGGAGCAGCTTCAGAATCGGATCCTCCAGGACCCGCATGTCCAGATCTATCCCTGCGGTCGGCGTGACATCCAAGCGGGTCTGGTCGACCGCCGGGTGCTGGCCACGCTCGAGTTCCTATCGGCCTCGGGGCTGCAACCCGCCGTTTCCGGCCTGATCTGCGGAAACGACGCAGCCGATGCGAGCGGATCGAGCGTCGAGATCTCCAAGGTCAACAACACCCCGATCCTCGGCCACCAGGGCACCGGCTCGGTCACTGATCTCACCATTCGTCGGCTGCTTACCCTCCAGGGCGCGATGAAGCCAGACCAGATCATCAGCCAGATGAGCTTCAAGGGCCAGAGCAACACGCTGGCGCTCCCCGACCACAAGAATCGCATTCAGGTCACCTTCACCCCGCTGTTCGGGACCAACAAGAAGCTCTCCGCGGAGATCAAGACGATCCTCCAGCCCGGTCAGTGGATCCAGCTGATCAATCGCATCAGCCAGATTCCTGAGCCTGTCGTCCCGATCACCCCCAGCAAGTACGCGGTACGCACGGCCGCGCCCTGACCGCGCCGGCTCCTTTCTTTCGCTTCAGCCAGATCGAGGTTCCCTGGGAGCTGGGACCCACGCCGGGCCGCTATCTGGTACGGCGCGACGGGAGCGGCGCGGATCCGCCCTCACATGTGCTGGTGGTGTCGGCGTCGGGAGCGCGGCAGCGGCAAAAGCTGCCGAGCAGGCGCTGGCATAAGGCTATACCTGAGCCTGAGCCTGAGCCGGTGTCGACCGGGCGGGCGACGATCATCGAGCTCGACCGCCGGTTTGACGATCAGCCGGCCGCAGCGGCATGGATTCGCGGGGCCGGCGAGCCCGACCTTGCCGCCGGGCTGGCGCTTCTCAACCGCGCGCTGCACTCGTTCCGGGTGGCCACGGCTGACCCCCACGTGAATCCCGTCTCCCGGCAGCAGCTGCTGGTGGCACGGATCGGCTACGGCGCCGGGGAGGAGGTCGCCGACGGGCTCTGGACCGAGGCTCGCGAGTGGCTCCCCCGCCTCGAGCGCGGTTCGCGGCGCAAGGTGCTCCACCCGCAGGCGCGGCTGGCGGCGCTGCTCGGAGGTCGTGAGCAGGCGCTCGTGTGCGAGGAGTTGACCCTCCGTGCCCGGCTCGACCTCGACAGCGGTCGTGACCGAGAGGCGGCACTGGGGCTGTTGGTGGCTCTTGACGCCGCGCTGGCCGAACTTGCCGGCGATCGATCCTTCAGCCATCTGATCGATCGCCTGCAGGAGCTGCGAGGACAACGCGACCCGGTGGCGGAGGCCGCGCAGGCCGCCCTCGCGGGATCTCTGGACTCGGCCGACCGGGAGATCGTCGAGTTCACGCTGGGGAGGATCGAGGCCGCGCTCCGGGCCAGGGCAGCGGCCAATCCGTGATCGGGTGTCGACTCGGAGCCGACGGCGGTCGCCGACCAGCCTCACCCGGTCCGCTTAACCGCTTCGATTACCACGGCAGCACTCGACCCACCTATCACTCGGCGCCGTGCCTTGGCATAGTTCAAAAACGATGAAGGCACGGCCGTGACAAGGCGATTGCCGCCGGCGCCCTGGGGCTACATCAACAAGACGATCGACAGCGACCAGCTCGTGTCGATGGTCCGCCTGTGGCTGAACGCGTAGCAGCCGCGCGCCGGCGGGGCCCTGAGAGTGAGCTGATCGGGTTCTCAGAGATTCAGGCGCTGCCGATCCTGATGGTCGACGACCGCCCCGGCAACCTCCAGACGCTGGAAAGCTCGCTGGAGCCGCTGGGGGTTGCCCTAGAGCGCGCCGCCTCGGGCGAGGAGGCTCTGCGACGGCTGCTCGAGCAGGATTTCGCGCTGATCCTGCTCGATGTGCGGATGCCGGGGATGGACGGCCTGCAGACCGCAGAGTTGATCAAGCGCCGCCCCCGCAGCGCCGAGATCCCGATCGTGTTGATGACTGGCGCCGATGAGAATGCGGGCGAGATCGTCCGCGGCTACGGGATTGGCGCCGTCGACTACGTCGTCAGGCCCTTCGATCCGGACCTGCTGCGCGCCAAGGTGTCCGTGTTCCTGGAGCTGGATCGAGGCCGGCGGGCCCTGGAGCGCTCGGAGGCATTCCTGAGTGGGGCCTTCGAAGCCGCGCCGATCGGCAAGACCGTGCTCGATTCCGAGCGACGGATCCTGCGTGCCAACCCCGCCTTCGCCCAGCTGCTGGGACGGGAGACGAGCGCTCTGAGCGGGACCGACGTGCTCGCTCTGTGCCATCCCCAAGATCGGACGCGCCTCGGTGTGGAGCTCGAGCGGACGATTGCCTGGGCCGGCGAACCGGCGCCGGGGCGCGCGGAGACCGATGTGCGGCTGCTGACCGAGGCCGAGGCTGAGGTCTGGACCGGAGCCGTGATCTCCGGCATCATCGTGGCTGAGGACGCCCGCTCGATGCTGCTGATCCAGTGGGTCGACTTGACGGCGCGACGCCGAGCCGAGCAGGCGCGCGCGGACTTGCTGCGCGAGCATTCGGCCCGCACCGAGGCGGAGGCGCTGGCCGAGCGGCTGAAGAAACTGCAGACGCTGAGCGCCGCCCTGGAGTCGCTGCAGCTCGAGAAGATCCTCCCGGAGCTGGCGCTGCGACTCGCGGAGCTGTTCGAGGCCCAGGCCACCGAGGTGAGTGCAGTTGACGAGGAGCAGAGTGTGATCGTCGTCCGCTCACAGGACGGTCGGATCGTGCCGGCACCGGACAGCCAGGAGCTTGAGGCGGTGCCAACGAGGCCGCAGCCGGCCACCCAGGAGCACTGGGAGGAGCTACCGGTGGTGATCGATCACACCCAGGCGGGGCTCCTGCGGCTGCGCCTGGACGAGCAGCGGTCGCTGGGTGCCGCGGAACGGTCCCTGCTCCGCGATGCCGCGGAGCGCGCCGCGTTGGCGATCCGACGGGCTCGCCTTCACGCTCAGGAGCACCGGATCGCCGCCGAGCTTCAACGTGGGCTTGTGCCCACGCGGCTGCCTGAACTTCCGCGGATCGAGATCGCGACGTACTACCGCGCGGCCGGAGCCGGAGCCGTGGTCGGAGGCGACTGGTACGACGCGTTCGCGCTCGACCGCGGCCGGCTTGGCGTGGTGCTCGGGGACGTCGCCGGTCGCGGGATTCCGGCGGCGTCGGCGATGGGGCAGCTGCGCAGCGTAACCCGCGCGTTTGCGCTGGTGAGCGACGGGCGTCGGACGCCGGGCGAGGTGCTGAGCTGCCTGAACAGCTATCAGCTGGCGCTAGGCGCCGATGAGATGTTCACAGAGATCTACGCCATCGTCGATCCCGAGCAGGGTGAGATCACCTGGGCCAACGCCGGTCACCTGCCACCGGTGGTGCGCTCAACCTCCGGAGAGGTCGAGGTGCTGGAGGGCGGCGACGGACTCGTCGGCATCCAGCCGGTCACCTATCGCAACCTGCGACTGGAGGCGGCTCCACCAGCGACGCTGGTGCTCTACACCGACGGCCTGGTCGAGCGACGCGGAGAGTCGCTGGATGTCGGCCTGGCTCGACTCGCCCACGCCGTGAGCTCGGGGCCCGATGCGCCGGCCGCGCTGTGCCAGCACCTGCGGGAATGCCTGCTGGAGCCCGGGCAGGACCAGCAGGACGACGTCACCGCGATGGTCGTCAGACTGGGCTGAGCGCATGCAGCACCGATTCCAGCTCGGCCACCACGTCACCGGTGAGCCGTAGCGCGGCGCGCGCGTCCAGCGGCGTGGGCCCCTGGGTGATGATCGCGATGTCTCCCCCGGCCTCTAGTGTCAGCGCGGGCAGCTGGGCAACCGGGTAAACCTCCAATGAGGATCCGATGCACAGCAGCAGGTCAGCTCCCGAGGCCAGTCGTTGCGCCTCGGCGAGCGCATCGGGGGGTAGGTGTTCGCCGAACAGGACGACATCGGGCTTGAGCGGCTGCCCGCAGTCGCAGCGGGGAATCCGATCGGCGTCCGCGGCTTGGCGGTAGCGAACCTGGGGCAGCTCATAGCGATCACCGCAGTGCGGGCACGAAGAGTGATCGATCGTACCGTGGACCTCGACCAGTCGGCGAGAGCCGGCGCGCGCGTGTAGCCGATCGATGTTCTGGGTGATCACAGCGTCGAGCAGGCCCGCCCGCTCCAGCTTGGCCAGGGCGTGATGAGCCTGGTTCGGCTGCTTGTCCTCGAGCGCCTGGAAACGCTCGCCATAGAAGCGCCAGAAATGCTCCGGATCACGACGGAACACGTCGATGTGCGCCACCGCCATCGGATCGACGTTCACCCACAGGCCGGTTCCGGGCGTGCGGAAGTCAGGAATCCCCGACGGCACCGAGATGCCGGCGCCGGTCAGCGCCACCACCGAGTCCGCGTCTCGGATCAGCTCGCCCAGCCGGTGGGCGGTCGCCTCGGAGCCGCTCACTTGCCTTGGAAGCGCGGCGTGCGCTTCTGCAGGAATGCGGAGATGCCCTCGCCGGCATCCGCGGAGGCGAATACGCGGGCAAACGCCTGCTTCTCGGCCTCGATCCCGGCCTCCAGATCCGGGGCCCCTGACACCTGCTTGATCTGCCCGACCGCCAGCGGCGCCTGCGCACCCAGCTTCCTGGCCCAGGCCAGCGCCGTGTCCAGCAGCTCGTGATCGGGCACCACTCGGGTGGCGAGACCGATCTCGTAGGCTTCCGGAGCCGCGATTGGCTCGCCGGTCAGGTTCAGCTCCAGGGCTCTTGACTCACCGATCAGCCGCGGCAGCCGTTGGGTGCCGCCAAACCCGGGGATGATCCCCAGGTTGATCTCCGGCTGGCCGAACATCGCCGACTGCGCAGCGATCCGCAGATCGCAGGCCATCGCCAGTTCGGATCCGCCACCCAGAGCCGCGGCGTTGACGGCGGCGATGGTGACGATCGGTGAGCGCTCCATCTCCTGCAGCAGCCGGTGCATCTGGTCGACCAGCTCCCCCCCGGCCCGAGGATCCATCCCGGTGAACGCCTTGAGGTCGGCGCCGGCGCAGAACAGCATTGGATTGGCCGAGGCGATCACCAGCACGCGGATCTGACCGGAGTCGCTGACCGCATTCCAGAGCTCGCGCAGCGCTCGCACCATCTCGGGCGAGATCGAGTTCGCCGGTGGGCGATCGAGCCAAGCGATCGCATTCTGGCCGCGCGTCTCGAGCTTGACCGGGCGATCCTCCCAGCCGGCGTCGGGACGCGCATAGGGGAAGAACCCCTGGCCGCTCTTGACGCCCAGCCGGCCCTGGGCGACGAGTCGGCGCAGGATCGTCGGCGGCGCGAACGTCTGCCCCCACTCCTGGGCGGCGCGCTCGAGCCGGCTCAGCAGCGTGTCGAGGCCGAGCTGGTCAGCCCGGGCGAACGGCGGCGGAACGATTCCGGCGCCGGCCATCATGCCCAGATCGATGTCCTTGAGCGCAGCCACGCCCTCCTCCAGCACCAGGCAGCTCTCCACCAGCGCCTTGAGCGTGAAACGATCGACGAGCGCCTCTCTGTCGAGCTCAGCCGCGGTGCTCATAGAACCCCTTCCCGGTCTTGGCACCCAGGTCCCCGGCGGCAACCAGCCGGCGCATCTGCTCGTGGACGTGGAAGCGGTCTCCGTATGACTGCCGCAGGTGCTCAGCGACGTGCAGCACCGTGTCCAGCCCGAGCAGGTCGGTGAGGTAGAACGGCCCCACGGGCGCGGCCTTGGACTCGGAGACGATCCGGTCGAGCGCTTCGATCTCGATCCCGCTCTCCTCCTGGAGGCGCCACAGCTCCGAGACGCTGGAGTTCAGGATCCGGTTGACCACGAATCCCGGGACATCATCGCAGCGGATCGGCAGCTTGCGAATTGTCTGCGCGAAGTTGCTGGCCACCTGCACGGTCTCGGGCGCGGTGTCCTCACCCTCGATCAGCTCGATCAGGCGCATCGTCGAAGCCGGATAGAAGAAGTGAAAGCCGACCACCTTCTCCGGACGGCTGGTCGCCTCCCCGATCTCGGTGATCGACAGAGACGAGGTGTTCGAGGCGAGGATCGCGTGACCCGGAGTGACCGCGTCTAGCTCCGAGAACACCGCCCGCTTGATTTCCGTCCGCTCGGGCACCGCCTCGATCACCAGATCCACATCGCCGAAACTGTCATAGGTGGTGGTGCCGGAGATCAGTCCAAGCCTGCGCTCAGACTCGGCAGCGTCGAGCTTGCCCGCATCGACGCGGCCCTGCCATAGCGAACGGGCCTTGTCGATCCCCGTGTCCACCAACTGCGGCTCGACGTCCTTGAGCGCGACGGGGATGTCAGCATCGGCGATCGCTTGCGCGATCTCGCCCCCCATCGTGCCGGCGCCGACAACGGCGGCTTTGAACACGAACATGGTCCGAGTCTAGATGGCAGCCTGCCCCCGCGCGGCCGCGAGCTCGGCGCCGAAATGGATGAGCGTGCTCTCCAGCGAGGCTCTCATAGGACGGCTGATGAACAGCGCCTCGATCAGCGGCGTCAGCGGTGAGCGCCGGCGAATTCGGTACCGGAGCGTCAGCTCGATCGTCACCGTGCCCTCGCCGTTGGGAATGAAGCGCACGCTCTGGTGGCCATCGATCGAGTCGTCGCGGACCTCCACGGACTGGCCGCGCAGCCGCTCATGCTCGGTGACGCGCTCCACCACCTCGCCGCGGCCGGCCGGTCCCGAACGCCACCGAATGCGGGCACCGACCGTCGGCCACTGCGGGGAGACCTCCTCCACCCGGTCAAGGCCATCTACCCACGCCCTCCAGCGCGCGGTGTCATACCAGCAGCGCTCGGCCTCGTGGACAGTGCCGGGGTAGTCTCGGGAGACGGTGAGCGTCGTCATCTTTGCCCAGTCGATTATCGCTCGGCCCGTCGCTACGGACGACCGGACCGACCGCACAGCAGCGCGGGCGGCACTGGAGCGTGGGAACCGACCGCGGCCGCTAAGGTCCAAACGGTGGTGACATCAACGACATCACATCCGGCCGCAATCTCGGTGCGCAACCTGATCAAGCGCTATGGCGAGATCGAGGCCGTGCGCGGGGTCGAGTTCGAAGTCGCCGCCGGCGAGGTGTTCGGCTTCCTCGGGCCCAACGGCGCCGGAAAGACCACGACCATCAACATGCTCTGCACGCTGGCCAAGCCGACGTCCGGGTCGGCCACCGTAGCCGGTCACGACGTCGTCGGTGAACGGGATGACGTCAGGCGCAACATTGGCCTGGTCTTCCAGGATCCGACCCTCGACGGCTACCTGACCGGCCAGCAGAACCTGAAGCTCCACGCCGAGCTCTACGGGATCAAGTCCGACCTGGTCGCACCCCGGATGCGTCAGGTGCTGGAGATGGTCGGGCTGTGGGATCGTAAGGACTCGCCCGTGGCCAGCTTCTCCGGCGGAATGCGGCGCCGCCTGGAGATCGCGCGCGGGCTGATGCACTCGCCCCGGGTACTGTTTCTCGATGAGCCGACGATCGGGCTGGACCCGCAGACACGCCGTTCGATCTGGGGCTACATCCGTGAGCTCAAGGAGCGTGAGGAGATCACGATCTTCATGACCACCCACTACATGGACGAGGCCGAGTGGTGCGATCGGATCGCGATCATGGACCACGGCCAGATCGTCGCGCTGGATCCACCCGAAGTGCTCAAGGCAGGGATCGGGACCGATCGCGTAACGATCCAGACCGAGGACGACGAGGCGGCTCAGTCCGCACTGGGCGAGCACTTCGGCATCGAGGCCCGGCGGGCCGATGACGCGCTGCTGTTCGGCGTGCCCGGCGGCGAACAGTTCGTGCCCCGTCTGTTTGCCGAGCTTGGCGTGGGAATCCGCTCGGTCAGCGTTTCGCGCCCGACGCTCGATGACGTGTTCATGTCGTTCACCGGCACGACCATCCGGGATGCGGAGGAGGACGCCTCCAAGCACCGAAACCGGATGATGATGCAGATGATGGGAGGAGGTGCCCGCCGATGAGCACGACAGTGCAGCGACCCCCCGGCGAGGGTCCGTCGGCGCCACCCGCACGCGAGGTAGTCCGGGTCACCGTCCCCCCCCACAGCCTGGGCTCCGAGCTCCGGGCGATTCGGATCGTGTGGCGGCGCGACCTTATCCGGTTCGTCAACGATCGCATCCGGATCGCGGCGTCGCTGGTGCAGCCGCTGCTGTTCCTGTTCGTGATGGGCTCGGGCCTTCAGCAGCTCTCACGCGCGGGCACCCACGGCGTGAACCTGAAGACGTTCATCTATCCCGGGATCCTCTGCATCTCGGTGATGTTCACGGCCATGTTCTCGGCCGCTTCAATCGTCTGGGACCGGGAGTTCGGCTTCATGCGCGAGATGATGGTGGCGCCGGTGCGCCGCAGCTCGATCGTCATCGGCAAGTGCCTCGGCGGCGCCACCGTGGCCTCCTCGCAGGGCGTCATCATGATCCTCCTCGCCCCGCTCGTGCACGTGCCCTACAGCCTGTCGCTGATCGTCGGGATCCTCGTGCTGCAGCTGATTCTCGCCTTCTCGATCACCGCCTTCGGCGTCATGGTGGCCGCGCGGATCAAGCAGATGCAAGCCTTCTTCGGCGTCATGCAGATGGTGGTGATGCCGATGTTCTTCATCTCCGGAGCGCTGTTCCCGGTCGCCGGCCTTCCGGCTTGGCTGACGGTGCTGAACCGGCTTGACCCGATGACCTATGCCGTCGACCCGATGCGCCGGCTGGTGTTCAACCACCTGCACATCTCGGACGCCGCGCGCCATGCCCTCGATCCCGGCGTGACCTGGTGGAGCTTTCACGTGCCGGCGCTGCTGTCGGCCGCGATCGTCTTGCTGATGGGCCTGGTGATGCTGGCGATCGCGATCTGGGAGTTCAGCACGACCGAATAGCGGTCGCGGCGGCACTGCGGTCGCTGCTAGGGGACCTGGTGTGGCCGCTAACCGATCAGGCGGTGGTAGGCGCTGACCCAGTTGCCGGCCAGCTGACGTTGTGCGACTTCCAGCGGGACGGTCCCGGCGCAGACCTCTCGGCGGAGGAGATCCTCCAGATCGTCCTTGGGATTGGGGCTGGCCCCGGGCTCGGGCCACAGGTTGCGCGGGTCGTTAGGGACGCCTCCGAGCCCGAGTGAGATCAGATGGTCGTACTCGTAGCGCCGCAAAGGCCCGCGGTCGCCATACGCGGCCAGGCTCGCCCGCTTCTCTGGCTCGGTGACCGACTCCGGGGGCCGGACTTTGGCCGTGTAGCCCCGGCGGCAGATCGTGGCCTGCGTGACCCGCGGATCGGCTGCCCCGGGCGTGCAGTGCGGATCGGGTAGTGCGAACATGCCGCGCCCGTGGGCGTGGCAGGAACCTGGCGGTGGCTGGGGCGCCACCGCGTGGTCTCGTGCGGCCGGCTCACTCGTGGCTGAGGCGCACCCGCCCACGGCCACTGCGAGCGTCATGATGATGGCCGGGATCGTGGGCGGCACTAATGCCCAGTCAAGCACCGAGACGCGACGACAGCTCAGACTTCTACCTGGCGGCAGTCTCCGACCGGTTCACTCCGGCGCCTCCCAGAGCCATCGAGCCGGCAAACGAGTCGATCAGGTGGACTGGTGGTAGCCGGCCGGCGCAACTTGTATCCCCGACATGCAGGGAGGACACGAAGCGAGTGATCAGCTCCCGCGCGCAGCCGGTGATCAGCAGCACATGTGTGGCATTGGCGAAGGGCACAAACCGGCCCCGCGGAAAACGATGCGCCAGCGCTCGCGCGGTAGGTAGCGCCGTCGAGGTATCGAGGTCCCCGGCGAGGACCAGCGTTGGGACGGCAGGGAAGCGCGCGTGAAGGGGGATCGGGGGATCGTCGATCGGTGGTGGCGGCCACTGGGTGCAGGCGAGATAGTTGGCTGGCTCGATCGGTGCGGAGAGCCAGTCGCTGACCGTGAACGGGGCGAAGCTTCCAGGGGCCAGCCGAGCACGCGCCCGGGCCAGTTGCGCCTCACGCACGGCAACCGGCGCCGAGCGGTCGAAAGGTACGGGGTAGTCGTGGCAGGTCACCGCGGCGTAGAGCCCATTCGACCAGTCCGACGCGGGGCTGGGCGAGGCCTGCGTGTCGACATCGAGCTGCAACAGCGGCATGGCGTTTCCCGCTACCAGAGCCCGGCTGGCAGCGTCGAGCTGTTCATAGAGCTGCGGCACGGCAAAACCGCCCGCGTCGTAGGCCATGCCAGCAAGTCCGGAGGCGTTCAAGCGGACTCGTAGACGCCGACCTGCGTTCGTGGTCACGATGCCCGAGATAGCGTGGCGACGGAGACGATCGGCAGCCCGACGCAGATCCGCCACCGGATCGCGTCGCGCGTTGCGGCAGGCGGCGTCACGCAGGCAGACCAACCTTATCCCGGCATCGAACGCGCGGACGTTGTCGCGTTCCCATATGTCCATCCCGCGGGCGGGATAGGCGCTGTCGAGGATGAGCGTGCGCAAGCGTGAGCCGTACCGCACGGCATACGCCTGCGCGAGAAAGGTGCCGTACGACACGCCGTACAAGTCGATCCGGGCGATGCCCAATGCCCTTCGCACGGCGTCAAGGTCGTCCGCCGCCGCGCCACTCCCGTAGAGGTTCGCGCGCCACCCCAACTTGCGAGCGCACGCCCGGATCGCTGCTCGGGCGCCGCGGCGCGGTAGGACCTGAGGCGCCGTCGCTTGCAGCGCCGGGCAGTCGATCACGCCGGAGCGGCCGGTGCCGCGCTGGTCGACCAGCAGCAGATCCCTGCGGGCGCGAAGGGGTCCAAAAAGACCAGCGACGGGAAATGCCCCGAGGCTGGTCGAGGAGCCTCCCGGGACCGCCGTTCATCGCCACCACGGTACCCAGAGGCCGCCGAGTGACATCAGTGTGGCGGTAGAGCTTGAACGCGATCTCAGTTCGACCCAACGCCGGTCGCCGCCAGTCCCACGGAACCGAGACGGCGCCACAAAGCGCGGCGCTGTCGTCAGGACACGGTCGCAGCACAACCGCGTCGTGGTGGACATCCCCAGGGGCCAAGCTCGGCGAGACGAACGCAGCGACAGCCAGCACGAGCGCCAGCGCCCAACCCAGCATCTGGAGGTGCAATCGCCGGCTCACCACTAGGCCACCGTACCGACCCCTATGCGACCGCTGCGGCTGGCTCCTCGATTCGGCGCGGGAGCAGCGTCTCGCGCGCGATCACCAGACGCTGGATCTGCGCCGTGCCCTCGTAGAGCTGCAGGATCTTGGCGTCGCGCATCAGCTTCTCGACCGGGTACTCCTTGATGAACCCGTAGCCGCCGTAGACCTGCACGGCCTCGGTGGTGATCTCCATCGCGGAGTCCGCAGCGAAGCGCTTGGCGTGCGAGGACTCGAGCGTGTTGCGCTGGCCCTGGTCGAGCAAGACAGCAGAGTGCCAGGTCGCAAGCCGTCCCAGGTGGACCTTCGTCGCCATGTCGGCGATGATGAACTGGATCGCCTGGTGCATCGCGATCGGCACGCCGAACTGGACGCGCTCCTTGGAGTAGTCGGCCGCGAACTCCATCGCTGCGCGTGCCACACCTACCGCCATGGCAGCGACGCCGGGGCGCGTGCGGTCAAGGGTCATCATCGCGATCTTGAAGCCCTTGTTCTCCTCGCCGACGAGGTGATCAAGCGGGATCTCGACGTCGGGAAAGGTGATCGTGGCGGTGTTCGAGGCCCGCTGACCCATCTTGTCCTCGTGCTTGTCGACGACCACGCCGGCGTCCCGAGGCACGATGAAGCAGGAGATGCCGCGGTGACCGGCCTGCTTGTCGGTCTTGGCGTAGACCGTGTAGTAGTTGGCGTACTCGCCGTTGGTGATGAAGCACTTGGAGCCGTTGATGACCCACTTGTCGCCCTGGCGGGTTGCGGTCGTCTTCATCCCCGACACGTCAGAGCCCGCGTCGGGCTCGGTCAGGCAGAACGAAGCCAGCAACGGCTGCTCGGCGAGGCGGCCGAGATACTCCTTCTTGAGCTCCTCGGAGGCGGCCAGGACGATTGGCGCGGTGGCCAGGCCGTTGCAGGACAGCGAGGTGGCGATCCCCGAGCAGCCCCAGCCCATCTCCTCCTCGATCAGGGCACCATCCAGGTAGCCGAGCCCGGGGCCGCCGTACTCGGCCGGAAGGTGACTGTTCATCAGCCCCAGCTCCCAGGCCTTCTCGATGATCTCCTGCGGCCAGGTGCCCTCCCGGTCGTATTCCCATGCGACCGGACGAATCTCCTTGGCCGCGAAGTCGTGCGCCATCTCGCGCATGCTCTTCTGCTCGTCGGTGAGCGTGAAATCAACCACGGGTTCTCCTTGACAGACGGGCGCTGGTGGGGCCGCGAGCGCCTCCGGCGACCCCGGTTCGTGTGATCGGGCGCGCCGCCTGGATCCGCTGTGGGCGCCTCCGGCGCAGCGATAGATTGACTAGTCAGTCAACGTTGGGAGCTTAGCGTAGACGATCCGGCGTGGTTGGGCCAATCGATCCGCAAAGCGGTCTGCCACGACCGGCTTACACCGGCCACGTCCGGTGACGGACTGCCCCCCGTTGGGGCAACGGCGACGAGCAAACCCGGATTGGAGCCGTGCGCACCAGCTCGCGGTGCAACACTTATCCCTCACCGTGCAGGCTGCCTTCGGAACCGTGCTGTGGATCGTCTGTGGACTCGGGATCGTGGCCGCATTCGCGTCGCTGGCGCTGAGTGGCAAGGCCTGGGAGGAGTTCGGCAAGGACCGCCTACTGATGGACGGTGACCACGAGCCCCGTCCGGCCTCATCCGCGGCGCTGATGGAGCGCGACGAGGAGATCCGCCAACTGCTGGCGGCTCGAAACCTGCGGCGCCAGCGCCGAGGCGAGCCTCTGATCGACGTCGAGCTGGAACTGCAGCGGCTGACGGCGCCGCAGATCGATACCGAGCTACGGGAGGAGATCCGTCAGCTCGTAGTCGCCCGCAACCATCGGAGGGCCCGTACCGGTAAGCCGCCGCTGGCTGTGGAAGCCGAGATCGAGCGACAGATCCGCGACCTCCGCGGCCTGTAGATGTCCGCCACACGGTACGCTGCGGCCCGATGGCTGACGGACGCAAATTCGAGCTGGATGAGCTCGTCAACCGACCGGGCACGTACTTCAACCCTCAGACCGAAGTGCTGATGATCGTCGATGACTCGCCCGAGCTCGACGCCGAGATCTTCAACATGGAGGAGTACGAGGGGGCTGACTGGGTCCTGATCTCCGATGAAGTCCCGGTGGACGAGCACCGTCGCGATGAGCTGCTGGAGCGATTCCAGACCGATGCACAACCGATTGCCATCGACGAGGACGAGGACGAGGGCGAAGACGAGGAGCTCGACGCTGACCCGGAGCCGTAGCGCTCCAGGACGCGCAGCGTCCGCGGCCGCTCGGCCCTCGCTTCCTCCACAGCCAAGCAATTCGAACTGTCGGCAACCCGGTGTCGGCTGCGCGACGAGGCGGGTCACGGCGATCCTGTAGCCCGCGGTGACGGGTCGGCCGGCGCCTACAATCGAACCGTGGCACCCCGACCTCGATTCCTCCGAGGCGTTCCCACGACGCCACGATCCAGGGCCGGGTCCGGCCCCTGGCTCGGATCGATCACCAGCCGGGGCGCAGGGTTCGGGGGCCTGCGCGCCTACGGTGATCGAGCATGACCGTTGAGCACTCCGGCGCCGGCCTGGGGCGGTGGTCACGTGGGCTCAGCGGCCGAATCGCGAGAGCCTGGCGGCACCTCCCCCACGAGCGCCGGCTGGCAGCCGCGGCCGCGCTGGGCCTGTTCGTGACCCTGTTCCTGCCCTGGTACCAGGAGACGGTGATCGTGCCCGGGGTGCGAGCGCCCGCCACTGCTAGCACCTCGATCACGGGCTGGGGAGCGTTCTCCTTTGTCGAGGCTGCAGTGCTGCTGGTGGCGGCGGGAGTGCTGACGCTGCTGTTCCAGCGCGCCGAAGGCCGGGCCTTCCATCTGCCCGGTGGTGACGGCCTGGTGGTCACGGCCGCTGGGGCCTGGACCTGCGTGCTGGTGATCTGGCGCATCTTCGACAAGCAGAGCACGAGCATCCACGGTCCTGGCGCGGCGATCTCCGGGGTCGAGTGGGGGATCTTCGTCGCACTGGGCGTTGCCGCCCTACTCGCCTACGCAGGCTCGCGCATGCGCGCGGCGCACCGGCCCGAGCCTCCGCTGCCCGGCGAGGCGGAAATCCGCCCGCGCGCCCGACGGCCGGAACCAGTGAAGGCCGAGACTGAGTCCGAGCCGCTCCCGGACCGTTCGCATGAGGAATCGCCCTCCGCGCCTCCCAGCCCAGCGTCGCCACGGTCCAGAGCGAGCGAGGGCGAGTTCCGCGCGCCCGGCTGGCTGACGGCACGGCCAAAGCACCTCGATGACGAGACCAGGCGCCAGCCGAGCGAGGAGCAGCTGACGATTCCGCTCGAGCACGAGGACTGACGCTTTCAGCGCAAGTCCTGGTGCCTGGCCCTGTGAACGCCGGAGCGACGGTACGGCGTGCATAACAGGACAAGCAATCGGCACCCCAACACGGCGTGCATAACACGACAGGCATGCTCAGACCGGCGGTCAACTTGTCGCATCAACCACCGCAGAGGGGGCCGGTACAACAACTAGATCCGGGATCAGCGGCGCTTGTCGCGTAATGCACGGTCGGAGCAACGTTGGTTTGTTCACCTTTCCGGCGCGCGCGTGAGGCCAGCGTGCGGCCGCGGGTCCTCGCCTACCCGCTGGTCGGCTGGAGCACGAACGAGAAGTATGCGCTGACCAGGGCGATCACCAGCAGACCGGCGACGATCAGCGTGCGGGATTTGATGATGTGGCCGAAGATGGCGACGATCACCCCGAAGGCGAGCACCGCCCCGAACACCCCAACATGCGCCGAACCGGCGGCTTGAACGAGCACGAGCACGAGCGAACCCTATATTTGAGCGATGGCCGAGACCCCCACTTCGGTGCAGGATGTCGCTGCGGGCCTGATCGCGGCCGGCTACCTGCCCGGCGGATCGACCGCGCTGGTCTCGTTCCTGGCCAGCAAGCTGGGCAAGCCCGTGCTGGTGGAGGGTCCAGCGGGCGTAGGGAAGACCGAGCTGGCCAAAGCACTGGCCCGCTACCTGGACCGCAGGCTGGTGCGCCTGCAGTGCTATGAGGGCCTCGACGAGGCCAAGGCGCTGTACGAATGGAATTACCGCAAGCAACTGTTGCGGATTCAGACCGGCACCGGCGGTGAAGCCGGTGGCTCCGACGAGGCCGGCTGGGAGGACGTGCAGGAGGACATCTTCGGCGAAGAGTTCCTGCTCCAGCGGCCGCTGATGACGGCGATCGCCTCCGACCAGCCGGTGGTCCTGCTGATCGACGAGATCGACAAGACCGATCAGGAGTTCGAGGCGATGCTGCTGGAGCTGCTCTCAGACTTCCAGATCTCGATTCCGGAGCTGGGCCGGATCGAGTCCCGCTCGCACCCGGTGGTGCTGCTGACCTCAAACAACACGCGGGAGCTGACCGAGGCGCTCAAGCGGCGCTGCCTGTATCTGTGGCTCGATTACCCCGACCTGGACCACGAGCTGGCGATCGTCCGCCTGCACTCCCCCGAGCTCGACGAGACGGTGGCGCGCAAGCTGGTGGAGATCGTGCACCAGATCCGGGAGCTGGACCTCAAGAAGCCGCCAAGCATCGCGGAGTCGGTCGACTGGGCTCGGGCGTTGATTCTGCTCGGCGCCGACGACATCGATCAGGCGACCTTCCGGGAGACGATGAGCGTGATCGTCAAGCACCGCACCGATCTGGACACCGTCGCCTCCCGGGTGGGCGTGAAGCTCGAGTCCGCTGATGGCCGCACCGCCGCCTAGGCCCGGCTCCGGCCCAGTCCACGAGACGGGGCCAGGCGGGACAGCAGCCGGGGGCAAGGTCTACGCGCGCATCCCCGATCGGCCGCCCGGAGGTTTACAGGGCCAGCTACTGGCCTTCGTTGAGGATCTGCGTGAGGAGGGCATGGCCGTCGGCACCTCCGAGATGCTCGACGGCTTCGCCGCACTGGAGCACGTCCCCTGGACCGACCAGAGCGCGTTCAGGGCTGCGCTGGCGACGACGATCGCCAAGTCGCCCGAGGACCGGCGCGTGTTCGAGCTCGTGTTCGAACGCTTCTTCTTCCGCGCCGCCGAGGCCGAGGCGGCGCGACAGGAGCTCAGCGAATCCCCGAGCGCCGGCGGCGGGCAGACCGGCACCGACGTCGACGTCGACACCCTGCGCGAGCAGATCGCCGCCGCGCTGCAGGACGGCTCGGAGGCGGCGATGAGGGATCTCGCGCGGCTGGCCATCGCCGCCTTCGGGAGGGGCGAGGGCTCCGGGGTGCTCGGTGTCGACGTTCAGCGGATCCGGCGTGCGCTGGGGCTGCGAGCCGAGCCCCAGCCGGATCTCCCGCGGGAGGATCCACGTCGTGACGGCGTGCCACGGGAGCAGCTGCGTCGATTCGAGGCGCACCTGCGGCGGGAGCTGGAGCGCCAACAGATTGCCCGGACGCAGAGCCTGCCGCCCAAGCGACCGCTGAACGAGCTCGACCGTTCGCTCCCCGCCGGCCCGATTCAGGACCTGGCTGCGGTCCATCGCGTGGTGGCCCAGCTTAAGCGGCGTCTGGCCACCCAGGGTCACGAGCTGCGGGGGCGTAAGCGCCACGCCCACGTGGACGTGAGGCGGACGATGCGCGCGTCGCTGCAGACCGGCGGTGTCCCGGTGGAGCTCAAGTACCGGCCCCAGCGCCCGCGCCGCCCGGAGATCTTCGTGCTCTGCGACGTCTCCACCAGCGTCACCAGCGCCTCAACGTTCTTCCTGTCGGTGCTGCACGCGCTGCACGACTCGTTTCGCAAGCTGCGCTCGTTCGTGTTCATCGAGCGGATATCCGAGGTGACGGAGGTGTTCGAGCGTGAGCGTGACTTCCGCGCCGCCAGCGAAGCCGTCTCACGCGACGCGGGCGTGGCCGACATCTCCGGCTACACCGACTACGGCCGCGTGTGGACCGAGTTCCTGTCCCTGATCGAGGACGAACTCCATCCCCGGGCGACAGTGATCGTGCTCGGCGACGCGCGCACCAACGGACGACCTCCGCGCGAGGACGTGTTCGCCGCGATCACCGCCCGAGCCGGGCGAACGTTCTGGCTGAACCCCGAGCCGCGTCTGTACTGGAACTACGGCGACAGCGTGATCTCCGCCTACGAGCGGCACTGCGTCGCCTTCGAGTGCTGGCGAACCGATCAGCTGGAGGAGTTCGTCAAGGCGTTGGCCCAGCCGCTCACGCGCTGATCGGGTCACGTCAGGAGGATCGCGGGACGTCACGGGGCAACTCCCGTTCCAGGCGCTAGGATCAGCGATCACCGTTGACAACCAGGGGGGCTGGCGGGCAAGCCGGCTGAGATAGCGCCATCCGAACAACTCCCGGCGCTGACCCTTCGAACCTGTGGGGTAATGCCCGCGAAGGGAGCAGAATCGAGCGTGATCGAGGCTCCTCCGAAGGAGGCAGCCGGTGTGGATCGACCGGCCGGGGTCGCGGTGCAGGCGGTGACCCGGACCTACGCCTCCAAACGGGCTCCCGTGCTGGCCCTTCAGGATGTGTCGCTGCGCGCGGCGCCCGAAGAGGTCGTGGCGGTCGTCGGTCCCAGCGGCTGCGGAAAGACCACGTTGCTGGAGCTGATCTGCGGTCTGCAGCGGCCAGACCGGGGCACTGTCACCTCTGCCCCGGCAGCGTTGATGCCCCAGCGTGACCTGCTGCTCCCGTGGCTGCGGGCGGTCGACAACGCGGCCCTCGCCTTACGGGCGGCCGGCCTCTCCCGACGCGCTGCCCGGGCTCAGGCGATGCCGTGGCTGGAGCGCTTCGGCCTGGGCGGCTTTGAGCAGAAGCGACCAGCCGCGCTGTCGGGGGGGATGCGCCAGCGGGTGTCGTTCCTGCGGACCCTGCTGGCGGGAAAGCCGGTACTCGCGCTGGACGAGCCCTTCGCCTCACTGGATGCGATCACGCGGGCACAGATGCAGGGCTGGCTGGCGCAGGCGCTCGTCGACGAGCCGCGCACCGTCGTGCTCGTCACCCACGACGTCGAAGAGGCTGTGGTGCTGGCGGACCGGGTAGCGGTGATGGCGCCCCGGCCCGGACGGGTGATCGGCGAGATCGAGATCGATCTGCCCCGGCCGCGACGGCGGACCGACGCGGCGGTGGCCGCGCTTCGGGAGCAGGCGCTGGACGTCCTCGGGGTGCAGGATTGAAGCGGATCTTCGCCCCGATGCTGCTCCTGGCGGCGCTCCTGGGCATCTGGGAGCTGTACGTCGACCTGGGCGGGGTCGACGGCCTGATCCTGGCCGCGCCGCACCAGATCGGACAAGCGATCTACGAGGATCGCGGGCTGCTGTGGAGCAACTTCCTGGTCACCGCCCAGGAGGTGGGGTTCGGAATCCTGGCCGCCGCCGCGGTCGGCCTGACCCTCGCCGTGGCCATCCACCTGATCCGGCCGGTGCGGCTCGGGGTGTACCCGCTGGTGGTGGCCTCACAGGTGATCCCGATCGCCATGCTGGCGCCACTGCTGATGCTGTGGTTCGGGTTCGGGATCCTGCCCAAGGTGATCGTGATCGCGCTCGTCTCCTTCTTCTCGATCGTCGTCACGACCCTCGATGCGCTGGCATCCGTCGACTCGCAGCTGCTGAAGCTGATGCACACCTTCGACGCCTCGCGGCTGCGGACGCTGCGGGAGGTCGAGCTCCCGGCCGCGCTCCCAGGGGTGTTCACCGGCACCAAGATCGCGGTGGCGGTGGCGGTGATCGGAGCGGTCATCGGCGAGATGACCGGCGGCTCCAACGCCGGTCTCGGCTATCTGTTCCTGCTGTCGATCAACCAGCTCCTCACCCCCCGCGCCTACGCCACCGTCGTGATCCTGTCCCTGTTTGCCATCGTGTTGTTCGCGCTGCTCAGCGCGTGCGAGCGGCTGGCCCTGCCCTGGGCCTACGAATCCAGAGGAGAACGCTCGTCATGAAACGCATCGCGATGCTGAGCCTGGGCCTGGCGGTCACCTTCGCCGTGGCGGCCTGCGGAGAGAAGAAGGACGTGCTCAGCACCCCGTCGGGCAAGGCCCAGCCGTTGACGCTGATGCTCGACTGGGTTCCCAATGCCGACCACGTAGGGATCTATCAGGGATTGGCAGACGGAGAATTCAGCCGAGCCGGGATCGACCTGCACCTGCAGGTCCCGACCGATCCCGCCACCCCGCTGCAGCTCGTTGCCGCGGGCAAGGTCGATGCCGCGATCTCCTACGAGCCGGAGCTGCTGCTGGCCCGCAACCGGGGGCTTCCGCTGGTATCGGTGGCGGCGATCGTGCAGCGGCCGCTGACCTCGATCATCGCGCTGCGCTCCAAGCGGATCACCTCGGTGGCCAACCTGCGCGGCAAGCGCGTCGGCGATGCCGGGATCAGCTATCAGCACGCCTACCTGACTACGCTCCTGGCTCGCGCGGGGGTGCCGGCGGGCAAGGTCATCGAAACCAACGTCGGCGCGAACCTCGTGCCGGCGATGGTCTCCGGGCAAGTCGACGCCACCCTCGGCGGCTACTGGAACTACGAGGCGATCCAGCTCCAGCAGGCAGGCCGACATCCGGTCGTGCTGCGGATGGACCAGCTCGGCGTGCCCACCTACGACGAACTGGTGCTGGTGGTCCGCCGGAGCACGATCACCAATCGCAGCGACCTGGTTCGCCGCTTCGTCCAGGCCATGGCCCGCGGCTACGAGGCGGTGCGCAGCCACCCTCAGGCGGCCGTGAACGCGCTCGTCGCGGCCAATCCCGGACTTGATCGGAGGCTCCAGCTGGCCAGCGTGCAGGCGACTCTGCCTGCGTTCTTTCCCGCCACGGGTCGACCGTGGGGCTGGCAGGACAGCACGCGCTGGAACGCCTACGGGCAGTGGATGATGGGCCAGCATCTGATCTCCAACCCCAACGCCATCCTCGACGCCTCCACCAACGAGCTGCTAGCCGGCCAAGGGCCGTAGTTCCGCCCCGGTCAACCCCAGGCTCCGGCTCCGCAGCGCGTAGGCCCCAGCCAGGGCGCCCCAGGGCGCGTATGAGCCGAAGAAGCTCTCCACCTCGGCCTCTCCGACCCGGCTGCGAGGATCGCCGGTGAGCAGGCGGCCGACGAGCTTCAGGTATTTCAGGTCCCCGGCCGGCAGCTGGTCGAGCCGCCCCTGGCCGTTGCTGGCCAGCATCTGGATCGTCCAGCTGCCGATGCCGCGGATCGTGCGTAGGCGCCGCCAGCCGTGCTCGTGGTCTGGATCGTGCAGGTCGACCCTCCCGGCCGCGACCTCACGGGCGGCGCGGACGAGCGTCAGAGCTCGTCCCGGCGAGAGGTCCATCGAGGCCAGCAGCGCGGGCGCCTGCGTCGCGAGCGTGGCCGCGCTGGGGGCATCCCGTAGGCCCGATTGCGGGCAGCGGCGACCAAGGCGAGCCACCAGGCGTCGCTCGATCGCCGCGGCTCGATCGGACTCGATCAGCTGCTCGCAGATCGCCCAGGCCAGAGCCTCGAAAGGCTCCGGACGCGCGCGCAGGCGCAGCGTCGGGTCGGCGCGGACCGCCCGCCCGATCAGCGGGTCATCGGCAAAGCGCCGGTGGAAGGGCTCCAGATCCTGATCGACGCCGAGCGCGTGCCGAAGCCGCTCGATCCCCCATAGCGCCTCGGCTCGCCCGCTGGCCTGGGCGCCGAACAACACTCGGTCGGCGCAGGTCTGGGCCACTCGCACCAGCACAGGCGATTCTCCGGCATGAAGCAGACGGGCCAGCACCCCTTCGCGCACGCGCGTCAGGCCATCCGGACCGCCCCCTCGGGGAAGGCGGAACGACCACCTCGGCCGCACCTCCAGGCGCACCTCCACCCGACGATCGGCGGTTCTCACTCCCCGGGCTTGGCGATCAGGTGAACGTCGACCAGGAACGTGCGGGTGGCGAGCACCGGGAGCGTGTCGGCAGCGCGTCGCGGAAGCGAGCGTTGAGCGCGGCTCAGCCGGCGACCGCTGCGGCGGTGAAGCAGCGCCAAGGTGGCCGCGCCGGCGACGAATCCGGTGGCGGCGGCGGCCGCGGCCTGCACGCCCGGCAGCGTCGCCGGGGGCGCGGGCGCCAGCGCTCGCACCTCGGCCAGCACCGGGATCCCCTCGACCACCTCCACCGGCTCGACGCCGGCTGCGGGCTCGTTGGGAAGACCGCTCTCGCTGGGAAGACCGCTCTCGCTCATCGTCAGGACATGGTGACAGCGGTGGCGGCCATCTTCAAAGCCTCAGCACGATCCACGTTCTCGCCTCGTCGAGCCCGCTCAGCCCGGCGCCGGGGGCTGCCGTTACGATAGGCGTGCCGCGGAGGCCGTGCGCGCGCGGTGCCAGCCATGCCGACCTCGACCGACGTCTTCGCCAAAGCTCGGGATCACGAGCGCCTGGAGCAGCTCAGGCTGGCGCGGGAGCTCGACGCCCTTCCCTACTTCCGCGTGCTCGAGGGTCCAACTCTGCCGGTGGTGGAGATGGAGGGCGCCGCCCGGGTGATGCTGGGCTCCAACAACTACCTCGGCCTGACCGGTGACGAGCGGGTCCGGCAGGGGGCGCTGGACGCGCTGAACCGCTACGGCACGGGGCTGACCGGAAGCCGGTTCCTCAACGGCACGATCGACCTGCACCTCCAGCTCGAGCAGGAGCTGGCCGAGTGGCTGGATGCCGACGCGGCGCTGGTATTCACCACCGGCCATCAAGCCAACCTGGGAGCATTGGGAACGATCCTCGCCCCCGGCGACACCGTGATTGCCGACTCCGGCGATCACGCCTCGATCCTCGACGGCTGCATCCTCTCCCGGGCCAAGCTGCGCATCTTCCGCCACAACCGGCTCGACCGGTTGGAGCGCACGCTGGAGAAGGCCGAGGCTGACGGTGGCGGCATCCTCGTGGTCGTGGACGGGGTGTTCTCGATGGAGGGCGACGTCGCCCCGCTGGCGGATATCGTTGAGCTCTGCGGCCGCTTCGGCGCGCGGCTGATGGTCGACGAGGCCCACGGTCTCGGGGTGCTCGGTACCCGCGGCGCCGGCAGCTGCGAGCTCTTCGGAATAGAGGATCGGGTGGACCTGCGCATGGCCACGTTCTCGAAGTCGCTGGCCTCCTGCGGCGGGGTGATCGCCGGCCCCGCAGACGTGATCGAGTTCCTGCGGATCCAGTCGCGTCCGTTCATGTTCACCGCGTCGGCCGTGCCTGCTGCCGTGGGCGCAGCCCTGGCCGCGGTGCGCATTTGCCGCTCGCCGGAGGGACAGGAGCTGTTCACGCGAGTGCTCGACAACGCCCGCTACCTCTACGACGGCCTGCGCGGGCTCGGCTTTCAGGCGATCGAGCCCACGCGCCTGCCCGACGGCAGCGAGGTTGTGACTCCCGTGGTGCCCGTGGTGGTAGGCGACGACTGGAAGGCGGTATTCCTGTGGAAGGCGCTCTACGACGCCGGCGTGTTCGTGAACACCGCGCTCCATCCCGCTGTCCAGCCCGGCGGAGCGCTGCTGCGCACGAGCGTGATGGCAACTCACGATCGACCGACGCTCGATCATGCTCTGGAGGCCTTCGGAGCGACCAAGCGGGCGTTCGAGGCAGAGCACGGACCGCTACCTTCCGGCGGCTAGCTGTCCACAACATCCGGCAGCCCTTGTCCATTCCGGCACAAGGGCACCGTATTGAAGAAAAATACGCTAGGAGCACATGGTGCGCTGGATGTGACCTTGTTGTGAAGCCGCCGCTGACGTAGTTTTGCTGCACCACGGTGGTGGTCACAGCCGGGCAGTGCGGACCTCACCAGAGGGCGAGCTGAGAGCAAGCATCAGCTTCCAGGGAGGCGAAGGGAATACCGACAGCACCAACCGGGTCTTGGCGGAGGAAGCGCCGTGCCCGGGGAAAAACCATCAATCGTCCGCAGCCGCGGGCAAGGAAGCAGGGAGAGAGCAGACACATGATGCAAACCGCCACGCTGACCGCGGAGCCCCAACGATTGCGCGCACTTGGGCGAGCAAACGAGGTGCGGCTCGCCCGTGCGGAGCTGAAGCGACGGATCGCCGAAGGCGAGACCTCCGCTGCGGAAGTCATCCTGACACCCCCGAGGAGGCGAGCAGCTGGACGGTGGGGGACCTGCTGATGAGCCAGCGCCGCTGGGGGAACACCCGGTGCCGGAAGTTCCTGGCCCGCAACCAGGTCAGCGAGATGAAGAAGGTCGGGGCTTTGACCGAGCGTCAGCGGCGGATGCTGGCCGAGCAGCTGGGGTCTCCCGTGGCGCCGGGCGCAACCGCGGCCGGCCCGGCGTCTCGCCCGTTGGCGCTGGTCGGAGCCTGAGCACCCCGGAAGCGATGGTCCTGCGTCACGGCGCGGGGCGCAGGACCATCACGAGGGGCGTTAGATCTGGATCCCAACCGGGATCGGGCTCGTGCCGGCGAGGAAGAAGAACCAGACGACGAAGACCACGATCGTCAACCCGGCGCTGACCACGAGCACGCCTTCGAGCACGAAGTGACCGGGATCGTTCATCCCCCGAGCCAGGCAGTTGGAGCGGTACACGTTGCTCAGCTTGGCCAGAAGTGACGCCACCAGAGCGATCGTGGCGATCACGCCGACAAACATCACCCCCAGGGCAGCCCCCAGAGATTCGGTCGCCCCCTGGATCTGCGAGCCGACCCAAAGCCACAACAGCGGCGTGCCGATCCACAGCCCGAGGCTGCCAATGAACATGATGGCCACGACCAGCGCCGCGCCGGCACCGGTTCTCAGCAGCTCGCGCATCGGAGGGACCTGAGTAGAGGTGGGTGCTGTCCCGGGCCGCGGAAGCTGATCCGCGGCCCCTGGCTAACGGACAGCCTGAGGAGAGCTTGACCTGCCACCAGCCCATCAGCATCCCGATCAGGCCCAGACGAGGCCTGACCTGCCACACGCCGCAGCCGGGCTCGCCAAGGTCGGCCCGGGAGATCCGCATGAAGCGATGCGCGCCCGGCTCCAGCAGCATCCGCTCCAGCTGCAGCCGGTTGGCAGCCTGCTCGTCGGCCCGCTGCGTGATCCGGACGCGTGCAGCCAGCAACCGCTCGGCGAGATCGTCGCGAACTTGCTCCAGCTCGCCGATCTCCAGCAGTCGCGGCTCCGCGCTCTGCTCCGGGTGGGAGAGCTCGAGCCGCCCCATCGAGTACGCAGTGACGAACGCATCGGAGAGCTGACGCTCGAGCGAGGCGATCTGGGTTCGCAGCGTGCGACGAGCTGCCCGCTCCGCTTCACCCGGAGCCACCTGCGGGACGTGGACTGAGGCCTCAAGAGCGTTGATGTCCTGCTCAACCTGCCCGAGGAGCGCCATAGCTCCCTCCTTTCCAAAAGCCCCGCGAGCTTAGCAGGCCCGTGGCCCGGCCGACGCTGGTTCTATCCCTCCCCGAGCGCCTCCAGGCACACCCACAGCGCCTCCTCGACGTGGATCGCCGGAACCCCGTCGACGCCGACTGAGAACAGCATCATCCGCTGGGTCTGGTGGGTGACCGCGTCGCGCGGGGCCAGCGGTCCGAAGAGCAGCGCGTGAACCGCGTCGGCGTCCGCGACGATCAGCCGTCCCGGCGCGATGAAGCCGCTGGATTCCTCGCTGCCGAGCCGATCGGCGGCGGTAGAGGTGCGGATCCCAAGGCCGCCGGCGCTGACTCGTCGGGCGTCGAGGGCCCACACCGGGACTCCCGTCTCGATCAGCGCGATCAGCAGCGCATCCTGGACCAAGTCTTGGGATCGAAACTCACCGTGGAGCAGACGCGTCACCGCCACGTGCTCGCTGGGTATTCGCTCCACGTCGGGATCGAGACCGATCTGGCGAAAGAACGCGCGGTAGGCGTGGGGAATCGGCTGCGTGCGCATCGCGATCACGCTCGCGCCGCGATAGCGGCTGGACAGATCCCGCAGGCGCTGGACGACGGGACGCGGGCTGGGCCGCCGCTGCCCGCAGACGGTGACCCAGTCGAGCCTGAGCCCCGGGAACTCGGCGCGCACGTCCGGAGCGATCGTTCCCGGCGCGGGGCGGAGATCGGCTTCCTCGCCGCTCATCCGCGCACCTCGCCCCTCATCCGCGCATGGGCGCCAGCAGCACCCGGACCTGCCCGGCCAGCACCGCCGGACGACTCCAGTGCTCGCCGATGAGCCGCCGCGCGACGGTCCCTCCGCGGTAGGCCAGCTCGACGATCGGGCAGACCCGGATCCCGTACAGATCCCCCACCGACCCCTCGCGATCGTAGGCGACAGGGATCGTCCAGCCGTGCCGTCGGATCGCGGCCACCGTGTCGGCACGGTCGGTGTGAACCGCCAGCGCGGCAAACTGGATCGAGCGCAGCGCGCGCTGGCGTGAGAGCACCTGCAGCGCATCCACCTGCCGCGTGCACGAAGACGAGCCGGTGACGAAGAACGCCAGCACCAGCGGTGTGCGCCCGCATATATTCAGCCCCCGCGGGTTGGGGTGCAGCGGGTCACAGCGGGGATTAGCGTTGGCGTCGAGGTCGACGCCGGCGGTGGCCAGGGGCGCGACGAAGCGGTGCAGGGGCTTGCCCGGTGCCACTCCTGCCGAACCGACCCCGTTGTGGGCAAAGCCGTAGATCGACCCGACGATCACCATCAGCGTCCCGAAGATCCCGATCGCCCAGCGGTAGCGTCTGGTGTCGATCTCCGGAGCCCTGTCCAGGGATGGTGGGCGCGTGGCGGCAGCCGCGCGATCAGGATCAAGCCGGTGGCGTACCGGATCGGGTTGCCGGTCGCTCACGCTGCGGGGGCGCGCCGCCGGGCCCGGGGCAGCAGGGCTGCGGCCCGGCTGACCGCGGCCCGTGAGCTTGCCGCCAGATCCTCACTCTCGGAGGCCGCAAGCACGGCCGGCAGCACCAGCAGTACACCGGCCAGCGACACCGACAAGTCGATCAGGGTGACGAAGCCGAAGTCACGCAGCATGGTGATGCTTGAGAAGATCAGGACCCCGAAGCCGACGATCGCCGTCACCCCGGAGGCCAGTGCTGCAGCTCCGGTGGAGGCGTAGGTTCGACGTAGCGCCTGGGCGAGATCGAGCCCTTGGCCGCGTTCCTGGCGGAAGCGCTCGGACAGCAGCACGCTGAACTCGGTGGAGATCGCGATCACCAGCGTTCCCAGGGTGGCGGACATCGGGTTCAGCGGGATCCCGATCACGAACAGGATCAACGCCGACCAGCCGGTGGCCAACGCGATCGGCACCAGTGGGATCAACGCGCGGCGACGGTCGCGGAAGACGACCAACAGCACCAATCCCACCGCGACCAGTCCTGCCAGCAGCGTCAACAGCCTGCGTGCCGAGGAGGACAGGGCGGCGTTGGCCTGCGCGGCGAGGACGGGGAGCCCCGCGAGCTGTGCCCTAACCCCCGGCGGCGGGTGAAGCTGGGAGCTGATGTAGTCGATCACCTGCTGCTGCTTTGACAGCGGCATCAGGCGCAGGCCGAAGGCCAACGTGGCGCTGCGGCGGTCGGGCGAGAGCACCGCCTGTGAGAAGTATGTCGGCACCGAGGACAGCAGGGACTGGATCTGAGCCTGAGTGGGGGCCTGCGCATTCTGGCCGGCCTGGGCTCCGGCTGAGAACAGGTCGGGAAGCGACAGTGCCGGGCATAGCGTGGAGGCGGCGCAACCCCTGGTCTCCAGGTAGCCGAAGTGGGATTGAAGGTTCTTGTCGAGCGACAGCATCCAGCCGACGACCTGCGGGGTGGCGACGTTGTTGGCGTGGACAAGCACGTCGATCTCGCCCGAGACGCCGGTCACCCGCTCCAGTGCGCGCAGATCGCGCAGCGCCGGCATGCTCGAGGGCACGAGCTTGGTCACGTCGGACTGAACCGCGCTCTGGGTGTCGGCGACCCACCCCAGCAGCGCGAGCAGCGCTCCGATCGCGAGCACTCGTGCCGGCCGCTGGACCATCAGTCCAAGGGCGTGCTCAGCCCGGCGGCGCACGGTGCCCAATCGACCGCGGACCCGCACGCCGGCAAGCCGCGGGCCGAGGGTCCGGCGTATGGACTCGCCGATGCCGCGCAAGATCTCTGCGGCACCACGCAGCGGACGCGGCCACCGCGCCTCCCTCCCGCTCGGCCAGCACCACCGCCGCTGCCACCGAGCTCACGGCGCAGACGAGTGCCACCGCGATCCCGATCACCAGCAGCAGGCCGAAGCTCCGGACCATGGGGACCGGCGAGAGCAGCAGCACGAGGAAGCCCGTGGCCGTGGCCAGTGCCGCCACCGCGATGGTTGGCGCGCCCACCGACGCGGCCCGCGCCACCGCCTCCCGGGCGCCGCCCCCGCCGCTGCGGACCTCCTGCACACGCGACTGGAACTGAATCGCGTAGTCGACGCCCAGGCCGATCAGGATCGGCAGCACCGCGATCGAGGCCATCGTCAACGTCCCTCCGGCCAGGGACAGGACCCCAAAGGTGATCCCGACCGCGGCCAGCGCGATAACCAGCGGCAGCAGCCGCAGGCGCCGGCGGAAAACCAGCAGCAGCGTCGCCGCCATCACCAGCACCGCCGCCAGCAGCAGCCCGGCAATCGAGCCGGTGATCTGCGCGGCGAGATCGTTGACCACCACGGGCGCCCCGGTCACCGTGAGGGTGCCGCCGTAGGCGCTGGCGAACATTGGCATCTTCACCGCCTGACGGATCCAGCCGATCGCCCGCGACTGCTGCTCGTCGCTCAGCGATGCCTTCAGCCGCACCTGGATCAGCGCCGAGTTGGCGGTGGGAAAAAGATAGGCGAAGCGGGACTTGGGCTGGTTGACGCCGCGGGTCTGATCGAACACGACCTGCGGGATGAACTGCGGGTCGTCGATCCGCGGCATTCCCTCGATGCCCGAATCCAGGTAGAGCTGCTCGAGCTGCGACTGCTGCTGCTGGGAGGCAAGCGTGCGCGCGTCGGAGGCGAGCTGCTCGGCTTTGGCCCGCGAGATTCCGCGGGCCAGCCCCAGGTTGAGCGCCGCCTGGCCGGAACTGGCGATCTGCTGCTGGGAGGAGGCCAGGATCGCCCTGACTTCCTCGTTGACCGCGGCGACGGCACGATTGAGGAACGTGCCCGGGCCGTAGACGACCTGGACCGGCCTCGAGCGCATCAGCTTGCCGCACGGGCTGCTCCAGCCCCCGTAGGGTGCATGAGCCCCGGCAGGCGCGGGTGCGAAGGATTCCAACTGCTGACTGGGAACCAGGTACTGGCCGGCCAGGCAGGCCTCGAGGAAGCTGATCCGAGCCAGGTCTTTGGTCTCGACCAGATCGGTCAGCGGCTCCTTGACCAGGATCACGATCGCGTCGCCCCCGAACAGGCGATGATCCTGGTCGGTGGCCTGAAAGCTCCCGGAGGAGCGGGAAACGAACGTGTCGCTCCCGGCCGAAGGCTTGAGCCCCAGCGCCAGCAGGGCTCCGGCGAGTGCGAGCGTCAGCGTGAGCGCAAGCGTCAGCACCGGCCGCTGCGTAGCGGCCGAGGTCAGACTTTGCAACCGCTCCCTCAGACGCATATCGCTGTCAGGCTAACGGGCGTGCCCCCGGCTGAGCGCCACAACAGCGGTCGACGGGCAGAGTGAGGTTGGGATCGCTGTGGCTCAGCTCGCGGAAGCACAGCTGCGCCACAGCGATCCCAACCAAACGCACTTAATCCATGGTCAGCGGGCCCTGCGACTCCCCGGCCAGGAACTGACGGATGAACGGGTTCTCTGAGTTGAGCATGTCCTCAGCCGGGCCCGCCTCGACGATCCGCCCCTTCCAGAGCACGTTGATGTAGTCGGCCACGCGACGGGCGCTCATGATGTCGTGGGTGATCACCGCAAAGGTCGGGAGATGCTCGCGCTCCTTCTCCTTGGCCTCGTCCATCATGTCGCGGTGGATCTCCAGGATCAGCTCGCCCAGGAGCGCCGTCCGCACCGGGTCGAGTCCGGAGTCCGGCTCGTCGAAGAGCACGATGTCGGGCTCCAGCACCAGCGCCCGGGCAAACCCGGCCCGCTTGCGCATCCCGCCGGAGAGCTCGTTGGGCATCTTGTCTCGCGCGTCGCCCAAGCCGACCTCGCTCAGGCGGCGCATGACGATGTCCTCGACCTCGTCCTCGCCCTTCTCGGTGTGCTGGCGCAGCGGGAAGGCGACGTTGTCATACAGGTTCATGGATCCGAACAGCGCTCCGTCCTGGAACAGCAGGCCAAACTTCTTGCGCATGTCGAACAGGTCGTCATCGATCATGTTCGGCACCGATTGCCCGTGAACAAGGATGTCGCCGCGATCGGGATACAGCAGGCCGACCATGTGCTTGATGCACACCGACTTGCCGGTTCCCGAAGGTCCCAGGATCATCGACACCATCCCCTCGGGAAGGCCCATGTTCAAGCCTCGCAGGATCCGCGCCCGGCCGAACGCCTTATAGGTGTCGATGAACTCGATCGCGTCGGGGCGACCGGAGGGATAGACCCTGTAGGTGTGCCACTTGTACTCGTCCTCGTTGGCACCATCGGGAGGTGCGGGACGCGGCGGCTGCTCGTCCACCACCGATACGCGGGAGCCGCCCTCCCGCTCGTCGCCGATGCGCTCGGCGCGCCCACGCTCGGCGAAGTCATCGGGGTAGCCACGGCCCCCGGGCTCGGCCGGTTGGCCGGGCTCATCCGCGTAGCGGTCGCCGGGAGCCATTCCGCCCTCCGACGTGCCGCCGCTCAGATCGGTAGGAGCTTCAGCGCGGGGGGAAGGGTCACCGCCCTGTCCGCCCGGCTGATCACGCGGCGGCTGCTCGGACGCCCCCAGCTCGTCATCTCTGTTCTCTTCGCCCGAGCCGAACCGCCGCATTGTCAACCTCCGATTGGTGCCCTCGGATTCGCACCCCAGAAGAGCTGCGTGCCGAGCATTCCGATGAGATGTACCGAGACGATGTTCACGACCATCGACTTGGCGGTGGCCGTGCCCACCCCGACCGGACCCCCGCTGGCGTTATAGCCGTAGTAGCAGCCGACAATCACGATCACCGTCGCCATCGCCATCGCCTTGATCAAGCTGAATAACAGATCCGGCGGGTTCTGGAACTGCCAGAAGATCAGGAAGAACCCACCCGAGGAGACATCGCCAATCTGCTGGACCACCACCAGGAAGCTGGCAAAGAAGCCGGCCCCGATCGAGATCAGATACACGAATGGCAGCACCAGCCACGCCGCCAACAACCGCGTCGCGCACAAGAACGTCATGCCGCTGATGCCCATCACCTCGAGCGCGTCGATCTCATCCGAGATCCGCATCGAGCCCAGCTCGGCGACGATCCCGGTCCCCACCTTGGCCGCCATCATGTAACCGAAGCCATAGGGAACCAGCTCCCGCAGATCACACCAAGCCGCGAACACCCCCGCGTAGGCCGGCACCCCCTGGCCCCGCGTGGAGTACGCGCCCTCAACTCCGCACTCGAGGCCGATGAGGAACACCAGGCCGAAGATCACCAACGAGGAGGAGATGATCAGGATCCCGGACTGCCGCAGCGCCTCACCGAAGAACCGCAGCACGCGCAGGCGCAGCACCTCGCTGACGATGCGGCCGGCGAACTTGGCCATCTCGCCGAAGGCCTCGATCCAGCCACGCGGGACCTCGAGTAGTCCTTCCATCAGCTGATCGGCTCCCCGGGTCGGTACATCAACGCGGAATCGCCGTGATCTCGGGGTGGGTGGCCAGCAGCGTCTGGGTGAACGCGTAGTTGAACGCGAATACGCCCAGGAACGCGATCACCACCGCCTGGTTGACGGCGCGGCCCACGCCCTCGGCCCCGCCCGAGGCGGTCATCCCCTTGTAGCAGCAGACGATCGCGATGATCGCCCCGAAGATCGTCGTCTTGAGGACCGACCCCCACAGGTCGGTGGTGGAGGCATTGGTGAAGAAGGTGGCCCAGAACGGTCCCAGCGGCTGGTGGTAGACGAGCTCGGTGGCGACGCCGCCGACGATCCCGAACAGCAGCGCGTAGATGTCCATCAGTCCGGTCACCAGCATCAGCGCGAGAAAGCGCGGGACGACCAGGTTCTTGATCGGATCCACGCCCAGCACCTGCAGCGCGTCCAGCTCCTCACGGATCTTGCGCGCGCCGAGGTCGGCGGTGATCGCGGTGCCGGCCACACCGGCGAGGACGATCGCATCCACGAACGGCGCGAACTCGCGGATCGAAGCCAGCACGAAGAAGCCGCCGAGCCGATCCAGCGCCCCGAACAGGACGAGGAAGTTGGCCGCCTGCAAGCCGGGAGCCTCGTAGCCGAAGGCGACGGTCGAGACCAGCAGCGGGAACCAGCACAGCCTCAGAGCGAACAGGAACTGTCCAACGAACTCGCTCCCATACGGGTACGGGGGCCGCACCGAGGAGACGATCGTCTTGCCCGTCAGGATCATCATGTTCCCGACTTCCTCGAGCACCGACTTGGTCGGTAGGAACGTTCGATCGGCGACTGTCCGAATCACTTGTGTGGCTTCCTCCCGGGAATTCTCGAGTCGCCGGCGCGACCCAGGGGCATAAGCCTACGCCAACCCGGACCCCAGCACCAAGTGGGAACCGTCGCTGGCAAAGGCAACCGCCGTGAGCCGGCGCGCGCTCGTGGTATGTTGCCTGCGCCTGATGGCGTGGAGAGCGAGCACCAGGGTGACCATCGCCGCCTTCGCGGCGGTCATGCTGGTGCTGAGCGGATGCGGTAGCGGTGCCCGACAGGACGCCAACGAACCCTCGGGGAATTTCACCGTCGGTGTGGTCAGAGCGTCGTTCCCGCGATCCCAGCAGCTGGCTGAATCCACGCACCTGGTGATCGCCGTGCGCAACACCGGCAGCAAGACGATTCCCAACCTGGCGGTGACGATCTGCAACATCAGCTGCGGCCAGCTGGAGCAGCCAGGATCGGGATCGGGCGCCCAGGCGTTCGCGACGAACATCGACCAGCCTGGGGTGGCCAACCCCTCTCGCCCAGTCTGGATCATCGACCACCCACCCGGCCTGTGTGGGTACAGCTGCGCGAGCGGGGGACCGGGCGCCTACGTCACCGCCTACACCAACACGTGGGCTGCCGGAGCGCTGAGGCCGGGAGCCACCGCCGTCTTCGACTGGGCGGTCACCGCACTCAGGGCGGGAAGGCACGTGGTCGCCTATCAGGTCGCGGCGGGACTGAACGGTAAGGCTCGGGCGGTCCTCGCGGACGGCTCTGCGCCCACCGGCAGCTTCCAGGTGACGATCTCCAACCAGCCGCAACAGGCGTACGTGAACAATCAGGGGCAGGTCGTCCCGTCCAAGTAGCCGGCTTCGCCCGACGGCGAAGCCTCCGGCCCGCGGTTTGGACATCGGGACAGTGACCGTCACGGCCCTTTCGCCTACCCTTGGCGCCGCAGCCTCGCCGTCCAGCTCCCGTCTGCGCCGGCGCCGCCGATGGCGCTCAGCCGAGCGCGCTCAGCCGAATCGCTCAAGCCGAATCGCTCAAGCCGAAGCGCTCAAAGGAAGGAACGACAGCATGCCCCGCATCCGCCAGCAGAACGTAATCGCCGCGCAGTGGGCCCCCAACGGGAGCGTGCTCGGCGCCCCGGACCTGACGGTCCCCGACAACCAGGTCTTCGCCGCCAACGTGTTCAGCCCGGCGGTCCAGCGCCAGCGGTTGCCCAAGGACGTCTTCCGCCGCCTGCAGCAGACGCTCGCGCGTGGCGAGGCGCTTGACACCTCGCTCGCCGACGCGGTCGCGCTGGCGATGAAGGAGTGGGCGCTGGAGAAGGGCGCCACCCACTACACCCATTGGTTTCAGCCGCTGACCGGCTCCACGGCGGAGAAGCACGACAGCTTCTACAACCCAACAGGCGAGGGGGCCGCGCTGGCCGAATTCTCAGGCAAGGAGCTGATCCAGGGCGAGCCCGACGCCTCGAGCTTTCCCACCGGCGGTATCCGCGCGACGTTCGAGGCCCGCGGCTACACCGCCTGGGACCCGACCAGCCCGGCGTTCATCCTCGAGAACCCCAACGGCGCGCTGCTGTGCATCCCGACGGCGTTCGCCTCTTGGACCGGGGAGGCGCTGGACCACAAGGTCCCGCTGCTGCGCTCGATGGACTCCCTGTCGAAGTCGGCGATCAGGGCCCTGCGGCTGTTCGGTGACGAGAGCGCTCAGCGCGTCTTCACCACCGTCGGTCCCGAGCAGGAGTACTTCCTGATCGACGAGCAGTACTACTTCGAGCGCCCCGACCTGATCACCACCGGCCGCACGCTGTTCGGCGCCAAGCCGCCGAAGGGACACGAGCTCGACGATCATTACTTCGGCTCGATCCCGGAGCGGATCCTCGCCTACATGCTCGAGACCGAGCGCGAGCTGGGCAAGCTCGGCGTTCCGGTCAAGACCCGCCACAACGAGGTCGCTCCCAACCAGTACGAGCTCGCGCCGGTGTTCGAGAACTCCAACGTTGGCGCCGACCATCAGCAGCTGACGATGCAGGTCATGCAGAACGTCGCCCGCCGGTATGGCCTCGTCTGCCTGCTGCACGAGAAGCCGTTCGCCGGCGTCAACGGCAGCGGCAAGCACAACAACTGGTCGATGGGCACCGACACCGGCGAGAACCTGCTCGAGCCGGGCGACACGCCGCACGAGAACCTGCAGTTCCTGTTCTTCTGCGCAGCGGTGATGCAGGCCGTCAACAAGCATCAGGGACTGCTGCGGGCGTCGATCGCCTCACCGGGACAGGACCATCGCCTCGGCGCCAACGAGGCACCGCCGGCGATCATGTCGATCTTCCTCGGTGCGCAGCTGGAGAACGTGTTCGAGGCGATCGAGCGTGGCGAGGCCGGCGAGTCGACGCCGGGGTCGTTCCTGGGTCTGGGCACGCCGGTGCTGCCGCCGCTGCCGATGCACGGCGGAGACCGCAACCGCACCAGCCCGTTCGCGTTCACCGGCAACAAGTTCGAGTTCCGGGCGCTGGGCTCGAGTCAGTCGCTGTCGCTGCCGAACACGGTGCTGAACACGATCGTCGCCCAGGCGATCGACGAGCTGGCCTCGGAGCTGGAAAGCGAGCTGGGCGGCGGCAAGGACCTGGAGGCGGCGCTGCGCCCGATCCTCCAGCGCTCCTACGGGGCGAACAAGCAGATCGTGTTCGGCGGCGACAACTACTCCGAGGAGTGGCACGCCGAAGCGCAGAAGCGGGGCCTGCTCAACCTCAGGGCGACCCCGGACGCGCTGCCCTACCTGGTCAGAGATGACACCGAGACGATGTTCGAGACCTACGGCGTGCTCTCCGCGCGGGAGCTGGAGTCGCGCTACGAGGTGTTCCTGGAGCAGTACGTGACCAAGCTCAACATCGAGGCCGAGACAGCCGCGTCACTGGCCCGGACGATGCTGCTGCCGGCGGCGGCAACCCACCTGGCGCTGCTGCGTGAGGCCCAGCTGCCCGACCTGGTGGCCGAGACCGAGAGCTTGATCTCCGACTTCGTCGAGGGCATTCGCGCTCTGGAGAAGGCGAATCTCAGCGAGAGCCATCCGGATGCGGACGCGCTCACCGAGGCGGAATACATGCGCGACCAAATCGTCCCCGCGATGGAGGCGGTCAGGGTGGCAGCTGATCAGCTCGAGCGGGTGGTGGCCGACGATCTCTGGCCGCTGCCCAAGTACGCAGAGATCCTGTTCATAAAGTGACAGATGCTGAACACCGCCCGAACGCCGCGGCGGCTCCGCGAGCGTCGTTCGGGCGGTGTCGCAGCACCTGATCGTCAGCCGCTCGATCGAGCAATTCGTCCTGAGCGAGGCGAAACTTACGAGCGGGCGATGCGTTCTTCGCTACGGTGACTGACCGTATGAGTGATGACCGCCCGAGGCGCGGCTCGGCGGCACGAGGGGAACGTTGGCTGCGTGCGTACGTGATCGGACTGGTAGCGCTGCTCGCTGTCTGCGCCGGGACCCCGAGCGCGTTCGCGGCCTCCGGCGGGGCCGGCACCGGGCCGCCCAGCGGCGGCAAGAGCCGACCAAGCACCAAACACCGCTCTTCCGCTCGCCCCCATACCAAGTCACCCCGGGCGTCCAGGGGCGGAGCGCAGGCCAATCCGCTGACCGGCCGCGGCATGTGGATCTGGTATGTCTCGCAGGCCGACGGCGGCAACATCGCCGCGATCATCGCCACCGCCCGTCGGTACGGCATCGGCACGCTGGTGATCAAGAGCGGCGATGGCTCCGGCACCTGGTCGCAGTTCAGCTCTCAGCTGGTGGCCACGCTGCACGCCAACGGCCTGCGGGTATGCGGATGGCAGTTCGTCTACGGCAATTACCCGGCGGCTGAGGCGAAGGTGGGAGCGGCCACGGTTCACGCCGGCGCCGACTGCCTGATGATCGACGCCGAAGGCCAGTACGAGGGCAAGTACGTGCAGGCCCAAACCTACATGCGCACGCTCAGAGCATCGGTCGGCGCCGCCTTCCCGCTTTCCCTCGCCGGCCTCCCCTACGTGGACTACCACCCGGCGTTCCCGTACTCCGTGTTCCTGGGTCCTGGCGGAGCGCAGTACAACGCACCGCAGATGTACTGGGCCGACATCGGCGTCAGCGTCGACACCGTCTTCACCCACACCTACGAGTTCAACCAGATCTACCAGCGACCGATCTTCCCCCTGGGGCAGGTCTCCGGCTCGCCACCGCCGGCCCAGATCCGACGCTTCCGGCAGCTCTCACGCGTGTACGGCGCTTCCGGGCTGAGCTGGTGGGATTGGCAGGAGGCAGCGCCGCAGTCCTGGAGCGCGCTCGCGCAGCCAGTCGGGTCGATCGCCGACTACGGGGCGACGGCGGCGTTGGCGACGTTGGGGCGGGGCGCCCAAGGCGATGTCGTCGTCTGGGCCCAGGAACATCTGCGCAGCGCCGGGCAGAGCCTCACCATCGATGGCTCCTACGGGCCGGCGACGACCGCCGCGGTGATGAGCTTCCAGCGGGCGCATTCGCTGCCGGCGATCGGGAGGATCGGCCCGGCGACGTGGCAGGCGCTGCTGCGCTATCCGCCGGCGGCGGTGCAGTGGACCGCCGCCGGGGCCCGCACCGCCTCGGCGGCGCGCACCGGAACCAGTGCGCCGGTACCCGCGTCGGCATCGCTGCCGGCCAAACGCTACGAGATCGGCCGCTCACACGGCAGCGGCTGAACAGTCGGTGAGGCGACGGGATGCGTCCAACCGTCGGCCTCGGCCGTCAGTTCTGCTGGCGTCCTGGCGTCCGCCTCGCGCCTATCGTTGCTCCCGATAGCGCTGGCGTAAGGCGACCGTCGCGTTAGGGTAGCCTAACGCCAATGGAGCCAGCGACCGCTTCGTCTCCCCCCTCCGGTGGCTTCGGCCGGCGGACGTGGCTGCTCCTGGGCGCGGGCGCGGGGGCGCTCCTGATCTACCTGGTGGTCACCGCTCGCGGTGGCCCGTCAGACCCCACCACAAGCGATCATCTCAGCCACGGCGCGGTGATCGTCAACAGCGCCCTCCTCGTCCTGCGGGAAGGGCTCGAGGCGATCCTCGTGCTCGCCGCCGTCACCGCCAGCTTCATGGGTGCCCACCGGACCAAGCGCCGCCCAGTCGTGATCGGCGCCGGCCTGTCCCTGGGCGCGAGCGTATTGACCTGGCTGGCCGCCGTGTGGCTGCTGGGATCCCTCGGCGCCCCCGCGCTCGACGTCCAAGCCGCCACCGGGCTACTGGCGGTGATCGTGCTGCTGGTGGTGATGAACTGGTTCTTCCACCGCGTTTACTGGACAGGCTGGATCGCCGCCCACCATCGTCGCCGCCGGGCGCTGCTGGCCGGAGGAGCGGGCACCTCCCTCACAGTCGGCCTGATGTTGCTCGGGTTCACCTCGGTCTATCGAGAGGGCTTCGAGGTGGTGTTGTTCCTGCAGGCGCTGCGAGTCAAGTACGGCGCGGGTGTGGTGCTGGAGGGCGTCGCCCTGGGCGGCGCCTTCACCGCGGTCGTCGGCGTGCTGACGTTCGTCGCCCACCACAAGCTCCCGTACAAGCGGATGCTGGTGCTGACTGGAGCACTGCTGGGCATCGTGCTGGTGGTGATGGTCGGCGAGAGCGCGCAGGAGATGCAGCAGGCCGGCTGGCTGCCCACTACCCGTTTAGGATTCTCGCTTCCCGGCTGGGTCGGGACGTGGTTTGCGCTGTTCCCGACGGTGGAGACGATGCTCGCGCAAGCATTCGCAGCCGCGGCGGTTATCGGCTCCTACCTGCTCGCCGAACAGGTCCGAGTGCGGCGCCCTGCGCGCCGGGGCATCAAGCCGGCGCAGCGTCCGGAGCGACCGCCGGCGCCGGGCTCAGCCGCGATCGAACGCCCCTAGCAGCTCAAGGCACCACGCCGCGGTTGACTGCCCGGCTCGCCGGCAGAGTCGCCATCAACCACGCAACACGCTCCCAGCCTCGATTGTGCTCGGCTGGGAAGCCTCCAACTCGACCGCGCCTCGGACGACGACTTCGTCCCCGAAGGTGAAGTCACCATGCACCACCAACCGCTCCGCCTCGCGCAGCGACGGTGGGCCATGGGGAAAGCGTTCCTCAAAGCGGTCGAGCATGCGATAGAAGCGAGAGTCGAGCGCGACGAAGGGCAGCCGGCCAGCACGCTCGGGTACCGGCTGTACCTCCATCTCATCGCTGAGCACGTATGCATCCGAGCGCAGCACGAGCAGATCGTCGGTCGTCTTCACCGGAACGAAGCGGGTGCGCGGGACGCACAGCAGCCGCGCGCCGGAGAAGCTCTGCACCGCTGCCCCCATCGCGCTTTCCAGCTGCAGCACCGGCGGCGAGTCCGGATCGCGAGGATCCACCGTCTTGCGGTTGACGATCAGCGGCAGCTCCAGCATTCCCTGGTTCTGGTCGAGGGTGGCCTCCAGCTCGTGAAGGTCGACCCACAGGCTGTTGGTGTTGTAGAAGCGCCAGTGCCGGAAGTCTCGGAAGGACTCCTCGTCCTCGGGCGGCGTCTGGGCGGTCTCTCGCAGGATCAGTCGCCCATCCCGGCGCCGGCGAGCGATGTGGCCGCCCTTGCGGTCAGCCTCGGTGCCCTCCACCACCTCCATCAGGAACGGAATGCCCTCGTGGGCGACGTGGTGGGCGATCCGGGGATCGAACGCCGCCCCCAGGTTGTCGGCGTTGGAGATCATCGCGTGGCCGAAACCCCGCTCCAGCAGCGCGGCGAGCATTCCGGAGCTGCGCAGCGAGCCAAAGACGTCGCCATGACCCGGCGGGCACCATTCCAGTGCCGGCGCTCGAGGCCAGGCGACCGGGGTGAGCTCCCGCGCCTCGAGCTTGGGGATCATGCTCTGCAGGAAGTCGGGCGCTAGGCCGTCGAGCTCCAGCTCCGAGTGCTCACCCAGGGCTTTCAGCGTCGGATCCCGGGTGGCCTCGCTGTCCATCAGCACCAGCGGCAAGCGGACGCCGTGGCGCCGGCGCAGGGCCAGCGTCTGGCCGATGATGATGTCCAGGAACGAGCGTCCGTCCTTGGCCGCGACCAGCGTCTTTGGCTGCTCCAGGCCCATCGAGGTGGCAAGTCCGCCGTTGAGCTTGATCAGCACGAAACCGTCGAGCAGCTGCGAATCGGTCGCTTCCATCAGGTCGGCGAGCGCGGGGACATCGGCGGCCGGCTCCAGCTCCGAGGAGGCGATCGTCGCCTCCTCGCCCGCGACCAAGCGCCGGTAGGCGCTGGTGAAGCTGCGAATCGCCGCTTCGGCCTGGCCGTGCTGACGCATCTTCTGCTCGGCCACCGTCAGCCCGTCTAACTCGCCGCCGTGCGTCAGCCCATCCAACTCGCCGCCGTTGCCGAGCTCGCGGTCAGTCATCACCACACCCTTGCACAATCCCCGCCGCTCCCGGCGACCGTTCCGACAAGACTCAGGCCTCCGTGTCCAGCAGATGTGCGCCCGGGCCCGGGCGCACCTCGATCGCCTCCGCGGGCGCGGAGGTGTCGCCGGGCAACAGGCCGAGTACGTTGCCGCCGAATCCCCCACCCATGATCCGCGCGCCCAGAGCCCCGCACCTGCGCAGCCGTGCGACTGTCGCCTCCACCGCGGGAGTCGATACCTCGTAGAGGTCGCGCAGGCTCGCGTGCGAGGCATTCAGCAGCTCCCCGACCGCATCCAGGTCGCCGGCCGCCAGTGCCGACACCGCCCGCTCGACGCGTTCGTTCTCGCCGATCACGTGCTCGGCACGCCGCGCCAGCACCGGCTCCAACGTACGCGCCATCTCAAGCGTGGCTTCCCGGAGGCTCTCGATGCCCAGCTGCTCACACGCCAGCGCGCACTCCTTCCGACGCTGGTTATAGCCCGAGCCGGCGTGGGCGTGCTGCTCGCCGGAGTCGAGGGTTACCAGCCGGTGATCGCCCAGATCCAGCCTCACCGGAGCTACCTCCAGGTCGCGGAAGTCGATCCGCAGCGCCCGATCCCTGCGCCCGCACAGCGAAGCCAGCTGATCCAGCAGCCCCGTGCGCGCACCCACCCAATCGTTCTCGATCCTGGAGCAGAGCCGGGCCAGATCCACCCGATCGGGCTCGCGCGCGCCCGCCAGCGCGACCAGCGCCAGCGTGAGCGCAACCTCCAGGGCGGCCGAGGAGGACAGACCGCCGCCGCGAGCCACCGTGCCCGCGAACTCGATCCGCACGCCGGGCAGCTCCACCCCGGCCCGCTGCAGCTCGGCCACCGCGCCGCGCACGAACGCGCGCCACCCCTCCGTCGGCGGCAGATCGATCAGCTCGAAATCGTCGCGCTCATCGAGGTCGAGGGCCAGCGCCTGCACCCGTGGCTGGCCCAGCCTCCAGACGCGCACCGTCACCCCCTCGCTGATCGCGAACGGGAGCGCGAGGCCGTCGTTGTAGTCGGTGTGCTCGCCGATCAGGTTGACGCGACCGGGCCCGAACGCGGCAACGTGATCTGGCGGCACTCAGCTCACCGCCGGCGCTGGCGGCGGGTCATACAGCTCCGCTTGCCCCGCCTCATCGTCGCTCACGCTGGCCGTGGTGATCAGCCGCTCCCGGCGGTTGCGGGCCAGGATCGTCCACAGCCATCGGGTCACGGCCCCGAAGCGGTTGCCCCACCCGACCAGGTAGGCGAGGTGCACCACGCCCCAGATCATGAACGCCGGAAACCCGCCCACACGAACGCGCCCGAACAGGTCGGCGACCGCTTGGGAGCGACCGATTACCGCCATCATGCCGAGGTCGCGGTAGCGAAACGGCGACGGCGGCTGACTGCCGGAGAGCCGCGCGCGGATCACCGCGGCCACGTACTTGCCCTCCTGGATCGCCGGTTGCGCGGTTCCCGGCACCTTCGGAAGGCTGATCATGTCGCCGACCGCGAACACCTCCGGGTGCCCGGGCACGGTCAGATCGGGCTCGAGCTGCAGGCGGCCCGATCGGTCCACCAGCGCGCCCGAGCGCTGCGCCAGCAATGAACCAAGGCCGGAGGCCTTAACTCCGGCGGCCCAGATCACGGTACGGGCATCGAGCCGCTGCGGTGCCGCGTCCCCGCCGATCACCACCCCGTGGGTGTCGATCTCGGTGACCGGCGCGTCCAGCCGAACCTCCACGCCAAGGCGCTCCAGATCGAGTTTGGCGCGAGCGCGCAGGCTGGGCGCGAACGGACCCAGCACGTCCGAGGTGGCATCGAGCAGCATCACCCGCGCACTGGCGGGATCGATGTGGCGATACTCCCCGCGCAGGACCCGCCGGGCCAGCAGCGAGATCTGGCCCGCCAGCTCCACCCCGGTGGGGCCGGCGCCGACGATCGCGAACGTCAGCCACGCACGCTGAGCTGCGGGATCGGTCTCCTGCTCGGCCATCTCGAACGCGCCGAGGATGCGGCTGCGCAACCGGTCCGCGTCATCGAGCGTCTTCATCCCGGGGGCGATCCTGGCCCAGTCATCGTGACCGAAGTAAGAGTGGGTCGCGCCCGCGGCAACGATCAGCGAGTCGTAGGGGATCTCCACGCGCTCCACCCCGTGGGCGCACACGACCCTCCGGTCCAGGTCGACGTCGTGCGCCTCAGCCAGCAGCACCTCCACGTCTGGCCGGTGACGGAACATGCTCCGCAGCGCGGGAGCGATCTGGCCCGGGGACAGCACGCCGGTGGCCACCTGGTAGAGCAGTGGCTGGAACAGATGATGATTGGTGCGATCGATCAGGGTGATCTGGGCGCCGGCGCCGGATAGCGCCTGCGCGGCGCGGACGCCGGCGAAGCCCCCGCCGATGATCACGACGCGGTGGCGGACGGGAACGCCGCCGCCAGCCTCGATGCTGCCCCTGCGGGTGTTCGAGGTCGAGGTCACGGCCGAAGCTTACGGGTCGCTGTTGGAGCTACGCTGACAGGCATGTGCGACACCGTCGTGGCCGTCAGCGAGGGCAGCGTGCTGTGGGCCAAGAATTCAGATCGCGATGCCAACGAAGCCCAGCTGCTGGAGTGGCATCCGCGCCGGCAGCACGCTCAGGGCTCAACCGTTCGCTGCACCTGGATCGAGGTGCCCCAGGTGCCCGAGACGGCAGCGACCCTGATCAGCCGTCCGTTCTGGATGTGGGGCGCGGAGATGGGGGCCAACGAGCACGGGGTGGTGATCGGCAATGAGGCCGTGTGGACCGATCAGCCCTATGCCGCCACCGGGCTGACCGGGATGGACCTGCTGAGGCTGGCCCTCGAGCGCGCGTCGAGCGCATCGGCGGCGGTGACCGTGATCACCGAGCTGCTCTCCGAGCATGGGCAGGGTGGCGGCTGTGGGCACGAGCGGCGCTCGGATAGCTACCACAACAGCTTTCTCCTCGCCGATCCGTCGGTGGCCTGCGTACTGGAGACCGCCGGCCAGCAGTGGGCGGTGGAGGAGGTCCGCGCCGGCGTGAGAAGCATCTCCAACGGGCTCACCATCCCCGGCTTTGCCGAGGCCCACAGCGACCGGCTCCGGACGACCGTCTCCGCCTGCGCGTTGCGCCGCCCCCAGACCGAGCGCGCCGCCTCTCGGGACGCCACCCTCGGGGGGCTGATGGCGGCGCTCCGAGGCCACGGTTCCGCCCACGGGCCTCGGTACGCGCTCGGCAACGGAGCGATGAGCGGTCCCTGCATGCACGCCGGCGGCGTACTCGCCTCGGCTCAGACGACCGGGTCGTGGGTGAGCGAGCTGACAGCGGATGGCTGCTCGCATTGGGTCACCGCCACAGCCGCGCCTTGCACCTCGCTGTTCAAGCCCGTGAGCGTCGATCAGCCGCTCGATCTGGGACCCGCTCCGATCGACCGCTTCGATCCCGGCACTCTGTGGTGGCGGCACGAGCTGCTTCACCGGGCGACGATGCGCGATCCCGCCGCCACTTCGTTTGCCGCCGAGCGCGACGAGATCGAGCGACGGTGGCTGGCTGACCCACCCGCCCCCGCTGATGCGTTCGCCCAGGCCGATGCGCTGAGCGCGAGATGGCTCGCGTCCCTGCGTCCGACCCCCGATCGTCGCCCGTGGTGGGTGCGTCGCTATTGGCAGGAGCGCGATCGGCGCGCAGGCATGCCGCAGCTCGAGCTCGCCGCCGCCTGAGCGATATCCCGAACCTTGCCACAGGCGTGTCAAGGTTGGTCCCCCACGCTGGTAGCATGGCGGCAATGCGCGATCTTCTCGCCACCGCCCGCGAGCGCGTCGTCGTCTACGACGGCGGCATGGGGGCGACGCTGGAGCAGTTCGACCTGAGTCTGGAGGATGACTACCGCCTGCCCGGGCGCTGCCATGAAGCGCTGGTACTCAACCGCCCCGACGTGATCGAGGACGTGCATGCTTCGATGCTTGACGCCGGCGCGATCGTGGTCGAGACCGACACCTTCCAGGCCAGCCGGCTGAAGCTGTCCGAGTGGGGGCTCGGCGAGCACGCCCTGGAGATCAACGTCAAGGCGGCCGAGATCGCTCGTCGGGCGGCGGGCGAGCAGCGATTCGTCGCCGGCTCGATCGGACCCACCGGGTTCCTGCCCGCCAGTGATGACCCGACGCTGGGCCAGATCACCTTCGCCGAGCTGGTCGACGTGTTCACCGAGCAGGCCCAGGGGCTGGTCAAGGGTGGCGTCGACCTGATCATCATCGAGACCGCCCAGGACATCCTGGAGGTCAAGGCGGCGATCTTCGGCGCCCGCGCAGCGTTCGCCCTGGAGGACCGCCTGCTACCGATCCAGTGCTCGGTTTCGCTGCTGCCCAATGGCGGCAAGATGCTGCTCGGCACCGACATCAGCGCGGTTCTGACCACACTGGAGGCGCTGAAGGTCGACATCATCGGCCTGAACTGCTCGACGGGACCCGAGGACATGCGCGACGCGATCCGCTTCCTGGGTGAGACGAGCTCGGTGCCGGTCCACTGCATCCCCAACGCCGGCCTGCCGCTCCAGGGCCCGCGCGGGGAGACGATCTTCCCCGAGCCCCCCGAGCCCCTGGCGGCGGCGCTGGGCGAGTTCGTGGAGCGCTACGGCGTCTCGATCGTCGGCGGCTGCTGCGGCACCACCCCGGAGCACATCAGGGCGGTCACCGAGCGAGTCGCGGGTCGTGCGCCGGGGGCGCGCCCGCAGGCCCGCACGCCGCACCTGAGCAGCATGATCGCCGCCACCCCCCTGGTCCAGGACCCGCGTCCCACGCTGGTCGGCGAGCGCGTCAACTCGCAGGGCTCACGCACGGCCAAGGAGATGCTGCTGGCCGACGACTACGACGGCCTGGTGACCGTCGCCGAGGATCAGGTGACCGGCGGCGCCCACGTGCTCGACATCTGCGTAGCGCTGACCGAGCGCCAGGACGAGGACGTGCAGATGCGCCAGGTGGTCAAGCAAATCAGCCTCACCCAGCCCGCTCCGATCCAGGTCGACTCCACCGAGCCGGAGGTGATCGACACGGCGCTCCAGCAGATTCCGGGCCGGGCGATCGTCAACTCGATCAACCTCGAAGCCGGCCGCGACAAGCTCGATCGCGTGGTCCCGATCGTCAAGGATCACGGCGCGGCACTGATCGCTTTGACGATCGACGAGGTCGGGATGGCCAAGACGGCCGACCGCAAGCTGGAGATCGCGCGGCGGCTGACCGAGCTGTGCTGCGATGAGCACGGGCTCGACCCCAAAGCGCTGATCTTCGACTGTCTGACCTTCACGCTGACCACCGGCGACGAGGAATGGCGACCGAGCGCGCTGGCGACGATCGAGGGCATCCGGGCGATCAAGCAGCAGCTGCCGGGAGTTAAGACCTCGCTGGGCGTCTCCAACGTGTCCTTCGGTGTCGGCGTGCCCGCTCGGAGCGCGCTCAACAGCGTGTTCCTTCATCACTGCGTGGAGGCCGGGCTCGACCTGGCGATGGTCAATCCCAACCACATCACCCCGTACGGCGAGATCCCCGAGGAAGAGCGTCAACTCGCCGACGACCTGGTGTTCGACCGGCGCGAGGACGCGCTGGAGAGGTTCATCGCCCACTTTGAGTCCAAGGGACCAGAGGAGGCGCAGGAGAAGGGCGATCCGACCGTGGGCATGGAGCCCGAGGAAGCGCTCCACTTCCACATTCTGCGCCGTAAGAAGGATGGTGTGGAGGATTGGATCGATCTCAGCGTGGAGAAGATCGGCGCCGTCCCGACGCTCAACCAGGTGCTGCTGCCGGCGATGAAGGAGGTCGGGGACAAGTTCGGAGCCGGCGAGCTGATCCTGCCCTTCGTGCTGCAGTCAGCGGAGGTGATGAAGCGCGCCGTCGCCCGGCTGGAGCGCTACCTGGACAAGATCGAGGGCTACACCAAAGGCACGGTGGTGATCGCCACCGTATTCGGCGACGTCCACGACATCGGCAAGTCGCTGGTCAACACGATCCTCACCAACAACGGCTACACGGTGATCGACCTGGGTAAGCAGGTGCCGATCTCGACGATCCTCGACGCTGCGGTCGAGCACCAGGCCACGGCCATCGGCCTGAGCGCGTTGCTGGTCTCGACTTCCAAGCAGATGCCCGCCTGCGTCCAGGAGCTCCACCAGCGCGGCCTGGGGTTCCCGGTCCTCGTCGGCGGGGCCGCGATCAACCGCAACTTCAGCCTGCGGATCCTGTATCCCCAGGGCACCGACTCCGACGAGGTCTACGCCCCCGGAGTGTTCTACTGCAAGGACGCCTTCGAGGGGCTGGCCAAGATGGACCAGCTGATCGACGAGCAGGCGCGTGAGGCATTGATCGCCAAGACCCGACAGGCGGCGCAGCAGCTGCGCGACGCCCCGCCGGACGCTCCCGACGATGCCCCGCCGGCCACCGACGACTCGGTACGCAGCGCTGCGGTCACCGACAACCCGGTGCCCGAGCCCCCGTTCTGGGGCGCCCGCGAGCTGGAGGTTCCGCTGGACGAGGTCTACCCGCACCTCGACACGCACGTGCTGTTCAAGCTGCATTGGGGCGGGCGCGGGGTCAAGGGCGAGGATTGGACGAAGCTGGTGCGCGAGGACTTCCAGCCGCGCCTGGAGCGGATGTGGCGCGAGCAGAGCTACCTGCACCCGCGTGCGCGCCTGGGCTACTTCCCGTGCAACTCCGAGGGCAACGAGCTGGTCGTGTGGGATCCACAGGCACCCGGTGAGCGTGAGCTGGAGCGGCTCGTGTTCCCCCGGCAACCTCGGCACGATCGGATCTGCCTGGCCGACTTCTACCGTCCGCTCGCCGATGACCAGGGACTGAGACAGCCCGTCGACGTCGTCGCACTGCAGGCGGTCACCGTCGGCGACGAGGTGACCAAGCTCCTGGCCAGGCTCGAGGGCGAGGGTGAGTTCGCCGAGCAGCTGTTCCTGCATGGGCTCGCGGTGCAGACCGCCGAGGGCATGGCGGAATGGCTACACGCGCGGGTGCGCGCCGATCTCAACCTCTCCCCCACGCAGGGACGGCGCTATTCGTGGGGCTATCCGGCGTGCCCGGAGCAGTCAGAGCACGAGAAGGTGTTCCGGCTGCTCGACGCCCCCGCGATCGGCTTGCGGCTCTCCGGCGGGTACGCGGTCGAACCCGAGCAGTCGACGCTGGCCATCGTCGCCCATCACCCCCAGGCGATCTACTTCGGGATGAAATCCGGATCGCTGCCCCGCACCGCCCAGCAGGCGGCCGACGAGGTCATTGCCGGCAGTGATAAGGATCCCCTCCGGCTGTTGAGTGCCGAGCAGCCGGGCGCGGGCGGTGCTGGCGGAGGCGACGGGCAAGAGCTCGTGCTCGAGCCGCAGTCGGCGGCCGGCGCCTGACTGCCGCCACCCAGTCCGAGGACAAGACCACCCCCTCGGAGCGCAAACCCACCCGTAGCGAGCTTGTCCTCGGAAAGGACGCCATGAGGATCCTGTTCGTCAGCCACACACGGAGTTGGAGCGGCGCCGAGGTGGCGATGATGCGCCTCGTGACCACGCTCCTGCACACGCAGCAGGTGGCGATTGCATGCCCGCGCGAGAGCCGCATGGCCCGAGAAGCCCGAAGTCTGGGGCTGGCGCACTATGCGCTCCCGCCGATCGATCTCAGCCTGCGCATGGATCCGGTGGAGACCAGCGTGGGCTTGAGCCAGCTCGTGCTCGGCGGCGTCCGCGTACGCCAAGCGGCACGTCGGTTCGGAGCCGACGTGGTGCATGCCAACACGCTCCGGGCGGGCCTGATGGCTGCCCTGGGCGCGCTGCGCGGGCGTCCACCCTTGGTCGTGCAGTCCCATGAGCACCTGAAGGCAGATCCGGTGAGTAACGGCGTCCGCCAGGTCTTGTCGCGGAGCGCCGACGCCGTGGTCGCCGTCTGTGACCACACCGTCAGGGATTTCAACCTGGGATTGCGGCGCCCGGTGGCCACCCGGGTCTACATCAGCATCGACCACCAGCGATTCTGTCCCGAGCGGGTCAGCCCCGCGCCCCTGCGCCAGGAGCTCGACCTGCCCTCCGACACCCCGCTGCTGGGGCAGGTGGCGCAGATCACCCCGTGGAAGGGCCAGGACACCGCCATCCGCACGCTCGCGGAGATCCATCGACGGGGAGTGGCGGCGCATCTGGTGTTCGTCGGCAACATCTCCTTCAGTGGCCGGGGCGTCCGCTACGACAACCACGACTACCTACGTCGCCTGCACGAGCTGGTGCAAAGCCTCGGCCTCGGGAAGCACGTGCACTTCCTCGGCTGGAGAGAGGACGTTCCCGCGGTCGTAAGGGCTTTCGACCTGTCGCTGCTCCCCTCCCGGCATGAACCCTTCGGCACCTCGGCGGCGGAGAGCATGGCGATCGGCACTCCGGTGTTGGTCAGCAATGACGGCGGACCCTCGGAGTACGTCGTGGACAGCGAATCGGGCCGGGTGCTCCCCCCGGATCGACCCGATCAGTGGGCCCAGGCGGCATGCGAGCTTCTCACCGACCCGCCTGCGCTGGCGCGGATGTCACAGATGGCCCAGCGGGCGGTGGCACGCTTCACCGATCAGAGCTACAGCGGTGAGATGCTGCGCGTCTACGGCGGAGTCCAGTCGCCCCGGAGCGGCTAGATCTCAGGTTCATCCTGTCCCCTCGGGGGCAGCTAGATCTCAGGCCCATCCTGACCCCTCGGAGCAGCCAGATCTCAGCCGCAGGGCGGCTGGATGCCCGCGGGGAGAGGCCGAAGACCTCCCGGAGCGACTCGAAAACCCACCGGATCGGGATTCGCGGGGACGGCCCGCTCGCGTCCGTCGATCCGCAGCTTGACCCCGCTGTGGCCCAGGAAAAGGCGGAACGACCCGGCCCGGTAGGCGTTTGTCTCGCCGGGGGTCATGGTTTGTCCGTTGATCAGCCGGCGGCCGCTCTGGTCCTCCAGGCACACCCAAACCGAGTCGGTGGCAGTCAGCGTCAACCCGACCCCAGGCGGTTTGACCACGACTGCAGGTCGCGGCCGCGCGGGGGGTTTCGGCGCACGGGGCCGGTGGTTGCCGCCCGGCCTGCGTGTCGAAATAGTGGGAGCTGTGGGCGCATGCGAGTTGACCCCGGTGGCCTGCGGGTTGGAACTCGACCCGACCGACTGATGGTGCCGTGTGCCTGAGGCCAGCAGTACCACCACCGCGGCTGCGATCGCGGCTACGGCCACCGCACCCGCGGCCAGGACAAGCCGCCGTCGCGGGGCGCGTCGCGGCGAGCGCTTGATCGTCGGTGCGCCGGGACGGTAGTGAGGGTTGGCGACGAAGTGCGCTGTCGGCGAACCGGTGTCATCGATCTTCCAGGCGGCTCTGATGCGCTCGGGCGGGATTGGTCCGCTTCGATCGAATGCCGGATCGACCTCGTAGACCCATCCGCTAGGAGTTTTCGCTGCCTGTGCGCGGAGCTCCTCCGGGAAGGACCGGACCCCGGTGGAACTTGTCTCCTCCTCGTGTCGCCTCTGGCTCGGGGCCTCGGAGGGAATCGGCGTCTCGACGGCGCGCCACGGCAACGGCGCGGTGGCCGCCTCCGCCGCGTCTGGTGATGACTCCTCATCAGCAGCCTCGCCATCAACGCCCGAATCGGGCGGTTCCGACAGAGTCCCCGCTTGTCCTTGCGATTCCCCCTGCGGCCGGTCGTTCTTCCCCGCCACCCGAGGCGACCGAGATAACCATCTCACCGTGGTCAGGCTAGCATGCGACTGCGGCGCACAGAAATTTGAAGCGTGAGCGCGGCCGGCGATCAGGCACGCTGCGGCTGACTGGCCGAGTAAACGTATCCGGTTGCCTGCGTACCGCCGTTTGCCACCGCGCCAAGCACCTGCGCATCCAGCGCCTGCAGTTGATCGCGGAGCCGTTCGGCCTCGGGCCCGGAAGTAGAGCTGATCGAGGCAACCACCAGCACACCATCGACCAGGCGCAGCAGCGCGATCGCATCTGCTACCTGCGCCACGGGCGGAGTATCCACGACCACGAGATCGTAGTGCTGCCTGAGCGAACCGAGCAGCTCTGGCATCCGCGGAGACTGCAGCAGCGCTGAGGGATCGGGTGGAGCTGCGCCAGCAACCAGCACACTCATCCGGGGGCTGTGGCCATTCAACGAACCGTGGCCATTCTGGCCGCTGCGTTCCGGAGTCAGCTTGACCGACTGAATCGCTCCGGTTTCTGCTGCCACCACACCCCGCAGCACCTCGGCAAGTCCCGGGAACGGCAGCAGATCGTAACGAGAGGCCATGCTCGAGCGGCGCAGATCGGCGTCGACGAGGATTACCGAGACACCCGAGTAGGCAGCGGCAACGGCCAGGTTCCAGGCGACCGTGGTCTTCCCCTGCTTGGCTCGGGACGAGGTGACGAGCACGCTGCGCACCGGCTCGGAACGCCCGTAGCGCAGGTTGGCCTGGAGCATCAGGAAGGGTTCGGCAACTGCGGGCGGGAGCTCGCCGAACGGGACCCGCCGGCCGAGCATCGCATTACGCGGGATCGAGGCCAGTACAGGAGCTTCGAACGCTGCCGAGACCTCTTCAACGTGGCGCAATCGACGATCGGTCTGGTCGCGCAAGAGCGCGAGGCCGACGCCGAGGAGCAAGCCAAACAACGTCCCCAGGAGAACCGTCGCCAGCGGCTTCCCGGTCTTGGTGGTGGGCACGTAGCCGGCCTGGATCAGCTGCGGCACGGTGGTGGGCGAGGCACCCGCCGCTGCCACTGTGGCGATCCGCGATTGGATCCCGATCCGTGTTGGATCATGCTTGCCCAGCCGGTTTAGCTGGACGGTCAGCTCGCTGACGATCGCGCTGATCTGAACGGACGAGTCTCGCCGAGCGACCTCGACTGCGGCAGAGGCAACAGCATTCGCCAGACGGGCCACGCGCTGGGCTGACGCAGCGGTGGCCACGATGTCGACGACATCTGAAGTCTTCGGAAGCGGAACCGAGATGTCCTTCTGTAGCGAATCCACCGAGGTCCCGTCGTGCAGCTTCTGGACGGCGAGCGTCGCCACCCGACGCGAGGCCACGAATGCCTGGTGGTCAGCCGCCAGCTTGTCGGGATTGGGCGTCGGAGGAATCAAACCAAGCGCGTTCAGCTCGGTCCCGATGGTTTGGCTGAAGAGCAACTGCGCTTTGGTCTGATAGCTGCCGCCGAGCAGGTAGGCTGCCGCGGCAGCCGCTCCTCCGACCAGCACGGTGGTCACGATGATGACCAGCGCCCGTCGGCGCAGGGTCGCCAGCACCGATCCGGCGCCGGCGGAAAACTGACCGGAGCTCGTTCTGGTTCCCGAATGTTCCTGTTCAGTCAGAGACAAGAGCTCTATGGTGGTAGACCAGCCAGATAAATCGAGTATAAAGCGAAATGTTTGTCAGCCCATTAGGGCGCGAAGGCGGCTCGGCGTGGGCACGAACCAGCGCCAGGGCATCCCCGTCACGACCTTGTAAGCGATCAACGTGGTGACGAACACTGTGGCATACGAGGCGGTGGATACCAGGGCAGCGGCGGTTATGCCGCCGGTCCGTAGGAAGACCACTAGTCCGACTACGGTCACTACCAAGCCAAGCAGCTGGGTCATCGACGCGATAGATGGCCGTCCCGCGGCATAGACGCCAGCGCTCACGATCGACGATCCCGCGAACAGTACGGCCCCCGGTAGGAGCAGGCGCAGCGTGAACGCGGCTTGGCCGAACTTGCTGCCGTAGACGAGGCTCAGCAGCGGGCGCGCGAGGATTCCGATGACGAGCGCCAGCGCCCCGGCGATCAACAGGGACCCGAACAGCGAACCTATGATCTTCGTCGAGCCGCGCTCAGGATCGCGCGCGGTCGCCGGCACGAGCAGGGAGCCGAGCGTGTTGGAGAGCTGGTAGATGATCAGCGAGACATTGGTGGCCACGGAGTACAGCCCGACGCTTGACGCAACTACGTAGGCTGGCAGCATCGCGACGTCCAGCCGCGCGTTGACGTGTGTGGCCACCAGGGTCCCTTGCCCGCGCACCCCGTACCAGAGCGTGGTGAGACCTAGCCGGAGGTTCGGCCGGCCGATGCCGATCTGCCGAATTGAGCGTGCCATTCCCAGCGCGACGACGACACCGCTGGACGCGGATGCCGCGATCAGCCCGCTCGTGACGTGCAGCGCCCCCAGGCGCCAGAGCACGAGGAGACTGATCGCCATCATCGCCGGCTGCGCCAGGCGCAGGCTGTTGTAGATCAAGAAGTCATGCTTGCCGAGCAGCAGCCCGTAGTTGAGCTCGGACCCGATGACCAGGACGACGGTCAAGAGGAACCAGCGTCCGGTGACAACCGCTCCGGGGCTGTGGGCCGAGAAGACGGTTGGTAGAAGGGCTTCCCCGCCGATGATCGCGGCCGCGGTGCACGGCATCAGCATCAGCATCCAGGTGGTCAGTAGCGTGCCCGCATCTTCGGGGGCCCGAGCGATGAAGTAACTGAGGCTCTGGGCGACTCCCATCGCGAACAGGAAGCCCGAGAGCTGCGTGACAGTTACCAGGCCGACGGTCACGCCGCGCCCGCTTGGTCCCAACGCCCGGGCAATGACGACTCCGCTCAGCAGGTTGGCCGCGAGCGTCAGAGCTGAATACACGTAGGTCAGCAAGCTCGTGCGCATGAGGCCCGGAGCAGCGAGCCTCTGGCGCCAGCCATCCCCCGACCTGATCGGTGCTGCCTCCGGAGTCGGCTGCGGATCCGTCGCAGTCTCGCCGCGCACCCGCTACACCATAGGTGAGCGGCTGCTCTCCTGGCTCAGCGAAAGCTGACCACGACCACATCGCCGGCAAGCTCGAGCCGCAGACAGTGGGTCTCCGCGGGGTGACGAGGTCGAGTCGGTCATTGACGGCCTGGTCTTCAAGCTGACCGCAGGCGCCCGGTCAAGTTAGGTTCCGGTGACGACCTCAAAGACGGCGGTTTGGAACGCCTGCCGCGAGAACCGCTGCGCGTTCGCCTGGATCTCGAGAGGATCGAACCGGGTGAGGTCGCCTTGCAATGCTTGCTCAAGCCCCCGGGGATCCTCGGCCGGAACGAGGATTCCGGTCCGCCCAGGGATGACTGTCTCCCGTACCCCACCGGCATCAATGGCCACTACCGGCCGGCCGGCTGCCTGGGCTTCGACCGCGGCGATTCCGAATTCCTCGACGTTGGGCACGATCAACGCTGCCGCGCGCGCGTAGAGGTCTGCCAGCTGCTCGTCGGTGACCCGGCCAAGGAATTCCGCCTTCGCGGCAAAGCGCGACCGCAGTTCGGCCAGCTCCGGACCGTGGCCGACGACCAGGATCTTCCTCCCCGACGCAGCGGCCGCCTCGATCGCGACATCGACCTGCTTATGCCTGACCAGCTCGCCCACATAGAGGACGTAGTCCTCGGGCTGGGCGAGCTCGAACCGGTCGACGTCCACGGGCGGGTGAACCACGATCGCCCTCGCACCCCAAAAGCGCTCGATCCTTGCCGCGGTCAGCCTCGAGTTGGCAATGAACTGGTCGACGCTTGCGGCCGCGGCCCGATCGAAGGCGCGGTGACGCCGCAGCGCGAGCCTCAGCGGTCCTCGTAGCACGGTCGGGACGGACATCGGCGGGGCGCCGAGCCAGGCGTAGCGGAACGGTGAGTGGCAGTAGCAAACATGGCGAGCTCCCACTGGGACCCGCACGCCGTGGGCGAAGGCGCTGCTACTGCTCACGATGCAGTCGTGACCACCAAGCGGCAGTCTCCGAACAGCAGTCGGGAACAGCGGTAGCAGCCCGCGGAAGTTGCGTTGACGTGCCCCCAAGCGCTGGAGCGGAGAGGTGACAACCGTCCTTCCTTCAAACCGGCCCTGGGTTCCCTCCTCGTCATAGAGGAGCGTGAAGATCGGCGCGGCCGGCCACAGATCTGTCATCGCCGCGAAGGTGCGTTCTGCTCCCCGCATCACCAGCAGGTAGTCGTGCACCAGCGCAAGATTCATCGCTCGAGAGCGTACTGGCGCCAACCAAGCCGCTCAGCCGGAAGGTGGGCGGCCGTCCCGTCTTAGCGCCGTCCGGCGAAGATCCCTTCTAACGCGCTTTGGCCCCGCGTGTTCGTATGATCGCACGGTGGTCAAACTGCGAAGTACCGTCTCCTGGGCGATCCTGAGTCGCGGGATCGCGCAGGTCCATGAGCAGCTCGCGATGCCGTACCGGTCACGATGGCCGAACTGACCGCCAGACTCTCACAGGGTCGCCTGCCTGCATGGCTGCGTGGGAGTGATCTGGCCTGGGTGCTATTGGCTGGCGGCCTCGGCGCGATCGTCGTGGCAGCAGTGCTGAAGTATTCCGTGCAGGCGTCCTGCGCGGTTGTGTTGATCGTTCTGGTGTTCGCGATCTACCGTCGCGACCGCAGCTGGGGCATCGTCGCGGTGTTTGCCTTCTGGTTCCTGGCGCCAGAGATTCGGCGTCTATTCGAGCTCCAGACCGGCTACCTGAACGCGGATCCGCTCTCGCTGGCGCCGTTTCTCGCCTCCGTTGCTGTAGCCGGCGTCGAGCTCTCCCGTTCCAAGCTGCCGGTCAGAGCGCGGCGCGTCCTGCTATTGGCCGCCGCCGGCTTTGCCGTCGGGCTTCCGGTGGGGGTGCTTCACCCGTCTGCGTCCGTGTACGCGTTCGTCGCCTACTTGGCCGGCGTTTTGGGCGCGGTCCTGGGCTTCTTCGAGCCTCCCTCGACGCTACGCAGTGGTCTGCGTCGCATCCTACTTTTCGGGATGGTGCCGATTGCGCTCTACGGAATCGTGCAACATGTCGTGCAGCTGCCAATCTGGGATCAGGCTTGGCTGGACGCCACCGGTGTCACCAGCATCGGTACGACCAACACCGGCACGGTTCGGGTGTTCGCGACGCTCAACTCTCCGGGGTCGCTGGCGCCCCTGCTCGCGCTCTCGATCCTGTGCTACCTGACCGTGAAGGGCCACCGGTCAATCGCCACCCTCGGCTTCGTCATGGTCAGTGTCGCACTGGCGCTGACCTTCGTGCGCTCGGCTTGGATCGCGCTCGCCGCTGGCGGCGTCGCCCACGTCATCGCCTCCAGAGGGACCAGCGCCCGAGCAGTATTCGGCGTGGCGGCCATTGCCGTCGCCGCTAGCCTTGCCCTTTCGCCGGTCAGCCAGACGGCACGAGGTGTGGTAAACCGCTTTAGCACCATCGGCTCACCGGGCAGTGACACCTCGGCCACCGCTCGCACGGCTACGTTAGGCGAAACGCTGCCCAGCGCCGTGTCGGCTCCGCTTGGTCACGGGCTCGGCAGTGCCGGAGAGCCGACGAAGCTCACCGCCGACACTTCGCTTCGTGCTCCCGACAATGGGTACCTCTCGCTGCTCTACCAGGTCGGTCCAGTTGGCTTCATTCTCGTTCTCGTAGCGATTCTGATGATGCTGCGCGCCCTCTGGAATGGGGCTAGAGCGAGATCCCCGGGCCAGGACATGCGCCTGCTGATGTTTGCCATGTTCGTGCTCCTGTTGGTCAGTCTGACTTCGGGCGATGGCTTCTACGGCGGTCCTGGCGTCATCTTCTGGTTCATCGGCGGCCAAGCGCTCGCCTTCGAGCATGCATCAATGGCTCGCAGCAGAGGGGACCGGCTCGGCTCGAGACGTCCCGCCTAGATTTGCCCTCCAGACGAGGACTGTTGGCTCGTGCCTCGCTATTTCCTTGACCTTCCGGAGGACAGTGCCCCGCGATGCTGGGACCCGTTCGCCGGCCCGCGGCCGGAGCGGAAGGACACCCGCTATTGGGCTGGCGTGTTCCAGGAGATGGAGCAGACGCTTCGAGACCAAGCGATCGACGTCTATCTCACGTTCAACCCGCACCGGTTGCCGCGATACGGGGACAACGTCGTGGCGGTCATCCTCGGCGACGAGGTGGGATTCATCCCCCGCTACATCGCACAGGTACGAGCAGTGTTCAAGTGCTACGGAACACGACCGGTGCTGGGCTCCGGACCGCTACAGAACCCGAGCCTCACCGGTGTCGCCGAACTCGCTCAGTGCGGCGTGCGATGGCTCCGGTGGCTGCCGGGGGGCGTCGCCCACGGGGGCCTCCTGCTTCGCCAAGCAGCGCGCGTCCAGCGGCTCACACCATCCGTGTCCACGGTCCCGCTCGGAACCTTCAATCAACTCGATCTCCCGGTCATCCCGATCGAGCAGCGTCCCACCGACATTTTCTTCGCCGGCAGCATCGAGCACGGGGGGACTCTGCGCCAGCGCTGGCTTTCGCCGAAGGTCCGAGCCCGTCGCGAGATGCTAAGAGCCGTGGAGCAGCTGGCGACATCTCGGCCACAGCTCCGCGTAGACCTCCGTGTGACCGGCGGGTTCAAGGCATCCGAGGCTGCGTCGTCGCTGGGCTATTCACAAGGGATGATGGGGGCCCGAGTCTGTCTCGCGCCTCGGGGCACATCAGTAGAGACATACCGGCTGCTCGAAGGCCTCCGGTACGGATGCGTCGTCGTTTCCGACCGCCTCCCGCCGCACTGGTTCTACACCGGAGCGCCATTCCTGCAGCTCAAGCGCTGGAGTGACCTCGAGAGTGTGGTCTGGCCCGTGCTCGAGGATCGCCGCGCGTTGCAGAGAGCCCACAGGCGCGGACTCCAGTGGTGGCACGATTGCTGCTCCGAAGCGGCCGTTGGTCAGTTCCTCGCCCAGCGCATCAACGATGTGTCCGGCCGGCCGGCCGCGGGCAACTAATATAGGCATATCAGAGCGGCCTGCTGACTCGCGGGTACTCGAACTGAGAGCGACCCGATACGCCCACCACATCATGGACGATCAGAGCGTCAACGTCGTAAACCAGAGTTGAGACTTCACCACGACGGCGGCATTTCATCTCGCGTGTCAGTCTCTGGCACCGTCCGGGACGGCTCTCACTATCGGATGATGTAATGTGCCGTCGGCTGTGCGCGCGTTCGTTGACCGCTTGCTCTACCGCTACCGTCTGGTCGTTGGAGTGGCACGTCTCGGGTTCCGGATCAGGGACCGTTTCCGGCTCGCGGTCTTCATGGTCACGATGCCACTCCTAAAGCGGGTGGGAAGGAACTGGCCCACACAGCATCAGCTGCGGCTCGGTGAGGACGTCGTTTCCTGGCGGGCAGACAGCGACGCAGACCTCGCAGTCATCGAGGAAGTGTTCGGTCGGGGGGTGTATGAGCTGCCGGACATTCGCGCGCCGAAGGTGATCGTAGATTTGGGCGCTCACATCGGAGCAACCGTCCTGTTCTTCACGATGCGGTTTCCGACGGCGCGCGTCGTTGCTTTAGAGCCTGACCCTGTGAATTTCGCCAAACTTCGCCGTAATGTCGGCTCCATGCCTCAGGTGACAATCTTGAACACTGCAGTGAGTGAACAGGACGGAACGATTACCCTCTATTCCGGAGGGCGTTTGGACGGCTGGAAATCATCCTCGGCTCGGCCGGCGACTCGGTGGCAGCAGCCGATCGACGTCCGGTCCATGAAGCTCGACAACGTTCTTGCTGAGGCTGGGATCAAGGAGGTCGACTTGCTGAAGATCGACATTGAGGGTGCAGAGTACGACGTGCTGAAGTCCTTCCGTGGACTAGCCTCTGTGGGCACGATCGTCGGCGAAGCCCATCCCCGGTTGATGTCCGGCACGGTGCGCGACTTCCTCGATGTACTAGCCGACTTTCAGACTGACCTCCCCGGGGGTCTAGCCCAGGACACGGCCTTCCGAGCGGACCGCATCCCATCCGGCCAGGCGGAAGAATCGTAGCTCTCGCCCGACTCGGGTACGTGGCGCCCACTCGACCCCTCTCCAAGCCGATCTATGTGTCATCCCGTAGGACGTCGGGATAGCCGTCGCGCCGTGACCTTTGGCTAAGGGCCGTCGGGCGGATGAGACAGCTCGCGCTGGCAGCCACAATCGTTACCACGTTCCTGGTGACCGCGTGCGGCGGAAACACCGTCGGAGGGACGAGCGTTGGAGACACGACCGCCACCCTCAGCGCCTCGGTCAGTTGCTCGGGCGCGAGACCGACGCGGTGCCAGTACTATTTTCAATACGGGACCGGTGGCCGGTATCAGAGCACGACACCGGCGGCCTTGTTCACGTCGACGAGCTCCAACCGCAAGGTCTCAGCCGCCGTCTCGAACCTGCTTCCAGGCGCCACGTACAAGTACCAGCTGTGCGGCAGGGAGGCCCGCGTCGCCAACTACACCTGCGTCGGCCCCGACGAGACTCCCGGCACGAGCTTCTCGTTCACGACGAGTTTTGCTCAGGACCGCACGATCAGCGCGCAGCAGTTCGCAGACTCGATTGGTATCAACGCGCACGACACATACTTCAACACGCCGTACGGAGACTGGACGAGCGCGATCAACGCGGCCAAGTCAATCGGCGCGAAGCAGATCAGGCTCGGAATCGCCGACACCGCGAGCCGTGACTGGAACGCGCGCCACTGGGGCGACCTTCGAGAGGCCGTCGCGTCGGGGTTCAAGCTCGATGTGGTGATGAATGCGGACTGCAGCTATCTCGGGAAAGCTCGATTCGACGACTGCTTCAAAGTCCTCCACGACCATGTCGGCCTATCGGGGGTTGAGGCCGTCGAGTATCCGAACGAGTCGAGCGACCCAAACCTGCCGTCGTACGGACGACGGATCTACAACCTGGCGCGTGCTTATGGCATCCAGACCGTGTACGGGCCGTCTGGCGACCAGAACCATTGGCCCGACCTCTCCGCCCAGCTCGACTTTGGGAACATGCACGATTACACGGGTGCGACCAGCCCGACTCCGGGATCGGTGCAAGCGCAGATCTCGTGGATAGGGCGCGTAGCCGGTTCTAAGTCCGATGTGGCGACGGAGTTCGGATTCTGGACCGGGGACTTCGCGCCTCTTCCGGATCAGCAACCTGGAATTGACGAGAGCGGGGCCGCCGTATACACGCTGCGCCAGTACCTCGAGCACCTCGCTCAAGGCGTGGACAAGAACTACGCTTACGAGCTGGTCGACGAGTCGATCAGCAGCAGCGACCCGGACCAGAACTTCGGCATGTTCCACACCGACTGGACGCCGAAGCCTGCCGCCACTGCTCTCACGAACCTCACTCAACGCATCGGATCTGGCGCACCCGCCCAGACGTCGCCGCTGCACTTCGCGTTCGACCCGACGGACCCGACCGAGGATCTTCGCTACCTGACGATCGAGAAGCCTGACGGGAGATACGCGCTCGTGCTATGGCGCACCGCCTCGGTTTGGGACCGGAACAGCAGGCAGGAACTGACCGTCACGCCGAACACGATCCACGTCTGCGGCAGCTTCCACCCCTGGGTCGCGTATGATCCGATCCTCGGGGAGGCGATCGGCTACGGGAACGGGACGGCGACCCTCCAGGTAGGGGCCGACCCGATCGTGCTCGAGATCACACCGTGAGCGTGTTTGACCGGCTGACCATTGCTCGCCGACCGCGTCAGGCTACCCGGCCACAGACAACCAAAGTGTCATACCGGAACGGTCTGCTAGCGGCCAGAGGTCGGTCCGGAAAACGCCTCATGCGACAGTCGCTCAAACTCGCCTATCTGATCAGTCGAGAACTCAGTGCCGCCGACCAGCGCGGCGTTGGCGCAGATCCTGCGCTCGTGGGTGGACGAGAACAACACCACGCCGCGGTCGTTGCTGCGCAGCGCGTGGGCGAGCAGCAGCCGAGCAAGGATCTGCGGGTCCGCGCAGTCGAGCAACAGCGCGCGCGACCACCGTTGGCGGCGTTCTTCGTCACGCATCACCTCTAGCAAGGGTGGCAGCCCCACCCTCACCGCCGAGTGAGTGATGATCGCGCTTCCGTCGAGCAGCAGCCGCTCGAGCGACGGCTGAACAACGCTGTTCTCAACCTGAACCAAGCGTCCGAACTCCGGGGTGTGGCCGAGAGCGTAGCTAGTCGAGTCAGGATCCGTCGCGACACCAAAGTAACGAACTTTGCCTTCACGCACCGCCAGCTCGAGGAACTCCAGCAGTCCTTCGGTTCGGAGGTCGGACGGCCTGCATTCGTGCAGCAGCAGAATGTCTACCACCTCGGTTCCGAGCTCCCTCAAGCTCGTCTCCAAGCTCGCACGGGCTTCGGCGGGATCAAAGCATCCCAGCTTGACCATCGCCTGAGCCCGCCTGCGGAGGAGCGGGCGCACAATCGGTGCGCACCGCGCAGCAAAGCGTCCGACTGCCTTTGCAGTTCCCATCGCACGCGGCCGCTGCGGTGGCGCGATGCCGAGCTTGGTTGTCACAGTCACCTCGTCCCGGCGTCCGGCCAAGAACTCACGCAGAGCGCTCTCCGCCTCGCCGTAGCCATACGATCGCGCCGTATCGAAATGGGTTATGCCATTCTCATTCGCCACCTCGAGGAGGCGCACTGACTGCCGCCGCCCCAGCCGAGCCATGAGCGCAGCCGAGCCAAACCCCAAACGCGACGGAGCTAACTCTGTGCCGGGAAGAACAACGTTGTCCATGATGCACCTTACGAAAAGCGGGCGATGCTAGTCGATTTGCGTCAGCACGAGCACGACACAGAACTTGAAACGGGGCTCTGCGTCATCGGAGCCGGCGCCGCCGGGATCGCGATCGCCTTGGAGTTCCTCAACGCATCCACCAAAGTGGTCGTGCTCGAGAGCGGAGGCCTTCGCTCAAGCCCACAGACCGACCGCTTCAACGAAGGCGAGGGTATCGGGATCGCCACCGACTCGCTGACCGCTGGGCGCGCACGGGTCCTGGGGGGCGCAACCGCGCTGTGGGCGGGACAATGCCTCCCGGCTGATCGCGACACGTTCAACGAGCGACCGTGGATACCCGACGCGTCGTGGCCGTTTCCGCTGCAGGAGCTCGAGCAGTTCTACCGCCGTGCTGAGCAGCGGCTTCAGATTGAGGGTGAGGTGTACGACGAACGCGTCTGGGATCGTTTCGGCGTGCGGAGACTACCGGTGGACCGAGCGCGCGTCGCGCACCGGTTCAGCGTGTGGTGCCCGCACCCAGATCTCGGCCGGCTGTACCGGCGGCGGCTATCCGGATCCAAGAACATTCGCGTGCTCCTTCACGCCACGGCGACGGAGCTGATCACCACCCCTGCGGGTGACCGGTTTCACTCCGTTCGTGCGGCGACCCCTGAGGGAAAAATGGTGCGCATCCGAGCTCAGGCGTGTGTCGTCTGCACGGGAGGGATCGAGAACCCGAGGCTGCTTCTCGCTTCTACGGGCACTCACCGGGCGGGAATCGGCAACCGCCGTGGCGTCGTCGGACGGTATTTTCAAGACCACCCCACCGCCTACAGCGGGGCAATCGTTGGTGGGGACTTCGCGCAGCTCCAAGAGCTCTATGGACTCTTCTACCGCCGGAATGTCCGCTATCTGCCGCGCCTCGTGCTCAGCGCCGAGGCGCAGCGCTCCGAGCAGGTGCTGTCCTGTTCGGCATATCCCGTCTTCCACTTCGGTGAGCAATCCGCAATCCAAGCCGCGCGTCGCGTCTACCGCTCGGTGAGAGGCCGACGGCAACCCCCAAACCTGCGGCACGACTTGCGGCTGATGGCCCGAGATCTACCGAGTCTGGCGTCGATCGCCCACCGACGAGTCTCGGCTGGGCGATCCGCACGCTTGGCGCCGGTCACCGTGTGGCTAAAAACACACGCTGAACAGGCACCACACCCGGAGAGCCGGATCACATTGGGACAGCAGCGTGACACGCTTGGTGTGCCGCTGCCGGTCGTCGAGTGGAAGCTGACCGAGATCGACCGTCGTACCACAGAGGTCATGGTACGGACCGTCGGGCGTGAGTTCGAGCGCCTCGGGCTCGGGGACGTTCAGCCTGCCCCTTGGCTCGCCGAGGCGAGCTGGCAGGACTGTCTAGAGGACTCCTTCCACCACATCGGCACCACCCGTCTAGGCGAGAATCCTGCGACGAGCGTGGTGGATTCCGATTGTCAAGTCCACGAGGTGGCAGGGCTGTTCGTCGCCGGCTCGTCCGTGTTCCCCGCAGGGGGCTACGTCAATCCGACGTTGACAATCATCGCCTTGGCCATCCGACTTGCTGACCACCTCAAGACGTCGCCTCGAAGCCCTTCGAGAGCCTCAAACCAAGCGGGATGACCGATGTGGGCGTGGCAGGTGAGGATCCCCTTGCCGCTCTCATTGGCCTCATGGAGGTCGACTGATTCCTCAAGGCTCCGCCGGTTACCGGGCTCTATCCCGGCATGACGTGCAGCACGACTGGGTCGGCACCCAATTGAACGGCAATCGGACCCGAACGATTGGTGAGCGTCGCGCTCTGCAGTGGGTCTCCCTGTTGCCAGGAGTTGAAAGCCCCATCCACGTGGATGGTCACTGGGCTGACCGTCAGGTCCTGCTTGGCGTCGCGGTCCCAGACGGAGGCAGTGCGCCACAGGACCAGATCATGAGTACCGTCTGAGGCCTCGATATCCAAGTACCTCAGATCAGAGGTCGGGTCGTTTGCCTCAACTCCCCAGGAGAGAGGAGAGATGGTGGCTGGAGTGCCAGCACCAATCATCGAGATCAGGTTCTTAAGCGCGTTGGCTGCCGGCTTGTATGTCCCGTCCGAGCGGATCAGCCCGAAGCGATAGTTGCTGTTGGTGCTGCTCGAGTCCAGATCGTAGAGCTGATTCACGTAGCTGCGGCTCAACCCATCTGCGAGGTGCTCCAGGTACTGACGCAAGACGTAGATCGCCGCCCCGGATTCATCGATGCCCGGTTGGACTCCGGGATCTGTGGTCGAGAGCTCATTGTGGTAGCCAAACTCGGTCGCGACGTCGGGCTTTGCGTCCGAAACTGGCTGCATCCGCACCCGTTCCGCGGCTACCGTGAGCGGTGTCGGCGAAGTCCCGCCGAGGTAATCGTGGAAGTTGCCGTAGTCGAGATCGGCGGACTGGTCTCCCAACACGCCGATGCTGCTCGGGTTGACTATCGACGGCCCGAAGACCGGGTAGGGCCCGAGTGACTTGGCCAAGTAATAGATTTGGGCACCCCAGGCGGCAAGGTTCGTCGCCCAGTTCGGATCGCCGGAGATGTCGTATTCGTTGGGCCATTCGAAGCTCTCGACTCCGGTCAGTCCCACTTGGTCTCGCAGCGCGTCGAAACAATCGGCGAAGTGCGGATCGGACGTTGTCCCTTCGTAGCTGCAGTCCGGACTGATGCCGACGTCGAGCTTGAGGCCGAAGGCGACAGCCGCACGTAAGTCGCCCCAATGGCGCGCATTCCACCCCGCGTTGCTCGAGTCGTAGATGCCGAGACGGAGATGGGTGAAGCCGATGTTCAGTACGTCCGCCAGCGTCTGAGGCCAATTGCCGTAGATCGTGTTGAAATAGGTGTCCTTCACGTTTACGCCCAGACTGTCGTGGAACTGCTGCGCGGTCACCGTGGTAACTGCGGAAGGCAGGGTCGTGAAGGTGCTAAAGCCGTTCGGGTCTCCAAGCGCGGTCGCATCCGCGGGACCCTGCTGATCAGTCGGGCCGACGCAGGCATAGCTCGCGGTCCCGGATCCTCGCCCGCACCATTGGTAATCGTAAGTCGTGTTGGCAGCAAAGGTGCCCCGGGGCGCAGTCCAGATCCACTGGGGAAGCGTCACTGGTCCGCTGATCGGCCCGGTGTCCGGGCCGTTGACCCAGTTGCCGCTCGGATCAGTTCGCCAGCGAAAGAACCCGTCACAGCTCTCACCGGAGTCGCAGCGTAGACTGGCCTGAAGCGTCGCACTCGTATCGGAGATCTGAGTGGCACCCAGGTTCGTGTTGCCGCTGCACCCGGCGACCACGATGCCGACGAGCGCGGCGGACGAGCAGGCGAGCAACCGCTTCATCGACCCTAGCCGATTGATCGATCGAAGGCGGTCTTGGCGAAAGATCGACAAGAAGATCATGGATGTTCGGAGCCGTGCGAGCTTGCACCTCGGCGGCAGGAGGCTTCACCTGAAAGAGCAGTCGGCGGCAGGTGGCTTCAGCTGAAGGCGGTCGCGGATGAGTGGACGCATCGACGATGAGAGCGCCCCGCCCATCGCCGCCGCCCCCTCTTGCCGTAGTCACTCTCTGACCTGAGATGTCCGACCCCTTGGCGGATTGACCCGCTTCCCGTGCGGCGCCTTCATTCCCCCCCGTCGCCCGCCTATCCCTGGCGGCGGCGCACTAGAGCTTGCCCATAAATGAGCTCCAGGCGATCGATGATTGCATCCCAGGCGTATTCCCGTTGGACACGGATGCGGTTCGCCTTTCCCAGGCTCGCAGCCAAGTCCTTGTCCGCCAGCACACTGATCAACCCATCGGCCAGAGCGCGGGGATCATCAACTGGGACCAGGACCCTACGGTCACCGCCCAGCAAATAGCGCAAACCGCCAGCATCCGTGCCGATTACCGGGAGTCCTGCGGCCATCGCCTCGAGAGCCGAGATGCCGAACGGTTCACCACGTGATGGTTGACAGAACACGTCGCTTGCGGCCAGAAGCGCTGGCACCTCGTTCGGCTGCGTTCGGCCGAAGAGGCTTATGCGTTCACAAGCAGGAGACGACATGATCTGTTCGCGCACCAGCTCGTAGGCAGATCCCTCGCCGGCCACGAGAAGAGAGGCGTCCGGAAACACCCGGACGACCCGCTGGAATGCCTCTATCAGGGTGAAGATGCCTTTCCTTTCCTCCAGATGGGACAAGAACAGGATTCGCATGCCGCGGTTGGGTGAATCAACGGGAACCATCTGAAACCTTTTGTCATCGACGCCGGCACTCAGATAGTGGATTGTGGGACTGAGCTCGCCGAAGACCACCGTCTTGCTTTGCGCCTCCGGCGTCGACAACAACAGCGCCCCGGCTCTTCGCTGCTCGTACCAACGAATCGGCTTCTCGGCAACTGTCAGCCATTGGTCGCGCCGTCGAGATGCCGGGTCGTTGTCAGGCGGCCAGCGGGGAACATAGGGGCCGAGAATCAGAGGCATTCCATCAAGGGGGACGAGAGCAGAGAGAGCGATGTCGACTGGGTTCAGCTGGTGTACGACGTCGAAAGCGATGTTTTGCTTCAGCTCTCCGCTTCGTACCGCGATGTTACGCATTAGCCTTAATCGCTCCCGCCCCGAGCGATTCTTTCGCGCTCTGACGTGATGGACAGTGACCGAGGACGGCAGTCTTCGTTCGAGGGCCACTCGCTCTACGATGACATGAAGCGTGTGACCTCGAGCAGCGAGTCTGGTGATGAATTCGAACGCTGCCAGCCCATCGCCATTAGGTTGTGAGTCGGTCAGGAAGGCCGAGGCATGGGGCACGAGGATGGTGAGAGGCCGATCGAGGAACCTTTCCATGGCGTCTTAGTGGTTAATCGGCAGCGATCACGTTGGTAGCACGCGCCCTCGCCCAGCACTCCACAAGGATGGAGCATGGCTGCCGCAAAGCCGCGGCCAATCAGCACGTCTCCGGAGTCATGGAGACTGACAGGGCACGGCGGACCGTCTCCCGATCGCAAAGGGCAGACTGATGGCCCTATGTTCCCTCCCAGTCGGCAAGCGTCAGCGACAGCTGGCCGTAGGTCCCTTACGGCATCCCTCGTATCGCGCTGCGGTGCTGGCGTAGGTACCGAGGAGCGGCATTGGCGAGAACGGCCCTCCTGCATATTTGAGCAGCCCGGTGAAGCGAAAGATCATGTCCTGCAGGTCCCCGGTCGCATCGTATGCCGACGACCATGCCAGCCAGAACACTTGCGTGAGACCGAGCTTGGTTCGCTGCTTGGCCAGATTGCCGTAGGCCGCGGCGAGCCGCTGGGCCTGACCACGTGGGGTCGTTTCGAAACCTAGCAGCGCAGCCCGCGGCACCTTGCCCAGTGCGGAAGACCACGTCATTTCGGTGACCAGCAGCGGCTTGCGCGCGTCGCCAAAACGACGCATCTGCGTACGCATTCGCTGAACGATGGTCAAGAGGTGACTCATGCTCAGTCCAACTGAGCTCCCAGTATCCGCGAAAGGATGGACGGAGATCGCGTCGAAGTACCGTTTGGCACCGGCACGGTACATCTGGTCCAGCGCCAGCCACGGAGTCTCCGTGGCGCTGGAGGCAACGAGCGACCCCGCTATTACCTCCGCTCCCCGATCCAACCGATGGATCGCTGGATATGTCTGCCGCAGCAGGCTGGTATAGCTCCGCCACCAATCGCTCGCTGTCCAGTACCACGGAGCATCTTGCTCGTTCCATACCTGCCATTCCCGGACTGGCACGCGCGGCAGAGTGGGGTTTGCCCGGAAGAACGCACCGCTGGGGCCGTAACGCAAGACGAGGCGCCGCATCAGGTCGGTGTACGCGCTCACGTTCTTGGGTGGATACCGCCAGGATTCAGCCGCACCAGGCTGCGACGAGGCCCAAGCCGGCGTATACGACACATTGACTATCGCGCGTAGGTGATGCCTGGAGGCAGTCCCCACTAGCCGGTCGAGCGTGCTGAAGTCGAACGAGCCCGGCGCCGGCTCGAGCTGCAGCCAGGGGAGATCCAGGCGAATCGATTCAACACCGGAACTCGCCATCAAACCCATCTGCTGGTCCAGGGTGGCGTCGGAGACCGTGTTCAACTCCGGCGGGATGACCACACCAAAGAAGCCGACGGGCACCGTCCGGCGAGCGTATGCCGGCGCCGCCAGCACCGCCGCCAGAACGCCTATCATCGTCAGAGCGAGAGCGATCCGCTTCATCACGAGGACCAAGTTAGCAAAGTCCTTGATTCGGCCCGTCGGTTGCTGCTGGTGGTAATTTGCCCCGGCTGGGTGAAGTTCGCGTAATTTCTTTTTTGTGGAGCTTTGCTAGGGCGTGACTGAACTTGGCCGAGGACGTCCTTGCCTGGAACGTCCTGAGGCCCACTGCTGAGCACCTGGGGGCAGGCCAGCGCATGTCGAACTCATCGCCGCTAGCGGCGACAGCGAGGCTGGCCGGATAGATGGCAGCACCATAACGATCCGCTGCTCTCCGGTGCGCGCTTTGGCCATCACGGCATAGGCCATCGCCGTCGTTCGGTCGAGACGACCTAATCGAACAAACCTGTCTCTAAAGACGAGGCATCCTCGCCCGACCCGACGCCGTATCCTTCGCGGCTGGTGAGGGCGCTCCTAGGTAGCGACGCGACCAAGACACGAGTCCCGAGGGGACGCGTTCGCGAATCGCCGTTGCGTCTGCTCGCGTCCGCATGGACCCTCGGCGTGCTGGCCGCCATCGCGACCTGGACACTCTCGTTCACCGGACCCAGTGTCGGCCTTGACCCGAGCTGGATGGGCAGTCTTTACATGGCCGCCCATCGTGGTCTGCACTTCGGCAGCCAAATCGTCTTTACCTATGGCCCGTTGGGATTTCTCGCGTGGGCCGGTCAGCTTTGGTACGGGGAACTGGCCGTGATCGGATTTCTCTTCCAGGCCGTCCTTCACGTCCTCTTGTGCGTCAGTCTCGTTTGGGCGTTGCGGCGCAGCGTCAACCCGTTGATCGCGTTGATCCTGACTGTCTTTCTCGTCATCGCTGGTGGCGCGCTGGACATCTCGATCACCCTGGCCGCGATCTGCTGCCTGGCTGCGCTGGCCCCCGAGCCACCGGGCTTTGCTACGTCCCTGGTGGTGTTCGGCGGTGCAGTCCTGGGCGCGATCGAGACCTTGATCGAACTGCGTCTGGGCCTGGTGATCCTGGGGATGTGCGCGATCACGCTTGTGGCCTTGGAGCGTCGCCGGCGCAACCTGTCGATCTTCATCGCTCTCTCAGTGCTCGTCTTCGCCCTGCTGTGGTTCGCCTCCGGACAGGGGTTCGACAACCTTTCGGACTTCGCGAGCAATAGCCTGCAGATCGTCTCTGGGTACAGCGAGGCGATGACCGTTCCGCCTGCATCGGCGATCTATCTACCCGCCATGATCCTGATCAGCGTCGGGCTCGTTGCTGCTGGCGCTCTGACTTCCGCTCCCGGGCGTCCGCGGCCGGTGGCCGCGCTCATGGTCGCCTTCGTGAGTTTCTCGATCTTCAAGGAAGGGATCGTCCGCGGCGACTCCGGCCATGCTGTGATCTTCTTCGGGACTGCGCTTGGCTTAGCTGCCGGACTGGCCTTCGGCAGGCGACGGTTGATGGCCGTTGCCGCGGTCACCGCACTCGGAGCGGTCGCAATCACGGCGGCCCAACCAGGTCTTCAGCTCGCCGAGTTCAATCCGATCACCCGTGCTGGCGATGCGATCAATCAGTTTCGGAACCTGCTCAGCCCGTCGCGGCGGGCGGTCATTAAGTTCGCGGGCGCGGTTTCTATGAACCACACGTACGGTCTCCAACCGGCGACGCTTCGTCTGCTCAAGGGGCAGAGTGTCGACATCGATCCCTCGGAAGCGGCAATTGCCTGGACATACGGACTCAAGTGGGATCCCCTGCCCGTGTTTCAGAACTACAGTGCCTACACCAGCGCGCTTGATCGCCTGAACTCCAATGCGCTCCGGTCCTCCCAGGGTCCGCGGCGGATCCTCCGCGGCGATCCCCGTATCGCCGCCCTTCGCGTAGTACCGAGCATCGACGGGAGATTTGCCCCTTGGGATCCCCCGGAGCAAGCGATCGCGATGCTGTGTAACTACGTGTCGCTGCAGACCACCGCTAACTGGCAGGTGCTTGGCAAGGTCCCGGACCGCTGCGGCCCACCACGGCTCATCGATTCCATTCACACACAATATGGCCAGACGGTGAGAATTCCGCCGGCTGACACGGGAACCTTGTTGTTTGCGCGGATCTCTGGCGCAGCCGTATCCGGTCTCGAGCGCTTCCAAAGCTTCCTGTACCACGCAGGGCTTCGCTACATCGTTGTTAACGGTTGGGCTAGGTTTCGGCTCATCCCGGGCACCGCCGCCGACGGATTGATCATGGACGCATCACCAAGAGTTGACTATCCCGTGCCCTTCGCCCTCAGGCCCGCCGCCCGCACGATCAAGCTCACGGGTTCGTCGGGACCACTGCGTATCGACCTCTATCAAATGCCGGTTCATAAAACGAGCGTTTCTGCCGTTGTGGCATCACCCGCCGCGGCAACCACCGAGACGCAGAACAAGTAGTTCGCCTGCTCGTCCGCTACAGCAAACTCCGGCGGGCAATGCCGCTGCGCACCGCCGCGATGGTCAGCTTGGCCACTATCCCAAGGTAGACGGCCGTGTCGAGAACCGGGTTGGTTCCGCCATAGAACTTGCGGTAGAAGCGGCCCATGCCGCGGTGGAAGGCGAGGTTCTGGCGCAAGCGCCGGTGCCCTTTTTGCTTCGACGTGGCGCCCTTGACATGTAGGAACGAAACGCTCCCGTCGTACCACACCTTGTAGCCGCGCTGATGAAAGCGGTAGCACCAGTCCAGGTCCTCCATGTACAACCAATAGTTGACATCGAAGTATCCAACTTTCCTCACTGCGGACATACGGACGAGCATGAAAGCACCATTTATGGCATCAACTTCACCACAATCCCGTTCGTCCAATTCGACCGCTTGATACCCGGCGAATCTACCGCCGAGTCGATCACCTGCTCCGACGAAATGTGACAGGGCAGTGAATGGTGTGGGGAAGGAGCGCTTGGCGGCATGGTCGAGGCTGCCGTCGCGCTTTTCCAAGCGGCAGCCAGCCATGCCAACCTCAGGATGGTCCTCCATCAGCTTCACCATGTGGTCAAGCGTGCCCGGGTAGGCCTCGGTATCGGGATTGAGCACCAGCGCATACGGAGCGGTCGCTGCTTCCAGAACGACGTTGTTGGCCACACAGAAGCCGGCATTCCAGCCCATCTCGTGCACCTGCACCTCCGGAAATTCCGCCCTCACCATCTCCGGAGCGCCGTCTGAGCTGGCGTTGTCGACCACATGGACGGTCTGCTCTCCGCCGGTGTACGAGTTGTCCCGCAGCGACTGCAGCGCCGCACGGAGAAGATCTCGCGATCCAGTAAATGACACGATCACGATCTCCAGCCCTGGACCATTAGCCTGAGTCTGGCCGACAGTTACGTCAGTTCGTTTGGTATCAGTCAGTGATGGTTCCACATGTATCGCGCCGCGCGAACCAGCCGACGCGGACGCAGCAGTCCCGTGTCGGCGGAGGCTAGCAGCGGATTGCGTATCACGAGGGCTACGATAACCTTGACCATAGTAAGCTGCCCGAGCATGAGTGGGCGACTGCCGTTGGCATCGATGTTGACTGCTACGTGAACTGGTAAGGCAGCTTGGTTACCGCGATCGTGGTCAATTACCGCCGCCCGGATGTGCTGGCGGACTGCTTGCGCTGCCTGCTTGAGTCGCTGGACGGCGCACCAGAGGACAGCGAGCTGGTCGTAGTTGACAATGCCTCCGGAGACACTTCGGCTGAGGTGATCCGCGCAGCCGCTCCTGAAGCATTGCTGATCGAGATGCCGGAGAACGTCGGCTTCGCTGCCGCCGTCAACGAGGCGATTCGTCAGTCGAGCGGAGACTGGATCCTGCTGATCAACAATGACGTCGAAGTCGAGCCGGCGGCCGTAGGACAAATGCTGGAGGCCGGACGGGGGGCCGGAGTTGGATCGGTGGCAGCACAGATGCGTTTTGCTGACGGCAGCAACATGATCAATTCTGCGGGTATTGGGGTCGACCGCCTGGGGATCGCCTACGATCGTCTGCTCGGACTGCCGGTGCAAGCCAGCGAGACGCAGCCGCGGGACGTATTCGGCGCATGCGGCGGAGCGGCGCTGCACCGTCGCACGATGCTCGAGCAGATCGGCGGCCTCGATGACTCGTTCTTCTTCGCGCTTGACGACGCAGACCTTGCCTGGCGCGCACAGATGCGCGGCTGGCGCTGCGTCTATGCGCCGTCCGCGGTCGTCTATCACCGTCATGGTGCCACCAGCCGAGCCTTCGGGTCGAGCTTCAAGTACTTTCACGTCGGGCTCAATCGCGTCCGCATGGTGGCCAAGAACGCGGATGCCGTTCACCTTCGCCGCTATGGAGCGGCGATGGTCGCCTACGACCTCGGCTATGTGGCCTTCGCTGCGCTCACAGACCACACGCTGGCCCCGCTGAGCGGGCGCGTCGAAGGGTTGCGGCAATGGCGCGCCTACCGTCGCCTCGGCGCCGCGCGGCGGCCGGTCCCGCTGGCCCCGCCACGCGGCGCACGCGCGGCCCTACAACGACGTGCGGCATGGCTGCGCCATTCCGCGGCCTTCGGCCATCCTCCTGCTGCGCGAGGATCCAGGAAGGCTGTGGGCGAGGACTCGATCGCTCGTACGGGCGCCCTCCCAGGCGACCATCGAGGTGATCGAGCATCTGACGGAGCCGGAGCAAAGGGTCCGTGAGGCTCACCCGACACCCGGTTCGAGGCGTGGACGCGCCCCCCGAGCCGGCGGGCACAGAACACCTCGGTCCCCTCAAGCGCGTCGCTAGAGGCACGGCAGTCACCTGGACCATGTGGGTCCTCGGGCGCGTGCTGACGCTCGCGACCTTGCTCCTTTTGACCCATGCTCTATCGCCAAAGGACCTGGGCTACGTCTTCTCCGCGCTGGCCACCGGATTGCTCGGCGCCACCGTCTCGATGGGCGGCCTTCCGGACGCGACGACGCGGCACGCTGCGGCTGCATCCGGCTCAAGCTTCGGACGCGGCGATGTCCGGCGAGCGCTGATTCGCTTCCTCGCCGTGCTGCCGGGGATCGCCGGCTTGCTCGTGCTGATTTCCTCTGCGTCGTCCCAGTCCCTCGACCTCAATCTCGTCCTCGCCAGCTTTCTGCTGGCTGTCACCCAGGGCGCCACCACGATCGTGGCCTCGATTTTCCGCGCCCGCGGTCAAGCAGGTCGCTTCTCCTTTGTGACGACGGTGTTCACCTCCGCCGGCCGAGCGGCCGTAGCGGCGGCAGCGCTGGTGGTCGGTGTGAGCGTGTCAGTCATCTTGTGGAGCTTTGTCTTGCTCAACGTCGCTCTCATCGCCTTCACTTGGAGGCCAGCGCTCCGCGATCTGCCGCGGACATCGTCCCGATTCGAGGGTGACCGCGAGATGCAGCTCGGCGGTGTGGTCTGGAGCCTGATGGGAAACCTAGATCTGGTCACCGTGGGGGTGCTGCTGGGGAACAAGATCGCCGGCGAGTATGGCGCCGCCTTGCGCATGTCCGAGATCAGCATTCAGTTTCTCATTGCCCTGAGCACGATCTACCTGCCGGAGGCCACGCGGCTGGCGGTCGCGCACCGTAGCGCCGCGTTGCGGTCTTTGTACACCACAACGACGAGATGGTCCACTCTGTTCACGGTAACCGCGGCCGGAGTGGGCATCGTCGCCGCGCCCTCTTTGGCGCGACTCCTGTTTCCACACGATCCTGGTGGTGAGACAGCGCTGTTGCGGATCCTGTTCGCTGGCTACGCGATCCACGGTGCACTCGGCCAGACCTACAGCACGCTGCTCGCCTTGGGGGCATACCCGCAGATTTGGCGCTCGTCGATCGTTTCACTCCCACTGATGATTCTCGGTACGGCGTTCCTCACCCAAACCTTCGGCGCTGTCGGGGCGGCCTGCTCAACCTGCGTCGCCTACACCATCACCGGCATTTGGTGGGCGTGGCAAGTCGCCGGAAAGATGGGTTCAAGTCCCTTTGACGAGTTCTACGGCCGAGCGCTCTTGGCTTGCCTCGCCGGTGTGGCGGTGGCGAGCGTTGTCGCTGTCTTTGGAGCACCCATAGCGCCTCTGGGGTCGATCGTCGCGATCGCTCTGGCGGCAGTGGCCGTAACGGCGACGCTGGTGCTCCAGTACGGGGGTCTGAGCCCCAACGAGCGCGCGAGCGTCGTACGCTTTGGCGCGCGGCTGGGGCGCCGGACCGGATGATGAGCTTCGCTTGTAAGGTCTCGGACGTGATTCTGGTCCTACCCCACCCCAACGTCGTCCGCCTCATGACCCATCGCGAAAGTAGTCGGGGATGCACGCGCTCGCGGGGACGATGCAGCGTGATTCAGGTATGCCGATCGCCGGGTACATGACGGAGCCTGTGGCCGGGGCAGACCGGCGGATGGGAGGTGGCCAGCCGTTTCAGCGTGCGGTCATATTCGCCGCCGCGGCAGCCGCTGCCATCATTGCCATCGTCGTTCTGGCCGCCGGAGCACCGATCGCCTGGCTGTTGCTGGGGGTGAGCGGCGTGGCTTCAATCACGGTGATCGTCTGCGCTTTCGCCGAGGGACGCTTCTTCGAGCCCCTGACCATCATCGCCGCGGTGGCGTTGGTTTCGTTCCTGTTGAGACCACTTCAGCTGTTTACCAGCGCCACTGACCTCCAGAGCTACACCCCGCCGATGCCGGGTGTCAACGCCCTCGTCAAGCTGGACAATCAAGAGCTGGCGTTGTTCGTCACCCGGGTTCTCCAAGAGCCACTCTCCTCCGCCCTGACTCGTGCGATAACCGCGATAACCATCTTCATCGGGTTTGTCATCCTCGGGTACTACCTTCCTTGGTCACGGCGAGCACGACTCAGACTCTCGAGAATCGGCTCGACGCGGCGTCGTCCTGAGGTGGGAGCTCTGGTGGTGATGTGTGTCGTTCTCGGTGCGGCCGGACAGCTGGCAATCATCGCCAAGGTGGGGGGACCGGCGAAAATCGCTCGAATCCGCCCTCCACTTCAAGGTTTACACCTCCGGTGTCCTCTACCAGGTGTTGATTGGATTCGGCGTCATCGCCGTGGTTCTGTGGGCCGCCTGGAGCCCGCCTGGCTCGATCGGATCTCGGGTGGCGTTTGTCGCCCTCACCCTCGAGATTTGCGTCTTCTACGCGCTTACGGGCTCTCGCACCCGCGTCTTTCTGACGCTTTTGTTGGTCGCGGTTATCTCTCATTACCGCTGGCGCCCATGGCGACTGCCCTACGTCTTGGTCGGTTGTGTGGTGGTTGTTGTCGCCTTGGCATCGATTCTCGCGATCAGACAGGCGACCACGACCAAGACATTCGGCTCAGCACTGGCCTCGGCACCTGCGTACATCGTCCATCCGCGCGCCTTGCTCAACGACTCGCACGGTGGCGGATTCGACGACATCCTGATGGGCACGGCAGTGATCGGATCCCCACATCACTACGCACGTCAACGCGGGTTCCAGTACGGAATGGGGATCGTCGATGCCTTCCGGTCCTACCTCCCTAGCTCGATCGATCCGCATAAGCCGCAAAGCGGGGATCAGGCGTTCCGGTACCTGATCTGGGCCAACCGGTTCAAGGCAGGAAGGCCGTACACGATCATTGGCGACCTGTGGAACGACTTCGGCTTCGCCGGAGTGGTGATCGGCTCGCTCCTGTTCGGGTTGGTGGCGCGAATGCTGCTGGGTCTGGTCGCTTCCCCATCCGACCCAGGACACGAATACCGGGTCGCGCTCTACGCAGTCGGGCTGATGATTCTGTTTGTCGAAGCCACCGTGACCTACGCCGTCACCCTCGGCTACGTGCTGACCATAGGCGTCCCCTTCGTGATCGCGATATACGTGCTCGGTCCCCGCAACCCGGATGACCGGGCGGCTGATAGCGGGTCGACGCCTGTCTGCTAACGCCCGCTGATGGCCCCGAGCGCGCAGGACCTCCGTGCGCCAGAAAGGGCCTAGTCGCGCAGCGCCCCTCGACCGAAGCACCGGTCGTGGGCGCGCCGGCGCTGACCTGACCGTTGCGATCGTCTTCCACGAGCCGATCATCGGGGGTTCTGCCACCGCCGTTCTGCGAATCTTGCCGCTGCTGGAGGCGCGAGGCTGGCGATTCGTCTTCTGGGCTCCGGGCCCAGGTCCGCTGCGGCGCGAACTGGAGCAACGCGGATACGCGGTCTACGGACAACCTCGCCTGCTGCGGTACAGCCGAGCCGCTCTGCGCGCTCCTCCTGGCACCGTGACCCGCGTGAGCAGTGTTCCGGGCTATCTGGCGAGCTTTCGTCGGTGGATCGAGCAACAGTCACCGACGATCGTTCACGCCAACACCCTCATCACAATTCCCGAGGCCCTCACTGCACGCACCACTGGCAGTCCAGTGCTGCTCTATGTGCACGAAATCTTGGGCAGCGGAGCCACGGCGAGGATTGCCGCCGCTCTGATCCGGGCCTCGGGGGCTAACGTGATCACCAACTCGTCGACCAGCCTGGATGCACTCCGGCGATGGCGGGTCTCCGCGCGCATGGTCCATTACGGTGTCAACGTCCCGCCCACGAGTCCTCGCCGCGAGAACCGGTCGCGTCTTGTCGTCGGGACGCTCGGGACCATTTCCCACCGGAAGGGCAGCGATGTCTTCCTGGCCGCCGTCCAGCGCGTGCGGCGCCAGGTACCCGATGTTCACTTTCGGATGATCGGACCCTGCGCCGACGGGCCTGAGCGGGAATGGGCCCAGACGGTCGTCGAGCGCGCCCGTGAGATGGGGGTCGTGTGGGCGACCACCTCGGATCCGTTCGCGGAGCTCGCCGACTGGGACCTTCTTGTGCTACCTACCCGTGAGGAGGCATTCGGCCTGGTGCTGATCGAAGCGATGGCGATGGGGCTGCCGGTCGTGGCCACGCGGATCGACGGCCCCCGTGAAATCGTGACCCTCGCGACCGGGATACTTGTCGGTATCGACGATCCGGCCGCGCTGGCCGACGGGATCATTGCCCTTGCCAACGACAGTGACCGCCGCGAGGCTATGGGAGTGGCCGGACGAGCCCGTGTCGAGCAGCACTTCACGCTCGAGCAACAGGCCGATACGGTGCACCGGGCTTACCTGGAGGCCGTTTCGGTCGGCAAGAGGAGATCGGCGCGAGGTCGTACTCGCGGCTGAACAGCACTCCCTCCGCACCGACGGCGGCTATCCGGCTCGTCGCTTGGCTGCTTGCGGAAGCTTCAGCTTTCCGACCTGGAACGATGAGAGCCTCCACATCCCGGAACCGCGGTTGAGCTCCAAGCGGGCGGAAGAGCCCAGCCTTGAAACTGAGGCTGAGATGGTCGCATGGGTTCCTGTTTGTCTAATACCGATGACGACAAAATTCCGGCCCGCTGCCGCGATCAGACCACCGAGCGACCGCGTGAGGTCGGTGGCCAGCTTTGGCGGAGTCAGTTTCCACGCCGGGGTGAAGTACTGACTTGCCCCGGTGGCGTCACCGAACTCGAGCAATCGCAACAGCTCAGCCGCGGCGCGGGCCGCGCTTCGGCTTGGATAACGCTCAACGTCGGCGGCGTGGAGAAAGGAGGTGGAGATGACGGATGTACTGTGGTCTCTCCCGCAGCCAGCGCAGCACAGCGCGACGAGGATCACCAGTCCCAATCGTTTCCAGTGTGTCAACACGTCGCGCATGGGGTTGACACCGGAAAACGAACGAAGTAATCGTCGGTCAGCTTCCAGCTGTTGCCGTCCCGCTCGAGCTCAAATGCCTGCGGGCGGATCGAGACCACCGTTCGTCCATTTGGAGTCCTCCATTGTCTTTCTAATGCAGTGAAGACCGTGGCCCGTTGCGCCCGCTCTGACACGTCGAGAATGTCGGTGGTTGAGTCTTATAGAAGAAGGAGCTGATAGCCGCCCGCTGGAACCGCAGGATGCCCGCCGTCATCCCCGCCGCGGGCACGAACAACCTTGAGGCTGCAGCGTAATTCGAGCTCTGCAAATCCCGGAACAGCTCAAGAACCGTACGCGCGGGAGTGCCGAGCGGCTGACCAGAGACCACAACGGGTCTCGCCGGCACCACGCGGAGGCCGGTATAGGAAGCCCCAAGTTGACCACAGGCGACTACCTGCGCCGCGAGCACCAGTGCTACGACGTGGATCAGAACGCGCACGGATACGTTGCCCAGGCCTCGTCCCCGCCGGCCCTGAAGAGATTCCAGCTCCCGAAGCGCCGACAGTGGTGACTTTGGTTCTCGTTGTAGCAATCGTCCCATGCGACGCAGTCGGCTCAGTCATCTAGCATCGAACCCACGGGATCCAGACCGCACCCGTAAGTCCGACTTCATACGTCGGGTCTCAGCGGTAGATCCCTTGCCCGCGCCAGGGTACTAGTCGGCAGCGTGTGGCAGCAGCACGAGCGAATGCCCGGTGGATCACATTGGCCTTTCAATGCGACTCGGCTGGCCGCTACGGGCTATACGTCGCTGCGGCTGAACATGGCCGGGATCGTCAGCAACATGATCTCGATGTCCAGCAGCAGGTTCCAGTTCTCGATGTAGAAATTGTCCCACTCGACGCGGTCGGCCAGCGACGTCTGGCCGCGGAGCCCATGCACCTGCGCCCAACCCGTCAATCCCGGTTTTACCCTCAGGCGATCGCCGTACCGATACACGCGCTCGCTGAAGTCGTGGGCGTAGAGGGTCCGCTCAGGTCGCGGACCAACGATTGACATGTCTCCACTGAGGACGTTGAACAGCTGCGGAAGCTCATCCAGGGAGAGCCTGCGGAGCACCCGACCGACCCTGGTCCTGCGGTCCGGTCCCGCCGGTTGCTCGCGGTGATTCAGCGGATCGGCGGCCCAGCCGGCGTCCCAATGCCCATCCTGATGCTCGTCGCCGTACATCGTCCTGAACTTGAGCATCTCGAATTCCCGGCCCGCGAGGCTGACTCGCTTCTGGCGATAGAAGATCGGACCGCGGGAGGAGATCCGGACCGCAAACGCGATCACCGCGAACACCGGCAGGAGCAGGATCACCAACACGGCGGCAACGACCCGATCCAAGGCGTACTTCACCGAGAACTGCCAGCTACGCGGGTCGCTCTGCTGTAGCCGGAGCAATGGGATGCCTCCCAGATGCTCCACCTCGACCCGGCTGCCGACCTCTTCGAGTAGTCGCGGAACGGTCAACACCACCACGCCCATTCGCCGCATGGTGCGGATTGCCGTGACCAGTCGATCGTACGGCGCCCCCCCGAAGGCGACGATCGCGTGCTCAATGCGATAGGTCTGAACCAGTCGAGCTACGTCATCAACGGTACCCAGCAACGGAAGGCTCGACGTGTCTCCGTTGGCTCCCGCTCCGCGCGGGTCGTCGACAAAGCCAATCGGTCGCAAGCCCAGCTCCGAGCGCACGGCGAGACGTTTGGCGATCCGCTCTCCCACGCCATCGCGACCGATGATCAGCGTCGCGGACTGAAGTTCACCCGCCCGCTGCTTGCGTCGGACGACTGCCGCCAGCGTGATCCTCCCCACGATCAGGCAGACCGTAGATCCTGCCCACAGGCGAAAAGCCTGATTGGAGGCACCATTGACCGAGTTGGCGATCACGCGCAGGGCGATGAGCAGGATCGCTCCCGTCGAGGTCGCCGAAAGGATTCGTGAGGCGTCCTCCACCGGACTCATGCGCAGCTGGAAGTTGTAGAGACCACGCAGCTTCATGGCGATCAGGGTGGAGACGATGAACACACAGCCCCAGGCGATACCGGTGCTCGTGGCCCGACCCGCCAGCACCGGGCGAACGGCGAGGTGGGTGGCTCCCGCCAACGGCGCGAGCGCGATGCCCAGGCCGAGCATGACGATGTCGAGCGGGAGGCGGTGCCGCATCGCCAACTCCACGACCCGTTCCCTGATCGACGCGTTGCGTGGAGGCGGCGGAAGCGGCCTGTCGGAGGTAGCGGTAGCCAACGATTTAATAGGCCTTCCTGGCATCGTTGAGGCCTCACTTTAGAGGCTGAAAGGCGATATGCACAACGACGCGGAGGCTGACTACGGCTCCGGCCGGGAGTGGCCGGTGGAGTGGCGCCGGCACGGCACCAGACCCACGCCAGGCCGGGGCGCTTGCGTATCATCGACCCAGGTGACGCGCGCACGGGCCGCAATTGCTGGGGTCATTCTCGCGGGTCCGGCGGTCCTGGCGTTCTTTTCCGGTGGCTACTTCAATCGCCCGCTGCTGTGGGCGGGCATCGTCGTTTGGGTCTGCGTGGCGCTCGCGGCCTGTGTCAGCGCAACAGCGTGGCCGCGCACGCGCACAAGCAGGTTGGCGCTTGGAGGACTCGGCCTACTCACGGCGTGGACGATCATCTCGATCGGGTGGGCTCCGCTGCGAGATGCGGCGCAAGCCGATGCCCAACGGGCGCTTCTGTACCTGGGAGCGCTGCTCGCTGGCACGGCAGCGTTGAGACAGCGAAGCGCCGCGAGAGCTGCCGAGCCGGTACTGGCCTTCGGAGCATTGATCGTCATCTGCGAGGGACTGTCTGAACGCGTCCTGCCCGGCCTGTTCACCCTGGCCCACAACCAGGCAGCGGCCGGTCGCCTCGACCAGCCCTTCACCTACTGGAACGCCGTCGGCATCGTTGCCGCGATCGCCTTCGTCCTCTTGGTCAGGCTGGCCGGCGACCCGACTCGTCCTCCTCGCCTGCGACTCGCCGCGGTGGTGGCTGGCCCGCCGGTCGCCCTCGGGCTTTATCTGACCTTGTCCCGCGGCAGCCTGCTGGCGGCCGCGATCGGGCTCGCCGTGCTGGTCCTGCTCGCGCCCACTCGCGAGCAGGGACGGACGATGGTCCTGATGATCTTGGCAGCTCTCCCGGCAATCGGCGCCTCCCTCGCGCTCTCCGGTGTGCGGACACTTCAAGGCAGCCTTGGTTCTCGCGAACGTGACGGGGTGGTGCTGCTCTGCCTGCTGGCTGTGAGCATGATGGCTAGTGCTGCCGTGACGAGCGGGCGTCGATTTCGACGCCGGTCGGCGAGTGCGCCGGACATGCCGGACGCGACTATACGCAGGATTGCCGGCGCCGGTGGCATTGTCGTTGCCCTCGTCACAGCTGTGGTGTTCCTTGCCGCAGCGACGAGCCGGGTGACGGTCGACCCGCGTCAGTCGGCAACCGCTAGCAGCGCCCGGCTGGTAACCACGGACACGATTCGGGGCAACTTTTGGAGAGTGGCGTTGACCGCCTTCGGGGATCACCCTGTCGGCGGTGTCGGTGCCGGCGGCTTTGAAACCATCTGGGGGCGACATCGGACGCTCCTGTACTACGCCCGCGACGCTCACTCGCTGTACCTGGAGACCCTGTCCGAGCTCGGCATCATCGGCGCGCTCGCGCTCATGGCGTTGCTCGCTGGTGTGGCCGCGAGCGCACGGCGTGCTTATCGGCTCGACCCAGGCTTGAGCGCCGGCTGGATCGCCGCCATCAGCATGTGGGTGGTGCACGCGGGGCTCGACTGGGATTGGGAGATGCCGGCGGTATCTCTGCTCGGGTTTGTGCTCGTCGCCGCGATCCTCGCCCGCGCCGACGAAGGGTCCCTACCGCCCCGACTGCCGGTGGCGGTGAGAGTCGAAGCTGACCCCGTCTCCGCCGGCGTGAGATCTTGATCGGGACTTCGCGTGTTGTGCTCGTCGTACTAGCCGCGGCAGTGCTGACGTGGCTCGCCTATGACCTGCGTGGCCTCTCCCTCGACGCGCAGGGACGTGCCGAAGCGCGCGTCGCGCACGGGCTGCCGCAGGCGAACCGAGCCCTGGCGCTGTTCGCGCAGGCCGCGCGCGGCAATCTAGATCCGAGCCCGAGGATCGACGAGGCCAGGTTCCTGCTCTCCCTCGGTCGCACGACGCAGGCGGTGGACGTTCTCAACGCCATCGTGCGCACGAACCCCGGAAACGTCGTTGCCTGGAGCTTGTTGGCCTCGGCCACGGCCGGGAACGACCCGGGTCGCGAGGCCGCGGCCAATGAACAGCTGTTTAGCCTGTTCGGACACCCATTCGTCGACTATGCAGCACAGGGGACGGTCTTCTCGCCTGACGGCCCGGCAGTCTACGTACCCGGTCGAGTCGACGGTCGGGTCGAGAGCGTGCGGAGGGTCGGAAGCGTAGTGCGGTTCGTTGGCTGGGCGGCAGCGGTGACCAGGTCTGGTCAAACCGTCTCGGTGATCCCGGCTGCACAGGTCCTGATCCTGACCGACGGGCGCTTCAGCGCCGGCGGCACCCCCACGAGCGCTCGTCCGGACGTAGCCCGGGTTTTCAGCGTTCCCGTTGCCCGGGCCGGGTTCACGGTCGACGTTCCGGCAGCGCAGCTTGCGGCGGGGAGCAAGGACCAGGTACAAGTCTTCGCCACCTTGCCCGGCGTGGCCTCGCGGCTCCCGGTCAACTGCAGCCCGCAGCCCCAGGCCTTCGGCTGCAGTGGTTGACGCGAGCGAAGAGGCCAAGGCTGCCTGTCAAATGGCGCAACTTCGTGGTAAGGCGGGGGTTGGGGTTACAATGTGTTGCGACAGGAAGACGAAAACCGCGGGGACGGAGCTGCGACTCCCATCAAGGGCCGTCTGCCAGCTTGCGGCGCCTTGACCCGGAGACGAATGAGATCGGCCACGGTGGCCCTCTTGCTCCTCGGCATGGTCACTGTTTCGGCGTCGCCGGCCAGCGCGCGCGGCCGCACCGTGCCCCGCGGGTTCATGGGCACCGTCCTCAACCCGCAGATCCTCTACACGTCCTCCGGTGTGCTGCCCGGCAGCGTGTTGAACCAGCAGATGGCTCTGATGGCGCGTTCCGGGGTGGAGTCCCTGCGGGCGACCTTCAGCTGGAGCGCGATTGAGCCATCGCCCGGGGTCTTCAACTGGGCGGCGACCGATGAGCTCGTCACGGCCGCGGCTCGGCATGGCATCTCCCTGCTGGCCAACGTGCTAAGCACGCCCAAATGGGCGTCGCTGAATCCAACTAGCTTTCAAAGCGGGTTCTACGGGCCGAGGAACCCGCAGATGTACGCAGATTTGCTGCGCACACTGATCAGTCGCTACGGACCGAAGGGATCTCATCTGCGGCAAATCGCAGCTTCCCGCGGGTCCCGATCCGCGACTGGCAGATCTGGAATGAGGAGGCCGCGGACTTCTTCTGGGTCGAACAGCCGTGGCCCCGGACGTACACGACGCTGCTCCGCGCCGCGTACACGGCAGTCCATCACGCGGATCCAGGGGCGAAGGTTGTCGCCGGCTCGGTGGTGGGCGTTGGGACGGATACGCCCTGGGCTGAAATGCAGGCCCTCTATGCCGCGGGCGCCAAGCGATACTTCGACGAGATCTCCGTCCACCCATTCACGATCGATCCCGGCTCCGTGTCCAATACGGTCAACCGAGTCATCACGATCCTCAACCTGGTGCGCGCCCAGATGCGACGCTATGGCGACGGTCACAAGCCGATCATCATCACCGAGCTCTCCTGGCCCGCCGCGCTCGGACACGTGGCAAAGCGGCGCTTGCTCGGCCTGGAGACGACAACCCGGGGGGAATCGCTGCGCCTCGCCGCCGCCTACACCAGGCTCGGGCATCAGCATGCCCAGCTTGGCCTCACGCACGTTTACTGGTTCACGTGGGCATCGGGCTTCAACCCCAACGATCCGTCCTCCGACGTGAGCCACGACTTCGCTGGTCTGATGCGGTTCAGCCCACCGGTGACGTTCGTACCTCAGCCTCCACTGGGTGCCTACACCCGGGTCGCGCAGCAGCTGGAGGGCTGTCGCAAGAGCTCGAACGCTCTGCATCCCTGCTAACACCCCAAGGGGCCGAATCGGCCTGGGCTCGCAATAGACAGGTTTAAGCGTGTAGCCTCTTTCAGCAGCAACTTCTCCGCTGGAGGCACGAAGCCATTCCCGCTGATCCCCTTAGCCTAGGCAAACCGCAGAACGCCGGAGACCCTGGGACGGCACGACAACGCCGTGAGCAACCCGCCGGGGCTAGCGGCGGTCAGCGCATCGAGCACCCGGCGCCAAACGGGAGCCCAGCTCCCGCCGCTGCGGCCCATGAGAGCCAGCTCGAGCGCATCCAGCGTTTCGCACCGGAGCGACCGACGCGACGCGATGCCGTTTTTCGACGACTGCTGGTGCTCGCAGACCTGCTCGCGGCGGCGATCGGCTTGGCGGCGGCGGCGCTGGTGACCCACCAGCGGCTGGTCGCTGCCAGCTGGGCAACTCTGCCCTTGATCGTCTTGATCATCAAGGTCGGGGGCCGCTATGACCGTGATGCCGCGGTCATTCGCAAATCGACACTAGATGAGGCGCCGGCGTTGATGGGGCTGGCGGCTACCTACGCGCTGGGCTGGTCGATGGTCACCGTTCCGTTGCAGATCCATTCCAGTCGCGGCGCGGTGATCGTGCTGTGGGCGGGCACCGGGGTGTCGCTTTTCGTTCTGCGCTGCGGAGCGCGGGCGCTGGGAAGGCGGCTCGCGCCCGCTGAGCGGCTACTGATCATGGGCAGCGAGAGGATGCACCGGAGCCTGGCTGGCCGGCTGGGGGCAGATTTTCCGGAGGACGTCGAAGTCGCCGGCTTTCTCCCGCTCGGTGAGGCCGGAGGGACAGGGGACCGCGCCAACCACGCCGGAAACGGAGATCCAAGCCTGTCCGGAAAGGACCTGGCCGCTGTCGTGGAGGCGCTCCAGATCGACCGAGTGGTGGTTGTCCCGCTCAGCGACGATCCAGAATCGACCCACGAGGCCGTGGCCACGGCCAATGCTGTGGGCGTGAAGATCTCGATCGTGCCCAGCATCTTCGAGGTGATCGGCTCCTCATCGGAGATCGACGAGATCGCGGGAGTCACCATGCTCGGGCTCAGGCACCCCGGAATAAGCCGCTCCTCTGCGATGGTCAAGCGGACGATGGACGTCGTTGGCGCAACCCTCGGATTACTCGTCATGACGCCGTTCGGCTTGCTCATCGCCGCAGCGATCAAGCTCGACACCCATGGTCCTGTGTTCTTCCGTCAGCACCGCATCGGTCGTGACGGGAGGGTGTTTCAGATGATCAAGTTCCGGAGCATGGTCGACACCGCTGAACAGCAGCGCCACGTTCTGGAACCGCTGAACGAGTCCGATGGTCTATTCAAGATGAGTCGAGATCCGAGGGTGACCCGGGTCGGGAAGTTCCTGCGGCGTACGTCGCTCGACGAGCTGCCGCAGTTGATCAACGTGCTGCGGGGCGAAATGAGTCTGGTGGGCCCGCGGCCGCTGGTGCCTGAGGAGGATCAACGGGTGGCCGGACGTCATCGTGGACGCCTGCAGTTCTCACCGGGGATGACAGGTCCCTGGCAGGTGCTCGGGCCAACGCGTCCCCCCCTCGCCGAGATGGTCAAGCTCGACTATCTCTATGGCGCCAACTGGTCCCTCTGGTCCGACTTGAAGTTCATCCTGCGCACCGTTGGCCACGTCACCGGGCGACGAGGGGTTTGAGCCGACTCTCCTTGCGAGCTCCCCGTGTCGCGCTGGTCCACGACTTCCTGGTCGATCTGCGCGGAGCCGAGCGCGTGTTCCTTCAGCTGTGCGAGATGTGGCCGCGAGGCTCCGATCTTCACCGCGGTCTACGACGAGGATGGAACCGAAGGTCGCTTTGCCGCTCGGGCCGTCCACACGTCCTTCTTGCGGCGCCTGCGGCCCTCGGCTCGGACGTTCCGGATGCTGTTTCCGCTGTACCCGGCGGCGATCGAGTCCTTTGACCTGTCCGGCTACGACCTGGTCATCTCCAGCTCCTCGGCTTGGGCCCATGGCGTCCTCTGCGCGCAGGACGCGGTCCACGTGAGCTACTGCCACAACCCGTTTCGCTACGCCTGGAACGACCACGATCACACGATCGACAGCCGTCGTGACCCGCTGTCGCGCGCCTTTCTGCGCGAGGCGCTCGGACGCTGGCGCCAGTGGGATCGAACCTCGGCCCGTCGCACCGACCGCTACATCGCCAACTCTCAGATCACCCAGGCCCGGATCCGCGCCTGTTTTCGTCGGGACGCGACGGTGGTGTATCCGCCGGTAGAAACGCGACGATTCTCACCGGGGACGGTTGGTGACCACTATGTGGTGGTTTCGGAGCTGATGCCGCACAAGCACATCGACGTCGCCATCGAAGCGTTCAACAAGCTGCGGCTGCCGCTGGTGGTCGTCGGCGACGGCCCGGCGGCGCGCACCCTGCGCCGGATCGCCGGTCCGACGGTGCACTTCACCGGTCGCGTGACCGACGCCGAGGTCGCACACCTGATGCAGACCGCGCGGGCGCTGATCGTCACCGCGGTCGAGGAGTTCGGGATCGTCGCGGTGGAGAGCCAGGCTGCCGGCCGCCCGGTCATCGCCCGCGGCGAGGGAGGCGTGGCCGAGACGGTGCGCGACGGAGTGACAGGCTGCTTCTGGACCGGTGGCCCCGACGCACTGGCGCAGGCGGTGCTGCGACTCGATGATTCGGCGGTGGATCCGGAGGCGTGCGTGGCCAACGCCCGGAGGTTCGACGTGGAGCGCTTCCGGGAGGGAATCCGCGGTGAGGTGAAGGCAGCCCTGGAGTCATCGAAGCCTCAGCTCGCCATTCGCCAGCCGCTGGCGTCCACGCGGCTGGTGAGGATGGCTGCGCGCAGCCACCGATAGCGCTGCCCGCCGTTCCTGATCCCCTCGCCGAGCAGCACAGCTGATTCGAAAGCAGCGGCTGTCTCGACTACGCGGGTGCGGGCGCCGGGGTACCCGAGCCGCCACTGGCCGGTGTGTCCTCGGCGGTCAGCGGCTTGGCGATGTCCTCCAGGCCCTGGCCCTCGGCCTTGATCCCGTAGATCAGCTCGACGACGCCGCCGATGATCATCATCACCGCGCCGATGATGAAGCCCGAGCGCCGGCCTGCGAGTACTTGCCGCTGCTGACCAGGTGGGCGAACAGCAGCGGGCCGATGATCCCGCCGAGGCCGGTGCCGACCGCGTAGAACACCGAGATGCACAGCGCCCGGGTCTCCATCGGGAAGATCTCCGACACGGTCAGGTAGGCGGCGCTGACGCCGGCCGAGGCGAAGAAGAAGGTGATCGTCAGCGCCACGGTCAGGCTGGTGGCGGTGAGGTCCTTGGCCTCGAACAGCAGCGCGGTGATGATCAGCAGCACGCCGGAGAGGATGTAGGTGCCGGCGATCATCGGCTTGCGCCCGACGGTGTCGAACAGGCGGCCGAGCAGCAGCGGGCCGAACAGGTTGCCGACGGCGAAGACGGCCAGGTAGTAGGGCACGTTGCCGCTGGCGACCTTGAAGTAGACGCCGAGCAGGTTGCCGAGGCCGAACAGGATCGAGTTGTAGAGGAACGCCTGGCCGATGAACAGCGCCAGCCCGAGGACCGTGCGCTTCGGATACAGGGTCACCACCGACTTGACCGTCAGCGACAGCGGGATCACCCTGCGCTGGCGGACCGTCATCTCGCCCTCGGCCTCCGGCAGCTCCTCGCCGGTGGAGTCCCGCACCTGCTGCTCGATGTCGCCGACGATCCGCTCGGCCTCCTCCTCGCGGCCGTGGATGAACAGCCAGCGGGGGCTCTCGGGCACGCTGCGGCGCACGATCAGCACCCCGAGCCCGAGCACGGCGCCGAGCCCGAAGCACAGCCGCCAGCCGAGGTTGACCGCGAAGATGCTCGTGTTCAGCGCCACCACGGCCAGCAGCGCGCCGCCGGCCGCGCCGGCCCAGTAGCTGCCGTTGATGCCGATGTCGACGCGGCCCGCGGTTGCGGGCCGGGATCAGCTCGTCGATCGCCGAGTTGATCGCCGCGTACTCGCCGCCGATGCCGAAGCCGGTGAAGAAGCGGAACACGTAGAACCACAGCGGCGCGAACGAGAACGCGGTCATCACCGTGGCCAGCAGATAGACGCCGAGCGTGATCATGAACAGCTTCTTGCGGCCGAAGCGGTCGGTCAGCTGGCCGAAGACCAGGGCGCCCGACGCAGGCGCCGGCGACGTACAGCGACGCGGCCAGGCCGGAGACGTTGGCGGCCGAGATGCCCACGCCCGCGCCCTTCTCCCGACGCGGCCGGAGATGCCGCCGACGATCGTCACCTCGAGCCCGTCGAGGATCCACACCGTCCCCAGGCCGATGATGACCTGCCAGTGAAAGCGCGACCACGGCAGGCGGTCCAGCCGCGCCGGGATCTTGGTCCGGATCGTGCCGGTCTGAACCTCGCTGCTCATCGCGTCCTCCTCCTGGTCGCGCGTTCCGACGCCGCTGCTGACTACCGGTCGCGCGGAGCTACCCGCTCGTGCGCGGCGTCACACGGCCGGCCGAGCCGCGCTGGGCTCAGCTCGCGCGCCTTGGCCGCGTCGCCGCCGCGCCGGCTCCTGGCGGCCGGGCGGGCAGCTTGACCGGCGTGGCGTGCATGGCGCGCAGCCGGACCTCGCGCCAGGACATGCCCTCCTTGAGCAGCGCCGGCATCCCCATCAGGATCGCGGTGGAGACCTCGACCGCCTGGAGGATCACCCCGTAGGCGACGCCCGACGGGACGCCGACGTGCCAGCCGGTGTGCAGCACCGCCGCGCAGGCGGCCTGGAACACGCCGAGGTTGGCCGGGGTGGCCGGCAGCACCGCGGTGATGTTGACCGCGAACAGCACCGCCGCCGCGGCGCCGAGCCCGGCCTGGTGGTCGAGCCCCAGCGCGACCAGCAGCATGTAGCAGGAGAGCCACTGCAGCGCCCAGGCCGCGAGCTGCGCGACGCGTGGCGATCGCGCCGAGCCGGGGTCGGCGGAACACGACGAGGCCGGCCCGCACCCGGGTCAGCGCGCTCGGCGGACGCGCGGCGAGCGCGTCGTGGGCGCGGGCGAAGCGCGAATCCCGCCGGCGTGGCGCGCCGGCGCGCAGCAGCACCGGGGCCAGCAGCACGATCGAGCAGCAGCGCCAGCGGGCACGACCGCGGCCACCAGCAGCGCGTTCTGATGGCCGCTGAAGATGTCGACCGAGGAGAACATCACCGCGCCGAGGACGATCAGCGCGACGATGTTCAGCAGCGTCTGGGAGACGAGCGTGCCCAGCACGATCGGCAGGTTCTCCCGCGGGCGGCCGGTGCGCCGGGCCACCACCAGCGCGCGCGAGGGCTCGCCCAGCCGCGCGGGCAGCGTCGAGGACATCAGCACGCCGATGAACGTCCCCTGCATCGCGTCGGTGAGCTCGCATGCGGGCGCGCGGCAGCGCGGCCCGCAGGATCGCGTGCCAGGAGACCGCGCGCAGCGCCATCGCGCTGCACATCACCCCCAGGCCCAGCAGCACCAACGTCGGGCTGGAGTTGACGCAGCGCCGAGGCGATGTTGCCCGACGCCGATCTTCTGCAGCGCGAGCCAGGCCAGCACGACGCCCGCCGAGCGACACCAGCGCCAGCAGTCCGCCGCCGCGCGCAGCCGCGACCACCGGGCTGCGGCGGCGCCGGCGATCGAGCCGGCTCCAGGCTCGGCAGCCGCCGGGCCGGCGACGTGCGGGCGCAGGTCGGCCGGCGCGGGCGCCGACCCGCACCGCCGCGCGCTGGAGCCGCGCCGAGCCGGCGCCGGGGTGGCGATCGCGTCCTCGTAGGCCTCCAGCACCTGCTCGGCCACCCGCGGCCAGGCGAAGCGCTCGACGTCGAGCGGCGGCCGCAGCGGCCATCTGCGCCCGCCGCTCGGGCTCCTCGTACAGGTCGCGCAGCGACTCGGCCAGCGCCTGAGCGTCGCCGACCGGCACGAGCAGCCCGTCGACGCCGTCGCGCACGACGTCGCGGTAGCCGGCGATGTCGGAGGCGACCACCGGCGTGCCGGCGGCGAACGCCTCGGTCAGCACCATGCCGAAGCTCTCCCCGCCCAGCGACGGCGCGCACAGCACGTCGGCCGCCTCGAGCACCTCGCTGCTTGGTCTGCCTCGTCGACCTTGCCGAGCACCGGTCACGCCGCGCGGGTCCAGCAGCAGCGGCGCGAGCTCCTCGGGCGAGGGCCCGATCACGGTCAGCTCGCACGGGATGTGCTCGCGCAGCGCCTCGAACGCGCGCAGCAGCAGCGGCAGCCCCTTGCGCGGGACCGCCTGGCCGACGAACGCGATCCGCAGCGCCTCGCCAGGCGGGCGCGCGGCCAGCGGCGCGGCGCGCGCTCGGGATCGACGTGCGACGCCGTTGGGGATCACCCGGTAGTGGCCGCCGAACCAGCGCCGGCCGGTCCAGGCCGCCGCCTCGGAGACGGCGATCCGCACGTGCAGGCGGTTGAGCACCCGGCGGGCGCCGATCAGGTTGGCGATGCCGTTGGGCAGGCGCTTGTCGCGAGTAGGAGTGGAACGTGCCCACCAGCGGCAGCCGCGTCCAGTCGGCCGCCACCCAGCCGGTCAGCGGCGCGACCGGCTCGTGGATGTGGACGACGTCGTAGCCGCCGGTGCGCAGCTCGTGGTGCAGCGTGGCGACGCCGTAGCGGCGTGATCGACAGGTTCGACACCGCGCCGTTGGCCTTGAAGCCGACCGTGCGGCCGAGCGAGACGAGGTAGTCCGGGCGCCGCAGCGGCTGCGGGCGCGCCCCGCGGTGCAGCGCCGCCGAGAGCCGGCCCGGAGGGTCGTAGCGGCGCCAGCACGCGCACCTCGTGGCCCTGCGGCGATGAACTGCTCGGCCAGCGCCTCGATGTGCCGCGTGACGCCCCCCGGATACGTCCACGAGTACGGCGACACGAGGGCGATCCGCATCGACTTCATGGTAAAGCGCTGCGTCGGCCGCGGCGGCCAGGATTTCGCCTGCCTTATCATCCGATCGTCAGATGCCCACCCGCCACTTCGTCAAGTACACGTTCCTGCAGGTCGATCCGGCCTGGCGGCGGCTGCGACGACGAGCGCCGCGCGGCCGACAAGCGCGAGTTCATCGCCGCCTGCGAGGACTTCGCCGACGGCCATCTGCTGCGGGCGTTCTCGCTGGTCGGCACGCGCGGCGACGCCGACCTGATGCTGCTCAGCCAGGCGCAGAACCTCGAGCGGATCCACGAGTTCCACGTCGTGCTCGCCCAGAGCGGGCTGATGAAGTGGTGCACGGTCGCCGTACTCGTTCCTGGCCATGACCAAGCCCTCGGAGTACTCCGAGGAGTCGCGGCTGGAGGTTCGCCCCGCCCACGCCAAGTACCTGTTCGTCTACCCGTTCGTCAAGACGCGCGAGTGGTACACGATGCCCGGCGAGCTGCGCTGGCGGATCATGCAGGAGCACATCAAGGTGGGCCGCGAGTACCCGTCGATCGACCTCAACACGAGCTACTCGTTCGGCCTCGACGACCAGGAGTTCGTGGTCGCGTTCGAGACCGACAACCCGGCCGACTTCCTCGACCTCGTGCAGCGGCTGCGCACCACCGAGGCGAGCGCCTACACCAAGCGCGACACCCCCACGTTCACCTGCATCTCCTGCTCGGTGGAGCGGGCGCTGGGCGCGCTCGACGGCGCGGCGCTGGCGCTCCCGCGCCGAGCTATGAGCGCTCGATCCGGTGCGGCTGGCCGCGGACTTCGACGAGGTCCGCGACATCACCGTGATCGGCGCCGGGCCGGTCGGGCTGTCGCACCGCGTTCTGGGCCGGCATGCGCGAGGCCGACGCGCGGATCATCGACTCGCTGCCCGAGCTCGGCGGCCAGCTGACCACGCTGTACCCGGAGAAGTGGATCTTCGACGTGCCCGGCCACCCGCGGGTGCTGGCCCGGGAGCTGGTCGAGATGCTGCGCGTGCAGGCGCTGGAGCAGTTCGACGTGCCCGTGCACCTGAACACCACGGCGGAGACGATCTCCTGGGAGGGCGACGGGCGAGGACCGGGTCGTGGTGCTGCACACCGATCGCGGCGAGCTGCGCTCGCGCACGGTGATCGTCGCCGGCGGCCACGGCGCGTTCGAGCCCAAGAAGCTGCCGGGCTTCGACATGACGCCGTGGGAGGGCCGCGGCGCGCACTACCTCGTCGGCGAGAAGTCGGTGTTCGCCGGCAAGCGGGTGATGATCGTCGGCGGCGGCGACTCGGCGATGGACTGGGTGGTCAACCTGCTCGACACCGCCAGCGAGTCACGCTCGTGCACCGCCGCGAGGGGTTCCGCGCCCACGAGCTGACCGTCGGGCCAGGTGCTGGAGGCCGCCGACCGCGGCGACGTGGCCGCTGCACGTGCCGTTCCAGATCCGGGAGGTGCTGGGCGACGGCGGCATCGAGCGGGTGCGGCTGTTCCACTCCGAGGACGAGGCGCACGAGCTGGAGGTGGAGGTCGACGCGATCCTGCTCCAGCTCGGGTTCAAGACCGCGCTCGGGCCGCTGAAGGAGTGGGGCTTCGAGGTGGTCAAGGGCGCGATCGCCGTCGACCCGGTGATGAAGACCTCGCTGGAGCGGGTGTGGGCCTGCGGCGACATCACCACCTTCGACGGCAAGCTCAAGCTGATCGCCACCGGGTTCGCCGAGGCGGCGGTCGCCGTGGCCCAGGCGGTGCACGAGATCCGCCCGGAGGTCAAGATCCAGCCGAAGTACTCGACCAACACCGGCGTCCCGGGCGCCGTTGCCGGCCAGCCCTAGGAGCGCGGCGCCGCGGTCGCGGTCGCGCACTGCGGGCCGCGCCGATCGCGGTGCTGGCGCGCGGTGATCGACGCGGTCGGGCGGGCTCGACGGGCTCGGCGACCGCCGGCGCGGCCGCGCCCGAGCGACCACTACGGCGCGCTGGTGCGCTCGATCGTCGGCCAGCAGCTCTCGACCAAGGCCGCGCGCGCGATCTAGGGCCGGCTGACCGATCGCTTCGGCGGCCGGGCGCCGACGCCGGCCGAGGTGCTGGCCGACGACCCCGAGGAGCTGCGCGCGGCGGCCGGCCTGTCGCGGGCCAAGGTCAGCTACCTGCGCTCGCTGGCCGAGCACGTGGTCGAGGGCTCGCTGGAGCTCGAGCGCCTCGACGAGCTGCCCGACGAGCAGGTGATCGCCGAGCTGGTGGCGGTCAAGGGCATCGGCGAGTGGAGCGCCCACATGTTCCTCATGTTCCACCTGCAGCGCCCCGACGTGCTGGCCGTCGGCGACCTCGGCATCCGCCGCGCGGTGATGCTCGCCTACGGGCTGGACGAGCTGCCCGCACCGGCCGAGCTGGAGCGGATCGGCGAGCCCTGGCGGCCGCACCGGACGCTGGCCTGCCTGTTCCTGTGGCAGTCGCTGGAGCGCGACACCGGCGTGGATCGCCATTCTGCGGCGCCGCATCTGCCGCCAGCGCGGCCCAGACGCCGCTGCGCCGGCGCGAGCACGGCTAGACCGCGGAGACTTCTTCCTCCTCCGCCACGCGGAAGGAGGAGCCGCAGCCGCAGGCGGCGATCACGTTCGGGTTGTCGACCTTGAAGCCGGCGCCCTGCAGGCCGTCGACGAAGTCGATCACCGAGCCCTTGACGTACGGCAGGCTCGCGTCGGTCGACGAGCAGCCGGATGCCCTTGTCCTCGAACACCGTGTCGCCGTCGCGCTGCTCGTCGAACGCCAGGGCGTACTGGAAGCCCGAGCAGCCTCCGCCCCGCACCCCGACCCGCAGCCCGGCGGTCTCCGCGACGGCCGCCTGGGCGGCCAGGAACTCCGCACCTTCTCGGCGCCCTTGTCGGTGAGAGTGATCATTGCTTCATGCAGTATAGCGCCGGCGGCTCGCTACGCTTGAGAGCGCTGCAACCCTGAGGCGTGACCGCAACCCCGGACGAGCTCAAGGACCGGATCGAGGCCGGCATCCCCGGCGCCCGGGCGGAGGTCACCGGCGACGGCCACCACTTCAACGCCGTCGTGTCCGCGCCGGCGTTCGCCGGCCTGACCCGGATCGCCCAGCACCGGCTCGTCTACGACGTGTTCGGCGACGAGCTCGGCGGCCGGATCCACGCCCTCTCCATCCAAACCACCGCTCGGAACGGAGACCGACGATGACCGACGAGACCACCAACCCGATGCGCGAGGCGATTCAGAGCGCGATCGACGAGAACCCCGTGATCCTGTTCATGAAGGGCACCCCGACGCGCCCGCCTGCGGCTTCTCCGCCCGCACGGTGGCGGTCCTGCAGTCGCTGAACACGCCGTTCGCGGCGGTCGACATCCTGCCCGACCCCCGCATCCGCCAGGAGCTCTCGGCGCTCTCGAACTGGCCGACGATCCCGCAGCTGTTCGTCGACGGCGAGCTCGTCGGCGGCTGCGACATCGTGATGGAGATGTACCAGTCGGGCGAGCTGCAGCAGGCGCTGGGGCTCGAGGGCGCGCCGGCCGCCGACGCCGAGCCAGCGCCGGCGAGGCGGCGCCGGCGCCGCCGCTGTCGATCGAGAACCGTCTCTGATCTACGAGGGCGCCCCGCCCGGGGCGCCCTCGTCTCGGTCCCGTAGATGCTCGAGGATCCGGCGTGAGTCGCAGATCGCCTCGCCGTCGATCACCAGCAGCGGCACCCGACGCTGGCCACTCAGCGCCTCCACCTCCGGCCGCCGCGCCGGCGCTGTGGCACCACCACCTGCTCGTGCGGGATCCCCTGGCGTCGAGCGCCCGAGCCACCTTGCCGCACGGGCACAGCCAGTCGGTCGGGGTGCTGCAGCGGTACAGGGTCGCCATTTCGGGCCCAGACGATACGCCGGGACCGGTGCGGCAAGGCGGAAGTGCGGCAGCCGAGGGCAGCCCGGCGTGCGCCAACACCCCGCTGCTAGGGTGGCGCGCGCATGGCGGTCGCGATCGTCACCGACACCTGCCATTACCTGCCGGTCACGATGCTCGTGCAGCAGCACGGCATCCACGAAGTCAGCCTCTACGTCCACTGGCACGACGAGACCCAGCGCGAGAGCGAGATCTCCGACTACGACGACTACTACGCGCGGCTTGCGCGCCGCACTCGGAGCTGCCCACGACCTCCCAGCCGTCGATCGGCGACTTCCTGGCCGTCTACGAGCCGCTGCTCGGACGGAGGCCAGGACATCGTCTCGATCCACCTCGCCGGCGGCATGTCGGGCACGGTCCGCTCCGCCGAGCAGGCGCGCGAGCAGCTCGGGCGAGCGCGCGGAGCGCGTCCACGTGGTCGACTCGGCGAGCGCCTGCGGCGGCGAGGGGCTGGTGGTGCTGGCGGCGGCCGCGGCGGCGCGGCGAGGGCGCCGATGCCGCGGCGGTGGCCGAGCGCGCGCAGCGGGCCCGCGCGGAGCTGAAGCTGTGGTTTGCGATCGACACGCTCGAGTACCTGCGCCGCGGCGGGCGGATCGCCGGCGCGCAGGCGTGGCTCGGGTCGGCGCTCAAGATCAAGCCGATCCTGACGGTGGAGTCGGAGATCACGCCGGTCGAGCGGGTGCGCACCTCGCGGCGCGCGTTCGAGCGGATGGTCGAGCTGCTGCGCAGCTGCCACGAGGACGGCGCCGACGGCTGGATGGTGCAGCACATCCAGGCTCCCGAGGAGGCGGCGCGAGCTGGCCGCGCGCGGCCGCGAGATCTTCGGCTGCGAGCCGCGTCGTGATCTCCGAGATCGGGCCGGTGATCGGGACCCACGTCGGCCCCGGGCTGCTGGGCGCCGGCGGGATTCCGCGCTCATTCCTGTAGCGCCATGGACCGATTGGGCCGCTTAGGCCTCCAGCACAGCTGCGAAGCGCCTATCACGAGCCGGTCCGCACGTGACGATGGAACCATTCGCTGACGAGGAGTGAGCCTATGCGCATCTGCGCGATCGCTGGTCGCCGTCGGCTGGTCGGACCTGCTCATGGTCGTCGATACATCGCCCTCTGCAGGCGGCCTGCAGGCCGATGAGGCCTCTTGGCGCTGCGTCGCGACACGCCGTGCGAGCGCGCCGCTCACCGCTGAGCGCCCAGGCAGCCCGAGCTACTGACCGCCAGGTCTCGCGCGGCTGACCCGCGGTTCGGCGGCTCGCAGAGCCGGCGCTGCTCGAGTCCGGAGCCTCGGCTAGCCGCAGCGCTGAGGCGCGCTCAGCCGCTGCGCCGGCGGCGCCCGAAGGTCAGCGCGCCGAGCGCCGCGATCCCGCCGCCGACCACGAAGCCGGCGACGGCGGCGCCGATCGTCAGCTGCTGCTGGTGGCGCCGGAGCTGGACGCGCCAGTCGGTCATCCGGACGACCTCGCCGCGGAGCTTCTCCAGCGAGGTGCCGAGCTCCTGGCGGTTCTGCTCGATCGAGGCCCGGATCTCCTCAGGCGTGCGGGTCGGCGGCATCAGCTGACCTCCTCGGGCTTGGCTGGTCACGGTCTCGCGGATCTTCTTGGCCTCGTCGATCGCCATCGTCGGCGTCGGGCGCGCCCGACCTTGAGCTTGCGCAAGGCGAACAGGAAGGCGCCGACCGTGAGCAGCAGCAGGAGCACGAACACGATCGCGAAACCGATCCAGAGGTCACCGGACCATGCAGTCGAGTTGAGCCCCCAGGCGAGCGTGCAGCAGGCCGAAGACGACCGCGAACACGCCGAACACCGCGCCGGCCGCGACCGCCGCGGCGCCGCGGGCGAGGCTCGTAGACCTTCTCGGTGACCTCGGCCTTGGCGAGCTCGATCTCCTCGCGGACCAGCAGCGTGACCCGCTCGGAGACCTCGGTCACCGTCGGCGGCGAAGTTGTCTGATTGATCGTTTCAGCGGGCAAGGCGCTTGAGGATCATGGCGAGCACGAAGCCCACCGGCGAACGCCGCCGCCGATCGGCGACCTCGGGGCGGTCGTGGCCGCCGTGGGCGGCTCGGTGCCGGCGGCGGCAACGGCGCGACGCCGGAGGCGGTGGGGCCACGGGCGGCGACGGAGGCGCCGACCGTCGGCGGTCGGGCGTGGGCTCCGACGCCGGCACGGTGTCAGGGAGTCCGCCGCCGGGCGCGGCAGCGGCGGGCGCCTCGGGCTCGGACGTCGGCGGAATCGGCGCCGGCGGGGGCGTCCCCGGCGCTGGCGCCGCCCGAGGCGGCTTCGCTCACCGGCGCGGGACGGTCTCGATCGCCGGGCGCGGTCTCGGGCACCGGAGTCCGGCGCCGACTCCGGCACGGCTCGGGCGCTCCCGCTGCTCGCCCTCGCCGGAGTGTCTGGCTGCTCGGTCACTCGGGTGGATCTTCCCCGAAAACGCGCTTCCAGATCAAGGTCGGCACGCGCGTCGTGGCGACGCTCGCGAGCGCGCCGACGCCGGCGAGCAGCCCGGACCACATCAGGCGCTTGACCAGCGGGCTCTCCGTCATCGGCGCGGGATTCAATCAGACTTGCCGCGCCCGACGCCTCACCGCTCCAGGCCACGACAGATCGTCTCGACGATCAGCGTCTTGGCCCGCTCGAACTCCTCGCTCGCCGACCGGCAGGCTGTCGAAGATCCAGCCGGTCAGCACCTGCTCGATCGACCCGTAGAACGCCAGCGCGGCGAACTCCGGCGTGATCTCGCGCGCGGAACGCGCCCTCCGCCTGAGCGCGCTCGACGATCCCCGCGATCTGCGCGTAGGCGTCGCGGATCTTGGCCAGGTGGGTGCGGCCGAAGGTGTTGGCCGCGCGCGTCACCTCGACGATGATCACCTTCATCAGCTCGGGGTCGTGCCGGTAGGAGTCGACGATGAACGAGGCGATCGCATAGCAGCTTCTCCCGCGGGGCGCGCTGCGAGGCATCGGCCTCGGCGATCGCCGCGAGCATCACGTCCCAGCGCTCCAGGAACAGCGTGTCGAGGATCTCCTCCTTGGAGGAGAAGTAGTGGTAGACGAGGCCGTAGGCGACACCCGCCTCGTCGGCGATGTCCGACACCCGGCAGGTGTGAAAGCCCTGCCGCGCGAACACCCGCACCGCGGCGTCGAGGATCACGCGGCGCTTGTCGACCGCCGGCGGTCAGCCATCACCGACTCCGTCGCGGCGTAGTCGAAGTCGGCGGCGATGCGCCAGCGACGGCAGCCGGCGCCGGATGTCGCGCAGCGCAGTCGAAGTCGAGATCGGCGACGATCACGGCCTCGCGCGTCGGGAGCGGTGGCGAGCACCAGCCCCCAGGGATCGACGATCATCGAGCGCCCGCCGCAGCGGTGACCGGGCGGATGCGCGCCGATCTGGTTGGGCGCGACCACGAAGCACTGGTTCTCGATCGCCCGGGCCCGCAGCAGCACCTCCCAGTGGTCGCGCGTGGTCGTCGAGCGTGAAGGCGCTGGGGACCGCGATCACCTCGGCGCCCGCGAGCCGCAAGCTCCCGGTAGAGCTCCGGGAAGCGGACGTCGTAGCAGATCGATCAGCCCGAGCGTGACGCCGTCTCGCAGCTCGGAGACGACCACCTCGCTCGCCCGGCTGCTCGTGCGTCGGACTCGGCGTAGCGGACGCCGTCGACCTCGACGTCGAACATGTGGATCTTGCGGTAGACGGCGCGCGGCTCGCCGTCGGGGCCGACGTGGACGCTGGTGTTGGAGGTCTTGCTCTGTTCCCGCAACGCTCTCGACGATCGATCCGGCGACCAGATCGATCCCCAGCTCCCGCGGCCGTCGCCCGCGCCCAGGCCAGGCCGGCCCGTCGAGCGGCTGGGCCCCGGCCTGCATCTGCTCGCCGGTCCCGAGCACGCTCCACTTCTCCGGCAGCACGACCAGCTCCGCGCCCTCGAGCGGCCGCTTCGCGGACCAGCCGGTCGGCGGTGGCAAGGTTGCGGTCGGTGTCCTCGGTCGAGTTGAGCTGGACGGCGGCGGCGCGCATGGTCAACAGCTCTCTCGCTCTTGATTGACCAGTCAGTCAGTCGGCTGACGACGCTCGATGCACTAGCGTCATGCATACGCTCCCCTACCGCGGGCGCGTTCGGCGAACCGCGGCCGGCTGCGCTGGCGCGGTCTGGCACTACCTCCGGCCCGATGCCCCGCCGCCAGCGGCCTGCGGCCGCTCAAGGCGTGGCGCTACGTCGGCGTGCTACGGGCCGGAGCTGATGCTGTGCGTGGCCGCTGTCCGGATCGGGCCGGCGCGCCAGTCCTTCTGGGCGGTGTGGGACCGCACGAGGGCGAGCTGCACGAGCGCACCAAGCTCGGGCGCGGCGACGGTCGCGCCAGGAGCGGGGCCGGGTCGCGGGTCTGACGAGCCGGCCTCCAGCTCGACCTGCGCTTCGAGGAGGCAGCCGGGATCGAGACCATCTGCCCCACCGGCGCGCAGCTACGCCTGGACGCGCAAGCAGGGCGGCATCCGAGGCGACGGCACCTTGGTCCTCGACGGCCGAGCCGGCCGGTGATCGGCCGCAGGCGATGATCGACGACACCGCCGCCTACTACGAGCGCCACACCCGCTGGCGCTGGTCGGCGGGCGTCGGGCTCAGCCTCGAGAGCCGGGCGCTGGCCTGGAACCTGGTCAGCGGCGTCAACGATCCACCGCGAGACAGCGAGCGGACGGTGTGGATCGACGGGCGGCCGGCAGAGACCGCCACCGAGTCGCGTTCGCCCGGATCTCAGCGGCGTCGACGGGCTGCGCTTCAGCCCCGAGGCCGATGCGCGAGCGAGCGCGAGAACCTGCTGCTGGTGCGCAGCTCCTACCGCCAGCCGTTCGGCACGTTCTCCGGGGCGCTGCCCGGCGGCATCGAGCTGGCCGAGGGCTACGGGGTGATGGAGGAGCACGACGTGTGGTGGTAGGCAGCGCGCGATCGCACTAGGCGCGCCGCTGCCGGCCGCAGCGCGGCCAGCAGCAGCTTCGAGTGCATCGCGCCGATCAGGTCGCGCAGCGGCTCGCGCGCCCGAGGCGATGATCTCGACCGCGCGGTCGACCTCGACCTCGGCCGGCCAGCCGGTCCAGCAGCACCCGGACCTCCTCCTCCACCAGCGGCTCGAGCGCCTCGCGGTAGCGCAGCGTGTCGTACACGGTGAAGCCGATCGCCTCCTCGTAGCCGCCGGCGCGGAAGCGGGAGATCGCCTCGATGATCGCCACGTCGTCGGCGTCGTAGCCGCGCGCGGTGGGCGTCAGGACCCCGAGCTCCTCGAGCCGGTCGAGCACGTTGGCGGGGACGTCGTAGGTCTCGCGCACATTCGCGCGCGGAGACGCGGCCGGTCTCGCCCGCCTCGATCGCGCGCTCGAGGATCCGGTCCTCGAGCTCGATCAGCCGCGCGGCCCGCTCCGGGTCCTCGGCGACCACCTCGCGGATCACCCGCAGCGGCATGAACCGCTCCTCCTGCAGCCGCTTGATCAGCTGGATCCGCTCGCACGAGCTCGGCGGGTAGTAGGCCATGTTGCGGACTGGTGCGCACGACCTCGTCGTCGTCGCCGAGCAGCCCCTCGCGCAGGTAGTGCTTGATCGTGCCGGCGCTGACGCCCGAGCGCTCGGCGAGCTCGGACATCTTGAGCATGCCCGGTCGGTGGGCGCTGCTCATGCAGCTCATGAACGAGCCCTGCGACGGCCCCGGCGCCGGACCGGCCGACGGCGCCGGCGTCGTAGCAGCGCCGCGATCTCCTCGGGCGCGAAGCCGGCCGCGGCCAGCACCTCGTCGGTGTGCTCGCCGAGCGCCGGGCCGGGACGCGCGGGTCGGGTCGCGCGGGCGTGCGGCTCAGCTTGATCGGCGGCGCCGAGCAGCCTCACCGGCTGCTCGGCGCCGGGCTGCTCGAGCTCCACCACCATCTCCCGCGCCGCGACCAGCTCCGAGGCCAGCGCCTCGTCGAGCTCCAGCACCGGCTCCAGGCAGCAGTCGTGCTCGGAGGCGAACTGCCGCCACTGCTCGCGCGTGCGCTCGGCGAAGATCTCGCACACGGCCCGGTGGGCCTCCGAGCCCGGCGGGATCGAAGGCGTGCTCGAGCAGGTCCTCGCGGCCGACCCCGCGCACCACGCCTGCCAGAACTTCGGCTCGAGCGCGCCGAGGGTCACGTAGCCGTCGGCGCAGCGGTAGGGCCGGTAGCAGGTCAGCCGACCCGGCCAGCGGCAGCTCCCCGCGCCGGGGTGCCTGACCGCCCGCGAGCGCCTCGGCCGCCACCAGCGCCAGCCACGACAGCGAGCCGTCGAACATCGAGCAGTCGACGAGCTGGCCCTCGCCGGAGCGCTCGCGCTCGCGCAGCGCGACCAGGACCCCGACGCGCCCATCAGCGCGCCGCCGCCGATGTCGGCGATCTGCCCGGCGGCCTGCACGGGCGGCCCGTCGGCCTCGCCGGTCAGCCCAAGCAGGCCGTTCAGCCCCAGGTAGTTCATGTCGTGGCCCGAGCGATCGCGGTTCGGCCCGTCCTGGCCGTAGCCGGTGATCGCGCAGTAGACCAGCCGCGGGTTGACCTCCCGCAGCCGCTCATAGCCGACGCCGAGGCGGTCGAGCACGCCCGGGCCGAAAGGACTCCAGCAGCACGTCGGCATCGCGGGCCAGCCGCAGCAGCACCTCCCGCCCCGCCTCGGTCTTGAGGTCGAGCCGGATCGAGCGCTTGCCGCGGTTCAGCGCCAGGAACAGCGCACCCCGGGCGTCTGGGCTCGGCGCCCTCGTAGTACGGCGGGGACCAGCGGACGTAGTCGCCCAGCCCGGTGTCCTCGACCTTGATCACGTCGGCGCCGAAGTCGGCCAGCAGCAGCGAGCAGAAGCCGCCGGGCAGCAGCCGCGTGAGATCGAGGACCTTCAGGCCCTCGAGCGGGAGGCTCATGTGGTGGGACCTGGCGCGGACGGATCCCGAGCATCGCGCGTGCCTGCTCGACCGTCGCCGGCCGCCGCCCCAGGTCCTCGGTCATCTGCCGCGCCTTGGCGATCAGCTCGCCGTTGGAGCGGGCCATCGTCCCGTCGGGCAGGTAGAAGTTGTCCTCCAGCCCGACCCGGATCGAGCCGCCGAGGGTCAGTGCCGCGGCGACCAGCATCCACTGCTCCCGGCCGATCCCGATCACGCCCCAGTGGTGGTCGCCCGGCGGGCAGGTTGTCGGCCATCGCGGCGAGGTTGCGCGCGGTCGCGGGCACGCCGCCGACCACGCCCATCACGAAGTCGGCGTGCAGCGGCGCCTCCAGCAGCCCCATGTCCACCAGCGGCTCCAGCGAGCCGACGTGGCCGAGGTCGAAGCACTCGTGCTCGGGCTTGATGCCCAGCCGCCGCATCGCCTGGAGCAGCTCGATGATCTCGTCGAACGGGTTGGCGAACACGAACTTGAACACGAAGTCCTTGCGCTGCGCGAGTACTTGGCGTAGTTCATCGAGCCCATGTTGAGCGCCGCCACCTCCGGCCGGCCGGCCTCCAGGTAGGCGACCCGCTTGGCCACCGGCACGCCGACCGTGCCGGTGGAGAAGTTGATGATCGCCGCGTCGCCCACCTCGTCGACGATCGCCTGCCTTGATGGCCTGGAAGTCCTCCACCTCGTAGCTCGGCGTGCCGTCGGGCGTGCGGGCGTGGATGTGGATGTGGACTCCGCCCTCGTCGACGATCCGCCGTGCCTCGGCGCGCGTACTCCTCCGGGGTATAGGGGATCGCCGGGCACTGGTCGCGATTGGCGATCGCGCCGGAGATCGCGCAGGTGATGACCGCGGGATCGTCGAGGCTCATACCGGCACCACGCCGTTTCGCTTCCACGGCCGCTCGACGCGCTTGCCGGCCGCCAGCTCCAGCGCCGCGGCAGATCGTCGCCCGGGTCTCCCGCGGATCGATCACGTCGTCGATCATGTCGTTGCCGGCGGCGATGTAGACGTCGATGATCTTGCGGAAGTTCTCGATCAGCTCCCGGCGCTTGGCCGCAGGGTCCTCGGCCGCCTCGCACCTGCTTGCGGAAGATGATCTCGACCGCGCCCTCGGCGCCCATCACGCTGATCTCGGCGCTCGGCCAGGCGACGATCAGATCGGGCTCGTAGGCGCGGCCGCACATCACGTAGTAGCCGGCGCCGTAGGCCTTGCGCAGCACCACGGTGATCTTCGGCACGGTGGCGTTGGCGGTCGCGTAGAGCATCTTTGCGCCGTGGCGGATGATCCCGGCCTCCTCGACCTTGGTCCCGACCATGAACCCGGGCACGTCCATCAGGTAGACGAGCGGGATCCCGTAGGCGTTGCAGAGGTTGATGAACCGCGCCGCCTTGTCGGCGGAGTCGTTGTCGAGGATCCCGCCGAGCTGCTTGGGCTGGTTGGCGACGATCCCCGCCGGCCGGCCGCCGAAGCGCGCCAGGCAGGTGATGATCGTCTTCGCCCACTGCGGCTTGAGGTCGAAGTAGACGCCGTCGTCGACGATCCGGCGGATCACCTCGTACATGTCGTAGGGCTTGCGGTTGGAGTCCGGCAGCACGTCGAGCAGCTCCTCGTCGGCGCGGTCGATCGGGTCGGCAGGTCGGCGCCACGCGGCGGCGGCTCCTCGCAGTTCTGGGGGAAGTAGCTCAGGTACTGCCTTGATCTTCGCGATGCACTCCTCGTCGTCGGCCACCTCGAGGTCGCCGACCCCGGACTTGCGGCAGTGCACGCGCGAGCCGCCGAGCTCCTCCTGGGTGACGTCCTCGCCGACCGCGGCGCGGACCAGATGCGGACCGGCCAGCGCCATCGAGCCGCGGCCCTTGACCATCGGCACGAAGTCGGCCAGCCCGGGGATGTACGCGGTGCCGGCCGCGCACGGCCCCATCAGCGCCGCGACCTGCGGGATCACGCCGGAGTTGACCACCTCCTCGCGGAACAGGTGCCCGCAGCCGGCGAACAGCGAGCCCACCGCCTCCTGGATCCGGGCGCCCGGCGGAGTCCAGCAGCCAGATCATCGGGATCCGCTTGGTCAGCGCCAGCTCGCGCAGCCGGGTCGACCTTCAGCTCGCCGGTCATCCCCATCGAGCCGGCCATCACCGTGAAGTCGTAGGCGGCGACGGCGGCGAGCCGGCCGTCGATCTTGCCGTAGCCGGTGATCACCCCGTCGGCCGGCGCCTCGCGGCCCTCCATCGCCCGCTGCGAGAAGTGCGGGCGGCCATGGATCCCGAGCTCGACGAACGTCCCCGCGTCGATCAGCAGGTCCAGCCGCTCGCGCGCGGTCAGCTTGTCCCGCGGCGTGCTGGGCTCGATCTTCTCCGGGCCGCCGCCCTGCTTGATCTGCTCGCGGCGCGCGTGCAGGTCCTCGGCGAGGGGGCGCAGCAGGCTCGTGGTCGGGGCGTCGGTGGCCATATTGCTGTCGATCGGCTCGCCCCGCACGGCGATCGAGCGCGCGAGCGGGAAGTGGGACGTTCCGCTTCCCACTCTGCCAGGTCCGGAGCGCGAGCGTCAAAAGAAACCCGACGGACGGCCAACTGGAGTAGTGTCATGGCAACGACACGTCGCCGCCGGCGGCGACCGAAAGAGGGTGAGCGTATGCGCCGCACCGTGGGTTCCCTGGCCGTCGGCCTTGCCGCCCTCTCGCTTTCCGCCTGTGCGGCGGTGACGACCTCGGCGACGAACGTGGGGTCGACCTCGGCGACGCTCAACGCCCGCGGGCACACGAACGGCACCCCGGCGCACTACGAGTTCCAGTACTCGAGCGCCGAGGCGGCGCTGGGCACCGGCTTCGGGCAGCAGACCCCGACCCGCGGGCCGATCCCCCCGCACGTCTCCGGGCCGTTCTCCGAGCCGGTCAGCGGCCTGTCGCCCGGGCACCACCTACTTCTTCCGCGTCTGCGGCGGCGACAGCACCATCCACCCCGACGTCTGCGCCCCAACCCGCAGCTTCACCACCACCGTCCCCGGCGCGAGCGTCGCGTTCGCCCCGCCGGTCAGCTACCCGACCCACAGCCCGCCCGCCGGGGTCGCGATCGCGAACCTCCAGGGGCCCGCCAGCCGCGACATCGTCACCGCCAACCCGGCCACCGACGACGTCTCGGTGCTGCTCAACCACGGCGACGGCGTCTACGCGCCCGCGGTCAACTACCCCACCGGCCCCGACCCGACCCAGCGATCGCCGCCGGGAACTTCACCGGCGCCGGCCGCCACGACATCGTCACCACCAACACCACCGGCATCTCCGTCCTGCTCGGCAACGGCAACGGCAACGGCGGCCTGGCGCCGGCGGTGAACTACGCGCTGCCCGGAGTGCCCCAGTCGGTGGTCGTGGGGGACTTCAACGGCGACGGCCACCCGGACATAGCCACCTTCGAAAACCTGCCCCCTACCCCCAACCCCACCAACTCGTACGGCAACACCCCGGCCGGCGTCGTCTCTGTCCTGCTCGGCCACGGCGACGGCACCTTCGGCACCCCGATCAACACCACCGTCATCCCGGCCGCACCCTGCGGCGTCCACGACGTCTGCCCAACCGCCACCGACATCAGCCTCGCCGCTGGCGCGCTGCAGACCGGCAGCAATCGAACCGACCTCATCCTCGGTCGGGACCTCGGAATCTCATGACGCGTTTTTGAACATCGACAACAGCTACTCGATCCTCGACGCGCTGATCGCCGTCGGCGACGGGACGTTCACCGTGCAGGGGATACCGCTCCCACCCCCGCCGTCGACACTCGGGCCACCGAACAGCAGCATCGCCGGAGTGGCGATCGGCGACCTGAACGGCGATGGCAAGCCCGACGCGACGTACCTCAACGTCGCCCGGGTGTTCCAGGAGAACTCGTCGGGGCAGCTCACCGGGGGGGAGATCAACACGATCCAGAGCTCGACAGGTAACGGTGACGGAACGTTCAACAGCCCGACCCCGGCCGCCACCCTTCCGGTGTCGCAGGAGGCACTTCCGGTGATCGGGACCCTGCGCGTCGCGTCCGTCACCTCTGCCGCGCGGCGCGATCTGGTCAGCCTCCTCCCGCCGTCGAGCACCCTGACGGTCACACCGAGCACCGGCAACGGCACGTTCGGCACCCCGGTGACGGTCGATAGCGGCCAGACCTTCAACGACGTCGTGGCCGCGGACGTCAACCACGACGGCAAGGTGGATCTCGTCGCCGCCGCATTCGGGGCCGAGGTGAGCGTGCTCGACAATGCCACCCCGGGCGGCTGACTCCCGGGCTAGCGCCCTTTCCACTCGGGCTCGCGCTTCTCGAAGAACGCGCGCACGCCCTCCTGCACGTCCTCGGTCGAGAACGCGATGGTCAGCTGAGAGCGCAGAAAGTCGAGCGCGTCGGCTAGCGCCATGTCCTGCTGGCGGAACATCGCGTCCTTGCCGAGCTTCATCAGCGCCGGCGATTTCGATGACAGCTTCTGCGCCCAGTCGTGCACTCCCGCCTCGAAGTCGGCAGCCGGGAGCACGCGGTTGACGATCCCGATCCGCTGCGCCTCCTCGGCTGAGATCTGCTCGCCCAGCAGCAGCATCTCGTTGACGCGCTTTCGCGGAACGTTGCGGTAGATCAGCGCCATAATCATGAACGGGAACACGCCTACGTTGATCTCGGGGGTGCCGAAGCGCGCCCCTTCGCGCGCGATGATCAGATCGCACGCCAGCGCGATTCCGAGCGCACCCGCGAGCACGTGGCCGTTCGCCGCGCAGATCGAAGGCTTGCCCAGCTCGCCTAGCAGCCGGAACAGCCGCGGGAAGCGTTCGGTGGCGAAGTGCTTATGCACCAGCGGCGCCTCCGCGGCGAAGCCGCCCAGGTTCGCGCCCGCGGAGAAGATCCGCTCGTGGGTCGAGGTCAGCACCAGGCAACGAACCGCCGGATCCTCCCGCGCCGCCTCGAGCGCGGCGATCAACTCCCCGAGCAGCTCGTCCGAGAGGGCGTTGCGGGTCTCCGGCTGGTTCAGCGCGATGGTCCCGATGCCGGCGCCAGAGACGTCGTAGGTAACGGTTCGGTAGGCCATGGCCGCATCATGACGCCTCCGTGAGGCCACGGCCGATCTCGCTGCCTACCATGTTGATGGTAGCTTTCAGGCATGAGAGCAACCATTGATAAGGCAGGTCGAGTGGTGATCCCCAAGCGGCTGCGAGAGGACGTCGGCCTGCTGCCCGGCCAAGTCGAGGTGAGTACTGACGGCACGGGCGTGCGGATCGAGCCGATGGCTGGCGATTCCCTCGGTCGGCGCGGCGGCCGGCTGGTGATCCCCGCCGGCGGCGGGGCCGTCACCGACGAGTTGGTGCAGGCCCTTCGCGATGCCGGCCAGCGCTAGCAGAGCAGAGCTCATGGTCGATACAAGCGTTGCCGTCGCCCTGATGGTGGCCAGCCACGAGCATCACGAGGAGACCTTCCAAGCCCTCAGCCGGCGGCGGCTGGGCCTAGCCGGGCACGCCGCCTTCGAGACCTTCTCCGTCCTCACGCGCCTACCGCCTCCATTCCGGCGCACCCCGGCGGTCGTCGCGCGCCTGCTCGCCAGCGGCTTTCCGCACAGCTGTTTCCTCAGCGCGAGGGCCGCAGCCGCCCTGTTGAGCGAGATCCCAGGCGCGGGCATCGCGGGCGGCGCCGTCTACGATGCCCTGGTGGGTGCGGCAGCCCGGGAGCATCGGGTCACGCTCGTCACCCGCGACCACCGCGCCCTCGATACCTACCGCGCGCTGGGAGTGACCGTTCAGCGCCTAGGGTGAACGCGTCAGGCTCGCGCGAGTAAGAAGTAGGAAGCGCTACTGTTTACTTCGCCGACTCAGCCAGGTACGGTCCGTCCATGACCTCCACCGCTGATGTCCTCAAGCCAGACTTCGCCACCCAGCGCGCGCACTTCATCTTCACCGACGAGCACGCGCAGCTGCGCGAATCGATTCGCCGGTTCGTGATCAAGGAGCTCCAGCCGCACGCCGAGGAGTGGGAGGAGCAGACGTTCCCCGACTGGGTGTTCACGCGCATGGGCGAGCTGGGGTTCCTCGGGCTGGACAAGCCGACTGAATACAGCGGTCAGGGTGGCGACTACTACTCCAGCCTGGTGCTGGCCGAGGAGCTCGTGCATGCTCACTGCGGCGGCCTGGCCATGGGTCTCGCGGTCCAGACCGACATGGCGCTGCCGCCGATCCTGGCCTTCGGCTCCGAGGAGCAGAAGCAGGCCTGGGGGGCGCCGGCCATCCGCGGCGAGAAGATCCTGTGCCTGGGCATCACCGAGCCCGACGCCGGCTCCGATGTGGCCGGGATCAAGACCCGCGCGATGCGAGACCCCGACAGCGGCGAGTACGTGATCAACGGCGCCAAGACCTACATCACCAACGGCCATCGGGCTCACGTGATCGTGCTCGTGACCAAGACCGAACCCGACGCCGGCAGCCGAATGACGCCTCCGGCGAGCGACCAGGCGAGGCCGGATGCCGAGCGCTCGCCGTACGAGGGCTTCACCCTGTTTCTCGTGCCCATGGACGCGCCGGGGGTGATCCGGGAGAAGCGCCTGCAGAAGCTGGGGATGCACGCATCCGACACGGCACTCCTGGCTTTTCAGGATGTGCGGGTGCCGGAGTCAGCGGTGCTGGGGCAGGTCGGCAAGGGCTTCTACCACATCATGTGGGAGCTCCAGGGCGAGCGGCTGATCGGGGCGGCAGGATGCGTGGCCGCAGCCCAGCACGTTTTCGACCGAACTCTGCAGTACGCCCGGGAACGCAGCGCGTTCGGACGCTCGATCGGCCATTTCCAGGTCATCCGCCACAAGTTCGCCGAGATGGCGACGAAGATCGAGACCGCACGTCAGCTGGTCTACACGACGGCATGGCGCTTCCAGAACGGCGAATACCCGGTGCGCGAGATCTCGATGGCCAAGCTCTACGCAGCTCGGATCTCGGTCGAGGTTGCCGACGAATGCATCCAGATCCACGGCGGGGCCGGCTACATGAAGGAGTACGGAATCGAGCGGGTATGGCGCGACCTGCGCCTGAACCGGATCGGCGCCGGCACCGACGAAATCATGCTCGACGTGATCGGGCGCTCCTACGGGCTGTAGCGTTCTCGCCTGTCCAAGCAAAGGAGGAGCGATGGCCGAGGTCAGGATCACCCCCACCGAGAACGGGCCGTACAAGGTGCAGGGGCCGGTGCAGTTGATCGATCTCGAGGGCAACCCGATCGAGGTCCCCGGCGAGACGATCTTCCTGTGCCGCTGCGGCGGCTCCACCAACAAACCCTTCTGCGACGGAACCCACTCCAAGATCGGCTTCCAGGGCGCGATGACGGCGGTGCGCCAAACCGAGGCGGACAACTGAGCGCGCTCGCCGAGAAGGCCGGAGCGCCGGGAGCTTCCGGCCGGCATCCGCTGCCACCGTTCACCGACGAGCACGAGGAGTTCCGGGCCACGGTCCGGCGGTTCGTCGAGCGCGAGCTGTATCCCCACGCCCCTGAGTGGGAGGAGGCGCACTGGTTTCCCAACCACGTGTTCACCCGGCTGGCCGAGCTCGGCTACCTCGGGCTGAAGTTCCCGGCCCGCTACGGCGGCGAGGATGACGTGATCGCGGACGCGGTATTCGTCGAGGAGCTGGCCCGCTGCGGGTCCGGTGGCCTGGCCGCCGGGATCGGCGCCCACTCGGGAATCGCGCTGCCGCCGATCTGGAAGTTCGGCACCGAGGACCAGAAGCAGCGCTACCTGGTGCCGGGAATCCGCGGCCAGACGATCGCCGCGCTGGCCATCACCGAGCCCGACGCTGGCTCGGACGTGGCCTCGATCCGCACCCATGCCCGCAAGGTGGACGGCGGCTATATCGTCAACGGGGCCAAGACCTTCATCACCGGCGGGGTCCGGGCGGACCTGCTCGTCACCGCGGTCAGGACCACGCCGGAGGGAGGCCACCGCGGGATCTCGTTCCTGATCATCGAGCGCGGCGAAGGGGTGCACTCACGCGCGCTGGAGAAGCTTGGGTGGCATGCCTCCGACACCGCCGAGATCAGCTTCGACGACGTGTTCGTGCCCCAAGAAAACCTGCTCGGCTCAGAACACGGAGGCTTCGGTCTGATCATGGCCAACTTCCAATGGGAGCGGCTGCTGATGGCGCTGGGTGCGGTCGGCGGGATGCAGGCGGCGTTCGAGCGAACGCTGCGCTTTGCCCGGGAGCGTCGTGCGTTCGGTAAACCGATCGGCAGGCATCAGGCGATCCGCCACAAGCTCGCGGAGATCGCAACCTCGATCGAGGCCGGACGGGCGGTGACCTACGCCGCACTGCGTCGCTACCTCGCCAGCGAGGATGCGGTGCGCGAGGTGACGATCGCCAAGCTGGCCACGCAGCGGACGGCGTTCGAGGTGATCGACCAGTGCCTGCAGATCCATGGTGGCGCTGGGTACATGGTCGAGTACGGGATCGAGCGCGCCGCCCGCGACGCCCGGCTGGGCCCGATCGGTGGCGGCACCGACGAGATCATGAAGGAGATCCTGGGGCGCACTCTGGGGCTGTGAAAATCGTGGCCGAGATCGTGGGGCGCGCCCTGGGACTGTGAGGCGCTGCGGGCTGCGAGACTCTGGCTATGGACTCAGCGCGCGGACAGCTGCTGATCGCCGGGCCGGCCCTACTTGACCCCAACTTCTGGCGCAGCGTCGTGCTGGTGATCGAGCACGATGACGACGGCGCTCTCGGCCTGGTGCTCAACCGGCCCTCGGAGACTTCCACCGGCGAGGCGGTACCCGACCTCGAGGAGCTGGTCGACCCTGAGGAGATGGTGTTCGTGGGCGGCCCGGTGCAGCCCTCGGCGGCGATCGTGCTGGCCGAGTTCGTAGATCCCGCTGACGCGGCGCTGATCGCCTTCGGACGGGTCGGGGTTCTCGGCACCACCGACGACAGCGACGAGCCCACGCCCCGCGTGCAGACCGGGCGGACCTTCGTCGGCCATGCCGGCTGGGGCCCAGGACAGCTCGATGTCGAACTGGAGCGAGGGGACTGGATCCTGGAGCCGGCTCGCCGGGAAGATGCCTTCTGCTCAGCGCCCGAGGAGCTGTGGTCACGAGTGCTGGCGCGCAAGGGAGGCAGCTACGCGCTGATCGCGAGGATGCCGGCCGATCCGTCGGTGAACTGATGGCCGGCCACGATCACGGCGGCGACGGCCACAAATACGGTGGCCACGACCCCGGGCGCGAGGCCGAGCAAGGTGCGCTCCGATGCGCGCTGGCGCTGATCCTCGCGTTCATGGCCGCTGAGGTCACCGTCGGCGCGCTGGCCTCCTCGCTGGCGCTGCTCTCAGACGCCGCGCACATGCTCACCGACGCCGCTGCACTGGCGCTGTCGCTGATGGCCTCGAGGCTGGCTGCCCGGCCGGCACAGGGGACCATGACCTACGGCCTCGCCCGCGCGGAGATCCTCAGCGCCCAAGCGAACGGAATCACGCTGCTCGTACTCGCGCTGCTGATCGTCTACGAGGCGATCACGCGCCTGGCAACGCCGCCGCACGTCCACGGCGTACCGGTGCTGGTGCTCGCGCTGGTGGGGATCCTCGTCAACCTGACCGCCGCCTGGATCCTGCAGCCCCGCGGGCAAGGGGAACGCCGCAGCCTCAACGTCGAGGGCTCCTACCGTCACATCCTCACCGACCTCTACGGCTTCCTCGCCACCGCCGCCGCGGCCGGGGTCATCATCGCGACCGGTTTCTCGCGCGCCGATGCGATCGCCTCGCTGCTGATCGCCGCGTTGATGCTGCAGGCGGCCTACGCTCTGCTCAAGGCCTCGGGGCGAGTGTTCATGGAGGCCGCGCCGACGGGGCTCGAGCCCGACCGCATCGGTCACGTGCTGGCGGCGCAACGGGGCGTGGTCGAGGTCCACGACCTGCACGTGTGGGAGGTCACCTCGGGCTTCCCGGCGCTGTCGGCACACGTGGTCGTGGGTGCCGGGGAGGATTGCCACAGCCTTCGCCGGTCTCTCCAGCAGCTGCTGCACGAGCAGTTCGGCCTCGATCACACAACGCTCCAGGTCGATCACGAGGCGGCAAGGCAGCTGCCGATGCAGATCGAGCTGTCGCCGCGCGAGCGGCAATAGCGTCCCGGCGCCGATCCCCGGAGGCGCAGCGCCCGGAGCGCCCGCCACAGGAGATCCTCAACCTAGCCCGGCCGCTGACGGGGGCTTGAGCGGCGCGGGGGTGCGGGTGGCTGCCCGGGCCAGAGCTCCGGCACCACCATGACCGACCCGCGCCAGCTCCCCATGCAGGGTCCGGATCTGCATGAAGATGTAGTCGGCTGCCCGCTGCTGCTGCTCGCGTGTGGTCTGCATGAGCGCGTCGAATCGCAGCGGCTTGCCGAACATCACCGTAACGCGCGGGAACTGCAGGCGCTTCCAGTTGCGGACCTGGTGGGAGCCGAGGATCGCCACCGGAACCACCGGCGCGCCGGACTCCAGCGCCAACCGGCCGATTCCGGCCTTGGCGGCATCGGCCAACTTGCCGGTGCGCGAGCGGCCGCCCTCGCAGTACATGACGACGGCCCCCCCTCGCTCCAGGATTTTGAAGGCGCTGATGAACGCCTCCTCGTCGTGTTGCCCGCGTCGGACCGGGAACACGCCGCCGTGGCTGTAGACCCATGCCCCGATCCCCTTGAACATCTGCGACTTGGCCATGAACTGCACGCGGCGGCGCAGGAACACACCGGAGAAGAAGTGATCCATGAACGAGGCGTGGTTGGGGGCCAGGATCACCGGCCCGTTGGGGACGTTCTCGGTTCCGAAGCCGCGGGCGCGGAAGAAGATCAGCGCATGCAGCATCGTCAGCGATCGGACGACCTCGTAGACCCACTCCGGCCGGCCCCGGCGCACGCGGGCGTGGTACTGGTCGAAGTACTCCTTGGGGCGGGGGTCCTTGTAGACCTGGGGCTTGAGCTCGACGTCGGGCATCGTGGACTTCAGCCTAGCCCTGCTCCCAGCCCTGCGCGCGCTCCAGCGCGCGGTGCCAGTCGACCAGCAGCGCCTCGCGCTGCTGGCGGTCCATGGTCGGCTCGTAGCGGCTGCGCTCTCGCCAGCTGCGCCGAACGTGGTCGATCGTCCAGATGCCGGTGCCGACTCCGGCCAGGTAGGCGGCACCGAGCGCTGTCGTCTCCGCCACCTCCGGCACCACCACCGGCGTGCCCAGAACGTCAGCCTGGAATTGCATCAGCCAGCGGTTGATCGTCGCTCCGCCGTCGGCGCGTAACTCCACCAGCTCGCGGCCGGAGGCCTGCTCCATGGCTCGAACCGCATCGACCGTCTGGTAGGCGATCGACTCCAGCGCCGCCCGAGCCAGATGGGCCCGGCCGCTTCCGCGGGTGAGCCCGACGATCGTGCCGCGGGCGTACGGATCCCAGTGGGGGGAACCGAGCCCAGTCAGGGCTGGGACGAAGTAGACGCCATCGTTGCCCGGCAGCGATTGCGCCAGCGGCTCGGTCTCGGCCGCCCGGTCGATGATCCCGAGCCCATCGCGCAGCCACTGGACAGCGGCGCCGGTGATGAAGATCGAGGCCTCGAGCGCGTAGGCGCGCCGCTCGCCGATCCCCCACGCGACGGTGCCGAGCAGCCCTGCGACCGAAGGCGGCGGGCTGTGGCCGGCATTCTGGAGCACGAACGAGCCCGTGCCGTAGGTGTTCTTACCCAGCCCGGGGTCCACACACGCCTGCCCGAACAGCGCCGCCTGCTGGTCTCCGGCGATGCCCGCCAGCGGCACGACGTGGCCGTGCAGCGCGTCGGCGCGGGTTCGTCCGACCTCACCACAGCTGGTTCGCACAGTCGGCAGCGCCCGCTCAGGGACCCCGAACAGCTCCAGCAGCTCGCTGTCCCAGCAGCCGGCGCCGATGTCGAACAGCATCGTGCGCGAGGCGTTGGAAGGATCGGTGACGGCCTCACCGGTGAGCTTGAAGCTGAGCCAGGCGTCGACCGTCCCGAACATGGCTCGGCCCTCACGCGCTCGCTGGCGCAGCCCATCGACGTTCTCAAGCAGCCATTCGATCTTCGTGGCCGAGAAGTAGGGGTCGAGCACCAATCCCGTCCGCTGGCGCACGAGCTGCTCGCGCCCCTCCTGCCGGAGCTGCGCACAGCGGCCGGCGGTGCGCCGATCCTGCCACACGATTGCCCGGTGCAGCGGCTCCCCAGTCGCCGGATCCCATGTGAACACCGTTTCCCGCTGACCAGTGATGCCCACTGCCTCCAGCTCCCCCGGCGCGATCCCGGCATCCCGCAGCGCCTCGCCGACGACGGCGTCGGTCACCGCCCAGATCTCGCCCGCGTCGTGCTCGACCCAGCCCGGCCGCGGGAAGTGCTGCTCGAACTCACGGTAGGAGCGGCCGATCGGCTCGCCCTGAAGGTCGAACACCAGGCAGGTGGTTCCGGTCGTCCCCTGATCGATCGCGAGGATCATCGCCGGCAACGACCGACGCTGACGTCGAGCGCCGACCGGCGAATCATCAGCCACCGCGACGCGAGCATCAGGAGCGAAGTCTAGGTCTTCGTCACAGCCCGCCGCGAGCAGCAATGTAGCCAGCCATGCCCATCGCGATCGCCACCAGCGCCGGCGACGTTCCGTAGCGCCAGTTCCCCCGCGTCGGTCGCCGGCGCGCGAGCTGGCGCCGTGTGCACGAGCTGATGAAGACGCTCTTCTCCGACATCGCTTCTCTCCTGGACCGGCATCGAATCTACGACCCGCATATAAGTCAACCGCAGGACCCGGACGGATCCGGCCGCCCGGGCGGAGACGTGCAGGAGCGCCGGGGAATATCCTGCCCGCACTGGAAGCTCATCCTGGAGGCTGCATGTCTGAGGTCGAGGCTCACATCACCGGCACCGTCTGGAAGATCGAGGTCGAGGTCGGCGATCCCGTGGAGGAGGGCGACACGGTGGTGATCCTGGAGTCGATGAAGATGGAGATGCCGGTCGAGGCCGAGGATCCGGGCCGGGTCAAGGAGATCCTCTGCCAGGAGGGGCAGTCGGTCTCAGAGGGCGATCCGCTCGTTGTCCTCGAGTAGCCCTGTCGAGGCCGCCGAGCCCGAGGGCGGCCGGCTGCTGGTCGACGAGCCGGCGCCCGGAGTGGCCCGTCTGACGATCTCCAACCCGGGTAAGCGTGGTGCGCTCGACCACGCGATCCTCGACGGCTTCGCCACCACGATGCCGCGCCTGGACGCCCGCTGCGTGATCGTCACCGGGGAGCAGCGGATCTTCTCCGCCGGGTACGACATCGGTGATCTCCCCGAGTCGGTGTTCGCCGACGAGGCCGAGAAGCTGGTGGCGCACCCGTTCGCGGCCGCGATCGAGGCCCTGGAGGCGTATCCGTTCCCGACGCTGGCCGCGCTCAACGGGCACGCGATCGGCGGGGGGTTGGAGCTGGCCATCTCCTGTGACCTGCGCGTCGCCGACGACTCGATCATGCTGGGGATGCCGCCGGCCAAGCTCGGCCTGGTGTACTCCCACACCGGGATCCGCAAGTTCATCGAGACAGTCGGCGCTCCCCGAACGCGCGAGCTGTTCCTCCTCGGCCGCAGGGTCGATGCCGCCACCGCCCTGCGCTGGGGGCTGGTCAACCAGCTGGCGCCCGCCGATCACCTTGCCGCTCAGGCCCTGGAGCTGGCGCGCGAGCTGGCGGAGAACGCTCCCTTGGCACAGCTTGGCAACAAGCGCGTGATCGCTGCGGTGCTAGAGGCTCAGACCGCGTTGGCGCCGGCTGTCGAGCGCGAGCTGATCGAGCTGCGGCGGGCCTGCTTCTCATCGCAGGACTTTCGCGAGGGTGTCCGCGCGTTCGCGCAGAAGCGGGCGCCGCAGTGGCGCGGACAGTGAGGCTTCGCCGCTAGGTGAAGAAGCGGACGAAGCGGTCGCCTAGCCGCGTGAGGAAGCCGAGCGGGGTCATGACCAGCCAAGCGATCCAGGCTCGGGCGGGTCCGTGGCGACGGGTGACGACGCGGGGGGCGAGCTCGGCGGCCAGCGTCGCCAGCCCCGGCAGGGGCCGGAAGAACATCGTCAGCATGGTGATCTGGCCCTGGCCGTCAAGCTCCACACGCGTTGCCTCCTCGAGCGGTTGCCCGCCCACGCGGCCCCGGTAGAACAGCGCCCGGGTGTGGGCGTCACCGACATCGGCGAAGAAGCTCATGTCGTCGACCGTCTCGAACACCGATCGCAGCAGCTCGCGAATCTCCGCGTGGCCGCGGAAGGCGATCTTGTCGGTGATGGGCGAGTACAGCACCGCGTCCGGGGCAAGCGTGGCCATCACTCCCTCGATGTCGCCCGCCTGCGCCGCCTGCCGGTAGCGCGCTGTCGTCAGGCCGGCCTCGCCAGTGGCTGTGTGGTTGAGCGGGGACATGGCCAGCGATGCTACCCGGCGTTGCCGCAGCTCGAGCGGCCTGACTGACCCGAGGTGGTTTGAGCCGCGGGTGCGGCGGCGGCCGCTCCTGCTAGTCCTCGTAGGGCGTGAAATCGCGCTTGCGCGCACCACAGACGGGACAGAACCAGGTCTCTGGGATGTCCTCGAACGCGGTACCCGGCGGGATCCCACCATCGGGATCCCCTTCGGCCGGGTCGTAGATGAACCCGCAGGACTCACACATCCACTTCATCGCGGTGCAAGCCTAGCGATGGCGCTGACGATAGGGTCGGCGAGTGGACATCGATCGTCCGGCCCCGTCCGAAGAGCTCAACCTCGGCCCGGAGACGGTGCCCCGGCTGGCGGCGACGGTGATCCTGCTCCGTGGCGGAGAGGAGCGGCTGGAGCTGCTGCTGGTAAAGCGCAATCCGGGAGCGCGCTTCATGGGCGGCGCGTGGGTGTTTCCCGGCGGCGCGGTCGATCGCAGCGAGGGCGAAGGTCAGGCGGCGCTGCGTGCGGCGGCGGTCCGGGAGGTGGCAGAGGAGGCCGGCATCGCCCTCACCGACCCGGCGGAGCTGGTGCCGTTCAGCCGCTGGATCACCCCGGCCGAGGTCAAGATCCGCTTCGACACCTGGTTCTACCTCGCCCTCGCGCCGAGCGTCACGCCGCGGGTCGACGGCCGCGAGATCGTCGACTTCCGCTGGTATGCGCCCGGCGAAGCACTCGCCGCCCACGGTCGAAACGAGCTGCTGCTGGTGTTCCCGACGATCAAGCACCTGCAGCAGCTGTCTCGGTTCGCCTCGGCTCAGGCGCTGCTCGAGCACGCTCGGGGACGTGAGGTGACCCCGGTTCAGCCGCGAGTGGTGATGTCAGGCGAGATCGCCCGCGTACTGCTCCCGGGCGAGCCGGGATACGAGCACCCCGAAGCGGGGGGCGGGGGCGCTCAGCCGCCGCCGTAGGTGACGATCAGGTCGGTGATCACCCCGACGAGAAAGCCGGCGCTGAGCATCAGCAGCCCCAGCTCCCGGTGGCCGTAGCGACGCATCCCGTTCCACACCTCGCCGATCACGTACAGGATCGCGCCGCCTGCGGCGGCGTAGAAGGCGAGCTCCAGGGCGTCGCTGGTGACCTCGTAGCCGACAAGTGAGCCCAGGAAGGTCGGTCCCCCGCCGATCAGACCAGCGAGGGCGAGCCAGCGCCAGGAGGGACGCACGTCCCCCAGAGGACCGACGATCCCGAAACCCTCGGTGGCGTTGTGCAGGGCAAAGCCGATGATCAGCACCGTGGCCAGGCTGATCGCGCCTGTCCGCGCCGAGACGCCGATGGCCAACCCCTCGGCGAAGTTGTGCACACCGATCGCCCCGGCGATCGTGAGCCCGGTGCGCAGGGCCCGCCGCCTGGCGGCATCGAGCTCGGCCGCCGCCGCCTCAGCGGCTGCGCCCCCGGTGACCAGCGCGGCGCCCGGGGCTCCGCCGGCGATCGGCGCCCGGGCTTGCCAGCTGCCCCGCGGACGGATCCACCGCTCCAGCGCGGCCAGGCCGGCGCTGCCGCTGACGAAGCCGACTGCGAGCAGCGCGAACATCCAGATCAGACGCAGCACCGACGTGTGGTGATGCTTGACAGAGTTCAGCGCGCCATCGAGGATCGAGCTCGCGTGGGAGAGGACGTCGACGAAGATGAAGGCCAGCACCCCGACGGAGAACATCGCCAGCGCCACCCGCCCCCGCCGGCCCACCAGCTGCAGGCGCCCGACCGGCAGGCCGAGCAGGATCGTGAGGCCGGAAACGGCTCCGAGGACAACGGTCTGGGCGAGAGACATCCGGGCCTGAAGGTGATCGGTTAGGGTGCCCTAAAGGGTACGGGTGCAGAGCCTACCAGCACCAAGGGCACGGCCAGGACCGAGGGCGAGGCCAGGACCCAGGATCAGCTACGTGGAGGAGTTCAGGTCGGGCAGGCCGAGGCTCTGAAGCCAGCCGTTGACGGTCACGTTCAGCTGGGTGAACTCCCCGGTCCAGATCAGGACTCCCATCCCAATCAGAACGATGCCCCCGACGCCGATCAGCACCGGGTAGTGACGCTTGACCACCGCCAGCGCCGAGGTGGCCGTGCCGAAGGCCAGACCCGTAACCAAGAAGGGAACCCCGAGACCGGCGCAGTAGATGACCAGCAGCAGCGCCCCGTGAGTGGCCGAGCCGGAGGCTCCGGCAGCAGTCACGATCGCGCCCAGCGTCGGCCCGGTGCACGGGGTCCAGGCGAGCGCGAAGGCGACGCCGGTGATCACCGGACCGCCGCGTCCAGCACGCTGCATCAGAGCGTCGACATGCCACTCCCGGGAGAGACGGGGCACAAACGGCGCGAGCACGAACAGCACACCCATCGCCACGATCAGCGCACCGGAGACCTTGAGCGCGGTGGGACCGGTCAGCGCCCCGTGGAGCGCCTGCTGGCCCAGCAGCCCCAGGGCGATGAAGATCGTTGAGAAGCTGGCCACGAAGGCCAGGCTGGGTCCGATCACCCGCCGGGGGCGGATCTCCGCAGGGGTCACACCCGCGATCGCGGAAATGTAGCCGGGAACCAGCGGCAGCACGCACGGCGAGAGAAACGAGATCAACCCCGCGGCGAACGCCACCGGGATCCCAATGCCCGAGGCAGGGTCCATCGCGTCCCTGAAGGCTACTCCCCTGGCTGGGCCGACGCCGCAGCGGAGGAGCATCGCCTCCGGATTGCGCCTCTTGGTCGCGGCCGAGCGGTGGTAGCGTCCCGGGAGCGGATGGCCACGACTCTGCAGAACTTCATCGGCGGGACGTTCGTCGAGAGTGCCAAGGGTGAGACCGAGCCGATCCTGAACCCGGCGACCGGTGAGGTGATCGCCCACGCACCGCTGTCCGGCACGGCTGACGTGGATCGCGCCGTCAAGGCCGCGCGAGGGGCATTCGCGAGCTGGTCGACAGCGATTCCGAGCGAGCGGGCCCGAGCGCTGCTGAAGCTGGCCGACGTGATCGAGGAGCATGCCGAGGCGATCGCCGAGCTGGAGTGCGACAACGCCGGCAAGCCCATCAACGCCTTCACCGAGGACGAGATCCCGTTCATGGTCGACAACCTGCGCTTCTTCGCCGGGGCCGCCCGGTGCCTTGAGGGGCGCGCGGCCGGTGAGTACGCGAGCGGCTACACCTCGATCATCCGCCGTGAGGCGGTCGGCGTGGTCGGCCAGATCGCTCCGTGGAACTACCCGCTGATGATGGCTATCTGGAAGATCGGGCCGGCGTTGGCGGCGGGGAATACGGTCGTGCTCAAGCCGGCCGAGACAACTCCACTCAGCATTCTCAAGGTAGCCGAGTACGCGGCTGAGATCTTCCCCCCGGGCGCGCTCAACGTGATCACCGGGCACGGGGATCCGACGGGCCAGGCGCTGGTCACCCACCCGGACGTCGACATGATTTCGCTCACCGGATCGCTGCAGACCGGAAAATGGATCGCGGGCCACGCGGCCGAGGGTCTCAAGCGGGTCCACCTGGAGCTCGGTGGCAAGGCTCCGGTAGTGGTCTTCGACGACGTCGAGCTGGAGACCGCGCTGGAGACGATCGCCGGAACCGGCTACTACAACGCCGGTCAGGACTGCACCGCCGCTACCCGGGTGCTCGCGGGACCCAAGGTGCACGACGACGTGGTCAACGGGCTGACCGAGCAGGCGCGAGGCTTGGTGCTGGGCGACACCCGCTCGGCCCAGACGACGCTCGGGCCGCTGAACTCCGCCCGCCAGCGCGAGCGAGTGGAGGGCTTCCTGGAGCGGCGACCAGATCACGCCGAAGTCCTCACCGGCGGTGATGAGCCTGACCGCCCCGGCTTCTTCTTGGAGCCCGCGGTGGTCGCCGGCCTGCGTCAGGACGACGAGATGGTCCAACGCGAGATCTTCGGCCCCGTGATCACCGTGCAGCGATTCTCGGACGAGGAGGAGGCGATCCGATGGGCCAATGGAACCCCCTACGGCCTGGCGGCGTCGGTGTGGACGCGGGACGTGGCCCGCGCGCTGAGGGTCTCCAATGCGCTGCGGTTTGGCTGTGTCTGGGTCAACGACCACATCCCGCTGGCCTCGGAGATGCCCCACGGTGGTTTCAAGCAGTCCGGGTACGGCAAGGACCTGAGCATGTACTCCCTTGAGGACTACACCCAGGTCAAGCACGTTATGTTCTCGCTGACCTGAACCCGGTCCGCAACTTTCCCCTCCCGCCGGCGTTACAGTCAGGAACAGGCAGTCACGTGGAAGCCTCCGCCCTTCAAGCACCGGCAGGTCTTGCCCGGACCAGGATTTCCATCGGGATGCCGTTGCTCCGCCTGCGATCCGACGAGCAGCTCGTCTCGCAGTTCCGCGGCGGCGACGAAGACGCCTTCAGGGTCATCCACGACCGCTATCGCCAACGGCTGTTCGCCTACACCCGGCAGATGCTCGCGTCCCGTCAGGACGCCGAGGACGCGCTGCAGGATGTTTTCGTGCGGGCCTACGCAGGATTGCGCTCCAGCGATCGTGACCTCGCGCTCAGGGCGTGGCTGTACCGCGTCGCCCACAACCGCTGCGTCGACGAGCTGCGTCGCCCCCCACCGCCGGCGCCCGAGCTGATCACGCTCGTCCGCCCGCCGATCCAGGACCCCATCGCCCAGGCCGAGCAGCGCGAATCGTTGCGGCGGCTCATCGCCGACGTCCGCCGGCTGCCCGATCAGCAGCGCTCGGCGCTGCTGATGCGGGAGCTCACCGGGATGAGCTACACCGAGCTCGCCGCCGCGCTCGGGATCTCGGTTCCGGCGCTGAAGTCGCTGCTCGTGCGGGCACGCGTCAGCCTCGTGCAGTCGATGCAGGCCCGCGACACGGCGTGCACGGAGATCCGCCAGGAGCTGGTCCTCGCTCACGATCGGCGCCGGAGACCAGAGGCCATCGCGCGCCGGCACCTGCGTGATTGCGCCCCGTGCCGCGAGTTCCGCGGCGAAATCCGTGGTGTGAGCAGACAGCTGGGGGCGCTGCTCCCGCTCGGGCCGGCGGGCATGCTGGCCAACCTGCTTGGCTTCGGTGGTGGAGCCGGCGGCGGAGCGGCCGCCGGCACTGGGGCGGCGGCCGGTGGCGGCACGTGCGTCGCGTCGGGGCTGCTCGTTTCGGGGGCCGGACATGTGGCGACGTTGCTCGCCGCTGCGGCCGTCACTGCCGGTGGCGCGGTCGAGATCCAGCATTCGCTGGCCTCTCCGACTCCGCACAGTCAGAGTCCTCCTGCGATCCGGTACGTGCCGACCTCGCGCAGCGCTTCGTCGCCGCTGCTCCCGACGCCCTCTCCCTCTGCGCCTTCCACCCCCCCGAGCTCGGACGCTCCAGCCGCGGCCACCAACACTGAGGTGCCACCTCCGCGTGGTGAGATCCCGAGGCACGGCCGGGAGACGATGGCCCCGCCAGGGCCGCCTCAGGCCGCCGCTGCCACCGGGTCCAATCCACCCTCGCCCGCCTCGCTGGAGACTGGAATCGGCTCGGATCCGACGATGAGTCCGGATCCGTCGACCCCGGCTCCGCCCGCTGCCACCGACCCGGCAGCCTCGGCCCCCACGGACCCCGCCTCCGGTTCGGCGACCGGGTCCGCCACCGGCGCCGCTCCCACGGGCGCGGTATCCAGTACCTCCTCGCCGAGCGGAACGACCGACAGCGCCACCCAGGCCTCCAGCGGGCCGGCGGTCGTGCCCGCGATCAGCGACGGCTCCGGGTCCGCAGGGTCACCCTCCGCCGAGGGCTCGTTCCCGGGCATCGTCGCCCCAGGAACGCGTGACCATGCTCGGGCCGAGTGGGAACGGACCACCAGCACTTCGGGCAGTTAGCCAATCCTCGCCGCCGGCACTTCGATCGACTTAGCCAATCCGCGGCCGCCTGAAATCATGGTCACACCCGCGGTCGCTGCACGCCGGAGGGGAGCCTGCCCTCGTCGGAGAGCTTGTCGAGGTGCGCGGCCAGCGTGAGGGCCGCAGCGGGCCGAAGCGCCTCCGGCGCGTCAGCCCAAGCGTCGTCGAGCAGCTCCGAGACCGTACGACAGCCGCTGTCCAGTGCCCCCAGCAAGCGTTGCTCACGTTCCCGGCGATGCGCGATGTACTGCTCGAGCCTGACCTTGACCTCCAGCACCGGCGGCCCGTGGCCGGGGCCGAGCCCGCGGAGATCTAGCTGCTTCAGCCTCTGTAGGGCGTCCAGATAGGAGGTCAGGGCTCCTGGATCCGGAGCGATGAACACGCTGCCTTCGCCCAGTACCGCATCTCCGCTGAAACCGATCGGGCCGCTGACGAAGGCCAGGTGATCCGGAGCATGACCGGGGGTCTGTACCACGGTCAGCGGGCCAAACGTGGATCCCTCAACCAGCTTCATGTCGACTTCACCGCGGGCACCGGCGAGCGGCGCCTCCGGGAACACGGCTCGAATCGCTCCCACGCCCTCAGCGTGATCGCTGTGATCGTGGGTGAGGACGATCCCGCCTAGTCCTCCTCGCCGCTCCAGCTCAGTGCGCAGCGCGGCGATGTGATCGGGCAACGACGGCCCGGGATCGATCAGCCACGCCGGCTCACGTCCGACGATCCAGGAGTTGGTGCCGCTGAGCGTGAACGGCCCGGGGTTGGCGGCACGAATACCGACGACGTCGTTGCCGGGCAACTCCAATCTGGTCATGGTGGTCAGCATGACAGTCCGGCCATGCCCGAACCACGGGATGGTGCTTACCGCCCGGGCCCTTCCCGCTCCCTCCGGCCGGCGCCTTTGTGCCGTGATAGCCTCGCGGTTCCTCATGGCTGAGTCCTCAGGTCCGGACGCCACCGCACCCGCTGGGCTGCAGATCGCCAACGACGACCAGCCGGATGCCACTGTGCTGAAGCTCTCAGGCGAGCTCGATATCGCCTCGGCCCCGGCGTTGGAGCGTGCGATCGAGAGCCTCGGCTCATCCGACCGCCGCCTCGTGCTCGACCTCGGCGAGCTGGCGTTCATGGACAGCACGGGATTGCGAGCACTGCTGCACGCTCGCCAGCATTCCGCCGCCGCCAACCGGGAGCTACTGCTGCGTCCCGGCACCCGCCAGGTCCAGCGCGTATTCGAGCTCAGCGGGACCCTGGATACGTTCACCTTCGAAGGCTGACTCCGACGCGGACGGGGCGGCGGCGGTTTGCCGGGTCCCGCGGCCGGGAACGCCGGGAATGTGGAGGCGTTACCCGCTCCAACAGTGCAGCTCCGGCTGGAGAGCCGGCCCGAGAGCGTCGCCCTCGTCAGGGCAATGCTGTCTGGGGCGAGCGAGCAGCTCGGGTTCGGCCCTGAGTTGCTCGCCGACCTCAAGACCGCCGTCAGCGAGGCCTGCAACAACGTGGTCATACACGCTTACCCGGCGCAGGATGGACCGATGCTCGTCACCTTGGCCGTCGACGCGGACCTCGTCGAGGTGGTGGTCGCCGACAGTGGCGTCGGCGGCGGTGACGTTGCCGGAGAGGACCACCCTGGTGTCGGCTTGGCCGTCATCAAGGCGCTGGCAGCACAGACGGAGGTGCATTCCATCTCCGGCCAGGGAACCACCGTGGGCATGGTTTTCGCCCGCCGCCCAGCCGATCGTTCGCGAGCCAGGGGTGCCGCCATCATCGGTGACCTCGAGCCCATTCCCCAGATCGACGGTGAGGTCGTGGTCACCGTCGCACCGGTGCAGCTGCTGGCGGCAATCCTCGGTCGGGTCGCGGGTTGTGTCGCCGCGGGAGCCCACTTTTCCATCGACCGGTACTCGGACCTGTACCTGGTCACCGACGGTATCGCGGCCCATGCTCGCACCCACGCCAGCGCCGACAGGATCAGCGCCGGTCTTGCCGCTCGTCGCCGTGAGATCGAGCTGACGGTGGGGCCGCTGTCGGCGGGAACCGCCATCGAGTTGCAGCCGGTGGCCGCCGCCTCGCCCCGCCTGCTGACCCTGCTCGTCGATCAGGTGGAGGTGGAGAGCATCGAAGAGTCTGAAGCGATCCGGCTGATGCTGGTCGACAAGCCGGCCGGCTAGTTGGGCTGATACTGGGCGGTAGCTAGGCGGCGATGAGCTCTCGGCGCGCTCCCGTCCATCGCTCGCTGACATGCTGGAGAATCCCGATCATCGCCGCCGCCGGCCTCGGGCGATAGCCGGCGGGCATCGAGGCGACGATCGGACGCGTCAGGGTATCGGGTCCCAGGGAGCAGATGTGGACGTCGCCGGGGGCGGTGCGTACGACCATCTCCGGAACCGGTGCCACCCCGACGCCGGCGGCCACGAAGCCGAGGATCGCTGTGTAGTCGTCGTTGTGGAAAGCGATCTGCGGCTCGAATCCGGACCCGTGACAAGCTCTGATAAACCGCCCGGCGTCCGGACACGAGGTGGTCGTTCCCAGCATCCACCGCTCCTCGGCGAGATCGACCAGCGCTAGGGTTTGGCGCTGGGCCAGTGGATGGTCGGAGGGCAGCGCGATCAACATTGGCTCATCGAACAGATGCACGGATTCAATGTCGGCAAGCGCGGCATGTCCTGAGTCGTTGCCCAGAGCGAGGTCCAGCTCGCCCGTGCGTAGCAGGGGCAGGACGCCCCCCGGGTCGACCATCGAAATCGACAGCTCCACCCCTGGCAGCAGCTGGCGAAACTCGGCGATCGCCAGTGGCATGATCGTCGCCGCCGCCGAAGTCAGCGTCGACATCCTCAGCCTTCCCGACTCCATGCCGAGCAGCTCATTGAGCTCGGCCTCGGCGTCTTCGAGCCGCCCGAGCACCGCCTCGGCGTGGCCGACAAGCAGCTCGCCGGCATCGGTGAGTCGCGCCCCATCGCGGCGGCGCTCGACGAGCGTCGCTCCAGTTTCCTGTTCCAACAACGCGATCTGGCGCGAGATCGCCGGCTGGGTATAGCCGAGCGCATCCGCCGCTCGGGAGAACGAGCCTTGGCGGGCAACCTCGCGCAGGACGTGGAGGCGTTTCACTTCGAGCATGACGTGAAGTTATACAACATCCACGTAAACCCTATTTGCATTTATAGCCGCTCCCGGTGATTCTTCATGGGGTGATCTCTCACGACAAGTCCGCAATCACGATCCGGCCGGCGTACGCCGACGATGCGGTGTCGATCGCGCGCCTCGCCGCACTCGACTCCGCCGCTGTCCCCCGGGAACCGCTGATCCTCGCCGAGGTCGATGGCGAGCTTCGAGTGGCAGTATCCATAGCTGACCTCACCGTCATTGCCGATCCCTTCCATCGGACGATCGAGGTGGTCACGCTTGTGCGAGACCACGTTGATCGAACCCGGCGGGGGAAATCGCCGATCACAGGCCGCAGACGCCGGGGCGCCCTCCTGCGGGGCCGGCGGCTGCGGTTGGCTTAGCGCTTGTCCGCTCGCGGCCGCTCGACCACTCATCCGCGGTCTGCGATCTCCTCAAGACGCCGTATGACTCGGCCGACAGGTGGAGCACCCGGCTCACCACCCCGGCTCCAAGGCGAATACGTGGCCAGCGCGAGGCTCGCCGTGTCAAGCCTGGTGACCGGATCTTCCTCATCGATATGAGCGCCCGCGCCTGGACGCTGTTTGCTGCGGTCTCCACCGTGTGGGGGATTCCGTATCTGTTCATCAAGATTGCTGTCGATGGTGGCGTCCCCCCGGTGGCGCTGGCTTGGGGGCGGATCGTGCTCGCGTCGATCGTGCTGCTTGGGCTGGCCGCCCGAGCCGGCGCGCTCCAGGCATTGCGCGGCCGCTGGCGTTATGTGGTCGCTTACGGGGTGGTTGAGCTGGCGGTTCCGTTCCCACTGATTGCGACCGGCGAGCGCTACGTGGCCTCCTCGCTGGCGGCGATCATCATCGCCTCCGTGCCACTGTTCGTAGCGCTGCTGGCGTTGCGGTTTGACGCCGACGAGCGTGCCACCGGCAGCCGCCTGGCCGGGTTGCTGGTCGGCCTGCTGGGCGTGGTGCTGCTCGTCGGACTTGACGCCTCGAGCAGCCTCCGCGCGCTCGCTGGAGCGGGAGCCATTTTGATCGCTGCCCTCGGCTACGCCGGCGGCCCGATGATCCTCAAGCGCCACCTGACTGACCTCGACCCCCGTGCAACCATGGGCGCAAGCCTGGCCGTGGCCGCCACCGTGCTGACACCGCTGGCCGTCCTCGATGCACCCTCCCGCGCCCCGACCAGCGGCGCGGTCGCCGCGGTGATTGCCCTGGGCCTCGTTTGCACCGCACTGGCGTTCGTTCTCATGGCGGTCCTGATCAAGGAGATCGGCCCGGGACGAGCAGTCGTGATCACCTACATCAATCCGATCATCGCCGTCGCTCTCGGAGTGACGCTGCTCGGCGAGCAGCCCGGGGCGGGCGCTGTCGCGGGACTGCTGCTGATCCTGGCCGGATCCTGGCTGTCCACCGACGGGCGCTTGCCGCCCGGAATGACCGCTTTACTCGCGCGCGTGCACTTGCACCGAACCAGGCCTACCGCCTCCGCCGAGAATCGGCTCAACCCGACCCGCGTTCGCCTCGATCCTGTTGGCGATCGTTAGGAGGGTGGCGCTGGGTGCCAAAGCCGATCACGATGACTAAAGGAACGTCTTGCCGTCACCGCGGTAGGTTGGGACTACGTCGACGATCCGGTCTTGCTGGACGAGGTATAACCGGTCGAACCGCTCGCACAGCTCGCCGGCCTTGGTGTGGCGGAGGTAGACGCGGTCTCCGATTCGCAGTCTGTCGGCTGCGGTGCCGCGCAAGGGCGTCTGGACCTCCCCGGTTCCTTCCATGGGATCGAGCGTCAGTCCCTGGGGGAGGTATGGACGAGGCATCCGGTCCTTGCCGCCGACCCCCGACGCCAGGTATCCCCCCCCGAGTGCGGTCACGACTAGCGGTCCGGGACGGCGCGAGACGGGCAAGGCGAACATCGCCGCGGGCTCCAGGTTGAAAGCCGAGTAGTTGTCAAACAGCGTCGGCGCATAGAACCCTGAGCCGGCAGTGGCTTCGGTGATCGCCGGCTCGGAGGCGACACGCTCCAGGTCGCCGGTGCCGCCGGCGTTGACGAACTCGAGCTCCGCGATCGCTGAGACCATCGCCACCGCCGCCGCGCGGCGCTCACGGAGCTCGTTGTAGGAGGTCCGTTGCATCCGTCCGATCAGCGCGGTCTTGATCGCGTTGCCGGGAACGATGTCACCGAGACCGGCTATTTGCCCTTCGTAGCACATCATTCCAACGAGCTTCAGCGATGATTGGGTGCCGACCTGCTCGGCCAGGGCGCGGGCCTCTTGGGGCGTGCGCACCGGCGTGCGCTTGGGCCCCAGCTTGACCCGGCCGCGCGCGAGCCAGAACGAGGCGTCGAGGTCGAGGCAGACGCGAACCGGCTCGGAGATCGAGCCGATCGTTTCCGCGATCAAGTTCAGGTGCTCGAGCGAGTCGACCATCACCACCGGCGCACGGCCCGGCTCCTCCGCGGTCAGGCTGGCCAGCTGGCGCAGCGCGGCCCGGTCAGTGGTCGGGTATGCGACCACGAGATCCTCGAAACCCTCGCCGGCAAGCCACAGCGCCTCGGGCAGGGTGAAGTTCAGCAGCCCCCGGTAGCCGGCATCGGAGCGGAGGATCGCGTGCAGCAGCGGCCGGCAGCGCAACGACTTGGAAGCGACCCTGATCGGCTTGCCGGCCGCGCGCGTGAGCATGCCGGCCGAGTTGGCCCACATCGCGTCAAGATCGACGAATGCAAACGGCGGATCGAGGTTCGCGAACGCAGTCTCATACCGCCGCAGGCGGACCTCCGATGTCAGTCCGCGCACGGCTGAGTCTGCGTGCGAGGTAGTCTGAACCGTGCCGGAGGTCACGTTCTCACCGTCGCCTGCACCGGACCGAGCACCCGCCGGATGTAGTCGTTGCTGAACACACCCTCGGGGTCGAGCCTGGCCCGGACGGCCTGGAAACGATCCCACCCGGGATAGCGCCCGGCCAGCGTGGCGACGCTCTGATAGTGGCGCTTGCCCCAATGCGGACGACCCTCGTACTCGTCCATGATCTCCTCAAAGCCGCGAAAGAACGACTCATACTCCATCCCCGTGTACTGGTGCGCGGCGATATAGCACGTCTCGCGCCCGTACGCGGTTGATAGCAATGCGTCGTCGCTGGCTACGAAGCGCACCTCGAACGGAAACAGGATCGGCATCCGCCGGCGTTCGATCAGCTCCAACGCCCGCGTCAGCGCCACACGCGCATACTCACGGGGGATCGCGTACTCGGTCTCGGTGAAGCGAACCTCGCGCTTGGTCGCATACACCCGGTAGCCGCGGTCCTGGACGTGGCTCTCCGACAGCGCCGAGCCCATCACCCGGTTCAGCCGCGGAACCCGAGACGGGAACCGCCGACCGGTCCGGCAGATCAGCTCCAGCACCCGGTTCTCAACCAGGTCCTCCCGGAGGCGCCGCCTCCACTGCGCGGTCGGCCGCGGCTGCTCATTCGAGCGCCGCGTCATCCGCGCCGCAGCCAGCCGCGTGTATGGAAACAAGAAGAACTCGAAGTGGTCGTTGCCGTCGACGTGCTCATCGAGCCGATCGAGCGTCTCGCTCAACGGCAGTGGCTGGTCGTGGCGATGCAGCGTGTACAACGGGACGCACTGCAACGTCACCGTCGAGACGATCCCAAGCGCACCAAGCGACACGCGCGCGGCGAGCAGCCCCTCCGGATCCGACTCCTCGCTGAGCTGCACGACCTCCCCGGAACCGGTCACCAGACGTACTCCAACCACCCGTGCCGAGATATTCGGGAAGCGTGCACCGGTCCCGTGCGTGGCCGTGGCGATCGCGCCGCCGAGTGCCTGCGCGTCGATATCACCCTGATTCTCGAGCGCCAGGCCACGCTCAGCAAGCATCGGGCCAACGTCGTGCAACTTGACACCCGCCTGCACGCTCACCCGGCCAGTCTCGGGGTCGGCCTCGATCAGCCGGTTCAGACCCGAGGTGTCGACCAGCAACCCGTCGGTGCAGGCGATGTCGGTGAACGAGTGGCCTGACCCGGCCGCGCGCACCCGCTCACCGCGCGAGGCGGCGCCCGCCACCTGCTCGGCCAACTGGTCCTCGCTCGTCGGCCGTGTGATCGCAGTCGGGGCGCAGCGCTGCTCGCCTGCCCAGTTGGTCCAGATGTCGGTCACGACACGCCTATTCCAACAAATTCCTAGCTCGCCCGCACCGCTACCGGAGCTGCAACGTCAAGCTCAGTGAGTAGCCTCGCGTTGGTGGCTGCGGATCGAATCGTCCTGCTCGACGATGTTGGGGAGGTCTCCTTCTCGTTCGAAGACATGCTGAGTTTTCACGGAGGTGCCTCGCCGGGCGGCGTGGCTCACGGGTTCAAGGTGTTGGAAAGGGCTTTGCCATTGCTCGACCAGGTCGACAGGGTCGAACGTCGGGAACTCGTCATCGAGACCGCTTTCGGCGGCCCAGGTGCCCGTGACGCCTTCGAGCTAGTCACCCATGCAGTGTCTGAGGGGAGGTTCGTCCTGCACCCGTCGCTCGCGCGCCCGGAGTTCGGGCGTGGTCGTGAGCGGTTTGTGTTCCGCCTGCGCTACCGGGATCGCGTTGTGACGCTGGTGCTCAGGGAGGGGTTCGTGGCCGATGAGTTCATCGACCTGACGAGAAGCGAGAATCGAACTGCCGAGCAAGACCACCGACTAGCGCTCATGAAAATCGAGATGGCCAATCGTGTGATGTCGGCGACCGCCAACGAGGTGTACGCGGTTGCGTCCTGCGCTATTGGAGCGACATTGCGGGTCGGAGGTGAGTCGTGCTAATAGCGGCGCTGAATTGGACCGAGGTCAGCGCGATCGCGACCTGCGTATTGGCGATCGGCCTGTTAGGTGGCTTCGGCGCTGCGGCGTTCGCAGCTCAGCAGGTGCGGGAGACGCGCAGGAGCCGGGAGGCGCAGATGGCGGCCGAGTTCTTTCGCCGCTGGAACGAGGAGCCCCTGGTGGAGGCGCGGCGACTGGTCGGGCGGTTCAAGTCGGCCGCCGAATTGAGGGATGGGTTCGCCGCCTACGTCGCATCCGATGCTCCTGAGGCATACGTGCTCTACCGCGAGCTTGACTACTTCGAGCAACTGGCCGCGCTCGAGCGTCTGGGAGCGTTCGACCTACAGCTGATCAAGCTCCTGCTCGGGCGCACACTGATCGAACGGTGGGAGCTGTGGAGCCCGGCAGTCCACGCTGCGCACGGGCCAGGCGTCTACCCCTTGTTCGAGGGCCTCGTCGCAAAGCTCCGCCGGGAGCTAGCCGTGTCGGCAGGCCCCTCCGCTCGTTAACGCTGTCAGATGAACTGTTGCGCGATCGGCGCTCCGTCCCCGGACCTGATGACAGCTGCCCCCGGTCTTGAGGACGTCGAAGGAGAAAGACCGAGAGTGAGAGATGGGCTGTGCCCGGGTCCGAGCCGCCGGCTAGCGAGGCATGTCAGCGTGGCTGAGGATATTCAGGACATTTGATGCGGAGGGCTGATTCGGGCCTTCGGGCTGGGATATTTGTTGCCATATAGGCAACAAATCTCCAACTGCCGGCCGCCATCCCACTCGGAACCCCGATGATTGACAGGACGCGGCCCAGCGTAGGCGGGACCGCTGACGCCATGCCGCGTCACTGCAGTAGCCGGATCGTGCAGACCGGGGCCGTGAGCGTGCTTGAGGCGGCGGTCGCCGGTCAGCAGCTCGGCATCGCCGGCATCCGGGATGCTGCTCCCTGGTTCCAAAAAACCATTCGCGCTGTGAGCGTCGATCCACAGGCGACGCTGTTCCAGGCAGCCCGGAGGAGGCTCCATGACCTCGCATGTCTGGGTGCTCCCGAGGTCGATGATCCCGCAGCCAAAGAACTCGTCACTGGGTTGATGCGTGTTGAACGACTTGAAGTAGCGCGCGCCGGGCATGCGCTGTGCGTTGAACGCGGCAGCGGTTTGCCGGGGCTCCGGTTTGGGCCCGGAGCCAAACTGGTTGGTGGTGTCGATCACGACCTTGCCGCTCAGATCGCCTGCCTGGGCGAGCGCTTCGGGGATCGCCCCCCAGGGGACAGACAGGATCACGATCTCGCCGAACGCGACGGCGTCGTCGACCGTTCCGCTCGATGCGCGGTCGCCCAGCTGGACGGCGAGCTCTTCGAGCTTGGCCGCGTCGCGCGCCAACGACAGCTTTACCTCGTGCCGGCCTTTACTGCTTGGCGGGCGCAGTTGCCGCCGATGTGGCCCGCGCCGATCACACCGATCCGCATTGTCAGACCCCTAGCGCTTCGATCACGATCTGCGCGACCTTGCGACCCGAGTACTGTTGCTGCCCGGTGATCAGCCGCCCGTCCCGGACCGCGAATGCCTTGAACAGGCCACCGTTGATGTAGTTGGCGCCGCGCTGCTTGAGCACGTCCTCGACCCGCCACGGCATTACCTTCTGGCCGACGGAAGTGTCGCTGAACTCCTCCTCGACGTTCGCAAATCCGGTCACGGTCTTGCCGTCGACGAGGTACGACCCGTCCGAGAGTTTCAAATCGACCAGCACAGCGCTGCCGTGGCAGTAGATCGCGGTCGGCTTCTCGGACTCGTAGAAGTGCCGCACTGCGGCCTTGAGGTCCTCGTTCTCGCGGAACGTGAACATCGGCGACTGGCCGCCGGCGACCATTATCGCGTCGAACTCATCGAGATCGAGGTCGGACAGCCTGGGCGTGTCTTGCAACAGCGCCATCAGCTCCGGCGTGTTGACGAAGCCCATCGTGATCAGGTCCTCCGCCGACCACTTCGACTCGTCCCGCGGGTCGCTGAGCGAGTCCATCTCGACCTTACCGCCCTCCGGGCTGGCGATCGTCACCTGCACGCCCCGCTCCGTGAGCTCGTAGTACGGGTGGGTCAGCTCGGCGCCCCAGAACCCGACCGGCCACCCCATAGTCGTCGAGGTCGACGGGTTCGCGACCACGATCAGCACCTTCTTCGGCCTAGATGAGACCTCGTCGACGCGCATGTGATGGTCGGCGACAACCTGAGCCTGTTGCTCGCTCATCATGTTCTCCTCGTGCAGTGATAGTTGTGGCCGGCGCGACCGGCTGGCTCCAGCATTTGTTTCATAAATTTAGTTTGAGGGCAAACTAATAGCAGACTCGACGTCTATCCTGCGGGTGTGACGCCGCGGCGGAGCGCTTCCTCCCACCCGAATCCCCATGACACGGATGTCGTGATCGAAGACTCGATCGCGCGCGTGATCGCGGGCTGGCGGGCGGCCAGGCTCGAACTTGAGGTCGAGCCGATCGCGATCACGGCGCGGCTCGCGCGACTTCAGTCCGTCATGAGCCCGCGACTCGAGCTGGTGTTCGCACGCTACGGGATGCGGGGCGCCGACTTCGCGGTCATCGCGACCCTTGTCCGACTCGCCGCCGAGAGCGTCTCGCAACGACGGCTCGCGTCAGAGCTCGGTCTCTCCGCAGGAACCGTGAGCCTACGGATCGATCGCCTCGTCCACCGCGGGCTCGCGGAGCGCCGCCCCGACCCAGACGACGGCCGTGGCGCCCTGGTGTCCCTCACAGACCGTGGGCGAGAGCTGTTTGAGGCCTGCGGTCCCGAGCACCTCGCCAACGCTCAAGAGCTGCTCGCCGGCCTCAGCGAGCCCGAGCGCGACCAACTTGCCCAGTTGCTCAGCAAACTCCTCTACACGCTCGAGGACCCTGGTCCACACGACGGCCTCAAAGCAGAACTCGGTCTTGTGGTCGACGATGCGCCGGTCGCGCTCGAACAGCGGCGAGCGGCCGGCCTGCCGGCTCTCACAGGCCTCCTCGTCCGCCACGTCGACCCCGCCGGCCCGGCCGCAGCAGGCGGTATACGGCCAGGCGACCTGCTCAGGACGGCCAACGCTCGGCCGCTGCGCAATCGCCACGACCTCCACCTCGCACTAAGCCAATCACGCCGAAGCCGCCGCGCCATCTCGCTCGAGGCCACCCGCGGCGCCGAGCCGCTCCGATTACGGCTCACGCCACCACAGGCTCCGATCAGCATCTGAGGCGGCAACGCACACCCGGCCCCCGTCTCTCACGTTCACTCGTGACACGCAAACGGCCTGCCAGCGAATCCGCCGTGAGCGGGCGGCCTCCCGGCACGCCGCGTAAAAGGGGGGTGGGTCGCGAACCGGTGAGACTGTCGTGCAAGCGAAGCAGGTCCCCGGGCCCTCGAGGAGGTGCGCCCGCGCTGGGCACGATGCCGGCGCTCCTTTTGTTCAGGCGCCTGTCGGTGGCATTTCGCCTGGGCGTTTCCGCGCAACCAGCCGGCTCGGGCAGGGCGTGGATCTTCATGAGGCCTGGCTCTGACCTCGGTCGATGTGCGTCCAGTCCAGCGTCTGAGGGATCCCAGGACGGTGTCGGTCGGGATGATCACCGGTGGGCGGCAACACATAGAGAGCCAGTTGCTCGAGCTCGGCGCTCCGCCCGGCCTAGCGGAAGGGCGACCAATCGTCGGACCGGCTGCTGAACCCGAGTCGACGCAAAGTCCGGTCCTCCCGCCAGCGCGTTGCGAGACCGGCCGCAGAGGGGGTCGGATTCTGATGGGGCCACTGATGCAGGATGGTCCGGAGGGCGTGCCGAGCGGCCACATCCTGCCGCTTCATGTCTACCGTCTGTTGCTGCGCAGCCACCGGGACGCAGCGCGTACGCAGCGGGGCGCCACAGGTACGGGGACGAGGACTCGAGCCCGGGCGACATGCAACGCGCTGGAGCCGACCAGGTCTGGTCTGCCGGCTGTGCCGAACCGGCAGCGCTTGATCAACGTCTTGAACTCGTGCGGGGAGCCCGGCGCGTGCCGGACTCCCCGATGACGTTCTAGGCTACGCCGTCACGCGTGAGATCGCCTGCCGGATCGCTGCAATCTCGCCTTCGGGATCCTCGACCTCCAGCACCAACCTGGCATACCGCTCGCCTCGCAAATCGATCCCGATCGCCTTCTCGGCATCGTGAACGTCCCAGAACACAAACTGGTCCTCTGAGTAGAAGCGGCCCGCTGAGACCACGCCAGGAATGTGGGTTCCGCCGAGCCGCATCCCGTGCAGCCACTTCCGCGCCTCGTCGCTTGCCGACTCAGCGCCCACGACATTGACGAGCGGTATTTCCAGACGGCTCTTGAGCGCCCAGACACGGTCTGCTTCTTCGACGTGGACTACGAGCGCGTCGGGCGTGACTTCGATCGATGCAGGCATGGCCTGTTCCTTTTCGCCTAGGGCTCACGGGCCTCCGGTTGTTGCCGCGGTGGTTCGGTGGTGGTGACGACGGACAACGCGATGGCTCCTTTCGAGCGGATGCACATCCTCCATCAGCGGCCTTCGGACACCATCCGCAGGTGAGGGCAGGGTTGCGCGGAGAACTACGTAGGTAGCGTGCAGCCGATGCCGGCGTGATCGCCCCGCAGCCCACCGGGTCGCCGCGGCCCGGCGCCGTCCGTTCTCGCCATCAGGACGCCGGCGTGCGGTAGTGATCGCGCCAGATCACCTTGTACAGCGGGATCCAGCGCGGGATGTCCCGGACGCCCGGGATGAACGGGATCAGGATCAGCGCGAGGCTCATCACGCCCATCACCGCCATCACCAGGATGTCGGCGTTGGCCGAGGTCGAGAACGGCTTGATTTGGTACCAGAACGTATATAGCCACAGCCATACCTGTCCGGGGTAGCTGCCGGTTTCGTTCATCATCCCCCACTGCTTGCCGAGCAGGTGCTCGGTCTGGGCTCGGTCTGACAGCACGCTGCCGTCAGCCATGAACAGGAGCGGCTTGGTGTAGTCGGTCTGGTAGAACTGCCGGCTGGTCAGCAGGGCGCCGTCGAGGCCGCCGCCCTGCGCGAAGCTAAGCAGCCCGCCCATCATCGTCGGGAGCGGTCCGTAGCCGCTCCCCGGAACCGTGATCGAGCCGGTCGGATTGGCCGAGGCCTTTTTCAGCCCCTTCTCGTAGGCGGTCGTCCAGCCGGACTGCTGCTTTGAGGTGGCGTTCTCGTAGGTCGTGATCGTCGCCTGCAGCGTGGGCTGGCCGGTGAGCGCGCGCAGCGGCGCGAGCACGAAGTCCTTCGCGGTGTCGACTGGGTGGCTGACGCCGAGCCACTTCTGCAGATAGATGAACGCAATGTGCTGACCGTCGGAGGCATGGTTGTAGGGCGGTCCGTAACCGCCGGTCCCGCTCGAACCGTCGAGCTCAGTGGTTGCGGTGGTGACAAAGTCGACCGGGTCGGCGCGCGACCATTGCTGGATCGTTGACGGCTTCTCGTCCGGTGAGGAGAACAGGATCGTCAGCACCACGCACAAGGCGAGCACCACCCCGAGCGCGATCGAGAACTCCTTGACGAGATCGTAGGAGCGGTAGCCACCGCTCCACTCCCGGTAATGCGCGTCGTCCTGGACGCGTCGCTCGCGTCGGCTCACGGCGATGGCTCCGGCTTGGCCTCGGCGGCTGGCGAGCCTGGTGTCGCCTTCGCCATCTCGCGCCACTCAAGCGGCGGCACCACGCCATGCTTGCGCACCAGCAGGATGTGCGCGATTACGATCGCCACCACCGCCGCAGGCAGCAGCAGCACGTGGTAGCTGTACATCTGGCCGAAGTTGGTGAGGTTGAAGAACGACCCGATCCCGGCTGAGTTCATCGCGTCCTTGGCCTGGGTGGAGATCCACTGCGCGTCGAAGTTCTGCTGGGAGACGTAGCCGGTCAGCGCGCAGGGGATCGCGACCAGGAACGTGACCGCACCCGTGATCCACACCCTGGCCCGCCCGCCGCGCCACGCGGACATCCAGTACTTGCCCCACAGGTGGATGACCATGAACAAAAAGAACAACTCGACAGCCCACAGGTGGATCGAATTGAAGAAATGCCCGATACCGGTGAAATGCCACCAGCCCGGCCCCTTCAGGGCAAGGATGCAGCCCGAAGCGATGATCACGATCAGTGAGGTCAGCGACAGAACGCCGAACACGTAGATCCAAGACGACACGTACGAGGGCTGCGTGTTGGGGAGCAGCTTCTCGGGCGGCAGCGCGCCCACGGCGCGCCGGCGCACGCGCCCCGTCCAGGACCGGTCCTCGGAGATGCTCACGAGTCCCCTCCACTGACGCCGTGGCTCGGGAACCGAGCGAAGATCGCTACGAGAAACACGATCAACATCAGCACGATCACGATCACGTTCGATACCGACATCTGGAAGAAGTGCCAGTGCACCGTGTGCGCCGGGTGGTTGAGGTTGAAGATCGCCGCCATGGCTGCGCAACCTACGCCCTGCGGCAGACATATCCATCGCTGCTCCGTCCCCGACCCGCTGCGGGGAAATACTGATACCGGCGAGGCCACTTCCGTTCGGACGCGGAAGCAGGAGGGCCCACGGCGAGTCGTTTGCTCGGCACCGCTTATGGCGATCGCCTCCTGTGCCTCACCCCGCAAGCCGCGCCAGCTGCGCTCCCGTTCGTCGGCGTGAGGTGTGACGGACGCGACACGATCCCACCCCGCGTTATGGCTGATCGGCGGCGATCGGGCGATGCGGGCGCGCGCGGATCGTCCAGCGCGAGGCGCGGTGATGGATCCAGTGCTCGCGGTCGCGGCGTGGGCGCGCAACCGGAGGGCCGGACGGGCGGACTCGGTAGAAGCGCCGCTTGCCGAGCTCGATCAGCAACAGGTAGACGATGATCATCGCTACCAGGGTGGCGAGGAAGCCGGCGGGCAGCGCCCGGAACCCGAGTACGTGGGCGAGCGGCGAGAGCGGCAGCAGCACGCCGATCGCCACGCAGATGATGGTGGCGAGCGTGAGAGGACGGCTCGGCGTGCTCTGGAAAAACGGGACGCGGTGAGTGCGGATCGCGAAGTTGACCAGGCTCTGGGTCGCCAGCGACTCGACGAACCAGCCCGATCGGAAGAGGGGCGCGTGGGCGTTGAACACCCAGATCATGATCCCGAAGGTGGCGAAGTCGAAGATCGAGCTGATTGGGCCGAAGAAGATCATGAAGCGGCGGATGAAGCGGGGGTCCCAGTGCGCGGGGCGCTGGAGCTGCTCCTCGTCGACGTTGTCGGTCGGGATCGTCATCTCGCTGGCGTCGTAGAGCAGGTTGTTGAGCAGCGGAATAATCACGCTATGGACAAGCACCCGACGTTCTCCGAAGAGCAGGCGCGGGCGATCGGCGAGGCGATCGGCATCGACTGGAGCGCTTCGCGCTTCGACGTCACGCAGTTCCAGACCGGGCTCGAGGTCGAGCTCGAGCACGGCCGTCGTGATCCTGCGACAAACGTCACCGATGATGAGGAGGTCCCGACCGGCAAGATCGCGCTCGCGCACCTGAACGAGTTCCCCGACTACGACACGCGCCTGGCACAGATGGAAGCCGACGCCGAGCGCTACTGGGCCGACAAGGGACCCGCTTCGCTGCCGCCCTCATCCCCGTAGCGCGCGCAGCGCGTTGAGGATCACCGCGAGGTCGATGAACTCTTGCAGTAGCGCCCCGGCGACTGGAGGAAGGTAGCCGGCGGCGGCGACGCCCATCGCCGCGATGCTCAGGCCCATGCCGGCGAGGACGCTCTGGCGCGCGATGTGAAGCGACCTACGGCCGGTGTGGACGGCGTCCACGACGCGGTCGATGCGATCGACGGTGATCACCGCGTCGGCGGTCTCTGACGAGACGGTGGCGCCGGGAGCGCCCATCGCGATGCCGAGGTCCGCGAGCGCAAGCGCGGGCGCGTCGTTGACTCCGTCGCCCACCATGATCACCGGGCTCAGTTGGGGGTCGGCGCGGAGCCGGCGGACGACTTCGAGCTTCTCCTCGGGCGACTGCTCGGCGTAGACGCCGTCGACGCCGAGCTCGCGGCCGACGCGTTCGGCGACCGAGCGCCGATCGCCGGAGGCCATCGCGACATGACGGATGCCCTCCGCGCGCAGACGCTCGACGATCCCGTGGGCGTCTGGCCGGAGGTCGTCGGCCATCACGATCACGCCCCCAACATGACCGTCGACGCTGACGAGCACGTGCGCCTCACCGGAGCTATGGCTGCGCGAGACCGCCGCGGAAGCGATCTCCTCGGCCGGCACGCCCAACGAGCGGATGAACGCACGGCTGCCGATGCCCACTCTGTTGCCGTCGACGAGCGCCTCGATCCCTTGACCGGGCTCTTCGTGCACCTTCGTAGGCGTCGTGAGCCTCGCGCCCACCTCCGTGGCGGCGCGAACCAGCGCCTCCCCGAGCACGTTTGCCGACATCCGGTCGACGGACGCCGCGAGCGCCAGCAACTCCCCGGGCTGCCGACCTGCCTGGGCGATCACATCTCGCGCCTTCGGCGTCCCCACGGTTAGCGTGCCGGTCTTGTCGAACAGCACGGTGCGCGCCTGGCCGAGGGTCTCGATCGCTCCGGCGCCCTTCACGATCACCCCGGAGCGCGCGGCCCGCGAGAGCCCGGACACGAGCGCGATTGGCGCCGCGAGGATCAGCGGGCAGGGGGTCGCCACGACCACCACCGCCAGCGCGCGCACAGGGTCACCGGTCAGCACCCAGGCGAGCGCGGCGATCGTCAGCGTCGCGGGCAGGAAGAATCCGGCGTACCGGTCGGCCATGCGTATGAACGGCGCGCGGTCGGCGTGGGCCTGCTCGACCAACCGGACGAGTGCCGCATAGGCGCTCTCTGACGCTGGCTGGCTCGCTCGGATGTCGAACGGTGCTCCGGCGTTGGCCGAGCCGCTCAGAACGGGCATGCCTGCTGCGATGGTGACGGGCAGCGGTTCGCCGCTCAGCGTGCTCGTGTCGACGACCGCGTCACCCCCGACCACTTTCCCGTCAACCGGCACAACCTCGCCGGTGCGCACGACGACAACGTCGCCGGTCTGAACATCGCCGATTGGCACCTGCTCCAGCCCGTCGGCCACGCGTAGCTGCGCGATTTTGGGGGCCCGCTGGATCAGCGCGGTGAGCGCCCGGCGCGCGCGGGTCGAAGCCACGTCCTCGAGCGCCGCGCCTCCGGAGAACATGAGGCCGACGATCACGCCGGCGAGTTCCTGCCCGAGCGCAAGCGAGCCGAGCATCGCCACCAGCGCAATCGTGTCGACGCCCATGTGATGCTCGACGATCACCGTCCGGCCGATCTCGACCGCGAGCTCGGCCGCCAGCAACGCGACCGCCGCCCGCCAGACATCGTTTCCCGCAGCGGGCCGGCCCGCGAGATGCAGCAGTCCGCCGACGAGGATCGATAGCGCTGCGATCGCCGACAGCACACGCGCGCGATGCTCCACCAGCCGACCCAGGCCCGGTCCGCGCCCTGGAGTGGGTGTGCCACGAACAGCCTGTGGTACGGCTCGCGGGTGCATCGAGCTCAGGGGCGCTTAAGCGGTGAGGGGATCACGCCGACACCTAAGACTCAGGCTTCAGCGGGGAGAGCTCTGCTTTGCCTCTGTCTACCCGCCACGACGAGACCCGCCTGCCAGCCAGGCGCCCGGCCGCCGCTCGGGGGCCGTATCCATTCGGTGTCGAGCCCGCTGCGGACCTGCAACCCCAACCGCCCCAGGATCGTCAAGCGGGCACGCCAGCTGAACGCGACGCGCTCGGCATACCGGCGCACCAGTGCCGGCAGCGATTCAGGCATCACGGCTGCCAGCGATCCACGCTCTGGAGTCATCTGTTTTTTCCTGCTACCCGGGGCCGACCGGCGGCATGGCGTCCTCCTGGCAACAGGCAGCGTGGTAGCAGACCTCGGCGCTTCTCGCGAGGAGCGGATCTCCCGCGCGCGAGGTCTCACGGGGGACTCCGTTGATTACGCAGACCAGCGGCTCGTACACCCCCATGATCTCGCCGCAGATCCCGCACCGCGGCGGCCAGGTCGCAAAGGATCCACGCTCGTAGGCTTCCATCCGAATTCCCAGATTCGACAGCTCACCTCGCCTCCACATCAGGACAGCGCCGCACCCATCTGCGGGGAACCACCGAACCGTGGTTCTCATGGTCCGGGTGGACGCTCACGGCGATCAAACGCCGTCGGCTGGTCGCTCTATGAGCTCAGCTGCGCTTTCCGTGCGCGGCTTCGTCACGACGACGCTCGACCCTCGAGGGGTTGCGGGTGGCGCCGGGAAATGATTGGGATGCGGTCTCGTCACCGCCACGCGCAGGACGCCACGCGCGAGATCGCCGACGCGCGCCCGATGGAGGAGGTCACGAGCATCGAGGGTTACGCAGCTGCGGTCATCGGCAGCGCCGTCTTAGCTGGCCGCTGGCTCGGCTCGGCTCGCGAGCTCGTCGTGGCCGGTGTCTCTGCCCTGCTGGCGATGCCGGTGTGGCTGTTCACCTCGGGACCGGGCCCGCCGGAGCACCTGATCCCTCCCGGCGAGCCCGTCGATGCTCGGGCGAACGCCTCAAGTCTGGCGATCGGCTTGGACGGCCGGATCACTCACTCCCTGGCGCCTCGGCGGCAGGCTAGGCGTCGACGCCGACGAAGCATGCTTCAGACCTGCTCGGCACGGCAGCGCTGACCCGCTCCGGGTGCGCTCTTGCTGGCCTATGCGTTCGTTGGAGCTGCGCCGCTGGCTCGTGCGCCGCTCCGCTCACGCGGCCGACCGGCGATCATCCATGAACCCTCCAGGGAGCGGCCGAGGTGCTAGGACGCGCCTACGCGGCCCATCACAGCGCCGCGACGGATTTGAGTAGTTCTTACGGACTCCCGCTCGCCCCGAAGCTCCCCACCGTCTGATTAGCTCCGTGGGCGAGAGGCCACGAGCTTCTGCCGCGGAGAACCGATTGAACACGCCACCGGACGAGGACAACATTCGCCGCCTGCTCGAGGTTGGCAGGTCGCTGGTGTCCGAGCTCGACACCGAGACAGTGCTCCAGCGCATTCTCGAGGAGGCCCGGGGGATCACCGACGCTCGCTACGTCGCGCTCGGCGTGCTCAACCAGCACCGAAGCGAGCTGGACCGCTTCCTCACCTCGGGCGTGGACGCCGCGACCCACCGCGCGATCGGCGAGCTCCCCCGGGGGCGCGGCGTGCTGGGGGTGCTGATCGAGGAGCCCCGGCCGCTCCGCTTGGCGGACGTGAGCCGTCACCCGCAGAGCTTCGGTTTCCCAGCCGGCCATCCCGCGATGGCGAGCTTCCTCGGGGTCCCGATCCTGATCCGCGGTCAGGCGTGGGGAAACCTCTATCTGACCGATAAGGAGGGTGCGAGCGAGTTCACCGAGGTGGACGAAGAGGCGGTGGTCGTGCTCGCTGAGTGGGCCGCGACCGCGATCGAGAACGCGCGTCTGTACGAATCGAGTGAGCAAAGGCGCGAGCAGGCCGAGCGCGCGGTGCGTTCTCTGGAGGCCGCACGCGACATCACCGACGCGATCGGCAGCCAGGCTGACCTTGACCGGGTGCTAGAGCTGATCGTCAAGCGCGGCCGCGCGCTTGTCGAAGCAAAGAGCCTCGTGATCATGCTCCGCGAGGGAGAGGAGCTGGTCGTCGCCGCCAGTGCCGGCCATGTCGCGGATGCGCGCAGGCATCGACTACCCCTCTCGGGTTCCTCGTCGGGCCGGGTGCTGCAAAGCGGTCAGCCAGAGCGGGTGACCGACGTCAGCGCAGGTCTTCTGATCGCTCCCGAGGAGCTTGGCGTAGGCGAAGCGCACACTGCCTTGCTGGTGCCGATGCTCCACCGCGGCACTGAGGTTGGGGTGCTGGCGGCCTTCGACCATCGAAGCGACGCCGGCGCTTTCACCGCCGATGAGGAGCGGCTGTTGCGGAGCTTCGCTCAATCGGCGGCCAACGCGGTGGCGATCAAGCGGAGCGTTGAGGCCGAGCGCCTCCGCGCTGCGATCACGGCCGCGGACGCCGAGCGCGGTCGCTGGGCACGGGAACTGCACGACCAGACGCTCCAGGCGCTGGGTGGCTTGCGGGTGCTGCTCGCTTCCGCCCAGCGTCGCAGTGAGGGGCTCGCCAACGAGCCTGCGATACGGCAGGCGATCGAGGACATCGAGCTGGAGACGGACAATCTGCGCGCGATCATCACCGACCTGCGCCCGTCGCTGCTCGACGACCTCGGCCTGCTGCCGGCGATCGAGGCGCTGCTCGAGCGCCGCCGCCAGGCAGGGCTTGAGATCGTCGGCGAGTTGGCGCTGCCCGAGCGCCAGCCTCCGCTTGACCCGGAGCTAGAGACAACCGTTTACCGGCTCCTGCAGGAGGCGCTCACGAACGTCTCCAAGCATTCCAGCGCCTCGATCGCCCGCGTGGCGGTTCGTCGGCAAGACGACTTGATCGTCGTCGAGGTCGAGGACGATGGGACTGGCTTTGACCCCGGCGCCCCGAGCACCGGATTCGGCTTGGCCGGGATGCGCGAGCGCGTGTACCTCGCCGGCGGCAGGCTCGAGCTGAGCTCAGATCAGGACGGAACCGTGGTGCGGGCCAAGCTGCCCGTGCGCGATGCGGGCACGGCCGACTCAGGCGCCGATCAGGTGGCGTCCTAGCGCGAATTGCACCAGCTCGGCGCGGGTGGTGAGCCCGAGCTTGCGATGGACGCTCGCGCGGTGCGTCTCCACCGTCCGCCGCGAGAGGTGAAGCTTGCGGCCGACCTCGGCGCTCGTGTGCCCGAGTGCGATCAGCCTCAGAACCTCCGTCTCCCGCGGGCTGAGACCGCCGCGAGCCGATCTTCGTAGCGTCTCGAGTCCGGCTTCGATCTGCGGACTGACGTACTCCTCGCCGCGCGCGGCGTGCCTAACCGCAGTCGGCAGCTCGCCGTCGGCCCTGTCCTTGAGCACGAATCCCAGCGCGCCCGCGTCGATCGCCTGCTGGGCGAACACGGCGCTCATCTCCATCGTCATCACGACGATCTCGGTGTCCGGCGCCTGCTCCCGGAGCCGGCGGATCGCCTCGATGCTCGATCCGCTCGGCATTTCTAGGTCGAGCACCAGCACATGCGGCGCGTGGCCGAGCACGTGACGCATCACCGCCGGGCAGTCAGCCGCCTCGGCGATCACCTCGACATCGTCCTCGCCGTCGAGCAGCCGCCGCAGGTTGCGAAGCATCACGGCGTGATCGTCGGCGAGCACCAGCCGGACCGGCGTTTCCGGGCGGCGGGAGTACCCCGACGACCCCGGCGCTGGGGCGAGATGCGGACGCGCTCGCATCCCGCCACGGTAGCCCTCGTGACATCGGCTGCCGTCCCCGGAATGATGCGCCTGAGCTGCGGATAATCACTGATCTGACGCGCGGCCAGGAACGGTCGGATACCCGATCTCGGCAGGGCCTACGTGGTGGATCCGCTCAACCAGAGGCCTGGGCCTCGCGGCGCTCGCCCTCCCGGGCGGCCGCCACGTCCGGCGAGGGCACAACGATCACCGGCCGGTCGGCGTGCTGGATGACCGCGTGCGAGACGCTCCCCAGCAGCAGCGACTTCAATCCGGTCAACCCTCGCGATCCCATCAGGATCGCGCTCGCGCCGATCTGCTCCGCCTCGGAGAGGATTGCGGTTGCGGTAGTGGTCACCTGCGAACACGTGCGCGGCTGGGCGTTCAGGCCGCCATCGCGGGCGAGTTGTGCCCCCTCCTCGGCACGCTCCTCTGCGCTCTTGCGGGTGGCCAGGTCGACCTCCTCGAAGTCGATCATCCCTGGGGTCAGGCCGAAGCCCGAAGGTGCGTGGGCAAGCACCTCGACGAAGGGCTGCCAGACCGTCAACACCGTCGCCAGCTCACCCTTTAGGAGCTCGCCCCCGTGCACGATCGCCGCCCTCGAGTCAGGCGAGCCGTCATAGCAAATCAGGATCATCTGGGTCTTTACTCCGTTCTACGTCGGGGGGAAACCTAGTCTGCCCGGACCGGCCGCTGGCTGTCGGGCAGCCCGGGGAGCTCGGGTTTTCAGAAGTGTCCACACAGCCGACCCATTCGGCAGTGGGCATCGCCGCCTCGATCGCCTCGATCCGCACCGGGCAGTCGGGTGCTTTGGCGCCAACAGGCGGGGGTCATGCTCGAGCGAGGATGCGTGGCGGACGTAGAGCACGCGACCCGCAGGGTAGCCTGGCCCTAGCCATGGCAGCTAGGCCCGGTGCTCTCGGCCTCACCAACGGACATCGCGATGCGGGCGGGCTGCGCGTGATCGTCGTCGGCGGCGGCGTCGCGGGCCTCGAAACCCTGCTCGCCCTTCGCGCGCTCGCGGCCGATGCGGTCAAGCTCCTCCTGCTCTCTCCCGGCGACGAATTCGTGTACAGACCGCTCGAGGTGTTGGAGCCGTTCGATCCCCGCGCGATGGTGCGGATCCCTTGGGCGCGGATCCTGGACGACCGGCGCGCGAGCCACCTCTCGGACGCACTCGGGACCGTCGACCCAGACCAGCACGTCGTCACGACCACAACGGGGCATGGGCTCCCGTATGACCTGCTCGTCCTCGCCCCGGGCGCAGTCGTCCGGCCGGCGCGGCCGGACGCGCTCACCGTTGGGGCGCCCGGCGCGACTCGAGCATTGACCGATTTGATTTCAGAGCTGCGTACGGGGTCGGTGCGTCGGGTGGCCTTCGTGGTGCCGGCGGGCGTAACCTGGTCGCTGCCGATCTACGAGCTGGCGCTGCTGGTCGCGGGCGATGCGCGCCGCGCCGGCGCCGAGCCTGAGCTGCTGGTCGTGACCGCCGAGAAGGAGCCGCTCGAGGTGTTCGGACCGGAAGCGGGCGAGACGATCCGCGAGCTGCTAGCGGAGCACTCGATCGAGCTCCACACGGGCACAGGCGAGCTGGGAGCGGACAATCAAGCCGAGCGGGTGGTCGCCATGCCGGCGCTCGAGGGCCCGCGCATCGCAGGGTTGCGCGCCAACGAGGACGGCTTCCTCCTCGTCGACGAGCACGGTCGGGTCGATGGCGAGGATGATGTGTACGCGGCGGGCGACGCCACCGCCTTCCCGGTCAAGCAGGGAGGAATCGCAGCGCAGGGAGCCGACGCGGTCGCAGCCCATATCGCCGCACGCGCCGGCGCGCAGGTCGAGCCTATGCCGTTTGCGCCGGTGCTAAGGGGCATGCTGTTGACCGGAGGAGCGCCGCGATACCTTCGGCGCAGCCTGATCGTCGCCGCCGGGGCCGAGGTGAACATCGATTCGCCGTGGTGGCCGCGCGCCAAGATCGTCGGCCGCCACCTCGGCCCGTACCTGGCGACGCACATCGAATGGGTACATCCGTAGCGGACGGGATCAGAGTCGCTCGTCGAGCAGCACGAGAAGGTCTGCCACGATCGAGCATGGGTCGATCCGTGCGAACTACCAGGTGTGCGCAGGCCGGAATCTGGTCCAGCGGCTCCCACGCGGCGCGCTCACGCTAGCACGATCGGGAGTGTCGCGTCGGAGACTCGCGCGCGATCCGGCTCGCGGCTGATCGCCCGCTGAGCGAGCACTTCCGGCCGGCGGCACGACCGGCGAGCTGATCAAGGACGTGGCTGTCCGGATCACACCCGTGGGTCAGACCGACGCCAGGGAGATGCTGCGCTCGCTGCAGACGTTCCCGCTGCTCGACGGCTACCGCGTGCGGCCCCCTGCGACCTCGCCGCGATCGAGGAAGTGCTGGTGCGCGTCAGCGCGATGGTCGAAGCTCACCCGGAGATCGCCGAGCTCGACTGCAACCCGCTGATCGCCGGACCAGACGGCGCGGTCGTCGTTGACGCACGGGCACGCGTCGAGAGGGCCCCCACGCCCGCGCCGAGGCCATCCCTGCGGGCGTAGCCGCCGCGCCCGTGGCAAAGTACTGACGCGCATCGCGCCCGCGCCACGATTGCGCGCCGCGCGCGGACGCGTAGCGTCACGGTCATGACCGATACGCTGACCGCGCTCGACGCGACGTTTCTCGAGCTGGAGCAGCAGGACGAGGGCGCCCTGATGCACATCGGCGGCGTGATGGTGTTCGACCCCCTGCCCGACGGTGGCGTCCCGAGCGTCGAGGAGGTCTGTGCGATCCTCGGACCGCGGCTCGCTCAGCTGCCTCGCTACTCGCGGCGGCTCTCCTCACCGCGCACCGGCGGCTTCGCCTGGCCGCACTGGACCGACGACGAGCGCTTCGACATCCGCGCTCACGTGGGCCATGTCGCGCTGCCAGCCCCGGGCACCGACGTGGAGCTGTGCGACTGGGCGGCTGACTTCTACTCCCACCGGCTGGATCGCACCCGCCCGCTGTGGGAGATGGTGCTGATCGAGGGACTCGAGCACCGCCGGTGGGCGCTCGCACACAAGACACACCACTGCCTGGTGGATGGAGTCGGGTCGGTTGACGTCGCCTACCTGCTCCTGGATGCGGAGCCGACCCCGGACCAGCCCCAACCGCGATCGGCTCCACCAGCGCCCGAGGACTCCCTGTTGCGCACGCTGCTGCCGCATCCGCCGCAGGCGCTCGCCCAGGCTGCCCAGGCGAGCGTGCACGCGGCCAGCGCCAGCCTGCACGCCGCGCTTCATCCGCGCGACGCGCTCGCCCGCTCGCGCTCGCTCGCCGAGCTGATCGTCCGTGACGAGATCCTCGGCGCGCCCCGCACCTCGCTGGGCGCCCCGATCGGCTCGACGCGGAGGTTTGCCTCGGTCACCGTCCCACTGGCGGAGCTGAAGGCGATCGGCCGCGAGCTGGGGGGATCGGTTAACGACGTCGTGCTCTCAGCTTGCACCTCGGGGCTGCGGCGTCTGCTGCTGGGACGAGGGGAGGAGCCTCCGCGTCAGGGACTGCGCGCGATGGTCCCGATGAACGTTCGCGATGCCTCGGAGCACCTCGCGCTCGGCAACCGGATCAGCTCCCTGTTCGTCGACCTTCCCGTCGCCGAGCCCGTCGCGCATGTCCGCCACCGGGAGATCGTCGCCGCCACCGGCCGCCTGAAGTCCTCCGGGGCCGCGGCGGGCGCGAGCACGATGATCGACCTGGCCGCGCTCGCGCCTCCGGTCCTGCACGCGACGCTCGCGCGCTCGCTGTACGCCACGCGCCTGTTCAACGTGACCATCACCAACGTCCCCGGCCCGCAGCTGCCGCTGTACGCGTTCGGTGCACAGTTGCGCGAGGTCCACCCGGTCGTGCCACTGGCCGCCGCCCACGCGATCGGGATCGCGATCTTCTCCTACAACGGCCTTGTCACCTTCGGCGTGATCGCCGACAGCGAGTCGACCCCCGACCTTGCCGTGCTCGCGTACGGGATCGAGGAGGGAATCGAGGAGCTGCTGGCGCTCGTTCCCGACGCAAGACACACGGACACCATCGAGCAAACGAGGACCTGATCAAATGCCAGTCCGAGTAGCGATCAACGGCTTCGGCCGCATCGGCCGGGGCGTGCTGCGAGCCGCCCACGAGCGTGACGCAAACATCGAGATCGTCGCGGTCAACGACCTGGTCGACACGTCGACGCTTGCGCACCTGCTCGCCTACGACTCGATCTACGGGCGCTTCCCGGCGGAGGTCACCGCTGCAGGCAGGCACATCAACATCAGCGGTCATGACATCCTCACGCTCGCCGAGACCGAACCTGCCGCGCTGCCCTGGGCGGAGCTCGAGGTCGACGTCGTGATCGAATCTACCGGTCGTTTCCGCACCCGCGCGGCCGCCGCGAAGCATCTCGAGGCGGGCGCGCAGAAAGTGATCATCACCGCCCCGGCAAAGGGCGAGGAGCCGTCGGACGCCACCGTCGTGCTGGGGGTCAACTTCGACGAAAGCTACGACCCCGAGGTCCACCACATCATCTCCAACGCATCGTGCACCACCAACTGCCTCGCGCCGGTGGCAAAGGTGCTGCACGAGACGGTCGGGATCAGGCACGGGCTGATGACCACCGTCCACGCCTACACCGCCGACCAGAACCTGCTCGACGGCCCACACAAGGACCTGCGACGGGCACGAGCGGCCGCGATCAACATCGTCCCCACCTCCACCGGCGCGGCGAAAGCGCTCGGGCTCGTGATCCCGGAGCTCGAGGGACGGCTGCACGGGTACGCGGTGCGGGTGCCGATGCCGACCGGATCCCTGGTCGACCTCACCGTCGAGGCCGAGCGGCCGACGAGCAGGGACGAGGTCAACGCGGCGTTCGAGCATGCCGCCGACAGCGGGACGCTGGCCGGGATCCTCGCCTACACCGAGGATCCGATCGTATCCTCTGACATCGTCAAGTCGCCGCACTCCGCGATCTTCGACGCCGGGTTGACGTCAGTGGTCGACGACACGCAGGTGAAGGTCGTGGCTTGGTACGACAATGAGTGGGGTTATTCGAGCCGGCTGATCGAGCTCGCGCAGCGGGTGATGGTTCCCGTGACGCAGGTGAGCTAGCCCAGCCGGGCTGGGCGCAGAGATGCCGCGGCTCCAGCACGTACCGGTCGAGGCGATGGACCCGAATCGCTTCGACTCGGTGCTCCCAGCCTCCGAATACCAGCAGCTGCTTGACCTCATCGGGCGGGGTGCTCGCGAGCTTGCCGGACGGGTGATCTGGAACGTCAACTCGACCGCGAAGGGAGGCGGGGTGGTCGAGTTGTTGGGACCCCTGATCGGCTACTCCCGCGGCGCCGGTGTGGACGCGCGCTGGGTGGTGATCGACGGGGACCCTCAGTTCTTCGAGGTCACCAAGCGCCTTCACAATCATCTGCACGGCTTCAAGGGTGACGGCGGAGTCCTGACCTCGCGCGAGCGCGCGATCTACGAACGAACGCTCGGCGCAGCCGCCGGTGAGCTTTCAGCCCTGTTGCGAGCGGGCGACATCGTGATCCTGCACGACCCCCAGACCGCCGGCCTCGTCGACGCCGTGCGCCGGACCGGCGCGATAGCCATCTGGCGCTGCCACGTCGGCCGAGACCAAGTGAACGCGTCTGCGCGCGAGGCGTGGGGCTTTCTCCGAGACTATGTGCTCGGTGCCGATGCGTTCGTCTTCTCCCGCGCGGCGTTCGTGTGGGAAGGCCTACCAGAGGACCGCATCACGGTCATCCAGCCCTCGATCGACGCCTTCTCGCCGAAGAACGCCGAGCAGACACGTCAACAGACGCTGGCGATCCTGTCGCGAGCGGCGATCGTGCCCGACCACGCCCGCCACGCGACGTTCACGCGCTCCGACGGGACGCCCGGACGCGTGGACCGGCGCGCCACGATGCTGCAGGAGGCGCCGCTCACCCGGGAGGACAGGCTCGTCACCCAGGTGTCTCGCTGGGACGGGCTCAAGGATCCGCTCGGGGTGCTCCGTGCCTTTGCCGAGCACATCAGTGGCGCGACGGACGCCCGCCTCCTGCTGGCCGGCCCCTCGACCGAGTCGGTGGCCGACGATCCGGAGGGCGCCGAGGTGCTCGCGGCGGTGAGCGACACGTGGCACCGACTGCCAGACGAGCCACGCCGGCGCATACATCTGGCGTCGCTGCCGATGGACGACATCGAGGAGAACGCCGCAATCGTCAACGCGCTGCAGCGCCACTCCGCCGTGGTCGTGCAGAAGAGCCTCGCCGAGGGCTTTGGGTTGACCGTCGCCGAGGCGATGTGGAAGGAGCGGCCGGTCGTGGCCAGCCGGGTCGGCGGGATCCAGGACCAGATCGTCGACGGCCAGTCCGGGATCCTGATCGCCCACCCCCGCGACTCGGCGGAGTTCGGCGCGGCAGTCACCGGGCTGCTGTCAGACCCCGAGCGCGCGCGGCGAATCGGGCAGGCGGCTCGCCTTCGTGTACGCCACCAGTTCCTCGGCCCTCACCACCTGGGTCGCTACTTCGAGCTGATCCGCAGACTGATCGGGGGACACCCGATGCTCGATGCGCCGGAGCATCTCGCGCCCCGACCGCCCGGACAAAGCGTCTGAGCAACCACCACGAAGAGGAGGGATCCATGTTCAACAAGGTGATGTGGGCAACCGATGGCTCCGAGGCCGCCGACGAGGCGCGCTCATTTGCGCGCGCACTCGCCGTGGAAGGCGGCGGGGAAATGCTCGTCGCTCATTGTGAGGAGCTGACGATGCCCGGCAAGGGAGGCAGCTTCCCGGTTCACGCCAACGAAGACGAGCTGAAGGCGAAGATCGAGCACCAGGTCGCCGAGCTCTCCGGGGATGGCGTCGCCACGACCCTCCAGCTGACGAGAGCCCGGGTCGGCGGCGCCGCTCACGCGATCGCGGACACGGCCAGGGAGTCAGGAGCGGAGGTGATCGTAGTCGGCGCGGGGACATACCGCGCTGGCGGGCCTGCTGCTCGGCAGCGTCACCCAACGGCTGCTGCACATCGCCCCGTGCCCGGTGCTGGCGGTCCCGACCGCCGGACGCAGCGTCGGCTCGTGACGCGGTGAGGCGCCGGCAGGCTCAGGGACCCAGCCGGAACGGCGGGTAGGCATCGGTCACGAGGACGAACGCGTAGCCGACCACGCGGTTGTGCCAACGGATCACGCCTTCGATGAAGGCGAAGATCCCGCGGGGGTATCAGCCTGTGAACAGGATCGCGAACCACGCGCCGATCGCCGCGAAGAACGCGCCGATGTAGAGGAGCACTAGCGGCGGATCGCCAGCACCATTTGACGATCGGCAGCCAGCGATTCAGCCGGTCGCGAGCGTCGGGATAGTCGAGGTCCAGTTGCACGGCCTGCTGCTCGTCGGTTGAGGGGTAGCGGTCGTCGATAAGCGCCAGGTAGATGCCAACGCGGTTGGCGAACCGGAGCAGCTGCAGGTTCCAGGCAAACCACCAGTCACAGTCGGGAAGGTCGACCGAGAAGCGCACCGGGTGAGCATCGTTCATCGCTGCTCCTTGTGTCGTCGGCTGCACATAGCCACGTAGATGCGTCCGTGACCGTGGCGAGTGCGCTCACCATCACCAGGGGGCGTAGGCACCCGCATTGGCCGCTCGCATCGCGGCGACGTAGCCGGCGCGCTCGAATGCCGACGGGTCGGTGTCGGCGCCCACGGAGAGCATGCCGCGCAGCTCGTCGACCGAGCGGAATCCCTTGCGCGCCATCCAGCCGGACACCCCGTCGACCAGCTCAGCGGCATATCCGGGTCCGTGGCGCAGCAGCGCGGAGGTGCTCATCACCACATCGGCGCCGGCGAGTAGGTACCTGGCTACGTCGGCAGGAACCTCGACGCCTGTGCTGGCCGCGAGCGAGGCCCTGAGCCTGCCCCGCAGTAGCGCGATCCATGTCCGTGCCAGCCGGGCATCGGTGGGGTTGGAGAGGTTGACGCGGGGAAGGATCGCCAGCTGCTCGGGATCGATGTCGGGTTGCAGGAATCGATTGAAGAGCACGAGTCCGTCGGCGCCGGCTTCATCGAGCCGATGGGCGATCTCTCCGGTTGAGCTGAAGTAGGGGCCGAGCTTTACCGCCACCGGCACGGTGACGGCGTCCTTGACGCCGCGGAGGATGTCGACGTGGCGTTGCTCGACGTCGCGGCCGCGAATGTCCGGGGCGCCGGGGAGGTAGTAGATGTTGAGCTCGAGCGCGGCGGCGCCGGCGTCCTGCAGCGCGCGCGCAAATTCAGTCCAGCCTTCGGGCGTGCTGCCGTTGAGGCTCGCGATGACCGGTACGTCGACGGTGGTCGCGGCGCGCTCGAGCAGGTTCAGATACCGCCGCGGGCCTGGGTCCTCCTTCATCACCTCGGGTACATAGTCGAGCGCCTCGGGAAAGCTCTCGGCGGGACCGTCGACCAGGGCGGCGGTGTGAGCGGCCTGGTCGCGCAGCTGCTCCTCGAACAGGGAGAAGAGGACGATCGCGCCGACGCCGCCGTCGGCCAGTTGGCGCACGCCGTCGAGGGTGTAGGACAGCGGCGAAGGCGACGCCACGAGCGGATTGCGCAGTCGCAGACCCATGTAGCTGGTCGCGAGGTCGATCACCGATCTCTGCTGGCGTCGGAAGGAAAGGCGTGGGGGCCGCGCGAGGCCATCTCCTCGTAGGTCGCCCAGCGCAGGTCGGCCGCCCGCTGGGCGAGGTCGAGCAGGCGCTCGGCCTCGGCGGGGTCGGCGCCCACGAGGGCGCGGAAGCGCAGCTCACCGTTTCTGTAGTCACCCAGCGACATCCGTGGCCGGGGCGAGTCCAGCAGGAACGGGTTGCCGCCGTCCTCCCGCACCATCGGGTCGTAGCGAATCAGCGGCCAGTGGCCGCTGGCCACCGCGCGGTACTGCTGGTCGAGGCCATCTCGCATGTCGTAGCCGTGCGCGATGCAGTGGCTGTAGGCGATCACCAGCGACGGCCCGTCGTAGGCCTCGGCCTCGCGAAGCGCGTTCAGGGTCTGCTGGGGATCGGCGCCCATGGCGACCCGCGCGACGTACACGTCGGCGAGTGCGATCGCCTGCAGGGCGAGATCCTTAGTGGCCATCGTCTTGCCCGCGGCAGCGAACTTCGCGACCGCGCCCAGCGGCGTCGCCTTGGACATCTGGCCGCCGGTGTTCGAGTACACCTCGGTATCGAGTACCAGCACGTTGACGTTGCGCCCGCCGGCCAGAACGTGGTCAAGGCCACCGGAGCCGATGTCGTACGCCCAGCCGTCGCCCCCGACGATCCACACGCTGCGCCGGATCAGGTGATCGAGCACGCTGCGCAGCTCGGCGACCGCCGGACCGCTTAGCGCGTCGAGGCGCCGCGCGAGCTCGGCCAGTCGCGCGCGCTGCTCGCGCAGCTCGGACTCCCGCAGCTGCGGCGCATCCAGGATCTCGTCCACCAACTCAGGCCCGATCTCGTCGCGAAGCTCGGCGAGCCGGCGCCGCGCGATCTCGGTGTGACGGTCGGCCGCCAGCCGCAGACCGAGCCCAAACTCTGCGTTGTCCTCGAACAGCGAGTTGCACCACGCAGGCCCGCGGCCGTCGGCACCGACCGACCACGGCGTCGTCGGCAGGTTCCCACCGTAGATCGAGGAGCAGCCGGTCGCGTTGGCGACGGTGAGCCGGTCGCCGAACAGCTGGGAGATCAGCTTGATGTACGGCGTCTCGCCGCACCCGGCGCAGGCGCCTGAAAATTCGAACAGAGGTTCGAGGAACTGCGTTCCGCGCACAGTCCCGAAGTCGACCCGCGACCGATCGGCCTCGGGCAGCGACTCGAAGAACGCGATGTGCTCCCGCTCGCGGTCGAGCAGCGGCTCACGCTCGGCGAGATTGATCGCCTTGTGAATCGGATCCCCTCCGCCTGAGACCGGACAGGCCTCGACGCACAGCCCGCAGCCGGTGCAGTCCTCGACGTACACCTGAAGGGTGTAGTTGGTGCTGGGCAGGCCGGGCCCGTTGAGCGAGGCCGACTTGAATGTTGCCGGTGCGTCCTGCAGGCGCGAGGCGTTGTAGTAGCGCGTCCGGATGACGCTGTGGGGGCAGACGAAGCTGCAGTTGCCGCACTGGATGCACAGCTCCTGATCCCACACCGCGACCTGGTCTGAGATGTTGCGCTTCTCGTACTTCGTCGTGCCGCTGGGATAGGTGCCGTCGACCGGCAGCGCGCTCACCGGCAGCTCGTCGCCCTTGCCGACCATCATCGCCGCGCTGACCGTCCGGACGAACTCCGGCGCGTCAGACGGGACGATGGACCGCTCGTCGTGGTCGGAACTAACGTTGTCCGGAAGCTCCACGCGATGAAGACCGTCCAGCGCCGTGTCGACAGCTCGGATGTTTCGCTCGACCACCTCCTGACCGCGCCGGCGGTATGTCTTCTCGATCGAGGCCTTGATCTGAGCGATCGCCGCCTCGCGCTCAAGCACGCCTGAGATGGCGAAGAAGCACGTCTGTAGGACGGTGTTCGTCCGTCCCGCCAGACCGGCGGCGCGGGCGATACGCCCGGCGTCGATCACGTACAGCTCGATCTTCTTCTCGAGCATCCGACGCTGGATCTGTCGCGCGAGCTTGTGCCACACGCGATCCGGCGGCTGGCTGGTGTTCAGCAGCAGGGACGCGCCCGGGGCCGCGCGGTCGAGCACGTCGGGCAGCTCGAGCAGGCCGAAGTGGTGACAGCCGACGAAGCCCGCGCCGGAGACGAGGTATGGCGCCCGGATCGGCTCGGCCCCGAAGCGCAGATGCGAGATCGTCTGTGACCCCGATTTCTTGGAGTCGTAGACGAAGTAGCCCTGCGCCTGCAGGCCCTCCTCACCCAGGATCTTGATCGTGTTCTTGTTCGCGCCGACGGTCCCATCCGAGCCGAGGCCGAAGAACACCGCCCGTACGTTGTCGGCCGGCTCGATGTCGAAGTTCGCGTCGTGGGCCAGGCTCGTGTGCGAGACGTCGTCGTTGATGCCGATCGTGAAGCGCCGCTTCGGCCACTCTCGGCCGAGCTCCTCGAACACGGCGACCACCATGCCGGGGCTGAATTCCTTCGAGGAGAGTCCGTAGCGCCCGCCGATCACCATTGGCATGCGCTCGCGCGTCCCGTCACCGTGAGCCTCGGCCAGGGCGGTGAAGACATCGAGGAACAGCGGCTCACCGTATGACCCGGGCTCTTTCGTTCGGTCGAGAACCGCGACGCGCTCAACGGTTGACGGCAAGGCATCTTGGAGCGCGTGCGCCGGGAACGGCCGGTATAGGCGGACCCGCGCCACCCCCACCCGCTCGCCGTGCGCCTGCAGGTAGCGCACCGTCTCGCTCGCCGTCTCGCCGCCCGAGCCCATGATCACGATCACGCGCTCGGCCTCGGGGTGGCCGGTGTAGTCGACCAGCCCGTAGCGGCGTCCGGTGCGCCCGCCGAGCTCATCCATCGCGCTCCGCACGACGTCGGGCAGACGGGCATAGAACGGGTTGACGGTCTCGCGCGCCTGGAAGAACGTATCCGGGTTGTGCGAGGTGCCGCGGATGAACGGCCGCTCAGGCGAGAGCGCGCGGGCGCGGTGCTCGCGGATCAGCTCTTCGGAGATCAGCGCCCGCAGATCGTCCTCCTCGAGCTGCTCGATCGTGTTCAGCTCGTGCGAGGTCCGAAAGCCATCGAAGAAGTGCAGGAACGGTACGCGCGAGCGGAGCGTTGCGGCGTGGGCGACGAGCGCCAGATCGTGCGCCTCCTGCACCGACCCTGAGCACAGGAGCGAGAAACCCGTCTGGCGCACCTGCATCACGTCGGAGTGGTCGCCGAAGATCGACAGCGCCTGCGTGGCCAGCGCGCGGGCGGCCACGTGCAGCACGGTTGGAGTCAGCTCGCCGGCGATCTTGTACATATTCGGCATCATCAGCAACAGCCCCTGGGAGGCAGTGAACGTCGTCCCAAGGGCGCCGCCCTGCAGCACGCCGTGAAGCGCGCCCGCGGCCCCCGCCTCGCTCTGCATCTCGATCACGCCCGGCACGGTGCCCCACAGGTTCGGGCGTCCGCGGCTGGACCACTCGTCGGCCAGCTCGGCCATCGGCGAGGACGGGGTGATCGGATAGATGCAGCACACCTCGCTGCACCGGTAGGCCACCGACACCGCCGCCTCGTTGCCGTCGATCGTCGCCCGCATCAACCCAGCTTTCCGATCGGGTCTCCACCGGGGACGAACGCCTCCGGCGGGTCGGGCGCACCCTCGGCGATCATCTCGATCGAATGCACCGGGCACTGCTCGAAGCACGCCCGGCAGCCCGTGCACCGCTCGTAGTCAAACCGGTAGCGCAGGCCGGGGTCGAGTTTGATGACTGCGCCCTCGGGACAAGCGCCCAGACACCCGTCACACTCGCAGCAATTCCCGCAGGACAGGCAGCGGTGCGACTCGAACAATGCGTCGTCGCTCTGGAGGGCGCCGACGACCTCGGCGAAGTCTCCGACCCGCTGGGACGGCTGGAGCTCAGGCTGCTGGCGACGCAGCGCGTCGCCGAAGAACCATAGGTTGAGCTTCTCGAACGGCGCCGGTGGATGCTTCGGTCCCCGCTCGTAGTTCATGCCCCGAAGCCACGCGTCGATCTCGCGCGCCGCGCGCTTGCCGTGACCGACGCCGACCGTCACCGTCCGCTCGGCGGGCACCATGTCACCGCCGGCGAACACTCCCGGCGCCCCGGTCATAAGCGATGTGGATACCTTGACGGTGCCATCACGCTCGAACTCGACGCCCCGGACCGAGCGCAGAAACGAAGTGTCGCTGTCCTGGCCAAGGGCGAGGATCAGGTTGTCGGCCTCCAGCGTCTCAAACCGACCCGTCGGCTGCGGAAAGCCGGCCTCGTCGAGCTCCATCACTTCGACGTGAAGTTGCTCGCCCTCGAAGTCCTTGATCGTCCGCAGCCAGTTCACCCGCACCCCCTCCCGCTCGGCGTCCTGCGCCTCCTCCTCGTTGGCGGGCATCTGCTCGCGGGTGCGGCGGTAGACGATGATCGCCTCCTCGGCCCCCAGCCGCCGCGCCGTCCGCGCCGCATCCATCGCCGTGTTCCCGCCCCCATAAACCGCCACCCGGCGACCGACCTGCGGTCGCTCTCCCGCGGCGACTCCGCGCAGGAACGACACCGCGTCGACCATCGTCCCCGCATCCATCGCCGGGATATCAACGCGCTTGGAGAGGTGAGCACCGACCGCCACGAACACCGCGTCAAAGCCGCCCTCGTGGCGCTCGGCCTCGAGATCGGTCACCCGGTGATCGCCGATGAATCGCACGCCCAGCGCGGCGATCCGGTCCACCTCCGCGCCCAGCACCTCGCGGGGGAGACGATAGGCCGGGATCCCGTAGCGCATCATCCCCCCGGGCTCGGGCCCCGCGTCGCGGATCTCCACCTCGTGACCGAGGCGCGCCAGGTGATAAGCGGCCGAGAGCCCGCTGGGCCCCGCCCCGATCACCAGCACCCGCCGGCCGCTGCGCATCCTCGGCGGATCAAACCGCCAACCCCGCCCGATCGCCAAGTCACCGAGGAACCGCTCGACCGCATGAATCGAGACCGCGCTGTCGAGACTGGCACGGTTGCAGCTGGTCTCGCACGGGTGGTAGCAGACCCGCCCGTGGATCGCGGCGAACGGATTGTCGGCCACCAGGATGCGCCAGGCCTGCTCGTGCTGTCCCGCCTGCACCTGCGCAAGCCACCCCTGGATGTTCTCCCCCGCCGGGCAGGCGTTGTTGCACGGCGGCAACAGATCGACATACACCGGGCGCTCGCTGCGCACCGGTCCCGAGCGCGAGCGGCCATGCACGAGGTCAGGCAGCGGGGTGATGTCACGCGAAGGCCGGGCCGGGCCGGGCGCGGGCCGGCGCTCGGCCCGTTGAAAACCCCGCGGGGTCAAAGCCACGCCCCGACGCTCACGGCGTGAGCGCCACCTTGACGACGCCGTCGCGCTGGTTGCCGAACAGCTCGTAGGCGCCCTCGATCTCCTCGAGCGCGAAGCGGTGGGTGATCAGCGGCGAGAGGTCGAGGCGGCCGCGGCGCACGAGCTCCATCAGCTTGCGCATCCGCTCCTTCCCGCCGGGACACAGCGTGGTAAGGATTCGCTTGTCGCCGATCCCGTACACGAACGACTCGAGCGGCACCTCGAGCTTGCCGCCGTAGACGCCGAGCGAGGACACGATCCCGCCGGGACGGGTGGCATCCAAACACCACTGGAACGTCTGCTCCTTGCCGAGCGCCTCGATCGCGACGTCCACGCCGCGCCCGCCGGTTAGGCGCTTGATCGCGGCCACCGGGTCCTCCTGGGTGAAGTCGATCACCTCGTCGGCGCCCATCCGCCTCGAGAGCTGCAAGCCGGCCCTCGATCGCGTCGACGCCGATGATCAGCGCCGCTCCCTTCAGGTGCGCGCCGGCGGTCGCGCACAGCCCGATCGGGCCCTGGGCGAACACGGCCACGGTCTGGCCGATCTGCACGTTCGCGGTTTCGGCCGCGGAGATCCCGGTGGAGGCGATGTCGGCCAGCAGCACGCACTGCTCGTCGCTCAAGTCGTCGGGGATCTTGGCGAGGTTCGCCTGCGCGTAGGGGACCCGGAAGTACTCGGCCTGGACGCCGTCGATCGAGTTGCCAAGCTGCCAGCCGCCGATCATCCGCCACTCATCATCGGTGCCCGCGCACTGTGCCTCGTTGTGGTTCTGGCAGTAGAAGCAGCTGCCGCAGGGCGTGATCGCGCCGACCAGCACGCGATCGCCGATCTCATACCCCCGGACGGCGTCGCCGAGCTGGTGGATCACCCCGACCGGCTCGTGTCCAACGATCCGGCCCTGCTCGACCGGGTACTCCTCGCGCCAGATGTGCACGTCGGTGCCGCAGATCGTGGTCAGTGTGATCTTGACGATCGCGTCCGTCGGGCCGCAGTCTGGCACCGGCCGCTCCTCGATCACGATCCGCTCGTGGCCCTCGAACACGGCCGCTTTCATCGTTTCGGGCATCTCATCTCCATTTCTCGCGGCCGGCGATCGTAACTCCGCCTCAGCCGCTGCATTGGAACCTGCGCGTGCGCTGCTCCTGGATGACCCTCGCGACTCGCAGATGTCGCTCGCGCTCAGCCTCGATGAGTCGGGCAACCCGCGCGCGGCGCTGATTCCGCCTGCTTAGCTCTCGATAGAGCTCAGGCCGATGGGCTGCGGTGGCGGGCGCCCGCGGGTTGTGCGTGCCTGACTCCATGGCAGCCAACCTATGCCCGCCCCGATCTTCAGCCATCCGCATCGGGCCGTTGAGGACGCGGGAAAGCACGTGGAGCAACCGCGGGTTTACCCGGATGATGCGGTGCTCGTTCGGAGCTGGCGCCCGGTTTGAGTAAGTAACTCGCCACCGGACGCTTGCGGTGCAACGCGGATGCGCTGGCCGCCTGGCCTTTTCAGCATTCGTGTCCTTCAGCCTCACCACATCCGAAACTCGAAGGAGCCCCAACTTGTCTCGCAAGGTGTTCGATGTCCTGACCAGCACCGGGGGTGCGGTGGTGGTCGTCGTGCTGCTGGTGGCGGGCGGCCTTCTGACCTGGGGCCACAGCTTCGTGAACTCCAACGTCCACAACCAGCTCGCCCAGCAGCAGATCTACTTCCCGCCCAAGGCGGCGTTCGCGCACGCCAAGCCGGGCACGGAGATCACGCCGTCGATGATCCCGTCAGTCTCCCAGTACGCAGGCCAGCAGCTGCTCACCGGGTCGCAGGCCCAGGCCTACGCCGATCACTTCATCGCCGTTCACCTCTCGGAGCTGCCGTTCGGCGGGGTGTACTCGAAGATCAGCGCCGCGGCGCTGGCCGCGCCGACCAACGCCAAGCTGCAGGCGCTCAAGCAGACCTCCTTCCAGGGGACGACGCTGCGCGGGCTGCTGCTCGAGGCCTACGCGTTCTCGAAGATCGGCCAGGTCATGCTCTGGGGGGCGATCGCATCGTTCATCCTGGCCGCGGTGATGCTGGTGCTCGTCGCACTCGGCTTCTGGCACGCCCGGCGCACGCCCACCGAGGCGCAGATGCTGAGCCGAGAAGCGGCGCCAGTCACCTGAGCTGCCCCAAGATCGCGCGCACCTGACGCGCGATCTCGAGGTCCTCACGCGCGCGCACGACGAGCGTCCTTGCGCGCGCGGTGAGGGCTGAGAGGTCGGCATCTCCGGCGGCGCCCGTGTTCTGCGCAGGGTCGATCGCCAGGCCGAGGAAGCCCAGCCCCTTAACCGTGCGGGCCCGGATCTCGGGCGCGTTCTCGCCCACCCCGCCGGTGAACACCAGCGCGTCGAGCCCGCCCAGCGCAGCGGCCATCGCGCCGATCCCGGCGCGCAGGCGGTGGAGGTAGACGTCGAGCCCCAGCTCAGCCTCAGGATCGCCGCCCGCAGCTCGCCGGAGCACCTCGCGCATGTCGCCGCTGCCCGCCAGCCCCAGCAGCCCGGACTCGTGCTCGAGCACGCGCGCGAGCTCTCGCTCCGAGATCTCGCTTCGCTCGAGCAGCCACAGCAGCAGGCCGGGGTCGACGCTTCCCGAGCGGGTGGCCATGACCAGCCCCTCCAGCGGCGTGAAGCCCATCGTCGTGTCGACCGAGCGTCCGTCGGCGATCGCACACAGCGAAGCCCCGGCGCCGAGGTGGCAGCTCACGATTCGCAGGCCGGCTGCGGTCGGGCCCAGCAGCTCCGGCGCGCGGCGCGCCACCCACGCGTGCGAGAGACCGTGGAAGCCGTAGCGGCGCACACCCCAGCGCTCCCGCCACGCTGCCGGCAGCGCGTACGTCCGTGCGGCCGCGGTCAGCGTCGCGTGAAACGCGGTGTCGAAGCAGGCGACGGCCGGTAGATCCGGAAGCGCTGCGGACACGGCGTCGAGGGCGGCGATCGACTTCGGCTGGTGCAGCGGGGCCAGGTCGACGAGCTCGCGCAGCGCCGCCTCGACCTTCGCGTCGATCACCGTCGCGTCGTGAAAGCGTTCGCCGCCGTGGACGATCCGGTGGCCGACAGCGTCGGCATCACCCAGACCCGCTTGGAGCGCCTCCCACAACTCGCGTGCCTCGACGGTGGCGCCGGGTGCCGCCAGCTCACGCTCGGCCAGCGTCCCGTCGCGCTCTCCGAGCAGCGACAGCTTCACGCTGCTCGAGCCGGCGTTGACGACGAGGATGCGGCTCGGGCTCATGCTGTCATCATGACCGGCCAGGCGCGCCGCGCTGCCACCAACATGCATCATCCACTGCGCATCGCCGCCCGGCTCCTGACCGGATCGACCTACGCTCTGCTCGGGTTTGATGCCGTCCGAGCACCAGGCGCGCGCGTTGACCAGGCCGCCCCCACGCTGGCCGCGCTACGCGCTGTCGTACCGCTGCCCGATGACGACCGGTTGCTCGTCCGTGCCAACGCCGCCGCACAGGTGCTGGGAGGAACGCTGCTTGCCCTGGGCATAGCTCAACGACTCTCGGCGTTGGCCTTGGCTGGGTCGCTGATCCCCACCACCCTAGCCGGGCATGAGTTCTGGACGGTCGAGGATCCGGGCACCCGAAAGCTCCATCCCCAGCGAGGGTCCGCATCTCGTTCTCGGCATGTCGCGAATGGGCCGCGAAGGCGAGCTCACCCATCGGGGAACGCATGGCGTGCGCCCAGTAGCGGACCGCGAGAGGCCGAAGCGGTCGACTGTGCAGGACACGAAGGTTGCGCGGAAGGCCGGCTACGCCCCTGGCCCGTAGCGCACAAAAGCCATCAGTAAATCGCGCTACACATCAGCCTAAGCTCGCGGCGGTCTCGGCCAGTCGCCGCGGGTCGGTGCCACATTCGTATAGAGCGGCCGAGATGCTGGACACAAACAGGGCGTGGTAAGCCAACCACCCCGACATGTCACGCACCCTCTGCACGGCGAACCCTCGGGCCGCCAGCACACGCTGGAAAATGATCGAGCAGAGGCTCCGCGGAGTTCTCCAAGGCTGTGGGCTGCTGCGGGATGAGCACGTAGTCGGCGACGGTCTCGTTGATCGACCCTCCGACACCGGGAAATCCCAGCGCCACTGGCCCGGGCAGGCCAATCGGAAGCCCTGCCCTGCCCTGGGGGTTGTTACCGAAGAACAGAAACACTGGGTGGCCGGCGAGCGCACCCAGGATCCCATCCATGTGGTCGAGCTGATCGCGCCGAACCGTCACCAGCACGAGATCGAATGCTTTGCCGTTCAGACTGTCCACGACCGTTGCGGAGGTCCGCGTCTCGACGCCGGAGAGAACGTCACGTGCCCGTAGGCCCTCCGAGGCGATCGCGTCGGTTCGCGCTCCGTGCGCGAGGACCAATACGTCCCCTGCCGCGCTCAGATGAGCGCCGTAGACCGTCCCAATCACGCCGGCTCCCACCACCAGCACATTCACGGAATCGTCCTCGATGATTACGTTCGCTCGCCCGGCCAGGTCCAGTCCCGCACTTCGGGCGAGTCCTCGCCGAACTGTCGGGTGTAGGCCCGGTGGCGCAGGCGCTCGTCGACCATCTCCTGGCGCAGGTGCGCCTCGCGCTCGCCGAGGCCCGGCACCCGGTCGATCACGTCCATCACCAGGTGGAAGCGGTCGAGGTCATTCAGCATCACCATGTCGAACGGCGTGGTGGTCGTGCCCTCCTCCTTGTATCCGCGCACGTGGATGCCCGAGTGGTTGGTGCGTCTGTAGGTGAGCCGGTGGATCAGCCACGGATAGCCGTGGTAGGCAAAGATCACCGGCCGCGAGGTCGTGAACAACGCGTCGAACTGGGCGTCGGAGAGGCCGTGCGGGTGCTCGGTATCCGGCTCCAGCCGCATCAGGTCGACAACGTTCACGACGCGGACCTTCAGCTCCGGAAGTCGCTCGCGGAGGATCGCCGCCGCCGACAGGACCTCCAACGTGGGGATGTCGCCGGCGCATGCGAGCACCACGTCGGGCTCGGCGCCGGCGTCGTTGGAGGCCCAGTCCCAGATCCCGATGCCGCGCGTGCAATGCGCGATCGCCTCCTCGATCGATCAGATAGTCGAGCGCCGGCTGCTTGCCCGCGACGATCACGTTGACGTAGTCGCGAGAGCGCAGGCAATGGTCGGCCACCGACAGCAGGCAGTTCGTGTCAGGGGGCAGGTAGACACGGATGATCTCCGCGCGCTTGTTGACCACGTGGTCGATGAAGCCGGGGTCCTGGTGCGAGAAGCCGTTGTGATCCTGGCGCCAGACATGGCTCGAGAGTAGGTAGTTGAGCGACGGGATCGGCCGCCGCCACGGGATCTGGCGGGTCACCTTCAGCCACTTGGCGTGCTGGTTGAACATCGAGTCGACGATGTGGATGAACGCCTCGTAGCAGTTGAACAGTCCGTGACGGCCGGTCAGCAGGTAGCCCTCCAGCCACCCCTGGCACAGATGCTCGGAGAGCACCTCCATCACCCGGCCGTCGGGTGCCAGATGATCATCGGTCTCCAGCCGCTCGGCCTCCCACACTCGGTCGGTGGCCTCGAACACGGCCTGTAGGCGGTTCGAGGCGGTCTCGTCGGGTCCCATGATCCGGAAACGGTCCGGGTTGGCGCGCACCACGTCGCGCAGCCAAGCACCGAGCACGCGCGTGGCCTCGTTGGCGGTCTTCGCGGGCGCAGGCACGTCGACCGCGTAGTCGCGGAAGTCTGGCAGCTCAAGCTCACGCGCCAGCAGCCCGCCGTTGGCGTGCGGGTTGGCACTCATCCGCAACTCGCCCTCAGGTGCAAGCGATGTGATCTCGGGCAGCACCGCGCCGGCCTGGTCGAACAGCTCCTCGGGCCGGTAGGAGCGAAGCCAGGCCTCCAGCGCCGCCAGATGCTCCGGGTTGGTGCGCACCGCAGTCAACGGCACTTGATGAGAGCGAAACGAGCCCTCGGCCGGCAGGCCGTCCACCTCCTTCGGCCCCGTCCACCCCTTCGGCGTGCGCAGCACGATCATCGGCCAGCGCGGGCGCTCGGCATCGCCATGCCCGCGGGCGCGACGCTGGATCTCGGCGATCTCGTCCAGCACCTCGTCGAGCGTCGCCGCCATCCCCTCATGCATCTCGTTCGGGTCCGATCCCTCCAGGAACCGCGGCGCGTACCCGTAGCCCTCGAGCAGCGAGCGCAGCTCCGCGTCGCCGATGCGGGCCAGCACCGTGGGGTTGGCGATCTTGTAACCGTTCAGGTGCAGCACCGGCAGCACCGCGCCGTCGCGCGCCGGGTTCAGGAACTTGTTCGAATGCCAACTCGCCGCCAGCGGTCCCGTCTCCGCCTCCCCGTCGCCCACCACGCACACCGCGAGCAGATCCGGGTTGTCAAACACCGCGCCGTAGGCGTGAAGCAGCGAGTAGCCAAGCTCCCCGCCCTCGTGGATCGAGCCCGGCGTCTCCGGCGCCACATGACTGGGGATCCCGCCCGGAAAGGAGAACTGCCGGAACAGTCGCCGCACCCCCTCCTCGTCGCGACCGATGTGCGGGTAGACCTCACTGTACGTGCCATCGAGGTAGGCGCTCGCGACCAGCCCCGGACCGCCGTGACCAGGGCCCGTGACGTAGATCGCACTGATGTCCCGAGCCTTGATCGCGCGGTTCATGTGCGCGTAGACGAAGTTCAGCCCGGGCGTCGTGCCCCAGTGGCCGAGCAGCCGCGGCTTGACGTGCTCGGGACGCAGCGGCTCGCCCAGCAGCGGGTTCGCCAGCAGGTAGATCTGGCCGACCGACAAGTAGTTGGCCGCCCTCCACCACATGTCGATCAGCCGGAGCTCGTCGCTGGAGAGGGCTGGCTGGCGGGACCCGGTCTCGATGGTCATCCGCACCATTTACCCACACTCGGGCGGGCGGCGACACCCGGATCGGTAGAAAGCCGCAGCCGCGACGGGGACCGGCCCCGATAACCCCTCGCACGAGCGTTCGTAGGCTCACTGATGAGTACAACCCGAGCGTCAGGAGACCGCATGTTCGACAACGTCCTCGTCGGCGTCGACGGGCGCCAGGGGGGCCGGGACGCGATCGCGCTGGCCAAGACGCTGGGCTCCTCGGGTGCGGGACTCACCCTCGCCCACGTCTACGGCGGCCACTCGGCCGCCGGCCGCCTGTCCGCACTTGCGATGCCGTTCGAGCTCGAGGCAGCCGAGGAGCTTGTTGCGCATGCGGCCAGCGAGGTGGGCGGCCAGCCGCAGACCGCCGTGGTCTACGAATCCGCCGTCGGTCGCGGCTTGCACGAGCTTGCCGAGCACCGGGGCGCGGATTTGCTCGTCGTGGGCTCCTCCAGGCATGCGCTGCTCGGGCGAGTGTTGATGGGGGATGACGCGCGGACGGCGCTCAACGGTGCCCCGTCCGCGCTCGCGATCGCGCCGCGCGGGTATGCACAGGCTGCGCATGGGCTCCGCAGCGCGGGCGTTGGTTATGACGGCTCGCCACAGAGCATCAACGCGCTGTGCGTGGCCCGCGAGCTTGCCGCACGTAACGGGGCGACCCTCCACGCGCTGTGGGTGGTCTCGCTCCAGAACGTCCGCGAGGAGAGACCGATTCCCGCCGACTGGCCCCAGGAGATCGACCACCTGGTTGAGCAATGCACCCGTGAGCTGCAAGAGCGGGTTGGTGTTACCGGCGTGGCGGCCTACGGCGGTCCCAGAGAGGAGCTCGCGCGCTTCGGTCAGAAGCTGGACCTGCTGATCGTCGGCTCGCGAGGCTACGGCCCGATCGGACGGCTCTTCCACGGAAGTGTCTCCGCCTACCTCGTCTCACACGCCGCCTGCCCACTGCTCGTGCTGCCGCGCAGCCCGAACAGCGACGGTGACACCAGTGCGGGCGATCAAGAGGCCCGGACGCGGGTTGCCACGGGTTCGTAATGCCGCGGCCGTGGATATGCCAGACCCAAACTTGCTGCTGCAGGGCTATCGGCCGGCCTGGCGTGACGAACCCGCTGCTATCGGCATGACCAGGTGGGTCTACGACTTCACTAAGGGCTCGCGGGAGATGCGCGAGCTGCTGGGCGGCAAGGGTGCGGGTCTCGCCGAGATGACGCGCGTCCTCGGCCCGGAGCTCGTCCCCGCCGGGTTCACGGTGACCACCGAAGCCTGTGTGTCGTACATGCGCGCAGGCCGAGAGAGACCCGAGGGCCTCGAGAACCAGCTCGACGGGGCGCTCGCGCGACTGCAGGAGCGCACCGGTAGGCGGCTCGGCGATCCGCGCGAGCCGCTGCTGCTGTCGGTTCGCTCGGGGGCGCGGGAATCGATGCCCGGGATGCTCGACACGGTCCTCAACCTTGGCCTGAACGACGAGTCGGTCACCGGTTTGGCCGCGTGGAGCGGTGACGAGCGCTTCGCTTGGGACTGCTACCGCCGGCTTGCGCAGATGTTCGGCAACGTAGTACGCGGAATCCCTGGCGAACGCTTGGAAGAGGCGATCGCACAGGTCAAGCTCGATCGTGGCGCGAGCCTCGACACCGAGCTCGACGCGGGCGCGCTGCGCGAGCTGACCAGTCGGTTCCGCTCGCTCTCCGAGCTGCCGGCCGACCCTCGGGAGCAGCTGCGGCTGGCGATCGACGCCGTGTTCGACTCGTGGATGGGCGAGCGGGCCGTGCACTACCGGCGGATCAACCGGATCCCCGACGACTGGGGGACGGCGGTCAACGTGCAGCAGATGGTGTACGGCAACCTCGCGGAAGGGTCCTGCTCGGGGGTGGCGTTCAGCCGCCACGAGCTGACAGGCGCGCCAGAGCCCTCCGGTGACTTCCTGATCGCCGCGCAGGGCGAGGACGTCGTCTCCGGGGTTCGCACCCCCCGCGATCTCTCCGAGCTGCACGACTGGATGCCGGCCATCGCCGACCAGCTCGCAGAGACCTTGCGCACGATCGAGCGCCACTACAAAGACATGCAGGACACCGAGTTCACCGTCGAGCAGGGCTGCCTGTTCATGCTGCAGACGCGTAGCGCCAAGCGCCCGGCGCAGGCGGCGGTGCGCTTCGCGGTCGACGCCGTACAGGAAGGGCTGCTGACGAAGGCGGAGGCGATCGCCACGATCGACGCCGGCTCGCTCGACGCGCTGCTTCATCCCTCGTTCGACCCCGACGCCCGCTATGAGGTGATCGCCCGCGGCGTCGGAGCGTCTCCGGGCGCCGCCAAGGGGCAGGTCGTATTCACCGCGCAGGAGGCCGTCGAGCAGTCCGACGCGGGTGCCGCGGTGATCCTCGTGCGCCCCTTCACCGAGGCAGACGATGTCGCCGGCTTTTACGCCGCGGCCGGGATCCTCACCGCAGAGGGCGGCAAGGCCTCGCACGCTGCGCTGGTCGCCCGCGGCATGGGACGGCCGGCGGTGACCGGCGCGGCCGGGCTCGACATCGACCTGCACGCCGGCGAGGTCCGGGCGGACGGCGTCGTGCTGCGACGCGGGGATCGGATCGCGATCGACGGGACCACCGGCGCGGTCACCACCGACGACGTCCCACTGGTCGAGGCGCACGTCGACGCGCGCTTTGAGACGGTCCTCTCCTGGTGCGACGAGCTCCGCCGGCTCGGCGTCCGCGCCAACGCAGACACACCGCAGGACGCCCGCCGAGCCCGCGGCTTCGGCGCCGAGGGCATCGGGCTGTGCCGCACCGAGCACATGTTCATGGCCGCCGACCGCCAGCCGAAGATGCAGGCGATGATCATGGCCGAGGACGAGGCCGGGCGCTGCGCCGCGCTCCAGCGGCTACTGCCGCTCCAGCAGGCCGACTTCGAAGGGCTGTTCGAGGCGATGGCGGGGCTGCCGGTGACGATCAGGATGCTCGACCCGCCGCTGCACGAGTTCCTTCCCGACCGCTTCGAGCTGCACGAGCAGCTCGTCCGCGCGCGAATCGAGGCCAGCCCGGGGTTGGGAGAGCTCGAGCGCGAGCTCGAGCGGATGCGCTCGCTCGAGGAGACCAACCCAATGCTCGGCACCCGCGGCGTGCGGCTGGGGGTGATCCACCCGGAGATCTACGAGATGCAGGTGCGCGCGATCGCCCGCGCCGCGCGCGCCGTCACCGAGCGCACCGGCCAGGCACCTGCGCTCGAGATCATGATCCCGCTGGTCGCCTACGAACGCGAGCTGGAGCTGGTCCGCGTTCGCGTGATCGCCGTCGCCGCCGAGGAGGGCCTGACCTACGGATCAGACTTCAGCGTCGGGACGATGATTGAGCTGCCCCGAGCCTGCATGATCGCCGATCGCATCGCCCGCCACGCGGACTTCTTCTCCTTCGGCACCAACGACCTGACCCAGGCCGGGATTGGTCTTTCCCGCGACGACGTCGAGGGACGGATCATCCCCAGCTACATCACGGAGAAGATCCTCGACGGCTCGCCGTTCGCGCAGATCGACGAGCCGGGCGTTGGCGAGCTGGTACAGATCGCCCTGCGGCGCGGCCGGCGCGCGCGGCCCGAGCTTGAGCTCGGCGTCTGCGGCGAGCACGGCGGCGACCCCGACTCGATCCGCTTCTTCAGCCAGGCCGGGCTCGACTACGTGAGCTGCTCGCCGTTCCGTGTCCCGATCGCCCGCGTCGCGGCGGCCCAGGCGGCGCTCGAGGACCCGCGGACTATCACCGAGGGCTAGAAGGGCTGAAGAGATGAGCGCTCGCCACCATGTCGTGATCGCCGGCGGCGGCGTGGCCGCCGTGGAGGCGTCGCTGGCGCTGCATGAGCTCGCCGGACACCGCGTCCAGGTCACTCTGGTCTCGCCCGAGCGCGAGTTCCTGTATCGGCCGGTGACGGTCGCCGAGGCATTCGAGCGGGGTGAGGCGCGCGTCTACGCGCTCGGTGAGATCCTCGCCTACGCAGGCGGCGCCAGGCTGATCTTGGACTCGGTCCAGAGTGTCGAGCCCGACGAGCAGGTGGCCGTCCTGGGCTCCGGCGAGCGGATCGGCTATGAGACGTTCATTGCCGCGTTCGGGGCGGTCGCTCGCGACCCTCTTCCGGGCGCGCTCACCTTCCGCGGCCGCGCCGACGTGCCCGCCCTGCGTGCGGTGCTGGACGAGCTTGCCGCGGGGGCCGCGCGATCGGTGGCGCTGACGCTGCCGTCCGAGCGGATGTGGGCACTGCCGATCTACGAGCTGGCGCTGATGACCGCCTCTCATCTGCGCGAGCGCGCGGCGAGCGCCGGGGTGTGGCTGGTGACGCCCGAGGAGGAGCCGCTCGAGCTGTTCGGCCCGGCCGCCGCGCGCGCGATCGAGCCCATGCTCAAGGCGCGCGGGATCAGGCTGCGCACCTCCTCCCGCCCTGCGCTGGTGCGCGACCGCGCGCTCGTGCTGGCCGGTGGGGCGCAGATCTACGTGGACCGCGTGATCACGCTCCCCCAGCTCGAGGGCCCGGCGCTTCCCGGACTACCCTGCGACCAGCACGGCTTCATCCCCGTCGACGGCCACGGTCGTGTGCTTGGGATCGAGCACGTTTATGCCGCCGGCGACGCCACCGCGTTCCCGCTCAAGCAGGGAGGTCTCGCGGCGCAACAGGCCGACGCGGTGGCCGAGGCGATCGCCGGCGACCTAGGCGTCCCGATCACGCCCAAGCCGTTTCACCCCGTGTTGCGCGGCCTCCTGATGACCGGGGGCGCGCCGCTGTACCTGCGCGCCGAGCCCCAGCGCCTTCCGCGCGAGGCGACCGTGGCGATCGAGGCCACGCCCCTGCACCGCACGACGCACGAGGCCTCCGCCGCGGCCGGGCAGCCGCTGTGGTGGCCGCCGGCGAAGATCGCCGGTCGCTACCTCGGCCCGTTCCTGGCCACCGCCCGCCCACAGCCGCTGAGCTCGGAGCTGCTGGCCGACCGGGTCGCCGTTCCGGGGCAGCCGCCGTCCGAGATCGAGTACGAGGACGCGCTCGAACTCGCGCTGCTGCTAGCCGACTGCGACGCCCGCTGGGGAGACTACGGAGCCGCGCTGAACGCCCTCGACGCGGCGCAGGCGCTTCAGGGCGCGCTGCCACCCGAGTACGAGGCCAAGCGCCGCGAATGGCGGGGCGCCGAGCGAGCCGGGTAGAAACCCGCAGCCGGCGTGGGGTCGCGCACCGATAATCCACGCCGGCAAGCGACGTACGCTCACCCGAGAGCTTCAGGAGGAACCGAGATGTTCAAGAACGTGATCGTCGGGGTTGATGGAGAGGAGGGCGGCCGCGACGCGATCGCTCTGGCCAGGATCCTCCGCGCCCAGGACGGCTCACTGACGCTCGCCTGCGTCTACCACGGCGACCCGCATGTCTGGCGCGGGTCGAGCCCGCCGTACGAGGCCGCCGAGGAGGAGCGCACCCGTGAGCTGCTGCAGCAGGCGCTCGAGGAAGCCGGTTTGGAAGCGCAGCTTCGCATGCATGGATCGCCTTCGGCTGGCCGGGGGCTCCACGAGCTGGCCGAGGCGGCCGGCGCCGACCTGCTGGTGATCGGCTCATCCAGGCGCGGTCTCCTCGGCCGAGTGTTGCTGGGCGATGACACCCACGCGGCGCTTAACGGCGCGCCGTGCGCCGTCGCGATCGCGCCCGCCGGCTACGGCAACGAGGCGGGGGCGATCGGCGAGATCGGGGTCGCCTACAACGGCTCACCGGAGAGCGAGCATGCGCTCGAGGTTGCGAGAAAGCTCGCGCAGGAGCACGGCGCCAGGCTGTCGGCGTTCGAGGTGGTCTCCCTGCCGGCGTACCTTTTCATGGGCGGCCCCGCGCCGGTGGACCTATCGATCGAGGATGCGGTCAAAGACGCCCGCAGCAGAATCACCGGGCTCGGAGAAATCGAGGCACACGCCGCGTACGGCCGGCCGTCCGAGGAGCTGGCCGTATACAGCGCCTCGCTCGATCTGCTCATCGTCGGCTCGCGCGACTACGGGCCGGTCGGAAGGCTCGTGCACGGGAGCACCTCTCACCAGCTCGCCCGTACCGCGCGCGGCCCGCTGTTGGTGCTGATCCGCGCCGCGCGCACTGCTCAGAACGAGGGCATGGCCCGGCAGCCTGAAGAGCACACAGCGATCCCCGGTGGGCAACTGAGCCGAGCCCGCCGGCCGACGAGTTCTCGAGCTACAGCCACGGCCGGGGCTCGGCAAGCCCGCGGGCCAGGTTCATCTGCACGACCCGGTCGCGGGCACGCTCGCCGCCACCCCCGTGTGCAGCTCGATCCCGGCCTCCTTCAGCAGCTGTGTGATCGCCTCGCCGGCGGCCTGGCCGAATGCCTTCAGCGGCCTGCCCTCTGCGGTGACGAAGCTCAGGCGCGGCTCGACGCCCATGCTGCGGGCGCGCTCAGCGCTCAGCAGCGCCAGCTCGTAGAGCGGCAGCGGCCACATCCATCCGTGGGGTAGCACGAACGCGACGCTCCTCACCCACCCCGCGTCGAGGTCCTGCACGATCCCGCGCAGTGTCTCATCGGCATTGCGGCCGGTGAACGCGTGCGCGTGCTCGAACGGAGGCTCCTCCCGAGCTCCGACCGCGAGCAGCAGCGCGTCGTAGGGCAGCGTCCGCCCTTCCAGCGTATGCACCACGCGGCCGCGCACCTCGACCGACGCAACTCGATCCTTGGCCCACTTCGCGCCGGTGTCGGCGTGATGCGCTTGATCGGAAACTCGCGTGCGCCCGCGGCCGAGAACGGATCCCGAACCGGCCAGCGGCCGGTATACGAGCAGCCTCGTCCGGCTGAGCAGCGTCAGCCGGATCCGGTCGCCAGCCAGCCGTCGCAGCCGCAGCAGCCCTTCGGCCCCGGCGATCCCGCCCCCGCAAACCACAACCTCGAAGCTGGCCACGATCCGCTTGCCGGCGTGTGCGACCCGAGCTAGGTCGCGATCAGCCGGTGCTCGAGCGCGTAATGCACGAGCTCAGCCCGGGATCCCAGCCGCAACTTCTGCTGGATGTGGGCACGGTGGGTCTCCACAGTCCGAACCGAGAGAAACAGCTGCCCGGCGATATCGGCGTTGGTGTGTCCCAGCGCGATCATCCGCAGGACCTCGAGCTCGCGCTCGGAAAGACCGTCGGGCGGACCGGGCGGCGGCTCGGCGGCCACGCGAGCACCGAGCCGCGGGTTCAGGTAGCTGTCGCCAACCGAGGCGCGGCGCACCGCCTCGACCAGCTCGGAGTCGGCAGCGTCCTTGAGCACGTATCCGAGCACCCCGGCACCGAGCGCCTGGCGGGCGTAGGCCGGCTCGTTCTGCATCGTCAGCACCACGATCTGCGTAGCCGGAAACTCCGCGCGAAGGTCCGGAACCGCGCCCAGGCTCGAGCCTCCGGGCATGTTCAGATCGAGCACCAGCACGTCGGGGTGGTGGCCACGCATGTAGCGCCGTGCGCTCTCCACATCGCCAGCCTCCCCGACGACCTCGAAGCCGCCTTCGGCCTCGAGCACCTGCCGCAGACCGCGGCGCACTACCGAGTGATCATCGGCGATCACGACCCGGATCGTCTGCGCCGCGTCTTCCGACGAGCCCTCACCTCGGCCAAATCGGTCGTCCGTATCGGGCATCACGGTCAAGTTTGCGTCCGGCCCGCTTGATGGTCACGCGCCTCGAGGTAGGGGGCGAGGTATTTCGCCGCGATTTTGGTGGGAGGCGACCAGGTCGGCTCCTCGCTGATCTGAGAGCTCGACCCGTGCCCGCCGGTCACGTGCGCGCTCAGGTACAGAGGCCTGTCGGCGCCGAGCAGGATCGCATGGATCTCGGGATGAAACGGCTTGGGCTTGACGGGCGCGCCGGCAAGGGCGGCGATCGCTTCGGCGGCGGTGTCCGCCTGCTGGGCAGCGATACCTCCGAGCTTGATCGCGAAGTCGGTCGCGTCGCCGGCGGCGAAGACGTTCTCGAGGCCGTGCACTCGACAGTGCGTGTCGATCGGGATGAAGCCGCCCTGCGCGCCACCCGGAACCCCTGGCGTCGATGGTCCAAACAGCTGCGGCAGCGCTACCACCCGGTCGGCGCGCAGAGTCCGATTCCCGGGATGAATCGACACGCGTCCCGGTTCAGAGATCGCACAGTGCGCGGAGGTGATCAGCGCAATGCCGTTCTCGTCCAGCAACCGCGTGACGGCTTCACTAACCGTGCTGCCGAAGATCGCCAGGGGCGCGTCCTCGGGAGTCGCGATGCTGATGGAGACTTTGCTCTGCATGTCGTACGCGCGCCGTGCGGTCATCAGCGCGAGCTCGTAGATCGGTAGCGGCCAGGGCATTGCCGTGGGAGCCACGAACGCGATCGAGTGGGTATAGCCGCCCTCGACATCCTGGATCAACCCGTGCAGCTGCTCATCGAGCCGGCGATCGTCGATCGTCAGCGCGTGGGTGAAGGCGGGATGCAACCGGGCGCCCATCGCCAGCAGCATCGCGTCGTAGGCAAGCTGCTTCCCCTGCTCGGTGTGGACCACGGCCGCGGGCGCGTCGAGCCACTTGAACCCGTCGCGCACAAGCTCGATCCCGATGTCCCGGGCTATCTCATCGAGCGGGTAGCGCTGGGCGCCGCGGTAGGCGAACGGCTCTAGGACCCGCATCGGCCGGTAGACGAACTCCGGCTGGGGCGCGAGCATCGTCAGGCTCACCCGCTCACCGGCAAGCTCGCGCAGCGCCAGCGCCGCCTCGAGCGCGGCGACCCCGCCGCCGGCGATGAGGACCTGCAAGGGCTGGTTCTGGGCAGCTGACGAGTTCATGGGACAGAGGCTAGGCCTCGCCCGGAGCGCGGTCAGCCGGAGCTCCACACAGCAGGGCTGCGGAAAACTACCTACGGCGCCGCGGTAGGCGAGTCACAGCATCGGTGGCGAGGATCGTCGTGCGGTCCGGCTCCGAGGAGCTACTAGCCGGGGTGACACACCGATTGCGACGCCTTTAGAACAGGTAGTTGACCGGGCGGATGACCGGGGCGCCCACGATACGTATCGAGGAGGAGCGTGAGCAGCTCAAGGCGCTATTGCAGGACGACGTTTGATGGGCAGCGAGAGCCTGCTGCGGACCAACCGGCCCACCGCACGACCGATTCCGGAACGGCAGAAAGCCCCACACAAGCAGGGCTTCCCAAAATCGGGGCGCCCGGATTTGAACCGGGGACCTCACCGACCCGAACGGTGCGCGCTACCAGGCTGCGCCACGCCCCGATGCGCTCCAGTATTCCACAGCCGCGGCCTGGCACCCGTTGCCTGGGTGCGGCAGGCGGCGCAATCGAGTCAATCGGCGGTTCCCGTGAGCGATCCCGCCGGCGGGGACAGCTGGGCCAAGGAAGGCGGGCTCGCCTACGGCAGGTCCGTCTGGGGGAGCGGGGACTGCGGCGCCGCCGACGGTGCCGTCGGCAGAGACGGGGTCGACGGAGTGCCGCCCGCCGGCGGCAAAGCCGGGGTCGACGGTGCCCTCGGCAGCGAGGGAGTCGACGGAGTTCCGCCCGCCGGCGGCAAAGCCGGGGTCGACGGTGCCCTCGGCAGCGAGGGAGTCGACGGAGTTCCGCCCGCCGGCGGCAAAGCCGGGGTCGACGGTGCCCTCGGCAGCGAGGGAGTCGAGGGAATGCCGCCCGCCGGCGGCAAATGCGGGGTCGTCGGAGGCAGGCCCCCCGCCGGCGGCGGGTTCACCGGAGGCAGGCCTCCCGTAGACGGCAGACGCGGATTCACTGGAGGAAGTCCCCCGGCCGGCGGCAGATTCACCGGAGGCAGGCCCTCCGTAGACGGCAGACGCGGGGTCGTCGGAGGCAGGCCCCCCGCCGGCGGCAGATTCACCGGAGGCAGGCCCCCCGTGGACGGCAGACGCGGATTCACTGGCGGAAGTCCCCCTGCCGGCGGCGGCGGATTCACCGGAGGCAGCCCCGGCGGCAGGCGCAGGTTCAGCGGCGCGACGGGCCCAGTCGAAAGCGGCACCGGTGACTGGTGCAGACTGCCGGTGGTCGAGCCGGTCAACCCAGCGGTGGTGAGAAGGGATGAGCCGGCGCCCGGAGGCTGGTTTCCTCCCGCAGCAAACAGCGCCGAGCCCGGGAAGGTCGCGAAGACGGCCGATCCCGGAACACCCGCCGGCCCGGGTGTGCCGAGCGCCCCCAGTCCGCTCGCCCCCGCCCCAGCCGAGCCTCCGCCCGACCGGTGCTACCCGGTCCGGACGGGAAGCCGGCAGCGAGCCCACTCCCAGGGCCGGCCCCTGCTCGGGCGCCTCCTCCGCCCGCACCGGCGGCCAGGCGTGGCTGACCGGCCGACCCGCCGCCGCCTCGAGAGCTGGCACCGGTGGCGCTCGAAGCGTGATCGGGATGCGAGCCACCCCAAACTCCGGTCACGATGCCTCCTCCCGCGCCGACAGCCAGGACCGCGACCGCGGTCGCGGCCATCCTGCCGGCCCCCGACATCGGGCCCCCGGAATTCAACAGCGGCGTCAGTGCCTGCGGAGGACGCGCAGCCAGCGACGAGAGCTGGGATCGAAGTCGCCCCGACCTGGAGCGGCCGCGTCGCGCGCCCAGCCACGGCAATGGCAGGAGGCCAGCGATCTTCCGGCGCAGACTTGGGGTCTCGAAGTACGAGTCGTCGATCCCGGCCATCCGGGCCACGCGCCGGCAGGGCTGGCAGTGGGCGAGGTGGCGGGCCAGCTGGCGCCGCTGGCGAATCCCGGTCCGTCGCAGCGCGGCCGGGTCGCCGTCGCTGACCATTGACTGCACGCCTTCGCAGCGGCGGCCGCTCACGAGCTCGTCGTACTCCTGGCTCAGCTTCCGGCGAGCCCGGAACAGAGTGCTCTCCACGACCGACGTCGACATCCCGAGCTGCTCACCGATCTCGGTGTAGGAGAGGCCTTCCAACTCCCGCATCACCAGCACTCGGTGTTGGCTGGAGGACAACCCGTGGAAGGCGCCCCGCAGGTCACGCAGCTGCTGCTTGCGCTCGACCGCCGCCTCGGGTGACGGTGACGCCCCCGACCATCCCCCGGAGGCCGGTTCGTCGCCGTCGGGGCCGGGTTGGAGCGGAACCTCCGCGCTGCGCCGGCCGCGACGGAACTCGTCGATGCAGGCGTTCCTGGCGATCTCGTAGATCCACGGTTTGAACGCGATCGGGGCCTGCGAGGCGCGCAGTCGACGCACGGCGGCGAGGAACACCTCCTGGGTGACATCCTCAGCGCGGGCTTGATCGCCGACCAGACTCGCCACGTAGGTGCGGATCCTGGTGCCGTACCGGCGGTACAGCGCTTCGAAGGCCCTGTCGCTACCCCTGCGGACCTCCGCCACCAGCTCGTGGTCGGAGCACGAGGTTGCGAGTTGGGTCGCCCGTCGCGCGAAGGCCATAACCAAGCCGCTCCCTGCGGGTGGTCTCCCACCGGAACGTGCGGGAACTGTAGCGGTTTGGTCGCCGCTTTCGCAAAGCCGACGAATAACCGGTTAAGAATCTGTTGAGAGCGTCCATCCCAACGGGCATACTCTCGTCATGTAGCAACGGCAAAGGAGGAGAACTACCGATGGCCAACCATCTGACGCCTACCGAGCTCGCCCGTGAGGCGGGGCTCGAGCGCCGAGACGTTATCGTCAAATGTGTCGAGCTGGGCGTTCCGATCTTCAACGGTCGTATCGACAAGACTCTCTTTCTCACCAGCCTGCGTGAGCTGTCCGGTCAGCAGCAGCCTCGCGCTCAGGCCGCGGGCGCGTAGTCACCCCCCGCCTAACCCGCGCCGCCGCCCAAGCCGCGGCCGCTAACCACCGCCCCACGTCTGGGCGGGCGCGTCGGCAGGTCCACAGGAGGCACGTGCCACCAGTTCAATGTCGCTGTGCCGACTGCCGCAGCAGGGTCGAGGTCGTCTGCTCGAGGATCTTGCGCCAGGCCCGCGTCGGCTCCTGCCCGGCCTCGAAGTGCTTGACGACTTTGCGGACCCGGGCGCCAGAGATCTCGATGCCATGTCGGGCGCATACGCGCTGGAAGCGGTCGTAATCCTGCGCAAGCTCGAGCGTCACCGACTGGAATCCGTGGCGAGCAATGTCGACCCGCGAGGTGTAGTTCATCACGCTCGTCTGGAACATGAGCTCGTCGCCGGAGGCGGGCTCGATCAGGATGATGTCCACGCCGGGATAGCGTCGCTCCCAGTTCCGGGCGAGCTCGTGCAGACGCTGGTGGGCGAGTAGCTTGAACGTCTGGTATCCGATCTGCGGGAAGCCCATGTCTGACACGCGTCGAGCACGAAAGCCGGTCAGCGTCGGGATCTGATGATCGAACTCGTTGATGTACGGCACCAGCGGGTTGACCACGACGATGAACTTGGCCCCGGCCTCGACAGCGATGTCGAGGTTCGTGGTGGAGAGCACGCCTCCGTCGATCAGCTCCCGGTCCTTGACCCTGACCGGCTTGTAGAGCATCGGCAGCGCGCTGGAGGCGCTCACGGCCATCGAGATCGGCACGTTCTCCCATCCGTCCGCCCCCAAGATGACCCGCTCGCAGCTGTCGAGATCGGTTGCGGATAGATAAAGCTCGTTGGCGAGCATCCGGAAGTCGTTGGTTCGCTCCGGGTGGGACAGGATCGTGCGGACGTAGCGCTCGATTCCCTCAGCCGAATACAGCCCGGATGGGAGCGCCTCGGCGAGCGCCAGAGCGATATCCACCGCGGAGATCTGCCCCAGGTCACGCAGCAGGATGCGCACGGCACGAGCCATGCGCAGCGGCAGCATCAGTCCCTTGCTCAGGAACTCGCCGTAGTTGGGCTTGAGCAGCGAGCTCACCCGAGCCTCTGGAAACGGCGTCGGTACCTGCCGGACAATGACCCGCATCATCTCCTCAGGGGTGACGCCGTTGGCGAGCGCTGCAGCTACGAACGCGCCCGCGCTAGTACCGACGTAGACGTCGAACTGGTTGACGGTGCGGTTGACCGACAGCAGGTCGAGCGCGCGGAGCGCCCCGATCTCGTACACGCCGCCGGTGAACCCTCCTCCCCCCAGCACCAGCGCAGTCTTCGAACGGCGTGGCCGCCGGCCACTACCCGGTCTGCCGCCCGCGCTCTGCGGCCGGCCGGTGCCGCCCGTGCCCAGCTTGACCACCTTGCCCATCCTCTGGGCAATTGTACGTCCGTGCCGACCGAGGAGGAAATACTCTTATGTGCCGCGAGCGCAGCTTTTATCGCTCTGAGCGGTTACAGATCCGGATGCGCCGATCCCTGGTCCAGCTGGCGGTGGTCATCGCGCTGCTGAGCAGCCCGGCGGCGGCAGTGGCGCTGCCGAAGGCCCCGGCCGCCACACGTTCCTCGCCGACGGCCCAGCGAGTGCTTCAGGGCTCCCTGCAACGATCGCTGGGCGCGGCCGGTGGCGCCAGCGGCGCTTACGTCGTTGATCTCACCACCGGTCGACCCCTGTTCTCCGCTGCGGCGGGAGCAGCGCGCCTGCCCGCTTCGGTGGAGAAGGTGTACACGACCTCCACCGCGCTGACGCGCTTCGGTGCCGAAGCCACGTTGTCGACAACGATCCTGGGCGTCGGCAACGCCAGCCCCGGCGGAGCCTGGCGGGGAACGCTGTACCTGAAGGGAGGCGGTGACCCGACGTTCGGCTCGGCGAGCTATGACCGCTACGCATATGGCGCCGGAGCGACGATGCAGCGACTGGTGACGAACCTGCGGCAGGCCACCGGCATGACCTCCTTCCAGGGGCGAATCGTCGGCGACGAATCGCTGTTCGACTCCCTGCGGGGCACCTCGGCGACAGGGTTTGCAGTCTCCGCGTATCTGGAGGGCGTGCTCAGTGGCCTGGCCTACGACCGCGGCTTTGCCGACGAGCAGGGGGACTCCTTCCAGACCCGGCCGGCGCTGTTCGCCGCCACGCGCCTCTCCGCGGCTCTACGCGCCGCGGGGGTCAGGGTCAGTAGCGGAACGCGGGTCGTATCCGGAAACACTCCGCCCAGCGCTGCGATCCTGGCCAGCGTCCACTCACCCCGGATGGCCACGCTGATCCAGCTGACCAACAGCCCGTCGGACAACTTCTTCGCCGAGATGCTGCTCAAGGAGCTCGGAGCGAGGTTCGGCGGCGCGGGCAGCACCGCGGCCGGCGCGAGCATCGTGCGGGCCCAGGTCGCGCGCAGCTTTGGGATCCATCCGCAGGTGGTCGATGGCTCAGGGCTCTCCCGCAGCGATCGCACCAGCCCGCGTGAGGTCGTGACCGCGTTGAGCGCGCTGAATGACAATCCTGCGTTCGTGAGCTCGCTGTCAGTCGCCGGTCAGAGCGGCACGATGCAGGCCGGCCTACGAGGCACAGCGGCGCAGGGACGCTGTCGCGGCAAGACCGGGACGTTGCATGACGTCGCCAACCTGGTCGGCTACTGCACCGGTCGTGATGGCCATCAGCTCGCATTTGCATTCCTGATGAACTCGGTTGACCCCACCACCGGCCATGCCATCGAGGACCGGATGGCGGTTGCGCTGGCCCAGTACGGCGGCTGAGCGGCGCAGAGGGAGTCGAGCAGAGCGTAATGCTGTCGCCAGGGGTGGCATCCGGCTGAGAGCATGGATTCAGGCCAAGAGGGTCCGGAGCCCGTCCTCGTCCAACACCGGCACGCCGAGGCGCTCGGCCTGAGCGAGCTTTGACCCCGGGCTGTCCCCCGCGATTACGTACGCGGTCTTGCGAGACACCGATCCGGTGACCTTCCCACCAGCCGCGGTGATCAGCTCAGTGGCCTGCTCGCGGGTGAGGTCCGGGAGCGTCCCGGTGAGCACCAGCGACTTCCCGGCCAGGGCTCCCTCGCCGGGAGGTGGCCCCTCCTGCTCCAGACTCAAGCCCCGCCGGCGCAGGTCGTCGATCAGCGCCCGCATCTGCGGGTCGTCCAACTGAGCATGGATCGTCTGCGCCATCTTCGGGCCGACGCCCGGGGTCCGCTCGATCTCCTCCGGAGCGGCCTGCAGCAGCGCATCGACGGTGCGGAACTGCTGGGCCAGGTTGCGCCCGGTCACCGCGCCGACCTCCTCGATGCCGATCGCGTACAGCAGCCGCCCGAACGGCTGCCGCTTGGAGTCATCGACCGCGGCGACCAGCTTCTGCGCCGAGGTGCTGCCGAATCCCGGCTGCTCGGCGATCTTCTCCGCGCTGAGCCGGTAGAAGTCGGCGGCGCTATGCACCCAGCCGAGCTCCATGAACAGGCTGACCTGCTTCTCGCCCAGCCCGTCAATGTCCATTGCCCCGACAAAGTGCTTGAGCAGCTGCCACTGCCGGCCGGGACACTCCCGGTTGGGGCAGCGCGTGAACACCGAGCCGTCGGGCTTGACCGTCGGCGTCTGGCATACCGGGCAGCGGCCGGGGGGCCGGGGCGCAGGAGGACGTTGCCCATGCTCGGCCACGTGCGGCGCCGGCGAGAGCACCTGCGGGATCACGTCCCCGGCCCGCAGCACGATCACCTCCTCCCCCTCGCGAATGTCCTTGCGCGCTAGGTCCTCTTCGTTGTGCAGCGTGGCGAGCTTGATCGTCACACCGCCGACGTGCACCGGCTCGAGCATCGCGTACGGGTGCAGGTCACCGAATTTCCCGGGATTCCAGCCGATCCGGGTCAGCCTGGTAACGGCGGTGGTGGGCGGGAACTTCCAGGCGATGGCCCATCGCGGCTCACGCCCGACGACACCGAGACGTCGCTGCAGCTCGACCCGGTCGATCTTGACGACCACGCCGTCGATCTCGAAGTCCAGTGAGCCTCGCCGCTGCTCCCAGGACCGGCATTGAGCCACGACCTCGTCCTCGGTGAGCAGCTTCTTCACGTCCGGGTGGACGGGGAAACGGTGCACCCGCAGCCATTGCAGTGCGTCCCAGTGAGCGTCGAAGACGACGCCGTCGCCGACGCCGACTCCGTAGGCCCAGAACGACAGCGGCCGTCCAGCGGCCAGCTTGGGGTCGAGCTGGCGGATCGTTCCCGCGGCCGAGTTACGCGGGTTCATGAAGGTCGAGAGCCCCTCCTGGGCCCGGCGCTCGTTCAACGCGGCAAAGTCCGGAAGCGACATGTACACCTCGCCCCGAACCTCCAGCAGCGCGGGCGGCCGCTCGTCCTGGAGGCGCAGCGGAATCCCGGCGATCGTCCGCAGGTTGTGAGTCACGTCCTCGCCGACCTCGCCGTTTCCGCGCGTGGCCCCACGCTCGAACACTCCATCGCGGTAGAGCAGCGAGATGGCCAACCCATCGATCTTCGGCTCGGCGACATATTCGAACTCGGGATCGGCGATCCCCTCCCGGGCCAGGTGGTTGCGCATCCGTTGGATCCAGGCCCGCAGCTGCTCGGCGGATCGGGCATTGGCCAGCGACAGCATCGGCTGCGGATGGCGGACCTTCTCCAGGTCGCTGACCGGTTCGCCGCCGACCCGCTGGGTCGGCGAGTCGGGGCTCACGAGCTCCGGATGCTCGGCCTCGATCGAGCGCAACTCGTCCAGCAGCGCGTCGTACTGGTCGTCGCCGATCTCGGGATCGTCCAGTACGTAGTAACGGTGGCCGTGATACTCGAGCTGGCGCCGCAGCTCGGCAGCGCGCTCCGCCGCCTTCACCTTGCTGCTCCGGCCGACCTCACCCCTCCGGAAAAGGACGCGATTCCGTCCGGGACCTGGCCCACGGCCGAGGTGATCAATCCTGCACCTCACGAGCGGCCGGCGCGATCAACCGTGCCAGGTCATAGCGGGTCAACGCATCGAGACCATCGCGATCGGTGAGGTCGAAGTGGATCGGCGTGACCGCGATCTTCCCCGCCGCCACCGCGGCCAGGTCGGTACCGGTCTCGTCGCGCTCGTAGCTGGCGTCGCCGTAGATCCGGTACAGCCGTCGGCCGCCCGCGCCTTCGTCGACCAACGACAGCTCGTCACGGTAGACGCGCTTGCCGAGCCTGGCCACCTCCACGCCGTCCGGATGCGCGCCGGGAACGTTGATGTTCAGCAGCGTTCCTGGCGGTAGCGGCACGTCCTCCAGCTCCGCGACCAGCCGAGCGGCGAAGGCAGCCGCGGCGTCGAACTCAAAGCCCCGGCCCGAGGTGAAGTCGAGCTCCAGAGCACTGGACTGCTGGGACACAGCGATTCCGGGCAGGCCAAGCACGATCGCCTCCAGGGCGGCAGCCACGGTTCCGGAGTAGGTGATGTCGTCACCGAGATTGGAGCCGTGGTTGATCCCGGACACCACGAGCTCGGCCTCGAAGCCCTCGATCAATCCCAGCCGAGCCAGGCGCACGCAGTCAACCGGGGTGCCGTCAGTCGCGTAGCCGACCGTCCCATCTCCGAAGTCGACCTCCTGCACCCACAGCGGCCGGCGGGTGGTGATCGACCGCGCCATCGCCGAGCGGTTGCCATCGGGTGCGATCACTGCCAGGTCGATGCCCGGCAGCTCCAGCAGCGCATGGCGCAAGGCCTGCAATCCGGCCGCCTCGATGCCGTCGTCGTTGGTCAGCAGCACCCGCATTCCGCTTTGATCCTAGTGGTCGGTCACGATCGATTCGCGGGCACGTGGGACGACCGCGGTGGCTGCCGCTCAAGCATCGAGCACACGCTCACCTCCATACCCCACTCCCGCCAGGTACAGCCCGTGCGCGGGCGCGGTGGGCCCGGCGGCGGAGCGCGGGGAACCGTCCAGCAGAGCCTCGAAGGACTCCAGCGAGCGGCGGCCACCCGCGACCTCCAGCATCGTGCCCACCAGCACGCGGTTCATCTGGCGCATGAACGCATCTGCCTCGATCGACAGCTCGAGCAGATCAGCTGAGCCGTCGCTGCGGCGCCACCGCGCACGCATCACCTCACGCTCGAAGTGCACGTGCTGAGTGTCAGTGGGGGTGAACGCGGTGAAGTCGTGGGAGCCGAGCACAGCGCTCGCGCAAGCGCCAAGCAGGGAGAAGTCCAGGCGATGGGGCCAATGCAGCGCCCGGCCACGCCAGAGGGCGCTGCGGGGGCGCCTCGTCAACACGCGATAGCAGTAGGCCCGGGAGGTGGCATCCCGGCGGGCGTCGAACCCCGCCGGGGCGGGTTCGCAGGAGAGCACAGCGACATCCGCAGGCAGGAGCGCGTTCACTCCCGCCACGCGCGCGGGCTCCCCGCGGTAGGAGGCGACCTGACCCCACGCGTGAACCCCGGTGTCGGTCCGCCCGGCGACCGTCAGGTCCACTTGCCCGGCGCGGAGCACCACCGCCAGCGCCCGCTCGATCTCCGCTTGGACGGTGCGCGAACCCGGCTGACGCGCCCACCCCGCAAACGCGGCTCCGTCGTACTCGATCAGCAGCCGGGAGAGCACACGAGCCGGGGCGGCCAGGGATCGGTCCGGTCAGACCAGCTCGAGCAGCACCATCTCGGTCGAGTCCGAGCGACGCGGACCCAGCTTCAGGATCCGCGTGTAGCCGCCGGGTCGCTCGGAGTACCGCGGTGCGATCTCCTCGAACAGCTTGTAGACGACGAACTTGTCCTGACCCAGCGACGACAGCGCTCGCCGGCGAGCATGGAGGTCACCGCGCTTGGCCAGCGTGATCAGCTTCTCGACCTCGGGCTTGACCGCCTTGGCCTTGGCCTCCGTCGTCTGGATCCGCTCGTGGTCGATGATCTCCTTGCTCAGGTTCATCAACAGCGCCCTACGGTGCGCCGAGTCACGGCTGAGCTGGTATCGCTGACGCTGATGGCGCATCGCCCTGAAGACCTTACTCGTTCCGCAGCGCGAGGCCGCGGGCGTGCAGGGTCTCGATCACCTCGTCGATCGACTTCTTGCCGAAGTTGGGAATCGCGCCCAGTTCGGACTCGCTCTTGGTGACCAGGTCGCCGACGGTCTGGATTCCCGCCCGCTTGAGGCAGTTGTAGGAGCGCACGCCCAGCTCCAGCTCTTCGATCAGGATGTCGTCCATGGCGTTGGGCGCCCGGCCGGCGACGCCGCCGGAGCCGTTTCCGCCCAACCCGGGCTCGAGCGCGCCGGAGGTGCCGGCCTCCCGCAGCTCGATGACTCGATCAGCGTCGGTGAAGATCGCCAGCTGGGAGATCAGGATCTCAGCAGCTTCGCGCAGCGCCGCCTGGGGGTCGATAGAGCCGTCGGTCTCGATGTCCAGGGTCAGCTTGTCGAAGTCGGTTTTCTGCCCCACACGCGCCTGCTCGACGTTGTAGGCGACGCGCCGCACCGGCGAGAAGATCGAGTCGATCGGGATCACCCCGATCGGCTGGTCGGGAGACTTGTTCTCCTCTGCCGGGCGATAGCCGCGACCGCGGCCGATGGTCAAGTAGACCTCCAGCTTTGTCTTCTGCTCCAGCGTGGCGATGTGCGCGTTGGGGTTGAGGATCTCCACGCCGGACGGCAGGTCCATGTCCTTGGCAGTGATCTCACCGGGCCCGGTCACCACCAGTGGGGCCTCGATCTCCGTCGCGTCGGAGTGCATGCGGCAGACGATGCCCTTGAGGTTCAGGACGATGTCGGTGACGTCCTCCTTGACCCCCCGGATGGTGGAGAACTCGTGGGCGACGCCCTCGATCCGCACGCTCGTCACCGCGGCACCGGCCAGCGAGGAGAGAAGCACGCGCCTCAGGGAGTTGCCGAACGTGTAACCGAAGCCGCGATCGAGCGGCTCGATCGTGAACGATCCACGGTTGTCGTCGACTGACTCGCTGGAGATTCGGGGGACTTGGAAGTCAAGCATCAGGGTCCTAACGTCGTGGGTTACCGCCGCGCCTCGACGGCTGTTGCTGCCGCGCACTCACCTCGCGGGGAGCGCGGCGAAACTCTTCTACTTCGAGTAAAGCTCGACGATGAGCTGCTCCTGCACCGGCGCGGCGATCTCCCGCCGCTCCGGCCGGCGCAGCACTTTCGCCGTCAGCGAATCGTGGTCGGCCTGGAGCCACGCCGGCACCTGGCCGGTGAGCTCGGTGGCATCGCGGATCACCTGACCCGCGGTGGAGCTCGAGCCGATCGCGATCACATCATTGTCCCGCAGCTGGTAACTGGGTATGTTGACGCGACGCCCATTGATGGTCCAGTGACCGTGCAGGATGAGCTGGCGCGCTTGGCGCCTCGAGGCGGCGAAGCCCAGACGCACGAGCACGTTGTCGAATCGACACTCCAGCGTCCGCAGCAGGTTCTCGCCGGTGATCCCCGGCTGGCGCGAGGCCTTTTCGTAGTAGATCCGGAACTGCTTCTCGAGCACGCCGTAGTAGCGCTTGGCCTTCTGCTTCTCACGTAGCTGCACCCGATACTCACTCTGCTTCTGGCGGCCACGGCCATGCTCGCCAGGGGGGTAGGAGCGGCGCTCGACGCCGCACTTGTCGGTCAGGCAGCGCTCGCCCTTGAGGAACAGCTTCTGCCCCTCACGTCGGCACTGCTTGCACTGGGCTCCGGTGTCACGGGCCATGTCTAGACCCTCCTGCGCTTCCGTGGCCGGCAGCCGTTGTGGGCCTGAGGCGTCACGTCCTTGACGCCGCTGACCTCCAGTCCGGCGGCCTGTAGAGAGCGGATCGCCGTTTCCCGTCCTGAGCCCGGACCCTTGACGAACACCTCGACCTTCTGCAGCCCGTGCTCCAGGCCTTTGCGCGCGGCCGCGTCGGCAGTGACCTGAGCGGCGAACGGCGTGGACTTGCGCGAGCCCTTGAAACCGGCGCCACCGGCGGACTCCCAGGCGATCACGTTGCCCCCGCGGTCGGTCAGCGAGACGATCGTGTTGTTGAACGAGGTCTTGATGTGCGCCTGCCCGATGGGGATGTTCTTGCGCACGCGGCGCCGGCCGCGCTGAGGCCTTTTTGGTGCAGGGCTCACTTCTTGCCCGCCCGCTTCTTGCCCGCCACCTGCATGCGCTTGGGACCCTTGCGGGTGCGCGCGTTGGTCTTGGTCTTCTGCCCCCGAACGGGCAGGCCGCGGCGGTGGCGCAGCCCGCGATAGCAGCCGATCTCCTGCAGACGCTTGATGTTCTGGGAACGTTCACGGCGCAGGTCGCCTTCGACCATGAGGCCGCCGTCGATCACCTCGCGGAGCTTGATGACCTCCTCCTCGGTCAGGTCACGGACCTTGCGGTCCGGCTCGACGCCGACTTCGGAGAGCAGCCGGTTGGAGGTCGAGCGGCCGATCCCGTAGATGTAGGTCAGGCCGACCTCGACCCGCTTGTTGAGGGGAATGTTGACCCCTGAGATTCGTGCCATCTTTGCCCCTCTCGCCCTCTAGCCCTGCCGCTGCTTGTGACGGGGATTAGAGCAGATCACCAGGACCCGCCCGTCCCGGCGGATAATCTTGCACTTCTCGCACATCGGCTTGACCGAGGGTCGTACTTTCACGTCGCTTCGCTCTCGTCGTGAGTGATTTCGGGGTGTTCCTCGGCGCTGGCTCTGGCGACCGGTACAGTCGCCGCTACCACACCGAGAAGCGCTGCGCAGCGCCAAACATCGGGCTACGGGCGCACCGGCTGATCGTAGCAGGGCGTGGCTGCGCTCTGCCCGCCTGCCTCAGGCCGCGGCGCGACCCTTGCCCGCCTCGTGCCAAGGCGTGAGAACCCGGGGATGATCAGCGGTGATGGCGATCGTGAACTCGAAGTGCGCGGCCAGGGAACCATCCTGGGAATAGATCGACCAGTGATCGTCGGCGACCCGGACGCCGTGCCGTCCCGCGGTCACCATCGGCTCCACCGCCAGCACCATCCCTTCCTCCAACAGCACGCCGGTGCCGGGCGAGCCGTAGTTGGGGATCTGCGGTTCCTCGTGCATGCTTCGACCGATCCCGTGGCCCACCAGCGTGCGGACGATCGAGAAGCCCGCGGCCTCGACGGGTTCCTGGATCGCGTGCGAGACGTCGCCGAGCCGCTTGCCGGCGCGGCACTGAGGGACGGCTTCGTGCAGCGCCTGCTCGGTGACGCTCAGCAGCTTGCGCGCTACCGGTGAGACTGCGCCGACGGGAAACGTGCGCGCGGCGTCGGCCACCCAGCCGTCGTGGATGACGCCGATGTCGATGGACAGGATGTCACCGCGCTGAAGCTTGTAGGGGCCTGGGATGCCGTGCACGATCATCGAGTTGGGCGAGGCGCAGATCGAGCCCGGGAACCCGCGATAGCCCTTGAAGGCAGGCTCTGCGCCCTGGGAGCGGATGAACTTCTCTGCAGCGCGATCGAGCTCCAGGGTGGTGACCCCGGGCCTGACCTTGCTCGCCAACAGGTTCATCGTCTTGACCAGGATCTCCCCTGCTGCCGCCATCCGGTCGATTTCCTCGGTGGTCTTCTTGATGATCAAGATCGCACCTCAGACGTTCTCTTCGAGCCGGAGCGTCGCGATCACCGCCCGGATGTGATCGTGGACGTCCGCCGGCTCTCGGGTGCCGTCGATCCGGCGCATCAAGCCCTTCCCGTCGTAGTAGCTCTCCAGCGGCGCCGTCTTTTCGTGGTAGACGTGCAAACGGTTGCGGATCACCTCCGGCTTGTCGTCGTCGCGCTGGACCAGGCGCGAGCCGTCCTGGTCGCAGATGCCCTCGTGCTTGGGCGGATCGAACTCGATGTGATAGTTGTGGCCGGCCTTGACGCACACCCGTCGGCCCGATAGGCGGCGGACCACCTCCTCGTCGGGGACGATGATCAGCAGCGCCGCGGTCACCCGCCGACCGAGCTCCGAGAGCTGTCGATCGAGTGCCTCGGCCTGAGCCAACGTCCGCGGGAAGCCATCGACGATGAACCCGTCCTGGGCGTCCTCCTCCTGCAGGCGCGCGGCCGCCATCTTGACGATCAGCTCGTCCGGGACGAGATCGCCGGCGTCCATGTAGCGCTGCGCCTCCCGACCCAGCTCCGTGCCGTTCTTGACGTTGAGGCGCAACATGTCGCCGGTGGAGATGAACGGGAGCCCGAAGTCCTGACGCAGTCGGTCGGCCTGGGTGCCCTTCCCCGCTCCGGGCGGCCCGAACAGGATCAGGTTGAGCTCCGACACAGGCCCACTCTACCGGCGCAACTCGCAGCACGCACGCGCAGTGCGGGTACTCGGCAGCTTCGCCGACGGGTTGAGCGAGGCAGATTGCCCCAGCTCCGCGGTGGCCTCGGCGCGCTGTGCCAGGAACGTGAACTGGCCACTGAACAGCAGCTTGTTGGCGTTCACCGTCGCCTCGTCCAGACCCCGCGTACGCCCGTGGAGGTCGATCAGGCGGTTGAGGGGTGACTGCCCGGCCCACCAGCGTCCCCACACCCGTTCAGTCCACGTGCCGCGGGGAACCAGGCGCCGCGTGATCAGTGCCAGCGCGTCGATACCCGGCCTCACCTCCACCAGTCTCAAGCCGGCCTCGTCGATCAGCGCGGCGAATCCAACCGGGGTGTAGTTCCACATGCTCCGGGAGTGAAAGGGCTCCAGCTGCGAGGTCGAGCCGGCAAAGTAGCCCCCCGGTGCCAATACGCGCGCTACGTCAGCAAGCAGCCGACTCGGGTGACGGACGTGCTCGAGCACCTGGTGGCAGTAAACGAGGTCGAAGCTCGCCGCCGCGAACGGCAGCGTGACTCCGTCAAAGGTCTCAAAGCGCGCATCGGTGCGCCTGCGCGCGCCTGCCTCGCGAGAGCCGGGGATGTCTACTCCGATCCACTGCACGGTCGGGTCCCTTCGGCGGAACAGCTCCACCGAGCTCCCCTCGCCGCACCCCAGATCGAGCACCCGCCACCGCCGGACGTGCCCGGGATGCCCCACGGCCGCCTCGATGTACCGCGTGGCAGGCGTCTGCCGGGCGTGATCGGCGGGAAGAGCCTGCGCCAACAGGCCCGCCAGCTCACGTCCCGGTAGCCTCACCGGTGAGCTACTTGAGAAAGCCCTCGTAGTTGCGCATCATCAGCTGAGCCTCGAGCTGCTTCATCGTGTCCAGGGCGACACCGATCACGATCAGGATCGAGGTACCGCCGAAGAAGAAGTTCGCGCTCGTCTGATTGATCAGCACGGTGGGCAGCGCCGCGATCGCGGCTAGGAACAGGGCGCCGGGGAAGGTCAGCCGCGCGAGGATGCGGTCCAGGAACTCGGCCGTGGGCCGACCCGGCCGTACGCCGGGGATGAAGCCTCCGTACTTCTTGAGGTTGTCCGCCTGGTCGACCGGATTGAAGGTGACCGCGGTGTAGAAGTAGGTGAACAGGATGATGAACAGGCTCTCGCCGGCCACGTAGTGCCAGCCCTGCGGGTTAAAGAAGGACTGCACCTTGTAGGCGATGCTGTGGGTGTGGTTCTGGCCGATCAGCTGCCCCAGCGTGGGCGGGATCGCCATCACGCTGGCGGCGAAGATCACCGGGATCACGCCGGCCATGTTCACTCGCAGCGGCAGGTAGGTCTGCCCACCCTGGGTCATCCGGCGACCGATCACGCGTTTGGCGTACTGGATCGGGATCCGCCGCTGACCCTCCTGTACGAACACCACCGCGGCGACGACACCGATCGCGATGAACGGCATGATCACCCGGAACACCTGGTCGGGGTTGGTCCACCACGAGTGAACGCCGTTGGGGATTCGGGCCACGATGCTGGCGAAGATCATCAGCGAGATGCCGTTGCCGATTCCGCGCTGGGTGATCAGCTCGCCCATCCACATCAGCAGCACCGTGCCCGCGGTCAGCGAAAGCACGATCAGGAACACCTTGGGCAGGGTGAAGTTGGAGATCAGCTGGGTCCCCGCCTGCTTCTCGAAGCTGCGGAACAGGAACACGTATCCGATCGACTGCGCAAAGGCCAGCCCAACGGTCAGGTAGCGCGTGTACTGGGTGATGCGCGCCTGCCCGACCTCACCCTCCTTCTGCAGTTTCTCCAGCGAGGGCACGACGACCGTCAGCAGCTGGAGGATGATCGACGCCGTGATGTAGGGCATGATCCCGAGCGCGAAGATGGCAATCCGGCCCAGGCCGCCGCCGGAGAACAGGTTGAGCAGGCCAAGGATGCTGTTGCCGCCGAAGTTCTTCTGGATCGCGTTGACCGCCGATGAGTTGATCCCGGGCGCGGGGACGTGCGTGCCGAGCCGGTAGAGGCCCAGCACCAAGGCCGTGAACAGGACCTTGTTGCGGATCTCTGTGACCCTAAAGGCACCGAGGATCGTCGAGATCATCGCCAGGCTCCTAGGACTCGTCCGCCGCCGAGGAGGCGGCGGCGCTCGGCAGCACCTCGCACGTCCCTCCAGCGGCCTCGATCTGCTCGCGCGCAGCCTGGCTGAAGGCGTGGGCGTGGACGGTCAGCGCCTTGGAGATCGAGCCCTTGGCCAGCACCTTGACCGGAATCTCCTTGCGCGACCCGAGCCCCTTGGCCTTCATCGCCTGCAGCGTCACCGCCTCGCCATCCTCAAACCGCGCCTGCAGGTCGAGCAGGTTGACCGCCTGGGTATGGGTGCGGAACGGCTCGAACGGCATCGACTTCTTCATGTGCGGCCCGCGGAGCTTGCGCATCCGCATGTGAATCGGATTCTGCCCACCCTCAAAGCGGGCCCGGCGCTTGGCCCCCGAGCGCGAGCCATAACCCTTCTGCCCGCGACCAGCGGTCTTGCCGGTGCCCGACCCCTCGCCGCGACCGATGCGCTTGCGCGCCTTGCGCGACCCGGCCGCCGGCTTGAGGTTGTGCAGGCCGATCTGCTCCGGCTCAGCCATCCGAGCCCTCCCTGACCTCGACCAGGTGTCGGACCTTGTGGACCATCCCCCGCAGTTGCGGCGAGTCCGCCTGCTCGACCGTGTGTCCGATCCGCCGCAGCCCGAGCGAGCGCAACGTGTCCAGCTGGCGCTTGTCAGCGCCATTGCCAGATTTACGCTGCGTTATGACGAGGTTGGTCATGCGAAAGCCTCGGGAGGCTCAGCGGCGCCGGTGCCCGTGCCCGCGGTCGCTCGCGTCGTCTGCTCCTCCGCGCCGTTCGTCTCCGGTGCGGGGACCGCGGGGGCGGGTTCGGCGCCGTTGGCGTCGGTGGCCGCGGGAGCGGGCTCAGACGCCAACCCAAGTACCTGGTTGATGCTGAGGCCTCGCAGCGTCGCCACCTCATCGGGCGTACGCAGCGACTCCAGGCCCGCCATCGTCGCCTTGACCAGGTTGATCGGGTTCTGCGAGCCGAGGCTCTTGGAGAGGATGTCGTGGATGCCGGCAAGCTCCAGCACCGCCCGCACGCCGCCTCCGGCGATCACGCCGGTACCCGGAGCGGCCGGCTTCAGCATCACCCGGCCCGCGCCGAAGATTCCCAGCGTCTGGTGGGTGATGGTCGAGCCGTGCCGTGGCACGCGGTAGAGGTTCTTCTTGGCTCGCTCGACGCCCTTCTGAATCGCCACGGGAACCTCGTTGGCCTTGCCGTAGCCGATCCCGACGACCTCGCGCTCGTCGCCGACGACCACCAGGGCGGTGAACGAGAACCGTCGGCCGCCCTTGACTACCTTGGCCACGCGGTTGATCTCGACGACCCGCTCCTGCAGGTCGAGCCCCGACGCGGAAACTGTGCGATCACGAGAAGCCATGAACGGTCCAGAGTAGCGGTCTAGAACCCAAGGCCCGCCTCACGGGCTCCCATCGCCAACGCCTTGACCCGGCCGTGGTACCGGTAGCCGCCGCGGTCGAACACCGCCGTCTCGATGCCCGCGGCCTGCGCCCGCTCGGCCAGCAGCGCACCAACCCGCTGAGCCTGCTCGTCCGAACGCAGTGAGCGCAGCTCGGGCTCGGTCCAGTTGACCGCCGCCAGCGTCCGTCCGGCCTCGTCGTCGATCAGCTGCGCCGAGATACCGCGATTGGAGCGGAACACCGAGATCCGCGGGCGCGTGGCGCTGCCGCGCACCTTGGCCCGGACGCGCCGGCGACGCTTCAGGCGTCGCTGCGGGGCGGTGAGCACGGTCATGCCCGCCGCTCGCCTTCGCTCGCCGCTGCGGCCGCGTGCCAGCCGGTCATGCCCGCTTGCCCACCTTGCGAGCCACGTACTCGCCCTCGTAGCGGATTCCCTTGCCCTTGTAGGGCTCGGGCTTGCGCTGCTTACGGACGAAGGCGGCGATCTCGCCCACCACCTGCTTGGAGGAGCCGCGAACGACGATCCGCGTCGGTTGGGGAACCTCGAACTCGATTCCCTCCGGCGCCTTCACCGACACCGGATGGGAGTATCCGAGAGCAAGCTCCAGGTCACGGCCACGCAGCTGCGCGCGGTAGCCGACGCCCTGGATCTCCAGGCGCTTCTCGAAACCGTTGGTGACCCCCTGGACCATGTTCGCCACCAGCGTGCGCGTCAGGCCGTGCAGGGCGCGGTGCTCGCCGCGGTCAGTGGGTCGGCTCACCAGCACCTGATCGCCGGTGTGCTCGACGTTGATGTCGCGATGGATCCGCTCCGAGAGCTCGCCCTTGGGCCCGTTGACGGTCACCCGCTCCGGATCGATCGCGATCGTCACGCCGGCGGGGACCGGGATTGGTTGCTTTCCGATTCGAGACATTGACGTTCCGGAATGGTCTACCAGACCCGGGCCACGACCTCGCCGCCGATTCCCTGCCGGCGGGCATCGTGGCCGGTCATCACGCCACGGGAGGTGGAGATGATCGCCGTGCCCATTCCACCCTGGATCCGGGGGATGCTGGCGTGGTCGACGTAGGTGCGCTGGCCGGGCCGGGAGACGCGTTCGATCCCGCTGATCACAGGCTTGCGCTGCTCGGTGTACTTGAGCGTCACCAAGATCTCCTCGCCGGGGCGGCCGGCGGAGGGGGCGCGCACCTCGTAGGACTCGATGTAGCCCTGCTCGGAGAGAATCCGCGCCAGCTCACGCTTGAGCCTGGACGAGGGGATGGCGACGTCCTGATGCTGCGCCCTGGCGGCGTTGCGCAGGCGGGTCAGGAAGTCGGCCACTGGGTCGGTCATCGACATGGTTACCAGCTCGACTTCGTCATTCCGGGGATGTAGCCGTTGTGCGCCAGCTCGCGCAGGCAGATTCGACAGATGCCGAACTTGCGATACACCGCGCGAGAGCGGCCGCAGCGACGGCAGCGGCTGTAACCTCGTGTCTTGTACTTGGGCGTCCGCCTCTGGCGAACGCGCTGTGAAACCTTGGCCATGTGCTCCTCAGTGGTGGTCTTCGTAAATGCGGTCGAGGGCGGTTGTAGCTGCTCCGGGCTACCCTAGCTCCGCGCCGCGGACACCGGCTGGCGGCCCTCCCTGGAAAAGGGCATTCCCAGCGCCTCGAGCAGCGCAAAGCACTCCTCGTTGGTGGCGGCTGTGGTGGTGATCGTGATGTCGAGCCCGCGCGTCTGGTCGATCTCGTCGTAGTCGATCTCGGGGAAGATGATCTGCTCCCGGATGCCCAGCGAGTAGTTGCCGCGGCCGTCGAAGGAGCGCGGGTTGAGCCCGCGGAAGTCTCGGATACGGGGGATCGCGACCGACATCAGGCGGTCCAGGAACTCGTAGGAGCGCTCGCCGCGTAGTGTCACCGCGATGCCGACCGGCATCCCGTCGCGCACCTTGAACTGCGCGATCGACTTGCGGGCCCGGCGGACGCTCGGGCGTTGGCCGGTAATCGTCGCCAGCTGCTCAGTCGCCGCCTCCAGCACCTTGGAGTCTTGCTTGGCGTCACCCACCCCCATGTTCACCGTCACCTTCTCGATGCGCGGCGCCTGCATCGGGCTGCTGTAGCCGAAGCGCTCTACGAGCGCCGGGCGGATCTCATCGTTGTACCTGCTCTTCAGTCTCGCCGCGGCCATATCGTCAGTCCAGCCTCGTGCCGCTGCGACGGGCAACGCGGAAGCGCTTGCCGTCCTCGATGTGGATGCCGACCCGCGTGGGCTTGCCATCCTTGGGGTCCAGCAGCGTCACGTTGGAGAGATGGATCGGCCCTTCCCGCTCGATCACGCCGCCCACCTGCTCGGGGCGCTGAGCACCGGCGACCTGCTGCGGCCGCTGGTGACGCTTGACGATGTTGAGACCCTCCACGTACACCTTCTGCTTCTTGGGCTCGACGCGCAGGACCCGGCCGCGCTTGCCGCGATCCTTACCACCGATCACCATCACTTCGTCGTCAGTCTTGATCCGAGCTGACATCAGCGTGCTCCTCGTGGGACGGAGATGAGCGAGGGGAGCGTCATCACAGTACCTCGGGAGCCAGCGAGACGATTCTCATGTAGTTGCGCTCGCGCAGCTCGCGGGCCACGGGCCCGAAGATGCGGGTGCCGCGGGGCGCTCCCTGAGCATCGATCAGCACCGCCGCGTTCTCGTCGAAGGCAATGTAGGTCCCGTCCTCGCGCCCGTAGGACTTCTTGGTCCGCACGACGACCGCAGTCACGACCTCGCCCTTCTTGACCGAGCCCTGAGGGGTGGCCTGCTTGACCGTGGCCACGATCACGTCGCCAACGCCGGCATAACGCCGCCGCGAACCGCCCCGTACGCGGATGACCAGAATCTCCCGGGCGCCGGTGTTGTCGGCGACCCGCAGGCGCGTCTCGTTCTGGATCACTGCGCACTCGCATGGCTTGTAGTGCACATGAGCTTCTGATACTGGTTCGCTTCACTCACTTGGCGCGCTCCAGCACTTCGACCAGCCGCCAGCGCTTGGTCCGGGACAGGGGCCGGGACTCGCGCACCATCACGGTGTCGCCCACGTGCGCGTCGCCGCGCTCGTCGTGGGCGTGCAGGGTCATCGACGTGCGCACGATCTTCGAGTAGCGCCGATGGCGCCGGGCGAGGTTGATGCGCACCGTGATCGTCTTGGCCGCCTTATCGGAGACGACGATCCCCTGGCGGGTCTTCTGGCTTCCCGGCTGATGCTCGCGGGGAGGGGTCTGCCGGCCGGACTCGCCGGCCTCGCGAGCTTTCCGGCGAGCGCGCTGGCGCTGACTGCTTCGAGCCGCGGCCTTCTGTCTGCGCTCCTGCACGCGCTCGGCCTGACGCTCCTCCGGGGTCCGCGTTGCCCGCGGCCCCGCCTTCGCCGCCTTCGCCGCCCGCAGCCGCTGCCGCCGTTCCTTTGGTGGTACGACGTCGGCGCGCGCCGGCCCCGCACCCTCAACGGCGCCCGCTGTCTCGGCCTCGGCCGGCGCTGCTGTGTCCGAGGTATTCGCGGCAGTTTCCTCGGACACAGCGCCGTCGTCCGAGGCCTCTGCAGTGGTGTCGTTCTCTTCCATTTCTAGCTCCGAATCTCGATTCCACGCTCAACGGCGATCGTCAGCGCCCGCGCGATCGCCCGCTTGGCCCGCGCGAGTCCGGCTGTGTTGTCAAGCTCCCCGGTGGCGTTCTGGAAGCGCAGCCCGACCAGCTCCCGCCGGGCGGTCCGGACGTGCTCTCGCAGCTCAGTTTCCGACAGGTCGCGCAGCTCGGCCGCCTTCATTGCTAGCCCTCCTCCCGGAGCACGAACTTCGTCTTGACCGGCAGCTTGTGAGCGGCCAGCCGCATCGCCTCACGGGCCAGGGGCTCGGACACGCCGGCGAGCTCGAACATCACTCGGCCGGGCTTGACGACGGCGACCCAGCCTTCAGGTGAGCCCTTGCCCGAGCCCATCCGGGTTTCAGCCGGCTTCTTAGTGAACGGCTTGTCGGGATAGACGTTGATCCAGACCTTGCCGCCGCGCTTGATCTTGCGGGTCATCGCGATCCGGGCGGCTTCGATCTGGCGGTTGGTCAGCCAGCCCGCATCGATCGACTTGAGGCCGTACTCGCCGAACTGCACCTTGACCTGTCCGCGTGAGAGACCAGCTCTGCGACCACGATGCTGCTTGCGGTGCTTGACGCGCTTGGGGGAGAGCATCAGCCACCACCTCCCGCATCGCCACCGCCGCCCGGAGCGCCGGAGCCGCCGGGCGCGCGGCCACCGCCTCCAGCCGGACCGCCGCTGCGATCACCGGGGCCGCCCGGACGGGGACCGCGACCACCGCCCCCCCGACCGGCACCACCGGGACCGCCCGAACCGCGGCCACCACCGCCAGGACGACCGCCGCCGGGGCCACCACCGCGACCGCCTTGTCCGCCGCGAGCACCGCCCCCAAAACCACCTGAGCCACCGCCACGACCCCCGGGCCCGCCGCCGCGACCCCCCGGTCCGCCGCCGCGGCCACCACCGCCGCCTCCAAGGCCGCCCGGTCCGCCGCCCCGGGAGCCCTGGCCACCGCGACCGCCCGGACCGCCGCGACCGCGACCATCGCGAGCGCCGCGTCCGTCGCGACCGCCGCGGTCGGGTGCCTGCGGCGAGGGCTCGTCCATGATCGTCAGATCGGCGCCGGTGTATCCCTCGGGCATGATCTCGCCCTTGTTGATCCAGCACTTCACTCCGATTCGGCCAAAGGTGGTGCGGGCCTCGTGGAAGCCGTAGTCGATGTCGGCGCGCAGCGTGTGCAGCGGGACGCGGCCGTCGGAGTAGCCTTCGGTCCGCGCCATCTCGGCGCCGCCGAGGCGGCCGGAGACCTGCACCTTCACGCCCTTGGCCCCTGAGCGCATTGCGCTGGTCAGCGCCCGCTTCATCGCCCGCCGGAAGGCGACTCGGTTCTGCAGCTGCTCGGCGATCGACTGTGCCACCAGGCGTGCATCGAGCTCGGGGCGCTTGATCTCCAGGATGTTGACCTTGATCTGCTTGCCGGTGATGCGATGCAGGTCGCGACGCAGCTGGTCGACCTCCGAGCCGGACTTGCCGATCACGATGCCGGGACGGGCGGTGTTGATGTTGACCTCCACCTCCGTCGCGTTCTTTCTGATCGTGATGTCCGAGAGCCCAGCGTGCGACAGGCGACCGAGGATGTGGCCGCGGATCAGCGTGTCCTCGTGCAGGTAGTCGGAGAAGCTCTTCTCGTTGAACCAGTTCGACTTCCAGTCGTGGATGTAGCCAACGCGAATCGACTCGGGATGAACTTTTTGACCCATGGCGGTGGTTATTCCTTCGGCGTAAGCAAGATCGTCAGATGGCTGGTTCGTTTGCGGATCCGGGTCGCACGTCCCATCGCGCGCGGACGAAAGCGCTTGATCGTCGGTCCCTCGTCGGCATGCACTGCCTTGATGACGAGATCCTCGCCGACGAGCTCGTGGTTGTGCTCGGCGTTGGCGACGGCCGACTCGAGCAGCTTGCTCCAGTCCCGCGCGATCGCCCGCGGCGTATGAGCCAGGATAGCTCGCGCCTCCTCGACCGTCTTTCCGCGGATGTGGTCGCACACCAGCCGGGCCTTGCGCGCCGACGAGCGCACGTACTTGGCGTGTGCGCGCACGGTGGGGGGCGGCAGGTTCGGGTCCCGCTGACCCCGGGCACGCCGCCGGGTCGGGGCGGGTGCGGAGGGACGACGAGCCCGAGCCGGCTTCTCGCCTGACTCCTCCTCGTCCGCGGGCGGCTCGTCCACCGTCGCAGGCTCGTCCTCGGCCTGGGCATCAGCCTCGAGCACGACGTCGGCGGCCGCCTCCTGCGCCTGGACGTCGGCCGCGGAGGGGTCGAGCTCGGAGCCAACCTGCGCCGTAACCTCCGGCGCCGCTTCGCTCTCTTCGGTGTTCGAGACAGTTCCCTCCGGGGCCGAAGCGGCCTCGGAGGTGCCAGCGGCCTTCCGCCGGCGCCGCCGCTTGGGCTTCTCTTCCGGAGCGTCCGAGCTACTCATCGCCGCTTACCCGTCCCGGCGTGGCCGCGGTAGAGCCGGGTGGGCGCGAACTCGCCCAGCTTGTGCCCCACCATCGACTCTGAGACGAACACGGGTACGTGCTTACGGCCGTCGTGGACGGCGATCGTGTGCCCGACCATCTCCGGGAAGATCGTCGACGTGCGCGACCACGTCTTGAGCATGCGCTTCTCGCCGGAGGCGTTGAGCGCCTCAACCCGCGCCATCAGGCGCTCCTCCACGAATGGTCCCTTCTTGCTGGATCTACTCAACGCTTCTTCCCTCTTCTGCGGCCACGGACGATGTACCGGTTTGATGCCTTGCCCTTCTTGCGCGTGCGGTATCCGAGCGTGGGAACCCCCCAGGGGGTCACCGGGTTGCGGCCCGGAGTGGTCGATCCCTCGCCGCCGCCGTGCGGATGATCGACCGGATTCATCGCTGTGCCGCGAGTCTGTGGGCGGACCCCGAGGTGACGCTTGCGTCCCGCCTTTCCGATCTTGACGTTCTGGTGGTCGGAGTTGCCGATGGTTCCCACTGTGGCTCGGCATTCGCCCCGGACCATCCGCATCTCGCCCGAGGGGAGGCGCAGCGTGACGTAGTCGCCCTCCTTGGCCAGGAGCTGGACGCCGGCCCCGGCTGAGCGGGCGAGCTGGCCGCCGCGTCCGGGGGTCAGCTCGACGTTGTGCACCACCGTGCCTGGGGGCATGCTGGCCAGGGGCAGGCTGTTGCCCACGCGGATGTCAGCGCCAGAGCCGGACTCGACGCTGGCGCCCACGCGCAGACGCTGGGGCGCGAGGATGTATCGCTTCTCGCCGTCGGCGTAGTGCAGCAGCGCAATGTAGGCCGAGCGGTTGGGGTCGTACTCGATGTGGGCGACCTTGGCCGGAATCCCGTCCTTGCGGCGCTTAAAGTCGATCTTTCGGTACAGGCGCTTGGCTCCGCCGCCACGATGGCGTGAGGTCTTGCGTCCATTGGAGTTGCGGCCGCCCGACTTCTTCAGGCCTTCGGTCAGCGACTTCTCCGGCTCGCTGCGCGTGATCTCGGCGAAATCGGGATAGGTGACAAACCGCCGGCCGGCGGAGGTGGGCTTGGGATTGCGAATCGGCATTACTCGCCTCCCTCCAGTCCGCCGAAGATCGGGATCGTGTCCCCCTCGCGGACCTGGACGACCGCCTTCTTCCAATGCCGTGTGCGACCCGCGGTCTGGCCGCGGCGCTTGGGCTTGCTCTTTACCGAGGCCGTCCGCACCCCCAGCACCTTGACGTCGAACAGCTGCTCCACCGCCTGCCGGATCTGGGTCTTGTGGGCGCGATCGTGGACGCGGAACGTGTACTTGCCGGTCTCCGAGAGGACGACCGTCTTCTCGGAGATGACAGGACGGATGATCACGTGGCCGGCATCCATCAGTCCTTCGCTCCTGCTCTGGCCACCAGCTCCGACAGCGCGCTTTGGGACACCAGCAGCGACGCCGCGCCGATCAGGTCGCTCACGCCGGCCTCGCCGACCGGCATCACCGACGTCTGGGCCAGGTTGCGAAACGACTTGCCCGCGGCGGCCTCGGACTCGCTCAGCAGCACCAGGGCCGGGAGCGGAGCACCCCAGTCGGCGAGCAGGGCCATCGCCTGCTTGGTCGCCGGGGCTTCGAAACTGGCGGCGTCGAACACGGCGATGCTCTCTCGCTCGGCGTGCAGCGACAGCGCCCCGCGCAGCGCCGCGCGGCGGGCCTTGCGGTTGACCTTGAAGGTGAAATGGCGCGGCGACGGACCGAAGACGACGCCGCCACCGGCAAAGTGAGGGGCGCGCAGCGACCCCTGGCGGGCGCGGCCGGTCCCCTTCTGGCGCCACGGCTTGGCGCCACCGCCGCGGACCTGGCCGCGGGTCTTGGTCGAGGCCGTCCCCTGGCGTCGGGCGCTGAGCTCGGCGCGCACGGTCTCGTGCACCAGCGGCATGCTGAAGCGTGCCTCGAAGGCCACGCTGTCCAGCGGGGTGGTGCCGCCGCCGAGCGTGGGCGCGGTTCTAGGCATCGGTGCGAACCTCCACGGTGCCGCCCCGAGGACCGGGAACGGCGCCGCGCAGCAGCAGCAGGTTCTGCTCGCCGATCACTTCGACGACGGTCAAGCCGCGCTGGGTGATCCGTCCGCCGCCCATCTGGCCGGCGCCGCGCACCCCCTTCATCACCCGACTGGGCGTCGCCGAGGCGCCGATCGATCCCGGCGCGCGGACGTTGTGCGAGCCGTGGGACTTGGGGCCGCGCTTGAAGTTGTGGCGCTTGATCGTCCCGGCGAACCCCTTGCCCTTGGCGGTGCCGGAGACCTTGACCTTGTCCCCGGGCGAAAACGTCTCCGCGGTCACCGTTTCGCCCACCAGCAGCTCGCCGGCCTGGTTGCGGAACTCGGCCAGATGGCGGTGAGCCGAGGTATCGGCCTTCTTGAGGTGGCCGAGCTCGGCCCGGCTCAGCACCTTCTCCTTGCAGGTCCCGAAGGCCAGCTGCACGGCCTCATAACCGTCGCGCTCGAGCGTCCGGATCGCCGTCACCGGACACGGACCGGCTTCAAGCACCGTCACCCGCTCCACACGGCCATCGTCGAGGAACCGTTGCGTCATACCGAGCTTCTTGGCCAGGATCGCCGCCATCACATGCCCCTCGGCGTGAGCGAGCGCTCGGATGCTGTGTTCACGGCGACAGGCATCAGGAGGCGAGCCTGATCTCGATGTCCACCCCGGCCGGGAGGTGATCGAGCCGCTGCAGCGAGTCGACGGTCTTGGGCGTCGGCTGGTGGATGTCGATCAGGCGCTTGTGGGTCCGGATCTCGAAGTGCTCGCGGGAGTCCTTGTCCTTGAACGGCGAGCGGATCACGACGTAGACGTTCTTCTCCGTCGGCAGCGGCACGGGGCCGGAGACGGTCGCGCCGGTGCGCGCCGCCGTCTCGACGATCTCCTTGGCCGCAGTTTCAATCGCCGTATGGTCATAGGACTTCAGGCGGATGCGGATCTTGTTCTGGGCGACGGTGGCCACGGTGTGTGTGAAGGCTCGGTCTCGGGGGTCGGCGGGGGGTGTCCCCCCGCCTTTCAGTGTTGGGGGCGAGCCCCGGGCTGAGGGGCCCGCCCCAAAGGTCGTATCGCTGATTGGAAACAAAGGGCGGCGGGCCGTAGGCCCAGCCGCCCTCATGAACAACTACTGGATGATCTCGGTTACGACCCCGGAGCCGACCGTGCGGCCGCCCTCACGGATCGCGAACCGCAGACCGGCGTCCATGGCGATCGGCTGGATCAGCTCGATCTCCATCTGGACGTTGTCACCCGGCATCACCATCTCCGTGCCCTCGGGCAGGTTGGCGACCCCGGTGACGTCGGTGGTGCGGAAGTAGAACTGCGGCCGGTAACCGGTGAAGAACGGCGTGTGACGACCGCCCTCCTCCTTCTTGAGCACGTAGACCTCGGCCTTGAACTTGGTGTGCGGAGTGATCGAGCCCGGCTTGCACAGCACCTGGCCGCGCTCGATGTCCTCGCGCTTGGTCCCGCGCAGCAAGCAACCGACGTTGTCGCCGGCGCGGCCCTCGTCGAGGATCTTCTTGAACATCTCAACGCCGGTGACCACCGTGCTCGTGGTCGGACGGATGCCCACGATCTCCACTGTCTCTCCGGTCTTGATGATGCCCTGCTCGACGCGACCGGTCGCCACCGTGCCGCGACCGGTGATCGAGAACACGTCCTCGACCGGCATCAGGAACGGCTTGTCCAGGTCACGGACGGGCTCGGGGATGTAAGTGTCCAGGGCGTCGGCAAGGTCGAGGATCTTCTGCTCGTACTCCTGGTCGCCCTCGAGCGCCTTCAGCGCCGAGCCGACGACGAACGGAATGTCGTCCCCGGGGAACTCGTACTCCGACAGCAGGTCGCGAATCTCGACCTCGACCAGCTCCAGCAGCTCGGGGTCGTCGACCATGTCGGCCTTGTTGAGAAACACCACGATGTAGGGGACGCCGACCTGGCGGGCGAGCAGGATGTGTTCGCGAGTCTGGGGCATCGCGCCATCGGCAGCCGAGACGACCAGGATCGCGCCATCCATCTGGGCGGCGCCGGTGATCATGTTCTTGACGTAGTCGGCGTGACCGGGGCAATCGACGTGGGCGTAGTGCCGGTTGGCCGTCTGGTACTCGACGTGTGAGGTCGCGATCGTGATCCCGCGGGCCTTCTCTTCAGGAGCGTTGTCGATCGATTCGAACGACCGCACCTCGGTTCCGCCGAACCTCTCGTTCAGAACCTTCGTGATGGCGGCGGTCAGCGTCGTCTTGCCATGGTCGATGTGACCGATGGTGCCGACGTTGACGTGGGGCTTGTCGCGCTCGAACTTGGCTTTCGCCACTTGTTGTCGCTCCTTCTGGTTTCAGTGGTTCCGCTCGCCTCTGAGGACGAACCCATTCAAGATACAAACTTCCGTCGGAGGGTGCTGATATAGGCCTGGATCAGGCTGGCTGCAGCTCTCCCACGACCCGCTCGGCGATATTGGTCGGCACTTCCTCGTAGCGCTCGAACTGCATCGTGTACGTCGCTCGGCCCTGGGTGTTGGAGCGCACGTCGGTGGCGTAGCCGAACATCTCCGCCAGGGGCACGTAGGCGCTGACCACCTGGGCATTGCCCCGCTGCTCCATCCCCTGGACCTGGCCGCGGCGGCGGTTCAGGTCGCCGATCACCTCCCCCATGAACTCCTCCGGGGTGACCACCTCGACGGCGAAGACCGGCTCCAGCAGCACCGGCTTGGCCCGCTGCACTGCCGCCTTGAGGGCCAACGAGCCGGCCACGCGGAAGGCGATCTCGCTCGAATCGGTGTCGTGGTACTTGCCGTCGGTGAGGGTCACGCGCACGTCGACCAGCGGGTAGCCGGCGCGCGGCCCGTTCTGCATCGCGTCCTCGAGCCCCTTCTCGACCGCGGGGATGAACTCGGTGGGGATCGACCCGCCCTTGATCTTGTTGACGAAATCGAACCCCTCGCCAGGGGCGGGCTCGACGTCGATGTAGACGATTCCAAATTGCCCGGAGCCGCCGGTCTGGCGGACGAGGCGGCCCTCGACCTTCTGCGCGCTGCCGCGGATGGTCTCCCGGTAGGAGACCTGGGGACGACCGACGTTGGCATCGACCTTGTACTCGCGGAGCATGCGATCGACAAGCACCTCCAGATGCAGCTCGCCCATCCCGGAGATCTCGGTCTGGCCGGTCTCCTCGTTGGTGCGCACCTGAAAGGTCGGGTCCTCCTCGGCCAGACGCCCGAGGGCAACGCCCATCTTCTCCTGGTCGGCCTTGGTCTTGGGCTCGATCGCCACCTTGATCACCGGCTCGGGGAAATCGATCGTCTCGAGCTTGATCGGCTTGTCCGGAGCGGCCAGGGTGTCGCCGGTCACCACCTGCTTGATCCCCACCGCGGCGGCGATGTCGCCGGCGTGGACCTCCTTGAGCTCCTCACGATCGTTGGCGTGCATCATCAGGATGCGCCCGATGCGCTCGGTGCGACCGCTGGTCACGTTCAGCACCCGCGAGCCGGCCTCGAGACGCCCGGAGTAGACGCGGAAGTAGGTCAGCTTGCCGACGTAGGGGTCAGCCATGATCTTGAACGCCAGCGCGGCGAACGGCTCCTCGTCGGAGGCGTGACGGACCGCCGGCTGCTCATCGCCATTGGCTGAGCCCTTGGCCGGCTCCAGGCCCTCGACCGGAGGCACATCGAGCGGGCTGGGCAGGTAGTCGATGACCGCGTCCAGCAGCGGCTGCACGCCCTTGTTCTTGAAGCTACTGCCACACAGCACCGGGGTCATCGCGATTTGCAGCGTCGCCTGACGGATCGCCGCCTTGATCCGGTCGACCGGGACCTCCTGCTCCTCCAGGAGCATCTCCAGCAGTTCGTCGTCGTACTGGGAGACCTCCTCCAGCAGATGCTCGCGGGCAGCGGCCGCGGCCTCGGCATGGTCGGCCGGGATCTCGATCGTCTCCTGCTCCTTGCCGAGGTCGTCCTTGTAGATCACCGCGTGGTTCTCGACCAGGTCGATGATCCCCTGGAACTCGGACTCGGCGCCGATCGGCAGCTGGATCGGCACCGGATGGGCACCGAGGCGATCGATCATCGTCTCGACGCCGCGCTCGAAATCGGCTCCGATCCGATCCATCTTGTTGATGTAGGCGATCCGCGGGACGTGGTACTTGTCGGCCTGACGCCAGACCGTTTCCGACTGTGGCTCGACCCCGGCGACCGAGTCAAACAGCGCGATCGCGCCGTCGAGCACGCGTAGCGAACGCTCAACCTCGACCGTGAAGTCGACGTGGCCGGGGGTGTCGAGGATGTTGATCCGGTGGCCGTTCCACTCGCAGGTGGTTGCCGCCGAGGTGATCGTGATCCCGCGCTCCTGCTCCTGCTCCATCCAATCCATCACCGCCGCGCCTTCGTGAACTTCGCCGATCTTGTAGGTCCGCCCGGTGTAATAGAGGATGCGCTCGGTGGTCGTCGTCTTACCGGCGTCGATGTGCGCCATGATGCCGATGTTGCGAGTGTTTTCCAGCGTGAACTTGCGAGGCATATCAATCGATCTGTGGGGGCGGGCCCTGAGCGCTGGCCGCGGCCATGAAAAAGGGCCCAATGGGCCCCTTCACGACGCACGTGTCGGCAGGGGGCGGATGTCTAGGTGGTCGGCGTCTCCATGGCTTGGATCTTCCGCGCCCGGGAGCGAGCACAGTTGAACGCGACGCCGCCCGAGGCGAATACTGAATATAGCAGAGGCCCAGGGCTGTTCAGGGGTGGTTTCCGACGACTCGGGGAGGTCAGCAGCGGGAGCGACCGAGCGGCCTGGGGCGGTGGTGGAAGGATCGCGGGAGGGATCCTCGTCGGAGGGCTGCTGGGGGCGCTGCTGCTGCTGGTGGCGGAGTTCACCACCCTGTTCGAGGTACGGACGCAGGGTACGAGCGCTGGGGTCAGATCCGTCGCCACCGGCTCCCACCACAGCTTCGCCATGGTCCCGATCGCGCTGCTGGCGGCGTTCATGGCCCTTGGCGCCTGGCGGGGACAGAGCCGGCCGGCGCTGCTGGCGATCGGGGTGCTCAGCGTGATCGCGCTGCTGATCTCGCTGCTGGGAGATCTGCCTGACGCCCAAGCCACGGGGCTGGTGGCCGCTCGGGCGGGCCGGTACGTGAATGCAGTCTCGCAGCCCAGCGTGGGTCTCTACCTGGAGACCTTGGGGGCCACCGTGCTGCTGATCACCTGCGTCGGGGGGTTCCTGCTGCTCGGCTCCCCTCCTGGGGCATCTCGGCGAGATGCTCCTCGCGGGGCGCTGCGACGGCGGTCCGACTAAGCCTGCGCTGGCCGCGCGCCGTCCCCCTCTCGTGCGGTGAAAGCTGACACAAACGCGTCTTGTTCGGTGACAGGCGTGGGCGTCAGGATCGATTGCGTGGGAGCTTCGAAGCGATCTCGTTCCACCCGTCGGAACGCAAACGCATCAATCCAGGTGGCAACGATCAGCGGCGCTCAATGGGGGGTGATCGGCACGGCGCAGCTTCGCGACTGCGGGGTCGCGCGCACAACGGTCATGCGCTGGCGCCTGGACGGTCGGCTGCACCCGCTGCTGCCAGGCGTCTATGCAGTTGGCCATCGCGCGGTCACACCTGAGGGTTGGCTCGTCGCGGCCCTGGTCCACGCTGGCCCCGGTGCCGCGCTCAGCTACGCCACCGCCGCTTGGTGGTGGGGCCTAATCGGCCGCGAATCGCCTCGCATCCATGTGTCGACGCTGAGTCGCGCCGGTTCGCTACCCGCGGTGTGCGTTCATCATCCCCGGAGGCTGCCGGTGGTCCGCCACCGGCGCCTTCCGGTGACGACCGTCGCGCGCACCCTGCTTGACTACGCCAGCCAGACCAGCGACAGCCAGGTGCGGCGGGCCGTAGCGGAGGCCGACTATCTGGGGTTGCTCAACCTTCGGGCGCTCCGAGCCACGATCGGACCCGGAAGGGCGGGAAGCGCCCGACTGGAAAGGATGCTGGTGCGCCACGAGCCTCGGCTGGCCCGCACCCGCAGCGGCCTGGAGCGAGCCTTCCTGGCCCTGTGTGAGGATCACGGCATCCCTCTGCCTCAGGTTAACGTGGGCGTGGGCCGGATGACCGTCGACGCGCTGTGGCCGCGGGAGCGCCTGGTGGTGGAGGTCGATGGCCACAGGGGCCACCGATCGCCGGCCCAGCTCGCGCGCGACCGCCGCCGGGAGCTGCATCTGCGCGCGGCCGGCTACCAGGTCATCCGCTACACCGGGGAGCAGATCTTCTCCGAGCCCGCGCTGGTGGCCACCGACCTGCGCGCGGCGCTGACCAAACTGAGGCAGCCGGGCGCCGTCGGAACGTTGTCAGAGGACTAACGGCAAGGGGTTCTTGCTCGCCGGAACAGAGGAACGGCTGAGTACACTAAGGGCGCGCGAGGGTTGTCCCGCCGCAGCCCCCGGTCCCGTGTGGTGGGCGGCCCCCGCGTCAACTCTCGGGATGAGCTGCCGCCGCGTCAACTCTCGGGATGAGCTGCCGCCGCGTCAACTCTCGGGATGAGCTGCCGCACCGGCCAGGCGACGGCCACTGCCTTCAGCAGCCCGCGGGGATCTCTACCAGCGGTAGTGGGCGAAGGCCTTGTTGGCCTGGGCCATGCGGTAGATATCGTCCTTGCGCTTGTACGCGTGCCCTGCTGCTGCTGGGCATCGAGCAGTTCGTTGGCCAGCCGCTGCGCCATCGTCTTCTCGCGGCGGGCCGGGCAAATCCGACCAGCCAGCGGACCGCCAGCGTGCGGGCGCGCCGAGCGGGAACCTCGACCGGAACCTGGTAGGTGGCGCCGCCCACCCGCCGGGAGCTGAACCTCAAGCACCGGCGTCAGCGCCTTTATGCCGGCTTCGAGCTGCTCGACCGGATTCTTGCCGCTGCGCTCGCCGAGGATCGCCAGCGCGTCGTAGACGATCTTCTCCGCCACGGACTTCTTCCCATCCAGCATCACCTTGTTGATGACCTGCTGGACGAGACGATTGCGGTGGACGGGATCGGGCTCGATCGGCCTGATCTGGGCGGCGGCACGGCGGGGCACGCGCGCGCCTCCATGGCAGGAACGGACCGCCTAAGCTACTTGGCCTTCACGCCGTACTGCGAGCGGGCCTTCTTGCGGTCGCCGACGCCGGCGGCGTCAAGTGTGCCGCGGATCACCTTGTAGCGAAAGCCGGGCAGGTCCTTGACGCGCCCACCGCGGACGAGCACGACCGAGTGCTCCTGCAGGTTGTGACCTTCGCCGGGGATGTAGGCGCCAACCTCCATGCCATTGGTCAGGCGCACGCGCGCGACCTTGCGCAGCGCCGAGTTGGGCTTCTTCGGCGTGGTGGTGTAGACGCGCGTGCACACCCCGCGCCGCTGGGGCGCGGCGACCTTCTTCTTGCGCCCCTTGCCTGACTTCAGGCCGGGGGTGGCAAGCTTCTTCTTGGGCGCGGTGCGGCCCTTGCGGATCAGCTGGCTGGTGGTCGGCATGCGGTCAGCGAGAGTAGCAGGGACCCGCGCCGGGCCCGCCAACCAGGGCCGGGTCGGTGCCGACCGGCGGCCACGGCTATCCGCGTCATCGCCCGCTGCCACGTCTCCAGATACGCCTCGGCCGAGTCGGAACAGCGGCGGCAGCGCCCGGGCGATCGCCGTGGCCCTGCTGGATGTCCGCAATCAGGTCGGGCAGAAGGCCGTAGTGGGCGACGCCTTCGATGTTGAGGTCGTAGGTGAACTCGCCGGTGCGCTCGCGCACGAACTCGACCTTCCCGTCGTAGGAGCGGAACGGGTAGTGCAGAGGGTGCGCGGCGGCGTCGGGGCGCGGTCCCGGCAGCGACCCGAGGCCGCCGGTGTCGGTGCCCAGGCCCACGCCGAAGTAGCGCCCGGGTGCTGGTAGCGCTCCAGCGCCAGGATCTTGCGCGCCACGTTCGGCGCCGTGTCCGGAGTGACGGCGACCATCCCGCCCAGGCGGTACAGGGCCGCGCAGCTGCGCCGGGAGACCAGGCTCCCCCGGTGCCGTTGTGGCTCGAGACCAGCGGGTAGTCGTGGGCCTGGCGATGGCATCACGGTGTCGCGCATCTTCTCGCTCATGTGGTCGGCCTCGATCATCATGTGCATCGGCCATCATCCGACGGATCGCGTAGGCGCCCAGGCTCGTCAGCCCGAGCGAGTTGCACTGGGCGGGAAGGCCGCCGCCGGCCGGCTGCTCGATCTCCCCCGGCCGGCTGCAGGTCTCGGTGCGGAACGGCTCGCCGGTCTGCCTGACCTGCAGCCCCGCGATCACCTGCCCCTGTCCGCCGCCCTCCAGTGCCGCCCCGCCGAAGGCGTTGTCGACCCAGTGAACCGGGAACATGGTGCGCACGCCCAGGCGGTGGTAGAGCTCCAGACCGCGATCGATGTCGGCGCGCGTGCATCCCGGCCGGCCGCGGAACTCGCTGCAGCCGAACAGGTCCGAGGATTCGATCCCGATCACCACCGCGAGCTTGCCCTGCTCGATCACGCGGCGAGCCTGCGCCGGGCTCGAACACCAGCCGGAACCAGCCCCGGCCGGGGCCGCCGGCCTGGGCGTCGATGTAGTCCTGCATCGCGTACAGCCGCAGGATCTGGCCCACGATCGACTTGGTCTCATCGCAGGTGCGGTCGCGCTGGGCCTGGGTCTCGCACAGCGATTGGTCGTCGACCGTCTGGGCCACGATCAGCCGCAGCCCCGCCATCCAGGCGCGCTTGAGCCAGACGTAGTAGATCTGCTGATGGACGATCGTGTCGTGGGTGGGCCAGCCAGTGAACTTGGGCCAGCCGTAGTTGTTCGTCGGTCGCGTCCGTGCACCCGCGCGTCACCGGCGGCGCTGAGCGCCCGGCTGATGCCATACCGGTCGAAGCTCTCGCCGTAGATGAGCTCACCTCCGGCACGCATGTTCGCCGTGATGTGGACGTGCGAGATCGACGAAGCCGAACAGCTTCCCGCCGCGCCCCACTCCTGGCTTGAACGGCCTGCCGAATGCGCCCACCTGCGCCTCGGGGTAGTCGCGGCAGCCAGTGTCGGGCGCGAACCGGAACCCGGCCGGCGCGCCCCGCCCGCCCGCGCTGGTGCTCTCCAGCGACAGCCTGCCCGAGCCAGCGCCCGCCCCGTCAGGGCGCGGCGATCGAGGGTCGAGCTGATCGTGAACTCGTTTCCGTGCCGATGCCGGATCGTCCATTCGGTCGACGTGCCCGGGATTGGAGCTGCGCGCTGACTGAGTACGGGGCGTCTCCGCGGGACACGGCCAGGAGCTGGCCCTGGCGATCGAACAGGAGATAGGTGCCGAGACCGGTCGGCTTGAGATAGAACGGGGTGGCGGCGGCTCGCGACGGCGCGCCAGCGTCGTAGGCGGTCGCCGGCGGTGCGGAGGTACTCGCGGTCCCGACGCTGAGGCGACGCAAAGCAGCCGTTGGCGAGCGGGGGCGTGGCGGCCGCAAAGCGGGGGCCGGAGCTGCGCAGCGCGCCGATGGCATAGCCGCCGGCGCCGGCCAGCGTAATCAATGCCGCCGCGCGACGGCCGCGGAAAGCCCGCCGGCGGTCGCGGTCTGCGCGCTTCGCCCAAGCGCCTAAACCCCCACCCCGGCCAAGCGCCTCGTCGAGCCCGCCGCCAGGGGTAGGCCGACCGCCTCGAGCGACCGGCGCGTAGACGACCTGGCCACCGGCCACGTTGACCCCGAGCTTCAGCCCGGGACTCTCCTCGATCGCCGCCGGGACGCCCGCTGGCCGGCCAGGTGGACCAGGTAGGGCATGGTCGCGTTGGTGAGCGCGTAGGTGGAGGTGATCGGCACCGCTCCGGGCATGTTGGTCACGCAGTAGTGGGTGATCCCGTCGACTTCGTAGGTGGGATGCGAATGGGTGGTCGGGCGCGAGGTCTCGAAGCAGCCGCCCTGATCGATCGACACGTCGACCAGCACGGCATGGGGTCTTCATCAGCGAGAGCTGGGCCCGCGTCACCACCCGGGGGGCGCGCGCGCCGTGCACCAGCACTGCGCCGATGACCAGGTCCATGCTCGGGCAGCCGCTCCTCGATCGAGAGCGTGGAGGCGAAGCAGGTATCGGCGCGGCCGCCGAAGGCGATGTCGAGCTCGCGCAGGCGATCGATGTTGCGGTCGTATACGTACACGGTGGCCTCCATGCCCACCGCGATGAACGCCGCGTTCATCCACCACACGCCACCGCCGATGATCATCACGTTGGCGGCCGCGACGCCGGGGACCCCGCCGAGCAGGATCCCGCGCCCGCCGAGCGGCTTCTCCAGCATGAACGCCCCCGCCTGGGTGGCGATCTTGCCCGCCACCTCCGACATCGGCGCCAGCAGCGGCAGGCGGCCCGTGCGTCCTCGACGGTCTCATAGGCGATGCAGGTGGCGCCGGACTCCATCAGCCCGCGAGTGAGCGAGGCGTCGGCGGCCAGGTGCAGGTAGGTGAATAGCGTGTGCCGGGGCTCGAGCATCGCCACCTCGCCCGGTTGGGGCTCCTTGACCTTGACGATCAGCTCGCGGCCCGGCGAACAGCCCGTCGCGTCGGGCGCGATCGTGGCGCCCTGTGCGCATAGGCCTCGTCGGTGATCGCCGAGCCCAGGCCGGCGCCGCTCTGCACGTAGACTTGGCTGCCGGAGTCGACCAGCTCGCGCACCCCCGCGGGGGTGAGAGCGACGCGATACTCGTCGGCCTTGACCTCGGTGGGAACCCCGACCTTCACGACAGCAGCTCCGAGTGCCACAGGTCCGGCCTCGCAGTGCCAGCCAGAACTCGATCCGGTCCCGCGCGGAGCCCAGGTTGCGCCCGGTCAGCTCCTCGACCCGCCTGATGCGGTAGCGCAGGGTGTGGCGGTGGCAGTACAGCCGCCGCGCCGCGCGCTCCCATTGGCCATTCTCCTCGATGAATGCCTCGAGGGAGCGCATGAGCTCGCCGCCGTAGTGGCCCTCGGAGGCCTCAATCGGGCCCAGGATCGAGTCACAGAACACTTCAGCGACTCGTCGTCCTGCAGCGACAGCAGCAGCTGGAAGGAGCCCAGGTCACGGTAGGACGCTACTGGGCCGGCGCCATCCCGCCGCCGTGCCCCCGCCCGTCCCGCCGCCGCGCGTGCCGGACGACGTCGCGCCGTTGCCCGTGGCCTCCGTGCCGCGCTCGCCGAACGCCAGCGCCTCCAGCGCGCAGCGGGCCTCGTGGAAGCTGCGGCGTGCATCGCCGCCGGCCACCGCCCGGCCCACACCCAGCGACACCGGCGCCCGAGCTGGGCCCCGAACTCGGGCTCCCACCCGCTCGGCCAGCGCCAGCAGCTCGTCCTCCTCCATGCCCGGGATCAGGGCGCAGGTCAGGGCCCCGCGCGAGGCCACCAGCCCGCCGCCGCCTCCTCCCGCAGCGCGCTGGGAGAGTGCGTCCTCGGCCGGGGCGGGAGAGCCGCGGCCCGCCGGCCGGGCGCGCGAGCACGATCGACAGCGACACGCTCGGCCAGAGCCGAACGGTCCAGCCGCCGCTCCAGCTCGGTGCCCGCCAGCTCCCCGCGCACGACGGCCGCCAGGAGTCGCCGGCCAGCCGCCGCTCGGTGTCCCCGGCCACGCGGGCGCGGAGAAGCTCCAGCGCCACGATCGTCACCGCCTGGTGCAGGGTCAGGCGGTCGAAGTCGCTCAGCGGCCCGTTGTCCTTGATCGCCACCAGCCAGGCCTCGGGGATGCGAGCCGGCCGGCGCCGGCGCCGACGCGCCACCATCGGCAGCACGGCAGCGCCAGCGCCTCGGCTGCCGTCTTCGCCCGCTGGGCATGAACGTGCGGCCGTCGCGGCGCCGGGCGCGCTCGCGCAGCTGCTCCGCTGCGCCGCCCGTGACCTCGTGCTCGAGCCCCGCCGGAACGCATGGCTGGACGAGCGGCTCCCCGCGCGGCATCGAATACGAACACAGCCGCGCCTAGCAAGGTCGCCAGCGCGCCGGCGAGGGCGTCGAGGCCCCGCTCGGAGAGCACGATTCGCTCCAGCCGCTCCTGGGCCGCCAGCGCACGACGCAGGACCGCGTACTGCTCGTTGACCAGCTCGCGTGAACGCGGCTTCGGTAACGGCGATGAACGGCAGCTCGTAGGGGATCTCGAAAACCGGAAAGTCCCGCTCGGCCGGGCGACCTCGACCACGGATGGCGGCACATGGTCGTGAGCGAAACCCGACTCCGAAGCCCAGCGCCGCCAGCTGGTGATCGGCCAGCCGGGTACGAATTCGCGCTGGTCCGTCGGAACCAGCTGCATGCCGGTGGTGAGCAGCACCTCACCGCCCGAGAGCCACGGCGTGGGATCGATCAACTCGGTGATGTGCACCCAGCGCACCGGCATCTCCAACCCGCACTCGCCGGCGAGCACGCTGACGTCAAGCCCGCAGAGCAGGTCGCCGACCGTCAGCACCGCGCGCTCCTCCTCACCCTCCCAGCACCTGCATCCGCTCCCCGGCCTCGGTCAGCACCGGGCGCAGGATGGCCTCGATCTCCGCGAACTGCTCAGGGCCGGCGATCAGCGGAGGCGAGAGCTGGATCACCGGATCCCCGCGATCATCGGCGCGGCAGATCAGCCCGCGGCGGTAGAGCTCGCCGGAGAGGAAGCCGCGCAGCAGCGTCTCGGATTCCTCGTCGTCGAAAGACTCCTGGTGTCCTGATCCTTGACCAGCTCAATGGCCTGGAAGTAGCCCGCGCCACGGACGTCGCCGACGATTGGCAGATCTCGCAGCGAATCGAGCATGGCGCGGAACTCGTGCTCGTGGGCGCGGACGTTCTCCAGCACCCCCTCGTGCTCGAACGCGTCCAGGTTGGCCATGGCGATCGCTGCGCTGATCGGGATGCCCGCCGAACGTGAAGCCGTGGGTGAAGCTGCTCGGTCCCTCCAGGAACGGAGCTCGCGATCCGGTCGGAGACGATCACCGCGCCCATGGCCGCGTACGCGCTGGTGAGGCCCTTGGCCGTGGTGATGATGTCCGGCTGATAGCCGATAGCGCTGGGCGCCGAACCACTCGCCGAGCCGACCCCAGGAGCAGATCACCTCATCGGAGATCATGAGCACGTCGTACCGATCGCAGATCTCACGGACGCGCTGGAAGTAGCCCTCCGGCGGGGTTAGGCAGCCGCCGGCGTTCTGGACCGGCTCCAGGATCACGGCGGCGACGGTGTGGGGGCCTTCGAACTCGATTCGCGCCGCGATCGTCTCCGCCAGCGCTTCGGCGGTCATCCCCGGCGCCAGGCGGTAGGTGTTGGTGTTGGGGACGTGGCAGCCGCCTGGGGTCAGGGGTTCGAACGGCTCACGCAGCGCGGTGATTCCCGTCGCCGACAGCGCTCCGAGGCTGGTGCCGTGGTAGGCGATCTCGCGGGCGATGACCTTGTGCTTGCTCGCCTGGCCGCGGAGGTGGAAGTACTGGCGCGCCAGCTTCAGCGCTGACTCAACCGCCTCGCTGCCCCCGCTGGTGAAGAACACGCGGTTCAGGTCGCCGGGAGCCAGCGACGCGATCCGGGCCGCCAGCTCGATCGCCGGTGGATGTGCGTAGGACCAGTTGGTGAAGAACCCGAGCTCACCGGCCTGGTCGGCGCCGGCCTGGGCGATGTCGGCCCGGCCGTGGCCGATGTTCACGCAGAACAGGGCCGAGAGACCATCGAGGTAGCGGTTGCCGTGTTGGTCGTACACGTAGCACCCCTGGCCCCGCACGATGATCGGGATCTCGTGCTCGGCATAGGCCGACATCCTCGTGAAGTGCATCCACAGATGCCGGCGGGCCAGCTCCTGAAGGGTTCCCGCGTCGGTAGGAATCGCCTGTTCGATGCTTGCCATCTGCCTTCCTCTCCCGCGGTTGGCCGTTTTGTACAACCGTACCGCTACCTCACCGGAGTCCACCTTATGCGGTTTGTCAAACACCAGTCATGTTGGTTGTCCAGATATGGTTGGCCGATACGACTGAACCACCACCGCTCCGGCGCGGGGCCCGCCATGGTGCTGATCCACGGCATAGGCCATCACTGGCAAGGCTGGGCGCCAGTGATCGAGCTGCTGGCCCCTGAGCGGGAGGTGATCGCCCTGGACCTTCCGGGCTTCGGCGCCTCCCCGATGCCCCCGCCCGGGACACCGCCCGGAATCGAGGCTTTGACGAGCCTGGTGGCTGAGTTCATCGACGAGCTGGGGCTGGAGCGTCCGCATGTGGCCGGAAACTCGCTCGGCGGCTGGATCGCGCTGGAGCTCGCCCGCCGCGACCGCGTCCGCAGCGCCACCGCGTTGTCCCCGGCCGGCTTTCACAACCAACTGGAAGGCATCTACCAACGAATCTCGTTGCGGTTGGCCCGCGGAGCCGCCCGGCTGATGGACGGCAGAGCTGACCGCCTGCTGACCCGCCCCCGGGTCCGCCGGCTGGCCTTTGGTCAAATGGTCGCCCGCCCCGAGCGGATTCCCGCCGGCGAGCTCGTCCCCTCTGTGCATGCGCTGGCCAGCGCGTCGTGGTTTGACCCCACGCTGATGTCGATCATTCGTGACGGCTACTCGGAGCGCGGATCGATCCCGGTCCCGGTGACCATCGCCTGGGGCGAGCAGGATCGCCTCCTGCGGCCCCACCAGTCACGAAGAGCAGCGCGGGCGATTCCGAGTGCGCGCATCGTGACCCTGAGGGGATGCGGCCACGTCCCGTTCTCCGATGACCCTCAGCAGGTGGCCGAAGTGCTGCTGGAGGGCAGCCGGACGTAGGTCTACGGGATCGCCGGCGCGCCCAGTGCCCGCACCGGTGCCGGCATCAACCAGGCCGCGCCCAGAACCAGCGCGAAGGCCAAGCACTGCACCATCAGCGGCAGCGGGCTGCCGGCCATCGGATCGCCGAACACGATGATTCCACCGACGATCCCGGAGACGTTGGCGGCGGTGCCGGTCACGGCGATCACCGGCACCGCGTCGCCATCCTGCAGGCCCTTGGCCGAGGAGTAGAAGGCGGCCACGGAGGCGGCCACTGTGACTACCAGCCACGGGCTCAGCAGTCCGCCGGGGCCGCCGCTGGCGATAAGCCCCGAGATCGCCTTGATGGCCACATCGGAGACGCCGAACAGGATTCCGGAGGCGGCACCGAGCATGAAGCCGTGGTGCTCACGGGGCGCGCCGATCCGCGGGCCCATGATCAGCAGCGTGCCGGCGGCAATCAATCCGGCCTCGAAGGCGATCATCCCCGGCAGCGAAAAGCGCGAGTGGGCGCCGTGCTCGACCGGGAGGGTGACGCCGAGCAGAATCAGGCCGAAAGCGGTCAGCCCCAACCCGGCCCATTGCCGCGGACCGATCCGCAGCCCGAAAATGCGCTCGGCCATGACCGCCAGCAGGACCATGCCGCCGGCCAGCACCGCCTGCACGAGCGACAGCGGCGCGAACGCCATCGCGGCCACGTGGAAGACCCAGGCGGCGGCGGCGATCAGCATTCCGATCGCGAACAGCCGGGAGGCGAACAGCGCCCGAGCGGAGACCAGCGGCCGCCGGATGTCCACCGGCGCGGCGGCACGGGCACCGCGATGCTTGTACAGGAACCCGAGGTTCGTCGTCAGGGCGCAGGCCAGCGCGAGCAGGATTCCGATGAGCGGCGTCATGAATGAGGACCGGGAGCGAAAGCCGGCAAAACCAGCAGCTGCCTCATGCGGGAGGCTCGGCAGCGGGGAGGTCGGGCTCGACTCCGGTGGCCCCAGTACACCACATCGCCGGGTCCGTGACACATTTGCGGCGAAGTCATGATCGGACTCTGCCGAGATCAGATAAGGGCTGCATATGTGTAAGCCGCTGCTGCTGGTCGATGTCGACGGGGTGATCTCGCTGTTCGGCTTCGATCCGGGCGCACCGCCCGCGGGCCGCTTCGCGCTGGTGGAGGGGATCGCCCACTACCTTTCGGCCACCGCCGGGGATCACCTGCGAGAGCTGACCACAGCGTTTGAGCTGGTGTGGTGCACCGGCTGGGAGGAGAAGGCGACGGAGTACCTGCCTCACGCCCTCGGCCTGCGAGAGCAGATCCCCCACCTGAGCTTCGAGCCTTCACCCGGCCGGGCCGACGGACACTGGAAGCTGGCGGCGATCGACGCCTACGCCGGTCCGGACCGGCCACTGGCGTGGATCGATGATGCGCACGATGAACGCTGCCGAGCCTGGGCTGCTGCCCGCGCCGGCCCGACACGACTGGTAACCACCACGGCGGCCGTGGGCTTGGCCAGGGTCGATGTCGACGATCTGCTCGACTGGGCCAGTGCGATGGCCCCGCCGCTTAGCCCTGAGCCTCGAAGCTAGGAGAACGAGCCGTGGCGCCCGGCGCCGCCGCGGAATCGCTCCAGGCCGGCCTCCACGTCAGTCAGCGAGCGCAGCCCGCGGCGCAGCTCTCCTGCCATCCCGGCGTGCTCGTCGAGCCCCTCCTGCTCCAGCAGCGAGAGCCGATCCTCCCGCAGGCAGAGCTGTGGAAAGCGAGCCAGCTCGTGCGCCAAGCGCTCCGCCGCGGCCCGGCTCTCGCCGCTAGGGACAACACGATTGACGAGCCCGATGCTCACAGCCTCGGCCGCGCCGACTGGGCGTCCGGTGAGCACCATGTCCATCGCGCGGCTGACGCCGATCAGCCGCGGCAACCTGACCGTGCCGCCATCGATCAGCGGCACCCCCCAGCGACGGCAGAAGACCCCGAGCACGGCATCCTCCTCGGCCACGCGGAGATCGCACCACAGAGCAAGCTCCAGGCCGCCGGCCACGGCATGACCGGCCACGGCGGCGATCACAGGTTTGCCCAGGCGCATCCGCGTCGGCCCCATCGGCCCGTCGCCGTCGGGAGCCACCCGGTTGCCCGCCTGCGTTCCCACCGCCTTGAGGTCGGCGCCGGCGCAGAACACTCCCCCTTCGCCGTGCAGCACCGCCGCCGCGGCATCCTCATCAGCGTCAAAGGCGCGGAACGCCTCGGCCAGCGCCCCCGCGGTCTCGCGATCAACGGCGTTGCGCCGCTCCGGGCGGCAGAGCAGCACCGTGGTCACCGGACCCTCGCGCTCGATCCGGACCGTGTCGCCCATCACCGTTCGCTCCCGATCGCCCGGCGGACGAACGTGCACAGCGCCTCCAGCACCTCGGCCGGGGAGGGCCGTTCCGCCGCCAGCGGCGACAGGGGCCCAACCAGCGCCTCACCGCAGCCACCGACCAGGGCGGCGGCCACCAGCTCCGCGTTCTGCGGTGGAAGCTCCCCCGTTTCGATCCCCGCCCGCAGTCCGTCGGCGATCAGGCCGGCGTAGCGCGCGCGGTAGGCGAGGCGCTCGGCGTCGACGAGCGGGTCGACCGGCTCAGCGATCAACGCCCAGGCCAGCCGTGGACGGCGCAAGGCCCGATGCGCGAACGTGGCCAGGACGGTCTCCAGGCGCGCGGCCTGGGTGGCCTGCGGCGACATCCCTTGAGCGGCAGCTTGCATCGCCTGGAGCTCGCGATCGCAAACCGCGCGAAACACCTCGACGAACAGCTCCTCCTTGGAGCTGAAGTGGCGGTACAAGGTCCCAACCGCGACACCGGCGCCTTCGGCGATCGCCAGCACCGAGGCGGCGCCGTAGCCACCGTGCTCGATCAGCTCCTGTGCCGCCTGCAGCAATCGCTGGCGCGTCGGTGTCAGCAGCTCTTCAGTCATCCCGGAACGGCTCATCGCGCTGGCGAACCGCCTCCTTGAAGCCCTGCTCGGCGGCCAGCTGCTGGAATGCGTAGCCCTCGCTGGTGTGGCGGGCGATCCCGTCGAACACCGTCCCGATCAGCTGGGTGGCCTGCAGCCCCTGCGAGTACAGCGACTGGTTGACCAGCAGCTTCATCATCTGCAGCTGGTTGAGCGGCAGCCGCGCGATCCGCTCCACCAGGATGTCGGCTCGCTCGTCCAGCTGCTCGGGTGCCGGCGCCTCGATCGCCAGCCCCCACTCCGCCGCCTGGGCGCCGGAGAGACAGTCACCGGTGAACAGTAGGCGCTTGGCGCGCTGGGGGCCAAGCCGATAGGCCCACAGCGAAGTCGTGGGCGAGCCCCAGACCCGCGCCGGCGGATAGCCGATCTTGGCGTCGGCGGCGATCACCAGCAGGTCCGAGCACAGCGCCATGTCCGTACCGCCGGCAACGCAGAAGCCGTGGACCTTGCAGACCACGGGCTTGGAGCATTGAAACAGCGACATGAAGCCGCGGACGTTGCGCCTCATCATCGCGTAATCGAGCATTGGGTCCCAGGCCCGATCCGGATCGTGGTTGGCGATCATCACCGCCGGGTCCAGCGGCGATCCCGATGGCGCGTTCCCATCGTCCTCGCCCAGCGACCCCTGCTGCTCGGCGCTCTGGACCAGGTCATACCCCCCGCAGAACCCCTTGCCGGCGCCTGCGACCAGCAGCACGTGAACAGCGGGATCGAGATCGGCGCGCTCGACGCAGCGCTCCAGCTCGCCGACCAACCCGCGCGTGATCCCGTTGCCGCGCTCGGGCCGGTTCAGGGTCAGCCGGGCGATCCTTCCGCTGACTTCGTACTCGACTGCACTCATACCGGCAGCGCGCGCTGCAGGATCGTCGGTGCATCGACGCCGCGGGGCAGCGTTCCGAATGCCTTCCCTCCTTCGCCACCGAGCCGGCCTGCGCAGAAGGCATCAGCCACTGCGGGCGGGGCGTGGCGCACCAGCAGCGACCCCTGCAGGCCGAGGGCCAGATCCTCGACCAGCCGGCGGGCCTGGAACTGGCTCTCGTAGATGCGCTGCTCGCCGCCGGTGCGCTCGTCCCCGAAGATGCTGGTGCTGAGGGCGCGCACACGCTCCAGGTGGGTGTCGAGCCTCGCGTCGGCGCCGGTGGCCAGCTCGCACTCGGCCAGAAACACCGGCAGTCCCGCCGGCTCCTTGACCAGCGCGCGCAGCACATCGAGCGCGGCGACGTTGCCCGAGCCCTCCCAGATCGAGTTCAACGGCGAGTCGCGCAGGATCAGCGGCATCCCGGAGTCCTCGACGAAGCCGTTGCCGCCCAGGCATTCGAGCGCCTCGGCGGCATGGGGTGTGGCCCGCTTGCAGACCCAGTACTTCATCACCGCGGTGGCAAAGCGCCGAAACGCCCCCGCGGATGCGTCGTCATAGCTGGCGGCCACTCGCATCGCCGCCACCGTTGCCGCCTCGGCCTCGATCGCCAGGTCGGCGAGCACGTTCTGCATTGCCGGCTGGTCGATCAGCAGCGCCCCGAAGGTGGTCCGGTGCCGAGCGTGATGGAGCGCCTCGAGGCACGCCCGGCGCATCCCGGCAGCGGAGCCGAGCAGACAGTCGAGGCGAGTGTGGTTGACCATCCTGATGATCGTCGGCACCCCGCGGCCCTCCTCCCCCACCAGCCGCCCGTGGATGCCGCCGAACTCGACCTCCGAAGAGGGGAGCGAGCGAGTGCCGAGCTTGTCCTTGAGGCGCTGGAACTCCATTCCCGGGCCACGCTCGATCAGGAAGCAGGAGAGGCCAGCCGGCGCCTGGGCGAGAACCAGGAAGACATCGCATGGCGGGTAGGAGCAGAACCACTTGTGGCCGTGGAGCTCGTAGACGCCGTCCCCGAGCGGCTGCGCGCGAGTGATGTTGGCGCGCACGTCCGAGCCGCCCTGGCGCTCGGTCATCGCCATTCCGGCCAGCGCCCCCTGCTCGTAGTCGGGGAGGGTCAATCGTGGCTCCCACTCGGCGGCGAGCTCCGGCGCGCCGTCGCGTAGAGCCGGCACCGCGGCGTAGGTCATCGACACCGGGCACATCACCCCGGCGTTGGCGTTGCTCCAGAGCATGAACAGCACCGCCCGCACGAGATGGCCTCCCGGCCGCTCCTCGCGCCAGGGAAGCCCGCCGATCCCACGCTCGACCGCGCCCCGGAGCAGCCAGTGCCAGGAGGGATCGAGCTCGACCTCGTCGACGCGACGGCCATAGCGGTCGTGGGTGCGCAGCAGCGGCAAGTTGCGCTCGGCGCGACGGCCATGCTCGAGTGCCTCCATGCTGCCGGCGGCGGCGCCGAGCTCCCGAGCGCGGGCAACGGCCCACTCGCCTCCGTGCCGGGCCAGCGCCTCACCCAGGGCCAGGTCGACCTCGAACAGGTTGATCGGCTGAATCGGCGGCGGCTGGTTGAGCACCTCCCGGGCGGGGTTGCGGGCCTCGCCGGAAGGTTTGCTGACGTCGCCAGCGCGATTACGGACCTCGACTATGGCCATCGGACTCCTCTCGGCAGCAGGCGGTGAATCTCAGTTCACAAGCCTAGTGAATGCGGATTCACGCCGCAAGCCGCGGTCCGGCCGCGGCGGGGCTACGAACGGCACGCTCACCGACACCGATCTGACCTGGCGTGTTCTGGTGCTCATACGCGGAACCGGAACATGCCACCCCCCGGAGTCGGGGGATGTCAGGCTGCGGCCAGTGCCTGTTCGGCGACGCGATCGAGAGCGTCGCGGGTGCCCCCGAGGAGCCTCCGCGAGAGCTGCGCGCGACGGAAGAACAGCGGGGCATCGTGCTCCCAGGTGGCGCCGATGCCGCCGTGGACGTTGATCACCGAGCGGGCGGCGAAGTCCAGGGCGCGTCCGGCTTCGGCCCGGGCGGCGCTCGCCGCCAGGGGGAACTCCTCGGGCTTGGACTCCCGGGCCCAGCCGGCGTAGTACTCCAGGCCGCGCGCGTTCTCCTGCAGGCGCAGCACCTCGGTGAGCTCGTGCTTGAGCGACTGGTAGGAGCCGATCGCGCGGCCGAAGGTGAAGCGCTCCTTGGCGTAGGCGACGCTCATCTCCAGGCATGTCTGCACGGCGCCGAGCGATTCGGCGCCGATCAGGGCGTGCGCCAGGTACCACGCGCCGGCCAGGGCCGCGGGACCGGCCTCGAGGCGGCGTCCGCGCGCGCCGGCGAAGGTGACGTGCGCCAGCGAGCGGGTGGCGTCGTAACGGGTGAGGGTCTCGAGCGAGACTCCCGCAGCGCCTTCCTCCAGCGCCACCGCGACGGGCCGGCCGTCCTCCGTCTCCCCCACCGCCACGAGCAGACCAGCGCCGGGAGCATCGGGAACGAAGGCGACCGTTCCCTCAAGCGCGACCTCATCGCCATGGACCGTGGCCCTCGGCGCCTCAGCGCGGGAAAAGCCCGCTGCGGGCTCCACCGTCCACCCCTGCTCCAGCTCGCCTGGTGGCCGCGCGGGAACGTATGCCGGGCGCAACTCGCCGGCGGCGATGTCCGGAAGCGATCGATCGCCGGCCGCCTCTAGGATCGCGGTGGCCGGCAGCAGCCCCAGTAGCGGGACCGAGGCCAGGACGCGCCCGCACTCCTCGGCCACCAGCAGCGCCTCGAACGCGCCGAGCCCGGCACCTCCCTGCTGCTCAGAGATCAGCAGGCCCGGCCAGCCCGCCTGAACCGCTGCCGGCCACAGGTCCGGCAGCGCCGCGGGGTCCTCCAGCGCCTGGCGGGCGGCCTCGATCGTCCTGAAGCGGCTGAGGGCATCGCGGGCAGCCTCCCGCAGCAGCATCTGCTCGTCCGTGAGCGCGAAGTTCATCGCGCCACCGCTTCCTTCTCCTTGGCGCGGAGCTCGCTGAACGGCACACCCTTGTCAAGACGCGGCTCGGACGGCAAACCGAGCACGCGCTCACCAATCGTGTTGCGCAGGATCGCCTCGGTGCCGCCCGCCGATTTCAGGCCGGGCAGGAACGAGGTCAGGTAGCTCCAGTCACTCTCGGGGGCAAGCGCCTCGGGACCAAGCACGTCGGTGCCCAGCTCGCTGGCCGCGATCGCGGCGTTTACCAGCGTAACCTTGGCCAGCCCCGCCTCAGGGCCCGGGATCTGCCCACGGGCCAGGGCGGTCAGGGCCCGGTAGCCGTTGAAGCGGACGGCCAGCAACTCGGCGATGATCTCCCCCAGCCGGTGGCGTACATCGGCATCGGAGCGAGCCCGGGGATCCGCGCCCAGCGTCTGCGCCAGACGTGCCGAAGAGCCGAACGACTCCGAGCCGAAGCCGATCGTCAGCCGCTCGAACATCAGCACCGTGACCGCTGTCCCCCAGCCGTTGCCGACGCCACCGACGACCGCGCTGTCGTCCAGCTGGACATCGTCGAAGAAGACCTCGTTGAACTCAGCCTCACCCGAGATCTGCCGCAGGCCGCGGATGGTGACTCCAGGGGCGTCCATGGGCACGATGAACATCGTCAGGCCCTTGTGCTTGGGCACGTCGGGGTCGGTGCGAGCCAGGAGCAGCCCGTAGGAGGCGAACTGGGCGTTGGTGGTCCAGACCTTCTGCCCGTTCAGCGTCCAGGCATCCTGGTCGCCGCGGCGCGCGCGCGTCTGCACCGCAGCCAGGTCAGAACCCGCCGCGGGCTCGGAAAACAGCTGGCACCAGACTTCGTCCCCGTGCAGCATCGGACCCAGGTAGCGATTCTTCTGCTCCTCGCTGCCGTGGGCGATCAGGCAGGGGCCGAGCATCCCGATGCCGATCACGTCGAGGATCCCCGGTACCCCCGCCTGCTGTAGCTCCTGGTTGACCGTGACCTGCTCAATCGGGCCGCGGCCCTGTCCTCCGTACTCCGTGGGCCAGGTGACCCCAGCCAGGCCTGCCTCAGCCAGCCTGCGCTGCCAGGCGCGGCGGGCGTCGATGTAGGCGGTGTTCTCGGAGGAGCCGCTGCGCGGCGGCGCCTCCGTACGATGCTGCTCGATCCACGAGCGCACCTCGCCACGGAAGGCTGCCTGCTCCGGTGTGTCGTTCAGGTCCACGGGCGTCTCCTCTGGTCCAGCAGCGTGAATCGGGATTCACGATCTTACCGATGCAGGGGTTCTTGCAGCCCTCTGGGGAGGGAGCTAGCATTATTCTCAGCGTGAGAGCATCGAGCCTGGCAGGGGTTCACGTCAGGATGCGTGCGCTGCAGACGGGGGCGGTGAAGCGCGCGTTCGGGTTGCAAAGGAGCCAGGCGAATGCAGTATCTGATAACCGGTGGTGCAGGGTTCATCGGCTCGCATCTAGCGGATGAGCTCTCGAGCAGGGGCCACAGGGTCCACGCGTTGGACGACCTTTCCACGGGATCGATCGCCAACATCCGCCATCTGCGCGAGGATCCGCGGTTCGACTACACGATTGACACCTGCGACAACAGCCGGCTGGTCGCTGAACTGGTCGACGAAGCCGATGCGGTGTTCCACTTGGCCGCCGCGGTGGGGGTGCAGTTGATCGTCGAGAGCCCGGTGCGCACGATCGAGACGAACGTGCACTGCACCGAGATGGTCTTGGCGCAGGCCAGCAAGAAGCGTCGGCCCGTGTTCATCGCCTCCACCAGCGAGGTCTACGGCAAGTCGACCGCGCTGCCGTTCCGTGAGGACGGCGACCTGGTCCTCGGGTCGACCGACAAGGGACGTTGGTCCTACGCGTGTTCGAAGGCGATCGACGAGTTCCTGGCTCTCGCCCATTATCGAGAGCGCCGGCTTCCGACGATCGTGGCCAGGCTGTTCAACACCGTAGGGCCCCGCCAGACGGGACGGTACGGAATGGTCGTCCCGACGTTCGTGCGCCAGGCCTTGGCCAACCAGCCGATCACCGTCTTCGGAGATGGTTCCCAGCGGCGCTGCTTCTGCCACGTGCAGGACGTGGTCAGAGCGCTGGCGGATCTGATGGACAGCGATCAGAACTTCGGCGAGGTGTTCAACATCGGCTCGTCCGAGGAGGTTACGATCGAGCAGCTCGCCGAACGCGTGCGCGATGCCTGCTCATCCGAGTCGGAAATCGTGCGGATCCCGTACGAGGAGGCTTACGAGGGCGGATTTGAGGACATGGCTCGGAGGATCCCGGATACGAGCAAGATCGAGCGAGCCGTCGGCTGGCGGCAACAACGTGACCTCGACGAGATCCTGACCGACGTCATCGCCCACGAGCAAGGCCGCCAGGTCGCCGAAAGCGTCAAGTGAAGACACTGGTCACCGGAGGCGGGGGCTTCATCGGCTCCCATCTCGTGGCGCAGCTGCTCGAGCAGGGGCACGACGTCCGGGTGCTTGACAACTTCGCCACCGGTCGCCGCGCGAACGTGGCTGCACTCGGGGCCGAGGTGGAACTGGTGGAAGGAGACATCCAGAGCTACGAGCGCGTCAACAAGGCGGTTGCGGGTTGCCAGATCGTGTTTCACCAGGCTGCACTGCCGTCGGTGCCGCGCTCGGTGCAGGACCCCCTGACCAGCAACGCCACCAACGTGATCGGGACCCTGAACGTGCTCCTGGCCTCCCGTGATCACAACGTGCAACGCGTGGTCATGGCGTCCTCGTCCTCGGTCTATGGCTCGAGTGCCGGAACGGCACCCAAGCGGGAGGATCAGCCCGCCCTCCCCATCTCTCCCTACGCCACGGCCAAGCTGGCGGGCGAAGGGTACGCCAGGAGCTTCCACGGCGTATACGGACTCGAGACGGTGGCGCTCCGTTACTTCAACGTCTTTGGGCCCCGCCAAGATCCAACTTCCCAATACGCCGCGGTGGTTCCCAATTTCATCAGTGCTTTGATGGCGGGACGCTCACCGGTGATCTTCGGCGATGGCGAGCAGTCTCGAGACTTCACCTACGTGGGCAACGTGGTGCAGGCCAACCTGCTGGCGATGGATGCCTCCGGGGCCGCCGGCCAGGCATTCAACATCGCTTGTGGGCAGCGAATCACACTGAACCGGTTGGTGGACGAGCTCCAGCACCTGCTCGGGTGTGACATCGAGCCGGCCCACGCGCCACCACGGTTAGGTGAGATCAAGCATTCCTGTGCCGATCTGTCCGCCGCACGCGGAGTGCTTGGCTATGAGCCGACGGTGCAGCTGCGTCACGGACTCGAACTCACCGTCGAGCACTTCCGAGAGGAACAACTTCGCCACGAGTCGGCACGGCTGGTTTCATGACCCCTGGCGCCTCAGCGATCGCTGGCTTTGCGGTTGCGGGCGGGTTCTCGTTCGTCCTTACTCCGGTGGCCATCGCAGTCGCGCAGCGCACGGGTTTCCTCGATCATCCCCGCGGATACCGCAAGCACACAGCGCCGACACCGTTCCTGGGCGGCGCAGCCGTGTTGCTGGGCTTCCTTATCGCCGTGGCGCTGGTTGGCACTCTCAGCGACAAGCTGGTGATCGTGCTCCTCGGGGCCGGCGCGATGTGGCTGCTCGGCACACTTGACGATCGCTTTGCTGTGCCGCCGAAGTTCCGCATTCTCGCCGCTGCCATCGCCGCGGTGACGCTGGACCGGGCGGGGCTGGGGTGGCAGACCGCCGGCGGGGCTGCGGTTGACCTCGCACTGACGGTTCTCTGGATCGTGGGCTTGGTCAATGCCTTCAATTTGATGGACAACCTCGACGGCGCGTGCAGCTCTGTCGCCGGCATCGCCGCCGCCGGGATTGGTGTCCTGGCGGCGATCAAGGGCGAAGCAGCGACCGAGATCCTGGCGTTCTCCCTCTCCGGTGCCTGCACCGGGTTTCTGCCCTGGAACCTGGCTGGGCCGGCGAAGATCTTCCTTGGCGACGGCGGCAGCATGCCGATTGGCTTTCTCGTTGCCGCCCTGGCGATGGCAACGTCACGTCACTCACAGGCCGGAAGCGCGGGAGTTCTGGTCGGTGCCCTCCTGGTTGGCCTGCCGATCCTCGATGTAACCCTGGTCAGTATTTCGCGCACACGACGAAACGTCTCGCTGCTGACCGGTGGACGTGATCATCTGAGCCACCGCATTCTCCGTGCGCTACGGACGCCGCGGGCCGTGGCTGGTGCGCTGGGCCTGGCGCAGGGGACCCTCTGCGCCTGCGCAATCGCCGGGTATGCCCTGGGCGGTACTGCGGTAATGGGATTTGCCTTCGCCGCCTTTTCCGCCGGGGTCGTCGCAATCATCTGGCTCGACAGCGCCAGCTGGCGCCCGACGGGCATCGCGGTCGGAGAGCAACGCCGCGTGCGCCGAACGCAGACGAAAGCAACGACGTCTGTCGGCGTCGATCCAGGTTGAGCCCGGCTGGGGTTCAAGCTGACGGTGGTCCGGTCCGCATCGTCCGCGTCATCGCCCGGCTCAACATCGGGGGTCCGGCGATCCAGGCGATTACCCTGACCAAGCACCTGGAGGAGCACGGATATGCCACCACGCTGGTGCGCGGACGCGAGGATTCGGACGAAGGCAGCATGGATTATGTTGCTGACGAACTCGGTGTGCGGCCCGCGCTGGTGCCCTGGCTGCGACGCAATCCAGGCTGGCACGACCTGCTGGCGCTGGTTGCCCTAGTTCGAATCATCCGACGTGAGCGCCCGGAGATTGTCCACACCCACGCGGCAAAAGCGGGAACACTCGGCCGCCTGGCGTCGTTGATTGTTGGCTGTTCTCGCCTGCGAGGACAGCAACGCCCGATCCTCATCCACACCTTTCACGGCCATTCGCTGACGGGGTACTTCTCGCCTCGGGTAACCGCCATCTACCGGCGGATCGAGCAGTTACTGGGTAGTTTCACCGATTGCCTGATCGCGGTGAGCGAGGAGGTCCGCGTCGAGTTGGTCGAGATGGGCGTCGCTTCCGCGTCGAAGTTCGAGGTGGTGCCCCTCGGGTTTGATCTCTCGCCGTTCATGGTGAGCGGGCAGGTGCGTGCTCAGGCCAGAGGTGCCGTCCGGGCGGACCTCGGAATCCCTCCCGACGCTCGGGTGGTCACGCTCATCGCCAGGCTCGTACCGATCAAGCGCGTCGACCGATTTCTGCGGGTGGCAAATGCCGTGGGCGACCTGGACGACGTCCGCTTTGTGATCGTTGGGGATGGCGAGCTGCGAGGCGAGCTACAGCGCTCGGATGAGGCCCGCGCGCTCGGCGATCGGCTCATATGGGCAGGATTCCGGCGCGACGTGGCAGCCGTCTGCTTCGCCAGTGACCTGGTGATGCTCACCTCGGACAACGAGGGCACTCCGGTTACGCTGATCGAGGCTCAGGCCGCCGGCATACCGGTTGCGAGTACGCGTGTAGGCGGTACGGCGAGCGTGGTTGCCGAGGGCGAGAGCGGGTTCGTTACCCCACCTGAAGACGAGGCGGCACTGATCGCGGCGACTCGGGCCTTGTTGACCGATCCCGATCGGGCGGCGCTGATGGGTCAGGCGGGGCGAGCTCGAACCGTCTCGGCCTTCGACCTGGGGCGTCTCGTCTCTGACCTCGACGGGATCTATCGAGCTCTACTAGCGGCTAGGCGCCGAGGCACCAGCCGCATCGGGCCGGCGAATCCGACGGGTCCGGACCATCCGCCTGGCCAGAGCGCAATCCACAAGCCAAATCATCAGCAGGGAGATGATCACCGCGCCAACGATGTGCGGGGCGGTGAAGGTGAAGGTCGTCCAAGAGCCCACGATGGCGGCTGCGGCAACTGAGTAGGTGAGCAGACCGACCGTCAAGCGTCGCCGTGCCCACACCCACAGCATGCCGCAGATAGCCCCCAGTAATCCCACCACCGGCACCGCGAGTACCTTTCCCCAATCCATGAGTGGCACGTCCAATCCGGTGTAGGTGTTCCAGATCAACGGCGGAGCGGTGAACGGCCGAATTCTCGCTATCGGTACGACGTGCATGCCGAGCCTGCGGAGAACCGTACAGAGCTCGGTCGCCGCCGCGCATCCCCGTGCGTCGCCCCAGTCAGTCGTCGATCGAACCTGAACGTCAAGCGCGGCGACAGGAGCGCTGACGTACTGATAGGCCAGAGCGAGGCCGGAGAACGACGGGTGCCTGGTAAAGAAGCTGGGTACCGACTGCAGGTCGGCGTTGTTGGCATAGGTCTTCCCGATGAGCTGGCCACCAGCGATGAAGATTGCCAACGAAGCGGCGATCAGGATCGCCGTTCCGGCGATGAACCGACGCCGTCGTAGCCGCCGCGGACGCGTACTGAAATATGCGACCGAGCCGATGACCAGGGCGGTGACCAGCGTGGCGCGGCCGGTAGCGAAGTAGATGCTCGCGCCGCAGCCAGCCGCTGCCAGCAACCACAGGCCCTGTGAGCGACGCCGAGGGGCCAGGCCGGCGGCGATGCTGCACAACGTCACTGCGGCGAGCGCTGCCCAGACATACTTCACCTGAACCGCGAGCGCACCACCGTAAATCGCCGTCCGCAAGCGTTGCGAGGCAGTAAGCGTGTTGTGAACGCCATAACTTGACGCTGCACTGGCCACGAACGCGCCCACCCCGAGCAGGGCCAGAATGGCGGCGGCGGCGGCCGCCGAACGCACGGTGGTGTAATTCAGAGGCCTCGACGGTCCGCGGCCACGACCGGAGGCTCCGACCCAGCGCTCAGCCCCAAGCGAGCCCAAAACGAAGGCAATCGCGGCCGCGCCGGCGATGATCGTCGTCGACCACGACAAAGATCTATATGGGAGCAGACGCGGCACATACAGCAATACGGCGATGAACCAGGACATCGACCACAGCTGAGCCGGATGAAGCGGAGGAAGAAGCGCAAACGAAGATGCCGCCAGCACCAGCAGAACCGCGGCGAGCACAACGCTCGTTGCAGAGGGGGTCATGCGTTCTCCCTACCCTAGGCGGAGGATGGTCCGCGGGGATCGAGCCCCGCCCGGCGCCGGAGCCTTGAAGTAGCCGCGTATCCCACCAGTGGTTTCGATCATCAACCAGAACACGCGACAACGCATGGTATTCGCCCGGGTCTTCGGAGCTGTCAACCGCCGGACCCCACGTGCCCATGCATCGACAGCCCCACCCTCAGACTTGAACCTGGGCAAGTCGCAACCAGGCAGCTCACGGCGCCAGATCAGTATCTATGTGGCGCAGCTGCTGAGCGGTGAGCTGGTCAACAAGGTGCTGCGCTTCGCCGCGACGGTAGTGCTGGCCCGTGCACTGTCGGCAAGCCAGTTCGGGCTCGTCAACGTTGGCATCGCGATCTCGGGCATCGTCCTCGTGGCCAGCTCGCTCGGGCTTCCCGACCTCGGAGCCAGAGACGCCGCAGTTGAGCCAAGTCGCGCCGGCTGGCTGGCGGGGCGCGTGATGAGCACCCGTGTGCTGGTACTCGTGGTGGTCTCGGCCATCGCGCTCCCGCTGGCGGCAGTGATCTGGCCCGGGCATACGGCGCTGTTGGCGGTGGCATTGCTGATGGCAATGTTCATGGCTGCCTCCGGAGACTGGCTGGCGAGAGGACTCGAGCAGATGTCGCTGGCAGCCGCGGCCAATGCCGCCGGTGGTCTAACCGCTTTGGTCGGGTGTCTGGTCATCGCCAGGCTCTCCGGCGATGCGACTGCGGCTCTGGCAGCGTTTGCCACCGCGGAGTGCGCGGTGGCCGTCGTGCTGTGGATCCGGCTTCACCGGCTCCGCCGGGTCAAATTCGGTTTGCAGGGAATGAGGCCGATGCTGCGCCGGGCGCGTCCCCTGGCCTTCTCGTCACTCGCGATCTACAGCTATTACGCCAACCTTGACACCATCATTCTCGCGGTGAGTCACTCGACCCGAGAGGCCGGAATCTACAGTGCACCTTACCGGCTGTTCCTGGTTCTCAATCTGGTTGGTGTATTTGCCGCCTACGCAATGCTGCCGATGCTGTCTCGCCTTGCCGGCTCAGGCGGGCACTCCGACGCCGATCGGCTCGTTCGCACGACACTTGCCGCACTTGCCGGATACGGCCTCCTGACGCTGGGCGTGGTAGAGATCGCAGGGGCAGACATCCTCGGCCTTCTGTTTGGATCATCGTTCCGACAGGCCTCGGGAACCTTCGTGCTGCTCACCGCCGGGGTGGCGTGGTACGCGATCGGATACCCGGCGGGTTACAGCTTGATCGCCCGAGGGGAGAACAAGCCATTTCTGCGTGGAGCCGCGACCGCAAGCATCCTCAACATCGGTCTCGATCTTGCCCTCATACCTCCGCTCGGCATGCGAGGCGCGGGCCTGGCCACGATGGTGGCGTTCATGGCGGCCGCATTGGTCTGGCTCCACGCCCGGGGTGTATTGAGACCGTCGGCAACCCCGATCGTTGCCGCGCTCAGCCTCACCAGCGCAAGCGCCGTGGCAACCGTGTTCGTCCACGTTTCAGCAACCATCGTCGGCGTGGGGACGTCGGCCATCGCTATCCTGCTGCTGGTGCGTGGCTTGCGGATCAAAGTACGGTCCGTGAATCGAGTGACAGTTCCTGGACAGGGCAACGAGTGAGGACCGTCGCCACAGCAGCTCGCACACGGGAGCACCATCTCGGTCACTGCCCGGCCTGCGGCACACGCGGCGGCGAACAGGTCGCTGATGCGAACGGGTTACGTCTGGACCGCTGTCCAGACTGCGGGCTGGTGTACTCGGACCCGCAACCGCGCGCAGCGGTGCTGGCTCGATATCTCGAGGACTACGACATCGCCGCACATTTCCAGCCGCTCAGCGCGCGCAAGAAAGTGCTGTTCGATCGCCACCTCAACTCCTTGGTCGCTCCCGAAGAAGGCGCCGATCGCCTTTGCGACGTCGGTTGCGCCGATGGTCAGTTTCTCGACCTCGCTCGCGATCGCGGGTGGCAGTGCACGGGAATCGAGCTGAACCCACCCGCGGCCGCGCGGGCTCGCAGCCGCGGGTTCGACATCGTGGAAGGCGACTTCACCCGGATCGAAGATCTCTCCTGGGGAGCATTCGACGTTGTCACCTGCTGGGACTGTCTCGAGCACAGCCCGGAGCCGCGAGCGTTCGCCGAGCGACTCGTCCGCTTGACCAAGCCCGGAGGCAGGCTCCTGGTGACCACGCTGAACCTGGGTTGCTTGGCATTTCGTGTCTTCGGCACGAGGTGGTCAATGGTTCATCCGGATCATTTCACCTACTGGAGCTCGCAGTCCCTGGAGCGGCTGTTCACCCAATGCGGCTGCAGCGTGGACAAATGTGAATCTTTCGGACTGGGCCGTGACTTCGTTCGCTGGCTGGACAAACTGCAACCGCTGCGCGTCCAGGGGCTGGCGAGGCGCGCGGGAGCGGAATCCGGCGGTGACAGGGGGGAGCAACCCGGGAGAGCGGGCTGGGATGTCAATCGCGGAGTGCTCGGAGCCGAGCGGATGGTCAACCGGGTTCTCGCCGCCACCGACAGCGGCGTCGACATCACCTGCACCATGCGCCGAGACCGAGCCGCCGGATCCCCGCTTCAGCGATGACCTGGTTGAGATCCCCCGAGGTTCTGGTCTCAGCGGAGACCGCCTATCCGGACGTCGCCCCGGCACCCCGGGTTCGCATCGTCGAGATGGGAGCGCACCTGCGGCGCTTTGGCGTTCACATCGACTTTCAGCCGAGCCTGACCAACTCAGAGTACGGACGAATCGCCGCTGCCGGCCTCAGCCTCGGCAAAGTCACCGCCCTGACCCGGGGCGCCCTGCGTTCCTCGATGATGACCAGGCGCTCGGGCGGCATGCTGACCCTCGTTCATCGCCTCCGCTCGTTGATTCCCACGCCCAATGATGATGCGCCACTGGATATATACGACTTCGATGACGCGCTCTACCTCCGATCGCCCCTCCAGCGCGACGCGAGGTTCGGTGGGTTCAAGCGAGAGGCGTTCAGAAGCATCCGCTATATGCGCGGCGCTCGGTTGGTATTAGCTGGAAACCGGGTGCTCGCGGACGTCGCGCGCAAGCACGCCTCGCGCGTGGAGATCGTTCCCTCGTGCGTCGATCCGAACCTTCAGGAAACGCGCGCTCACCGAGATCACGACGTGCTCACCCTGGGCTGGATTGGCTCGCCGACCACGAGCGAATATCTGCAACCGGTTCTTGACGTGATCGCCTCGCTTCAGCATCACCGGCGCCCGATACGGCTCACGCTGATGGGTGCGACGCGATCCTGGCAGGCGCCATGGATCGAGCATCGACGCTGGTCAGTCGAGGCGGAGCGGCGGATGCTCACCGAGATCGACATCGGGCTGATGCCCCTGCCCGACGATCCGTGGGCGCGCGGGAAGTGCGGCTACAAATTGCTTCGTTATTTCTCGGCGTCCCTGCCGACGATCGTCAGCCCGGTGGGGGTTGCGTCGGATTTCATCGCCGATGGACGCGGGCTGACGGCCAGATCCGCGGCCGACTGGGCGGGTGCAATCCAGGAGCTGGGCGGAGATGTCGCCTTGCGCAAGCGGATCGGCAACGAGGCTCGCGGCTTCGTCGAGCGCGAGTACTCCTACGACGTCTGGGCTCCGCGTGTGGCCGGACTGTTCCGAGACCTGTCGGCGTCCTGACCGCGAATGACCCCCAACCTCGGACTCGAGCGCGCCTCGTGTGCGTTGTGCGGGTGCAGCGACACCGCGGACGTCTATCCCCACCTCGCCGACGTCCGCTACGGCCACGCAGGTAACTTCGCGATTGCACGCTGCGTCAATTGCGGGCTGTGCCGGCTTCACCCCCGCCCTGACCCTGTCAGCCTGAGAATGTTCTACGACGTCCGCCGCTACGTGCCGTATCAGGATGTCAGTCGCCAGTCGTCCAGCCGGGGGTTCGCTCGTAAGATCCTCTCCCTTCCCTATCGCTCGCGCTACGGTGCACTCGACGCGCTCCCGCCGCCTGCTGGTTCCGGCCGCAGGATGCTCGATATCGGGTGCGGGCCAGGACTTCGCCTCGAGGCGATGAGGCGCATCGGTTGGGTTGTCTGGGGCGTGGAGCTCGATGCCGGTTCAGCCGCGCTCGCCGCCGAGCGCGCTGGCTCGACTGAGCGCGTCGTCACCGGGTCGGTCGCCGATGCGCGCTTTGCCCCCGGGGATTTCGACCTGGTAACGGCATCCCACGTTCTCGAACACCTCCAAGCTCCACTCGATGCGCTGGGGTTGATCCACGACTGGTTACGGCCCCACGGGCAGCTCATCGTGTGGATGCCAAACTTCGGTAGCCTCGAACGGCGAATCTTCGGACGCCACTGGGCCGGTCTCGATGTTCCCCGCCATCTCTACCACTTCTCGCTCAAGTCGCTCGAAGCCGCGCTCCAGATGAGCGGCTTCCGGCTGCAGAGCTGGCGACCACAGTTTCAAGGCAGCTCAATAGGCGACAGCACAAAACGAGCTCTGGCCGCACTCGTAGGGCACCCCGGCGGCCCACCCGCGCAGGGGCTGGCGTACGAAGCGTCCGCGGCTCTTGGTTGGCTACTGGCGGGTCTCGGAAACGCAGCGTCAATCGAGGTGCGAGCGGTGCGTAGGTGACCCCGCCGTGGCTCCATGGCCTCGGCCCCCGGACCTTGAAGGAGATAGCCAAGGGCAATGAGCCGTCGCTCTCGTGATTAAGCAGGACCTCTGCCGCCTGCGGCCGCGCCTGATCCCGCTCGCCGCCATCCTCTCCGCCGCGGTGCCGCTGGGGGGGTGCAGTGCAAGCTCGGACCAGCGCGTTAGGTCGAGGAGCATCGTCGCCTTGCCGGCGAACATCAATCTTCTCGGCGACGGTGGCTTTGAGCAGCCCGGGCTTGGCCCCTGGGGGATGCGAAGCGCGCCGAACATCAGGGTCAGAATCGATCGAAAGGTACATTTCTCCGGCTCACAATCGTTCGAGTTGAGAGCTGCCCACGCCCACGTGGCCAGGTCGGTCGTGCTCGAGCAAGAGGTGGACGCGCCGCCGCGACGAGGACCAGGGTCCAGGTACACCCTGCGCATGCGAGTGAAGACAGCCCGCTTGAACCGGGCGGTGCAGACGGAGCTGAGGCTGAATTACGCAGCCGGCCGGTACGAGTTCTTCCGCGGGGTCACGAGCCACCCCCGACGGGGATCCACGCCTCGAGACTCCTCCTCACCCAGACCTCCGAGCAGGCTGCCGAAACGGCTGAGGGGACGCGGGATTCCTCCCGGCACCTCCGCCGGCTGGCTCTCAATCGTCGTGCACGCAACGGCTCGATTGCCCGTCCAGTCAATCTCGGTGTTGGTCCTCGACACGGGCCCGGGACGCCTCGCTGGCACCATCTGGCTGGACAATGTCGAGCTCCGTGCGCGCTGACCGACAGGCGTACACGGTCGCGACGTGGCCTGCGAAGGAACGGCTCTGAATGTGCGGGATAGCCGGCGCGTTCGACCCCAAGCCAGGCGCGGTTGTGCGCCATGACGCACAGCTCCACTCACTTCACCATCGCGGCCCGGACTCCGTGGGCTGGTTTGAGCGCGGCCCGGTAGCCATCGGTCAGGCGCGCCTGGCGATCATCGATCTGGTCACCGGTGATCCCCCGATCACCGACGAGGATGCTCGCACCGGGGTCGCTCTGAACGGGGAGATCTACAACTACGCACCCTTGCGCTCAGACCTAGCCGGCAAAGGACATCGCTTCAGCACCGCTGGCGACACCGAGGTCCTCGCGCACCTGGCCGAGGAACTCGAGGCCACCGAGCTTGCGCGAGCGCTGGAGGGCATGTTTGCGGCCGCGGTTTGGGACGACCGACGCCGGCGGCTGGTGCTGCTGCGTGATCGCTTGGGCAAGAAGCCTCTCTACTACTGGACCGATGACCGGCGGCTCGTGTTCGGCAGCGAGATCAAGTCGGTCTTGAGCCATCCCGCTGTACCGCGCCGGTTGAACCCGCGGGCCATCTCTGCCTACTTGACCTTCGGCTACGTACCCACGCCGGAGACGTTCTACGAAGGCATCGTCAGCCTGCCCCCAGGTCACGTACTGACCATTGCCGGCGACCAGCCACCCCGTCTCGACTGCTACTGGTCGCCTCCTCGTGCCGGAATCGATGCCGCCTACGTTCAGCTGGATGCGGACGAGGTTGCCGATGAGACTCGGCGGCTGTTGATGCAGGCGGTGCAGCGGCGACTAATCGCCGATGTCCCGTTGGGGGCGTTTCTCAGTGGCGGGATCGACTCGAGCGCGATCGTCGGGATCATGTCATCGCTGCTGGATCGCCCAGTGCGAACGTTCACGATTGGCTTCCAAGGCGCTCCGGGGTTTGACGAGCGTTCGTTCGCGCGTGAGGTGGCGCAGCGCTTTGGCACCGAGCACCAGGAGTTTGTCGTCCGCCCCAACGCCGTGGAGCTCATCGAGGAGCTGGTTTGGCATTATGACCAGCCGTTCGGGGACTCGAGCGCCGTCCCTACGTACCTCCTCAGCCAGCTCACCCGCGAGCACGTCACGGTCGCGCTGGCCGGGGACGGGGGTGACGAGCTGTTCGCCGGCTACGAGCGCTTTGCCGCCGCGCTGCTTCTCGGCCGCTACCAACGGTTGCCCCCCATCGCCCGGGACCTTCTTGGCCGGGGTCTGGCGACGCTACCGGCGACGGCATTGGCCGGACGCGTCGGAAGTGCGCAGCGATTTACCGCGCGCAGCGATCTCTCGCTGCCGGAGGCGTATCTATCCTGGCTGAGCTACGCGGACGGGCCGGTGCGTGGTGCACTGCTGCGCCAGCCGGACGACTGGGGGATCGCTGACTTCCACCGGCTGTGGCAGGGGACCCTGGGCGCTGCTCCCCTCGATCGCCTGTTGGACCTGAACCTGCATACCTACCTGCTTGACGATCTGCTGCCGAAGACAGACCGAATGAGCATGGCTCACGGCCTCGAGGTTCGTTCGCCGTTCCTGGACCGCGATCTGATCGAATTCGCCGTGCGCATCCCCACGCAGATGAAGGTAAGCGGCCCGCGTTTGAAACACATCCTCAAGCGAGCGGTCGGCGACCTACTTCCAGCGCGGCTGCTTCATCGGCGCAAACGCGGATTCGGAGTTCCGATTGCTGCCTGGTTCAGATCAGATCTTGCCGCCTACGTGGATTCGATGCTCGGGACCCCCCACGCCCGGGTCAAGCAGCACCTGGTCGGTGGCGAGGTGGACAACCTGATCCGGATCCATCGCTCTGGCTCACGGGACCACGGCCAGCTTCTGTGGGCGCTTCTGACCTTGGAAGTCTTTCTCCGCCGAGAAGGCTGGTAGGAGCGGATGCGCCCCAGGGACGATGATCGGCGCTCGGTCGCCGGTACGCTCGCGCCCGGCGTGCATGCCTCAGCATCCATCCCCTCGGCGGCAATCAGTCCGCTGTTTAGGACCCTCAGGTGCCTGGAGTGCAGCTCCCCGCTCGAGCTGGTTCAGGCGTCGCCCCATCCCAGCCTTCCCGACCTTGGACCGGACGGGTGGCTGAGCTGCCGCTCGTGTGGGGAGCGTTACCCGCTCATAGCCGGAACGGCTCGGATGCTCGATCACCGCGGGCGCGCAGCGCTCGGCGACGCCTATCCGGCTGCGGCTGCGTCCCTGGGACTGCCAACCGCAGTTCGGCGGCGAGGCGTTTCCGTCCGCGAGCGAACCGCTGAGGGATTTGCCTACGAGTGGAGCCACTTCGGAAAGCCGCGGTCAGAGTGGCGCAAGAACTTCCTGGACTACATGCGACCCCACCCGCCCGAGTCCTTCGCCAATAAGCGGGTGCTGGATGTGGGAACCGGATCCGGGCGCCACAGCGCGCAGGCGGCGGCACTGGGGGCTCAGGTGACAGCCATTGACTTGGGCGGATCGATCGACGTCGCTCGCAGCAACCTGCCCACCCACGCGCTGACCGTGCAGGCAGACGCTGAACGACTTCCGCTTGGAGAGCAGAGCTTCGACTTCGTAATGTCGATAGGCGTTCTGCACCACCTTCCCGACCCCGCCCGAGCGCTGGCCCGGATCGCCAGGTACGCCGCGCCCGGCGGCTATGTCCATGTCTATCTGTACTGGCAGCCCGAGCAGACCAGCCATCGTCTGGTTCTCCGGCTCGTCACTGCGGTTCGCAAGATGACGGTACGGATGCCATACCGGTTGCTTCACGCCCTCTGCTATCCGTTGGCGGCGATCCTGTTCGCATCCGTCGTGGCCCCGCAGCGCTGGCTTGGAGGTCGACGCATCGGTCGGCGGTTGGTCTCGGGGCTGCCGCTGAAGACCTATGCCGACTATCCCTTTCGTGTTCTTGTCAACGATCAGTTCGACCGCTTCTCGGCGCCGATCGAGCATCGCTACACACGTGGTGAGGTCGAGACGATGATGCGGGAGGCAGGGCTCACCGATGTCAGGGTGCTGCCGAACCACGGCTGGATCGGCGACGGTCGCGTTCCCGATCGCACCCCCGAACGGCCGCGGTGAGTCGCGCCCTGTAGGGCGCGAGCACCAGATGGGACCTTCGCCGAACTGATGCGACAGCCCCAGGCCGCCGGGATCGCGGCCCGAGGCTGTCAGCGAACGTCCTCGCTACTCGCGGGAAGTTCCCCCGTTGCCCGAGGGCCCGTCGAGATCGGCCAGCTCCTCGACGAAGTCGAGCGAGGAGCCGCTACGACCGATGTCCTCCAGGTCAGAGAGGTCGGGCTCGATCCCGGTGCCGAAGCTGGTCAGCGACTCACCGTCGCCTAGTCCAAGCTCGGCGGCGAGATCGTCATGATCCAGCAATCCGTCGTCCATGCCGCGCGGCAGCGGCTCGGCTGGCTCGATCTCGATCCGGCGGTAACGCTTCAAGCCCGTCGCCGCCGGGATCAGCTTGCCGATGATGACGTTCTCCTTGAGCCCGTTCAGGCGGTCGATCTTGCCCTCCAGGGCAGCATCGGTGAGCACCTTGGTCGTCTCCTGGAATGACGCAGCCGACAGGAACGAGTCGGTATTCAGTGATGCCTTGGTAATCCCGAGGATGATCTCCTCGGCCTGGGCGGCCTCGCCACCGGCATCCTGAACCTGCTGGTTGATCCGCGCGTACTCGTAGCGATCTACGAACTGCCCCGGAAGTAGGTCGGTGTCACCCTTCTGGTCGACCCTGACCTTCTTCATCATCTGCCGCACGATCAGCTCGATGTGCTTGTCGTTGATGTCGACGCCCTGGGACTTGTAGACCTCCTGGACCTCGCGCACGAGGTACAGCTCGGTCTCGGTCCGGTCGCGGATCGCCAGCAGCTCGTGGGGATACAGGGAGCCTTCGTTGAGCTGCGTACCCGGCTGGATCCGCTGTCCGGACTCGACGAACAGCAACGTCCGCCGCGGGAACGTGTGGCGATGCTCTTCACCACCGTCATCGGTGATCACCACGGTGACCGCCTTGTCGGACTCCTCGATCGACACCTTGCCGCCGATCTCAGCGATCTTGGCCAGCCCCTTGGGCTTGCGTGCCTCGAACAGCTCGACCACCCGCGGCAGGCCGTGCGTGATGTCCGCGCCGGCGACGCCGCCGGTGTGGAACGTCCGCATCGTCAGCTGCGTGCCCGGCTCGCCGATCGACTGCGCCGCGATGATCCCGACGGCATCGCCGATCTGCGCCACCTTGCCGGTGGCCATCGAGCGCCCATAGCACGCTTGGCAGACCCCGGTCGGAGCCTCGCACTTGAGCACCGAGCGGACGGAAACGTAGATGACCACGCTTTTGCCGGTGTCGTCGGCCCAGGCCTCGAACAGGTCTGCCAGCTCGGCGCGATCGATCTCGTGACCCTGCTCGACGATGAGCCGACCGCGCTTGGTCTTGATGTCCTGGGCGGCGAACCGTCCGATCAGGTTGTCGTTTGGCTCCCCGGTGGGCCGCAGCCGACGGGTCTCGGGATCGACCTCCAGCTTGGACACCGGCATCTCGATGTGACCCTGGGTGCCGCAGTCCTCCTGGCGGATGATCACATCCTGGGAGACATCGACCAATCGCCGGGTCAGGTAGCCGGAGTCCGCCGTCCGCAACGCCGTGTCGGCGAGGCCCTTACGAGCGCCGTGGGTGGAGATGAAGTACTCGAGCACGGTCAGGCCCTCCATGAAGTTGGCCTTGATCGGTCGCTCGATGATCTCACCCTTCGGGTTGGCCATCAGGCCTCGCATTCCCGCCAGCTGGCGGATCTGCGAGAACGATCCCCGGGCACCGGAGTTGGCCATCATGAAGATCGGGTTGAGCTCGTCCAGGTGCTCGTAGAGAGCCTCTCCGACTTCGTTGGTCGCCTTGTCCCACAGCGAGGTGACCGCTTCGTGGCGCTCCTCCTCATCCATCTCGCCGGCGCCGTACTGCTCCTCGATGGTCGTCAGCTGGTCGTCGTACTGAGCCAGGATCCCGGCCTTGCGCGGTGGCGTCTGCACGTCGTTCTTGGAGATCGTCACCCCGGCCTGGGTGGCGTAGTGGAAGCCGATGTCCTTGAAGGCGTCCAGCACCAGCGAGATCGTCGAGGCTCCGTAGGCCTGCACGAGGTCGTCGACCAGCTTGGTGGTGTCCTTCTTCTTCATCGAGCGGTTGATGAACTCGTACAGGCTGGGATCGAACTCTTCGCCCAGCGCCTCGGCAATCGACCGCTCGATCTTGTCGTTGTAGATGATCCGACCGACGGTCGTCAGCACGTGGCCGCCTTCACGACCTAGCGGGCGATATTCGGCCAGGTCGTGCAGCTTGACCACACCGTGCTCGTATGACCACTCTGCCTCCTGGGCGGTGCGGTACACGTGCGGGCGCGGATCGTGGGTGGCGGGATCGATCTTGGCCAGCTCGCTCCCGTCAGGTCCGTAGGTGAGGTAGTAGGCGCCGAGCACCATGTCCTGGGCCGGTGTGGCCAACGGCGCTCCGTGTGCGGGCGAGAGGATGTTGTTGGCCGACAGCATCAGGATGCGCGCCTCGGCCTGCGCCTCCGCCGACAGCGGCAGGTGGACCGCCATCTGGTCGCCGTCGAAGTCAGCGTTGAAGGCGTGGCAGACCAGCGGGTGGACCTGAATCGCCTTGCCCTCGACGAGCACCGGCTCGAATGCCTGGATGCCCAGGCGGTGGAGCGTCGGCGCCCGGTTGAGCAGCACCGGATGCTCGTGGATGACCTCCTCGAGGACATCCCAGACCTCGGGAATCATCGAGTCGACCATCTTCTTGGCCGCCTTGATGTTCTGAGCCGACTTCCGCTCGACCAACCGGGCCATGATGAACGGCTTGAACAGCTCCAGCGCCATGAGCTTCGGCAGACCGCATTGGTGCAGCCGCAACGACGGCCCGGAGACGATCACCGAACGCCCGGAGTAGTCGACGCGCTTCCCGAGCAGGTTCTGGCGGAAGCGGCCCTGCTTGCCCTTGAGCATGTCGCTCAGCGACTTGAGCGGACGGTTGCCCGGTCCGGTCACCGGACGGCCGCGACGGCCGTTGTCGAACAGCGCATCGACCGCCTCCTGCAACATCCGCTTCTCGTTGTTGACGATGATCTCGGGCGCGCCGAGGTCGAGCAGCCGCTTGAGTCGGTTGTTGCGGTTGATCACCCGGCGGTAGAGGTCGTTGAGGTCAGAGGTGGCGAAGCGCCCGCCGTCGAGCTGGACCATCGGCCGCAGCTCCGGGGGAATCACCGGGACGGCCTCGAGGATCATCATCTCCGGCTTGTTGCCCGAGGAGATGAACGCGGAGACGACCTTCAGGCGCTTGACCGCGCGCGCCTGCTTCTGTCCCTTGGCCGTCTTGACCTGCTCCTGGAGGTCAGCGGCCTCGTCCTCGAGGTCGACCTGCTGGAGCAGATCACGAACCGCTTCGGCGCCCATGCCCCCGCGGAAGTACTCGCCGAAGCCGTAGGGAGATCCGAAGCGGTCCTTGAGCTCACGGAAGGTGGTCTCGTCGTTGACGACATCCTTGGGCTTCATCGTCTTGAACAGGTCCCACACCTGCCGCATCCGCTCAGCGGCATCCTCGATGTAGGCCTCGGTGTCGTCGATGTCGGCCTGGAAGCTCTTGCGCAGCTCCTTGAGCATCTTCTGACGCTCCTCGTCGGAGATCTTGGCCACGTTGACATCCAGCGTCTCGGCCCAGAGATGGTCCTCGTCGGAGAAGTCGCGCCCCGTCTTGGCACTCTCCAGGTACTGCTCGCGACGGGCCAGCGACTCCTTGAGCTCCAGGACACGCTCTTCCTTCTCGGCCCCGTAGGCGTCGAGGACCTTGTTGACCTCGCCCTCCAGCGACTCGATGTCCCGGGCGCGGGCCTCGTCGTCGATCCAGGTGACCATCGAGGCGGCGAAGTACAGGACCTTCTCCAGCTCCTTCGGAGCCATGTCGAGCAGGTAGCCGATCCGGCTCGGGACGCCCTTGAAGAACCAGATGTGGCTGACCGGGGCGGCGAGGTCGATATGCCCCATGCGCTCGCGGCGGACCTTGGATCGCGTGACCTCGACACCGCAGCGCTCGCAGACGATGCCCTTGTAGCGCACGCGCTTGTACTTGCCGCAGTAGCACTCCCAGTCCTTGGTCGGCCCAAAGATGCGCTCGCAGAAGAGCCCGTCCTTCTCGGGCTTCAGTGTCCGGTAGTTGATCGTCTCGGGCTTGGTCACCTCGCCCGAGCTCCAGGCGCGGATCTGCTTGGAGGAGGCGAGGCCAATCTCGATGGCGTCAAAGTTGTTTATGTCGATCAAAGCCATTCCTTAGTGCTTGAAAATTTCTCGTGCCCTGCACTTCGCGCGCCGCCGCGCCTGGTCTCCGCTGCGTGTGTCGACGCCAGGAGACCGGTCGCGGCAGACCGGCACGCTGATTAACCTTCGTCCTCCTCCAGCACCCCCTCGGCTTCGCCGGCGGGGACGCTCTCCTCGATCATCGGGTCGGCGTCGGTGCTGAAGTCCTCGCCGGAGAGCTCCTCGCCGGCCTCCAGGTCCGGGTCCTCGACGTCGGTCTCATCGGCTGAGGCTTCGACCGTTTCACCCTCGTGCTCGGTGGCCTCGTCGGCGGCCCCGTCGGCGGAGCGAACGCCGGAGAGATCGATTCCGAGCTCCTCGGCCGCGCGAAGCAGGTCGTCGTCCTCCTCACGCATCTCCGCCCGTTCGCCCTCTTCGGAGACGACGTTGACGTCCAGCGCCAGCGACTGCATCTCCTTGAGCAGGACCTTGAACGATTCCGGAATCGATGGCTCGGCGATGTTCTCGCCCTTGACGATCGCCTCGTAGGCCTTTACCCGTCCGACGGTGTCGTCTGACTTGATCGTCAGCATCTCCTGCAGGGTGTAAGCCGCGCCGTAGGCCTCCAGCGCCCACACCTCCATCTCGCCGAAGCGCTGCCCGCCGAATTGCGCCTTGCCGCCCAGCGGCTGCTGGGTGACCAGCGAGTACGGTCCAGTGGAGCGAGCGTGGATCTTGTCGTCGACGAGGTGCAGCAGCTTGAGGATGTACATGTAGCCGACCGTCACCTGCTGCTCGAACGGCTCACCGGTCCGTCCGTTGAACAGCGTCACCTTGCCCGATGCCTGCTCGCCGGCACGCCGGTTCTTGTCGATGTCCATCCGGATCTGTCCGGTGTGCTCGTCCTGCCAGCGCACCAGCGCTTGGTCGACGTCGGAAACCGTCGCGCCGTCGAATACGGGCGTGGCCACGTAGACCTTGCCGGGACGGCCGTCCGAGTGCCGACCGCCGTTGGTGGCGACCTTGCGCGCCTGCGAACCGTCCTCGTACCAACCCTGAGCCGCGACCCAACCCAGATGAGTCTCCAGGATCTGGCCGAGGTTCATCCGGCTGGGCACGCCCAGCGGGTTGAGGATCACGTCGACCGGGGTTCCGTCCTCGAGGAAGGGCATGTCCTGGACGTCGACGATCTTGGAGATCACGCCCTTGTTGCCGTGACGTCCCGCCAACTTGTCGCCCTCGGCGATCTTGCGCTTCTTGGCCACGAACACGCGGACCAGGTCGTTGACGCCCGGGGGCAGATCGTCGCCTTCGTCGCGGCTGAAGGTCTTGACGTCGATCACCACTCCGCCCTCGCCGTGGGGTACCTTCAGCGAGGTATCGCGAACCTCCCGCGCCTTCTCCTTGAAGATCGCGCGGATCAGCTTCTCCTCGGCGGTCAGCTCGGTCTCGCCCTTGGGCGTGACCTTGCCCACCAGCAGGTCGCCGGACTGAACCTCGGCGCCAATGCGGACGATGCCGCGGTCATCGAGGTTGCGCAGCGACTCCTCAGAGCGATTGGGGATGTCACGGGTGATCTCCTCATCGCCGAGCTTGGTCGTGCGGGCGTCGATCTCGTACTCCTCGATGTGGATCGAGGTGAGCTCGTCGTCCTGGACGAGTCGCTTGGAGAGGATGATCGCGTCCTCGAAGTTGAAGCCCTCCCAGGACATGAAGGCCACCAACAGGTTCTTGCCCAGCGCCATCTCGCCCATGTCGGTGGCCGAGCCATCGGCGAGCACGTCGCCGGCGCGGATGCTGGCGCCGACGTCGACAATCGGCTTCTGGTGGATCAGCGTGCCCTGGTTGGAGCGCATGAACTTCTGCAGTTCGTACTCCTCACGTCCGCCCTCGGACTTCTCGACCAGGACCTGCTCGGCGTCCACGTAGGCCACGGTTCCGGCCGAGTCGGCGACGATCACGTCACCGGTGTCGATCGCCGCGCGGCGCTCCATCCCGGTCCCCACCAGCGGGGCGTCGGTCACCAGCAGCGGCACCGCCTGCCGCTGCATGTTGGAGCCCATCAGCGCACGATTGGCGTCATCGTGCTCCAGAAACGGGATCATCGCCGTGGCCACCGACCAGATCTGCTCGGGAGAGACATCGATCAGGTCGACCTCGTTCGGGGTCACGGTCAGGTACTGACCGGCCTGGGTCCGGCACAGGATCTCGTCGGCGGCCAGTCGCCCTGACTCGTCGACCGGCGTGTTGGCCTGCGCGATCAGCCGCTCCTCCTCCTGGGTGGCGTCGAGGTGCAGGACCTCGTCAGTTACCTTCCCGTCGCGGACGACTCGGTACGGCGTGGTGACAAAGCCATGCTCGGAGATCTCCGCGTAGGAGGAGAGGGAGCCGATCAGGCCGATATTCGGTCCTTCTGGCGTCTCGATCGGGCACATGCGCCCATAGTGGGTGGGATGTACGTCGCGCACCTCGATCGGTGCGCGCTCCCGCGTCAAGCCACCGGCGCCGAGGGCGGAGAGGCGACGACGATGCGTCAGTCCGGCCAGAGAGTTGGTCTGGTCCATGAACTGCGAGAGCTGGCTGGAGCCGAAGAACTCCTTTAACGCAGCAACAACCGGACGGATGTTGACGATTGTCTGCGGGGTGATCGTGTCGGCGTCCTCAGTGGTAAGGCGCTCGCGCACGACCCGCTCCATCCGGTACAGGCCGATCCGGAAGGCCTCCTGGATCAGCTCACCGACTGTGCGCAGGCGGCGATTGCCAAAGTGCTCGTACTCGTCGAGGTGGTCCTGGATCGGCTCCCGCGGCAGCGCCACCGCCTCGGCGGCGAAGTCCTTGATCTCCTCGCCCGGCTCCTCCGGCATTCCCAGCCGTGCCGGCAGCGAGACCAGCTCCTTGACCAGCGCGATGATGTCGTCGTGAGTGAGCGTGCGGGTCTCGAGGTCGATGTCCAGTCCCAGACGCGAGTTCAGCTTGTAGCGGCCGACGCGGGTGAGGTCGTAACGCTTGGGGTCGAAGAAGAGTTGGTTCAGCAGCGAGCGCGCCGCGTCGATCGAGGGTGGCTCGCCCGGGCGCTGCTTCTTGAACAGCTCGATCAGTGCGCCCTCCTCGCTGCGGGTCGCCTCGGCATCGGCGTCGAGCGTCAGCCGGATGTAGAGCGAGTTGTCGAACAGGCCCAGGATCTCCTCATCGGAGGCGTAGCCCATCGCCCGCAGCAGCACGCTCACCGGAAGCTTGCGCTTGCGGTCGATGCGGACGTAGACCCGGCCCTTCTTGTCGATCTCCAGCTCCAGCCATGAGCCTCGTGCCGGCATCAGGTTGGCAATGAACACCTGCTTCTCACGGTCCTTGGGCTCCATCACGTAGGCGCCCGGCGAACGAACCAGCTGGGTGACCACGACGCGCTCGGTGCCGTTGATGATGAACGTGCCCCGTTCGGTCATCCACGGGAAGTCCCCCATGAACACCGACTGCTCTCGAATCTCCCCCGTCTCGCGGTTGATGAACGCCACCGTCACGGTCAACGGACGGGCGTAGGTGAGGTCCTTCTCGCGGCACTGCTCCAGGCTGGCCACCGGCTCGTCAAAGGTGAACTCGCCGAACTGCACGGCGAGGTTGCCGGTGTAGTCCTCGATCGGAGAGATGTCGTCGATCGTCTCGCGCAGGCCACCACCATCAGGGTCGGTCAGCCACGCGAACGACTTGCGCTGGATATCGATCAGGTTGGGGACTTCGAGAACCTTGTTCAGACGCGCGAAACTCCGGCGCGTCCGGGGGGCATGAGCGGTTGCCAAGACGGCGACTCCTCGGGCGGTCGAGAGGGAGGAAGAAAACGCTCCAGCGAGTCCGGCTGACGCCGCTACACGGCGCGCCGCTCACATAAAGCGCGACCAGCAAAGATAGCACACGGCATCAGTGCCCTGTGAAGGACCGCTCAGCGCTCACGGACCCCGCCCTCGGCCACCGCGTATGTGGCGCGGCGCCGCGTGTTCTGAGCGGCTACGACTATCGGCTGACCGGGGCAGTGTAGGGGGAAAGCCAGCGCGGAGCAAGCGCGGTGCGTCTGGTCCGGTAGACGCCCACCCGCGGACGCTACGGTCAGCGGACGGTGGCGTCTTCGGAGAGCAGCGCGCTACGGCGCCTCGTGCTGGTGGTCGGCGTCGTCGTGTTCGTCGACACGATGTTCTATGCGGCAATCGCCCCGCTGCTGCCGGCGCTCTCCCACGAGCTGCGACTCTCGAAGCTGTCGGCGGGGGTCCTGACCGCGAGCTATCCGATCGGCACGCTGGTGGGAGCCATCCCCGGCGGCATCCTGGCGGCCAGGATCGGCCCGAAGCAGGCCGTTTGCCTGGGGCTGACCCTGCTGGCGGGATCCACGTTGGCCTTCGGCTTTCTCGACAACGCAGCCGCGCTGGACGTGGCCCGGTTCGTGGAGGGTCTCGGCGGCGCCTGCTCGTGGGCGGGAGGGTTGGCTTGGCTGGTGGCGGAGTCGCCCCCGGAGCGGCGCGGCACGCTGATCGGCGCCGCCCTGGGTGCGGCCATCGGGGGCGCTCTGTTCGGGCCGGTGATCGGAACCGCCGCCGATGCGGTCGGGCGCGGCGTCACCTTCAGCAGCGTGATGGTGGTGGCGGTGGTACTGATCGACCAGTCCCGCCGGCTTCACTCCTCCCACCCGGGGTCCGACCAGGGGCTGCGCCAGCTGCTACAGGCCGCCGGCGATCGCCCGGTCGTGCGCGGGATGTGGCTGGTTGCACTACCGGCGGTGGCATCGGGGATCCTCAACGTCCTCGGACCGCTGCGACTGCACCGGCTGGGCGCCGGTGCGGTGGCGATCGGCGCCGCCTTCCTGCTCGCGGCAGCCTGCGAGGCCGTCATCAGCCCGGCGATCGGTCGGCTCTCGGACCGACACGGGCGGATCGCGCCGCTTCGCTACGGCTTGGTCGCGGCGGCGGCACTGCTGCTGTGCTTCACGCTGCCGCAGTCGGCGGTCCTGCTGGGCGCGGTCGTGGTCACAGCCTCCGCGGCGTTGGGCGCGTTCTGGGCACCGGCGATGGCGATGCTCTCTGATGCCGCCGACACCCGCGGGCTCGACCAGGGGCTGGCGGCAGCACTCATAAACCTCGCCTGGGCGGGAGGTCAGATTGCCGGATCAGGCGCCGGCGGTGCGGTCGCCAAGGCCGCCGGCGACGGGGTGCCGACCGCCGCCTTCGCGGTGCTGTGTGCGCTGACCCTGTTGGTGATCGTGCCCGCGCCAGTGCCAGCTCGCACGAGCTGAGACGGCAAGCGGCGCCCGCCGCGGGCCGGTGGGCGGGCGCCCCTTGTCATCAGGTTGATGCGGCGGCGCTACTTGAGATCGACGCTGCCGCCGGCCTCCTCCAGGTCGGCCTTGAGCCTGTCGGCCTCCTCCTTGTCGACGCCCTCCTTGACCGGCTTGGGCGCCTCGTCGACGAGCGCCTTGGCTTCCTTCAGGCCAAGGCCGGTGGCGGCGCGCACGACCTTGATCACCTGGATCTTCTTGTCGCCTGCGCCACTGAGGATCACGTCGAAGCTGCTCTGCTCCTCAGCCGCCTCGCCGGCGCCATCGCCTCCTGCGGGTGCGGGGGCGGCGGCGGCTACGGCCGTCGCAGACACGCCAAACGTCTCCTCGAGCGCCTTGATCCGCTCCGAGAGCTCGAGCACGGAGATCGACTTGAGCTCGTCGATCCACTCCTGGGTGGTGGACATGGTTCCTCCTTATTCCTCGGACGGATCCGCGTCCGGCGCGGCGTCCGCTGGCGATTGTTCAGGTTGGTCGGTGGGCTCGGCCTCCCCAGCCGGCTCAGGTGTGGCGGCCTCCGCGGCCGGCTCAGGGGCGACCCCGGGCTCCGGGGCGGCAGCGGCAGGCTCCGGCGCGGCGCCGCTGACCAGTCCCTGGTCGGCGATCGACTGCAGCTGGATCGCGATCCCGGCGATCAGCGCATTCAGGCCCCGCACGAGGCCGCTCAACGGCGCCGCGATCGTGCCCACGAGCTGGGCGCTCAGCACGTTGCGCCCGGGGAGCCGAGCGATCGAGCGAACGTCGTCGGCGCTGAGCAGCGCGCCCCCCAGCAGGCCACCCTTGAACTCCAGCAGGTTGAGCGTCCGTGCCGTGTCATTCAGTGCCTTGGCCGCGATCGCAGCGTCACCGCCCACCAGCGCCAGCGCAGTCGGCCCCTGCAGCATCGGTTTGAGCTCCTGCGCTCCCGCCTTGTCAGCCGCGCGCTCGGAGAGCGAGTTCTTGACCACCCGCAGACGCGCGTCGGCCTCGTGCAGCCGGATTCGCAGGTCGGCCGCCTGCTTGACTGTCAGTCCCCTGTAGTCGACCGCGAAGATCGCCTCGGCCGCCTGTATCTGCCCGGCGATCTCGTCCACCACAGCTGATTTTTGATCTCGATTCATGGTCCTCGCTGACAGAGCGAAGCCCGCACAGGGCGGGCGTCGAGGACCGAGCGATCGAGGGCTCCGGGATTCGAGGCTCCGCCTGTTCCGGACTTACGCGATGTCGCGGCCGGAGGTCTTGGGCTTTGAAGCTCCTAGGGTTCTGCCTGATTCTACGCGGCCACCGGCTCCTCGACGATGTCACGGGTGCGAGAGGAGTCAACCTTGACTCCTGGGCCCATCGTCGTCGCGAAGGTGATCGAGTGCAGGTAGCGACCCTTGGCCGCGGAGGGCTTGGCTCGGATCAGCTCCTCGAGCACGGCCGCGTAATTCTCCAGCAGTCGGCGCTCGTCAAAGTCTCGCTTGCCGATCACCATGTGCACGATCGCGTTGCGGTCGGTGCGGTACTCGACCTTCCCCGCCTTGGCTTCCTGCACCGCACGGGCCACGTCCATCGTCACCGTGCCGACCTTGGGGTTGGGCATCTTGCCGGCGGGACCGAGGATCCGGCCGAGCCGGCCGACGACCGGCATCAGATCCGGCGTAGCGATGGCCACGTCGAAGTCGTCAAATCCTTCCTGGATCTTTGCCGCCAAGTCCTCGGCGCCGACCACGTCGGCCCCTGCCTCCTGCGCCTCCCGCGCCTTCTCGCCCTGAGCGAACACGGCGATCTTCACGTTCTTGCCCAGGCCGTGGGGCAGCGCGACGGTGCCACGCAGCTGCTCATCGGCGTGACGCACGTTGAGCCCGGTGCGGACGTGCACCTCGACCGACTCGTTGAACTTCACCCGGCTCAGCTGCTTGACCAGCGAGATCGCCTCCGCCGGCGTGTACTCGCGCTCGCGATCGAAGCGCTGCTTGGAGTCCTGGTAGGCCTTTCCGTGGTGGGACATCACGCCACCGCCTTGGCATCCCGGGAGGGTTTTTGGTGGTGGGGCTTCATGCCACCTCCACGCCCATCGAACGGGCGGTGCCGGCGATGATCTTCGCGGCGGCATCGACGTCGTTTGCGTTCAGATCCTGCATCTTCTTCTCGGCGATCTCACGTAGCTGATCCTGACTGATCTTCCCGACCTTGGTCATGTGCGGCTCAGCGGAGCCTTTGTCGAGGCTGAGCGCCTGCTTGATCAGTACCGCCGCCGGTGGGCTCTTGGTCACGAACGTGAACGAGCGATCCTCGTAGACGGTGATCACCACCGGGATCACCGTTCCGGTGTCGCCCTGGGTCTGGGCGTTGAACGCTTTCACGAACTCCATGATGTTGACCCCGTGCTGGCCTAGCGCCGGCCCCACCGGCGGCGCCGGGCTGGCCTGGCCGCCAACGGCCTGGAGCTTGATCTCGGTTAGAACCTTCTTCGCCATTTCAGTACCTAGCTGACCAACATAACGGGGCCGCGGAGCGGCCCCCTAAATCTTCTTGACCTGGTCGAAGCCAACCTCGACCGGGGTCTCGCGGCCGAAGATCGAGACCAGCACCTTGAGCCGCTGCGCATCCTCGTTGACCTCGGAAATCTCGCCCGAGAAATCCGACAGCGGCCCGGAAATCACCTTGATCGACTCGCCGATCGAGAACTGGGCGCGGCTGCGCGGACGCTCCGCCGTCTCCTGGTGCAGCAGCCGGTCGACCTCGGACTGAGTCAGCGGCACCGGCTCGTTGGAGGCGCCGACGAAGCCGGTGACGCCCGGAGTGCCCTTGACCAGCGACCAGGAGTCCTCGTTGAGATCCATGTTCACGAGCACGTAGCCGGGCATCGTTCGCTTCTCGACCGTCACCTTCTGGTTGTCCTTCATCTCCGACACCGACTCGGTCGGGACCACGATCTGCCGGACCGCGCGCTGCTGGCCTAGGGAGACCACCCGGTGCTCCAGATTGTGCTTGACCTTGTTCTCGTGCCCAGAGTATGTATTGACGACGTACCAGCGAAACATTGATTATCGGATCTACTTGAAGTGCCCAGTGAGGACGTAGTTCATGACTTTCCCGGCAAGGAAGTCGGTGACGCCGAGAAACACGCCGGCCACGATTACGAACCCGATCACGACCCCGGTGGCCTGCATCACCTGCCGGCGATCGGGCCACTGTACCCGCTGCAGCTCCCGCCAGCTTCCCTGGACGAAGTTCACCAGGCGGTTGCCGGGCTGAGCTCGCGCCGCCGGGAGATGCTCGCCTGAAGTGGAACGCTCGTCCTCATCGAGAGGATGCTCGGCGTCGTCGGGCTCAGTCGCGTGCTCTGGAGTGAGTTCTGCAGCCGGGAGCGACGGGGGGTCGCTGAGCTCCGGCCGGTAGGCAATCGGCTCGGCCTCCCCGGTCTCGGCCTGCGGCCGGCCACGGACCGAAGCGTCCTCGGCCGCGAGCTGCGGGCGACCGACCGCCAGCTGCGCCTCAGCGAGCTCAGCGTCCGGTGAGGCGTGCTCGATCGGATCCGGCGCCGGGTTCAGATCGGCCCGAGCGCCGGCGCCCACCGACGCGCCCTGGGGTCGACGCGCGCGGCGGTCCTTTGCCCGTTTGCGGTTGCGAGCCACGGAATGCCCCCGTCCAACTAGCGCGTTTCGCGGTGCGCGGTGTGCCGCTTGCACCAGCGGCAGTACTTGCGCAGCTGGAGTCGTTCGGGATTGTTCCGCTTGCTCTTGTTGGTTTGGTAGTTCCGGCGCTTGCAGTCCTCGCACGCGAGCGTGGCTGCGATCCGGACATCTCCACGGGCCATTGGTGGGCTTCCCGTACGGTGGTGTTCAGAAGTGGGTCACAGGCTGCGGGCGTGTCAACGAACGCCGCCGGCGCCACGATCCAGTGTAGCTAGTCCGCCAGCTCCACGGGCCGCAGCTCGAGCGTCAGCCAGCGTTCGCCGCGCAACACTCGCACCGGAACCGCCTGACCGATCGTCTCCGCGGTCATCGCCTGCTGGATGTCCTGTACGCGTTCGATGCTGGCGAGCCCCATGGTGACGATCATGTCCTCGGCGCGGAGGCCCGCAGTTGCCGCCGGGCTGGCCGGAGCGACCTCGACGACCTCGACGCACTGGTCGCGGCCCAGCTGGGTGCGCGCGTGCGGGGGCAGCGGACGTGGGCCCCCGGCGATCCCGATGTACGCGCGTCGGACGCGGCCGTGGCGCATCAGCGCCGCCACGATCCCCAGGGTCACCTGGTTGATCGGGACAGCGAGCCCGAGCCCGATTCCTGCCACCGCGGTGTTGACGCCGATCAGTCGGGCATCGCTGTCGACCAGCGCGCCGCCTGAGTTTCCCGGATTGAGCGCGGCGTCGGTCTGGATCACGTTGTCGATGTAGCGAACGGTCCGGCCGGCGCGGGCAGGCAGCGAGCGGCCGAGCGCGGAGACCACCCCGGCCGTCACCGATCCTCCGAAGCCGTTGGGGTTTCCGATCGCCACCACCAGCTGGCCGACGCGCAGTCGCTCGGCCGCACCGAGTGCCGCCGGAGCGAGGTCGTCGTCTTCGGCCCGAAGCACGGCCAGATCGGAGAGGCGGTCAAGCCCCGCGACCTCGAACCGTGGCTCGTGGCCGTCCACAAACGTTGCCCGTCCGCTGCGCGCAGCGCCGGCGACAACGTGGGCCGAGGTCAGCAGAAACCCGTCCCGGGTCAACGCCACCGCGCTGCCAGCTCCGGCCGGCAGCTGGCCGCCGCGCCCGCGGCGCATCACTCGCAGGTTGGCCACCGACGGGGCCAGACGCTCGGCGACCGAGGTGACGATCCGGGAGTAGGCATCGAGCGCCTGCTGCTCGGCGTCCGGGGGGGTGCCAAGGGCCATCACCGGCTGACCGCCACGCGATCCTCGTCGGTGCCGCGGAGGATCGTCAGCTCCACCTGGCCTTCCCCGAGCGCGCCGTCGAGAGCCTCGTAGAGGACGTCGACGCGGTCGGTCTCCGTCCCATTGGCGGCGACGATGAGATCGCCGCGTTGCAGGCCGGCTCGTTCGCCGGCGCTGTCCCTCTCGACCGCCCGGATCAGCAGTCCCGTCCGTGGCGGCAGCCCGACCGCGGCTCGCAGCCGCCGCGCGACCCGCGGGGGAGCGATCGCCACGCCGAGCCGCAGGCGGCTCGGCGCCTCGCCGCGCCCGAGACCTTCGACCCGCTCGGCGCAGCGCCGAGTCAGCCGGAAGCGCCAGGATCAGGCCGCCGTCGACGCGGACCGTATTGACTCCCAGCAGCGCTCCATCCACGTCGACCAGTGGGCCGCCGGAGGAGCCGCGCGGCAGCGGCGCGGTGTGCTCGATCGCGCCGGCGATCCGCCGCCCGCGCGGGCCCCGGAAGCTGCGCGCAGCTGCGGAGATGAATCCGGGGGTGACACGCAGCCCGCGGCCGCCGGGATTGCTCAGCGCCAGCACCGCCTGTCCGATTTCAGCGCGGTGCCGGCCCTCCGGCCACCGCACGGGTTCGATCGTGCCAGTGTCCACGCCGATCACTGCGATATCGAGGTCGGGGTCTGCACCGGCGAGGAGACCGGCCTCCTCTCGACCATCGGCAAACTTCAGGGTCACGTCCTGGTGACGGATGTTGTGCGCGCTGGTGAGCACTCGTCCCGGGCCGATCACCATGCCTGAACCGGTGCTCCAGCCACGCCCCAGCCCGACGACGGCGTTGCCCGGGTTGACGGCGGCGGCTCGTAGTGCCGATTCGATCTCCTGCAGAGCGGTCATTTCGCCATCCTTCATTCTCGATCACCGTTACTTGCGGTTTGCAAGTCACAACTGTACCGCGGCCTGCGATGCTTCCGGCATGCTTGATCACGAGGAGACCCCGGGGGATCCGTACGCCGCCCTGGCAGCCGCGCTGGCGACGGTCGGTGAGCGCTGGACGCTGCTGCTGGTAGCGGTGCTCCTGGATGGTCCGCGCCGGTTTGGCGAGCTGCAGGAACAGGTGCCGGGGATCGCTTCCAACGTTCTCAGCCAGCGGCTGCGCGCACTCGAACGGGAGGCGCTGGTGGTGGCGCGTCCGTATTCGGAGCGCCCTCCGCGGTTCGTCTATGAGCTGAGTGAGGCGGGCGGGGAGCTGGCGGGGGCGCTGCGGCTGCTGGCGGGCTGGGGCGCTCGCAACGTCGAGGATGCCACCGCTCCTCGCCATGCGGCCTGCGGGACCGCGCTACAGGCGCGCTGGTGGTGCCCCACCTGCGAGCGTCCGGCCGGCGGCGACGAGGCCGAAGAGCTGCACTTCGCCTGAGGCCGGACCAGGGGCGGTTGGCACCGCTCGGTTAGGCACAGCCCGCGCGACCGGGGGACCGGCAACACCTCGCTAGGCGCAGCCTGGAACACTCGCCTCGATCCTTTTAGGCGCAGCCCCGGAACACGTCGCTAGGCGCAGCCCCGGAACACGTCGTTAGGCGCAGCCCCGGAACACCTCGCTAGGCGCAGCCCCGGCGGCGGGTGTCCACCGGGAACGGCAAGTCAGCGACCAGCGCCGTCTCCAAGTAGTCGTCCTGCAGGACGCTGCCCGAACTGGGACCCAGCGAGGCGCCGATGCGTCGCAGCGCCGCACGCGCGCCATCCGGTGCCACCCATGGCGCCAGCGCGACGAACCCGTGCTTGACCCCGGCGTAGCCACGCAGCACGGGTTGATCCTCACCGGGCACGAATCGCGCGTTGCCGATGTAGTGGCAGCCGGGCCCGCGCGTGCCGCCGCGCTGCGTGATCGCGCTTTGTCCGTCGAACACCAGGTCGGCGAGGTTGCCAACCATCATCGCGGTCACGTTGTAGTCGAAGCGAACACTTGGATCGGACACCGTGCGGTAGGTGGAGCCCATCCACGACAACGGCTGCCACTGCTCGATCCCGTTGCCGTCCGGACCAGTCCAGGCGCCCGGGTTGGCCTCGTCCTGGATCACCAGGTTGGCGCCGAGGCGATTCAGGCAGCGCATGTAGTAGCTGGCGGTGTCGCGGCATGGATTCACGCCGGGTGGCGGCGAGCCGTAGACAAACGCGGGCAGGCTGGTGGCGATCCCCAGCCGCGCGCGCGTGCCCGGCAGCGCGTACGGCCTCAGGTTGGCGATTGCCGCTGGCCCGTGCGCGGGGCCGGGCGTCAGCTCGATCGCCTGCTCGATCGCAGTCAGAGGCACTTTGAGATTCGAGTCGACCACGTTGCGCAGCACGTCTGGGCCGCCGCGACGCACATTGCCCGGAGCCCAGATGAACGCCTGGTTGTGCACCTGGGGCGAGCTCGCCACGTAGACCGAAGAAGGTCGCGGGTGCTGGTCAGGATCGCCGAACGCGCTCACATCGCTCGGCGCCGAGGACTGGTGGAACGGCGGGAGATCTCCGGAGGCGATCATGTACAACCCGTAGCGCTTGGACAGCCCGGAGAACGTGCTCACGAAGCTGCGGACGATCGTATCGGTGGCAGCCACGAACACGCCCGCCCTGGAACCCAGGCCTGGGAAGCGACTGCGGTAGCGGGAGAGTGGTCTGGCGTAGGTCTGAGCCAACAGCGTCAACGAGCCCAGCGCACAGTCAGGCGTGCAGCTCGGGCCGGAGGACTGGTCGAACAAGCGCCGCGCCGCCGCCCCGCGCGAGCCGATCGCCAGCGTGGCCAGTCCGGTGTCTTCGTCGAGCACGACCACGTTCGGGCGCCCGATCGCGCGGTAGGGCAGCACGTAGCGGCGCAGCAGGCAGTCGATCGTCCTGCGAAAGGAGGCGTAGGAGACGACGGCCGCCGCCGACTGCTTGTACTGGATCGCGAATACGCGGGGCGCGTGCGGGCGTGGGTCCAGCGCCCGTATCGCCGGCGTGCTGCGGTGGGCAAGGAGCGAAGCGCAGCCCGCCGGGATCCTGGCGGCGGCGGTCGTGCCCACGGCGCCGAAGGTCAGCGTGACCGTCAGCGCCACCGTCGATAGCATCCCCTTGAGCGAGATCACCGGTTCAGGCTGGCAGATTCCGGGCGCCGGCGCCAGAATGCCGCAACGCAACAGTCGAGGGGAGAACTCTGTGTCGAGTAGAAAGATCTCGCGTCGAACGCTGATCGGCGGCGCGGCCACTGCAGCCGGAGCCGCAGCCCTACCAGCGGGCGCCGCGGCCGCGAGCCGCCGCCGTACGAGGAGCCCGCTGCGCGCGGACGTGCTGATCGTGGGCGCGGGTCTCTCCGGCCTCACTGCCGCACGTCAGGTGGTGGCGGCCGGCCGCTCCGCGATCGTGCTCGAGGCACGAGACCGGGTGGGGGGACGCACGCTCAACCACTCCCTGGGAGGCGGCAAGGTGGTGGAGGTCGGCGGCCAGTGGGTGGGCCCGACCCAGGACCACGTCAGGAAGCTGGCCACCAAGCTGGGGATCAAGACCTTCAAGACCTACAACCAGGGCAACTACCTGTTCTACGAGAGCGGGAAGATCACCCCCTACAGCCCTGGTACCTCGTCATTTGGTGCGATCCCGCCCGATTACTCCGCCGACGCCCAGCTCGCTCCGCTGCTGGCGCGCCTGGACGCGATGGCCAAGACGGTGCCGCTGGAGGCCCCGTGGACCGCCCCCCAGGCCGCCGAGTGGGACGGCCAGACGTTCGAGACGTTCAAGCTCGCGCAGGGGCTCGGGCAGGGGGCCAACAGTCTGCTGGACCTGGGGATCGAGGCGGTGTTCGCTTGTGAGCCCCGGGACGTGTCGCTGCTGCACGTGCTGTTCTACATCCACTCCGCCGGCAACGAGTCCCAGGCGGGGACGTTCGAGCGGCTGATCAACACCGCTGGGGGTGCCCAGGACAGTCGCTTCATCGGCGGCTCGCAGGAGATCTCGATCCGCGCGGCGCGCCGACTGGGCGAGCGGGTGATGCTCAACCAGCCGGTTCGGCGCATCAGCCAGGGTCGTGGCGGCGTGACCGTGCAGACCGATGAGCTGACGCTGCACGGCCGGGCGGTGATCGTCACCGGGCCACCCTCGCTGACCGCGCAGATCCTCTACGAGCCCCTGCTCCCGCCGGCGCGGGCTCAGCTGCTGCAACGTTTCCCCCAGGGCTCGGCGATCAAGGTCGAGGCCATCTACCCGCGGCCCTTCTGGCGGGATCACGGCCTCGCCGGCCAGGTCACCAGCGACACGGGACCGATCAAGATCACCTTCGACAACTCCCCGCCCGACGGCTCTCCCGGAGTCCTGCTCGGGTTCGTAGAGGGACACGAGGCGCGCCGGTTCACCACGCTCTCGGCCAGCGAGCGCCGGCGCGAGTCGATTGCCTGCTTCGTCCGCTACTTCGGCCAGCAGGCGGCGCATCCGATCGGCCACATCGAGATGAACTGGTCAACGGAGGCCTGGACGCGTGGCTGCTACGGCGGCTTTCTCCCGCCGGGCGTACTGACCGATTATGGACACGCGATCCGGGCCGCGGTGGGGAGGATCCACTGGGCCGGAGCGGAGACCTCCGACTACTGGAACGGCTACATGGACGGTGCAGTCCGCTCCGGTGAGCGGGCGGCGCGGGAGGTATTGGCCGGCATCTGAGCATCAGCCCGAGAACCCGGCGAGAATGGGCCGATGCTGCGACTCATCGGCCTCGTGGTCTCGATCGGCCTGGCGGACTCGCTGAACCCGACGACGATCGCCCCCGCGATGTACCTCGCCACCGGCGAGCGACCGCGGCGGCAGGTGACCGAGTTCACCCTCGGAGTGATCGTCGTCTACCTCGCCGGCGGCATATTGATCGCGCTCGGGCCGGGTCAGCTGCTGCTGTCGCTGGTGCCAAAGCCCCACGCCGAGGCACGTCACGTGATCGAGATCGTCGTCGGCGTGGCCATGCTGATCGTCTCGGCAGTGCTGTGGCGCCACCGCGAACGACTGTCCAAGCGAGAGATGCCCGAGATGACCAGCAAGGGCCGCTCGAGTGCGATCCTCGGCGCCACCATCACCGCGGTGGAGCTGCCCACCGCGTTCCCTTACTTCGCCGCGATCGCCGCGGTGGTGGGCTCCGGACTCGACCCCGCGCGCCAGGTTGTATTGCTGGTGCTGTTCAACCTCTGCTTCGTGCTGCCGCTGGTTGCGATCGTGGTGACCCTGTGGCTGGCCGGTGACCGCGCCCAGCGGATCCTGACCCGCGTGCGTGACTTCCTGCAACGGCGGTGGCCGGTGCTGCTGAGTGGATTGCTGCTGGCGGCGGGGGTGTTCATCGTGCTCCTCGGCGTGACTGCCCTGGGCAGCCGCGCCCACAACCACTTCGGCCACTTCCTGCGCCGCTTCCACCACGTCCTGCACCCCTAGTCGGCCGCAGGGAGGCAATATGCTGGCTTCGGTGCCAGACGGCTTCGATCCGCACGCCCTGGCGCGACTGCTCGACGGTCGTTACGCACCGCTGCGCGAGCGGATCCGTGAGGTGCTGGGGCGCCCGGAGTTCACGCCGGTGAGCGCACTGCCTACTGACGAGTACCGCCGACGCGTGCTGGGGTGGGCTCGGACACTGGCGGCCGAGGGGCTCACGGCACCCGGGTTCCCGGAGGAGTTCGGCGGGCAGGACGACTTCGGCGCCAACGTCGCCGCGTTCGAGACGCTCGCCTTCGGCGATCTCTCGCTGCTGGTCAAGTTCGGGGTGCAGTTCGGATTGTGGGGCGGCGCGATCCAGCAGCTGGGAACGCGCTCCCATCACGAGCGCTACCTGAGCGTGACGGCGTCGCTGGAGCTGCCCGGCTGCTTTGCCATGACCGAGGCCGCGCACGGCTCCAACGTGCAGAAGCTGCAGACGACGGCGACTTTCGATCCGCACAGCCAAGAGTTCGTGATCCAGACTCCGGTGCCCGAGGCACACAAGGAGTACATCGGCAATGCGGCCTGCCACGGGCGGGTCGCCGCCGTGTTCGCGCAGCTGATCGTCCACGGCGAGTGTCACGGGGTGCACGCGCTCGTGGTCCCGCTCCGCGATGAGCGCGGGAACGTGCTCGACGGGATTCGGATCGAGGACGACGGCGAGAAGATGGGGCTCAACGGCGTCGACAACGGCAAGATCTGGTTCGACCGGGTGCGCGTTCCCCGGGAGGCGCTGCTCGACCGCTATGGCACTGTGTCGGCGCGGGGCGGCTACGCGAGCCCGATCGAGAATCCGGACAAGCGCTTCTTCACCATGCTGGGCACGCTCGTGCAGGGACGAGTCTGCATCTCGGCGGCTGCGATCAGCGCTGCCAAGAGCGCGCTCACGATCGCCGTGCGCTACGCCCTGCAGCGCCGGCAGTTCGGTCCTGCCGACAGCGAGGAGGAGGTCCTGATCCTCGACTACCGGACCCATCAGCGGCGACTGATGCCGCTGCTGGCCAAGACCTACGCCCTGCACTTCGCCCAGCAGCAGCTGACCGAGAGGTTCGACCACGTGTTTCGCTCCAAGGATCCCGCCGAGCGCGAGCGGCGAGAGCTGGAGTCGCTGGCCGCCGGGCTCAAGGCGACGTCCAGCTGGCACGCCACCGAGACGATTCAGACCTGTCGCGAATGCTGCGGCGGCGCCGGCTACATGGCCGTCAACCGGTTCGCCGCGCTGAAGGCCGACACCGACATCTTCACCACCTTCGAGGGTGACAACACGGTGCTGATGATGCTCGCCGCCAAAGGGCTGCTGACCGACTACAAGGATCACTTCGAGGAGCTCGACCCGAGGGGAATGGTCACGTTCGTCGCCGGCCAGATGGTCGAGACGGTGGTCGAGCGGTTGTTCGCCCGCAAGATCGTGCAGGTAATCGGAGACGCGGTACCCAGCCGGGACGAGCACCACGACCTGCTCGACGGCGACTACCAGCTCGACCTGTTCCGCTGGCGCGAAGGTCACATCACCGCTTCGGTGGCGCAGCGGTTCCGACGTGGCATCGAGCAGCACTACGACCCGTTCGAGGTCTTCCGGGCGGTCCAGAACCATGCCGTCGACGCCGCCGTGGCCCACCTCGACCGACTCGTGCTGGAGGCATTCCTGGCCGCGATCGACAGCTGTCAGGACGAGTCGCTGACGGCGCCGCTGACGACGTTGCGCGACCTCTACGCGCTGGCGAACATCGAGGCCGACAAGGGGTTCTTCCAAGAGCACGGGCGCCTGGCCGCACCTCGGTGTAAGCAAATCACGCGCGAGGTCAACCGGCTCTGCAACGACGTGCGCCAGCAGGCGAGCCCGCTGGTCGACGGCTTCGGGATCCCAGATCGGGTCCTGGCGGCGCCGATCGGCCTCGCCGATGCGGCGGCGGCCACCGCGGGCTGATCAACTGCTCTGGCCAGATCCCTGCGGTCGCGCCCGGCGTACCAGCCGACGCATGCCGGTCAGCCACCGCTCTGGCTCGGCGCCCCTCAGCGCCATGTAGCGGGCAACGTTCTCGTGGGGCAGGATCAGGAACCGCTCCTCACGGATGGCGGCAAGCACCACCTGCGCCACCTCAGCGGGCTCCAGCAACCCCTCCGCGGCCAGCGCTGCCGCGCCGATCGGATCCTCCAGTGCCTGCTCGAGCATCGGGGTGCGGACGCCCTGCGGGCACAGGCACGAGACCTTGATCCCGGCGTCGCCGTAGGTGATCGACAGCCATTCCGCGACCGCGACGGCCGCGTGCTTGGTGACCGAGTAGGCCAGCGCGCCGACTTGGGTCAGCAGTCCCGCCGCCGAGGCGGTGTTCAGCAGGTAGCCCTCGCCCCGCTGCAGCATCTCTGGCAGCAGCGCCCGCGCGGCCCACACGTGGGCCATCACGTTGACCTGCCAGATCTGCTGCCACTCCTCATCGGATGCTTCCGGACCGCCTCCAGGCCCCGGAACGCCCGCGTTGGAGCAGAACAGGTCGATCGCTCCTCCGTGCGTCCGGGCGTGGTCCACCAGCGCGACGATCTCCCGCTCGGAGCTGACATCGGTCCTGACCGCCAGCGCCACCGAGCCGAGCCGGCCGGCCACCTCCTCCGCGGCACTGTGGTCGAGGTCGGCGAGGATCAGGGCCCGCGGTCGCTCCTGGGCGAAGCGCTCGGCCAGGGCACGGCCGATCCCGCTGGCGGCGCCGGTGACGACGATGTTGCGGCCTTCCAGGTCCACTTCCGGCAAGCCTATCCGCGTCGCCCGGCGACTGCACCGCCCTTACCGATCACCCCGCCTCGGCGTAGCGGGCGAGCGCCTCGCGGCGGGCTTGCAGGTGGTCGACGATCGGCGCCGGATAGTCGCGACCGATGACGCAGCCGCTCTCGCCCTGCACCGAGGCCGGCATCCGCCACGGCTCGGCCAGGTACCGGTCGGGAACTGAGCGCAGCTCGGGGAGGTACCGTCGTACGTAGACACCCTCGGGATCGAAGCGCTCCTGATGGCGGGCGGGGTTGTAGATCCGTCGGAACGGCGGTTGGGGATCGACGCCGACCGACGCGATCCACTGCCAGTTGCCGTTGTTGTTGGCTTCGTCGCCGTCGATCAGCATGCGCATGAACCATCGCTCGCCCCGGCGCCAGTCGAGGCCGAGGTCCTTGGTCAGGAACGAGGCCACAACCAGGCGCACCCGGTTGTGCATCCATCCCTCGCGGCGGAGCTGGCGCATGCCCGCATCGACCAGGGGGAAGCCGGTGCGACCCTCGCACCAGGCCGCAAAACCGCCCTCGTGCCGACGCCAGCGGATCGTGCCGCGGTAGCGCGGCTGGTGTTCGAGGTGGGCATTGCCGGGATGGTGAAAGAGCACCTGCGCGTAGAAGTCTCGCCAGCACAGCTGGCGTCGCAGCGCTTGTGGCCCGTCCCCCGGCGGCAGGCCTTGTTCGAGCTCCCGTGCCGACAGGCACCCAAAGTGCAGGTACGGCGACAGCCGCGAGGTACCGTCGGCTCCTGGGAGATCGTGCCGACGCTGGTAGTCGACGGCGATGGGCAGGAGCTGTTCCAGCACGCGCCGCGCGGCCGGCTCGCCGCCGGGCGCGGGCTCAGCCACCTCCTGGCGCAGACCGAGCTCCTGCAGGCTCGGGATCGACCCCGTGGCCACTCCGGGGGGCAGCGGCGGCAGTGAGGAGGGCGGGGGCAGGACCGTTCTTCGTGGAGCTTTGAGCCAGGCGCGGAAGTACGGGGTGAACACCGTGTAGGGCCGGTCCTCACCCGTACGGATCGCGGCGGGGCGGTCGACCACGAACAGTCCCGGGTGCGCGACGAGCTCCACTCCAACGGACGACATCGCTTCGCGCACCCGCGCGTCGCGCGCGCGTGCGAACGGCCCGGCGTCGGTACTCAGGTGCAGCTCCCTCGCCCCCAGGTCGTGGGCCAGCGCTACCAGCTCTCGCTCGGGCGCGCCGATCCGGATCACCAGACCGCTGCCGAGTCGGCGCAGGGTGGCATCGAGGTCGCGCAGGCACTCCAGCAGGAACTGGGTGCGGGGTCCCGACCGATGGCGACCGTGCAGCAGCCGCCTGTCAAGACAGAAGACGGGGACCACCTCGTGATCGCGCTGCAGCGCCGCCGTCAGGGCCGGATGGTCGTGCACGCGCAACTCACGGCGCAGCCAGAGGATCGCCGTCATCGTGGGAGGACCTCGACCTCATCTTCCAGCAAGCGCGTGATCGCCGCCTGGCGGAAGCCGAACACCCGCTCCAGGTCCCGGTGCACGAAGGCAAGATGGGCAAGCCGTCCCAGCGGCCCGAGCGGGATCGCATAGCGGACTCGGTCGCTGACGAGCGTGCCCTGCGGGTGCGGCGCGAACCGGTGGGTGTGATGCCACAGCCGGTAGGGACCTCGCAGCTGACGGTCGACGAACATCCGTCCCGGCTGCCACTCTTCGATCCGGCTGCGCCAGCGCAGCGGCAGGCCGTGCAGGCGCAGCCGGTAGTCGATCAGGGTTCCGGGATGCATCTCGATCGGCTCCGGTGTCAGCACCTCAAAGTGCAGCCACGGCGGCGTCAGGACCTGAAGGTTGTCGGCCCGGCTGAAGAACTCGAACACATCCTCGAGCTCGCGGCGCACCAGCTGCTCGCGCTCCAAGATGTAGGTCAAGAGCGGGCTAGTACGTCACGCAGCGCCGGCTCTAGCTCGGGGTAAGCGAACTCGAAGCCGAGCTCCAGCAGTCGCGCGGGAACGGCGCGCTGACCAGCGGTGATGACCGACGCCATCTCCCCGTAGAGAGCCCGCACGGCGAACCCCGGCACGGGAACCGCGGCCGGCCGATGCAGGACCCGGCCGAGCGCGTGTGAGAGCTCGGAGTTGGTGGCTGGGCTCGGAGCCGCCAGGTTGACTGGACCCTCGGCACGCGGGTCCCCCGCGCAGCGCAGCAGCGCCTCGACGACGTCCTTCACATGGATCCAGGGTACGTATTGGCGGCCCCCGGCCACGGGGCCGCCGATGCCCAGGCGGAAGGGCGGCAGCATCTTGGCCAGCGCTCCTTCGCCGGCCGCGAGCACAACGCCGGTCCGGGGCAAGGCCACGCGCACGTCCAACGACTCGGCCTGACGGGCCTGCTCCTCCCAATCGACCACCACCTCGGCGAGGAAGTCGTTCCCAGCCGGCTGTCGCTCGTCGATCGGCTCCGGGCCGCGGGCGCCATAGATGCCAGTGGCGGATTGAGAGACGAGTACCGAGGGGCGGGAATCACTCGGCAGCGCGCGCAGTGCGCTCACCAGCTGCTGGGTGCTGAGCACGCGCGAGTCACGGATCTCGCGTTTGGCGGAGTCGGTCCAGCGCTGGGCAATTGGTTCGCCCAGCAGGTGAATCACCGCGTCGGCGGACTGCAGGGCAGCCTCGGGCGGCGGCTGGCGCTTGGGCTCTGGCCACTCGTGGAGCTCTACGTTGGGGCCCAAATCGAGCCTGCGCGCTCGCTGCTGCGGGTGAGGGCGACGACCTCATCTCGGCGCCCCAAGGCCGCCCGGACCAATTCCCGCCCGATCAGCCCGGTGGCACCGGTGACAACGATCCGCATCAGCAGCGGGAATCGGCGACGGCGATCATATCTAGAGCATAACGGTACGTTGAACTTTGTATGACTACCTGTGTAACCGAGAATCCCGCGCCTTCGCGGGCCTAGGAGATCGTGTGGGTGTACAGCGGGAAGACGTCCGTGATCACGTACACGCGCGCGTGGCGAGGGAGCGTCGCGCGGGCCGGGATCCTCAGCGTCACCAAAGCGACGTTGCCGCGGCGGTCGGGGATCGTGATCTGGTTGGTGTAGTCGAGTCCAAGCGGCTGACCGGCTCGATCGACGAGCAGCAGCCCGACGCGGTGATCGCCGGCGGGATACCGCGCTCCTGGGGCGAGGGCGAACCTGGCCGTGAGCGAGCCTTGCATCGCTGCCGTCGGCGCTCGGAGCGTGACCGAGCGTACGGTGAGCCCGTAGGGCCGGGCGTTGGCGTGATCAGCGCGAGGAAGGCCGTTGGAGATGAAGGTGCCCGCGGCGGCGATGTTGCCCTGCTGATTGCAGATGCCGGCGTAGAACGTCAACTTGCCGTAGTTCGGGATCTGAGCGCAGGCGGCCTGCGCGTAAATGCTGGCGCCCTCCTGGGCGCGCAGCGAGCGATCGAGCTGGAACCGCATGTCGAAGCGTTGCAGCGGCACCTGGCCAAAGCTGAAGGTCAGCACGGCGTGATGGCTCGAGAGCAGCAGCGTGTTCCCTCGATAGGAGCCCCCCAGCGGGAACACGAGCGTGCCGTGCGGGTCGGCCGCATAGGTGCCGTCAGATCCGCGATGGCCCTGGGTGGCCCAGAGCAGGATCGAGCCACGGCCGGTCCGGTCCGGTCGTCCGATGGCGATCGCCCCAACCAGGAGGACGTAGCTGTCAAAGCCGATCTGGTTTACCGCGGGCAGGAAGGCGGGGAGCGGCATGGCGAGCCGACGCAGCTCGAACGTACTCACGCGCTTCGGGCCCACGGTCAGCGGTAGCGGTCCCGAACTGCCGGCGGTGTGGAAGCGAAAGGTGTTCGAGAACGTCCCGAATCGGGTCCAGGTGCCCGGTTGCGTCCAGTCGGCGATGCGCTCGCCGTTTGACCCCCATCGGCCGGAGATCTTCACCCGATAGGTGGTGCCCGGCTTGAGGAACGTATCCGGGGCGATGAACACGTAACGACCGTCGCCCGACAGCTGTGCGGTGAACCGGAACCGGGGGTATGTGTGCACCAGAGCGCCGGTCGAAGGCTGGGGCAGCATCGCGGCATAGACGGTCTTGCCACCCTGGCGAACCATCAGCCTGGCGGTGATCTCGGCCGAGGTCGGCACTGGGCCTTCGATCCCATGGCTCTGGGTGGATCCCCCTGCCGTCACGGGATAGATCCGGCTCAGCCGCGGCGGATACGGCTCGGCGGGACTGACGTTGCAGCGCACATCGACGCGGTGCAAGCAGTAGTCGTAGGGCACGTACCACAGCGATCCATCTTCGCTGCCGATGTAGACACCCGTACGTCCGAGCGCCGGTGAGCTGTTGAGCTGGTGACGATCGCGGAGGATCGGGTCGTTGGAGACGGTGTTGAAGGACCAGCGCCGCCGACCTGTGTCGGCGTCGAGTGCGTACAACCTCCCGTCCGAGGAGCCCACGTAGAGGATCGGCTGGTGCTCGCGGGGCGGGGCAGGGCCGAGCACGGGCGAGGAGCGGATCGCCTCGCCGGTGTCATAGGTCCAGAGCAGCCGCCCGGCCGCATCGAGCTTGTACACCGAGCCGTCGGCGGAGGCGACGTAGACGGCGTCGGTATGCCCATGCACATCCTCGCCCAGTGCGGGCGAGCTGTAGATGAGGTCGTTGGTCCCGAACGTCCATTTCGGCATCCCGGTCGTCGGATGGAGCGCGTAGAGCTTGGAGTCGAACGAGCCGATGTAGATCGTCCCGTCACTGCCGATCGCCGGCGAGGAGACGACGAAGCCGAGCGTCGGCATGGTCCATATCTTCCTGCCGGTGGAGCTGAGGGCGAAGACGTTGCGGTCGACCGAGCCCCAGAGGGAGACGCCGCCGGCACCGAAGGCCGGCATCGTCCAGACGGAGTTCCCGGCTCGGAATGTCCAGCGCAGGCGTCCGGAGGAGGTGAACGAGTAGGCGAGTCCGCCGGTGTTGCCGGTGTAGATGTTGCCGTCAGGCCCGTAGGCGACGTCAGCCTCCCACCAATCGAAGAGCTGCCCGGTGGCCGGCGGCTGCGTGGCGTGGTACTGCCAGACCACGCGCTGACGTCGAGACAGCGCCCCGGGTTTGGTGCTGAGGTGATACAGGTTCTCATCGGCGGATCCGATCGTCACCGTCCGCTGTGAAGCGTCGAGTGCGGCGGCGGCATCGATGATGTTGCCGGTCTGGAACTTCCACCGGAGCGTCCCGTCGCGGTTCAGCGCGTAGAAGCCGCCATCAGCTGACCCGAAGTAGATCGCACCATCACCGCCGATCACCGGCGTGATGAACAGCCCGCGGCGGGTAGGAAACGACCAGGGCCGATCGCCGTGGTAGACGGCGGGAATCGTTCCCCGGCCAGTGTTGTGGAGATCGTGGCGCATGGAAGGCCACGGCGAAGGCGAGCTTGAGGACGTCGCGTCCCGGGCGAGGCTGAACCCGGGATGGAACGCTGAGGCCAAGGCCACGACCGAACACGCACAGGCAAACGACCACCTTTGACGTTTGCGACCTCGTCTGGGCGTCGGCAACGCGGCGACCGCCTCGGGCGGATGCACTAGCGCAAGCGTGGGGTCCGGCCCAATCCGGCGATCGCTTCCTCGGCGGCGCGCTCGCCAGCACGAAGCGCGCCCTCCATGTACCCGTTCCAGTAGGTCGATGTCTCGGTGCCGGCCCAGTGAATCGCGCCCACCGGTGTTCGGAGCGCCTCCCCGTTGTCGATCAGGACGCCGGGCGGGAGGATGCCCACCGGACACCCGCGGCTCCACTCCTCGCGGGCCCAGAACATCTGAAAGTACCCGATTGGTGACAGCGCCTTCGGACCCCAGAGCTTGGCGTACTGCTGGATGATCGCCGCTCGCAGCTGGGCTTGCGGACGTGCTCCCCAGGAACGCGCGTTCGTGCCGCAGACGAAGCTCACGAGTACGCCGGGCGAGCCATCAGGGGGCGTATTGTCGAAAACGACCTGGCCGGGACCAATGTCGGTGACCGCGAATCCGCTAAAGCCGGCGTCGCGCCAGAACGGCCGATGGTAGATCGCCTCACATTTGATCTGTGTCCCCTGGGGCATCCGCTGGGTCAGCTGGTCGCGGGTCGGTGGCATCAGCGGCTGGTACTCGATACGTCCAGCGAGCGCCGGCGGGAGGGCGACGATGACGCGCTCGCAGATCGCGGAGCCGCGGTCGCCTTCAACCTGCACCCCGGTCCGCGTCTGCGTGATTCGTCGAACCGGATTGCCAAGCACCACCCGGTCGCCAAGCTGGTGGGCGAGCTTCAAGGCGATCAGCTGCGATCCGCCATGCAGCCGATCCTGATTGGATCCGTGGCGGGTGTCGAACAGACGCTCAAAGGTCCCGGGCGTGTGCTCATTGCCGGCGCTGGCGATGTAGAAGAGCGCGAACAGCAGTGACAGCTCCCGCGTCTCGGCGCCGAGAATCGAACGCACCGCCAGCCGCGCGAGGTTGCGGAAGCGTTCGCTCGAGGAGTGCTCGCGCAGCCACGTCTCGAGCGTCTGGCGGTCCCAGTCGCCGGCTTCGGGCGCGCGCCACGGCGCAGCGACGGGAACCGACTTGGACATCTTGTCGAGCGTCACCACGACCGAGGCAAGCTCGCCCAGGATCAGCGGATCGGGCGGCGCAGACCCCGTCGGTCCGTTCTCCTGATAGAGCATCCGGTTTCCCTCGAACTGGTAGATGTGGTTGCCGTCGACATGCTCGGGGAACGTCCTCAGGCCCAGCTCTCCGATGTATGCGTGCACACGGTCCTGGGTGGGACCGACCCACTCCCCCCCGGCTTCGATCACCTTCCCGCCGCCGATCGGATGGTTGAAAGTTCGTCCGCCCACACGGCCTCGCGCCTCGAAGACGAGTGCCGAATGACCGGCGGCGACAGTCCTGCGTGCGGCGGCGAGTCCCGAGAGTCCGCCGCCGACGATCACGACATCGGCTCCCTCAGGCCTCGGCAGAGCGCTGCGAGCCGGTTTCGCCTGGGCCTCCGGGGACAGAGCGCCCGCCACCGCGCCAGCAGCGCCGGCCCCGATCAGTCCCCGGCGCGTTACTCCTGGCTTGGTGTCGCTCATCGTCGAGCTCGGCTCCCTACCGGATCCCCGCGGTGAAAGCTGACCAGAGAAGTCATCTGCCTCTTGGTGGCGGTATCCAGGCGGGGCTATGGCGCCGTAACGATCGTGCTCAGAGCCGACAGGTTGCCGGCACTGTTGACGCTGCGCACTGCGAGGTAGCGCGTCCGGCGAGGAAGGGCCGGCAAGAGCAACCGTTGCTCGGTGCCGGCGGCTTCGGGAGACGGCGCGCCCGGAAGTATGCGGGCGCGGCCGCAGCCGCGGTCGAGGCAGGCGAGTACCTGGTAGGCCGCCGCCTGGCCCAGCTCGTAGTCACCGCCGGGAGCGCTCCAAACCAGCGTGCGGCCACGCCGGCGGAGGTCGAGGATTGCCGCCGGTCGCTGCGAGTCCTGTCCGTACAACCCGTCGTTGTAGTCGTCGCCGCGCAGGTGCGACCATGAATTATCGAGCCGCGCGGCGCCGTGCACGCCCCAGGCGAACAGCCAGCCCTCGCGTGTGCCTTCGACGTAGCGCAGCCGGCCGTCCATCGTCGCATCGCCGACGACGCCGCCGCTGAAGCTCGGCCACTGTCCGGTGTACTTGGGGAAGCCGGGCGCCTCGCCACCATGGATGTCCCAGGCGTGGATCCAGTAGGAGTCGTTGCCCTCGATCACCTGGCGGGTTCCGTCGCCGGCGACGTCGGCGGCCAGCGGCGCATCGAAGAACGGGAAGCCGTCCTGGCGGACCGGGAAGGGCGGCAGCACCGCGCCGCTGCCCACGTTCCAGACCTTCTCGTAGGCCTGCGGGAGCGCTGCTTGGCCGGAGGAGCCGAGCGCGCCGGTCAGCGTCTGGGCGCCGATCGAGCTCTGCAGAAACTCGGGGGTCCCGCTGCCCGTCAGGTCCCCCAGACCGCCCTGGCCGGTCACCGTGACCGTGAGTGCGTCGCCGGTCGGTCGGTACGGCGGGTTGGGCTGGCAGGCGGCACTCGAGCAGCCGAGCGACAGCGTGCGGGCGATCGTGCCGTTGCCGTTGATCACGTCCACCGGTCCGGTCACTGGGCTCGAGATCACCTGCAGCCCGCTGCCGAAGTCGCCGATCACCGGCGGACTGGTGCCTTCGCCGACGAAGTCGATCGACTGGTCGTAGCAGAACTGAAGGCTCGCCAGCCGCACCGGCCATCCCGGCAGGTACGTCCCTCCGGGATGGAGGTTGCCCTGAGCCCAGATCCCGTACAGGAACGCGGCCGGGTGGGTGCCGTCACACTCGAAGCTCGACACGAACACCTGCGGCCGACCGGCGTGGAGAACATCGCCGACCGCGACCGCGTACATCAGCTTGGGATCGCGGATGTAGGTCTGCGGGTTGACGCCGAGGCGTGCGAAGTCAGCGGTGGGCAACTTGACCTCGACCGGCCAGCCGGGAACAGGCCGCCCGTCTGGCCGCCAGGCGTACACGTGCCCGTCGTAGGCGCTCATCAGGATGTCGAGCTGGTGTCCGCCCTCGAGCGGCGCCAGCACCGGTGGCGCCGCGGGGCTGGCGCCGCGGGCGGGCAGGCGGCTGTGCGGCGTCGAAGCGGCCGGGGTCGGGACCGGCAGCGTCCAGTACTGGGGATCGGAGGAGACCGGGAAGCCGCGGAGCCTATGGCCGTGGACGTCCCAGGCGTAGACGTCGGCATTAGACGTCGTCGCGACGACATCGAGTGTGCCATCGTGGCGCAGGTCGCCAACCGCGATGCCGACAATCGGATCGCGGACATCGCGCAGTGCCGGTGTCGTCCGGTACGCGCGCGCCGGGAAGTTCTCCGGGTTGGTGGGGTCGGTCTGGCGATCGAAGTCGGTGTAGACGGGGAAGCCAGGAACCTCCCGGCCATTGGGCCGCAGCGCGTGCACATCGCCGTCGGAGCTGGCGTAGACGAGGTCGAGCTGGTGCCGTCCCTCGAGGTCGACGTAGCTCGTGCCGGAGGCGGCCTCGCCGCCGGTCCGCTTGGGGAAGCCGGGCAGCAGGCCCGGATCGTGGCGCACGCCGATCGAGCGCCGGTCCTCGGCCTTCAGCCCGTTGGCGCCGACCACCCGCAGCCTCAGCGTGAGCGTGTACTGCTCGGGCCCGTCCGGCGGCAGCGTGGAGGTCGGCGCGTGCTCGTAGTAGCTCGACGGGATCTGGCTGAGGTCCAGGGTCCCGAGCCGTCGAGCCAGCCGGCGACCAGTGGTCCCGCTGGAGATCGTGTGGAAGTCGCTGTCGGTCGGATTTGCGCCGAGCGCCCACTCCAGCCACCAGCGCGCGTTCCCGCCGGAGCGCCAGCGGCTGGGCGCAAGCGAGCCGCTGACCGGCAGCGAGCGCTGACGGGCCGGATCGACGTACTGGTACCAGGACGGCGAATCGATCTCCGCCGTCGGCGGCACCCGGCCGGAGAGGACAAGCGCAGTGGCGGCGCCGATGTCCGGACGGCCATAGCCGTACTGGGTCGACCAGTTGGTGTGCGTGGCATCGGTCGCGCTGCCTGGGTTCCCGGGCCACTGATTGGGGACCGTCGGCGCCTGGAGCTGCGGAATCACCGGACTGGCGGTGTCCATCACCACCTGCTTGACCTCGTCTGGGGTCAGTCGGTCGGGGATCGTCCCGCGGTCGTGAGCGTCCAGCGCGGCGGACTGGACCATCGCAAGCATGCCAGCCTGGAATGGGGTCGCGCCTGAGGTCGAGTTCTCCTCGCCGGAGAAGATGTTGTGGGTGCCGTAGCTGGTGACGTTCGAGCGCGCGCGGAACCAGCGCGTGTCTGGAGGCGACTGGTCCTCGGTGAGCGAGTTGCCCGGGAACACGTGGTTGAACAGCATCCCGTCGGTGTGGTCCATCGAATCGAAGTCGTTGGAGTCCAACGAGAGCAGGACGCCGTGCCGGTAGGCATAGTCGACCGCCCCCTGCGAGAACGATGAGTAGTTGTACTCGACCACCACCGAGGAGATCGCGGTCGCGCCCAGATCGGTGGCGTACAGGATCGACTCGCCCCAGCGGTCAGAGCGCCCCAACGGCTCGGCGTCGGACTTGACCGGCACGACCATGCACTGGCGGCAGACTCCGACGCCGCCGAAGTTGTTGTTGGCCTCGCCCCCGAGCAGCGTGATCAGGCTCGGGGCGTGGTTGTAGGCGCGGTCGGCCTTCTGCGGATCATTGTTGTTGCGATCGAAGTTCCAGCCCGAGATGTCGTTCGGGTAGCCGTTGCCGTCGTTGTCGTAATGCCGGCCGGAACGGCAGAGGCGCACACGATGAGTGACGATGCGGCAGTCGCCGAATACCGCGATCAGGTCCTCCGGTGACAGGTAGGCGGTGAGCACGCCGGCCACATGTACGCGGTGCAGGTATTGGTGCTGGCCGTTGGGAACACAGGACCAGGTGACGCCCTCCTGGTGGTGCATAAACGGTTTGACACCCGCCGGACACGGCGGGTTGACCCGAGGATCCTGCGCCCAGTCTTGGATGTCGAAGCGCCCATCGCCGTTGAGGTCGTAGGTCTGATGGTCGTGGCCGCTCGAGTCCTGCGGCCAGGGCAGCTCCCCGCGGTTCAGGAACACCGCGTCGAGGCCATCCTTGATCGAGTCGCTGTCGTAGTTGACCCCGCCCTCGATGTAGGCGATCAGCACATCGGAGCGGCCGAGGTTGCCCTGCGCCCAGGCACCAGTCATGTTCACCCCGGAGCTGTGCTGGGGATCGGTGGCCTTCGGGGCCCAACAAGGCAGGCCACCGTCGGGATGGGGAAGCACCGGCGCCAGCGTCCCCGGCGCGGGGCAATCATTGCCGGGTAGCGGACCGAACAGATCCCACTGCTCGTTGTCCTGGCAGCCGGTGACTGGGTCCTGGCGCTCGCAGCCGGCGAACCCGGGGTCGTTGGGAAAGACAACGTCGGATGCCGCCGGGTCGGCGGCCGCCCTACTGGTCCACCTCGGGGTCGCAAACTGAATCGGGTGAGAGCGCTTGGACCCGGTGGCTGCGCTTGACCAGGCCAGGCAGCTTGCCACCGCCAGAACCCAGGCGACCGCCACCCTGCCACGTACCACCCTCCTCGACACGGCTCGCGGTCTATCAGATCGATGGTGCTCGGCGCAACCCGGAATCGTCGGCAGTGGCTGTCCGCAGGATGACCAGGCGGCGGACCCGCGTGTTTTGCGCCACCCTGGGATCCGCGGTCGCGGTCGCTCCGCGCCCGCCTGAGGCCCATCAGGAGCGAGTGACTAGGCTGTTCTCATGTCGGCTCAGCCGGGGCAGAGGTGACCGCGCCCGCGATGAGGTTGTCGGTCGGTGAGCGCCGTCGCGCGCTCGAGGCAGCGCAGCCCGCCTGGACGCCGATGACCCTGGCCCAAGCGCTGGATCGTGCCGCCGCACGCCACCCAGACCGACCGCTGATCCTGACCGATGAGCGCACCTACTCCTACGCCGAGGTGCAGGAGTCTTCCCGCCGGCTGGCCGCGGGGCTGATCGCCGCCGGGGCGAAGCCGGGCGATCACGTCGCGCTGGTGCTAGCCAATCACCCGGAGCTGGTCATGCTGAAGTTCGCCCTGGCTCGTGCCGGGGCGGTGGCCGTCCCGATCAACTTCCTGCTTCGCGCCAGCGAGCTCGGCTACGTGCTCCGGCAGAGCGACGCGACGATGCTGATAACCATGACCGGCTTCCGCGACCTCGACCACGTGGCGATGCTGGACCAGCTCGCGCCCGGGTGGGAGCGTTCCGGCGGCGGCGAGACCCTGCCCCGCCTGCGTGAGGTGGTGGTGTTCCCCTCCGACGGCCGAACGCGTTCGCCCGCGAGCGAGCTGGCTGCAGTCGAACAGCAGGCCGACGACGAAGCGTGGTCGGAGCTGCGGCGCCGCGAGCAGGTCGTCGACCCGGCCGCCAACGCCGACGTGGTCTACACCTCAGGCACCAGTGGTGTGCCGAAGGGAGTGATGCTCTCCCACGACGCCCTGCTGCGCAGCGCCTACGGCTCAGCCTGGACGCGAGCCTTCCAGGACGGACGGCGGATCCTGTTCGCGTTGCCGCTCTACCACGTCTTCGCCTACGTGGAGGGGCTGCTGGCGGCGCTATTCGCCGGTGGCGCGATCATCCCGCAGACCGCGTTCGACCCGGTCCAGACCCTGGAGGCGATCGAGCGCCACCGTGCCGACGAGGCATTGTTCGTGCCCACGATGACGATCGCGGTGCTGGAGGCGGCGCGATCCGGCGGCCACGACGTGAGCTCGCTGCAGGCGGTGATGTCGGCCGCCGCACCGGCGCCGGTGCGCTTGTGGCGCGCGGTGCGTGAGCAGCTCAAAGTCACCGAGGTGGTGACCGCCTATGGGATGACCGAGACCAGTGCCGCCACCACCTACACCGCGCCCGACGGCTCGCTGGAGCTGGTCGCCGCGACCGTCGGCGCGCCCAAGCACGGGGGGGTGGCCGGCGACCCGGAGCTCGAGGGAAGATTGGTCCAGTACCGGACCGTCGACCCGTTGACGGGGCGCGAGCTCCCCGAAGGCACGGAGGGTGAGCTGGTGGTCCGGGGGCCGATCGTCACCCACGGCTACTACAACAAGCCTGGAGAGACCGCGGCTGCCCTGACGGGCGGCGGATGGCTGCGCTCGGGCGACCTGGGACGAATCCACCCCGACAACGATCATCTGGTGCTCACCGGGCGGAGCAAGGAGCTGTACAAGTGCGGAGGTGAGCTGGTTGCTCCCAAGGAGGTGGAGGAGGTGTTGAGCGAGCATCCCGCAGTTGCCCAGGCCTACCTGATCGGCATGCCGGACGAGCGGATGGGCGAGGTCGGCTGCGCCTGGGTGGTAAGCCAGGATCCCGATCCTCCTGACGCGGCGGAGCTGATCGAGCACTGCCGCCGAAGACTCGCTCGGTTCAAGGTCCCGGCGCACGTGCTCTACCTCAGAGCGGACGAGCTGCCCACGACGGCAACCGGGAAGGTGCAGAAGTTCCGCCTGATCGAGCGTGCCCACGCCGAGCTGAGTGCCACCAACCGGGCTCGAGCGACCGCACCCACCTCATGACTTCAGTCCGGCCCTCGGCTCGCTGGCGCCTGATGAAGCTCGTGCACACGCGCGCGAATGCGGCTGGCCAGCCATCCTTCGATAGCTCGCAGGTAACGTCGATCGCGGACCGTGCGGTCGAGGTTGTCCGGGAGGCTGCGAGCCTTTGCGTCCGAGAGCGAACGAGGTTTGATCGTGCGGTATTCGGGTGTTGTCATGGCAGAATCCCACCGCAGCCGGCGAATACCCGGCTAACCGAAGTCGAAGAACACCCGAAGCGACCCGTGCGCGGTCGGTCAGGCGTGCGCGTGAACGTGCATGGCATCCGCTTGATTCCGTGGATGAAAGCGCTGCGCAGCAGCTCGGGCTCGCCGGCCTCGATGTCCGGAATCACGCGCAGCATCTCGTCGAAGATCGCGCTCAGCTGCGTCCGCGCCAGCGACGCGCCCATGCAGTAGTGCGGGCCCGCCGCCACCGAAGCCGAGGTGGCGGTTCGGGCTCCGGGTGACGTCGAACTCCCACGGCTGCTCGAAACGCGCGCTCGTCGCGGTTTCCAGAGTGGTAGAAGAGCACGACCTTCTCCCCGGCGGCAGCGACTGGCCGTGAAGCTCGACCTCGCGGGTCGTGGTGCGGCGGAAGGTCATCACCGGGGAAGCCCAGCGGACGAACTCCTCCACCGCGTCGGGTAAGCCGCGCGTCGAGATCCTCGAGCAGCAGCGCGCGCTGGTCGGGGTTGAGCGTCAGCGCACGCATCGCGTGCGAAGTGGTGTGACGGGTGGTGTCATTGCCGGCAACCGACAGCAGCACCAGGAACGCCGCGATCTCGGCGTGAGTCAGGCGCTCGCCGTCGACCTCGGCCTGGACCAGCGCGGTCATCAGATCGTCGCCGGGATGCTGCTCACGGTGCTTGGCGAGCTCGGTCGCGAACTCGGTCAGCGTCCACAGCGCGTGCCGAGCACCTCGAGCGGCTTGCGATCGCCGAACACCTCGGGGTCGGCGGCGGCGATCAGCGTGTCGGCGGCCTCCATCACGCGCTCGCGGTCGGCGTCGGGCACTCCGAGCATGTCCGAGATCGTCTGCAGCGGCAGCCGCTTGGCGATCAGCTCGACGAAGTCCCCGCCGCCGGTGGTCGCCGCCTCCTCGACGATCCGCTTGGCGTTGACCCGGATCCCGTCCTCGATCCGAGCGACCTGTCGCGGCGTGAACGCCGACGAGACGAGCCCGCGCAGCTTGCCATGACGCGGCGCGTCCATCGCCAGAAACGACTGCGAGGCCTCGAGCATCTCCGGTCGGGGCGTCGCCGAACTGGACGCCCGTCGCCGGAGCAAAACGTCGCGGGATCTCGCGAGATCCGTCGGATGTCGTCGTAGCGGACGATCGCCCAGTAGTGCATGCGGCCTCTGATCCGGCAGGCCAAGAATGTCCTCCGGAGGCTCATGGCGCGAGATCGGAGCGTCGCGTCGCAGCAGCTCGAAATACCGGTCGCGGACCTCGGCGGGCTGACCCCAGAACTCGAGCGAGCCGAGATCCGACGTCTGGAAGGTGCGCGCTCTGCGAACCAGCCACGTTTTGACTCTACACCCGCATCGTCGTTCAGACTATGGCTGGTGCCCACGCTTGTCCGTGACGGGGTAAGGCTCGATTATGAAGAGGCTGGGCAAGGAGCTCCGCCACTCGTGCTCGTGCACGGCTTGGCCTGTCATCGCGGCTTTTGGGCTGAGCAGGTGGAGCATTTCTCCCGTACCCGCCGCGTGCTGGCGGTGGATCTTCGTGGCCACGGCAACAGCGACAAGCCAGAGCAGCGCTACACCATGCAGGCTCTCGCTGGCGACGTGGCCTGGATGTGCTCGCAGCTAGCGGTTGAGCGGCCGGTCGTAGTTGGCCATAGCCTGGGTGGCCTCATCGCGCTGGAACTCGCCGCTGGTCATCGCGAGCGGGTCCGCGCGGTGGCGCTGGTTGATTCGATCCTGCTGCCGACTGGCGACCGGGCCGGGTTCGTGCGAGAACTTGTCGCCGCGCTTCGATCAGCTGATGGCGACCAAGCGCTGCGCGAGTATTACTCGACGTTCTTCGGTCCTTACGATGACAAAGCGCGGATGGCTTGGATCCTCGACGAGATCGTGGACACGCCAGCGCACGTGACGAGTTCGATACTCGAGGAGTCAATCCAGTCGTGGAACGACGCTGACGCCCTTGCGCGCTGTCAGGTGCCGCTTCTGTATCTCGATGCCTCAACCCCGAATGCGGACCTCCTCCGCGCAGCGAGGTTGCGCCCCCAGCTTGTTGTGGGACGGACCGTCGGCTCGGGGCACTTCAGCCCGTGCGAGGTGCCCGACCAGATTAACACGATGCTCGAGCGATTCCTGGCGGTCGGCCTTGAAGACCACGACGGCGAGCCGTCGGCGCACCGAGTCATTCACTAAACGAAAAGAATCAAGTTCTCGTCGGAACATCATATTCGTAGATCGACAAGATCCGGAGCACCAACCCGCTAGGTGCACGAACTCGACGCGGCCCGAGACGCCAGCAACTAATCAGGGCTCCAGGTGCGTTTCCATCGACCTTGTCTGCCTGGGCCGCATAGACGACGTTCGCCGGGTGACTGATTGCTATGTTCGGGCAGTGGCCGGCGCAGACGAAGCACGATGCTGGGCACGGTCGTGGCGTCTACGGTCGCACTACGCGCGGTGGGTGGTGGGGAGCGCGATCCTCGCCGTCGTGGTCCTCGCTGTCGTCATCCTCGCTACCTCGGAACCTGCCTGGGCCGCTCCCGCGGCACCGGCCGCGAGCAGCCCAAGCGTCAAGGTGACGCCGACCAGCGGCCTGCAGGACGGCCAGACGGTCACCATCACCGTCACCGGCGCCGCGCCGGGTTCGACGCTGCTCGCGGTCGAGTGCTCTCCGGCCGCGCTCCAGATCAGCGAGGACGGCTGCGAGAACCACCGGGACGCCGTCTTCTTCGCCGACGGGGCCGGCACCGCGAGCACCACATTGGTCGTCACGTCGAAGATCTCGACCGCGGTGGGCACCGACAGCTGCGTCACGGCGGTCTGCCTGCTCGGCGTGGTGCGCTTCACCTCGCCCACGAACGACGCGATCGTGGGGGTGGCCGCGCTGAGCTTCTCCTCGGCGGCGTGCCACGGCGGCACGCGCTGCGAGGACGCGCCACCGGTGCCCATCGACGGTGGCCTCGGCACGCGGGCCCGATCGCTCCGGTCAGGGGAGCCGCGCTCATCACGCCTTCGGCTCCGTACACCGCCGAGGTCATGGCGACGACGGCCGCCGACTTGCGCTCGCCCTCGGCCGATCACCGGCCCGTACCGACCGCCGGCCGGATCGGCAATCGCTGTGGTAGCGGCGAAGCCCTCGCCCACCGCGCCGGGGCCGCCGCGCCCGGCGGCCGGGGCGAGGGCCTCGTGCAGCTGAGCATGGACGGCCCCGGGACCTCGTGGGCGTCCGACACCGACAAGGCGGTGGTGGTGAGCGTCCGGGTCGACGGGGGTCCGTGGCAGGAGATCGTCCTCTTCGCGGGCTCGAACCCCTTCACCTACGCCGGTTTCACCGGCCCGCTCACCGTCGGCGAGCACCGGGTGTCGGTACGGGTGGACGCCCGGGCTCTCCACCACCGGAGACCACGTGCCCGCCGTCGCGCTGTACCGGGTTCGCCTGCGCGTGGTGGCGCCCGACAACCCCATGTACCTGCTCGAGAAGTACGCCCCCGTCGTCTACGGCCGAACGGACTCGGCCAGCAGCGACACGCAGCTGCTCACCTACGGCACCACCACGTCGCTCGGCGGAGGCTCCACCGGGCTCTCCTACGAGACCGTCTGGAGCCACGAGGATGCCGGCACCAGCTTCGTGCCGTTCCTCGAGTGGGGCGAGTGGGGACGGATGACCGACATCACCGGCACGGTCAGCCTCGACGTGAGCGCCACCGGCGCCATCTCGCATCCGATGTACAACTGGTGCGGTTGCCAGCCGCCGTTCCCCCCGAACCGGGACTCGCTCCAGGAGGTCTCGGTTCCCTTCCACGGCCGGTACTTCGACGGCACCCACATGATCGTGCGCAACGCCTCGGGCAACGATTACCAGAGCCAGGTGGGCACCACCGACTTCCGCTTCCAGCAGCCGGCCGTCAGCGGCCCGGCCCCCGGACAGCCCCGGGAGGCGGTGATGGACGTCCCATCCGTGGACCTACCAGGTCATGGCGGACGAGCTTCGCTACTGGTATCTCGACCGCTCCACCGACCCGCGTCGGCCCAACCCGGGGCGGCCCGCGCAGTACGCCATCATCAGCCTCGACACTTCATCGGCTCCGGCCAGCACCGTGGCGGTGAACCTCCGCCTGTCGGGGAGCGCGAAGTGGTACCGGAGCGACATGGGCAGCGGGGCTCCCCTGTACACGGGAGGTCTCGGCCGCACGGTCGTCAAGCTGCCGACCGGCTGGGAGGGTCACAGGATCACCGGCGTGCAGCTCGCGGTCTATCCCGCCTCGGCAACCTCATCGCTCAGGGTGCACTCGTTCGAGGTCCTCGGCCTCACCTCGGGATTCCAGGTGGTGCGAATCGCGACGCCTCCGCCCGAGGTGGTCCCCGGGGAGATCGCGGTGCCGACCTCTCATTGAGCAGAGATGAGCAAAGCGGGGCTTCACGACGCTGACGGTTCTGACTCCCGCATCGTGCCAAAAGTAGTCGTCTCGGACCGTGCGGCTGAGGCGTTTGAGACCGCCGGATGTTCGTGGATGCGGCAGCCTGAGCTCCTCGGTCCTTCGCTTCTGCGTGTAGCCCGATTCAGCACTGTCCGCCGTCAAGCCCGGGGGCGAAGAATGGTGACGCCGTGCATGTAGCCGCCGTTAGTAACGCTCTCGGCTATTACGACGTGTTCCCCTTCGGACTGGGCCTCGACTGGGCCTCGACCTCGCTGGAGCCATGCTGCTCGCTCTCGGGCTTTTCACGCGCCCGAATGAACTGGCTCGTCGACTGGTCGCGACTCGGAACACCTCGGTCGATTCAATGTTCGAGCTGCCGAGGACCGAGCGGACGTGGTAGGAGTAGTCGTCTGATGCTGGGCTTCTCGGCGCAGGCGGGGTTCGCGTTCGGTCGAAAGACGCGAAGCCGAACGATCCGGATTTACATTGTCGAGGTGGCCAGGTACGACTGGCAGGAATCCGCAATGAGAATCCTTGGGGCGCAGAACTCCAGCGGCTATGCGGACATACTCGGGCGAGTTCCGATCCAGCTGAGTACCAAGGTCAAGAGTAGACCGGGAAGGAACTCCGTGAGTGCGTTCGCGCGTGGCGATGTCGGCACGTCAAACCTTGTGCCCTAGCTTGACCGTTCACCGCGGTCGAGCCGGGCACATTACCTCTCGCGGCAACCCTGGGAATGGTAGGCTGGCATCGTCGTACGTGCGGGCTGGAACCGAGGAGGGAGAGGGCACGGTGACCGAGCATTCGTATAGAGCGAAGGCAGTACCAGGGCCTGATCATCGAGGAGCTGGACGGCGACCTGCTGATC
>CAWBDB010000003.1:0-962109 GCA_963787535.1 uncultured Solirubrobacterales bacterium
CGGCAGTGCTGATCCGCGATTACTAGCAACTCCGCCTTCATGCAGGCGAGTTTCAGCCTGCAATCCGAACCGAGACGCGCTTTAAGGGATTCGCTCCACCTCGCGGTCTTGCAACCCTCTGTACGCGCCAATGTAGCACGTGTGTAGCCCTGGACATAAGGGGCATGATGACTTGACGTCATCCCCACCTTCCTCCGGTTTGTCACCGGCAGTCTCGCATGAGTCCCCAACTAAATGCTGGCAACATGCGACGGGGGTTGCGCTCGTTGCGGGACTTAACCCAACATCTCACGACACGAGCTGACGACAGCCATGCACCACCTGTGATCCTGCCCCGAAGGGAAACCGTGTTTCCACGGCGGTCAGGAACATGTCAAGCCCAGGTAAGGTTCTTCGCGTTGCGTCGAATTAAACCACATGCTCCGCTGCTTGTGCGGGCCCCCGTCAATTCCTTTGAGTTTTAGCCTTGCGGCCGTACTCCCCAGGCGGGGCACTTAATGCGTTAGCGTCGGCACGGAGGGAGTCGACACCCCCCACACCTAGTGCCCATCGTTTACGGCGTGGACTACCAGGGTATCTAATCCTGTTTGCTCCCCACGCTTTCGCGTCTCAGCGTCAGTACCGTCCCAGCGAGCTGCCTTCGCCATTGGTGTTCCTCCTGATATCTGCGCATTTCACCGCTACACCAGGAATTCCACTCGCCTCTTCCGGACTCTAGCCCGACAGTTTCCACCGGCATTCCAGGGTTGAGCCCTGGACTTTCACAGCGGACTTACCGAGCCGCCTACACGCTCTTTACGCCCAATGATTCCGGACAACGCTTGCCCCCTACGTATTACCGCGGCTGCTGGCACGTAGTTAGCCGGGGCTTCTTCTGAAGGTACCGTCACTCCGACCGGCTGTTCACCGGTGAAGCTTCGTCCCAACTGAAAGGGGTTTACAACCCGAAGGCCTTCTTCCCCCACGCGGCGTTGCTGCGTCACGCTTTCGCGCATTGCGCAAGATTCCCCACTGCTGCCTCCCGTAGGAGTCTGGGCCGTGTCTCAGTCCCAGTGTGGCTGATCGTCCTCTCAGACCAGCTACCCATCGTCGCCTTGGTGAGCCGTTACCTCACCAACAAGCTAATGGGCCGCGGGCCCATCCCGATGCGGAGGCCGAAGCTTCCTTTCCCCAGCGGCCTTGTGGCCGGAGGGCACATTCGGTATTAGCCCGAGTTTCCTCGAGTTGTCCCGATCATCAGGGCAGGTTACCCACGTGTTACTCACCCGTTCGCGGCTTTGCCCCGGGCCAGAGGCCCGGTTCGTCGCTCCACTTGCATGTGTTAGGCACGCCGCCAGCGTTCGTCCTGAGCCAGGATCAAACTCTCCATGAAGAACTGCTGATTCACAAAGAGTCGTCAGAGCATTACCACCCGCTGTCGATAAGGACAGCGGGTAAAACTCTGGACCTGCCGTTTTGGCGGGGCAGGTCCTTGCGTTCATTCGAGGGAGCCTGTTGTACACAGTGGGCTCCGGAACGCAAGACGGGGTCAATCTTGGCACCGCCGTCCCGCACGTCCCGCAAGCAGGTCGCGAAGGTCGACGGCGTCGAACCTGGACACACTCCTCGACCGAGGGTCGGTCGAAGGGTGCGCATGCTGTTGAGTTTTCAAAGACCGTCGCACCGCTTCAGAAGGAGTTGCCTTCCAGGAGCACTCGAGGCCCGGGACTCGGGTCCCGAGATGGACCGACGAGTATAGCGCCACGTCGGAGAGGCGCAAACGGCCACCGCCTCCGACCAAGACTATCTCGGTTTCCGGCCGTCCCCAAGGGAACGGTCGGACGGTCAGTATAGGCCCCCCGAGGCCGACACCGCGTCCTCAGCCCCCGCGAACGCGGGCAAAGCGGCGCTTGCCCAGCTGCAGGACGCGCCCATCGAGGTCCCGCCACCGACGATCGAGCACCGATCCGTTCATCGCCTTGCCGTCAAGCCGGACCCCTCCTTGACCGAGTGCACGCCTCGCCTCCGAGGTCGAGATCCCGAACGCCTGCGCCAGCAGCGCTGGCAGGTGGACCTCGGCGGCGTCCTCATCGTCCTCGGGTAGGGTCCAGATCACCTCGGGCACTGCGGTCGGCGCCTGATGCTCCACGTGTACCCGGTCGAACTCGCGCTCGGCGGCAGCGGCCGCCGGAGCGCCGTGAAAGCGGGTGACCAGCGCGCGCGCCAGGGCTCGCTTGGCATCGCGCGGACTGGTCTGATCGGGAACCGGGGCACCCAGCAGCATTGAGTACCACGGCGCCAACGACGAGTCGGGAAGGCTCAGCGTCCGGCCGTACATCTGCTCGGGGGAGTCGGTCACCGCGATGTAGTTCCCCAGGGACTTGGACATCTTGCGCTCGCCATCGGTGCCGGTGAGCAGCGGCATCGTGATGATCACCTGTTCGGGCTGTCCGTAGGCGCGCTGGATGTCCCGGCCGAGCAGCAGGTTGAACTTTTGGTCGGTGCCCCCGAGCTCGACGTCGGCGGCCACGGCGACGGAGTCATAACCCTGCAGCAGCGGGTACAACAGCTCCAGGACCGAGATTGGAGCACCGGCGGCGTAGCGCTGAGCGAAGTCCTCGCGCTCGAGTAGCTGCGCCACCGTGGTCGTGCCCAGCAGCGAGAACAGCTGCTCGCTCGGCATGTCGAGCCACTCGCGGTTGGCCCGGACCTCCAATCGCTGCGGGGTGAGGACGTGGAGCGCCTGTTGCTGAAAGGTTCGCGCGTTGGCCTCGATCGCCGCCGGTGCCAGCATCGGCCGGGTCGACGAGCGGCCGCTGGGATCGCCGACCCGAGCGGTGTAGTCGCCGATGATCAAGACCACCGTGTGCCCCAGGTCCTGGAACTCGCGGAGCTTCTGCAGCACCACCGTGAAGCCGAGGTGGATATCCGGGGCCGTTGGGTCGATGCCCAGCTTTACGCGGAGCGGACGACCGAGCGACAGCTTCTGCTCCAGCCCTCCCTCCGGCAGGCAGTCGACGGCGTCGCGGGACAGCCATCCCGCCGCCTGGGCCGGAGTCCGAGCCGAGGGCAAGCCCTCACGGAGCGCATCTGAGTCCATCTCGGCCAATGCTAGACTTCCGCCCCCGCGTGGTCTCCCGCCGCGCCGCCGAGCTGCGGGGCTCTTCCTGTGTGGCGGGACTCGGTCGCGTGCCGCCAACCGCCGGCGCACCTTCCTTCGATCGCATGAGCGACGACGATGACATCTTCGGCAGCGATGGCGAGCCTGCGCCTCTTCCGTTCGCTGCGCCCCACCGCCGCTGGCGGCCCGGGTCCCGCGCGCAGCGGCCGCCCAAGCCGCGGGTGCGCAAGCTCCGGCTGATCCTGATTCTCGTCGGTGTCGGCGCGCTGGCCTGCGTGTCGACGGTGTTCGGCATGATGATGGCCGTCGCCTCCGACCTCCCGCAGCTGGAGAACAAGCAGCAGTACAAGAGAGAGGCCAACTCGTTTCTCTATGACAATCACTGGCGTCCGATCGGGATCTTCGCGCCGCCCAACAACGTGGTCATCGACGACATCCATCGCGGCGAGATCTCGCCGGCGATGCAGAACGCGATCGTGGCCATCGAGGACAAGCGGTTCTGGAGCAGCCCCGGGGTCGACATTCGCGGCATCGGCCGGGCGTTCGTGGCCGACGTCACCGGCGGATCCCGCCAGGGAGCTTCGACGATCGCCCAGCAATTCGTCAAGAACGCGCTCTCAGAACAGAACAACCGCACGGTCCTGGAGAAGCTCCGGGAGGCCGCGCTGGCCTACCACCTGACGCGCAAGTGGAGCAAGGAAAAGATCCTCCAGGAGTACCTGAACTCGATCTACTTCGGCAACGGGGCCTACGGAGTGGAGTCGGCGGCCAGGGTGTACTTCGGCAAGAAGTACGGCTTCGACGGATCGGCTCCGGACCAGGCAGCGCCGGCCGGCGTCGGCTGCGGCGACTCCACGCCCTCGCTGAAACGGCCCAAGTGCGCATCTCTGCTGACCCCGCCGGACGCGGCACTGCTGGCGGGAATGGTCGCCTCGCCGACCGCCTTCGATCCGGTCGCGCATCCCCGGACGGCTCGGGAGAGACGAAACCTGGTGCTGCACGACATGGTCGGCCAGCATTCCATCACTCGCGGCCAGTACGAGCAGGGCAAGGCCACGCCGCTGCCGAGCGCAAGCGACATCCAGCAGCCCTCCGAGCCGACCGCGGCCCCGTACTTCACGAGTTGGCTGCGCCCGCAGATCCTGGCCGCGATGGGACTCGGCCGGGGCGTGGATCCGCGGGTGGCCGAGTACCGCGCCTACTTCGGCGGGCTCCAGATCCGCACGTCGCTGGACCTGCAGATGCAGAAGGCCGCCGAGCAGGCGGTGAGCGCGGAGCTGCCCTCCGGATCGGGTCTGCCAAGCGCGTCGCTGGTGGCGATCGACAACCACACCGGCGAGGTCCGGGCGATGGTCGGAGGTCCGATCGTCAACGGGCAGGAGGACTACAGCCACCACCCGTTCAACCTCGCCACCGAAGGTCACCGCCAGCCAGGATCGGCGTTTAAGCCGTTCACGCTCGCTGTCGCCCTGAAGTCAGGCCAGTACTCAGCCGACTCGGTTATCGACTCCGCTCCCCAGGACTTCATCGTCCCGCACAGCGGGGGTAGGGAGCACTTCATCGTCCACAACTTCGGAAACACCTACTCGGGGCCGATCACGCTCGCCGACGCCACCGCGATCTCCGACAACTCGGTCTTTTCCCAGGTCGGAATCAACGTCGGCACGAGCCGGATCGCGCAGCTGGCGACGAGCATGGGGATCCGTTCACCGGTGTCGGACAACTACGCGATGATTCTCGGAGGGCTTCGAGAGGGAGTGACGCCGCTTGACATGGCGCACGCCTACGAGACCTTCGCCACCGGCGGCAAGCGCGTCTACAACCCGGAGCTCGGGACGCCCGATCAGGGACCGACCGGCATCGCCGAGATCCACTGCTTCGTCGTGAGCTGCAACGGTCAGCGGGACATCGTCGACAAACCGACTTATGAGCGGGTTCTGCCGCCGGACATCGCCAGCGCTGTACACGATCTGCTGGCCGGCGTGGTCGAGCACGGGACCGGCACGCAGGCGGCGATCTCCGGAGTCGACGTGGTCGGCAAGACCGGTACCACCACCAACTACGGCGACGCTTGGTTCGTCGGCTGGACGCCGCAGATCACCACGGCGGTTTGGGTCGGCTTCCCGACCAAGCTGGTCTCGATGGCGACCGACTTCGACGGCGGTCCTGTCGAGGGAGGTACCTATCCCGCGATCATCTGGCAGAGCTTTATGACCCAGGCGCTGCAGATCCTGGCCAGCGAGAGGGGTCCCGGCTCCAGCAGCACCAGCACCACCTCCGACACGACCGACACGGGATCGGGGTCCGGTGGCGGATCCGGCTCCGCCGCGGCGACGGGAACCGGCGGGAACGGATCGGGCTCCACGGGCGGGTCCAGCGGGAGTGCCGGTTCTGGCGGGGCGAGCGCGGGCAGCGGCGCCGGGGCCAGCGGCGGTGGAGCAGGCGGGAGCGGGAGCGGTACCGGAGGCGGCGGCGGTAGCGGCGGCGGCACCGGCGGCGGGGGTGGAGGCGGCGGCGGGGCTACTGGCGGTGGCACCGGCGGGGGCGGGGGCAGCACCGGGAGCGGCGGTAGCGGGGGCAGCGGTGGCGGCGGAGGTACCGGAGGCGGCGGCGGTAGCGGGGGCGGCACCGGCGGCGGTGGCACCGGGGGCAGCGGCGGCGCCGGAATCGGCGGTCGCTAGCCCTCCTTCCCCGGCTAGAGGCAAACCGTCGTTGGTCGGCTCACCTGCCGCTCAAGACCACGCTCACATCGCCGACACGGCGCCGGCGCCGACCGGGCGGGAGAGAAACCGGCTGCCCACCGCGCAGAACCTCCACGGCAGATCGACCGCCCTGGTGATCCCAATCCGGCGGTCGGCGCAGACCCGCACCTCCTCCCACTCCGGCGGACGGCTCGAGATCACGATCGGCCCGCGGAGCAGGTCGCTGTCGTTGTGCTCCAGGCCGATCCCCAGCGCCTGGGTGAGCTTGCCCGGGCCTGAGCACAGGCTTCGCAGCGGCTGAAGGCCACGACGGACCCGCATCGCGTCCACTCCGGCCAGCGGCTCGAGCGCGCGGATCAGCACCGCGGCTCCCACCCCCGGCGGCTCACAGACCGCGTTGAGCAGCGCGTGGATTCCGTAGGAGCGATACACGTAGGCGGCTCCCGGCGGCCCGAACAGGGTCGCCGTGCGCGGCGTCAGCCCGACGAAGGCGTGACAGGCCGGCTCCGAGTCGTGATAGGCCTCGGCCTCGACGATCACCCCGCGGCAGCCGTCATGGCTGACAACGCAGCCGATCAGCTCACGTGCCACCTCGAGCACGGGCCGCCCATAGAAGTCGCGCGTCACTGGAGCGCCGCACGCGCGTGCCGCAACTGCTCGCGCACGCGCTCGAGGCTGGTGCCGCCGCGGGATACCTTCGACTCGAGCCAGGCCCCGTCCGCGAGCACGGCATAGAACTCGTCGTCGAGTAGCGGCGACTGCTCCGCGAGCTCCTCCGGGGTGAGTTCGGACAGCCCCCGTCCCTGGGCGAGCGCGAGGCGCACGAGCGACGCGATGACGCCGTGGGCCTGACGGAACGGGAGTCCCCGACGGACCAGAAGATCGGCGATGTCCGTGGCCGCCAGCAGCTCGTCGGCGGCCGCGTCGGCCAGCCGAGTCCGATCGAAGGCGATCGACTCCATCATTCCCTGGGCGGCCGCCAGGGACAGCTCCAGCGTGTCTACGGCATCGAACAGGTGCTCCTTGTCCTCCTGCATGTCCTTGTTGTAGGTCAGGGGCAGGGCGTGAAGCGAGCCCTGCAATGCGATCAGGTGTCCGGCGATCCGCGGCGCCTTGGCCCGCAGCAGCTCGGCCGCATCCGGGTTCTTCTTCTGGGGCATGATCGACGATCCCGATGCCCAGGCATCGGAGACCTCGCAGAAGCCGAACTCCTGGGTGCACCACAGCACGATCTCCGCTCCCAGGCGCGAGAGATGCGTGGCGCAGGTGGCGGCGGCGGCGAGATAGTCGAGCACGAAGTCACGGTTGGACACGGCGTCGATCGAGTTCTCCGCCACCTGGGTGAAGCCGAGCTCCAAGGCCACCTGCTCCCGGTCGATGTCGAAGTTGACCCCGGCCAGCGCGCCCGCTCCCAGCGGCAGGACCGACGTCTCACCGGCCACGGCGAGGAAGCGTCGCCGGTCGCGGACCAGCATCCAGACATAGGCCAGGAGGTGATGGCTCAGGTAGACGGGCTGGGCCCGCTGGAGGTGCGTGTATCCGGGCATCGGCCAGTCGAGGTGTTTCTCGGCGAGCTCGATCAGTGTCCGGGCCAGACGCCCGACAGCGTCCCCGGCCTCGACGGCATGCGCGCGTGTGAACATTGCCACGTCGGTGGCGACCTGGTCGTTGCGTGAGCGTGCGGTGTGGAGGCGGCCTCCCGCTTCCCCGGCGATCTCGGTCACTCGCCGCTCAATCGCCATGTGGATGTCCTCGTCACCTTCGGCGAACGGGAACGTTCCCGCGCCGAGCTCCTGCTCCACCTGCTCCAGGGCGTCCAGCAGCGCATCCCGATCGGTCGGGGAGATGATCCCCTGGTCGCCGAGCATCCTCGCGTGCGCACGTGACTGCTGGACGTCGTAGGGGCCCAGGCGCCAGTCGAACCCGATCGAGTCGTTCAGGCGACGGAACGAGGGGTGTTGGCTCTCGGCGAAGCGGGACATGGCGGGCCGATGTTAGGGCCGCCGGGACCTCAGCACCTCATCCAGGGCAACGGCCACCCGCTCCACCTCGCCGTCGCGCATCTCCGGGAAGAACGGCAGCGCGATCGAACGTGCGGCCACATCCTCACAGACCGGGAACTGCCCCTCGCGGTGACCGAAGCGCCGGCGGTAGAAGCTCATCAGGTGCACGGCGGGGAAGTACGGCTTGCTCGGGATCTGGCGCTCGCGCAACCCGCGGATCGTGTCGTCGCGGTCGGTTCCCCGCGGGAGCTGGACCACGAACACGAACCAGCCCCGCCGGTTGCCGCCGTGGTCGGCGCACGGCAGCTGCAGCCCGTCGATCCCCGCCAGCGCCTCCCGGTAGCGCGAGGCCACGCGGGCTCGGTCAGCCAGCATCTCCTCCAGCCGCGCGAGCTGGGCCAGCCCGAGCGCACAGGCGATGTCCGAGAGCCGGTAGTTGAAGCCCAGCCGGTCGTGGTCGAGCCAATCCATGTTCGGTGCCCGCCCCTGGTTGCGTTCGGAATCGATTCGCGTCTTGAACTCGGCTACGCCCGTGGTGACCATCCCTCCCTCGCCGGTGGTCATCTGCTTGTTGGCGTAGAAGCCGAACACGGCCGGGTTCCCGCGGCCACCGACGGCGACACCATCAGCATGGACGGCGCCCAGCGCCTCGCAGGCGTCCTCGACGATCGGCGGCCCCAGGCGCTCCAGCGCTGGGATGTCGGCGGGATAGCCGAACACGTGGACGGGCAGGATCGCCGCCGTTCGTTCACTGAGCGCTGCCGCGGCGGCATCCGGGTTCAGGTTCAGAGTAACCGGATCGATATCGGCGAATACCGGACGCGCGCGCTCGTAGAGGGCGACGTTGGCGCTGGCCACGAACGAGAACGGACTGGTCACCACCTCGGCGCCGTCACCGACTCCCACCGCCCGCAGCGCCAGATGCAACCCGGCCGTGCCGCTGGATACCGCGCTGGCATGGCGGGCGCCGACGTGCGCGGCAAACTCCGTCTCGAACTCGGGTCCGAGCGGCCCCAGCGAGAGCTGACCCGAGCGCAGCACCTCCAGCACGCGTTGCTCCTCGGGCGCGCCGAGGATCGGCCGCGCGAGCGGAATCGAGTCCCCGCTCACGATCCGCCCGCAGGCGCAGACTGTTCCCGCGCCTGACGAGCGACCACCTGCATCCCGTACTCGAGCGAGTCCACCAGGGCTTCCCAGGAGGCCTCGATCACGTTCTCCGAAACGCCAATCGAGCCCCAGACGATGTCGCCATCGGAGGCGTCCAGCAGCACCCTGGTGACCGCTCCGGTGCCTTTGGCCTCATCCAGGATCCGGACCTTGAAGTTGACCAGATCGATCTCGGCCAGGCGCGGGTGGATCTCGATCAGCGCATCCCGCAGCGCCCGGTCGAGCGCGTTCACGGGGCCGTTGCCTTCCGCGGTGCGGACATAGCGCTCGCCGTCGGGGGTGGGCGGAACCCAGATCTTGATCGTCGCCTCGGTCTCCACCCGGCCGTCGGCGCGCTTCTCGACGATCGCGCGCCAGGACTCCAGCCGGAACAGCGGCTCGTACTCGCCCGTCTGCTTGCGCAGCAGCAGCTCGAACGACCCGTCAGCGGCTTCGTAGTGGTAGCCGCGGTGCTCCAGCGCCTTGACCCGGTCGATCACCCGCGCCGCCGCCTCCTCGTCGAGGTTGATCCCGGCATCGGCGGCCCGGGCATGCACCGTGCCCTTGCCGGAGAGCTCGGACACCAGCACCTCACGCGTGTTGCCGACCATCGCCGGGTCGATGTGCTCGAACGTCGCCGGGTCGGCCGATACCCCAGCGACGTGCATCCCACCCTTGTGGGCGAAGGCATTGCGGCCGACGTAGGGCTGATCGGGGTTTGGGGTGAAGTTCAGGAGCTCATCGAAGAAGTGCGCGGTGGGAGTGAGCGAGGCGAGCTGACGCTCCGACACGCAGTCGTAGCCGAGCTTGCACTGCAGGTTGGGGATGATCGAGACCAGGTTGGCGTTGCCGCAGCGTTCGCCGTAGCCGTTGATCGTGCCCTGGACGTGCGTCGCGCCTTGCTGCACCGCGGCCAGCGAGTTGGCCACCCCGCACCCGGCATCGTCGTGACAATGAATCCCCACGCGCACCTCCGCACCCGCCAGCGCGCTCACCACCCGAGCCATCGCCAGCGCCACCTCGTGCGGCAGCCTGCCCCCGTTGGTGTCGCAGCAGGTGACCGTCTCAGCGCCCGCCTGCGCCGCCACCTGCAGGCAGCGCAGGGCGTAGTCAGGATCATCGGCGAAGCCGTCGAAGAAGTGCTCGGCGTCGTAGATCACCCGCTTGCCCTCCCTGACCAGGAAGGCCACCGAGTCCTCGATCATTCGCAGGTTCTCCTCTCGATCGACCTTGACCACCTTGCGCAGATGCAGCGACCAGGTCTTACCCACCAGCGTGCACACGGGCGCGAAGCAGTCGGCCAGAACCCGCAGCGCCGGATCCTGAGAGGCGGTCACACCCCGGCGTCGCGTCATCCCGAAGGCCGCCACCTGCGTGTGCGTGAAGCTCTCGGCGGCGAGCAACTGGAACAGCTCCAGCTCCTTGGGGTTGGAGCCGAGAAAGCCGGCCTCGATCAGGTCGATGCCGAGCTGGTCCAGGCGGTGGGCCACGCGCAGCTTCTCCTGGGCGGAGAGCGACATGCCCTCCCCCTGCATGCCGTCGCGCAAGGTCGTGTCGTAGAGCTCGATCTTGTTCATCATTGGGCTCCTGGCGGATGGAAGGACAAACGGACGGGCAGCGGGCGGCGCGCTCAGGCGCCGGCCGCCCGCGTAATTCGCCTGCCCCGAAGCAGCCTCTGATCCGCCAGCACCATGCCTAGACCGCCTGGCTGGGCACCTTCACGTAGTCGAGCCACTCGAGATAGCGCGGGTCACGGCCGTGCAGCGCGTCGTCGAACACCCGTTGCAGCTCCAGCGTGACCGAGCCGGGCTCCCCGGCACCGATCTGGTGGTCGTCGATCTCCCGTACCGGCACCAGCTCGGCGGCGGTCCCCGACAGGAACACCTCGTCGGCCAGATACAGCTCGGCGCGGGCGATATCCCGCTCCACCACCTCCAGACCAAGGTCGCGAGCGATCCGGATGATCGACTTGCGGTTGATCCCGTCGAGGATCCCGGCGGTCTGTGGCGGAGTCAGGATCTGGCCCTCGCGCACCGCGTAGATGTTCTCGCCGCTGCCCTCGCACACGAACCCGTGGGAGTCGAGCAGGATCGCCTCTTCGTAGCCGGCCTTGGACGCCTCCACCTTGGCCAGGACGCTGTTGAGGTACTGACCTGAGGCCTTGGAGTGGGGAATCAGAGCGTCGTGCGGGATCCGGCGCCAGCTGGAGACCTTGGCCCGGATCCCGGCGCGCTTGCCGGCTTCGCCGAGGTAGGCTCCCCACGGCCACACCGCGATCGACACGTCCACCGGGGAGTCGAGCGGGTAGAGCCCCATCTGGCCGTAGCCGCGGTAGGCGATCGGGCGGATGTAGCACTGGCGCAGGTCGTTGGCGGCGATCAGTTCGTGCGTCGCCGTCCGCAGCTCCTCGAGGGTGAACGGGATCGGCATGTAGTAGAGCTCGGCCGACTTGAACAGCCGCTGGAGGTGGTCGTGGTGACGGAAGATCGCCGGGCCTTCCGCGGTCTCGTAGGCGCGCTCGCCCTCGAACACCCCGGTGCCGTAGTGCAGGCCATGGGTGAGTACGTGGACCTTTGCGTCCTCCCAGGCGACGAGCTCTCCGTTGTGCCAGATGAGGTCCGCTTGTTCCACAGCTGCTCCTTAGAGGTGTTTGAGGACTGCTTGGGTGGCCTGCGCCGTACTCGCATCCCCCCCCAGATCGGCCGTACGCAGACCCTCGCCGAGCGCACGGTCGACCGCGGATTCTATCGCCGCCGCCTGCTCCCCCGACGCCAGTCCGTGGCGCAGCATCATCGCCGCGGAGAGGAACATCGCCAGCGGGTTGGCGGCACCCGTGCCGGCAATGTCGGGAGCCGATCCGTGGACGGGCTCGAACACGCCCGGCCCGCCGTGACCCAGAGATGCGCTGGGCAGCATCCCGATCGACCCGCTCAGCATCGCCGCCTCGTCGGAGAGGATGTCGCCGAACATGTTCTCGGTGACGATCACATCGAAGTGACGCGGAGCCGCGATCAACCTCATCGCCGCGTTGTCGACCAGCAGGTGTTCGAGCTCGACGTGGGGGAACTCGCGCCCGTGCACGTCGCGGACCACCTCCCTCCATAGCCGGCTGGTCTCGAGCACGTTGGCCTTGTCCACGCTGGTCACCCGAGAGCGCGCCGCGTCAAAGGCGACGCGGGCGATCCGCGAGATCTCCTCTCGCGTGTATGCGCAGGCATCCGACGCCGCGTCGGCGGTGCGGGTCTTCTCGCCGAAGTAGATGCCGCCGGTGAGCTCGCGCACCACCAGCAGGTCGGTGCCCTCGATCAACTCGCGCTTGAGCGGGCTGGCGTCATAGAGGGCCGGCACCGGCCTCACCGGACGCAGGTTGGCAAACAGCCCGAGGCCCTTGCGCAGGCCGAGCAGCCCCTGCTCAGGCCGGGGACGGGAGGGGTCGGTGGTGTCCCATCGCGGACCGCCGACCGCGGCCAGCAGCACCGCGTCGGCGCGCCGGCAGGCATCGAGCGTCTCGTCGGTGAGCGCCGTTCCGTGAGCTTCGATGGATGCGCCTCCGACCAGGTGCTCCTCGTACTCCAGATCGACCCCCACGGCGCGCAGGACCTCCACCGCCCCAGCGATGATCTCAGGGCCGATCCCGTCCCCGGGCAGCAGGATCACCTTGGCGCTCACCGCGGCGGACGGTAGCCGATTGACGCTGGTCCCGGCGCTCACTGCAGCGGAGGGCCAGCCGGTCGGCGTGCGGCCATGTTCAGCCGCACGTACTCCAGCACCAGGGGCGCGCCCGCTCGCGCCAGCACCTCGTCGAGGAAGCGCTCGCGCAGATCCTCGGGGAGCGGATCGAGGTGGCGGACCAGGCAGACGGTCTGCACGAACGGTCGTGGCTGCTCCAGCGTCACCCGCTTGTGCTCGAGCCATGCCTGCACGTCCTCGAAGCCGGCTCGGTCCAGCCGGGCGGCGGTCTCCTCCGCGCCCGCGTAGTTCCAGGGCTGGCGCCAAGCCTCGAAGTACGGCAAGAACGGCTCCTCCCCACAGACGGCGTCGGCCAGCTTCCTGAACCGGTCGATGTTCCCGCTCCCGCCGCACTGGGCCAGCAGCCTCCCACCCGGCCGCAGCGCCGCCAGCAGCCGCACGAACAGCCGCTCGTGATCGGCGATCCAGTGAAAGGTGGCGTTGGAGAAGATCACATCCACCGTCTCTGGCAGGTCCAGCTCCACCAGGTCCTGGCAGAGCGCACTCACCCGGCTTCCCAGGCGCTCTTGGGTGTGTTCCACCATCGACGGCGCCACGTCGACGGCGTACACGCGTCCCCGCGGGGCCCGCTCGGCCAGCACTCCCGTCACTCGGCCCGAGCCACAGCCGGCATCCAGTACGACCTCGTCGCCGCCGAGCTCCAGCCGCTCCAGCTGCTCGAGCGCCCAGCCGAACTGGGGGTCGGAGATCCGGTCGTAGGTGGCGGCGTCCCAGTCGCGACCTGCGGCCTGGCCGCCCGTCATACCAGCGCCGTCGTCACCGGACCGGGACGCTCGCGGTCGTGCTCGTAGGCTTTGATCGCCTCCCGGTCCTCGTCGAGCGTGACCGCGATGTCGTCGAGCCCCTTGAGCAGGCGGTGCTTGATCTCCCAGTCGATCTCGAACCGAGCCGACCCTCCCGGCCAGCGAACCTCCTGCTGGTCCAGGTCGATCTGCGCCTCGCCGGCGTCGGCGATCGCCGCGCACTCCTCGCGACCGAGGGTCACCGGCAGCAATCCGACCTTGGTGCAGTTGGAGCGAAAGATGTCGGCGAAGCTCGGCGCGATGATGGCCTGGAAGCCGTAGTCCTCCAGCGCCCACGGGGCGTGCTCACGGCTGGAGCCGCAGCCGAAGTTGCGCCCTGCGACCAGGATCGGGTTCTTGGGCAGGTGCCACCCTGCCTCCTTGGCCCAGTCGTAGAACAGGAAGTCGCCGAAGCCAGTGCGCGCCACTCGCTTGAGGAACTGCTTGGGGATGATCTGGTCGGTATCGACATCGTCGCGGTCGAGCACGCTGACGCGGCCGGTGATGGTTTCGATCGCCTTCATGAGTTCCACCTCCTGATGTCGACGAAGCGTCCTTCGATGGCCGCGGCCGCGGCCATCTGCGGGGACACGAGGTGTGAGCGGGCGCCGCGGCCCTGCCGCCCCTCGAAGTTGCGGTTGGATGTGGAGGCCACGCGCTCCCCGGCGCCGGCCACGTCCGGGTTCATGCCCAGGCACATTGAGCATCCGGCGTCGCGCCAGTCGAACCCGGCGCGCCGGAACACCTCGTCGAGCCCCTCTCGCTCAGCCTGGACCTTGACCTGCTGTGAGCCGGGAACGACCATCGCCTGGATGTCGCCGGCCACGCGGCGCCCGCCGACGACCTCGGCCGCAGCGCGCAGGTCGCCGATCCGCGAATTGGTGCAGGAGCCGATGAATACTCGGTCGAGCTTGATCTCCTGAATCGGCATCCCCGGCTCCAGCGCCATGTAATCGAGCGCCCGTTCGTCCTGCTCGGAGGATGGCTCGGGCACCGCTTCGGTCACGGGCACCACCATTCCCGGGGTGGTTCCCCAGGTGACCATCGGGCTGACCGCCCCGGCATCGACCTCGACCTCCCGGTCGAAGCTCGCCCCGGCGTCGGTGTGCAGATGAGGCCATGGCTCGGGGACCTCAGGCGGCGCCCCCGGTCTGTCCAGCACCCACGCGAACGTGGTCTCGTCGGGGCCGATCATCCCCGCCCGGCCGCCGGCCTCGATCGTCATGTTGCAGACCGTCATCCGGCCCTCCATCGACAGCGACTCGATTGCCGGGCCGGCGAACTCGACCACGTGCCCGACGGCGCCGTCGACCCCGATCTGTCCGATTGTGGCCAGGATCAGGTCCTTGGCGGTGACCCCGAAGCCGAGCTCGCCCTCGTAGCGGATGAGCATCGCCCGGGGCTTGGACTGCACCAGACACTGGGTAGCCAGCACGTGCTCGACCTCGCTGGTGCCGATCCCGAAGGCAAGCGCCCCAAAGGCACCGTGGGTGGCGGTGTGGGAGTCCCCGCAGACGATCGTCATCCCCGGCTGCGAGAGGCCGAGCTCCGGCCCGATGACGTGGACGATGCCCTGGCGATCAGAGCCGATGGAGTAGATCGGGACGCCGAACTCCTGGCAATTGCGCTCGAGCGTCTCCACCTGCACGCGGGAGAGCTCGTCGCGGATCCTCGACGCGGTCGGGGTGCCGTCGGTGGGGACGTTGTGATCGGCCGTGGCCAGCGTTCGGTCGGGACGGCGGACCTTGCGCTCGGCAAGGCGCAGGCCGTCGAAGGCCTGGGGGCTGGTCACCTCGTGGACGAGGTGCAGATCGATGTAGAGCAGGCTGTGGGATACCTCGTGGGCATCCCAGATCTTGTCGAACAGTGTCTTGGGCATCGTCTCTCCTCGCTAGCTGCGGCGCAGCCCGGCGCTGACCACCGCCAGCAGCACGGCCTCGTCGGGTCCTGGGTTTTCGAAGTGGTGGGGAAGGTCGGCGTCGAAGGTCACGCAGTCGCCGTCCAGCAGCTCCAGTCGTCTCCCGTCGCAGGCGAGCACGACCTTGCCCGCGTGCACGAGCGCGGTCTCACGACTACCGGGCTCGTGCATGGGCGGATCCCCGGGACCGCCGGTGACCGCGCCGGCGGACAGCCGGTGGCGAGAGAGCTCGGCCCGCTGACCTGGCAGCGGTGGCGTGAGGATCTCGTACGTGTGGCCCCGCCCGCGGGTTGGTCCTTTGCGGCGGTCCCCGCGTCGCACCACCGTGACGGCGCCGTCCTCGTCCAGGCGCAGCAGCTGCGAGAGCCGCAGCTCCAGCCCGGCAGCGATCCGGCCGGCGATCTGGAGGGTGGGACTGGTTTCCCCCCGCTCCACCTGCGAGAGCATCGGCGCGCTTACCCCGGAGCGCTCGGCCAGCTCACGCAAGGACATCGACATCGCCTCCCGGAGCGCCCGGATGCGAGGTCCCAGCGCCGCTGGTGAGGCGTTGCTCTCGACAGCGATCATCTGCATACGAACGTACGTTATCACGTACAGGACCAGATCGCCGGGCGAAACCGCTCGCTAGCCTGATCGAATGATCACGCGCCCTGACATCCTGGTCCTGGGCGGGGGCGGGGTCCTCGGCGAGGCTTGGATGATGGGGGTGCTGGGCGGGGTCGAGGATGCCACCGGCTTCGACCTGCGCGACTGCGAGTACTTCGTCGGTACTTCGGCCGGGGCGATCGTCGCCGCTCACCTGGTCGCCGGTCAATCCCCGCGGCGGCCCCAGATGGTGGGCACCGCGGTTGAGGTCGCCTACGGCGAGGGAGCCACCAGCCTGGCCACGGTGGCCCTGCAGACGGCCCGCCGTGCCGGGGCGCTGGCGCTCGCCGCCGGCTCGGGACTCGCTCCTCTGGCGCTCGGCGTCTCGGCGCCCGGCGGTGCGATGTTGCGGGCAGGGATGCTGCGGGCGCTGCCGCGGCCCAGGGGGACCCTTGACCAGCTGCGCCACCACATCGCACGCTCGGAGGCCCGGTTCGACGGTCGGCTGCGGGTGGCGGCGGTGGACCGCGGCAACGGGCGGCGGGTGATGTTCGGCAGCCCGCGTGCGCCGCGGGCCGGAGTCGCCGATGCCGTCGCCGCCTCCTGCAGCGTGCCGTGGCTGTTCGCGCCAGTACATATCTCCGGGCGCGAGTACGTCGACGGCGGCGTGTGGAGCGCCACCAACCTCGACGCCGCGCCGGCGCGACTGCAGACGCACGTGCTGTGCCTCAATCCGACCGCCAACATCACCGGCACCCACAGCATGCTCACGCTGATCCGCAACCTCGCCCGCTCGACGGTGTCGATCGAGGCGATGGCGCTGCGCCGGCGCGGAGCGGCGGTGCAGGCGGTGGCGCCCAACAACGAATGCGCGGCGGCAATGGGCACGAACTTCATGGATCGCGAGCCGCGCAGCGACGTACTCGCCGCCGGCTACCGGCAGGGGCTGTCGCTGGCTAGGGCGTCCGCACCGACTCGACCGCCCGAGCGGTAGCCGCCTCGGCTTCGGCGAGCACGCCACGCCGTCGCACCGCACTGGAGAGCGCGCGGACGTAGGCGCGCGCCGCCGCTTGGAGGATGTCGGTGGAGACGCCCTGGCCCGACCCGATCACCGGCTGCGCCGAGGGCGTGGCCCCGGCCAGCTCCAGCACCACCGAGGTCTCCCCCAGGGCATCCTGACCAGCGGTGACCGCGTCCACGCGGAACTCCCGTAGCCGCGCCTCGGCGCCGGTGGCGGCGTTGACGGCGCGGAAGATGGCGTCGATCGGGCCGTCGCCGGTGAACGATCCCGTCAGCTCCTCGCCCTCAGGCGTGCGCACGCCGACGGTCGCGTGCGGAGGCCGGCGAGAAGAGTCCTCGACCTCGAACCACTCCAGCTGGTAGCCGGCCAGCTCCTCGCGCAGCTCGTCGGTGAGCAGCGCCTCCAGGTCCATCGCCGTGACCTGCTTCTTCTTGTCGGCGATCTCCTTGAAGCGCCGAAAGGCGGTGTTCAGCACCTGGCCGCTGACCTCGAATCCCAGTTCGGCCAGCGCCTGCTGGAGCGCGTGGCGGCCGGAGTGCTTTCCGAGCACGATGGCGTTGTTCTCCAGGCCAACGGTCGTGGCGTCCATGATCTCGTAGGTGGTCCGCTCCTTGAGCACTCCGTCCTGATGGATCCCGGACTCGTGCGCGAACGCGTTGCGCCCGACGATCGCCTTGTTGGGCTGGACCGGGTAACCGGTCAACCTCGACACCAGCCGGGACGTTCTGGCGATCTCCTTGGTGATCGCCCCCGTGCGCAGCCCGATGTCGCCCTGGCGGGTGTGGAGCAGCATCACGATCTCCTCCAGGGAGGCGTTGCCGGCCCGTTCGCCAATGCCGTTGACGGCGCACTCCACCTGTCGCGCGCCGGCCCGGAGGCCGGCGAACGAGTTGGCCACCGCCAGCCCGAGGTCATCGTGGCAGTGGACCGACAGCACCACCTGGTCGAGGTCCGGAGTCAGGTCGTAGAGCCGTTCCAGGTATGCGGTGAACTCGTGCGGCATCGTGTAGCCGACGGTGTCCGGGATGTTGATCGTCGTCGCCCCCTCGTCGATCGCGATCTGGCACACCTCGGCGGTGAACTCGATGTCCGCCCGGGTCGCGTCCATGGGCGAGAACTCCACGTCGGCCACGTACTGCCGGGCGTGAGCGACGGCGGCCCGGGCCTGACCCTTGACGTCCTCGCGCGTGGTCTGCAGCTGATGACGGATGTGGATGTCCGAGGTGGAGATGAAGGTGTGGATCCGCGGCCGGTGGGCATCTCTGACGGCGTTGTAGGCGGCATCGATGTCAGTAACGTGGGTGCGCGCGAGCCCGGCGATCACCGGGCCCTCGACGGCGCGGGCGATGGCCTGCACGGCTTCGAAGTCCCCCGGTGAGGTGATCGGGAAGCCGGCCTCGATCACGTCGACCCCGAGCCGACTCAGCTGCTGAGCGATCTCCAGCTTCTCGTGCGTGTTCAGGGCGATGCCGGGCGACTGCTCACCGTCGCGCAGCGTCGTGTCGAAGATCAGTACTCGGCTTGGATCGGTGGGTGCGCTCATGTCACTCCTAAAGGGTCTCGAAAGGCGATTCTTCTCGGTGCTGGTCTCGCGGCTACATGCGGCCGCCGGCGCGCTATTCCCCCCGAGGGGGGAGGAGAAGAAGTCGCAGGTCGAGGCGGAGTGCCATCGCCTGACAGGGTAGCGGCCGCCGGGGCACCTCGTCAACGGTGTAGTGGAAGGCCCGTCGCTGTCAGCTACAGCGACACGGCCCGTCCGGCCACGAACCCCTCGCCAGCGACGATCTCCTCGATCACCGTGCGGGGCACCGCGGTGTCGGTGGTGATGGCCATCGCCGCCAGGCGACCCTCGCCCTCCCGAACGCCGTCGGGTTGACGCCCGACCGCGGCGGAGACGATGTTGACGCCGTGAGCGCCGAAGACCGACCCCACCCGGCCGATCATCCCCGGCACGTCGCGATAGCGGAACAGGGCGATGTGGTCCTCCAGCTGAACGTCGAACCGCTGGTCCCAGGCCTCGAGCAGATGACAGCGATTGCGGCGCCCGATCAGCGTGCCCACGACCCGCACCCGCGCGTCGCCGCTGAGGACGCTGACTCGGACCAGGTCGGTGTAATCACGCACGCCGCTGCTCTTGGTCTCGGCCAGCCGGATACCGCGCTCGGTGGCCATCGCGGGAGCGTTGACCTCGTTGACGTCCTCCTCGGTGTGTCCGCGCAGGACTCCGAGCAGGGTCTGGATCGACAGCAGGCGCGTGTCCCGCTCGGCGAGCCGGCCCAGGAACTCGGTCTCCACGGCGTCCACCGACGACCCTTCGGCAAGCTCGACCGCGATCCGGCCCAGCGCCCGGCACAGGGGCAGGAACGGACCCAGCGCCTCCATGTCCTCCGGCGGGATCGCCGGCACGTTGACGGCGCTCGTGACCACGCCGCCGGTGAGCGCGGCGATCACCTGCTCGGCGGCCTGGAAGCCGGCCCGGTCGGTGGCCTCGGCCGTCGAGGCCCCGAGGTGCGGCGTGACGATCACGTTCGGGTAGCCCAGCAGCGGATGGTCGGTCGCCGGCTCGGTCCGGAACACGTCGAGAGCCGCCCCGCCGACCCTCCCGCTGTCCAGGGCCGCCTGGAGGTCCTCTTCGACCACCAGCGGCCCCCGGGCGACGTTGAGGATCCGCACCCCGTCGCGGCACTTGGCCAGCGCCTGCGCGTCCAGCCAGCCCTCCGTCTCCGGCGTGCTCGGGAGATGCAGCGTGAGGAAATCCGCGGCTTCGTACACCACGTCGGAGGAGTCGGCTTTTTCCACTCCCAGCTCGCGGTAGCGCTCGGCCCCGACGTATGGGTCGAAGGCGATCACGCGCATCCCGAAGCCGCGGGCGCGCTGGGCCACCAGCTGCCCGATCCGGCCGAACCCCAGGATCCCCAGCGTCTTCTCGTAGAGCTCGACGCCGGAGAACTTTGAGCGCTCCCATTGGCCCGAGATCAGCGAAGCATGCGCCTGCGGGATGTTGCGCGCCAGCGCCAGCAGCAGCGCCATCGTGTGCTCGGCGGCGGTGATCACGTTGGACTGCGGCGCGTTGGCGACGATGATCCCGCGCTTGGTGGCGGCGGGCACGTCGACGTTGTCGACCCCCACCCCGGCGCGCCCGACCGCGCGCAGCCGGGTCGCTTTGGCGATCAGCTCGGCGTCGAGCTTGGTCGCCGAGCGGATCAGGATGCCGTCGTAGTCGCCGATCCGCTCCTCCAGCTGCTCACCGCTCCAGCCCGAGCCGACCTCGACCTCGAAGTGCTGGGACAGCAGCTCAAGGCCCGACTCCCCGATCTTCTCGGCCACCAGCACCTTCGCCCGACCGTTCATCGGCCACGCTCCAGGACCCAGTCGATGCACGCGGTCAGCCCCTCGACATCCTCCGGCGGCGTCGCCGGGAACATCGCCACGCGCAGCTGGTTGCGGCCGAGCTTGCGGTAGGGCTCGACGTCGACGATGCCGTTGGCGCGCAGCGTGCCCGCGACCGCCGCGGCGTCGATCTCCTCGTCGAAGTCGATCGTGCCCACGACCGGCGAGCGCTTGCTCGGATCGCGCACGAACGGCTGGGCGTGGCTGTGCCCGTCGGCCCACGCGTACAGGTGCGAGGAGGACTCTCGGGTTCGGGCTGCCATCGCCGCCAGGCCGCCCTGCTCCAGCATCCAGTCGAGCTGGTCGGCCATCAGGTACAGCGTGGCGATCGCCGGGGTGTTGTAGGTCTGATCCTTGCGCGAGTTCTCGAGGGCGGTGGTGAGCGAGAGGAAGTCCGGGATCCACCGGGGGCCGCCGCCCGTGGTCGGGCGCTCGGCCTCGATCCGCTCGATGCGCGCGATTGCCGCCGGGCTGAGCAGCGCCAGCCATAGCCCGCCGTCGGAGGCGAAGCCCTTCTGGGGCGCGAAGTAGTAGGCGTCGGCGTCGACGAGATCGACCTCCACCCCGCCCGCTGCCGACGTGCCGTCGATCAGGACGAGCGCATCGGCGCTGTCGGCCGGCCGCACCACGGGGACGATCACCCCCGTCGAGGTCTCGTTGTGAGCCCAGGCGATCACGTCGGCGCCAGGATCGGCCTGTGGTGGCGGCGCGTCTCCGGGGGGAGCGTCGACGACGATCGGATCGGCAAGGAACGGCGCGCCCCGGGTGCAGGACGCGAATTTGGCCGAGAACTCGCCGTAGGTCAGGTGCAGCGCCCGCTCCCGCACCAGGCCGGCGCTGGCCGCGTCCCAGAACGCGGTGGTGCCGCCGTTGCCGAGGACGACCTCATAGCCGTCGGGCGCCGAGAACAGCTCGGCCAAGCCGGTCCGAACGCGAGCGACGAGGTGCTTGACCGGCTGCTGACGGTGCGATGTGCCCATCAGCTGGGCGCCCGCGGAGGCCAGGTGCTGCAGCTGCTGCGGGCGAACGCGTGAGGGGCCAGAGCCGAAACGGCCGTCGGCGGGCTTGAGCTCGTCGGGTATCTGGAGCGTGGCGGTGGTCTGGGTCATGCAGGACTCCTCGGAGATCGCTGGATCGACATGCCCAGGCGCGCGGCTTTGGTTTCCGTCGCTCCCCGGTGGTTTCGCTCCACCCGATCGCGCCAGTCACGACGGTGATCGGAGTGTACCGGCCGAGCGCGCCGGGCACCTGTCGCCAAACCGGCTCTGTGTGGACGGGTTTGGCGACAACCGAGCCCTGGTCGCGCAGGCGCCGCGGTCAACCCACTCCAGCTCGGAGGCGGACCGCAGCGGATGACCGCGGACGATTATTCCGAGAACTCGGTGTCGATCCAGTCCATCTGTGCGCGCAGCTCCTGCCCGACGACCTCCACCTGGTGGCGCGACTGTTCCTCACGCATCCGCTTGAAGCTCTCCTGGCCGGCGCGGTTCTCGGCGATCCACTCGCGCGCGAACGCTCCCGACTGGATCTCGCCCAGGATCTCCTTCATCGCCCGGCGGGTGTCATCGCTGATCACCCGCTTGCCTCGGGTCATGTCGCCGTACTCGGCGGTATTGGAGATCGAGTAACGCATGCCGGCGATCCCCTTCTCGTACATCAGGTCGACGATCAGCTTGAGCTCGTGCATGCACTCGAAGTAGGCCAATCGAGGGTCATAGCCGGCACCGACGAGGGTCTCGTAGCCGGCGCGCACCAGCTCGGTGACGCCGCCGCAGAGCACGGCCTGCTCGCCGAACAGGTCGGTCTCGGTCTCGTCCTTGAAGGTCGTCTCGATCACCCCTCCGCGGGTGCAGCCGATGCCTTTGGCGTAGGCCAGCGCCAGCCCCAGGGCGTCGCCGCCGGCGTTCTGGTGCACCGCCACGAGCCCGGGCACACCCGATCCCTCCACAAACTGGCGGCGGACGAGATGACCGGGGCCCTTGGGGGCAACGAGCGCCACGTCGACGTCCGGCGGGGGGACGATCTGCTCGTAGTGGATCGAGAACCCGTGTCCGAACAGCAGCATGTTGCCGGCCGCAATCCCATCCTGGACACCGGCCTGCCACACCTGGGCGTGGAGCTCGTCGGGGGTCAGCATCATCACCAGATCCCCCTCACTGGCGGCGTCAGCCGGGGCGAGCACCCGCAGCCCGTGCTCCTGCGCCCGGGCCACGCTGCCCGACGATGCCCGGAGCCCGACGACCACGTTGACCCCGGAGTCGGTGAGGTTCAGCGCGTGGGCGTGGCCCTGGGAGCCGTAGCCGATGATGGCCACGGTCTTGCCGCTCAGCTTGTCCAGATCTGCATCGTCGTCATAGAACATGGTCGCGGAGGCTACCTGGCACGCCCCGTTGGCGTTAGGCTGATGAAGGGCGCGGGTAGCTCGACTTGAGCGGGCAGGCAAATTTGAACATGACGAGGAGGACGCAGTGGGACTTGACGACATGGTCAGCACTGAAACGGCGTTCGTGGCTGCGGCCACCGCGGCGGTGTTCTCACCGCGCACGCGGGAGACGCTTCGGCGGGGCGCAGTGCTCGGAGTAGCCGGAGCACTCAGGGTCGGCGATGTGGTCGCCGGTGCGGCCCGGGGAGTCACGCGTGGAGTCCGTGGGGACGAGACGATGCCCACGCCCACCAGCAGTCCGAGGCCGTCGACAACGCGATCCAGTCGGGCTACGACTCCGCGCCGCAGCAGCTCGGCATCGCGTCGCCAAACCGGGTCGTCCTCGGGCTCGTCCAGGGCGTCCTCGGGCTCGTCCGGGTCATCCTCGGGCTCAGCCGGGTCATCCTCGGGCTCGTCCTCGTCATGAGCCCGGCAGCGAGGAACGGCACCGGCGACCCCCGCTCGGCCGAGGAACGCGCGGAGGACCTGATGGAACGTGTGGTCAAGGACGGCTCGCGCGTGCTCGGCCGGATGTTCGGACGGGCTCGCGAGGAAGTCGAGGACATGGTCGCCGAGGCTCGAGCGATGCACGAGCGCTCGCAGAGCACTCGCAGCAGGTAGCAGCCCGGGTGGCCGCGGTGACCACGCTCGTGGATCCGCGCCAGTGAGCGCCTCAGCAACCGACCCAGCGCCGCGCCTGGTGCGTGCGCTTCCGGGGCGGTTGCGAGTCCATCTGCCCCGCTGGGACGGCGAGGCAGCGTACGAGATCGAGCGTACGCTGACCGCCCTGAACGGCGTCAACTCGGTCACGGCGCGTTGCTCGACCCAGAACGTTCTCATCGAGTTCGACGAAGCCCGCATCGACGAGGGTGCGGTGCTGGCGGCCGTCGCTCGTTCGGGCTCGGCGGCGGCGCGAGGACCCGGCGCCGCGCCGGCGACGCCGGACTCTGCGGCAGCTGCGGACGAGCAGGCGTCCACCGCCGCTGGTCAGGGCGCCGGGGCCTCGAGCCCCAACCCGGTCCGGGCAATCTCCGGAGTCCTGCGCGACCAGGCGGGACGCTTCGGCCGCGCCCGCATCGCGGTGCGCGGAATCGATCGCGACCCCCAGCTGGCGCGGCGGGTGGTGACGATCCTCGAGCGACGTCCCGAGGTCAAGCGAGCGGTGGCCAGCGCCACCACCGGCCGCGTCCTGGTCGAATTCTCCGGCCGCGTGAGCTCGATCCAGGACCTGCTCTCGGAGCTCTCGAGCCTCGAGCTGCCGGACACGCCGGGCGAGGACCGACCGGCCCACCCGCTGGACCCGGCGCCGATCATCCAGAGCGGCGCGCGGGTGATCGGGTCCGCGCTGGGGCTGTCGCTGATCATCTTGCAACGAATCGCGTCCGGCGGCGAGGGAGCGGGCGCGACCGCGCCGGCTGCGGTCGCCGGAGCCCTGGGGATCATCGACGGCGCGCCGCCCCTGAGGGATGGCCTGCGCCGAGTGATGGGTCGTGATCGAGCCCAGTTAGTACTGGGCGGCGCGGCCGTCGTCTCGATGACCCTCTCCGGCTCGCCCGTGGGCCTACTGGTCAGCGGCGCCGGCGCCCTGCGGCTGTTCACCGAGGCTCGCCTGCGCCGCGATGCTTGGCAGGACTACGAGCAGCGGCTTGAGAACGTCACCGACGCGCAGCCTGGCGCGGTCGTGCGGCTGGATGCAGGCTCTCGGGTGCCGCTGCCCGCACGCGTGGTCGAGGGGGCCGGCACGGTCATCGGCGGCGATGGGCTCCCTGACCCTGCCCTTCCCGGCTCCGAGCTCGACGCGGGCGCAAGCGTGCTCCGCGGGCCGCTGGTCGTGGAGCTGCTCGCCGGCCGCGCCTGGGCCCCGGGGCCGCGCCCGCCGACCCCGCCGAGCCTGGTCGACCGCTACGTTGCCCTGCTCGGTCCGGCCTCGCTGGCCTACGCGGCGCTCTATGCGCTTCGCCGGAATTCCTTGGCGGCCGCATTCACGGGACTGCTGCTGGTCAACCCCCGCGCCGCGGTGGTTGGGGTCGAAGCCGCCGACACCGGCGCGTCGGCACGCGTGCTCCGGGCCGGAGTGACCGTGGTGGGAACCCGGCCCGACCGGCTGATCCGCCGTCCCGACGTACTGGTGATCGACGGTCCCCGCGTGCTGGCGGACGGCCTCGAGCAGGCGCGGGTGATCCCGGTCGGCGGCCGTGAGCGTGCCGAGGTGAGTGAGATCGTGTCCGCGCTGGCGGCGGCATCGGGATCCCCGTGGGGGAGTGGGCACCAGCGCTTCCGTGACCTGCAGGTGCAAGACCCCGAGTTCGATGGCAACGGGGTCAGCGCCGCCGTGGCCGGACGGCGCCTTCGTCTTCAGGCTGCCACCGAGGAGGATCGCGACGCTCCCGAGGTCTCGCGCGCGATCGAGGCCGGGGAGCAGGCGCTGGTCCTGCGCGAGGTGCTGACCGGCGAGACGATCGCCTACGTGCACCTGCGCCCGCGCCTAGCTCCCGGGGTGGAGGAGCTGCGTCGACGCTGCCAGCAGGCCGGCGCCGAGATCGCTGTGCTCGAGGCCGGAGACCGCCGCGCCTCCCGGATGCTGACCCGCCGCGCGGAGGTGCCGCTGGTGCTGGAGGCCGACTTGGTGGAGTTCGTCCGCACCCGCCAGCGTCAGGGCCAGCGCGTGGCCGTGCTCTCAGACACCCCGGCGGCAGCAGAGGCCTTCGAAGCCTGTGACCTGGCGATCGCCCTCAGCTCCGGTCGCAGCTCCCACTTCCAAGCGCGGGCGGATCTGCTCGCGCCCGGGCTGCAGGCGGTGGGCTCGATCATCGAGGCCGGACGCCGGCGCGAGGCGGCGGTCACTGGCTCCGTGGTCATGTCGGTGGCCGCCAACCTCGCCGGTGCCGGGTGGGGTCTGCAGGCACAGCCCGGGCTGGTCCGAGCCTCACACGCCACCTACGGCGGTGCGCTCGGGGCGATCGCCTTCGGCTGGGAGCGCCTGCGCGGTGGCCGCCGGTCGCGCTCGGTGATCAGCCGCCTGACCGATCCTCGTCCCGAGCGCTGGGGAGCCATGGACGCGCAAGAGGTGCTCCAGGCAACGGAAAGCCGAGCCCGGGGATTGACCGAAGAGGAGGCGCAAACCCGCCAGGCCACCCGCGTGGAGAGAGGTTCCCGCAATGCCTTCGTGGCGGCGATGGGCGAGCAGCTGGAATCGCCGCTCGTGGCCATCCTCGGCGCCGGTGCCGCCGTCTCGCTGGCGGTGGGGGCGGTGGCCGATGTTGCCATCATCGGCGCGGTGATCGTCGCCAATGCGGCCGTTGGCGCCTGGCAGGAGCGCCAGGCGGGTCAGGCGGCACAGGCGCTGGAGCGGATCGGCGCCGCGAGCGCACAGGTGATTCGTGCGGGCGCCGTCCGCGAGGTACCAGCTGATCAGGTCGTCCGCGGAGACATCCTGCTGCTGCGCAGCGGGGATCGGATCGTCGCCGACGCGCGCCTGCTCGAGGCTGATGCGCTCGAGGTCGACGAGGCCTCGCTGACCGGCGAGTCTCAACCCGTGGTCAAGGCGCCCGAGGCCGAGCAGGTCCAAGAGCGGATCGTGCTCGAGGGCAGCGACGTTACCGTCGGCACCGGCAAGGCCGTGGTCGTAGCCGTCGGCGAGGGAACGCGCCTGGGTGCGACCGCGGCCGCACTGGCCGTCGAGGACACCCGCAGCAGCGCCCTGGGCGAGCGACTAGACCGCCTCTTCCGCCAGGGGATGCCGATCGTCGTGGCGGGAGGAGTGCTGGTAACCGTTGCCGGGATCGCGTGGGGGGGAGCGCCGCTGACCCAACTCGCGCTCGGCGCCAGCGTCGCCGTCGCCGCGGTGCCTGAGGGACTCCCGTTGCTGGCCGGGGTCGCTGAGGCCTCGGTGGCCCGGAGGCTGACGGAGCGCTCGGCGTTCGTGCGTCGGCTGACCTCGGTGGAGGCGCTCGGGCGGGTCGACGTGGTCTGCTGCGACAAGACCGGCACCCTCACGCAGGGACGCCTGGCGCTGACGCTGGTCGACGACCTGGCGAGCTCGGCGGAACTGGACGGCATGAGAACACCGGGACGCACCCGTGAGGTCCTGCTGTGTGCCGCCCTGGCCTGCCCGCCCCCGGCCACTCCCGAGGCAGCCGCGCATCCGACCGACGGTGCGGTGCTGGCGGCGGCCTCACGTCTCGGGCTGGACGAGCAGCTGAGCGAACCGCGGATCAAGGAGGCGCCGTTCGATCCGGTTCGAGGACTCCACGTGTCGGGGTTCGTCCAGCGGGTGTGCGTCAAGGGCGCAGTGGAGGTCCTGGTCCCGCGCTGCAGCCACGCGATCGGCCCCGATGGCTCCGCCTACGAGCTGGACAAGCGGGGACGCGCGGCGCTGATGGCCCGGGCGACGGAGCTGGCCTCCAGAGGATTGAGGGTGCTGATGGTCGCCGATGGACCCGCGCAGACGACGGTCGAGGATCCGCAGGATCTGACGGCGCGCGGGTTCGTCGGCATCAGCGATCCACCCCGGCCGGGCGCCGCGGATGCCCTGAACCGATGCCGGGCGGCCGGCATTCGGGTGATCATGCTCACCGGAGACCATCCGGCCACTGCGCGGAAGATCGCCTCCGAGCTCGGCCTGGCCGCCTCCCCGGAAACGGTTCTCACCGGGGAGGAGATCGAGGATGTGGAGGCCGACGTTCTGCGGCAGCGGCTGGCCCAGGCCTCGGTGGTGGCCCGGATCACCCCGATCGACAAGCTGCGAATCATCGAGAGCCTGCGGGAGTCCGGGCACACGGTGGCAATGACCGGCGACGGCGTCAACGATGCTCCCGCACTGCGGCTGGCCGACGTAGGGGTGGCGATGGGTCTCGGCGGCACCGAGGTGGCTCGCCAGGCCGCCGACCTGGTGCTCGCCGACGACCGCTTCGAGACCCTGACCGAGGCGCTGCTGGAGGGGCGGTCGCTGTGGCAGAACCTCCATCGCGCGCTGGCCCTGCTGCTGGGTGGGAACCTCGGCGAGGTGGCGATGATGGCCGGCGCCGCGGTGGTCGGTCGCGGTGCGGTGCTCGGCGCTCGCCAGATTCTGGCCATCAACCTGGTCACCGACGTCCTGCCGGCGGTCGCCGTCGCCGTCCAGCCGCCGCGTGAGCGCGACCTGCACAGCGTCGTCCGCGAGGGGGCGGAGTCCTTCGATCAGCGGCTGCTGAGCGGGATCGTCCGCCGTGGCGCCGCCACCGCTGTGCCATCGCTGGCGGCAGTGCTGGCCGCACCCCTGCTCGGCGCCCAAGCGCCAGTCGTCGCGTTCGGCTCGATCATTCTCACCCAGCTCGCGCAGACTCTGCAGAGCGGCGGCGTGGACGAGCGCTCGAGCCGGTCGGTGACCATGGCCGTGGCCGGCTCCGGCGGGGTGCTGGGGCTGTCGCTGGCGCTGGCGCCGCTGCGGAGGTTCCTGGCGCTCCCCGCCCCCTCCCCCCAGTCCCTGCTCCTGGTCGCCGCGACCGTACCGGGCGCGCTGGTGCTCGCCCGGGTGTTGCCGAACGGGTCAGCGCTCGAGGAGCACTCTGGGCGGAGGATCGCCATCGCTCTGGATGCCCCACAGCAGCAGCAGCAGATTGGTCAGGAGCTCGTTCACGCCGAGCCATCCACGGGCAGCATGGACTAGAGGTTGGCCGCGCCCCCGGGCCCAACGGTGAAGCCCTTGACACTTCGTCGTGAAGAAATGGTGAATACCTGGGGTTTTCTGGGTAGCACGGCGCCATGAAAATCCCCGTACTCGATCTTCAACTACACTCGCCGACCCGCGGCAGCCTCGCCTGGTACGGCACGATTGGAGCGATGACAGCGCTGGGAGTGATGGAGTGGCCGCTGGCAGCGGTGGTGGCCGCAGGTCACCTGGTGGCCGAGAACTCCAGCTCCCCGGCGGCCCGCGGCGCCGGGCAGGGCGCCGAGGACGCCACCTAGGTCGCGTCGGTGCCGCTCAGGCGTGCGCGGCCGCGACCAGCGACTGCCCCCGCAGCACCAGCGAGCCGTCAGCCCCTGAAAACGGCTGCGTCAGCTCGGCCAGCTGGGCGCTGACCTCGGCGCGCGCGAAATCCGGCAGCTCGGTCCAGGCGCTGCGGAACATCGGCGAGAGGTCGAGGGTCTCGGCCAGATAGGCCTGGGCGTCCTTATATGTGCGGGTGATCGCGACCGCGTCGAGCTCAGGCGCCAGGAACCCGGCATCCAGCAGTAGCTCGCGCAGCCGCTCGCGCGAGGCCAGCGCGAACATCCCCGGGCCGCCGTCACTCACCGGCGGCGCGTGACCGACCTCGGCCAGCGCCCGAGTCGGGATCGTCGCCCACGGATTGGCGTCCGGCTGATCCCACACGGCGAGCGCGATCCGGCCGCCGGGACGCAGCACCCGCCGGCACTCCCGCAGGCCGGCCTCGGGGTCGACGATCAGCATCACCCCCCAGCGGCACAGGATCACATCTACGTCGGCGGCAGGAAGGTCGATCCATTCCAGCTCCAGCTGCCGGAACTCGACGTTCTCCACCCCGAGCGCCCGCGCCCGCTCGCGCGCGACCTCGAGCATCGCCTCGGCACCGTCGCTAGAGATCAGCCGACCACCCCGCTCCGCAGCCATCAAGCCGGTGTCCCCCGCGCCCGCGGCCAGCTCCAGCACGCGCTCTCCCGGACGTACGGCGACGTGCTCAATCATCCAGCGGGACACGGGCATCCCCATGCGGCGTACCGAGTCCGCCCGCTCGCCCCACGCCGGGGCCGCACGCTCCCAGCTCTGGCGCATCCCCCCGCGCAGCTCGTCCGGATCTCTCTCGATCATCGCTTGGGGTTGCCCACCGGGGCGAGAAGGCGTTGGGCAGGCGACACTGCCGCTCAGATCATACGTCGCTGCGGGCCAGCTTCTCGCGCAGCAGCTTGCCGGTGCCGCTGCGCGGCAGCGCGGGGACGATCTCTATCGCCTTGGGAACCTTGAACCCCGCCAGCCGGCTGGTGCAGTGCGCGCGTAGCTGCGCCGCCGTCGCCCCCCGGCCATCGCGCAGCACCACCGCGGCCACGACCGCCTCCCCCCATTGCGCGTCCTCGCGCCCGAACACACCGGCGTCACCGACGGCCGGATGCTCCAGGAGGGCCGCCTCGACCTCGGTCGGCGCGACGTTCTCACCACCGCTGACGATCGTGTCGGCCAGGCGGCCGGTGATGCTCAGGGCTCCGCGCTCGTCGATCGTCCCGAGGTCGCCGGTGTGAAGCCATCCGTCGGACGACAGCGCCCCCCGGGCCACCGTGTCGCCGCGGACGAGGATCTCTCCTTCCTCCGGGGCGCCCGGCGCCGGAGGCTGCCCACCGGCGAGCCGAACTTCCACGCCGGGCAGCGGCCAGCCGCGGGTGGCGATCTGCGAGCACGCTTCGGTCATCCCGTAGGTGGGAGCGACGGGCACCTCCGCCTCCAGTGCGTGCTCGAGCAGGACGGGCGCGATCGGCCCGCCCCCGAGCAGCGCCCAGCGCAGCGTCGGAGGCCGGCGCAACCCGGCGCTCAGCAGGCGCGCCAGCATCGTCGGAACCAATGACACCAGAGTTATCCGCTGCGCCGGATCCATCAGCGCCGCGAGCACCATCTCGGTTTTAAACCGTTCCTGGAGCACCGCGGTGGTGCCGTAGATGGCCGAGCGGATCAGCACCGACAGACCGCCGACGTGCACCAGCGGCATCGGTCCCAGCCACCGCTCGTCGCGGTCGAGTCCCAGGGCGACGGCCGATCCCAGCGCGCTGGCCAGGAAGTTACGGTGGCTGAGGGGCACCGGCTTGGCGGCCGCGGTGGTGCCCGAGGTGTGAATGATCGCCGCGGGCGCGTCGAGCTCCACCGCCACCGGCTCCACCGGGGATGTGCCGCTCAGCGGCGCCTGCACGCTGACCGCGCCGGCGGCGCGCGCGGCGCGCGCGGCTGCGTCCAGACGCAGGTCGATCGGCACCACCACCGCTCCGATCAGCAGCACGCCGTGCACGGCAGCCGCGAACGCCTCCCCCGCCGGCAGCGCCACCGCCACCCGGTCGCCGGCGCCTACCCCCCGAGCCCGAAGCTCGCCCCCGGCACGGGCAGCCAGGTCGTACAGCTGCGCGTAGCTCAGCGGCCGCTCCGCGGTGCTGAGAGCAGTTTGCTGCGGAGTACGCCGGCGGGCGCTGGAGAGCCAGGGCTCCATCGCCCACACGGTAGTCTCCGGCGCCCAGAAAGGAGGTCCGCGGATGGCCGTACAGTGGCAGGCCGCGGCTGAGTACGCGGATATCCGCTACGAGCTCGCCAGCGGCGGTGACAGCGGCATCGCCAAGATCACGATCAACCGTCCGGAGGTGCGAAATGCGTTCCGGCCCGAGACCGTGGTCGAGCTCTCAGACGCGTTCGAGCGGGCACGGGAGGATCTCGACGTCGGCGTGGTGATCCTCACCGGCGAGGGGCCGGACGCCTTCTGCTCGGGCGGTGACCAGCGGGTGCGCGGAGAGCGCGGCGGGTACGTGTCCGGTGCCGATCCCACCGCCGCGGCGGGAAGCCACAAGGCCGTCGGCCGCTTCCACGTCACTGACCTGCACGTCCAGATCCGCCGGATGCCCAAGCCGGTGGTGGCGATGGTCGCCGGTTACGCGATCGGCGGGGGCCACGTCCTGCACGTCGTCTGTGACCTGACGATCGCCGCTGAGAACGCCCGCTTTGGCCAGACCGGCCCGAAGGTTGGCTCCTTCGACGGCGGCTTCGGAGCCAGCGTGCTCTCCCGCCTGGTGGGTCCCAAGCGGGCCAAGGAGATCTGGTTCCTGTGTCGTCAATACGACGCGGAGGACGCGCTGGGAATGGGGCTGGTCAACGCGGTCGTGCCGCTGGAGCGTTTGGAGGAGGAGACCGTGTCGTGGTGCCGGGAGATGCTGGCGCTATCCCCCTTTGCCCTGCGGCTGCTGAAGGCGAGCTTCAACGCCGATGAGGATGGCCTTGCCGGAATCCAGCAGCTGGCCCACGACGCCAACCTGCTCTTCTACATGAGCGAGGAGGCGGCCGAGGGGCGGAGCGCATACCTGGAGAAACGAGCTCCCGACTTCTCCCAGTTTCCCCGGCGCGCATAGAGCTGATGGCTTCGTCCCGCGCGATTAGCGCCCCCAGCGGGGTCCGCATCTGGCTGATGGCGGCGCGCCCGCGGACGCTCCCGGCGGCAGTGGCGCCGGTCCTCGTGGGGACCGCCCTGGCCGGGTTCGTGCACGTGTTCCACCCGCTGCGGTTCATCGCCGCGCTGCTGGGGGCGATCTTCATCCAGGTCGGGACCAACCTCTCCAACGACTACTCCGACGCCCGCCGCGGAGCCGACACCGACGACCGGCTGGGGCCGGTGCGGGTCACCGCCGGCGGCCTGGTGCCGCCGCGCCAGGTGCTGGTCGCCACTTACGTCTCGTTCGCCTTGGCGGTGCTGGCCGGGATCTACCTGATCGTCGTCGCCGGCTGGCAGCTGCTGCTGGTCGGCGCCGCCTCGATTCTCGCCGGCGTGGCCTACACCGGAGGTCCTCGTCCGTATGGCTACGAGGGACTCGGGGAGGTCTTCGTGTTCCTGTTCTTCGGCATCGTCGCCGTCGCGGGATCATTCTTCGTGCAGGTCAGGCACCTGGAGTGGGAAGCGTTCGCGCTGGCGGTGCCGGTCGGGCTGCTGGCGGCGGCGATCCTGGTCGTCAACAACTTTCGTGACGTCGATACCGACGGCCGGGCCGGCAAGCGCACCCTGGCCGTACGGCTGGGCCGCGATCGCACGCGCATCGTGTTCGCGGTGATCGTCTACGGCGCCTACCTGCTGGCACCGGTGACCTGGCTGTTCGGCTCGCTGAAGGCCTGGGTGCTGCTCCCGTGGCTGACGCTGCCCCTGGCGGCACCGGTGGTACGGACGGTACGCAACCGCACCGACGGTCCGTCGCTCAACCAGGCATTGGCTCAAACTGGGCTGCTGCAGCTGGCGTTCTGCGTGCTGCTCGCAGTCGGGCTGCTGCTCAGCCGGTGAGGCTGGAGCACCGGATCATCACGGCGCGCCTGTGCGCACCGATGGTCGCGGCCCATGGTGAGGTGCAGGTTCGCCCGCTGGTCCTGGTCACCCTGCACGACGACCACTCTGGCCTCACCGGATACGGGGAGGCCGCGCCGCTTCCCTCCTACGACGGGGCCACCGTCGATGACGTGCTGGTGGCGCTCGACGACACCGGGAAAGTCCTGTCCGGCCTGCACCCCGATGTCCCACGCGAGGAGGCGCTTGCATCGTGCACGCAGGCGGCGGTGCTGCCGCAGGCGGTGGCGGCGGTCGACCTGGCGCTGTGGGATCTAGCCGGCCGGCAGGCCCAGGAACCGGTCTGGCGACTGCTGGGTGCGGCGGCGGCCGAGGCGGTTCCGGTCAACGCGACGATCGGCGCCGCCGATCGCGCCGGAGCGGCCAGCGCCGCGGCAGCGGCGCATGCAGCCGGGTTTGCCTGCGTCAAGGTCAAGGTCGGAATCGGCGACGATGCCGGTCGGGTGGCGGCGGTGCGTGCCACCGCCGGTCCGGCGATGGCGATCCGTTTGGACGCCAACGGCGCCTGGTCGGTGCCGGAGGCGCTGGCGGCGCTGACCACGCTGGCCCCAGCGAGAATCGAGTGCTGCGAGGAGCCCTGCCACGGCCTGGCCGCGATCGCCGAGGTCTCCGCGCACGCCCCGGTACCGGTGGCCGTCGACGAGACCGCGCGGCTGCCGGGGGCACTGGATCATCGAGTCTGCGACGCCGCGTGTCTGAAGATCTCCGTCGGCGGCGGGATCTCCGGGGTGCTCGCCGCCGCTCGTCGGGCCCGGGCAACGGGGTACGAGGTCTACCTGGCCTCCACCTTGGATGGACCGTTGGGTATCGCCGCGGCGTTGCATGTGGCCGCAGCGATACGCCCTGAGCGGCCCTGCGGGCTGGCCACGCTGGGGCTGTTCAGCGAGCGTCCGGACCCGCTGCCCGTGGTGCGCGGCCGGATCACGCCCCCATCGGCGCCGGGCCTGGGCGATGGCCTGGCCGAGTGGTACGGCTGCGCCGCCTGAGGGCTTCCTCCTGCCGAGCCGCTGGAGATTTGTTGTCAATATGGCCACAGATCCCCATCACTCCCTATCCACGAGGAGTTCCGCGATCCGCCCCGGCGCCTCCAGGTGCGCGGCGTGCCCGGCGCCCCGGATCACCACCGTCCGCGCCTGAGGGATCATTGCCGCCATCTCGCCCGCGATGGCGATGAACTTCTCGTCGCGCTCGCCGGCGGCCAACGTCACCGGAATCGCCAGCTCCCCCAGCCGCTGCCACAGCGACGGCAATGTCCCGGTCCCCAGCCCCCGCAGCGCCGCCGCCAACCCGGCCGGGGTGCTGCGCAGCCGGTCGGCGTGAACCTGTGCCGCGAGCTCCTCCGGCAGCCCCGTCAGCACCGGAGTCCTGGCCCATCGGCCAGCGAAGGCTTCGATGCTCGAGCCCTCGATCTCCGCGGCCAACCGCTCGTCCAGGGCGCGGCGCGCCGCTCGTTCCCCCGGATCGGCGATTCCGGGGCTGGCGCCGATCAGCACCAGCCGCTGCACCCGCTCGGCCAGCCCCGGCGCGAGGGCGGCGTGCAGCGCCAGCCTCCCCCCCATCGAATAGCCGGCGAGCGTGAAGGTCCCGGGGGCGGCGTCGGCGATGTCCTGCAGCACGGCATCCAACGTCACGGGGCTCCCGGTGCCGGCCTCACCGTGGCCGCGGATGTCGGGCGCCGTCGCCCGGTAGCCTCGCGGCAGCGCAGCCCTGACGTGCTCCCAGCTGGCGCCGGTGTGGGTGAAGCCATGGAGCAGCACCAGCGGGGTGGCCATCCGAGCATCATGACCGCGACTGACACCTACCTGCTGCTGAACGCGTTCTGCGATGAGTTGGCCCGGTGCGGGATGCGCCACGCCTGCACCTCCCCCGGTTCCCGGAACACCCCGCTGGTGCTCTCGCTGGTGCGCGAGCGGCGGCTGGACTGCTTCTCGCACATCGACGAGCGCTGCGCGGGGTTCTTCGCCCTTGGAGCAGCAAAGGCGTCCGGGCGTCCGGTGGCGGTGACCTGCACCTCGGGAACCGCGGTGACGAACCTGGTCCCGGCGGTGACCGAGGCATTCCACGCCCGCGTGCCGCTGGTCGTGCTCAGCGCCGACCGCCCGCCGGAGCTGCGCGAGCTCGGAGCCGGACAGACGATCGACCAGCTGAAGCTCTTCGGCGCCGCGGTCAAGTGGTTCTTCGAGGTCGGCGTCCACGACGCCGGCACCGAGCGGCTGCGGTGGATCCGCACCTTGGCCTGCCGCGCCTACTTCACCGCGCTCTCCGGACCAGCGGGACCGGTGCACCTGAACTTCCCCCTGCGCGAGCCGCTGGTGCTGGACGGGCCGCTGCCCGGCGACCCCACCGGGCGGGAGGACGGACAGCCGTACGTGCGCTTCGATCGTCCAGCGCCGGCAGCCGGTCTCCCGGAACAGAGCCAGCTCGCGGACCGGTCGGTGATCATCGCCGGGGCCGGCGCGGTCGGCCCGCAGGAGGGGAAGCAGCTGGCCAGCCTGGCCGCGCGGTCAGAGATTCCGCTGCTCGCCGACCCCCAATCCGGCGCCCGGCGGGGGCCGGCGGCGATCGCCCACTACGACCTGCTGCTGCGCGATCCGACGTTCTCGGCCGCGCACCGCCCCCAGTTCGTGATCCGGGTCGGCGAGCTGCCGACCTCCAAGCCGCTGCGCCGCTGGCTGGCCGGCCTGCACGACGTCGAGCAGATCGCGATCGATCCCGACCAGGCCTGGCAGGACCCGGATGTCGCGGTGAGGAGACGGATCGTCGCCCCGACGGCCACGTTCGCAGACGCACGTGACGGGCCGGCCGTGCCCAACTCCGATCCCGACTGGCTCGGTTCCTGGCGTCGTGCCGACGCGGCGATGGCCGAGGCGATCGCCGGGGTGCTCGAGGATCAGCTCACGGAGCCGTCGGTGGCGATCCAGCTGACCGAGCGGCTGCCGCCCCAGGCGACGCTACTGGTGGCCTCCTCGATGCCGGTTCGTGACCTGGAGGAGTTCGCCCCGGTATCGGAGGACGGGCCCCGCGTGCTCTCAAACCGGGGCGCCAACGGCATCGATGGCACGGCCTCCGCCGCGTTCGGGGTCGCGGCTGTCAGCGAAGGGCCGGTGGTGGTGCTGATCGGCGACGTCGCCCTGGCCCACGACATCGGCGGCCTGCTCGCCGCGCGGCGGCTGGAGTTGGCGCTGACCATCGTGCTGCTCAACAACGACGGGGGCGGGATCTTCCACTTCCTGCCCGTCGCCGAGCAGGACGATGCCTTCGAGCAGCATGTTGCCACCCCGCACGGCCTCGACTTCGCCCACGCCGCCGCATTGTATGGATGTGACTACCAGCGCCCGCGCGACCTGGAAGCGTTTCACCAGGCGGTGGCTGAGTCGATCGAAGGCGGCGGCACCACGATCGTCGAGGTCCACACCGACCGGGGGCAGAACCTGGCGCTGCACCGGAGGGTGGCGCAAGCGGCCACGGGAGCCCTCCGGGAGGCTTCGAATCAGCCGCGGGAAAGCGCTGCTTCGTCTCGGTTCGGCTTTCGGCACAGGTAGATGGTCTCCTTGGCGTCCAGGCCGAGTTCGTTCCGGGTCGTTGCTGGCAGGTCCTCGATGAACGTGTCGACCGTGACCTCGAAGCCCTGGCTTTCCAGCCGCTGCGGATAGTCTCGACCGTAGGCGCGGACATGGTCGTGCTGACCGAAGATCCGCTGGCGTTCCTTTGGGTCGGTGATCTCGGGATCCTCAAAGGTGGTCTCGCGCCCCGGATCCAGCGGTACCTGCAGCATCGCCCACCCCCCCGGTCGGAGCACGCGGAGAATCTCTCGCATCGCCTGTCGGTCATCGCTTACATGTTCGAGAACGTGATTGCAGATGACCACGTCGAACGACTCATCCGGGTGTCCGATCTCGGTTATGTCCATCTGCTCCATTGCCGAGGCCGAGTCGTAGTCAGCCGACAGGTAGGAGATGTTGGGCAGCGATGCCAACGTGCGCTCAAAGCAGCCCTCGGGAGCGACGTGCAGCAGTCGCTTCTGCGCCTGAAGGAGATCGGTTCGCTCGGTCAGGAACAGCCAGTCGACGCGTTGGCGACCGAGCGACCCGCATCGCGGGCACATCGGCCACAGGACTCCGAGATCGTCCGTCCAGCGTCGGAACCGACGGAAGCGTCGGTTACAGCAGTTGCAGCCAACCCGCTCGCCGCGGTAGAGCGGCCACGTCACCCGGTTGTAGGAGTCGCGGAGCTGGGCCCGACGCGAATGGGGGACGACGGCACGGGCAAGGTTCTTCGCGCTCAGTTGGATCGTGGGGCTCATCTTGTGGTGGCCGCGAGTCTAACCTCGTCATCGCCGGTATCGGACCCTTGTCGAGTCTGCATGGGATCGGCAAGAAAGCAGTCCTCGGGTTGCTCACGCAGCCAGCAGCGGCAGCAGCGCCTGCAGCTTGACCTCAGTCTCCGCCAGCTCGGCGGCGGGATCGGAGTCGGCGACGATGCCGGCGCCGGCGTACAGCCGGGCGCTGGATCCCCGCAGCAGCGCACACCGCAGGGCGACGCAGAACTCTCCGTCGCCGATCGCATCGGTCCAGCCAACCGGCGCCGCGTACCAGCCGCGGTCAAACCCCTCCAGCGCAGGTATCAGCCGCTCCGCCACCGCCCATGGCTCTCCGCCCACCGCCGGCGTCGGATGCAGTCGTCCAGCCAGCTCCAGTGCACTCAGCGGGACGGCCAGCTGCGCCCGGATCGGGGTGGCCAGGTGCTGGATGTTGGCCACCCGCACCACCACGGGATCGGGCGCGGAGGTGACCCACACCGAGTCCGCCCGCAGGGTACGGGCGATCCGCCGCGCGACGATCGCGTTCTCGTGTAGGTCCTTGTCGCTACGCAAGAGCTGCTCGCCGAGATGGTCGTCGACGGCCGGGTCGGCGCTGCGTCGCGTCGAGCCGGCCAACGCGACGGTGCTGGCACGCGCGCCCTGGCGCCGAATCAGCAGCTCTGGGCTGGCCCCGAGGAAGGTGGCCTGGCCACGGCCGACCGCGAACACGAAGCACGACGGAAACGCCTCCCGGAGCACGCCGAGGATCGCCGCGGGATCATGCGCGGCCGGCGCGCTTACCTCGACCTCCCGCGCCAGCACCACCTTCTCCAGCTCCCCGGCGTTGATTCGCTGCACGGCGCGAGCGACAGCCTCCTCGTAGTGCAAGGGCGCCATCACGCTGCTCACGGTGTAGTTGCCACTCGGGTCGGGATCCAGCAGCGGCAGCGATCGTGTGCGCAGGCTGTCCAGCCGGAGATTCACGCGCGCCCACAGATCGAAGACGGTGTCATCCGGACTCGCCTGGACGGTCAGCGTCAGCCAGCTCCGCCCGCCCTCCCGGACCAGCGAGAGCTCGGGGACGATCAGCGAGCCCTCTTGGAAGCCGGCCCAGGTTGGGGAGGTGGCGCCAGACTGGGCGAACGAGAGCCCGCCGAGCGCCACCAGACCGGAGCCGGGCGCTCCGATCGGATCGCAGAACGCATCAGTCGACAGCCGACGCCAGTGCGCCGCCCCCTGGGCGAAGCGATCCTCGCCGTGCAGGTGCAGCTCCCGCACGCAGCCGAGCGCGGCCAGGGAGGCGCCGCTGCGATCAGGCTGCTCAAAGCAGAACCAAGGCTCCTGTCCGCGACGGGAGGCGAGCACCACTGCGCTCGGATCGAGCGAGTGGCCGCAGTCGGCTGTGACCGAGGCCAGCACCGGTTCCCCGATCGCTCGTGCCCTGCGCAGCGCGGTCTGGAGGCGTTCCTCCAGGCGCGTGCGCGCGCTGTCCTCAAGCCAACGTGTGCGCCGGGTTACCGCCAGGACTGGGTCCACCAGGCGAGAGTATCGCCGGGGATCAGCGCCAGGGCAGCAGCGTCAGCGCCCCCCGCGTCGCCTGACGGAACGACGCACCCGTTCGGGCATGCGGAGCACGGCGTTGATTCCAGCCAGCCCCAACCGACCGCGCACTCCGGCGGCGATGGCAAAAGTGTCCACTCCCGGGTCGTAATCGGTGAAGCGGCCCTTGTAGGCCTCGCCGCCGACTCCGAAGCGATACTCGTGCATCCCGTCCTGGAACGCGGATCGGATCGTGTGGCAGAGGAGGACGAAACCGACGTGGAGATGGTCGTATGCGGGATCCCGGCCGGCCTGGTAATAGGACTCGACTCCGGCGTAGCGGAACCCATACCACGCCGCCACGGGACGCCCCTCCAGCTCAAGAGTCCACAGGCGCAGCCAGCCGTTCTCGAGTGCACGCTTGGCGAAGTCCAGATGGAAGCAGGCCTCGGGCCCGCTCAGGGCGATGGATTCCCCCTCGCTCCACCTGGCGGCGTGTAGTCGCATCAGCGACTGCATGTCCGCTTCGACCTGATCGGCCTCCTGGGTGAGGCGGTAGGTGACTTGGCCGGCACGGAAGAGCTTGCGTTCACGCTGGCGTACCTGTCCGCGGAAGTTCCGGCTGTGCGCGGCGAGGAAGTCATCGAACCCGACACCCCGAATTCTCAGTACCGGACTGGGGGCATGACGGATGACCGTCCCGCCGAGCTGCGGTCCAAGCGAATCGGTACCCGCTATTCGTTCCCCCAGAAAGACCCCGGAGCCGCTCAGCACCTCGTCGACGTAGCGTCTCAACGCAGTCGCGACATCGCCCTGCTCACCCGACCCGCAGACAGGTCCGAGCTGATCGCCGGGTCCGGCGCCGACGAATCGTAGGAGGCGAAACGGTGACTCTCTCACCACCCACAGCGGCAGGATCGCTGCGGCCTCGCCGTTGGGACGACGGGCGATAGCCACGGCGAGTTGCCCCTCGCCGGCCAGATGCCGGACCCAAGCGTCGGCCCATTCCCAGGTGCTGAAGATGTTCTCCGAGTGAACTGCCAGTGCCGTCCAGTCGGCTCGAGCCGTGCTCAGATCCGGCACCGGTTCGACCGTGAGCACGTGCTCTGACGATCGAGCGGAGATTGCGGGGCGCAGGACAGCGTCTGAGCCGGTGTCTCGTCTCGCGAATCGGCCCCGTGCGTTGGCAACGAACTTCACCGCGAAGAAACGACTAGGTCTCGCCGCGCCCGCGGGAGATCGCGATCTCGCCCGTGCGCGCCATCTCGATCAGCCCGAAGGGCCGGACCAGCCGCTCGAACGCCTCGACCTTGGAGTAGGTGCCGGTCACCTCGGCCACGATCGAGCGCTTGTTGACGTCCACGACCTTGGCGCGGAAGATCTCGCAGATCTGCATCACCTCGGCCCGGTTGGCGCCGTCGGCGGAGACCTTGAACAGCGCCAGTTCCCGCGCCACCGTCTCCTCGGGCTCGAGGTCGCGGATCTTGAGCACGTTGACCAGCTTGTGCAGCTGCTTGGTGACCTGGTCGATCGGGTGCACGGCCCCATCCAGGGTCAGCGTGATCCGCGAGACCTTCTCGTCGTCGGTGGGACCGACGGCGAGCGTGTCGATGTTGAAGCCGCGCCGCGCGAACAGGCCGGCGATCCGGGTCAGCACGCCGGGCTTGTTCTCGACCAGGATCGAGAGGATGTGCTTGCGGCCAGTGCGCAGACCCGAGACGGCCTCCAGCTGGTCGAGCGACAGTACCTCCTTGGTCGCCGGCTCGCCCAAATCAGCTTCCTCCGCAGGGCATCCAGCCCCGCGTTCTGATGTCCATGTTCGACATCACGTCTCCCTTAACCCACCATGTCCCGAGCCGGCTGGCCGGCCGGGATCATCGGGTACGTGTTCTCCTCGCGGGTGACGCGCACGTCAACGAGCACCGGGCCCTCGGTCGCCAGCGCCTGGCGCATGTCGTCCACGAGCGTGCGCTTGTCGGTGAGTCGCATCCCGGTGGCGCCGTGGGCCTCCGCCACTTTGACGAAATCGGGCCACTGGCCCATGTCAACCTGGCTGTAACGGCGGTCCCAGAACAGCTCCTGCCACTGGCGGACCATCCCCAAGTAGCCGTTGTTCATGATGAATACCTTGATCGCGATGCCCTCCTGGGCGCAAGTGGCCAGCTCCTGCATGTTCATCTGCACGGATCCGTCGCCGGCCACGCAGACGACCGTCTGATCCGGGCAGCCGATCTTGGCTCCCATCGCCGCCGGCAGTCCGAAGCCCATGGTCCCCAGGCCCCCGGAGTTGATCCACCGGCGCGGCTCCCGGAAGTGGAAGTACTGAGCTGTCCACATCTGGTGCTGACCCACGTCACTGGTGACGATCGCGTCCCCGCCCGTGGCTTCGTACAGCGCCTGGATCATGTACTGCGGCTTGATCTCGGCATCAGTCGAGTCCTCATAGCCCAGCGGATGACGCTCGCGCCAGCTGCCGATCCGGCTCCACCACTCCTCCAGCCGGCTGGACTCGGCCGACAGCGCTCGATACTCGGCCGTCAACCGCGGCAGGATGTTCTTGGCGTCGCCGACGATCGGGATGTGCGCGGGGACGTTCTTGGAGATCTCGGCGGGATCGATATCGATGTGGATGAACTTCGCCCGGGGTGCGAACTCGGACAGCTTGCCGGTGATCCGGTCGTCGAAGCGGGCGCCGATGGCCACGATCAGGTCGGCCTCGTCCATCGCGTAGTTGGCCGCTCGGGTGCCGTGCATTCCCAGCATTCCCAGCCACTGCTCGTGTGGGGCGGGAAAGCCGCCCAGGCCCATCACCGTGCAGGTGACCGGGAACCGATCCGCGGTTGCCAGCTCGATCAACTCGGCGCCGGCGTTGGCGCTGATCACCCCGCCGCCGGCGTAGATCACCGGCCGACGCGAGTTGGCCAGCGCCTTGGCCGCGATCCGGATCTGCTTTTGGTTGCCGTCGGTTGTCGGCTGGTAGCCCGGCAGGTGCACGTCGGTGACCGGCTCGTAGGGGATGTCGGCGCGGCTGAGGTCCTGCGGGATATCGACCACGACGGGTCCAGGCCGGCCGGTACGCGCGATGTGAAAGGCCTCGTGGAGCGAGCGCGGGAGCTCCAGCGGATGTTGGATCATGAAGCTGTGCTTGACGATCGGCATCGTTATCCCGATCGTGTCCGCCTCCTGAAAGCCGTCGGTGCCGAGCAGCTCGGTGCGCACCTGGCCGGTCAGGAACACCACCGGCACGGAGTCCATCATTGCGTCGCAGATCGGTGTCACCAGGTTGGTCGCCCCGGGGCCACTGGTACCGATCGACACGCCGACCCGTCCCGTTGCCTTGGCGTAGCCTTCGGCCGCGTGGCCGCCGCCGGCCTCGTGGCGAACGAGGATGTGTCGGATGCCGGCGTCGTAGAAGGCGTCGTAGGTGGGGAGGTTGGCGCCGCCGGGAAGGCCGAATACGACGTCGACACCCTCGGCCTTCAGGCACTCCATCAAAGCATCGACTGCACGCACGGCGCTCGCCTCCTTTCCGCGATTCGTCCTGTATGCGCGCGCCAACGCTCCGCGCACGCGGAGATGAAACAGTCTAGCAATCGGCGCTGGTCCTTCCGGATGGGCAAGGGGCCTGTCAGCTCCCATAGTTGTCTCGAATCGACAGCTCGCGGACCGAGACGAGATGGTGACAGCGCGGGTCGTAATCGAATGGGCTAGAACTGTGATTAGCCACAAAGACGGCCTGAAGCTGCCGGCGGAGTGGGCATCCCGGTAGGCGCTGTTGATGACCATGTCGATCTGAGAAAACGCTGTGTCGGCTCCATCCAAGATCTGCGAGGCCGCTCGCGGCCGGCGTCCGGCGAGGAGCCATGCAGCTTCGTGCGCTGCCGCGTTGGCACTCGCGGTGATGCTGTTCGCGTGCGGCGCGCAGGCGCCGGCGACCACGTCAACGCGACAGGCCCCCCCCAAAAAGAGCGCTGCAGTGCCTGCCCTGACCCCGCCGAACGACGCGTGGCTGGGGCTCAACAACAACAGCAGCCGCGGCATCGGACACCTCGAGGACTTCTCGGCGCGACGCATCGTGTACGACCGGATCGGAAGCCTGGAGCCGGGCGCCGGCGAGACCCTCGCGCACAACCCGCGGTTGGCACGGGGGCTGCGCCAGTCGCTTCGCGCGGGGATGATTCCCGACATCGAGATCGATCCGACCAGGGGACCCGTGGGGTGCGCTGGAGATCCGACTACCAGCGGCCGATGCCTTCCGCGCTCCTCCGCCGACATCAAGGCTTACGTCAGCGGCTTCGTCGCCACGGCCAGGTCCGTGCTCCGGGGTCATCCGGCCAAACAGATCCTGTTCGAGCCGATGGACGAGCCTTGGGACTGGGCATCGCCCCCGGGCACACCGTCGGGCAGGCTGGCGGCCGCCGAATATGCGGCGGTTCTTGCCCGACTGCTCCCGGCGGTGAAGGCGGCCGGGCTCCCGCTCGCTCGTGTCTACATTCCCGCGACTGGACAGCTCAGCGACGGTACCTCGTGGGTTGCCGACCTATACCAAGCGCAACCATGCCTGAAGCCGGGCTCACGGTCATGTGGGCCGATCGCCGCCTGGAACGTGCACCCATACGGGCTTCCCAACTCCACCACAGCAGGAATCGAGTCGGTACCCGTGGATCGCGCCGAAATGGCCTCAGGAAACGACAACATCATCGTCTCCGAAATCGGCTTCTGCGATCGAAATGTCGACCGCGGCCGAGATTGCGACGAGAATCGCCCCGATATCGTCGGCACAGGTGGGCAGACGGCGGTCTGGCTCTCTCAGACTCTCAATGAGGCACTGCCGATGCACCAGGCGGGATGGCTACGAGCGCTGCTGGTCTGGAATCGCGCGGCAGGCGGATGGGCGATGCAGAACCCCAACGGCAGCCTCACCGCCCAGGGCAAGGTCCTGACTCAGTTCGCCTCCGCGCACGCCACCCGGTAGCGACCAGGCGCCCTAGGCTCCAGAGCTTGGCGCCCAGATGCTATGAACTGGTTCGACGCCGCGCGGCGATGCCCGGCGAAATCGCGACATCCGGAAACTCCAGCTCCGCGCCGCAGCGCACGCAGACCGCGTCGTAGAGCATCACTATCCGGCCGCAGCCGGGACATTGCCGCCGGAGCTCCTGGTTCTCGAACCGATAGCAGATCGCTGCCAGCAGGCCCAGGAACGGGATCAACCCCGATATCAGGAACCAGAGGACGAACGAGCTGCCCTTGGTGCGCCCGATGATCCCTCCGGCGAGGCCGAAGAAGAACATGATCACCAGCAGTCCGCCGCCGGCCATGGGCTCCGCTCACCAGATGAGCGTCTTCAGTGCCCAGAGCACCGCGAGGACCGCAGCCACGGCGACGATCGTCCAGAAGACGGCCATGACCATGCCAATCGCGATCTTCACCGCCAGCACCACGACCACGATCAGCACGAGCGCGGCCAACGCTCGTCTGAGGATCGACGGCCGGGCGGTCCCATCTTCAAGCTGTGTGTCCATGCCTATAGGGTACCGCCACCGCAAACTCGCCCGGAACCGCCCTGCCGTGCCGATCAGCCGCCGGGTTGGTGCTCAGCCAGCGGGCCGTGGCTGCTGCCCGAGGGCTGTCGCCGCTGCGCCGGCTGGGGCCTCTAGCCGCAGGCGGGCGAGGCGGTAGCGGCGAACCGAGGCACCGGCAGCCTCTGCCGTGACCGCGCGCCGGTCGGCGACCAGCAGCAACTTGGATCTGCTCCGTGTGTTCATGGCAGAGATGATGCGCTTTCTCACCGGGCCCGGCATTGGCCTTAGGTACAAACTTCTACCTCGCTGGCTCGGCCGCGAGGACGCTGGGTGCGGGCCAGCCTGCTGGCGTGGTCCAGCGCCCGCCGGCTGGATTGATCGAGCCGGCGTCCCAGCCGCCAGCGCGCCCCCGAGAAGGCGAGGTTGGCGATCGTGGCGAAACCGATCTCGTCGCTGCGCAGCGCCAGCAGCAGGTGGGCAATTCTGTCCGCCCGCGGAAGCGAGGTGTCGACCGCGTGCACGCAGAAGCACAGCACGCGCCTGCCACCGGGCCGGATCAGCAGCGCCCCTGCCTCGCCGATCACCCAGATTCCCAGCGCCCCCCGCTCGGGCACCAAGCCGGTACGCGAGTGCAGATCGCGCGCGGCATGATCGACGAGGTCACCGAGCAGCAATGCCGCGCGGTCCTCAGCCCTCACATCGCCTCCGCCCGGACGTCTTACCCGGACCACGTTCGCGCCCCGAGCGGCGTACAGCTCCGGGATGATCCACGCGTGCGCGAGCAGGATCAGGTCGACCGGGGCGGTCAACGGCTTGATCGCCGCCAAGGACAGCGCCGTGGCCAGGAACGGCAACGAGTGTGCTGCAGTGCTCAGCGTCCACAGCCAGCCAGACCGGTCCAGCGACTCGTTGGTGACCGGAGGCCGCCACGGAACCGTGGCGCGCTCGGGTAGGAGCTCGCCGCCGGCCACCAGGCTAGCCGCCGGCGATCGGGCTGCGAAGAATCACCACGGGGGCCTCGATGGGCAGCTCCCGAACCTGGTGGGCGCGTCCCTCTCCCTCCGAGACAACCGCGAAGTAGCCTCGGTCGATCTCCTCCCGGAACACCGCCAGCGCCCGGTCCACCGCATCAGGATCGTCCGCCTTCCATTCCGCCAGCGTCGTATGTCCAGTCCGGTCCATGCGGATGAGTCGCGACATTGAGCCTCCTGATCTCGACTGAAGGCACCATCGTAGCCCCCGAGCCGAGCCCGCAGTCGTGGTTCGCCCACGTGTCGGGCACGAGTGACCCAGCCTCGACTGTCGCGCGTATAAACCGGAAAACAGTAGGCGTTTTATTGACATGTGGCTAATAGCGGAAAGATATGTGGAGGTTTGAGCAGAAATGGCCTATGCTCTCCAGCGAAGGGTCCGCCGCAGGGAGAGCGCTCGGACAACTGGGCGTAGGGAACCGGTGGGCGAGGTCCTTCCCGGACCGGGTTCCGCTTGGGAACGCGGCCCCACAGAGCAGATCATGAGTCCTCCACCAGCCGCCACCTACCCTGCTTCCTCGCCCGCTGTCAGCGTAGGAATCGCTGGCCAGTCGCGGGCCCGCGTCCTGGCAGGCCTGGCCAGTGGCCGGTCCTGGCGCCGAATGCGATTCCTGGTCGATTTCGTGGTGCTGAGCATGGCTTCCACCGCGACCCTGTTCCTGGACGCGGAGCTTCGCTCGCAGCCGAGCAATCGTCTTCTCGCCGTGGCCTTCCCGCTGCTCGTGCTGGTGATCCTCCATGCCCGCCGCAGCCCCGATGATCGGCTCCACGGGTCGCTGCTGGACACCGGCATCAACGTTCTCGGGGTGGTTTCGCTCAGCGCAATGCTGCTGGTCGCTGTCGAGTCGATGCTCGGAATCATCCATCCGCTCGCGCTGGCGCTGCGCCTATGGATCTTCTCCGTGGTCTACCTGGGAGCCGCGCGGGTGATGCTGCTCGCGGTCCGGCGGCGGGCGGTGCGCAACGGGGCGTTCGCGACCCCCACGCTGGTCGTCGGCGCGGGGACCGTCGGGGAGCGACTGGTCAAGCGCCTCAACGGAGATCCGCGCTACGGCCTGCGCCCCGTTGGCTTCCTCGACCACGATCCCCTGCCAAGGCCGGCGAGCGCACGGGAGCTCCCGGTGCCGGTGCTCGGATCTCACGAGAACCTCGCCGACGCGATCGCACAGACCGGAGCTCGGCACGTGATTCTGGCCTTCTCCACTGAGTCCGACCGCGCGCTGGTCGAGAAGGTCAGGCTGTGTCAGCAGCTTGGGGTCGATGTCGCCTTGGTCCCGCGGCTGTACGAGACCATCAACGACCGCTGCACGCTGGACCACATTGGCGGGCTCCCGCTCGTCTCGCTACAGCCCATCGATCTACGTGGTCCGTCATTTGCCGTAAAACACGTGATCGACCGCGCGGTCGCGGCACTGACGCTGCTCGTGGCGGCCCCGCTAATGCTGAGCATTGCGGTGGCCGTCAAGCTCACTTCCCCGGGCCCGATCCTCTTCCGCCAGCGGCGCGTCGGTCGCGACGGCAATGAGTTCGACCTGCTCAAGTTCCGGACCATGCGCGAGGACTTCTCCGACGGTCCGGCGGTGTTCGATCTGAGGGACGGATGCGCCCCGGGGGGCGTTGAGGGCATCGATCGACGCACGGCCCTTGGCTGCATGCTGCGACAGCTCTCGCTCGACGAATTGCCACAGTTCATCAATGTGCTCGCCGGGGACATGAGCCTCGTTGGACCTCGGCCCGAACGTCCGCGATTTGTCCAGCTCTTCACCGCCGAGCTCGATCGCTATGGAGACCGGCACCGAGTCAAGTCGGGAATCACGGGATGGGCCCAGGTGAACGGACTGCGAGGCCAGACCTCGATCGCTGATCGCGTGGAGTGGGACAACTACTACATCCAGAACTGGTCGCTGCGTCTGGACCTGAGGATCCTTCTCCTGACCGTCGCGGAAGTGCTCCGCTTCCGCGGCTGATTAGATCCGCGGTAGCACCCCTCCGTCTCCGCTCAGGAGACCTGATCCGCCTGGTAGCTGTGGCAGTCACCCGGTAACCTGCATCCCAAGGCAACGAAAGACGGCCAGCGTCGAGACGTTCCTGGACATCGGTGACGAGAATGCGGAGAGCGCTCATTGCCGGATCCGCTCGGGTCCCCGAGCCAGATTGACCCGCGCAGCATACGTCTGCTGCCTGGACACCTGCCATAGTACCTGACCATGTCAGCCACTATTGGGCCTCGATTCCCTCATCCGGGTCGGGCCGTGGTCGAGGGCTCAGGGATGCGCCGTTATTACGCCACGCTGCGAAACTACCTCTGGCTGATCGCCCTCTGCACGCTCATCACCGCCGGAGCAGCAGCGGTCTACGTCGAACTTGCGCCGAAGACCTACACAGCTACCGCGCAGCTGCTCGTCAACCCCGCCGCTGCGGACAATGCCGTTGCTTTCGATCTGCCCGTGCTGCACACCAGTGGCGATCCGACCCGCGACGTGCTGACGGCGGCAAGCATCGTTACCACGCCTCAGGTGGCTGCCTCGGTCATCCACACGCTGCACCTCAAAACGACTCCGTCTCATCTCCTATCGCAGATTCAGGCAACGCCGGTCGGACAAAGCAGCATCGTCGCCGTGCAAGCGCAGGCATCCACCCCCGCCCGTGCGCAACGGCTTGCCAACGCCTTCGCCGACGCAACGATTGCCGTGCGCACCCAGGCCCTGCACGCCGCACTGGCGAACCAAATACCGCCACTGCAGGCCGAGGTCAGCGGGTTACCGGCAAGCCAGCGCAACCTAACCGGATCGGTGGGTCAGCAACTGACGCAGCTTCAACAGCTGGCGACCTCGAATGATCCCACCGTGACGGTGGCCGCCCCCGCCGAGCTGCCCAGCACGCCGACATCGCCCAAGACCAAGTTGTCGCTCGCCGCCGGCGTGTTTGGGGGCTTGCTGATCGGGATCGGCGGCGCGTTTGGCTTCAGCGCGCTCGATCCGCGCCTGCGTCGAGAAGAGCAGCTACGAGAGCTGTTCAGCGGCCTTCCCGTGCTGGCCCGGATCCCTCGCGTCGGCAGGAAGCACAACGCCTGGCCGTTGGTCCCGCAGGAGCTCTCGGTGCCCGCGCTCGAGGGCTTCCGGACACTGCGTACGACGCTCTTCAGCCGTGGCCGCGGACGGGAGCCGCGGGCTTGCCTGATGACCGGCTCCGGTCCCTCAGAGGGCAAGACGACCTGCGCCATCGGACTGGCCTTGGCGTTGGCGCAGGGAGGCGCCAGCGTAATCCTGGTCGAAGCGGATCTACGACGACCGAGGATCGGGGGAGCCTTGGGCCTAGAGCTGGAGTTTGGAACCGAACAGGTCTTGATCGGCGAGGTCGACATGAGCGAGGCGCTCGTTCCCGTGTCGTTTGATAACACCGAGATCAGGGTTCTCGCCGCGCATCGCGCCGGTGTCGAGCTGGCCGATCGGTTGTCGTTCTCAGTGGCTCAGCGGTTGATCGAGACGGCCAAGCAGCTCGCCGACTACGTGGTCATCGACTCACCTCCGCTGACCGCGGTCAACGACGCCCTGCCGTTCGCGCAGCTGACCGACGAAGTGATTGTGGTCGTGCGTCTCGGGATGTCTCGTCTGAACAAACTGTCTCAGCTCGAGGAACTGCTGCGAAATCAAGGCGCCTATCCCACCGGGCTGCTGCTGGTGGGCGGGCCGCCCGAGATCCCCTACGGTTACGGCAACGCCGTCGGTGACGGCCAAGAGCGCACGGCGGGTCTGCTCCCTGGCCAAGCATCAGTTCGTCCTCGCGCTCCCGCATCGTGACCGCTACCGCCCGCTGGAGCCGCTTGGGCATCGACGCCCGGAGCCTCGTTGCTGTGCTCAGCGGTTGCCTGGCCATCGGAGTGGCCTCGGGAATCAACCCCACGTATGGGTTGGCAGCGGCGCTGGGCCTGGGCTTCACGGTCGCCGTGCTCGTTGACCTGGCCCTCGGATTGACTCTGTTCACGGCCTTGTCGTTCCTGGAGGTGCTCGCGGTCGGGGGCGGGGCTGCGAGCTTCATGAAGGTGGCCGGACTTCTCGTATTTCTCTCCTGGCTTGCCCGCACCAGCACGCAGAGTCGAACCACGGCTTCGAGCTTTGCCGACGCCCATCCCGCGATGACAACGTGGATGATCGGCTTGATCGCCTGGTGCGCGATCAGTGCGGCCTGGGCGGCGAGTTCGGGGGTTGCCCTGACCAACGCCTACCGCTATGCGCTGGATGCGCTGCTCGTCCCCATCGTCTTCACCGGGGTGCAAAACAGAAAGCATGTTCACCTCGTGGTGGGCGCTTTCATCCTCGGCGCGGTCTACTCCACCGCCTACGGACTGATCCATCCTCCAGCACCCAACGCGGCTGCGGCTGGCAGGCTCGTCGGGGGACTGGGGGATGCGAACGAACAAGCCTGTGTGATCGTGGCGGCACTCGCCCTCTCGATCGGCATGATCGGGGTCATCCGGCGGTCTCCGGCGCTGAAGCTGGCAATGACGGCTGGAATCGTCATCGCGCTGATCGGGCTTGTGAGCACCGAGTCTCGGGGCGGCCTCGTCTCGTTCGGCTGCGTCCTCCTGGGCGCGGTGATCTTCGGGGGGCGATGGCGTCGCCGGGCGGCCGTCGTGCTCGTCGTGGCCCTGGTTGGCACCGGCGTATACCTGGTCGCTGGCGCCGGTGGGCAGGGCAGCCGCGTGACCTCCACCAATTCCAGCGGCCGCAATGACCTGTGGAAGGTGGGGTGGAGGATGTTCAGCGCCCATCCCGTCTTCGGCGTTGGGGCTGGGAACTTCCCGCTGGTCTCGATCCAGTACGAGCAGCGGCCGGGAACGATCACCTCCGCCATCTACATCGTCGACACGCCCAAGGTCGCTCACAACATCTATCTGGAGCAGCTCGCCGATCTCGGCATCCCTGGCCTGATCGTCATGCTCGGCGTGTTCGGCGGCGCCCTCGCGGCCGCGCTCAAGGCCGCGCGCGCGTTCGAACGCAGCGGTGACGTCGAGATGGAGCTCCTAGCTCGGTGCCTGATTCTCGCTCTGGTGGGGTTTCTCTCCGCTGACTTCTTCCTGTCGAACCTGGTTTCGAAGCAGCTGTGGATCGTGATCGCTCTGTGTCCAGCAATCCTCAAGCTTGCTCGGGCTGGCGCCATGACAGCTCAAACCTGATCGGTGCCCCGGTCACGGATACTGGTTCTCATCGACAGCGCGATCGACAGCGGTGGCGCCGAGCGTTTCTCCGTCGGTCTGGCCACCCATCTTCCGTCTGAGCGCTACCAGGTCTGGCTGTGCGCAACGCGTGACCTGGATCCAAGGGTGGCGCGCACGCTCGAGGACGCCGGGGTAGCGCACGTCCACCTTGGCCGGCGGTCCCGATGGGACATCCACCGCTTCGCGAAACTCGCGGCTCTGCTCAAGCATGAGAGAATCGAGATCCTTCACGCGCACATGTTCGGCTCCAACGTCTGGGGAACTCTCCTCGGCCGTTTGTGCTCGGTTCCCGTCGTGCTCGCCCACGAGCACACGTGGTCCTACGAGGGACAGCTCATGCGTCGCCTGGTTGACGGCTACGTGATTGGTCGTCTCGCGCGACGCTTCATCGCCGTGTCACAGCTCGATGCCTCGCGGATGGTTTCCGTAGAACGTGTCCCACCAGAAAAGGTGGTCGTGATGCCGACAGCGTACATACCGCGGCCGCCGGCCACGGGCGGTGACCTGCGCGCGGAACTGGGCATTGGGGACAGTACGCCGCTGATTGGATCAGTATCGGTTCTGCGACCACAGAAGGCACTGGACGTGCTGGTCAAGGCCTTCGCTCAGGTGGTGGAGGCGGTGCCCGACGCCCATCTGGCGATTGTCGGACTCGGACCTTGCCTGGAACCCTTACGCCAGCTCGCTCGTGAGCTCGAGCTCGAAGAGCGGGTTCATTTCCTGGGTCACCGCCGCGACGTCGACGTGATCCTCCGCTCCGTCGATGTTGCTGCCATGTCCTCTGACTTCGAAGGCACTCCACTGGTGGCCTTCGAGTGCTTTGCCAATCGGACGGTCCTGGTCGCGACGGCAGTAGGCGGGCTCCCTGACATCATCTCCAATGGTCGCACCGGCGTTCTGGTGCCGCCCCAACAGCCGGGGAGGCTGGCGGCAGCGCTGGTGGAGCTTCTTGACGATCGCCAGCGGGCGGCGGAAATGACCGAAGCAGCGGCGGCAACCCTAGAGCAGTACTTGATCGGCCCGGTGGCGCAAAAATTTGCCGATCTGTACGAGCTGCTGCTGTCAGAGGCTCGGGCAGAGGCGGTAAGCGAGCATGGCTGAGGTCATGGTCCTGTGCTACCACGCGGTGAGCCCCACCTGGAGCGCCCCGCTGTCCATCACCCCGGAGATGCTGGAGTCGCAGATTCGCTCCCTGCTTCGACGCGGGTGGCGTGCGACCACGTTCGCCGATGCGGTCCTGGGGCCGCCGGGGCGCAAGACGTTGGCGATCACCTTCGATGATGCCTTCGCCTCGGTGAAGCACCTGGCGATGCCGATCCTCAGAGAGCTCGATGTGTCCGCGACCGTGTTCGCTCCTACTGCGTTCGTGGCCGGTGGACGGGCGCTGGCTTGGCCTGGAATCGAGGAATGGCAGGGGACCCCCGACGCACCCGAGCTGCAAGCAATGAACTGGGAGGATCTCGGTGAGCTGATCGAGCTCGGCTGGCAAGTGGGCTCTCACACCTGCAACCATCCGCACCTCACCGAGCTCCCCGAAGATCGGCTCGAGTTCGAGCTGGGGCAGTCCCGGGAAGCTTGCGCAAGCCGACTCGGGACGGCATGCGAAACGATCGCGTACCCGTACGGGGATGTCGATCAACGCGTCATGGCCGCTGCCGAGCGCCTTGGCTACCGCGCCGGCGCGGCGCTCTCCAGCCGGTTGGACGGGCACCACCCGCTCCGGTATCCACGGCTAGGCGTGTACCGTCTGGATTCGGGCCGGCGCTTTAGCTTGAAGGTCTCGAGGCCAATGCGTGTGCTGCGCGCGTCGCCGCTCTGGCCGCGCTGACGATTCGTCCCCCCTCGCATGCGCCTGATCGTCTACTGCGACTACTCCTACCGGGTCGAGCATGGAATCCTGAGCGCGGAGGTGCCATTTGCGCTCTTCCTCCAGGAGCTGGCAAAGCACTGCGAGCAGCTGGTGGTCGTCGGCCGGCTCGACCCGGGTCCTGGCCGCTATCCGTACCTGATCCAGGGTGTGCAGTACCTGCCGCTGCCTCACTACGTCAGCGGCGCGCAGCTATCTGCCGTGCTCCGAACCTTCCCGGCCGGCATCCGCCGGTTCTGGCGGGCCCTGGACCAGGTGGATGCAGCCTGGATCCTCGGGCCCAACCCCGCCCAGGCCCTGGCATTCGCGCTGCTGACCAGGGTCCGGCGGCGACGGCTCACGTTGGGTGTCCGACAAAACCTCCCCGAGCTGATTCGTCATCGCCGTCCCGATAGGCCGCTGGTGCAGCTGGCCGCGCAGGCACTGGAGGGTGCGTTTCGGCTGCTTGCCCGGACGACCCCCGTGGTGGTTGTCGGTCCGGATCTGGCTCGCCGATACCGCAACAGCGTGGCCGTGCACGAAACCTACGTGTCGCTGCTGCGTGAACGTGACCTCCTCCCGCCGGCCCAGGACCAGCGTGACTACGAGGGCAGCGAGCTGCGCATCCTCACCGTCGGACGGCTTGACCCCGAGAAGAACCCGCTGCTGCTGGCCGAGATATTCGCGCGGGCATTGCGAGCCGACCCACGCTGGCGCCTGGTCGTCTGTGGCGACGGCTCCTTACGTGCTTCACTGGCCGAGCGGCTCCAGGAGCTGGGAGTGGCAGACCGTGCAGAGATACGTGGTCACGTTCCGATCGATGACGGACTCTGGGAGCTCTACCGGGCCAGCCACGTACTGCTGCACGTGTCCCTGACCGAGGGAGTACCGCAGGTGCTGTTGGAGGCTTTCGCGTCACGACTGCCGGTTGTGGCTACGGCTGTGGGCGGGGTCGGGCAGGTGGTGGATGGGCACGGAATGCTGGTCCAACCCGGAGATGGCCGCGCGGCCGCCGACGCGCTGCGGCGCCTGGCTTCCAGTCCGGAGCTGAGAGCGAAGTTCATCGTCGGTGGCGCGAAGCAGGCCAGAGAACATACGATCGAGGCCGAATGTCGCCGTCTGGCACGGTTCCTTGCCGGCGGGGGCGAAGTGACTCACGACAGCGCCACAGCTCCGGCAGGTTTGGGCTAGCTTGTGGCCGTGGCCGGCGAGACACCCCGGGAAGTCCCTCCCGCTCACGTCGACATCTCGGTTCTGGTCCCCGTACTGAACGAGGAGCGGTACATCGAGCGCAGCGTGGCCGCGATGCAGCGGCAGCGGCTACCGGGTCAAGTCGAGTTCGTGTTCGCCGATGGAGGCTCGAGCGACCGTACCCGGCAGCTGCTGGAGACGCTGGCGCAACAGGATCCGCGAATCCGCATCTTCGACAACCCGCGCCGAACGGTGTCCAGCGGGCTCAACGTTGCCCTCCGCCACGCGCGGGGCCGCTGGGTCGCCCGAATGGACGCGCACACCGAATACCCCGACGACTACCTCGCCACCGGCGTCAAGCGCCTGCAGGAGAACGGCACCAGGTGGGTCAGCGGACCCCAGGCACCCGTTGGTCACGGACCCGTTTCTCGTGCTGTCGCACTGGGGCTGAGGTCTCCCCTGGGACGAGGGGGCTCGCGCAAGTGGGCTCACACAGCCGGACAAGCAACCGAGTACGAACTCGACGGCGGCGTGTTCACCGGAGTTTGGGAACGATCGACCCTGCTCGAGTACGGCGGATGGGACGAACGCTGGGCCCTCAACGAGGACACCGAGATGGCGGCACGGTTCCTGGAACGAGGCGACCGCCTGATCTGCATCCCCCGCATGGCAGGGGCCTACGTACCCCGCGACTCGCTGATCAAGCTTTGGCGGCAATATCTGAATTACGGGGAGTACCGGCTGAAGACGGCGCTGGCGCATCCCCACGCGATGCGCAAATCGCAGCTCCTGCCCCCCGCCGTGGTGCTGGACGCGGCGCTCCTGGTCATCGGGCCGAGACCGTTGCGTTCCTCGGCGCGCGCAGTCATGGTCCCGTACGCTCTGGTCCTCGTGTTCGCCGGGCTGCGGTCGCGGCCGCTGGCGCGATCACGGGATGAGGCGCTGCTGGTTCCCGTCGTGCTCGCGATCATGCACTTCGCCCACGGGCTCGGTACGTGGCGGGGGGTGCTGCGCCACGGGCCTCCGTGGGCGTGGCTGGCCGATGTCGTAGGGGCCCGGGGACTTGCCCGCACACTTACCCCGGATCGAGGGCCGGTGTTCGCCCCATCGCTGTTCGATCACGGCTCCGCCTGATCGTCTGTCGCCGCCACCGCGACGCGCGTGACTTTTTGCGCGTAGGCGGCTCTTAGCCTGTGCAAAACCTCCATCGGGGTCCGGCGCGATCCGGCACGACCCGACTCAATCTCTAGCAAATCCGGAGATGCCTGTTTCCGGACTCTTGACTCTTGGAGGTGCGTGCTCAGGGGAGCCGCACCTCTCGTTTGATAGTCGCCAAGCCGTCCCTACGCGGAACCCTGTGCACGTCGCCAGACAATCACGCCCCCCCCAGGACAACGCTTCCCCCGGAGGCCCTGCCGGGCGACCGCGCGGCCGCGCGGCGACGGTTCTGCTCGCTGCTTTGTCGGCGTCGCTCACGGTGCTGACGCTCATGTCCGCCGGCGCCAGCGCTTCGACTCCTTGCCCCCAGACCTTTGGGTCGTTCTCCGCCGGCGACGGACCACAGGCCTGCTGGACCCCCTACGCCACCGATTCGCCCTTCAACCGGGCAATACCCGCGGGCGCTCCGACTGCCAGCGACGGCAGCGAGATCGCCTCGCACATGCTGAGCTATCAATATCGCTTCCAGGGTAATTCACGCTCATTTGCCTTCCTGAGCCAGGGCAGTCGTCCCGTGTACTGGTCACGGGCTAGCGATCCGCTGGTGACGATTCACTGCACCGCGGCGTGGGGGGCGGGCACGTGTCAGGGCACCAACGGGGTCATAGTCGACAACGTCCAGATCCACATCCCCGCGGGCGCTCAACCCGAGCCGGAGTGGGATCGCCACATGACCGTGATCGACCAGGCCAACAACGCCGAATACGACTTTGAGCGCGCTTTCTGGAGCGGCCCCGATGAGCTCACCGTGTGGGCCGCCAGTGAGATGCCCGTGGCCGGTAGCGCAGCGTCCGGAGTCGGAGGTCGTGGGGATGCCGCCAGCTTTGGCCTGATGGCCGGGATCATCAGACCAGAGGAGCTGCGTGATGGCGAGATCAACCACGCTTTAGCCGTCAGCGTGCCGTGCACGACCGGCTACGTCTGGCCGGCGAATGGCCCGTGGGGCGCTCCCTGTAATCAGCTCAATCAGGCAGAAGGCGACGCGCTGCACCTGGGAAGCCTTCTGCAACTGCAGATGAGCGACGCGCAGATCGCCGCCACCGGCGCTCCAACCTGGCAGCAGACGATCATGAGGGCGATGGCCCGCTACGGCATGTACGTCAACGACACCAACGGCCCGGGGGATCCTCAGACGCTGGAACTGGAAAGCCAGGACGACGTTTCATTCACCAGCTTGGGCGAGCCGGGGCAGATGGCTTCAACGATCAAGTCGTTCGGAGGCGTCCTGGCAAACCCGGGCAACTGGGTGGTCGACGGCGTGCCGATCTCGATTTCAAATCTTCGGGTGGTCGATCCGTGCGTGCCTCAGGGCACCTGCGCATCCATCGCACAGAGTGAGCCTCACGCGGGCGTCGATCGCCCGGGCGCTGCGGTTCACCACAAGCGGTCCCGGCGCCGGGTCCACCACAAGCGCCGCCGACATCCTGTCCATCGGCTGCGTCACCCGAGACATCGTCGCCTGAGCCGACGTTCCCGGCACCGGTAGCGAGCCGACGTTCCCGGCACCGGTAGCGCGCGGACTGGACTCCCTGGACTCCCCGCCCATCTCGGCTACGGGTCAAGCCGAGGTCTGCGCACCAGCTCGTGCTCTCCTCAGGCGCCGGGTGATCCCGGCGTGCAACCACCGGCGTGCGTCGATCATCTCTGTCACGCTCACCTCGCCGGTCACCAGCAAGGCAAGCGCCCACGCTGCCGCACCTGCGGCGCCACCGACGACCAGCTCGGGGCCCGCCGGATCGGTGCCGAACACCAGCAGCACCGCCGTCATCGCCTCGGCGGCGGCAATCGTACGCGCCAGCGTCAGCGCGAGCGGACCGAGCGGGAACTTGACGTGTCGACGGCAGATCGCCAGATGTCCCCCAACCATCACTGCCAACGCCGCCGCGGTAGCAATGGCACCAGAAATGATCCCAATCCTAGGGATCAGGATCACGTCGATCAGAGCGTTCAAGAGCGCAGCCCCGACCATCAGCGGGACCCGGCTCCGCGCATCTCCCAGGTAGTTGACCGAGAGCGACACCAAGGGCGCAAACCCTCCCAGATAGGCGGAGATCGACAGGACTCGGAGCGTGTCAGCCGATCCGCTGTACCGGGTTCCCAGCAGCAGGCGGATGATCGGCACCGCCCACACGATCATCGGGGCCAGGAACAGCGACTGCAGGATCAACAGCGAGCGCAGCGCGCTGGCCAGGGCACCCGTCGCGGGCACGTGACCGTGGCCTCGAACCATCCGCGGGGCGACCCCGGCCGCGGCCGCGGTTCCGGGATAGCCCAACAGCACCAACAGCCGCAGCGGCGCGGCGAACAAGCCGACTTGGAAAGCGCCGAGATACGCGCCGATCAGGATCAGGTCGATGTTCGAGAACAGGGTGTAGGCGCTGTCGACGAGAATCAGCGGCAGGGCATAACGGGCGATCTGGGCCCGCGCTGACACTCGCCGCCGCCGCATCGCGGACGGCCACGCGAATGTCCTCGCCGAAAGCACCATCGCCAACAGACCGCCGCAGGAGTAGCCGACTGCTCGCCCGGCGGCAGCCCCCGAAGCGCCCCCGATCACCAGCACGAGGACGACCGACGCCGAGAACTCCACCACGCTCTCGCCGAACACCATCTTGACGTTCGTGGCCACGCTGCGGACAGCCACGAACTGTCCTTCGAAGAAGTACATCAGGCTCTGCCCAAACACGACGACCGCCACCGCGCGCAACGGCCACGTCAGATCCTTGGCGTGGTAGGCGCTGGCGATCGGTCCGGCTAGGGCTATCAGGGCTGTACAGACCAAGCCGGAAGTGAGGAGCTTCAGCTTCATCGCGTCGGCGATTAGCCCTGAGACCTCCTGGGGGCTGTGGCGGCGCTCGGCGACGAACCTCGCCGTCGAAGCCATGAGGCCAAAGTCCGCGGGTAGCAGGATCAGCGCCCCGACGCCCAGAGCCAGGGCAAACACGCCGAACTGCGTAGGTCCAAGCGCCCGCACGAGGAAGATGGTGAGGATCGCCGTGAACGCCCCGGTGGCAATTTGCGAGAGGAACGAGTAGGCGGAGCTGGCAGCGACGCTCTCTCCCGCCGCGGTGGCGGCCGATCCTCCGCTCGCCGTCGCGGTCGGCGTCTCGTTTGCAGCGCCCATTGACCGCAAGTATCTAGTAGGAGCGGCCGTTGCCGTCCCTCACCGAGCCCAGACGTCGTCCGCAGAGAGCAGACGACCCGAGTCCCCGAGCCGGCCAGATCAGCCATGATGCCGAGCCAACATGGCCAATCTCCGTGCGTGGATCAGTCCCAGGTTTCCGCCCATAACCGCTGTGCTGGCTGTCAGCCTGATGGTCTTGTGGGCCTATCACGACGGTGGCTATGACGCCGACACCTGGTACTGGGGCGCCCTGGTCACGTTGTCGCTCCTGCTTGTGGCGGTGATGACGTCCCGCCGAGACCAGGTCGTGGATTCTCGGCCGCTGCGGCTCGCTCTCGCAGCCTTGACGATGTACGTGATCTGGTCCTATCTCTCGATCGCCTGGGCTGGGTCGCCCGGCGATGCCCTTCAAGGCAGCAACCGGGCGCTGCTCTATCTGCTTGCCTTTGCGCTGTTCGCCGCGCTGCCATGGAGCCCGGAGTCGGTGCTTTTGTGCTTGGTGCTGCTGGTCGTCGGCATCTCGTTGATCGCCGCCAGCGTGCTCGTCCGGCTCCTTGGGCCGCATGCGACCGGGATGTTCACCGAGGGGCGGCTGGTCACCCCGACTGGCTACTTCAATGCCAGCGCGGCGCTGTTCACGATTACTGCGCTGGTCGGGCTGGTGATCGCCGCTCGGCGGGAGCTCCCCGCCCTGTTGCGGGGCTTCATGCTTGCCAGTTGCTGCGGGTGCCTGCAGCTCGCCCTGCTTTGTCAGAGCAGAGGCTGGCTGTTCACCCTTCCCCTGGTCCTGGTGACCGGGCTGATCCTGGTTCGGGAGCGACTGCGCATCGCCGCTTGGGCCCTACTGCCTGCGGCCGGGGTGCTGGTGCTGCTGCCACGCCTGCTCAGGCTCTTTCACGACCTGTCCAGCATCCGCCCATCGGCTAGAGCGTTGCCCGCGGCTGGAACCGGTGGCCTCGCCGTGTGCGGAGCCATCCTGATCATGGGCACCCTTGGTGCGATCACCGAGAACCGGCTCAACCCTGCTCCCCTTTCAGCTCGCAGGCGGCGGGTCGTTGGTACCGCCGCCCTGGCCGCGACGGTGAGCATCGTGCTCGCTGGCGGACTGGCGGCCACGCACAACCATCCCGGTCGTTACCTGTCCCGACAGTGGGCCGGGTTCACAGGTCTGCACTACAGCGGCGAATCAAGCTCTCACTTCTCGCAGGTTGGTAGTGGCCGCTACGACTTCTGGCGGGTCTCGCTGAAGGCCTTCGCTGCCAATCCGTTCGGCGGCCTCGGCCAGGACAACTTCGCCGACTACTACATACGTCGCCGTCGCACCGAAGAGGAGCCGCAGTGGACGCACAGCCTGGAGATGCGGCTGCTGGCCCACACCGGTCTGGTCGGGACGGTGCTGTTCCTCGCGTTCCTGGTCGCTGCTACATCCGCTGCCGTGCGCGCCAGACGGAGGCCAGGACTGGCCGGAGCAGCCGCAGCCGCGGCCGGCCTGCCCGCGGTCGTGTGGCTGATCCACGGCTCCGTCGACTGGTTCTGGGAGATTCCTGCGTTGACCGTCCCCGCGCTCAGCTGTCTGGCCATGGCGGCAGCGCTGGATCCGGTGCGCACCCCGGTGCGCCGAATGGTGCCAGGACGGGCGTTGGCGTTCGGTGGGGGCGCAATCCTCGTCGGCGCCTTGATCGCGCTGGGATTTCCGTATCTCTCGGTGACAGAGACCTCACAGGCTTCGCGTGTTGCCCCCCGCAACCCTGCCGCAGCGCTGCATGACCTCGATCAGGCCGCACAGCTGAACCCGCTGAGCGCCCTCCCGGCGCGCGTAGGCGGAGCGATCGCCCTGCGCGGGGGTTTGTATATGGAGGCCGCGCAGCGCTTTCGCCAGGCCATCCACCGCGAGCCGGGCGGCTGGTTCTCCTGGCTCGGCGCCGGCCTCGCCGCCTCCGCATTGGGCAATGCCGATCAGGCCCATGAGGACTACACGCGTGCGCACGCCATCAATCCCCAGCAACCGGCCGTGCGGCAAGCACTCGCCCGAGTGGACACCACTCGCCCCCTGACGGCGTCGCAGGCGTTCGCATTGCTCGTCCTCGTCACCTGACGCGAGGCCCTGGTTGCATGGCGGGTTGCATCCTTGCAGCAGCCGGTTCTTAGTGTATTATTAGGCGACGGATTAGTAACGGGCCTCGGCCTGGAGAAGCGGGGCATAACCACACGCAGTCGAGAAAGGGCCCATGAAGCGAATTGCAATAGTGGCGGCGGCATTTGCCTTGGCCGTGCCCGGGACCGCAGCAGCAGCCAGCAGCTCAACCTGCCAGGCCTATAACCCGCAGCTGTGCGCGGTGACACCCGCCAGCGCGAGCACAGCCACCGGCAGCCCAAGCACCGGTAGCAATAGCGGCAGTGGCACCCTGCCCTTCACCGGCGTCAACGTGGCCTTGCTGGTCGTGAGCGGCGGCGGTCTGCTCGGCGCCGGTCTGTGCGTGCGTCGGCTGTCCAGCCACCCCGAGTAGATAAACGCCAATTGTGGAAAACCGCCGGCGGGCCCTCCGTCGGCGGCATCGTTGGCCTGCCAGCACTCGCTCCCGCATCAGCGGGTGGGCTCAGCGTCCTCTAGGGCTAGCGATCTGCCAGCACCTGCTCGCGGATCAGCCGGGTGACCTCTCCCCCGTCTGCCCGGCCCTTGGTCTCCCGCATCACGTACCCGACCAGCGGTCCCATCGCCTTCATGTTCCCGGCGCGAACCCTGGCCGCGGCCTCTGGGTCGGCAGCGATCGCCGCCTGGACGAACTCGGCCAGGCCACCGGTCATCGGCTGTAGTCCCTCCTGCTCGACGATCGCGGCCGGATCGCCGCCCTCGGCCACCAGTCGGGTGAGTACGCCGCGCGCGGCGTCGCGACTGACTGCCTTGGCGCTGACCATCGCCACCAGCGAGGCCAGCGCTTCCGCGGTGACGTTGCTCTGTGCGGGATCGGCGTCGGAGCCGATGCGCTCCACCAGCTGCGGGATCCAGTTGGCGAGCGCGCCGGCGTCGACTGGTTCCGAGGCCGCCTGGAGTCCAAGTTCGAAGTAATCGGCCCACTCGGTGGCGAAGGCCAGCTCCCGCGCCCGGTCGGGGCGCAGGCCGAGCTGGTGCTGGAAACGCTGGGCCCGCTCGGCCGGCAGCTCCGGCAGATCCGCACGCGCGGTAGCGATCATCTCCTCGGTCGCCACCAGCGGCACCAGGTCGGGCTCGGGGAAGTAGCGGTAGTCGTGGGCCTGTTCCTTGGAGCGCAGCGGCGTGAGCGTGTCACGGGCGGGGTCGTAGTGGAGGGTCTGCTGAATGATGCTCTCGCCGGAGCGCAACAGCTCGATCTGGCGCTCGATCTCCGCCCGCACCCCCCGCTCCAGAAAGCGGAACGAGTTCATGTTCTTGAGCTCGGTCTTGGTCCCGAGCTCGTCGGTGCCGACCGGGCGCACGGACACGTTGGCGTCGCAGCGCAGGGAGCCCTCGTCCATGTTGACGTCCGAGACCCCCAGTCTCCGGAGCGTTGCTCGCAGCAGGGTCAGCCACTCCCGAGCCTGCTCGGGTGAACCGAGATCCGGCTCGGTCACGATCTCCACCAGCGGCGTCCCTCCTCGGTTGAAGTCGACCCAGCTGCGAGCGGCCCCGTGGATCCGGCCGCTGGCCCCGATGTGGTTGAGCTTGGCCGCATCTTCCTCCAGGTGGGCGCGGTGGATCCGTACGTCGCCCAGTCTGCCGCCGCGGCACAGGGGCACGTCGTACTGGGAGATCTGGTAGCCCTTGGGCGAGTCGGGATAGAAGTAGTTCTTGCGGTGGAACAGCGACTGCGGCGCGATCTCGCACCCGAGGGCGAGCCCGATCATCACCCCGAAGTGAATCGCCCGGGCGTTGACCGCCGGCAGCGCACCCGGCAGGGCCAGGCAGACGGGGCAAGTGTGAGAGTTGGGTTGGTCGGCGAACGACACCTCGCAGCCGCAGAACATCTTCGTGCGCGTTTTCAGCTGCACGTGGATCTCGAGGCCGATGACCGGCTCATACTCCCTCGCCGCATCGTGCTGCATGTTCGCGGCCGCTCTCACCGCCGGGCCTGTCCACCGTCGAAGCCGAGTGCCCGCTCCAGCGCATAGGCGGTGTCGAGCAGCCGGTTCTCGCTGAACGCCGGCCCCGTGAGCTGGAAACCTACGGGCAGTCCGTCGCTGAGCCCGCACGGGATCGAGATCGCCGGAATTCCCGCCAGCGGCATCGGCACGGTGCAGAAGTCGTTGAGGTACATGGCCAGCGGATCGTCGGTTTTGGCCCCGAGCTCGAACGCGGTCCACGGACTGGTGGGCGTAACCAGGAAGTCAAAGCGCTCGAACGCCACCCGGAAGTCCTCGGAGATCTTCGTGCGCACCTTCTGGGCGGCGCCATAGTAGGCCTCGTAGTAGCCGCTGGAGAGTGCGTAGGTCCCGAGCATGATCCGGCGCTTGACCTCGGCGCCGAAGCCGGCGGCGCGCGTGCGGCTGTACATCGTGTCAAGCCCGTCGCCATTCTCAGTTCCGGTCCGGAGCCCGTAGCGCACACCGTCGAAACGAGCGAGGTTGGCCGATGCCTCTGCGGGCGCGATCAGGTAGTAGGCCGAGAGCGCGTGCGGGGCATGGGGCAGCCGGCAGGACTCGACGCTCGCGCCCAACGACTCCGCCAGCTCCAGGGCGCCCTGAAGCTGATCGCGCACCCCGGGCTGCACGCCGCCGTCCTCACCAGTCAGCTCCTCGGGGATCCCCAGCCTGATTCCGCGCAGGTTCTCGGCCCGGGGAAGCTTGATCGGCTCCGGGAACGCCACCGAGGTGCTGTCGCGCGGATCGTGCCCGACCATCTGGGACAGCAGCAGGGCGGTGTCGGTGACGTCGCGGGCCAGAGGTCCGGCTTGGTCGAGCGAGGAGGCGAAGGCGATCATCCCGTAGCGAGAGCAGGCGCCGTAGGTGGGCTTGAGCCCGACGATCCCGCACAAGGCAGCCGGCTGGCGGATCGAGCCGCCGGTGTCGGTGCCAATCGCCCACGGCGCCAGACCGGCGGCCACGGCGGCGGCGCTGCCTCCCGAAGAGCCGCCCGGAACCCGCGTTCGATCCCACGGATTGAGGACCGGGCCGAAGCCGGAGTTCTCGTTGGAGGAGCCCATGGCAAACTCGTCCTGGTTGGTCTTTCCCAGCAGCGGCGCCCCCGCCTGCGCCAGCCGGCCGACCACGGTGGCGGTGTACGGCGGCCGGTATCCCTCGAGGATGCGCGAGCCCGCCTGGCTCGGCACTCCTTCGGTGCAGAACAGGTCCTTGACCGCCACCGGCACCCCTGCCAGCGGCGCGTCGCCCGCGACCTCCGGTGGACTCTCCTCGGCGACCCAGGTGAATGCGTTCAGCTTCTCGGCGGCAGCCCGTAGCCGGTAGGCCTCGAACAGCTCGCGCGCGGACAGCTGGCCGTCACGCACCGCCGCCACCGCCGCGGTGGCCGTCATCTCGATCATCTCCGCGCTCATGCGGAGCCGGGAGTGGGAACGCCGAATCCCCCCTGCAGCGGCTCGGGCGCGGGCTCCAGTGCGACCTCGACCGGGAGCGACTCGAGAGGCTCGTCGGGGCGCAGCGAGCCGCTGAGCTCGACCGCGTGCGAGGTCGGGGCCACGCCCTCCAGGTCAAGCTCCCGAATCTTCTCGATGTGGTCGAGCACGTGCGAGAGCTCCCGCGCCATCCGCTGCACCTCGTCCTCGGTGAGATCCAGGCGAGCCAGTGCGGCCACGTGGAGAACCTGGGAGCGCTCGAGCATCGCGGCTCATTCTAGGTGGGCTCCGGCGGTGCTGGCTCTAGAGCTTCACCGTCGGAATCTCCGCCGGCCCGTCCCGTGGCGCGATGCCCTCCTGGCGCATTGAGCGGACGCCGCCGACCACGATCCCGGCGCAGGCCACCAGCCCCACGTAGGCTCCGGCGCGAGGGTCCAGGAGGGCATTCGCGACACCCGGGGGGTTGAGCAACACGCGGTAGACCAGCGCTAGCGTCGCTATCCCCCCCAGGATCGTGACGACCACGCTCAGCGTGACCGGGAGCGCGGGCGCCCGCCGGCCCGCCTGCGCCAGCGCCAGCGCCAGTCCGGTCAATGCGGTGATCAGCAACAGCCAGCGGATCGTGCTCAGCCCGTCCCAGCCGTCAACCGTCGTCCTGGCGCCGAGCGTAGCCGCGCTCGGGGCCAACCGGCTGTCCAGCTCGTACCACGGCAGCGCGAACAGCGCGACCAGCAGGATCGCGGCACCGCTGCCGGCGATCAGCTCGCCGTGGCGGAGCCTCGTCGGATCGAAGTCGTCCAAGGCTCCGCTCCCTCCAAGTGTGGTCCTTCGTTCAAGGGGTCCTGTTCGCGGTGACCAGCTCCCCTCCTGCTCTCGGGATGGTCCACACTAGCGCTTCAGCGGGTCGCCAATCCCAGGCCGCATCGGCCCGCGCGAGGTGCGTCCACGGGAGCTGGCCCCGGGCTCGACGCGCCGCCGGCGCTCCTCGCGCAGCGACTCAAAACCTCCGAGGGCGATCGCCACCGTCGCCAGCAGACCCAGGAATGCTCCGATCTTCACGTCCACGACCGAGCTCGGATCGGGTGGGTCGACCAGGACCCGGAAGCCGAGCAGCACCGCCGTGAGCGTGCCGGATAGCGTCACCGCCAGACCGGTCTCGGTGCGGGCCCCGTGCCCGCGCTGGGTGGCGTGCACGACGGTGGCGCCGAGGGCGAGCACGATCGTCAGCAGCATCAGCCAGCGCAACAACGTCAGCGTGTTCCATCCGCTCTCAGCCGTGGTGATGCCCGAGCGCCGCGCGCGGGGCTCCCCCACCGCTCCGTACCAGTCGAGCAGGACCATCGCTGGGGCCAGCAGCAGCGCGCTGACGGTGCTGACCAGCTCACCGGTATGCACGTGCACGCGAGGTCCGAGGGCGCGTGCCGGCTGCCGGTCGGCTGTCGACTCCTGCTTGGAAGCCATCCGCTAGCGCACCGGGCCAGCGGATCCGTGCTGAAGCTCGGCCGCGATCACCGTGTTGCGCAGCAGCATTGCGATCGTCATCGGACCGACGCCACCGGGTACCGGGGTGATAGCGCCGGCGCGCGCAGCCACAGCATCGAAGTCAACATCGCCGTACAGGCCCTCCGGGAGGCGGTTGACGCCGACGTCGATGACCACCGCACCGGGCTTCACATGCTCGGCACCGATCAGGCGCGGCACCCCCACGGCAGCGATGAGCACATCCGCTCGCGAGCAGACCGCGCGCAGGTCCGCCGTGCGTGAGTGGCAGACGGTCACGGTTGCGCTGCGCGCCAGCAACATCGCCGCCACCGGCTTGCCGACCAGGTCAGATCGGCCCACGACCACAGCCTCCGCGCCCGCCAACGGGACCTCATAAGCGTCGAGCAACTCCATCACCCCGGAGGGGGTGCATGGCCTCAGTCCCGGGCGTCCCTGAACCAGGCGCCCGACGCTCAGCGGCGTGAGCCCGTCGACGTCCTTCTCGGGGACGATCAGCCCGGTCAGTGCGCCGCCGTCGAGACCCTCCGGAAGCGGTAGCTGCAGCAGGATCCCAGTGACCTGTGGATCGGCGTTGTCGCCCTCGATCACCGCGGCAACGTCCTCCTGAGAGATGCCGGCATCGAGATGGCGATGGACATCGGCGATCCCCGCCTGCGCGCAGGCCCTGCGCTTCATCCCCACATAGACCTCGGAGGCGGGATCGTCTCCGACCAGGATCGTCGCCAGCGCCGGCGGCCGTCCCTGTCGCTGCTCGAGCTCTGCCGCCTTCGCAGCGACGGTAGCGCGGACCCGAGCCGCCACGGCCTTGCCGTCGATGATCGCCGCCGCCACCGATGCCCTATCGCTTGGAGATCGGGGCCAGGTCGGCGACTAGCTTGCGCTCGGAGCGATCGCGGCTGAAGCGGATGACCACGATCCCACCGGCCTCGACCCCGGTTACCACGCCGTCGCCGAAGCTCGGATGCACGACGTCGTCACCGAGCCTGTAGGCGACCGGCGACGGGGACGGCGATCCGTCGCCCCACGAGGTCAACCGCTGGCGGAAACTGCCCGGGGCAGTGGGGGCGCGGCCTTGGCTTTGCTCCTGAGCATCGGTTAGCGTCACCGGGACCTCGCCGAGGAAGCGGCTGGGAGCACCGTAGCTGCGCGCGCCGAACACCGTCCGGGTGCGGGCGTAACAGAGATAGAGATCGCGCTCGGCTCGGGTGATGCCCACGTAGCACAGGCGCCGCTCCTCCTCCAGGCCCCCTTCGTCGACGGCGCGCGAGTGCGGGAAGATGCCCTCCTCGAGCCCGATGATGAACACGATCGGATACTCGAGTCCCTTGGCGTTGTGGAGCGTCATCAACGTCACCCGGCCCTCGTCGTCGGTGCGGCTGTCGGCGTCGGCGATCAGCGCGATCTGCTGCAGGAACTCGGGCAGCGAAGCACTTTCCGTATCCGAGGCGTCGTATTCGACGGCGACGTTGACCAGCTCCTGCAGGTTCTCGATCCGACCTTGAGCCTCGATCGTGCGCTCGGCCTCCAGCGCCTCCAGATAGCCGGTCTCCTGGAGGGCCTCCTGCAGCAACTCGGCCACCGCTGCCCCGGTCTGCCAGCGCTCGCTGAGTACGTGCATGGTGGCCATGAACCTGCGGATCGCCTTGATCGCGGCCGCACCCAGGCCCGGGATCTGGTCGGGGTCGCCAGCCGCCTCCCAGATCGACATCCCCATCGTGTTGGCGAAGGCCAGCATGCGGGACACCGAGGTCGTGCCGATCCCCCGTCGAGGGGAGTTCACGATCCGGGTGAACGCGCCGACGTCCTGGGGGTTGACGAGCACGTTCAGGTAGGCAATGGCGTCCTTGATCTCCGCGCGGTCGTAGAACTTGGTGCCTCCCACCACCTGATAGGAGATCTCGGCGCGCACCAGGGTGTCCTCCAGCACCCGCGACTGCGCGTTGGTGCGGTAGAAAACCGCAATCTCCGAGCGCGCCAGGCCCTCGTCGACGAGCCGCTGAATCTCCCCGGTCACGAATCGTGCCTCGGCGTGCTCGTCGTCGAGCTCGCGCACCTTGATCGGATCGCCCTGGCCGACGTCGGTCCACAGCGACTTCGGCTTCTGCGCTCGGTTGTTGCGGATCACAGCATTGGCCGCATCGAGGATCGTCTGGGTCGAGCGGTAGTTCTGCTCGAGCTTGACCACCCGGGCATCGGGAAATGCGTCCTCGAAGTCAAGGATGTTGCGGATGTCGGCACCCCGAAAGCCGTAGATCGAGTTGTGGGTAACGATCCCGTTGGCAATGAAGTTGTGCGTGTTCTGAACGTTCAGGTCGTACACGGGCTGGTCGAGCCTGACCCGTTCGACCGAGACGACTAAGTCGTATCCCCCGCACTGATCGAACATCACCATTCCCGGCCTGACCGCGGCTGCGTTCGTGAACGGCAGCGAATTGCTCGCGAGCCCATCGTGGTTGGACCCGAGGCGAGCCATGGGACGGATCGACACCTCGTCGAGCGTGCTCGCGATCCGATCCGCGTACTCTCGGATCGTGTTCATGTCCTTGCAGGCTGTCTCGAAACGCCACCCATCCGAGCCTTTCCGGGCGGGACGAACGCTCAGCCCAATCCCCTCGAGCGTTTCTCTGCCCGTCTGGTCGTAGCCGAACAGCGTGAGTCGGTGCATCGGGGTCGGTCCGCGACGGTCGCCACAGAGCGAGATCGCCAAGCGACGCCGTCGCACCTCGTGCCTCGTATAAGTACCGCGGTGAAAATGCGGATGCTCGAAGGAGAGACCGCAGTCTGCCAGCAGGCGGCGCCCACCAGTGACAGGGTCTAACTGTTCGAAGAGCTGGTCCAGCAGGTACTGGTCGGCGACCAGCGATCTCCCCCCCCAGTCTCTATAGCGACGGGGCACGAACGGGACCGACGGCAGTCCGTAGCGAGCGGCCAGAAATGCCTCGGCATACCTCGAGTCGGCTTTGGTCTGGTGCGTTGAGATCACCCACGACGCGTCTCCCCGTTCGCCGGCCGTTGGCATGGCTACCCCGACGATCGGCTTCACCTGGCCCCTCGTATACGTCCTCGAGGTTCCGACGCGGAACCCGCGGTCCCGCCGCCACATGAGGTAGGTCATGAACAGTTGAGGCGTACGTCCGGGCAGATAGCCGGCGAAGTGGACGTGCTCCGGAGTGCTCACTAGCCGCCGTCCGGACTCTGTGGTTATGGCGACCCCGTCCTCGCGCTTTGACTGGTTCACCGACAGGACCCTGGCCGGGCGGAAGTCACCGCTTCCGTAACCAGAGAGGACACGGTCACCAGGACGCACCTGCTCAATTGGCTTCTCCTGGCCATCATCCATTGTCACCAGCGTTCCGGCGATCAAGCACTGCGCGTCGTCACCGACCACCATCAGGTTCCGGTGCTCGTTGCTCAGCAGCTGCAGCCACCGGTACTGAGCCTGGTTGGTGTCCTGATACTCATCGACGAGCACGTGCCGGAAGCCCCTCGCGTAGGTCGCACGCACCTCGGGGAACAGCTCCAGCACGTTTACCGCCCGCACCAGCAGGTCGTCGAAGTCCATCGCGTTCATCCGATGCAGCTCGCGCTCGTAGCTTCGGTATACGTCGGCTACGGTCTGCTCGAAGAACGAGCCGACGATCTCGCCGTAGGCGTCGGCGTCGCGGAGCTTGTTCTTGGCGTCGGAGATCTGGCCCCCGATCGCCGCCGGCGTGAACCGCTTGGGATCGACCCCGAGATCGTCCAGGCAGCGCTTGATCAGCCGCCGCGAATCCGCCTGGTCATAGATCGTGAACTGCCGCGTGTACCCGAGCCGGTCGGCATGCGCGCGCAGCATCCGGGCGCAGGCGGAGTGGAAGGTCATCACCCACATCGCCCGCACGCGGCGACCGACCAGCAGCTCCGCCCGCTCGCGCATCTCGGTGGCCGCCTTGTTGGTGAACGTGATGGCCAGGATCTCGTTCGGCTTGGCCCTATCGGTGGCCACGAGGTAGGCGATGCGGTGGGTTAGCACCCGCGTCTTGCCCGAGCCCGCACCGGCCAGGATCAGCAGCGGGCCCTGGCCGTGGGTCACCGCCTCCCGCTGGGGCTCGTTCAGCCCGTTCAGGAGCGCGTCGAGCTCGGCTTGGGTCTCGGTGGACATCGTCGGGCACTAGACGGTAGCGATCGAACCGGCCGGGACGGCCCACCGGAACCGCGCTCGCTCATCACCGGAACCGCGCTCGCTCCGGCCCTGGAAACCCGTCATCCTGCCGGGGATGAGGGAGCTTCGGGAGGCCTGCGCAGCAGTGTCGACGCGCGCCCGGCACGTCCAAATCGAGACCAGCCTGATTCCTGCCTACGCCGCCTCGTTGCCGTTCGAGCGCCAGCCGGGTCAGCCGCCACCCCAGGAGCAGCTCCCAGCCGGCCAGGACGTGCAGGCCGCCTTCTGGCTGACGCTCAACGCGATCAACTTCGGCTCAGGCTGGTTTCCCACGCTGCGCAAGCGCGGGAACCGCTCCGGCTACCACACGATCTCCGCGGGCCTACGCGAGCGAGTATGCCGCCACGGGCCGTGGAGCGCGCGAGAGCTGGCTGGGATCACCATTCCGGAGCTGGCCGGGCTGCTGGGGCAGGATCCGCAGCATCCTTTGATGGCCCTGTTCAGCCACTCGCTGCGGAACCTCGGCCGGCACCTGATCGATGCCTACGACGGCAGCTTTCTCGCCATCGCCACCTCCACCGGGGGAGCGGCAGTCCGTCTGGCGCGGCTGCTGGGTGACTGGGGGTGCTTCTCCGACACCTCTGACTACGACGGGATCACGGTTCCGTTTCTCAAGCGGGCGCAGCTTGCCGCCGCCGACTTGGCCCGCGCCGGGGTGATCGACGCGCCCGACCTCGGCGGGCTGACGATGTTCGCCGACAATCTGGTCCCGCACGTTCTGCGCCTGGACGGCATCTTGGTCTTCGACCCGCGCCTGGTGGCGCGGATCGAGCGTGAGGAGCTGATCGACCACGGCTCTCCCGAGGAGGTCGAGATCCGCGCCTGTGCGCTGCACGCGGTGGAGCTGATCATCGCCGCGACGCCCGGGAGGCTGGCGGCCGAGGTCGATCAGCTGCTCTGGCGCCGCGGCCAGGCAAGGGACTACAAGTCGGTGCCGCGGCACCGTTCGCGCTGCACGGCCTACTAGCGATCGAGCGCTTCGGCTCGGGCCTGGGCGATCGCCTGCGCCCCGGCCTCGCCGACCAGCAGCTCCGGCCGCAGCGTCCCGCTGGCGGCGAGGTCCAGCGCCGGAAATCGACCCGTGCTGGCCAGAGCAAGGTCAAGCGCGATCACCGTGGTCTCCCCGCCGACGGGGGCGGTGGCGGTGGCGATCACGGTCAGCGACCCACCATCGACGATGTTGCGCGCGGCGGCCAGCGCCTTGCGCGCGGCCTGCGGGTGAAGTCCGTCGACCGTGTCCAGTAGCACCACGGCGTCGGCGCCGCGGGCGGTAATCCGGCGGGCTTGGTCGATCACCAGTTCCACGGTGTGGTCTTGGGAGTCCGCGGAGGCGGCGAAGCTGAGCGCCGCCGCTGGGGCTGGCCCGCCGGCTGACCACTCGGCGATCTCTTCGGGGCGGACCCCGACCAGCACGACCGACACCTGCAGATCCTCATGCCTGGCGAGCGCCTGCGCCACGCGGCGCAGCGCCTCGCTCTTGCCGGCGCGGGCCGCTCCGGTGATGATCACCCGCGAGCCCTTGCCGAGGGGAGTCAGGAACTCGATCGCCTTGACGGTTGGGTCCTCGGACCCGAGCCGGAACCGCTCGTCGGGAAACGCCGCCGGAAGATCGTCGAAGCGGGTTCCGGAAGCCAGCTCGGAGGCATCGCCGCCGTTGATCGTGTCCACGCGAATCAGCGAGGCGAAGCGCTCCGAGCGCCGCGGGGCTCGCCGCGGGCCGCTCACCCGGTCCCCCGAGACCAGCTCGCAGCGCTTGACCTGTGCCGCGGAGATGTAGACGTCCTCGTCGGATGGCTCGGGAGGTGTGACCCGGACAAACCCCGAGCCGTTGGGCAGCAACTCGACCTGGCCCTCGACGAGCTCGTCCTCGGCCTCCTCGCGCTCCTGGGGCTCCGGGCGATCCTCGGGCTCGCTCCCAACTTCAGCGGCATCCTCGTCACGAGCCTGCGCGCGCCCGCGACCGCCCCGGCGCCCGCGGCGCCGACGGGTGTCCGCCGGTTCGTCATCGTCCTCGGCCGTCCTGCGGCGCGTTCCCTCGTCGTCCTCGGCCGTTCTGCGGCGCGGCCTCTCGTCGTCCTCGGATGCTCTTGGCGCCGGACTCGCCTCAGCCGGGGACGGGCTGAGATCCGGACGGTCGCCGGGGTCGGGCAAGCGCGCGCCCCCCGGCGCCTCCTGGCGCCGAACGATCAGCTCGACCAGCTCGGCCTTGCGCAGGCGGCGATAGCCGTCGATCGACAGCTCCGAGGCAATAGCGTGAAGATCGGCGAGCGGGCTCTGCGCAAGCGCGTCACGATCGAGAATTGACATATGGATCCTCCTGGCGGGGCGTTGTCGGTGGGCTCCGGTCGCGTTGCGGCAGCGACCGGCGAACTGCTCGTAAACGCAATCTAGCGCGTCGGGCCCTGATCCCACCGCAGCTCGTCGGCGACCCGCAGCTGCGGGTCCGGCCGGGCTCTACCGCTTAGCGCCGCGCGAACGGCAAGGAAATCCGCTACCGCCGCCACGTCGTGCACGCGCAGGACCTGGGCGCCGCAGTCGACACCGTGTGCGATCGCCGCCAGTGTTCCCGCCAGCCGCTCCCGCGGTCGCCGGTTCGTGATCGCCCCGACGAAGTCCTTGCGCGAGACGGCCAGCAGCAGCGGACGGCCGAGCTCGTGCAGCTCGGGAAGCGCCCGCAGCACCTCCACGGTCTGCGCCGCAGTCTTGGCGAAATCCGGCCCGGGATCAAGCATCAGCTGCTCCCGAGCTACCCCGTGGCGGCCGGCCAGCTCGATCCGCCGGCGCAGGAACGCCTTGACGTCGCCCGGCATCCGCCCGTCCATCGCCGGATCCAGCAGCTTCTGCTTGGGAGGCGCACGCGTGTGCATGATCACCAGCGCCGCGCCCGTGGCGGCGCAGACATCGGCCAGCCCGGGATCACGCAAGCCGCTGATGTCGTTGACGATGCTGGCTCCAGCGGCGATCGCGGCCCGCGCCACCTGCGGCTTGTAGGTGTCGATCGACACCGTCACCCCCAGGTCACCGCTGACCTGTTCCACGAGCGGCACGACGCGGCTGATCTCCACCCGGGGGGCACCGGCGGGCGGTTGGTGACGCCTGACTCCCCACCGATGTCGATGATCTGCGCTCCCGACCGGACCAGCTCCTCGGCCAGCGCGACCCGCTGCTCCAGGGAGCCGTACATTCCGGCGTCGGAGAACGAGTCCGGGGTGGCGTTGACGATTCCCATCAGCCACGGGCGCCCACCGAGGGCAAGCTCGCCCCGGGCGGTCCGCAGCACGGGGGCTGGATCGATCTCCATCACGGGCGCGATCTCCGGGTGGCGGCAGAACTCCTGTAGCTCGCTCACGGCGCGAGACCCTCGGCGCGAGCCTCCTCACGGAACCGCTGCGCCTCCGCGCCCACCCGAGCTTGGTCCCATCCCAGCTCCGCGGCCATCGCTTGAGCCACTTGCAGTGGCGCCTCGCTGTCCGCTGCGCACAGCTCTCGCGCGGCGAGCAGGCCCAAGCGGGTCCGCCGCAGCAGCACGTCGGCCACCGAAAGCGCCTGCTCGTGGCGGGCTGCAAACGGCGCCTCGGCGAGCAGATCCGGCAGCTCGGCGACGATCGGCGCCGCCAGGTGACCGGCTTGGGCGGCGATCGCCAGCACTCCCTCGGCGGCATGACCGTAGCGGCGGGACAACGCTTCGTAGGCGTGATCGGCCACGCCCTCCACCCGCGGCAGCGCAGCGGGATCGATGGGCTCGCCGAGCGGGATCTCGTGCGTGCGGCAGGGCGCTTGACGCCCGTCACGCTCAACCAGGCGATCCACCACCAGCTTCGCCATCCGCCGCCACGTCGTCAGCTTGCCGCCAGTGATGGTGATCAGGCCGCTCGAGGTCTCGTACAGCTCCGCCTTGCGCGAGATGTCCACCGATTTGCGTGTGTCTCCACTGGAGATAAGCGGGCGCACCCCGGCGTAGGCTCCGGACACCTGCGGGACGCTGAGGTCGGTCCCGAAGAACGAGTTGGTCGCCTCCAGCAGGTACTCGATGTCCGCGCTGGCCGGGCTGACGTGGTCGATGTCCCCGTCGTAGGTGTTGTCGGTTGTGCCGATCAGGCTGCGTCCAAGCCACGGCAGGGCGAAGATCGACCGGCCCTCACCGGCGGGAACGATCGCACCGGCGACCAGCGGCAGGTCGCGCTCGGACAGGGTGATGTGGGTGCCGCGGCTGGGCACGATCCGCGGGAGCTCCGCCTCCGACTGCAATTCCCCCGGCCGGATCCGGTCGGCCCAGACGCCGGTCGCGTTGACGACGTTGTCGGCCTGAACGGTGAGCTGCTCACCGCCCAGCTGCTCGCGCACGCGGACCTGCCCTCCACGCCAGCCGTTGGGATCCAGCTCGGTCACCTCGACTCGACCCACGCAGATGGCGCCGAAGCGTTCGGCCTCGCCGAGCACGGTGAGCACGAGCCGGGCATCGTCGGTCTGGCAGTCATAGAACAGGTAGCCGCCGGTGGGATCGCGGGTCGCCAGGGCGGGCAGCAGCTCTGTCACCTCCGGGCCTGAGATCACGCGGTGGCGCTCGGGGCTCCACTCCTGGTCTGTCTCCTCGCCTCCGGCGGCGGCGGCGGCCGCGGCGCGACGGTTGGCGCGGCGCCCGCGTAGGCCAGGCGTGGCCATCACGTCGTACATGTTCAGCCCGATCCCGGTCAGCAGGTCAGGCCGGGCGCCCTCGAACGCTGGTACCACCAGCGGCAGCGGTCGCACCAGATGGGGCGCGAGCCTGACCATCAGCTGGCGCTCGAGCAGCGCTTCCCGGACCAAGCCGAGGTCGAACTTCTGCAGGTAGCGCAGACCCCCGTGGACGAGCTTGGAGGAACGGCTGCTGGTACCAGAGGCGAAATCGTCCTTCTCCAGCAGCGCCACGCTGTATCCCCGCGAGGCGGCGTCGAGCGCGACGCCGGCCCCGGTGATCCCCCCGCCGATCACGACCACATCGAAGGGCTCGGCCATCAGCGCCTGCAACGCGCGCTCCCGCGTGATCATGGTTCGCAGGCTACCGGCGCCAAGCGTGATCGACGCAGCTCAGCGTGGATCGACGGAGCAGCAGGGATTCGCGCGGCTCAGCTTCGATCGCCGCCATACAGCGGGGGTTCGGGTCGACTCAGCGTCCGCCGGCCTGGTGGTACAGGCGCAGCACGATGTCCCGCATCTCCTGTGCCGTCTCGCCTCCAGGGCAGCAGGTCGGACCACCGGGATCGCTGATCCCGATCTCGACGTGGGGCCCGGAGGAGATGCCGACGTCGCCGCAGCCGACCTCGGCGATCGGCTGACCGGTCTTGACATGAGCGCCTACCGGCACCAGCGCGGGCGCCGCGTGACCGTAGTAGATGTAGCGTCCGGCGTAGCGTCCGCTGGCCACCTTCAGGATCGGGGCGTAGGGTCCGAACCCGTCGATTCCCTCCTGGACGATCGTTCCGGAGGTCACCGCCACCTCGACCACCTGCGAGCCACACGCGCCGCCGGCCGAGATGTCCACGCCCTGGTCAAGGGTCCAGGTGCTTGGGCTGGAGACGCGACTGATCGGTCGCAGCGGGAACACCCAGCTGCCCGAGGAGCTGGGCGACTGGGTCTGGGTCGGGTCGAGGACCGACCTGCCGGCGACGCTCTTGACGGCACGGAGCAGCGTCGCCGCGGTCCGGGTGCCGACCGTTCCGCTGGGGGGACGCAGGGCATGGGCGCGCTGGAAGCCCCTGACCGCGGTCTGGGTGAGCGAGCCGAAGTAGCCGGTCTGATCCACTTGGAAGCCAACTTCGCTCAGCCACGTCTGCAGCGTCTTGACGTCCTGACCGCTGTCCCCCGGGCGCAAAGTGCGGGTGAACGTCGCATACGGGACCGCGGCGCTGTCGAAGCCGCGGGGATGCTGAACCGGGGCGATTCCCGCGCCCCCTGACGACGCCATCGCCGTGCCGGCCGGGATCAGCAGCGAGATCACCAGCGCGATCGCTCGAGTGGCGCGAGTCATCGTTCGCCGAACTTCCAGGCTGGAGCCACGTTCGCTGCCTGGCGGCACGTGCTTGCACATCTTCGGTTTGCGAAACCTGCTGAAAGCGGACACGCAGGACCCTTCCGCGGTTGCGGTGTTGCACAACGCGCCTGGTGCCTGCGGGGTTAGCTGACGGGCTCGCGCTCAGAAATGACGCGCTTCTCACGGATCACCGCGAGACTCGCCCCAAACGTACTTGGGTTCCCCGCTCCCCGGGGCGGCATAGCCGGGGATTCGGCGTGCGGCACGCTAGCAGAAAGCAAAGATGGAAGAAGGAATCCGAAGCTTGGCTGCGACGGAGCGGCCTCACGGGAGCGACTCCGAGCGGCGCCCCCGCGGGCGCCGCTACCTCGTGCCGTGGGCTGGATCGGCGAGGCCGGCCTGCCGCCGCTCGGCGATGATCTGCTGGATCCGATCCACGGTGTCGGCCGACATCCGTCGGACTTCCCAATGCGTCAGCTTCATCACGCGCATCGGCGACGTGGCCACGACGTCGGCGTTTCGCGGCTCGCGGTCGAGCAGGCCCATCTCACCAATCAGATCCCCCTGCTTCAGCGAGGCGATCTTCTCGCCGCCGCGGACCACGTCGGCGGTACCTTCCTCGATCGCGATCAGCTCGGTGGAGTAATCCCCCTCCTTCATCAGGATCTGCCCTTCGGCCACGCTCGTCTCGGTCGCGAAAGCGGCCAGCCGACGTGCCTCCTCCGGCGAGAGCTCTGAGAACAGGGGGATTGCCTTCAGCCGATTGGGGTCCATGGTCGTCCTCGTCGGTTCGTGGTCAGCGGGCGGCAGGGCGACTCTATCCACCGCCGGCGTCCGGGGGAACCCCTCCCCACGCAGAAGGTCACAGGGCCTGGACCTCGGAGGTGATCTCGCTCACTGAGGCCTTGGCGTCCCCGAACAGCAGGGAGGTCTTGGGGTCATAGAACAGCGGGTTGTCGATTCCGGCAAAGCCGGAGGCCATCGATCGCTTGAGCACGATCACCGCCTGGGAACGGTCGACCTCGAGGATCGGCATGCCGAAGATCGGGGATCCGGGCTCGTTCTTGGCCGCCGGGTTGGTGACGTCGTTGGCGCCGATGACCAGGGTCACGTCCGTGCGGGTGAACTCGGGATTTATGTCGTCCATCTCCTTGAGCAGGTCGTAGGGCACGTCGGCCTCGGCCAGGAGAACGTTCATATGCCCCGGCATTCGTCCCGCCACCGGGTGAATCGCATACTTGACCTCGACCCCTTTGCTCTCGAGCGCGCGCTCGAGCTCGCGGACGGCGTGCTGAGCCTGCGCCACGGCCATCCCGTAGCCGGGTGCAACCACCACCTGCCGGGCGTAGGAGAGCTGGATGGCGACATCCTGTGGGGAGGTCGACCGGACGGTGCCCCCACCCTCGGGACCAGCCGCGGCCGGGCCCGCGACCGCGCCGCCGAAGCCGCCGGCGACGATCGCCGGGACCGAGCGGTTCATCGCCTTGGCCATCAGGTTGGTGAGGATCGTGCCCGACGCGCCAACGATCATGCCGGCGACGATCAGCGCCGTGTTGTTGAGCGCGATTCCGGTCGCCGCCGCCGACAGTCCGGTGAAGGCGTTGAGCAAGGAGATCACCACCGGCATGTCGGCACCGCCGATCGGCAGCACCACCATGTTGCCGAGGACCGCCGCCGCCACCAGGATCCCGAGGATGAACAGTGCCTGGGAGTGCGTGCCCGCGGCCAGCACGATCGCCGACCCGACGCAGACCAGGAACAGCACGCCGTTGATCGCCGATTGCCCGGGCAGCTTGATCGGACGCCCGGGAAGGATCTCCTGGAGCTTGGCGAAGGCGATGTTCGAGCCCCAGAAGGAGATCGAGCCGACGATCGCGGCGAACAGCGTCGGGATCTGGGCCTTCAGCGCCCACGGCGAGACCCCGCGGCGGTGAAGTGGTGGCGGTACTCGGTCCAGGCGATGAGCGCGACGGCGCCGCCGCCGACGCCGTTGAACAGCGCCACCATCTGCGGCATCGCGGTCATGCGCACGTTTCGCGCCGCCGGAATCCCCACCGCGGTGCCGATGACCAGCCCCAGCACGATCAGCCAAGGTGTCCCCGAGCCATCGAAAACGTGCGGCTGCAGCAGCGTTGCCGCCACCGCCAGCAGCATGCCGCCAGCGGCGATCTTGTTGCCCGGTACGGCGGTCCGCGGGCCGGTGAGGCCGCTCATCCCGTAGATGAACAGCGCGAAGGCGACGATGTAGACCGCGTCGATGAAGTTGGCGTCCTGCAGGAAGACCGCGAACGAGGTCACCGCTTGTCGGCCTCCGCGTCCGCCGCGGGCTCTGGCTTCTTCTTGAACATCCCCAGCATCCGGTCGGTGACCACGAAGCCACCGATGACGTTGATCGTGCCGAAAGCGATCGCGATCACCAGGATGATCTTCTCCAGCACCCCGTGAGCTTCGTGCATCAGCAGCAGGCCGCCGAGCAGCACGATCCCGTGGATCGCGTTGGTGCCGGACATCAGCGGGGTGTGGAGGGTGTTGGGGACCTTCGAGATCACCTCAAAGCCGACGAAGGCGGCGAGGACGAGGATCGCAATCTCTGTGACGGTGGTCAAAGCTGCCTCCTAGCGGGTACTGGGGGCGCCGGCGGCGGCCTTGGCGCCTTCGTGAACGATTTCGCCTCCGCGGGTGATGCACGCGCCGGCGATCACCTCGTCGTCGTAGTCGAGGCTGAGCTGGCCGTCCTCGGTCAGCATCAGCCCCAGCAGTGCGTCGATGTTGCGGGCGTACAGCTGCGAGGCGTGCTCGGCCATCGTCGAAGGGACGTTCAGCGGCGCCATGATCTTGACGTCGTGACGGAGCACGGTCTCGCCGGGCTCGGAGAGCTCGCAGTTGCCGCCGCTCTCCCCGGCCAGATCGATGATCACCGACCCAGGCTTCATCTTCTTCACCGCCGCCTCCGTGACCAGGATCGGGGCCCGCCGACCGGGAACGGCGGCGGTGGTGATGACCACGTCTACCTTGCCGATGGCCTCGGCCATGAGCTCCTGCTGGCGGGCCTGCTGCTCGGGCGTCAGCTCCTTGGCGTAGCCGCCCGCGCCTTCCAGATCGGCACCGAGGTCGAACTCCAGGAACTTCGCGCCCAGCGACTCGACCTGCTCCTTGACGGCGGCGCGGACGTCGAAGCCCTGCACGACGGCGCCGAGTCGGCGAGCGGTGGCGATCGCCTGCAGCCCGGCGACGCCGGCGCCCAGCACCAGCACCGTGGCAGGTCGGATCGTGCCCGCGGCAGTCATCAGCATGGGCAAGAAGCGGCCCAGCTCCTGCGCGCCCATCAGCGCAGCGCGATAGCCGCCGATGTTGGCCTGGGAGGAGAGCGCGTCCATCGACTGCGCACGGCTGATCCGCGGCACCGCCTCCAGGGCAAAGCTCGTGGCCCCGGTGCGGGCGATCGCCTGTACGCCCTCGCCGTTGGTCAGCGGGGCCAGGAAGCCGATGAGCACGCCGTCCGGCTTCAACCGTGCCGTCTCCGGGCCGGTGGGCGGTGCGACCTTCACCACCACGTCGGCAGCGAACGGTGCAGCGTCGTCGTCGACCAGCTCCGCGCCGGCGTCCTCGTACTGCGAGTCCGGAATCAACGCTGCCGCTCCGGCCCCACGCTGCACCACGATCGTCAGACCCCTGCCCGTCAGCTTGCGCACCACCTCGGGCACCATCGCAACCCGGTTCTCTCCCGGCTGGACCTCGGTGGGAACTCCGATCTGCATGCGGCGCGGGAGAGTACCGGGCCGGCCCCGATCACGTCCCCTCGCGAGGCAGGAGGCTACACCCGTGACGAAGCCGGATCACGTTCCTCCGGTGACCGGCACGGGGATCGCGGAGCTCCCCTGCACGGCGAGCGCGAAGTGGTTGCGCAGCCGGTCGGCAGTCAGCACGCCGGCGGCCGCGGCGACGCCGGAGGGATCGGTGCCCGTGACCAGCCACACCGGCTCGGAGATGCTGTCGCGGGTGGCAGCCACCAGCCCGGCGCCCGCGCTCAGGGTCCGGGCTACGTGCCCGCGTGGGTCAAGCAGCTGCAGTGATCGGCCGCCGGCTCCGGCGAAGCGTGCGTAGATTCCGCTGCGTCCCGGCCCCCGCGCGATCAGCGCCCCGACGATCGTTGGCCGCAGCTGGGCCCAGGTTCCCACCAGCACACCGAGCGAGTCGGTTCCCGACCCGGTGCCGAGCAGCTGGCCGGCCACCGGGACTCCGGCCGCCTTCAGCTGCGCGCCCACCCGAGAGCAGGCGCTGCTCTCCCCCCCGGCGCACTCCATCACCGTCGGCAGACGTTTGCCGCCCACGCCGTGCACGAACGGCTCGGGGAAGGAACCAACCACCGCCGGAACCGAAGCGGTCTGCGAGAAGTCGTGCAGGTCCCACCAGATCCGGTCTCCGGCATGCAGAGCGGTGTCGGCGGCACCATGGGCCGCCTCGACGCCGTTGACGTAGTAGGTCCACCGTTGGAGCCCGGAGTTCCCGGCGAGGTTGGCGATCGACTGCACGCCGCCCCCGTAGCGCGTACGCACCGGGAACGAGCGCCGCAGCATGCCCATCACCGTCTCCGAATCCGACACGTCGGGCTGGGTGACCGTGCCCAGCGGGCGAGCGCCGAAGCCCCGAGTGACGGTCAGGCTGACTTGATGCTCACCGGCGGCCGGAGCGAGACCGCAGCCGGCGGCGCCGACGAGGATCATCGCCGAGATCGCCAGCAGCGCGCGGTCGAATCTTCCTTTCATTGCCGTCACGATGCTGGGCGCCCGGAGTCTCACCGGCTGGCCAGCGCCACCGACTCGGGCGAGTGGATCGTATCGCTGCTCGGATCGCCCGGCGCGCTCTACCATCTCAGCATGGTCGCCTTCCCGACGCCGCTTTTCGTTCACCGTGAGGCGGCGTCGGCGAACTGCCGGGCGCGCAGCCTTCCGTGACGGTCAACCTCACCCGCATCTACACCCGCCTGGGCGACGCTGGGGAGACCCACCTGGGCGACATGAGCCGCGTCCCCAAGACCCACCCGCGGATCGAGGCCTATGGGACCGTCGATGAGCTGAACGCTCACATCGGGCTGGCGCTCACCCTCCCCGGCCTGCCGCCGGCTTATGCCGCCTGGTTGCGCCGGATCCAGAACGACCTGTTCGACGTCGGTGCCGACGTCGCCGCGCCGGAGGAGACCAAGCGCGAGCGGCTACGGGTGCTCCCCGAACAGACGGAATGGCTGGAGCAGCGCTGCGATGAGGTCAACCACGGGCTGGCGCCGCTGAAGTCGTTCGTGCTCCCCGGCGGCAGCGTCCCGGCGGCCCACCTGCACGTCTGCCGGACGGTGTGCCGGCGCGCCGAGCGACTGGCGATCGCCTGCGGCGATCAGATCAGCCCCGAGGTCGTGCGCTACCTGAACCGGCTCTCGGACCTGCTGTTCATCCTCAGCCGCGGCGCCAACGACGGTGAGGAGCCCCTGTGGCAGCCCGGGCGCTATCGGGGACAGGAGGGCTGACGCCCGACCGGCGGCACTCACGCCGGCGGCCGCTCACCCCGACGCAGCGCCAGTGTCAATCCGGTGGCCAGCGCCAGCGCCGAAGCGGCGATCGCCGCGGCCCCGATCACGAACGTCTGATGCAGGCGCGCGTAGTCGACGACCTGGTGCGGGCGATCCACCACCACCAGCGCCGCCAGCACCAGCGAGCCGATCAGCACGAGCGCCGGTGGAGCCAGCACCTCCTGGACTGACAGGGCCGCCCGCGGCTCGGCAATACCTGACGGCCTGCTGGCGGCGATATAGCACGCGGCCACGCCGAGCAGCGTCCATGTCCCCGCCACCAGGAAGCCGCCGAACACGTCGCTGGGGTAGTGCCAGGCGAGCGCCAGGAAGGAGTAGCTGACCGCGATCGCGAACGCCGCTCCGAGCGCGGCGACAAACGGCCGCAGCCGGGCGGGGGCAGCGAGCACGCAGCACAGGGCGAGGGCCATCGCCGCGGTGGCGTGACCGCTGGGCCAGGACGCAGCGTTGATCGGGCTGGCGCCCCCCAGGAGCGAGGCAGCGCGCGGGTGGGCCAGCAGCGGCTTGAGCAGCTGTGTGGTCACGTTCGCGCCCAGCAGGATCGCGCCGATCACCACCGCCAGTCGCCCGCGCCGGCGAACCAGCGCGACCAGCACCGGCACGGCGGCGAGGTACAGGTAGGGCTGCGGATTGCACAGGCCCGCGATCCAGTTGGCGACGCTGCCGACGTGGGGGCGCCGGTCGAGATCGCTGAAGCCGCGGAAGATCGATTGGTCTGCTCGCTCGAAGACACCGATGTTGAAGGCCGCGACCCACGTGGCGGCGAGCAACGCGATCCCGGCCCCCGCACCGAGCAGCGCGAGCACGGCACGTCTGGGCATGCCATGAGGTTAACGGGCCGGTATAAGGGTTAGATGTGAGGCTAGAGACTGCGCGTTGCCTTGCGGCTGATACGCATCTCCGGCGCGACGCCGGTGCGGCGAACGTGGTCGTAGTGCTCGATGTCCTCCGGCGAAGCCACCTCCACCGCCACGTCGCTGGCCAGCTCGAAGCGAGTGGCTTCGTAGATCAGCTCCTGGTATCGCGGGGCGCCGGGCTGGCGGCCCTCGACGTCGAGGTCGTGAGAACCGCAGCGCAGCGTCCACCGCTCCGCCTGCACCAGCTTCTCGGCCGTCAGCTTGACCGGCACGGTGTCGGCTCCGGTCGCGCCGGCCTCGGTGGCGTCCACCCGCAGCCGCGCGTGGGCGGACCACAACGCTCGCGTCAGCCGGTCGAGGTTGCGCCCGTAGGGTGCGGGCACGATCGAGATCGCACCGCGCGCGCCGGCGTCGCCGCGGATCGCCCTGGCCACCGGCCCGACGAGGACGAACTCCACCCGGCTGGCCTGCAGCCACCGCAGCACGGCGATCCAGTTCTCGTCGAGGTGCTCGAAGCCTTTGCTGGGGCTGACGGGGGTAGCTTCGATGCGCGGCGGGCGGTGTCTGAGCAGCATGCCGGTTCCTTTCGCCTCCCGCCGCCGGACTCCTTCAGCTCCTCGGCGCTCTAACGTCGGTCCTGCTCCCTCACCGCCGGGCGCCGCGGGCGCCCACAGGTTCCGGTGTCGTGGAGGCGTCTCCGTCGACCGGCGGCGTCTCGATCACCACCCGGCACGTGCGATGGGAGAGCAGGTAGCTGGCCGTCGGGCCCAGCGCTCGCTCCGAGGGCGGAGCGTGGGCGGTGCCCAGATAGATGATCTCGGCACCCGAGCGCTTGGCCTCCTCGACGATCGCCGCGCCCGGGTTGCGGGTACGCAGCAGCCGGGTTTGCACTTTGAGCCCGGCCTTGCGGCCGGTCACCTTCGCGCTCTCGAGCACGCTCAACCCCAGTTGCTCCTCCTCCTCCAGACCGGCATCCAGCGAGAGCTGGTTGGGGACCCGCAGCACGTAGACCGCCTCCACCAGCGCCCCCTCGCCCAGCAGCTTCGCCGCCGTCCGTAGCGCCGACGCGTCGATGTCGGTGCCGAAGATCGGAACCAGCACCGAGCGGTAGTCCAGTTCGATGAAGGCGACTGGGCGCTCGCGACGCGCGATCTGGTGATGAGAGGTCAGATCGAACCCCTGGCGGCGCCGGTAGATCACGTAGCCGATCACACCGATGATCATCCAGCCCACCCCGACGTACCTCGCGTCCGCGTGCAGAACCAGGACCGAGATCCACGCCGCGAACGTGCCCAGGCCGCCCAGCACCGCGGTCAACGGAAGGCGTCGTCCACCGCCCAAGGTGATGTTCCACGGCATCCGGTAGGGCCGCTCACGGTCGGGGTCCTTGAAGCGCAGCGCGATCACCGCGGCGTGTGCGGTGGTGAACGACAGCATCGCGCCGAACGAATAGAGGTTGCCCAGGAAGTCGGTCTTGCCGGGGATGAGCAGGATGCCGGCGAAGGCGGAGAAGACGAGGATCGTGAACCACGGTGTGCGGTGGCGACGGTGCAGCCGGGCGAAGATGCTCGGCAGCTGGCGATGCTCGGCCAGCGACCACGACAGGCGCGAGATCCCGATCAGGCCGGCGTTGGTGGCGATGAACAGGATCGTCGCCGCCAGGATGCCCACGTAGTAGCGCAGGATGTGCCGGATCGCCGCCGGCAGCCCCAGGTGCTCGATGATGCCCAGCACGGGTCGTTCTGGAAGCCCTGCTCCGGGGTCTGCCGAGCAGCGTGTGGGCGTGGGTGCCGTGCCCGTTCACCGGCAGCGCGGAGAGCGCCACCACCGTCATCCCGGCGTAGACGCCGAGCACCGCGATCAGGATCAGGTTCACGGCGCGGGGGACGTCGCGGCCGGGATCGCGCGCCTCCTCGGCCATGTTCGAGACCGTCTCGATCCCGGTGTAGGCGAGCATCGCCAGCGACAGCGCGAAGATCAGGTGGCTACAGGTCGGGACGGTTCCCAGGTGGACCTGGTGCACCAGCAGCGAGGGCTTGAGCACCAGGAACGCGCCGACGACGATGATCAGGATCTGGGTGACGAGGTCGGCGATGGCCAGGATGAAGTTCAGCTTCGCCGACTCGCCGATGCCCGCGGATGTTCAGCGCGGCGAGCATCGCGACGACGATCAGGCCGCCGATCACGTCCCCGGGGGAGTGGGTCAGCGCCGGCCAGAACGCTCCCAGGTAGTGGGGCACGAAGAAGGCGGAGATCGCGATCGTGAGGATGTAGTCGAGGCTCAGCGCCCAGCCGGCGAAGAACGACACGAGCTCGTTGAACGCATGGCGGGCGAAGCTCGAGGAGCCGCCCGCCTCAGGGAACATCGCTGCGCCCTCGGCGTAGGTCTTGGCCGTCAGCGCGAACAGCCCGCCGGCGAGCATGAAGATGATCGGGGTGAGGCCGAGCGCGTAGGCGGCGACGAGTCCCAGCGCGTAGTAGATCGAGGAGCCGACGTTGCCGTAGGCGGTGGCGAACAGGCCGCCGAGGCCGACGCTGCGCCGCAGGCCCTGAGCTCTCGATTCGCGCCATCAGCCTCGGGTCCCGGTGCCGGTGCCGGCGCCCGCGCCGGCTCGCCATCGGGCCTCCCGTGGGGCGATGGCCTCGTGCTCGCGCTCGAACTTCGCTCGCCAGACCGTCCGGCGGGGCGGTGAGGATCACCCGGCAAGGTGCCTTGCTGATCACGTACCTGGTCATCGCGCCAACGAGCTCTCGAGTGGCCCCGACGCCGCCGAGCAAGCCCCCGCCGCGCACCCGCGAGGGCTCCTCGGCCGCGAGCACGATCGCCTCCACCCCGCGCCGCCGGGCCTCGCCGACGATCGCCTGGCCGGTTCGCCGGGCACGGACGATCGCGGTGGCCACCTCCACCCCCTCGTACTCCTCGCCCACCGCCTTGGCTCGGGCCAGGGCGCACGCGCGCGCGCTGAACCTGGGCGTCGGGCAGCGGCGCGTCGAGCGGGCAGCGACAGCGGCATCTCGAAGATCCAGATGCGCCTCGATCACCGCCCCCTCCTCGGTCAGATCGTCGTGCGTCTCTCCCGCGAGCCGGCCGGCGGTCTGCACGATGTCGTCATCCAGCGGCGAACCCGAACACCGGGACCAGGATCGAGCCGAACTCCGGCTCCGCCGCCTCGGGGCGCAGCGCCCGCTCGGGGATCGTCACCCGCCTGAGCAGCGGCTTGTCCTGGGTCTTGCGGTAGGTGACGTACAGCACCAGGCCCCCGAGCAGCCAGCCGAGCCCCACGTAGCGAGCGCCGGAGTGGAAGATCGCCACCGCGACCAGGCCGGCGCCAGCCAGCAGCGCCCCGATCACCGCCGGCAGCGGAACCGGCGCGCCGCGCACCGCGATCGACAGCGGGATCCGGTAGGGCCGCGGGCGCGGCGGGCTCCCGGAAGCGCAGCACGATCACCGACACGTGGGCGATCGTGAACGCCACAGGGCCCCGAAGGCGTAGATCCCGATCAGCAGCTCGAGGTCGGCAGGTAACGACGAGCGCGGCCGCGGCCACCGAGCGAGCCGCGATGACCACGAACGGCGTGCCCCAGCGACCGCTGAGCCGGCCGACGCCGCTCGGGATCTGGCGGTTGGTGGCCAGCGAATACCCGACGCGGGAGACGCCCAGCATCGCGCAGCCGGCCGCAGCGGTGAGCCCCAGAGCGCCGCCGATGGCCACCACGTACTCCAGCACCCGGGCCAGCCAGTGAGGGTGAAACGCCCCGACCACCCCCAGCAGGGGCGACTGCAGGTGGCGCTGGCCGAGCTCGCTGACGCCGTGGTGGACAGGCAGCGCGGAGACGGCCACGAAGGCGATCCCCACGTAGATCAGCACGATCATCGCCGATCCCGCCAGCACCAGCCGCTTGAGCTGGCCCCGGTCGGGATTCGACCTCGCCGGCGATCGACGCCGCCGCCTCCAGGCCGGTGAAGGCGATCACGGCGATCGGCAGCGCGAAGGCCAGGCTCGACCACGTCGGCGCGGTGCCGAGATGGATCGTGTCGATCAGGCGGTGCGGGATGGAAGGCCAGCACCAGCCCGAGCACGATCACCAGCGGCCTGGAGGACGAGATCGGCGGCCGTGATCCGGATCCGGCGCCGAAGCCGGCGACCGTCGATGCCGGTCAGGTTGTCGAAGGCCACGAAGGCGATAACCCCGAGGGCCATCGCGATCTGCAGGCGCGCCATGCCCCAGCGGCGACCAGAAAGCAGCTAGGTAGGCGGGCACAGTCAGCGCCGCGACCGACAGCAGGATCGTGTAGTCGAGCACGATCGCCCAGCCGGCGATGAAGCTCACCAGCTCGTTGAACGCGTAGCGCGCGAACACCGCCGAGCCACCCCGCTCGCGGTGCAGCGCCGCGCCCTCGGCGTAGGTCATCGCGCTGAGCTGAAAGAAGATCCCGCCGGCCAGGAACACCAGCGGCGTCAGCCCCCCGGCTCGATGGGCGACGATCCCGAGGGCGAAGTAGACCGAGCTCACCGAGGTCGTGTAGACGACCGCGAACAGCGCTCGGGAGCTGAAGGGTCGCTCGTTCACTGGACTTCGATGCTTCCCTCAGGAGCTCCTGATCTGCAGGTACAGGCGGCCCCCGCCGGCGAGCACGAACAGCAGCCCCAGGAGTATCCCCGTGGCCAGAGCACCACCGCCGGCGACCACTGTGCGGACCAGCAGCGCGACGCCGATAACGATCATCATCACCGACATCACCCGCGTCAAGATCCGGTGCAGCTGGCTGCGCTCTGGCATTTCTCGTCGTAGCTTAGGCTGCCGGCCCGCGGACCAGCCAAGGTCGGGACCAATCGCCGGCCGCACGCGGTCACCGCTGGGGTGACGGCGCAGGTGTCGCGGTCCGCGGCTCAGGTCAGCCGCAGCGACCGCACGGCGCCGGTTTGCACCAGCGCCGTGCGGTCGCCTACGGATCAGAGGAGTCCGTTCGCCGCCAGGAAGGCGTGGGCGACGGCGTCCGGTGACTGCTTATCGAGGGCGACGGCAGCGTTCATCTTCCGAACCGCCGGCAAGGTCAGCAGCGATGACGACCTTGTTGATCGTCGCCGCAAAGGCCGGCCCTTCGGCCGCGAGCACGCTCTGCCTGATCACCGGCGCGACGTTCTGGAAGCCGAACACGCGCTTGGGGTCGCTCAGCAGCACATACTTGCCGCTGATCAGCTGAGCATCGGTGGTGAACGCATCGAAGGTGTCGACCTTGCCGCTGTCGATCGCCTCATAGGTGATCCCGATGGCCAGCGGCACGAACGTCGGGTTGAGGCCGTAAAGCTGCTTGAGACCGAGCAGGCCGGCAAAGCGGGTAGCGAACTCCGGCGCGCCCCCCAGCTTCAGCGAGTGGCCGAGCTTCTGGAGATCGGCGACCGACTTCAGCCCGTGCTTGGTCGCGAACGCCTTGGTCACCGCCAGCGCGTCGGAATCGTAGAACGGCGTTTGGTCCAGCAAAGTCAGACCGTGCTTCATCACGTAGGCCTTGGCCAGCAAGTAGGTCTGCATGGCACTGGTGGGCGGGTGGGTGACGCCGGCGATTGCCGTCAGCAGGGTGCCGGTGTACTCGGGGTACATGTCGATCTGGCCAGAGGTGAGCGCCTTCAAGACGATCTCCGAAGACCCGATGTTCCCCTTCAGCGTGACCCGGTAGCCCTTGGCCGCCAGCGCCTGCTGGTAGAGCGCGCCGAGGATGAACTCCTCGGTGAAGTTCTTGTCGCCGATCGTCACCGGTGGCTTTCCTGCCCCGGGTCCGGTCGCGGCGGGGCGGGCGGTGACCGCCGAGCTCGAGGTCGTCGAGCTGGAGCTGGTCGACTTGCTCGAGCTCGAGGACGAGCTTCCACAAGCCGCCCAACACCAGCGCGCAAGCCAGGACCAGGACGCTCACCGGCGTCCGTCTCCACGTACTCATTTGCATCTTTCCTCCTCGTTGGTTTGCCTGAAACAGAGCTTCATGCGCCTTCGGTGACCACCGGCGCCAGGGTCGCAGCGGAGTCCTCGGCCGTGCTCAGCTTGACGCCGCGCGGGGTGAGCATCCGCTGCACACCGGCCAAGCTGAACTCGACCACCAGCGCCAGGACGGCGATCAGGATCGCCGCGCCGAGCACCCCGGAGAGGTGGTAGCTGGTCTCGTTGTTGATGATGTCCCCAAGGCTTCCGCTGTAGCCGGTGAGCGAGGCGATCGTGGTCGTGGAGACCACGAACAGTGCGGAGGTCCGGATCCCGGCGAAGATCAGGGGAACGCCGAGCGGCAGCTCCACCCCGAGCAGGATCTCGCGCTCGGTCAACCCCATCCCCCGCGCGGCATCGACGACGTCCGGCTCGACGCCGTCGATGGCCACGTAGGCGTTGGTGATCACCGGCGGCACCGCGAGCACCACCAGCGCCAGCTCGACGTTGCCCAGCCCGATGCCCAGGAACGCTACGCCGATCGCCAGCACGGCCAGGCTGGGCAGCGAGCGCCAGATGTTGCCGAGGTTGATGGCGGCGAACGAACCTCGGTGGATGTGTCCGAGCCAGATCCCGATCGGCAGCGCGATCACCAGCGCGATGGCGACGCCGATGCCGGCGATCTTGAGCGTCTCGAGCGTCAGGTGCACCAGCGTGGGGAGTCCTTGATCCCCGGGGATCTGTCCGTTGTGGCCGATGAACTTGAACGCGTCGATGAAGTTGTGCATCAGCCGGTCCGCATCCAGGGGGTGAGCAGTCGCTGGACGATCACCAGCAGGCCGTCGGCGGTCAGCGCCAGCGCGACGGCCAGCGCTCCGGCGGCGATCAGCTCGGTCTTGAACACTTCGTTGGAGATCGCGGTGAGGATCGGTACCCCGAGACCCTCGTTGTCGATCAAGGAGGCGACGGTGGCCAGCGAGATCACGGTCACGGTGGCGATCCGCAGCCCGGCGATGATCGCCGGCAGCGCCAGCGGGATCTCGACGCGCAGCAGCGTGCGCATCGGTCCCATCCCCATCCCGGCGGCGGCATCGCGCACTTCGGCCGGGACCTCGCGCAGGCCCGTGAGCGTATTGCGGAACATGATCAGCAGCGTGTAGGAGACGAGCGCCACCTCGGCGGTGGTGCGGCTGAGGCCCAGGCCGGGGATCGGCTCGAGCAGCTCGAACAGCGCCAGCGACGGGATCGTGTAGAGGATCGAGGTGACGATCAGCACCGGTCGCTCGAGCCACCGCCGCCGGTAGGCCACAAGCGCCAGCGCAGTCGAGATCAGGAACCCGATCGACCACCGCGATCAGCGTCAGGATCACGTGCTGGCGCAGCGCCGGCCACAGCACGCTCGACCAGTTGTGAGAGACCCAGCTGGAGCAGAACAGCTGGTTGGCTCGCTCGCAGGAGAACGAGGACGAGCCCCGCCGCCGAAGCTGGGGATCACCGGTCCCCCAGCGCCGATCACGATCACGGCGGCTGCTCCTCGCTGGCACGTGCCGCTGTCCGCTCGGCTCCGACTCCCAGGGCACCGTTGCCGAGGAGGCCGCCGAGCAGCTCGAGGGTGACGCTGCCCAGGAGCTGATCACCCTCGTCGACCACCGCCACCGGCGTCCCCCCGCGGGCCAGCACCTGCGAGAGCGCGTCCCGCACCGTGGTCTGGGCCTGCAGCCGCGGCGCGTCGCCCAGGTTGCCGTTGGCCGGAACCAGCTCGATCTCCGAGAGGGTGGCGAGACCCAGCCGCTTCAGCGCCCGGTCGGCACCGACGAAGTCGGCCACGAACCGGTCAGTGGGGTTGGTGAGGATCTCTTCGGGGCTGTCGAACTGGGCCAGGCGCCCACCCTCGCGCAGGATGGCGATCTTGTCGCCCATCTTGATCGCCTCGTCGATGTCGTGGGTCACAAACACCACCGTCTTGCGCACCTGCTCCTGCAGGCGTAGGAACTCGTCCTGGAGCCGCGCCCGGTTGATCGGGTCGATCGCGCCGAACGGCTCGTCCATCAGCATCAGCGGCGGATCGGCAGCCAGGGCGCGGGCGACCCCGACTCGCTGACGCTGACCGCCGGAGAGCTGCGCGGGATAGCGCCCGCCGATCTCCTCCGGATCCATTCCGATCAGCTCCAGTAGCTCGCTCACCCGCTGCTGGGTGCGGCCCTTCTCCCAGCCGAGCAGCCGGGGAACGGTGGCGATGTTCTCCGCCACCGTCTGGTGCGGGAACAGGCCGATCTGCTGGATCACGTAGCCGATCTCCCGGCGCAGCTCGTTCGGCTCCCGCTCCAGGATGCTGCGGCCGCCGAGCAGGATGTCCCCTCCGCTCAGCGGGATCATCCGGTTGATCAACCGCATCGCCGTGGTCTTGCCCGAGCCGGACGGACCCACCAACACGCAGACTTCGCCGGCGGCGACCTTGAGGCTGAGCTCGGAGATCGCGGGCTCGCGTTGCCCCGCATACTGCTTGGAGACGTTCTTGAGCTCAACCGTCCCTGCCTGCGGGAACGCCGACGACCCCTCGTCTTGGGCGGTGGTTGATCTGTTCAAGAGAGAAAACCGGGCCGGGTCCGCCGATGAGAGTACCGCGTGAGGCGGCGGCGTGAAGCGTTAACGCCGGATTCGGACCGGGCATCCTGCACGTCTACGATCGAACCGGATGACCGACGCACGCGGAACAGAGCTCAGCCCGCCGCCGGCGACTGCTGATTCTCGGCATCTGCTGCCTGAGCCTGCTGATCGTCGGGCTCGACAACACGATCGTCAACGTCGCCCTGCCGGCGATCCATCGCTCGCTGCACGCCTCGTTCTCGCGGCTCCAGTGGACGATCGACGCCTACACCCTGGTGCTGGCCAGCCTGCTGATGCTCTCCGGCTCGACCGCCGACCGCATCGGGCGGCGCCGGGTGTTCCAGATCGGGCTGGTGACGTTCTCGCTCGGTTCGCTGCTGTGCGCGCTGGCGCCGAGCCTGCCACTGCTGGTGGCCGCCCGGGCGCTGCAGGCCGTTGGCGGATCGATGCTCAACCCGGTGGCCATGTCGATCATCCGCAACGTATTCGAGGATCCGCGCGAGCGGGCGCGGGCGATCGGCGTATGGGGCGGGGTGGTGGGGATCAGCTTTGCCCTGGGCCCGGTGGTTGGGAGGCGCACTGGTGGATTCGGTGGGATGGCGGGCGGTGTTCTTGGTCAACCTGCCGGTGGGGCTGCTGGCGCTGGTGCTGACCGCCGTGTTCGTGCCGGAGTCCCGGGCGGAGCGGCCGCGGCGGATCGACCCGGTGGGCCAGCTGCTGGTGATCGCAGGGCTGGGCTCGCTCACCTACGCGATCATCGAAGGCCGCCAGGCGGGCTGGCTGTCGGGCGAGATCGTGGCCCTGTTCGTGCTCGCCCTGGTGTGCCTGGTCGGGCTGGTGGGCTACGAGCTGCGACGCCGAGAGCCGCTGATCGAGATTCGCTTCTTCGCCAGCGCACCGTTCTCCGGGGCCAGCGTGATCGCCGTCTGCGCGTTCGCCGCGTTGGGAGGATTCCTGTTCCTGAACACCCTCTACCTGCAGAACGTCCGCGGCCTGTCACCGCTGCATGCCGGGCTTGTACATGCTGCCGATGGCGGCAATGACGCTGGTGTTCGGTCCACTGTCGGGACGCCTGGTGGGCAGCCGCGGGTCACGGCCGTCGCTGCTGGTGGCCGGCTGCGCGATCACCGCCAGCGCGATCATGCTCACGCGCCTGCAGGCGGACACCCCGATGCCGTATCTGCTGATCGCCTACGTGGTCTTCGGGCTCGGCTTCGGGCTGGTCAACCCCCCGATCACCAACACCGCGGTGTCCGGCATGCCTCCCGCACAGGCCGGCGTCGCGGCCGCTGTGGCCTCCACCAGTCGGCAGGTCGGTCAGACGCTCGGGGTGGCGGTTATCGGCGCGGTCGCGGGCGGCGGGATTACCGGCGCGCTGGGCAAGGGGTTCGCGGCGGCCACGCATCCCGGCTGGTGGATCATCGCCGCCCTCGGGGCGATGATCCTGGCCCTCGGGGCGCTCAGCACCACGCGCTGGGCGCTGGGAACCGCGCGCCGGGTAACGGCAGCACCGATGTCCGCGTAGACGAGACCTGCCGGCAGCGAAGCGCAAGTGCGCCGGCCGCCAGCATGAGTCGTACGCTGCCGGCTTGTGGATCCCTCGCGCTTCACCGAGTTCGTGCCGGCGCCCGCAGACGGGCGGCTTTACATCCAGACGATGCGCCCGGGTCTGGCCGACTGCGCTCCCTCCGGACGGATCCGGCTCGATGCTCTGGCCCGGTGGTTGCAGGACATCGCCTACGCCGACGTCGAGGATGCCGGCCTCGCCGGCTACGCCTACTGGGTGGTGCGGCGGACCCGCATCCGCGTGCTTCGCTGGCCCCGGTTCGCCGAGCGGTTCACGGTGCGAACGTTCTGCAGCGGCCTCGGGCGGATGTGGGCCGAGCGACGCACGACGATCAGCGCCGACGCCGGGCCCGCGCCCCACGGGGTCGTGGAGGCGGTAGCGCTTTGGGTCCACCTCGACGCGAAATCCCGCCAGCCGACGCCGTTCGCCCGCGAGGAGATCGAGGCCTACGGTGGTGCCGCCGCCGGCCGGCGGGTGAGCGCGCGGCTACGCCATCCACAGCCGGATCACTCACCGGGGATGCGCGATGCCACACCCGCTCGCGATCGCCCCACTTCCCTCGATTGGCCGCGAGCCCGCGAATGGACCTTTCGAAGCGTGGATTGCGACATCGCCGACCACGTCAACAACGCCGCCTACTGGCAGCCGCTGGAGGAGGAGCTGCTCGATCTGCGGCCCGAGCCGGCGAGCATGGATGCCGAGATGGAGTTCCGCGCCGGCGCCCAGCCCGGCGAAAAGCTGGTGCTGGCTCGGGACGGGCTGCGGTGGATCGTCGGCCCTGGCGGGGAGACCCACGCGTCGCTGGCCTTCGGATTTGATCCGTTCGATCCGGAAGCCGCCTGAGCCGGGGATCGGGCCAGGCTCGGCTACGCCGCCGGCCGCAGCGCCTCCAGCTCCCGGCTGGCGGCCAATCCTGACAGCGCCTTGCGCTCCAGCCGGCGGACCGCATCCTGCGAGATCCCGAGCCGTCGACCGGTCTCGGTCAGCGGTGTCGGCTCGCTGCCACCGACTCCGTAGCGGAGCTTCACCACTTGGCGCTCTCGTTCGGGTAGCCGCTCCAGCGCCCGCAGCAGGGCATCCCCGCGCAGCATGATGTCCACCTCCTCCTCCGGTCCGCGCTCAGTGCTGGGCAGCAGCGATCCCAGGGCGACGCCTTCTTCCTCGCCCACCGGCCGGTCGAGGCTCGTCACCACCCGCGCGGCCTCGAGTGTCTCCCGCAGTTCATCGATGGTGAGCTCGGCGGCGTCCGCCAGCTCCTCCTCACTCGGATCTCGTTCCAGCCGCGCCGCCAGCTCCCGCTGGGACCGCGCGATCCTGCGTTCACGCTGACCCAGGTGGACGGGGATCCGGATCGTCCGAGCGCGATTGTCGAGTGCACGCTGGATCGCCTGTCGGACCCAGAAGGTGGCGTAGGTGGAGAACTTGAAGCCCTTGCGATGGTCGAATTTCTCGGTCGCCCGGATCAACCCGAGGATCCCTTCCTGGATCAGGTCAAGGAGCGGCAGCTCGTGACCCTGGTACTTGCGCGCGTTGGCGATCACCAGCCGCAGATTGGAGTTCACCAAGCGCTCCTTGGCCTCCAGGTCCCCGCGCTCGATCCGCTGTGCCAGCTGCACCTCCTCGGCTTTGGTCAGCAGCGGATAGCGCCGCACCTCCTGCAGGAACAGGGACATCGCGTCGGTCGTACGCAGCGCCAGCTCGTCGTTGATGTACGCCGTCTGCTCGTTGCGTGGGCGCCCGCAGTCGTCGCGCACCTCCAAGCCGCGGTCCTCCAGCAGGTCCTGGAGGGTCTGCACATCGTCCTCGTCCAGTCCTGACCTCTGGATGGCATCGCTCAGCTCCGAGAGGTCGACGCAACGCTGTCCCCGCAACTCGCTGCGAGCCGCCAACTCGTCGACGAGCTCGCCCAGTGGGTCGAGCAGCGGACCGAAATCGCTCTCCTCAGCCATGATTGTTGTCTACCCGGTACCCGACCGGCAGAAAATGGCCTTCTCCCCCACCTTCAGGTCCCTGTACGCCCACGGCTTCGTTCGCGTGGCCGCCGCCGTGCCCAAGTTGCGAGTCGCCGAACCAGCGTTCAACGTGCAGCAGTCGATCGGGCAGGCAGCCAAGGCCGCAGAGCATGGCGCCGCCCTGATCGCCTTTCCCGAGCTTGGACTCTCGGCCTACTCCAACGAGGACCTCTTCCATCAGCAGGCGCTGCAGGATGCGGTTACGGCGGCGATCGCCGAGCTCGTCGCCGCCAGCGCCGAGCTGCTGCCGGTGATCGTCGCCGGAGCTCCGCTGATGGTCGAGGGTGCCCTGTTCAACACCGCGGTGGTGATCCACCGGGGTCGCGTCCTCGGCGTCATGCCCAAGAGCTATCTGCCCGAGTACCGCGAGTACTACGAGAAACGACAGTTCCGGGCCGCGCGGGACGCCGCCGCCGATCAGCGTGCTGCTCGGGGCGGCGGAGGTCCCGTTCGGCTCCGAGCTGCTGTTCGAGTGCTCCGATGTCGCCGACTTCACGCTCCAGGTCGAGATCTGCGAGGACGTCTGGGCGCCGATTCCGCCCAGCACCTATGGCGCGCATGGCCGGAGCCACGGTGATCGCCAACCTGTCGGCGAGCAACATCACCGTGGGCAAGGCCGACTACCGGCGCCTGCTGTGCACGGCGCACTCGGGGCGGACGATCACCGGCTACCTGTACACGGCCGCCGGCGAGGGGGAGTCGACCACCGACCTGGCCTGGGACGGGCAGGCGCTGATCTGCGAGAACGGCGATCTGGTCACCGAGGCCGAGCGCTTTGCCCAGGACGAGCAGCTGATCTACGCCGACATCGACCTCGACCGGATCGTCGCCGACCGGTCCAGCGCGAGCAGCTTCGCCGACGCCGTCCACGACCACCGGCGAGGAGCTGCGGGGAATGCGGCGGATCCCGTTTGGACTGGGCGACTCCGCGGGAGCTGCCGCTGGACGGCAGATCGAGCGCTTTCCGTACGTGCCCGCGGATCCCGCCAGCCGCACCGAGCGTTGCCAGGAGGTCTACAACATCCAGGTGCGAGGGCTGCAGACAAGGCTGCGCGCGACCGGCATCGAGAAGGTCGTGATCGGCGTCTCCGGGGGCCTGGACTCCACGCATGCCCTGATCGTCGCCGCGCGGGCGATGGATCGGCTGGGGCTGCCGCGGGAAAACGTGTTGGGCTACACGATGCCGGGCTTTGCCACCAGCGCGATCACCCTCCAGAACGCCCACCGCCTGATGGAAACGCTCGGGGTCAGCAGGGCCGAGATCGACATCCGACCCTCGGCCGGTCAGATGTTGCGGGATCTGGAGCATCCCGCCGCCGCGGGGCAGCCGGTCTACGACGTCACCTATGAGAACGTCCAGGCGGGCGAGCGGACCTCGCATCTGTTCCGCCTGGCCAACCACCACCGGGGACTGGTGCTCGGCACCGGTGACCTGTCAGAGCTGGCGCTGGGCTGGGCCACCTACGGGGTCGGCGATCAGATGTCGCATTACAACGTCAACGCCTCGGTGCCGAAGACACTGATCCAGTTCCTGCTCCGCTGGGCGATCGATACCCGGCAGTTCGGCCCTGAGGCCAGCGACGTGCTCGGTTCGGTGGTCGAGCTGGAGATCTCGCCGGAGCTGATCCCCGGCGACGACCCCGACCGCGACAAGCCCGGGGCCGACACCGAGAGCGTCGTCGGCCCCTATGAGCTCCAGGACTTCTTCCTGTATTACGTCCTGCGCTTCGGCTACCGCCCGAGCAAGGTCGCGTTTCTGGCTTACCACGTGTGGGGTGACCAGAACGGGGGCCGCTGGCCGGAGCTGATTCCCCGGCAGCGTCGCAACCAGTACCCGCTGGCGGAGATCAAGCACTGGCTGGAGGTCTTCCTGGATCGTTTCTTCCGCCTCAGCCAGTTCAAGCGCTCGGCGCTGCCCAATGCTCCCAAGGTCGGCTCCGGCGGCTCGTTGTCACCCCGAGGCGACTGGCGCGCGCCCAGCGACAGCTCCGCCCTGACCTGGCTGACGGAGCTGCGTGAGCGCGTTCCTGACTCCGAGTCGGAGGAACCCTCAGGCCGAGACGAGCTGGTCGCGCTTGCCGGCGACGCCGTCCAGCAGCTCCTTGAAGCTGTCGGCGAACTTCTCCACTCCTTCGCGCTCCAGCACCGCCATGACGTCGTCGTAGTCGATGCCGGCCTCGGCGAAGCGCTCCAGCGTCTGGCGGGCCCCGTCGACATCCTCGCTCGAGGGTGTCCGCCAGGCGGCCGTGGTCGTGGAAGGCCTCGATCGTCTCCCGCGGCATCGTGTTGACCGTGTTGGGGCCGATCAGCTCCTCGACGTAGATGACGTCCCGGTAATCCGGGTTCTTGGTCGAGGTCGAGGCCCACAGGCAGCGCTGGGGCGAGGCGCCGTCCGCCTCCAGCTCCTCCCACTCCGCGCCGGAGAAGAGCTCCTTGTAGGTCTGGTAGGCGAGCTTGGCGTTGGCGATGGCCAGCGTGCCCTTGAGCTCGTCGTGACCGCCGATCTCCTCCAGGCGCTGGTCGGCCTCGGTGTCGACGCGGGAGACGAAGAACGAGGCCACCGAAGCCACGGTGTGCAGATCCCCGCCGCTCTCGCGCAGGCGGCGCAGTCCGCGCACGTAGGCCTCGGCCGCCTCGCGATGGCGCTGCAGCGAGAACAGCAGCGTGACGTTGACCGGGATCCCGGCGGCGATCGTCTCCTCGATCGCCTGCAGGCCCGGCTCGGTGCCCGGGATCTTCACGAACAGGTTCGGCTTGTCGATCATCGCGTGCAGCCGCTTGGCCTCCTGCATGGTGGCCTTCGCATCCAAGGCGAAGCTGGGGTCGACCTCGAGCGAGACCCAGCCGTCGCGGGTCGAATCGCCGCGATCGAACACCGGCGCCAGCACGTCGCAGGCCTCGCGGATGTCCTCCCGCGCCAGGGCCAGGAAAACCTCCTTGGGGTCCTCCTGCTACGCAGCACCTCGCGCAGCTGCTCGTCGTAGGCGTCGCCGTCGGCGATCGCGCCCTGGAAGATGGTGGGGTTCGAGGTCACGCCGACGATCCCGCGCTCCACGAGGTCGGCCAGCTCGCCGTCGCGCAGGAACTGTCGCGAGACGTAATCGAGCCACGGGCTCTGACCGTGGCCGCTCAGGCGTTGCAGTGGGGTCGGCATGTGCGTTCTCCAGTCGTTGGTCTTCCTCCGATCCTACGCCGCGGCCACCTCCAGCCGCTTGAGCGAGCGCCGCAGCAGCCGCGACACGTGCATCTGGGAATACCCGATCTGGCGGCTGATCTCACGCTGGGTGAGGTCATGGACCACGCGGAGCTCGATCACCCGCCGTTCGAGGTCTGACAGCGCGCGCCATCGCTGCGCCATCGCCGCGCGGCTCTCGACGAGCTCGTAACCGGTGTCGTAGCTGGGCAGCAGCTCTCCCAGCGACACCGACTCCTCCCGATCGGTGGCCACCGGCGCATCCAGCGAAGTCGCGTCATAGCTGCGCAATACCTGGGTGGCCTCGATCACGTCGTCTATCCGGCAGCTCATCGCCTCCGCCAGCTCAACCGGCGTCGGCGATCTGCCCAGGCTGCGGGACAGCCGCTCGGTCTGCCGGCTGACCGCCAGGGCGCGATCCTGAAGGTCCCGAGGCACGTGCACCGACCAGCCCTTGTCGCGAAAATGACGCTTCAGCTCCCCGAGAATCGTGGGCGCGGCGAAGCTGCTGAACTTGTTCGCGCGATCGGGCTGGAAGCGTTCGATTGCTTTGATCAGCCCCAGGCACGCCACCTGAACGAGGTCCTCGACCGGCTCGGTTGTGTAGCTGTAACGCAGAGCGAGGCTGCGGGCGAGGGGAAGAAAGCGCTCCACCAGGCGCTCGCGGACGGCCGGATCCCGCCGCTGGTGGTAGTCCAAGAGGAGTTGCTCGTCGGTTGAGCGGACCATCATGCGCGGCATCGATGCCTCCTTTGCGTCTCGTGAGTTCGGGCTGATCTCGTGGGTCGCTCGCCACGAGAATTCACATTATGCATCCTAATAAGGATAAGTTCAACGGCTTGTTGAACGTCGTTCCCGTCAGTTCCGGATCTCAAACCCAGCGTTCAGCAGGCGCTGCACCCGCGCTAGAGCACGGACGCGGGTTCGGATGGCAGCCCACCGCCCCCGGTCAGCCGAAGCCGGAGCTGCTCACGAACACCGGGGGCCTGGTTGGGGCGAGCCCCCCGCCGGCGGCTCAGGTGGCGCTGGCGACCCGGCAGAAGCCGAGTTCGGTCACGACTCGATCATGGCGTCGCCGTCGTTCGCTCGACGTCGCCTTCGGCCACCGCCGTGGGCACGGCGGCGGCCTCGGCGGGCACCAGGTAGCGATAGAAGAGCGCCGCCAGGGCACCCCCCAGCAATGGCGCGACGATGAACAGCCACACCTGGGCGAGCGCCTTGTGGCCGACGATGAGCGCGGGGCCGAGGCTCCGGGCGGGGTTGACAGAGGTTCCGGTCAGCGGGATCCCGATCAGGTGCACGACGCAGAGCCCGACCCCGATTGCCAGCCCGGCGAATCCGGGCGAGCCCACCCGGCTGGTCGCCACCAGCACCACGAGCACGAACACGAAGGTGAGCACTACCTCGGTGGCGAAGGCGCCACCGGCACCAATCCCGATCATCGACACCTTGTGCCCCCAGCCGTCCGCACCCAACCCGACCCCCGAGCGGGAGTAGCCGGGAGCCCCGGAGACGATCCCCCACAGCACCAGCGCACCTACGATTCCGCCGAGGAACTGCGCCACCCAGTATCCGATCGCCTCGCTCGGAGTCATCCGCCCCGAGACCACGAACCCCAGCGTCACCGCTGGATTGACGTGAGCGCCGGAGACGGGACCCAGCGTGTAGGCCAGGGCCAGCAGTACGAAGCCAAAGGCGAGGGCAGTGCTCACCACTCCGGCCGAGGTCGATGACCCGGTCAGCTTGAAGCCGAAGCTGAGTGTTGCCACCCCGACGGCGATGATCACCAGCAGGGCGGTGCCGACTGCCTCAGCAACCAGCTTGCGATGCATCATCTTCAGATCTCCATGGCTCGGGTTTGCCGGTCCGCCTTCCGGCGAACGATCTCACATCCCGCGCGGAGTCAGCGAACGACGCCACGCTCCCCGCGCCCGCGTGCCGCAGCGAAGGGATCGAGCCCCTGGTCACGGTGCGCGAGTGCCGCAACGCACGAAGTACGGCAGCACCCACAAGGGTGCGCTCACCGTCCGCGTGGCCGGGCCGCGCACCACCGCTCGGCTCGCCGCCGAGCGCCAGCATCCGGCGGGGAGGTAGACGCGGCGAGTAACTGCGCCTTGGCTGATCACCGGAGCAACCAGCAGGTTCTCCCCCAGCAGCCACTCCTGGTCCTGACGCGCCGCCTGAGGGTCTCGCGGGTAAGCCAGCCACAGCGGCCGGGTCGGCGGCATGCCCGTGCGGTCGGCCTGATGCCACAGGCGGAGGATCAGCGGCACCGCTGCCTGATGCAGCCGGGCGAGGCGGTTGTAGATCCTGACCGTCTGCTGGTCATAGCGCCACGGCGTGTGGGTCCCGGCGATCAGCGAGCCGTGCAGGCGGAAGAACGGCGTGAACACCGACACTTCGGCCCAGCGCAGCAGCAGCTCCTTGGTCGTGGGATGGGGGGTGTAGATGTCAAAGTAGCCGCCGATGTCGGTGGTGTAGCCGAAGGCCCCACCGATGGCACGGTTGAGCATGTCGGGGATCACCGAGGCGATCCCCGACGAGCGCGTCCAGTCGGTGGTCTCGTCACCAGCGAAGTTCGCGCTCTCATAGGCGGCCGAGCCCGGCGCGCCGCTGTAGCCGGCGCGGCTGAAGAAGAACAGCCGGCGGCCGGGATGGGTGCGCATGTACGCGTCGAGGATCTCCCGGGTCACCCGCGCATACACGGTGGGATAGCGGTTGTGCATCGTCTCGCCGGTCTCGCCGTCGTGGAAGTGCATGCCGGGCAGCACCTCCTCGCCGAAGTCCTGCATGAAGCCGTCGGCACCGAGGTCGAGGGCACCACGCAGGCGCGTAGCCCACCAGCTCACTGCTGCCGGGTTGGTGAAGTCGATCAGCGCCGCCTTGCCACCGAACGAGTCTCCGAACAGGAATGGCGCTCCGCCGGAGGTCGTGGCCACGAGCCGGTGGGCGATCGCGTACTGGAACACCCCAGGTCTCTCGGTGGCGGCTACGTCCTGGGAGCTGAAGGCGCGGAAGTAGACCAGAGCGTGGATCCCCATGGCGTGGAGCTGGGCGATCAGCCCACGGACCGTGGCGCTCGGCAGGATCCCCCAGCCCTCGATGCGGTAGGCGCGCAGTGGAAGACGGTAACGCCGGATGTCCACGAAGTCCTGGCGAACCTGGGCCAGATACGCGCTGGCATTCTGGCCGAGTTGGGTCTCACGGTCGAGCTCGGGGGCCAGCGACCAGGCCGGCGCTACGGGCTGGCGCCCGCTGATCGCGGTCAAGGCGGCGATCGCCTGGGCCCCCCCGGCAGGAGCCACCAGATAGTCCAAGCGGTTGCCAGCGACGTCGGCTTGCCAGGCGGGGCGACCATCGTCGAGGCGAAAACGCGCCAGCTCGGGACGGGTCAGCAAGAAGCCATACCCGCGAGAGGAGACGAACGACGCCTGGGGGTAGTACGCCGCCTGCGGCCCGTTGGGGTACAGCAGCGTCCCGGTCTGCGCCCCGGGAATCTTGAAAGACGTGCCGGTGGCGTTGACGTTCTCCTCCGCCGTCCAGTTGTAGAACGAAGCCCCCCGCTGATCTACCCCCAGATGTCGGCCGCCGAAGCCGTGGAACGCCTCACCGGGACCGGAGGCGAAGCTGTCGCCGATCCCCACCACCCCGCTGCTTGGGGAGGGGCTCGCCGAGACGCGCAGCGTGCCGGCATCAGGCATGACGGTGACGACCAGCTTCCGCCCCGAAGGATCGCTGGTGGACACGACCAGCCGGATCCCACTGCCCACGCGGCGTGCCGATAGCACGCGCTCGGCCCCGTAGACCCTCCCGGTGCGAACGCTCGAGAGCAGATCGCCGGCCCAGGTGCCGCTGGATTGAGCCGTGTCCAGCTCGGTGCCGACGGTGAACTCCAGCGGCGCGTACAGGGTCGACTGCAGCGGCGGCCCGTACTCTGGCGCCAGCGGGTTGGGGGTGGTCCGAGCGGCAGCGTCCGGGGCCCGGGGCGAACCTCCTGCAGCGCGGTCCTGCCGCGTGGGTCGACGAACGCGATCTGAAACGGCGAGCGGCGCACCACGACGCTGCCCGCCGGCGTGCGTACGACCACTGTGCGCGGACCCAGCGACACGGCGGCCCCGGCCGCGGAGGGCAGCGCCCCGAACAGGCAGGTCACGATCATCGCGGCGGCGAGCCGCGGGCCGCGCCGCACCGCGCTCACCGCCCAAATCCTCTGCTGACCTCGCCGGCGCATCACGGGATACTCGCACGCGGACGGCACCTTCGCTGTAGGTTCAGCGCCGATGACACCGATCGCGAGGGTGGCAGCAGCAACGATTGCGCTGATGTGCGCCGCGGGCGGCCAGGCGATCGCGCAGGCAGCGGACGTGGGTCGCTGGGTCGATCCGTTCGTCGGGACGAGCAGCGGCGCGCCCGACTTCGGCACCGGCGGCGGAGCCGGGGCGACCTTCCCCGGGGCGGTGCTGCCGTCGGGGATGGTGCAGTTCAGCCCCGATACGCTGCCGGGAAGCGACAACTTCGCCGGCGGCTACTCCTACCGTGACCATCTCCTGCGCGGGTTCTCTCTCACCCACTTCAGCGGTGCCGGCTGCGCCGGGTTCGGAGACGTGCCGGTCCTGCCGGTCAGCGGCCCGATCTCAGACTCTCCCGCGATCCCCGGCTCGAGCGACGTCGCCCCGCAGTACGTCCCCGCCTTCGACCATCGCCATGAGCAGGCATCTCCCGGGGGCTATAGCGTCACCCTGAGCCCGGGCCGCGCCGCGGCAATCGACGTGCACCTGACGGCGACAACTCGCACCGGCGAGGCCGATCTGGGCTTTCCCGCCCAACGCCGCGTGAGCGTCCTCATCGGCGCTGGAGGCAGCTCGCTGGCCGACTACGCCGCCGACGTGCGCGTAGCGCCGGGGCAACGAGAAATCAGCGGCAGCGTCCAGAGCGGCAACTTCTGCTTCCAACCCACGAAATACCGTGTGTACTTCGTCGCCCGGTTCGACCATCGCTTTGCCGCGAGCGGCACCTGGGACGGGCAGCACGTAGACCCTGGGAGCGCGAGCGCGGCGGCGTCGAATCCCAGCGCCTTCGCGGCCAAGGGCGTGCCCGGCGCAGCCGCCATACCGCCCGGCAGCCCTAGCACGGGGGTGCAGGTGGGGGCCTACGCCAGCTTCGACACCCGGCATGACCGGAGCATCGAAGCGCGCATCGGGATCTCGTTCACGTCGGAGGCACAGGCGCGAGCAAACCTGGCCGCGGAGTCGCGCGGGCGCAGTTTCGATCAGCTGCGTCGGGCGGCGGCAGCCGCCTGGGAGTCAGAGCTCACCCGAGTGCGGGTGAGCGGTGGCAGTCCGCGAATGCGGACGTTGTTCTACACGTCGCTCTATCACGCGCTGCTCGAGCCGAGCACGCTGAGCGATGCCGACGGCAGCTACCGCGGGATGGACGGTCGGCTCCATTCAGTCGGCCGCGCCGTTCAGTACACCGACATCTCCGGCTGGGATGTGTACAGGACCCAGATTCCCCTGCTGGCGATGCTCGCACCGAAGCGCGCCGGCGACATCGCCGCGTCGCTGCTGCACGATGCGCGGCAGAGTGGCTGCCTGCCCCGCTGGCCGTACGCCGACCAGCAGACCAACGTGATGACCGGGGACCCCAGCGCGCCGATCCTGGCCTCGACCTATGCCTTCGGCGCGCGTGACTTTGACGCACGCGAGGCACTGGGCCGGATGGTGAATACCGCCACGCATCCCTGTCACACCGAGAACGGCGACTACACCGAGCGCGAAGGCCTCGCCGATTACCTGCGCCTGGGCTACATCCCCCAGGAGGATGACACCACATCGGTGGGACATACCTTCGGCGCCCGCTCGAGCGCATGGGGCGCCGCGGCCACGACGCTCGAGGACGCGCTCGCCGACAGCACGATCGGGCACCTCGCCGCCGAGCTCTCCCAACCGGCGCTGGCCCGGCAGTTCGCCCGCCGGAGCGAGAGCTGGCAGCGGCTGTTCGATCCCGGCACGGGATACGTTCGCCCGCGCTATCGCTCGGGCGCCTGGCTGGCTCCGTTTGCGCCCACCACCGCGACCGGGTTCGTCGAGGGCGACGCTGCCCAGTACACCTGGGCCGTGCCGCAGGACCCGTCACGGCTGTTCGCGCTGATGGGGGGAACGGCCGCGGCGCGCGCACGATTGGACCGGTTCTTCTCGCAGCTGAACGCCGGGCCCGGCAGCCCCTACGCATTCCTGGGCAACGAGCCGACGCTGGGCACGCCGTGGCTGTACGACTGGCTCGGACAGCCTGGGAGGACCAGCCACGTCGTCCACCGGGCGCTGCTGGGGCTGTATTCGCCGACTCCGGGCGGGATGCCCGGCAACGACGATGGGGGCACGATGTCGGCCTGGTGGGTGCTCGGCGCCCTCGGGATCTACCCGGAGGTCCCCGGCAGCGACGTGCTCGCCTTGAACTCGCCGCTGTTCCCGCAGGCGATCATCCGGCTGCCTGGCGGCACCCTGCAGATCGACGGTGTCCCGGCGCGTGACGGTCGTTTGGGCAGTCCCACACTGGATGGGAACAGGGTTAGGCAGAGCCGGGTTCACTTCGGCGCGTTGATCCGCGGCCGGCACGTCCTGCGGGCGAGCGGTTAGCCACGAGCTCCAGCTCGCCGGCTTGAACCTCGTGCTGTTGCGTGCGCGGCGTGAGAGCTCGACCCGCTCGCCCCAGCCCGCGGTAACCGCTTGGCTATGGTCTGGGCGATGGAGCACGGCGCGGAGTACGCGATCGAAGTCGAAGGCTTGGTGCGGGACTTCAAGGGCGGGGTGCGAGCCGTTGATGGCATCGACCTACACGTGGCGCCCGGCGAGATCTACGGCTTTCTCGGCCCCAACGGAGCCGGCAAGTCGACCACCGTGCTCGTGCTGACCACGCTGCTGCCACCGACAGCGGGCCGCGCGCGGGTCGCCGGGCTGGATGTGGTGCGCCAGGGTGCCCGGGTCCGCCGGGTGATCGGCGCCTCGCTGCAGGAATCAGCCCTCGACCCGTACCTCACCGGGCGTGAGCACATGCGCCTGCAGAGCGCCCTGCACGGGCTGTCCAAGTCCGAGCGCGATGCCCGAGGGAGCGAGCTGCTCGATCGGGTCGGCTTGGCCGACGCGGCCGACCGCAAGGTCGGCGGCTACTCGGGGGGAATGAAGCGACGTCTGGACCTGGCCCTGGCTCTGGTGCACCGCCCTCAGTTGTTGTTCCTGGACGAGCCGACCACCGGCCTGGACGTGCAGAGCCGCTCGGCGCTGTGGGATGAGGTGAGACGTCTGGCCTCCGACGGGGTGACGGTGTTCCTGACCACCCAGTACCTGGAGGAGGCCGACGTGCTCGCCGACCGCGTCGGGATCATCGATCGCGGCCAGATCGTGGCTGAGGGGACGCCGAGCGAGCTCAAGGCGGAGATCGGGCGCCCGACGGTGGAGGCGGTGCCGGTCGATCGCGGAGATCAGGCGCGCCTGGCTGAGGTGATGGAGCGGTTCGGCGAGCCGGCAGCGGCCTCCCCCAGCGGTGTGGCCGTGAGGTTGAAGACCGGCGCCGGCGACCTGGCTGAGATCGTCCGTGCGCTCGATTCCGAGGAGCTGGCGGTCGCGGATCTGCGCCTGCACGCGCCGAGCCTCGACGACGTCTTCCTGGCCCAGACGGGACGCTCGTTGGAGGGCGCCGGCGGCGACCCGGAGGCCGCCGATGCAGTCGCCAACGTCGAGGCAGCCTCGGCGTGAGCAGCATGTTGGCGACCCAGGTCGGCGTACTGGCGCGCCGCTCGATGCTCAAGACGCTGCGCCAGCCCTTCCAGCTCTTTCCGATCATCTTCTTCCCGGCGATGTTGCTGGCGGTCAACGCCAGCGGACTGCGCGCGGCAACGCGGCTGCCGGGGTTCCCCACCCACTCCTACATCTCGTTCGCAATCGCAGTCGCGTTCATCCAGGGCGGAATGTTCTCGCTCATCAACACCGGCACCAACCTGGCCGAGGACATCGAGAGCGGCTTCTTCAACCGCCTGGCTTTGACGCCGCTGCGCCGGGTGGCGCTGATCGCCGGGCTGCTGGTCGGCGTCGGTCTGCTGGGGGCGTTGCAGTCGGTCATCTACATCGTCATCGGACTGGGGGCGGGGGCGCACCTGGAGGCTGGAGTGGCCGGTGCGTTGGTGATCCTCGTCCTCGGTGCCATGACCGCGCTCGGCTTCGGAGCGCTGGGTTGCGTGGCGGCGTTGCGGACCGGATCCGGAGAAGCGGTCCAGGGACTGTTCCCGCTCTTCTTCGTGTTCATCTTTCTCTCCTCCAGCAACCTCCCCCGCCAGCTGCTGAGGACCGGCTGGTTTCACACCGTGGCCACCTGGAACCCGATCTCCTACCTGATCGAGGGCTTCCGCAGCCTGTTCATCACCGGCTGGGACGCCACCGCACTAGGGCGCGCGTTTGCGGTGGGCGGCGGACTGCTGGCGATCGGGCTGCTGCTGGTGACGGGGGCCCTGCGCTCGAGGCTGCAGCGGACATGATGGACGCTCAGAAGGGCGGCGGCCTGTGGAGCGTTGCCGGGGCGATCGCCTGGCGGAACCTGCACACCTACGTGCGCCGCCCCGACCTGTTCGTTCCCTCGCTGGTGTTCCCGCTGGTGTTCCTGGCCAGCTTCGCCGGCGGTCTGTCGGCGCTCGGCTCGGTGCCAGGCTTTCATTTCCCGGCCGGTTACACGGCGTTTCAGTTCGTGTTCGTGCTGCTGCAGTCGGCGATGTTCGGCGGCCTGTTCACCGGCTTCTCACTCGCGTTCGACTTCGAGAGCGGGTTCGCCCGTCGGCTGATGCTCGCTGCCGAGGACCGGCGCGGGATCGCTCTCGGCTATGCGACCGTCGCGCTGACGCGGGCGGTGATCACGCTGACCGTGGTCACCGCGGTGGCGCTGGTCGCCGGCCTGCGGATCACCGGTGACGGGATCGACGTGTTCGGGCTGTACGCGCTGGCTGCCCTGCTCGTCCTGGTCGGTTACGGCTGGGCGGCCGGCGTGGCCTTCCGTTTCCGCTCGATCCAAGCCGGTCCGCTGATGCAGACGCCGGTGTTCCTGATCCTGTTCCTGGCCCCCGTGTACGTTCCCCTCGGGTTGCTCAAGGGCTGGATCCACGCGGTGGCCAGCGTCAACCCGGCCACCGCCTTCCTCAACGCCGGCCGGGGCCTGATCGCGGGGGTGCACAACCACACCTGGCTGGGATACGCGTGCGCGGCGCTGCTGATTCTTGCCTTCGGATCCTGGACGATCACCGGGTTGCGGTCAGCCGAGCGAGCCGGGTAGCCGTCGGCGCCCGGCCAGCCGCTTAGTCCGCGGCGACGGCGGACTTGACGTCAGGTCTGAGCCTGCTCGAACGCCGCTCCGACCACGGCCTGCGCGGTGGCCTCGTAAGGGGGCATGAACGCCTCGATCAGGTCGCCCTGACCACGGACGAAGACCCCGCGCAGGTTGGAGAACTCGCGGAAGCCCTCGATGCCGTGGTGACGCCCCCAGCCGCTCTGGCCGACCCCGCCAAAGGGCAGCGAAGGCAGCGCGCCGTGAACCGCGGCGGCGTTCACGCAGGCGCCGCCGGACGAGGTGCGCCGGAGCACGTCGTCGGCGGTCCGCTCGTCCTTGGAGAACACGTACAGCGCCAGCGGGCGCTCCCCCGCGTTCACGTGCTCGATCGCGCCGTCGAGCTCGTCGTAGGCCTTGACCGGGAGGATCGGACCGAAGATCTCCTCCTGCATCAGCGCCAAGTCCTCCGGCGGGTCGAGCACGATCGAGATCGGTACCTGCCGCCGGTCGGGGTCGATCCTCCCCCCTTCCTCAAGGGACCGGACGTCGCAACCACGCGCCTGGGCATCCTCGATCAGCCGTTCGATCCGCTCGAGATGACGGCTCGTGATGATGCTCGTGTTGCTCGGCGAGGAGCAGAAGTCGGGCATGTTCTCCCGTACGTGCTCCGCCGCCAGGCGCGCGAACTCCCCCATGCGCTCCCGTGGAACCAGGCAGTAATCCACCGAGATGCACATCTGTCCGTTTTTGAGCGCCTTGGTACCCAGGACCTGCTTGACCGACTCGGCGTCGATCGAGTCCTCGGTGAGGATGGCCGGGCACTTGCCCCCGAGCTCGAGCGTCACCGGAACCAGCTGCTCGGCGGCGGCCTTGGCGATCTCGCGCCCGATCTCGGGGCTGCCGGTATAGAGCAGGTGGTCCCAGCGTACCCGGGCAAAAGCCTTGGCCAGCTCGAGTCCGCCGACGACCACATCCACACGTTCGCGATCGAACGTCGTGCGCATCATCTCCCGCAGCACCTCCGAGCAGGCCGGCGTAAATTCCGATGGCTTCAGCACTACCCGGTTGCCCGCAGCCAGCATCTCCACCAGCGGACCGACCGAGAGGTCGAAGGGGAAGTTCCAAGGGCTGATGTTGCCGACCACGCCCTTGGGCTGAGGCAGCACGTAGGCCCGCCCGCTGCCGTACAGCGCCGGGTCGCAGTAGCGCGGCTCGGGCGCCATCCATGACTCGAGGTGCTCGGCTACGTACGCCGCCCGTCCCGCCACCCCCAGCACCTCGATCAGGTCGGTGGCCAGCGCCGGATGGACGCCAAAGTCCGCGCTCATCGCCTCCTCGATCTGAGCGCGGTGGCTCATCACCACTGCGGCCAGCGCACCCAGGAGCTCTCGACGCTCCTCCAGTAAGGGGAATGGATCCCGCCCGAAGGCGGCGCGCTGTCGCCTGACCACTTCGTGCAGCTCTTCGATCGCCGCCGCGTCGTCGCTCCCGGTCGTGGTGCCGTGCTCGATGGTCGACATTGCGCTCGCTCCTCTGGTCGCTGGTCTGAGAACACGATACGCCGCCGGAACCGCAGCGGCGACCGGCGCGCCAGCCCGCCCGGCCGGCCCTAGCTCTATTTGGACATCCACTCGAGCCAGGCGCCCCCGGGATGCGCGAGACCGACCACTGCCGCGGAGCGATGGCCTCGGCGGTAGCTCAGTCGGCTGATGACCCCGAAGACTCCCTCACGCTTGCTCCGCCGGGCCAGCCCCGCCGGCACCGCGACTCCGGTGACGCTCTCCCGTGCGGACTCGCCCATCGGTACCAGAGGATCGATGGACACCCAGTCGAGGTCGCGGCGGGCGCCGGCCTCCTCCACCAGCGAGCGAAAGCGCCGCAGCTCGTGGCCGGGGAAGAAAACGTGAACGTAGGGTAGGCGTCGGCGAAGTGACGATCCAGCGGCGGCTGGGGCTCGCCGATCGTCGGAAAGAACTTGCGCAGCGGCCGTGGCTCGAGCTCGAGCACCAGGAACGTCGCCGCAGCGCAGAACAACAGCGGCGGCAGCTTGTCGGGCGGGATCGTCGCCGCGATCGCGCGCAACTCCCGATCATCGCGCAGCACCTCAAACTGGCATGCGGTCAGCTGCCATGACGCCGGCGCGCCGGGCGGCGACCACGCCGCGGCCACTCTTGCCGCCTGATCGGCCACAACCATCGGATCGGTGGCGAGGCTAAGGCCGCCCGCCACGCCGGCGTTGCCAGGCCCGGGGCTCACCCGAACAAGATCTCACAGTGCCACTGCCGCGGGCGGGTCTGCTCTCCTAGCTTGAGAGAATCGCGACATGGTCGCCGCAGTGGGAGGTGCCGGTGCAGACGCGCTCGTCACGCAGATCCGCGATCGCTTCGGGTACACGATTCTGGCGGCAAACTTCGTCGGCGGCCTCGTCGTGTTCCTGTTTGGGAACTACGTGCTTCCTGGGCCGCCGGGTCTGCACCACACCAAGCGGCTGCTGGAGCTGAACCTGATCGTGTTCGCCGTCCTGTCGGCGGTGACCTTTCCGCTGGTGTTCACCTGGTCCCGCCGCCGCTCGCGGCTGGCGCTCGGCTGGGCGATTGCCGGTCGGAGTCCGACCGACGCTGAGCGGGAATCGACGCTCCGCCTCCCCCTGCGCCAACAGGCGATCGTGGCCAGGATCTGGACAACGGCGGCGATCGTGTTCTTCGCCCTGAACGCACCGTTCTCTCTGGAGCTTGGGGTCAACGTCGCGGTGACGATCGTCCTCGGCGGACTGGTCACCTGCGCGCTCGGTTATCTCCTCGGCGAGCGCCGCATCCGGCCGATCATCGCCATGACGCTGGCCAGCGGTGTGCCGACACGTCCGCAGCTGCCGGGCGTCGCGGCCCGTGCCCTGCTCTCGTGGACGCTTAGCACCGGTGCTGTGCTCCTCGGCCTGGCGCTGATCGCCATCGGCGGGCTGCACGAGGCCGGGTTCGACCGCCAGCGGCTGTTGCTGGCGATCCTCGTGCTCAGCCTCATCGGGCTGGTGGTGGGGCTGATGGCCACGGTCTCGCTGGCCCGCTCGCTCGCTGATCCGATCGAGTCCCTCCGGCATGCTCTCGGACGCGTTGAGCTCGGTGACCTCGACCAACAGGTGGCGGTTGATGACGGCAGCGAGGTCGGGCTGCTGCAGGCGGGCTTCAATCGCATGGTCGTCGGGCTGCGCGAACGAGAGCGGATCCGTGACCTGTTCGGGCGCCAGGTGGGTGAGGATGTCGTCCGGCACGCACTCGAGCACGGCGTCACCCTCGGCGGGGAGGCGCGCGAGGCAGCGGTGCTGTTCGTCGACCTTCAAGGGTCGACCACGCTCGCCGAGAAGCGTGATCCGGCCGAAGTGGTTGGGATTCTGAACGCGTTCTTTGCCATTGTCGTCGAGGTTGTCGCCGCCCATGACGGCTGGGTGAACAAGTTCGAGGGCGATGCTGCGCTGTGCGTGTTCGGCGCACCGCTCCCCGACCCGGAGGCCGCCTCCCGGGCGCTCGCGGCGGCCCGGTCGCTGCGCGACCGGCTGGCGATGGAGCTCGACGGGATCAATGCCGGCATCGGCGTCTCCGCCGGCAGGGTCGTCGCCGGGAACATCGGCGTGGCCAAGCGGTTCGAGTACACGGTCATCGGCGACCCCGTCAACGAAGCCGCACGTCTGACTGAGCTCGCCAAGGCACGGCCCGAACGCCTCCTCGTCTCCGAGGCCGCGCTGTCACGAGCCGACGGCGCGGAGGCGGCCCAGTGGCGGGTATGCGACGAGCTGAGGCTGCGCGGACGGTCGAGCACGACCAGCGTCGCCGCACCGCATTCCCGGTGACCATTCCGATCGTGGAGCCCAACCTGACCAGCGGGCCCTTATCCTACGGTGGGACGTCCTGGACATCGCGGCGGTTTTGGCTTCCTGAGGTCTGGTGTCGCGCAGGGCCGCCGCTTTAGCTTCGTCACGAGAGGAGCGCGCGAATGGCCAACTTCGCCCCTGGGGACTTCGTCAAGGTGGCGACGGGTAGCGCTGCCCGTACCTCCCACGTCGTGGACCGGTAGCGCACGATGGCGACTGCTCTGGGTACCTCTGGGAGCCGGTCGCGACGTCATGCGGTGAGCGCGCCCGGCGATGTCGATGTCTCATCGCTCAAGCGGTCGCTGGCGGCGTCGATCAAGGGTGAGGTTCGTTTCGACGCCGGCTCGCGCGCCCTGTACGCGAACGACTTCTCGATCTACCGCCAGGTGCCCATAGGGGTGGTGATCCCGCGCGACATCGAGGACGTGATCGCAGGAATTGCGGCCTGCCGTGACCACCACGCGCCAGTTCTGCCACGTGGATGCGGCACCGCCCCGAGCGGCCAGACCACCAACGTCGCGGTCGTGTTCGACTACTCCAAGTACCTCAACCAGATTCTGGAGCTGGACCCCGAAGGTCGCCGGGCACGAGTCCAGCCCGGGGTGATCTGCGATCAGCTGCGCGATGCCGCCGAGCAATACCACCTGACCTACGGTCCCGATCCCGCCACCCACGAGTACTGCACTTTCGGGGGGATGCTCGGCAACAACTCCTGCGGGACGCACTCGATCATCGCCGGGAAGACGAACGACAACGTGACCGAGCTCGACGTGCTGCTCTACGACGGTAGCCGCCTGACCGTCGGCGAGACCAGTCCCGAGGAGATCGATCGAATCATCGCCGAGGGTGGTCGCCGCGGAGGGATCTACCGGCGGCTGCGCGACCTACGCGACCGCTGTGCCGAGCGTGTCCGCGCCGAATATCCCGACATCCCCCGCCGGGTCTCCGGTTACAACCTCGACGAGCTGCTGCCCGAGCGCGGCTTTCACGTGGCGCGCGCGCTGGTCGGCTCGGAGGGCACATGCGTGAACGTGCTCGAGGCAACCGTTCGCTTGATACCGAGCCCGCAGCATCGCCGCACGCTCGTCCTCGCCTATCCCGACGTGTTCACCGCCGGCGACCACGTGCCCGCGGTCATGGGCACCGAGCCGATCGGGCTCGAGGGCTTCAACGACCAGCTGACGCGCAACATGGAGGTCAAGCATCGGCTGGTTAACGAGCGGTCGCAGCTGCCTCAGGGCGGGGCCTGGCTGTTTGCCGAGTTCGGCTCCGATGATCCCGACGAGGCGACCGACCAGGCGAGGCGCGCGCTCAGGACGCTGGGCGATCGCGGTCCTCACTCCGAAGCGAGGCTGCTGATCGACCGCGCCGACCAAGCGGGGGTGTGGCTGGTGCGCGAGAGCGCCGTCGGCGACAGCCGCGCGCCCGGCTACATGGACGCCGAGGGGAACTGGGAGGACGCCGCGGTGCACCCTGACAAGCTCGGCGCCTACCTGCGTGACTTCCAGCAGTTGCTCGACGAGCATGGCTACCGCTGCGTCTACTACGGGCACTTCGGGCAGGGCTGTGTGCACACCAGGATGGACTTCGACTTCAAGTCCACCGCCGGAGTGCGCACGTTCCGGTCATTTATGGAGAAGGCGGCTGATCTGGTCATCTCCTACGGCGGCTCGCTGGCGGGCGAGTACGGGGAAGGGCACGGTCGCGCGGAGCTGCTGCCCAAGATGTTCTCGCCCGAGCTGATGAGCGCCTTCCACGAATTCAAGCGCGTCTGGGACCCCGACCTGAAGATGAACCCCAACCGGCTGATCGGCGACGTCAAGCTCGACGAGGACCTGCGGATCGGGCCGGGATACCGCCCGCCGCAGCTGAAGACCCACTTCGCCTATCCCGACGACGGCGGCTCGTTCGCGAGCGCGGTCGAGCGCTGCTTCGGGATGGCCAAGTGCCGCAATCTCGGCACCCTCACGATGTGCCCGAGCTTCCAGGCCACGCGCGAGGAACGCCACAGTACCCGCGGCCGCGCCCGGTTGCTGCTGGAAATGCTGCAGGGCGATCCGCTGAGCGAAGGCTGGCGGGAGGAAGCGGTCAAGGAGTCGCTCGATCTCTGCCTGTCCTGCAAGGGCTGCACCTCGGATTGCCCCGTACATGTTGACATCCCCACCCTCAAGGCCGAGTTTCTCTCCCATTACTACATGCGTCGACGACGCCCCCTGCGTCACTACCTACTTGGGCTGATGCCCTGGTGGGGGCGCGTCGCCGCCCGCGCTCCTGCTCTGGTCAACGCGATCAGCCACGCCGGACCGCTGTCCGCCACGGGGAAGCGGCTTGCTGGCTTGGCCGTCGAGCGTGAGGCCCCGCGCTTCGCCGACGAGACGTTCGTGAGCTGGTTCGAAGCCCGAGAGTGCCCTCCCGCCGCCGGACGAACCCGGGTGGTGGTGTGGCCAGACACGTTCACGAACCTCTTCTGCCCCCAGGTGGGGCAGGCCGCGGTCGAGGTCCTGGAGGCGGCCGGTTTTGCCATCGAGCTGCCCTCGCGGCCGGTCTGCTGCGGACGCCCGCTGTACGACTTCGGGATGCTCACCCTGGCCAAGCGCACGCTGCGCCAGACCCTCGATGTGCTCGACGAGGTGATCACGGCCGGTGTGCCGGTGCTGGTGCTGGAGCCCAGCTGCGCGGCGGTGTTCCGCGACGAGCTGCGCAAGCTACTGCCAGCCGACGAGCACGCTCGCCGGCTCGTCGCCCAGACGTTCACGCTGGACGAGCTGCTCGATCGCTTCGCTCCGGAATGGGATCTGCCGCGACTCGAGGCGCGCGCGCTCGTGCACGGCCACTGTCACCACGAGGCGATCATGGGAGTGCGGGGCGAGCGGGACCTGCTCGAGCGTCTCGGGCTCGGACTCGAGCTCTCGGGCGCCGGCTGCTGCGGGCTGGCCGGATCGTTCGGATACGAGGCCGGCGACCCTTACCGCGTCTCGATGCGGGCCGGCGAGCAGGTGCTGCTCCCCGCGGTCCGGGGTACGGATCAGGACACGTTGATCGTTGCCGACGGCTTCTCGTGCCGGACCCAGATCGAGCACGGAACAGGACGCGAGGCGCTGCACACAGCGCAGATTCTCCAGCTCGCGCTGCACGGTGGGCGTCGGGACCATCAACTGTCTACGCACGATCGACGTCGCCGCGCGTCGACCTTTCATTAGCGCTCGACCGGCTCCAGATCGCCGCTCGCGAGCTGGCCGTGGCCGTTCCTGAACATCCAGCCAGCGGAAAGGTCTTTAGGATGCTCGGCGTGACCTCTGTGGAGCTCGCCTACGGGTCATCGAGACGATGGGCTGCCTCGAGTTCAAGAGTCTCGTTACTGGTGCGGCGGGCGTGCTGACCGGCTCCGGCGGGATCCAGCGATGACTCGTAGGAGCTTGACCGGGCAGGTACGAGAACGAGACGGTGCCGCTCCTCGTGTCCTCGTCACGAGCGGCCAGGAACGCTTCGCACTTGGCGCGTGTCGCAGCTTGGCGGCGGCTGGCTACCGGGTAACCGCTGTCGCAGATCAGACGCCCGCAGCCACGCATTGGTCGCGTATGTGCTCGGCTCGGCACGTTCTTGTCGACCCCAAGGTTGACACCGACGGGTTTGTCGATGGTCTGGTTGGGATCCTCCGTGTCATCCCGCACAAGGTGCTCTTGCCTGCTACCGACGCCGCGCTGCTGGCGGTTTCCGCACGGCGCGAGCGGCTCGAGGAATATGTCGACCTCAGGTTGCCGCCGCATGAAGTTGTCTTGGCCGCCACCGACAAGATCGCCCTCCACGGAGCTGCCGGTGTGGCAGGGCTGGCCGTCCCCGACACAGTGGTATGCCAAAGCCGCGAGGACGGCCGGCAAGCCGCCCGCCGCCTTGGCCTGCCGCTGATCGTCAAGCCTCGTCGTACCGCCTCTGAGCTCGGGCGGGGCATCCGCCAACAACAAAGCGTCTTCGTCACCGAGGAGTCGCAGCTGGACGGGATAGTCGCTGAGTTCGGGATCCCGTACCTGCTGCAGCGACCGGTCAGCGGACACGTCCTGTCGGTCGGCGGCGTGCGGACGCCAGACGGCGAAATGCTTGGCTTCTCGACTTCAAGGTACGTTCGCACCTGGCCTCCGCAGGCTGGAAACGCTGCGTTCGCCATGACGATCGAGCCGCCGGCAGGGTTGCGCGAGCGCGTCGAGACACTGCTCGCGCACCTCGGCTGGCACGGAGTGTTCGAACTCGAGCTGCTGGCCTCGGGAGCCGACTTTCATGCGATCGACCTCAACCCACGTATCTGGGGCTCGATCGCGCACGCCAGCCGTGCCGGCGCACCGATGGCGCTGCTCTTCTGCGACTCGGTCCTGGGCCAGAGACCGAAGCCCGTCACGGCGCGGTCGGGGGTGCTCTATCGCTGGGAGGATGCCGACGCCCGGAATGCCGTCCTGGCTCTGCGTCAGCGCCAGATCATGGACGCCTGGCGTATCTTGCGTCCGCGGCGAAGGGTCATACACGCCTACTTCCGGTGGGACGATCCCGGGCCGCTACTGGCGCGTGGCATCCTGCTGGCAACCGGACGCGGGTATTAGGATCTGCGATTCCGATGACCGGCATGGAGCTGATCGCTGGGCACCCTCGCGTGATCCGAGGACAGGGAACACCTTGCACAGCCGGATGATCTCGATACGCGACCTGTCGTCGTCCGACGAGACAGCGTGGCGTGATTTGGCCCTGCGCTCCGTGGAACCGAATCCATTCCACGAGGTCGACTTCGTCGTACCCGCCTGTCGCCACTTGAGAGGCGGGAAGAACGTCTCGCTGGTGGTGGCCGAGGAGGGAGGACGCTTTCATGCCTGCCTCCCCGTGGGCCGAGGCAAGCTGCCCGGGGTCCGCTCCTCGCCGGTGATCAGCTCGTGGCTGCATCTGTATTGCTTCCTCGGGACGCCATTGGTCGCCCCCGAGCGCGGCGTCGAGGCCGTCGGCTCCCTTCTGAGCGCGATGAGGGACCGAGTCACGTGGCCGAGGATCGTGGTCCTTGGTCTCTTCGCCGATGACGGCCCGATCGCCTCGTATCTCCGGCGCGCCGCGGACGAGCTGGAGCTCACTGTTCACGTTCACTCGTCGGGAGAGCGTGCGATCTTTCAGTGTCAGGACCAGAAAACCGAGGTGCTGACGCCGAAGGTCAAGCGGGAGCGACGGACGAAGGCGAGGCAGTGGCGGCGGTTGAGTAACGAACTGGGTGAGACCACTGTCGTCGATCGCGGTGGGCAGAGAGATGGCTCGAGGACTTTCCTCGCCCTCGAGGCCTCGGGCTGGAAAGGAAGCGCTGGAACGGCGCTGGCCTCCCGGACGTCCGACGCCGCGTTCTACCGTGAGGTGACCGATCGCTTCCGGAAATTGGGCAGGCTCCGCCTGTATTCACTTGAAGTGGGCGGGAATACGCTTGCCATGCAGACCGATTTCTGCGCCGGCGGCGCGCTGTTCGATTGGAAGGTCGCTTATGACGAGCAATTCGCGCCTTACAGCCCGGGGGCGCAGCTGCAGCTCCAAGTTCTCGAATTGGCTCGGGACGACGGATTTTCCTGGATCGACTCGTGTTCGGGTGTGACAGACGAACATCAGCTCCGACTCTCGACGGAGCGCCGTAGGATCGCGACGCTCGCCGTTGGGCGAGATGGTCGGCTCCCGCGTGCGGTGTTCACGTTGGGAGTTCTCTTCATGAAAGTGGGATACAAGCTGCCCGGCTTAGCGGCGAGGTTGCGGCGCGAACTGTCTGCATCGTCGCGTGTCATGATCAGGAGGTTCCGCCCATGACCGAGCCGGGTCGGTTATGGCGGCATCGCTGGTGGTTCCCGATTCAAGCCGGGTACAACCCGCATCCGTTCTGGAAGTTCGAGCACCTTCGGCCCTATCACCGGATTCTCATGCCGGTATGCAGACGCCGCTATCCCGTGGGTGCGGATGTGGTGCCTCCGCGCGATATCGAGGCCCTGGCCGGGTGGATGGCTCGCTGGGGGCTCCTGTCCGACCGCCGGGACTCGGCCGCGGCACGACACCAGCTGGAGGAGCTGGCATCCACGCCGGTGCAGATCGTCACGGCGGACGTGACAGCATCGGCGGACTCAAGTGACGGTCTGCGGCTTCCCGCGGAATGGGAGCCGAGTGAAGCTGTCGTCATCACCTGGCCGGTGCTCTATCCCCGCCTATGGGATTTTTATTGCGAACTGGTCGCTGCCGTGGCGCCCGTGGCGCGACTCGACGTACTCATCCCCGATCCCATCTACGCCCCGGCGATCCTTGCCTACTTGGACGAGGACCGGCAGGTTGGTAGCCGCCTCCGCTTTCTCGTGACCGCCAGTGATGACATCTGGGTGCGGGACTACGGACCCTTGACCTGCCTCGACACGGTCGGCCGGAGGGTGATGCTGGATGCCATCTTTGATCCGCCACCGACAATGCCGTATGCCAACGACGACGCGTTACCGATCCGCTATGCAGCGCATGACGGCATCCCCTGCCGGCACCTGCCCCTCCATCTCGAGGGAGGGAACCTCTGGTCTGACGGCAGGGGGACCCTCCTTACTACCGAGAGCCTGTTCGCCCGTAACCCCCACCTGCCCCGGGAGGAGGTAAGGAGTCAGCTGCTTGCGGCGGTGGGGGCCAAGACTCTGATCGTCCTCCCACCCCTTCGCATGGAAGACACCGGCCACGTCGACGTGTTCCTGAAGCTGGCCACACCGGACACGGTGCTGGTCACCGAACCCCGCTCGATCTTCAACCGTCAGAGCCTGATCGAGGCCGTAGCGGTGCTGAGAAACAGCCGTACCGCGGACGGCGAGCCGTATCGGGTCGTGAAGCTGCCGAGCGTACCCCACTACCGCAACTGGGGCATCGTTCGTGTCTGGCCGAATTATGCCAATGCACTTACGGTCAACGGCCGTGTCCTCGTCCCCACCTACCGTGATCCAGAGCGTGACGCAGCCGCGCTTGACGTGTATCGACGCGTGTTGCCTACCCACGACATCATCGCGATCGACGCCCACATCGCGGCCAACGCCGGTGGGACGGTTCACTGCCTGACGATGCAGGTCCCGGCCGCTCAGTGATGCCCGTAACCGAGCTGACGCATACCACCGTCCCGACGTCTAGAACGACCAGCGCAGGAGCGGTTGGCGACGGCCGGCGATCCGAAGGACCAGAGCCGGCGCCGTGTACCACGTTCCGGTGACGAAACGCATCACCGGCCCGAACGTGTAAGCGGCGGATGATCCGAGGAAATGCAGGCCGGGAACCGACGATTCCAGGCCCGGGCCGAGCACCGGCTGGCCGTTGACCATCTGGATCGCGTCGGCCAATTCCGGTGTCAGGAACTCGTACCGGCGAAGGTCGACCTGGTAGCCGGTCCCGAGCAGCAGATGATCGACCTGCCGCTCGGTGCGGTCGCTCAGCTCAAGTCGCAGATGCCCATTCTGCGGCTCTGCGCGGACGATCGTCCGGCCTGCGTTCATGGGGATACCGGCAACGCGCTCAGGCAGCCAGTGGCCTCCGGCTGGACCGGCGCAGAGAGCAACCCGCTCTTGGATAGCTCGAGGAAGCCTGCGGAAGAAATCAGGCGCAGCGGTGACCCAGCTGGATCGTAGGGCGCAGATGTCGGTGGGAGCGTATGGGAGCTCGATCCTGCGATGCCCGGGTCTGGGCCCCGTCAGCCACTTGATGGCGCTGCCCCGGAAGATCACCTCGACATTCGCACCGGCCTCCTTCAGCAGTGCGGCTGACTCCAGCGCGCTCTGCCCCGAGCCGAGCACGGCGACGCGTCGCCCGGCGAACCGAGCAAGATCCCGGTGCTGCGAAGAGTGAGACATCAGCGTCGCCGGAAGTGAACTCAGATCCGTAGGAATCCTGGCGAAGGGGGCGATTCCCGCTGCCACGGCAACCGCTGCCGTTCGCACCTCGTCACCGTTCTCGAGCCGGAGCACAAGGCCACCGTTCTCGCGCGCGATCTGGCTTACCTTCCGGCGGTCGATGTCCGGAACCAACTGTCGTTGGTACCAGGCGGCATAGTCGAGGAAATCGTGCCGCGGAAGCGGGAAGGAAAGCTCACGGCCCGTTTCGGCTGACCAGCGGTCCAACGTCGCGAACCGACCGGGAGAGGCGATGTTCGTGGCATGAAGCGCAGAACGCAGCAGCATGCCTTCTGGCATGTTCTCGCGCCAGAACTCCATCGGGTCGCCGAAGACCAGCGGCTCGACGCCGGCCGCACGCAGATGCGCCGCTGCGGCAAGCCCGTGCGGCCCCGCGCCGATTACCGCTATTCGCACATCGGGGGCCGACGCCCCGGTCGTGCTCCGATACCCCTTGCTGCCGCTGTGCACCGCGGCGGACGATCCTTGCTGCCCGGTTGGTCCGTTCATCGCGGCGATGGTATCGGCAATTGGCGAGTGTGGCTTGAGGCTCATGGAGCCGCTGCCCACCCATGACGGGTGCGCCGAGCGCAGGGTGTGACGTTTACACACGTGCTCTCAAGCCGGCATTCGAGAAAGCTCGGCCGGCGGCGATGACGACCGTCGACCAAGGTCCCCCGACAACGCCCCCCATGCAGCCAACTCGAGTGAGCTGTTGCAGTACCACTACCGGGATTAGCCCCGCAGCAGCCAGCGACCGTTAGGCACAGCGCGCTGAGGCAGAGCAAGTGGCACGGGCGGCATGCCGTCCGTGCCACTTCTACCCCGGACGTCAGTATGCGTAGCGCCCGCCTCCGGAGGACCCGGGTTGTGCCGGAGCCGGGACCGGCCCGGGCGCGGCAGGCCCGGTGGACGCGCCTGCGCCGGCAGTGACGGCTTCCCAAATCCCGACATCCTTGATGCCCTCCCCATTGGCCTCCCCATGCGTCGTGTCGTGCACGAAGGTGTAGAGCGGCATGCCCTTATACGTGATCTGCTCGCCGATACCGGGGCGATTGGCCGTGCCCAGGAAGCCGACGGTGCCGTTCGGGGCGCGGTTGTCCGCGGCGATTAGTGGATGCCAGACCTTCAGGCATCCGGCGCTAGCGCAGATGAACTTCCCGTTCTGCTCCCCGGTGAGTCGATATAGCGTCATGCCCTGGGCGTTTACGAGCACCCTCGCGTCGAGTTTGGAGTTGGCGGCGGCCCTCACGAGAGCGTTGGTGCTCACGCTCTGGGCCGCAGTCGGCTGGCTGGCCCCAGCCAGGGAATGGCTGCTCGTGCTCGAGCTGCCCCCGCAGGCAGAAAGGACCAGCGCAGCTAGCAGTGAGGGACACAAGAACTTGATCGATGCTGGCATGGCGAACTCCTCGAAAATGGCGGTGGCTGAGGTGTGGCTGCTATCGCTAAGGACGCCAGGGGGATCGGATTCCTTCCGATCGGGCAACACGTCGTCGGGCTCCCGACCGGGCGGCGATGCCATTTACGATGTGCACCTGGTGCGCCGCCTGGATCCCCAGTCACTCACCGAGCACCTGGACGGGCTGTACCGCGCGGCATGGGCGCTGTGTGGGTCACGCGAGGACGCCGAGGACCTCGTCCAGGAAACCGTCGCGCGGACCCTGGCTCGACCGCGGTTCGTACGCGCCGACACCGACCGGGCATACCTGATGACCGTGCTCCGGAACACGTACTTCACCGCCGGCCGCGCTGCAGCACGACGACCCAAGGTCACGACAACGCTGGACGATATCCAGGTCAGCGACCCCCGCCGGAGTGTTCAGCCCGAAGCTGTCGTGGAGGCAAAGGAGCTCTACTCGGTGATCGCGGAGCTACCCGAGGACTTCCGGCTGGCGCTCGTCGCGGTCGATGTCCTGGGTCTCTCGTATGCCCAGGCAGGACGAGCGCTCGAGGTGCGTGAGGCGACGATCACCACCCGCGTCTTCCGCGCCCGCCAGCGCGTGGCTCAGCGCTACGATCCTGATGCCTTGCCCACCCGCAGCTCTGGGCCGGTTGATCGGGAGGCGGCCTATCCGGGTTCAACGAGTAGAAAGCTTCCAACTCGGAAAGGAACAGACCCTCACAGGCGTCTTGCTTAGAGATGGGTTTTGGCGTCCGAAATAGACCTCCGTCAGATTCGGAGCTCGCCCGCTTGGCCGACGGCTCTCTTCCGGCCGACAGGCAGGCACAGCTGCGCGCCAAGGTCCGGGCTTCGCCCGAGCTAGCGGCGGCCCTGGCCGAGCAGGAGCACGCAGTTTCGCTGCTGCGCAGGGTCGATGAACGGGCACCCACAGCGCTGCGGATGCGGATCGAGGCCATGAGCCCCGGACCAACCGCTCGCGCGCGCCCGCGTCGAATCGTGCTTGCCGCGGGCGCAGCCGCCGTTGCCGTCACCGCCGCGGTCTTGGTCGCAATCATCCTCCAGGGTCCGGCTTTGCCCTCGGTGTCGCAGACGGCCAAGCTTGCGCTGGCGTCCGAGACGACAGGTGCGCCGGCTGAGGACGCCGTCCGCCCCGGCGTGCTCGCGGTGGCGGTTGATCGCGTCTCGTTTCCCTATTGGAGCGCCAGCTTCGGCTGGCGTGCGGTCGGCGTCCGAAGGGATGTCCTCAGCGGAAGGCGGATTACCACCGTTTACTACAGTGACCGCTCTGGAGCACGAGTTGGCTACTCGATCGTGGCCGGCCGCGCCCTCGACAAGCCAGCGGGAGAGGTTCTCGCGAGGCGAGGCAGGCGCTTCACCTTGACTCACGACGGCAGCCTACGGATCGTCATCTGGCTGCGCTCAGGACACACCTGCGTCCTCGCCGGGCGTGGAATCAGCGACCAAGCGTTGCTGAGGCTCGCGAGCGGCAACGGCCATCAATCTGCATAGGGCGGCCCCAGCGGTCACCGCCGCGCGTTGACCGCGGCGTGAACGGATTTCACGTTGCGCGGCACCGAGCCTTGTCGGCCGATTCTGCGTTCGGGAAGAAATCGGGGCTCTAGGCGTCTTTCCTTGTCAACAGCCCTCGAAGCAAAGGAGCGCAAGTGACGCATCGAATTAAACCCTTCCCGGTCGCCCGCCTCGCGGGATACGCCGTCGCCTCGCTGATGGCCGGACTCGCCGGGGTCGGCGCCACCTCTTTGACTGGTGTTGCCTGGGCGCAATCGCCCACCACGCTCGGTGTCGCGAAGAACGTCTCCGTCAAGGGCACCACTGATAGCGTGGTCGTGAACGCCCGCGGAATCACCGTCTACACGCTCAGTGGCGAGAGCGCGCGTCACCTGGAGTGCACGAAGGCGAACACCTGCTTTGAGTTCTGGTTTCCGGTGACGGTGAACTCGGCGCGGACGAAGCTAAGCGCCCCGAGGGCAGTCAAGGGCAAGCTCGGCAAGCTGCACCGCGACGGCATCTTCCAGGTGACGCTCGGCGGACGCCCGCTCTACACATTCATCGGAGACGGGACCAAGCAGCGCAGCGCAACTGGTGAGGGCATCGTCTCCTTCGGCGGGACCTGGCACGTCGTCGCCCTCAAGTCCTCAGGTCCGAAAACAACCCCGACGAGCGCCACGACGTCGACGATGCCGGCCACAAGCCCGACGTCCCCCTACTGAGTCCTACCGCGCCGACGGCGTCAGGCCGCGGGAACGCTTGTCGCATCGCCGCCGGCGCTGATTAACTCGGTAACCGGGATCCCTAGCGCACGAACCGTCGGCTAAGCCCTAACGACCCAATGAGCGAGACGGTCGCCTCCTCTAACCGCTGCAGCCGACCTCGATAAGGCGGACGCGAGCCCCACCAAGCTGCAACCGAATTCGCGGTGTTCTCGTGGCCGGCTGATTGGAGTTGCATTCCCCTCTGGGGTGTCGGGAAGGATCGAGCGATGGACGCGTCCTTGTAATCGAGGTTCAACCCCTACTCTCGCGAGGAGATCGAGAATGGTTCGAGCAATGACTCTGCTGATGATGGTCGCGGTGCTTGTAGTCACCGGATGCGGTGGCTCCAGCAGCAGTGCCAGCAATCCGGTCCCAACCGCGACAGCTGCTTCAGCTCCGAGTAGTTCGGCGACCACGTCCGCTTCCGCATCCGCCACCGGAGGCGAGACCGTACATCTGGCGGCAGTTCCGGGAAAGCTCGCCTTCAACACCAAGAGCCTGAAAGCCAAGGCCGGATCCGTGACATTGTCGATGGCCAATCCATCGACATTCGCCCACGGCATTTCGGTCGAAGGAACTGGGGTCGATAAGGATGGCCACGTCGTTCAGCATGGCGGAACCTCGACCGTGACCGTCGAGCTGAAGCCGGGAACGTACACCTTCTACTGTCCCGTACCCGGTCACCGTCAGGCTGGGATGCAGGGCACGCTGACCGTCACCTGAGCGCGGGCAGACGCTCCCCGGCGCAAACCGGGTCGTCGGGGAGCTTTGCTGCCTCGCGTGGTTCGCCCTGCCAAATGGGAGCTGCCGCCCGTGGGTGGTGACCTCCTCACAAGCGCCGCCCACACCGCCCGGGCTGAAGTTTTTAGTTTGCTCGGCTCCGAGGTGTAGCAGCGCTCGGACTGGCCGAGGGAGTGGGAGACCGCGAGGGGAGTGGGAGACCGCGAGGGGTCTGACGGGTCCTGGTCTTTCCTCTGAGCATGTGGTAATGAGGCTCAGCCGGATGTGACAGATGGCTCGCAGAGATTGGCCCGTTGAGCCGATCGGAAAAATTGTCCATAGCTGTCCACAGACCGGTCGGTCCCTAATCCATTGCAGGGCTTCCATGCCCTTCAGGCGAAGTACCGCTACCGGGGGTCGAAGCCAGCTTCTGAGGAGTGGGTTTGGCTAGATCTGCCCGCAAATCGAATGATTCGCGGTTTGCGCTAAACCGCTCTCAGGGTGCCGATAACCGCCCTTGATCGGGATCGACTGTGGCGCAACTGTGGCGCAGCAAGATGCCTGCAAGCACATCGTGTGCCGCAGGCGGCGAGATGCGACGTGGCAGCGGCGATCCGGCCCGTGGTCGACCATCGTCGATGCGCGCTTTTCGCGCGGAGCAGGTACGCAGCTGCCGACGGCGAGAGGTTCGTCACCGTACAAGAGCAGGTGCTGCGGACCGGTAGTACCGATCGTGATCACGAGCAGCGCGCTGGCGCGTTCCCGTGCAAGAGCAGCAGCTAACGAGCGCGCGCTGTGGGTGGCTCGTGCTCGTCCCATGCGAGCGCCGGCGTCCGAGTCGCTGCGACAATCGGTTCTTCGCAGAGGTGCTGCCTCCAGACATCGGCCTTCGACGTGCGCTGGCGTGGACCAGTCGGGACGACGGCCGGTCGCGGTTGGCTGGTATGCGACGCCGCGGCGCTGCAGCGGCTGACGGGCGCATCGGCCGAGACGGCTGCGCGAGCTCCGACCGCGTTGACGAACCATCCGTGGATTAGCGTCCTGCACTCTCGGTCAGGCTGCGCCGGCGTTGAAGAGGAGGAAGCCGCCGTCGACGGGGAGGCTGGCGCCGGTGATGTAAGACGCTTGCTCTGAGCAGAGGAAGAGGATCGCGTTGGCGCCGTCTTCCGGTTCGCCCGCATGCGGGAGGGCGAGGCGAGCTACCACGGGCGCGAGCGGTATCGCGTTGGGTCCCTCGAAGTAGCCGCGCACCATCTCGGTCATCAGGAGCGCGGGAAGGATCTCGTTGACCCGGACACCATCCTTGCCGGCCTCCCGCGCAGCGGACTGAGTGAGGTGGGTGACGCCCCGTTTCGTCATGCCGTAGATCGCCTGCGCGTCCGTGGGCCGGGCGCCGGAGACGGAGTTGACATTGACGATCGAGCCACCGCGCGCCTTGCGCATGTGCCGCAGCTCGTGGCGCAGGCACAGCCACACGCCTTTGAGATTGGTGCTCACCAGCTCGTTGAACTGCTCCTCCGTGGCGTCGATCACGCCCGCGTTGAGATCGATGCCGGCATTGTTGACCGCGCAGTGCAGCCCACCGAAGCGCTCTACGGCGACATCGATCAGCCGCTCGACGTCCTCCTCGCGTGAGACGTCCGCGCGCACGAAGTGCGCCTCGCCGCCAGCGTCGGAGACGACGCGGACCGTCTCCTCACCCTCCGCGTCGCGCCGACCCGCGGCAAGGACCTTCGCGCCCGCGGCGGCGAGCGCGATTGCTGTGACGCGGCCGATCCCGCTGGTGGCCCCGGTGACGAGGGCGACCTTCCCGCTCAGCGATTGCATTCGTGCCTCCTGGAGATCGTAGGTCCCGACCCTACCGCACGGCCGATAGGCTCCGGGGACCGCGACGCTGGCGGTTGTCGCGAGAAGGAATCTGACCGTGCCGTGGCTGAGCGATAACCCGCTGTATGAGGCGTTTGGAACGCGCGCTCTATTCCAGGCGACCTATGGCGGCGCGGATTTCGGGGAGTGCGCGCAAGCAGTCCAGCGCGTCGGGGCCGGCGACGCGTTAGCGTGGCACCGCGAGTGGAGCGCTACCGCCGACGCGTTGGTGGAAGCAGGCGACGCTAGTGCTGCCGCGGGGCACCGAGTTAGCGCGCGTGAGGCCTACGTGCGGGCGACCACCTACCACCGGATCGGCTACTACCCGCTGTTCGGGTCCCCGCCCGATGGGAGGTTGCGCGCGAGCTTTGACCGCGAGGTCGAAGCGTTCGCGAAGGCCGCGCCGCTATGGGACCAGCCCGTAGAACTGGTCGAGATCCCGTTCGAGGCGGGAGCGACGCTCCCGGGCGTGCTGGTCTGCCCGTCGGAGGGCACAGACCCGCGCGCGACGATCGTGCACGTCAACGGTTATGACTCCAACGTGCACGAGATGTTCGTCTCCCACGCGCCGGCCGCGGTCAAGCGCGGCTATAACATCCTGCTCTTCGACGGGCCGGGTCAAGGGCGAAACCTGATTCGCGACGGGCGCACGATGCGACCGGACTGGGAGAACGTCGTGCGCCCGGTGATCGATTTCGCGCTCGCGCGCCCCGAGGTAGACGAGCGGCGGGTAGTCCTGGCCGGCTGGAGCTGGGGCGGGTTTCTCGCACCGCGGGCGGCCGCGTTCGAAGATCGGATCGCGGCGCTGTGGGCCGACCCAGGGCAATGGGATCAGCGCGAGGTCGTGGTCGGCCGACTCCCGCTCTCCGACCAGGAGAAGGCAAGCTTCCCCGACGGCGTCGACCCCGCCAAGCTCGCCCCAATGGAGTCATACCTGCGCTCCGACACTGCCGACCCGATGCTGCGCTGGCGGCTTCTTCAGCGCGGCTTGTGGGTCCATGGCTGCGAGACGCTGTTTGAGTACCTCGCCGAGATGACGAACTACGAGCTCTCGTCGGTCGCTGCCAACATCAACTGCGCCACACTACTAACCGCTTCCGAGGGTGACCCGATCGCCTCGGGCGCGCCCAAGTTGCTCGGCGCCGTCGCTGCGAAGCGCAAAGCGCTCATCCCGTTCACCGAGGCAGACGGCGCCGGAGGCCACTGCGAGGGCACCGCACGGCGGCTCTTTCATCAACGCTGCTACGACTGGCTCGACGATACCCTCGTCCGCAACTGAGCGCCGAGGGCGGTCACTCGACCGTCCTCGCGAGTGGTGCTCGCGTATCAGTGATCGCAAAGCCACAGCCCGACGACGCCGAGACTGGCTACCGAACGGACGACCGGGCGCAGCGCGCAGGGCCGATCCGAGGTCTCAGCCATCGCCATGAAGCAGCAGCGCCGGAACGTCGATTCAGCCACCGCGAGACGACTGCTCGGGGACGGAACTCGACCGCGTCGTTGGCGTCGGGGCTGAGTACCGCGAACTATGCAAGCAGGAGCCGCGCCCGAACTAGCCTGGCACCTGGCTCCTCGCCAATCTCGCGCCTCCCGCCGGCGCATTGCGCATCGCGCAGGCAACCGTCCTCGATCCGCGTAACGGAGAGCTGATGGCGTGGCTCACACGCTCATGCCGGGTCGAGAACAGGACTCGGGCGCAACCACACGGAGCCTTGCAGAGCGGTTAGGTTCGTCTGACTCGTACGCGACGGCGCGCACGCGCTCGGGAAGTGAGGGCACCATGGCAACACATCTTGTATTCCACGAGGTTGACGACGTTGACCACTGGCTCAGTTCACCGAAGCGAGAGGAAGTCTTTGGGCCTAATGGAGTCACGGTTCGTACCTTCTGGGACCCGCAGGGTTCCAGGCGCGTTGGGCTGATCCTGGAGATCCCTGACATGGCTGCCTTTCAGGAGATCATGCAATCTCACGCGGGCGCCGAAGCAATGAAGGCCGACCGGGTTCAGCCCGAGACGCTGTTGACACTCGACGAGGCGTAGCGACCGGCGGTCCAGCGACACGGCCGTTAAGGTGGTGCTCACCGAGGTGGCAATCAAGGAGCCCTTAATGCCCACTTCTCATGATCGAGCAGCCACGATCTGTGGTGCCGCCGCCGATGACAGCCGCTGCTGATGTCGCACATGAGCAGTCACGGCATCGACGCGAGCTCATATGCGCGGGAACAGGAAGGCTGGTCTAGCTCTGCCGTCTGCCAGAAGTCTCGCACTTCACCACGAGCGCGAACAACGACGCTAAGTGGGTCGATAGAAGACGTAGAGCTCACCGAGCGCTACTTCCAGACGTTCGTTCGGGCTATCGATCCTCTCCCAGATCTCAACAGGCGTTCGGTGGAGCCGCAATTCGTCCCGGCCCTCCTGCCTGCGCGGTCGAGGATTGAGCCATCCTTGGCCCCGGCTATGGATGGGGCACGCGATTAGCCCGAAGCGACAGTCTCCCAGTCCCGCTCAGAGGCCCGGCTTCGACAATAAGAACTTCTGGGCGCGGTAACCAATAACGGCAGTCAGAGCGGTGCGCCCCGCACCCACGAGCAGCCTCACACCTGCGGAGGTGGCGTAGCCATCGGTGCAGCTTCAGCGTGTGTGCCGAGTAGTGCGAAATAAAGCACCGATGCGCTGAGCGCGGTGATCGGGGCGATGATGGAGTTGACCACCCACTGCACCAGGGCATGTCCGACCGAGCCGAGGCCGGAGGCCGCCAGCCCGGCCGCGATGCTGATCAGGACGACGATCACGAACACCAGGACGATTACCCCAAAGACATTCCAGCCGTTGCCACGCACGAGCTCGCGGCTGCGGCCGAACGCGCCGAACAGGCCAGGACGCTCCAGAACCGTGACCGGGGCGACCACCGACCAGATCACGATCAGAATCAGTCCCGGAACGATCAGCAGAACAAACCCGACTGCCACGCCGAGTCCGAACAGGATCGACACCGCAACCAGACGCCAGAAGACTGGTTCGACGCTTCGCAGCAGCTGGCCCACCGAATAATCGCGGCGGCCGTCGCGCACATCCTGCACGAGTTCGACCACCATTCCCTGGTAGAGGATGCTGAGTGCCCAGAACAGCACCACCAGCACGATTCCGATGGTCGCGGGAAGCACGATATAGATGACGAACTGGAGCGCGTACAGCACGACCGCCGTCCCTACAAGCACGCCGAACTGATCGCGGTAGATCTCCAAGATCCGCGACACAACTGCCCCCGGCCGGATCGACTGCGTGCCCACGGTGCTCAAGCCTAACCAGCAAGCGCGCCCGTGGATAGTCCGCTTCTACGCCGAAACAACATTCCCGGGTTCCGGTCTCTGTTGAGTCGTCGTCGGGGCGCTCCCGGAAAGGATCGGGGCATCGCGCCTGAAACCCCAGATCGTGCAGTAGATCCCGAGGAACAGCTCCCATACGATCTCCGGGGCGCTCATGATCCCTTGCAGGGAGTGCAGCGTGCTGCTCGGTTGGTTTCCGGTGAACATCACCGCCGTCCCGGACACGATGATCAGCGGTCCGCCGATGAGCCCGAGCCACGTTGCGCGTCGCGGTACCAGGCCCGAGCGGTACATCAGGTAGCCGAGGATCAGCCCGTTCCCCCAGCCGACGATCCACCCTGGGCCGAGGAGGAACGTCCAGTCCTTGATCGCGGCGAGTGTGTACGCGACCGTCCCCTCAGACGGACCTGCAACCTGGTTTCGCAACGTGATGATGCCGAGCATGCGAGACGATGCCGACGAGGATGAACGTGCACTCGATCAGCCGCGCCGTCACGTAGCCGAGCGCCAGTTCGTCGCTCAATCGTCTGAGGATCGGGAAGATCACGACGGCAGTACCGATGTTCGCGATGATCAGCAGCAGCTCAAGCAGAGCCCCGAACAAGACCTGCTTGTCGTGCCCAGCACCCGCGATGTAGCTCACCGGATGGCGCAGCACGGTCTCGTAAAGCGCCAGCGCGGCGATCGACGTGACGAACGTGATGAGGTAGAGCACGCCAAACCAACGCGCCCTCTTCTGATCTCGAGACACTCGTCCCCCCTTTCCCAGTGATGGCGATGAGGCGAATTCCGGGCACCGCCACCCTACTCGGCAGAGCGCGAGCCTAACGCCAACCGACTCATCGGTGCAATCCAGATTCTGGGGCGGAGCGATCGGATTACACGGCGCTGACCGCGACAATATCGCTGCCGCAACGATCGAGAAGCAGCAGCCACAGCCTGGGCCAGGCTGTGTTCTAGCTTTAGCGCAAGCTGATACCTAAGTAACGAGCGCGCCGTCATCGAGCGCGTTCGCAGGTCGGTGGCGTTTGCCGAGCAGCTCAAGCAGCTCGTCGAATGTGGCCGGTGAGAAGTCCATGCGCACATCCTCCTGCTGAACGCGTCAGGTTCGGGATTCGGGGCGCGACTAACCCACGGAGTAGCCCATGAGCCCACTCAAAAAGCCAAAAGCCCCGTATCCAGAGGAGTTTCTCAGTACCGCTACCGGGATTCGAACCCGGGTTTCCGCCGTGAGAGGGCGGCGTCCTAGTCCCCTAGACGATAGCGGCGTTGTATGGCTCAGCCTGGCTCATCACGGCCGGCGCGGAAGCAGGTTCCGCCCCCGACCCGATCACCGGTGAAGCCGGGAGGCAAGGCTAGCTTAGCCGGTGCGCACAGCTACACACGGGCACGGCGATCAGCGCCAAGCTAGCTGCGCGTCTTACCTTCCCGCAAGCATCTCCAGCGTCTTGGCCACTCGTCGGTCGCGCGTCTCCTCACGCTTGGCCTCCTCGACCCAGCGGGCGAACTCCTTCGGATGGGGTGAACGCGAGCAAGGCGAACGCCTGGCCGGCCGCGCGATCCTCAGTCAACGCCGAGGCGAGTGATGGAGGCACCACCACGTCGCGAGGCTCCTCGTCAAGCGCCACCTCCACCTCGACAGAATCGCCGGCCTTACGCCAGCCGCCCCGCGGACGGCGCGATTCAGCCCTACCAAGTAATCACCGCCCGTCCGCGCGACGCTCGTGCGCCGGGTGTAGCCGTTGACGGTGGCGACGACGGAAAGCGCTTGGCCCCCTCTCCCACCACGGCTACCTGCTCGTCGTCCAGCACCACCGCGGCGGCAGGTCCCCGGGCCAGCAGCGTCGTGGCCACGAGAGATCGAGCCCACTTGCCAATTTTCGTATCCCACTGGCCGGGCAGTTGCTAAGTTGAGCCCTCGCCGCGGCTGTGGCGGAATTGGTAGACGCGCAGGCTTCAGGTGCCTGTGCCCTTCGGGGCGTGGAGGTTCAAGTCCTCTCAGCCGCATCGACGCTGATCGCGCATCGGCGCTCGGCTTCCGGCGATCGCTAAAGCCAGCCCTTCCCGTTCCCGCAGCAGCAGCGCAGAGTCCATCCGGACGCCCGGCCCTAGCCCGCCTCGCCTTGTGGGTGGCGCAGGAACCTCACCATCAACCAGATCCCCACCGCCGTCCAGATCGCCAGCGTCCGCACGTCGGTCCCCTTTAGCCCGGCTCCCTGGGTGCGAGGATCAAACGCGTACTGAAGGCCCTCGGCCAGCGGCCGGATCGGGAACACCTGGGCGATCTCCTTCAGCCACTTGGGCATGTTGTCGGCCGGAAACCAGATGCTGGAGATGAAGGTCAAGGGCAGCACCGTCAGGTTGACGACCACGGGCGCCGCCTCGGCATTGGGGATGAACCGGGTGATGCCGATGCCCAGCGTGGTGAAGGCGGCGGTTCCCAGCGCCAGCACGACGATCAGCCCCGGCAGCGTCGAGGCGCGGAGGCGAACGCCGTAGGCGATCGCGCCCAGTCCGACCACGAGCACAGTCATCAGCGCGACGATCAGGATCGTCGAGCCGATCCGCGCGGCGACTTAGGCCCAGCGCGGCAGGGGCGTGCCCTGCATCCGCTTGAGCACGCCCTGGTCCCGAAGGATCGCGGTACCGATCGCCATGTTCACGTAGGTCGTGGCGATCACGCCATAGGCCAGGATCCCGGGTACGAAGAACGTGTTGTAGGAGATGTTTCCGCGCGTGCTCACGTGCTGGCCCTTATTGAGGCTGGCGAAGATGACCAGGAACATCAGCGGGAAAGCGAACGTGAAGATTCCCCGCCCGCGGTTGCGCCAGTAAGCGCGCTGCTCATAGCGAATCTGCCAGGCCACGAGACCTAGATCCCGCCGCTTGATCCTGCGGTGACCGCACTCAACCTCGTACCTCCTCTCTGCCCGGCTGCCGCCCGGGGTCGGTCAGCTCCAGATAGATGTCCTCGAGCGTCGGCTGCGTGACCGAGAAATTGTCAAGCTCGATGCCGCCTTCGAGTGCCCACGTGGTGATCTGCTGCACGGCGGCAACCGGTTCGGTGGTGGCGATCAGCACCCGCTGCTCTTCCAGTGACCGTGATCGTGCGGCCACCTCGGGAACATCCGCCAGTGAGCGTCCCGCCGGCAGCGTGAAGCGGATCTCGGCCGGGCGAAGATCGCGGCCCCCGAGATCCTCGGGCCGGCCGGTGGCGATGATCTCGCCGGCGCGCATCACCGCCACGCGATCGGCGAGCTGCTGGGCCTCGTCCATGAAATGGGTGGTCAGGAAGATCGTCTTGCCGAGTTCGCACAGCGAGCGGATCGTCGACCACGCGTGGCGGCGCGCGGCCGGGTCAAAGCCGGTAGTTGGCTCGTCGAGGAAGATCAGGTCGGGATCCCCGACCAGGGCGAGGGCCAAATCGAGCCGGCGCTTCTGCCCGCCGGAGAGGCTCTTGGCCCGCTCGTCGCGCTTTCCTTCAGCTCGACCAGCTCGATCACCTCGTCGACCGCCCGGCGGCGCCTGTAGTAGCGCCCGTACATCTCGACCAGCTCGGCGACCGTCAGGTCGCCCTGGACCGCGCACTGCTGGAGGACGATGCCGACGCGCTCGCGCAGCCCGCGCTCGCCGCGTGCCGGATCGGCACCGAGCACATGCGCCTCGCCGCCGCTCCGGGTCCGATAGCCCTCCAGGATCTCGACGATCGTGGTCTTGCCGGCGCCGTTGGGTCCGAGCAGGCAGAAGACCTCCCCGCGAGAGACCTCGAAGCTCAATCCCCCCCGGACCGCCTCGTTGTCGCCGTAGGACTTGCGCAGGTCGCGCACCTCGATCGCCAGCGCGGCTCGCTCGTCACCTGCCATCGTCATGCCGTCAGGTTAAGTCGTCGACCACTGCGGCGAAAGTGTCGCGCGGTCGAAGTCACGCGTTATCTATGTCACGGCGGCGCTGGCGTTCCAACCCAGCAGCACCTCCGTGTCACGCTCATAACCGAGCCGTCCCACCCCCCCGGCCTCGAGCCTGAACCTGGATCCAGCAGCCGGCGTCAACTCGATCCACCGTGCCGTCAGCACGCGGAGGATGTGGCCGTGGGCGAACAGGACAGCGTCACCCTCCACCCGCGCCAACCGGTCGAGCACCGCGTCCGCGCGTGCCCCAACCTGCTCGGGCATCTCACCCCCCGGGCAGCCGTCGGACCACAGGTTCCAGTTCGGCCGCTCGGCGCGAATCTGGGGCGTGGTCAGGCCCTCGTACTCGCCGTAGTCCCACTCGCGCAGACGCTCATCGACCTCGGCGCGCTGTCCGCATCCGGCCAGCTCGCAGGTCTGCCGCGCCCGCCGGAGCGGGCTGGTGAGCACCAGCTCGAACTGCTTCCCGGCCAGCGCCGGCGCCAGTTGTGACGCCAGCCGCGCCCCTTCCTCGATCAGCGGGAGGTCGGTGCGGCTGGTGTGCTGGCCGGACAGGCTCCACTCCGTCTCCCCGTGGCGGATGATCACGATCTGACGTGCCACCGTAGCTCACCCCGCCGGCTGGGCGCCTACGGCCGATCCCGCCGATGGCGCCTGCACGCCGCCGCTGCGCTCGATCTCCAGGACCTTGGCCAGGCGGCGCACGTGGCGCTGCTCGCCGCTGAAGCTTGCACCCAGGAATGCGATGACGATTTCCGCCGCCACCTCCGGCCCGATCACGCGCCCGCCGAGACAGAGCACGTTGAGATCATCGTGCTCGACCGCCTGATGGGCGGTGTAGGTGTCGTGGACCGTTGCCGCCCTGATCCCCCTGATCTTGCAGGCGGCCACGGACACGCCGGCGCCCGAACCGCAGACGATGATGCCGCGGTGGGCGCGCCCGGCGACGACCGCCTGCCCGACGGCGAGAGCCTTGTCCGGGTAATCGATGGGCGGCTGGGTGCTGTCGGTGCCGAGGTCCAGCACCTGGTGGCCGATGGCTTCGATCAGCGGTAGCAGCCGGGATCGCAGCGGGGCGCCGGCGTGGTCAAAGCCGCAGGCGACGATCATCAGCCTCGGCCGCCCGTCGCCGAGCCGGTTCCCGATGAGGCACGATCAGCCTCCTCATCCAGCTCGTGCTCGGCCAGCAGCGCTGCCCCGAGCACGCCGGCGCGTACGCCGTGACGGGCCAGCCGGATCGTCGTGCGAGCACCGAGCCCGGGCAGCATGTAGGCCTCGGCGACCCGTCGTGCTGGCTCCAGCAGCAGCTCTCCGGCCTGCGCCGCGCCGCCGCCGATCACCACCTCTTGGGGGTCGAAGACGTTGATCGCGTTGGCGACGCCGATCCCAACCCGCTCGCCCCAGATCTCAACGATCCGTTGCGCCGCGGGATCGCCTTGGTGCGCGGCCCGGACCGCGTCGGCACCGAGCACGGGCTTGTCCTCCTGCTGAAGGCGAGCCAGCTCGGACTCCGGGTGCAGACCCGCCGCCTGCCGCGCCAGCCGATCCAGGGCATGCCCGGAGGCGACGAACTCGAGTGACCCGGTCTGAGGAAAGCGGGTGGGGCGCGGCACCGAACCTGCCAGATCCAGGCCGACGATCGTGTGGCCGAGCTCCCCGGCGCCTCCCGTCGCACCCCGGTAGATGCGACCGCCGAGCACCAGACCGCCCCCCACGCCGGTGCCGACCGTGATCATCACCAGGTCATCGGCGACCGGGTGCAGTTGCTCGTCGTGGGCTTCGGCGAGCGCCGCCACCGTGGCGTCGTTGTCGACGAACACGGGCACCCCGAGCCGCTCTCCGAGGACCTCGCGCAGCGGCACGTCGGCCAGCGGAATGTTGACCGAGGAAACTACGCGGCCGGTGTCGAACTCGACCACCGACGGCACCCCGACCCCGACGCCGCCGAGGTCATCGGCGCGCGCGTCCAGGACCATCTCCACCACCTGATCGATCAGCTCGGAGGTCCCCTGCAGCCGGGTGGGGCTAGTCAGCGAATCGCCCAGCTCGTGACCGTGCTTACTCGCGGCCGCGACCTTGGTCCCGCCGAGGTCGACTCCGACCACCGCCGGGATCACAGTCGCTCCGCCGCTGCCGGGTCGAGCAGTACCGTGACCTCGCTGGCCACGGTGGGGACCAGCGACGCCGGGACATGGGCTCGTGGCTCCGCGTCGGGACCGAAGGCGGCGGCCGTCGCCTGCGCCTTGGCGCTACCAGCGATCAGGAACACCACCTGGCGCGCGAGCCCGATCGTCGTCAGGGTGAACGAGATCCGCGGGACGTACGGCTCCAGTCCGGCATCAGGCACCCCTACAACAAGCCGCTCGCGCTCAGACAGCGTCTCCTGGTCAGGGAACAGCGACGCGACGTGGCCGTCGGGGCCCATGCCCAGCAGCAGCAGATCGAACGCCGGTGTGCCCGCGTCACGCAGCTGATGCTCGTAGTCCTCAGCTCCCCGCTGCGGGCCAAGTTCGCCCTTCATCCGGTGCACCACAGCCAAAGCATCGTCACCTAGAGGATCCAGCAGCGATTGCCTGGCCAGCAGGAAGTTGGACAGCTGGTCGTCGGGGCCCACGCAGCGCTCGTCGCCGAACCAGAAGTGGGTGCCGGCGAGATCGAGGTTCACCGCCTTCGCCGCGCGGACGAACTCCTGGTAGGCCACCTTCGGTGTCGAACCGCCGGTGAGGACGATGTCGCCGTCGCCTGCGGCCGCGCCGACGAGCATCGCTGCGCATGCTCTGGCGGGATCTTCGGTGATTTCGATCTCGACACTCATGCCGGACAGAAACCGCGCGCCGCCTCCATCGCCGGGCCGTAGGTGGGATCCCGCAGATGCGCCTGGCGCACCCCCTCTCCGAGGATCCCTCCCTCGCCGCGTGATGCTCCCAGCACCTGCCAGACGCGGTCCTGGCCGGCGCGCTGCTCGCGAGCCAGTAGACCTCCGTGCCCGCGGTCCAGTGAGAGCGAGAATCCCTCGCCGCAGGCGACGGTCACTCCCGCCAGCCCCGGCGCGTCCTGATCGACCGCCTCGAGCTCGATTACGATCTCGCGGCCCTCAGCCTCAGCACTGCCCCGCAGCCGATCACGACCGTCTGTCTCCAGGCGCTGGGGTGCCCATCCCAGGCGGGCGGTCAGCCAGCCGGCCAGCAGCACGGCCGAGCTGGTGGAGGTGGAACGGTGGCGGACCGTGACCGAGCTCAGGCTGCCCAGCACGCCACGCCGAGCCGGGGGATCGAAGCTCGACGCCAGCCGCTCGCGCCACGGCGTCGTGCGCAACCAGGCGAGGTCGACGACGTAGGCGCTGGCCAGCATCTCTGCCGCCCGCTGCAGGGCGTCGGCGGGGTCGGGGATGTCGTCTGAGTCCAGCAGCATCACGTCGATCATCCTGCGCACGGCTTCGACGGCGTCCTCGTGACCGTGCGGGGACCAGAGCACAGTGGGCAGCTCGGAGATGATCACCGGGTCGATGATCGTGTCCAGCCGAGCCAGGTGCTCGGGCCCGAGGTCGATCTCGACCTGCTCGTGCATCACGCCAAGGCCGTCACGAGGCTCCTGATAGGAGATCGCGGCCCAGGCGTTCAGCTTGGTCGCGCCCTCCTCCACCGCGCACAGCACGGTGCGAGAGGCGTGGTAGCGGCCCACGTGCGCCAGCCGGTTGGCGATCTCCCCCTTCCAGTCCCGGTCGACGACGACAACCAGGTTCAGCACCCGCGCCGGGGCGAGAGCCTCGTTGGCGGCGTGACGCTCGCGCAGCAGCCTGCGCAGGGCGTCGTCGATGTGATCGGGAGAAGTGTCGGACTCCGACCAGAAATCCTGCACCGGTCCAGCCGAGAGGCCGGCCGCGGCCTGCGCCGCGGCTTCCTCGGCGCTCACAGTCGCCGCCACCGACGGTCGTCGTCGAGCAGCGCATCGGCCTGGTCTGGACCTGCCGAGCCGGACTCGTACTGGGCGATCTCCGAGGAGGTGTCCTCGTGCCACGCGGTCAGGATCGGATCGATGATCGCCCACAGGGCTTCGATCTCGTCGTTGCGGGTGAACAGCGTCGCGTCGCCGCGCATCGCGTCCAGGATCAGGCGCTCGTAGGCCTCCGGGGACTCGGACATGAACGAGGTGCCGTAGCGGAACTCCATGTTGACGGGACGGATACGCATCCTCGGGCCGGGGATCTTGGCCCCGAGTGACACCGACACGCCCTCGTCGGGCTGGACGGTGAGGATGATCTGGTTGGGCTGGACGCCAACGGACCCCTCGCTCTGGAAGGCCAGATGGGGGACCGGCTTCAGCGTCACGGCTATCTCGGTCACCTTGCGCGCCAAACGCTTCCCAGTGCGCAGATAGAACGGAACCCCGGCCCAGCGCCAGTTGGAGACGTGCAGGCGCAGTGCCGCATAGGTCTCGGTGCGGGAATCGGCCGCGACTCCGTCTTCCTGACGATATCCGGGAACGTTCTCGCCGCCGACCACCCCGGCGCTGTACTGCGCCCGCACCGACATCGACCCCACCTCATCCGTCGTGGGGGGAACGATCGCCTCCAGCACCTTGAGCTTCTCGTCCCGGAGCCGATTGGCCTCAAACGACGCCGGCGGCTCCATCGTCAGCAGCGCCAGCAGCTGCATCATGTGGTTCTGGACCAGGTCCCGGAGCGCGCCGGCACCCTCGTAGTAGCCGGCCCGCCCACCGATGCCGAGATCCTCGGCCGCGGTGATCTGCACGTTGTCGATGAAGTTGCGGTTCCACACCGGCTCGAACAGAGCATTGGCGAAGCGCAGCGCCATCAGGTTCTGGACCGTCTCCTTGCCCAGGTAGTGATCGATCCGGAACACCTGGGATTCGTCGAAGACTTCCAGCACCTCACGGTTTAGCTTCTGCGCCGAGGCGAGGTCGTACCCAAACGGCTTCTCGATCACCACCCGCGTCTGCGCCTTCTCGCACTCGTGTAGCCCGGAGCTGCCGAGCTTCTCGCAGATCACCGGGAAGAACTGCGGCGCGGTCGAGAGATAGAAGACGCGATTCAGCGACTCCCCCGCCTGCTGATCGAACTCGTCCAGCGTCCGCGTGATCTCGCTGTAGACGCTGTCGTCGTCGAAGGTCCCGGGGACGTAGCGGACGTCGTTGAGCAGACCCTCGAGCACCTCGGGATCGGGCTTGCGGCGTGAGAAGCGCTCGATCGAGTCCTTGGCGATCTCCCGGAAGTCCTCATTGGGCTGGTCTCGGCGGGCCACGGCGATCAGCTCGAAGCGTTCCGGCAGGGCTCCCTCGTGGGCCAGGTTGTAGAGCGCGGGCAGGAGCTTGCGGTGGGCCAGGTCGCCGGTCCCCCCGAAGATCACCAGCGCCGTGGGCCGGACCGGGAGGCGCTCGAGTCCCTGGACGAGGGGGTTCTCGTCTGACTGCGGCTGCGCGATGACGCTCATGCCGCCTGCTCCTTCTGCGCGCTCTTGACGGCGTGACCGCCGAACTGGTTGCGCAGCGCTGCCAGCATCCGGACTGTGAAGTCCCCGTTGTGGCGAGAGCTGAAGTCGGCGCTGAAGTCGAAGGCGACCACTTCGTGCTCGGAGTCGCGCCTGATTCGGTGCACCATGTTGCCGCCCATCTTGCCCAGCCCGACGAATCCGATCTGCATAGACCCCTCAGCTCCTGTTCAGTAGGTCCTTGATACGCGCGGTCAGCTTCTGCATGCCCGCCACCGGATCGTGGCCGAGCTGGACGCGCTCAGCCGGAAGCTCGTGGGCGCGAAGCGTCTGCAGGTCCCCGGCGGCCTGCGCCGCGATCAGGGTTGCGAACGAATAGCCGGCTCCAGGGATGTCCGCGTCGCGACGGGGCTCGGAGATCAGCTGCAGGAAGCGGCCGGTGGGCGGACCGCCCTTGTGCAGCTGCCCGGTCGAGTGCAGGAAGCGAGGTCCATAGCCGAACGTGGTCGCCGCCCTGGTGGCGGCCCGGATCGTCTCGCGGAGCTCCCCGATGGCCTGATCGAACTCCGGCGAAGGCGGGACGTACCCCATCACCGCCACGTAGTGGGGCGGCTCGGCGTCGGCCAGCAGCACGCGGAGCTGCTCGTCGGAGGCCTCCTCGATCTTCGGCACACCGGACTCCAGCACCCGCTTGGTGTTGTCCTTGGCCTCCTGCACGTTGGGCTGATCGAACGGGTTGATCTCCAGCACCCAGCCGGCGACCGCGACGGCGAACTCGGCCAGGAAGAAGACCCGGCCAAGATCTCCAGCGCCTCGAGTGGCCAGCGTCAGCGTCGGATGGCCCGCGGCGGCCAAGGATTCGATCGCCTCGTCAAGGCGTGCGTCGGGCTCCTCCGGGTCACGCAGATAGGCAAACACCCGGTCGCCGCCATATTCCGCGGCCGCGCCGACCGGCTCCTCGGCCACAGGCAGGATGCCTCGCCCGTGCTTACCGGTGGACTCCGCGATCAACTGCTCCACCCACAGCCCGAAGCTCTCGATCGGCGGTGCAACCAAGAAGGTGAGCTTGTCCCTGCCCTGTCGGGCAAGCTCACCCACGGTGGCGCCGAGCCACAGACCCGAGTTGGATTCACTCGAGTCGTAGTGGGCGCAGTTCTGCTCTGCCACCTGGCACCCGTGCAGCAGTCCGTTGACGTTCACACCCATCAGCGCCGCGGGCACGAGCCCGAAGTAGGAGAGCACCGAGTAGCGACCCCCGATGTCCGGCGGATTGCGAAAGCAGCAGCGCAGCCGATCCGCGCGCGCGAGATCCTCCAGCGGGCTGCCGGGATCGGTCACGACCACGAACTGCTCGGGTCCGGCCCACTGCCGGAAGTGGCGGTAATGAGACAGCGTCTCGACCGTGCTCCCCGACTTCGAGGAGACGATGAAGATCGTCTTGCTCAGGTCCACGGACTCCTGCACCGACAGGATGACGTCTGGATGCGTGGAGTCGAGCACCTGAAGTCGCAACCCGTCGGGCAGCTCTCCGAACGAGCGCCTGATCACCTCCGGTCCCAGCGAGGAGCCGCCCATTCCCAGCAGCACCGCGTCGGTGAAGCCGTCAGCGCGACACTTGTCTGTGAACTGCTCCAGATCGTCAGCGTGCTCGAGCATCGTCTCGGCCACGGTCAGCCAGCCGAGGCGGTTCTCGATCTCCGGCACCCCGGGTCCACCCCACAGAGAGGGGTCACGTCGCCACACCCGCTCGGCGACGCGCTCGGACAGGGCCGCCTTGACCCGCTGGGCGATTGATGCCTCCAGATCGCCCGGCAGGCTCCCGGCGATCGTCGGCGGCCTCCCGGTGCTGACCGCCACGCGCTGCTCCTCGATCCCCGCCAGCAGTCGCCCCATCGCCTCCTCGAACTGCTTGATCCCGTCGACCAGCAGCTCGTCGGTGACCTGATCCAGGTCGATGCCCGCCTGCTCGAGCGCTTCCAGATCGGCACTCGGATCGTGCTCGGCGGTGGCGCCCCTGACCTTGCCGTGGTCGGCGACGGCGTGGAGCGTGGCCATCGGCATCGTGTTGACGGTGTCGCGGCCGACCAACCCGTCGACGTACATCGTGTCCTCGTAGTCGGGGTTCTTGACCCCGGTTGAAGCCCACAGCGGGCGCTGGACCGACGCGCCGGCGTGGCGCAGGGCATCCCACCTGGGGCCGGAGTAGATCTCCTGGAAGCGCCGATAGGCGGCTCGGGCATTGGCCAGCGCGGCCTTGCCGGCGAGCTCGCTGCGGCCAAGCGCCTCGAGCTTGCGGTCGACGTTGGAGTCGACGCGGGAGACGAAGAAGCTCGCCACCGAGTGCACGTCCAGGGACTTGCCCTCGGCCTGTCGGCGCTCGAGCGCGCGCAGGTAGGCCTCGGCCACCTGGTCGTAAGCGCTCACTGCGAACAGCAGCGTGACGTTGACGTTGATCCCCTCATAGATCGCCTGCTCGATCGCGCTCGTCCCCTCCGGGGTTCCCGGGATCTTGATCATCACGTTGCGGCGATCCAGCGCCTTCCAATACAGGCGCGCCGCTGCGATCGTGTTCTCGGCGTTGTGGGCGAGGTCGGGCGCAACCTCCAGCGAGACGAAGCCGTCTCGACCGCCGGAATCACGATGGACCCCGGCGAGCACATCGGCGGCGAGCTGCACGTCGCGGATCGCGATCCGGTCATAGATCGCGGCAGCGTCGAGATCCTCGCGGCCCATCTCCCGCAGCTCGTCGTCGTAGTCCTCGGAGCCGAGGATCGCCTTCTCGAAGATCGACGGATTCGCCGTCACCCCGCGCAGTGACTCCTCAGCCACCATCCGCCCCAGCTCGCCGCCTTCGATCAGCGACCGCCGGATCTGGTCCAGCCACACGCTCGTGCCGGCCGCGGTCAGCGCGGCCAGGGGTTCGTTCACCTTCGCCGTGGTGCTCATCGACCGCTCAGCTCCCGGCCGAGCTCAGCCACCCGCTGGGCGGTGATGCCAAAGTGCTCGTAGACCTCGTTGGCGGGACCGGACTCGCCGAAGGTCTCCATGCCGACGAATCTGCCCTCGGCTCCGATCCACCGGTCCCAACCCAGCGGGCTGGCGGCCTCGACCCCGATCCGCGCCCGACAGCCCGGCGGCAGCACCCGGTCACGGTATCCCGCCTCGCCCTGGGCAAAGGTATCCATGCACGGCATGCTCACCACGCGCACGCGCACGCCCCGGAGCTGGTCTGCCGCCTCCAGGCACAGCGACACCTCCGAGCCAGTGCCGATCAGGATCAGCTCCGGCTCGCCTCCCTCGGCGTCACGGAGGACGTAGGCGCCCCGTTCGATCGCGTCGTCGGGAATCGCCTGGGGATCGAGGATCGGCAGGTTCTGGCGGGAGAGCGCGAACGCGGTCGGCGCCTCGTCCTCGCGGAGGGCAAACCGCCACGCCAGGGCGGTTTCGTTGGCGTCGGCGGGCCGGACCACGTTCAGCCGTGGGATCGCCCGCAGCGCCGCGAGGTGCTCGATCGGCTGGTGGGTGGGACCGTCCTCGCCAAGGCCGATCGAGTCGTGGGTGTAGATCCAGATCGAGGGCAGCTTCATCAGCGCCGACAGTCGGACCGCGCCGCGCATGTAGTCAGAGAAGGTCAGGAACGTGGCTCCGAAGGCCCGGAAGCCGTGCAGGGTGAGCCCGTTGACGATCGCGCCCATGCCGTGCTCGCGCACGCCGAAGCGCAGGTTGCGCCCACCGTAGGAGCCCTTCTCGACGTCGCCGCCCTCGCCGATGTCGGTGTTGGTGGAGGTGGCCAGATCAGCCGAGCCGCCGATGAGCTGCGGGACCGCCTTGGCCGCCCACTGGATCGCCTTCTCAGAGGCCTTGCGGGTGGCGATCGGATCATCTGCGGGGTCAAACCGGGGCAGGTCCCGATCCCAGCCCTCCGGCATCCTCGCCGCATCGATCATCTCCAGCTGCTCGGCCTCATCGGGGAACTGCGCACGGTAGGAGTCAAACCGGCGCTGCCACTCTGCCTGCATCTCGGCGCCGCGCTCACAGCATTTGCGGAAATGCGCCAGCGCCTCCTCAGGGACGTAGAAGTGCTTGTCCGGATCCCAGCCGTAGGCCTCCTTGGTCAGGCGGATCTCCTCCTCCCCCAAGGGCGATCCATGGGCGCTGGAGGTGTCCTGCTTGTGCGGGCTGCCGTAGCCGATGTGCGAGCGCACGAGGATCAGCGACGGCCGGTCGTGCACCTCCATCGCGGTCCGGGTCGCTCGCTCCAACCGGTCGATCGACATGTCCTCGCCGACGTTCTCGACGTGCCAGCCGTAGGCGTCGTAACGCTCGGCCACGTCCTCGGAGAAGGACTGGGAAGTAGGACCCGCGAGCTGGATCTTGTTGTTGTCGTAGAAAGCCACCAGGCCGCCGAGGCCGAGGTGCCCGGCCAGCGAGGATGCCTCGGAGGCGACGCCCTCCTGGAGATCGCCGTCGGAGGCGATCGTGAACGTGTAGTGGCGCACGATCTCGTGGCCATCGCGGTTGAAGCGAGCCCCCAGCATCCGCTCGGCCAGCGCCAGGCCCACCGACATCGAGATCCCCTGCCCGAGCGGACCGGTGGTGGCCTCGATGCCCGGGCTGTACTTGCGCTCAGGATGGCCCGCGGTGGGCGAGCCGACCTGGCGGAAGTTCTTTATGTCCTCCAGGGTCAGCGGATAGCCGCTGAGGTAGAGGATCGAGTACAGGAGCATCGATGCATGCCCCGCGGAGAGCACGAACCGGTCGCGGTCTATCCAATCGGGATCGGCCGGGTTGTGGCGCATCACTCGCGTGTACAAGGTGTAGACCAGCGGCGCCAGCGCCATCGGGGTCCCAGGATGACCAGAGTTGGCCTGCTGGACGGCATCCATCGACAGGGTGCGGATGGTGTCGACGCACAGTTCGTCGACGGAGGTGGTCGCGGTCTCGGTCGCGCTCATGCTCGGCCTGCTGCGGATGAGGCGATGGGGGCCACGGGCGGCAGCATTCTAGATCCTCTCTTTCCTCAGTAACGATAGGCCCAATCGAGCAAGACTCATAGGGCTATCCGAACAGAACTCCATAGCGACGATATTCCTCCACCGGCACTCGGCGCACCTGGGCCACCGCTTCGGCCAGCGGAACCAGCTCGATCGCGGTCGAGTGCAGCGCGGTCATCATCCCCCACGCACCCTGGTGGACGGCGTCGATCGCCGCCAGTCCCAGCCGCGTCGCCAGCACTCGGTCAAAAGCGGTCGGCGTCCCGCCGCGCTGGATGTGACCGAGGACGGTGGCTCTGGTCTCATAGCCGGTCCTGGCTTCGATCTCTCTCTCCAGCACCTGCCCGATGCCGCCGAGCCGCGGATGGCCGAACTCATCGACCCCACCGTCCTCGATCCCGATCGTTCCCTCCTTGGGGACGGCACCCTCGGCGGCGACGACGATCGAGAAGTAGCGACCGCGTTCGTGGCGGCGGCGGATCAGCCCGCAGACCTCGTCGATGTCGAACGGTGTCTCGGGGATCAGGATCACGTCGGCGCCGCCGGCGATGCCCGAGTGCAGGGCGATCCAGCCGGCGCTGCGGCCCATGACCTCCACCACCAGGATCCGGTTGTGGCTCTCGGCGGTGGTATGCAGGCGGTCGATCGCCTCGGTGGCGACCTGCAGCGCAGTGTCAAAGCCGAAGGTCACGTCGGTGGCGCCGAGATCGTTGTCGATCGTCTTGGGGACGCCGACGACCCTCACCTGATCGGCGCCCAAACGGTTGGCCACGCCGAGAGTGTCCTCGCCGCCGATGGCGATCAACCCGTCCAGCCGGTGGCGCTCACACGTCTCCCGCACCCGCTGCGCCCCATCCTCGCGCTTGTACGGGTTCGTCCGGGAGCTCCCGAGGATCGTGCCCCCGCGGGGCAGGATCCCGCGCGTAGACTCGATGCCCAGCGATCGGCCGGAGTCCTCCAGCACCCCGCGCCAGCCGTCGGCAAAGCCGTGAACGGCGTAGCCGTAATGGTCGATTCCCTTGCGGACCACGGCTCGGATCACCGCATTCAGCCCCGGGCAATCACCCCCTCCGGTGAGCAGACCTATCCGCACTGGGCCCATCCTATGCGCACGATGGCCCCTGAGCTTGTTACGTGGATGTAGGCTCCCCCGGTGCCCAGAGGAGGACTCGATGCCCGCATCCTGGCCACCGGCGCAGGGTTGACGGCTGCGGCGGTGGCCGGGACCGCCGTCCAGCGCGGCCTGCGTCGGCGGATTGCCGCCGATCCCGAGAACGAGAAGCTGCGCGTACCGGCGGCAGGGAGCCCAAGCACGGTGCGGTCTGCCGACGGGACCGAGATCCACCTCGAGACCTTCGGTCCCTCGTCGGCCCCGAGCGTCGTGCTCGTCCACGGGTGGACGGAGACGCTCGCCTTCTGGAGCTACGAGGTCCGTGAGCTGGAGCGTCGCGGGATTCGGAGCGTCGCCTACGACCTCCGCGGGCACGGTCAGAGCGCCCGGGCGGCAGGCGGGGACTATGCCCTGGCTCGGTTCGGCGAGGATCTGGAGGCCGTTCTCACCGCCTGCGTACCTGACGCTCAGCGAGCCGTGGTGGCTGGTCATTCGCTGGGGGCGATGTCGATCGCCGCCTGGGCGCAGGACCACGAAGTCACCGTCCGGGCGGGAGCTGCCGCGCTGGTGAACACCGGTGTCGATCACCTGATCGCCGAGTCGCTGCTGATGCCGCTGCCGAAAATCGCCAAGGCGATCAACCAGACGGTGGCCGTGCGCGGGTTCCTCGGGTCACGTGCGCCGCTGCCGAGATTCTCCACGCCGATCAGCCATGCCGCGATCCGCTACGCCGCGTTCGGACCGACGGCCACTCCGGCTCAGGTTGCCTTCTTTGAGCGGATGCTGATCAGCTGTGATCCCGATGTACGCGCGGAGATCGGGATCGCCATGTCAGCAATGGACCTGCACGAAGCTTTGGCCAACCTGACGATCCCGACGGCGGTGATCGCCGGCGACAAGGATCGGCTGACCCCGCCCGCGCACGCGCGGCGCATCGCCGGGATGCTGCCGCAGCTTCACAGCCTGACCGTGCTTGAGGGTGTCGGGCACATGGGACCGCTGGAGCGGCCGCAGGAGATCTCCAGCACGCTTATGGAGCTGGTCGCGCTCAGCGAAGCCGGCGCCGTAGCCGCCTGAGCTGTCGCCTTACCTGCGCTAGAACCTGCGCGATGCACCTGGACCCGTACATCGTCCTCGGCAGCGCGATCATCGGGCTGCTGGTGGGAATGACCGGCGCCGGCGGGGGCGCGTTGATGACCCCGATGCTGATCCTCCTGTTCGGCGTCACGCCATCAAGCGCGATCTCCAGTGACCTGGTGGCCGCCGTGGTGATGCGCCCGCTGGGGGCGCTCGTGCACCTCCGGGCGGGGACGGTCAACCTGCGCATGGTTCGCTGGATGGTGCTCGGGTCGGTGCCGGCCGCCTTCCTGGGCGCGTACCTGCTGCGGTTGATGGGAAAGTCGAGCAGCGCGCAGCACAACATCGAGGTCGCGCTCGGGGTGGCGCTGCTGGTCGGTGCCGTTGCCATGGCAATCCGCTTCCTGCTAGATCGCCGGCAGGGACAGCGGCGCATGGCCACCGTCGCCGAAGTGCACGTTCGCCCGCTGTCGACGATCGCCATCGGGGTGATCGGCGGAGTCATCGTCGGGATCACCTCGGTCGGTTCCGGATCGCTGATGATCGTGCTGCTGCTGTTCGTCTACCCGATGCTCGGAGCAGGCCGGCTGGTGGGCACCGACCTCACTCAGGCGGTGCCGCTGACCGCCGCGGCGGCGCTCGGCGCGCTGGCCTTCGGCCACGTCGAGTTTGGCGTCACAGCCTCACTGATCCTCGGCAGCGTCCCCGCGGTGCTGGTCGGCTCGCTGGTCTCCTCGAGCGTCCCTGACCGGTTTCTCCGGCCGGCGATCGCGTTCGTGATCTTTGCCTCAGGGCTGAAGTACGTCGGCGTCGGGACGACGACGCTCGGCTGGATCCTGTGCGGAATGCTGCTGGCCGCGTTTGTGACCTGGCTCACCGCGACCAAGCCGTGGCGGAGCATCTCCGAGGCGTCCGGATGAGCCGCCTACGCCAAGGGCCTAACTCAGGTTGGCGACGAGCACCGGAGCATGGGTCGGCACCTTGCTGCCCCCCGCCGGCTCGGGAGTGACCATCACCTGGTTGACCCCGCGCAAGCTCCCGGGGACATCGACACTCCCGGCGCCACTCGCGGTGACGCTGAACAGGGCGTTGGTTGGCGCCGGTGGATGCGACGGGCGCCCCAGCCAGACCTCGTAGACCTTGCCCGCCGGCGGAGCGGGCATGCGCTGCACGACGAGCTCCGCGCGCTGCCCGGTGACCCGGACGACGGCGCTCGTGCCGCTCCAGGAAGTACTGGCATGGATCACGCGGGTAGGCTCGCCCGGGTTCCCGACCGAGGTCGCGATGACCGCGACGATCACCGCCAGTCCCGTCGCCACCGTGGCCAGGACCGGGCGCGGAAACGCAGCCAACCAGGGCGAGCGCCGGCGCTGCGGAGTGCGAGCAGCGCGCTGCTCGTCCTTCACAGCCGCCATCACGTGACGCTTGAGCGTCCGCGGCACCGGCTGGGGTGGAGCGGCGAGTGGCAGAACGTCCACCACGGCATTGAACGCGCTCACCTCGTCACGGCAGACAACGCAGCTCTCCAAGTGGCGACGGAATGCCTCGACCTCCGCGGGCTCCAGCGCCCCCAGTGCGCATGCCGCCGCGTCGGCGCCGCAATCCCGGTGTTCGGGCATCTCCTGATCACGATCGCTCATGTCGCAAACCCCGCCGGATCTCCGAGGGCGATCCGCATCTTCGTCAGCCCTAGTCGCATCCTGCCCTTCACGGTACCCGCCGGGAGCGCGAGCATGTCGGAGATCTCGGTGTGGGTGAAGCCACCGAAGTACGCCAGCTCGATCACCTGCCGCTGCTCGGCGGGCAGCTCCCCCAGCGCCGAGCGCACCTGGCTGGCCTCATCGCGCCGCGCGACCTCGGTATCGGTTCGTTCCTGCGCCGGCAGCTGCTCGGCCAGGCCCTCGTCGCTGACGTTCCGACTCTCCCTGACCACGCCGCGGCGGAATGCATCGATCGCCCGGTTGTGGACGACCCCGAGCACCCAGGTCCGCACGCTCCCTCGGCGGCGGTCGTAGCGCGCCCCGCTTCGCCACAGCGACAGGAACGCCTCCTGCACCACGTCCTCAGCCATCGCGCGTCGCCCGCACATCCGGTAGGCCAGCGAAAAAGCCGCGCCGCTGTGGCGGTCGAAGATCGCCTCGAACGCCCGTGCCTCGCCGGCGGAGATGAGCTCCATCAGGTCCTCATCGGCAAGCTCTCGCAGCTCACGGCGACCGCTGGTGCTAGATAGGAACAAGTCTTGCCGGTCTCCGGGGGTCGTGACGGTAAGCGCGATTGCTTCTCAAGGTGCCTACGCGGCGATCCGGTTCCCGGATCATCGGCACAGCAAGGCGAGGTTTCATCCTAAGCCCCCGGGCCCGTCACCGCGGTCTATCATCGCCTGGCCACGGGGAGTGGCGCAGTCTGGTAGCGCACCCGGCTGGGGGCCGGGCGGTCGCAGGTTCAAATCCTGTCTCCCCGATTCAGCGCCCCGACAAAGGCGAGCGGTGGCTAGCCGGGTCAGCCCCGCTGGGGAAGGCATCGCGCAGCGCAAGCGCGGTCGACCAGAACGCGAGCTCCGGCCACGGGATCTCACTCACCGCAAACGAACGAACCTCGACTGCTTCCGGGGTGGTCCGCGGCTGGCCGAAAGCCCTACCGCGGTAGACGATCAAGACCACGCGGTCACCGGCGCGCGAGTAAACCCCCACCAGTGCCTCGAGCTCGATGGCCATGTCAAGCTCCTCGTGAGTCTCCCGGTGGGCAGCCTCCTCGACGGACTCGCCAAGATCGACAAAGCCGCCGGGAAAAGTCCACAATCCCCGCCCGGGATCGAAGCCCCGGCGCAGCAGAATCACCTTCCCGGCGGCATCGAGCGGGATCGCGCCGGCAACCGGCTTCGGGTTGTAGTAGGCGGAGTAGCCGCAATGTCCGCAGGCGATCCGGCGCGGGAACTCCACCTCCGCCGGCTGGCTGCACCTCGGGCAGAAGCGAGCATCAGCCAAGGCTGGATTTAGCGACGCATCCATCGACGCGATGCTAGGACCGTTGGACGGACGAACTGGGGTTAGACTCGCCGGCAACCAGCTCGCACGCCAGGAGGCCCACCATGTCCAGCCTGCTTGACCTCACGGTCCAAGGCGATGTCGCCACGATCACCGACGAGTCGAAGTTGCCGCAGGTGAAGCTGATGTCGCCGCTGCAGCTGTACCGCCTGTGGGAGCGCCAGAACTGGGTCTCGCACGAGATCGATCTCGTGCAGGACCGGCGTGACTGGGAGGGACTGCGAGAAGACCTTCGCGACGAGATGTTGTGGGGGTTGTCGGCGTTCTTCGTCGGCGAGGAACGGGTCACCAACCAGTTCGCGGGTCTTGTCCTGGCCGCCGAGGACAAGCACGAGGAGGCTTTCCTTATCAGCCAGCAGGTCGACGAGGCGCGCCACGCCCAGCACTTCAACCGCCTCTACGAAGATGTGTTTCGGTTGGACGGCAGCTTCGAGGATCGTCTGGGGCGCGCTCGGCGAGACCTCACCCCCGACTACTTCACGCTGTTCGACGGCTACCTCGTCGACGCCCACCAGGCGCTGCTCTCCGACCCCTCGGACATCGCGGCCAAGGTCGACTTCGTCACCGTCTACCACATGGTGATCGAGGGCACTCTGGCCCTCACCGGGCAGCACTTCCAGACCGACAACATGGAGCGTCGGGGGATCCTCCCGGGCCACTTGAAGGCGTTCAGCTTGATCTCCCAGGACGAGCATCGTCACGTCGCCTACGGCACCTGGTTCCTGCAGCAGAAGGCGCGTGATCCTGATCTTGCCCAACGCATCCAGGAGAAGCTGGTTGAGACGCTTCCGGCGGCTGCCGGGGTTCTCGTTCCACCGGGGCACCAGCTCGGCGAAGACTACGAGTACCTCGGCAACTCTGCGCAGTCGATGAATGAGTTCGCCTTCACCGCGCTCTCACGCCGCTTGAAGGTCATCGGCGTCGGGTTACCGGCAGTTGCGGCCTAGCCGAGATCGTCGCCCTGCCGGATCGCCGCCCACCGTGGCGGGTGATTTGGCTACGACCTGGACGAGGGAGGGCGGACGAAGCCGGCGAGCATCTTGCCGACCTCGATATGGGCCGTCCGGCTGACCACCACCGGATCGCCGGCAGCGAATGCCCGCAACTCCTCCTCGTCCTCGGCCTCGAGCACCCCGAGCCCCCATGATCCATCCTGGTCGAGCACGGGGCCGAAAATCACCATCTGACCTGAGTCGATGAACGGCTGCCAGTAGGCGGCGTGGCGGCCCATGATCTCCCGCTCCTCCTCGGTCATATCGAGGGCGAAATCCGGGCGAGGAGCTTTGAGCCTGAAGACAAAGGTGCCCATGCATCAAGTCTACGTGGGCGGCCGTCGTGCCTACGGCTACCGGTCGATGACACGACTTGCCGGTCAGAACCCTCGCCATACTCCACAGCATGACGTCGGCGGATGACTTCGAGCATCGTTTCGGATCGGGTCAGCCATTCTCGATCGGGGTCGAGGAGGAGTTGTTTCTCGTCGACCCGGTCACCGGGCGGCAGACAAACACTTCGGCGGCGATCCTCGCCCGGCTGGGTGAGCTCGACGGCAAGGTCGAGCGGGAGCTCCACGCCTGTCAAGTCGAGTTGATCACCGATGTGTATTCGAGCGCGGGTGACGCGATCCGAGCCCTCGGCGAGCTGCGTCGCGCGGTGGTGAAAACCGGCGCGGGCATCCTCGGATCGGGCACTCACCCCGCCGCCGAGGAGGGGGAGGCGGCGATCACCGATAAGGAACGCTACGAGCGCATCCACCACCTGCTCGGGGACGCTGTGGTCACTCCGATCGCCGGGCTGCACATCCATGTGGGAATGCCGGACGCCGAGACGGCGATCCGCGCGTTCAACGGTCTCCGACGCGAGCTGCCGCTGCTCCAGGCGCTCGCGGCGAACTCGCCTTTTCGCCACGCTCGCGACACAGGCCTGGCGTCCGCACGGGAGGTGACGCTGCGGGGATGGCCGCGTTCTGGCGTCCCCCGGGCGATGCGGGACTTCGCGGACTTCTGTCAAATGAGCAGCGTGCTGACGCGGGCGGCGGACGTCCCGGACTACACCTGGTTCTGGTGGAAGGTCAGACCCCATCCGCGACTGGGAACGGTGGAGATTCGAGCCATGGATGTGCAGACATCGCTCGTGGATACCGGCGCCCTGGTCGCGCTGGTCCACTGCCTGGCCCGCGACGCCGCGGAAACAGAATCCGAGGCCGAGCCTCCTCCTGAGCTCCTCGACGAGGGCGTGTTCCGCGCCGCCCGCTTCGGCGTCCACGCCCAGCTTCTGGATGCCCGCGAGAGACTGCGCGCGGTGTCGGAGCTGGCGGAGGAAGTCGTGGCGCGAGTGCAGAGCCGTGCTGCCGAACTACGGTGCGCAGAGGAGCTGGCGGCGCTACCGCAGCTCCTGCGTCGTGGCGGCGGAGCCGGAGCCCAACGGGCCACCTACGAGGTCACCGGTATTGATGCCGTTGTTCGTCAGCTCACCGAGGTCACTGCGAGCGCCGATCAACAGCGTCGCTGAGGCCTTGCCCGGTCGGCTGGAGCGGAGTAGCCTTGGCGGATCATTTTCCCCTGATGGGGCGAGGGCGCATGCGACGAGGCTTCGGAGTGGTCATGGCGGTTGGCGCGGGGCTGGTGTTGAGCGCGTGCGCGGGAAGGACGACGGGCGCGACCAGCATCACGGACTACTCGGCGACGCTGCATGCCAATGCCCGCTGCGATAAGGGCGAGGTCTGCACGTGGTATTGGGAGTACTGGCCGGCGGACCAGCCGCGGATTGGCGGCAGGGACCAGCCGGGGAGCGTAAAGACACCTGTGCAGGGTCCGATTATGGGGCCGACTGCACCGCCGTGGGGAGCTACTCCAACGGCGGGAACTCCGTGACGCTGGCGGAGCGCTGGGACGGCACAAGCTGGACCGTCCAACCCACCCCCAGCCCCGGCCAGAACGACAACCTGACCAGCGTGTCGTGCACGTCCGACATCGCGTGCACCGCGGCCGGGTATGAGAACAACGCCGGTACCCAGGTGACCCTTGCGGAGCGTTGGGACGGCACGTCCTGGACGGTCGAGCCCACGCCCAGTCTCAGCCCCAACCCCTACAACACGCTCTTTGGCGTCTCGTGCACGTCCCCCGCGGCGTGCACCGCCGTCGGGCAGCACTAGCAGCGGCCACGGCCAGCCACACCGAAGCGAAGGAGAACATGATGATCGTCGTCGTTGGACGGGTTCAGACCGATGCGACCAAGCGCGAGGCGCTCGTGCGACTCGGGGAGGCCGTCGCGTCAGCGTCACGGAGGGAGACAGGCTGCATCAACTACCACCTGTACGAGGAGACCGAGCGGGAAAACCACTTCGTCTTCATCGAGGAATGGGAAAGCCAGGCGGCGCTGGAGCAGCACTTTGCCACCTCCCACGTTAACCAGTTCATGCGCGGGATCCCAGCGACGATCGTCGCCCCGCCGGAGGTCAAGTTCCACACCATCGCCAGCACCAGAGACCTGGCTGACGTCGGTGCCGGCCGCAGCGGCTGAGTACCCCGCGCCTAGACCACGGGCTCGGCGGGATGCACCCCACGGGGAGCGGCGCGCGCGATCAAGCGCGCGATCAAGCCGCCCACCAGCAGGTACACCAGCGCCGCGATCCCCCAGTTGACCGCGATCGCCACCTTGGGCTTGGAGATCGAGAACATCCCGTCGAACGGCCCAACCAGCGCCTTGGCCACGTCATGAACATCCTTGACGATCGTGTTCGAGGCATTGGCCCCGAGCACGCGCAGCAAGATCGCGGCCACGATCACCAGCACGATGATGCCCACCACCAGACGGACGAGCCGCGCGATCAGCAGCATCACCGACCCGACCGCCCACGCGCCGCGAGCTGCGGCTACCCGGCCGCGAGCGGGCCGCCTGCCCCGCCCGTCGGCCACGGACGCATCCTCGGCCGCGGCGGCACCGGTCGAAGGGCCACCAGAACGTCTCAGCGCGAATGCCATCTCTCCTCCACCCCAAGTCGGTTGTGTCCTGTTTTCTACCCCTAGCGAGAATCCAGCTAACCGTGCAGGACTTCTTTCACCGGGCGCCTGGAACGATCACGTTCGGCCGGGCCACCAGAGGACCCGATAGCCACCAAGTGCAACCGCTGCCCAGGCCAGCGTCGCCAACAACAACGCCCCGACAGGGCTGACGGCGAGAAACGACACGGCACCGACGACGGCGAAAGCAATCATCGCGCAACCCCCAAGCATCGCGCCCCGCGCGTCCTCGCGAGCGCTCTCGACGTCCTCATCCTCCTCGATCAACGTCAGGCTGGCGGCTAGGATCGCCGGCAGGCCGAGCAGGATGCCACCAACCCGGGGCCCGAAGGCAAGCGTCACCGCGCCGGCAGCGATCGAGGTTAAGCCGCCGGCGATGAAGCGGATCACCAGGTCCTGGCGCCGCACCTGCCGGAGCTGCTGTCCCTCCAGCGAAGGTCGCTGAGGCGGACGGTCCTTGATCGTGAGCTTCTTCACGGCCTCGCTCATGAGAGCAGGATCGGAAGCGCGAGCAGCCCGGCGACGGTCAGCCATCCGCCGAGCGCCAGGGCGGCGGCGGGAACGGCGCGTGCGCGGGCCAGCAGCGGCACCGCGGCCGCGGCGTAGGCCACCATCCCGGTGGCGCCGGCGATCATCCCCGTGGTGTTCTGGTGGGCGTCGTGGCTGCCCTTGTCCACGAGAACGACGATCAAACCGGCGATCGCCACCGCGGGAGCGGCGCTGAACAACCCGGCAAAGCGCTTGGGCGAGAGCCCCTGCGCCAGCACCGAGAACGCGAGCACCAGCGATCCCCCGGCCAGGCCCTTGATACCCAGGATCACCACGTCATGCATTGCCGGAGATGCTTTCACATCTTCTTCACTGCGCAAGATGGTTGTGTAAGCAACTACTCGCTATGATCCGCGCATGGAGCTGGGCCTAGCGACGTTCGCGGATCTGAGCTCGGGGGTCAGCCCGGCGGAGCGGATGCGTGACCTGCTGGAGGAGGCCGAGCTCGCCGACGAGCTTGGGCTGGACGTGTTCGCGATCGGGGAGCATCATCGTCCGGATTTCCTCGTCTCCGCGCCGGCCGTGGCTCTGGCCGCCGTCGCCGTTCGCACACAGCGCATCCGGCTGGCCAGCGCGGTCACGGTGCTGAGCTCCGAGGATCCGGTCCGGGTCTTCCAGCAGTTCGCCCACGTAGACCTGCTCTCCGGTGGCCGGGCGGAGATCATGGCCGGTCGCGGCTCGTTCATCGAATCCTTCCCGCTGTTCGGCTACGACCTCGACGACTACGACGAGCTGTTCGCCGAGAAGCTCGAGCTGCTGTTGGCGATTCGCAGCTCAGAGCGCGTCAGCTGGTCCGGTCGCCACCGTGCGCCGCTCCATGACGCCGAGGTCTGGCCGCGACCAATTCAGGATCCGCTGCCGGTGTGGATCGCGGTCGGCGGGACGCCACGATCGGTGGTTCGTGCCGGCACGCTCGGGCTCCCGCTGACCGTGGCGATCATCGGTGGCCAGCCGGAGAGATTCGTGCCCCTGGTGGACCTCTACCGCCGCGCCGGCGCCGCCGCCGGGCACCCACCTGACCAGCTGAAGGTGGCGATCAACACTCACGCATTCGTCGCCGACACCTCCGCGCAGGCGGACGCCGCATTCGCCTCCCCATACCTGGCGATGATGAACCGGATTGGTCGTGAGCGGGGGTGGCCGCCGTCGGGCCGGAGCGAGTACCAGGCGCTGCGCTCATCTCGTGGCGCGCTGGCGGCAGGATCGCCAGAGGAGGTAGCAGAGAAGATCCTGCTCGAGCACGAGCTGTTCGGTAACGACCGCTACATCGGGCAGATGAGCGTCGGGGCCGTTGCTCACGGTGACGTGCTGGGCTCGATCGAGCTGTTCGCGACCAAGGTCGCGCCGATCGTCCGCGACGAGGTCGCCCGCCGAAACGGATCTGCGCCGCCGAGGGTGGCGCAGATCGACATGTGACCTGGCCGGTAATCCGTGGCAGGATTGTCGGCGATGCCCGAGCGCCTGTACTTCACCGATGCCGAGGAGTGCAACCGCCTGATCGCCACCGATCCGATGGCGCTGCTGATCGGGTTCGTGCTCGATCAGCAGGTCAGCGTGCAGAAGGCTTTCTCAGGGCCACTGGCGCTACAGGAGCGGCTCGGTTCGCTGACGCCGGAGGAGCTCGCCGCCGCCGACCTCGAGCCGACCTTCCGCCAGCGACCGGCCATCCACCGCTTCCCTGGCGCGATGGCGCGCCGCGTGCACGACCTGGCGGTCCACATTCGCGACCACTACGACGGCGACGCGGCCCGAGTCTGGAGCTACGCCGGGAACGGTGAGCAGCTGCGCGCCAACCTCGCGGCGCTGCCGGGCTTCGGCGAGATGAAGATCAAGGCGCTCGGCGCGGTGCTCGCCAAGCGCTTCGACGTCGAGGTCGCGCGCGAGCTCGTGCCCGGCCCATCCGACCCTCGGCGACGTGGACTCACCGCAGGCGCTGGCGGACTACCAGGCGGCCAAGCGTGCGCACAAGGCAGAGTGGTCGAAGGCGCGCGCCGGCGCGTAGAGAGGCCCCGGCGAGCGGTGTCGACAGTCGAGCTGGCGACCCCGCACGGTCCGGGTCGGGCGCACCTGGAGCCGGTCCAAGGCGCGCGTGCCGCGCTGGTGCTCGGTCACGGCGCCGGCGGTGGGGTGAGCGCACCGGATCTGGTCACGGCCGCAGCAGCGGCGAGCTCGTGCGGGCTCACCGTGGCGCTGGTCGAGCAGCCCTATCGCGTCGCCGGCCGCCGATCCCCGGCTCCGGCGCGGCAGTTGGACGCGGCTTGGGAGGCGATGATCGAGGGGCTGCGTGGAGACTCCTTGGCCGGGCTGGCGCTGATAGGCGGAGGCCGCTCCTCCGGAGCGCGAGTGGCCTGCCGGACCGCTGATGCCACTGGTGTGGGCGGAGTGCTGTGCCTCGCGTTCCCGCTGCAACCGCCGGGCCGGCGCAGGGATGGCACCCGCAGCCCCAACCGACTCGACGAGCTCGACGCGGTGACAGTGCCGACCCTGGTGGTGCAGGGGTCCGACAGATCGGTTCGGCGTTCCACCGCCGACCGCCACCCGAACGGTCATCACCATTCGTGGCGATCACGGCTTGAAGAGCGACCACGCCGCACTCGGCGCTGCCGTGCGAGAGTGGCTTCCGACGGCTCAGTGGACGCGGTCGAGGAGAGCGGGCGACGGGAATCGAACCCGCCCTAGAAGCTTGGAAGGCTTCTGTGCAACCACAACACTTCGCCCGCGGTCACGGAGATGGTAGCCAGCTGGACCGAGCCTGCTGCGCTGCCGCGGCTACTCCCCCAGCACCTTGATGACGAGGCGCTTGCGCCGCCCGCCGTCGAACTCGCAGTAGAAGATCTGCTGCCACGGTCCGAGGTCGAGCTCACCGTCGGTCACCGGGACGATCACCTGGTGGTGGACGAGCAGGTTCTTCAGGTGCGCGTCGCCGTTGTCCTCGCCACCGCGATGATGACGGTAGTCGCCCGGGTTGGGGCGCAGCTGGCTCGCTACCTCCCCGTCCGGCTCTTGCCAGCTCGGCGGTGCCAGCTTGTCGAGCCACTCGAGCGCGTCGGCCTGGATCCCCGGCTCGTCGTCGTTGATCCACACCCCCGCGGTGATGTGCATCGCGCTGACCAGCACCATCCCCTCGGCGATGCCTGCCTCTCGCACCGCCTCGGCGACGTCGTCGGTGATGCGGACGAACTCGCGTCGGCGCTCGGTTGAGAAGGTGCGATAGACGGTATGGGATCTCATCGGTGAGATCGTAGGCGTACTGCTGTCGGTGCCGCATATGTCCCTGTTCTAATGCACCCGCTCGCTACGCTGTATTTCGCCTACAGGGGGATTGGTGTATCGGCTAACACGGTGGTCTCCAAAACCGCAACGCGAGGTTCGACTCCTCGATCCCCCGCTTCCCGGCTCCGTCCGGAACAGAACTACGTTCTGATCATGCCCAGAGCCCGTCCGCCTCGTCAGGTTGCCGTGGTCTGCCGGTTGAAGGCCGCCGGGTTCACGGATCGTGAAGCGAGTCGAGAGACGGGAGTCCCGGTTGCAACGACGCGTCTTTGGCGCCGGCAGGGTTACTCCAGGCCGCGGCTACGCGTTAGGCATCGGCGCGCTGAGCGAGGCCAAGACTGCAGTGCGGGCGGAGGGACTCGAACCCCCACGGGCTAGCCCACCGGCACCTAAAGCCGGCGCGTCTACCAATTCCGCCACGCCCGCCACGAAACTGCTGCACGCGGCCGCTACAGATTGTATGGTCCGCATCATGCCTCCGGTTCGATACCTCCGCCCCGGCTACACGGTCGTCTATCCCAACCGGGAGAAGGCTTCTAGCAATGCGACCAGGGCGATTGTCGTCCTCCTGCTGTTGGTGTCGGTGTTGCTGATGCTGATCGTCACCGTCGGCGGCTGGAGCGCACTCCAGGGCCTCAAGCCCGTCAACTTCATCTGGATGCTCCTGTACCTGATCCTCGCCTTCTACATTGCGCGCTGGACCCGGGGCCTGCTGCCGATCGCCGCCGCGCTCGCGATCCTGCTGTTGATCCTGGCCGTGGTCGCCGGCAGCGGGGCAGGTGGCACGAGCTGGTTCGATCGCCATCACGTCGGCTACGCGCACACCCAGACGATCTTCGGTGGCGGCGGCGTGGGTCCGAACGTGCTCGGACTGGTCACGCTGCTGATGGCGCCGGTGCAGCTGCTGCTGATCTTCTTCGCCATGCAGGGCTTCGTGCAGGGCTGGAATGTCGAGCAGGAGGTTCCCGAGAGCGAGGCTCGCCGGCGGCGTGGTCGGCGCTCGCCTCCATCCTCGCCGGAGCCGGCTGCGGTCTGATCGCCAGCCGATGCGGCGAGTGGGATTCGAACCCACACGTCCCGAAGGACAATGCCTTTTGAGGGCATCGTGTCTACCGTTCCACCACCGCCGCGCGAGGACGCAGTCTACGCGCGCAGCTGAGACCAGCCAGCCGGAGGCGGCATCAGTTGCCATCAGGCACAGGCCAATCGGAGCTCGGCATCAGCCCCCGCCGCTCACCAGCTCGTACAGCTCCCCGACGATCGCCGGCGGGGCAACGACCACGCCGGCGGGATCGTCTCCGTGCGCCGACAGCTTGCGCACCGCCAGGCCCGCCCGCCGCGCCAGCAGCTCGCCGGCGGCCAGATCCCAGGCATGCAATCCGCGCTCGTAGTACGCGTCGTAGCGTCCACAGGCGCACCAGCAGAGGTCGAGTGCCGCCGCACCGGCACGGCGGATATCGCGCACGCGCGGCAGCACCCGGGCCAGCACCTCCGCCTGCCGCGCGCGCACGCCGGCGTCGTAGCTGAAGCCGGTGGCCACGAGCGCAAGGGCGAGCTCTTCCCGGTCTGAGGCCACGATCGGCTGCCGGTTGCGCAAGGGGGGGCCTGACCGTGTGGCGGTGAAGGCCTCCTCGCGGATCGGGTCGAGCACGATCCCGGCCAGACCTCCATTGCGGTCCTCGCAGGCGACGCTCACCGCGAACATCGGGATCCCGAACAAGTAGTTGATGGTGCCGTCGAGTGGATCGACGACCCAGCGCAGCGAGTCCTCAGCGCGCTCACCGGAGACGACTCTCTCCCCTCCCTCCTCACCGATGATCGGTGTCGTGCGGGCGCCTGGCCGTGATCACGTCCCGGATCGCCGTTTCGGCGGCGAGATCGGCGTCCGAGACCAAGTCGGTGGGAGTGCTCTTGGCTCTGACCCCGGCCGCGTATCCGCCGAAGCGGGCCCGCAGCTCGCGCGCCGCCGCAGCCGCAGCCACCTCAGCGATGGCCAGCAATTGCTCCTCCTGGCCACGGGTCATCCCGGCGTTCTACCGGATGGCGGCACGCGCCGCGCGTCCCGCTGGGATCATGCCCACCGGGATGGCCGCAGCGCAGATACTCTCCGGGCTGGCCGACTTGCCCAGGCGCGTGGCGGGCAGCGAGGCCGAGCGGCGGGCGGCGAACTGGCTCACGGCCGAGCTGCGCCGGGCGGGGCTGACCGCCCGGACCGAGACGTTCTGGTGCCGCCCGAACTGGGCCCTGGCCCACGCCTGGCACGTGGCGCTGGGGCTGGGGGGCAGCCTGCTGTCGACCGGCTCGCCTCGGTGGGGGGGCGCCCTGATCCTGCTCGCGCTGCTGTCCGTGCTCGCGGATGCACTGCTCGGGAGCTCGCTCGGGCGCAGGCTGACCCCGGAACGAGCAAGTCAGAACGTCGTCTCCGCGCCGTCACCGGGGCCGATCCAGGACCAGGCGGTCCGCCTGATCATCACCGCCGGTTACGACACCCGTCGCAACGGGCTGCTGCAACGCCGGCCGCTGCGCCGTGCGGCCACCTGGCTGGGCGCGCTGACCGGCGGCCGGGCGCCGGGGTGGCTGGCATGGCTCGTCGTGCTGCTGCTGTGGCTCGAAGCAACCGCGGTGATGCGCCTGCAGGGCGACACCGGTGCCGCAGTCGGGATCGTGCAGTTGCTGCCGACGGTCATGCTCGTGGTGACGCTCGCGCTCCTGCTCGAGCAGGGGACCGCGGGTCCCGGACCCGCCGAGGCGCAGAGCGGAAGCAGCACCGCGGCGGCAGTGGCCCTAGCCCGAGCGCTCGCCGCCGGGGCACCGCGTAACTGCAACGTCGAGCTGGTGCTGCAGGGAGCCGCAGACGCAGGCGCGATCGGCCTGCGACGCTATCTCCGCGCCCGCCGGCGTCAGCTGCGCCCCGCCACCGCGATCGTTCTTGGCATCTGCGCCAGCGCTGCCGGCAGCCCGCGCTGGTGGGTCAGCGACGGGCAGCTCATCCCGCTGCGCTACTTCGCTCAGCTGCGCAGGCTCGCGGCCGGCGCCGCCGCGCAGGCCCCATATCTGCTCGCGGGGCCCGTGCGCACCCGGGGCTGCTCGCCGGCGCTGCCGGCGGTGATCGCGCGTATTCCGGCGCTCGCCATCGGGTCATCGGACACCTGGTGCCGCTTCCGCTCACCCGCGCCGGTGACCCTGACCAGGTCGACCCGGCCACCATCGATCATGTCGTCGAGTTCTCGCTGCTGCTGGTGGACGCGATCGACGGCTTTCTCGGATCCGCCGGCAGCAAGCTGAAGCCCGGCGCCCCCGCGCCGGCCGCCCCTACACCGGCGTGATCGGGTTGCGCTTTTGCGGCCACAGACGCTGCTTGCCCTGAGCAAGAGCAAACCGGCGGATCAGCTCCGAGCGCAGTTCCCGGGCTCGATCACCGCATCGACCACGAGCTCAGAGGCGAGGTGGAGGATGTCGATGTCGGCGGCATACTCCTCTCGCAGCTGCTCGGTCTTCGCCGCCCTCTGTTGCGGTTCCTCGATCGCCTGGATCTGGTTGTAGTACACGGCGTTGACCGCCGCCTGTGGCCCCATCACGGCGATCGATGCGCTCGGCAGCGCCAGGCAGCAGTCAGGATCGAACGCGGGCCCCGCCATCGCATAGAGACCGGCGCCGTAGGCCTTGCGGACGATGACCGAGATCTTCGGCACCGTGGCCTCGGAGACGGCGCTGATCATCTTGGCGCCGTGCCGGATGATGCCCTCGCGCTCGACCTGGGTGCCGATCATGAATCCGGGCACGTCGGCCAGGAACAACAGCGGGATGTTGAACGCGTTGCAGGTTTGGATGAATCGAGCCGCCTTGTCAGACGAGTCCACGAACAGAACCCCGCCCTTGACCTTCGGCTGGTTGGCGACGATCCCGATCACCTGTCCGTCCAGCCGGGCGTAGGCGACGATCAGCTCCTTGGCCCAGCGGGCGTGGATCTCCAGCAGCGACCCGCCGTCGATGATCCGCTCGATCAACTCCCGCATGTCGAAGGGCTTGTTCTCGTCGGCGGGAATCAGCTCCCGGATCGACCCCTCCGCCGCCGGGGCGGAAGCCTTTACCACCGGCGGCGGCTGTTCGAAGTGCGCCGGGAAGTAGCTCAGGTAACGCCGGGCGAAGTCGATTCCCTGCTCGTCGTCGAGCACCAGTGCGTGCGCGCAGCCGCTGCGGGAGGTGTGCATGCGGGCGCCCCCCATCTCCTCCAGCGTGACCTTCTCGCCGATCACCATCGCCGCCATCCTCGGCGAGCCGAGGTACATCGAGGCGTTCCCCTCGCGCATGATCACGATGTCGCAGAATGCCGGGATGTAGGCGCCCCCGGCGGCACTCGGCCCGAACAGCACGCAGACCTGGGGGACCACGCCGGAGAGCCGGACCTGGTTGAAGAAGATCCGGCCGGCGTGCCGGCGGCCGGGGAACATCTGCACCTGCTGGTTGATCCGAGCACCGGCCGAGTCGACGAGGTAGACGATCGGTGCCCGCAGTGCCAGCGCCCGCTCCTGGATGCGCAGGATCTTCTCGACCGTCCGGGGAGCCCACGAGCCGGCCTTGACCGTCGGGTCGTTGGCCATCACCGCCACCGCTCGGCCGCCCATCGCTCCCATCCCGGTGATCACTCCCTCGGCCCCTAGACCTGCCACCTCCCCCCCAGCCAGCAGCCCGTCTTCGGCCAGCGATCCGGGGTCGAGCAGGCGGGCGACACGGTCGCGCACCGGGAGCTTTCCCTGTTCGGCGGCCTTCTCGCGATGGTGCTCGGGGCCACCCGCCAGCGACTGGGCCCGCGCGGCCGCCAGGTCCTCATGCGGATCGCCTCCGGTCATCGATTCCGGCAGCCGGTCACGGGCCGCAGCGCCTGCTCACCGGCCGCAGCTACCGTTCATCGACCGTCGGGCACGGTTGCCGGCTGCATCTGCGGATCGACGCCCAAGCCTTCCCACGAGACCGGCCCGGCGGACAGGACGTGACTGCCCAGTCGCCGGCCAAGGACACGCTGGGCGGCGCCCGCCGCCTCCAGCAGCGCGCTCAGCTCGATCCCGGTCTCGATTCCCATCTCGTGCAGCATGCTGACCAGATCCTCGGTGGCGATGTTCCCCGTGGCCCCGGCGGGCACCGGGCAGCCGCCCAACTCGCCGAAGCTCGACTCGAAGCTCCCCACGCCGCCCTCGAGCGCCGCGAGCACGTTGGCGAGCCCCTGGCCGCGGGTGTTGTGGAAGTGGGCGGTCAGCTCCACCTCGTCGCCGAGCTCGGTCCGGGCCGCCTCGAAGAAGCGCCGCACGGTGACCGGGTTGGCCATGCCGGTGGTGTCGCCGAAGCCGACCTCCTGCGCGCCGGCCTCGATCAGGCGGTCGGCGATCGAGAGCACCCGGGCCACTGGGACGTGTCCCTCGTAGGGGCAGCCGAACGAGGTCGAGATGACCCCCTCACAGCGCAGCCCCTCGGCCGCCGCCCGCGCGAACGTGCGTTGAAGGCCGGCCAGCGACTCTTCGATGTCCCGGCCGACGTTCTTGCGGTTGTGCGTCGGCGAAGCGGACAGGAACCCGTTGATCTCGTGGAAGCGGTCGCGGTGGGCCAGGGCGCGCTCCAAGCCGTGCTCGTTGGGGACCAGGACGCTGACCGACATCGACGATGGAAGGTCCGCCGTCGCCAGCACCTGCTCTGCATCGGCCAGCTGGGGGATCACGTCGGCCCTGACGAAGCTCGTCAGCTCCAGCCGGCGCAGACCACTGCGGCCGAGCAGCTCGATCAGCCGGATCTTGTCGGCGGTGGGGATGATTTCAGGCTCGTTCTGAAACCCGTCGCGCGGACCTACCTCCCGGATCCGCACGTGCTCCGGAAGGCTCACCGTCCCACCTCGATGACCCTGCGCTCATGGTTGCCGACCCCGATCGTTCGTCCATCGTGGGCCACCACCTCGACGGAGAACCGCAGCTTGCGCCCCTCAACCACCTCATCCAGCCGTGCCCGCGCGGTGCAACGGGTGCCCTCCGAGGCGCCGGCCACGTGCTTGATGCAGACCTCGAACCCGACCGTCGCCTGCCCCTGCCCCAGCTCGGGGCGGACAAGCCTCATCGCGGTCCGCTCCATCATCGCGATCATCCCCGGCGTCGAGAGCACCGACTGCGCCAGCGTGCCGCCGACGTCGGTAAGCAGCCGGCCCTCCACCTCGAACTCGTCTGAGCCCTCGATTCCCGCGTCGAGCATCGCGGCCAGCCTAGCTGACCCCCAGGCCCATAGACTGCGCGGGCAATGAGCGCCCCAGTCTGCATCGTCGGTGGCACCGGCGCGCTCGGGTTCGGCTTGGCGCTGCGACTCGGGAACGCCGGCATGCCGGTGGTGATCGGCTCGCGCAGCGGTGATCGGGCCCACGAAGCCGCCGCTCGGGCCGCGGAGGCTGTCGCCGAGGGGCAGTTCGCGGGGGCCGAGAACCCCGACGCCGTCCAAGGCGCGGAGATCGTGATCCTCAGCGTCCCGTTCCGCAGCCAGTCCGAGACGCTCACGAACCTCAAGGCCGCGCTGGCGCCCGGCCAATTGCTGGTCGACGCCACGGTGCCACTGGCGGCAGCGGTCAGCGGCAAGGCGACCCGTTTGCTCGGCGTCTGGCAGGGCTCGGCCGCCCAGCAGGCGCAGGAGATGGTTCCCGACGGAGTTCGGGTGGTCTCGGCCTTCCACACCGTCAGTGCCGCGCTGCTGAGCGACCTGGATCACGACCTTGACGAGGACGTGCTCCTGTGCGGTGACAAGCGCGCTGACAAGGCGCAGGTCAAGGAGCTCGTGGAGCTGATTCCCGGGCTGCGGGTGATCGATTGCGGAGGGCTCGAGCTGGCGCGAATCGTCGAGGGCCTGACTCCGCTGCTGATCTCGATCAACGTCCGCAACAAGACCCGCGCCGGGATCCGGATCACGGGCATTTGAGCCGGCCGGTCGTGGTGCTCGCCGGAGGCACCGGCGGCGCAAAGCTCGCGCGCGGGATGCTGGACGTAGCGGGCGAACAGCTGGTCGTGATCGCCAACACCGGCGATGACGTCGAGATCTACGGCGCGTACGTGTCGCCGGATCCGGATCTGGTCACGTTCTGGCTCGCTGACCGGATCGACGAGCGGGGCTGGGGTCTACGAGACGACACGTTCGCGGTGATGGATGGCCTGCGTGAGCTCGGCATCGAGGTCTGGTTCCAGCTCGGTGATCGCGACCTGGCGCTCGGAATCGATCGCCGGCGGCGGCTGGTCGCCGGCGCCACGCTCACCGAGGCCCACGCCGCGATCACCCGGGCACTGGGGGTACAGGCGGCGGTGCTGCCGGCCAGCGACTATCCGATCCGCACCCGGGTCATGGCCCATGATCGCTGGTGGCCGTTTCAGGAATTCATGATCAAGGCCCACGGCCGCGGTCCGGTCACCGACGTCGATTTCCGGGGCGCCGCAAGCGCGCCCGCCTCCGCTGCGGTGCTGGAGGCGATCGCCGCCGCGCGGGCAATCGTCATCGGCCCCTCCAACCCGGTCGTCTCGATCGAGCCGATCCTGCGGGTGACCGGCGTGCGCGAGGCACTACAGGCCTCCGCGGCGCCAGTGATCGCGGTCAGCCCTCTGGTGCACGGCCAGGTGCTCAAGGGCCCCACCGACGCGTTCATGCGGTGGGCCGGGCACTCGCTCGACAGCGACGGCATCGCCGCCGCGTACGCGGGGTTGATCGACGGCCTCGTCGCCGACCAGCGCACCGATCACGTGCCGATGCTCGAGACCTCGGTGCTGATGGACGGTCCCGAGGCCAGACGGCGGCTGGCCGAAGCGTCGCTGAACTTCGCGCTCGCCCTCGCCGAGGGGTAGCGAAGCTCTCATGCCCGTGTTCGCGATCCTCCCCGTCAAGGGGTTCGAGCAGGCCAAGCACCGTCTCGCCCGCGAGCTCTCACCCCGGCCACGGCAGGCGCTGGTGGAGGCGATGTATGCCGACGTGCTGGCAGCGCTGCGACAGTCGCGGCACGTCGGCCGGTTGCTGGTGGTCAGCGGCGACCGCGGCGCCCAGCAGATCGCCACCGGCTACGGCGCCATCGTGATCGAAGATGACCAGCAGGGACACAACAGCGCCGCCGGCCGGGGGATTGCCTACGCGCTGCGCGAGGGTGCCGAGCGTGTGCTGCTGGTGCCGGGAGACTGTCCGTTGCTCGACCCCGCGGAGCTGGATGGTTTGCTCGCGCAAAGCGCCGGTCAGCGCCACGTCCTGATCGTCCCCGATCGTCACGGCACCGGGACGAACGCGCTCGTGCTGAGCCCACCAGATGCGCTGGCGCCGTCATTCGGACCGGGCAGCTGCGAGCGCCACGCGGCCGCGGCGGCGTCCCGGGGAATCACGCCCGAGGTCGTACCGGTGCCGACCCTGGCCCTGGACATCGACACCCCGGAAGACCTCACCGCGCTGGCCGAGGAGCTGATCAGGACCGACGGACCAGCCCCGCGCACTCGCAGCCTGCTCAGCCGGCTCAGCCGCGGCGGGGGCCAGTGAGGCTCACGGTGACACCGCTGGCGGGGCTGCCGGAAATCACGTCCGGCGCCGACGTGGCGGCGTTGATCGCGCGGTCCGCCGCGGGGCCGGGCGACGGCCTGCGCGAGGGCGACGTGCTCGTGATCGCACACAAAGTCGTCTCCAAGGCCGAAGGTCGCACCCGGGACCTCGCCCGCGTCCGACCCGGAGCGCAGGCCTCCGCGCTGGCGCGTGAGCACGGCAAGGACCCTCGACACGTGCAGGTGGTGCTGGACGAGACCGATGAATTGCTGCGCGCAGAGCACGGCGTTCTGGTCTGCGTCACCCACCACGGGTTCGTCTGCGCCAACGCCGGCGTCGACGCCTCCAACGTCCCCCGGGCAGAGACGGTCGTGCTGCTGCCGCGCGATCCTGATCATTCGGCTCGCCAATTGCGCCGCCGGCTGAACGAGCTCACCGGAGCCGCTCCCGGGATCGTGATCACCGACTCATTTGGCCGCGCCTGGCGCCATGGCCAGTGCGACGTGGCCATCGGCTGCGCCGGGATCGCGCCGCTGCAGGACTGGCGGGGACGCGGCGACGCCCACGGACGGGAGCTGAAGGCGACCTGGATTGCCACCGCGGACGAACTCGCGGCGGCGGCCGACGTCGCGCGGAGCAAGGACGCAGGACAGCCGGTGGTGCTGATTCGCGGCGCCGAGCGCCTGGTCAGCGGCGAAGACGGGCCGGGAGCGGCCGCGCTGATCCGGCCTGAGCAGGAGGATCTGTTCCGGTAGCCCGCATGGGCTCGCGCGCGGCGGCCACAAGCGCCGCCAGCACCAGCGCGACCCCCGCCAGCTGAGCGGTGGTGGGAGACTCGCCGAAGATCTGCGCGCCGAGGGCCATCGAGCCGAGCGGCTGCACCGTCAGCAGCAGCGAGGTGAGGGCGGCGGGTAGGCGCGGCAACGAGCTGGCGATCAGCAGCCAGCCGAGCACCTGCGAGGTGAGCGCCAGGGTTACCAGCCAGCCGGCGCCGGGCCATGACGGGACCAGGTGCGCGTCACCGATAACCAGTCCGGCGGCGATGCACAGCACGGCCGCGGTGGCGGTGGCGTCCAGGAGCGGCCCGGCAACAGGATGACTCGGACGCCGCGCGTGAGGCGAGGCCGGATGTCGACCGTGCGGCATGGTCCGATGACGCACGTCCGCTCCGCTGCGGCGCAGCAGCAGCAGGAAGCCGACATAGGCGACGCCCGCACCGATGCCAAATGCGGTGCCGCGCGCCGGATCGCGTCCGTAGGCCCCCTGTTCGAGCGCACCCGAGATCAGCAGGACACCGAGAGCCGCCACCGGGAGCGCGGCCAGGATCTGCCGGCCGGGACGCTCGGCCAACCACGCCCACGCCACCAGCGGCACGAGCACGACCTGGATGTTGGCCAGCACCGTCGCCAGGCCGGCGCCGACGTCTCTGGATCGAACGGTGCCACAGCAGCAGGTCGGCGGCGAAGAACACTCCGGATCCCATGGCAATGCAGCGATTCCGAGACGTGCGCTGACCCCACTGGCGATCCTCTCGCCAGGCGATCAGCGCCAGCGCCGGAAGCGCATAGACGCAGCGGAAGATTGCCGCCGTCGAGGGCGAGGCGTGGCTGAGACGAACGAGGATGCTGGAGAAGGCGATCGTGATCGCCCCCAGTACCGCGCAGATGCGCACGTTGCGCTCACTGGCCAGCCATCGCTGAGGCATCTCCTCCCGAGCCTACGCGGCGGCCCGTGGACCCGTAGCTCAGCGCTCGTGCAGGTGAGCCGGTGCGCCGACAGCATGAAAGCCGCCGTCGACGTGCAAGATCTCACCGCTGATCGCCCGGGCCAGATCGGACAGCAGAAAGCAGATCGTCGCCGCGACCGGAGCCGGATCCTCGGTATCCCATCCCAGCGGCGCCTGGGCACGCCACAGCTCCGCCAACTGATCGAATCCGGGGATGCCGCGCGCGGCCACGGTCCCGAGCGGGCCGGCAGCAACCAGGTTGACGCGGATCCCGCGGGGCCCCAGGTCACGCGCCAGATAGCGGCAGACCGATTCCAGCGCGGCCTTGGCTACGCCCATCCAGTCATAGAGCGGCCAGGCCACGGAGGCGTCGAAGTCCAGCCCGACGATGCTGCTCCCAGCCTCCAGCAGCGGCGCCAGGGCCGCCGCAAGCGCCTTGAGCGAGAACGCACTCGTCCTGAACGACTCCAGCGCGCTCCCTGCCGGCGTGCTCAGAAACTGCCCTCCGAGCGCGTCCTCGGGAGCGAAGGCGACAGCGTGCAGGATTCCGTCCAACGCACCCCAGCGCTCCCTCAGCGATTCGGTCACCGCCGCCAGGTCGCCGTCGTTGTTGACGTCCAGCTCCAGCACGTCGACGGGGTCGGGTAGCCGGTTAGCCGCTCGTTCGGTCAGCCTGCGCACGCGACCGAAGCTCGTCAACACCACCTCCGCGCCGTGGCGTTGGGCTTGCTCGGCGGCGTGGAAGGCGATCGAGTCCCGGGTGATGACCCCGGTGATCAACAGCCGCTTGCCGGCGAGCATCAGCGCTCGCCGGCACTCTTGAACACGAGCGTGACGTTGTGCCCGCCGAACGCGAACGAGTTGGAGATCGCCGCGGGGGCGCGACCGGTGCCGGTGGTGAGCTCACGTGCTGCGCCCGGAACGTAGTCGAGGTCGAGCTCGGGGTCGGGGATCTCGTACCCGAGGGTTGGGGGGATCACGCCGCTCTCCAGCGTCCGCACCGTCGCCACCGCCTCTACGGCTCCCGCCGCCCCCAGCAGATGGCCGATCGCCGACTTGGTCGAGGAGATCGGAATCTGATGCGCCCGCTCCTCCCCCAGGGCCCGCTTGAGGGCGACCGTCTCCGCCGCGTCGTTGAGCTGGGTCGAGGTCCCGTGGGCGTTGACGTAGTCGACCTCGGCGGGACTGAGCCCGGCATCGGCCAGGGCCATCTCGATCGCCCGGGCGGCGGGCTCCCCGGTGGGGTCGGGCGCCGTCAGGTGGTGTGCGTCGGCGGTGGAGCCAAAGCCGGCGAGCTCGCCGATGACCGTCGCCCCTCGCGCCCGCGCCGCTGACGCTTCCTCCAGCACCAGCATCGCCGCGCCCTCGCCCATGACAAAGCCGTCCCGGCGAGCGTCGAAGGGGCGAGACACCCCAGTCGGAGACAGGGCCTGCATCGCGTGGAAGCACGCAAACCCGAACTCGGTCAAAGTCGCCTCCGCGCCGCCGGCGATCATCGCGTCCGCGTCTCCGTACTGGATCATCCGCATCGCCAGGCCGAGGGCGTGGCCGCCGCTCGAGCAGGCCGAGACGACGCCGAGCGTCTGCCCCCGCAACCGGTGCTTCATCGATACCGCGGCCGCGGCGGCGTTGGGCATGTACTGGGGGATCCCCAGCGGCGAGACCATCTTCGCCCCCCTCTGGCGCATCACGTCGTGTTGGGTCTCGACGGTGTCGATGCCCCCGATCCCGGTGGCGACCACGCAGCCGACGCGCATCGAGTCGTAGGGCGGCTCCCGCGACCAGCCTGCCTGCGCGGCCGCCTCCCCGGCGGAGACGATCGCCAGCTGCGAGAACCGGTCCAGGCGCCGAGCCTCTTTGACCGACAGGAACTCGGCAGGATCAAATTGGCTGCAGGCTCCGGCGCCGTCGACGATCCCGCATTCGCCGTCGGCCCAGCGGCGGTGCAGCGCCTCTGCCCCGACGCCGAGCGGGGTCACCGCGCCGATGCCGGTGATGAGGACCCGGCGTTTCACGCAGACGCGCGCTCGGTGATCAGATCGATCGCGTCGCCGACGGTCTTCAGCTCCTTCATGTCCTCGCCTTTGAGGATCACCCCGTACTCGTCCTCGACGATCTGAGCGAGCTCGACCAAGTCCAGCGAGTCGATGTCCAGCTCCTCGAACGTCGCCTGGCGCGTGATCTGGCTCTCCTCGGGGCCGAAGCTGGCCAGCGCCTCCACGACCCTTGCCTGCACCTGCTCGCTTGTCACTGTCGCCATGTTGTTGCTCCTCTGGTTCGTTGGTTGCTAGGCCGCCAGGCCCCCGTCGACGCTCAGGACCGCGCCGGTGACGTAGCTTGCCTGCGCTGAGATCAGGAAGCGTACGCACGCCGCAACCTCTTCCGGCGTTCCCGCGCGCCGTGCCGGCACGGAGGCCAGCAGCTCCGAGGACACGCCGGCGGTCATCTCGGTGTCGATCCAGCCGGGGGCGACCGTATTGATGGTGATCCCGCGCCTGGCCACCTCGACCGCAGCCGTCCTGGTCAGCGCGATCAGGCCGGCTTTGGCCGCAGCGTAGTTGGACTGACCGGGATTGGCGCGCAAGCCCACCACCGATGAAATGTTGACGATCCGGCCGGACCGTGCTCTGAGCATCGGCCCCAGCGCCCGGCGAGTCATCCGGAACGCGGCGGTCAGATTCGTCTCCAGCACGATCGCCCACTCTTCATCACCTAACGTGGGCGTGAGATCGTCACGGCTGATCCCGGCGTTGTTGACGAGCGCCAGCACTGGCACGCCGTAGTGCTGCTCCAGGAGCGTGAACAGCGCATCCGGGGATTGCGGATCGGTCACATCGGCAGCGATCGGCAGCGCCTGCCCGCCATCCTGCTCGATCGCCGCCACCACCGCCTCCGCCCGCTTCTCGTCGGTGCGGTAGTTCACGCCGACCGGCCAGCCGTCGCGGGCCAGGCCCCGCGCGACTGCCGCCCCGATCCCACGTGAGGCACCGGTGACCAGCGCGCAGCCGCTGAGCGTCAGCGGCTCAGCCATCGGCACCGCCACCCCAACGGAGCACGCCCGCCCCCCAGGTGAAGCCGGCTCCGAAGGCCGAGACCAGCACGCGCGCCCCCGGGCGGAGCCGACCGTCGCTCTCGGCACTACGCAGCGCCACCGGCAGTGTCGCCGCGGAGGCGTTGCCGAGCATCTCGATGCAGTCGACGACCCGCTCGGCGGGCAGCCCCAGTCGCTCGCCCAGCGAGCGCGTGATGCGGGCGTTGGCCTGGTGGTAGACGAACAGATCGATCTCCTCCAGACGAAGACCGGCACGCTCCAGCGCCTGGTGCGTCACCTCGCTCATCCGGTTGACGGCGTTGCGGAACACCTCGGGTCCGTCCATGCGTACCTTGCGCTCGGTTTGACTGGCGGTGATCGTCGTGGCATGGGAGCCATCGGCACCGAGGACAATCGGACCGATGGCGCCCTCGTGGCCAGCTGCCGGTCCCAGCACGACGGCACCGGCGGCGTCGGCAAACAGCGGCGCCGTGCGTTTTTCCGTGTAGTCGGTGATGCGGGTCACGAAGTCGGCCCCGATCAGCAGCACGTAGGTCGCCCGGTCACTCTCGATCTGGCCGGCTCCCAGCGCCAGTCCGGTGAGGAACGCGGTGCAGGCCGCTCCGACATCAAACGTGCCGGCGCGTTCGGCGCCGAGCGCGTGGGCTACCAACGGAGCCGTGTTCGGCGTGAGCTCGTCCTGGCTCAGGGTCGCGACGATCACCAGATCCAGCTCAGCCGCCGGGATCCCGGCGCGTTGCAGAGCGCGGGCGCCGGCGCGGGTGGCGTAGTCGCTCAGCCGCTCCCCGGGCCGAACCTGGCGCCGCTCCCGAATCCCCGTGCGGGACAGGATCCAGTCCTCGCTGATGCCGAGCCGCAGTGCCAGCTCCCGGTTGGTGAGCCGGTCTTCCGGCAGCTCGGTGCTGACGGCCAGGATCGTTGCGCCGGCACGGGTCCACGGATCCGGCGGCGGCCGGCCCGGAACCTGCTCAAGCATGAACCAATTCCACGTCGGCGACCGTTCGCTTGGCCAGCCCGCTCAGTACCTTGCCGGGTCCGACCTCAACGAATCGTTCGGCGCCGAGCCGGCGCAATGCCAGCATCGTCTCCCGCCAGCGGACCGGCATAGTCAGTGCCTGGGCCAGGCGGGTACGCACGTCATCGAACGGCGCCGCGGTGACCGCGCTCACCACCGTCGCCTGGGTGGGCCTCAGCCGTACCTCGGCCAGCGCCGCCTGCAGCTCAGGGACCGCCGAGGCCATCATCGGCGAATGGAAGGCGCCGCTCACCGGTAGCTCCATCCCCCGCAGCCCCAGCTCCCGGGCCGCCTGCGCCGCCACCGGCAGGCGGTCGCGCGGGCCGGAGAGGACGACCTGCTGGGGCGAGTTGTCGTTGGCCACCGCCAGATCGTGAGCGGCCGCCAGCGCCGGCGCCTGCTCGGCGGCGCCCGCACCCAGCAGCGCGAGCATTCCGCCGTTGCCGGCGCGCTCGCCAGCCTGCTCCATCAGCCTTCCCCGCAGCGTCACCAGCTGGAGCCCGTCGCGCTCGCTCAGAGCTCCCGCCGCCACCAGCGCCGCCAGCTCCCCCAGCGAGTGGCCGGCCATCAGCTCCGCCCGCGGAGCGCCCAGCGCGCTCCAGCCGGCCAGGCTGGCGCAGAAGATCGCCGGCTGGGCATACATGGTTCCCTGCTCGGCGCGGGGGAACGGATCCTCGCCGACGATCTCAAGAGCCATGGCCAGCAGGTCCGGACGCTCCCGCTCGACGGTCTCGCCCATCTTCGGGGTCTGGCTTCCCTGACCTGGAAACAGGAGCGCGGTCTTAGCCATCTCCCTTACCTACGCGCGCGGCGCTGTATGGATACAGCCCGGCGCGGGCGTTCTCTCTCGATCGGGGACGAGGCGATCCGCGGCAATCTGGGAGGCCCGTCCCAGGCGAGGGGGTTCGATCTTGTCAGCTGGGCGATCCTTTTGAAACAGCCTCGGGTTAGGATTGCCGATCGCGGGCGGCGCCGAAGCCGAGCTCCCCGCACCTGGTCGTTCCCGCATCCCGCGATCCGCACCGATGAGCCTACCCCAGCCCTCCACCTCCGCTGCCGCGCTGGTCACCGGTGCCTCCGCCGGCATCGGCCGTTCGATCGCGCTGGAGCTGGCCGGCCGTGGCTACAACCTGATCCTGGTCGCCCGGCGCAAGCCGCGGTTGGAGGCACTGGCCGAGGAGCTGGTGCAGGCACATGGAATCCGCGCCGACGTGCTCGCCTGTGACCTGGCCAACCCAACCTCCCGCGGACGGCTTCCCGCGCGGATCGGCAAGCTCGGACTGCAGGTCAGCGTGCTGATCAACAACGCCGGCTTTGCCACCGGCGGCCCGTTTCACGAGGCCGATCCCGAGCGTGAGCTACAACAGGTGCGGTTGTTGGTCGAGGCCGTGGTCGCCTTGACCTCGACGTTCGCCGCGCCGATGGTGCAGCGTGGTGAAGGCGCGATCCTCAACGTCGCCTCCACCGCCGGGATGCAGCCGATGCCCTACTCGGCCGGCTACTCCGCTGCCAAGGCTTATGTGCTGGCGTTCTCAGAGGCGCTGTACTACGAGCTGCGTCCGCGCGGGGTCACGGTCACCGCGCTGGCCCCGGGCCCTGTGAGGACCGACTTCTGGGAGATCGCGAACTGGGAGACAGCCGGCGGAGGCTCTTTCGAGGACGCGGTCCCCAGCCCAGCGATGATCTCCGCCGAGCAGGCCGCGCGTGCCGCCGTTGACGGACTTGCCGCGAGCCGACGCGTCGTCGTTCCGGGGTTGCCGGTGCGTACGGCGATGCAGGCCTCTCGCTACCTCCCGCACGCGTTCAAGCTGCCGGCAATAGCCTGGGTGATGGGACGCCGAGGCTAGCGCGCGTGCCGGCGGTCGCAGCTATGGATAATCGCCACTAGGGGCTGGCGGTGCGCGACCCGTGGGGCCTCAACGAGCGCGTGTTTGCCTTCTACTACCCGCGGCTGGTGGCGCGGGCCGAGAACGCCGGGCAGCGGGAGACGCGGCGGCAGCTGGTCTCGCGCGCCGCGGGACGGACCCTGGAGCTGGGAGCGGGCAGCGGCCTGAACCTCCCGCACTACAGCGAGGCGGTGACCGAGCTGATCGTGAGCGAGCCGAGCGAGCACATGCTCGTGCACCTACGCGAGCAGCTGAGGTCGGTGGCTCCGCCCGTCGGGAAGTGCGAGCTCGTGCAGTGCGCGGCTGAGCCGCTGCCGTTCCCGGATGCCAGCTTCGACACCGTTGTCGCCACCTATGTCCTCTGCACCACTCCGGACCCGGCGCGCGTTCTGGCGGAGGTGGCGCGCGTCCTGGTCCCCAGAGGGGAATACCTGTTCCTCGAACACGTGCACGCCGGGGAGGGCACGTGGCTCGGCCGCGCTCAGGACCTGCTCGAGCTTCCCCACCGCTATCTCGCCGCCGGGTGCCATCCCAATCGCCGCACCGAGGCGCTGCTGGATCGATCGCCGCTGCAGGTGCAGCAGCTGACGCATGGGTCTCAGCCTCGGTCGGTTCCCACGGTGAAGCCGACGATCGTGGGCTCTGCCCGACCAATCGGCGATTAGCCCCCCCGGTGGATGCTTATGATCCCGCGGCTCCATGGCCGACGATGCTCTCCGCCGGATAGACGCGTTGCTCCAGGTCGCCCTGCGTCTGGCCGGCTCGGCACGGACCGGTCGCGTCGCCCTGGCTCAGCTCGCATGCTCGATCGAGCCGGAGTGGCTCCCGCGCCCGTGGGGCGATGCAATCGTGCTCGAGCTGCAGGCCGCCCGCGAGCAGGCATGCGAGCCGGTGCCGATTAAACGGATCGAGCAGGCGCTGCGCGGCGCCTGGGGGGTGCAGCCCAGCCAGGAGCTGGATGAACTGGACGCCGAGCCGGCCGCGGTCACACCGACGGCGCAGGTTCACCGGGCGGCGCTGGAGGGACGGCCGGTGGCGGTCAAGGTCCTGCGGCCCGGCCTTGCCGCCGCCGTGCGCCAGGACCTGTCGCTGCTTGAAGGCCTCGCGGTTCCGCTGGGGGTGGCATTTCCGGCCCTCGACGTGGCCGCGGTCACGCGCGAGGTGCGCGAGCGGGTACTGGATGAGCTCGACCTCGAGAGCGCGGCGAGCACCCAGCGTCGTTTTCACCGGGCGCTCCGTGATCACCCGCTGTTCCTCGTACCCGCACCGATCACCCGCCTGGCCCGCGACTCGGTGCTGGTCAGCGAGTGGATTGACGGCGTGTCGTTTCGGGCCGCACCCGATCGCGATGACGTGGCGGCACGACTGGTGTTGTTCGTTCTCGGGGCGGCACGCTGGGGGATCGCGCCCGCCGGCCTCGATCCCGACGACGTGCGGGTGCGGGAAGACGGGCGAGTGGCGATCCTCGACCTCGGCTCCACACGGGCCGTCGACTCGTGGCGGCTGGAGCAGACCACGCGCGCGGTGGAGGCGCTCACGGGCGGAGATCGCCCCGCGCTGGCGGCCGCGGTGACCGCACTCGGCTGGCTTCCGCAACGGAGCCTTCCGATCGCCGAGGAGCTGGGCCGGCATGTCCTCGGCGTCCTGAGCGGCGCACCGGCGTCACGCCTCGACAGTGAGGTCGTGCTCGCCGCGCGCGATCGCCTGCTGGGCCGCCCGGGGCAGCTGCTGGAGCTGATCCTGGTCGGCAGCCTGGCCCCCGAGGACCTGTGGCCGGCCCGGGGTGTGGCCGCCCTGTTCGGAACGATCGCGCGGGTGGGGGCGAGCGCCCCGTGGCTCGAGCTGGTGCGGGTGGGCCTGCGCGAGGGTTGGCAAGCCGCGCCGCCGGCATAGCCCTTGGCCGGCACGGCCCTCAGGCGGCAGCGCGGTCGTCCGGTGCCTCGGGCGGCTCCTGAGGAGCCTCTTCGATCACCGTCTCCACCGGCGGCTGCTCGCGCCGGCGCCCCAGCCGCCGAGCCACCCACTCCAGGGCCACCGGGGTGCCGGCGACTGCGCCGCTGAGGTGGTCGAGCCCGCCCCGGGTGACGTACAACCGCACATCAGCGCCCAGCTGCTCCCAGTCGTGACTGAGGTTCACGCTCTGGGTGAAGGAGACGATCTGATCCCGCCGGGCATGGTGCAGCAGCACGGGCGCCTCGGGCGCGATCGTCCCCAGCTTGTTCTCCCGCAAGCGTGCCCGCCATTCCGGCATCTCCAGCACGTTGGGTTGGGTCAGCTCGGAGGCGTGCATGAACCGGGGGCCACCCAGCATCGCCTGTAGAACCGAGGATTGTCGCAGCCCCTCGATTCGGGCCTGAGCCATCGGTGTCAGGTACCGGTCGAGCTCCAGCTCCGGGTAAGCCGCGGCGTAGCCAATCCCGCCGTAGGCCATGAAGAACGAGAAGAACGTGCCGTCGAGGCTCGGCCCGGCGGTCTCGACATCGGCGGCCGCGGCCCCGGCGACCACCCCCGCCAGCCCGATCTCCGGCGCGTAGGTTGATTGCAGCTGCGCTGCCCAGGCGGCTGCGGCACCTCCCTCGGAGTAGCCGATGATTGCCGCGGGGCCGTCTTCGGGCAGTTCCTCCGGGGTCAGCTGACGCGCTGCCCGCATCGCGTCGAGCACGTTGGGCCCGAGTGCCCGGCCGACCATGTAGGTGTGGTCACCGGGTGTCCCCAGCCCCTGGTAGTCGGTGATCGCCACCCCCCAGCCGCGGGCCAGGATCATCGCCATCATCGCCGCCTCCCAGTCCAATCCGCGCGGGAGCAGCCGGGACGGAGCGGCACTGTCGCCGATCCCGTGGGTGCCGATCGCGTAGCCGATCAGCGGCCGCACCTGCTGGTGGCGGCTGCGCGGCATCAGCACGGTGCCGGATACCGCGATGGGCTCACCGGTGGCGGCGGTCGAGAGGTACAACACCCGCCAGGCCCGCGCGCGCAGCCGCAGCCCCGGAACCAGATAGGCGTCGACCTGCTCGCAGCGGATCACATCACCGGGTGAGCCCGGGGGAAGCGGCGATGGCGGCTCGTAGAAGCTGATGTCGCCGACGGCATGACGCCGGGGGGGCGAGACCAGCAACAGCTGCGCGCTCGCCAGACGCGCAAGATCGATGATCCTCACGCTGAGCGAATCCTTTCAGCCCGCCCCGGATTTGGGGCCGGCTCGTTTACCTGGAATTGATCAGTTTATAGGAGTGACCGGATTGATCGGCCATCTCGGGTCCCGCTCCTAGCGGCGACTCATGCCGCCACTGCCACCTCGTAGCGGCGAGCGATCTCGTACAACGTGCTCCGTTCGGCGGCGGGACGGCCGGCGCGGTGCGCGGCCGCCACCAGCTCGGCGGGCTCGAGCCTGACGCCGTGATAGCTGCCGGCCATCCGGGAAATCGACTCCTCCATCAGCGTGCCGCCGAGGTCGTTGACCCCCCAACGCAGCGCCTCGGTGGCCGCGTCAAGGCCCATCTTGACCCAGCTGGCCTGGAGGTTGGCGACTGTCCGACCGAGCGCGAGGCGGAACGCGGCGGTGTGCTTGAGGTTCTCCTCCCGGGAGATCTCCTCCACGCCGTGCGTCCGTCCCAGCAGCGTATGGAAGGGGATGAACGACAGAGGCACGAACTCCGTGAAGCCGCCGGTGCGCTCCTGGAGCTCTCGTACCACCCGCATGTGCTCGGCCAGCTCCCAGGGCTCCTCGATGTGGCCGAACATCACCGTAGCGGTCGAGCGCAGCCCGACTGCGTGCGAGGCCTCGATGACCTCTACCCACCGGGCGACCGGCAGCTTGTTGGGCGAGATCCGCTCGCGGACGCCGTCGTGGAGCACCTCGGCCGCCGTGCCCGGTGTCGAACCCAGCCCGGCCTCCCGCAGCCGCTCGAACACCGCCCGTGGCGGCAGGCCGCTGACATCGCACATGTGCGCGACCTCCATCGGCGAGTACGCGTGCAGGTGGATCCCGGGCGCCAGCTCCTTGGCCAGACGCAGCCAGTGCTCGTAGTCGGCCAGACTCCAGTCGGGGTGGATCCCAGACTGGATGCAGAGCTCGCTCGCTCCTGCTTCCACGGCCTCCTGCACCTTGGCCGCGAACTCCTGCTCGGAGTGCTGGTAGGCATCAGGCGAGCGCCGAGCCTGTCCGAAGCCGCAGAACGCGCAGCCGACCACGCACACGTTGGAGACGTTGATGTTGCGGTTGACCACGAAGGTCACCGTCTCCCCCACCAGCTCGCGCCGCAGTTCGTCGGCGGCAACCCGCATCTCCTCGATCACCTCCGGGCGGCGTTCGGCGAACAGCGCCGTCAGCTCCTGCGCGCTCAGCATCTGTCCCGCACGACCACGCTCGATCGCCCGCGGAGCCGCAGCCTCGGGGACCGAGACCTCAGCTCGACGCCCGGACCCGCGGCGGGGGATGAATGACCAGTATTGGCCCTTGATCACGTCGAGCACCGCCGGCGCCACCCACTCCGGATCGATGTACTCGGGGTACACGCACAGCCGCTCGGTCAGGGCCAGGTTCTCTCGCTGCAGCTGCTTTCGCACCTGCGCCGGAGACGGGAACGGGTGCTCGGGGGAGATGTGATCGCCATTGGCGCTGAGGCCCCCGAGATCAGTGGCCCCGGCATGGACCAGTTCCGGCCACCAGTCCGACAGGTTGGGAGGGACCTGGATGCCGATCGTCGGCATCAACCGGCGGGTCTCGGCCACCAGCCGCTTCATGTCGTCGATCGTCACCATGCACGCCCACTCCGGGGCCGCCAGCTCAGGGCCGCTGCCGACCCCGGTGCGCCAGTACTCGCGTGCCGCCGCAGCGGCGATCTGCGCCGGCTCACGGCCGTAGTAGCGTTGGTGCGGGACGAAGTTCTGGAGGATCACCTCCTGGATGTGCCCATGGCGCTCATGCAGCTTCGCGATCGCCTCCAGCGAGGCCATCCGCTCCTCCTCGGTCTCGCCGATCCCGACCAGGATGCCGCTGGTGAACGGGATCCTCAGTTCCCCGGCGGTCTCGATCGTCGCCACCCGTTGCGCCGGATGCTTGGTTGGCGAGCCGGCGTGCACGGTATCCATCAGCCGGTCGGAGATCGATTCGAGCATCAAGCCCTGGGACGCCGTGACCTCACGCAGCCGCGCCAGGTCCTCGGCGGTGAGCACGCCGAGGTTGGTGTGCGGGAGCACCCCACGCACCAGCGCCTGCTCGCACACCCAGACGACATAGGAGGTGAAGTCCGCGTGCCCGAACTGGGCCAGCCGTGCTGAGACCTCGGGGTTGACCTCAGGCCGCTCTCCGGTCAGCACCAGCAGCTCCTTGACCGCGTGCCGCCGGGTGGCGCGATCGAGGATCCCGGTCACCTCTCCCGGCGAATAGAGGTGCGCCCGGTGGGTCGCGAATGAGCAGTACTTGCAGTAGCAGCGGCACGTCCGTGACAGGGACAGCGTGAGGTTGCGACTGAACGTGACGCGACGGCGCATACCGATGATCGATTCTAGGCAGCGCGGCCCGGCGCCGGGGTGAACCCCGGGTGGCCCCATATCCTCAGTCCTGATGCGGCGGCTCTTCCCGTTGGCGATCGCCTTGGTGGTATCGCTGGCGCTCGCCGGTTGCGGCGTCGGCGACGCCGGCGCTCCCCAGGGGGAGGATGCGACGCTGGTGCTCGACTTCAGCCCCAACGCGATCCACGCCGGCATCTACTCGGCCGTGAACCGGGCCTTCGACGACGGCGAGGGGGTGCACCTGCACGTGGTGGCCCCCTCGGCCAGCACCGATTCGGTCAAACTGCTGCAGAGCGGGCGGGCGGACTTCGCGATCCTCGACATCCACGACCTGGCCATCGCCCGTGCCCACCATCAGGACATCGTGGGGATCATGGCGATCGTGCAGCAGCCCCTGGCGTCGGTGATCGCCGCGCCCGGGATCGACAGTCCCCGCCAGCTGGAGGGCCGGACCGTCGGCGTCACCGGCGCGCCGAGCGACACCGCAGTGCTGCGCTCGATCGTCGTTGGTGCCGGCGGTGACCCGCGGAAGCTGCGGATCGTGACGATCGGCTTCGACGCCGTCTCAGCCCTGCTGGCCCATCGCGTTGCCGCCGCGACCGCGTTCTGGAACGACGAGGGGGTGACGCTCGGGCGGCGCAATCTCGGCTATCGCGTGTTCCGCGTGGACAGCTACGGGGCGCCGTCCTATCCCGAGCTGGTGCTCTGCGCCACCCGGCAGAGCCTCCGGGACGACCCCGGGCGGGCGAGCGCAGTGGTGCGTGCCCTGGTGCGCGGATACGGAGTCACTCTCACCGATCCCGAAGGCAGCGCTGCTGACCTCGAGGCTGAGGTTCCGGGCCTGGACCCAAAGCTGGTGAGCGCCGAGCTGGCGGCCGAGGAGCCCGCCTTCCTCGGCCCGGGCGGGCGCTTTGGCGAGCTCAGCCTGCCGCGCTTGCAAGCCTGGGCCCGCTGGGAGGCCCGGTTCGGGATCGTGGCGCAGCCGCCCGATGTGAATCGGGTTTTCGACCCCCGGTTCGTGGCCGGGACCGCCGGGCTGATCGGCAACTGAGCCGGCGAAGGCGGAGTCAGCTTGCCGCCAGGCGCGTCACCAACGCCGCGCTCTCCCGGGCCATCCGCGATCGGGGCACGACCTGGTGCAATCCAGCCTGCTCGGCCGCGGCCCGGACGTCGGCCTCGACGTGGGAGTAGAAGGCCAGGACCTTGGCTTCACCCAGATCCAGTGAGGCCACCCGGCGGATCCGCGGCTCCGGGTCGACGGTGAGATCGACGATCACCACCTCCACTCCGGGCGCTAGCGGAGCCAGTTCGCTGACCAGCTCGACCTCATGCCCCGCCGCTCGCAGAGCGCCGGCTACATTGGAGCCGAACAGCAGGTCGGGGACGTAGGCCAGGACCCGCGCCACGCCCGCGCCTACTGCGCCCGCAGCTGCTTGAAAGCCTGGCGCACGGACTCAGGCCGGCCCCACATCTGCGTCACCTCAACCCGGCCGGTGCGGAGCTCGCGCAGCGCGACCTCGCCCTCGATGCCGGCGTCGTCGAGCAGCTTCAGCGCGGTGTGGACGACCGGTGCGGCGGCAGCGTGGCCGAAGCGGTGGGCGACCAGAATCCGCCAGTGCCACTCGCTTCTGGAGTTGGGCTGAGCGTTGCAGGTGACCAGCAGCACCGCCGCGTCGACGTAGCGCCGCTCGTCGGCGATGCGCAGCTCCAGCTCGAGATCGGTCCAGTCATCGGGAAGCGACTGCACGATCTCGTCGAAGGTCTGCGCCAGCGCCATCGCGCCCAGCGTAGCGCCGCCGATGAAATCAGTGCCCGAGCTGGGCCACGAAGGTGTAGATCACCATCGCGCTCAGCACCACCGCGAACCCGCCCAGCGCCCACAGGCCAATGCGCACGCGGCGACCGACTCGGGCCCGCGCCACCGGATGAGCTCGGTCAGCGACGAGCTGGTCGCGCTCGAGGTACATCACCAGGTCCTCCTCGGGTTCGGTCATCCGGTCAGGCCCGCCGTGTGCAGGAACGCATCGATCGCGTAGGCCGCGCCGCACAGCGAGATGAAGACCACGATCGTCACCGCGATCCGGTTGCTGGCCGCGCTGTTGGTCCATCGGCCCATCAGCTCCCGATCGTTGGCCAGCATGATCATGAACACGAGCGCGACCGGCAGCAGCACCGTGGCCAGCACGTTGGCGTTGAGCGCGATCGACAGCAGCGGGGCTCCGGGAATCAGGATGATCGCGCCGGCGATCAATGCCGCGCCCACGCTGGTCCCGTAGAACAGCGCCGCTCCGCGAGCAGAGTTGTTGAGGCTGTGCGGAGCCCCGATGCACTCGCCCACGGCATAGCCGGTGCTGGCCGAGATCGTCAGGATCGCCACCGCCCCCGCTTCGACCAGCCCGAGCGCGAACAGGGTGCCGACGAGATTCCCGGAGACGTGCCGCAAGGCGCCCGGCAGTCCCGCGCCGGCCAGTCCCTGGATGCTCGAGCCGCCGTGGCCGAACAGCGCCGCGCCGGCGATCAGCGCACCGCACCCGAACAGCGCCGCTAAGAGCGCACCGGCGGCGGTGTCGTAGCGGCCGTGGCGCAGATCGCGCGGGGTCAGTCCCTTGTCGGCCGAGGCGCTCTGCTGGAAGAAGATCATCCACGGCGTGACCGTGGCGCCAATCGTCGAGGCCACCAGCAGCAACACCGTGTTGGAGCTGCCCCCGGGCAGCGGCGAGAAGGTCACGAAGGCATGGCCCACGGACCCCCAGCGGGGCCCGACGGCAAGCGCCGCGGCCAGGAACAGGCCGTTGAAGATGGCCAGACCGAGCACGATCCGCTCCCAGCGCCAGTAGCGCCCGCCGCTGAGCGTGAACACCACCAGCACGATCCCTAACAGCGCGGAGATCCCGGCGCCGAGGTGGAAGTAGGCGAGGCCGACGCGGATGGCCACGAACTCAGCGATCAGCGTGACCAGGTTGGTCAGGATCAGGCCACCGGCGCTGAACCACCCCCACCGGCGCCCAAAGCGCTCCAGCACCAGCTGGCCGTAGCCGCGGTGCGTGACCGCGCCCACGCGCATGCACATCTCCTGGCACACGAACGACATGGCAAAGGTGAGCAGGATGAAGGGAAGGAAGAAGCCGAGACCGTAGGTCGCGCCGCTGGCGGCGTAGGAGATCATGCTCGGCCCGTCGTTCTCGCCCAGCATGGCCAGGATGCCGGGCCCGACGAGCAGCCACAGCAGGTACCAGTGACGGCCCTGATGGCGGGCGCTGTGAACGCGCGAGCGGTCGTGTGAGCGCGCGCTGTCCTCAGCGCTCAGCTCCGGCAGCGGGGCCCCCTCGGGGGCGAGTCGGCCGTCGAACAGCGGCGGCGTCATCGGCGATCCTGCACCCGCATCGCCCTCGCCAACCCACCGCCGATGACGTGGACATCGGGCCCAAAACGGACGAACAGCGGGCCATCGAACGGCTGCTTGTCCAGCACCTCGAACTCGGCTCCGGGAGCGATCCCCCTGTCGGCCAGGAAGCGCAGCATGTCCGGGTCGGAATCCGAGACGCGCACAAAGCGCCCCCGCGACCCGCGCTCGAGAGTCTGCAGGCTGAACGTCCGCCCCTCCCGGATCATCAGATCTCGGGACGGGATCGGGTCCCCGTGAGGATCGTGGGTGGGATTGCCGAGCTTCTCGGAGATCAGCTCCTCCAGCTCCTCGGAGAGGACGTGCTCGAGCACCTCGGCCTCGGCGTGCACCCGGTCCCAGGGCACGCCCAGGCTCTCGACCAGGTACAGCTCCAGCAGCCGGTGGTGGCGCATCACCTGCAGCGCCACCCGGCGGCCGTGAGCGGTCAGGGTCGTCCCCCGGTAGCGCTGGTGCTCGACCAGTCCAAGCTCGTCCAGGCGCTTGACCATTCCCGACGCCGACGCGGCAGTGACCCCGAGACGATCGGCCAGGGCGGTGGTGCTGACCGGTTGCTCGTCCCGCGACTGCAGGGCGTAGATCGCCTTGGCGTAATCCTCGACTGCCGAAGAGATGTGGAGCACTTCTTGGGCGGGCACGACAATGATTATGGCATGCCTAAATCGTATTTTAGTTCCTGGCCTGTGGTTCCCCACCGCCTATCCTGTAACTCGATGAGCGCGCTGGCCGACGCCACCTCCGAATATCGAGCGGCAACCGAAGGTTGCGGTCTGCTCGATCGCTCGGTGCGGGGAAAGCTGGCGCTGTCGGGCGCGCAGGCCAAGGAGTTCCTCCAGGGGCAGGTGTCAAACGATGTGGAGGCGCTGGTTCCCGGGACCGGTTGCTACGCGGCCTTCCTGACCCCGAAGGGCAAGATGCTGGGAGACCTGCGGATCCTCGACCGCGATCAGGAGCTGCTGCTGGACACCGAACGAGGAGCTTTGCAGGAGCTGTTCAACATGATTCGCCGCTTTCACATCGGCTACGCGGTGGAACTGCACAAGCGGACGCTGGAGCGGGGGCTGCTGTCGCTGCTCGGTCCCCTGTCAGACACGGTGGCCGAGAGCACCGCCCTGGCCAGCGAGGAGCACCGTCACGCAGCCACCGAGGTCGACGGCATCCAGGCCCTGGCGATCCGCACTGACACCGGCATCGACCTGCTGTGCCGGGCCGCCGATACCGAAAATCTCGCCGCGGCCCTGCAGCGGCGGGGCGCGTCGGCGCTCTCCGAAGCGACGGCCGAGACCATCCGGATCGAACGCGGGCGCCCGCGCTACGGAATCGACCTCGACGACACGGTGATCCCGCAGGAGGCCGGCCTCAACGACCGCGCCGTGTCGTTTTCAAAGGGCTGCTACGTCGGCCAGGAGACGGTTGCGCGGCTCTACTATCGCGGCAAGCCGAACCGCCAGCTGCGAGGACTGCGGTGCACCGCACCGGTCACTGCCGGCGATCAGATCAGCTTCGACGGCAGGCCGGTGGGAGGCGCCGCCAGTGTCACGATCTCGCCGAGATTCGGTTCGCTGGCGCTGGCCCTGATCCGTCGCGAAGCCCCTCCGGGCACATCGGTCACGGTCGGCTCGGCGGCAGTCGAGGCCGAGGTCGTGGAGCTCCCGTTCGCCTGACCGGCGCCTGCCGGCGACGACGAGCTCCCGTTCGCCCGACCGGCGGCGGCCACGAACGCCACCAGCTGGCGGGCATCGGGCGCAGGCTCCAGCGGGAGCTGCGGCGTCTGCGGATGGGAGAGCAGGTAGCTGCCCATGATCCGCACCTCGTCGACCTCCTCCGGGGGCACGTGCGTCCCGAGCCCGCTGCCGCGACCACCCCGCGCCAGCGCGGCGGCCGTGCGGCGCCCCAGCTCCTGCGGATCATCACCATGCGGACTCCAGTCGAGCAGGCGCCCGGCCACGATCCAGAACGCGTCACCTCGCGCCTGCGTCGGGTGCGGGGCAAGGATCAGCCGTGGGCTCACGTGCGTAGCCTGCAGCGCGCCCTCCAGGCGATCGAAGATCAGCTTCAGGCGCCGCCCGCGCCGGCGCAGCCAGGCGGCGCGCTCGTAGCGCTGCTCCCGCGCCGCCTCACGCATCTGCGCGTGCACGTGGTCGATCAGCTGCTGCGCCGAGTCACCGCTCGGCGCGACGAAGGCGCTCAATGCCGCATCGAGGCGGCGGCGGTAGAGGTTGGGGTCGAGGTCACCCAAGCACGGCGACAGACATCGGCCCATCTGTCCGTAGGCCGACGGATGCTCACGGCGCGGCAGCGCCCGGCCACAGTGACGTAAGCCGAACAGCGAATCGAGCTGCTCGACCAGCTCCAGCGCCAGGCGGCGCCCGCGCAGCGGCCCGATCGTCAGCGCATGCCCCGACGCAGGAGCGGAGGCCACCTCCAGGATCGGAAACGGGATGTCGAGCCGGCAGCGGATGTAGACGAGCCGGTCGTCGATCCGGGTCAGGCGCACGTTGCCGGGCGGCCGGAGCTCCTTGATCAACCGATTCTCCAGCACCAGTGCCCCCAGCTCCGAGCGCGTCGGGCGGTAGTCGACGATGCTGGCGTGCACTGTCCAACCCGCCCTGGGCGCGGAGGGCGCGAAGTGGGCACGCGCCCGGCTGCGGATTGAGACCGACTTGCCGACGTACAGCGTCTGCCCGGCGCTGTCACGGAACAGGTACACCCCGGGGTCACGCGGGAGCTGAGCGAAGTCGAGCTGCGGTAGACCGTTTACCGCTCGGTCGCCTGCGGCAAGCCGGCCTCCATCGCCGCTCCTACCACCGGCCGCAGGTATGCCGCCATTTGCGGTCCGGCGTCGCCCCGGACGCCGCCGCCTCAGCAGCGCCAGCGCATCAGCCACGGTGGAGGCATTGGCGCACAACCGCGGCAGCAACGCGCACAGCACGCGAGCGCACGTCTCCGCGTCGGCGAGCGCGCGATGGGCGAGCATCACCTCGATCCCGAGCGCATCGGCGAGCGCGCCCAACCGTCGCTCGCGCTGCAGCGGCAGCAGCGTCCGCGCCATCGCCGCGGTGCAGATCACCGGCGGTCCGGGCCACTCCAGACCGGCCCGCGCGAACGCCTGCACCAGCACACGACGATCGAAGGGCGCGTTGTGGGCGACCATCACGCGCTCGCGCAGCAGCCCCTGCAGCGCGGGGAGCACCGCCTCAGGCGGAGGCGCGGCGTCGACCATCGCCTGGGTGATCCCGGTGAACCGCTGGATCCCACGGCGCAGCGGGAGGTTCGTGCGCACCAGCGACTGCCAGCGATCGTGAAGCTCACCGCCCCCGACGAGCACGGCACCGATCTCCGTGATCTCGCACGCCTCGCCGCCGAGCCCGTTGGTCTCGGTGTCAACGGCGATGAACTCGGCACCAGCGATCGGCTGCGCATCGAGGGCCACGCGCCCGTTGATACGCCCGGCGCCGGACGGCTTGCAGCTCCACGTGCAGCCGCTGCCGTTGAGCGACCGACGGCGGGGGTAGCATCGCTGTCCAGAACCGTCCGAGAGGAGTCGCCAAGTGACCCTGATCGCCCATGATGCCGAAAAGCTCCGCGCTCTCAACGACGAGACCCGTCGCGCGTGGTCGGCCTACAGCGAGCGCCTGGCCGAGCTGGCCGGCGAAGAGTACGAGCGGGCGGAGGACGAGTCGTGGGACCAGCTGCAGCGGGAGCTGCTGCGCCTGGAGCGCCGGCGGCGGAACCTGAGCCACGTCGAACGTTGATGCAGCGCGCCATCGGCTCCCGGCGCGCACATCCGTTTGCAGCGCGGACCCGTATAGAGCCTTAATTCACGAACCTCGATCCGGTCGGTTAGGGTTCGCGGCGACAGGTGCCGCGGGACGCAGGTGTTTCCGCAGTCCAGACCAGGAGAGCCAGGGACATGCGCAGGAGGATGTTCGGGATGTTCGCGGTGGGCGCGGTGATCCTGTCCGCCTGCGGCGGAGGCGGTGGCAGCCTGGCCACCAAGCCGCGCCCGGCCGTCCCGGTGAACCTCACCGTCGAGATCGACAACCAACGGGTCTCGGTCTCCCCCACCTCGGTCGGTGCCGGTCCGATCGTATTCATCGTCACCAATGCCGCTGACCGCACCGAATCACTCCTGGTCCAGTCCCCGGGGGGGTCGCAGACCCTGGCCACCACCGGGCCGATCAATCCCCAGACGACCGCCCAGGTAACCGTCGACTTCCAGGATCCCGGCGACTACATGGTGGTCACAGGGACATCCGGCAACGACGCCGCGCAGGCGACTCCGGCGGCGATCCAGCCGGCGACGCTCCACATCGGTAAGCCGCGCCCCAGCGGGTCTAACCAGCTGCTGCTGCCCTGAGCGACCTCCCCGCGCCGGTGGCTGGACACGCGCCAGTGGCTGGCAGGCAGCGCGGCAGGAAATGCTCGCCGACACCAGGAGCGCGCCCCTCGCCGGCACCAGGAGCGCGCCCGTTTGGCATACTTGCATGCATGCAAGCAAGCACTTCTGATCTTCACCCCGGCCTCCGCGCGGACCTTGCCCTCGCCCGCGACCTGTATGCGTTGATGGTGTTCATGAACAAGAATTGCAACGCCGATCTGTTCGAGGCGGTAGGGGCGCTGGAGCTGACCCTGACGCAGATCAAGCTGCTCCACCACCTCGAGGCCGCCGGTCACGAGCTGACGCTCAAGGAGGGAGCCGAGCTGGTGCATGTCTCTCTGCCCGCCGCCAGCCGCGCGGTTGATGACCTCGTCCGGCGCGGATACGTCGAGCGCCACGAGGACTCCGCCGATCGGCGGATGAAGCGCGTCAGCCTGACCGAACCCGGCAGCGCGGTGATCCGGCGCCTGAACGCCGCCCGGCTCAGCGGCCTGGAGCAGTTCACCGAGACCTTGGCCGAATCCGAACGGCGCATCCTCGGGCAAGCGCTGACCAAGCTGCTCGCGCATCAGGAGATCGCCGCCTGCCGGCCGGAGGCACAGCCATGACCCAGCGCATCCTTGCTCGCCGACACAGCCTGGTCACCGATGAGAACAGCCGCTGGTGGACGCTCGCGGCGATGTGCTTCGCGCTGTTCATGGTGATGCTCGACAACACGGTGGTCAACGTTTCGTTGCCGTCGATCCAGAGGGATCTGCATGCGTCGCTGTCGGCGCTGGAGTGGACGGTGAATGCCTACACGCTGACGTTCGCGGTGCTGATGGTCACCGGTGGACGCCTCGGGGACATCTTCGGCCGCCGCCGGATGTTCCTGTTCGGCGTGATCGTGTTCGGGCTCTCCAGCGCCGCGATCGGGTTCGCGCCTGACGACTCCGCACTGGTGGCCTTCCGCGCCGTCCAGGGCATCGGCGCCGCGTTCATGATGCCGGCGACGCTGTCGATCATCACTCAGGCGTTCCCACCCCACCAGCGCGGGATGGCGATCGGAACCTGGGCCGGCGTCAGCGCGATGGCGCTGGCCATCGGGCCGGTGATCGGCGGATTCCTGACCGAAGACGTCAGCTGGCGCGCGATCTTCTTCATCAACCCGCCGATCGCCGTGGTGGCCGTGGCGGTGACCCTGTTCGCCACCCGCGAGACCCGTGACGAGACCGTGCCCCGGAGGATCGACTTCGCGGGCATCGCTGCGATCACCGTTGCTCTCACGGCGCTCGTGCTGGCGCTGGTTGAGGGCAACACATGGCATTGGGGCTCGACCCGGGTGATCGTCCTGCTCGCCCTGGCGGCAATCTCGATCGCGTCGTTTGTGCCCATCGAGCTCCGTAGCCGCGCCCCGATGATCGACTTCTCCTTCTTCCGCTCGCGCTCGTTTGCCGGCGCCAACATCGTCGGCTTCGTCGTCTCCTTCGCGATGTTGGCCCAGTTCTTCTTCATGGCCTTGTACATGCAGAACTTTCTGCACTACTCGCCGCTGCAGGCGGGTGCACGGTTCCTGCCCTCGACGCTGGTGATCATCGTCATGGGTCCGATCGCCGGTCGGCTCACCGACCGCGTCGGCCCGCGGCCGCTGATCACCGCAGGGATGCTGCTGGTCGCTTCAGCCTTACTGATCCAGTCGCGAGTGACAGTCCACACGGGGTATGGACTGCTGCTGCCCGGCTTCGTGCTCATGGGGATCGGGATGGGGCTGGTGATGTCGCCGATGAGCACCGCAGCGATGAACGCGATCGACCGCACCAAGGCCGGCGTCGCCTCCGGCGTGCTGGCCATGAGCCGGATGGTCGGGGGCACGTTCGGCGTGGCCGTGATGGGCGCGTTGGTGACCACGATCGGCCGCTCGAAGATCGACGAGCGCCTGCCCCACCTGCCCGCCAGCACGCGGGCGACGATCGCCAACTCGCTCGCCGGCGGCGGGTCGACCGCCGGACATCACGCCAGCGCGCAGGTGGTTGCGGCGGTGCGCGAAGCATTCATCTCCGCCCTCGGCACCGGGCTGACGATCGGTGGCGGAGTGGTGCTGCTCGGAGCCCTGGCCGCCTGGACGCTGGTGCAGCGAACCGCCGCCACGGCCGCCACACCCGCGCCGGCTGATGTAGATCCCGACCACAGCCAGGGAGAGGATCGGCTGGCGGCGGCCGAGGCCGAGCTGGTGGGCTAAGCCGACGCTGCCGCGCATCACCCCACGAATCTCTACGATTCGCAACCCCCCGACCAAGCGAGGCACCGTACGTGGCCGTCGATCTGAGCCAACTTGCAAACGTGGACACCGAGCCGGGGCAGCTGCCGCCGACGATGGCCGCGTGGGTCATCCGTCCCGAGCGGGAGGGCGAGCCCCGGGATGCCTTCCAGCTGGAGGAGATCGAGGTTCCCGAGCCGGGCGCGTTCGAAGTGACCGTGCGCGTGATGGCCGCTGGTGTCAACTACAACAACGTGTGGGCTGCCCTCGGCCAGCCGGTGTCGGTGTTCGGCTACGGCGATCACCCCGAGTACGGTCACCACATCGGTGGCTCGGACGCCACCGGCGTGGTGTGGAAGGTCGGTCGAGGGGTGACCCGCTGGAAGCCCGGAGACGAGGTGGTGATCCACTGCAACCAGGCCTCCTATGAGGACCCCGAGGTTCATGGCCTCGATCCTCTGGCCGCACCCTCGCAACGGATCTGGGGCTACGAGACCACCTGGGGGTCGTTCGCGCAGTTCACCAAGGTCCAGGCCCAGCAGCTGCTGCCGCGCCCGCGGAACCTGAGCTGGGCCGAGGGGGCCTCCTACGGGCTGGTGTACTTCACCGCCTACCGGATGCTGATCACCCAGTGCGAGCTGCAGGCCGGCGACAAGGTGCTGATCTGGGGCGCGGCCGGAGGTCTCGGGGTGTTCGCCACGCAGCTCTGCGCCCTCACCGGGGCCGATTGCGTTGGCGTCGTCTCCAGCCCGGACAAGGGCCGGCTGGTGCAGGAGCTGGGAGCCGCGGGCTATATCGATCGGGGCGAGTTCTCCGGAATGATGCGCCGCGGCGGCGAGACGCCCGAGGAGGAGAAGGCCCGCTTCAAGGAGTCGCGGCGGTTCAGCAAGGCGCTGAACGAGGTCCTCGGCGGGCCGCCCGACGTCGTCTTCGAGCACGTGGGCAAGGCCACCTTCCCGACCTCGGTGCTGGCGGTCAAGCCCTTCGGCAAGGTCGTGATCTGCGCCGGCACGACCGGGTACAACCTCGACTTCGACGTGCGCTACCTGTGGATGCGCCAGAAGCGGATCATCGGCTCGCACTTCGCCAACGCCTACGAGTGCATGAAGGCCAACGAGCTAATCGAGCAGTCGAAGATCCGGCCCGTGCTGTGGCGGACGATGGGCTTCGACGGGGTCCCGGAGGCCCACCAGCTGATGAAGGACAACCAGCATCTGGGCAAGATCGCGATCCTCGTCGGCGCCACCGAGGAGGGCCAGGGCAAGACCGCCGACGGGCCCGGTGCGATCCACGCCGAGGTCGGGGCGTAGCCATGGCCGTCGTCCACATCCCCTGGTACGCGACGATCCTGCGTCAGGACGGGTTCGCAGCCGAGGTCGTGCGCATGGCCCCGGTCGCGCTGCGCTACGGCGCCACGCAGTATTCGGTCCATCGCTCCCACGACGACCGGTACAAGATCCTGCAGATGTCCTGGTTTGAGACCAAGCGCGACTGGTATCGGTATTGGGAGGGCCCGGAGATGATCGAGTTCCGCCGCCGCAACCAGGGCCGCTTCCAGATCCCGGTGACGTACATCTGGCACGACGAGGTCGCCGTCGGGGGCGCTGGGGCCGGAAGTGGAGCTGGAGTCGATTCCCGAGCCTGATCCCGACCCATCCGGCGCAGCAGCCTAGCCGCCGGTCAGCTCGCTCACCCGCAGCGCCACCTCCAGCCAGAAGCGCTCGTCGGGATCGTCCAGCGCCGAGCCGAACAGCTCCCGCAATCTGGCCACGCGATAACGCGCGGTCTGCGGGTGCACCGACAGCCGGACCGCCACCTGACCAAGCCGTCCCTGCTCGGCCAGCCACACGCGCAGGGTCTGGGTCAGCCGCGCTCGGGAGCCGGCGGGAAGCGCCCCCAGCGGGGCCAGTCGGGGGGCCGCCAGCTCTGCCGCCAGGCGTGGCTCGCTGGCCAGCAGCAGCTCGCCGGCTTTCTCCCGGGCCGCGACGAGGGTGGGCGGGCCGTCGCCGAGCGCCAGCACCCCACGGGCGCGGGTGAAGCTGATCCCGGCCTCCATCCAGCCGACGGTCGTACCCAGTCCAGCTCGCACGCCCGCCTGCACCACGGCATGCTGCAGCGCGGCCTGCCGCCCGGGCCCATCGGGATCAGGAAGGATCGCGCAGGTGATCTCGCCGATCGTGTCGGTGATCGCTCCCTGAGGCAGGTGCGCCACCGCGGCCTCTCGACGGGCTCCGGAAATCGCCACCGCGGCGATCTCCCGTGGCAGTGGCCATCCCGCCTCGCTGGCGGCGATGCGCACGAGTTCCGGATCGGCCTCGGGCTCGCGCAGCAGCAGTCGCACCAACCGCCGGCGAAGGCGCTCGGCCTCGCTGGCGGCGGCGGTCTGCTCCAGCGCGTGTCCCTCGGCCGACTCAACTGAGAGCATGTCGATGTAGGCGAAGATCGCCTCCGCCAGCAGGTACATCGTCGCCGGATCCAGCCCGGCGCGGCTACCCGCCGCCGCGAACCGGCGCCACGCCACACGCGCCCCCGCTCGGTAGGCGCTGAGCAGCGACTCGAGGCTGCGTCCGGCCCGCATCTCCCCCCGCCCCAGCAGGGTGTACACGTCCGAACGGGCCACCGGTCCCCCGGCCTCGATCTCGGCCAGCAGGTGGTGCAGGGCCTGCTCGACGCCGGCTCGCAACCCGAGACCGAAGTCCCCCTCCAGCGGCCGAGCATAGGCAGGTATCCCGCGCACCGCCTCGATCATCTCCTCGGCCGTCTCGGCGAGCTCCGGGCGCAACACGGCGACAATCTCCGGCGGCAGCTCGTGCCAGGGTTGAGCCCGCATTCTTGTGCCAAGTCTACAAGTTCTGCCGATTCTGCCCGCGAACCTCTACGAGAAATATGGGCGTGACCTTCGTACCCTGTACTCGATGAGCCGCACCCACAAGATCGTAAACCTGGTCGGCGTCCCGCTTCCCCTGGTGGGATTGATCGCGGCCATCGCACTGCTGTGGAATCGAGCAATCGGACCGCTGGAGCTCGGCCTGCTGATCGCCCTCTACGTGCTCACCGCGCTCGGGGTCACGCTCGGCTACCACCGCATGTTCACCCATCGCGCGTTCGAGTCATCACGCGTCTTCCGGGCGATGATCGCCGTGCTCGGGTCGATGGCGGTCCAGGGCTCGGTGATCACCTGGGTGGCCGACCACCGCAAGCATCATGCCTTCACCGACCAGGACGGCGATCCCCATTCACCCCACCTCAGCGGTCCTGGCTTCTGGGGCGCGGTGAAGGGCCTGTGGCACGCCCACGTCGGCTGGCTGTTCGAGTCCGTGGGAACCGCCGAGCGCGAGCGCTTTGCCGGGGATCTGGTCAAGGACGGCGTGGTCCGAGCGGTCGACAAGCTTTTCTGGGTCTGGGTCGTGCTCGGCTTCGTGATCCCGTTTGCGCTCGGCTGGATCGTCGGCGGCGGCATCGGAACCGCCCTGACGGCGCTGCTGTGGGGCGGCTTCGTCCGAGTGTTCCTGCTTCATCACGTGACCTGGTCGATCAACTCGGTCTGCCATTTCTTCGGCCGCAAGCGCTTCGCGATCGAGGATGAGTCGCGCAACGTGTTCTGGCTGGCGCCGCTGTCGATGGGCGAGGCCTGGCATCACAACCATCATGCCTTTCCGACCTCGGCCTTTCACGGCTTGCGTTTCTGGGAGCGATTGGCCGATCCCACCGGGCTGGCCATCAGCCTGCTGGAGAAGCTCGGCATCGTCTGGAACGTGGTCCGGGTCAGCCCCGAGCGCCAGCAGGCCAAGACCCTGCCTCGCCACCCCGGCACGGTGTCCGGCTAAAGGCGGCGGGGCATGCCGGTGCCGGCGCGCATCACCAGGTCGAGGACCGGCGAAGGGGTCAGCTGGGCAAGACGTGTCTGCACGCGCGCGTTTGCGCCAACCAGGTAGCGGGCGCGCGGGCGACGGTCGGTCACGGCTCGCTCGATGGCGGCGGCCACGCCGAGGACCGGGCTCGCCATCCGCTGCGAGCGCGGGATCGTCTTGCGGAATCCCGCGATATGCCTGGCGTAGAGCTGCTGGTAGTCCGGCGTCAGCAGCTGCGTCGCCCTCTCGGCGTCATCATCGGCTGTCCTCCAGAGGTCGGTGTCAGTCTGCGCGGGCTCGACCAGCACAACCTTCACCCCCCACGGCGCCAGCTCCATCCGGAGGGCGTCGGCCATGCCCTCCAGGGCGAACTTCGATGCGTTATAGGCGCCGAGCATCGGCGTGGCCACGCGGCCGCTGACCGACGAGACGAACACCACCCTGCCGCGGGAGGCGCGCAGACGCGGGAGGACCGCCTGCGTTACCGCCAGCTGCCCGATGACGTTGACCTCCAATTGCCGGCGCACCTCGGCCAGCGGTAGCGCCTCGAGCGGACCAGGCAAGACCGTGCCGGCGTTGTTGACCACGGCGTCGAGCCTGGTCGGGAGGGCTTGATCGAGTCCGGCCACGTGGTCGGGATCGGTGATGTCCAACGTCACGGCGGTGATCGGTCCCGCCCCCACAGCATTCAGCGCCTCGCCGTCTTGCGCCCGCCGTACCCCGGCCAGCACCTCCCAGCCGGCGGCGGCCAGCCGCAAGGCGCAGGCCCGTCCGATGCCGCGCGACGCTCCGGTGATCAGGACGCTCGGCACGCCTCAGCCGGACTCCAGCGGCGCCATCGTCAGGCCGGCTCCGTCGAGCTGAGCCCAGTACTGCTCGGCGTCTTCACGCGGCCCGCTCCAGACGATCGCGCAGCCACTGCTGTGGATGCGATCGGCCAGGCGGTAGCCATCGGCCAGGGACACTCCGGGATAACGCCGGAAATGGTCTCGGCGACATGGTCGAACGTATTGTGGTCGTCGTTGAGGACGATCACCCGCCACAGCCCACCGACGCCGCTGCCCGGCCCGCCCAGCCGCGGCAGCTCGACCGTCTGCGACATCATCGACCGGGTCCTAACCGCAAGCCTCAATCTGGCTCAGGATACCCCCGGCTCCCCGGCGCGCTTGCGCCAGTAGCGCGCCAGTCCGGCGTACAGCTGATCAGGGGGAGCCGCCTGTACGTAGTTCTGCAGCAAATCCGCGCCGGCCCGACCTTCGATCTCACCGCGGACGCTGTCGATGAAACTGTCCTGATCGGCCTCTCGCGCCCGCTGAGCCCACTGCGCGAGCCGGGCCTCGAGCTCGTCGAGCTGGGCTTCGACGTCGGCGTCGAGGCCGAAGTGGGTGATCGCCAGCCGCGCCGGCGTCCAGGCCTTGACCAGCTCGATCGACCGATGCCAGGCGTCGAGGTCGATGTCCGGTGGGGGCGTCGGCGGGATCGCCAGCGATGAGCAGATCCTCACCCCGCCGACATCGCCGACGTAAGCGGTGTCGTCGTGGAGGTAGGAGACGTGATGGGAGGCGTGGCCGGGGGTGTAGGCGACCTCGAACTCGTTGTCGAGCAGCCGCTCTCCGCCCCGCAGGATCCGCAGCTGGGACTCGGGCACGGCCAGGAAGTCGCCCCACAGCCGGTCCATGTCCTGGCCGTAGAGTCGGGCCGCGCTCTCCAGCAGCCGCCGCGGGTCGATCATGTGCGCGGCGCCGCGCTCGTGCACGTAGACCTCCAGCTCCGGCCAGCGCTGGACCAGGGATCCGCTTGCGCCGGCATGGTCCAGGTGGATGTGGGTCAGCAGCAGCGCGCGCGGGCGCTCGCCGCCCAGTGCCTCCAGCAGCACCGGCAGGCACGAGGAGGGGCCGGGGTCGATGATCGCCCCGTCCACGAGGTAGGCGCCGATCACTCGCTCGCGACCGAGGTGGCGGAGGTCGATCAGCCGCACGCGATCAGGCAGCGGGCGGAGGCTCCGCGGAGCCATCGGACTCGGGCGCCTGGTCGGCGCGGGAGCGCGAGCCTCGGTCGCCCTCGTCGGCACTGCGAGAGTCAAGCGGAGCTTCGCCCGCCTCAGGGAAGCCAGATGCAGCCTCGCCGGCGCCGCCCGGCTCAGGGAAGCCCGACGCAGCCTCGCCGGCGCCGCCCGCGTCCGGCGCCGTCCCGTCGGCGAGCGGCTGCAAGGAGACGGTTGCACCGGGATCGGCCGCCTCGAGCGGAGGCTCGAAGGCCACGGTCGTGTCGAGATCGGAGTCCTCAGTTCGGCACATCCTCGGGGACGGCACTCGAGGGCGGCAAGAACCTCCTCGCCGGTGTCACCGGCGGCCGGAAAGCGCGCACCAGCCGCGTCGGCGAGAGTCAGCAGCTCCTGCGCCAGCTGGACGCGCATCCTCGACGATGCGGCGACGCTCGCCCCAGATGCGATCGGTCTCGGCGTCAAGCTCCCGTACGCGCTGCTCGGCGCCGGCGGTGACCTGCTTGGCCTCGCGACGCGCCACCTGCAATTGGTCCTCGGCCTCACGGCGAGCGACCTGCAGCCGGTCCTCGGCCTCGCTGCGTGACTGCGTGGTGATCTGCTCGGCGGTTTCGTGAGCTCGCTGGAGGATCCCCGAGACCTGCTCTCCCACCCGCTCCAGCGCCCGCCGCACCGCTGCGTCCGGCGAGTGGGTGACCTGCAGCTCGGCCACCAGCTGGCTGGTCCTCCGCACGTAGGCGTCAACGGCAAGGCGGTCGTAGCCGCGCAGCACGATCGGGAAGTCGATCTCGGCCGAGGCCGCTTCCGGGCCACCAGGCGCCGTCTGCGGCGGCGCGGTTATCTCCTGGAGCAGCGCATGTTCGTCGGCAGCTGAACCCTGATCCGGCATATCACCAAGTTACCCCAGGCGGAGGACGTGAACGCACGACCGCGGCGCAAAGCCACCCCTGGCCACCGCACTCCGGGATCCTGACGCGGGCCATCTGGAGCCTCCAGAGCCATACAATGGCGGCATGTCGCAGGAGCAGTCCCCGCGCCTGCCCGAGCGCGATCGCCCGTGGATGATGCGGACTTATGCCGGTCACTCCGACGCCCGTCGCTCCAACGAGCTCTACCGCCGCAACCTGGAGAAGGGGCAGACGGGGCTATCGGTTGCCTTTGACCTGCCCACCCAGACCGGCTATGACCCCGATCACGAGCTCGCCCGCGGCGAGGTGGGCAAGGTCGGAGTGTCGATCGCTCACCTGGGCGACATGCGCACCCTGATGGAGGGCATCCCCCTCGACCAGATGAACACCTCGATGACGATCAACGCAACGGCGGCCTGGCTGCTGGCGCTGTACATCGTCGCCGCCGAGGAGCAAGGGGCCCCGCGGGAGCAGCTGCAGGGCACGACCCAGAACGACATCCTCAAGGAGTACCTGAGCCGCGGCACCTACGCGTTCCCGCCCGGCCCGAGCATGAGACTGATCGCCGACACGATCGCCTACACGGTGCAGCACGTGCCCAGGTGGAACCCGATCAACATCTGCTCCTACCACCTCCAGGAGGCCGGCGCAACGCCAGTACAGGAAATCGCCTACGCGATAAGCAATGCGATCGCAGTGCTGGACGCGGTGCGCGAGCGGGTTCCCCAGGAGCTGATGGGCAACGTCTTCGGGCGGATCTCGTTCTTCGTCAACGCCGGCGTGCGCTTCATCGAGGAGCACGCCAAGCTGCGGGCGATGGCACAGCTGTGGGAGGAGCTCGGCAGCGAGCGCTATCGCGTCGAGGATCTCAAGCAGCGCCGATTCCGCTATGGCGTGCAGGTCAACTCGCTGGGGCTTACCGAGGCTCAGCCGGAGAACAACGTCTACCGGATCGCCCTCGAGGCGCTGGCGGTCACCCTGGGGCGCGGCGCTCGGGCCCGGGCGATCCAGCTGCCGGCTTGGAACGAGGCCCTCGGCCTGCCGCGGCCCTGGGATCAGCAGTGGTCGCTGCGCCTGCAGCAGATCCTGGCCTACGAGACCGACCTGCTGGAGTATCCGGACATCTTTGCCGGCTCGCAGGTGATGGAGGGGCTGGTGCATGAGCTGGTGGAGGGCGCCCGGGCAGAGATGGCGCGTGTCGCCGAGCTCGGTGGTGCCGTTCAGGCCGTCGACTACATGAAGGCGGCGCTGGTGGACTCCCACCGCGAGCGCTGGCGGCGGATCGAGACCGACGAGCTGACCGTGGTGGGGATGAATCGCTTCACCTCCAGTGAGCCATCGCCGCTGACCGCCGACGCCGACGGAGGCATCCTCGTCGTCGACCCCGCAGTCGAGGCCGAACAGCAGCAGGCGCTGGTCCGCTGGCGGGCCGAACGCGAGGAGGGCGCGGTCGAACGGGCGCTTGGCGAGCTGGCTCGGGTGGCCCGGGAGGAGGGCGAGAACATCATGCCGGCGACGATCGCCGCCGCCCGCGCCGGGGTCACGACAGGCGAGTGGTCGCAGACCCTGCGAGAGGCATTCGGCGAGTACCGCGCCCCCACCGGCGTGGGCGAGGCGGCAGCGATGTCCGGCGAGGACGCAGCCGAGCTGCGAGACGAGGTGGAGCGGATCAGCCAGGCACTCGGACGACGACTCAAGTTCCTGGTCGGCAAGCCCGGCCTCGACGGCCACTCCAACGGGGCCGAGCAGATCGCCGTCCGCGCCCGGGATGCCGGGATGGACGTGGTCTACGAGGGAATCCGCCTGACCCCCTCGCAAATAGCCACCTCCGCCGCGCAGGAGGGAGTGCACGTGATCGGGCTCTCGATCCTGTCGGGATCGCACCGCGAGCTGATCCCGGCGGTCCTGGCGGAGCTGCGCGAGGCCGGCATTGCCGAAGTTCCGGTGGTGGTCGGCGGGATCATCCCCGAGGCCGACGCAGCCTGGCTGCGCGAGAGCGGCGTGGCCGCGGTGTACACGCCCAAGGACTGGAATCTCAACCAGATGATGCGCGACATCGTCTCGCTGGCCGGCGAACAGCTGGATGACTCGGGCGCCCGCTCAGGCGAGCCTGGCCTCGACGCGGCCGCGCCGGCTTGACCGCGCTCATCGACGGCAGCGAACTGGCACGCCGACTGCGCCAGGGTGATCTTCTTGCCGCGCCGGCCGTCCTGAACCTGGTCGAGAACCAGACCCCCGCGGCCCGCAGACAAGCCCAGCACCTGCTCGTGGCGCTGTCACCGCAGGCGATCGGCGCGGAGGCGCAGGCACACGTGATCGGAGTCACCGGGCCCCCCGGCGTGGGGAAGTCCTCGCTGCTCAGCCGCCTGGTCGCACGATGGCGCGGGGGTGGCCGCTCGGTGGCGGTGCTCGCCGTCGATCCGAGCTCGCGTCGTTCCGGTGGCTCGCTCCTCGGCGACCGGGCGCGGATCGAGGTCGATCCCTCAGACCGCAAGGTGTTCATCCGCTCAACGGCGGCCGGCGAGCGGCTGGGGGGATTGGCCCCGGCCACCAGAGCCGCCGCCGCGGCACTGGCCGTGGCCTTCGACGTGGTGGTGATCGAGACCGTCGGCGTTGGTCAGTCCGAGACTGAAGTCGCCGAGCTTGCCGACACTGTCGCGGTGGTCGTGCAACCCGGATCCGGAGACGTGCTGCAGTTTCTCAAGGCGGGAATCATGGAGGTTCCCGACGTACTCGTGGTGACCAAGTCCGACCTCGGGGCGATCGCGGTGCGTGCGCTGAGCGATCTGCGCTCGGCCCTGCGGGCCCTCGGCGCTGATGACACCGCCGTGGTTGCCGCCTCATCGGTCTCCCCCGGGTTTGGCATCGACGAGCTGGTCGACGTCCTCGATGCCCGCTGGGCGGCCGTGGACCGACGCGAGAGTCGGCTGCGGGCGCGACGGCTGCACGCGCTCGCCGACTTCGGCGCCGAGCACGGCAATCGCGGGCTGCGCGCGCTCGGCGGCCGGCGGGAAGCGGAGCGATGGCTGGCCGAGCAGGACCCGGGTCTGGACGTGCCGACTCTGACGGACGCCCTGGAGCGGCGTGCGGGTGTCACGCGGTGAGCACTTTTGGCGCTGGGGCACAATTACCCTATGCGGCTGGACCTGGCGATCATGCTGGTGGCGTTCGTCCTCGCCAGCGCGCTCGCGGCCCTGCTCGGCGCCGTCAACCTCGGCACCGCGCTGGCCTTTGGGCAGATCGCATTTGCGCTGGCGGCGGTTGCAGTGATCGTCCGCCGCCCCTGATGCTGGGCGTGGACTGCCAGGTGCCGAGTGGCCCGGAGTAGCCTGTGGTCATGACTCTCGACCCGCTGCGCGACGGTCACGGTCGCTTGATCGGCGACGTGCGCGTGTCGGTCACCGACCGCTGCAACTTCCGCTGCCAGTACTGCATGCCGGCCGAAGGGCTGCCCTGGTTGGAGCGCCAGGAGATCCTCACCTTCGAGGAGATCCACCGGTTGGTCAGCCTGCTCGCCGCGATGGGGGTCAAGGACGTGCGCCTGACCGGAGGGGAACCGCTCGTGCGGCGAGATCTTCCCCGGCTGGTGGAAATGCTGGCCCGGGTTCCTCAGGTCGCCGACCTGTCGCTGACCACCAACGGCTTCCTGCTCGAACGGGACGCGGAGGCGCTGGTGGGCGCCGGCGTTCGCCGCTTCAACGTCTCGATCGACTCGCTGCAGCGGGATCGCTTCTTCCAGCTCACCCGCCGCGACGCGCTGCCCCAGGTCCTGCGCGGCCTGGAGCTGCTGGCCTCATTCCCGCAGGCGCACCCGATCAAGGTCAACGCGGTGGCGATCCGTGGCTTCACCGAGCAGGAGGTGGTCCCGTTCGCCGAGCTCGCCCGCAGCAGCAGCCTCGAGGTCCGCTTCATCGAGTTCATGCCGCTGGACGGCGGCCACGCCTGGACTCCGGACCAGGTGCTCAGCGGCCAGGAGATCCGCGCGGCGATCGAGGCCGTGTATCCGCTGCAGGCTCAGCCGCGGGCACGACATTCAACCGCCCGCGTCTACCGCTTTGCCGACGGCCTCGGCCAGATCGGGTTCATCAATCCGGTGTCGGAGCCGTTCTGCGCGGACTGCAATCGAATCAGGCTGACCGCCGACGGGCGGCTGCGAACGTGCCTGTTCTCCCTGCACGAGACCGACCTCCGCGATCCACTGCGCTCCGGAGCAAACGACCCTGAGCTCGAGCAGGTCATTCGCGATGCCGTCTGGCGCAAAGAGCTGAAGCACCACGTCGGCGAGCCGGGCTTCGTCCAGCCGGCGCGCACGATGTCGGCGATCGGGGGCTGATCCCGCTCCCGTCCCACCGCGGCCCGTTAAGGAACCTGCAACAACCATGCCCCATCATCGGTGGTTGAGATGCCACTGCTGATGTTGTTTGCGCTGATCGCCGGGATGGGCACCGCGATCACCCCCTGCGTCCTCCCGGTGCTGCCGGCGCTGCTGTCGGCCAGCGCGCTGGGTGGTCGGCGCCGGCCGCTGGGCATCGTGCTCGGCCTGGCGGCGACGTTCACGATCGCCATCGTCGTGCTGGCACAGCTGGTCAAGGGCGTGGGGCTGGCCTCCGGGGCGGCCCGCACGCTGGCCATCATCGTGCTCATCGCCTTCGGCGTGGTGCTGATGATCCCCGAGCTCGCCGAGCGGATCCAGGCGCCGCTCTCACGTCTGGGCCGATTCGGCCCCAAGACGCGCGGCGATGGGTTCTGGTCGGGGATCGGCGTCGGCGCAGCACTGGGCTTCGTCTGTGCCCCCTGCGCCGGCCCAATCCTGGCCGCGGTCACCTCCGTGAGCGCGTCGAGCGGCGCCTCCGCGCGGATCGTCGCGGTGGCGCTCGCCTACGCCATCGGCCTGTCCGGGGTGCTGCTCCTGTATGCGCTCGGCGGTCGCGCCGTGCTCGAGCGTGTGCGCCGCCGGACGCGCGGTCACACCGTCGAGCGCGCGCTGGGGACAGTGCTGCTGCTCACCGGGGTGCTGATGGCCACCAACGTCGACGTGCGCTTCGAGGAGGCGCTGGCGCGAGATACCAGCCTGCCGTCGTTCGTGGTCGACCCAACCCGCACGCTGGAGAGCTCGCACGCGGTGCAGAGCCGCCTCGCCACCCTGCGTCCGCGCTCGCTCTTTGCCACCCGTCAGGCCGCCGATCCCCACGGTCCGTCGCTGCCGAAGCTTGGCCCCGCTCCCGAGTTCACCGGCACCGAGCAATGGTTCAACACCCCGGATGGCCAGGCGCTGACGCTCACGGGGCTGCGGGGACATGTCGTGCTGGTCGACTTCTGGACCTACACGTGCATCAATTGCCTGCGCACCCTGCCGTTCCTGAAGGGCCTGTACGCGACCTATCACCCCTACGGCCTGGAGATCGTCGGGGTGGAGACGCCGGAATTCATCTTTGAGCAGGACGCCGGCAACGTCTCCCAGGCGGTCCACGCCGACGGGCTGCGCTACCCGGTCGTCCAGGACAACCGGTACGGGACCTGGAACGCTTACGGCAACCAGTACTGGCCGGCCGAGTACTTGATCGATGCCGCCGGACAGGTGCGCCATACGCAGTTTGGCGAAGGCGACTACAGCCAGACCGAGCAGGCGATCAGAGAGCTGCTGGTGGCCGCGGGCGCCCGCCGACTGCCTGCGCCGACGAGCGCCCATGCGCAGCTCCCGTCGGCGCAGCTGGCTACGCCCGAGACCTATCTTGATCCCCAACGCGCCCAGGGTTTCGTGACGCCGCCGAGGCCCGGCGTCCACGACTACCCAGGCATAACCCATCCCAGCCTGGGCGAGTTCGGGCTGCTCGGTCGCTGGCGGGTGAGTTCGGAATCCGCCACCGCCGTGTCCACGGAGGCAGCGATCGAGGCCAGGGTGCAGGCGGCGGACGTGTATCTGGTGCTGACCTCGTCCGGCAACGTTCCCAGGCAGGTGAGGGTGCTGGTCGACGGCAAGCCGGCGAGTGCCATGGACGCGGGCCGGGACGTTCATGGCGGCACGGTGCCGGTGCGCGGTCAGCGGCTGTACTGGCTGGTGGCACTGCCGGACGCCCAGCAGCACGACATAACGGTTCAGGTCCCGCCGGGCGTGAGCGCCTACGACTTCACGTTCGGCTGAGGCAGCATCGCCGCCGCCCGCACGAGATCGTCTCCGTCGTTGACGTTGAACAGCTCGCCGGGGTCGTCGACCTCGATCTGCTCCGGGTGAAGCCGCGCCACCACCTCCCGCAGGGAGGCGTTTGGGTTCCGGACGAGAGCAGTGCTCAGCGGCTCGGTGGCTGTCGCGTGATAGCAGCCGAGCAGCGGCTGCAGCTCCCCACCCGCCGCCGCGAGCGTCGCCGGCGCGCGGCCACTGGATGCAGCGGCGGCCAAGCGGGAGATCAGCCTCCCGGTCACCAACGGGAGATCTGCGGCGCACACCAGCACCGTTCGCCCTTGAGCCAGGGTGAGCGCGTGGATGATCCCGAACAGGGGATGGCGCGGCCTCCGGGGCTCGATCCAGACGCCGACGCCCGGCAGGCTCGGCAGCGCCGTATCGGGCTTGACCAGCACCGCAACCTCCTCCAGCGCACCTGACAGCGCCTCCAGCGGATAGCTGATCAGCGGCCGTCCTCGCAGCGCGACCATGCTCTTGGCCCCTCCGATCCGACGGCCGATCCCGCCGGCGAGCACAACCCCGATCGGCGGCTCCTCGAGGCCCGCGTCGTGGTCCCTCACACCGGGATCGTAGAATCAAAGCGATGGAGGGATCAACCGAGGTCAAGAGCTGGCTGCGCTGCTATCGCTGCTGGTCGCAGAACCTGGAGGTTCAGGTCCACTACGAGGGGATCCACCGGATCGAGCCCGACACCGGCGAGCGGGGCGAGGTCGTCGACGAGATGCAGGAGGCCGTGGTCCAGTGCCTGGAGTGCATGCACGACCAGCCCCATCTCGGCTTCCACAACGGACGGGTGGAGCCGATCGAGGATCGCTGGGAGCGAATGATCGCCGGGACCCCCTGGGTGGCATCGTGCACGGTCACCGTCGACGCCGATGACGTCGAGACGTGTTCGGGACCGGAGGCCGGCGACGCCCTCTCCTACGCGGCCTTCGGCGATCACGGGACCCGCGAGTTCTTCACCCACGTTCGCTTCCACAAGCACGACGAGGACCGGATCGTCGTGCACTTGCTGGTGGAGCTGTACGCCCGCTCGGCCGAGGAGGCCACCGAGGTGCTGGAGGAGGCCGCGCGCGGGACGCTGGCGATCACCTCGCTGGCCGAGGAATCCCGGCCGCCGGCCTCGACCGGCGACAGCCAGCACTGACATCGGACAGGATCAGGTGGGCGCCGTCAGCCTTGCCCCGGCTCGACTACGGGACCGCGCCGCGCCGCGCCAGTGCCAGAGCTCCAGCACCCCCAGCGCCAGCGCCACCGGCACGGTCGCCGGCAGCTCGTCCACGACCAGGAACAGCAGGTCGAATAGCGCCGCGATGGTCAGGGTCAGCAGCGCCGCTATACGCTGGGTGCGGACCTCCTGCGCATACACCGCACCCAGCAGTGCGGCTACGAACAGGTCCCCAAAGCCCATCGAGACGCTGCCGAACAGCTCGCTCTGAAGCCGGGGCAGGCCTCCGCCCGGGTGGGCGGCGATCAGCGTCGCGTTCGGCGCCTGAAGCAGGTTCGAGACCACCAGCCAGGCGTCCGCGGTCGCCATCAGCACGATTCCGACCTTGAGCCAGCTCCCGGGCGTGAGCGCCGCCAGCAGCACTCCCAACGTCACACAGCTGAGCGCAGAGAGCAGCGCCGCCGCGGCCTGCCCCACCAGCGTCGTCCGCTGAGCCCACGCGAGCGCGAACAGCACCACGGTCGCCAGCGCCAGGGGCGGTCGCGCGCCGCGGGCACCCCAGCCCAGAGCGGCCGCGGCCAGCGGCGGCACCGCCACCAGGGCCAGGTAGGTCAACCCGGTGGCGGTGTCCGACCCGTAGCGGATCGCGAACACCACCGCCACGATCGAGCCGATCGGCACCAGCGCCCAGCCGCGCCCGTGCAGGCGCGACAGCCATCCAGGCCTCGGGAGCGCGCGTGGCGCTGCGACCACCCCAGCCTGCAGCACCAGCAGGCCGGCGTCCGAGGGTATGAACCCGAGCGTGGCTAGTGTCCCACTAGGCTTCCATCCGCGCCACCAGCTCGTCCAGCTGAGCGCGCAGCGGCTGCGGCAGCCCATCACCGAACCGTGCGTAATGCTCGCGCACCTGGGGCAGCTGCTGAGCCCATTCCTCGGGGTTGACCGCCAGCAGCTTCTCGATCGCCTCAGGGGCGACGTCCAGCCCGTCGGTGTTGAGCCCCTCTGCCGTGGGCAGCAGGCCGACCGGGGTGTCGATCGCCTCGGCGGCGTCCTGGCAGCGGCGGAAGATCCACGCCAGTACGCGGGAGTTCTCCCCGAACCCCGGCCACAGGAACCTCCCAGACTCGTCCCGGCGGAACCAGTTGACGTAGAAGATCCGGGGCAGCTGCGCACCTTCACGATGCCCGACATTCAGCCAGTGCTCGAAATAGTCGCCCATGTTGTAGCCACAGAAGGGAAGCATCGCCATGGGATCGAATCGCAGCTCGCCGACGTTGCCGGTGGCCGCGGCCGTCTTCTCGGAGGACATGATCGAGGCCAGGAACACGCCGTGCTCCCAGCTGCGCGCCTCGAATACCAGCGGCACCACCGTCGAGCGACGCCCACCGAACAGCATCGCGTCGATCGGGACCCCCCGCGGATCCTCCCACTCGGGCGCGATCGAGGGGCATTGGGCGGCAGGAGTGGTGAAACGCGCGTTGGGGTGCGCGGCCGGCGTGTCGGAACTCGGGGTCCAGTCCTCGCCATGCCAGTCGACCGCGTGGGCGGGGGCCTCGCCGGTGAGGCCCTCCCACCACACATCGCCGTCATCAGTCCGGGCGCAGTTGGTGAAGATCGAGTTGCGGACCAGGGTGTCGATCGCGTTGGGGTTGGTCATCGCGCCCGTGCCGGGCGCCACCCCGAAGAAGCCCGCCTCCGGATTTACCGCGTAGAGGCGCCCATCGGAGCCGAACTTCATCCATGCGATGTCGTCGCCGATCGTCTCGACCTTCCAATCAGGCAGCGTCGGGATCATCATCGCCAGATTGGTCTTGCCGCACGCGCTGGGGAACGCGCCGGTGACGTACTTGACCTCACCCTCGGGCGAGGTGAGCTTGAGGATCAGCATGTGCTCGGCCATCCAGCCCTCATCGTGGGCCATCACCGAAGCGATCCGCAGGGCAAAGCACTTCTTGCCCAGCAGCGCGTTGCCGCCGTAGCCCGACCCGAACGACCAGATCTCCCGCGTTTCCGGGAAGTGCACGATGTACTTGTTGTCGGCATTACAGGGCCAGGGGACGTCCTGGACGCCATCGCCTAACGGCATCCCCACCGAATGCAGGCAGGGGACGAAGCTTCCATCCTCGCCGAGCACGTCGAGCGCCGCTTGACCCATCCGGGTCATGATCCGCATCGAGCAGGCCACGTAGGCGGAGTCGGTCAGCTGGACACCGATGTGGGAGATCGGGGAGCCGAGGGGGCCCATCGAGAACGGCACCACGTACATCGTGCGTCCGCGCATCGAGCCGCGGAACAGCTCGGTCAGGGTCTGGCGCATCTCCTGCGGGTCACGCCAGTTGTTGGTCGGGCCGGCGTCGGACTCGTTGGCTGAGCAGATGAAGGTGCGGTCCTCGACCCGAGCCACGTCAGCCGGATCCGACAATGCCAGGTAGGAATTCGGCCGCTTGGCCTCGGAAAGCTTCTCGAAGGTTCCGGCCGCAACCAGTCGCTGCGCCAGCTGGTCGTACTCCTGCGCCGAGCCGTCGCACCAGTGAATCTCGTCTGGCTGGGCGAGGGCGGCAACCTCCTCCACCCACTCGCGCAGGCGGGCGTTTTCCGTGGTCGCATGGTGCGTCGGTGCGGTATGGGCCATGGGTCTTCAGCAACTCCTTAAGCTTCGGTGGCGGCTGGAAGCCTACCCGGGAACGCGTCTCAGCGGCTGCCTAAGGTCAGCTATTCGACGTTGCTCTCAGCGGCATGAGTGGCTTTTCCGGGCTCTCGGCGCGGCACCAGCACCACCCGCTTGAACTCCGCCACCAGCACGCCATCCTGGTTGAGCACCCGCGTCTGGACCCGGACCACGCCTCGATCGGGCTTTGACTCCGAGGGCTTGACCTCCAGCACCTCGGATTCGCAGAACAGCGTGTCGCCGTGGAACACCGGTGCCGGGTGCTTGAGCTCCTCGGTAGCGAGGTTGGCGATCGCCTTGCCGCTGACGTCAGAGACGCTCATTCCCAGCGCCAGCGAGTACACCAGCGGGCCGACGACGACGTTGCGCCCCTGCTGGGACTGCCCCGCGTAGACGTCGTTGATGTGCAGTGGGTGATGGTTCATCGTGATCAGGCAGAACAGGTGGTCGTCGCTCTCGGTCACCGTCTTGGCCGGCCAATGCTTGTAGACGGCGCCCACCTCGAACTCCTCGAGGTAGCGACCGTAGGGGTGGGCGCCGCTCGCCTCGCGGGCGGCCTGATCGGTGTCGACGTGTGTCATCGCTACTCCCTGAGTCGGCTGGAAGGGAGCTTGAGAATGCCACCGCACCGGCTATCTGTGCGTTCCGGCAGGACCGGAGTCGCTAGCTTTGGACACAACACGTCAAGGAGACTCACCTGTGCGAAACCCCCGCGACTTCGTCAAGCCACTGGCCATCGGCGCCCCCCCGCCGGTGCTGGAGATCCCGTTTAAGCCATCGCGGATGATCCATTTCCTCGATTTCTCCAACGAGAAGATGGTGGCCAAGGTGCCGGAGATCGCCCCGACGGTCGACATCCTGCTCGGCAACCTGGAGGATGCCGTGCCCGTCGATCGCAAGGAGCCCGCCCGTGCCGGGCTGCTGCGCGTGGGCAAGGAGATGGAGCTCGGGGAGACGCAGCTGTGGACGCGGGTCAACAGCCTGGAGTCGCCCTGGGTGCTCGACGACATCACCGCGCTGGTCACTGAGATCGGCCACAAGCTCGACGTGATCATGGTGCCCAAGGTCGAGGGGGCTTGGGACATCCACTACGTCGACCGGCTGCTGGCGCAGCTGGAGGCCAGGGTGGGGCTGGAGCGGCCGATCCTGATCCACGCGATCCTGGAGACCGGCCTGGGCGTCGTCAACCTGGAGGAGATCGCCACCGCCAGCCCGCGGATGCAGGGGATGAGCTTCGGCCCCGCCGATCTGGCCGCCTCGCGGCGGATGAAGACCACCCGCGTCGGCGGGGGCCACCCCGGCTACCGCGTCATCAACGATCCCGATCCCGACCGCGCCGATGCTCCCCGGCCCAGCGCCCAGCAGGATCCGTGGCACTACTCGATCGCCAGGATGGTCGATGCCTGTACCTCTGCCGGCATCCTTCCGTTCTACGGCCCGTTCGGCGACATCCGCGACCTCGAGGGCTGCGAGGTTCAGTTCCGGGCTGCGTTCCTGCTCGGCTGCGTCGGCGCCTGGTCGCTGCACCCGGCCCAGATCGAGATCGCCAAGAAGGTTTTCAGCCCCGCCCCTGACGAGGTGCTGTTCGCCAAGAAGGTGCTGGAGGCGATCCCCGACGGGCGCGGCGTGCACATGATCGACGGCAAGATGCAGGATGACGCGACCTGGAAGCAGTGCAAGGTGATGGTCGAGCTGGCTGAGATGCTCGCCCACAAGGATCCCGAGCTGGCCGAGGCCTACGGGTTCGCCCCCGCGGCGGCGTAGCGCGCCCGCCGCACCGCGGCTCGGGATCGACCGCTCCAGGAAGCGACCGCTCGATGCGGATCTCCGCCAAAGCCGACTACGCGGTGCGGGCCGCGATCGAACTGGCAGCAGCCCAGCTGGAGGACTCCCGCGCCGGCGATGGGACCGAGGCTGAAGGCCTGACTGGCGGCAGCCACGAGGAGAGGCCGGTCAAGGCCGAGCGGATCGCCACCGCGCAAGGGATCCCGCTCAACTTCCTGGAGAACATCCTCGGCGAGCTTCGGCACGCCGGCATCGTTCGCAGCCATCGTGGCGCGGATGGTGGTTTTCGCCTGGCAAAGCCGGCCGAGCAGCTGACCGTAGCCGACATCATCCGCGCCGTGGAGGGACCGCTGGCCAGCGTCCGCGGCGGCCCGCCCGAGGAGGCTGCCTACCAAGGCGCCTCCCAGGCGCTGCCACGGGTGTGGATCGCGGTACGGGCGAACCTGCGTCAGGTGGTGGAGCACGTCACCGTGGCGGACATCGCCGCTGGTGAGCTACCGCCGGCGCTGGAGAAGCTGGCCCAGGATCCAGACGCGTGGGTGACGCGGTGACGCGAGCCTACGACGCGGCCTTGAGCGCCGCAGCCGCCTGAGCGGGCGCGCGGACGTAGACGATGTCCCCCCGCCCCACCTCCAGCTCGTCGATCTGCCGCCGCGTCAGCTGGGCTTGCGCCAGCTCCCCGCCCGGCAGCTCCAGATCAATCCGGACCTCGAAGCCGAGATGGACGACCCGAGCGACCATCGCCTCGATCCCGTCTGCGATCGGCGTGGGTGATACCGACACGTCGTGCGGGCGGACCAGCCGCCCCTCGAAGGTGCTCACCGGCCCGACGAAGCCCATCACGAACTCGCTCTGCGGCCGGTCGTAGATGTCACGCGGCGAGCCCACCTGCTCGATCCTGCCGGCACTCATTACGGCGATCCGATCGGCGACCTCCATCGCCTCCTCCTGATCGTGGGTGACCAGGACCGTGGTCACTTGCTGCTCGTCGTGGAGTCGGCGCAGCCACTCGCGCAGCTCAGCACGCACGGTGGCATCGAGGGCACCGAAGGGCTCGTCGAGCAGCAGCACCCTTGGCTCCACCGCCAGGGCCCGCGCCAGCGCCATTCGCTGGCGCTGGCCGCCGGAGAGCTGGTGGGGGCGCTGCTCGCCCCACTTGGTCAGGCCCACCAGCGCCAGCAGCTCGTCCACGCGCTGACGCACCTCGTTCTTGGGGCGCTTGCGGATGCGCAGCCCGAAGGCGACATTCTCCCGCACGCTCATGTGCGCGAAGGGGGCATAGTGCTGGAAGACGAAGCCGATGCAGCGTTCCTGGGGGCGGGCGAGCGTCACGTCGTTGTCGTCGATCGCCACCGCGCCGGTGTCGGCGTGCTCGAGCCCGGCGATGATCCGCAGCAGCGTCGATTTGCCCGAGCCGCTGGGTCCCAACAACGCCGTCAGAGACCCCTGGGGCACCTGCAAGCTGACGTCGTCCAGCGCCTGGAAGCCATCGAAGAACTTGGACACTGATTTGATGTCGATCTTCATCGGGTTTCGCTCCTTTGGGGCGCGAGCAAGGTCATCGCCAAGAGCACGATGAGGGACATGACCGCGAGCTCGGTGCCCGCGGCATAGGCGCCGTTGATGGACTGGGCGCCGATCTGGGCATCACGTTGGTACACCAGGAGGGGCAGGGTGAGGGTCGAGCCGGGAACGTTGGAGGAGACCACCAGGACGGCGCCGATCTCGCCGAGCGCCCGCGCCGTGGTGAGCACGACGCCATAGGCCACCCCCCAACGGATGGAAGGTAGCGTCACCCGCCAGAACGTCTGCCATCCCGAGGCGCCCAGCGTGGCGGCCGCCTGCTCCTGCTCGTTGCCCACTTCGAGCAGCACCGGGGCCACTTCTCGCGCCACGAAGGGCAGGGAGACGAAGATCGTCGCCAGGACGATCCCCGGCGTGGCATAGATGATCTGGATGCCGTGATCGGCGAACCACCTCCCGAACCAACCGGTCTGGCCGTAGACCAGGATCAGGGCCAGGCCGATGATCACCGGCGAGACCACGAAGGGCAGGTCCAGAAGAGAATCGAGCAGGCGGCGGGTTCTGCCCTGGCCGCGCACTAGCACCAGGGCGCAGCCGATGCCGAAGATGGTGTTCAGCGGCACCGCGATGGCGGCCACGGTCACCGTGAGCCAGAACGCGCTCACCGCGGCCGGCGTGGTGACCCAGTTCAGGGCCGCGCCCACCCCCTGCTCGAATGTGCGCGCAAAGACGACGGTGAGAGGCAGCAGCAGCAGCACGGTCAGGTACAGCAGGGCGACCGCGCGCAGCGAGAGGGTAGCCGGGCGGCTAATGCGCAACGCGGCCTCCAACCCGTCGCAGGAGCACCAGCACGAGCAGCGAGAGCAGCAACAGAACCACGGACAGCGCGGCCGCCGACTGCGGCGCATCGCTCTCGATGTCGGCGAAGATCACGATGCTGGCGATCTGAACCTTGCCCACCACCAGCACCAGGGAGCCGATCTCCCCCACCGAACGGGCAAAGGCCAGCGCCGCTCCGGAGAGAATGGCGGGACGTAGGGCGGGGAAGATGATCCGCCTGAAGGTGGTCAGGTTGGAGGCCCCGAGCGAGGCAGAGGCCTCCTCCACGTCCAGGTCGAGCTCGATCAGCACGGGCTGCACCGAGCGGACCACGAACGGCAGGGTCACGAACAGCAGCGCCAGCACCACCGCGATCCTGGTATAGGCCAGATGGAGACCGAAGGGGCTGTCGGGGCCGTACAGTGCCAGCAGGGTGAGGCCGGCCACGATCGTGGGCAGGGCGAACGGGAGGTCGATCAGCGCGCCCAAGGTCCGCTTGCCCGGGAACCGGTCGCGGACCAGCACCCAGGCCACGAGCGTGCCCATGACCGCGCCGATGGCGGCGACGATCAACGACACCACCAGCGTGACCCCCAGCGCCTGCAGCGCCACGGTCCCGCTGGCTACGCTCCAGAAGGCACCGAGCCCGCCGCTGACCGCCTTGACCGTCACCGCCGCCAGCGGGATCAACACGATCACGCTCAGATAGAGCGTGGCGAGACCGAGTCCCAGCCCACGGCGCGCTCCGCGCCGGCGGCGACGCGGAGCCACGAGGGTGGCGGAAGCCGCGATCGAGCTAGCTGCTGGCGGTGGGGACACCCGCGGTCCGCTCGATCTTGGTGATCGATCCCGAGGAGGGATCGAAGAAGGTCTTCTTGACCGTGGTCCACCCACCCAGGAACTTGATGTCGAACAGCCCCGGGGGGGTCGGGAACTGCCTGGCGTACTGGCGCAGCACCGAGGCCACCACCGGGCGATAGCCCTGCTGGGCCCAGATCGTCTGCCCTGCCGGTGACCACTGCCAGTTCAGGAACGCCTGCGCTTGCGTGGTATGCGAGCTCTTGGCGGTAACGGCGATCGGGGTCTGGATCAGGATCGTCTGCTGGGGCACGATGTACTGGACCGGGTCTCCGGCCTTCTCGGCGGCGATGGCGTCGCTCTCGTAGTCGAGCAGCACGTCGCCCTTGCCGCCGGTGAAGGTCTGCAGGGCCGCGCTGGCGCTGGAATCCTGCACGCTCACGTTCTTGGTCAGCAGCGTGTGCACGTAGGCCAGCGCCTGCGCTGGGGACTTGCCCTCCTTGAGCTCGGCACCGTAGGCGGCAAGGATGTTCCACCGCGCGCTGCCCGAGGTCGAGGGGTTGGGGGTGATCACGTCGATGCCCGGCTTGATCAGGTCATCCCAGCCGGTGATGTGCTTGGGGTTGCCCTTGCGCAGCACGAGCACGACCACGGAGTTGCTGGAGAACCCCTTTTGGGGGTTGGCGTTCCAGCTGGCGAGGACGATCTTGTCCTTGACCAGACGAGTGACGTCGGGAGTGGTCGAGAAGGCGACGATGTCGGCTTGTTGACCGGAGTCGACGGCCCGGCTCTGTGACCCCGAGGCACCGAAGGATTGGGTGAAGGACACGCCCTTTCCTGCCGGCGTCTGCGCGAACGCAGTGGTGAGGGCGTCATAGGCCTTCTTGGGGGTGGAGTAGGCCACCAGCGACAGCTGCGCCCCACCGCTGCCGCTGGCCCCAGAGCCGCCGGACCCGGAGGACGTGTCGGAGGACCCTCCGCAGCCGACCGGTAGCGCCGCCGCGGCCAAGACCGCGACGAACCCGCCGACCCGGTGGATGAAGTACGGGTTCATGTTCTCCTTTGTAGAAAGGGCGTTTTTTCGATCAGGTTTAGGGGGATGCAACGCTTCGGGGAGGTTGTAGCACAAAGGTCAGCGAACTCATTGACTTTGTTTCCAAGGCGCGGGCGGCGAGCCTTCGATAGGGTCCTGCGCCCTCATGCGCTTCTTCGAATACGAGTCCCGCGCGATCGTGGCCAAGGCCGGGATCCCGGTGACCAAGCACGGATTTGCCACCTCCGCCGAGCAGGCGCGAGAGATCGCGCAGGACATCGGCGGCCCGGTGGTGATCAAGTCCCAGGTGCTGACGGGCGGCCGGATGAAAGCCGGCGGAGTGCAGTTCGCCGACGCTCCGGATCAGGCGGCCGAATTGGCCGAGCAGGTGTTGGGCCTGGAGATCGGCGGCCACATGCCACGTGGCGTCCTCGTCGATTCGCGCGCCCAGGTCCGCCACGAGTACTACGCCGGCGTGGTCTGGGACGGGCTGCGCAAGCGCCCGGTGATGCTGTTCTCCGACATGGGCGGGATCGACATCGAGGAGGTGGCCGAGCAGGATCCCGATCACGTCGCTCGCGGGCACTTCTCCACACTGCGACCAATCTCGGACTGGCAGGCCAAGCAGGTGATCGCCTCCCTGGGGATCAGCGGCTCGGCGCTGAACCGGCTGACCCCGATCCTCGGCCGGCTGGCCCAGCTGTTCCTGCGCTACGACATGACGCTGGCCGAGATCAACCCGCTGGGGGAGCTGGAGGACGGCTCGTTCGTGGCCCTGGACGCTCACATGGACATGGAGAACGAGGCTCGTCCGCGCCAGAGGCCACTGCTGAAGGAACTCGGGGTCGGCGACGAGGAGACGCGTCAGGCTCGGGAGGCGACGCCGTTCGAGCTTGCCGGCGAGGAGGTAGACGCCCAGGACCACCGCGGCGTTGCCGGCAACGTCACCGAGTTCGACGGCAACCTCGGCCTGGTCATCGGCGCCGGCGGCGGGTCGCTGACGCTGTTCGACGCCGTCCGCGCCCACGGCGGAGAGCCGGCAAACTACTGCGAGATCGGCGGCAACCCGTCGGTGCGCAAGGCCGCTGGACTGGCCAAGCTGGTGCTGCAGAAGCCCGGCGTGGACAAGATCGCGGTGATGATGTCGATCGTCTCCAACACTCGTGTGGACATCGTCGCCCGCGGGGTGATCAAGGCCTGCGTCGAGCTCGGCTACGACCCGGCCGAGAAGATCGCGATCTTCCGGATCCCCGGAGCCTGGGAGGAGGAGGGATTCAAGATCCTGCGCCGGTACGGCGTCGAGTACGCCGATCGCTCCGTCTCCTTGCACGAGGCCGCCCGGCGCGCGGTGGAGAAGATCCAGGGCGCCGGCGGCAATGGCCTCTCCCCAGGCGAGTTTCGGCAATCGACCGCCGAGATCGGCGGGGAGAAGGACGTCTAGATGTCCATCCTGATCGACGCTGGCACCACCTTCATCGTGCAGGGCATCACCGGTCGCGAGGCGGTCAACCTCACGCGGGAGTGCCTGGACTACGGGCGCGGCGCGAAGGTCGTCGGCGGTGTGACTCCCGGGCGGCGGGGACGCGACGTCCACGGCGTACCGGTATTCGACACGGTCGCCCAGGCGGTCGAGCACCACGGCGGTCCGATCGACGGGTCGGTGGTGACGGTCCCACCAGCCTTCACCAAGGACGCAGTGCTGGAGGCGATCGAGAATGGCGTGAAGCTGGTGGTGATCGTGACCGAGCGGATCCCGCGCGGCGACGTCGCGCAGATGGTGGAGCGCGCCAGCGAGCTCGGCGCCCGCATCATCGGCCCCAACTGCCTGGGGATCATCGTCCCCGACGTGATCAAGATGGGGGGCATCGGCGGCCCTGCCCGCGATGCCGCCAAGTCCTACACCCCCGGTCACGTCGGCGTGATCTCCCGCAGCGGCGGGATGACCACCGAGATGTCCTCGACGCTGACCGCCGCCGGCCTGGGGCAATCGACTGCGGTGTCGATCGGCGGCGACGCGATCATCGGCTCCTCCTACGCGGAGTTGATGCCGCTGTTCGAGGCCGACGAGCAAACCCGGGCGATCGTGATCTACACCGAGCCGGGCGGCCGGATGGAGGCCGAGCTGGCCACCTACGTGAGCGAAGGCGACTCCCGCCTGCCGATCGTGGCCTTCATGGCCGGGCGGTTCATGGACGAGATGCCGGGGATGAGCTTCGGCCACGCCGGCACGATCGTCGAGGGAAAAGCCGACACCGCCACCGAGAAGATCGCGCGGCTGGCCGAGGCGGGAATCGTCGTCGCCGAGGAGATCTCGGAGATCCCCAGCATCGTCAAGGAGAAGCTCGGAGCGATCGCATGAGCAACTCCGAGAACGCCACCTTCATCGGCGTCGAGGTCGACGAGGCCGTCGCCGCCGACCCGGCGCTGGCCGCCAAGCTCACCGAGGTCTGCCCGGTTGACATCTATGCCCAGAACCCGGACGGAACCCTGCGCATCGTCGAGGAGAACCTCGACGAGTGCGTGCTCTGCGAGCTGTGCATCAACGCCACCCCGCCGGGGACAGTGCGGGTGCTCAAGCTGTACTCCGGCGAGACGCTGCCGGCCTGAAGCGGGAAAGCGCCTGGGTCAACGACCCACGTCAGCGGGGGAATGACCGCCGAAGCTCAGCACTTGCTGGATCCCGGTGGGTCGATTGGTGTAGCGCATCGTCGTCGGCAGCAGTCCGGGGACGAACTTGATCCGCTCCGCGGTGGCGCTGGAGCGCCAGGCCGCGGGATCGGGTCCCTGCCCGGCGGCCAGCTCACCGCCCGCCTGGTCGAGCGCGCGCCACAGCTGCGTCCGGCAGCGCCTGAGGCTGCCGCCGCCGCAGTAGCGCAGTGCGTAGCGACCCCGCACCGGCAGTCCGAGCAGCGTGCGCAGGTCCTTGTTCATGTAGATGTGCCATCCGTGGTACTGACCCCCCGGCGGCTGGTCGAACTGGCTGTCGAAGCCGTCCAGCTGCGTTGACAGCGTCGGTCCGAGCACGCTCGAAGCCCAGGCGTTGGCCAGCAGCGGCCACGCGGTGTCCATGATCGCGGCCCCGGGGTCGGTGATGCTGCCGATTCCGGTCGGATCGGTGCGGTCCAGCCGACTGGAGCCATGGCGATACCACGCATCCAGCAGTCTCAGCATCTGCGCATCCCGGGCGCTCGGCGCCCGGCCACCGCGCAGGAGCCGCGAGAGGATCGGCTCGAGCGTGACCTCGCGCACGTCCTGGGTGGCGGCGGCGTTCATCGCGCTGACCACGTGCGCGGGGGTGACGTGGTCGCCGCGGCCGAGGTTGCGCAGCAGCAAGCTCACGCGCTGCACGGCTCCCAGCACCCAGTTGTCGTCGGGTGCCTCGTAGCCGGCCTGGGTGCGGTTGTTCCAGTTGACGATCTGGCCGCTGGGCGGGTTGATCCCCTGGGGGTGATTTGCCGCCGAGACCCACCCGCGCCACTCCTCCCGCCCGCGTCCGTCGATCGGCAGCGCGGGGTCGACGTTGCCGGGGCGGATCGGGATCAGGCCGCTGGTGAACACGCCGATGTCCCGATCGTCCATGTAGAGCGAGTTGAACGTCTGGGGGGTCTGATCGGCGGCACGGAAGAACTGGTGCACGTTGTGGACCAGGCCGTGCGCGAGGTCGTGGTAGAAGAGCTGGTCGAGCACGTCCTGGCCGTAGCTGGCGCGCTTGCGCGACAACGCCACCAGGCGGCCGTGAACCCGCGCGTAGCCGATCACCGGCCCGTGGACGGTGCGGTAGAAGGTGACCTCGCTCGAGGTGGGCTGGCCGGGGTTGAGCGTCCCGGCGTCGAAGAACTGCATCGTCCGGCAGCGGCCCCTGAACAGGTAGCGGTGGGTGCTGTGCCCGCACAGCGTCTCGACATAGGTGTCGATCTGATCCAGGCCGGCGGAGGTCAGCGACCATCCGGCGTCCTGGCTGCGGCCGATGAACAGGTAGCCCGGAAACGGCGCTGAGGTGACGCCGCGCTGGCTGATGCCAGGACCCTCCAGGTCCATCTCCAGCGTCAGACCGGGGTAGTAGTAGCCGATCTGGGGGCCGGCGACCATGATCGGATGGTGGGTGGCCGAGCGCGCGCCGGAGACGATCAGCGCGTTGCTGGCCTGACCCCGGCCGGTGCGCGCGGCAGCGAGGGCGCGGTCGGCGGCGGTGGACAGGCTGTTCTCGTCGAGAACGACGTTGCCGCTCGTACTCGACCGGGGCGGCTGGAAGCGAACGTGTCCGGGCACGCTGACCGGAGCCTCGGGATCATGGGCCTCCCGGAGGTCGTTCCAGGCCGCGGTTCCGCGGGCAAAGCCCAAGCGGCGTCGCAGCCCGGACAGAAACTCCGAACGCACCGCCTCGTCTCCTCCGCCCTCGCCCACGAACTGGTCCTTGAGCGCGTTGAACGCATAGATGTCGTTGCGGGTGAAGTCGGGGACGTTCGAGAACGGACCCAGCGTGTGGCCGTGGGCCTGCAGATAGGCGTTGATTCCCTGCAGGAAGACGTCGATGTCGTGGAGCACAGCACGGCCCTTGGCCCCGTGGGCCAGCAGCGGGCCGGTCTGCTTGGCCACCTCACGCTCGGTCTGCGCGCTCGGCTTGAAGGTCTTCAGGTCGGCGACCAGCCCGAGGGCACTGAGCCCCGGCGCGTCGATCGCCGCCACCCGAGAGTCGTAGCGGGCTTGCTGCAGCAGCAATCCTCGATCCTCGGCGATGACCCAGCCGGCGCCCCAGGTGACGTCGTCGAAGGTGGCGCCATGGATGTGGGGAACGGCGTAGCCGTCACGAGTGATGCTGACGCCGGCGCGCGGCTGCTCGACGCTGGTGGGTCCGGGTGTCGCCACCCCGAGGGTCTCGGGCTTGAACAAGCGGGCGATGTCGGCGGCGCTGACCTGGTCGAACAGTGGCGTCAGCCCGTCGTAGAGCTTGGCCTGAGAGTCGGCGCCGGGAGGCGGCGGCACCGCCCCGGGCTGTCCGGAGGGGACAACGTCCCGGGCGATGATCGCGTAGTCAGTGCTGGCGGCCGCCGAGGCCGGTAGGGCGGCGGCGGCCAGCGTGACGATGACGGCGACGAGCCTGCTGCGCATGCGAATTCTCTCCTCCTCCGGTTGCCGGGACGGCTTCCCGGCGGGGACGGTACCTCATGCGGCCGCGCGGAGGAGCCGCTTGCGCGCGGTGGCAGTCAGCGGCCGGTAGCGTCCACGCGCCTCGTCCAGGCACCAGATCTGGCGGTCCGGGTCGGGCTGCGGAATCCCCGCCTCGCGCAGCGGAGCGGTGATTGGTCGGTACCACGTGGTCACCGGAATCTCCTCCACGACCTGCACGATCGAGGGTCGGGCGTGCGGGTCGCAGCCCGCGAGCGCGCCGGCGATGTCCCGGGTATGCAGGTCGTGATCGGCGCGCAGCGTGACCGCCGCCACCGCGACGTCGTGCGCAGCGCGAGGTGGCCGCACGCCATAGGCCACGGCGAGATCGATCGCCGGGAGATCACCGAGCGCGTCGCGGATCGGAACCGTGTAGGCGGGTCCATGGGCGGTGTTCACCACCTCGGCGGCGTGGTCCATCCGCCAGAAGTCGCCATCGCGGTCGCGGCGGAACAGGTCTCCGGTGGCGATCCACGCGTCGTCGCGGGCGAACACCCCGCGCAGCGGCTGGACGCTCGTGCTCAGGACGTCACGGCGGCTGCGCGCCAGGAGCATCCCGACCTCGTCGACCGCGCACTCTCGGGTGTAGCCGTCGGGCCGCAGGATCAGCTCCCGTAGCCCGGGGTTGTAGGCCGCGACCCGCACCTCGGCGCTGCCCGGCAGCGGACGTCCCATGGCCCCGATCTTGGAGCCGGAGACGTTGACCAGGATCGCACCCGTCTCGGTGGCGGCGTAGAACTCGAGCACCCGGGCGGGCGCGAACCGCCGCTGGACGCGCCGCCACAGGCCGCGGGGCATGCCGGAGCCGATGAACAGCCTGACCTGATGGTGACGCTCGCCCGGCTGCGGCGGAGCATCGACGAGGTCGTGCAGCGAGGTCCACGTGTACGTGGCGACGGACACTCCGTAGCGGCGAATCTCCTCCCAGAACGTGGCCGGGTCGTACCGGCCGCCGAGGGCCAGCCGCGCACCGCCGGCGATGGCGCCCCCGATGCTCATCAGCAGCGCGGAGGCGTGGTAGAGCGGAGTAACGCTGTAGACAGTGTCGGCCTCGCCGAGCGCCGCCGCCGAGGCGGTCCCGAACGCCGACATCGCCCACCGCCGGTTGGTGATGCGGCTCGCACGGAGCCGGTCCCCGGTCCCGGTGAACAGGATGAAGGCGACATCGCTGGCGCGCCCTGGATTGGGGGCGTGCCAGCGGGGTAACGCGACGGCCCCCGGATCGATCTGCTCCATGTCGGTGAGCGCGCTGCCGAGATCCCGCGGACCGCCGCCACCACCGAGCACGAACGTGCGTACCTCGGCCACACCGGCGGCCACCTCGGCGCGCTCGGGGTCCGCGATGATGCGGTGGACCTGGCCCATCCTCGCCTCGAGGGCCACGTCGCCGTCCGGACGCAGCAGCACGGCGACCGCGCCGAGCCGGCTGATCGCCGCCACCACGGCCAGTGCGGTGGGACGCGGGCCCATGAGCACGCCGACATGCTCGCCCTGACGGACCCCGATCCAGATCAGGCCTCTAACCACGTTGTCGATCCGCTCGTTCACCTCGCGGGCGGCATAGGCCCGGTCCTCGAACAGGAAGAACACGTCGTCGGGGGCGCGCCGCTGGCGCTCCTCGAGCAGCAGCCCGAGCGAGATGCGCGTACTTGGCTGGATCTGGTCCAGGCGCGCCAGTCGGGGCAGCTGGGTAGCCGTCTCCCGGGCCAGCTCGCGCACGCTCCGGGCCGTGCGGTCGGCGGTGCCGAGGACCGACCGCATCATGCCCGTGCCGACAGCGCCGGCGAGCTCCAATCCATAGGTCACGCGATTGCGCACCTGGGGCACGAGATCGGGTGTTGCCTCCTCGTCGGGCACCTCAGTGATCTCCGCCGGGAGCGTGCCCTTCCCGTTCGCGGTCCACTTGGCCCAGGCGGCGACGGCCGGCCACGTGATGTGCACCGCCTTCGATCCGACGACCAGGCCGAAGTGGCCCGCGTCGAGCGCCAGCTCGTAGACCTCGGCGCGGGGTGCGGCCTGCCGGATCGCCCGGACCCCGGCGGCCGGCGCGATCTCGTCGACGTTGCCGACGACCGACAGGATCGGGCAGGCGATGTCCGCGAGCGTCAGGAGCCGGTCGTCGATCACGAAGCCGCCTTCGAGCATCCGGTTGTGGGCGATGAACTCGCGCAGGAAATCGGTCATCGCCGGACCCGGCCACGCCACCCAGCCCTCGGCCTCCAGGAATCGCCGCTGACCCTCGCGCGGCAGCAGCGCCTCCCGATCGTGCAGCCGCATGATGAAGTCGATCCGGCTTCGCATTGACTTCACCGGATCGAGCATCCGGAATCCCATGCGGCTGACCCAGGCCGGCACCGAGCCGCGGAACACGGTGTCGGCGAGCAAAGTGGCCAGACCAGAGCCAATGTCCCGCGGGATCCCGAGCGGCATCGCCTTCGTGGTGTCGACCGGGCTGCCGAAGGTGACCAGCGAGGCGAGGCCGTCGTTGCGGCGGTAGGCGGCGACCTGGTAGCAGAACATCCCGCCCTGCGAGTAGCCGCCCAGGTTGACGTCGGCGCCGGTCTCGCGGCGAACCCGGTCCACGGCATCCGAGACGGCGATCACGTGGTCGGCGAGCGTCCGCTCTAGTCCGCCCTTCTCGCGCTCCGGTGCGCCGAAGTCGACCACCCACGGGTCGACCCCGTGCTCGCGCAGGAGCGTCACCGCGCTGGTGCGCGCCGACACGTCGTAGACCTCTGCGGCGAGCATCAATGGCGGCACCAGCAGCACCGGCGGGCCCGGTCGCTTTGCTGAACCGGGGTGGTAGTGGCGCAGGCGATACACGAGCTGCTCGCTGACCACCTCGTAGGGCGACGGCTCCTCATCGCTGGCCAGGCCACCGAACCTGGCCACCTCGAGCGCGTTCTGGGCTGCCGCACCGAGCCTGCCGGCCGATGCGGTGAGGGTCTTTGGCAGCAGGTCCATGGCGCTGGCACACATCTTCGCCGATCACCCCGGCTGGGTACGAGCGGCTATTGTCCGACCGCCGAGACCGTACCGCTGGAGGCTGCCCACGATGCTGAGCCTGGACCTGCAGACAGTCGAGCTGAAGATCGCCGACCGCGTAGCCTGGGTGGTGCTCAACCGGCCCGATGCCCTCAATGCGTGGACCCGGCAACTGGGCGAAGACATGCTCCAGGCAATCGAGCACGCCGCTCAGGATCCCCAGGTCCGAGCGATCGTGTTCACCGGCGCTGGGCGGGCTTTCTCCTCCGGTGCCGACCTGAAGGCCGGCGTCGAGCTCACCTCTGACGGCTCAGCGGACGTGCGCGGGGCCCTGCGCGCGGTCTACAACCCGCTGATCCTGAGAGTGCGAACGCTGCCCAAGCCGGTGATCGCCGCGGTCAACGGTCCTGCCGTGGGCATCGGCTGCTCGCTCGCGCTGGCCTGCGATCTGATCGTGGCCGCCGAGTCGGCGTACTTCCTGCTCGCGTTTGTGAACATCGGCCTCGGGCTCGACGGGGGAGCGTCGATGACACTCCCGGCCCGGGTCGGCCACGCACGAGCGTCCGAGATCGCCTTCTTAGGTGAGCGCCTATCGGCGGCCCGAGCGCTGGAATGGGGACTCGTCAACCGCGTCGTCGCCGATGGCGAGCTGGAACGCAGCGCCTCCGAGCTGGCGGGGCGCCTGGCTGCTGGACCGCCCGGCTCCTACGCCGCGATCAAGCGCACGATCAACGACCGTACCTACGACGGCTTCGCCGAGTTGCTCGACCTGGAGGCGGTGGTCCAGCAGGACCGCGCGGAATCTCGTGACTTCATGGAGGGCGTGACGGCGTTCACGGAGAAGCGGCCGCCCGAGTTCACCGGAGAGTGAGAAGCCCCGCCCGTTAGCCTTCCACCACGCCCATGAATCTGGCAAGCATCCTCAGCGGAGCGGCGGAGCGAGATCCCGACCAAGTGGCGATAGAGCTCGATGACCTCCAGCTGACGTACTCACAGCTCGACGCAGCGTCGGCGCGGGCCGCTGGACTGCTGCGCGCACGCGGCGTACAACCCGGTGACCGCGTCGGCTTGATGGCGCCCAACGTGCCGTACTTCCCGATCTGCTACTACGGGATCCTCCGGCTCGGGGCGGTCGTGGTGCCGATGAACGTGCTCCTGCGCCAGCGAGAGGTGGCTTTCTACCTCGGTGATCCGCAGGCGAAGCTGTTGCTCGCCTGGCATGAGTTCAAAGCGGACGCCCAGGCCGGCGCGCTGGAGGCGGATGCCGACTGCGTGCTGGTCGATCCGGAGACATTCGAGGCGGAGCTCGGCTCTGCCGAGCCCGTCGCCCCGGTGGCCGACACGAGCTCCGATGACACGGCGGTGATCCTCTACACCTCGGGCACTACCGGCACCCCGAAGGGCGCCGAGCTCACCCACAGCAACCTGACCCGCAACGCACAGGTGGCCCGCGATCTGTTTAAGGCCGATGCCGGGACGGTCACGCTGGGAGCACTGCCGCTGTTTCACTCCTTTGGCCAGACCTGCTCGCTCAATGCGACGATCCTCGCCGGCGGCACACTCACCCTGATCCCGCGCTTTGACCCCGGTAAGGCACTCGAGATCATCCAGCGCGACCAGGTCACCATGTTCCAGGGCGTGCCGACCATGTACGGAGCGCTCCTGCACCATCCGGGTCGTGAGCGCTTCCACACCTCGACGCTCCAGCTCTGCGTTTCCGGCGGCTCGGCGCTTCCAGTGGAGCTGCTGCGGAGCTTTGAGGACGCCTTCGGCTGCCAGATACTGGAAGGGTATGGGCTGTCGGAAACCTCTCCGGTGGCCTCCTTCAACCATCCCGATCGTGAGCGCAAGCCCGGCTCGATCGGGACACCGGTCAACGGGGTGGAGATGAAGGTGGTCGACGAAGGCGGCATGGAGGTGCCCCAGGGCGAGGTCGGCGAAATCGTGATCTCCGGCCACAACGTGATGAAGGGCTACTGGAACCGCCCCGAGGCGACCGCCGAAACGATCCGCGACCACTGGCTGTACACCGGTGACATGGCCACGGTCGACGAGGATGGCTACTTCTTCATCGTCGACCGCAAGAAGGACCTGATCATCCGCGGTGGCTACAACGTCTACCCGCGGGAGATCGAGGAGGTCATCTACGAGCACCCCGCGGTCCGCGAGGCAGCGGTCCTGGGCGTGCCGCACGACGAGTACGGCGAGGAGGTCGCGGCCGCGGTCGCCCTGAAGGAGGGCGAGGACGTAAGCGAGTCGGAGCTGCGCGGCTACGTCAAGGAACGTGTCGCCGCCTACAAGTACCCGCGGCACGTGTGGTTCGTCGATGATCTCCCCAAGGGCCCGACCGGGAAGATCCTCAAGCGCGAGATCGAGCCCCCGCCGGACGCTTGACCCATCTCGTGCGGATTCGCCCGGCGCAGCGCGAGGACGTCGCGCTGATCTTCTCGCTGGTGGTGGCGCTGGCCGACTACGAGCGAGCCCGGGAGCGAGTCAGCGGAACCGAGGAGCTGCTGGAGCGAGCGCTGTTCGGCCCGCGGCCGAGCGCTGAGGCGGTGATCGCCGAGCTCGACGGCCAGCCCGCCGGCTTTGCGGTGTTCTTCACCACCTTCTCCACCTGGCTGTGCCGGCCAGGCCTGTGGCTCGAGGACCTGTTCGTGGTGCCCGAGCGCCGGCGCGCCGGTGTGGGACGGGCGCTGCTGAGCCACCTGGCGGAAGTCGCCCAACAGCGAGGTTGTGCTCGGCTGGAGTGGTCGGCTCTGGACTGGAACACCCCGGCCCTTGACTTCTACGCCCGCCTCGGGGCCGAGCGGCTGAACGAGTGGGCCGGGTTTCGGCTGGAGGGCCCGGCGCTGGCGCGAGTGGCGGCTCCGGCCGGGAAATAGGGAGGCCCCGCCGGAGCGGGGCCTCCCCGTAGCAGGCCTGTAAGCCGGATCCTGTCGAGAACAGCCATCCATCTGTGCGGCCTACCCGGACCTTGGCGGGCAACCTGCAAACGGTCCTGCTTGGCCTAGCATCAGGTGGGGTTTGCCTGGCCGCCGCGTCACCGCGACGCCGGTGCGCTCTTACCGCACCATTTCACCCTTACCGGCCTGAGGCTCTGCAGCGGCCCCAGACTTAGGCGGTGTCATTTCTGTGGCACTTTCCCGCGGGTTTCCCCGGGTCGGCGTTACCGACCACCTTGCCCTGTGATGTCCGGACTTTCCTCGAAGGCGGTTCACCTCCGCAGCTGCTCAGCCTGCACTGCGGAGCATAGCGCCGGCGGCCATATTCGCGCCGATCGCGCGGTCGGGGCCAGGATGCGCCAGTATCCCTCGCAGGTGCGTGCCGAGGCCCGGCTAGCTAAATGTCGAGCCGCAGCCCGTGCAGGTGCCGCCGACCGGGAGCGCATGAGCGCTGTAGGTGGGCTTCATCTCCCCGCCACAGACGGGGCAGGCAACGATCCGGTGAGCGCTGAGTCCCTCCCAGGCGCTGCCGAGAAGCTCGTCCAGCGTCGGCTCAACGGCGACCGGATCGAACAGCGACACCGGTCGCGGTGCGAGTAGCGCGGTCATGTCAGCACTTCCCTCACGACAGGCTCCGCATCAATCCCACGACCTTCCCCAGCACCTGGACCTCCCGGCTGCGGATCGGCTCCATGTCCGCGTTCTCAGGCTGCAGTCGCACGTGATCGGACTCTTGGAAGAAGCGCTTGACCGTGGCCTCATCGCCGATCATGGCGACCACGATCTCGCCCTCGTTTGCCACTTCCTGGGAGCGCACGACGACCATGTCGCCGTCAAGGATGCCGACGTCCTTCATCGACTCTCCTCTGACCCGCAGTAGGTACTCGCCCTCCTCACCACCGGCGAAGCCCGGGATCTGGATGTAGTCCTCGATGTTCTCCTCGGCGAGGATCGGCTGCCCCGCGGCGACCTGGCCGACCAACGGCAGACCTGGCCGGACCAGGCTGCGGACCCCCGCGGCAGCGCGATCTAGGAGCTCGATCGCCCGCGGCTTGGTGGGATCACGTCGCAGCAGCCCGATTCGCTCGAGGTTGGCCAGGTGCGCATGGACCGTCGAGGAGGAAGCAAGACCCACGGCCTTGCCGATGTCCCGGACCGTCGGCGGATAGCCGTACTTAGCCGAGTAGCGCTTGATGAAGTCGAATATCTCCTGCTGACGCTTGGTGAGATCCACCGTCACTCCTCGTTCGTATCTGCCCGGACTACCGCTGGGTCGAACATGTGTTCGCTAACTTAGCGCAGCTCCAGGACAGAACGCAAGTACGGAGGCCCGCGGCGGCCGCCCCGCCCGGGCCAGCTCACTGCGGAAACGCTTGTCGACGCGGGCCGAAAGAACGCTTGGCTACGGCTACGGCTACGGCGACGTCGCCATCGGCAGCCGGCTTTCCGGACCGACGAGACCCCGGTTAGGAGGACCGGGGTGAGCTGCGTCGACGAGGCGGACGCCGCCGGGACCGGGCCCGATCTGAGACGACCGGCGCAGGAGCATGGCTGCGGGTCCCGCCCTCGCCTGGAAGGCGGTGAGCCAGCCCCAGTTTGACGGCGAGCCGCTTCACCTCCGCACGCTCGTCAGCGGCTACAAGCGTGATCCCGATGCCCTTGTGCCCCGCGCGTCCGGTCCTCCCGATGCGGTGAACGTATGACTCGCTGTCGGCCGGCGGATCGAAGTTGATCACGTGCGAGATGCCGGCAACGTCGATTCCGCGGGCGGCCAGATCAGTGGCCACGAGCGTGTCGACCGAGCCCGACCCAAAACGTGCGAGCGCCTGCTCGCGCTGGCGCTGTGACTTGTTGCCGTGCATGGACAGAGCATCGACGCCATGCGCGCCGAGGCGCTTGACGAGCCGATCGGCCCCCCGCTTGGTTCGCACGAATACCAGCGTCAGACCGCGCTCGCGCCGCAGCTCGCCGACCAGAGCCTCGACCCGGTGCTCGTGGCCCACCTCGACGAAGCGATGCTCGACGTCGACGCTCGCTCGGCGCGCCGCGGGACCGTGCTCGTGCACCGCGGGCTCCCGCGTATAGAGCCTGGCCAGCCGGCCGGCTTCGCCATCCAGGGTCGCGGAGAAGAACAGCGTCTGGCGCTCGGACGGACACAGGCCGACGATCCTGTCGACGGCCGGACGGAAACCCATGTCGAGCATCCGGTCCGCTTCGTCGAGCACGAGCATGCGGATCTGGTCGAGGGTGAACGCTCCGCGTCCGAGGAGGTCCTCGAGCCGGCCCGGGGTAGCGACGAGGACGTGGGAACGAGCGGCCTCGCGAGCCTGCTTGACGAGGCCCACGCCACCGTAGACGGCGCTTACGCGCAAGGCGCGAATATGGGCCAGCGGACGGAGGTCGTCGACGATCTGCATCGCGAGCTCCCGGGTCGGGGCCAGGATGAGCGCCGACGGCCTGCGGCTGCCAGCTTGGATCCGCTCCACCAGCGGAATCCCGAAGGCCAGCGTCTTGCCCGATCCGGTCGGGGACTTGGCGAGCACGTCTCGGCCGCACAGAACATCACCAATGACCGCGCCCTGGATCGCGAACGGGTGGACGATCCCGGTCTGGGACAGGGTGGTGATAACAGCGGAAGAGACGCCGAGGTCGGCGAAAGACTGCTCTGACATATAGGTCTCCAACGCGGCCGGCGGCCGCGGACGGTTCGGGAGGCTATGGCTGACCCGAACCGCGGAAAAGCGGGACCCAAGCAAGCTGCCTCGCGGCCGACGGCGCCGACCGCTGCTCCGAACGTAGCAGCTCGGCTCAGCGTCACTGTTCCTCTGGCGCTTCAGAGCCCGCGCGCGCGGGCGTCCTTGCTCAGCGCTTCGGCGAGCGCCGCGGGCTGCACCTGGGCCTCCAGCTCGGTGATCCGCCGGGCCTGACGTAGCGTCTCCCGGTGCACCGAATCTTGCAAACCCTCCAGCAGCTGCTCCAGATGCGCGATACGTCGCGCCAGGGCCTGGACCTCGCTCTCGTCGCTGGCGCTTTCCTTGGCGATCTGGCCGGTGGTTCGCCCCGGTCGCAGATCCGCTAGCGCCGCCGTGCGCCGCAGGACGCGGATCCGCGCGATCAGCCCTTCGCGTTCACGCATGCTCACAGGCGCAGGAAGCGCTTCGGTCGCGGCGGTCGCGGCGGGTTGAGCCGGCGCTCTTCCTCGGTCATCTGGCGGATCACGAGCGTGCCGCTCTGTACCTGCTCGCGTACGAGCTCGAGCTTGGCCTGGCGCTTCTCCTCGGCCCGCTCTCGGGTCGATTTCATCGCGGGACCTGCAGACCGCGCGCTGCCGTGCCTGGATTCGCTGGCTGGTGGGCGACCATCGGGTTCCTTTTCTTAGCCGGCGCGGTGAAGCGTGGGGAGAGAGATTCGCTGCGTCGGCGCGGAGAACCTCTTGAGCGGCATTCGCCGCCCGTCGCCTCTGACGGTAGCAGCCGGTGGTCGATTCCACGCGCGCTTTCCGTCAGTCGATCGCATCGTCGCTTCGGCGCCGCTAAGGTGCTGTCCGCGTCCGTGGCACCCAGAACCGAGATAACCGTGATCGGCGGGGACCGCTTCCGCGTCGAGGGAGATGCCGAGGGCGTCGAGCGAGCGATTCTTGACGCAGCTCGGGGCTCGATCATGGAGCTGGCCTGGATGGTGGAAGCCGAGAGCGGTCAGCGGGTCGGCATCAACCCGGAGTGCGTGGTCGTGCTGCGACCGATCGAGTCCTAGCCAGGCCGAGCGCTCCTGACGCTGTCGCTCACGTTGTTGGTTGTCTCGGTGGCGCTGGCCGATTCGATCAACCCGTCCACGGTCGTGCCGGCGCTGTGGCTGGCGGCGGCGCGGTCCGCGGGGCTGCTGACCGCATTCACCTTCGGGGTATTCACCGTCTACCTGGTCGGCGGCGTGGCACTGGTACTCGGTCCCGGGGCAGCGCTGATGTCCCTCTTGCATCGCCTTCATGGCCCCTTGGAGCACGGCTTGCAGGCGGCCGGGGGCGTCGTCGTGCTGCTCATCGCGCTCGTTCTGTGGCGATCCCGCTCGCAGCCGGTGCGGGAGCAGCGTCCTCCTCGTTCGCACAGCCGGCGGTCCGCCTTCACGCTCGGCGCGGTAATCATGGCCGTCGAGCTGCCCACGGCATTCATGTACTTCGGCGCGATTTCCGCGGTCCTCGCTGCACGCTCCGCGGTGGCCACCGAGATTCTGTTGGTGATCATCTACAACGTCGTGTTCGTCGCGCCGCTGGTGGCGATCGGGCTGGTTCGCCGCCTGCTCGGCGAGCGCGCAGATGGTTGGATCGCCGCCACCGAGAGCCGAGTCCGCCGCACCGGTCAGCTCGCCCTCACCGGGATCGCGGGAGTGTCCGGCACCGCGCTGCTCAGCTTCGGCGTGGTGGGATTGCTCACGGCCTGAGACCGGCCGCGTGAATAGGCGACCGGTTGAGCTGATGCGAGCGCTCAAGTAGATTCGCCCGATCCGCATCGTCGATCTCTCCGCTCCGATCGCAGCTTCGCCGCCCGGTACGCCGCCGTTCCAGCGCACGGAGGTCGAGTTCATCAGCCATGCCGGCGGAGCGGCCGAGATCGAGACCCTGTTCGGCGTCACCCCGGACCTGCTGCGCGATGGCGAGGGATGGACGCGCGAGACGCTGACGCTGGGCACCCACAACTCCACCCACGTCGACGCTCCCTGGCACTACAACTCCCGGATCGAGGGTGAGCGCGCAGCGACCATCGACGAGCTGCCGCTCGATTGGTTTTTCGGCCCGGGCGTGCTCGTGGACTTCAGCGACAAGGCCGACGGCGAGAGGATCGAGCCGGAGGAGCTGGCTGAGCGGATCGGTCAGAGCCGCCGCGAGCTCAACGGCGGGGACATCGTGCTGGTGCGGACCGGCCGTGACGCCTTCTATGGCCAGGATGACTACATGTCGCTGGGGCCGGGGGTCTCGGCGGCGGCGACGCGGTGGCTGTTCGAGCAGGGCGTGCGGGTGATGGGGATAGACGCTTGGGGCTGGGACCGGCCGCTGCACTTGCAGGCCCAAGACGCGCTGCGCGAGCGCCGCCGGGGAGTGTTCTGGGAGTCACACCAGGTGGGGCTGAGCTACTCGCAGCTCGAGCGGCTGGTCGGCCTCGGACAGCTCCCCCTGAACGGCTTCACCGTGGCCTGCTTTCCGCTGCGCGTCACCGGTGCCAGCGCGGCTCCGGCCCGGGTAGTGGCGATCCTCGACGGCGATCATTGACGGCCTCCGAGAGCCCGGACGCTCCCGCTCGGCCTGAAAGGCGTCGGCGCGGCCGGCCGCTCACGCGGAGGAGTTCGGCGCTGAGGCCGCGCGGCTGGCGGTGATCACGCCGCGGAGGTCGACGGGCGTACTGACCGACGCCATCGTCACCAGGAAGTCGACCGCAGGTCCGCGCCGGCGCGCCTCAGTGATGGTGATCCCCTCGGGCAGGAAGGGCAGCTGCAGTTTCCGCCTCAGGCGCAACCAACCTGGAAGCCGGACGCGCAGCGCCCGCCACCGGACCTCACGAAGCTCCACTTCCAGCTCGCCATCGACGAGCATCGGATCGACGATGAACCGCATACGGCCACGTGCCGGAACCGCCTCGATCAGATTGCTCGCGCTCACGCTGAGCCCCCAGGCAGTGAGGCTCTGATCCGCCCAGGCAACGAGCTCTCGGAGCCGGACCCGCCCTTCCAATCGAACCTGATCCAGGGTGAGCGAGAGGCTGGGCGGCGGGGTGACCGAGACCTCGTCGGCGAACACCGAAAGCCGCTCGATCTCCAGTCCGCCCCAGTCGACGTGGCTGAGCTTCAGCCGCGCCTGGTCCGGGCTGCCGCGAGGAACGTGGATCGATTCCAACGTCGCTTGTAACCGCCGGTCGCCACACTGTCCCTCGATCCGGCGTCTCTGCAACCGACGCGCCAGTGCCTCAGCAGTTTCCGATACGAGCCTCTCGTTGTCCGCGTATACAACGCCGGCGCTCTCGGCGACGGCACCGGTCCACCACTTGGCGGCATCCAGCCACAGCTGCAGCGCCCCGCGGGAAGCCCTGAGCAGCTGCTCGTTCACGATTGGCCGCTCGCCTCCGCCCGAGTCCTGAGGGGTCATGTCTGGTCCACGAAGTCCCGGATCAGCGCAGGGCGGGTCTCACTTGGGTCGGCAGCCGGGCCGGATCTGGCGTCGTCGGCAGGGACCGGATCTGGCGTCGTTCGCAGGCTAGAACACCGGCTGCTCGCGATAATCGCCCCAGACCTGCTGGAGAGCTTCGATGATCTCTCCCTCGGAGGCCCGGGCGCGCGCGGCCCCGAGCAGTAGCGGCATCACGTTGGCGCCACCGGTGGCAGCGCTTTGAAGATCGCTCAGTGCCCGCTGGACGTCGACCGGATCGCGATTGGCCTTGGCACCACGCACCCGCTCCACCTGCTTGCTCTCCAGCGTCGGCTCGATCTGCAGGATCTCCGTCTGACCCATGTCGCCCTCGGTGAAGGCGTTGACCCCGACGACGATCCGACGGCCGGCGTCGATCTCGGTCTGCAGCTCATAGGCCGCGTCGGCGATCTCTCGCTGGGGGTACCCCTGCTTGACCGCCTCCACCATCCCCCCGAGCTCGTCGATCTTGCCGAAGTACTCGTAGGCCTGCCGCTCCATCCGGTCGGTCAGCGCTTCGAGGAAATAGCTGCCTCCCAACGGGTCGATCGTGTTCGCCACGCCCGTCTCGTGGGCGATGATCTGCTGCGTGCGCAGAGCGATCTGGACCGCCTCTTCGGTCGGCAGCGCCAGCGCTTCATCGAACGAGTTGGTATGCAGCGACTGGGTGCCACCGAGCACGCCGGCGAGGGCCTCGACCGCCGTGCGCACGATGTTGTTCAGCGGCTGCTGCGCAGTCAGTGACACTCCGGCCGTCTGAGTGTGAAAGCGCATCAGCAACGACCGTTCATCTCGCGCCCCGAACGTGTCCCGGAGCTCCCGGGCCCAGATGCGTCGGGCGGCGCGGTACTTGGCGATCTCCTCGAAGAAGTCGATCTGCGCGTTGAAAAAGAACGACAGCCGCGGGGCGAATTCGTCTACGTCCAGGCCCCGGGCGACCGCGTGCTCGACGTAGGTGAGGCCGTCCTTGAGGGTGAAGGCGAGCTCCTGGGCGGCGGTCGCTCCGGCCTCGCGTATGTGGTAGCCCGAGATGCTGACCGGGTGCCAGCGCGGCATGTGCACCGAGCACCATTCGATCATGTCGGTGACCAGACGCATCGCCGGATCAACCGGGAAGCACCACTCCTTCTGAGCGATGTACTCCTTGAGGATGTCCGTCTGGATGGTCCCGCCGAGGCGCTCGGCGGGGACACCGCGTTCCTCGGCGGCGACAACGTAGAAGGCCAGCATGATCGCCGCCGGCGCGTTGATGGTCATCGAGACGGTCACCTGATCGAGCGGGATCCCGGAGAACAGCGTCTCCATGTCGAGGACCGTGTCCACCGCAACCCCCTCCCTACCCACTTCGCCCAGCGCGCGGGGATGGTCCGAGTCGTAACCCATCAACGAGGGCATGTCGAAGGCGGTGGAGAGACCCGTCTGACCATGCTCGAGCAGGTAGCGGAAGCGTGCGTTGGTCTCCTCCGCGGTACCGAAGCCGGCGAACTGCCGCATCGTCCACAGCCGCCCCCGGTACATCGACGGATACACCCCGCGGGTGAAGGGAAACTGGCCGGGGAGCCCGATCGAGGCGGCCGGATCAACAGGGAGGTCCTGCTCGGTGTAAACGGGCTCGATCGGCTCGCCTGACAGCGTCGTAAACGACGAGTCGCGCTCCGGTGCGAGGCCGTAGGCGGCGCGCCACTGCTCAACCGAGACCGGCGGCGGGTGGAAGACGGTCATCGCCCCAGCATCCTAGCCCTCCGGCCGATCGCTCGGATGCGCCACGCCGCACGCGGCCCCCCTTCAGAAGGATGCCGCTCGCGCCGCTTTCCGACGCGTGAATCGACGCGCGTCCTCACTGCGCGGCCCAGATCCCTCCGTCGACCGGGATGATCGCTCCCGTCGTGTAGGCCCCGGCCCGACTGGCGAGGTAGATCGCCGTGCCGGCGATGTCGTCCGCGCGTCCGATCCGGCCCAGCGGCGACGAGGCGGCGATCGAGTCCCCGAACGCCTCGAGCGTGGCCGCCATCATCTTCGACGGAAACGGGCCGGGGGCAATGGCGTTGACCGTGATGTGGCGCGGTCCCAGCTCCCGGGCCAGCACGCGCGTGAGCTGATGCACCGCGGCCTTGCTGGAGGAGTAGGAGTAGGTCGGCAGCTCGGGCACCCGGAGCCCATCGATGCTGCCGATGTTGATCACCCTGGCGGGATCATCGACGGTCCCCGCGACCTCCAGCGCCGGCAGCAGCGCGCGGGTGAGAAAGAACGGCGCCTTCAGGTTGAGATTCAGCAGCTTGTCCCAGGCCGAGGCCGGGAACTGCTCGAGCGGCTCTCCCCAGGTGGCGCCGGCGTTGTTGACCAGTACGTGTAGCCGCTGCTCGCGCTCGCCGAGCTCGGCCGCCAGGCGCAGACACTCCTCCTCCCGCCCGAGATCAGCGGGAAGGGAAACCACCGACCCGTGCTCTGAGAGCTCTCGAACCGCCTCCTCCCCGGCCTCCGGCTTACGTGAGCTTATGTACACCCGGGCGCCGGCCTGCAGCAGCCCGGCAGCGATCATCAGCCCGATACCGCGAGTTCCGCCGGTGACCACGGCCACCTTTTCGTTCAGGTCGAACAAGTGCATGGAGGTGCCTTCACGATGATTGTCTGTTCGCCCGCGGCGAGATCAGCCCGGTGGGTCGCGCGGCAACGTACCGGACTTCGGCCGCCCCCGAGCCTGATCAGGCCATCAATGCAGCACGAGCTTCAGCGACAAGATCGCGATCCCCATGACCACTCCGGCCGCCGCCTGAAGCCACAGCCCCCGCGGCGACAGGCGTGCCCGCCAACCGGCGGCGAGCTCGAGCGCGACGATGCTGATCGCCGCCGTCCACAGCGCGGCGGTCACGCCGCCGGTCACGTGAGCGCCCGCAGCCCAGGCGATGAGCAGCACCAGGACCGGGATCAGGGCTCCCTCGATGATCGGCAGCTCATGCGTGCAGGTGCGCCAGAAGAGCCCCCGGTCCAGTGACTCGCGGTTGCGCAGCCGCACACCGAGGATATGGGTATAGAAGCTCGTGAGCCAGTAGAGCACGAGCACGATCGCGGCGGCACCGATCGTCTCCGGATACCCGTCACGCCGGCCATCCTCGGCTGCGAGCAGCACGCCGATCATCAACGTTCCGTAGACGGCGCCCTCAGCGTTGCCGACGGCCGTGCCCACCAGCCAGGTAACGGCACGCCGCAGACGCTCGACGCCCCCGCGGGAGGGTGGCGAGGACGCTGGCGCATCGGCCTCGGACACTGCCATGCGTCGAGGCTCGATCATCGACGCTGTCGGTCGGTCCTCGCTCTCCGGCCGGCTCATCGACGGCGTCGAAGACGCGGAATCGCCGCCGCCAGCACCGCGCCCAGCACCGCGCAGATGATCATCACCCAGATGAGTGACAGTGACACGTGAGCGAACACGAACGAGACCCGTACCGTCTCGGAGTTCGACAGCACGAAGGCCACCAGCCAGATCGCGACCAGCGCGACGATCACCAGCGCGATCGTGCGCTTGCGATCGGTGCTGCTCGTCGACGCTCGGTGGGCCCGGGGCGGTTGGGCGCCTGCCGACATCACTCAGGCTCCATGGGCTCAGGCACCATCACCACGGGGCGCCCGGCGGTCGTGGCCAGCCGGGCGGCGACGGAACCAAACACTGCCGAGCGCATCGCTCCGCGCCCGCGCGCGGCCACCACCAGCAACCAGCCGGCCTCACGATCGGCGATCGAGTCGAGCACCGTCCAGGGCGAGCCTGACTCAACGACTCCAGTCGCATCACCCCCGAGCAGGTCGAGGGCGTCCCGAACGATTTGCGCGGCCTGCTTCTCGCGCACATCGGGCTGCGCGCTCAGCGGCGGATTTGTGGCTCGCGCACCGAGGTAAGCCGCAGTGGCCGCCAAATCCTGCAGAGCATGAACGAGAATTAGTCGGCAATCGAGGCTACGTGCCAGCTCACCAGCAACCCGTGCCGCCGCCAGCGCGTGCTCGGAGCCGTCGACTCCGCAGACGATGCTGTGGCTGGCGCCGTTGGCTCGGAACGCTTCGATCATCCGCGCCGGAACCACGACCACGGGGCTGTGAGCACTTGCCGCCACCTCCTGGGAGACGCTGCCGAACAGTCCCGCTCCGAGCGGGCTCTGGCCGCAGGAGCCGACCACGAGAAAGTCGGCGTGCTCGTCCTCGACCGCGCTCAGCAACGCTGTCGCCGGGGATCCGTCGGCCGTCCTCACCTCGTGGTCCCCGGTGCTCAGCCGGCCCCGGAGGATGTTCGCGAACTCCTCCGCCTCCGAAACCGCCTCTTCGACGACGTGTACCACGAGCAGGCGCGCGCCGATCCCGTCTGCGAGCCAACGCGCGGTATCGACAACGGGCCGGGCAGCATCGGAGATGTCGACGCCGCAGACGACCGAGTCAGTCATGGATGACACTCAGCCGCGACGGATCAGACACGCGGGGAATGTACTTCGGTGCCGACGCCCGAATTGAACTGTGGTGTCTGCCTCCCCACTAGCGCACTGGCACACCCCCACTCCCGCCGGCGATGATCGACGGGGCTTAGTTCGGAGCAGATGCTGATGGCGGATCCAAGCGCCAAGATCTTCCCCGCTATGCAGACGATTTCGTCCGGTCAGCCAGATAGAGCAGCGCGGCCATGACACGGCGGCTCACGTGGTCGGGATCGCCCAGGTCCAACTTGGCGAAGATCGCGTTGACATGCTTTTCCACGGCGCGCTTGGTCAATACGAGTGACTCGGCGATGGCAGCGTTGCTCCGCCCTTCGGCTACCAGCGCCAGTGTCTCGATCTCGCGCGGCGTGAGTTCGTCCAACCGCGATCTCCTCACCGCCGTTCTCGAGTTGACCAGATCGGCGACGATTGTCGGGTCGATCACCGAGCCGCCACTTGCGACCGCTAGCACCGCTTCGAGCATCTGCCCGCGATCGCGGATCCGATCCTTGAGCAGATACCCGCGTCCATCCGAGCCGTCCTCCAGCAGCTTGAGTGCGTAGGCCACTTCGGCGTAGGTGCTGAGCACGATCACGCCGAGGGCCGGATTGGTCTCCCGCAGCCGAGCCGCCAGACGAATCCCCTCGTCGTCGTGGGAAGGCGGCATCCGGATATCGGTGATGAGTATGTCTGCCCGCTGTTCGTCGACGACATGCTCGACGGTTTCGGCGTCTTCACACTCGCCAACGATGGTAACCGCGGGAGCGTCCTCGAACAGATGCTTGATGGCCACGCGCAAGAGGTAGGCATCGTCGGCGAGCACCACGCGAATCGGGGGGCGCGAGCCCGATCTCGGCTTCGCCAGCAGCGGCGTCTCATAAGGGCTATTCAGATCAGCTGTGACGGGGATCGAGCTGTCGATCATGCGTAGAGCTCGCGAGTAGCCCCGCCGGTACCCCAGGTTCGTGCCATGGATCTAGATGAGGGTACGCGCACTCCGGAGTCGCTGGCTCGATACGGATGTGTGCACACCCCGAACGGTCCGCGTCGAGAGTGGTTCGGCGTGGTCGCCAGAAGCCGGTACGGCCCGAACGGCACCCGCGGCTGAGGGCATCCGAGATCACGCCACCGCTGCCGGGCGCCGACACGACCGCGGATGGGGTGCGTGCATCCGTATCGAGCAGGACTCTCAGGACGAGGACTTACCGTAATCGCGTGGATGACAGGAGAGCGCTGTGACCGACATGTCGCTGCCGGGGTCAGCCGGGGTTGGAACACCAGCTGCAGCAGCCCGCAAAGTCGAAGGTCTGATGCCCTCGTTGCGATCCGACCTGGATGAACTGGTGCGGATCCCCTCGATCTCGGTCCCGGGTCAGATCGACGACGCGCTGCTGGAGGCTCATGACATGGTCGCGCGACTGTTTGCCGGTGCCGGGGTTGACGTCGCTCGGCTCGATCTGCCTGGTACGGCGCCGGTAGTGGTCGGCCATATCCCCCCGCCGCCGGGCGCACCGACGGTGCTGCTCTACAGCCACTACGACGTCGTGGCGGCCGGTGACGAGGCCGAGTGGGAGTCACCGCCGTTCGAGCCCACCGAACGTGACGGCGCGCTGTTCGGGCGCGGTACTGCGGACACGAAGTCGAACGTCATGACTCACATCGGGGCTCTTCGGGCCTGGAACGGTCGGCCGCCGGTGGGCATCAAGCTCTGCATCGAGGGCTACGAGGAGATCGGCAGCGGCGCGTTGCCGAGCTATCCGCCGACTGACCCCGACCTGTTCCGCGCTGACGCCCTGGTGATCGCGGATATGGGCAACATCAGCCCCGGGATACCGACATTGACGACGGCGTTGCGCGGGATGGCCAACGTGACGCTCCAGGTTCGCACGCTGCGGTCCGGCAAGCACAGCGGGCAGTACGGCGGCGCCGCCCCTGACGCCCTGCTCGCGCTGCTACGGGCGATCGCCTCGCTGCACGACGACCGCGGCGACGTCGCCGTCGCCGGGTTGAGGCGCAACGAGTGGCCCGGGCCAGAGCAGAGCGAGGACCAATTCCGTGACCTGGGTCAGGTCCTGGACGGGATGCCGCTGATCGGCACCAGCGGCCTGGGTTCGCGCATCTGGTCGGGTCCGGCGATCACCGTCATCGGCATCGATGTGCCTTCGGTCGACGGCGCGGTGAACGCCGTCTCTCCGTACGCGCGAGCGGTACTTAACGTGCGCGTGCATCCCGAGCAGGACTGTGTCGAGGCGCAGGAGGCGGTGATGAGGCACCTCCGGGAGGTGCGTCCGTTTGGGATCGAGCTCGACGTGCAGCCCGGCCCGACCGGCAATGGCTTCTCCGCGGTCACGACGGGACCGGCCTATGAGGCTGCGCGGGCGGCGTGGGCGCAGGCGTGGGGCGCTGAGGTGATGATGGCTGGCAGCGGCGGCTCGATCCCGATCGTGAGTGCGATCGCCGGCGCGCTGCCAGACGCCGAGGCGCTGCTCGTCGGGACCACCGACGGCTACGCAAACATCCACGGACCCAACGAGCGCGTGCTGCTCGACGAGTTCGAGAAGACGATCGTGGCCGAGGCCGAGTTCTTCGGACGGTTCGCGGCGAAGGACGCCTAGCGGTGGCCACCGAAGCGGTCGACCCAGAGGCCCCAGCACAGCAGACGTTCTACGAGCGGATGCTCGACGGCATCGAGCGGGCGGGCAACAAGGTGCCGCACCCGGCGATGATCTTCGTCGGGCTGATCGTGATGGTCATCGCCGTCTCGCAGATCATGAGCTGGGCGGGGGTCTCGTCGACCACCGAGGTGGCCAAGCCCCCGGCCGAGCAGGTCCAGGAGCGTCAGGACGGAGGATCCCAGTACCCGTCCTATGACATCCCGGGCCAGCAGCAGCCGCCAGGCCAGTACAAAATCCACAAGGAGACGATCAAGGCCAAGGGTCTGTTGACCGGCGCGGGCGTGCGCTTCATCTTCACCTCGTTCACCAAGAACTACCAGGAGTTCGTCGCCCTGACACTGATCTTGGTGGTGATGATCGGGGTGGGGCTGTCCGAAGAAGCGGGACTGATCGGGGCCCTGGTGCGAAAGCTCGTGGCCGTTTCGCGCCCGGCCACGCTGGGGTTCGTGATCGTGCTCATCGGGGTGATCTCGAGCATCGCCTCCGACGCCGGCTACCTGGTGCTGATCCCGCTCGGGGCGGCCGCGTTCATGAGCGTCGGCCGCCACCCGCTCGCCGGAATCGCCGCCGGATTCGCCGGCGTCAGCGCTGGCTTCGGGGTCAACTTCCTGATCACGCCAACCGACGCGGTGCTCACCGAGATTGGCAACGACGCGATTCACCTGGTGGATCCGCACAGGACCCTGCACCTGACGCACAACCTGTACTTCGGGATCGGCTCGACGATCCTGCTGGCCCTGGTGGGCGCGTTCGTCACCGCCCGGATCGTCGAGCGTCGCCTGGGGCGCTATGACCCGGCGGCCGCCGGACGGGCGGAGGCCGCCGATGAGGCCGCGACGGTTTCGCCCGAGGCCGAGGCTCGCGGGCTGCGCTTCGCGCTATGGGGATTCCTGGCCGTGGCGGCGGCGATCGCGCTTCTGACCGCGATCCCCGGTGCGCCGTTGCGGAACCCGGAGACCGGCAGCGTGATCGGCGACTCGCCGTTCATGGAGAGCCTGGTGTTCATGATCTCGCTCGTCTTCTTTGTCGCCGGATACGCGTTCGGGCGAGGCGCGGGCACGATCAAGACCGGCACCGACGTCGTCAACGCGATCGTCAAGCAGTGGGGCACGCTGATCGGGCTGCTGTTCCTGTTCCTGCTCATCTCACAGTTCCTGGCCTACTTCAACTACTCCAACATCCCGGCGCTGGCCGCCGCCGGTATCGGTCACGCGCTCGAGCATGTGCACATTCCCGCAATCTGGCTGCTGATTCTGTTCATCGCCATCGTCACCGTTGTCAACCTGATCCTGAGCGGCGCGATTCCCAAGTGGGCGATCCTGGCTCCAATCTTCATCCCGGTGTTCCTGAAGCTGAATGTCAACCCCGCCACTGTCATCGGCGCCTACCGGATCGGCGACTCGCCGACCAACGTGATCACGCCGACGATGGCGTACCTGCCGCTGGTGGTGATCTTCTGCCAGCGCTGGCAGAAGGACGCAGGGCTGGGAACGGTGATCTCGCTGATGCTTCCGTACGCCGTGATCTTCGCCGTTGTCTGGACGCTGTTCTTCGTCGTCTGGTACCTGCTCGGGATCCCACTCGGGCCGGGCGCGGGCGTGCACCTGTGAGATGCCGGTGCTGAGGAGACAGCGAGTCGAGCACGCAAATGACTAACCCATTCGACTTCGTACTTGGCCCCGGCCGGCCTGACCTACGATCCACCGCCTGATGCGCCTGCGGGATCCTGGACCGGCTTCGAGATGAGCAGATCCATTCCCAGCCGCGCCGACAGGTGCCGGGCCACCAGCTGGCCCTTGACGCTGTTGCCGGCCATGTCGAGGCGCGGTCCGAACGTCCCCATGCCCCCTTTGCCCGGGGAGACGGTGGCGATGCCGCCGCCGATACCGCTCTTGGCCGGCAGGCCGACGTCGTAGAGCCAGTCCCCCGAGGTCTCGTAGAGGCCGGCGGTCACCATTACCGCCAGCGTGTGGTGGCACACCTGCGGATCGATCAGGCGCGCGCCCGTGAGCGGGTTGACCCCGCCGTCGGCCAGCGTGGCCCCCATTACGGCAAGATCCAGGGCGCTCACCTTCAGCGAGCACTGCCGCGTGTACAGGTCCACCGCCTCAGCCGGGTCGCAGTACAGCCGCCCGTAGCTGTGTAGCAGCCGGGCGATGCTCTGGTTGCGGCTGTTGCCAGCCGATGCCGAGGCGTACACCTCCTCGTCGAGCTCGAGGTCGTGTCCGGCGAAGCGCGATAGGCCCGTGCGCAGAAACGCCCATCGGTCGGCCGGCGAGTCGCCCGGTGCGAGGCTCGTAGTGGCGATGGCGCCGGCGTTGACCATTGGATTGGTGCGTCCGTCTCCACCGTTTTCAATCGCCGCCAGGGAGTTGAAGGCCAGTCCGGTGGCGTTGGCTCCGACCAGTTCCCGCGCCTCCTGGGGACCGATCAGCTCGCACACGAGTGCGAACACGAACGGCTTGGACACGCTCATGATCGAGAACCCGTGATCGCTGTCGCCGGCGGCCACGATGGCTCCCTTGGTGGTAACCACGCACACTCCGAACAGGTCGCTGGGCACCCGGGCCAGGGCGGGGTACACGTCGGCGTTCTGGCCTTGGCGATCGGAGGCGTAGCGGCGGTGGGCCTCCTCGACCACCTGCTCCACCCGCTCGAGCGGCGGCAACTCGCCGGTGGAGACGAAGGCATCGAGCTGCGGCTGTCGGCAGGGGCCGGTCATGGAACGGTGGCAAGTCGCCGCGCGGATATTCGAGTCGGCCGCCCAGGGACTGTATCGACGCCTAAGCGACGTTCATCCTGATTGCTGGTGGCGTGTTCCTCGGCAATGCCGGCCTCCCGCCGCCGGCCCGAGCTCCTAGTTCCCGTAGACCCCGCCGTAGCCGTACCCACCGCCGCCGTAGCCTGAGCCACCGCCATCGGCGTCACCCGGGCCGCCACCAGCGGCTGAGGGTGTTCCTGATGCTGCCGTTTGACTGGCGCTCGAGGCCCAGGCCACAGAGAACGAAGAGCCGTCCGCCGAGAGCTCTGACGGTGCGGCTCCGACCGAGGGCTGGTCGCTGGCCAATCCAGCTCCGGCGGAGTCATCGCCGGCGCCGTCGGAGCTGAGCTGAACCGGCTGGGTGGTCCAGTCCGGGTCAGAGATCGTGCCGGTGTGGCCGTTTGCGGTCGCCGACGCGCTGCTGAAGCTGATAGTTCCGAAGTTGGTCAGCGGCAGCGGCTGACAGCCGCCCGTCCCGTCGCAGGCGGACGGAGCCTCGGCGATCCACTCCGCGCTCGACACATCGGGGTTACTCATCGACAGGGTCCTTGTCGCCGACGCGCCGGTGGTGCGATCCGCCAGTGACACCGTGACGTTCGTCCCCTGCACCCTCACCATGCCGGAGACGTGATCTCCCGACGAAATCGGGAGGTCGAAGCGCACGGGAGCCGCTGGCACGAGCTCGTACCATGCGAAGTGATGGGCCGCGCCAGCACTGGAGCAATCGGCCTCGGTCCCGACCTGCTCGAGCGCCTGGGCCTGCTGAGCGGCGCCGCCGAGGCCCACCCAAAAAGACGCGTAGCCCTGAGCCATGCTGCAGTCGCTCGACGGCTCCACCCAGCTTGCAGAGACGCTGGAGAACTCCGGGGTTGTGCCGCCGGGTGTGCCGTTGGCCACGTATCCCGCCCAATTGGCGCTGTTCGCCGGCTGCGATTCCGGGGTGGCCGCCGACGCCGCATCCGCGGCGGCGTAACCGATCGCACCCGCAACCGCGAGGACGGGAATCAAACGATTGGCATTCATGGATCACGAGTGTGGGATCCATGAATGAGAGGGGCTTACCAGTTCCCGAAGCGACCCATACGAACTCCCGAAGAGCTTCGTCAGAGCCGCGGGAACAGTTCCCGCCACAAAGAGCGGTAGCATTCAGCGCGGCTCGAGCGGGGCCAAGAAACGCCGAAGAGGGTGCATCGATATGGCCACCAGCACGAGTGGTCGGATGTCTACGCCGGAGCCCCAGCAGTCGAGTTCATGGCTGGGCGAGTCCGAGATGGCGAGGCGCGTGCGCCGGTTTGATTGGTCGGCGACGCCGCTCGGACCGCTTGGGGCATGGCCGCAGAGCCTCAGAAATGCCGTTGCCAGCTGTCTGCACTCCAAGTTCCAGATGGCGATCTATTGGGGCCCCGAGCTCAACTGCCTCTACAACGACGCCGAGCGAGACGTCCTCGGCCAGTTGCATCCGGGTGCTCTGGGCCTGCCCGCGCGTGAACTGCTGCGTGATTCATGGGAGGTGGTCGGTCCCCAGCTGGAGGCAGTGATGCGCGGTGAAGGAGCGACCTGGGCAGAGGATCAACCGCTCACGTTCGATCGCCATGGCATCCCGGAGGTTGGATACTTCACCTATTCCTACAGCCCGATTCTCGAAGATGAGGGCGCTGTGGGCGGCGTTCTCCTCGTGTCTCAGGACACCACCGCGCGCGTGCTGGCGGAAAGACGGCTCGACGTGCTCCGAGAGCTGGCCACCCGCTCGATCGATGCCCGGACTGGCCAGGAGGCATGTGAGCTGGCTGCGCTCGCTTTGGCCGGGGCGGATCTGGCCTTCACGCTGATCTACCTGATCGACGAGGGCGGCAAGAGCGCCACATGCGCGGCCACGACCGGGATGTCGGACCAGCGCCAACCCTCGCAACTGCGGGTCGATCTGGAGCAGTTCGCTCCCGGTGCCGGCGGCGTCTTCGATGTCCTGGCCGCCGAGCGCCCGGGCGGGGCGGTGGTGGACTCTGCTCTGTTCATCGCCCCCGCAGACGATTCTCCTCCGAGTCCCAGAACCGTTTCCGTCTCCACGGTCAAGCGGAGCCCAACGGAGCCGGTGGCCGGCTTCTTCGTCGCCGGCGTTAGCGATCGAGACATCACAGAAGCATCTCAGCGGAGCTTTCTCGAGCTTCTCACGCTGGGGATCGGTCGGAGCCTGGCCAGCGTGCGAGCTCGTGAGGTCGAGCGCGAGCGAGCAAGATTGGATGCCGAGGCCCGCGGGCGGAAGTCCGAGCGAGCACTCCGGGAGGACGAACTCAGCGCCTTGCTCGAGGACCTCAGAGCGGTCCAGCGCCGCGTGGCCACCGCGGCGGACGCCGAGCGACGCCGGATCGAAAGCAACCTCCACGACGGTGCTCAGCAACGGCTGATGGCGATTCGGCTCGAGGTCGGCCTGCTCGAAGAGCTGGTCGAACGCGACCCCGCCACCGCCCGCATCGAGCTGGGACGGCTGCAGGGAGAGCTCGACCTGGCGCTGACCGAGCTGCGCGAGCTCGCCCACGGGCTCTACCCACCTCTGCTGGGCAGCGACGGCCTTCGCGCCGCCCTCTCGGCAGTCGCACTGCGCGCGCCGATCCCGGTCAGAATCGATGGACCTGCGATCAGGCGCATGCCCAGACCGATCGAAAGCACGGCCTACTTCGCTTGTCTAGAAGCTCTCCAGAATGCCGTCAAGCACGCTGGCGAAGGCGCGTCTATAGCCATCCGCCTCGAGCTCACCGACGACGTCCTCATGTTCTCGGTAGGCGACGATGGTGTTGGATTCGACGTTCACGCCCCGTCATCCGGGGACGGGCTGACCAACCTGCGGGACCGGTTGGGCGCCGTTGGCGGCAGCACCGAGATCAGATCCGCTCCCGGGCACGGGACCACCGTCCTGGGACGGATCTCACTGCCCTGACTCAGAGCGCCCGTATCATGAGCTCACCTGGCGTCGGCACGAGAATCCCGGGGGTGCAGGCATGCCGATTGCCGCAGCGGCCTCTGAGACAACGTAAGGTCGAGGCGTCAACCACGACCAGGGGACCAAGCGGTCGCTGCGCCGGGGCGGCGTCGCCGCCGATGCTCGAATGGAGACTGGGCACAGCGATGAGCAGCCTGGCGTGACGGCAGGGTCGACGGACCTGGCGCTGCTCCGGGCCTACGAGCCCCTCGTCCGCCACACGAAGGGCGAACTGTTTCTACCGACTGCGGTCGGTCCGTACGTGGCCGACTGCAGCCTGTGGGCCGGGGAAGCGGAGGGCGAGGCAACGTGTGTCGTCCCCGCGGGAGCGTTGAGCCTGGAGCGTCTGTGTCAGGAGGGTGTCGTTCACCAGGATCGACCGCTCTCGTTGCGCTTCGTCCAGGAGCCTCTGGGACGTTCGCAGTACCGCCGTTGGCGACGGACCCCGCGGGAACGCCTCAGCGCGACCGCGCGCTTCACCACCACCGGCATGTTCGGCCGGCTGGTCGATGCCGGCTTCCGCGCCTCGCTGCTGCTGCGAGGAAAGGTGGCCGCGGGACTCGCAGCCGCAGCCGAGATCGCCTATCGCGAACACCTGGAGTGCGACCGCTTCACCTACTACGGGCGCGTCGCCCGCGAGGGCGGCTACGTCTGCCTGCAGTACTGGTTCTTCTATGCCATGAACGACTGGCGCTCGACGTTCAGCGGGGTCAACGACCACGAGGCGGACTGGGAGATGATCACCGTCTACCTCGCCGAGCAGGTGGATGCGCCCCCGCGCCCGGCGTGGGTGGCTCTCTCCTCCCACGATCACAAAGGGGATGATCTTCGCCGGCGCTGGGACGATCCCGAGCTCCGCCGGATTGGCGACCATCCAATCGCCTTCGCCGGAGCCGGCTCGCACTCCGGTGCGTTCGTGCCCGGCGACTACGTCATCTCAGTCGATCCGCCGCAGCTACGAAAGGTGATCGCGCTCGCGCGCCGGCTCCAGATAGCTCTGGCTCCCTGGCGGGATGAGACGCGTCCCGCATCCGGATTTGGGATCCCCTTTGTCGACTACGCGCGCGGGGATGGAGTTGCCATCGGACCCGGAGGCGACGTGGCCTGGAGCCCAACGCTGATCGAGGACGAGACGCCATGGGTGCGTGACTACCGCGGGCTCTGGGGGCTCGACACCGAGGACCCGTTCGGTGGAGAGCGGGCTCCCGCCGGCCCTCGCTACGAACGCGGAGGCGCGGTTCGGACGGCGTGGGCCAACCCGCTCGGTTGGGCGGGGCTGCTCAAGGTCTCACCCCGTGATGACGACGTCACCGAGCGGCTGGACGAGCGAGTCCGGGAGCTCGAGCGCGAGCTGTGCGAGGTTGAGGACGCCATCACCACCAAGCTCGCCATCCTCCGCGGCCTTCGAGCCCAGATCCGCTCGCTCGACGCACACGACTACGCCCGCGCGCTGGCCGACAGCCGTCGCGCTGAGATTGTCGAGCACGAGGCCAAGGTCAACGACATGATCGCTACCCGCACGCGGATGGCCGAGGAACGCCGCACCCATCTCGAGACGCTCAGCCGGCCGCTGTCAGCCGAGCCTCCGCAGGCGCACCTCGCGACGCCGCATGGACCGCGCGCGGAGGAGCAGGAACGGCGGACCCGCTTCTTGCGACTGTGGGCCGTCGTCAGCACTCCGTTGCTGCTCGCCGCGCTCATCGTGGTCCTGTTCGCCCGCCCACTCGCCTGGCTCGGGACGATCGCCGCGCTCACCGGCCTGTTCCTCGGCGTCGAAGCGTTCGCACGCCGCCGATTCCTCTCCTTCCTGGCCAGCACCATCCTGCTCGCGGCCATAGTCGTGGTCGGCGCGGCGATCGTCCTCGTCTTCCGGGACCACTGGAAGATCGCGGTTTCGATCGTCATCGGCGCCGCCGCACTGGCGCTGCTGATCGGGAACGTCCGTGACCTGCGCCACGGCTGGCGGCGCCCGCGAACGCCGAATGGCGATGACCGGTCCTAAAGCGGAAGAAAGCCCTCCTCTCGTAACCACGCCTCGGTCCGGCGCATGCCCTCCTCGAGGCTCACCCTGGGGATGTAGCCGAGCAGCCGCCGAGCCTTCTCGATCGAGTACGTCCCGCGGCGGGTGAAGTACCGCACCGCCGTCGGATTGGCCTCAGTCGGCTGGCCTCGGGCGCGAGCCACCAGCGCCGCACCCCACGCGAGCGTCAGCGCCACCACGGTGGGTGCAGAAGGCACCCGGTCACGACCGAGCATCCTCGCGTAGTTGGCGAAGAACTCCTGGCAGGTCACGCCAATGCCGTCGGAAATCGTGAACACCTGCCCCGCACCCTCCTGGCGCCGGGCGGCCAACAGCACGCCGTCGACCAGGTTGTCCACGTAAACCGGGCTGAAGATGCCCTTGCCCATCGCCGGCAGGATCATCTGCCGGGCTTTGATCGCCTCTAGCGGCAGCAGCGTCCACGGGCGCGACCCGGGCCCGTATACGTCGCCGGGGCGAACGATCGTGGCCGCGACCTCCCCCGCCGCGTGGGCCTGAAGGACCACCTGCTCGCTGGCCACCTTGGTGTCGACATAGGCGTTGCCATCCGGGCGCACGGGGTAGCGCTCGTCCACCCCGGCGGGGTAATGCAGATCCGAGAAAGCGCGGATCGAAGAGAAATGCACGAACCGCTTGATGCCCGCGGCGCTCGCCGCATCCAGCGCGCGACGCGTACCGAGTACGTTGGCGCTCCACGATTGTGCGAAGTCGACCGCGTTGGAGACGATTGCCGCGGTGTGGATCAACACATCCGTTCCCTCGACGTGCTGCTGCCAGGTAGCTGGAGCGGTGATGTCGCCCGCGACAACCCCGCGATCCGGATCGGCGGCGAGGTCTACTCCCCGCACCTCGGCGCCCTCTGAGCGCAAGCGCTCGGCCAGGATGCGGCCAATGAAACCCGACGCACCCGTGATGAAGAACGACTCGGTCATGGGGGGTCAACGTTGGCCGGCGAGAGCTGACATCGGAAGGACACTAACCGGCGGCGACTCAGCTGAAGCCCACACGGCTGCCGATTTCATCCGGAAGCTGGTTCCATACTGGATTCTTCTGGACGAGCGGGCGCCCTGGCGCGGACTTGGAGGGTTTTATGGCGACATCAAGCGGCCCGATCTGTGTGATCGGTTCGGGTTCCTCAGGGATTGCGGCGTGCCAGGTTCTGCACGTTCGCGGGATCCCGTTCGACTGCTTCGAGAAGGGCTCGGCCGTCGGCGGTAACTGGCGATACCGCAACGACAACGGCCTGAGCGCCGCGTACCGCTCACTGCACATCAACACCTCGCGCTCGCTGATGGCCTACAAGACCTTTCCGATGCCCGAGCATCTGCCTGCCTACCCCTCGCACAGTCAGATCGCCGAGTACTTCGACAGCTACGTCGACCACTTCGGCTTCCGCGACAAGATCCGGTTTCAGACCGAGGTGACCGACGTGCGACCCGCTGGCGGGAACTGGGAGGTGACGACCCGCCCGGTCAGCGGAGGTGAGTCGCAGACGCGGCGCTACCAAGCGGTGCTGGTCGCCAACGGGCACCACTGGGATCCGCGCTGGCCCGAGCCATCCTATCCCGGAGCCGACGCCTTCACCGGTGAGCAGATGCACGCGCACGCCTACCTCGAGCCGGACATCTTTCCCGGGAAGCGGGTGCTGGTGGTCGGGATCGGCAACTCCGCCTGCGACATCGCGGTCGAGGCCAGCCGCATCGCCGACAGGACGTTCCTGACCATGCGCCGGAGCGCCCACGTCATCCCCAAGTTCATCGGCGGCAAGCCGACCGACGAAACCAGCGGCGCGTGGTTCGCCCGCCTGCCGCTGCCGGTGCAGCGCACGATCATGACCCTGATGCTTCGTAGCGCCCAGGGCAAGATGACCGACTACGGGCTCCCCGAGCCTGACCACAAGCTGCTGGAGGCGCATCCAACGGTGTCCTCGGATCTGCTGCCTCGCCTTGGCCACGGGGACATCACGGTCAAGCCAAACGTCGCTCGCTTAGAGGAGCACGAAGTCATGTTCGAGGACGCGACCCGGGAACGGATCGATCTGGTCATCTACTGCACCGGCTACAAGATCACGTTCCCGTTCTTCGCTTCGGACCTGATCAGCGCGCCGGACAACCACATCCCGCTCTACCGGCGAGTGGTCTCACCCGAGCATCCTGGTCTCTACTTCATCGGGCTGCTACAGCCGCTTGGAGCGATCATGCCGCTGGCCGAGGCGCAGTCGGAGTGGGTCGCCGATGTGCTCGAGGGAAAGGTCCGTCTTCCCAGCCCGGCACAGATGCGGGCGGTGATCCAGCGCGAGGACGCGCGCATGCGCGAGCGCTATGTCGCCTCAAAGCGCCACACGATTCAGGTCGACTTCCATCCGTACCTGCGGACGATCGAACGCGAGCGCCGCCGCCGCCGGCTCCTCGGTCGGGTCACTGGCCCACTGGCGGAACGCTCGCACGAATTGCGGCTCGGTCACCCTCAGCAGAGCGACGCGGGAGCTCAGCGCAGCTAGGCGTGACGCGGCTCGGGCCGGCAAGCTGTTGCGAGATCTGCCGTACGACCTGCTGCCCGTTCCATTCGATGAAGGCGAGCTGGGCGCCTCCGGCAAGCTGAGCGCTCACGCTGATCCCGAGCGGCTGAGCGGGTTGAGGTGCTCGCGGAGCCTCAGAAGGCGGGGCTCAGGCTCGTCTTCGTCGATGAGAACGGCGGTCCCGGGCCACGCGTTGCGCAGGTATGCGAGGTAGGCGTCGCGCGAGGTTAGATCCGGCTCGTAGATCCACGAGCCCGGGTTCCAGTAGCGGATCCGGCCGCCAGCCGTAGTCACCCCGTCGAGCGGCTTATGGGTGTGGGCAAAGATCATCTTGTCCGCGTGACGGTCCCATCCGAGGTTGACGACCACCTTGTCGAACGCCTCCGCTGCGTGAACAGCGGGGGCACTAGGAGCCACTGTCCGAGCGAGCGCATAACTCACGGCTTCCGCGCCCGCCGGAGCTCCCGTCAGTCGACGCCGTTCAGCCTCACGCGCACGCGCCCGCTCGTAGCCCGCGGCGTGCGTGCCGCGATGGAGCGCTTTCCTGCCATCGCCAACGTCGCCGAGCTGCGCGCTCAGCCAGTCGCTCGCCTGCTCGAGGGCCCTCACCGGCGCCGTGCCGTGGCGGACTGTCCGTCCGAGGGTCTGAAAGAGACCGAACGCGCGGCGCTGCGCGTGGGTGCCGTTCGGCAGCTGGGCGATCGTGTACAGCATCGCCGTGAGTAAGGTGATCGTCGCCTCGTAGTCTTCGATCGTCGGCGTGTGCTCCTGACCGCCAACCGCGATCGACCACAGGACTCTGGCCAGCAGGCGGCCCGGCGCCGCGCCGCCGCGACGGGCGTGGAAGTCGAGATAGTGACCGTGCGTGCACAGCACGCCGCCGAACGTGTACGTCGGGTATCTGATGTCGATCTCGACGCCCGCGAGACGCCGCTCCAGGAGGACCCGGAAGAAACTCGTGCGCTTCAGTTCCCGAGCCAGCTCCCCGGGGGGCTTTCCCGTCGCCAGTTCCAGGCCGAGAAGGTCCTCGGTCTCACGGACGACCAGGTGATGGTCGTGATTGCCGGCCAGGAACACGAAGCGCCTGCCCTGCAGCTTCGCTCTCAGTAACTCGAGCAGGCCTTCCGCGGCCCCGAAGGCGTCCCGCACTGAACCGAACATGAAGTCGAACATGTCGCCGAGGAGGATGACTTCGTCGACATCGAGATGGGGTTCGAGCAGCGCCAGCGTGTTCGGATTGCGCAGAATGTCCTCGCCGGTCCAGGCGCCGAAGTGGGTATCGGAGATAACCAGTGCTCGCATGCGATCTCACGCCCGTATGAGGTGGGAGGCGAGCTCGGCGATCAGCGGTTTGCCCACCGCCGCATTGAAACCGACCGACGGGCCGAGTTCAACGTCCGGTGCGCGCGGTTCATCCCGGCCGTCATCATTGGGCAATGCAAGCGGGCGGCGGCAGACTCGCCAAGATCGTCACCGCGGCGGCGATCGCACTGCTGTGGGCCGGGGGCGTGGTCGGATGCGGAGTCCTCTCCACCTCGCCGGCCGCGGGCAAGTTTAGACCGGCCACGCCGGGTGTCCTCACCGTAGTCACCTCGGATGTACCCACCCCCGGATTCTGGGAGGGGAGCGCAGCGCACCCCACGGGCGGCTTTGAGTACGAGCTGGCCAGGATGCTGGCCAAACGCTTCGGCCTGCGTCAGGTTCGGGTCAGGATCGAGCTATTCCACCGGATAATCGAGGGGAACCTGAGGGGCGCCGACCTCGCCCTGGATCTGATCACGCCGACGTCGGCAAGGGAGTCAAAGCTGAACTTCTCGACGGCGTATTTCAATGGCGCGCCAGCGGTCGTGGTCCGCCGCAGCACGCAAATTCCGGACCTGGCGAGGGCGCAAGATCTCAAGTGGGGAGCGGTCCGCTCGACGACGTTCGTCGGCGATATCGAGACCCTGGTGACGCCCGACCATCCCGTCACGATCTTCGACGGCCAGGACGAGCTGGTGGCTGCTCTGCGAGCGGGGTCGGTCGACGCCGCGATCTTCGACCTGCCACTGGGGGTCGTCATATCCAGGCACTCGGGCGGGAGCCTCAAGGTCGCCGCCCAGTTGCCCACCCCGGAGCTGATCGCCGCTGCCCTACCCAAGGGCTCCGGAAATCAACAGGCGGTGGATGCTGCAGTCCGCGCGTTCATCGCCGACGGGACCATCGAGCGGCTTCTCGAGCGCTGGGTGGGTTCAGCGGCCACAAACGCCGGCAGCGCGATCCCGCTGCTCCATTCGACGCGCTGATGCAAGCCCCTGTGCCGGCACCGCTGCTCGCTTCGATCTCGGTGAAAGCCCCCACCGGGCCGCCCTGGGAGTTCCTGGTCCTGTTCCTGGTGGTGATGCTGGGGCCCCCAATCGTGCGCCGGTTCAGAGGTCCCGGAATCATCGGCCTGATCATCGGCGGCTACGCGATCGGGCCGTTCGGGCTGAACCTGATCGGCGCGGGAAACACCACCATCCCGGCACTCGGCCAGCTCGGCCTCCTGTACCTCATGTTCGTCGCGGGAGTAGAGCTCGACCTCGCCCTGGTGCGGGTGCACCGCCGCGCGGTCCTCGGTTTCGGAGTGGTGACGTTCGCCTTGCCGATGCTCCTCGGCAGCGCGATCGGATTGGCGCTGGGCTGGAGCCTACCCGCAGCGCTCCTGCTCGGAGCCCTGTTGTCCTCTCACACATTGATCCTCTATCCCACAGTTCGCCAGTTCGGGCTGGCGACCGACGCAGGGGTGGCGACGGCCGTCGGGGCGACCGTACTCACCGACACGGCGGCTCTGGTGGTGCTCGCGGGGGTGTCGGGATCCCAACTCGCAGGGGGATCAGCCGGATCGATCGCCCTGCAGATCGTGCTCGGGCTAGGGGCCGTCGTTGCCTTCTCTCTTGGGCTCCTGCCCCGACTCGCTCGCCTGGGCTTCCGCTATCTGGGAACCGACCGCGTGGTCCGGTTCGTGATGATCGTGGCCTCGTTCCTGGCCGCGGCGACCCTGGCTGAAAGCTTCGGAATCGAGCCGATCGTGGGCGCCTTCTTCGCCGGGCTGGCCCTGAATCGCCTCGTTCCCAACGAAGGACCGCTGATGGAGCGAATCGATTTCTTCGGCTCGGCGGTATTCGTTCCGGTGTTCCTGGTTGCGGTGGGAATGCTGCTCGATCCGGCCGTCATGATCGAGGGCGAGACGCTGAAGCTCGCGGGCCTGTTCATCCTCGCCAGCCTCGGCGGTAAGGCGCTGGCATCGCTGATCGCGCACTTGACGATGGGCTACTCGCGTCCTCAGGCGGCCCTGATGCTCGGCCTGACCGTTCCCCAGGCTGCGGCGACCTTGGCGGCAACCGTCGTCGGCTTCAACATCGGCCTCTTCGACCAGTCGGTGGTAAACGCGGTGCTGGTGCTGATACTGGTCTCCATCCTCGTCGGCACCTTGATCGTTGAGCGGTCCAGGTCCCATGTGGCTCCGCCCCAACCAGCAGCACAACGCTTGGGCGAGCGCGTTCTGGTGGCGCTGGAGGATCCAAGCCAAGCCGACCTCGGTTTTCGAATCGCCGCACGCATCGCCGCTGCGGACGCTGGGGTCGTGCGCGGGATCTTGGCGTGCTCGCCGATGCACGCACGATCGAGCAAGTCACTGCTGGCGGAGCTCAGCGCCGCCGGATTCGCCGCCGGCGTGGACGTCGAACCGCGACTGATGGTCCACAGCTCGATCGCCGAAGGCGTCCTCAACGCCGCCGTGGCCGAGAACGCCTCGCTGGTGCTGGTTGCTCAACGGTCGGCCCAAGCCGCTTCAGCGCTGGGAACATCGGCTGAGGCGGTCGCGGCGGCCACGCCCGTGCCCGTTGCGATCATCCTCGGCGACGTTGGCAGCATCGGCGAGGTCGCGCTGATCCGGGAAGATCGGGCAACCGATCAGGGCGAGTCCCCGCAGGACGGGGTCTCCGATGCCAGCCACCTGGCGGCCGAGATCGCCCGACGCCTCGCCGGGGCCCGGGTACATATTCGCGCGGCGGGTGAAGCCGGATGGTCGACGAAGCTGAGTCCCGGTCAGCTGAGCGTCACCCCCGCCACCTCGTGGGAGCTCCTGGCCTTCAGCGACCCGCCGCCCGACACCGCTGTGGTGGTCGTCCTGGGCACCGGAGTGGCCGCTAAGCGCTACGCCGAATCCCTGGTCTGAACCGTGTCCGGCTGCAGCTCTCATGCGCAGCTCCTGTCTTCATGTGGAATGACGATGCCTGCGTTCGTTTTTTACGCCGGCCGTCCCGCGGCGGCCAGCGCCTCGTCGAGTCGCGCCTCGGACTCATTGCTGAGCGAACTCTGAATGACGTGCCCTCGCTCCTGGACGTTCTCCAGGATCTTGTCGATCGTCACCTTGCGCACGAGAACGATCAAGGCGGCGCTGCCTGGATCGAGCCTGCTCCCGAGATCCTTCATGAAGTTGTTGTCAACGCCATAGTCGGCCAGGGCGCCGGACGCCGCGCCCGTGGCTGCGCCAATCGCCATCCCCAACAGCGGGGCAAGGAAGATCAGGCCGATCAGGCCGCCCCACATCGCTCCACCGGCGGCACCGGCGGCCGTAGTGTTCACCGCCTGATGCAGCTTGACCCCACCGTCCTGTTCACGAGTCACGATGACCGCATCGTCGAGTTCGATGATCCTCGCCTGCACTGCCTCGGCCAGCCGGCCGCGCACCCGCTCAGCGGTGGCAACGTCTGGATAGGCGATCGCAACTAGGTCACTCATAGATTCTCCTGTTTGGGATGGGACGCGGCAGGGACAGCGCCGAAAGCGTGCGCCGGCGGAATACGTCGAACCGCGAGACTCGCAGGTATCGCTCAGCACCGAAAGGGTGGCCAGCATGTCAATCAGTGTCGTACCCGCACCACGTGGGTGGCGGTGAATGGGGCGTATCGTTCGTTCCGGTGGCGCGGAGAACTTCGTCACTTGATCAAGTCGAAGTGCGCCTAGGAGCTGCTGTCGGTGAGATTCCTGCTCAACATCATCTGGCTCGTCCTGTGTGGATTCTGGATGGCCCTGCTGTACGTGGTCGCAGGCGTGGTGATGTGCCTGCTGATCATCACGATCCCGTTCGGCCTGCAGGCCTTCAAGCTCGCCGGCTTCATGCTCTGGCCGTTTGGACGCAGCGTGGTTCGGCGTCCGGACGCGGGCGCGGCGTCGGTTATCGGCAACGTGTTGTGGGTCGTCTTGGTCGGCTGGGAATTGGCGATCGGGCACCTCGTGACCGCGTTCCTGCTGGCGATCACGATCATCGGCATTCCGCTCGCCCTCGGCAATCTGAAGCTCGTGGGGATCTCGCTGGTTCCATTCGGGCGAGAGGTCGTGCCGGTGGAACAAGCCCACCTCTCGAGCAGCTCGGCGTCGTTCTGAACCTTGGTCAGCAAGGCGTCGAGCTGGTTCGAAGCCGACCAGTCACACGATGTACGGACACTGTTCAGGCTGGCCCAGACACCGGGCAGTGGAGTCCGCGGGCCGTTCCCGAGCAACATCTTCTTCTTCTTCCAGACGTTGCCGGGTACCCAAAATCCCCAGGAGGTGGAGTTGTCGACCGTTCCGAGCCCGACCGTAAATCCGCCGACGAACTACGACCCTCGATCGTAGGCCAGCCGGACGAGCTCATCGATCATGTGATCAGCCTCACCGGGAACGTGCTGACCACGTTCTTTGGCAAGATGAACATGCCTCGTTATCAGCTGACTCCCATCGGCTGAACGACACGATCGAACCCCGATCATCCGCGATCCGCGTCGCCCCCCGGGCGGCGCGGATCGCGCGGCTTTCATCCAGCCTGCGAGCCAGGATGCGCGTTCGGACACTATTCGCGGCGGGTCCTCGAGCTCGAAGTGGCGACTCTGCCATTAGCCCTGACCTTCAAGGAGGCTGCAAGCGGCTGGGCCGGCGCGATAGTTTCCTCGTCAAAGGCACTTCCGACCGAGCGCCACCGTGTTCAGCGTCTTGAGAACATGACAAATCGACTTCGTGCTCGCCTACCCTTGGCACTCGCTTTGGCCGCCGCGGTGCTGCTGGTTCTCATGGGGCCGCCCACCGGAGCACGAGTTCCGGTGGTATGCGGCGGCACCGGCTGGGTGGGTGCGTGGGGAACCGCACCGGCGATCGCCGGTCCCTCGTACTCCGACCAGACTGTGCGCCTGGTGGTGAATCCGACTCGCGGCGGCCGGCTTGTGCGGTTGCGGTTCTCGAACCGGTTTGGCACCGCACCGCTGACGCTCGATCGAGTGACGGTGGCGCGACGCCAGTCGGGCGCGCGGGTGATCGCGAGATCGCTTGTGCCGGTGAGCTTCGCCGGCCAGCGAAGTGTGACCATTCCTCGTGGCGCCGACGTGTTCTCCGATCCGGCACCGCTGGGGTTTTCCGCTTTCTCTGACCTGGCGATCAGCATTTACCTGCGCGGACCCTCCGGGTTGGCGACCGAGCATCCCGTCGCCAACGAAATCGGCTCCTATCAGGCAGCGGGCGACCGCACAACCGAGGCCTCGGGTAATAGCTTCGGCTCGCCCGCGGAGACGTGGCCGTTGCTCACCGGGGTGGAGGTGCAGGCGCCGCGGACCGTGGGGACGCTGGTGGCGCTTGGCGACTCGATCACCGACGGCTATCAGAGCACCGTGAAGCAGCGGCCGGGCGAGCACAACACCCGCTGGCCCGATTTCCTCGCCCGGCGGATCGCGCGCCGCCATCTCCCCTTCTCAGTCGTCAACGCGGGCATCAGCGGCAACCGCCTGCGCCTCGACGGGTCCACCTCGATCTACGGCCCCAGCGCACTGGCGCGGCTGGACAGCGACGTGCTCGCCGTCCCCGGGGCGCGCGAGGTGATCGTGCTCGAGGGCATCAACGACATCGGCCAAACTCCGACCGCCTCCTCGGGCGATGTCATCGCCGCCCTGCGGCAGGTCGTGCTCCGCCTGCACCTGGACGGCCTGCGCGTGCTCGTGGGAACGCTCACCCCCGCGGGGGGATATGTCGTGTCGACCTACAGCAGCGGCCAGGCAAATTCGACGCGCGTCGCGGTGAATCGATGGATCCGCACCAGCCACGTCCCCGACGGGGTGATCGATTTCGATGCTGCGGTCCGAGATCCCGGCCAGCCCAGCCGCCTTCGAGCCGCCCTCGACAGTGGCGACCACCTGCACCCCAACGCCACCGGCTACCAACGCATGGGCAACGCCATCCCGCTGTCCTTGGTGACTCGGGCGAGCTGTGTGAGCGCTAACCGGTGAGAGCCGGTACGGATGTTGCTTGTTGGCGAGAGCCAGTCAACACGATCGCAGGGGCAAGCCGATGACCCTCGGGCATCCGGCTCAGCGCGGCGGTCGTCGCAAACGCGACGTGAGCGATGAGGGTCGGTTGTTCGGCAGCGAGCGCGTAACGGCGGCTTTGTGTGCTGAGTGCCATGTCGGGGCGGCGGCGATCGTGACGCTCGAGTCCGGCGCGATCACCGGCGCACGCGGTCGATCGCTGCGCGAACGTCCTCGACCATCAACGGAGTCATCGCGGCGCCGGTCACGATCACCGGCTCCCCGCCCTGATCCTCGATCCGCGCCGGCACGTCGGCCACCGCGAGCTCGATTACCCCATCCCGGGCCACAACCTCGAGTTCCGTGGCCCCATGATTCCCAGCGACTGGCGCAGCGCCTTCGGCACGACGAGGCGGCCGATGGAGTCAATGGCAATCCGCATACCATGAACATTACAAACGGCCCTGCAGTTCCCGACAACGGGAGCTTTCACCAGTGCGCCCGAGAGGACTCGAACCTCCACGGACCATTCAGTCCACAAGGCCCTCAACCTTGCGCGTCTACCAATTCCGCCACAGGCGCGTGAGGCGGCGAGTATAGCCCCAGCAGGCATCGCCTCGGCCCCGTCGTCAGCTCACAGGATGACCGCCTGGCGCACGGCGTGGCCGCCGGCCAGCCGGTCGAAGCCTTGGTTTAGCTCCTCCAGCCTCAGCCGGTGGGTCAGCAGCCGCTCGACGGGAAGCAGGCCGGCGCGGTAGAGCTCCACGAACCGGGGAATGTCCCGTGCTGGCACCGTCGAGCCGAGGTAGCAGCCGCGCAGCGTCTTCTCCTCGGCCACCAGGCTGACGGCCGGGATGCTCACCGACTGCGACGGGTCCGGCAGCCCGACGGCAACGGTCATGCCGCCTCGATGGGTGGCCTCGTAGGCCTGGGCGAGCACGCGGGCATTGCCGGCCGTCTCGATCACCCGCACCGCTCCCCCACCGGTCAGCTCGCGGATCGCCTCGGTCGCACCGGCGCCGCCGGAGACCACGTGGGTGGCTCCGAGCGAGCGCGCGAGCTCGAGCTTCTCCGGGACGACGTCCACCCCGATCAGCGGCGAGGCTCCGGCCAGTCGCGCCCCGAGCAGCGCGGCCAGGCCAACCCCGCCGAGCCCGAACACGGCCACGCTGTCACCTGGCTGCACCCGGGCGCTGTACAGGGCGGCTCCGACTCCGGTCAGCACCGCACAGCCGAACAGCGACGCGATTTCGAACGGCAGCTCCGGATCGACCCGCACGGCCGAGCGGGCGCTGACCACGGCGTGCTCGGCGAACGCGGACACGCCCAGGTGATGGTGCAGCTGTCGCCCGTGTTCATCGCGCCAGCGCCACTGGCCGGTGAGCAGCGAGCCGGCCGCGTTGGCGACCGCCCCGGGCTCGCACAGCGCCGCGCGCCCGTCCAGGCAGGACGGGCACCGACCGCAGCTGGGCACGAAGGCCAGCACGACGTGATCGCCGAGCCTCAGCTCGCTCACCCCCGCGCCGACCTCGACCACCTCGCCGGCGGCCTCGTGACCGAGGACCATCGGCATCACCCGCGGCCGAGAGCCATTGATCACCGACAGATCCGAGTGGCAGAGTCCCGCCGCGTGTACGCGGATCATCACCTCGCCGGGGCCGGGCGAGCCCAGCTCCAGCTCGGCAATCTGCAACGGCCGTGACTGCGCGTAGGGAGCCGGCAGGCCCATCTCCCGCAGGACCGCGGCTCGGACGTTCACGTCGCCTCTCCTGGCGTGCGCAACCGGGCCAGCGCGTCGCGCAGAGTCTCGGGAATCTCCACCGGACGGCGGCTGCCTCGGTCCACGAACACGTGCACGAACCACCCTAACGCTGCCGGCTGGGGTGCCCCGGCTCGGTACAGCGCCAGCTCGTAGCGAACACTGCGATCGCCGAGATGGGCGACCCGCAGGGCGGCGTCCACGACATCGGGGAATTCGAGCGCGGCGTGGTACTCACAGTGGGACTCGGCGCATAGCCCGATCACCTTGCCGTCCTGGATGTCGAGCTCGCCTTCGTGGATCAGCCAATGGTTGATGACCGTGTCGAAGAAGGCGTAGTACTCGACGTTGTTGACGTGGCCATAGACGTCGTTGTCGGCCCACCGCGTCGGGATCTGCAGCACGAATGGGTAGCCGGCGCGTGCCGGAGAGCCCGGATCCATGGCCGCCAAGCTAGCGGAACCAATCGCTTGAGCGGGGGCGAGCATGCGCTATAACGCGGGCGAACACCATCCTCCACAGGCTTGCTAAAGGAGTCCACGTGCGCAAGGCAGACATCGAAGCCATCGGGGAGCTGGCCGGCGAGGCCCTGGCGGCCGGCGGGACGCTGGTCAGGGAGATGCACGAGGGCATCGCCAGCCGTCCCTTCACCGCGCTCGGCACCGCCGCCGAGCCAGTCCGGGTGATTCACGATGGCGTCAGCCGCGCGGTGTACGCGGGCGTACGCGGCGGCTTGCGCTCACTGGCCCGCGGCGGTGCCGAGCTCGCCGGGCGCCACACAGATCTGGCCGGGCATGCTGCCGCGGATCAGCCCGGACTGGACTCGCGACCGATGGCCTCGATGGTGGTCGGCGCCGTCAACGGCCTCTATGGCAACCACCTGCACGAGCGCGGCAACGGGCTGGCACAGGCGATGGCCTTTCGCCGCCGGGGGATCGAGGTGCCGCTTGATCCTGACGAGCTGACCGCCGCCTTTCCACAGGCCAGCGACCGGCTCGTGGTCTTCGTTCCCGGGCTGTGCGAGACCGAGGCGGCATGGTGGCTTCGAGCCCGTGGCGTCGAGGACACGGACCAGCGGAGCTACGGCGAGCGCCTACAGCAGGAGCTTGGGTTCACGCCGCTGTACCTGCGCTACAACACCGGCCTTCACGTCTCCGACAATGGTCGCCAGCTCGCAGCGCTGCTGGAGCAGCTGCTCGACAGCTGGCCCACAGCGGTGCGGGAGCTGGTGCTCGTCGGCCACTCGATGGGCGGCCTGGTCGCCCGCAGCGCCTGCCACTATGCCGAGGCCGAGGAGCTCGCCTGGGCGGAAGCGGTCAGGCACGTGTTCTGCCTCGGCACTCCTCATCTCGGCGCCGATCTCGAGAAGGGCACCAACGCCCTCAGCTGGGCGCTGGGTCGCCTACCGGAGACGCGGGCGCTGGCCACGTTCCTGAACGCACGCAGCGTCGGCATCAAGGATCTCCGCTATGGCTCATGCGTTGAAGAGGACTGGCACGAATGCGATCCCGACGAATTCCTGCGCGATCGCTGCCAGGAGGTCCCCTTCCTCCCGGAGGCCGCGTACTACTTCATCGGCGCCACCCTGAGCGAGGGTCCATTCGGCCGCTGGCTCGGGGACCTGCTCGTCCGCTCCCCGAGCGCCTCGGGGCGCGGCAACGGCAAGGGACGGAGGATCCCGTTCGAGGTCGACAACGGCTACGAGCTCAGCGGGCTCACGCACTTCGACCTGCTCTGCCACCCCGCGGTCTACCGGCAGCTGCGGACGTGGATCACCCGCGCCGAGGCCAGGGGGGCGCCCGGTTCGGCGCCCCGCACAGCGTTGGCTTGAGCCAAGACCAGGCTCAGATGACCCGATCGATCGTCGGCGCGGTGCTGCTGGCGCTCGCCGCCTCCGGCTGCGGCGGCTCCTCGTCTCGTCCTGGCCCCTCCCCCAGGCCGGCCCCGACGGCTCGCCACCATGCTTACCGGTGGTTGGTCCCCACCGAGGGTCCGCAGCCGAGCGTCGCCGCCGAGAACCGCAATCAGGGCACGCGGGCGTGGCGGCTGCCGGGACCAGCGGCTGAGGTGGGCGGTCTCGCCTGGGGCTCGGTGCGCGGCTATGTGGGCAGCGAGACGGTGGCGCCGGGCCAGCGGCAGCGCATCTACGCCAGCGCTCCGGCGGCGAGCGTCATCCGGATCGACGTGTTCCGGATCGGGTGGTATGGCGGCGCCGGCGGACGCCAGGTACTAGCCAGCGGCCGGCTGCGGGTCCGGAGCCAGCCCCCGTGCCGGCACCAAGCGGCCACCGGGCTGACGGCGTGCCGCTGGCATCCCACGCTGTCATTCAAGATCCCGTCCGCGATGACCAGCGGTATCTACATCGCCAAGTTGAGTGCCCGCACCGGGGCCAGCGATTGCCTGTTCGTCGTCACCGCCGTCCGGGCCCAGCCGCTGCTGGCACAGCTGCCTACCGCCACCTACGAGGCCTACAACGCCTGGGGCGGGGACAGCCTTTACCCCGGCGGAGCCGATCGGGTCGGGGTGACCGGAACCACGCAGGGTGTCGAGGTCTCCTACCAGCGGCCCTACGACAGCATCACCGGCGCGGGGCAGCTGTTCGCCCGCGACGTGGCGATGGTCCACTTCCTCGAGCGCTACGGCTACCCCGTGTCCTACACCACCTCGGAGGGAGTGGACGCGCACCCGGACCAGCTCCGCGGTCACCGCGCACTGCTTGACTTCGGCCACTCCGAGTACTGGTCCCAGCGGCAGGCCGACGGATTCGCTGCCGCGCGTGACCACGGCACGAGCCTGATGTTCCTGAGCTCCGACACGATGGCCTGGCGCATCCGCTTCACCCGGCGGGGGCGGACGATCGTCGCCTACAAGGAGCACGCGGCGTTGGATCCCGACCGCACCCACCCCACCGGATCCGCCAACGCGACCGCGGCAAGTCTCACCGGCTCGGCCTATCAGGGCTGCATCACCGCGCGCCTGCCCCAGCCGGGACCGCCGACCTACCGCCTCTACCCCTGGCGTCCCGCCCCTTCGCTGGATCCGCGGTGGCTGTTCGCCGGCAGCGGCCTGACCGCCGCCTCGCAGATTCCGGGCATCGTCGGCTACGAGCTGGACGCCCGAGTCCCCCCAGCCTCCCCCGCGACCCAGCTGATCGGCCAGGGTCAGGCTCCGTGTCAGGGCGTCGGCGCCGCTGAGCCCGGCGAGCCCGTGCCTCCGCCCGGCCCCGGAACGGCGGAGACCACGCTGTACCGGGCCCGCTCCGGGGCGCTGGTGTTCGCGACCGGCACCCTCAGCTGGGAGCTGGGGCTGGAGCCGGTGCCGAGTGCCTCACCGGAGGCTCCGCGGGCCCCGCTGGCGCCGCTGGTGCAGATCACCCGCAACCTGCTGGCGCGTGTGCTCGGACCCGGCTGAGTGCCGCCGCGTGTAGATCGGCGCCGGCGCCGCCTCCGCGACGGCGGCCGGGGCCTCTGGGTGCGGGAGCTACAGCTCCTGGATGTGGTCCGCCTCGCGCGGACCCGGGAAGGGACGCGTCAGGCAGAAGCGCTCGAGCGTCGCCTCGGGCACCCCCTCCACCCCAGGAGTATCGGAGGCAAGTCCCTGGGTGTGGGGGTCATCGGCAAAGCCACCGACCTCCACCGAGTGCTGCGGGCTGCGGTAGCCGGAGACTCCGATCAGCTGCAACTGCAGCGCCTTGCCCAGAGCGTCGAGCCGCGCCGCGATCACCGGCTCCTCGCCCACGGAGTAGTTGGCGCCCGGCGCGGAAAGAACCCGTAGCTGCCGCCGTGGGGGACGTATGGCGTGCTGAGACAGCCGGCCGGCGCGATTCCGGCGCCCCCGGAGGACACCGACTGCGCCGCGGCGGCCTGCTGATCGAGCGCCGCTGCCTCACGCGCGAGCGTTCCCTGCAGGGCAGTGAGCTGATCGGTCTTCTGGGCGCGGCCCCGCGCCACCGTCAGCTCCCGGCTGACGATCGAGAGCCGCAGCTGCGCGATCTGATCACGCTCCACCACGACCGCCGCCGTCGCGCGCTGTCGACGCTCCTGCACGACGGCGAAATGGCGAGCCTGGACGCCAACCTCCAGCCGCTGGCTCCTGACCAGCCCGACAACTCGCGCATTCGCACGCTCGATCGCCCGCAGCTCACCGACGCGATTGAGCAGGTCCTCGAAACCATGGGCGTTGACGACCACCCCGACGATCGTCGGTGGCGGCGACTCGTACTCGGCCAACAGCTCCGCCGCCAGAACCCGCCGGCCGTGAGCGTACTCCCGCTCCAGCTGCGCCAGCCGCACGCGGGCCTCTGCCAGCTGAGCACGCACGCTGTCCAGCAGGCGCTCTTGGACCGTGACGATCCGCTGGATCACATCCAGCCTGGCCTGCAGCGAGGAGATCGTCCCCTCGTAGCCCTGGATCAGGTGGGTGTCGGCCTGGATGGCCCCTTGCAACTGCCCGGCGCGCTGCTGGCCCTCGGAGTAGCGGCTGGACAGATCGCCGGAGCTGGGCATGGCCACGCTCGCCATCACCGCCAGGCCGAGCACGGCGATCGACGCGATTCTCCTCAGAGTGGTTCGGAAGCTCATCGGCACACAAAAAAGGCCCGCCGGGCGGCAAGCTCGGGAACGAGCCGCCGGCCGCGAGGCAACAGGAACACACGGAGGCGTAACCCGCGCGGCGAAGCTAGCAAGCTCGCCCTCAGGGAAGCTGCTTTATCGGCCCTATGCAGGGAAAGTTGCACGCCCCGCCGGGTCCCGCGGGATCAGCGGCCGGGCAGGTGAGGATCAGCGCCCGGGCAGGTGATAGATGTCGAGCGTACCGCTGGTGGCGTGGGCGTTGGCGTTGCCCTCGGGCACGATCAGCCGTCCAGCGATCACGATCGGGCTGTTCCAGTGCCCGGTGGCGGCGGGCAGCGACGCCAGCCGGTGAAGTCCCGTCGGCTCGTAGACGTCCACCTTCCCGTCGAGTTCGTCGAACACGTAGAGCAGGCCGCCGGCGAGCACCGGACTGGTCCCCGGGCTGGCGTTGTGGGTGGCCAGCCGAAGGCGAGGGGAGGCCCCCCCGCTGAGCATGTATAACCCGGTGCCGCTGTCGTCGGCAACAAACACGTACACCTGCCCGTTGTGACTCCAGACCGCCGGTGCGCTGTATAGCCCCGCGCCTCCGGGGGTGGCGATGTCCTGCAGCTCCCCGCCGAGGCGAGGGCCGGCGCCTCCCACGGTGCCGTTGAGACGGTCCAGGTCCAGCAGACGCAGCTTTCCGTCCTTGCCGCCCTGCACCGCCAGCCGCCGGCCAGCTACCGGCGGGAGCACCGCCGGCGCCGTGCTGCCGAGGTCGGTGTCACTGGCGCTGAGCGCGGCCTGGTCGACCGGCGTCCAGTTGTGGAGCAGGCTCGCGCCACCCGGCGCCAGCTCCAGGACGCTGTCGCTCCAGTACCGGCGGCCATCGAAAGGATGGCTGACCATGTCGGAGTTACCGGTGGTCACCAGCAGCCGTCCGCTCCCCGGTTCCACCACCGCCCCCGCCCGGGCCCAGATCGCCGAGTCGCTGACCGGGCAGCGACTCGGTACGAGCAGGCGGTGGACGTCAGAGCAGAGCGAGTTCCAGACGTGCAGGATGCGGCCGCTCACGCGGTCGATCGTGACCACGTGGCCCTGGTAGGGCGGAGCGTCGCCGATGTAGCCGCCGGTGGTGACGATCAGCTCGTTGCCGCTCAGGTTGAGGGCGGCGGGGAGCTTCTCGTGGGTGGCATCAACGGTCATTCGTGCGGGCCAGTAGCGCGAGCGAACCTCGCGGCCGGTGGACACCGAGAGCTTGCGGATCAGGCCGTCGGGGCTGGCGGCGAACACGTAGCGGCGGCTGGGGTCGGCCAGCGGCGTCGCGTTGGTGATCTGGGAAGTGCCTTCGTAGGCGCGGATGTCCGGCGGCACGAACTCCCACAGCTTGCCGCCGGTGCCGGCGTCGAGCGCGATCGTCCGGCCGTAGGTGGTGGTGAGGATGATCAGGTCGTGCGGGCGGCGGTTCACCGGGATCGCGTGGAGCTCGATTGGGGATGAGTCGACTGTTCCATCCACATGCACCCGCCGCCGACGCAGGCTGGACAGATTGGCCGCGGTAATACCGGTGTTGACCGGGCCGACCCCGGTGCGCGCAGCGTCGAAGTCAAAGCGGGTCCAGTCGCCGGTCGGAATCGCCGTTCCGGCGGCGGTCGACGCAGCCGTAGTGGCCGCTGCGGCGCTGGCGCCGGGCTGGGTCGAGGAGCCGTGCCCTTCCTGGGAAGGGGGACCCCCCGCGGGCGCGATCCCAGCACTGCTCCCGCAGCCGGCGAGCAGCAGCGTTGCGCTCAGCAGCGTCGCGACGGCGTTCAGGAATCCTCCCCTCCGGGCGCTCCGAGCAGTCCGGGTCGCAGTCATCCGGCAATGGTAGACGCCGGTGCGGTGACTGGAGACGGTGCCGCTCCTCGAGTCGGTGAGCGGCGCGTCGTCTACGTCCCGGGCGATGAGTACGATCAGTGGCTCAAGCCTATGCAGCGCCTCTCGATCGCTCGCTCGCTGCCCCTCGCGTTGGCTGGCCTGGTTCGGCGCAGGCGTGATGTACCGGCGGGCTCCGGCAGCGGCTTCGACGGCGGCGAGGCCGACACCATCGGGCTGGAGCGGCGCCGCCGGGCTCTCGCCTTCGAGAGCGTCAGCGATGGGCTGATCCTGACCGACCCGAGCGCCGGATCGGTGGCCAGTCTCAATCCACGCGCGTCGGAGCTGGTTCCCGAACTGAGCCTTGGGGCACTGATCGATTCCCCAGGCAGCCCGCTGCCACCGCTGCAAGTGGCCCTGAACGGTGAGACCACGATCGAGCACCGGGGGCGTTTTCTGGCCGTCACCGCCGCGCGCCTGGCAGCTGATGGCGGGGTCGTCTGGACGCTCCATGACGCGACTGAGCGTGTGCGGCGCGAGCAAGCCAGGAGCGAGTTCGTGGCCATGGCCTCGCACGAGCTGCGAAGTCCGCTGACGTCGGTCAAGGGTTTTGTGGAGCTGCTCGATCGCTCCTCGGCCAACATGACCGACCGCCAGCGAGAATTCGTGGACATCATCCTGCGGTCCACTGACCGGCTGGTAGACCTCGTCAACGACCTCCTTGATGTGGCCAGGATCGACGCGCACCGCGTCGAAATCGACCGGCGGCCAGTCGAGGTCGGCGAGGTGGTGCGGGAAGTCGTCGAGCTCATGGGTCCCCGTTTGGACGAGAAGCAGCAGCGACTCGGCACCTATGTCGATCCCACGCTGCCGCTGACCCTGGCCGACCCCGATCGCGTCCGACAGATCGTTGCCAACCTGCTCACCAACGCGCACCTCTACACGCCGGCCGGCGGCCGCATCCATATTGGCGTGGAGGGTGAGCGAGCGTGGGTTCAGATCACCGTGGCCGATTCTGGCGTCGGGCTGAGCGAGCAGGAGCGGGCACGGGTGTTCGAGCGCTTCTACCGAGGTGCCGAGAGTCGCTCCGGCCAGGGAACCGGACTCGGCCTGGCGATCGTGAAAGCGCTCGTGGAGATGCACGAAGGACAGATCGAGGTCGAGAGCGCCCCCGGGCGCGGCACGACGTTCCGGGTGCTGCTTCCGGCCACCACTCCCGGTCCCGGATCGGCTCGTTCGCTGGAGGCGATCCGCGGACGCCGGGTGCTGGTCGTCGACGACGAGCCAGAGGTGGCAGAGTTGATCGCCGGGCAGCTGGCGCCGCTGGAGGTCCAGACGCAGATCGCCGGGAGCGGCACGGAGGCCATCGACCTGCTGCACGCCCAGCGGTTCGACGCCCTCACGCTGGACATCCTGATGCCAGGACTGGACGGGTTCGCGGTGCTGGATCAGATCCGCGAGGACCCGGACCTGCTCCAGCTGCCGATCGTGTTCGTGTCGGTGCTGTCGGGACGCCGAGAGCTGGCCGGCGAGTGGACCGTGACCAAGCCAATCGACGCCGACGCGCTGCGCGAGGTGCTGGGCGCCGCGATCAGCTCCGGGCGCTTCCGCGTACTGGTCGTCGCCCGGGAGGATCTGCAACCTGTCCTTGAGCCGGGGCTCGACGAGCTGGGAATCGAGCATGAGTGGGAGAGTTCCGGCGCAGCAGCCGCTCGGGTTTGCGGCGAGCGGCGATTCGAGGTCGCGCTCGTGGACATCGGCCTCCGCAATCCGCAGGCAGCGCTGCAAGCGCTAGACCTCCGTGGTCGCAGGCTCCGCCGAACGGTGATCCTGTTCGGCGACGGCGACACCCCTACTCCACCGGGGATCGACAGGCTGGGAACGGAGGTGATCCCGGTCGATCAGGCCCCCGCGGCGGTGCTGGCTGCTCTGCGCGGCGAGCGAGCCGGGTGATTCGCGTCGGCGGACGCTTCGGTGGGATGTAGATTTGCCGGGCGATGGTGGCGAGAACCGACCCGGATCCACGGCAGGAGATCCAGCGTCTGCGGGCAGAGCTCGAGCGGCTGCGGGCCGAGCTGGCGCGACGCGAGCGCGAGGCCGCGGACAAGGAGCTGCAGCTGCAGCGCTATGCGGCCGACCTGCGCGAGACCTTCAAGCAGGAGCGGGCTCGCAGCCATGAACTGCAGCAGTCCTACATGGCAACAGTGCGTGCGCTCTCCAACGCGGTCGAGGCACGAGACGTCTATACCGGTAAGCACGCAGAGCGCGTCACCGCGTACGGACTGGCGATCTGGCGCGCGCTCGGACTACCGCTAGCCCCCGCGGCCGAGATCGAGTTCGGCTTCCTCCTCCACGACATCGGCAAGCTGGGGATCCCCGACGCGATCCTGTACAAGCCGGGACCGTTGACCGAGTCCGAGCGAACGCTGATGACCCGCCACCCGGTCATCGGCGCTCAGATCGTTGGCGAAATCGAGTTCCTGGCTGCAGCGTGCGAGGTCGTGCGCTCCCATCACGAGCGCTGGGACGGAGACGGGTACCCGGACCGACTCGCGGAAGATGGGATCCCGCTGGCGGCACGCGTTTTCGCCGTGGCCGACGTTCTCGACGCGCTCACCACCGACCGCCCGTACCGGACGGCCTCTTCGCTGCCCCTGGCGCGTGAGATGATCGTCTCCGAGACGGCGACGCATTTCGATCCCCATGTCATTGAGGCCTTCAGTTCGATCGGGGACGCCACTTTCGCGGCCATCAGCGACGAGATCAGGTGAGGGTCGATGGCCCGGGGAATCCTGGTCGCTGACGACGATCCGTTCATCCGCAAGCTGATCGTCACCACGCTGGAGGATGTCGCCGAGTTCGACCTCCATGAAGCCGCCGATGGGATCGAAGCGGTCGCGGTGGCCCGGCGTGAGCAGCCGGCGCTGGTGTTGCTCGACGTGGACATGCCCCGGTTGGACGGAATCGATGCCTGCCGCCGGCTGCGTGAGATCCCGTCGACCAGCCAGACCACGATCGTGATGCTGACCGCGGCGCACGGAGACGACGTAGAGCGCCGTGCCGAGGAGGCGGGGGCTGACTTGTTCCTGACCAAGCCCTTCAGCCCGCTTGACCTGCTCCGTCTGGTCGACCAGCTCAGCGAGCGGGAGGAGTGACCTTCCTCGTCGTGCCGCAGCGGCGCCCCGGCAGTCCGCCGCAGAGAGTCGGCTAAGAGACCTTGATGAGCACGATCGTGTTGAGCGCGAACACGATGGCAAAGCCGATCGTCCACCGGTTCAGGTTGCGCTCCACGAGAGAGCCGCCGCCGAACGGTCCCGCGCCTGTACCGACGCCGAATGCTCCTGACAGGCCAGCGTCCTTGCCCGAGTGCATCAGGATCAAGAAGATCAGCACGACGCACACGAACACCTGAAAGATGCTGAGGATCGTCTCCATCAGCGACGATGGTAGCCCCTAGGAGCGCTCGGGAGCGTGGTCGTGCTCGGTGGTGCGCTCGCCGACGACGCCGTCGATGCGGTCGAGAATCCGGAGAGCCTCCGCGCGCAGCCTGTCATCGACCGCCTTGAAGTCCTCATCGGAGAGCTTGCCGGTGGCGTGATCGAGCTCGGTGTCGCGGATCTCCCGGTACTTCGCCTCGCGAGCCGCCTCCAGGTCGGCGAGCTCACGGCTAGGCGGGGGAGCGTGGCCGCCCAGCCGGGCGCGGTCCCCTGTTGCCTGCGCAGATGACTTCTGCGACTCCTCCCCGGCCCGTAGCGGCGCGCTGATCACCAGGACCAACACGACCAGGATCGCCAGCACGATCAGGAGCTCCACCACGGGCCTGGGACCAGTCTCGGCGCTAGGCCGGCTCGGCCCGGGCTGGGCGAGCCGGCGCCGCAGACGCGGGTGCGGTCGCCTGGACGCGTCGACGCGCCACCGCGGGGAACGGCCACAGCGCGATCAACCCGCCCGTTGCCATCACGATCGCGCCGACCCACAGCCAGGTGACCAGCGGCGAGACGATGAGCAGGAAGTTGACCGGCCAGGGATGGTTGACGAACCGGCCGGCGAGGCCGGCGATCGCGCGCGCGCGCTCGATCCTGATCGCGTCGAGGGTCGCCGGCTGTCGCGCCTGCGCCGGAGTCAGGCTCGTCATCAACCTCGTAAACACGGTGTCGCCGCGATTGATCTCGGCCTGCAGCGGCTGGAGGTTCGGATTGACGACCGTCCAGACATCGCGTGTGAGTCCGGCCTGCAGGCCCACCTGGCTGTCTGCCTCCCCGTTGAACGCCTCGGAGATCGGTCCGACAGTGGGGTCGGAGGTAGCGGGATAAAAGCCGCGCGTCGTCTTTAGCGTAGCTACGTGATGCCCGCCCCGCGAGACATTCAGCACCGCCCCAAACGACAGCTTGGCCACCTCGCCCTGCTCGGTGAAGCTCGGCTGCTCGGTCGGACGGATGTAGGTGATCCTGTAGCCGGAGACGGCGGTCGATTGACCGGGTGAGAGGATCACGTTGTCCGAGCGTTGAAACGAGGAGGACGCGGCCACACCGATCAGCAGGACTGCCAGCCCTGCATGGACTATGTAGCCGCCGTAGCGGCGGCGGTTGCGGCGGATCAGCCCCACCAGCGCCAGCGGGATCGGATCGCCGGTCAGGGCACGCCGGGCACTGGTGCCCCGCCACAGTTCCTGGGCCACCGTCGCGATGACGAATGCGCCGAGCACGAACATGATCAGCGCCAACGGGCGCTCGGCGGCGGCGGTGCCGAGCACCAGTGCCAACAGGGTGACGATTCCGACGGCGGCCGGAATCACGAAGTTACGTCGCAGGTTGGCGGCCGTCACCCGTCGCCAGGCGATGATCGGCCCGACCCCGGAGAGGAGCACCAGCACGAGGGCGAGGGGAACGATGAACGGTCGAAACGCGGGCGGCCCCACCGAGACCTTGGTCCCAGTCACCGCTTCGGAGATCAGCGGGAAGAACGTCACCCAGAAGACGACGAACACCATCGCCACCAGCACCAGGTTCTGCAGCAGGAACATCGCCTCGCGGGACAGCAGCGAGTCCAGCGTCGCATCCGAGCGCATTCTCTCCCGGCGGCCGAGGACCAGGGCGATGCCGCCGATCACCATCGCCGCCAGCAGCGCCACGAACGGGATCCCCAAGGTCGAAGCGCCGAAGGCGTGAATCGAATCCAGGACCCCGGAGCGCACGAGGAAGGTACCGAGGATCGCCAGCGTGCCGCTGGCCAGGATCAGCGACACGTTCCAGACCTTCAGCATGCCCCGCTTCTCCTGAATCATCGCCGAGTGGATGAACGCGGTGCAGGCCAGCCACGGCATCAGCGCCGCGTTCTCGACGGCATCCCAGGCCCAGTACCCGCCCCAGCCGAGCTCGGTGTAGGACCAGCGGGCCCCGAGCAGGATCCCGATACCCAGAAATAGCCATGCCGCCAGGGCGAAACGACGGGTGACGCTGATCCACTCGGCGCCCAGCCGGCCGGTGATCAGCGCCCCCACCGCAAACGCGAACGGCACCGTCAGCAGCGTGTATCCCGAGTACAGCATCGGCGGATGGATCATCATCGTCCGGTGCAGCAGCAGCGGGTCGAGGCCTGCTCCCTCCAGCGGTGGGCGGGCACTGGTGGTGAACGGGTTGGCATTGAACGGGAACACCATCAACGAGGTGAAGAAGGCCGCGAAACCCAGCAGCACGGCGGTGGCGTAGGGGGCTATCTCCCGGACCCGGTTGCGCGTCAGCACCAGCGCCAAGCTCGACCACAGCGACAGCAGGAACACCCACAGCAGCAGCGAGCCCTCCTGCGAAGACCAGGCGGCGGCGAGCTTGTAGAACGTCGGCGTGGTGCTGGAGGAGTGGCCGGCAACGACGTTGAACGAGAAGTCGTCCCGGAGGAACGCCGTCTCCAGCAGGGCGAAGGCGATCGTCATCAGTGCCGCCAGCGCATAGACCGCGCGTCGACCGGAATCCACCCAGGCCCGCCGCCGGCGGGTGGCCCCATAGACGGAGGCGCCGATGCCGTACAGGCAGACGAGCAGACCGAGGATCAGTAGCGCACGGCCGATCAGCGCCATCGTCGGATTCTCCGCGCCGGCATCAGTAGGAGGAGGAGGCCGCCTGGTACTTGGATGGACACTTCGTCGTCAGCGAGTCCTGCTCGCCGACGAACTCGGAGCCCTGCGGGTGGACGGTGACGAGCACGCCGCGGCCGGCTCGGAAGGGATCGGGAACGATTCCGGTGTAACGCACCGGCACGGAGACCTTGAGCTTCGGGTCGCGCACGCTGAACAGCAGCGCATCACCCTGGTGGCGCACCGACCCGTCCAGCACGGTGCCGGCAAGAATGTAGGAATGGCCCGGCTGTGCGCGCGCCCGCAGCTGCGATGCCGTCAGCTCGTCGCGGCCGGCGCTGAAGCTCGTGTATACCAGCGCTGAGGCGAGCAGCAGCGCCGCGGTGAGAGCAACGGTGAGGCGGATAGCGCGCTTGCGAGACGGGTCCATCGGCAGGGCAATTGTCCCATAGCCGACCGTAGCTCCCTACCAGCGGCCACCGCCGGGCCGCCGATTAACGTCGGGTTAGGACCAGGAGATGAGGCCCCTAGCGCGAAACCATTACCGATCGGAGCCGTTATCGCTATATGACAGTGTTGGTCAAAGGCAAACGAGGTGAGAGCAGTCGCCGGCGTCGGCGGGCTGGAGAGCAGCGAGCATCGACGGCCGCTTCAGCGCTCACCGGCAACGAGCCCGAGACTGAGGCCGCTCCGGCGCCGGCCCCACCGGCTCCGGAAGCGACGGCCGCTGGCGCTCCGTCGCCCGTGGCCAGTTCCCGCCGGCGACGTGAGCTGGGGCCGCTGCAGGATCAGGCGCTCTACACCTGCCACTGCGGCTTCGCGTTCCAGGCCACCGTCTCCACCTCAGTGGGTTGCCCCCATTGCGGCGACACCCAGGCCTGGTAGCCCGACCGGGCTAGTCTGCGGCCGACCTGGTCCGCGCTGGCGCGGTCTGAACCGGCGCAGGCGGCGGCGGCGTGACCTCGGCGCCCGGCGGCAGCAGCTCGGCGAGCGATTCCTCCAACCACCCGATCAGCTTCCACACGTCGCGCATCTGCTCACGGTCGGCGACGATCCCGAAGTCCAGGTGTCCGCAGTAGCTCATCACCGTGATGTTCAGCCCCATCCCGTCGGTGATCACCGAGACCGGATAGTTGGCCACCAGCTGCGCGCCGGCCATGTACAGCGGGAACTGTGGTCCGGGAACGTTGGAGACGACCAGGTTCCAGATCGGCTTTCGTGAGGCCGCCAGCGAGAAGGTGATCCGCGACGCCCGTGAGAACACCGCGGGCGGGATGAACTGCGTGGCGTCCTGTAGCAGTTGCGCCGGCAGGGCGTTGTGGTGCTCCTTGGCGACCCTCATCGACTCATGGGTCAATCGCAGGCGCTCCACCGGATCCGCCTCGTTGACATACAGCGGAACGCTGAGCATCCCGATCCGGTTGCCGTAGGTTCCCATCTCCTTCTCATCCCGCACCGACACCGGCACCTGCGCCACCAGCGGCTCGTCCGGGAGCTCGTCGTGCTCCAGCAGCCACCACCGCAGGGCACCGGTGCAGATCGACAGGACGACGTCGTTGACCGTGCAGGCGTACTCCTGCTTGACCTGCTTGACGGCATCCAGCGACAGCTGGCCGAAGGCAAACCGGCGATGGGGCGAGACTCGCCCGTTGAACGAGGTGCGCGGCGCGGTCAGGTTGCTGCGTTCCAGAACGCGCTGCTCACGGCCGCTGATCAGCCGGGCCAGCCGCCTGGTGGTGCGTCCGATCGTGGGCACGCCGGGGATCTGCGCCAGGACTTCCACGTCCTGGACGTTGGGCAGCGTCGAGGGCAGCGACCGGACCACGCGCTCGACGTAGCGTGGGGTGCCGAGCACCCCCCGGGCCAGCATCTCCAGCTCGCTCGGTTCCCGTTCGGACCTGGGAGGCTTCGGCGGCTCGGTGGGCTCGCGCCCTTCGGGGGTGAGGTCCAGCAGCACTCCCATGATCTCCGCGCCCGACATGCCGTCGATCACCGAGTGGTGGATCTTTGTCAGCATCGCGACGTGACCGGCCGGGAGGCCGTGGATCAGATAGAGCTCCCACAGCGGTCGGGCCCGGTCGAGCGGGCGCTCGAAGATACGCGCAACCTGATCGGCCAGCTTCTCGTCGGTCGCCGGGGGGGCCAGCGCCAGCTCGCGCACGTGATACTCCAGATCGAAGTCCGGATCGTCGATCCAGTAGGGATAGTCGAGGGCCAGCGGCACCTGCTTCAGGCGCCAGCGGAACGGCGGCAGCAACGGCAGCCGCTGCTCGAGCATGTTCAGCACGTCGGCCAACTCAAGCCGGCCGTTGGGGCGCGTATTGGGATCGAGCACTGCCAAGCCCGAAACGTGCCCGGCCTGTCGGGGGCTCTCCAAGGCCAGGAACTGCGCGTCTAGTCCGGTCAGCTGTCGCATCTCTCCTGGGCCGGAATTCTACCTCCTGACAGCGGGATCAGTCTCCTGGCTCCACGGTGCGGGAGAGCCTTCGATGCCGCGTCTGCGTCCCCGACCAAGCGATGATCGTGATCCTGCTACGAGCGCAAGCGTCCCGTGGCAGACGCCGCCGTGCGGGAATATGCTCGCGGGCCTGGAACCCACGAGTCGGAGGAATGCTGAAGATGCTCACCCTGAAAGGCCTGGACGAGGTCAAGTCCCACGTCGGCGAGGAGCTCGGCGTCAGCGACTGGCACGAGGTCACCCAGCAGGAGATCAACGAGTTCGCCCAGGTGACCGGCGACGATCAGTGGATCCACGTCGACGTCGAACGGGCCAAGACGACACCCTTCGGGGGCACGATCGCCCACGGGTACTACGTGCTCTCGCTGGTACCGCGCTTCTCCTACGAGATGTACACGATCGAGGGCTTCGCCTTCGTCCTCAACTACGGCCTCAACCGGGTCCGCTTCCCCGCGCCGATGCCGGTCGGGGGCAAGCTGCGGATGCGGGCCAAGCTGGCCTCGGTCGACGACGTGCCCGGTGGCGCGCAGCTGGTCACCGAATCGACTTTCGAGCGCGAGGGCGGCGATAAGCCGGTGTGCGTGGCCGAGAGCCTGGCCCGGGCCTACACGGGGTAGTCGGCCAGGAAAGCGCGTCCGAACACGACTCCCCTGTCTGCTTTCCGCGGTGGCGATCGGACTCGAGATCCTTCCGTCGACGCTACACCTCCGCCGGAACCGGCGCACCGCGGGATCCTCGGGAGGCTCCTGCGGAGGCGATAACCACCAGCACGATCCCGCTCAGCGCGCGCAGGCCCAGATTCTGTCCCAGCACGATCAAGCCCGCCAGCGCGGCCACCGCCGGCTCCAGGCTCATCAGCACAGCGAACACGCCCGGATCGAGGCGTCGCAGCGCCTCTACCTCCAGCGAGTACGGGATTGCCGATGACAGCATTCCCACCGCGCAGCCGAGCGCCAGCGAGCGCGGCTCCAATAGGTTCGCGCCGCCGTCGACGATCCCCAAAGGCAGCGCAACCACCGCCGCTACGGGCATCGCCAGCGCCAGACCGGTGCCGCCGCTGAACGCGCGGCCGAGGCGGCTGTTGAGCAGGATGTAGGCCCCCCAGAAGCCGCCCGCCAGCAGCGCGAACAGGACGCCCACCGCGTTTAGCCCTGACGTGCCACCGCGGGTCAAAGCGACGATTCCCCCCACCGCCAGCCCGACCCAGACCAGGTCCCGGGCCCGCCTCGAGCCGGCGAGCGCCACGGCCAGAGGTCCGATGAACTCGATCGTCACCGCGATCCCGAGAGGAATCCGGTCAAGCGCGGCGTAAAAACTCAGGTTCATGCCCGCCAGCACGAGCCCGAACCCGACGGCGAGCCAACGCTGGCGTCGCTCGTGCATCCGCAGTCGCGGACGCCACAGGATCAGCAGCACGACCGAGGCGCTAGCCAGGCGCAGCAGCACGGTGCCGGACGGACCGATGCGCGCGAACAGAGTGGCCGCCAGAGCCGATCCAAACTGCACTGAGCAGATCCCGCCACTGACCAGCGCCAGCGCGGGAGCACGAGCAGGCGCCCTCAGCGCAGAGGCTCTTCGGGACACGATGCCGAGGCTAGTGCGCCTCCTCACCCCGCCGACTACCCCCCAGGCGGGCAGGGCTCATCGTCTACGTCGCTGCTCCTGCGAGCAGCGATTCGGCTCCTCGGTCCGGCTCGTCGGTGGCCAGCGCGCGAGCGATCTCTCGATAGACCTGCGGGTTGACGGCCATCCCGACGTGACTCGAGTGCACCTCCACCTGCTCGGCCGCCGGGTCAAGACATGCCCGCCAGGCGACGATGCCATCGTTGCGTGAGTAGATCGAGGCGAACCTGACGCCCGATGGAAACGGAGCCTGCGCCTCAACCAGCGCCTCGGCGCAGCAACCAGTCTTGCAGCCGTGGGTGAACAGCCCGGGGATCCCGAGTGAGCCAAGCGTGGCCACGGCACGTACTTGGGTCCGCACCAGCGGATGCACGTCGAACTGGTCGGTGATGGGCGAGCCGAGGCACACGATTGCCTGCACCAGGTCCGGGCGGCGCACAGCCAGGACCCTGGCCATCGTGCCGCCGCGGCTGTGGCCGACTATGCTCACCGAGCGTCCGTGCCGCTCAGCGGCGCGCTGCAGCTGTTCCTCCAAGCGGTCGAGGGCCTTCGCAGTGCAGTCGACGTTCGCGCGGATGCCCGCCCGGGTGGGGCGATAGCCGAGCTGGCGGAGCCATCGTGCCATCACTCCCAGCGACAGGTCGCCGGCCAGGAACCCAGGGATCAGCAGCACGGGTGAGCCATCGCCGTGCGGAACCCCCTGCCCTCGTAGTACGGGATCGCGGCGCAGCGCCGCTCGCTCGCGCCCGACGCTGGCCTCGCGCCAGATCGGGATCTGTAGTCGCTGTGTGAAAGTCATCAGCGGGTTGTACCCAGGTTGCTCGCTGACACACCGTTCATGGCACAGTGTCACCGATGAAGGCTGCTCCGGACGTGCCGCCGGCGTTTCGCGGCGTGATGACTGTCTGTTCTCCGATCGTCCTGAAGTGGGGCCAGCTCGAGGTCTCTGGCCTCGAGCACCTGCCTGCCGCCGGGCCGACGCTGTTGGCCGGCAACCACGACTCCTGGTGGGATCCGGTCGTTATTGGGACTGCGGCACTACCCCGGCGACAGATCCAGGCCCTGGCGAAGTCCTCCCTGTGGAAATACCGGCCGATCGGCAAGGTGCTGGACGGGATGGGCCAGATCCCGATCGAGCGCGGCAAAGGCGACGCTCGGGCGCTCGACCGGGCGATCGCGGAACTGCAAGCCGGCGCCTGCATCGGCATCTTTCTCGAGGGCACCCGCTCCAAGGGTCAGGAGCTGCGCGCGCGCAGCGGCTTTGGCCGGATCGCCCAGGCGGTGCCCGAGGCCGAGATCGTCTGCTGCACAGTGGTGGGGAGCACCGACGTGATCCGCTTCCCCACCCGACCGAGGCTGGGCGTGCGCTTCTTTCGCCCCTCCGCCGGGGGCTTGGCTCCCGGCGAGAGCTTCGCCGACTTCGGCGCCAGGCTGCTCGCCGAGATCAGGGCCTCTGCACCCGTCGCCGCTCACGGCCGCCGCGCGGCTCAGGCAGCTCATGCTTGAGTGCCGATTTCTCATCACCGCTCGCTCGGCCACCGCTGAGCCGCCGGTATTCCCATCACGGCTCGTTCGGCCATCGCCGGCCCGCTACCTCCAGTCGATCTACCTTCAGCGAGCCGATCTCCACTTCCTCGGCCCGCAGCTTTCGGATCACCGCCTCGGCGATCGACGCGCGTCCAATTGCCAGTGCTCCGATCGCCACCGCGCCGACGGCCAGGGCGCCGAGCGCGGACGCACCGACTGAGCGTGCTCCTGTCGCGCTGGCTCCGGTGAGGCGCGTTCCTACCCGCTCCTCCCGGACCAAGCGCGTCCGGGTGCTCCCTTGCCTCATCGTCCTCTCCTCTCACGTTCGCTTACCGCCTGCACCAGGTCTGCGTCGACCTCAGCCACTGCCGGCACGCTGACCGCAGCCAGCGCCAGCGCATCCTCGTCGGGCGGGTAGTGCTGGTTTGGCACCGCGATCACCGCCATTCCGGCAGCGACGGCGCTGCGCATGCCGTTGCTCGAGTCCTCGATGGCCACGCAACCTGCAGGCTCGACGCCGAGTCGACCCGCCGCCTCCAGGTACACGTCGGGGGCCGGCTTGCCCCGTTGCACCTCCTCCGAGGAGATCGTAACGCTGAAGGCACCGAGCAGACCCGACACCTCCAGCACCAGGTCGATCACCTCGCGGTTGGAGGAAGACGCGAGGCCGAGCGGCCAACGTTTACCCACCGAGCGAACCGCATCACCTGCTCCCGGTAGCAGCGGCAGCCGCGCCCGATAGATCCGCTGCATCTTCGATGCAACGGCGCGGTTGATCTCCTCCGGGCTACGAGCGACACCGAGGTCGTCGCGCAGGTAGACCGACCATTCCGGCGAACTCATGCCCATCATCTCCCGGGGGGCTTCCTGGCTCCAGGTACCCCCCCACTCTCGGACGAGCTCCTGCTTGGACTCGTTCCACAGCTGCTCGGAGTCAACGAGCACACCGTCTAGATCGAAGACCACCGCCTCGGGCACGAGCGCGTTTCTAGCAGGCGCGGACAACCAGGCACTCCCGGCATGGCGCCCCGAACGTCCTCTCCCGGGACACCAAGCTCAGCACCGATCCCGCCCGCGGAGCGAGTCGCATTGTCTGGGGGGAGCGAGTCTCGTCGTCCGCTTCGCCGCCGATAATCTGCCCGTGACCTACGACGAGGACCTCGCCAATCGGATCCGCGAGCTGATTCTGTCGCAGCCCGAGGTGAGTGAGAAGCGCATGTTCGGTGGTGTGGCGTTCCTGATCAACGGCAACATGGCGGTCAGCGCCAGCGGTCAGGGCGGCCTGCTGCTGCGGATCGATCCGGCTGAAACCGACGCGCTGCTGGCAAAGTCGTACGCCGAGAGGTTCGAGATGCGCGGCCGGTCGATGTCGGGCTGGCTGCGGGTACAGCCGGAGGGACTGCGCACCAAGACACAGCTCCAACGCTGGGTGACCCGCGGCGTAGAGTACGCCCGCTCGCTGCCACCTAAGTAGCCGCGACGGCTCCGGCGCCGAGTAGATCAGTTACTGAGCCTGTCCGCGGGGGGCTGCGCTGCTGGGGTTCGTCCAGGCGCCGGTGGTGCCCGGTCGGGCGGCGGGCAAACCGGCTACCTGGTCTCGGGGCATGAACCTGTGCCCTCCTCGCCCGCCTTGACGATGTTCATCCGATACGGATTGTCCAGTTTCCGTCTGCCTGCACGCTCACTTGGCTGTAGGCCCCAGCAGGAACAAAGGTTTGACCGCCGTGAGTGGTGGCATCGATCGCTTGGGCGCCACCGTCGAATAACAATCGGAAGCGCGTGCCGCTGTTGGTCCAGCGCAGCATCGCCGGGGAGCCGATCTTGATGTTGCCAAGAATTCGGGACCCGGTACCGGCGAACTGCTGCTTGACCGCTCGGCCAGAACCGGGCTGCGCAGCGGATGTGGACGGAGCAGTAGCCACCGGAGGACTTCCAGGGCCACGCGTCGGGGCAGCCTGGGTCACCGTGTGCACCACCACACGGCCCGGCCGGGTGATCGTGCGAGTGTGCACAACTGTGGTCATGTGGCCAGCGATGATCGTCTGGGTCGGAGCCTTTGACTTGGTCCCACCGGGTGCCACGGCAAGGCCAACCAGCACTCCAGCGACAGCGGCCACCAGCGCCGTACCGAGTTCGCGGCGATGAGCGGCAAACCAGCGCACTGGTAGCGACTGTAACGCCTGGTGCGTTTTTCGCCTCGTGCCAGCCTCGTCAGCCGCGGCGCCAGGCCTGGCGCCGGGGGTACCATCTCAGCTGCTGAGTTCGACGAGCGAGGAGGCTGACCTGTGGAGGTTGCGACGAACGAGCTGCTGCGGACAGAGCGCGAGGGTGAAGTCGCGGTCCTGACGTTGAACCGACCTAACCAGCGGAACGCTCTGTCGCTCGATCTGATGAACCGGCTGATCGGCGCGCTCGACGAGCTGCGCGACGATCCAGACGCGCGCGTCGTGGTCCTCGCGGCGGCTGGGGCTGCGTTTTGCGCGGGTCACGACCTCGGGGAGATGGTGGGCCTTGACCTTCAGGGTTACCAGGCGGTGTTCGCCACCTGCACACAGCTGATGCAGGCGATTCATGAGCTGCCCCAGCCGGTGATCGCCCGCGTACACGGCATCGCCACTGCCGCTGGCTGCCAGCTGGTCGCGGCGTGCGACCTCGCCATCTGCAGCAGCGCGGCGAGGTTCGCCACGCCGGGCGTCAAGATCGGCTTGTTCTGCTCCACGCCCATGGTCGAGGTCAGCCGGGCCGTCGGTCGTAAACGGGCGCTTGAGATGCTGCTCACGGGTTCGCCGATCGACGCGCACACCGCGGCCGACTGGGGACTGGTCAACCGCGTCGTCGCGCCCGACGAGCTCGAGCACAGCGCGAAGGTGCTGGCCCATCAGATCGCCGCTGCAAGCCCCCTTACCGTCCGGGTTGGCAAGCGGGCGTATTACGAGCAGATCGACCTCGATCTCGCCGACGCCTACGAGCACTGTCAGGATGTGATGAGTCGCAACGCGACTGCGCAGGACGCTCAAGAAGGCATGGGCGCGTTCCTCGACAAGCGCCAGCCGATTTGGGGCGGGCGCTGAGGCTCCCGGCCGTGGCCCTCGGCCTTCTCCGAAGCAGACGACGCGCCAACCCCGCCGGCTTCGGCTTGGGCAGCCGAAGCGGGCCGACAGCTCTGGCTCCGCCCCGGCCAGGGGACGCAGCGGCGATGACCGAGACGTGAATAGCCGGCATGCTACGCACCGCCAAACTGGCTGGCAAAGGCTGAGGGCTCGCGACGTGGGCGTCGAGTACCTCAACCTTGTCGACTGATCTAGCCATCGCAGCCGAAGTCACCGGTTCGACTCCGACTTCGCCGGCAAAGCCCCGCCGTTCCCGTACTGCCGGATGGCTACGCCGCTATCTCGAATCGCCGCTACTGGGCAAGCCTGCGAAGCAGTAGGCTGCGGATCGATTCATCAAGAGTGACCCGAGGGACCTGGCCCGGTGACGGTCCGGCATCCGGCTTATGCGCGGTGCCAACGCGAGGATCGATGGAGGACTCATGGCTCACCCCGAGTGCTTGCGGTTCCGTTCGGCCGGCGGCGCGGACGCCGTCGCGATCGCCGCGCTTCATGCCGACAGCTGGCGCAGGCACTACCGCGGTGCGTATTCCGATTCGTTCCTCGACGGCGATGTCGTGATCGATCGCGAGGTGGTTTGGACAGAGCGGTTAGAGGCCAACAACAGCGGGGTCCACACCCTGCTCGCCGAAGACGACGTGGGCATCGTCGGGTTTGCGCACGTGGTGTTCGATTCAGATCCGACCTGGGGCGCACTGCTCGACAACGTTCACGTATTGCAACGACGTAAGCGCCAAGGCATCGGCTCCGAGCTGCTGGCCCTAATCGCCCAAGCGGTCATTGAGCGGGAAACGCCGTTGTATCTGTGGGTCCTCGAGCAGAATCTGGACGCTCAGTCCTTCTATGAAGCCCGCGGCGCCGTCCGTGTCGAACGAGTCCCCGTGACAGCACCCGGCGGCGTCGCAAGCCGCCTAGACGGGATACCGTTCAAGTTCCGATATGCCTGGTCTGACTCCGCCGTCCTGCTCCTATACCGCTTCCCGACTCGCGAAGCGATCGCCGAGTAGCGGTCGAAAGAACGCCTGCTGAGAACGACGCCGCCGCTCTCCGCACTGCGCCGCTTAGTGCCGAAACAGAAGCCTGAACTCGAGCGCGACCAACACCTAGGTGCTGGTGCGGCGGCGACTTGCTCAGTTAGCCGGAAAGCGCGCTGCCCAGGGTTCGTGCTGGACGCGGACCGCGTTGAGCACGTAGGCCAGCGTCCGATACCAGCCGGCGATGACGATCAGCTCGAGCAGCTGAGCTGGAGCCCAGACTGCTGCCAGCTCCGCCCACAGCGCGTCGGCGATGTGGTCGGTTGTGTAGAGCTCATCGGCGAGATGAAGCAGCAGCAGGTCCTTGTCCGTCCAGGTGCCGTTCCCGGCGGCTGGATCTGCGGTGGCGGCGATCTGCTGCTCAGTCAGGCCAACCGATTTGCCGAAGCCAACGGCGTGCACCCCCCACTCGTATTCGGCGCCGCAGCGTGCACAGGTGCGCAGAATCATGATCTCGCGCTCGCGCGGATCGATCAGGCCGTGGCCGAGCAAGGCCGACCCCAGTGGACGCATCCGCGCGGCAAGCTCGGGGTGCACTAGCAGCGTTCGGAACAGCGCTAGCGGGTCCATCGGCGAATTGGGCGGCATCCATTTGTGCAGCTGTGCTTCCGTCTCGAGGTCGTAGGGCGGCTCGAGCGGAACGATCCGCGGCTCGGTGGCTGTGTTCGTCATCGGCTAACCTCCTGCTTCGGAAATAAGAGCACGCTCATGGTAGCTTCGAATTCCAAAGCAGGCAAGCGCACGCCGCTTCCTGGACAACCGGTGCGTGGATCGCGCACGGGTCGGCCGGCCATGGCGCTGCTTGATCTACTCGGCCGGCGTCAAGCGCTGCGTGTCCTATGGGAGCTGCGCGACGGCACCACCCCCACGTTCCGCGAGCTGCAGGCCCTTTGCGGTGATGTCTCCTCCAGTGTGCTGAGCGACCGCCTGCGCGAGCTGCGCGACGGGGGCATCGTCGCCGTGCCACCGGGCGGCGGCTACCGGCTCACCAGCGAAGGGCACAGTCTGGCGCGCGCACTCGAACCCGTTGACGCCTGGGCCAAACAATGGGCCAAACGGACCAAAGTCTGACCCGTCTGACGTGCGCCTCAGGATTGGTGCAGCACGAAGGCGGATGTGAGAAACAGTCGTCCGCGTGGGCAAATTCTCACGATTGACCGAATCCCGGCTCGCCCGCGCTGGGTACCATCCGATCCGGGTCACGGGCCTCCCGTAGTCCTTCGCACGCCTTCCCTGATGCCTCCTGACGATGTTCCAAAGCTCGATCCAGAACGAGACGGCGACCGGCTCCGACGCTGCTTCGGGCGTCCACGACGAGGACGCCTCGTCCTCGTCGGCTGCTCCGTCGCTCCATGCCGATGCGGCGCTTCGGGAGCGGCGGCGTGAGCTTGCCACCAGGCGAAGGCGGCGACGCCGGCGCATCCTGATCGCGTTTCCGTTTCTCGGCCTTGTGTCCTGGGCCGTGGTTTCGTACGCGGCATGGATGGTGCAGCCCACGAGCATGTCGTGGTCAGAACGTAGCGCCGAATGGGTGCGAACTGATGTGCCGTTTGGCAACTGGCTGGTCGATGAGACCGAGCACATCTACTACACCATGAACGCACCGCATAAGGGCGGGCCGCAACTGAAGAGCCTGCCTCGCATTGGGCTGACAGCCAGCGCACCGGTCGCGAGGCCGCACGCTCCTTGGCCGCCGCGCATCAGGCCGATCTTCCCGCACCCCCTGTCCGGTGAGGGGGTTTGGAGAGCGACCGGTTCCCCGGTGGATGGTGCGCCACCGGTGCTGGTGACGACCTTCCGTCCCGAGCTCGAATATCCGCGGATCGTCGCGTACCTCGCCTGGTTCGATCACACGCGCACCGCCATGGCGTACTACCCAGGTCGCTACGAGCCACCAAACGCGGCAATACGGGGTCCGATGATGGTCCCCTACGACCAACGCTGGAGGCTGCTCGCAACCTTCAACAGCGGCTTCACGCACGTGGATGGCGACAACGGCTCGACCGACAATGGCCACACGAACGAGCCGCTCACGGACGGCAACGCGACGCTCATCGGCTATCGGAACGGTCGCATCGCGATCGTGAGATGGAGCGGCGGCCCGAACGCCGGGCCGGACGTCGCGTGGACCCGCCAAAGCCTCGCTCCCATCGTTTGGAACGGCCGGCTGAATCCACTCTTGAACACCGACCCGAGCAGCCCGCAATGGGGATACACACTTGGCGGCGTCACCCGCATTTGGCGCACCGGTGTCGGCGTCGATCGACGCGGCAACCTCATCTACGCCGTCGCTGACGACCAAACTGTGATCACTATCGCGAAGATCCTCCAACATGCAGGCGCGGTGCGGGCGATGGAGTTCGACATCAACCCTGAGTGGCACAACCTGATCACCTACAGCCACCAGCACGCTCTCGACCCGAAGGAGGTCGAGCCCCAGCCGATGCAGGCACTCACCCGCTATCTGGTCCCAGACGACCGTGACTTCATCGCCGTCTACCGGCGGCTACCCGGCCCGATCTCCGTCCCGTTCAAGTAACCCCGCCCGCACCCCCACGGCGGCCCAGTGGAGAGCACGTCCCGGGATCGGGGCGCCCAGCGAAGATCGCGCAGGGTTCGACCAAGCGCGCGAGCGTCGACGAGGTAGGCCCAGTCCCGACTGTACGCTCGCAAATTGCCAAGACGGGTTCGTCGCCTGCGCTCCAGATGGAAAGCTGTGCGTGGGCAGCGACGCCTGGCGCAGCCCTGAGGTCGACGGCCCGCGCGATCGCAACCGCGACAAGCGCTCGTCGCGTCGCCGTAGTCGCTGACAAGCCCCTAGTCGCCGAAGGACTTGCCGGCCCCAGTCCGGCGCCACGCGGCGAAGCAACCGCGCTGACAAGTCGTTCACTCGATCGCCGGAGCAACGTTCAAGGCCTACGTGTCGAACTCAGGCGTTGGATACCTCTGCGGCTGCTGGCCGAGGGCGCGACCTGCCGCATCTACTCGACGAGCGCGACCTTACCGGCGGCGCACACCATGCCCGGTCGCAGGCCATAGCGGGACGTCGTCACTTACACGGTGGCGTTGTCGATGACGAAGCGGTAGCGGACGTCGGAGGCCAGGACACGTTCCCAGGCCTCGTTGACCTGCTCAGCGGGAATGACCTCGATCTCGGCGGCGATTCCGTGGTTGGCGCAGAAGTCAAGCATCTCCTGGGTTTCGGCAATCGACCCGATCGCCGACCCAGCGAAGCTGCGGCGCTGCATGATCAGGGGGAACGCCACCACCGGCAGCGGCTCCGGCGGCGCGCCAACGTTGACCAGTGCGCCATCGGTCCTCAGCAGGGTGAGGAAGCGACCGATGTCGATGCCCGCGCTGACGGTGTTGATGATCAGATCGAACCGTGCGGCAAGCTTTTTGAACGTGGCGTCGTCGCTGGTGGCGTGGTAGGCGTCGGCTCCGAGCTTCAGCCCGTCGTCCCGCTTGCGAAGCGACTGCGACAAGACGGTGACGTCGGCTCCCAGGGCGTGGGCGAGCTTGACCGCCATGTGCCCCAGACCACCGAGGCCGACGACCGCCACGTGCTTGCCGGGACCCGCGTTCCAGTGGCGCAGCGGGGAGTACGTGGTGATGCCAGCGCAGAGCAGCGGAGCGGCCGCGTTGAGCTCGAGTCCGTCGGGAATCCGGACGACAAAGTCCTCGTCGACAACGACGTGATCGGAGTAGCCGCCGTAGGTAATCGTGCCGTCGCGGTCGACCGAACCATAGGTTTGCGTATTGCCCGCCAGGCAGTACTGCTCGTTGCCGCCCAGGCAGTTCTCGCACTCACGGCACGAGTTCACCATGCAGCCCACACCGACGCGGTCGCCGCGCGTGTAACGCGTCACCTCGGAGCCGACCTCCGCGACGGTGCCGGCGATCTCGTGACCCGGGACTGCGGGATACGGCACCTTGCCCCACTCGCCGCGCGCGAAGTGGATGTCGGAGTGACAGATGCCACAGAACTTGATGTCGATCCTCACGTCCTTCGGGGCGATCGCCCGTCGCTGGATCTCAAGGGCGCCAAGTAGGGCGTCGGGCGCCATCGTGCCCATTGCGCGAGCGGTGGTCGCCATCTCGCCGGACCCTGCTTTAAGAGTGCTCTTTGTCTCAGTCATGCGTACGACGATAGCCCAGCGCCGGAAGGGCATGGGATGCTGTCTCTGCCAAGCGGACGACGGGGTCGAACCCGCGACCTTCGGCTTGGGAAGCCGACGCAGGGAGGCTGGTTCCCGGAGTTACGGGCGATTCGGTTGCCTGCAAGTGGCTTGAAATAGGCGTTTCTGGCCAGGAAGGTTGCCCGCGACCGTTGTCCGGAGAGGCGGTTGCCCGGACCGTTGCCCGGACAGGCGTTCCGTCCGAAGCGACCTGTACGGTGGCTGTTGATGACCTCGTCAAGGCCCTTCATCCGGCAGCGCGCAACCGGGGCCTTCTTCTACGGCAAGTGGTCGCGCAACGGGCAGCCAGTCATCCGCGCACTGGGGCGTGCGTGGGTGGAGCGCGATGGGAACGGCGGCTGGCGGCGCAAGCGTGGGCGGGCGCCTGCCGGCGTGCTCACGGAGGCCGAAGCAGCCGAGCGGATGCTGGAGCTCATGCGTGAGCACGATGCCGAGCAGACTCAGCTGGAGTGTCACGCCGAGGAGCGCCGGCGGCGCGGCGTGACGTTCCGCGAGCTGGCTGACGAGTACCTGCGGTGGCTCGAGGATGTCAAGGGCGCGAAGCCGTCGACGCTCCGCGATCACCGATCGCTGCTGGCGGAACCCGGCCAGGCATACCGCCGTGGCAGCGGTGCCTCCCGCGGCCGCATCATGGCCGCGCTGGGCGACCGGCCGGCGCGCGAGCTGACGACTCGCGAGGTCGAGGACTTGCTGCGTTCGATCGCGTCAACTGGCGCCGCACCCCGAACCGTGAACAAGACCCGCCAGGTCATCTGCGCGATCTTCAGCTACGGCATGCGCCCCAGCACCTACGGGCTGTCGAGCAACCCCGCCAAGCACGCCGACCGTCGCCGGGAGCCGGATGCCTCTCCCCTCGCCTTCTACTCGCCCGAGCAGGTCGAGACGCTGGCTCGTGCCTTGGCCGGCGGTGTACATCGTGATCCCTCCCGGCCTGCCCTCTCCCCCACCGAGCTCGAGGCTCGGGCTCGGGACGACGTCCAAGACGCGGAACTCGTCCGCGTCGCTGCCTACGCCGGTCTGCGCCGCGGCGAGCTGGTGACGCTTCGGTGGCGCGACGTGGACTTCGTCGGCCGAAAGATCCTCGTCCGCCGAGCTCTCTCGGGCCAGATCGAACTCCGGTCGACGAAGACTCGCCGGGCACGGGAGGTGCCGCTCCCGGATCAGGCGGCAGCCGCACTCGAGCGCCTCAGCCGCCGGGGGGAGTTCACCGGGCCCGATGACTACGTGTTTGCGAACCGGTTCGGTCGCCGTCTAGATCCGTCAGCGCTGCGTCGACGTTTCGAACGAGCGCGCGACGCTGCAGGACTTGAGCCGCTCCGCTTCCATGACCTTCGACACACATACGGGTCCCTGCTCGTCGCCGGGGGCATCGACCTGGCGAGCGTCAAGGCCGCTATGGGCCACTCGCGGCTCTCGACGACTGAGCGCTACTTGCACGCGAGGCCAGCGAGCGAACTGGCCGAGCGTTTCACTCGCGCTCTGGCCGGGATCTCGGCGTCCTCTCCGGTCGCCGCGTGACCAAGCCAGAACTGCCACAAACGGCCACGGATCCGGATGGTCGAATCGTCGAATTCACCGAGTGGAGCTGGCAACACATCATGGTCGAACGGCCGCAGCTGCTCGAAGACGTCGACTCGATCCTCGCCGCAGTGGCGACTCCAGATCATCGGCGGAACGACCCGATCCCAGACCGCGAGCGGTTCTATCGCCGCCGTGCGACAGACAAGATTCGCTGGCTGAGGGTGGTCGTAGACTTCACAACGACCCCGGCGGTTGTCGTTACCGCCTTCATCCAACGGAAAGACCCGACGAAACCACGATGAGCATCACCATCGGAGGCATCGAGTTCGACCACCACACGTATGACGAACGCGGCGACGTTCTCTATCTCAGTGTGGGCGAGCCCAAAGTCCCGGCCGAGACTGACGCAACGCCGGAGGGCCATGCCGTTGACTTTGACGCCAACGGCAATGTGATTGGCATGGTGCTCGTCGGCGTGCGCTGGCTAACGGACCGGGACGGCGAGCTGCGGATCACGTGGCCTGACGGGCACGTCAGCCACGACGCCACGTCCGCTGTGCTGCCTGCGGCTGCCTGACCGCGCCGCGTTCAGCCCGCCAGCAGCTCCCCCAGCCGCGGCCGCAGGAACCGTTATGTGCGGCCGAGCCGACTTGCCGGAAGCACGCCCTTCCGCGCAAGCTCGTAGACAGTCGAGGTCGGCATCCGCAGGAGGTCTGCTACCTCGCGCGCGGTCATCACCTCGTCCCGTGGCGCTTCATTGCTCGCTGGATGAGGGCACGATCACCAGCAGGAGCCCGGAGCTACTGCTTCCCCTCCGGGAGGAGCGGACAGCCGGCGTCGCCGTCGTGCTGCTGCGTCTCGTCAACTGGGGAGCCAGGTCAGCGTCCGCTCGGGCGAGCGCAAGCGTCGGCTGAGCAGGCACATGACGTGCGTCGGACCCGGACGTTGACCATTGCTTCGGGGCGCGCAGCAACCCCTGATCGTCATCCGCCAGCGGGGGGCACGGCGGGAAGGCGGACTGTGACGCACAGCCCGCCGGCGGCGCGGGGGGCGAGGGCGAGCATCCCGTCGTGTGCTTGGGCGATGTTTTTGACAATCGCCAGGCCGAGACCGACGCCCCCATGGTCGGTGTGCACGCGGTTGGTGCCGCGCTGAAATGGCTCGTCAAGCGTGGAGACCATCTGTGGGTTCAGCTTCTCGCCGGTGTTTTCGACAGTGAGCTCGACGCGCTTAGGATGAGCGGTTGTCGTCACTCGCACGGTGCCCTGTTCAGGCAGGTTGTGGACGATGGCGTTGTGCACGAGGTTCGTGGTCATCTGCAGCAAGAGCGGGTGTGAGCCGACGGTGGGGGTGATGTCGCCGGAGGTCTCGATGGTGACGCCGCGCCTTTCTGCGAGGGGGAGGAGCGTTTCGGTGGCTTCTTCGGCTATGAGGGACAGGTCGATGGGTTCCGAGGTGAAGGATCGCTGGTTGGCGCGGCTGAGCAGGAGCAATGCTTCGGTGAGGTCGATCGCTCGGGTGTTGACGGCGCGGAGGCGGTCGACAAGCTCGCCGGTGTCGCGGTTTTGATCGTTGCGGGCCACCTCGAGAAGTGTCTGCGTGATCGCCAGCGGGGTGCGCAATTCGTGGGAGGCGTTGGCGGCGAATCTCCGCTGTTCGGCGACGTGCGCTTCGAGCTCTGCGAGCATGGTGTCGAAGGCGTCGGCGAGCTCGCGGAATTCATCGCGGCGGCCCGGTAGGCGGATCCGGTGGGCTAGCGATCCGCTCGCTGCCATGCGAGTCGCGTCAGTGATGCGCGTCAGGGGCGCGAGCATCCGGCCGGCAAGAATCCATCCTCCGACGAGACCGAACACCAGCAGGAAGGCCAACACTGCGGCTGCCCTCGGAGCGAAAACGTGCAGGAGGTTGGACCGGACGGGAAACACGTGAAGGGGGCCGCCAGTCGAGCCGGGGACGATGAGCGCACGGTCGGGGACGTAACGCAGAAGGAACACCCACACAGCGGCGAGCATCAAGACGCCTGCGAGCATGAGGAAGCCGGCGTAGCTGAGGGTGAGTTTGAGGCGAACGCTCAGACCAGGCGCTCTATCCACGGTCTGCTCTCTCCCGGCTGGCGTCTGGTTGAGTCCTGATGCGATACCCGACGCCGGCCACGGTGGCGATAATCCAGGGTTCGCCGAGGCGTTTGCGCAGTCCTGAGACCGTCATGCGCACGGCATTCGTGAACGGGTCCGCATTCTCATCCCACGCCCGCTCCAGTAGCGCTTCGGCGCTGACGACACCGCCTTCGGCAGCGACCAGGACTTCGAGCACCGCGAACTGCTTGCGGGTGAGCGCCACATAGCGGCCGTCGCGGTAGACCTCACGACGGAACGGGTCGAGCCGTAGGCCTGCGATTTCTCGCACGGGTGGCCGGTTATGCGCGCGCCGGCGGTCGAGCGCTCTGAGACGGAGCACGAGCTCTTGGAATTCGAATGGCTTGGTGAGGTAATCGTCGGCACCAAGCTCGAACCCGGAGGCCTTATCGTCGATCCGGTCGGCGGCGGTGAGCATGAGAATCGGCATGCCGCTTTCGGAGGCGACGATTCGTTTCGCGACCTCGTCACCTGAGGGCACGGGGACGTCGCGATCGAGGATGGCGATGTCATACGCATTGAGGTCCAGCAGTTGCAGAGCGGTGTTGCCGTTACCGGCGATGTCTGCCGCGATCGCTTCCAGGCGTAGGCCATCGCGGATCGCTTCTGCCAAGTACGGCTCGTCCTCGACGATCAGCACGCGCATGCCTTTGATGCTGCCAGCCGACACATATCGTCGGCGTATCGAAAACCACGTACGTGCTCGCAACAGCAAGCTGCCTTGAATGGCGGCATGAGCTCACCCCGATCTGAACGCAATCACTACCCGCAGGAGAAGACATGAGTCGAGCAGGACGGCCACGGGCTGCCCTTGCCTTGACCGCGCTGGCTGCGCTGATCAGCGCGTGCGGTTCGAGCGCGCCGGGCACCGCCCGCAGCGGCAATACCCCGGCCGCCAATCATGAGAAGGCGGTGAAGTTCGCCGCGTGCATGCGCGCCAACGGCGTCAGCGCCTTCCCGGACCCGAGCGCGTCAAGCAACTTCACCATCGAGCAGGTAGCTAACGGCTCGTCGCTGGAAACGAACGCCCCGGCGTTCAAGCAGGCGCTCAGCATCTGCAAGACGCTGGAGCCATCCGGGTTCACGGGCACGAAGCGGAGCCAGCAGCAGCAGTCCGCGGCTCTCAAGATCGCCGAGTGCATCCGCGCCAACGGGGTACCGGACTTTCCGGACCCCGACCCAAACGGGCCCATCATCGACACGAATCGAATCCCCTCCGCCGCAACGAGCAGTGGTATGAGCATTCTCCACGCCGCGATGCAGAAGTGCCACGGTCTGGGAGCGGCAGCAGGAGTTACGCGGTGAAGCGGAACGGCGCTCAACGCAAAGTCTTACGTCTACGCGGGGTCGTAGCTGAGATTCGCCATGGCAGGGCGCCTGGTTCGTCTCCGCGAGCGCAAGCCGGCGGCACCGCTGATCAGGTGCCCGCTCGGGACGAATCGCAGCACTACGCCCTGAGCGCAGACGTGCTTCTGCTCACCGATCGGGTTCCGGCGGTGTTGGCTCAAGAGCCGCGTCGAGGCCCTCATCCGGCCGCGTTACCAGGGCGACGGCCTCCGTAGCTCGCGAGACGCACCCGGGCTTCCAACGTCGCCTCCGGCGGGGGCACTCCAGATCTGGCGACGCTCATCCACGACCGTCACCAGATCGGGAGTGGACGAACCGCGGTTCGAGAGGGAATCGCACGACCAACAAGATTGAGATCGAGCTTTGCGCCATCACCGAGTCGTCGGTCATTGACGCCGACTACGACCACGAGCAGCTCAGCGGCCAAACCGTTGCCCACGACAGTTGCCCGCCAACACCCCCGGCATGAGCCAAGAACCAGAAAAGCACGTATCACCTGGCCCTTCCTGAAGCGGACGATGGGGCTCGAACCCACGACCTTCGGCTTGGGAAGCCGACGCTCTGCCAACTGAGCTACGTCCGCGCGTGGGGGCGATTCTAGGGGTCGGTGGCCGAGTGGGTGGCTCGTTCGCAGTCGCGCGCGGTTTCTTGACACGACAACGCTTTATTGTAAAGTGCATGGGCATCAATCCCATACGTGTCAAACGGGTTCGAGGGGGTGGATCAGTTGCCGACGATCACGGCATCGACCGAAACTGACGCCAAGCAAGCGTCGACGTGGCGGGATGCCAAGCGCTACGCCTGGCTTCTGGGGCTCCTGGTGCCACTCGCGCCGTTCATGGCCTGGGCGTTGGTGGCGGCGAGCGGGATCGAGGCGTTTTGGTTTCTGGGACCAGTGCTGGTGTTCGGACTGTTCCCGGTGCTCGACCTGGCCATCGGCACGGATCCTTCTAATCCGCCGGACTCGATCCTCAAGCACCTTGAGCAGGATCGCTACTACCGGTGGTGCACATACGCCTTCTTGCCGCTGCAGTACGCGAGCCTCGTCGCCGCGTGTTGGCTTTGGTCGATCGGCGAACTTTCGATCGTGGGCAGCATCGGGCTCGCGCTTACGGTGGGTGTCGTCGCCGGGGTGGCGATCAATACCGCCCATGAGCTCGGCCACAAGCGCGCGAGGATGGAGCGCTGGCTGTCGAAGGTCGCGCTCGCGCAGAGCGCCTACGGACACTTCTTCATCGAGCACAATCGAGGTCATCATGTCCGGGTCGCGACTCCCGAGGATCCGGCGAGCTCACGGCTTGGGGAGAGCTTTTGGGCGTTCCTGCCGCGCACGGTGACGGGTTCGCTGGGCAGCGCGTGGCAGCTGGAGGCAGAGCGACTGGCACGAACCGGCGCTTCGCGATGGACGCTGAGCAACGACCTGCTCAACGCCTGGGCGATGACCGCAGCGCTCTTCGTCGTGCTGATCGTCGTGTTTGGGGTCGGCATTGCGCCGTGGCTCCTGGTACAGGCGATAATCGGGTTCTCGCTGCTGGAGGTGGTCAACTATCTCGAGCATTACGGCCTGCTGCGCGGCAAGCGCGAGGACGGGCGCTACGAGCGCACGCGGCCGGAGCACTCGTGGAACTCCAACAACGTCGCTTCCAATGTGCTGCTCTATCACCTGCAACGTCACAGTGATCACCATGCGAACCCGATGCGCCGCTACCAGGCCTTGCGTCATTCCGATGAGGCCCCGCAGCTTCCGACAGGTTATGCCGGCATGATCGTGCTGGCCTGGTTCCCGCCGCTGTGGCGACGAGTCATGGATCGGCGGCTTATCGACCACTACGGCGGCGATCTGGGCCGCGCAAACCTACATCCCCGCGTGCGCAGGAAGGTCCTGCGGCGCTACGGCGATACGCTCGCCGCTAGAACACCGTGAGAGCCTTCCGCTGCCCCGTCTGCGAATACGTCTACGACGAGGCTGTGGGCAACCCGCGCGAGGGCTTTCCCGGTGGCACTCCGTTCAGCGAGGTTCCCGACCACTGGCACTGCCCGTACTGCGGGGCGCGCGACAAGGTGGACTTCGAGCCTGCCGAGGCGCCATCGTGAGCCGACCCGCCTACGCCATTGCCGCGCGGGAGTTGCTGCGTCAGAGCGTGCTTGACGCCACCGACGCGCTGCTGCGTGAGCGGCCGTGGGCGGAGGTCACACTTGCCGAGGTGGCCAACGGGGCTGGCATCAGCCGCCAGACGATCTATAACGAGTTCGGCAATAGGCTGGCCCTCGCCCAGGCCTACGTGCTGCGCGAGGGCGAGCGCTTCCTCACTGACGTGCAAACCGCGATCGAGAACCATCAGGGCGACCCCCGCAGCGCACTGCGTGCCGCGTTCGTCGAATTCCTGCAAGCAGCGCACGAGCATCCGCTGATGCGCGCGATCGTGAGCGGTGATGGCGGGGACGAGCTTCTGGCCCTCGTCGTGTCGGGCGACAGTCCGGTTGTGAGCTTCGCCGCGGAGCGACTGGCCGGCTTCCTTTCAGACGGGTGGCCGCACTTGCACCGCGCCGACGCGCGGCTTCTCGGCGACCATCTCGTCCGACTCGCGATCAGCCACGCCGCTCTGCCCGGCGGGTCGATCGAAGAGAGCGCCGACGGCGTGGCGCGCGCGCTCGGTCCGTTTCTCGACGAGCTCTGGGCAGCAGCACGCGAGGCCGGGATCACGGCGGCATAAACGCGGCTACCCGCTCCACCCGGGGAAAAGATCCACCCTGCGGGGGCTCGGACATCCGCTGCGAACGACCACGTTCGCTAGGGTCGCGGCTGATGAAGCGGACCGTGGCGCCAGTGGCCATTCTCGTGGTGCTCGCCTCCGTTGCACGATTTGCCGCGGTCGGAGCGGCTTCAGCCGAGCCCGGGCTGCACGATGCCGCGGGACTGCACATCGTCTCGCAGCGGCGGGTCAGCACCAGCGATCCGCGTCTTCTCGCGCTTGAGGTCTCGACGACGGCGCTTCCCGGCCCGGGGAACGTCGACATCCTGCTCCCATCCGGCTACGCCGCTCATCCCCGTCGCCGCTATCCGGTGCTGTATCTCCTCCCCGGCACTGGCGGGAGTGCGGCTGATTGGACTCAGTTTGGAGGCGCCGAGCAGGCAACCGCCGGTAGGCCGCTGATCGTGGTGATGCCGGACATCGCGCTCAACCGCGGCGGTGGGGGCTGGTGCTCCGACGCGTTCAACTTCGGTCGCTACGGACAGCCCAGGTGGGAAACGTTCCACCTCGACCAGCTGATCCCGTGGGTTGACGGCAACCTGCGGACGATTGCCAATCGCGACGGCCGCGCGATCGCAGGCCTCTCCCAAGGTGGCTTCTGCTCGACGAGCTATCCGGCGCGCCACCCTGACCTGTTCTCGGCCTCGCTGTCCTTCTCTGGCGCTCCCGACATTTGGTTCACGCCAAGCGCCCGCGGCTCAGCCGAGGGGATCATCAACGCGATCGAGGTCGCCTACGATCACATACCAGCCAACTCGATCTTCGGTCCGCCCGCCACCGAGGGGATCAACTGGGCCGCCCACGACCCGGCCACCCTCGCCAACAACATGCGCGGGATGGACATCATGATCTTCGCCGGCAACGGGCAGAGGGGGCCCCTTGACCCCGGCCCGGTGAGCCCGACCTCGTTTGGGGCCGTCATCGAGAATCTCGTCGGACAGGACAGCGCGCTCTTCCACGCGCGGCTGGACGCGCTCGGGATCAAGAACTTCTACGACGCCTACGGACCTGGGACGCACTCATTCCCCTACTGGGCTCGTGACCTGCGCCAAAGCATTGGCCCGCTGATGCGCTGGTTTGCTCGCCCGGCGCCGCCGCCGGCCACGGTCACCTACACGGCGGCCGAGGATCGCTACACGGCGTTCGGTTGGACCGTGTCGATGCACCGCCGGACCCGAGAGTTCAGCACGCTCGAGCGCGCAGGCGCAGCCGGCTTTACGCTCATCGGCAGCGGCTCGGGAACGGTACGCACGCCGCCGCGCTTCCGGCCGGGCCTGCCTTACCGCATCACGCTGCGCGGCCGCCGAATCCATGAATCGCTCACCGTGCTCGCCGACCGTCGTGGTCGCCTGCAGGTGATGGTGCCACTCGGACCGTCTAACCGCTACCAGCAGTACACGCAGGCGGCGCTCTCAGCCGGCACGGTCGTCTACACCACACGGGTGCTGATCCGGCCCGAGCCGTGACGCACGATCACGATGCAAACCAGCCACTAACCTTAATCGCGCAGATGCACCGCTTCGTCCTTCCCGCGCTGGTGACGTGTGCGGCCATGGCTCTGCTGGCTCTGCTGACCTTTGGTGTCTCCCATCAGGGCTCTGACAGCTCCCTGGATGCCGCCGCCGCCCGCGGCCGTCCGCTGCCCGCCCCCAGCGCCCACGTCCTCCTCCCGCGGCTCGGCAGCCCGGGCGACGAGAGCCTTCAGGAGCTTCGCGGCAAGGTTGTGCTTCTGAACGTGTTCGCCTCCTGGTGTGATCCCTGCAAGGCGGAGGCGCCGGTGCTCGACCGTGCTCAGCGGGAGCTGGCCTCCCACGGCGGTACGGTCCTCGGCGTCACCTATCTCGACAACAGCTCCGATTCCCAGACCTTCATGCGTCAGCAGCACATCAGCTACCCAGTGGTGCGAGACGTCAGCGGCAGCTTCGTGCGTTCGTTCGGCACCACCGGCGTGCCGGAAACGTTCGTGATCGATCGCAGCGGGCGGGTGGCCGCGGTTCGCCGATTTCAGCTCGACAACGGTTGGCTGGCACAAACGCTGCCCTCGATCCTCGCCGGACGCACATGATCGCCGGCCGCGCCGCAGCCCTGCGCTGGGCGACGCTGATGCTCAGCCTGATCGCCAGCGTGGGCACGGCTGCGCCGGCACTGGGGGCCACCCCACGAACCTCCCTCACCGACGTCGAAGACTCGGTGATGTGCGTCTCCTGCCGGGAGCCGCTGGCGCTGGCCCAATCACCGCAGGCGTATTCGGAGCGGAATTTCATCGGCATGCTGATCGGGCAGGGGCTGACCAAGCCTCAGATCTTGCAGGCGCTGGTGGGTCAATACGGCACCGCGGTACTGGCCAAGCCTCCCGCTCGGGGGTTCAACCTGGTCGTCTACGTTCTCCCTCCGGCGCTGCTCCTGGGGGGAATCATCACGCTGAGCCTGCTCCTTCCGCGATGGCGCCGCCGCACCCGCGAATACGAAGCCCGTGCGGGACCGCAGGGGCTGGCGCCGAGCATCACCCCCGCCGATGCCCAGCGACTCGAGCAGGACCTGGCCCGGTTCGACTGATCTCTGAGGCTTAGCATCGGGCGCCGGCAGATCTACAGTCTCGGCTACGCCAGCCTGGCGGCGATCGTCGCCTGGTGGGCGTGGCGGGCGTTCCACGATCCCCATGGTTACGACCTCCGCCTCGCCTACAAGGGCGGCCAGGTCGCGTGGGCCACCGGGCACCCCGAGCGCCAGCCGACCTGGGACGGCACGCCGCTGCTCGCCGCGACCATGGCGATGGTCACCCGGGTGATGAGCCTCGGCACCGCGATGGACGTGATCACCGCCATCAACGTCGTGCTGGTGACGGGCACGGTCGCGTTCGTGTTGCGGGAGCTTCGCGCTCAGCTGACGCCCCGCTGGTGGTGGTTGACCGCGTTCGCGCTCCTGAGCTTCGGTCCGATCATGTCGACCGTCTGGTGGCGGCAGTTCAACGTCATCGCGCTCGTCCTGGTCCTGGCCGGGTTCGCACTCCTGCGCCGCGGGCGGGTGCACCCGGCGGCATTACTGATCGGCGTCTCGATCTCGATCAAGCCGCTGGTCTTCCTGCTTCCGCTGGTGCTGCTCGCGCGGCGCGAGACCCGGCGTACGGGGGCGCTTACGATCGGCTGGGTCGCGGTGCTCAACATCGCCGCGCAGGGAGTGCTCGCCGCTCGCAGCTCGACGCTCACGACGATCAGCCCATGGTCGGCGGTACAGAACTTCGTCGACAAGGCCACTCCGGCTCACGTGTGGGCGTGCCAAGCCCAGAATCTGGCGCCCGGCTCGTTGCTCTGCCGTCTGGTTGGGTCCCAGCACTGGACCCTCCAGCACCTCGTGATCTGGAGCGTGGTCGGGCTCCTCGGAGCGGGAGTTCTGGCGTCGATTCGGGGCGCCAAGGCCACCAGCTGGGAGCTGTTCGCGTTTACCTGCGCGCTGTCAGTGATGTTGAGCCCGCTGGCGTGGACGCATTACCAGATCACGCTCGTGCCGCTGTTCGTCCTGCTGCTGGTGCGCTTCACCCATGCCCGCGCACGCGCGCGGGCATGGGTGGGGCTGGCGGTGGCGTTCGCGCTCTGCTCGCTGATGTGGGAGCCGTACGGCACCTCCGTGGGCGCGATCGAATGGCTGCTCTCGCGGCACCGCGAGTCGGTTGGCGATGCCGACACGGTCGCCTGGGTGGCGCAGTTCGCGCAGTACGTGCTCGTGATCACCGCCGGCCTCTGGTACGCCAGCCGGCCGAATACCTACATCGACTCTGGCGCTGAGACTCCCAGTAGACCCAGCGACAGCGCGATCATCCGCTGCGCGGCCACCGAAAGCGCGATCCGGAAGCTCTCGACCGAGTCCGATTCGGCCCCCACCACCCGGCAGTCACGGTAGAACGCCGTGAACCCCTGGGCCAGCTCGAGCGCGTAGGCGGCGATCCGGTGCGGCGCCCGACGTAACGCAGCCTCGCCAATCTCCTCAGGGAGCGCCAGCAGCATCTTGACCAGCCCCCGCTCGGAGGAGTGCAGCGCTGCGGCACCCCAGTCGGCGCCGGAGGCAGCTGCGTCGGCGACTCGCTCGTCCGTGAGCCGCGCCAGCATCGACGCGATCCGCGCGTGCGCGTACTGGACGTAGTAGACCGGGTTCTCGGCCGACTGGCTGCGGGCCAGATCCAGGTCGAGGTCCAGCGTACGGTCGTGGGAGCGCTGGAGCATGAAGAACCGGGTGGCGTCAACCCCGATCTCGTCCAGCAGATCGTCAAGGGTCACGAACGACCCGCGCCGCTTGGAGAACGCCGTGCGCTCGGATCCCTCCACCAGGTGCACGAACTGCAGGATCGGCACCTCCAGCTCCCACGGCTCCGCGCCCAGGGCCGCCATCGCCGCCGCCAGCTCGCGCACGTAGGCGTGATGATCGGCCCCCACCGGCAGCAGCTGGCGCTGAAACCCGCGTTCGCGCTTGTTCTGCAGGTAGGCCACGTCGGCGGCCAGGTAGGTGGGTTCGCCGTTTCCCCGCACCACGACCCGGTCCTTGTCGTCGCCAAAGCGCGTGGTCCGCAGCCACACCGCTCCCTCGGAACGGTAGATGTGTCCATCCTCCTCCAGCCGCGCCACGGCCCGCTCAATGGCGGTCGGGGATCCCTCGTGCAACGTCCGCTCGCTGAAGAATTGGTCGTAGTGGACGCCGTAGCGCTCCAGCGTCTCCTTTATCTGCTCCAGCAGAATCGCCACCGCCTCGCTCGCCAGCTCGAGCCCATCCCGCTCTCCGGAATCGAGGATCTGAGCCGCCAGCACCGAGACGTAGTCGCCCTGGTAGCCACCCTCGGGGACCGCGTCCCCCCGGGCCCGAGCCCGCACCGACTCGCCCAGGAGCCGGATCTGGTTGCCGGCGTCGTTGAAGTAGTACTCGCGCCAGACCGAGTGGCCGTAGTGCTCCAGGATCCGCGCCAGGGCGTCACCGTAGGCGGCATGGCGTCCGGCGGCCGCCACCAGCGGTCCCGTCGGGTTGGCCGAGACGAACTCGATCAGCACCCGCTCGGCGGGAGCGGCGGCGCCGCCGCCGAACCGCTCCCCGGCGGCCAGCACGGCGGCCAGCGAGCGCCGTAACCACGCGTCGGCCATGAACAGGTTGAGAAACCCGGGGCCGGCGACCTCCCACCGGTCCAGGTCCTGACCCAGGCGCTCGCTCAGCTCCACCCCGAGCCGCTCGGCAATCACCCGCGGTGGAGCGTCCAGGCTCGGTGCCAGCAGCATCGCGGCGTTGGTCGAGTAGTCGCCCTGACCCTCCCGCTTGGGTCGCTCCAGCCGTGGATCCACCGACAGCTCGCCTTCGAAGCCCCGAACCGCGGCGGCGGCGGCAGACACCGTCGCGTGCAGGTCCGCCAGCGGGTGCGCGCTCACGGCATCCTCAGGTTCGGCTCGTGGTTGTCGGTATGAAGGATCATGGTCGGGCGCCCGCAGACGCGGGCCAGAGCCTAGCTGCCCCTCCCAGCCGCGATCAGCTGACGGTCACAGGTCCTACCCCGCAGTCGCGCCGGCCCGCTCGAACAGTTGCTCCAGCCGCTCCAGCGCCGCCGGCGTGCCCAGGGCCACGAGCTTGTCGCCGGCCGCGATCACCGTATCCGGTGCCGGCTGGGGCTCGAGCCGACCGTCGGTGTGCCACAGCGCGACGATCATCGCGCCGCCGCGCGTGTCCTCGATCGTCTGCCCCAATCCCGGGCAGCCGAGCGGCACCTCGATTTCGTCCATCCGGTAGTCGGCGACGTCGACCGAGCCCGCCACCTGCGGGTGCAGTGCCGTGCGCGCCATCTCGATTCCCGAGGTCTTGTACGGAGAGATCACACGATCAGCGCCGGCCCGGATCAGCTTCTTCTCGGAGTCCTCGGCCGAGGCACGGGCGATGATCAGGATGTCGTCGCGCAGCTCCCGAGCGGTGAGCGTGATGAAGATGTTCTCGGCGTCGGAGTCCACGCACGCGATTACCCCGCGCGCGCGGCCGATCCCCGCCTGCGCCAGGACCTCGTCATCGGCGGCCTCGCTTTCGATCCGGTCCACGTTGTCCACCCGCGCGCTCTCTCGGGTGTCGGGGTTATCGTCGATGACCACGAAGCTCGCCCCCGCGCGCCTCAGGTCCCGCGCGACCTGGCGTCCGACGCGGCCGTAACCGCAGATGATGAAGTGCTCGGCGTAGGAGTCGATCTGCTTCTGCATACGGCGCTCCTCCAGCAGCCCGCTGAGCTGGCCGGAAACGAAGAACTCGGCCACCGTCGCCAGTCCGTAGAACAGGGTACCGATGCCGAACAGTTCCAAGCCGACCTTCACCACCCTGCCGGGGGTGTCTAACGGGTCCGGGATTGAGCCGACGGTGGTGATGGTGTCTAGCGTCCACTCGAAGCTGTAGCCGATCGAGGTCCCCTCGCTGAGGGCAAAGCCCGCCGTGCCAGCAACGACCAGCGCCACCAGCACGCCGAACACGACCGCCAGCCGGCGCAGGAACAGCTGCAGCTCCGCCCGCGCCCGCACCCGCTGCTGGAGCGCGCGGCGCCGGGCCAGGACATCGCCGCGGTCGGCCATCAGTAGTGGTAGGGCTCCCCGGCCAGGATCTTGTGCGCGCGGTAGAGCTGCTCCAGCAGCACCACCCGCGCCAGCTGGTGGGGCAGCGTCAACTCACCCAGCGACAGACGGTGGTCGACCTGCTCCAGGTCAAGTCCGTAGGGACCGCCGACGACGAAGCACAGGTCACGCCCACTCTGACGGCGCTCCTCCAGCAATGCGCTGAGGCCCACGGAGTCGAGGCGATCGCCGTCCCGATGCAGCAGCGATACGAACGCTCGCTCTGGGAGCCGGCGGGTTACCTGCTCGTCCTCGCGCACCTCGATCAGCTCCAGCCGCGTGTGCCGCGCCAGCAGCTTCTGGTAGTGCTGCACATCATCGGCAAACGGCGGACGCAGCCTGCCGACGGCGACGACGACGATTCGCACGATGGCGGATACTAGGTGGATATGGACGAACCAACTCCTCCCGAGCGACACATCAACATCCACTTCTCGCCCGAGCTGATGGCCGGCAACTATGCCAACTTCGCCAACGTCAGCCACTCCGAGTACGAGTTCACGATCACCTTCGCGCGAGTCGACCACGAGGTCGACGAGGAGGAGATCCCAGGCGTGGTGGTGTCCCGCATCAACCTCGCGCCGAAGTTCATGCGCGAGCTGATCGATGCGATGCAGGACAACTTCTCCAAGTGGCAGACGCGCGAGGGGATCAAGAACCTGCCGGAGTTCGGCGGCCCCGGCGAGGCTCCGCGCAGTAGCTGATCGACTAGAGGCGGTCCCGGGGGGTCCCGCCTGGTTGGGCGAAGCGGCGGGCCAGGCCGATCCGCTGTGCGGTTGAGGGGTGCGTGGACAGCAGCGCGGTGAGCCACCGCGGGGGGTCGAGATCGGCCAGGTTCTGCAGCGCGATCGCGCGCTCGAAGGAGATGAACGCCTCCGGGTCCTCGGTCAGCTTCAGCGAGAAGGCGTCGGCTCGGCGCTCGAGCATCCGGGAGAGACGGTTGGCGATCAGCCCCACCGGGGCCGCGACCGTTCCTGCGGCCAGCGCCAGCGCCGGCAGCGCCGAGGGCAGTGGCTGCAGAGCGCCCAGCCGTTCCGCCAAGCGCTCGATCGCCAGTGCTGCCGGCGGCGCCAGGATCGCGCCGAACAGCAGTCCGCGGGGGACGTCGCGCCAGCGCACGTGGGCCAGCTCGTGGGCGACCACGACCCGGATCTCCGACCGGCTGTAGCGATCCAGCAGCGTGTCGAACAAGACCACGCGCTTGGTGGGGCCGAGTCCGGTGACGTAGGCGTTGGCGGCGGTGGTCCGGCGGCTGGCGTCGACCGAATAGACCTCCCGCACCCGGACGCCTGCCGCCTGCGCCAGGGCCAGCACATCCTGGCGGGTCTCGGCCTCCGCCAGGGGGGTGAAGTCGTTGAAGATCGGGTCCAGCAGCAGCGGGCCGATCGCCGCCACCACTGCCCCGAGCATCACCGAGCCGGCCGCGGCGGGTAACCACCAGCGGCGTGGCCAGCGGCCGATGGTCTCGAGCACACCGGCGCCGGCGCCGGCGCCGAAGCCCGCGCCGACCGCGCTGGCCTTGATCCAGTCACCGGCCCAGGCGGACCAGGACTGGGTCGCCAGCCCGGCCGCGAGCGCCCGCCGGCGACCGATTACGCTGATCGGTAACGGCGCCAGCGCCAGCGCCAGCGCCAGCCCGGCGCCGGCCACGGCACCGCCGGCGGCGGTACTGGAGAACTTGTCCAGGCGCTGCGGCGGGTGACGGGCAAGTGCGGCCACAACCGTCGCCTCGATCGCGCTCCGGGTCAGGCCCAGCACCAGCTGCGGCCGCGCGAACGCTCGTCCCCGAGCGATCTCTTCGGGGCTGAAGTAATCGCCGAGCTCGACCGAGGCCGGTTCCGGAACCCGCTCCCGCGGCGCCAGCAGCCGCACGGCACCTTCGGCGGCGCCGAGGGTCAGCGCCGCCGCCGAGAGCACACCCGAGCGAGAGGACCGCAGCACCAGAGAGACTGTAGAGGTGAAGATCGCGGTCATCTCCGACATCCACGGCAATTCCCAGGCCCTGGAGGCGGTGCTGGAGGAGATCGGCGCCACGGAGTGCGAGGAGGTGTGGTGCCTGGGCGATCTCGTCGGCTACGGCGCCAGCCCTGACGCGTGCGTGGAGCTGACCCGCCGCTACGCGACGATCTGCCTGGCTGGCAACCACGATCTCGGCGTCCGTGGCGCCCTGGCGCTGGAGGAGTTCTCCAAGGGCGCCGCGCTGGCCGCCGAATGGACCCGTCAGACGATCGCCCCCGAGACCCGGCAGTACCTCGACACGCTTGAGCCCAGCAACCTCGATGAGGCGGTCGGCCTGTTTCATGGCAGTCCGCGCGATCCGGTCTGGGAGTACGTGCTCTCCTCGCTGCAAGCGGAGCTCTGCCTGGACAGCCAGAGTCACCGCGTGTGCCTGATTGGCCATTCCCACGTTGCCCTGTCGTTCTGGCGCGAGCCCGGCACCCCCGCCAGCGGCCAGACGCGGGAAGCGGGCGAGGAGCTCGATCTGTGCGCCGGAGAGTGGCTGGTCAATCCGGGCAGCGTGGGCCAGCCGCGCGACGGCGACCCCCGCGCGGCGTGGCTGGAGCTGGATACGGTGGCCTGGTCGGCGATGTATCGCCGGACCGACTACGACATCGGCGCCGCGGCGGCAGCGATTCGGGCCGCACGGTTGCCGGATTCGCTGGCCGAGCGGCTGTTCTACGGCCAGTGAGGTCGGGGTGGTCGTCCTAACCTCCTGCCAACCGACACCTTGTCTAAAGTCAGCCAGCGGATGCGCTACGCGCCCCGCGCACTCCTCGCCGGCGGCCTTGGACTCGCCGCTTGCTGCCTGGCCGCCTGCGGTGGCAGCTCCGGCGTGCTCTCTTCCGAGCAGGCCGGAAGCCTCAGCGGCCAGCTCGATCGGGTGTCGGCCTCGGTTGACTCCGGCCAGTGCGCGGCGGCCAACAACGCCGCCAACGACTTCAGCAACGCCGTGGCCGGCCTGGGCGGAGTGAACCCGGGCCTGACCGACAACCTCAAACAGGGCGCGGCACAGGTCAGCCGGCTGGCCGCTCTGCAGTGCCGGACCGAGACGACGACCAGCACCACCTCCTCCTCGACCACGAGCTCGCCGACGAGCACCACCAGCTCGAGCACGCCGACCTCGACGAGCACGACCTCGAGCTCGACCCCGACCAGCACCAGCTCTGCAACCAGCTCCACCGACACGGGTAGTACTTCTTCGAGCGGCAACGGGGGCGCCGGGATCACCGGGGGTGGCAGCAGTGGTCGGTCGAGCGGGGGCGGCGGAATCCCCAGCGGCAACGGAAGCGGAAACGGACAATGACCAGCACGACGACAATCGCGGGGCGCTACCGGATCGAGGGGCGGCTGGGCGTCGGCGGCATGTCGACGGTGCATCTGGCCCTCGATCAGCGTTTGGAGCGTTTTGTCGCCTTGAAGCTGCTGGCCGAGCACCTGGCCGACGACCCCACGTTCGTCTCGCGCTTCCGCCGTGAGGCACTCGCCGCCGCCCGGCTGGTCCATCCCAATATCGTCCAGGTGTTCGACTTCGGCTTCGACGAGGGCCATCACCAGCACTTCATCGTGATGGAGCACGTTTCGGGGCAGTCGTGCGCGGAGCTGCTGCGTGACCGCGGCCACCTGGACGTCGACCAGGCGGTGGAGGTGGTGGCTCAGGCCTGTCGCGGCCTGGATTACGCCCACCGCAACGGCGTCGTCCATCGCGATGTCAAGCCCGGCAACCTGCTGGTCTCGGATGCCGATGTGGTCAAGCTGGCCGACTTCGGGATCGCCCGGGCCACCGATCAGTCGAGCATCACCCAGGTCGGCTCGGTGCTCGGCACCGCTGCCTACCTCGCTCCGGAGCAGGCGCGCGGCGAGGAGGCCGGCCCCCGGGCGGACCTGTACTCCCTGGGGGTCGTGACCTACCAGCTGCTCTCCGGCCGCCTCCCTTACGAGGCGACGTCATTGTCCGAGCTGGCGCTCAAGCAGCAACGCGACCTGCCGATCCCGCTGGACCAGCTCAACCCGCGCGTTCCCCGTGAGCTGGCCCAGGCGGTGGTCCGGGCGATCGCGATTGAACCCGGGGCGCGCCCGAACGATGCGCTGGTCTTCGGCCGGGCGCTGCGGGACGGGGTCGACGGCGTCGGTCCCGCAGCTGGTGGCGCTCCGACCGCATCGCTCGGGCCCACCGCGGCCACCCATGTGCTCCCCGAGCGTGACGCACCGACCACGGCCACCCGAGTGGCTACGCGCCACCCCACCCGCAGCTCAGGTCCGATCCCGGTCAGTCCCCCGCGCGCGCCGGTGATCCCCGCGCGTGCGCGCCCGCCCCAACCTCCGCCGATGCGCACAGTCGACGGTTCCCGACCCACGCGTCGTCAGCGCCGCCGCGGCCTTGGTCGCCTGCTGGCCCTGCTGGTGCTCGCCGGGCTCGTGGTCGCGGTGGTGGCCGTCGCCGTGGAACTCTCCGCCAGCACCTCGCGAAGCGTTGTTCAGCTGCGTCACGTCGTCGCCACCGATGTCCACAGCGCCGTCAACCAGGTCCAGCAGCTGATCTCCCAGAACACCAAGTCGAAGTGAGCTCGCCTCCCGGTGTGGCCCCCGCCCGCAGTGCCGCCGCGACCTCGCAAAGGCGCCCGCGATCGATAGCCGCCCGCAGGTCGGCCATGAGCGCGGCAATGAAATGCAGGTTGTGCAGTGTCACCAGCCTCATCCCGGTCAGCTCGCCGGCCCGGAGCAGGTGGTGCAGATAGGCGCGGGAGTAGCCGGGCGCACACGCCGGGCAGCCGCAACCCTCGAGGATCGACTCAGGGACGGTGCGCCAGCGCGCCTTGGTCAGGTCCACGCGCCAGCGCTCCTCGGGGGCGGGGACGAGGGCCACGCCGTGGCGGCCCAGGCGCGTAGGCATCGCGCAGTCGAAGGTGTCGATCCCGCGCTGCACCCCCGCGATCAGATCATCCACCTCTCCAATCCCGAGGAGATGGCGCGGCGCCGCCGGTGAATGGCGCTCCAGCTCGCTGGTCGCCCACGAGACGACCTCGTACATCTGTGGCTTGTCGGCGCCGAGGCTCCCACCGACGGCGATCCCGTCGCAGTCGCTGGCTGCGACCGTCGCCGCCGATTCCCGCCGCAGATCCTCCTCCACGCCTCCCTGGACGATCCCGTAGACGAGCTGATCAGACGGCCCGTGCCGCTCGTGCCAGCCCAGGCAGCGCTCCAGCCAGCGATGCGTGCGCTCGGTGGAGCGGGCGGTGTATTCGCGGCTGACGTGGAACGGCGTGCACTCGTCGAACACCAGGGCGATGTCAGAGCCCAGCGCCGCTTGGATCTCCATCGAGTTCTCCGGGCCCATGTAACGCTCGCCGCCGTCCAGGTAGGAGCGGAAGCGCACCCCGTCTTCCTCGATCGACAGGATCGCGCCCTCGTAGCGCGGGCGACCACGACCCTTGACCTCGTCGGCGACGTTGCCGTGACCCATCGAGAAAACCTGGAAACCGCCCGAGTCGGTGATGATCGGCCCGGACCAGCGCATGAACTCGTGCAGGCCGCCGAGCCGCTTCACCAACTCGGCCCCCGGGGCCAGGAACAGGTGGAAGGTGTTGCCGAGGATCAGCTCGTAGCCCAGGTCGTGCAGGTCCCGCGCCTCGAGCGTGCGCACCGCCCCCTTGGTCGCCAGCGGCACGAACGCCGGCGTCTGCACGTCGCCGTGGGCGAGGTGAAGCGTGCCCGTACGGGCGGAGGTCCGCGCGCAACGGGTCCGGACCGTGAACGACACGGTCCGGACCCTACTGCGGCGGGGTTGGGCGCCCGGGTCCCGGTGGAGCTCGGTTGGCGACGGGGTCTCAGACGGCGTTGCCGCCGGAGCTCAAGAGCCGTTGCCGCCGGAGCTCAAGAGCCGTTGCCGCCGGAGCTCAAGAGCCGTTGCCGCCGGAGCTCAAGAGCCGTTGCCGCCGGAGCTCAAGAGGCGTTGCCGGCCAGCTCGGGATCGCTCCCGTTGGCCGCCTCTGAGCCCTCGATCGTCTCGGGCCGAGCCGTCTGGGAGTCCTGCGTGCTGTCGCCTCCGACGGAGATCGCGACCTTGCGCGGCTTCCGGGCCTCGGGCCTGGGGATCCTGACCTCGAGCACGCCATGGTGGAAGTTCGCCTGAACCGCCTCTGGATCGACGCCTTCGGGCAGCGTCAGCGACCGTGAGAACGAGCCCCAGGCCCGCTCGACGCGGTAGTAGCCCTCCTTGCGCTCCTCGTGATCGGCGTTGCGCTCCCCGGAGATCGTCAGGACGTTGTCCTCGAGCTCAATGTTGACGTCCTGCTCGGTCAGGCCGGGGAGGTCGGCGCGGAGTACGAACGCCTCGCCGGTCTCGACCAGATCCATCGGGGGAACCCACCTGCGCAGGCTCCGGGCGCCCTCACCGGTGGTCGCCGGGGCGTCGAAGAAAGTGTTGAAGAGCCGGTTCATCTCGTTCTGGATCGTGCTCAGCTCGCGCACCGGCTCCCAGCGAATGAGTGCCATCTCTGACCTCCTAGGTCTGAAGATATAACAGCTGGCATGTATTATGAAATCTAAGTCGTGGTTTGTCAAGTCTTTTCCTCGATACTTCGGAATTCTTCGCCCTGTCGGACGGCTGGCTCGTCCGTTGACGCTCGCTCCCCGAGCTGGATACGATCAGCGTGCACAAGGGGAGAACCCGTGTCACTTCGCGCGGAGATTGTCGCGCCGTGCACCTCTACGGTGGTCAACGCGTCAACCCCCAGCAGATGCGGCGGTGTTGACGCGATACGCACGCGCGGCCTCGTCCCGGGCCCGACGTTGGCCTGACCGCCTGCCTCCTTGCTCACAGCGTGATGATCAGCCCCGCGGCGAGGGGAGCAAACCGACTATCCGATCAGTGAGCGGCCGGTCATCTCCGCCGGCTGCTCATAGCCCAGCACCTGCAGCGCCGTCGGAGCTACATCGGCGAGCACGCCCCCCTCGCGCAGCGCCAGGTCCGGGACGGTGACGATCAGCGGCACCGGGTTGAGCGAGTGCGCCGTGTTGGGGGAGCCGTCGGGCTCCAGCATGTGGTCGGCGTTGCCGTGGTCGGCGGTAACGATGCAGGCGCCGCCGGAGGCGTGTACCGCCACCACCACCTCCCTCAGGCATTCGTCGACGGTCTCGATCGCCGTGACCGCGGCCTCGATCACTCCGGTGTGGCCAACCATGTCCGGGTTGGCGAAGTTGATGATCCCGAACGCGGGCTCGTCCTCCTGCCAGGCGTTTACGAATGCCCCCGCAGCCTCCCGGGCGCTCATCTGCGGCTTGTGGTCGTAGGTGGGGACGTCACGAGGTGACGGCACCAGCTCCCGGCGCTCCCCGTCGACCTCCCGCTCCTCTCCGCCGCCGAAGAAATACGTCACGTGTGGGTACTTCTCGGTTTCGGCGACGTGCAGTTGACGCACACGATGCCGCGCCAGCACCGCCGGCAGCGTCGTTGCCGGACGCTCGGGCTTGAATGCGACCGGGTACGGCCATCCCTCCTCGTACTCGGTCATCGTCGCGTATCGCGCCACCGCCTCGGCGCCGCCACGGTCGATCTCGCAGAACCCCGGCTCCGCCAGTGCCCGGGTTATCTCCCGCATCCGATCCGGACGGAAGTTGAACCCCAGCACGGAGTCCCCCGGCCGGATCCGAGCCTCCGCGCCGACCGCGATCGGCTTGACGAACTCGTCGGTCTCCTCGCGTTCGTAGGCAGCGCTCATCGCTGCCCGAGCGTTGTCGGCGGTGTGCTCGCCGCGACCGTGCACGAACAGGTCGTAGGCCAGCTGGATCCGCTCCCAGCGGCGGTCACGGTCCATCGCGTAGTAGCGCCCGATGATCGTGCCGACACGTCCCAGACCCCCATCGGCCATCCACTCCTCCACCTGGGCCAGATATCCGCGGCCGGCGGTCGGGAGCGTGTCCCGCCCGTCGGTGAAGGCATGCAGCACCAGGTCCTGCACCCCGAGCTCGGCCCCGAGCTCCAACAGGGCCCGGAGGTGGCGCAGGCTCGAGTGTACGCCGCCATCTGAGACGAGCCCGAGCAGATGCACGCGCGGAGAGCCGGTGAAGACCTCCCGCAGCACCTGGTTGGCCCCCAATGAACCGTCGCCCACGGCCTGGTCGATCCGGGTCAGGTCCTGCATCACGACCGCGCCGGCACCGAGGTTGAGATGCCCCACCTCGGAGTTGCCCATCTGTCCCTCAGGGAGACCGACGGCTCGGCCGCAGGCGGTCAACTGGGTGTGCGGGTAGCGCTCCCACAGCTCGTCGAAGTGGGGCGTGCTCGCCAGCGAGACCGCGTTGCCGGGTCCGCCGGGGGCCAGGCCCCAGCCATCGAGGATGATCAATGCCGCGCTCGGTGCCGGCAGCCGCTGCGGTCCAGGCGCCACCGGCAGTCGCCGCGGACCAGGCGCCTCGGACGCCATCACCCGGCGGCGGCGACGATGGCCGCCATCGAGTCCGGCTCCAAGCTCGCGCCGCCCACCAGCGCTCCATCGACATCGGGTAGGACGAGCAGCTCGGCGGCGTTATCGGGCTTGACGCTGCCGCCGTAGAGCACGCGGGTACGTTCAGCCTGTTCACGTGAGCGGTCCCCGACCAGCGCACGCACGAACGCGATCGCCTCCTGCGCCTGCTCGGGCGTGGCCACCTGACCGGTGCCGATCGCCCAGATCGGCTCATAGGCGATCACCACCTCCCCCAGCTGTGACGCGGGGACCTTGACCAGCGCCTCCTGGACCTGATGGCGCAGCGTGCGCTGTGTGTCGCCGCGGTCACGCTCATCTTCGGTCTCACCGACGCACACGATCGGGGCCAAGCCGGAGGCCAGCGCCGCCGGCACCTTCTGCGAGAGCGCCCGGTCGCTCTCGCCGAACAGCTGGCGCCGCTCGGAGTGACCGAGGACCACGCCGTGAACGCCCGCCTCGACCAACATCGGGGCTGCCACCTCGCCGGTGAACGCGCCCTCGGCGGCGAAGTGCATGTTCTGCGCGTACACCTGCACTTGCGAGCCTCGGGTGGAGTCGACCATCGCCTGAAGGGCCGTGAACGGCGGGCAGATCGCCACGTCGACGCCGTCGGCAGTCGCCACCCGCGGCAGCAGCGCCTGGATGAACTGCTCGGCTTCCGTGACCGTCTTGTGCATCTTCCAGTTGCCCGCTATCAGCGGCCTGCGAGCGCTCATGCCAGCGCCTGCACGCCCGGCAGCGGCCTTCCCTCGATCAGCTCCAGCGACGCACCGCCGCCGGTCGAGAGGTGGGTGACCCGGTCCGAGAGCCCGAATTGCGCCAGCGCCGCGGCGGAGTCTCCGCCGCCGACGACGGTGGTGCCCGGAGCCGCGGCGACGGCCTCGGCGACCGCGCGCGTCCCGGCCGCGAACGGCTCCAGCTCGAACGCGCCCATCGGGCCATTCCAGAACACCGTACCCGCGGCGTCGATCGCCTCGGCGTAGTCGGCCGCCGTTTGCGGGCCGATATCGAGGCCCATCCAACCCTCCGGTACCTCGACCCCGTCGAGCGTCCGTGCTGGCGCATCGGCGGCCAGTTGCTGGGCGATGACCAGATCGCGCGGCAGGGCCAGCTCGGCTCCCGGGCCATCCGGCTCGCGCTCGGCTCCTGTCTCCGCGGACTGCTGCTCTCCTGAACTCCTCGGCTTCTGCGCAGCCAGTATGGTCCGCGCCAGCTCTATGTCCTCGGGCGCGCACAGCGAGGCTCCGACCCCATGGCCCTGGGCGGCGAGAAAGGGAAAGCACATCGCGCCACCAATCAGGATCGTGTCCGCGTCCTGCCGGAAGCGGTCGATCACGTCGATCTTGTCACTCACCTTGGCCCCGCCCAGGACGGCCACCAGCGGCCGCTGGGGAGAGCTGAGGAGGCTTGTGAGCATCGACACCTCACGCTCCAAGAGCAGTCCCGCGGCGTGCCGTGGGAGCAACCTGACCACCCCCTCGGTCGAAGCGTGGGCCCGATGCGCCACGCCGAAGGCGTCGTTGACGTAGACGTCGGCGAGCTCGGCCAGCGCCTGTGCGAACCGTGGCTCGTTGCTGGTCTCCCCCGGCTCGTAGCGCACGTTCTCCAGCACCAGCAGGGTGGTGGGAGCGATTTGCTCGGCCAGCCGCCGAACCCTTTCACCGACCACCTCCGGCGCCAGCGTCACCTCAGCGCCGAGAAGCTGTGACAGGCGCTCGGCCGCCGGTCGCAGCGACAGCTCCGGCTCGCGGTCCCGCGGACGACCGAGATGGGAGACCAGCACCAGCTTGGCTCCGCGGTCGCGCAGCTCCTGCAGCGTCGGCAGGGCGGCGCGGATGCGTGTGTCGTCGGTCACCTCCCCGTCCCGGATCGGGACGTTGAAGTCGACCCTCACCAGTACTCGCTTGCCCTCGAGATCACCCAGCTCGCCGAGCGTCCTCACAGCAGCCGCTGCACCAGGTCCGCGACGCGATTCGAGTACCCCCACTCGTTGTCGTACCAGGCGACGACCTTGACCATCGTCCCGTCCATCACCGCGGTCAGCTGCGCGTCGACGATCGAGGACGCCGGATTCTTGACGATGTCCGAGGAGACGATCGGATCCTCGGTGTACTCCAGCAGGCCCCGCAGCGGCCCCTCGGCGGCGGCGGCGGCAAGCGCCTGGTTGACCTCCTCCACCGAGGTCTCGCGCTGGGCCTCGACGGTCAGGTCGACGACGCTGCCGGTGGGCACCGGGGCGCGTACGGCGAAGCCGTGCAGCTTGCCGTTGAGCTCGGGGATCACGGCGCCGATCGCCTTGGCCGCCCCAGTCGAGGCGGGGATCAGGTTGACGGCGGCCGCGCGGGCGCGCCGGAGGTCCTTGTGCGGCATGTCCTGCAGGCGCTGGTCGGCGGTGTAGGCGTGGATCGTGGTCATCAACCCGTGCCTGATCCCGATCGTCTGCTGGAGCACCTTGGCCACCGGCGCCAGGCAGTTGGTGGTGCAGGAGGCGTTGGAGATGACCGAATGCGCTTTCTTGTCATAGGCGCCCTCGAAGTTGACGCCCAGCGCGACGGTGACATCAGGGTTGGTCGCGGGGGCGGAGATCACGACCTTCTGGGCTCCGGCATCCAGGTGCTTGGCGGCGTTCTCTCGGTCGGTGAACAGGCCCGTGGACTCGATCACGACCTCGACCCCAAGCTCCTTCCACGGCAAGGCGGCGGGATCGCGCTCGCCTAGCACCCGAATCTCCTTGCCGTCGACGACCAGCCCGGTGTCGGTCGCCCGCACGTCCCCTGGGAAAGGGCCATAGTTGGAGTCGTAGCGCAGCAAGTGGGCAATCGTCGCGGGGTCGACGAGGTCGTTCACGGCCAGCCATTCGATCTCGCCCCCCCGCTCGTAGGCAGCACGGAACACGTTGCGGCCGATCCGTCCGAAGCCGTTGACTGCAACCCGTACCGACATGCGCCAGATCCTCCCCTTTTCCAGTTTGAGATGAACGCCCGCCCCGTGCTCGGGCGCGGTAGCCGCGGCTACCTAACCTGTCGGCCACAATCTACCCAAGATCCGGGGCGTTAGGCCCGCGCCGACCCGTCCTGCCGTCGTCAGAATGGCCACAGACCACCCCAGGTCGGCGTGGGTGTGGCGGCTGGGGAGGCCGTATGCCACACCCGGGTTGCAGCGTCGACGTTTGCGGCGGTTATGCCGGCCGGGAAGGTTTGGCTGTGACTATCGGCGAGAGACGACCTCGACCCGCAGACCGTCCGGATCACGCATGTAAGCCGCGTAGTATCGCCGTCCGTAATGCGGCCGCTGCCCCGGCGGGCCGTCGTCGCTGCCGCCGGTGCGGACACCGGCGGCGTGGGCTGCATCGACCGCCGCCTTGCCGTTGGCGGCTAGCGCCAGATGGCCGTACCCCCCAGCGGGAGCACGACCGCGGACGACGATCCAGATCTGGGGATCGTTGATCCCGTAGGCGATGGCGTGCTCAGACTCGAACATCCGCCGGGCCCCGAGGGCGAAGAACACCGCGTCATAGAACCTGGCCGAGCGTTGAAGATCTGAGACCTCGAAGCCGACGTGGTCGATCATGGGCTAACCCAGCCTGCCCACGTCCCTGTGGACGACCTCGACCAGGTACCCGCTATCGGCGCGGTAGCGCTCGGCCAGGTGCTCGGTGATCGCCACCGAGCGATGACGGCCCCCGGTGCAGCCGATCCCCACCACCAGGTGGGCCTTGCCCTCGGCCAGGTACTGGGGGAGCAGGTAATCCAGCAGCGGATGCAACCGAGCGAGAAAGGTGTCGAGCTCGCCGTCGCGATTGATGAACTCCACCACCGGCGGATCCGCACCCGTCAGCGGCCGCAGCGCCCGCTCGTAGTGCGGGTTGGGCAGGAAGCGAACATCCAGCATCAGGTCGGGATCCCGCAACGGACCGTACTTGAAGCCGAAGCTCTCAAAGGTGATGGCCAGGCGCCCGGGCGTGCCCGTGGGCAGCAGCTCGTCGGCAAGCTTGCGGCGCAGCATCGACGCCGTGAGCCCGGTGGTGTCGATTACGACGTCGGCTCGCTCACGCAGCGGCGCCAGCTGCTTGCGCTCGCGCTCGATGCCGTCGAGGACGCTGCCGCTGGGAGCCAGGGGGTGCCGACGCCGAGTCTCCTTGTAGCGGGTGAGCAGGGTCTGCTCTTCGGCTGCCAGGAACAGCACCCGATGCCCAGTGCCGATCGCCCGCAGATCATCGAGCATCGTCGCCAGTCCATCGAAGTAGCTGCCTCCGCGCACGTCGGAGACCACGGCGGCGCGAGCGACCTTGGAGCCGCTGTGCATGAACAGCTCCACCAGCGAGCGGATCATCTCCGACGGGAGGTTGTCCACGCAGAAGTAGCCTTCGTCCTCGAACACCGCCATCGCCGTCGACTTGCCGGCGCCGGAGAACCCGGTGATGATCACGAGGTCGATCAGGGCCGACTCGGAGTCTGGCTCAACCTCGGTGTCCGTGAGGGCCGATGGCTCATCTCGTGAGGAACTGATCGCCGGCTGCTTGGCCACATGAGACAGCTTGACGACTCTCGCGGACGCGCGCGTCCCCGCGGAGACGATGGGCACAGCTCCGAAACGCGGGCGCTATGCGAGGATGCGCACCGTGTTGCCCCGCGGACGGCCCAGCGGCAGGTTGGCTGCGCCCGCGGCTTGGGCCTGCGCGGCGTTCTTGCTGCTGCTTTCCGCAGTGGCCGTCCGCACCGCTGCGGCCAGCGCCGATCTACCGATGATCAACGCCCAGGTAGGCACCGTGCCCTCCGGTCCGCCGAGGGCGGCGGGCTTTGTCGGGATCTCGTTCGAGTACCGGGCGCTGCACGTCTACACCGGGCGCGATCCGGATCATGTCAACCCGGTGCTCGTGGCCCTGCTGCGCGGGCTCGCTCCGGCCGGCTCGCAGGTGCTGCGGATCGGGGGCAACAGCACCGATCAGACCTGGTGGCCGATGCGCGGCGTGATCCCGCCCGGCGGAATCAACTACGACCTGACCCCGGGGTGGCTGCGCACCACTCGGGCGCTGGCGAGAACGCTGCGGGCGAAGCTGATCCTGGGGGTGAACCTGGCGGCACGGCGGCCGGCCCTCGCTGCCGCGGAGGCGCGAGCACTGATCGCGGGCATCGGCGCCGCCAACATCCAGGCGCTGGAGATTGGCAACGAGGCCGACCTCTACCCGGTGCTGGCGTGGTACCGCGACCGACTCGGGCGGGTCGTGCACACGCGCAGCTTGAGCTACAACCTCGCCACGCTGATCTCCGAGTTCGCGCGCTGGCGGGCGGCAATGCCGCGAGTGCCTCTGGCGGGACCGACGCTGTCCAGCCTGAAGTGGATGAGCGGCCTGGGCCAGTTCATCTCCGCCGAGCGCGACCTGGCCGTGGTGACCTTCCACCGCTATCCGCTGCGCGCCTGCGTCAACAACCCGGCCGACCCGTCGTTCGCCTCGATCCAGAACCTGCTGGCCGACGCGGCCTCGGCCGGATTGGCGGCAGGGGTCGCGCCCTACGTGCAGGTGGCTCATCAGCACGGGCTGCCGTTTCGCCTCGACGAGCTGAACTCCGCCGCCTGCACCGGCCGTAGGGGCGTCAGCGACACCTTCGCCGCGGCGCTGTGGCTGGTGGACACGCTGTTCAACATGGACGCTGTGGGTGTAGACGCGATCAACCTGCACACGCTGCCGGGTGCGCCCTATCAGCCGTTCAGCTTCACCGACGACGCCGCCGGGTGGCACGGGTTCGTGGCTCCCTCCTACTACGGCGCGCTGATGTTCACCCGCGCGTTCCCGCCGGGGGCGGCGCTCCTGCCGGTGTCGGCTCCGCCCGGTCCGGTGAAGGTGTGGGCGACCGCGGGCCGGGACGGCCGAGCGCGGGTGACGGTGATCAACAAGTCGCCGACACCCGTGCTCGTAAACCTGCAGCTTCCGGGAGTCCAGAGCGCGCTCTCCGTTCAGGCGCTGACCGCCTCCGGCCTGTCGGCGACCGACGGCGTCACCTTGGCCGGGCAGACGTTTGGCGATCGCACCGACACCGGGCTGCTGCCCGGCACCCCGAACGGCACCACGATCGACGCGATCGCCGGCATCTATCCCGTCCAGGTGGCGGGAGACAGCGCCCTGCTGCTGACCCGCTGAAGCCGGCTACACCCCGCTCTTGTGCAGCTCGCGGTGGAGCTCGCGCGCGAACTTTCCCGGCAGTCCCGGCACCGCCTCCAGCTGCTCGCGGCTGGCAGCGAGGATCGCGTCGGGCGAGCCGAAATGAGCCAGCAGCGCCCGCTTGCGCGCCGGTCCCACGCCCGGCAGATCGTCCAGGATCGAGGCCGTCATCGCTCGGTCGCGCCGGATCCGGTGGTGGGTGATGGCGAACCGGTGGGCCTCGTCGCGCACGCGCTGGAGCAGCTGTAGCTCCGGGGTATCGTGGTCCAGGCGCAACGGCAGCACGCGTCCGGGGATGAACACCTCCTCAATCCGCTTGGCCAGCGAGACCACGACCACACCCCGCTGACGGAACGGCGCCAGCGCCCGGAGCCCAGCCGACAGTTGACCCTTGCCGCCGTCGATCACCACCAGGTTCGGCAGCGCGGCAAAGCCGGCGTCGTACTCCTTGTCATGCGGGGAGACCTCGCGCTGGCGCTCCCAGCGACGCATCCGCCGCCCCAGCACCTCCTCCATCGAGGCGAAGTCGTCCGGCCCCGCACCGGTTCCCGGACCCTCGGCGTCTCCCGTGGTGAAGACCCTGAAGCGGCGGTAGTCGGACTTCTTGGGCGCCCCGCCCTCGAACACCACCATCGAGGCCACGGTGTTGGTGCCCATCAGCGTGGAGATGTCAAAGCACTCGATCCGCAGCGGGATCGTGTCCAGCCCGAGCGCCTGCTGCAGCCCGTCGAGCGCCTCCACCCGCTGCTGGCGCCGTCGCTCCGAGCGCAGCTTCTCCTGGTCGAGAGCCAGGCGCGCGTTGCGCTCGGCGAGCTCCAGGATCCGGCGCTTGTCGCCGCGCTCGGCGGCCCGGACCTCAACGGCACCGCCGCGACGCTCCGACAGCGCCTGCGCCAGCACCGGGGCGGCGCCGACCTCCCGCTGGACCACCAGCAGGGGCGGGATCATCATCGCGCTGCCGTAGTACTGCAGGATGAACGCTTCGGCGACATCAGCCACCTCGCCCTCGGCGGCGTTGTCCAGATAAAAGCTCTGTCGGTCTGCCAGCACCCCGTCGCGGAGCTGGAAGACCTGCGCGTTGGCCTCCCCCTCCCCTACGGCCACCGCGATCGCGTCGAGCGTACCGACCCCCTCGTTGGCGATCCGTTGGCGCTCCAGCAGCGAGTGGACGGCACGAAGGCGGTTGCGCTCGCGCGCGGCATCCTCGAAGCGTTGCTCGGCGGCGGCCAGGCGCATCGCGTAATCGAGCTCGCGCTCGATCTCCCGGTATCGGCCGGACAGGAACGCGATCACCCCGTCGATTCCGGCACGGTAGTCGGCGCGGCTGACATAGCCCACGCACGGCGCCTCGCAGCGCTTGATGTAGTAGTCCAGGCACGGCGAACCGCTGTGGCGTCCGGGGATGGGTCCCTCGCAGGAGCGGAACATGAACACCTTGCCCAGGACGTCGAGAGTTGACCGCACCCTCCCGGCGTTGCTGAACGGCCCGAAGTAGGCGCGATCGCGCCGGTGACGTTCACGGGTGAAGTACACCCGGGGGAAGTCCTCATCCAATGAGATCGCGATGTACGGGTAGGACTTGTCGTCGCGCAGGCGGATGTTGAAGCGCGGCTTGTACTGCTTGATGAAGTTCTGCTCGGCCAGCAGCGCCTCGGACTCGGTGTGCACCACGAGCGCCTCGATCTGGTCGATCATCGGCACCAGGTCCCGGCCGGCCCGGGTGCTCGGATTGCTGAAATGAGAGGCCACGCGCTTGCGGATCGACTTCGCCTTGCCCACATAGATCACCCGACCGCGATCGTTGCGGAACAGATAGACCCCGGGCTCGTCGGGAAGCTGCCGGCGGCGGTCGGCGGTGATCACGGACATGCCGTTTCGAGGATAGGCGGCGGCGATGCACCGCTTAGCACGAGCCAAGGAGAAAGCCCCGCCTGAGATCAGAGTCGCCGACCTGCCAGGCCGTGGGGGATCGGTGGCCATATTGGCAACTTTTCTCCATCCGGCCGCGCCGGGGCCTCGGCGGCGGTCGCTCAGCCCGGTGCGGAGCGCCGCTGATCGACGGTCAGCGACAGCAGTAAGCCGGCGATCGCCACCGCCAGCCCGATCAGCGCCACGGTCTCCCCCGGCCCCGCGCCCGGCGAGTTGGCGAAGGGGCTGGGAACGCTCGCGGTGGAATCAAAGATGTTGGCGCCGATGGTCGGGGGGCGGGACAGGGCGTGCACCGTGAACGCCAGCGCGATCGCCGCTGTGGCCATGGCGGCGATCCTGGCGCCCCGGGCCCCGGCGAGCGCGACGGCGACGAGCGCCGCCGCCAGCAGCGCCAGCAGCACGTCAGCCGCCGAGTAGACCTGCCACGCGGTGGGATCGTGGGGAACGCCACGGAGGGCGTCAGAGGAACCCCACTGATCCAGGAACTTCGAGGAGAACTGGTGACTCCAGGTCAGGAACAGTGATCCGAACAGCGCCACCCCACCGGCGGCGATCAGCTCGTCGGCGGCACGCTCCCGGCCCTGCCGACTCACAGCATCAGTACCGCCGCGCGGACAAAACTACCGAGGCCATGGCGTAGACAGCACCGACCAGCAGAACGAACCATGCCACCTTGCCCCCAACCGTATGCCACAACCTCGCCGTCGCGGTCAGCGTCAACGTCAGCACGCCCAGGCCGCAGTAGGCGATCGCCCTTCGTTTGTCGCCGAGGGCATACAGGCTGAGGCGACGCTCGCGGTACATCAGCATCGCCACCCACACGACGGCGGCCAGGAAGGTCAGTGACACGGCCTGAACCGCCACCGATGCGGTGGTGCCGCCTCCGGGGACGATCACGACCAAGGCCGCGATCACGGCGACGACCAGGATGTTGCGCAGAGCCTGGGCCATCAGAACGACAGCGTGCGCTGCTCGATGCCACCGAATGCACGGACGCTGATCCGCACCCGTCCATGGCGCAGGAGCATCGTGGCTCGGAGCAGCTGGCATTGCGAGAGCACTCGTGTCCTACCGGGCGGACCCAGCGCTCCCCGCCGGCGGGAGACCTGCAGCGACACCCGCCCTCCGTGCCAGAGCTCGACCTCCACCACCACCCGGCCCGAAGCCCCTCGCCGAATCGCGGCCAGCTTGATCTCCGTGCCGTGCCGCAGGCGTCCGCGCTGGGCGCGGGGGTTGGGCTTATAGCAGGTGAAGGCTGTGCTCCCCAGCGGGCTCAGGCCCGGCAGCCCGGCGTAGCCCAGATGCGCGAGCCCAAACACGTCCTCGATGCTGCGCAGCATCGAGAAGTGGTTCAGGGGCGCCGCGTCGACGGTCCCGGGCTGGATGAATGGCGACAGCAGCACTGCGCCCATGCGGCCGCCGCCGGGGCCCGGATGCGGGCCGCCGTTGGTCGCCGTGTTCGGGAACTTCAGTTCCCCGCAGCAGGCGCTGGCATCGCTGACGTCGGACTCGTCGAATAGGACGGCGATCAGGCCACCGTCGCGATAGGCGGCCGAGGACATGATCCGGGGAACCCAGGTGCGCAGGAACGCATCGGCTGAGACCAGGCCCCCGGGCTGGCCGCTGACGCACGGCGCGTCGTGAGCGTCGTTGCACAGGTTGGGCGTGATGAACGACAGCGACGGCGTTCTCGCCCCGGTGGCGAGGTCGCCCGGCAGGCGATCGAGTGGTACGTCATCACGGGCGCAGGCGCCTGAGTCGAGCAGCGAATGGAAGTACACGAACGGGTTGTGGCGGGCGGCGTACTGGTCGCCCCGTCGTGCCAGCTGGGTCCTATCAGCCGTGCCCAGCGCCGGGTGGCGGCAGGTCGCGGGGGACGCGGGATCGTTTCCCATGTCCTCCATGTAGCCCCTCCAGCTCAGCCCGGCGGCTTGCAGCTGATCGGCGACTGTCTTGATCCTCTCGGGATAGACGCACCCCGTGCCGATGGCCTGCCCGTCGGCGCCGACGGTGCCCGGAAGCATGTTGGTGTAGACCTGGCAGTCGAGCTGGGTCGTGGGGTTGGAGCCTTGACCGCTGACCAGCGCGATGTAGTTGCCGAGGCTGAGATGCGTGACCCCGTAGTAGTTCGGAACCAGCGCTCCCATCGTCGGAAGCGTGCGCGACAAATACGGCGCCGGCGACTGCGGGCCGAAGGTCTCGTCATAGCCCTTGTTCTCCAGCATGATGAGGAACACGTGCTTGATTGGCGGAAGCCGGGTGGCCGCGCGCGCCGGCAGGGCAGCCGCGCCCAGCAGCACGAGCATCAATGACGTTGACAGGGCAAGGCGCCACCAACGCCGGATGATGCCGGGGTGAGGCGAGGCGACCACGAGCTCGCCGCGGTGACTCACGGCAACGTGAGGAGCTCGACCGGGGTCGGAGGGACCCCTTCGCTCTCCTGGGCCGGAACCGCGGCGAAGCGATATCCGACTCCGAAGTGCGTGTGCACATAGCGCCAGCTCGGGGAGATCCGCTCGAGCTTCTGCCGCACCTTGCGCACGAACACGTCGACGGAGCGGTCGCCTCGGGCCATCGTGTATCCCCACACGCGGCTGTAGATCTCCTCGCGCTCCAGAACGCGACCCCCGGCGCCGGCTAGCTCCAGCAACAGCTCGTACTCTCGCCGTGACAACGATGCTGCCTGCTCGCCGACGTAGGCGTCGAAGCGATCGGGCCGGATCGAGAGCTCGCCGGCGGCGAGGCTTCCCGGCGAAGTGACCTCGCCGGCGCGGCGGCGCCGCAGCACCGCCTGCACCCGGGCAATCAGCTCCTCGGGATGGCACGGCTTGGTGATCCAATCATCCGCCCCCGCCTCGCAGGCCTCCCACGCGGTCGGCGACGGGGACGGGGGCGCTCACGATCAACAGGGCCAAACCGGGAAGCTCGGCTGAGACGTCCTCGATGTAGCCGACTCCGGTCAGGGCAGGATTGACGATCAGCGCGTGCAGCCGCAGCTCGGCCAGCTCCTCCGCTCCGGCCGCGTAGGCGAGCACCTGCCGTTCCCAGTGGAGATTCGCGAACCGGCGCTCCAGGACCGTGAACAGGCCGGTGTCGTCATCGATGAGGGCGACCCTGACGCGGGTCGTTTCGCTCCCAGCCATCTCGGGTGGAGTGTATGCGATCAGCGGGACGGTTCACCGCCGCGGCATCAGCTTGCCACCTGCTCCCAGCGCCGCATCAGCTCGTCCACTCGCTCTTTTGCCTGCTCGTGGCGGGATGCCGCCTCAGCGCTGCGCTGCTGGTTGGCCCATGCCGTCGGATCGGCGAGCTCGTCCTCCAGCGCGCGCAGCTCGGCCTCGGCCTGCTCGATCTGGCGCTCCAGCTCCCGCTGCTTGCGCTCGGCGCCGGCTGACGACCTCGGCCGGGCCACGGTCGGGTTGCCCGCAGCTTCCTTCCTGGTCCGCTTTGTCCTCGACCGGCTCCCCGCGCTCGAGATGCGGCCGCTCCCGCCGGCCTGCGTAGCGCCGGCTCCGGCTACGCCGGCTCCCCCGCGCGGACGCGTGGCCCGCTCCTCCCGTGCGCGCAGGTACTCCGGCCAGCCACCGACATAGCTGTGAAGCGTTCCGTTCTCCAGCGCCACTGTCCGCGTGCCCACGGCGTCGAGCAGCGCACGGTCGTGGGAGACCAGCAGCAGCGATCCCGGGAACTTCGCCAGCGCCTGCTCGAGCGCCTCCCGGCTCTCCAGGTCGAGATGGTTGGTCGGCTCATCCAGGATCAGTACGTTCGGCGGGTGGGGCTTCCCGTTCATCAGGATCGCCAGCGACAACCGACGACGCTCCCCGCCGGAGAGGCCGTCAAGCGGCTTCTCGGCCTCCTCGCCAGAGAACAGGAACTGGCCCAGCAACGCCCGCGCCTTGTTCGGGGTCAGCCCGGTGGCATGCTGGGCCGCCTCCAGCACCGTGCGCGCGGTACCCGCCGAGAGCTCCTCGGCATGCTGGGAGAGATATCCGATCGTGACGTTGTGACCGGCGCGCAGCTTTCCCGTCACCACTGGGCCGCCGTCCTCAGGTCGCTCCCCGATCTGCCGCACGGAGGCCAGGGTCTCGATCACCGTGGTCTTGCCCGCGCCGTTGGGGCCTACCAGCGACACGTGCTCGCCGCGCTCGAGCCACAGCTCGGCCCCGTCGAGGAGCGTGCGGGAGTCGACCACCGCCCGGGCGTCGAGCAACTCGAAGACGACGCGGCCGCTGCGCTCAGGCGCCTTGAACTGGAATGCCAGAGCCGCGCCGTCGCCGGCGCCACGTCCGAGGCGCTCGATCCTCGAGAGTTGCTTGGATCGCGATTGCGCCTGCCGGGCCCGGGTCCCGGCCCGGAACCTGGTCACGAAGCGCTCCAGCCGCTCGATCTCCGCCTGCTGGCGCTCCATCGCCCGTCCCAGGGCCAGCTCGCGAGCGGCCTTCTCCCTGCGCCACGCGTGCCAGGTGCCGGCAAAGAACCTGCCCCGGCCCCCCTCCAGCTCCAGCACCGCAGTGCCCACCGCCTCCAGGAACCAGCGGTCGTGGGCGACCAGCACCACCGCGGCGTCTAGCCCCACCAAGTGCTGCTCCAGCCATTCCAGCGCGACGATGTCGAGGTGGTTGGTCGGTTCGTCGAGCAGCAGTAGGTCAGGATCGCCGGCCAGTGCGCGGCCCAGCGAGGCCCGGGTGAGCTCGCCGCCGGAGAAGGTCGACAGGGGGCGGTCCAGCTGCTGCTCGCCGTGGAAGCCGAGCCGGTGCAGGGTCGACAGCGCTCGTTCCCGCCAGCCGTAGCCGCCGGCATGCTCCAGCCGCGCCTGCGCCCCGGCGTACCGATTGAGGGTGCCCTCGTCGTGAGCGCCATCGGCCATCGCCCGCTCCAGCGCCGACAGCTCGGCCTCGATCGCCACCAGCTCCGCCGCCCCCGAGAGCACGTAGTCGCGCAGCGACAGCTCCCGCTCCCGTGGCGGACGCTGATCGTGCAGGGCCACTCGCGCGCCCTTGGCCAGCACCAGCTCCCCACCGTCGACCGCGGCCTCACCGGCCAGCATCCGCAGCAGCGTGGTCTTGCCCGCGCCGTTTCGCCCGGACAGCGTCATCCGGTCATGGCGCCCGAGCGTGAACGAGATCCCGCGCAGCAGCGGCTCCCCCGCGATGTCCTTGCTCAGGTCGGATGCGATCACCACTGCCATCGCGTCCATGGTAGGAGCCGGGCTGGCGGCCGGTTGGCCACCCGGGCGGGGGTAGGATGCGCGGATGCGAGGTTCCCAGCAACCGCCGGTTCCCCCGTTCGAGATGCCGCCCGCGCGCACGGTGCGGGTGCCCGACCGGGGTGAGTTCTTTCTGCGCGACACCGGCGGCGTTGGGCCGCCGGTGATGCTGCTACACGGGTGGATGGCCAGCGCCGACCTCAATTGGGCCGGGGCCTACGGCGCGCTGCAGGAGGCGGGTTACCGCGTCCTGGCGATCGATCATCGCGGCCATGGCCGGGGGCTGCGACCGATCGTCCCGTTCCAGCTGGCCGATTGTGCCGCTGACGCCGCAGGGGTCCTGCGGGAGCTGGGAGCGATTCCCGCGGTCGTGGTCGGCTACTCGATGGGCGGCGCGATCGCCCAGCTGATGGCCCGGGACCATCCCGAGGTCGCAGCCGGCATCGTCCTCAGCGGAACCGCGCAGCACTGGCAGGACCCCCGCACGCGCCGCTCGTTCAGGGCCATGGGTGGACTCGGCCTGGCCTTGTCGTTGGCGCCGCGGACCCTGTGGCGAGCCGGCTTCAAACGCGCCGGCATCCAGAACTCCGAGCACGCCTCGTGGTTGCACTCCGAGTTGCTGCGCCATTCGGGGCGTGACATCGCCGAGGCCGGCCGGGAGCTCGGTCGCTTCGACTCCCGACCTTGGCTGGGCGCGGTCGAGCCGGAGGTCTCGGTGGTCATCACCACTCAGGATGACCTGGTGCCGGTGTTCAAGCAGCGACAGCTGGCGGCGGCCGCCGGCGGACCGGTGCGCGAGGCTGCTTGCAACCACATGGAAGTGGTGTGGCGAGCCGACGTCTTCAACCCGCCCCTGCTGGAGGCGATCGGCGCGTTGGCGCCCCGGCGCGAGGCCAGTGTCGCCTGAACCATCCCGCCATCCGGTAGGCTAGCGGCGAGATGCGCCGAGCAAGATCGCCACCGCTCTGCTGGTACTCAGCGTCACGTTGGCGAGCCTTGCTTCCCCGCCCTGGCACAGACCGTGGCCGAGAATGGAGGTGGTCAGGGCTGGTACGGCGAGACCAACGACAAGGTCGTCACCAATGCGATGTTTCTGGTCATCGCGTTCTTCCCACCGTGATCCTCGTCCTCTCGCTGATCCAGTGGCGGCTCGACAAGCGCAAGCACGCAAGATGGACGCCGCCAAGCGCCGGGCCGCCAGCAGCGACGTGGCACGGCGGCTGGTGATCACCGCACCGCGATGAGCTACTTCATCACCGGGGCGACCGGGTTCATCGGACGCCACCTGCTGGAGCGGCTGCTGGAGCGAAGAGGTGACATCCACGTCCTCGTGCGAGAGGGATCACTCAACAGGCTCGAGGCGCTGACCGTCGGCTGGGGGAGCGCGCCGACGGCCGGATCCACCCCATGATCGGGGACCTCTCGCGGCCGCGCCTCGGCCTCTCCGAGGAGCAGGTCGCGCAGCTGCGAGGGCAGGTCGATCATTTCTTCCACCTGGCGGCGGTATACGACCTTACCGCCGACGAAGAGCGAAATCGGATCGCCAACGTCGAGGGCACGCGTCATGCGGTGGAGCTGGCCAACGCCGTGCAGGCGAGCTGCTTTCACCACACCTCCTCGATTGCCGCGGCCGGCCGCCATCAGGGGCTGTTCCGCGAGGACATGTTCGACGAGGGGCAGAAGCTCGATCACCCCTATCACCGCACCAAGTTCGAGGCCGAGAAGATCGCGCGCACGCACACCTCCGTTCCCTGGCGGGTCTACCGCCCGGCGATCGTCGTCGGCAGCTCGCAGAACCGGCGAGATGGACAAGATCGACGGGCCCTACTACTTCTTCACCGCGATCAAGAAGGCCCGGCACTACTTGCCGGGATGGTTCCCGCTGGTCGGTCCTGAGCTCGGCTACACGAACATCGTCCCTGTGGACTTCGTCGCCGCGGCGATGGACCACATCGCCCACCAGCCGGATCTGGATGGCCAGGCGTTCCACCTCACCGCCCCGAAATCCCAGCGCTCAGGGGAGGTGATCAATGCCTTTGCCGCGGCTGCCCACGCGCCGCAGATGTCGATGCGGATCGACACCCGGCTGCTCAAGGCACTGCCCAAGGGGACCTTCTCGATGGTGATGGCGCTGCCGGCGGCAAGGAATGTGCGGCGGGCGATCCTGGCCGACTTCGGAATCCCCGACGAGGTGCTTGGCGAGATCGCCCTCACCGCCCAGTTCGACACTCGTGACACCGAGCGCGCGCTGGCCGGCACCGGCATCGCCGTACCGCCACTGGACAGCTACGCCGACAAGCTGTGGGACTACTGGGAGCGCCATCTGGATCCAGACCTGTACAAGGACCGCAGCTTCGAGGGCGCGGTCAACGGCAAGACCGTCCTGATCACCGGCGCCTCCAGCGGGATCGGCCGGGCGGCAGCGTTCAAGATCGCCGGCGCGGGCGGGATCCCGTTGCTGGTGGCCGCAGCGAGGAGAAGCTTCAGGAGACCAAGCAGCAGATCATGGACATGGGCGGGACCGCCTACGCCTACTCAGCCGACGTCTCAGACCCTGAATCTGTGGAGCGGTTGTGCCAGCAGGTGCTGGACGACCATCCGGCGATCGACATCCTGGTCAACAACGCCGGCCGCTCGATCCGCCGCTCGGTGGCGCTCTCCTACGACCGCTTCCACGACTTCGAGCGAACGATCCAGCTCAACTACCTGGGCACGATCAAGCTGATCATGGGGCTGCTCCCGCACATGCGCGAGCGTCGCTCGGGGCTGATCGTCAACGTCTCCTCGATCGGAGTCCAAACCAACCCCCCGCGATTCGCCGCCTACGTGGCCTCCAAGGCCGCGCTCGACGCCTGGACGCGAGTGGTGGGATCGGAGTGCGTCGCCGACGACGTCCATTTCACGACGATCCACATGCCGCTAGTGCGCACACCGATGATCGCACCGACGAAGATCTACGACAGCTTCCCGACCATCTCCCCGGAGGAGGCGGCCGACCTGATCTGCGAGGCGATCCGGGCCCAGCCCAAGCAGATCAACACGCGGCTGGGCACCTTCGGCGAGGTCGCCTACGCGCTGGCGCCCAAGGCCGTCGATCAGATCCTCTCCACCGCCTACAAGGTCTTCCCTGACTCTGCGGCCGCAAAGGGCAAGCAGGACCCGAGCGAGCGGGCCTCGAGCGAGCAGGTCGCGCTGGCGCACCTGATGCGCGGAGTCCACTGGTAGCCGCTGTCGGTGTGAGGGCCGTCTGCCTGTCGTGCGCGATCGCGGCGCTGACGTGCTTGGGCTTGGCCGACGCGTCCTCTGGCGTGGCGCTCGCCACCAGGCGCGGCAGCGTCGTGGGGCAGGGATCGTCTCATCCGCTCGGTCACGGCCGGCCAGGGCCGCTGCGCGCCGACGGGCGCTACCTCATCGATCCCGAGGGCCGGGTGGTCATCCTCCACGGGCTGTTCGCGGTCTGGAAGCAACAGCCTCTCTTCCCCAGCGGTATCGACAGCACCTCCGATCCGTCGCTGCCGAGCTTCACTGACGGGGACGCCGACGAAGTCCGGACACTCGGGTTCGACGGTGCGCGGGTCTCCTGGTACTGGGAGGGACTCGAGCCGACCCAGGGCAACTACAGCTCCACTTACCTGAACGGCATCGCGGGTGCGGTGGGAAGGCTCTCCTCGAGGGGCGTATACGTGGTGCTCGACGCCCACCAGGACCAGTACGACCAGCTGTTCGGCAACGAGCCCGGGTTTCCGAAATGGTCTGCGGTCAGCGACGGGCAGCCGCTGGCTCCGGCCCCCCTGGATCCAGGATACGTTGGATGGAAGTTCCCGCTCGGCTACTTCCACACCTCCACCGAGCTGCGTTCGGCAACCTGTACGCCAACTTCCGCGTCGGCGGGGAGGGCATCCGAACGGCCTTCGCCCGCGCCTGGACGGTCGTGGCTGAGCGCTTCCTACACGACCCGATGCTCGCCGGCTATGACCTGATCAACGAGCCGTTCCCGGGCACGACCTCGCGCTCCAGTCCATCGGTCAGCAGCTGCGCGGAGACAGCGGGCTGCGCCGAGTTCGACCGACAGACGCTGGAGCCGTTCGAGATCGCCGTTGCCCGGGCGATCCGTCGCGCCGACACGGAGCGAACGATCTTCTTCGAGCCGACCTTCTTCTTCAACATCGGTATCCCCACCGACTTCAGCACGCCGCCGGCCGCCGTCCGACCGGTCGGACTCTCGTTCCACGACCAGTGCCCGAGCCGGACCGCGTACGCGGTGACGCACGACCCGGCGATCATCCTCCAGGGCCATTCGAGCTGCCCACCGGTGTCGGCCTCGGTCCTGCGCCACGACCGCCAGACGGCTGTGGAGCTCGGCGGCCCCGGATTGATGACCGAGGTGGCTTCGACCTCGGACGGCGATGTCCAGGGCCTCAACTGCCTGCTCGAGCAGGCTGACCGGTTTCAGACCGGCTGGACCTACGGGCTGAGCTGGAGCAATCCCGACGACGAGTTGCGCCGCCTGGCCACCGAGAGCGCGCCGGACGGGGCGGATCCATTCAAGCAGCTGGTTCTGGCCCGCGTCTACCCGCGGGCCGTGGCCGGGGTGCCCGAGGGCTACTCGTTCGACGTGCGCAACGGACGGTTCCGGATGCGCTACGCCACCCGGCCCGGGATCCCGGGCCCGACGCTGATCTCAATTCCCGTGTCGGTCCAATATCCGCACGGCTACCACGTCCGCGTCACCGGCGCTCGCCGGCTGTCTGCTCCGGACGCACCGGTGCTGGCGTTGGCCAACCTGCCCGGGCGGCATGCTGTGACGGTGACCGTGTCTCCCGTCCCCGGCGGCTCGATCCTCCGACCGCCGTTCCCGCCCTGTCCCGGACAGGCTAGATCCTAACCCCCGCCTCCAGCAGGACCCCTTCCCGGACTCCGCCGCGGCCGACCTGCAGCGGCACGCCGAACAACATCGATGCCGCCTGCAGGATCAGCAGGCCGGCGGGAAGCAGCCGCACGCGCTCGCGGTCGAGCGCGAACTGCCGCGCCACCTCGCTCGCCGGCGCGCGTCCCAGCAGACCCAGCGAGCGAGCGAACGTCGCGGCGTCCAGCCGCGAACCGGCGAGGCGACGTAGCGATGCCGCGCTGCCGCCGACGGCGACTGCCGCTCGCGGCTTCGGCACGGCAAGCTCGACCACGGCGCGCTGCACTCGTCCACGCGCCGCGGCGAGCTCCTCGGTGGTCGGCGGATCACTGTGCAGGCAGCAATCGGCGATGTCGCCCGACCCAACGCTGAGCGAGGTCGACCAGCAGATTTGATCGGGAGCGGTGCCCACCGCCAGCTCACACGATCCGCCGCCCACGTCCACCACCCCCAGCGTGCCCAGGGGTGGCTGCTCGAGGGTTCCGGCCGCGCCGCAAAATGCCAGTCGCGCCTCCTGCTCACCGGATAGGACCTCCACCTCCAGGCTGCACGCCGCCCGGATCGCTCCGACGAGTTCGTCGCCGTTGCCCGCCCCCCGGATCGCCGCCGTGGCCACGGCGTGCACGGCCACCGCACCCATCGCCCGGGCATGTCGAAGCTGCTCGTACACGACCTGCGCCACCTCGGCGATCTTCTCCGGCGAGATTCCCTCGGCCATCCGCAGCTCACGTCCGATGCGGGTGAACACACGCTCCTGATGGACCGCCAGCACCCGGCCCGGAGCGCACTCGGCAACGAGCAGTCGCGTCGTGTTCGAACCGATGTCGATACAGGCGCGGCGCACGCCACTCCTAAGCTAGCGCCTGATCACCCATCCGCGGGCTCAGCAGGGCCCAACCAGCGAAGGTGATCGCGCCGGATCCGACCGCCGCCACCGCCAGGGCCACGCGCGGGTTGGCCAGCGAGGTGATCCCCCCGCCGATCAAGATCCCCAGCCCCGGAACCGCCTGCATGACCGAGTCGTTGAGGCTCATCATCAGCGCCATCCACGAGGCGTCGGTCTGCTCCTGCAGTGCCGTGCGAGCCGCGACGGCCTCGATCCCGTTGCCGCACCCGGCCAGCGCCGCGCCCAGCAGCGCGATCGCGAGCTCTGGAGCAACCGCCATCACCCCCATGCCGACGGCCAGCGCCGCTGCCCCGACGCAGATCAGCCACCGGGCATGCAGCCCGTGCAGCCGCGCGTAGACCGCGCTTCCCACCACGGCCCCCGCACCCCAAATCGCGCTCAGCAGCCCGAACCCACTCGCCCCGGCATGGAGGGTGTGCGTGGCATAGACGACCTCAACCGGGATGGAGATCGAGAAGCACAGGACGGCGAACGCCTGCAACCCCAGCAACGCTCTGATCGGTCCGCTGCGCAGCGCGTAGTTGAGCGCCCCCCGGAGCCGCCGGGCGGCCGCGGGATGTCTCGACGCGTCGGGCAGGCCGGATGCGCTGACCAGGGTCAGCGCGATCACGCCGAACAGGGCCGCGTTGGTGAGCAGCGCGTCTGTGGTTCCCCCGGCGGCCACGATCGCCCCGCCGAGCGCGGGGCCGGTCATGAAGGACAGCGAGAAGGCGCCGTTGGCCACGGCGGCGCCCTCCCGCAGCAGCCCCACCGGCGAGGTCACGGCTACAGTCGCCGCTCGCGCAAGGGCGCGGGCGATCAGCGCCAGGATCCCGTCGGCGAGCGCCGCCGCCAGTACGGCCGGAAGCGAGAAGCGCCCGGCCAGCCAGGCCAGCAGCGCAAACGCGACCGCCTCCAGTGCGTAGATGACCGGAAGCGTGCGTGCAACCGGGCGGCTGTCGAGGCGCGCGACGAGCGCCGGCGCGATCAGCGCCGGCAGGAACTGCGCGGCGATGAAGTACGAGGCGGCGGCGATCGCGCTACCGGTGCGGCGATAGACCAGCAGCGCGAGTGCCAGTGAGCCGATCGAGTACGCGATCTCGTTGAGGGCATAGGCGGCCAGCAGGCGCCGGTAGGCGGGGAGCTCGAGGACCCGTCTCACGTGGGGGTCAAGTATCGCCCGTCCGCCCGCTGGCATCATCAAGGAGATGTCCGAGCTGGCAATCGAGGTGCGCGGGCTGCGCAAGACCTACGGCGAAACCGAAGCGGTACGGGGCATCGACTTCGAAGTTCGCCGGGGTGAGGTTTTCGGGCTGCTCGGCCCCAACGGAGCCGGCAAGACGACGACGGTCGAGATCCTGGAGGGATACCGCTCGCGCAGCGATGGGATCGTCAACGTATTGGGGATGGACCCCGGCCAGCGATCGAGATCACTCCGCGCCCGGGTGGGGATCGTGCTGCAGAGCACTGGGCTCTACCGTCACATCAAGGTACGGGAGGCGCTGGTGCACTTCGCGGCGATGTATCCGCATCCCCGCCAGGTCGAGGAGGTGATCTCGCTGGTCGGCCTGCAAGGCAAGGAGGATGCCCTTGCCCGCACGCTCTCCGGGGGCCAGCTGCGGCGGCTTGACCTGGCGCTGGCGCTGGTCGGCGATCCGGAGCTGATATTCCTCGACGAGCCCACGACCGGGTTCGATCCCGCCGCCCGGCGCAACGCCTGGGAGGCGATCCGCTCGCTGCGGGAGCTGGGTAAGACGGTGCTGCTGACCACGCACTATCTCGACGAGGCCCAAGCCCTGGCCGACCGGGTGGCGATCATCAAGGACGGCCGGATTCTGGTCGAGGGGGCGCCACGGGAGCTGGGCGCAGACGGAGGCGCCGGCGCTCCGTATCGGGTTGCCTACCGCAACGGGAACGGGCATCAGGTGGAGCAGCAGACCGACGATCCGACGACGCTCCTGCACGAGCTGACCGGCGGGGCGCTGGCTCGCGGCGAGCGGCTGGAGGGGCTGACGGTCTCCCGGCCGACCCTGGAGGATGTCTACCTCGAGCTCACCGCGGAGGGGCCCGAGGATGCCTGAGGCGATGGCACTGGCCTGGCGGCAGTACCGGCTGGAGCGGCGACTGTTCTGGCGCAATCCCAGCGCGGCGTTCTTCAACTTCCTGCTGCCGCTGCTGTTCCTGGCCTTCTTCGGAGCGATCCTCCACGGCAACCAGCACGACCTCAACGTGATCGTTCCCGGCATCGCCGGGATGAGCGTGATGTCGACCACCTTCACGGCGTTGGCCTTCAACATGACCTTCCTGCGCGAGCAGGGGGTGCTCAAGCGGATTCGCGGCACGCCGATGCCCGGGATCTCCTACCTGGTGGGAATCGCCGCTAACGCGATCACCAACACGGCGCTGCAGATCGCGATCATCACCGTCGTCGGCAGGGTCTTCTTCGGCACCGGCTGGCCCCGGGACTGGGTGGAGCTGGCAGTGTTCGTCGCCGCGGGCGTCGTCTGCTTCGCCTCGCTCGGGGTCGCGTTCTCGCACGCGATCCCCAACTTCGACTCCGCCCCCGCCTACGTCAACGCGGTGTTCCTGCCGGTGATCTTCGTCTCTGGCGTGTTCTACGACGCTGCCCGAGCTCCCAGCTTCATCAAAGGGATCGCGCAGGCGCTGCCGCTTAAGCACCTGATCGATGGGCTCTCGGGTGCGATGGTGCGCCCTCACTCCGGCCTCGCCGAGAACGTCAGCGCGCTCGGAGTGATCGCCGTCTGGGCGGCGCTGGGGATCTTGCTGGCGGTGCGGGGGTTCAGCTGGGAGCAGCGGCGCAGCTGAGAGGGCGGGCTGCCGGGCGCACGCTGCCGCTCGACAGGGCACCCTTCGGTGCGACGGGGTGATCCGAGGCATGCGGTCTACGACACCGCGGCAATCGCGCTGTGCGCTGAGCGGATCGCGGTACCTGCTCGGGGGCGATTACGCGCTGTTCGGGCCGTGGCCGGCCACGACGGTGGCAGTCCTGCACGAGCTCCAAGACGCCATCTGGATCCGCGGTAACGTCGACCGCTGGAGCGCCCATCCCGATCAAGCCGATCCCGATGAGCTGCTGCAGGAGGCGATCGCCGACTGTCGTCACGCCCTCGGCGAGCAGCTCACGGCCGAGCTGGGCGCGCTGCCCGAGCAGCATGTCGAAGTCGGAACGCGCTTCTGTCACGCCTCTCCGATTTCGGACCTGCGTTCCTTCCTGCCCGAGGCGTCGGACGAGGACGACGAGCTGCTGGCAGGCACGAGCGAACGAAGGATCGTGTTCGGCCACACTCACCTGCAGTTCCGCCGGATCCGGCCGGGTGGAGTCGAGCTGCTGAACCCCGGCAGCGTCGGCATGCCGCTGGATGGGGACCCGCGCGCCGCCTACGCGTTGATCAACACGGATGGAGCCGTCGAGCTACGACGGGTCGAGTACGACCACGAGCGCAGCGCAGCGGCCGTGCGCGAGCACTTCGGGGACGCCGGCTGGGCGTTGCGCAGCGAGCGTCGGCTGCGTGCGGCTCAACCGTGAGCGGCTGACCCACGGGAGAGCGGCAGGCGCGGACGAAAGCGGACGCGCGCGCGTCAGTTGAAAGCCGTCGCCGCCGCTCGACTGCCCTTGGCGGCACGCTCCCAGAATCCATACGTGCCTCGGTCAAGAAGCTCCACCGCCGCCTCGACCAGCGCTCCCGCAGCCGCGAACGCAAACGCGCCACCGACGGAGATGCGGCTGACTCCCGCCGCGGCCAGCGCCTCGACTGGCGGAGCGCCCGGCCGCGCCAGGACGTTGACGGGCAACGGCAACAGACGGACGAGCTCCGCGATCTCGTTGATCGAGGTCAGGCCAGGGGCATAGAGCACATCCGCTCCCGCCTCCGCGTAGGCCTGCAGCCGCTCGATTGTGTCCGCCAGGTCGTGACGGCCGTGGAGGTGGTTCTCCGCCCGGGCAGTCAGCACCAGGTGAACCGGTCCGGCGTGTGCGGCCTCGGCCGCTGCGGCCACCCGCTCGCGTGCCTGGGCGAGCTCGTAGATCGGTTCCCGCCCGGAGCCGGTGAAGTCCTCGATCGAACATCCGGCAAGACCTGCCTGCAGCGCCCCGACGATCGTCTGCGCGACCCCCTCGGGGTGATGGTCGAAGCCGTTCTCTAGATCGGCCGACACCGGTAGGCTGGTGGCGGCGACGACCGCCGCCGCATGCGCCAGCGCCTCCTCCCGCGTGACCGAACCGTCGAGCCGGCCAAGCGTCGCCGCAAACCCGCTACTGGTGGTCGCCAGCGCTTGGAAGCCCAACGAGGCGAGCAGCTTCGCCGATCCGGCGTCCCATGGATTGGGCAGCAGCAATGGCTCTCCGGGACGGTGGAGCGCCAGAAACAGCCGGGCGCTGTCGGTGTGCGCGTTCACGCTGAGCGCCAGCGCAGCGTCGGCTCGGATCCGCGCCGGGGGTTGACCTCGAGCCCTATGGCGACAGATTTGCCCATGCCTCGCTCCGGTTCGTCGGCGACCCTGACACCGACGAGACCGCTCGCTCCCGTTGCTGTGCAGCCGGCGGCGGTAGCTGCGCCAGCACCTGGTAGATCGACGCCCAACCGGTTAGAAAACCGAGCCGGGCGGCCCGCAGGTACAGCCGCCAGATGCGCGCACGCTCGATTCCGGCCACACGCACCGCCTGCTCATAATGGGAGTCGAAGCGCTCGATCCAGTGCCGCAGCGTCTCGGCGTAGTCCTCGGGCAGACCCTCGACGTGCCGGGTCACGAACCCGGCCCGCTCCAGCGCCAGCTCGATCCTCGACAGCGGCAGCGGCACTCCGTCGGGAAACACGAAGCGCTCCGAGAACGGCCCTTCGTCAGGAGTGTCGAAGTCCTGGAGCTTGGCGATCCCGTGGTTGAGCAGTCGGCCTCCCGGCTTGAGCAGGCTCGCCAGCCGCTGTGCGTAGAGGTCGATGCGCTCCGCGCCGACATGTTCGACCATGCCGATGCTGACGATCGCGTCGAATGGATCGGCCTCGACCTCACGGTAGTCGGCGACCCGGATCTCGACCTGGTCGGCGACGCCGGCCTCCTGCACCCGTTGCTGTGCCAGCTCGGCCTGGCGCTCGGCCAGCGTCACTCCAAGCACGCTGACGCCATGGTTGCGGGCGGCGTGGATCGCAAAACTCCCCCATCCGCAGCCGACGTCGAGCACGCGCTCACCCGGCGCCAGCGCGAGCTTGGTGCAGACCAGCTCCAGCTTCTGCTGCTGGGCCTGCTCGAGCGTCTCCGCTCCGCGTGAGAACAGCGCGCAGCTGTAGGTCATCGAGCGATCCAGGAACATCGCGAAGAACTCGTTGCCGACGTCGTAGTGGTGACGGACAGCCCGGCGGTCACGAGCGATCGTGTGGCGCTCCCCGCTGAGCCGCAGCTCAGTCGCAGGTCTCCGCGGCGGGGTCAGCAGGCCGCACGCCCGGAGCAGCGCCAGCGCCAGCCGCGCCTGCTGGCGCCGTGACAGCGGCGGGGCCTCGAAGGTGTCGACGATCCGCAGTGCCCCCTCCAGGTCATCGACCTCGATCAGGCCGGCGACGTAGGCGCGTCCAACTCCCAGCTCGCCCGGGGCGCGGAGCACGTGGGCCAGAGCGCCCGGGGAGCGGATCGTGAACGTCGGGGATCCGGGTTCGCTGGCCGGGACTGCCGTGCCATCCCAGAAGCGGACGGTGAACGGGCGCTGCGCAATCGAGGCCCGCAGCTCCCGCCGCAGGGGGCCGGTGCGGGCCAGGATCGCCCGGCTCACGCTCCCGTGGGCGCCACAGCCGGACGCCGCTGGCGCCGCGAGGGATCCACCCGGACCACGTCCCAGACCAACCCGAGCATCTCCAGCGCACGGATGATCGCGGCCGAGGGATCCAGCTGCCAGCGGCGCAGCCCATGGCGGTAGGAGGTCGGGAAGGCGTGATGGTTGTTGTGCCAGGCCTCGCCCCAGGTTGGAATCGCCAGCCAAGCCAGGTTGCGCGACTGGTCTCCAGTGTCGTACTCGGTGCGACCGAAGAAGTGGCACAGCGAGTTGATCGAGAAGGTGGCGTGATGCATGAAGAAGATCCTCGCCGCGCCTCCCCACAACAGCGCGGTCAGCCCGCCGTTGACCGTCCCGGTGAGCGCGACGCCGAGGCCGAAAGCGCTCGCCAGCCCCAGCGCCACCCACAGCACAAACGTGCGGTCAACGAAGCGGATCATCGGATCCGCGAGCAGGTCCTTGGCGTAGCGCTGCTCGTCGGCGACCTCCATGTCGCTGAACACCCAACCCACGTGCGCGTGGGCGAGCCCGCGTAAGGAGCCCAGCCAGCCGGAGCCGTGTCCGTGCGGACTATGCGGATCGCCGTGCTCATCGGAGAACTGGTGATGCTTGCGATGCGTAGCCACCCAGTCGATCACCGGGCCCTCGGCCGCCGCCGAGCCGAGCGCGGCAAACGCGGCCCGGAGCAGCCGGCTGCACTTAAAGCTGCGGTGGGTCAGCAGGCGGTGGAAACCGACCGTGATCCCGGTGCCGATGACCATGTAGGAGAGCGCCAGCACGAGGATGTCCTGCCAGTTCAGGAGGTTGCCCATCCATCCGAACCACATGCCGATCACCACCATGATCGGCGGGGCCGCGGTGACCACCGCGCTGGCGATCCGGTCGACGAGCGGCATCGATACCGGCCGCACGGCTGTGGTGGAGGTTGCCGCTGGGTCAGCTTCCATCAGTCTCATTCTCCTGTGGCCCCGGACAACCGTCCCCCGGCACCCGTCCGCTTACGGTGCAGAGTCTGAGCTTACCGATGTACCCGGCGAGCGGCGCGACCCAAAACAGAAGTAGCGACAGATTGGCGGATGCTGGCGCGGGTAGGAGAAGCCCCATGCCCCCGATCTCGACCAAGCTCCACGCGACCGGTGACTACGCGACCGGCGTGCTGATGCTCGCCGCCCCCCGGCTGCTGGCGATCCGAGACCGCCGCGCCCAGGCGCTGGTGCTCAGCGCCGGCGGCGCTGTGCTCCTGACCAGCTCGGTCACCGACTACGAGCTCGGCCTGCGGCGCAGACTGCCGATGCCGGCTCACCTGCTGGTAGACGCGGTGACGGGCGGGCTGCTGCTGGCCGGCGCCATCTCGCTCCGCGACCGCCGCGGCACCCGGGTGCCGGACTGGCTGCCGCACGCGCTCCTCGGTGCCGGCGAGATCGCTGCCGCGGCGCTGACCCAGCGCCAGCCAAGCGACCGGAGCATCGCCGACGCGGCGGTTCCGCAGGCTCCGATCGGTGACGCGACCTCGTTCAGACCCGAGCGGCGCCCCGATCCCGCCGGCACCGACCGGCGCCAGGAGCGGGGAAGTGACGGCGCAGGTGCCTCCCACTCCGCTCGCCACCCCCTTGGCACCGCCGCCGCTGGAGACCCCGGGACCTTCGGTCACTCCTCCCGAGCAGCCCGAATCCGAGACCGAGCGAGCGGAGCGAATCGACGCCGGTCTGGCCGGCGCCGGGGCGCCCCAGACTGGCGACACGCTCGTGGCCCAACAGGAGGCCGCCGCGGCGGCAGAAGCCGCGGCGATCGGGGGAACCGTACCTTCCGACGTCGAGGATCCGGCGATGGATCCCGTCTATCAGGCCGGCGGCGGCGAGCAGGAAGGCTGGGAGGCCGCGGAAGCCGATCTGATCGAGAACGCCACCCACGGTGAGGGCCACGCGGAGCCCGAGCGGGACGCGATCACCCCAGAGAATGAGAGCGACCGCGCGAGCGCCCTCTATGGCGAAGCCGACCACAGCCGCTCGAGCGAGCTGGTCGACGACGAAGGCGTCCCCCGCGAAGAGCGGCCGGAGTCCGGCTAGGCAGAGCCGGAGGTGAATCCCTGGGGAACCGGAGGTGAATCCCTGGGGAACGTGTGTTCCCTCTGGGCGGTCTCGGGGTAGTCATAAGCGCACCCGAAACCGAAGGAGACGCAGTGTCACCAAACGAATCTGAGCGCACCGCCGGCGGTATCGCCGGCAAGGTGCTGGGGAAGGTCAAGGAGGCCGTCGGGTCGGCCACTGGTCAGGACGAACTGGCCCGTGAAGGCCGGCTTCAAGGGGCACAGTCAGATGCCGAGCTTCAGGCTCGTCGCGAGGCCGCTGAAGCCGAGCAACGCGAGCAGGCGGCCCAGCTCGAGCAGGAGAAGAGCGAGACCGAGCTCGAGCGCAGGCGACTGGAGAACGAGGTCGCCGGACAGCGGCGTGAGGAGCAGGCCGAGCGTGACCGTCGGCAGGCTGAGCGCGCCGCCGAGGAGCAGGCTCAACGCAAGGAGCAGCAGGCCGAGGTCCAGCGCGAGGCCGAGCACCAGGCCGCAGCGGCCAAGGAGCGCGACGCCGAGCAGGCCCGACTGGCAACCGAGAAGGATGCGATCCGGCTGGAGCGCCAGGCGCGTGAGGCCGAGGAGCGAGCCCAGAACATCGATCCGGAGGCCTCCCGATGAACGTCCGTGCCATTCCCCGAACCGCGGTCCACGGCTACCTGCAACTGGCCCGGATTCCACTCGATGCCGCCACCAAGCTGCTACCCGGGCGCCGAACCGGGCCCCGTCCGGCAGCCGAGGTCGCGGTGGACCGGGCCGACGCCACCGCTCGCGCGGTGGCCGGAACGCTGCTTCGCGACCCGGCGCTGCAGCAGGACGCCCGCCGGCGCCAGGAAGCGGCGCGCGAGCGTCAGCGCGCTGTGGAGCTGCGTGAGCGCGCCGAGCAGGCTACCGAGCAGGCCGACGACCGGCTCGAGGAGCGCCAGCGGAGGACCAGCGCCCGGCGCAAGCAGGCCGACACACGCGCGCAGCAACGCCGCCAGAAGGCCGAGGGCGAGAAGCAGCGAACGCAGAAGCAGGCCGCCAGCAGCGAACAGCGGCGCGTGCAGAACAGCCGTCAGGTCGAGGCGCAGGTACAGGAGAAGATCGACCGCGACGAGCCCCGGGAGCGCCTGGATGTGCTCGAGACCAAGGCCGAAGCCCAGCAGGAGCGCGAGGAGGCGTTGACCGCGCGCGACGAGGCACAGCGGCTGCGCGAGGCTGCGGCCAGGGTCAAGGCCGAGCGCAAGGAGAGCTGATCGCCAACGCCGTCGGCGCCGGGCGCAGTGCTCGGCGCCGACGGAGGCACCGACGGTAGCTCACCACCATTTCTGCTCGCGGGCCCTGTCGGTGCCGCCGGTGCGGTCCAAGGCGTCAAGGGCACTCAGATCTCGCTCGTCGAGCTCGAAGTCGAAGATCTGCGCGTTCTCCTCGATCCGCTCGCGGTGGGTGGATTTCGGGATCACGATCGCCTGGCGTTGCAGGCACCACCGAAGCAGCACTTGCGCCGGGGTCCGGCCGCGGCGGCCGGCGATCTCGGTGACGGCGGGGTCGGCGAGGTGGCGGCCGGTTCCGAGGGGACTGTAAGCCTCGAGCGCGATGTCGTGCTCGGCGCAGGCGCGGGCCAGCTCACGCCGATATTCGAACGGGCTGAACTGCACCTGGTTGACCACCGGCAGGGTGCCGGCGATCTCGATCACCTCCGCCAGCTGTCGGGCACTGAAGTTCGAGACTCCGATCGAGCGGACGTAGCCGCGTTCCCGCGCCCGCTCCATCCCCGGCCATGCCCAGGTGGGGCCGTTCTGGGGCCAGTGGACGATGTACAGGTCAATCTCTTCGACGCCCAGCCGCTCCAAGCTGCGCTGCGCCTCGACCTCCGGATCCTCGTGGCCGGGATAGAACTTGGTCGTGAGGAAGATTTGCTCGCGGGGGAGGCCGCTGGCGTGCAACGCGCGAGCGACGCTCTCCTCGTTGCCGTAAGCCTGGGCGGTGTCGATGTGCCGGTAGCCGAGCTCCAGTGCCCAGCTCACCGCGCGCTCGCACTCGCCGCCGTCTGGAACCTGCCATACCCCCAGCCCAAGCAACGGCATCTCGGCGCCGTCGGCGAGCGTGCGAGCGCTGACATATGCGGTGTGAGCTGGTTCTGCCACAGCGGCCTCCTGAGTCGGGATAAGGCGATGTTCCCCGGGGTAGACCGGCTTCAACCCCGGGACCGCAGTCGCCCGCGGCGACAATTGTTCCCAGTCCGCCAACCAGTACCCGAGGAGATCAGATGGGCTTTGACCAGTACCACGAGCCGCCCGAGGAACTTCCAGGCCGGACGCGTACGTTCGCGCGGCTGTGCGCGTCCCTAACCGAGGAAGCCGAGGCGATCGGCTGGTACGAGCAGCGCCTGGCGCTGGAGACGGACCCCGAGGCCAAAGCGATCATGCGTGACGCCCAGGGCGAGGAGTTCAAGCACTTCTCCATGGACCTGGAGTTTCTGCTGCGACGCACGCCGGCCTGGCGGAAGATCGCCGAGGGCGTGCTGTTTCGCAGCGGCGACATCGTCGACCACGGTGAGGAGGCCGAAGCCCAGGTGCTCGAAGGCGAAGATTCAGGTGGCGACGGCCCGGCGCCGGACGGATCGCTGGGGATCGGCAGCTTGAGAGGAGCGGCATGAAGCACCTTCTGCGAGAGCTGGCGCCGATCAGCGCTCGGTCCTGGAAGCTGCTCGACGAGGAGGCCCGGGAGCGACTCGTGCCGGCGCTGGCAGCGCGCAAGCTGGTCGACTTCCGAGGCCCGTACGGCTGGTCCTACTCGGCCACCAACCTCGGCCGCTGCGATCCGGTCGGCTCTGCGCCCTGCGAGGGCGTGGAGGGAACCCGCCGCCATGTGCTGGCCCTGATCGAGCTGCGGGCTTCATTCCAGATCGCTCGCTCGGAGCTGCGCGACGCCGACCGCGGCGCCGCCGACGCAGATCTTGCCGACCTCGACCGTGCCGCGCATCAGATCGCCGTGGCCGAGAATCGTGCCGTCTTCCACGGCTGGAGCGAGGCCGCGATCGCTGGGATCGCCGAATGCTCACCGCACGAGCGGTTGCAGCTGGGGGAGCGGACCGATGGCTACCCCCGCCCCGTGGCCGCGGCGGTGGAGCGGCTCCTGCACAACGGCGTCAGCGGCCCCTATGCGCTGGCGCTGGGAGGCGAGCAGTTCCAGCGCGTGGTGCAGACGGCCGAGCACGGCGGCTACCCGCTGCTCGAGCACTTGGGCAAGATCCTCGAGGGCCCGATCGTCTGGACCCCCGGGGTCAGGGGCGCGGTGGTGGTCAGCCAGCGGGGCGGCGACTTCCTGCTCGAGTCGGGTCAGGACCTGTCGATCGGCTACGACAGCCACGATCGCGACAGCGTGCAGCTCTACCTGGAGGAGAGCTTCAGCTTCCACGTGGCCACGCCCGAGGCCGCCGTCGCGCTCGACGCCTGAGCGGGCTTAGCCGATCGCGCTGATCTCCAGCTCCCGGGCGCCCGCCGGCGTCTGCACCTGGACCACGTCGCCGATCCGACGCCCGATCAACGCCTTGGCGATCGGCGACTGTGCCGAGAGCGTTCCCGCCGACGGCTTGGCCTGGTGGGGCGAGACGATCCGGAATTGCTGCTCCCGGCCCGAGCTGCGGTCGGTGTAGGTCACCGTCGACCCGTGCTCGACGACCTCGGTCGAGCCGGTCGCTTCCACCACCTCAGCGGCTCTCACGGTCTCACGCAGCTTCGCGATCCGGGTCTCCAGGTGGGCCTGATCCTCCTTGGCGGCGTGATACTCCGCGTTCTCCTTGAGGTCCCCCCATTCCCGCGCTGTCTTGATCCGGGCGGCGATCTCAGTGCGGCCCGAGCTCTCGAGCTGGCGCAGCTCCTGCTGCACGTTCTCGAGCTCCTCGGCGGTCATCGTGATGCTCTCCATGTCGTCGATCCTGGGTTGAGGGTTGGCGGAGAGCCTCAGGTTAGGGCGCTACCGGCGGCTGAGCCGCCCGACCAGGAAGCCGAGGGTAAAGGCGCCGAACGCGGCCACCGGCAGCGGATTCTCCCGCGCCTTCTGCGATGCACCGGTAGCCGCGGAAGCGGCCGCGTCAGGCGAGACCTGCCTGGCCTTGTTGAGCAGCTCGTCGGTCTTGGCCGCAACCGTCTCCTTGGTCTCGTCGAGCTTGTGCTTGGCTTGCGACTTGACGTCGGTCTTCGCCGCCAGGGCCTCCACGGTGTCGCCAAGCTGCTCCCGCGTGGCCTCAATCTCCTCGCGGATCTGCTCTGGATCGGAGTTGTCGGTCACCGGCGGCCTGCTCGGGCTCGTGTCGCTGTCCACTCCACGTCCTCCTTCACGCTCTCGGTTGCCTGCTCAGGGATCGGCGGGGTCGCCCGGGCGATGTTGCTGCGACCCTGCAGTGCCGCAATACCCGCGACTGCGCCCAGGACCGCGGCCACGATCACCGCCGCCAGCCACGCCGCCACGGCGGTGGCCAGGGCGAGGATCCCGGCGGCGATCAGGGCGCCCAGCGCGTACAGCCCCAGAATTCCGGCCGCTCCGAACATGCCGGCGCCAATCCCGGCCCGCTTACCCTTCGCCGTGAGCTCGGCCTTGGCCAGCTCGACCTCCTGGCGGGCCAGCCGGCTGGTCTGCTCGGAGAGCTGCTTGACCAGTTCCGCCACAGACGCTTGAGTCTGGCTCTCGCCGCGGTCGCCTATGTCTGCCATCTCATCCTCCGTTAGGTGGGCTGAGCCTCCGCTTCCCGCCCCCCGGTCGGGCCAAACCGGCGCGAGAGTCAGCCTGTGCGGGCTAGACGAAGTTGGGATAGAGCGACATGCCTCCGTCAACGACGATCGTCGTGCCGGTCACGTAGCCGGCCTGATCGCTGGCCGCCCATGCCACCGCGGCGGCGATCTCCTCGGGCTGACCCATCCGCGCCAGCGGGATCTCGCTCTCCACCGCGTGCTTGGCCTCGGGATCGTCGAGGACGAACTTGTTGATCGGAGTGACGATCGCCCCGGGGGCGATGTTGACCAGGCGGATCTTGTTCGGCGCCAGCTCGCGGGCCGCCGTCTCCATCAACAGCTTCATCCCCCCTTTGCTGGCGCAGTAGTGGGCGAACCCGGGCCAGGGGATGAACTCGTGCACGCTGGACATGTTCACGATCGTGCCGCCCCCCTCCTGGACCATCACCTTGGCCGCCTCCCGCAGGCACAGGAAGGCCCCGGTGAGGTTGGTGTCGAGGACGGCGCTCCAATCCTGGACGGACATCTCCAGCAGCGGAACCTGCTTCTCGATCCCGGCATTGTTGACGAGCAGATCAACGCCCCCGAGCTCCTGCCGAGCCTGCGCCACCATGCGCTCGACGTCCGCCTCCTTGGCCACGTCGGCCTGCACGGCGATGGCCTGGGGCGCCCCAGCGCCGGCCAGCTCCGCCGCGAACTTCTGCGCATCGGCCTCATCCTGGGCGGCGTAGTAGTTGACGCACACACCCGCGCCTTCGGCGGCGAGCCGCTGGCAGGTAGCCTTTCCGATCCCGGTGGAGCCGCCGGTAACGATCGCCCTGCGTCCAGTGAGCAGCATGCTGGTCTCCTTGTCGAGTTTGGGGGCATTCTGGTCGATCAGGCCCCTGCGGCAGGTATCGTGACTGCGCGCGCGGCCGTGCGAGTCGCCCCCGAGATGTCGTTAGCGCCCCCTGAGCCATCAGCAGCAGAAACCGCATCGCAGGCGCGTGCGTCCGTGGCTGGACCCGATCTGCGCAGCGGCTCGTGGCGGGCGTGGCTGATGTCGCCCAAGCGCGAGCGCACCTGCCTGGTGGTGCTCGCGATCGCAATGGCACTGTCGGCCGCAATCGTCCTCAACGAGACCCGAGGGGCCACGTTCAGCACCGATGAATTCCTGTACTTCGTCGTCAATCGTGGCTTTGACATCAAGACTCTCCTCAGTCCCCACAACGGGAATCTGACCGCGGTCATCCGCCTCCTCTATGCCATCGTCTTCAAAGCTGCGGGGCCGGACTACCTCATCTTTCGCCTCATCTTGGCCGTCGAGATCAGCGCTACCGGAGCCCTGTTCTACGTGCTGGTGCGGAGGAGGATCGGCGCCGTGGCCGCTCTGGCCTTCGCCCTGCCGCTGCTGTTCCTCGGTTCATCGACCGATGTCGCCATCTCCACGATCGGTATCCAGCACCTCCTGTGCCTGATCGCCTGCCTTGGCGCGCTGATCGCGCTCGAGACAGATTCACGCCGCGGCGACGCCCTTGCCTGCCTGCTGCTGACGATCGCGGTGGCGACGTTCTCGATTGCCTTCGCGTTCATCGCCGGGGTGGCGGTCGCCGTGCTCGTGCGCGGGGATCGCTGGCGCCGAGCGTGGATCTTCCTGGTCCCAATCGGCGTCTACCTGCTGTGGCTGGTCGCGGCGCCCAAGTACTACGGCCCTGGCTATCTCGGCACGACGCACGTGAAGCTCACCAATGTGTTCCTCGTTCCCGGTTTTGTCGCCCAGGCGGCGGCGGCTGTAGCGGCCGCTGCCACCGGCCTGAGCTACGACTTCACCCAGACCGGTCCGGCGCCGGTGGTCAGCAACTTCTACTGGGGAATCCCCTTGGCCGGCATCGCCCTTGTCGCGCTCGTGCGGCGCGTGCGTCGCGGCAGCCTGGACCGATGGTTTTGGAGCTACCTGGCCATCCCGCTCGTCTTCTGGCTCTCGGTGGTGATGACGATCGAGCCCAATCGCTATCCGAATTCCGACCGGTACATCTACGGCGGGACCGTTGCCCTCCTGTTGCTGGCTGCCGAGGCGCTGCGGCGGATACGGTTGTCAGCGAACGTACTCGTTGTCCTGCTCTGCGCAAGTGCCGTGGCCCTGGCCGGCAACATTGCGCAACTGCGGGTGGATGGGTCCCTGCTCAGACGATCGGCGGCGAGGCTGCGCAGTGTTCTCACCGCCGTCGAGATCGCGCGCCACCACGTCGCGCCGGGATTCCGTCCGCCCCATGCCCCCTACCCCGCCCTCCTCATCCTCTGGGCCGGCGGAGTCGACCCCTATCTGAAGGCGGTTGACCGCAACGGGTCCTTCGCCTTTTCCGTCGCCCAGCTTCGTCAGCAGCCCGAGAAGGTTCGTGAACTGGCGGACTCGACGCTCGTCGCGGCGTTGCGGATACATCTCACGCCAGTTCCAGGGCTCAAGGCCGGCGCAGGCTGCCTGCGCAGGGCCCCCGGCGCCCCCCTCACGCACTTCAGTGTCAGGGCCCCGGGGGCAGCGCTGCTCGCCGCCTCCGGTGGCACCGTGAGGCTCGGCCGCTTCGGCTCGGTGCCGAGCGTGAAGATTGGCCCGCTCCGCCCGCATGGGTTCTCGGAGCTGGTGATTCCGCGCGATCGCGCTTCGTCACCATGGACGGTCTCGGTGCCCGGTGGCGTCCAGGCCGTGTGTGCGGGCGGGATTCGCTAGCCAACCCAGGCAAGCGAGTCGCAGGGGGCGATCTTGAGTCTGGACCGGCTTGTGTCTTAACCCATTGTGCGTGCGACGGCGTCGGCGGCTTGGAAGAGGTCGTCGTCGAGCAGTCGGGCGCCGAGCTGGTTGCAGACCGTGTCGCTGGCGCCGGGTCCACTGAGGGCGAGTGGGGCGAGTCTCGCCAGGTGGCGCAGCTCGGTCGCTTCAGGTTCCAGAACAGCAGGGTTGAAGATGGTCAGGACCGTGAGCGTCGCTTGGGTTGTCTTGGCCGTCTGGGTGAGGGTTGGGACCGGGGTGTCGGCGCCGAGGAAGAGGATCCGCCAGCCATGCGAGCGCACCAGGAGGCCGAAGGCGAGCAGGCTGATGTCGTGTGCCTCGCCGGGAGGGCAGGCAAGGACTGCGAGAGGACCGCCGCCGCGGCTCCAGAGCCGCGCGAGCGAGAGCAGCCGGCCCCGGATGAGGTTGCTGGCGAAGTGCTCATGGCCAATCTCGAGCGTGCCGTTCTCCCATCCACGTCCAACCTGCTCGAGGGTCGGGAGGATCACCTCGCGCAGGACGGTGTCCAGTCCGAAAGCCGCCAGGGTCTCGTCGAGTAGCGTGTGCGCCGCCGTCTCGTCGTAACGCTCGATCGCTCCCAGCAGCCGCGCTGCGGCGTCCTCGAGAAGGCCCTCAGACGGCTGGCCGTCGTCGAGCGCGGCGCGCGCGGCTTCGGCGGCGGACACGCCTTGCTCAAGCGCCTGGCGCATGCGGCTGACCCGTTCAGCGTCCTCGGGGGTGTAGAGCCGGAAGCCGCCAGGGGAGCGGATCGGCCGCAGGAGCCCGTAGCGGCGTTCCCACGCGCGCAGGAGTTCCGGAGCCACGCCCACGCGGCGGCCGAATTCGCCGATTCGGACGGGTTGCGGACGAGAGAACATCGGCAGACTATACACAGTGTCGACAAACCCTTGACAACTGGTCCTGGTATACATAGGCTTTTGTACAGATTCTGTTCAATGCGCGTCCAAGGTGGTGGCTTAAATGGAAGAAGGTGCAGACCACGTGAGCCGTTCCATCGTCACCGCTGATCAGGAGGGGCACGCGCCGAGCTTCAACCGCGGAGTCAGGACCGCGCGCCTCGGACGAGTCGCTGTTGGGGGAGCGGTGCGCTGGGCCGGCGACAGGCTGGACTCCCGGGGGACCGCAGACGAGCAGCGGCGGCGGCGAGGCGACCGCCTGGTGGCCACGATCGATGCCCTCGTCGACCAGCTCGCGTCGTTGCGAGGAGCGGCCATGAAAGCCGGGCAGGTCCTCTCGACCGTCGAGTTTCCCGGACTGGACGAAGACCAGTCCGCCCATCTCCAGGCTCGCCTAGCCTCGCTGCGAGACAGCGTTCCCCCCGTCGAATGGAAGCAGATGCGCCGGGTTCTGACCACCGACTGGGGCGAGCCGCCCGAACGGGTTCTGCAGCGCATCGAGACCAAGCCGGCCGCCGCCGCCAGCATCGGCCAGGTCTACCGGGGCCGGACGCACGACGGTCGCGAGGTGGCGATCAAGGTCCAGTACCCAGGGATCGCCGAGTCAGTCGAGGCCGACATGCGCAATCTGCTGCTTCTGTCGCCGCTGCTACGCCAGCTCGCGCCTGGGCTCGAGGTCAAGGGCGTGCTCGCTGAGCTGCAGGAGCGGATCAGCGAGGAGTGCGACTATGAGCTCGAGGCGAGCAACCAAAGGCGGGTTGAGCGCTTCTGGCGTGACCACCCCTTCGTCCTTGTTCCCCCGGTTGACACCGATCTCAGCCGTCGGCGTGTGCTGGTGACCGAGTGGGTCGATGGTGTGGGCCTGGACGAGGTCAGCCGCCAATCCGACGCGGTTCGCGACCGCTACGCACAGATCGTATACCGCTTTTTCTACGGCACCGCGCTCGAGCTGGGTCTCGCTCTCGGAGACCCGCACCCAGGCAACTACCTGCTGACTGCCGACGGTCGCGTAGCCTTCTTCGACTTCGGCATGATGCGCCGACTCCCGCCTGGGTACCTGCGCCGCGAGGCTGTTATCGCGCGCGGGGTGCGCGAGGGCGAGGCGCCCACCGTTATCGCGGGGATGCGTGAGCTCGGATACCTGCCGGGTGCGGCCAGCGAATGGGACGCGGAGCTGCTGCTCGACTACCTGCGTCGCGTCTCGTGGTGGCTGGACACCGAGGAGGCACTGCGGCTCGCGCCCGAAGACCTGTGGCGCGGCACCGAACTGTTGCGCGAGCAGGAGGCCCGCAACCACATCGCCCAGCTGCGACGGATGACCCTACCTCCCGAAGCGCTACTGCTGCGGCGAATGGAAGGTCTGCTCTTCCAGACCGCGGCGACCTTGCGCGCGAGCGCTCCGTGGGGTCGATTGATGCGAGAGCTGACCGATGGAGGCCAGCCGGTCGGCGACCTCGGGGAACAGCATGCGGCCTGGCTGGCCGACCGCCGCGGTTCTGCACGACCGGAGCTTGCTGCATGAAGACCCAGCGTGTGACCCCTGACGATAAGCCGATCGGCTACTCGACCAGCGGAGGCGCGAGTAGCGACGCGTTTATGTGTTCGGACAGCGCGGTGGCTGCGGCTCGCTGCGCGGCCAGACGCTGCTGGTCGTCCTGTGCGCTGAGGAGCGCTGCTTCGTAGGCGCTGGAGGCGGCTTCCCAGTTTCCCCGGAGCCGCTCTGTCTCCAGCCGCGCCTGGCGACGCATATTCTCGACCCCCGTGGCGATGACCTCGGCCGGCGCGTCGGCGTCATACGTCTGCTCAGCCTCCGGTTGGCGAATGAACGTGAACGTGTGGGAGGTGGTCAGGACCGGCTCGTGGCGGAACCGCTGGACCCGGGTCGAGGCGTCGTTCAGCACCGTGGTTAAGACGCTGAAGCGCGGATAGGGCTGAATCGTCGCCAACCAGTCACGCCCGTCACTCTCGGCCGCGCGTTGCTGGCGCTCGTCGATCGTCAGGCCGACGTACTCGGCGACGTGCACCCATCCCCAGTGCGTGCCGACGAGCAGAATGCCGATCACGGCGAGCGCGACATCGAACATGCCGCCGCCATCCAGAAGAGCCTCCCCACCGCCGTAGAGCAACATCGCGCCACCGGCGATCAAGGTGCTGCCGGTGAGCAGCGAACCAGCCGCGACGAGCCGGTCGTGCTGGTGAGTCACCACCACCGGCTCGTGACGCTGCTCGGCTTCGGGCAGATTGCCGAGATCCTCGTCCAGCAGCCGCCGATCAGCGCCAACCCCGAGAAAGCCGACCATGCCCGTCTCGGTGTCAGCCATCGTCTGATCCTTCGCTGCGGGATCTAGGCCCGGTTCGCCTCCGGTAGACGCGTCGTCAGGGCCGCGGGTTGCTGATGCCATTCCCGCCTGAGTTGGCCGCGTCCACGGCCAGACCCCCGGCGAGTATGCCCTCGCGGACCTGATCCATCAGGGAACCGACCGCAGCCGGCGAGTGCGGGAGCAGAAGCGTGGTCATGTTGCCGTGCTCGCCCACCGACCGAAGCGTGTCCATGTACTGCGTCAGCGCGACCAAGCTCATCGCCTCTTTCGCATCAATGCCGTTCTCGCCGACGATCAGCGCCAGTGAGTCCTTGAGTCCCTGCGCGATCGCCTTGCGCTCCGCCGCCACACCCTCACCGTGGAGGCGCATCGATTCCGACTCTCCCTCGGCCTTCTTGATCCGGAGGGTCTTGTCACCCTCGCCCTGAGCCGTGGCCGCTTCCTGGTTACGACGCGCCGCGTTGATGTTGTTCATCGCATCCTTGACGCGCTGGTCAGGCTCGATGTTCGTGATCAGCGCTTTGATGATCTCATAGCCGTAGTCGGCCATCTGCGTCTGAAGGGTGTCCTGGATGTGCTTGGCGATGGTGTCTGCGTCCGCGTAGGCCTCGTCGAGATCCATCGTTGGGATGTGCGAGCGGACCACATCAAACGCGTAGGACTTCATCTGGACCTCGGGGTCATCGAGCTTGTAGTAGGCGTCCTTGACCTTCGCCTCCTCGGCGCCAACCATGTACTGGATCGCGAGTTGGACAACCACGAACACGTTGTCCTTGGTCTTTGTCTCGATGTCGGCGTTGAGCTGCTCGACCTGCAAGCTCATCCGGCCGGCGACCTTCTCGACGAACGGTGACTTGCGCTGAAGGCCGGGGCTGGCGACGCGGACGAACTTGCCGAAGCGCTCGACGATGGCACGTTCCTGCTGTTCGACGGTGAAAAAGAAGAGGGGCATACGAGGGGTCCTTTCAGATGGGCGCGATCAGCCTGCAATCACCCGGGGGAACGAGCGAGGCAATCGGATCACCGCAATAGGCGAAGCCGGCCTCTCCGACACAACAGTCAGCGGCGCGATTCGCATACTCTGAGCTTAGACCCTGTTCCGAACATCTTCGCCAAATCGCGATACGCCGCGGGCGTGAGGGCCCTCACCCATCGGTGCCAAACCCTGGGTGGGGACCGGTCACCGTTGCGCCGCCCGCCGGAGTGGAACTTGCCGACGATCTTCTCAGTGCTAGCCCCAACAGCAAGGAGAGACTCATGCAGATCACCCGCAACTCCCTCGACACCAACCCCGGCCCCAGCGACTCGTTCACCGGCAGCGTCTACATCGACGCCATCGCCTCCCCCTCAGGGCCGGTGCGCACCGGGGCGGCAAGCGTCCACTTCACCCCGGGCGCCCGCACGGCCTGGCACACCCATCCCTTCGGTCAGACGATCTATGTCACCGAGGGCATCGGCCGCTGCCAGCGTGAGGGCGGGCCGATGGAGGAGATTCGGCCCGGCGACCGCGTGTTCTTCGAGCCCGGGGAGAACCACTGGCACGGCGCAACTGCCAACCGCTTCATGACCCACATCGCCATCCAGGAGGCCGACCAATCGGGTAGCCCTGTGACCTGGGGCAAGCACGTGACCGATGCGGAGTACAACGCCACAGCTGCCTCATAGCGTTCGCTCGCGCCCGGCAGAGACCGCTCGCGCGCCCGGGCCTGTGAGTGGACGAGGAGGCGAGAATGGCGTAGCCGTAGAACTCCAGGGACATGGCCGCGCCTGAGTCAACGACCGTCGACGCCGGTGGGCGCGAGTTGCGAGTGTCCAACCCCGACCGGGTGATCTTCCCAATGGCCGAACGCTCGGGCGCAGTGACGAAGCTCGACATCGTCAAGTACTACCTGGCCGTTGGGGACGGGATCATGCGCGCACTCCAGCGGCGACCGACGACGCTCGAGCGCTGGCCGAAGGGCGTATATCCAGGAATCGTCCTCTCGACCCGTGAGAAGGGCGGCGGCGATGCCTTCTACCAGAAGCGCATCCCCCGGGGGGCCCCGGATTACGTGCAGACAGTTCGGATCCAGTTCCCGTCGGGGCGGTACGCGGATGAGATCTGTCCGACCGATGTGGCCGTCGTCGGTTGGGCGGCACAGATGGGCACGATCACATTTCACCCGTGGCCCGTTCGCAACGATGACGTCGATCATCCGGACGAGCTGCGCATCGACCTCGACCCGCAGCCGGGCACCGACTTCGCCGACGCCGTGCGCGTTGCAGCCGAAGCGCGTGTGTTGCTGGACGAGCTTGGCTACGTCGGCTTGCCGAAGACATCAGGCGGCCGCGGAGTCCACATCTACGTCCGGATCGAGCCGCTTTGGACGTTCACCGATGTCCGCCACGCCGCGATTGCCTTCGGTCGCGAGCTTGAGCGGCGTCTCCCCGGCCAGGTGACGACCAAGTGGTGGAAGGAAGAGCGCGGCAAGCGGATCTTCGTTGACTACAACCAGAATGCGCGCGACCGCACGATCGCCTCCGCGTACAGCGTCCGGCCGAAGCCGGGGGCACCGGTCTCGGCGCCGCTGGCCTGGGACGAGCTCCCCGAGGTCGCGCCCGAGGACTTCACGGTCGCGACGATGCCCGCTCGCTTTGGTGAAGCGGGCGATGTGCACGCGGCGATCGATGACGCCGCCTACTCGCTCCAGCCGCTGCTGGACATGTACGAACGTGACGCCGCCGAGGGGCAGGGAGACTTGCCCTACCCGCCCGACTACCCCAAGATGCCGGGAGAGCCCAAGCGCGTGCAGCCATCACGCGATCGGGACCGCTCCCAGCCATGAGCAGGCAGGGCCAGTGGCCGGGTGCCTAAACCGCGACGGGTGCTCACCGTGATTGAGGTAGCTTGACCGGGTCGCGCTTGGCCGCCGGTGCCGAGGGCGGCGGCACAACCGGCCCGATGTCCCCGTTCGGGGCCTCGTCGAGATCCACGATCACCGGTGCGTGATCGCTTGGTCCGCGGCCCTTCCGCGCCTGGCGATCGACCCACGCCGCCTGAACCCGGCTTGCGACCGGGGTGCTGGCGAGTATCAGATCGATCCGCATCCCGAGGTCCTGGTGAAACATCCCTGCCCGGTAGTCCCAGTAGGTGAACACGCGCTCATTAGGCCAGCGCTCACGCACCACATCGTGCAAGCCGAGCGCCTGCAGCTCGGCCACCGCCGCCCGCTCGGGCAGCGTGACATGAGTCTCCCCAACATAAGCGTCCGGATCGAAAACGTCGTCGTCGGTAGGCGCGATGTTCATGTCGCCGCACACGATCGTGGCCGCCGGGCCGGCGGCAACCATCTCCCGTAGCGACGCCAGCCACGCGAGCTTGTACCGGTAGTGCTCGGAGCCCGGCGTGCGCCCGTTGGGTACGTACACCGAGACCACCCGAATCCCGCCGCAGGTCGCGGACACCGCGCGCGCCTCCGGATGTGGGAAGCCCGGCGCAGCGGGGATTCCGACCACAACGTCATCCAGTCCGGCACGCGAGAGGATCGCTACCCCATTCCACGCCGCCTCGCCGTGGAGTGCGACGGTATACCCGCGGTCAGCAAGTTCGCCACCGAGCAGATCGGCGAATCGGTCGTCGGCAATCTTTGTCTCCTGCAGACACACCACGTCGGGTTGACGGTCTTCCAGCCACGGGAGCAGCCGTGGCAGACGCTGCTTGACCGAGTTGACGTTCCAGGTCGCGATTCGCACCGACCCAACGGTAGCGGCGGCGCGAACGAACAGCCGGGGTTGCTTGCCTGCCGAGCGAGCGTAGCGTCTTGCATTGATAGCTCGTGTGCTTCTGGGCCAGAGCGACCGCCGGGGGCAGTCGATTAGAAGGAGGGATCGATCCGCAGGCCCAGCGCGACGGTTGCGCCTAGCGCTCCCCCAGCGCTCGCCTGATCGCCCGCTGGCCCGGCCCATCGCCCACCAGGTAGACGACCTCCCAGTAGTTCTCCTCAGGATCGGTGAAGTAGGCGTGACGTCCTTCGAACTCGGCCGGGTCCGTCGGCGGCTTCGTGACGGTGGCGCCGGCCTTCTCGGCCGCGGCGACGGTCTCGTCCACCAGCTCGGGTCGATCGACATTGATGCCGAGGCTGAAACCTCGCATCCCACTTGCCGGGACCGCCGCTACCGCATGGCCGTCGGCGGCGAGCTTGTCCCACGGGAAGAGCGCTAATAACGCGCCTCGGAGCTGAAAGGCGCAGAAGTCCTCGGCCTCGAGCGCCACCTCCCAGCCCAGCGCGACGTAGAAACCACGCAACCGGCTGAGATCACGGGCACCGAGCGTGACGACGTTGAGGCTTGCGGGAACCATCCCCTGAAACCTACCTCCGGACGGAATCTGGCTCCTTCCGACGCCCGCTGAGCCGGCCGTATGCAGAAGCGGACCCGGTTACTCGCGTTCCGGGCTACTTGCAGCGGCGTGCGACATACCTTCGTGCGAACGCCGCGAAGCTACGTACCGCAGAATGCCTGCAGCGGGGCGAAAGTCCCGGACCTTCGCACCCGCTGCCGTAAAGTGGAGACGGTGGGAATCGAACCCACGTCCGCGGTCGCGTGAAAGGTGGCGTCTACGAGCGTATCCGGCGCTCTGATCTCGCCCTCGACTCGCCTCGCCGGCGGGGTTGTCGAGGGCCAGCTCCAAAAGCTGTCCCCGGATCGGCTGGAGCGGGCCTCCCCGGGTGAGCCTGCTATCTGATCCCGGCTAGTTCCACCACAGGCGAGTGGAGACCGAGAGACACTGGGTCAACTACTGGTTAAGCAGCAGCCAGACCGAGGTCAAAGTTGTGCGTGTCCGCACTTATTTTTTTCCGGGGGTTTTACGAGGCCACCCGGAACCTCGACTCGCAACCACCCCCACGAACCGACCACGTCGAAGCCTGTCGTCCCCTGGGGGTCTACATCAACCATTGTAGAGCTCGCGTGGTCGAGCATCGCCGAAGAGCATCGTAAGTTCGTTCCGGGGGCTGCTGGGGCCTGCGAGAATCCATGTCATGGAGCCGACCTCCAAGCTGCTCTCAGCCTCCGCCCCCGCCGCGGAAACCCACCCCTGGGCCTCCGCCCCGGGAGGGCCGCTGGGCGCCGGTGGCCAACCGGAGCAGCTCGAGCCTCCGTACGAGTCGCGCAAGCCGCCCTGGATCAAACGGACCCTTGGCCCCACCGTCGCTGCGATCGCCGCGTTCCTGGCCAAGTTCAAGACGATCTTGCTGTTGGCGCCCAAGCTCAAGCTGTTCACGACCGCAGGCACGATGCTGGTTTCGGTCGCCGCCTACACGTTGATCTGGGGGCTTCCGTTTGCCTTCGGGTTCGTGGTGCTGCTGCTGGTGCACGAGATGGGACACGTGATCCAGCTGCGACGGGAGGGGGTCAAGGCCAACGCGCCGATGTTCATCCCCTTCCTCGGCGCAGTGATCACGGCCCGCTCGCTGGGCGAGAATGCCGTCGCGGAGGCGCGGGTTGGCCTGGCCGGCCCGGTTCTCGGCAGCCTCGCCTCGGCCGCTTGCATCGTCATCTGGCAGCTCACCGGCAACGACATCTGGCGTGCGCTCGCCTTCACCGGGTTCTTCCTCAACCTGTTCAACCTGATCCCGGTCTCGCCCCTTGACGGCGGTCGGGCGATGGCGGCGATGGCGCCGTGGATGTGGCTGCTGGGGCTCGCGCTGATGGTGGGGCTGGTCTTCGTCCTCCACAGCGCCTTCATCGTCGTGTTCGCGGTGCTCGGCGGCCTGGATTCGTGGCGGCGTTGGCAGAACCGCCGCCACGGCGGTGAGGAGCAGCTGGTCTACTATCGGGTCAAGCCGGCTCAGCGAGTGTTGATCGCGGCCGTGTACCTGGCGCTGATCGCGCTGCTGGTCGTCGGCATGCAGGCGACACACCTGCAGCGGTCGATCCCCTAGCCATCTTTCGGGGATCCGCAGGGGTCCCGGGCGCGCGCATCAGGGCTTCCCTCTAGCGGTAGTCCCGGGGCTCGCGCGTCACGCGCGTATCCGGCTCACGACTCCGGGAGGCCCACCAGAAGGTGTAGGCCAGCGAGACGAGCAAACCGACCAGTCCAACGACGAACAGCACCGTCCCCGCCGTCTGCAGGTCAAGCCAGCTGACGTGGGCGGTCACCGCCCATTTCAGGATTGCTCCAACCGCGATCAGAGCCAGCGACCCGCCAATCGTCATGCCGCATCACTCTACCGGCAATCGCCCCGGCCCAACCTAACCGGCCTATCGCTGGGCGTCCCGCAGCTCCCGTTGCACGTCCCGCGCCATCTCCCGCCGGCGGATGGTGTCGCGCTTGTCGTGCAGGTCCTTGCCCCGCGCCAGCGCGATCTCGACCTTGGCCCGCGAGCGATCCCCCGCGAAGTAAATCCGTGTCGGCACCAGCGTGAAGCCGCGCTCCTTGGTCCGGCCGATCAGTCGCTCTATCTCGTAGCGGTGCAGCAGCAGCTTCCGGGGGCGCTCGGGCTCGTGGTTATCCCGAGCGGCCGGACCGTAGGGCGGGATGTAGAGGCCGATCAGCCAGACCTCGTCGTCGCGCACCGTCGCGTAGGCATCCTTGAGCTGCGCCTTGCCTTCCCGGAGCGCCTTGACCTCGGTCCCGGTGAGCATGATCCCGCACTCGAAGCGCTCGAGCAGATTGAAGCGGTAGGAGGCCTGACGGTTGCTGGCCACATCGCCTGCCCCCAGCTTGCGCTTGCGTGCCTTGGCCATCTCCGGTCAATCCTCCCCGACCACGGGCGACAGGTCCACCCGGCCGCGCGGCGCGTCGATCTGCTGCACCCGGACCTGGATCGGATCGCCGAGCCGGATTGCCTCACCGGAGCGGGTGCCCATCAGCATGGTTGCCTGCTCGTTCAGCTCCCACCAGTCGCCCCGCAGCCGCCGCACCGGCAGCATCCCCTCGTAGGCACCGTCCGCTCCGAAGGCCACGAACGCACCGGAGGAGATCAGCCCCACCACCTCACCCGCGAACGATCGATCCCAATCCCGGCCTTGGTTCAGCAGGCGCTCCAGCAGGAAGCAGCGAGCGACGTCGTCGGCGTCGCGCTCGATCGTCATCGCCTCCCGCTCCCGAGCCGAGGTCCAGGGACCGGCCGCGGCCACCCAGGAAGAATCGGGCGCCGGCTCGCCGGCGATCACCGACAGCAGCGCGCGGTGACAGACAAGGTCCGGATAGCGGCGAATCGGCGAGGTGAAGTGGCAGTAGCGGGACGACTGAAGTCCAGCGTGGCCAAGATTGCGCGGGTCGTAGTAGGCCTGCTTGAGCGAGCGCAGGATCAGGCTGGTCAGCGCCCGCTGGCCGCGACCGCTTCGCTCCACCCAGCCGCGCACCAGCTGCGACGCCGCGCCGATCGCCTCGGAGGCCTGCTGGGGACTCAGGTGGCCGTCGGCTAGGGGCGGAGTGGGCACGCCCAGGGAGGCAAGCTGATCGACCAGTCGTGTCACCGCGACCGCATTCGGCCGCTCGTGGACGCGGAACAGCGCCGGTACGCGGCGCTGCTCCAGTACTCCCGCCACCTGCTCGTTGGCGGCGATCATCAGCTGCTCGATCAGGCGGTGAGACTCTGTCTGGCGAGCCGTGTGGGCCGAGGTCACGTTGCCGCCCCGGTCGAACTGGAACTCTGGTTCCCCGGAGTCCAGCACCAGGGTGGCGCGAGCGCTGCGGCGGGCGGCCAGGGAAGCGGCGGCGGCGCGTGCGGCCTGGAGTGGAGCGCCCCAGGGATCGGCTGCGCTGTCGGCACCAGCGAAGATGCGATCCACCTGCCCGTACTCGAGGCGCTGATCGGAGCGGATCATCGAGCGGTAGAACGCCGCTCGCCCGTTTCCGTCGGTCCCGACCGTCATCTCCACCGTGACTGTCAACCGGTCCTGGCCGGGGACCAGCGAGCAGGCGGAGTTGGACAGCTGCGCGGGCAGCATCGGCTCAACCGCGCCCGGGACATAGACGCTGTTCGCCCGTCGATAGGCCTCGCGATCGACCAGCGACCGCGGCGGCACGAACGCGCTCACATCGGCGATGTGCACCCACACCCGCAGCGATCCGTCGGGCTCTCGGCGGGCGGAGATGGCGTCGTCGAAGTCGCGGGCGCCGACTGGGTCGATGGTGAACGTCGGCAGGTCCCGCAGATCCCGGCGCCCGCGGTCTCCCGGCGGATCGGCCGCCGCCTCCCGCGCCTCGCGCTCCACCGCCGGGTCAAAGGATCTACGCAGGCCCCGATCGAGCATCAGCCCCTCGATCACATCACGCGCCACGTCCGGACGGCCCAGCCGATGCGCGATCACCCCCCGGCCGCGCCCGTTGCTGCGCTTTCCCCGCTCCGCCCCCAGCACAACGAGATCGCCAACCGAGAACCGCGTATCACGGCCGACGGCCACGCGCGGACCGGAACCGAAGAACGGCTCGGCGACCAGGAACTTGCCTCGCCGCTGGAGCACGGCCACGCGCGGGCTCGGTGCCACGGAGCCGCTCCTCGAGCTCACCGGGCTTTGGCGGCGACGGTCTGCTCGGCCACGCTCAGCGGTCGATCGCCGGAGGCCTTGGCGTTGAGAGAGACGGGGATGTCGGGCTGGATCCCGGCTCCCTCGGTGACGCCGGGACCGCCGACGTTGCGACCGCTGGGCTCAAACCAGCGTCCGGTGACGATCTCCAGTGCACCCCCGTTGGACAGCTGATCGAGAGCCTGGAAGACACCCTTGCCGTAGGTCCGCGTCCCGACCACCTCGGCCCGGCCGCGATCCCTGAGGGCACCGGTGACGATCTCAGCCGAGGAGGCCGTGCCGCGGTCCACCAGCACCACCAGGGGAATGTGGGTCGAAATCGCGTCCCCCTTGGCCACGTACACCTGCCGCGGCTGGCTGCGGCCCTCGGTGGAGACGATCGTGCCGTCGGGGATGAACACGCTGGCCACGTTGACGGCCTCGTCGAGCAGCCCGCCGCCGTTGGAGCGCAGGTCCAGCACCAGCGCCCGGGCTCCTTGATGGAGCACCCCCTGGACCTGGCTGCGGACCTGGGTCCCGGAGCCGGCGGTGAAGCTCGTGAGGCTGACGATCCCGATCCTCACTCCCTTGACGGTGGCCAACTCGCTGCTGGTCACGGGCACGACGATGTTCGCGCGCGTGAGCGTGACCGTTCGCCTGGTGGCACCCGAGGTCACGGTCAGCGTCACCTCCGTGCCCGCTGGTCCCTTGATCAGGTGGGAGCTGAAGCCGGGCGGCCGACCGGCGAGTGAGACACCGCCGACGGCGGCAATTACATCGCCGGTCTGCAGCCCCGCCCGGGCGGCGGGTGAGCCGGCGAAGACATCGAGGATCTTCCGTCCTTGCCGGTCCAGCTCCACCCCGATTCCGCTCAGGTGGGGATCGGAGTCGTTCTCGAAGGAGCGGTAGTCGGCGGGATCGAAGTAGTGGGAATAGGGGTCGTTGAGGCTGGCAACGGCACCGGCCAAGCCGCGGTTGACCAGCGTGCTGCGGTTCACCGGCCGGTAGTAGTCATGCTCCAGTGCGTCGAGCGCCTCGCCCACCAGCCCTCCGCCGGAGTCGGCGACGAACACGCTGCGCACCGGCGAGGGCAGCCAGTTGGGATGACCTCCGATCAGGATTCCGAGCAGCAGCACCATGATCACGCCCACGGCATAGGCTGGGGCGCGCGAGGGGCGTGCGGAGCGAGAGCTCATGGCCTGAGAGTAGCCGGGCGGGGTGACCCGCCCCGGACCCTCAGACCCGCAGGAAGCGGCGCAGCGACAAGCCTGAGCCCAGCGCCGAGACCATCACAGCGGCGCACAGCAGCACCGCGACCAGCGCCGAGAAGGCAATCGTGCGGGGCGCGGCGATCAGCGTCCAGTTGTTGGCCAGCGGGTCGAGCAGGGCCACCTTGGTGACCCCGAGCACGACGATGGCCAGGAACGCCCCAGCGGCCCCCACGATGACTCCCTCGATCACGAACGGCCAGCGGATGAACCAGTCGGTGGCGCCGACGAGCTTCATCACCTCGACCTCGCGCCGGCGAGCGTACAGCGACAGGCGGATGGTGTTGCCGATCAGCAGGATCGAGGCCAGTGTGAGCAGCACCGTTAGCGCCGCCGCGGTAATCGTGACCAGGTTCGTGACCTCGAGGATCTTGCGAGTGTCGCTCTTCTTGTTGGACACGCTCTGGATCGAGGGGTCGAGGGTGCCGGGTGAACCACCTGGGCTGGACGGTGTCAGCGCCGTCCGCACCGCCAGCACGTTGGCGGGGTTGTCCGGGATCACGTGGAAGGTGTCCGGAAGGGGATTGCCCGACAAGAGCGCGTACGCCTGCGGATCCTGCGAAGCCTGCTGCTGGAGCGCGCTCTGCTTGGAGACGAACTCCACCGACCGCACGTGCGGCACCGCCAGCAGCTCCTTGCGCACGCGCGCGTCGTCGGCCGACGTTGCCCCACTCTTCATGTACACGTCGACGAGCACGCGACTGCGGACGGTGTTGGCGGCGCCGTTGGTCGCCTGCACGATCGGTATGAACACGCCGAGTACGAGCATCGTCACCAGCACGGTGGCCAGCGCGGCGAAGCTGGGAGCCGCGTTGCGGCGCATCGCGCGCATCGCCTCGCGCATGAAGAACCCGATCTTCATGACTCAGATCCCCGGTGGGCGGGTCGGAGGCTGGCGGAGCCGCTGCGCGAACTCGCGCGTGGTCTCGTCACGGGTGTACAGCCCGGTGGCCTCGTCGCGGATGATCCGACCGCGGGAGAGCTCCAGCACCCGGCGGCGCATCCTGTCGACCATCGCCTGATCGTGGGTGGCAACGAGCACGGTCGTCCCGGTGCGGTTGATCCGGTAGAGCAGGCGCATGATGTCGATGCTCGTCTCCGGGTCCAGGTTGCCGGTGGGCTCGTCAGCCAGCAGCAGCGGCGGATGGTTGACGAACGCGCGGGCGATCGACACGCGCTGCTGCTCACCCCCGGAGAGTTGATCGGGATAGTTGTGAAGCTTGGTCGAGAGCCCGGTCAGGCGCAAGATGTCCGGCACCTTGGCCCGGATCTCCTTGCGGCCGCCGCCAGTCACCTGGAGCGCGTAGCCGACGTTGTCGTACACGGTCCGATTGGGGAGCAGCTTGAAGTCCTGGAAGACCACGCCGATGTTGCGGCGGTAGAACGGCACGCGGTTGCGCTTGATCTCGACCAGTTCGTGGCCGGCAACTCGAATCGACCCCTCGGTCGGTTCCAGCTCCTTGATCAGCAGTCGCATCACCGTCGACTTGCCCGACCCGGTGGAGCCGACCAGGAACACGAAGTCGCCGCGGTCGATCGCGAACGTAGCCTGATCGAGGCCGGTGTCGCCACTCGAGTAGGTCTTGGAGACGCCGCGGAACTCGACCACCGTCGCGCCGCTTGGGCGCGCGGTCGGAGCCTGCTTCGGGCGTGGGACCGACCTGCCGGCTGGACGCCGGGAAGCGCGGTGCTGGGTGGTTTGATCTTTAGCCATAGGGTGAGCCGCAGCCTAGCGGCAGCCGTCGTTTCGGGACCGGCCGACCGCACCCTTGCAACGTGATTTGCAGGATTAATCTCTAAGGCAGGAGTTAACGCGAGGACATCGTCGACCCGGCTGACGAGCTCCCGCGGCCGCTCGCTACCGTGTGCGGCGGTGCCGACAATTCAGATCTCTACCCTGGAAAACGGCTTGCCGCTCCATCGCATCGAGGTCGAGGGCACGCGCGCGGTCACGATTCTCGTCGCCTTCGACGCCGGCGCCCGGACCGAGCGTCCCCAGGAGAACGGAATGGCGCACTTCCTGGAGCATCTGGTGTTCAAGGGAGGCGAGAAGTATCCGACCTACCGGGACGTCAACGAGGCCGCCGAGCGGATCGGCGCGGTGCTGAACGCCTACACCAGCCATGACCTCGTCGCCTTCCACATCACCGTGCGCGCACAGCGGGCGCTCGAGGCCGCCGACCTGCTGACCGACTTCGTCGGACGGGCGCGGATCGATCCCGCCGAGCTCGACCGTGAGCGCGGAGTCGTGGTCCAGGAGATCGCTCGCGCCAACGACCAACCGGCGACTATCGCCGAGCATCTGATCGACGCCGCCGTGTTCGGCGAGCACCCGCTCGGGCGGCCGGTGCTGGGCAGTACCGAGCACATCCGTGATCAGTTCACGCGCGAGGGCATCGTCTCGTTCCGCTCGCGCCGGTGGGCCCCGGCAGGCGGCGCCGCCTTGGCGGTGGGCAACCTCAGTGCGCTGCCGTCCGGCGGCAAGCTCGACGAGCTGTTCGGGCGGTTTCCGCCGCAGGCGCCGCCCGAACCCTACGAGTCCGCGCCGCCGCCTCTGCCTCGGGTCCGAATTGGCGAGCGGGAGTCAAACCAGTCGCATCTGCGAATGTCCTATCGCCCCGATGTCGATGTCTCCGATCCGCGCCAGCGGGCAGCGTTGACGATCTACTCCACGCTGCTCGGCGGCTCCATGGGCTCGCGCCTGTTCGACGAGATCCGCGAGCAGCGCGGGCTCGCCTACTCGGTGTACTCGGCCGCGCATGCCTATGCCGACGTGCCCGTGCTGCAGCTCTCAGCCGGGCTGGAGAGCGGAAAGTGCGTCGAGGCCTATGCCCGGATGCGAGAGATCGTCAACGAGCTGCGTGAGCAAGGACCAAGCGAGCCCGAGGTCGAGCGCGCCCGCGCCTACGCCGCCGGCGCGCGAGCGATCGCCTTCGAGAACACCGGCGCGGTCGCCCGCCACGCCGCCCAGCAGACGATCGTCCACCACGAGCCGGTCGACCCCGACCGGACGATCGAGCTCCTGGACGCGGTGACGCTCGCCGACGTCAGGCAGATCGCGGCTGGAGTCGAGGACCAGCTGGCGGTGGCGGTGGTGGGGGCCCACGCTGCCGACGAGTTCGACTGACCGGATGCAGCGAGGCTCCGCCCGCATCCGGGTCATTGTCGCGCTCGCCGTGCTCCTGCTGAGCGCCTGCGGCGGCGGGCGCGGCGGAGTGCACGAGCGCTTGGCCGGGACCGCCGCCCCGGTGACAGCCGTTCGGCAACCCGCTCCCCGCCCGGTCCAGGTCTCCCCTGCCTTCATACGGCTGCAGCACAGGCTGATGGGGACGATCGGCGCCGCCGGCACCTCCACGGGCGCCTCCGTCTACGACCTGACGGCACGGACGCAGCTGTTCTCGCTCCGGGCCGGGGTCCGGCGCCCGCCGGCCTCGGTGGAGAAGCTGTACACCACCGTCGCCCTGCTGCGGCGGCTCGGCCCGGGCGCACGGTTGCACACGAGCGTGCTCGGCACGGGCCATCTCGGGCCCGGCGGAGTGTGGCGCGGGAATCTCTACCTGCGCGGGGGCGGCGACCCTACCTTCGCCGACGATGCCTTTCGGCGCGTCTGGGAGAACGGCTACGGGTCCTCCCCCACCTCGCTGGTTGGACAGCTCGCCGCCGTCGGCCTGCGGCGGGTGAGTGGGCAGGTGATTGGTGATTCGTCGCTGTTCGACGCCGGCCGGGGCGGGCCGGCCACCGGGCTGGCGGCCGATATCCCCGATCTCGGCGGTGAGCTCAGCGCGCTCACCTTCGACCATGGTGCCACGCAGGGCCTCCTGTCACCGGGCGCATTCGCAGCCCGGCAGCTCACGCGGACGATGCGGGCAATGGGGATCACGGCCGCGGCCGCGCCCGGAACGGCGACCGCGCCCCGCGACGCGCGCCGGCTGGCCGAGGTCAGCTCTCCGCCGCTGTCGGTGCTGTTGTCGCTGATGAACGTCCCCTCCGACGATCTGTTCGCCGAGATGCTGACCAAGCAACTCGGCGTGCACGCCCACGCCGGGGGAACGATCTCAGCCGGCGCCGGGGTCATCCGAGGAGTCGTGGCCGGGTACGGGCTGCACCCTGAGGTCGTGGACGGCTCCGGCCTCTCCAGCGACGATCGCTCCTCGCCCGCGCAGGCGGTCACGCTGCTGGCGACGGTATGGCGAACGGCCATCGGCCGTGCTCTCGCGGCCTCGCTACCGGTGGTGGGCGAGACCGGCACCGTCCAGCGAATCGGCAGCGGAACCGCTGCCCGGGGCCGCTGCATCGCCAAGACCGGCACTCTGGACCAGGTCACCAACCTCGCCGGCTACTGCCGCAGCGAGGGCGGCCACACGATCGCCTTCGCCGTATTCCTCGACGGGCCTGACAACGAGCGGGCGCTGCCGCTGCTCAGCCGGTTCGTCGCCGCGCTCGCCCGGTATCGCTGAGCCGGCCCTTGCGCGGGAGCCCGGCCGCCGAGAGAATCCGAGGCCGTGGAGCTGGGCACCCTCGTGAACCGGCGGGAGCTGAAGCGCTACCTCGGCCGCGTCAGCGACCGCTGGCCGCCCGAGCTCGCGCTGCTGGGCGGCGCCCGGATCGCCGACGAGCGGGGCGCGCCGCCCCAGCGCGAGCGGGGCCCGGAGTACGTGGTCATCCTCGTCTCCTCGGCCTATGACGGAATGCCCTGGCTGGAGCGCGTCTACCAGGCAGCCTCGCTGTGGGACGCATTCGAGATGGGAGCGGCCGCTGACGTCCACTGCTACACGCCGGCGGAGTTCGCGCGCAAGCGGGCTTCACTGCGGGTGGTGCGGGAGGTGGCCGAGAGCGGGCTGAATCTGCTCGCGGAGGGCCCCGGTTAGGAGATCGCCACCATCCGCTCGATCGGAACCCGCGCGCGCTCAGCGATCACCGCCGGAACCTTGACCTCGTGGACTCCGTCGCGGAGGGCATCACGCAGCTTGGGCAGTGTGATCATCTTCATAAACCCGCAGTGAGCGGCCTCGTTGGCGGCGATGAACTCGACATCGGGCGCAGCCTGGCGCAGGGGGTGCAGCATCCCCGTCTCGGTGGCGACGATCGCGGTGCCGCCGCCGCCCAGCCGCTGCTTGGCATAGCCGAGCATTCCTCCGGTGGAGAGCATGTGCACTCCCTCGGAGGCGATATCGCCGGCGGCGACGTATTCCATGACGCTCGTCGAGCAGCCGCACTCGGGGTGGATCAGGAAGTCGGCGTCCGGATGAGCCGCGCGCACGCTGCTGATGTTGCTGGGCCGGATCCCGGCATGGACGTGGCATTCACCATCCCACACGTGCATCTGGCGACCGAGCGTCTTCTCGACGTAGGCGCCGAGGAACATGTCGGGTCCGAACAGGATCTCGGTGTCCTCACCGTGCCGGCTGAGGATGTGCTCCACGACCTTGACGGCGTTGGCCGAGGTGCAGCAGTAGTCAGTCTCCGCCTTGACCTCGGCGGTGGTGTTGACGTACATGACCACGACGGCACCCGGATGGCGCTGCTTCCACTCGCGCAGCTGCGGTGCGGTGATCGAGTCCGCCAGCGAGCATCCAGCCTGCGGATCGGGGATCAGGACCCGCTTGTGCGGACACAGGATCGACGCCGTCTCGGCCATGAAGTGGACTCCGCAGAAGACGATCGTCGGCTCGGCTGCGCGCGCGGCCTGCTGGGAGAGCCCGAGGGAGTCACCGACGTAGTCGGCGACGTCCTGGATCTCCGGCAGCTGATAGTTATGGGCCAGGATCACCGCCCCATGCTCAGCCGCCAGGGAGCGAACCTCCGCTTGAAGAGCGGGGATGTTCTCCAGCATCAGGGGTGCCTCATCGGCACCGAGCATCGGCAGGTTCATGACAGGGGCTGGAGGATCAGGGAGAGGTCGAGCGCCGGAGCACTATGCGTGAGCGCGCCGACCGAGACGAATTGTACGCCCGTCGACGCGACCTCCCTGAGCGTCTGCAGGGTGATGCCGCCGCTGGCCTCCAGCTCCGCCCTGCCTGCGACGAGCGTTGCCGCCTCGCGCAGCTGCGCGAGGCTCATGTTGTCCAAGAGGATCCGCGGGGCGGCGGCGCCGAGTGCCTCCTCCACCTCCTGAAGCGTCCGGCATTCGACCTCCAGCGACAGGTCCGGCGCGAGCTCTCGGGAGCGGCGCACCGCCGCCCCGACCCCGCCGGCGAGCACGGCGTGGTTCTCCTTGATCAGGATCGCGTCGTAGAGCCCGGCGCGATGGTTGCTGCCACCGCCGGCGGCCACCGCGGACTTCTCCAGCCTGCGCAGGCCCGGCGTCGTCTTGCGCGTGTCGAGGATCCTCGCGCCGGTACCGTCGATCGCCCGCACGCATCGTGCGGTGAGCGTGGCCACTCCGGACAGCCGCTGCAGGAAGTTCAGCGCCGTCCGTTCCCCGGTCAGAATCGCCCGCGCCGAGCCGACGATCCGCATCACCTCGCCCGCCTGACGCCAGCTCCCCTCCGCGCTCCGCGGTTCGATCTTGATCTGCGGGTCCAGTTGCCGAAAGGTCTCGGCGGCGACCTCGAGACCGAACACCACTCCCTCCTGCTTCTGGCGGATCACCGCCCGCGCCTGCATGCCGGCGTCCACCGTCGCGGACGTCGTGACGTCGCCGGTGCAGACGTCCTCGGCCAGCGCGCGTCTCACGACTTCTGAGGTCACCTCGGTGATCACCGGGCGAGGATAAGGCCAGCAAGACCCGCGGCGCTGTTCGCTCTCCAGGCGCTGGGGGCCCACCTGCCGCCGCCCAAGCCAGCGCGGAGTAGCCTTCTCAGCGCCACCTCCCCCCTTCTCGATCCGCGGTAGGCTACCGCCGCGGCCACAGACAGCAAAACGAGGGGACAGGGGTTTATGCAACGCAGAGCAGTTGGGATGTTCGTCGGATGCGCGTCGATCGCGGCCATCGCGCTGCCCGCCTCGGCGAGCGCAGCGACCAAGACGGTCAGTGCCGGGCCGCCTTTGAGCCAGGCGGCCGGGCAGCGTCTGCTGGGCAAGGCTTTTGTGAAGAAGTACTCGCCGGACGTCAACGACTTCTTCCTGCACCGGGTCACGATCAACCAGGGCGACAGGATCCGTTTCCTGATCAACGGTTTCCACACCGTCGACCTGCCGGGCAGCAGCGGGCAGGACCTGCCCTTCATCGCCTCGGGGGCGACCGTGTCCGGCGCCAAGGACGCCGCCGGTAATCCGTTCTGGTTCAACGGGCGCGTACCGAGCCTGGGCATCAACCCCCAGCTGCTCTCGCACATCGGCGGATCGACCTATAACGGCCGCACCCGCGTCGACTCGGGCATATTCACCGGCAACGGCAACCCGCCGCCGTTCCCGGTCACCTTCACCAAGCCGGGTACGTACAAGTTCTTCTGCGACGTGCACCCCGGCATGGTCGGCTACGTGGTCGTGCGCCCCAGGGGCCAGAAGGTGCCCAGCGGTCGACAGGATGCGGCGGCGCTGGCGCGGCAGCTCGGCACGGCCATCGCCAACATCAAGGCGGCGGCCAGGCTCAAGCCCGGCGGAAATCGGGTCAGCCTCGGGTCGGCGGGGCCGAACGGCGTCGAGACCTACGCGATGTTTCCCGCTCGGCTGAGTGTCAAGGTCGGCGCGACCGTGACGTTCTCGATGTCAGCCGGCAGCCGTGAAGTCCACACGGCCAGCTTCGGGCCGACCGGCTACCTGATGGGGCTTTCCAACTCGATCACCAGCCCGGCGCCCGACCAGCAAGTCTGGTATCCGAGCGATCCGGGAAGCATCACGCTGGGCGGTGCGCAAACGCACGGCAACGGTTTCGCTAACACCGGAGTACTCGATCGCGATCCCACCACACCATCGCCGTCCTCCTCCAAGATCAGGTTCACCAAGGCCGGCACTTTTCAGTTCATCTGCCTGATCCATCCCTTCATGCGCGGAACGATCGTCGTGCACTGATTTGGCGCGGGTCCGGCGGTCAGCTGCCTGGGCCCTTACGCCCGCCGTTCCGGTGAAGGCCACGATCTCGTGGCCTTCACCCGTTAAGGCTTTGCCAGACTCAGCTCATGCGAGTTCTCATCGGAATCGCCTCCCTCCTGGGCATCGCGGTCCTGCTGGCTGAGTTCTTCTCGGTCTTCCTCTTGCCCCGCCGGGTCAAGCGGGACCCGAGGATCGCGCGCGGTTTGATCCGGGGCCTGTGGATTCCCTGGCGAGCGCTCGGCAACCGGATGCCGCCGATCGCCGCCGACACGATGCTCGGCATCTATGGGCCCTTCGGGCTGCTGAGCATCCTCGGGCTGCTGAGCGCGGGGGTGATCGTGTGCTTCTCGGGAATGCACTGGGCCACCTCGGCCCGGCTCGGGCTGCCGCACGTCGCGCCCTGGGGCCACGACCTGTATTTCAGTGCTGCCACCTTCTTCAGCGCCAACACCTCCGCGGTTCCCCACAACGGCTTCGGTGAGCTGCTGCAGGTCGCCGAGGGGGCCACCGGATACGCCGTGCTGTTCATCTCGATCGGTTACCTGCCGGCGCTGTTCCAAGCTTTTTCCCGTCGTGAAACGGCGGTCTCCCGCCTGGATCCCCGGGCCGGCTCCCCGCCGACCGCGGGCGCGCTGCTGGAGCGCTCGGGCGAACGGGGCGGCTGGGAGGAGCTCGACCAGTATCTGCGCGAGTGGGAGACCTGGACGGCGGAGTTGATGGAGACCCACCTCTCCTACCCGATCCTCGGCTACTTCCGCTCCCAGCACGTCAACCAGAACTGGCTGGCGGCGCTGACGACGATCGTCGACGCCTGCGCCTACGCGATGGCCTACGGTCCCCCGGAGGCATCGAAGCCGCCGAGCTGACCTTTCGGGTCGGCCGCCACGCGCTGGCCGATCTGGCTTACGCGTTCAGCCCCCGGCGGATGAAGAACGACCCAGAGCTGGGGCGCGATCGGCTTACCGGCGAGACGCTGGCCGAGCTCCGAGGCGGCCTGGAGGGCAGCGGGCTGCACATGGAGGAGAGCGCGGAGTCACGTGAGCATCTCGCGCAGCTGCGCTCGACCTACGAGCGCTACGCAATCGCGATCTCACGTCAGCTCGCGCTCGATCTGCCCGACTGGGTGCCCTCCGGGGATGTGCGCCAGAACTGGCGTCTGGCCTCCCATCGCCGTCCCGGTCAGACTCAGCTGCCATGAGCAGTCCTCGCCGGCCCGGCGGCTACTCCACCAGCACCCTGACCGTGGCGAACAGCGGGTCGGCGGCACCGTGCAGCCGCGCACCGGCCGCGGTCAGCTCGCGCAGGTAGCCGATCACCTCGGCCGTGATCCGCTCACCCGGGAGCAGCGCCGGAACGCCGGGCGGGTAGCCGGCCACCGACTCGCAGGAGATCCGCCCCACCGCCGCTTCGACCGCGCACCGCCTCGCCGTCGCCCAGGAACGCCTCCCGCGGGCGCGATCGCCGTCTCGTGCTCAGCGCGCCGGCGGGGCGCGACAGCGCCGGATGCCGCCCAGGCCGGCGATCCGCCGCACCGTCTCGGCGAAGTCGTGGGCCAGGCGCTCGAGCGGCGCCGAGCGACTCGGCCAGCCCGACGCACCAGCACCAGCGTGGCATGGGTGGCCAGCTCGACGAAGATGTCGTAGGAGGACGCGCAGAGCGGCTGCCACCTCATAGCCCGTGCATCCGGTACCACGCACGTCGATCACGATCCGCAGTGGATCCCAGCCGGCGATTCCCGGCCGCCCCACCAGATCGTCCCCGAGCACCGCGCATCCCGGAACCGCGGCGATCGCCGCGCGCGCCTGCGCGGTCGCCGTGATCGTGCGCTCGAGCAGCGCCTCGCCGTGGATGGCCAGCTGCCGGCGTGCGGCATCCAGCGAGACCATCAGCAGCGAGCTGGGGCTCGTGGAGCGCACCAGCCTGACCGCGCGGGCCACTGCATCGCTGTCCACGCGGCCGTGTCGGGCGACGAGCAGCATCGCCGACTGGGTCAGGCTGCCGACGATCTTGTGCGTGGAGGCGATCATCGCGTCGGCTCCCAGTGCCAGCGGCGAGCCCGGCAGCTGATCGTGAAAGCCGAAGTGCGAGCCCCACGCGCAGTCGACGATCAACGCCGCTCCGGCTCGGTGAGCCACTTCGGCGCACGCCCCCACGTCCGCGGCCATCCCGTAGTAGGTGGGCGAGACGATGAACGCCGCTCGGGCTCCGGGAGCTCGCGCCAGCGATCGCTCGAGCGCCTCCGGGGTGACTCCGTGCGCCATCCCCAGTTCCTCGTCGTACTCGGGCGCCACCCAGCTGGGACGGCCGCCGCTGAGGATCAGGCCGTCAATCAGGCTCGCGTGCGAGTTGCGCTGCAGAACGACCTCGGCCCCGGCGGGGCCAGGGCCAGGCACAGGGCATGGTTGCCCTGGGTGGCGCCGTTGGTGAGAAACCAGGTCCGTTGCGCGCCGTAGGCGTCGGCGGCCAACTGCTCGGCACGGTCGTAGGGCGTCGGCGAGGGACCGACGTCGATTCCTTCGATGTCCTGCGGGATGTCGAGCAGCAGCGCACGTTCGCCGAGCGCGGCCCTCAACCCGGGATCAGCGCCCTCTCCACCCTTGTGGCCGGGAACGTGCAAGCGAGTCGAGCCTCGGAAGCCGTACGCGGTGATGGCCTCCAGGTAGGGTGCGGTCGGTTGCGCCGGCGGCCGGCGGCCGCGATCACGCGGGAGCCGGCGCCGCCTTGAGCAGGTAGGCCCGGACGAAGCCGTCGAGATCGCCGGCCAGCACCCGGTTCGCGTCACCCATCTCGAAGTCCGTGCGATGGTCCTTGACCATCGTGTACGGGTGCAGCACGTAGGAGCGGATCTGCGAACCGAAGTTCACGTCCTGCGCCTCACCGCGCTCGCGCGCGATCTCCTCCCGGCGCTTGCGCTCCTCCAGCTCGATCAGCTTGGAGCGCAGCATCGCCATCGCCGTTGCCTTGTTGGAGGACTGCGAGCGCTCATTCTGGCACTGCACGACGATCGCCGGTGGGCCGGTGGGTGATGCGCACCGCCGAGTCGGTCTTGTTGACGTGCTGGCCCCCGGCGCCGCTGGCGCGATAGGTGTCGACCTGCAGATCATCCTCCTCGATCTGCACATCGCCCGCCTCCTGCACCACCGGGGAGACCTCAACGCCGGCAAAGCTCGTCTGGCGCCGGTGGGCGGCATCGAAGGGTGACAGGCGCACCAGCCGGTGCACGCCCTTCTCGCTGCCGTAGAGCCCGTAGGCGTTCTCGCCGCTGACTCTGAAGGTGGCGGACTTGATGCCCGCCTCCTCCCCCGGCGAGGCCTCCAACAGCTCCACGGCGAACCCGCGCTTCTCGGCCCAGCGCATCTCCATCCGCAGCACCATCTCGGCCCAGTCCTGGGCATCGGTGCCACCCGCGCCGGCGTTGACGGTGACGAGCGCATCGCCGGCGTCGTAGCGGCCAGAGAACAGCCGCTGCTCCTCGAGGTCATCGAGCCGCTGCTGCACCGCCCGGATCTGCTCCTCGAGCTCTCCGGCCAACGCTCGGGATCCTCCTCGGCGAGCTCAGCCAGCGGCTCGAGATCGGCGACGTCACGCTCAAGCGCTCGAACATCGCCAGCTTGCGGGTAGCCCGCGCATGCTCGGCCTCGTCCGCGCCGCCTGCTCCTGGTCGTCCCAGAAGCCCGGGCTCCCCATCTCGTCCTCGAGCGCTCTCGCGCGCCCGGCCAGAGCGACTGGGTCAAAGATAGTCCGCCAGCAGCTTGAGCTGCTCGCGGATTGCTGCAAGTCGCTGGGAGAGCGGCTCTGAGGGGGCGGTGGCCATCGGCGGCTAACCCTAGCAGTGGCGCCGCGGCGGGAACCGCGTTGACGGCTTGGCGCGCCGGGTAGAGTGGCGCTATGGCAAACCTTGATGATCGGGAAGTACGTCAGCTGCTCGAGCAGCCCAATCACGCCGTAGTCTCGACCCTCAATCCGGACGGCTCGATCCTCAGCACCGTGGTGTGGATCGACGCCCGCGGCGGCGAGCTGGCGGTCAACAGCGCGGTTGGCCGGCGCTGGCCGACCAACCTGCAACGGGACCCGCACGTCACCGCGCTGGTCTACGAGCAGGGCAACCCGTACAACTACGTCGAGATCCGCGGTACCGCCAGGGCCACCGACGGTGCCGATGAGCACATCAATCGTCTGACCAAGAAGTACATCGGCCAGGACGAGTATCCCTTCCGTCAGCCAGGCGAGCAGCGGATCAAGTTCACCATCGACCCGGCCAGCATCCGTCACCAGAAGCAGGGCTGAGGCACTAGCGGGAGCGGCGCCCGCGCACCTGCGCCCGCCGCTCCCGCCGCCGCTCCCGATCGCCTCGGCGCAGCTCACGCTCGCCTGGCCGCAACTCACGCTCGACAACGTCCAGCTCGGGCGCCGGCCCGTACAGCCGCCAGCCGTTCTGCACGAGCGCAATCACCGGGAAGATCGCCACCCACGCCGGCCAGAAGCTCCCGTGGGCGCCGGAAGCGAGCCAGATCACGGTGCAGACCACGAACACCATCAAGGCGCCACCGGTCTGCTGGACAGCCGGCGCTGCAGCCGGCGACGACGCTGCACGAGCTCGGCCCGCTGCCGAGCCGGGACGGTGGCAGCGCCGGCAGGTCGCCGGGCACGGCCTGCAGCTGGCCTGCAGTGCGAGCGGCAGAGGCAGCTTGCACGCGCTGGTCGAGCTCCTCGGCGTTCAGCCGCCCGGCCGCGTAGTGCTCGCGGATCTCCTCGGCGAGACTGTCCCGCTCCTGGTCTGAGAGGCGACGTCGGGTGCCTCGGGCATCGGGGCTTCAGTCTCGCGCTAGGCGCCGTGGCACTTCTTGAACTTCTTGCCCGATCCGCACCAACATGGGTCGTTGCGCCCGATCTGCTCGGCTTCGTCCACCCGACGTTGCTCAATAACGGCTGGCGGTCCGGCCGATTCGCCGAAATCCGCCGGGTCGCCCGGCGCGCCCGGACCGCCGGGGCCGTAACCCTCAGCGGCCGCCGCACCGCCCGCCGCGGCGGCCATGGCCATCGCTCCCTGGGCGGTGCCGCCGCCGGAGTAGGTGACGCTGCCGGCGCCCGTGGAGGAGCTGCTGGAGCTCGCGCGCCGTGGCGCCGGGGGAGCCGGCGGTGCGCCGTTCTCTCCCTCGACGGTCACCTCAACGTGGAAGATCATCCGCGCGAAGTCGCCCCACACGCTGTTCATCAGATCCCGGAACAGCTCGAAGGCCTCGTTCTTGTAGGCCACCAGCGGCTCGATCTGGGCGAACCCGCGCAGGTGGATCCCTTCGCGCAGGTAGTCCATGTCGTAGAGGTGCTCGCGCCAACGCTGGTCGATGATCTGCAGCAGCAGGAACCGCTCCAGCGCGCGCATCAGCTCCTCGCCGAGCTCCTGCTCACGGTGGTCGTACTGGGTCAGAGCCTCCTCCTGGAGCTCCTGCGTCAGCTGCTCTCGGTCGATCTGGTTGGCGTCGATACCGGCGATCTCTTCGCTGGGGGTGAAGATCTCCTCAACACGACGGACCAAGCCGCGGACATCCCAATCCTCGACGAAGTCCCCCGCCGTGTACTCCTCCACCAGGCGCTCGATCAGGTTGGCGACCTCCTCGCGTGAGGCATCGCTCATGTCCCGGCCCTCGAGGATCTCGTCGCGGTAGCGGTAGATGACCTCGCGCTGCTGGTTGAGCACGTCGTCGTATTCCAACGTGTGCTTGCGCATCAGGAAGTGCTGCTCCTCGACCTTCTTCTGTGCCTTCTCGATCTGCTTGGAGAGCATCCCGGCTTCGATCGGCTCCTCGTTACCCTCCTCGTCGACGCTGCCCAAACGATCGAGAATCTTGTAGATCCGCTCCCCGGCGAACAGACGCACGAGATCGTCCTGGGCCGACAGGAAGAAGCGGGATTCCCCGGGATCGCCCTGACGGCCGGAGCGGCCGCGGAGCTGGTTGTCGATCCGCCGTGACTCGTGTCGCTCGGTGCCGAGGATGAACAGACCGCCGGCCTCCAGCACCTGCTCGCGCTGAGCCTCGACGCGGCGCTCGATCTCCGGAAGGATCCTGGCCGTGTGCTCCTGGTAGTCGGGCATTCCCGGCGCGGCACCGAGCTTGGCCAGTTCCAGCTGCGCCAGGTGCTCGGCATTGCCGCCGAGCTTGATGTCGACGCCGCGGCCGGCCATGTTGGTGGCGATCGTCACCGCCCCCGGAGCCCCCGCTTCGGCGATGATCTGGCCCTCGCGCTCGGCGTGCTCGGGCTTGGCGTTGAGCACGGTGTGCTTGATGCCCCGGCGCCCAAGTCCGGCCGAGAGCAGCTCGGAGACCTCCACCGAGATCGTGCCCACCAGCACCGGCTGACCCCGCTCGTGGCGCTCGGCGATCTCGCCGATCACCGCCGCCCACTTGCCGTCCTTGGTCTTGTAGACCTGGTCGTTGCGATCCCCGCGGATCATCGGACGGTTGGTCGGGATCTGCACCACCGGCAGCTTGTAGATCTTCATGAACTCGGTCGCCTCGGTGAGCGCGGTCCCGGTCATGCCCGCCAGCTTGTCGTACATCCGGAAGTAGTTCTGCAGGGTGATCGTCGCCAGCGTCTGGTTCTCCTCCTGGACGCGGACGCCCTCCTTGGCCTCGACGGCCTGGTGCAGACCCTCCGACCAGCGCCGGCCCTCGAGGATGCGGCCGGTGAACTCGTCGATGATCTTGACTTCGCCGTCGACCACCGCGTAGTCGACGTCGCGCTTGTACAGCGACTGGGCTTTGAGCGACTGGATCAGGTGGTTGACGAGGTGGCCGTTCTCGGCCCGGTAGAGATGATCGATGGCCAGGAAGCGCTCGGCCTTGGCCACCCCCTGCTCGGTGATCGCCACGGTCTTGTGCTTCTCGTCGAACTCGTAGTCGAAGTCGGCGACGAACTCCTTCTTCTGGCGTGGATCCATGCCCTCCGGCGTCTTGCCCGGGGTCAGCTTGGGCGCCAGCCGAGCGAACTTGACGTATAGATCCGCCGCCTGCTCGGGCGCGCCGGAGATGATCAGCGGGGTGCGCGCCTCGTCGATGAGGATGTTGTCGACCTCGTCGACGATGGCAAACGTGTGGTAGGGGGAATGATCGTCCTCCGGCTTGGCTCGGCCGCCATGCTGGACCTTCTCCTCCAACGAGGTCGCCATGTTGTCCCGCAGGTAGTCGAAGCCGAATTCGGAGTTCGTGCCGTAGGTGACGTCGGCGGCGTAGGCGTCCCGCTTCTCCTCGTAGGGCTGCATGTTCTGCAGCACCCCGACGGTGACCCCGAGCATGTCGTAGATCGGCTTCATCCACATCGCGTCACGGCGGGCGAGATAGTCGTTGACGGTGACGAGGTGCACGCCCCGGCCGCCGAGCGAGTTCAGCACCACCGCCAGCGTCGCCGTCAACGTCTTACCCTCGCCGGTCTTCATCTCCGCGATCGAACCGTCGTGCAGGACCATCCCCCCGATAAGCTGCACGTCGAAGTGGCGCATGCCCATCGAGCGCTTACCAGCCTCGCGCACCAGGGCAAAGCACTCGAACATCAGGTCCTCGAGGCTTTCGCCGGCGCGGGCTCGCTCGCGCAGGCGATCGGCGGCCTCCCTCAGCTCCTCATCGGAGTCGTGCTCGAGCTCGGCCTCGTAGTCGTTGATCCTGCCGACGCGCTGTTCGTAGGTCTTGAACTTCTTCGCCTCGCCCATGCGAAGCGCGCGGTCCAGAATGGACATCGGGCTAGCGTAGCATTGGGGGTCCGGCCGTCCGAGGGCTCCGGATAGGCCGGAGCGGACCCCTGCCGACGGGCGGCGGAGGGGACTTCCCGGCGCAGTCAGGCAGCCGGCGAGACGTCGCCGGTGAGCGGCGAGGACGACACAGAGGGCTCGGCTGGGGCAGGCGCACTTCCCGCCCGAGCCTCACGCCGCTTGCGCCGCTTGTCCCGGTGGCGCTTGACCTGGACCGCCAGTTCGTCGGCGCACAGGTTGATCGAATGCAGCATCTCCGGCGAGGCATCGCGGGCGCGAAGGGTCACGCCCTTGAGATGAAGCGTCGCCTCAGCCACCTGCGAGTCGGCGATCGCCGGGTTTCGCTCCTCGGACACCTCCAGCTCCAGCTCGGCCAGCTCGGAGACCTGCTTTGCCACCTTCCGAAACCGCCTTTCCACGTGCTCGCGCAGATCCTCGGAAACGTGCAGGTTGCGGCCCTTGACCTCGATCCGCATTGCCGACCCCCTTGCTGAAAGGTGGATGTTGGTGGATCCGTGAGAGTAGTCCCCCACAGAAGAATTGTCGACGTCACAATGCCGTCGTGGCCCCGAAAGTCACCTGGTCCCTGGAGCCCGGGGTGCTGCTGGGCGTGCTGGCGCTCGGCGTGCTCTACCTGCGCAGCTGGCGAGACGCCAGAGGGCGATTGGGGCCCCATCCGCCGTCGGTGGCCCGATTGGCGTTATTCGCTGGGGGATTGCTGACGATCCTCATCGCTCTCGTCTCGCCGATCGATGGACTCGGCGACCAGCTGATGGTGATGCACATGGTCCAGCACATCCTGCTCCTGGACCTGGCTCCGATCCTGCTGATCTTGGGTCTGACCAAGGTGCTGCTGCGCCCGGCCACACGCCGCATCCATGTGCTCGAGCGCCGTGCCGGCTACCTCGCTCACCCGGCGTTCGCGGTGCTGGCCTATGCCGGCCTGATGTGGCTCTGGCACATCCCGACGATGTACGACCTGGCGCTGCGCCACCCGACGATCCACGCGCTGGAGCACATTTGCTTCGCGGCGGCGGGCACGCTCTACTGGTGGCACCTGCTCTCGCCGATCCGCGGACGGCTGCGGCTCGGTGGGATGGGCCCGATCCTGTACATGGTCACGACCAAGCTGTTGGTGGGGCTGCTGGGGATCGCGCTGGCCTTCGCACCCAGTGACATCTATCCCTTCTACGCCCATCACCCTCATTACTGGGGCCTCAGTCCCGGTGAGGATCAGAATATGGCGGGGCTGGTGATGGCCCTGGAGCAGTCGATCGTGATGGGCATCGCGCTGGTGCTGCTGTTCGTGCAGATGCTCACCGAGTCAGAGCGTGAGGCCCAGCGGGCCGATCGCTACGAGATCGCCTGAGCAGACCGGGCGGCGCCTGCCTGGCGGTCAGCGGACGAGCAAGCTGGCGCCGATCGCCCCGCCGAGATCACCCAGCGCGGCGACGCGAACGTCCGGCGGGTGCTGGTCGTTGAACAGATGCGGCTGCATCGCCGCCGCCACCCGCTGCGCATAGGGCTCTCCGAAGCGAACTCCCAGTCCGCCCCCGATGACCACGGCCTCGACGTCCAGCAGGTTGACGGCGGAGGCGATCCCGGCCCCGAGGGCACGGATCGCGCGCTCGATCAGCTCCTGCGCGAGGTTGTCTCCCCGTGCCAGCGCGCGGGCCCAGATGCCGCTGGTCAAGCGCGTGCGTCCACGTTCCTCCATCAGCTTGAACAGCACGGTGTGCGTGCCCCTCTGCATCTGCCGGCGCGCCCGGGCCTCCATCGCGCCGCGCCCGGCGTAGGCCTCGACGCAGCCTTTGCGGCCGCAGGGACACTTGGCGCCGCCGACGCGGACGACCATGTGGCCGATCTCGCCAGCCCCCCCACGTCCCAGCCATGGCTCACCATCCAGCACCAGCCCGCCGCCGACCCCGGTTCCCCAGAAGACTCCCAGCAGAGATCGGTATTCCCGGCCGGCGCCGAGGTGGAACTCCCCGTCGGTGGCGACCTGAACGTCATTGCCTACCCTGACGGCGGTACCCAGCCCCTCGCCGAGGGCGCCGGCGAGCGCGAACTTGCCGGTCCAGCCAGGCAGGTTCCGGGCGCTGGAGACCTCCCCGTTGTCCGGATCGACGATTCCCGGCGACCCGATCCCGACGCCGGCCAGCTCCTGCGGCTTGGCACCCGCGGCGGTGCAGGCCGCCGTCATCGCCTGGATCATCTCGGCCGCCACTTGCTCGGGACCACCCGCAGTGGGGGTCGGCCGCCGCTCGGATGCCCGAACCTCGTTGCCGGCGTCGATCACCGCGGCCTCGATCTTGGTCCCGCCGAGATCGATCCCGCCGTAGAGCGTGCTCGAGTCCGCGCCGCCTGGCATCAGCCAGATGCTCTCACGTTCGGCTCGTTCCCGCTTAGCTCCACGAGTCCCGGTAGTGCTCCTGCTCGGCCGTCGGCTCGTCGATCTCCACACCGAGTGCGGCCAGCTTCAACCGCCCCACTTCACGGTCGATCCGTTCAGGGACCCGGTGTACGCCGGGGTCAAGCTCGCCGCCGGTACGCACCAGCTCCTCCGCGCACAGCGCCTGGAGCGCGAACGACACGTCCATCACCGCGCCCGGGTGGCCCTCGGCGGCGGCCAGGTTCACGACCCGGCCCTGGGCCAACAGGTTCAGTCGGCGACCGTCGGCGAGCTCGTACTCCTCCACCAGGGGGCGCGGCTCACGCACGCCGCCCTGGGCCAGCTCCCGCAGGGCCACCAGGTCGAGTTCGACGTCGAAGTGGCCCGCGTTGGCCAGGAGCGCACCATCCTTCATCGCCTGGAAATGCTCGGCACGCAGGACTCGCCGAGACCCGGTGACGGTGATGAAGATGTCGCCCCGGCGGGCGGCCTGCAGGATCGGCATCACCTCGTAGCCGGCCATCCGCGCCTCGAGCGCCCGCAGCGGATCGACCTCGCAGACGATCACCGCCGCTCCTGCGCCGCGGGCCCGCTCGGCCACCCCCAATCCCGCCCAGCCGTAGCCCACTACCACCACCGTGTGGCCCGCCAGCAGAACGTTGCTGGCTCGGATCACGCCATCGAGCGCTGACTGCCCGGTGCCGTGGCGGTCGTTCAGGGCGCGCTCGCTGCGGGCTTCGTTGACCGCCAGCACCGGCCGGCGCAGCTTCCCGGAATCCTGTACCCGGCGCAGGCGCACCAAGCCGGTGGCGGTCTCCTCGGTGCCTCCGATGATCCCGGACAAGGCTGTCTCGCCCAGCTCGTGGGCGCCTATGAGCAGGTCGGCGCCGTCGTCGATCGTGATCTGCGGCCGGCTCTCGATCAGCCGGCGTACGTGCGCCGAATATGCATCGGGACCCTCGCCCCGGGTGGCGTGGACCTCGATCCCGTGGCTGAAGACGAGGCCGGCCGCTACGTCATCCTGCGCCGACAGGGGGTTGGCCGAGCACAGCGCCACCTGTGCCCCCCCCGCCCGCAGCGCGATCATCAGGTTGGCCGTCTCGGCGGTGACGTGCAGGCAGGCGACGACCCGGATGCCGGCGAGCGGCCGCTGGGCGGCGAACCGCTCGCGCACCTGGGCCAGCACCGGCATCTGACCCGCGGCCCAGGCGATCCGGGCCGCCCCCTGCGCCCCCAGTTCGGGGTCGGCGATCTCGTGCGGCGGCATCGAGGCGGGGATCATCGAGTCGCGCCAGCGCCGCCGTCGCCGGTAGAGAGGCGTCTAGTAGCGGTAGTGATCCGGCTTGTACGGGCCCTCGGCGGGGATGCCCAGGTAAGCCGCCTGATCGGATGTCAGCTCGGTCAGTCGCGCCCCGAGAGCGTCAAGGTGCAGCCTGGCCACCTTCTCGTCCAGATGCTTGGGCAGCGTGTACACGCGCTTCTCGTACATCTCCCTGTGACCGTAGAGCTCGATCTGGGCGATCACCTGGTTGGTGAACGAGTTCGACATCACGAAGCTCGGATGCCCGGTCGCGTTGCCGAGGTTCAGCAGCCGGCCCTCGGAGAGCACGATGATCGCGTGGCCGTCGGGGAACACCCACTCGTCGACCTGAGGCTTGATGTTGATCCGCTGCACCCCCGCGAGCTTCGCCAGGCCGGCCATGTCGATCTCGTTGTCGAAGTGGCCGATGTTGCCGACGATCGCCTGGTGCTTCATCCGCGCCATCCCATCGGCGGTGATTACGTCCTTGTTGCCGGTGGCGGTGACGAAGATGTCAGCGCTGCCGATCACATCCTCGAGCGTGGCCACCTGGTAGCCGTCCATCGCCGCCTGGAGCGCGCAGATCGGGTCGATTTCGGTGATGATCACCCGAGCGCCCTGGCCGCGCAGCGACTCGGCGCAGCCCTTGCCGACGTCGCCGTAGCCGCAGACCACCGCAACCTTGCCGCCGATCAGCACGTCGGTAGCCCGGTTGATGCCGTCGATCAGCGAGTGCCGGCAGCCGTACTTGTTGTCGAACTTCGACTTGGTCACCGCGTCGTTGACGTTGATCGCGGGGAACAGCAGCTGGCCCTGCTCGGCGAACTGGTACAAACGGTGGACGCCTGTGGTCGTCTCCTCGGTTACGCCCTTGATCGCCTCGGCGACCCTGGTCCAGCGCTGCGGATCTTCCTGGAGCGAGCGCTGGAGCACCCCGAGCACGATCTGAAACTCCTCGGAGTCCGCGCTGTCGGGATCCGGCACCGCACCGGCGCGCTCGAATTCAGCGCCCTTGTGCACCAGCATGGTCGCGTCGCCGCCGTCATCGAGGATCATGTTCGGTCCGGCGCCGTCAGGCCAACGCAGTGCCTGCTCGGTGCACCACCAGTACTCGTCCAGGGTTTCGCCCTTCCAGGCGAACACCGGCACTCCACGAGGATCCTCTGTCGAGCCCTCCGGGCCTACGACCACCGCCGCGGCGGCGTGATCCTGGGTGGAGAAGATGTTGCAGCTGGCCCACCGCACCTCGGCGCCGAGGGTCACCAGCGTCTCGATCAGCACCGCGGTCTGAACCGTCATGTGCAGCGAACCGGTGATCCGGGCGCCCTTGAGGGGTTGCTGGTCGGCGTACTCGCGACGGGTGGCCATCAGGCCGGGCATCTCGTGCTCGGCCAGGCGAATCTCCTTGCGACCAAAGTCGGCGAGCTCCAAGTCGGCGACCTTGAAATCGATTTCGTTCACAACGCTGGTTGTCATGCGCACTCCAGAATGGTCGTGGGGATGGTCACTGCTCGGTCAGGCCGCGGTGAGCAGGCGCTCGTGCTTGTCCTGCTCGAATCGCAGCCAGTCCCCCGGATCGACGTGCTCGGGCCGGGTTGGGGTGGCGGCGAGCCACGAATCCACTGCCGCCCGCAGCTGCTCGTCTGAGGCCATTCGGGCCGCGAAGGCGACATCGGAGAGGCCGACATCGAACCGCGCCAGCAGCTCCTTGAGGGTGCGCAGCCGCTGCAGCTCCGGCGGCCCGTAGAGGCGGTATCCGGACGCAGAGCGCCCGGCTGAAACCAGCCCCGCTCGCTCGACGTAGCGGAGCATGCGCGGCGACCAGCCGGTCGTCTCGGCCGCTTCGTGGATGGTCAGGGCTGCCACGTCCTCAACCTTACCACGAGAGTGTCAAGGTTTGGCTGGGGTCCTATCCCCGCGCCAGCGCCTCCTTGAGCTGCTCGATCGGCTCCACCGGGCCGGGATCCACGCCCCGCAGTACCGCGACGTAAAGCGACACCAGATCGCCGAGCAGGACCAGCGACACCAGCCGTTCGGTCCGGGTCTCGCCGATCGAGTCGACGCGATAGGTGCTGGCGCCGCTGCCGGCGATGATCCCGCGGGTCAGCTCGATCCGCTGGCGGATACGGGGATGCAGGTCGGAGTCATCCAGGAACACTGCGCTGAACCGCCCGATCTCGGCCGCTCCGGCCCAGCCGCAGATATCGTTGTGATCGAGCTCGGGCAGCTCCCCGGCGGAGGCCGGCAGCTTTGCGTTCTCATTGAGTTGACACTTCCAGCGGTAGGCGATCGGTGCGGTCAGGCCCGCGCCCGAGATCTGCGGAGCGGTGGCGCGCAAACCCGCGGCGAGCGCTTTGGGCAGGCAATCCTGGGGAGCCTCCGGTCCCCACTCCGTGACCAGGCTCTCGGCGTGGGCGGCGGCGACATCGATCTCGGAGTGCAACGGCTCACCCGCGCCGCACACCGCCGCCACCTCCAGCGCCACCACCAGCGAGTAGGCCACGGCGGCCCGGGGCTGGAACCCGCCCGGCAGCGGGATCACCGGGGTCCCGTCCTGGCGTGCGGCTGCGGCGAGCTTGCCGCCGGTGGTGGCGACGATCCGTCGGGCCCCAAGCGCGCCGGCGGCCTCGTAGGCCCCCAGGGTCTCCTCGGTGTTGCCCGAGTAGCTGGCGCATAGCACGGTGGTATCCGGTGTCGTCCAGGCCGGCAGGGCATAGCCGCGGGCGACGACGATCGGCCGGGAGGCGCGGTCGCCGAGCGCCGCCCTGGCCAGCGCGCCACCGATCGCCGATCCGCCCATGCCCGCCACCACCAGGCCGCCCGGAGACTCACCGGGGGCCAAGGTGGCCGACTCGACCCGCCACAGCGCGTCCCGGAGCTGGTCAGGCAGCCCGAGGATGTCCTGCAGCTGCTGGCTGGTATCCACCGCGGCGACCGCCTCGGGGCTCAGATCCGCGGCGAAGCTCAAAACCTGATCGCTCGCGCCGGCAGCTCCACGCCGGGAAAGATACGCGCGCCCCCAGTGAGCATGTTGTCCGGCCCCAGGCGAACGCCCTCCCCGAGAACCACGCCATGCTCGACCTGGCAGCGCTCACCCACCGACGCCTCCGGACCGATGATCGACCCGCTGACCGTGCTGTGCGCGCCGACGCGCGCTCCGTCGAGCACCACCGAGTCCTCGATGCGGGCTTCCTCGCCGATGCTGACCTCCCGCCCCAGCACGGCCCGAGCGCCGACGACGGCGCCATCGGCGATCACGGATCGGGCGCCCACCAGCGCGGGGGGGACCACCCGTCCCTTGACCTCGGTGTCATCCGCCAGCTCCTTGCCCGCCTCGCCGAGCCGGCGGCCGACCTCGGTGGCGACGCTGCCCTCCAGGATGTCGAAGGTCGCCTGCAGGTAACGCGCCGGAGTGCCGATGTCCAGCCAATAGCCGCGAGCCTCGTAGCCGAACAGCCCTCGCCCCACCAGCGCCGGGAACACCTCGCGCTCGATCGAGATGTTGGTGCCCGCCGGCGCCATCTCCCCCACCACGTCTCGCTCGAGGATGTAGGCGCCGGCGTTGATCAGGTTGGTGTCGACCTGATCGGGGCCCGGCTTCTCGACGAACTCGCGGACCGAGCAGTCCGGGTTGCGCCGCACGAGCCCATAGGCAGAGGGATCCTCGACCGGGGTCAGCGCCAGGGTGGCGCGGGCGCCGGTACGCTCGTGCTGATCGAGCTGAGCGCTCAGATCGATATCGGTGAGGACGTCGCCGTTGAGCATGAAGAACCGTTCGGCCAACAGCTCCTGGGCGAACTTCAGCGCCCCCCCGGTTCCGAGCGGCTCGGGCTCCTCGAGGTAATGCAGCCGGACGTCGAACGCGCTTCCGTGGCCGAGCACGCCGCGCATCCCGTCAGCCATGAAACCGCACGAGAGGATCACGTCATCGACCTCATGCCCGCGCAGCCACTGGAGCATGTAGGCGATGAAGGGCTGACCCGCCAGCGGCACCACCGGCTTGGGCATCGTCGAGGTCAGCGGTCGCAGGCGGGTGCCCTCCCCGCCGACCAGGATCAGCGCCTGCAAGTCAGCGTCCGATGCCCTCGTAGTCGAATCCGGCCTCGCGGACCCTCTCTGGGTTGAGGAGGTTGCGCCCGTCGATGACCAGGCGGCCCGACATCTCCCCGGCGGCGGCGCTCCAGTCCAGCTGACCGAACTCCGGCCACTCGGTGACGATGATGCAGGCGTCTGCCCCTCGCAGCGCGCCCAGGGCTGAGTCCGCGAACTCCACCCCGACCATCAGGTTGCGGGCCTCCTCCTCGGCAACCGGATCGTAGGCCTTGACCTGCGCGCCGTCGGCCTGCAGCCGCGCGGCCAGCACCAGCGACGATGCCTCGCGCATGTCATCGGTGTGCGCCTTGAACGCCAGCCCCAGCAGCCCGATCCGTTTACCCACCAGCGACCCCAGGTGCTTCTGCAGCTTGGCCACGACCCGACGCTTCTGCAGTTCGTTGACCTCGATCACGGCCGTCAGCAGCTGGAAGTGGTAGCCGGAGTTGCCGGCCAGCTGCTTGAGCGCCGAGACATCCTTGGGAAAGCAGGAGCCGCCGAATCCGATCCCGGGCCTGAGGAAGTGGGTCCCAATGCGCTGGTCGAGGCCCATGCCCTGCGCCACCTCCAGCACGTCTGCGCCGGTCTCCTCACAGACGTTGGCGATCTCGTTGATGAACGAGATCTTGGTCGCCAGGAAGGCGTTGGCGGCCAGCTTGATCATCTCTGCGCTGGCGATGTCGGTGCGCACCAGCGGCGCCTGCAGCGGCGCGTAGAGCCCGGCCACGGCGTCGCCGGCCCAGTCACCCCGGTCGCCGACCACGACGCGGTCCGGGCCCAGGAAGTCATCCAGCGCGGATCCCTCCTTGAGGAACTCCGGGCAGGAGACGTAGGCGAACGCAGACTTCCCCTGCTGGTCGAAGATCCGCCTGATCGCGGCCCCGGTGCCCACGGGAACGGTCGACTTCATCACCAGCGCGTGCCTGTCCGAGGGGGGCATCGCGGCCACGACCGCGTGCACGGCCGACAGATCGGCGTCGCCGGAGTAGGTCGGGGGGGTACCGACGGCGACGAACAGCAACCGGGCATGCTCCAGGGCCGGGCCCAGCTCGGTGGAATAGTGCAGCCGCTGGTGGTTGCGTTGCAGGCACTCGGCGAGGCCCGGCTCGTAGATCGGGATCTCCCCTCGCCGTAGCAGGACGATCTTGGACTCGTCCACGTCGACGCACCAGACGTCGCTGCCGAGCTCGGCAAAGCCGGCAGCCGTGACCAGGCCGACGTAGCCGGTTCCGATCACCGCGATCGGTTCACGTGTCCGGGACATGAGACGCGGGAGGCTAGCGAGCCGTGCGCTCAGCCGCGGGTCAGCGAGGCGGCGATCCCCAGCATCTGGGCGTTGCTCAGGTCGCCGGTGAGGGTGTTGGAGATCCAGTAGACGCCATGCGGCGTGCGCCAGGCGACGACCCCGAGCTGGTGGGCGTTGAAGTACAGCTGCAACTGCTTGCCGCCGACGGTCCGCGTCTCGCTTGGGTTGGCCAGGAGCGGCGGCGAGGACCAGGCGGTGCCCTCAACGCCGTAGTACTGCCCCAGCGGCTGGTTGAGCACCAGCGTCATCCGGTAGGCCGAATATGGGTGGCCCCGCTGATCGCGGAGCTCGTAGCGGCGGGGGTATGAGCCCGGGCTGGGGATCTGCACCGGGCACAGCCCGTTGAGGTCAGAGCAGTAGCTCGAACCGGTGGCGATCTGGCGGGGGTAGAGCACCGGCATCGCCATCGGTCCCAGCGCCGCAACCTGGCGGCGCCCGTCTGCGGGATCGCCGACCAGATCCGGTGGCGCCGCCGGGGCGGGACCGGGGCGACCGGCGGGACGCCGCGCCGGGGCGGCGGCTGCACCCGGGGGCCCGGCGGTGCTCACCGCCATCAAGGCCGAGAATGCGCGCGCCTCGGCGCCGGGGTTGGCGGTCACGTAGCACGGGGTCTGCGCGGCGGCACCGCCTGTGCCTGTCGGTGGACCGCCGCAGGGGAGCAGGATCGCCGGGAACTTGACCTGCTTGATCGTGTGGCCGGCCGAGAACGCGACCAGGTTGAACAGGTTGATCAGCCCGTCGACGGTGTGCAGATTCGCGTCGGTCTGGGTATGGCGCCCGAAGATCTGCAGCAGGCGCTCGCGGTTCGCGATCAGCTGGGAGACGCCGTACTGGTCCTTGGCCCAGCGGATGAAGTCCTGCTGGCGCGCGTTGCGCACGAGGTCGTTGTCGGTGTGGCGAAAGCGCACGAACGCGAGCGCATTGGCGCCGCAGAGTCTCTGGTAGCCCGGCTGCAGGTCGATGCTCGAGTAGTCGGTGAGCCGGGTGTCGTTGTAGTAGCGGTGGTCGACGTCGGTGTAGACGCAGCCGATCGCATTGACCAGCGTTTCGAAGCCTCCGAAGTTGACGTCGACGATGTGGTTGACCTGGAGGGCGGGGAACACCTGGCTGCGCAGCACCCGGATCAGGAGGTTCGGGCCGCCGAACGAATAGGTGGCGTTGAGCTTGTTCGTGCCGTGCCCGGGGATGTCGACCTCCAGGTCACGGGGGATCGACAGGACGTTGATCGTCGATGAGCTCGGGTTCAGGCGCACCAGCATCATCGTGTCGGTGTTGGCCGCAGTGAAGGGATCCCCGGCGCGGTGGTCTGACCCGATGACCAGGATCGTCTGCGGGTTGCCGGGATTGGGGATGGTGACCCGCGCGTGCCCCAGGGCCGGCGTCAGGCTGACGTCGGTGGCCAACTGCTTGAACTGCAGCAACCCCGCCACCGCCGTCGTCGCAGCGGTGAACGCGATCACGATTGTCGCTCCGAGCAGGAAGCGGACCAGCGCGCCGCGCCCGGAGCTCGGGATCAGGCTCACGCGAGCCCCCCTTCGATTGCCCGCAGCCCTCCTTCGGATCCCGGCGCCTGTACCCACATCGGGACGGCCCGCACGAAGTCACCGAGTGCGCGGCGGTAGCGGGCCAGGGACGAGAGCGAGACCCATTCCTCCGGTCCGTGATGGCCCGCCCCCGCAGGCCCGAACTCGACCGCGGGCACCCCGGCCTCGATGAATGCGGCCGCGTCAGAGGCGCCGTCACGCCCCACGCTCATCACTTCACCCCGGGTGGAGCGCGCGACCGCGTCGCGCAGCGCGAGCACGAACGGGTTGGCGCGCGAGACGGTGACGGTGGGATGGATGAACGTGCGGGTGACCTCGATCCCTTCGAGCGTGCGCACCTGGGCCAGGATCTCAGCGGGGTCCTGGCCCGGCAGGTAGCGGACGTCGACCGCCATCGTGCACAGGTCCGGGACCATGTTCAGGGCCCGGCCGCCTTCGATCCGGCCGAGGTTGATCGATGGTCTGTCGAACATCTCGGTGGACTCGCGGGCGAACGGCAGCGACTGGATGCTGCGAAACACGTCGATCGCCTTGAGCACGGCGTTCTCGCCCAGCCACGGTGTGGAGCTGTGTGCGGCGCGCCCCTGCACCTCGATGCGCATCACCAGGACGCCCTTGGCCTCGATCCCGATGTGCATGTCGGTCGGCTCACCGGTGATCGCGAAGTCACCGGTGAGGCCGTGGGCCACGATCGCGTCGGTGGAGCGCTCGTCCAGCTCCTCGGACTCCTCGTCGGGCACGCACACCAGCCGCACCCGCACCCGGTCCTGCGCCTCCAGATCCTTGAGCGCGCACATCATTGCCGCCAGTGCACCCTTCATGTCGTAGGCGCCACGGCCAAGGAGCCGGTCGCCGCTGATCCTCGAGGTGAACTGCTGCGGGTCGCCGGGAACCACGTCGAGATGGCCGTGCAGGATCACGCACGGAGCCGGCGGCCCGGCGGTTCCGGCCTCGGCGATCAGCACCGGAAGCCCGTTGTGGTCGGAGTTGTGTACTTCGATGTCCCGGGATTCGAGCCACCCCTTCACAAATCCTGCGGCGGCGACCAGCTCCTCCGCCCGCGAGGTGTCATAGGCGATCAGCCGTTGCGCCAGGATCCGCTCGTCGTCCATGGGCTCTCAGGATAGGCGCGGGGACCTCTACCCCCGGCACGAGCCGCAGATGGTGCCCCGGATCAGCCGGCGGTCATCGGACCGCGGTCTGCGTTTCCTCGCCGCCGTGAGCGGGTTGACGCGCCTGATCGATTTTCCACGCCGCGGTGATGAGGCCGATGTGGCTGAACGCCTGGGGAAAGTTGCCGAGCAGCTCACCCGTAGCCGTGTCGACCTCCTCGGCCAGTAGGCCGAGATCGTTCGCGTATCCGACGAGCTGATCGAACAGCGCTTGCGCGCGGTCGATCTCGCCGGCCAGGGCAAGGCAGGAAACCAACCAGAACGAGCAGATCACGAACGTTCCTTCCTCACCGGTGAGCCCGTCGGCGTTGAGCCCCTCGTCGTTGGCGTAGCGAAGTACCAGGCCGTCCTCGGTGAGGTCGCTGGCGATCGCCTCGATCGTCGAGCGCATGCGCGGGTCGGTCGCCGGCAGGAATCCCACCAGCGGCATCAGGAGCACGCCGCCGTCGAGCTCGTTGGCGTCAAACGACTGGGCGTAGGCTTGACGCTCCTCGCTCCAGCCGCGGTCCAGGATCGCCGCGCGGATTGCATCGCGTTGCTCGGCCCAGGCCTCCGTATGTGCGTGCGCGCCGAGCTGCGGGGCGAGCTTGACCGCGCGGTCGAGCGCCGTCCAGCACATCACTTTGGAGGACAGATGGTGGCGTGGCTCGCCACGCATCTCCCACATGCCGGCGTCCGGCTCAGACCAACGCCTGGCGGCGGCATCGGCGAGCTCGGCGGCGAACCTCTGGATCTCGGGGTGTAGCTCCCCGAGTTGCTCGCGATACAGGTGGAGCGCGCTCAGCAGCTCGCCGTAGACGTCCAGTTGAGTCTGGCTCCAGGCGTCGTTCCCGACGCGGACCGGCGCCGAGCCGCGCCAGCCGCTGAGGTGTGGGAGCTGGCGTTCGGAGAGGTCGTGCTCACCGGCGATGCCGTACATGATCTGCAGCGCCGTGCCCCCTCCGGCCGAGCTGGTCATGAAGGAGACGAACTCCGATGCCTCGTCGGAGCATGCGCCGATGTACAACGCCTCGAGCGTCAGGCTCGCGTCCCGGATCCAGGAGTACCGGTAGTCCCAGTTTCGCTCCCCACCCACGGTTTCGGGTAGCGACGTGGTCGGAGCGGCGACGATCGCCCCGGTGGGCCGGTAGCTCAGCCCCTTGAGCACTCGCGAGCTGAAGCGCACCAGGTCTCGGTGCGGACCTTCGTAGATGTCGTGTTCGGCTTCCCATGATTGCCATCCCGCGATCGTGTCCTGGACTCGGGAAGCCACCTGCTCGGCCGGCGTGGGCGCGGAGAAGTTGCCCTCCGGCGATATCCACCGCATGGCGAAGCCGAGGCTGTCGCCCTCGGTGACGTCAACGTCAACGCGCATCGCCGAGCCTTCGACCTCGGCTCCGACGCCGACGCTGACGGCAATCTGGTTCGGGCCGCCGAAGGTTCGCCCGCCGTACTCGGTGCCGCGAAACAGCGGACGGACGAGCCCGTATTCCGGACGCGGCACGAGCTCCATCACCATCGCCACATGTCCGTTGACGCCCTCGAGAAGGCGAAGCAGCTCGTGGGGGCCATCCTCACCGAGGTCATGGCCGCGCCGCCCGTCGGCGAAGGCCAGCGCGTCGGTCAAGCGCACGATGCCGGTGGCGGTTTCAAACGTGGTCTGGAGCACGAGCGTGCCCGGTAGATAGCGCCTGGCGGCGATGAATTCTCCGGCGGGCCGGATCGACCAATGGCCCCCGTCGCGATCAAGGATCCTCGCGAACACCGCGGGACTGTCATAGCGCGGAAGGCACAACCAGTCGATCGAACCTCCGCGATCGCTCAGCGCCGCTGTGTTGCAGTCCGCCAGCAGGCCATAGTCACCGATCTGCGGCGATCCTCCCGGGCCAATCGACTGCGGCAAGGGCTACGTACCCTCGGTGATTTCCAGGAACCGCTGGAGCCGCCGAGTGTCCCGCTCGGCCACCCGCCGGCGCTCTGAGTCCTCGCCGGCCTCCGCGAGCTCCCGCTCGGCCTGCTGCAGACGCTCGCGGAGGCTGGCGGCGTCGAGCTGGTCGGGGGGGTGAGCCTCCTCCACCAGCAGCAGCGCGCGGTTCTCGGCGACCTGCAGGTACCCCTCGGCCTGGGCGAAGGAGACCACGTCGGAGTCGCTCCGGTACAGCCGCAGCTCCGCGGGATCGAGGATCGCCAGCACCGGCGTGTGGTGGGCAAGGACGCCGATCGAGCCGATCGTCGTCCGGGTGGAGACCATCTCCACCTCGTCGTTGAACAGCTCACCCTCGGGGGTGAGCACCTCGGCCCGGAACTTCTCGTGCGCCATCAGCGCTCGCCACCGTCCTGCTCGTCGGCGTCGGTGTTGGTACTGGCGTCGCCGGTGTCCGCACCCTCACCCTCGCCCTTACCGTCGCCCCGGTCGCTCCTGGAAGCGCGACCAGCGTCCTCGACCACCTGGTCGATGCCACCCTTCATGAAGAACGCGCGCTCGGGCAGATCGTCGTGCTTGCCCTGGAGTATCTCCTTGAAGCCGCGGATCGTGTCGGCGATGGGGACGTACTGGCCCGGGGTGCCGGTGAACTGCTCGGCCACGAAGAACGGCTGGGACAGGAACCGCTCCAGCCGCCGGGCACGGTTGACGGTCAAGCGGTCCTCGTCGGAGAGCTCATCGATGCCGAGGATGGCGATGATGTCCTGCAGCTCCCGGTAGCGCTGCAGCACCTCCTTGACCTGGTTGGCCACGGCGAAGTGCTCCTCGCCCAGGATCTCGGCCTTGAGGATCGTTGAGGTCGAGTCGAGCGGGTCGACGGCCGGGTAGATGCCCTTCTCGGAGATCGAGCGCGACAGCGACGTAGTCGAGTTGAGGTGGGCGAATGCGGAGGCTGGCGCGGGATCGGTGAGGTCGTCCGCGGGGACATAGATCGCCTGAATCGAGGTGACCGAGCCGTCACGAGTCGAGGTGATCCGCTCCTGCAGCTGGCCCATCTCGGACTCGAGCGTCGGCTGGTAGCCGACCTGCGAGGGCATCCGGCCGAGCAGCGCGGAGACCTCCGAGCCGGCCTGCACGAAGCGAAAGATGTTGTCGATGAACAGCAGCACGTCCTGATGCTCCTGGTCACGGAAGTACTCGGCCATCGTCAACCCGGCCAGAGCGACCCGCATGCGGGCGCCGGGGGGCTCGTTCATCTGCCCGAAGCAGAGCATCGTCTTGTCGAGGACGCCTGACTCCTTCATCTCCAGCCACAGGTCGTTGCCCTCACGCGAGCGCTCGCCCACGCCACAGAAGGCCGACAGGCCGCCGTGCTCCTGGGCGAGGTTGTGGATCAGCTCCTGGATGATCACCGTCTTGCCCACGCCGGCACCGCCGAACAACCCGACCTTGCCTCCCTTGGCGTAGGGCGCGAGCAGGTCGATCACCTTGATCCCGGTCTCGAACATCTCGGTCGTCGGGGTCAGGGCCTCCACCGTCGGCGCGGGGCGGTGGATGGGCCAGCGCTCGGTGTCTGTGTCGAGCTTCTCCCCCTGATCGATCGAGTCGCCCAGGACATTGAAGATCCGCCCCAGCGTCGCCCGGCCGACCGGGACGGTGATCGGCGCGCCGGTGTCGATCACCTCGGTGCCACGCGCGAGCCCGTCGGTGGTGTCCATCGCCACCGCGCGTACACGATCGTCACCAAGGTGCTGCTGCACCTCGCAGATCAGCCAGTCGTCGGAGGCCGCCGCGATGTCCTCGTCCTCCTCGGCGCGCGCCGCCTCCGGTCGCCGGACCCTGATCGCGTGGTTGATCTCCGGGAGCTTGTCCGGGAACACGGCCTCGATCACGACCCCCTGGATCTCCTCGATCCGCCCGACGTTGCGTTCTTGTCCTCGTTGCGTGGTCGCTGTCTCTGCTGTGGCTGCCATGGTTTCTCCAATCCGGCCGGGCACCGCGCCGCGGCGCGCAGTTTCAATCTATCCGAGTCCCTCGGCCCCGGCCACGACCTCCATGATCTCCTGGGTGATCTCGGCCTGGCGCGCGCGGTTCATCTCCAGCGTCAGATCGTCGATCAACGTCCCGGCATTGTCGGAGGCGTTGCGCATCGCCGTCATCCTGGCCCCGTGTTCGGACGCCGTGGACTCCAGCAGCGCGCGATAGATCGAGATCTCCACGTAGTCGGGGACCAGCCGCTTGAGGATCTCCTCGGGATCGGGCTCGTACTCCACCAGCGCCCGCTGCCCGGATCCCCCCGGTTGCGAGCGCTCGCCCTCCTCGCCGCCCTCCTGCTCGTCGTCTCCCTCCTCCAGCACCGTGGCCTGCTGGAGGGGCAGCAGCGTCTCCTGGCGTACGACCTGCGAGATCGGGGAGTTGTAGCCGTTGTAGATGATCTCCACCTGATCGACCTCGTCATCGATGTAGGCGGACATCAGCCGTTCGGCGATCCCGCGCGCGTCCGCGTAGGCGGGGCGGTCGGTGAAGCCGGTGAAGCTCGCCGCCACCTCCAGACCGCGGAAGCTCAGCGATGAAGCCGGTCGGCGCCCGGAGGCGAAGTACAGGGGGCTGCGGCCGTCGGACTCATGCCCGCGGCCGACCGCGATGCCGCGACGGACGATGTTGGAGTTGAAGGCACCGGCCAGCCCGCGATCTCCGGCGATGAGCAGGATCCCGACACGCTGCACTTGGTCGTGCTCGGCCAGGATCGGCAGGCGCGGCACGCTGCCGGCAGCCTCGGCCGCTTGCCGGGTCATGCGCCGGATCGCACCCGCGTAGGGTCGCAGCTGCTCGATCCGCTGCTCGGCCCGACGCAGCCGTGCGGCGGCGACCATCTCCATCGCCCGGGTGATCTTCTGGATGTTCTTGACCGAGCCGATCCGGTTGCGAACATCCCGCTGCGAGGTTGCCATCGCCGGTCAGGCCGATCCGCGTCAAGCGGGAACGGCCGCTTCCTCCTTTTCCTCGCTGCGCTCGGAGGGATCGGGCCCAGCCTCGGATCGGCCCCGCTCGGAGGGTGGCGGAGCGCCGTCGCCGTCCTCGAGAGGATGGCCCTCCTCGTCGAGGTCGTAGCCGAAGTCCTCGGCGAAGCTTCGCACCGCCTGCCCGACCGCGCCTTCGGTCTCCTCGCTCCAGTCGCCACCGGCGAGCGTCTCCAACAGCTCGGGCTCGGCCGCGCGCACCGACTCTGTCAACTCGGATAGGAACCGCTCGACCTTGTCGACGGCGATCCGATCCAGGTAGCCGTTGGTGGCGGCGTAGATCTGGACCACCTGGTCCTCGACCGGCAACGGATGGCGCTCGGCCTGGTTGAGGGTCTTGACCAGCCGCTCGCCGCGGGCCAGCGTCCGCTGGGTGTCGGCGTCGAGCTCGGAGCCGAATTGGGCGAATGCCTCCAGCTCGCGGAACTGGGAGAGGTCGAGCTTGAGCCGGCCTGAGACCTTGCGCATCGGTGTGATCTGAGCGCTTCCGCCCACGCGTGAGACGGAGATGCCGACGTTGATGGCCGGGCGCACGCCGGAGTAGAACAGCTTCGGCTCCAAGAAGATCTGGCCATCGGTGATCGAGATCACGTTGGTGGGGATGTAGGCGGAGACGTCGCCGGCCTGGGTCTCGATGATCGGCAGCGAGGTCAGCGAACCGCCGCCGAGCTCATCGTTGAGCTTGACCGCGCGCTCCAGCAGCCGGCTGTGGAGGTAGAAGACATCACCGGGATAGGCCTCGCGCCCGGGCGGACGGCGCAGCAGCAGCGACATCTGCCGATAGGCGTAGGCGTGCTTGGTGAGATCGTCGTAGACGGTCAGAGCCGCCTTGCCGTTGTAGAGGAAGTGCTCGCCCATCGCGCAGCCTGCATACGGGGCCAGGAACTTGATCGGTGCCGACTCATCCGCGGCCGCCATGACGATGATCGAGTTCTCCAGCGCGCCCGCGTCCTCCAGGGTCTTGGCCAGCGCCACCACCGTCGACTTGCGCTGACCGATGGCCACGTACACGCAGATCAGGTCGCGATCCCGGTTGTTGATGATGGTGTCGATCGCGATCGCACTCTTGCCGGTCTGCCGGTCACCGATGATCAGCTCGCGCTGTCCGCGGCCGATTGGAATCATCGAGTCGATCGCCTTGAGGCCGGTCAGCATCGGCTCCTTGACTGGTTGGCGCTGAACCACGCCGGGTGCCTTGTGCTCAGCGGGCCGGGTCTGGCTGGCGTTGATCTCACCCTTGCCGTCGAGCGGATTCCCGAGCGGGTCGACGATCCGTCCCAGCAGCTCCTCACCGACGGGGATCTCCAACAGGCGCTTGGTCCGCCGGACCGTGTCGCCCTCGGCGATCCGCTCCCAATTCCCGAATAGCACCGCACCGACGTTGTCCGATTCCAGGTTCAGCGCCAGGCCGGTGACGTCGTGGGGGAGCTCGAGCATCTCGAACGACATGCAGTTCTCCAGACCGTGGATGCGACAGATGCCGTCCGCGACCGACAGCACGGTCCCGACTTCGGTCAGATCGGCGCCGGAAGCGTCCAGGCCTTCAATCCGGCTCTTGAGGATGGAGGTGATCTCGTCGGGCTTGATCTGCATTGGCTTTGGTCTCCTTGTGCGCCTCGGACTCCGCTGGGGGTCCGTTAGGGGGGTCCCGCCTAACTGTGCGGGGGGGTCGGTTAGGGGGTGGTCCCCCTTACCTGTGCGCGACTTGCTTGCGAAGTTGTTCTAGTCGGTTCCTGATCGAGGCGTCGAGGATGAAGTTGCCCACGCGGAGCACGATCCCGCCGAGGATGTCGGGATCGACGCTGCTGGAGAGCTCGACCTGGCGGCCCGTCTGCTCGCCGATGCGATCGCCGATGCTGGTCACGGTGGCGTCGTCCAGACCGATTGCACTGGTTACCTGCACCGGCAGCAGCCGGTGCTCCTCCTCCCACAGCCGGTCGAAGCGGGCGCGAATTCGGAAGATCGCCGGCATCCGGTGGCGCTCGACCAGCGCGTCCAGGAAGTTCACGAAGATCTCATTGGCGTCACTGAGCATCCGCTGCAGTCCCTGCTTCTTCTCCTCGGGGGAGAAGTACGGGGAGAAGAAGAACACCGTCAGCTGGCGCTCGCCCTGCAGCGCGTCGGCGAACTGGTCCAGCTGCTCGTGCACGTCGTCGAGGCCACCCCGCTCGGAGACGACCTCGAACAGCGATCGCGCGTAAACCTCGGCGATCTCCTCCACTAGTTGTGTCTCCCCGGGCTCAGAGCGCTGAAGTCGAGCTCGCTGAGGGCATCCTCCACCAGCCGCCGCTGATCGTTCTCAGTCAGGGTCTTGCGGGTGACCTTCTCGGTGGCCATCACCGTCAGGTCCGCCACCTCGCGGCGAATCTCCTGGATCGCGCGACGGGTCTCAGCGTCGATGTCCCGCCGCGTCTGCTGCATCAGCTGCTCGCGCTGCTCCCTGGCCTGCTCCTGTGCGTTGCGCTCGTGCGTCTCCGCGGTCTGGCGGGCCCGGTCGACGATCCCCTCGGCCTGCTGGCGCGCCTCGCGCAGGCGCTGGCGGTACTCCTCCAGCAGCTCGTCGGCCGAGCGACGCACCTGCTCGGCGTGATCGATCGACTCTTCGATTGCGTGCTGGCGCTTGTCCAGAGCCTCGGAGATCCGCGGAAACGCCAGCCGCCACAGAACGACCATCGAGATCACGAACAGCAGCAGCGTCCAGATCATCAACCCGACGTTGGGGGAGATCAGGAACGAGCCGGAGGAGGCGGTATGTAGCGCGCTGGTCATTACTTGAGCACGTAGGAGATCAGCCCGGCGACCAGGCCGTAGAAGAAGCAGGCCTCGGTCAGGGCGAAGCCGAGCCATTGGATGCTGGTGATCTCGTCCCGCATCTCGGGCTGGCGGGTGACCGCCTCGATCACCTTGCCGAAGATGATGCCGATGCCGACGCCGGCTCCGACCGCGCCCAGGCCACCGCCGATGCCGATCCCAAGGCCCGCGCCGACGCCGGAGGATGCCGCGAACGAGAGGATGTGTGTAAGCACTGAAGCTCAGCTCCTTGTTTGGTTAGTGGTGAGAGACCGCGCCGCCGAGATAAATGGCGGCCAGGGTCGCGAAGATGAACGCCTGCAGGGTGGCCACCAGCCCGAGCTCGAACAGGTAGATGAGTACGCCGGCGGGCAGCGTGAACCAGCCCAGCACCTGCAGGCCCAGGATCACCGCCAGGGCGCCGGACATGAACAGGATGATCATGTGGCCGGCGAGGATATTGGCGAACAGCCGGATGGTCAGCGAGACCAAGCGCATGAAGGTCGAGACGATCTCCAGCGGGAGGATCAGCAGCAGCATCGGGCCCTTGACGCCGGCAGGGATCAGGCTCTTGACGTACCCGATCGGACCCTGGGCGCGGATCCCAACCCAGTTGAAGGAAATGAACACCACCAGTGCCAGCACCAGCGGAACCGAGATGTTGGCGGTCGCCGCGTACAGGGCGAAGGCGGGGATGTGGGCGCCGAACAGGTTGAACTTCTGCTCGGTGTTGGTCGGCAGCGGCAGGTAGCCGATCAGGTTGCAGTACCAGATGAACAGGAACAGCGTGCCCAGAAACGGGAACCACTTGGCCGCCATCGAGTCCGGCATGTTGCCGCGGGTGATGTTGTCGCGCATCAACGAGTAGATCGTCTCCACCGCGGTCTGCACGCGGTTGGGCCGGGCCTGCATCCGACGGGAGATCCAGACCATCGTGCCGATCGTCAGGATCGCGGCGATGAACAGGTACAGGACCGCGCGGTTGATGCTGAACACTCCCAGGTGAACCCAGTCCGTGAGCTTGAACTCGTTCTGGACCTGGAACTGGTTGTTCTTGTGCGAGCTGAAGCCGAACAGCGCCACCAGGAGGACGATTCCGGCCAGATAGAACCCGCCGATCCCCAGGAAGAGCTTCCGGCCCTTGCTCACCGGGACCTCGGGCGGGTTGCCGTCGACACGATCAGCTCGACGGTGAAGGCGAACACGATCACCATCAGCGCCGTCAGGCCGGCGTCTCTTCCGCCGCCGCGCCGGACCAGGATCACCGTCAGGGCGAGCAGGAACAACCGGCTCAGCAGGTACGTCAGGCGCAGTGTGATCTCGCGGCCGGCCATGCCAGCGCCGGCCTGGCGCTCGACAGCGACGCCGACGCCGCGGAGTAGGATCCAGGCTCCGGCTCCGGCGGCGTACCCGGCGGCGGAAACGCCGATCAGCAGCAGAATTGGCGCCGCGACCACGATCAGGACCACGTCGAGGTAGCGGAGCCCGGTCACCGGCTCAGCTGCCGAGGACGCGCTCAGCGACATCGGCGCCCACCCCTCGGGCGCCGCCGGACCGACGTCTGTGCGTGTCGGCCAACCACTCGACGAAGCGGGATCGACTGGCAGTCACGATGTCGTTGAGCGCGGTTCAAGCCTGGGCACAGTTCGTATGGGGGGCCGGAGAGTACCGGCGCGGCGGGGCCAGCGTCACCGAGGCCGACGCTGAGACGTGCTGACGCGCCCGAAGGCCGCCGCCGGCGAGCGTGACAACGTTAGCGCGAGATTGGGATTTGCGGCGCTTCCGTTCTTCTGGCTACGCGTGGCCGGCGGGGCATTGCGGGCTTGGGCAGCTGCCCCTCTGCCCACATCGCAGCAATCCCCACCCGCGCCAGCCCGAGCGCGCCCTCATAGACGAGGTACCGCGGCTCCCAGCGCGGAAAGAACTTGGCGTTGAAGCGGTACAGGCTCTCGATCTGGAAGAACGGGTTGCCGAGGGTCACGAGCTTGCCCAGCCAGCGCTCATAGCGCTTCTGGGGGCTGTGCATCCACTTCGCGAACGCAGCGAAGTTCAGCGACATCTCGCTCAACCCTCGTTCACGCAGCAGCCCCGCCGCACTGACGACCAGGAACTCGGTCAGGCCGTTGGGCGCGTCGGGGTCTCGGCGCATGAACGACAGCGACATCGTGTCGCGGCCGTAGCAGGGGACGAAATGGAGCACGCCGCGGATCGTCCCCTCCCGGTCACGGGCCAGCACGACGAGGGTGTCGTGGTCCCGTTGGCCGCTGATCGTGTCCATGGCCATCGAGAACCCTCTCTCCGGGGCGCCCTCCCGGCCCCGCTCGAGTACCCCCTCGATCTCTCCCAGGGTGGCGGGGGCGAGCGTGCTGACCTCACGCAGCTCGGCGCTGAAGCCGGCCTTGGTGAGGCGGCTGACCGACTGGCGCACTTTCCTGATCGGCCGCCCCTCCAACGAGAATCGGTCGAGCTCGAGGATCGCTTCGTCGCCCAGGTAGGTGGTGTGCAGGCCCAGCTGGTGGTAGAGCGGCAGGAGGCGCTGGCTGGCTCCGACTGCACCGAGCTTCAGCGCGCGTGCGTCGGCGTATGCGCGGAGCTCCCCCAGCAGGGCTGGGAAGCTCTCCGGGGGGCCCACCGGATCTCCGGAGAGCAGCATCACGCCGTTCTCGATCCGGTAGCCGACGAAGGCCCGGCGGTCGTGGCCGAAGAAGTATTGCTTGTCGCCCCGGAGCTTGAAGAACGACAGCGTGTCGGTGCCATGGCTGCGAACGAGCTCGGCCGCGGCGGCGCGGGCGCCGGGCCCCGGCAGCGCGCCGGTGGTGGCCAGCGGTCTGAAGATCACATAGGCGATCGCCACCAGCGTCGAGATCTCGATCGCGTGGACCCCGAGCGGGATCCACGCCAGGTGATGGTGGAAATGATGGTGGAAGTGGATTGGTCCCGGCTGCCAGCGCAGCAGGTCTTCGGTCTCGGCGAGCACCGAATGCCAGGACGGCCGGCCCTGAGAGGCCCAAGTCGCGACCGCGGCCACGCTCAGTCCCGCCGTCCCCAGCACCGGCACCCGCCAGAGCGCCGAGCGCAGGGTGACGGGATCGTGGCGCACGGTGAACGCGCCGCGGCTGTAGATCAGCGCCGCAGCGGCGGCCCAGGTGATGGTCGTCTCCTCAAAGTCCAGGCCCTTGAGCAGGTCGAAGGCGCCCAGTGCCAGCATCAACACCACCGCCCCCTGCCACGCCCGCCTGCGCCGGCCCCACAGATACGGAGCCACGAGCAACAGCGCAGCGCCAGCCGGCAGCGCCAGCGCGTGGAACAGGCGGATCGCTTCGACGGGCTCGAACTCCAGCAGCAGGTGGCCGCGCCAGCGGATGCTTGGGGTCAGGGCCGAGGCGATGTTGACGATTCCCACGCTCGCAGCTGCCACCGCTACCAGGCGCGGCAGCCAGCGTGGCGGGCGGTGCGTCAAGTGGCTCATCGGCTTCGAGAGGATGCTGCTGGGATCAAGCTCAGGAGCGGCGATGGCTGGAAGAAGCGTGGGACCGCCGCGTAATCGGGTTCTTGGTCAATGTACCGCGCTACCTGGTACTGGTTACGCGGCTGGAGGCCGCATTCCTGCCCGCTGCTGAGCCCGGATGCTGCATTCCCCGGATGCTGCTTTCCTGCCCGCTGCTGGGGGCGACCAGGATCGCCTAGGACTTTGCTCCCAGCTCGGCCAGCCGCCGGGTGACCTGCTCACGCTTGTCGGCTAGTTCGCTGGCCAGCTGGTCCAGCTCGTTGCGCCGCGACCGCACCAGTGCCAGCTGGGTGTCGATGTGCCTGAGCCCCTGCTCGAGGATCCGGCGCCGCTGGGCCGAATCCTCAGCCTTGCGGTACTCGCGGCGCAGCTCCGCCCTGGCCGTCTCCGCCTCCAGCAGCTGCGAGAGCTGCTCCAGCGACAGCCCGAGCAGATCCCGCAGGCGGACGATCTCGCCAACGCGCTCGACGTCGAACGCGGTGTAGAGGCGGTGCTGGCCCTGTTGGCGTTGACCGGGACCCGAGAGCAGGCCGATCTCCTCGTAGTAGCGGATCGTCCGTGGCGTGGTGCCGGTGAGCTCGGCGACCTCGCCGATCCGCAGTGGGCGCTCAACCGTCGTACTCACGCCGGTGCCGGCTCGGCTGAGGTGACATCCGCCCCAGCCTGTTTCGGGCGCGCGGCGGCCACGAAGGCGCCAAGGACCGAGACCGCTGCCAGCACCCACAATGCCGTGTGCATGTTGGCCAGAAACGGGTTCAGCTCCGCGTCGGAGATGTGGTTGGCCAGTCCCGAGAACACGTTGAACAGGACCGTCTTGGGAACCGAGGAGGTAACCACGGCGAGAACAAAGGCGATCGAGATCACCGCCCCGGTGTTCTGCACCAGGATTCGGGCGCCGGCAGCAATACCCCTCCGGTGAGCCGCGACGGTGCCCATCATCGCCGCCGTGTTGGGGGAGTTGAACATGCCACTGCCGATGCCGACGACGAACATGTAGACGCCCGGAGCCAGGTAGGTCGTGTTGCGCCCCAGCGTCGTCATCAGCGCGAGGCCCGAGGCGGTCACGAGCATGCCCAGCACGGCGAGCCCGCGCGAGCCCCGCCGGTCGGCCCAGATCCCGGCCAGCGGCGAGGACACCAGCATCCCCAGCGCCAGCGGCGCCAGCTTCACGCCTGCCAGCAGCGGCGAGTCACCCTGGACTCCCTGGAAGTAGAAGACGAATACGAACATCAGGGCGAACCGGGCCAACCCGTTGATGAACGCCGCCGCCGCAGCGGCTGAGAACAGCCTGTTCTGGAAGATCGAGAGGTCCAGCATCGGCGCCGGGTGCCGGCGCTCGATCAGCACGAATGCCGGCAGTAGTACCGCCGCCGCCGCCAAGCCGGCGACCACCACCGGCGAGTCCCATCCCGAGATCCCGCCCTTGGAGATGCCGAGGACCAGGCCGGTGAGGCCGATCAGGAAAGCGACCGTGCCGGCGAAGTCGAACTGCCGATCCGACGAGCGGCCGGTTATCTCGTGCAGGATCGCCGCAGCCCAGGCGCAGCCGATGAGCGCGAACGGGACGTTGAACCAGAACACCCAGTGCCAGGAGATGGCCACCAGAGCACCGCCGAGCACCGGGCCGATGACCAGACCCACCGCCGCGACCATCGTGTTCGTACCCATGGCCAGGCCGAGCTGCTCTCGAGGGAAGGAGTCGGTGACGATCGCCCCGGCGTTGGCGAACAGGAACGCGCCACCGATGCCCTGCAGGATCCGCCACAGGATCAGCTGCGTCCCACTGCCGGCGAAGCCCGCGCCCAGCGAGGCCACGGCGAAGATCAGGAACCCGGCGATGTACGCCTGCTTGCGCCCGAACTGGTCCGACAGGCGACCGGCGCTGAGCACCAGCACGGTCGAGGCGATCATGTAGACCAGGATCACCCACACCAGCTCGAGCAGGCTCGTATGCAGGCTTCGCTCGAGATCCGGCAGCGCGATGATCAGCGTCCCCGAGTTGATCGTCGCCAGCAGCATGCCCAGGCTGGTGCAGGACAGCGCCCACCACTTGTAGTTGTCGTGGCCGGCGTCGACCCCGAGTCGGCGGCCGGCTCGCGCCGGCGGAGCATCGATTACCGCAGGTGCCTGCGTCGTGGGCACGTGACCATCCTCTCGCGCTTGAATCTGATTCTTACGTAAACGTAAGATAGCACGGGGTGTGCCGGAACTGCGCCGTTCACGTCTCGAACGCCGCCAACGTGGCCAGGATCACGAACGTCGCCACCAGCGCCGCACCCTCGAACATGGTTGCCTCCCCGTCGCCGGTCACCTGCCAGACGATGATCGCCGTGCCCAGCAGTGCGCCGATGAACACCGGAGCCAGCGAGAACGTCAGCGTTGTCGCGGTCAACAGCGAGACGAGCACCAGCAGCGGGTACAGGAAGGCAGCGATCTGCGCCACCGAGTTCTTGACCACCGAGATCGCCAACTCGTAGTTCCCCTTGGCCGCCAGGACGATGCCGGCGACGTTCTCCACGGCGTTGCCGGCGATGGCCACGATCACCAGGCCGGCGAACGTCTGCGAGATGTGCAGCGTCTTGATCGTTGGCTGCAGCGCGTGCACGAACCAATCGGACACGAACGCCGAAGCCACGCCGCCGATGCTCAAGAGCACGATGCTGGTGGACATCGGAACCCGCACCCGTTGCTCGGGTCGGGAGCGGGGCGCGTCCGAGCGCAGGTATTGACCCAGCCACACGGCGTAGACGGCGAGAATCGCCACCGAGCCGACGATCGAGATCGTCTTGGTGTGACCGGCGGCCGGATCATGCGCGGAGACCGCGAGCCCGATCAGCACGATGATGAAGCTCGAGATCAGCAGCAATGTGGCCGTGTCGTTGGGCAGCCTGGGGCTGAAGCGCATCACCCCGTCGTGCTCGCGCCGCGCGCCGGCGATGATCACCAGCCCCAGCACCAGCAGCGCGTTGACCAGGATCGAGCCGAGGATCGCCGTCTCGGCGACGATCCTCTGGCCGGCGTTGAGGGCGAAGATGACCACGAAGAACTCCGGCAGGTTCCCCAGCGTGGACTGGAGGAAGCCGGTGACGGCGGGGCCGAGCCGCTGCCCCACCTGCTCGGTCGCGAACGACACCACCCAGGCCAGGCCGGCCAGCGAGATGGTGGCCAGCGCGAACGCCAGCACCTGGCTTATCCCGCCCGCGTAGCGGGCCATCCCCGCGAGCACGGTCGCCGCTGCGATCCCGGTGAGGATCGCCAGCTCTGTCCGGCTGAGTCCGCTCAGCTCAGCGTCCCGTCATCACGGTGTCGTCATCCGAGTACGCGGGCGCGCAGCAGCACAGCAGCACCAGCGGCTGGGGCCCCGGGTTCCAGAGCTTGTGCCGGACGCCGGGCGCGATCACTACGCAGTCGCCGGCGCCGATCTCCTGCTCGTCATCGCCCAGGCGCATGCGGCCGAGACCGCGGAGGAAGTAGTAGATCTCCTCGGTCCGGGGATGAAAGTGCTCCGCGGTCTCTCCGGCCGGCGGGACGGTGGCCTCAGCCAGGCTCTGATTGCGCGCCAAAGTCCACGCCGGCCCCGCCAGCTCGCGAATCTGCGAGCCATCGAGCGTGGTGAACGAGCGCAGCTGGGCAAGGTTGGCTTTGTCCACGGGGGCCACTATCCCACGCGCTCGAACTCGCCGGTCTCGATGTCCCGGCTTACCCGATCGTCGATCTCGTGCTCGGAGGTGGTGGGATCCTGCGCGCGCAGCTCCCGGGCGCGCCGATTCTTGAACTTCAGGATCTCCAGGACGTACACCAGGTACACGCTGGCGGCGATCGCCACCAGGATGACCGTGCCCATGACCAGCGACCATCCCGCTCGGTAGTGGCCTCGATGATCTGAGTAGGGCACGAATCGCAGCGCCAGCGCGACCGCGGCCAGCATCACCGACCACCCATACAGGTAGAGCACCGTCTTGCGCTGGCTGAAGCCAATCCGGGCCATCCGGTGATGGAAGTGATTGGCGTCGGCCGACCACGGCTTGCGGCGGTACTTTAAGCGCTTGGCCACGACGAATCCGGTGTCCAGGAACGGCACTGCGAGGATGAACAGGGGCACCGCCAGCGCGACGACCGCTTGTGTCTTCAGGCTGCCGACGACGGCGGCGACGCCGAGCAGGTAGCCGAGCAGATTCGACCCTGAGTCGCCCATGAACACCGAGGCGGGGTGGAAGTTGTGAAACAGGAACCCCAGGGCGGCGCCGGCGGTGATCGCCGCCAGCACCGCGGCGGCGCTGGAGCCCCCCTGCAGGTCGAAGGCGATGATCGCGAACGCCACCCCATCGATCGTGCACACCCCCGCGGCCAGGCCGTCGACACCATCGGAGAAGTTGACCACGTTCATCAGCCCGACCAGCCAGATCGCGCTCAGCACCCCACCCGTGTTGGGAAACTGCAGCGCGCCGACGAAAGGGAGCGTGACGTCGGTCACCACCGCTCCACCCTCGACCGCGATCACCGCCGCCGCGATCTGGCCGAGCAGCTTCCACTGCGGCTTGAGATCTCGCGCGTCGTCGAGCGCCCCGACCAGCGCGATTACACAAGCGCCGAGGATGATCGCCCAGGTGTGCACGCTGCCTGCGGATCCGGGCCGCCCCCCCACCGTCCGCGCCAACCTGATCTCGTCGGGCATCCAGATCGCGGCGGCGACGAGCACGCCCAGCAGGATCGCCAGGCCGCCGAGCAGGGGCGTCGTGCGCGTCGCCAAGCCACGCTCGCTGGGCATCGCCAGCGCTCCCACGCGCCGGGCCACGCGTGCGGCCATCGGGGTCAGCAGCGCCGCCACGGCCATCGCGACGACGAAGGCGAGTACGGCGTCCCAGTACCGCATGTCGTCGCCGTAGCATGGCAGCCGGAGTGGACTGCCGGCGGGACGTGATCGCGCGCGCGGATTGGACTGCCGGCGGGACGTGACCATGGGCTGTATGACCGTCGACCTCTCGGCGATCAATCGCTGCCGCCGCCACACCGCGTCGACCCGGTAGCCGCAGATGTGCACGTTCTTCTCCGGCGGGGGCAAGCCGGCGGCACTTACCACGCGCAAGAGGAGCCCCTCCGCCGCCGAGCGGGTGAAGCCCTCCTGGTGCTCCAGGGCCAGGATCGAGCGGATCGTTGCTGCCCGCCTTGAACCCTGCGCCAGCACCGTGCGTAGCTCGCCCTCGGTGACCAGCCGGGCTTCCGGCCCGGATGGCGTCCGACCACGGTCACGTCGATCGTGCTCGGCGGCGGTCCAAAGCCCCACAGGGCGGCGGCCAGACCGTGGCTGACAATGCTGCTCTCACCGCGGCACAGCACCGCGGCCCAGCCTTGCCCCGCGGAGTGTCGGCGGCGCGTGACCGATGAGGGTAGATCCCGCGGTGCAAACGCTGGAGCTGGCCCCGGGCCAGGCGACCATCGATCCGTCGACGGGAGAGCCCGACCTGTTGCATCTGGGGGCGGGTCACCACGTTGTCCTGTCGGCCCGCGAACTGTTCCAGCCGCCGCTCAACTGGGTGCATAGCACGTCAACTCGGCGGATTCTCTGGCGAGCATGTCGTGTTGCCTACCTCCACGGTGGTCAGTACGACGGCGAAAGCCCGTGGCGATTTCGTTGTCGCGTTGTGCACCCATCTGGTGCCTCATCGATCCCACGAGCCGGCAGCGGGCACGCGTTTCGCCCCCGAGCAGGGAAGACGTAACTGATTTGCCACGAACCGGAGACGAGGTGTTGCGCGCCGAGCGCCACACGCCGCCGGCTTGAGCTCAGCACGAGCCCCTTTCAGCCCGGGCGCTCAGACGACAGCTTCGGTGGCCAGCCCGGCATACAGGGGATGGCGCTCGGCCAGCGCCGCTGTCCGCTCGGACAGCTCCTCACGCCTCGCGTCGAAGTCCCCTGGCGCAAGCGCCGCGGCGATGATCTTGCCGACCTCGACGAAGTCGTCCCGCTCGAAGCCGCGCGTGGCCAGTGCCGGAGTCCCGATCCGCAGACCCGAGGAGACCGCCGGCGGCCGGGGGTCGAACGGGACCGCGTTGCGGTTGACGGTGATCCCGATCTCGTGCAGGCGATCCTCGGCCTGCTGACCGTCCAGCTCAGACTCGCGTAGGTCGCAGAGCACCAGGTGCACGTCGGTCCCGCCGGTGAGCACGCTGATCCCGCCGCCGGCGCCCAGCAGCGCCTCGGCCACCGCCCGCGCGCCCTCGAGCGTGCGCTGCTGGCGTTCGCGGAAGGCTTCGGTGGCGGCGATTCGCAGCGCCACGGCCTTGGCGGCGATGACATGCTCCAACGGACCTCCCTGCTGGCCTGGGAACACCGCCGAGTTGATCTTCTTGGCGTGCTCCTCGCGGCACAGGATCATGCCGCCGCGACCGCCGCCGATCGTCTTGTGGATCGTCGTCGTGACCACGTCGGCGTAGGGCACCGGGCTCGGGTGCAGCCCCGCGGCCACCAGCCCAGCGAAATGCGCCATGTCCACCACCAGATAGGCGCCAACGGCATCCGCAATCTCCCGGAAGCGGGCGAAGTCCAGCTGGCGCGGGTAGGCCGACCACCCGGCCAAGATCATCTTGGGACGCCGCTCCAGGGCCACCCGCTCCACCTCGTCCATGTCGATCCGGCTCGTCACTCGATCCACCTGGTAGGGGGCGATCTCGTACAGCCGGCCGGAGACGTTGATCTTCATCCCGTGCGTCAGATGGCCACCGTGAGCCAGCTCCAGTCCCATCAGCGTTTCCCCGGGCGAGAGCAGCGCGTGATAGACGGCGGCGTTGGCCTGCGCGCCCGCGTGCGGTTGAACGTTCGCGTGCTCGGCGCCGAACAGCTCCTTGGCTCGATCGATCGCCAGCTGCTCGGCCACGTCCACGTGCTCGCAGCCGCCGTAGTAGCGCTTGCCGGGATAGCCCTCGGCGTATTTGTTGGTGAGCACCGATCCCTGGCACTCGAGCACCGCGCGGGGCACGAAGTTCTCCGAGGCGATCATCTCCAGCGTCCGCTGTTGGCGCTCCAGCTCCTGCGAGAGCACGTGTGCGATCTCCGGGTCGACCTCGGCCAGCGGCCGGTTGAAGAAGTCAGGCGGCAACTCGACGGTCACGCTTTCGACGATACCAGCGTCGGAGGGCATCACCGGACCGTCAGGGGAGCGTGGCCGAACCGTCAGCGGCGGGCGTGGCCGGACCGCCCGGTCGGGGACCTGCCGCTAGCGCGGGCTGTCAGCCACGACCACCGCCAGATCTCCTGAGGACCACGGCACCCGGGGACGAAGCCCCGCGCGCACCAGCCATTCCAGTTGCTCGGTCAGCGGACTCGGCTTGTCGTAGCCCGGCGTCAGCGGCGCGACGGCATCGGCCGGATCCTCCGGCACGATCACGTCGGCGAGCACGAAGCGTCCACCCGGGGCGAGCACTTGCCCGATCCGCCGAAACAGATCGGCTTTCTGGCGGCCCGTGAGGTGGTGCACGCACAGGGCGCTGGCGACCAGATCGAACGGCCCCGGCGGCAGCGGATCCTGGAGGTGGCCGACGCGCAGGCAGACCTGTCCGGCCGGCAGCACCGCACGGGCGCTGGCGAGCATCGGGCCGCTGGCATCGATCCCCACCAGCGTGGCTTCGGGGTGGCGCGTCAGGAGCCGCTGCGCCGTCTCCCCCGTGCCCGTTCCGAGCTCCAGGATCCGTCGCGCTCCGCGATCGGTCTCGGCCACGAGTCGCTTCTGCAGCACGTCGAAGTCCGGGACGTCGGCGCGGATCATCTCGCGGTAGGTGACGGGATCGAAATGGTGCGACCAGTCGAGGGCGGCAGCCAGAGCCTCCTCTCCCACCGCGCCGGCTCGGACCACAGACCACGCCCCGTCGGCCTCATAGGCGCGCAGGTCGAGAACAGTCGAGGCGGTGCCGGGCAGCTCCCCGCCGTCGATCACCAGGTCGGCACCGGTGCGGATCGCCTCGGGCACGTCTTCCACCCGCCGGGGGTCAGACCCGCCGGCCAGGTTCGCGCTGGACTGCAGGACCGGCACGCGGACACCGGTGAGCAACGGCACCACGGGGACGCGCAGGCCGAGGATGAGACGATCCTCACCGCAGGCCAACGCAAACCGGCCACGTGGATTGGGCAGCAGCGCGGTTATCCCGCCCGGCAGCAGACGACCAAGCGCTGCACGAGTGGCCGGTCCGAGCTCCGGCAGCGCCGCCAGGGCCACGTCCAGGTCGAAGAACATCACCGCCGAGGCCTTGGTTGGGGACCGGCGCTTGAGCCGGTAGAGGCGATCCACCGCATTCGCATCGCTGGGAGAGCAGGCCAATCCGTAGACGGTGTCGGCCGGAAACACCCCCACGCCGCCGTCGCGGACGCAGCGCTCCAGCGACGCGGCGGCATCGTCCTCGCTCACCGGCGTCCAGTCACCACCCGCTGGTGTCCGGCCAGATCCCGCCGGCGCTCGACCACGGCAAAGCCGGACTTCGCCAGCAGCCCCGCGACCGCCTCCCCCTGGTCGTGACCGACCTCCAGCCCGACGAAGCCGATCCCCTCCCCGAGACTGCCCACCAGGCGCCGGATCAGGTCCAGCCCATCCAGACCACCGAACAGGGCCAGCTCCGGCTCGTAGCGGGTGATCTCCGGGGCCAGCCGCTCGAGCTCGCGGCCAGCCACGTAAGGCAGGTTCGCCAGCACGGCGTCGTAGTCCCTGCCGTCGAGCAGATCGGCGCGCGCGAACTCGACCTCCAGCAGGCCGAGCCGGTCCCGGTTGGCCCGCGCCACCCCCAGCGCATCGGGGCTGACGTCGAGCCCTCGCACGACCAGATCCGGGCGCTCGTGATGCAGCGCCAGCGCCACCGCGCCGCTGCCAGTGCCCACGTCAACCACCCGTGCGCGGTCAGGAAGGGTCAGCGCCGCCTCCACCAGGAGCTCGGTCTCCGGGCGCGGGATCAACACCCGAGGATCGACCTCCAGCTCGATGCTCCGAAACGCACGGTGGCCGAGGATGTAGGCCAGCGGCTCCCGGGCCTCGCGCCGGCGGAGCAGCTCGTCGTAGCGTGCCAGGACAACCGCTGGCAGCATCCGGCCGGCGTCGAGCACCAGCGTCGCCCGGCTGACTCGCAGCACTGCGCCGAGCAGCAGCTCCGCGTCCAGCCGGGGAGTATCGATGTCGCAGCGCGCGAGTCGATCGGTGGCGGTGGCCAGCGCGGCCCGCACCAGCGACGGTGCCACCGCGGCCACGGCCTCAGACAACCGCGCGCTCCTGCAGTCGCCGGCGCTTCTCGTCGTCCTGCAGCGCAGCGGTCAGCTCGTCCAGCTCCCCCATCAAGATCCCGTCGAGGTTGTGCACCAGCAGGTTGATGCGGTGGTCCTTGACGCGCTTCTCGCCGTAGTTGTAGGTACGGATCTTCTCTGCCCGCTCTCCGGTCCCGACCTGGGCCTGGCGCGAGGCGGCCACTTCGGCCTGCTGCTCGGCCAGCGCCCGCTCATACAGCCGGGCCCGGAGCACGCGCATCGCCCGCTCGCGGTTCTGTAGCTGCGACTTCTCGTCCTGCATCGAGACCACGATGCCCGACGGCCTGTGGGTGATGCGAACTGCTGAGTCGGTCGTGTTGACAGATTGGCCGCCGGGGCCGGAGCTGCGGTAGACGTCGATCTGCAGCTCGCCGGGATCGATCCCGACCTCGACCTCGTCCGCCTCAGGCAGCACCGCCACCGTCGCCGTTGAGGTGTGGATGCGCCCCTGAGACTCGGTCTCGGGAACGCGCTGGACACGATGAGTACCGCCCTCGAACTTGAACACCGAGTACGCGCCGTCGCCCTTGACCGAGAACGTAAATGCCCCCTCGCTGATCGACAGCGGCTCGACGGTGAAACCGCGCCGCTCCGCATAGCGGGTCAGCATCCGGTACAGGTCCCCCGCCCACAGAGCGGCCTCGTCGCCGCCCGCGCCAGGCCGGATCTCGACAATCACGTTCTTGTCGTCGCTGGGGTCCCGCTCGACCATGGCCAGGCGGATCTCCTCCTCCAGCGCGGCGATTCGCTCCCGTGAGGATTCCAGCAGCGCGCGCAGCTCCTGATCGCCGCCGTCCTCGGCCAGCAGCTCACCAGCCCCCGCGAAGTCATCGGCGGCCCGCTGATACTGCGCCGCCAGGCGAGCCGCCGGCTCGAGCTCCCGATAGGCCCGGCTGGCGGCGGTGAACCGGTCGCGGTCTGCGATCACCGCCGGGTCCGAGAGCTCGGCCTCGAGTTCGGCAAAGCGGGCTTGGATCTGGCTGACGAGGTCGTCGATCATCCCGTCGCCAGTGTAGGAGCCGCGAACCCACAGCCGGGGTGCCCGGTCACCGCCGCCACGACCCGCACCGGGCCGGGCTTAGGCCACGACCTCGACCCCGACCAGATCCTGCGCCCGGACCCGCCCCGGGACCTCGACCGCCAGCACCGCCTCGAGTGCGGCGATCGCCACCGCCAGCTGGTCCAGGTCGGGCTCGCGCGTGGTCAGTCGCTGCAGTTGCAGGCCCGGGTACATGATCGCCTGGACCCATCGACGGCGGCGGTTGCGCCCGGCCCACTTGATGACCTCGAATGACAGCCCGGCGATCAGCGGCACCCCGAGGATTCGCGTCAGCACCAGCAGCCACCACGCCGGCAGCCCGACGGGGGCGAACACGAAGATGGCCATGATCATCACCACCAGCAGGAAGCTCGTGCCGCAGCGTGGATGCAGCCGCGAGTACAGCTGGGCCCGATCGGGCACGAGCTGGTCCTCGGCTTCGTAGCAGGAGATCACCTTGTGCTCGGCCCCGTGGTACTCGAACACCCGGCGCAGATCTCGCAGACGCGAGAGCAGCAGCAGGTAGCCGAGGAAGATCGAGGTCCGTAGCACCCCCTCGACCGCCCAGAACAGCAGCGAGGAGCCGAGTTGATGCTTGACCAAGCTGGTGAGACCGACGGGTACGACGAAGAACAGGCCGATCGCAAGCGCGACGGCGACGACCACGGTGCCAACCCACGCTCCCCCGGATATCTCCTGCTCTGACTCGGGCAGCTGCGCGTTGGCGGAGATGCCGAGCGCCCGCAGACCGATGCCCAGGGATTCGGCCAGTGCCACTACGCCCCGGATCACTGGCCAGCGATACGCCCGGCGGCGGGCGGCCCAAGAAACCAGCGGGAACGACTGAACGTCGACCGGGCCGAGGGTCTCGTGCGCGGCGGACGGCTTGCGCACCGCCACCGCCCAGTTGGAGACCCCACGCATCATCACCCCCTCCAGCACCGCCTGGCCGCCGACGGGAGCGTCGCGGGTGGCGGTCAACGGCGCGTCGACCCCGGAGCCGGCAGTGCGCACCCGGTGCGCAGCCGCACCATCAACCTGAGGCTCCCGCGTGCCGGTGAGCTGCCCCGTGACGCCCCCCTCCGACATCACGCGACCGCCGGACTCAGGCGCCGCTGCCGGCGCGCGCCTGACGCCGACCCTTGGCCACGCGGCGCTGGAAGCGCTCAACTCGGCCACCGGTGTCCACCAGCTTCTGCCGCCCGGTGTAGAACGGATGACAGGCCGAGCAGATTTCGACGTGAATCTCGGGCTTGGTCGAGCGAGTCATGAACTCGTTGCCGCAGGTGCAGCGCACATGGGCATCGACGTATTGGGGATGGATCTCTGTCTTCATCGTGACACTCAGTCTAGCGAGCCACCGCAGCGGTTCCGGCGGCCGTCGAGGCAGCCGGACAGGGGACGGTCTCGGAGTTGTTGCTGGGGTTGTAGTCCTCCACCTGCCGATCAGGGTCGACGGTGATCACCGGCGGTGAAGCCGAGTTGCACACCGGCCCGAGGAACCTGATCCGAACGACAGCGTGGGCGCCAAGGCGCGAGACCGACTGGTACATCCCGGGGGCCGAGCCGCCGGGGGAGAACAGGACCCGGAAGGGTCCGGCCGCGGTGGCGCCGGCGTTGGCGATCGTCGCCGTGTAGGCATCGACGGTGGCCTTCTTGGTGGTCAGGACCTCGACCTTGCGCAGGACCAGGTCGGGCCTCAGTTCGGGCTGGAGGCAAACCGGGGTGCGTCGCTGGGCGGTACCAATCACGCGGTGGTGAGGTCCGATCCAGCGGAACTGAACCCGGAGGCGGTAGGCGGCGGGAGCCGCCAGGTCGACCACCTGCTTGTTGAGGATCCAGACGTCCCCGGGCCGGCGCCCGAGCGTCGCGTTCGGGGGCGACTTCCACACGCCGAGATCGCCACCGTGAACCTGGTTGAACGAGCTGGCACCGTTGGCGCGGGCGAGCAGGTCGAACCTCAGCTCCATCCCGACCGTGCCCGAGAGCGGCCGCATCACCGCGGTGACCGAAATCGCTCGGGAAGCCGGCTCCAGGGCGCGCTCACAGATGAAGCTGCGCAACTGCGCCCGCGGGACCACGGCAGCCGCGCCCGTCGTGACGAGGATGGTGGCCGCCAACAGCGAGCCGCAAACCATGACCAGCAGGCGTTTCACACCCATAGAACAGATGGTGCGGCCGGAAGTTTCCCAAACCGCACCCTCCTGATCGACTACGTCAGGGTGTACAGGGGACCGTCGCCACCCTCGGGAGGAGTTAAGCGACCGCCCTTGGCAGTGATCGCTCCGCACTGCACGCAGTTGGTGTAGTTGACGATCACATCGACAGGACCGGACTCGGGGGCATCGTCGGGGATCTCGTAGACCCCAGCCGGGCACATCCACCTCCACGTCTCGGCGATCTCCCGAGGGACGTTCTTGCGGACACGGATGTGGTTGGGCGCGTCGTCCCGAGTGGCATTGCCGGAGATGTAGACCGAGGAGAGCTTGTCGAAGGTGTACTTGCCATCGGGCTTGACATACTCCTTGTAGGTGTCACCGACGAACATCGGTTGCTCGTCGTTGCGATCCCACTCCATGCGCCCGGCGGGAATCCTTCCCTTGGTGGCGATTGCCAGCCCCACGGCGGGCGTACCCTGGATGAAGCCCTTGGAGAACGGCTGCCGGGCGTTGCGCACCTGATAGAGCTCCTGTCCGACCGAGGACTTCTCGATCGCGTCCTCGTAGGCTAAGAGCTGTCCTTCGCCCTTCAGCGAGGCGTAGATCGCCTCGGCGGCGAGGATTCCCGACTTGATGCAGTGGTGCACGCCCTTGAGTGCGGCCGTGTCGACCATCCCGCCCGCGTCGCCGACCAGCACCGCGCCGGGCATCGAGAGCTTGGGCATCGACCAGTAGCCACCGCCGGGAAGCGCCTTGGCTCCCCAACCGATCCGCTCGCCGCCCTCCAGGATCCCCTTGACCAGCGGATGCGTCTTCCACAGCTGTAGCAGGTCGTGGGCCGAGGTGGTGGCATCTCGGTACTCGAGGTCGACCACGAAGCCGATCGAGACCAGGTCCTCGCCCGTCTTCTCGTCCTTCATCGGGTACAGCCACGTACCGCCGATCTGTCCGTACTTGGATGCCAGCCTGAGCGGCCACGGTCCGAGGGTGTGAATCACCCGGTCCAGCGGCTTGGGGACCTTCCACAGCTCCTTGACCCCGAGCTCCCACACCTGGGGCTCACGGCCCTCGGCCAGGTCGAACTCCCGGATGGCAGCGCCGGTGAGGTGTCCCCAGCAGCCCTCTGCCAGCACTGTCACCTCAGCTTTGATGTCCGTCCCGGGTTCGAAGTTGCCCAGCGGCTCGCCATCCTTGCCGCGACCCTTATCGCCCGAGCGCACACCGACCACGCGCCCGTCCTCGACGATCAGCTGCGTGGCCGAAGTCTCGGTGAGCACGTAGGCACCGCCCTCCTCGGCCTGGCGCTGCTGATAGCGGGCCAGCGCGGACACCGAGACGATCTCGTTGCCGTGGTTCTTGAAGTTCGGCGGAGTCGGAAGCCGCAGCTTCGCCTTGCCGTTGGGCATCGCGTAAACCGCTTCCTTGGTCACCTCACCGAAGGCGAAGTGCTCCTTGCGCCAGTCCTCCCGGGAGAGCTCGGGAAACAGCTCCTGCAGCGGGCCTGGGCGCATCACCGCGCCGGAGAGGTTGTGCCCGCCGCAGGTCTTGGCCTTCTCGATCACCGCCACCGGGACCTCTCCCAGCCGCTCCATCGTTTCCGGGTCCTCGCCGAGCAACTGCAGCAGCCGGTTGGCGCAGGCCAGGCCCGCGGTGCCGCCGCCGACGATCGCCACGCCGACGTCGATCCGCTCGTCCTCACCATCGAGCTCGCGCTTGACGAACTCCTTGACCGAGTCGATGCCCGGCGGGAACTCACTGGGGGCGTAGGGGGCCTTTCCGTTGTTCGACGCCATCTAAGACCCCTTCTTGGCCTTGATCGCCTCGCTCAGCTTCGGCAGGATCTTGTTCAGATCGCCGACGATCCCGAGGTCTGAGAACTCGAAGATCGGCGCGTTGGCGTCCTTGTTGATGGCGACGATGTTCTCCGAGGACTGCATCCCGACCTTGTGCTGGATCGCGCCCGAGATGCCCGCCGCCAGGTACAGCTTTGGCGACACCGTCTTGCCCGTTTGGCCGATCTGCGCCGCATACGGGTACCACCCGGCGTCGACCACCGCGCGGGTGGCCGCGACGGCGCTGTTGCCGCCGAAGGACTTGGCCAGCTCCTCGGCGAGCTCGAAGCCCTCGGGCTTGCCCAGGCCGCGACCGCCGGCAACGAGGATGTCGGCACCCTCGATGTCGACGTCGGCGCCGCGCTGCTCCCCCCGCTGGACCATCTTCGCCTGAGTCGACCACGGCGACAGCTCGACCTCGACATCCACGACCTCGGCCGCGCCGCCGCCCGCCTGCCTGATCTCGAACGCGTTGATCCGCCCGATGATGATCCCGAGATCACCGCGGTAGCGCGAGACCGAGATCTTGGAGTCCTGCAGGATCGGCCGCTCGGCCACGAGCTTTCCGTCCTCCGCGCGAACCGCTGTGACCTCCATCGTCACCCCGGCCTGCTTGCGGGCAGCCAATCCGGCCCCGATCTCGAAGCCGAGCAGACCGCCGCCGAACAGGGCATAGGAGTGTCCGTGTTCGTCGATCACCTTGGCCATCACGTCGACGACCGGCTGCGCCAGGCCCTCGGGGCCCTGGCCCCGGAACACTCGGGTCGCGCCATAGGCGCCCAGCGAAGAGCAGAGCTCATCCGGTAGTCCCTCACTGCTGCCGACGACGACCGCGTGGCACTCGCCACCGATCTCGGCCGCGCGAGCGGCGCCCTCGGACACGGCGCCGAGCGAGTTCTTGTTGAACTGACCCTCGTAGTGCAGGACGTATGTCAGGACGTCGGCCATCAGATCAGCTTCCTTTCCTCGAGCCAGGCGACGATCTTCTCGACGGTCTCGGTGGTGTCTTCGTCCTCGATGATCTGACCGGCGGCCTTGGCCGGCGGATCATGGAAGTCCCCGCACTGCACGCGTGAGCCGTCCTCGCCAACGAGGGACGGCTCGATCCCGAGCCCGTCAGCTCCGACGCTCTCCAGGGGCTTCTTCTTGGCGCCCATGATCGCCTTCAGCGATGGGTAGCGCGGCTCGTTGATGGCGTCCCCGACGGAGATCACCGCCGGCAGCTGTACCTGCACGGTGTCATAGCCGTACTCGGCCTGGCGCTCGCACCGCAGTGCCCCCTCGTCGACGTCCATCTTGATCACCTGCGTCAGCGAGGGCATCTTCAGGTGGTCGGCGACGACGGCGCCGATCGTGTAGCACTCGCCATCGTCTGACTGCTGGCCGAGCAGCACCAGGTCCGGCTGCTCTTTCTCCAGCGCCTTCGACAGCGCGTAGCCGGTGGCGGCGACGTCTGAGCCGGCCAGCCCGCCGTCAGTGAGGTGCAGGGAGCGATCGGCGCCGAGCGAGACGGCTTTGTGCAGCGCGCGCAGAGCTGATTCGGGCCCCATCGTCACCGCGACGATCTCGTCGATCTGCACCGCCCCGCCCTCACGGATCTGCATAGCGGCCTCGATCGCGTGCGTGTCGTATGGGTTCAGGTTCTTTTCACCTGATCGGTCCATCCGCCCCGTCGAGGGATCGATGCGCTTCTCGACGGCGGCGTCCGGGACCTCTTTGACCAGGACGCAAATCTTCAAGGTTGCCTCCTTGTGGGAACGGGCTCGAATGTTACCCGGTTGACTGACGAGTCAATCGGTCACGTCGATGAGCACGACGATCCCGGGTCCGGCATCCAGGGATGACCACGGTTACGCCCGTACGGCACCGCGGATGAAGTCGATCGCCTGCTGGGTGGACGCGCCCGGAGTGAACACCTCGGCCACGCCGAGCCGCTTGAGCTCCTCCACATCATCGGCTGGGATCGTGCCGCCCACGGTGACCACGACGTCGTCGATCCCCTGCTCGGCGAGCAACTCCATGATCCGCGGGACGAGTGTCATGTGCGCTCCGGAGAGGATCGAGAGCCCAACCGCGTCGGCGTCCTCCTGGATCACCGTCTCCACGATCTGCGCCGGCGTCTGGTGCAAGCCGGTATAGATCACCTCCATCCCCGCATCCCGCAGCGCTCGAGCGATGATCTTGGCGCCGCGATCGTGCCCGTCCAGCCCGGGCTTGGCGACGACGACGCGAATCTTCTTCTCGGTGGAGGCGGCCATGGGGACACGGCAGACGCTCGACAGAACTGCCTGCGGGCGCGGGGATTGTAGAGGGAGCGTTGCCCTCGCGCCGTCCTGCGGTGCTGATTTCAACCCGCGGCGGCGACGTTGGCACATTGAAGCCATTTCGCGCCCAGGGGGTGGCGCGAATGGCTTCGCGCTCAGCGAGAAGGGGTCATCTACCCGCCAGCCAGCGGCCGGGGCGCGTCCACTGGGGACGGGGGACTGGCCGCAGGGAGAGGAAGCGCCGACCCAGGGGCCAATATCGCCGGGCCAGAGGCCAGTAGCGCCGGCGCAAGGGCCGCGTTCGTCGCGCTAGCGCGACGCTGCCAATACCCCCGGTAAGCGCCGCGCCGGTCAAGGCAAGGGCGGTCTTCAACCGCCGTCCGAGGCGATCGAAGCGCAGCACCTCCCACCCCTGCTCGCGGGCCACGCGCAGCAGCTCGCGATCAGGGTTGACCGCCACCGGGTGCCCTACCACGCCCAGCATCGGCAGGTCTGACTCTGAGTCCGAGTACGCGTATGAGGCAGCCAGATCTAGCCCTTGATCGGCGGCGAGCTGGCGGATCGCCTCCGCCTTCTCGCTGCGGTAGACGAACAGCCCCGCCGGCGTGCCGGTGTAGACGCCGTCCTGGACTTCGGAGAACTGCGAGCCTATCCCTCCGTCGAAGGCCAGCACGTGGGCCAGGATCTCCGCCAGCTCCTGTGAGGCCGCGGTGATGATGTAGACCTGCCGGCCGGCGTCCTGGTGCTCATGGGCGACCTTCAGCATCTGCGGGTAGAGCCTCGGTAGGACTCCGGCGAGCACGTCCCCGCCGAGACGCTCCAGGTCCCGCACGCGGGTTCCGGCCAGCGAGGCTGAGATCCTGTCCCGCAGCGCGTGAGTGTCGGCGTCAGTGGCACCGCGCAGCCGGAAGCGCACGTTGGCCCAGGCGTCGGCCAGGAGCTGGCGGCGCGAGAGCAGGCCCGCCCGGTAGGCGGCTCGCCCGAACTGGAAGGCCGAGGAGCCCTCCATCAGGGTTCGATCGAGGTCGAAGAACGCCGCGCTCGAGCCGTGGGAAGCGGCGGCGCGGTTAGCGGCGCCAGCTCTCAGCCGCCATTCACCTCCACGATCACTGCGTCCCCCTGCCCGCCACCGGAGCAGATCGCCGCACAACCCAAGCCTCCTCCTCGCCGGCGCAACTCGAGCACCAGCGAGCCGAGGATGCGGGCGCCGGAGGCGCCGATCGGATGCCCGAGGGCGACGGCGCCGCCATTGACGTTGACGCGATCCTCATCGACGCCGAGCATCCGGATCGAGTTGAGCGTCACCGAGGCGAAGGCCTCGTTGATCTCCCACAGGTCGATGTCCTCGGCACTGAGTCCGGCCTTGGCCAGCGCCTTCTCGGCGGCGTTTGCCGGTGTCCGGGCCAGATAGGGAAAGTCATCGGCGACCTGCGCCTGGGCGACGATCGTCGCCAGGGCCGCCTTGCCGTTGCGCCTGGCCCACTCGTCGCTGGCCAGCACCAGCGCGCCGCCGCCGTCGTTGACGCCGGGGGAGTTGCCAGCCGTGTGCGAGCCGTCCTTCACGAAGATCGCCGGCAGCTTGGACAGCGACTCCAGGCTCGTGTCGCGGCGCGGGCCCTCATCGACCTCGACCACCGTGTCGCCCTTCTTGCCCTTGATCGTCACCGGGACGATTTCCTCCGGCAGGCGGCCCTCGTCGGTGGCCTGGATCGCCAGCTGGTGCGAGCGCAACGCCCAGCGGTCCATGTCGGGCCGCGTCAGCTCGAGCTCGGACGCGACCTCGCTCGCCTCCTGAGCCATGTGCTTGCCGGAGAACGGGTTGGTGAGGCCGTCGTGGATCATCGCGTCGAGCGCCTTGCCGTCGCCCATGCGAAAGCCGAATCGGGCCTGCGTGAGCAGGTACGGCGCGCCCGACATCGACTCCATCCCCCCGCCGACGCCGACTTCCAGATCGCCGGCCCGGATCGCCGCGTCGAGCAGCCCGGCGGCCCGGATTCCCGACGCGCACACCTTGTTGATCGTCTCCGACGGGACCTCTCTCGGGATCCCGGCCTTGATCTGCGCCTGACGCGAGGGAATCTGGCCCTGACCGGCCTGAAGCACCTGCCCCATCACGACATGCTCCACCTGCTCGGGGGCGACGTCCGCGCGCTCCAGGGCGCACTTGATCGCGGTGCCGCCGAGATCGGTGGCCTCGAGGCTGGCGAGTCCGCCGCCGAGCTTGCCGATCGGGGTGCGGGCAGCGGACAGGATCACAGTCTTGGGCATCTGGTGAGGGCTCCGAGGTCGCGGGGGGATGAAGGCCATGGTAGAGAGCGCGGCCTCGCCCCCCGTTGCTAGGGTGCCGGCGGTGAACGTGCAGGCGACCGTACGGGGGCCGCTGGACACCGGCGCGGACACCATTGCCATCGGGGTGCTAGAGGGTGAAGAAGTGGCCCATGACACCCCCGACGGCGCGCTCGGAGCCCTGCTCGCCTCCGGTGAGGCGCGCGGTGAGCGCGGCCGCGTCGCCGTCACCCACAGCCAGGGGCGACGCTTCATCCTCGTCGGGTTGGGACCGCGGGCAGGACTTGATCCTGGGCAGGCGCGGATCGCCGCGGCCAAGGTGGAGGGTCGGGCCCGGGAGCTGGGAGCGCGCACGCTGTGCTGGGAGCTGCCCCACCGCGTCGAGGAGACGATCGCCGCCGCCCTCGTCCAGGGGACTCTGCTCCACGCCTACCGGTTTGAGCGCTATCGGCGGGGCGGGGAAGCGGCAGCGCCCCCGCTCGAGCAACTGCTGATCAGCGCCCATCACGAGGTCGACGAACCGGTGCGGGTGGCCGCGATCATCGCCCGGGCCCAGAACCGGGCTCGGGACCTGGTGAACGCTCCCGCCAACGATCTCACCCCCAGTGCCCTGGCCGACTATGCCCTCGAGATGGCGGCGGCCCGGCCGGGTCTCGAGGTGACGACCGTGGGCGAGGACCAAATTCGCGCCCGCGGGATGGGCGCTTTTGCCGCTGTCGCGCAGGGGTCGGCGGAGCCCGCACGGTTGATCGAGCTGCGCTACGAGCCTCCCGCCGGTGAGGCTCCGCTGCTGGGGCTGGTGGGCAAGGCGGTGACCTTCGACACCGGGGGTCTGTCGCTGAAGTCGGCGGCCAAGATGCACGAGATGAAGTTCGACATGGCCGGTGGCGCAGCGGTGATCGAGGCGATCGCCGCGCTGGCGGAGCTGGACATGCCCGTGCGCGTGCTCGGCGTCGTCGGGGCAACGGAGAACATGCCCAGCGGTGGGGCGATCAGGCCTGGCGACATCGTCCCCGCGGCCGACGGGACGACGATCGAGGTCAACAACACCGACGCCGAGGGCCGCCTGGTGCTGGCCGACTGCCTGCTGCACGCGCGGGCGCAGGGCGCGGAGCGGCTGGTGGACGTCGCCACCCTGACTGGTGGGGTGGTGGTCGCGCTGGGATCGGTGTACGCAGGACTGCTCGGCAACGACGAGGACTGGACCGAGCAGCTGCGTCAGTGCGGACAGTCCAGCGGCGAACTGTTGTGGCGGCTGCCGCTGCATCCGGACTATGCGGCGATGGTCAAGGGCCGTGACGCGCAGTTGACCAATCTGACCGAGCGGAGAGAGGCCTCGACGATCGTCGGCGCGGAGTTCCTTCACCATTTCGCCGGCGACGTCCCCTGGGCGCACCTGGACATCGCCGGCACCGCCTACGACGTCCCCCGACTCCCCTACACGGGCAAGGGCGCCACCGGGTTTGGGGTTCGTTTGCTGGTCGAGCTCGCGCGCGCCCATGGCGCCGGCCCGACTCCCGCGTAGGCGACAAGCGCCGGCCCGAGAGCCTGGCCGATCAGGTCCTGATCGAGCGGCCGACGGCGAATCCGCGAGCCACCGAACGGCGGGGCTGCGCCGCTCTTACCGCCTGCTGATATACGGTGGTCATCTCGCGCGCGTGGACCTCGTCGCGATACGGGGCCGCGGCCGCACGGGCCTGCCTTGACATGCGCTCGAGCGCCTGAGAATCGGTGAGCAGCCCACCTGCCGCCTCAGCCCAGGCCTCAGGCTGCCGTGGCGGCAGAACGCGGCCGCAGACTCCGTCCAGGACGAGCTCTGGCCCGGCTCCCACGCCACTGACCAACGGCGGCGTACCCATCGCCATGCTCTCGACCGTCGCCAGCCCGAACGGCTCCTCCCAAGAGGGCAGGAGCGAGAGGTCCAGCGCAGCCAGGACGGCCGGCACATCCTTGCGCTGGCCGGTGAAGTGCACGGCGTCGGCAACGTCCAGGTCTTGGGCGACCTGCTCGAGCTCGGCGAGGTAGGCGTTGTTGTCATAGCGAACCCGCTTGCCGGCGAAGGCCACCTGCCCCACGATCAACAGGTGGGCGTTGACGCCAGCACGGCGAAGCAGGCTCAGAGCGCGTACCGAGGTCAGCTGGTTCTTCCACGGGGTGATCTGTGCGACCTGTCCCAGGAGGGGCGCTCCGTCGGGGATTCCGTACTCCTGGTGCAGCGCAGCGGGCGCCACCCGGTCGGGATCCAGACGGTTGTGGTCGATGCTGTTGTAGACGCAGACCGCAGCCGGCCGCGCCAACCCCTCGTTGAAATGGCGAGTGGTGTAGTCGGAGACCGCGGCCACGCTGCTGGCGGAATGGGCGACGATCGAGCGAATCGCCCGCCCCACGGTGGTCGCCGGCGGGTGCTCATGGGCCCGCACGACGACGGGGATGTGGGGGTTGTGGGGGATCGCCGCGAGCAGCCCGGTGCGGATCGTGTTGGCGTGGATCACGTCGGCGCGGAACCGGCCCGCGGCCCGCTGCAACGCCATACCCGCGCCCAGGAGCTGCGTCATCCCCCGGGTGGTGTGAACGGGATGAAGACGAAGGCTGAGATCAACCGAGGGCAGCTCGAAGCGCTCGAGGCCCTCGCGGGTCACGGCATCGACGAGTGGTCCCTCGCCGGGGCAGGCAACGGCCAGATCGTGGTCTGCGCGCAGCCCCTCGATCAGACGCAGGAGCGACACCTCGGCACCGCTCCAGGCGGCCGTGTGATTGGCGAGCAGGATCCTCATATCACCCTCCGGGTCAGATCTGTTGACAACTCGCGCCCGGCGCTCGCCGGCTCTGCTCCAAGCGCAGCGCGATGCGCTGCGCGGGTTTCATCCCTGCTGTCGTCGGGCGCTTTGGAAGACGACAGGCGCATTGGCTATCACTCAGTCGCCATAGCTGACCATTGTCGCACCGGAACGAGGTCATTCGCAAAATTATTTGTCATCATCGGCACAAGTGCCGCAGTCCTGAAATCGGGAATGCGCCCTTGCGCCCACGCACGCGGACGGGACCGGGGTGAGCAGGGCGACTCGGCCCGGCGGTGGCTGAGAGAATGGAGCCGTGGAGTTCGACCTCAGCGACGATCACCGCCTGCTGCGGGACACGGTGCGGGAGCTCGCCCGGCAGGAGATCGCGCCGGTGGCCGAAGAGCTCGACCGGACGAAGTCCTTCCCCTATGAAATCGTCCGGCGCCTGGGCGAGCTCGACCTGATGGGCATCCCGTTCCCGCAGGAGTACGGAGGCGCGGGCGGGGACTCGCTGGCCTACGCGCTGGCGGTCGAGGAGCTGGCCCGGGTTGACTCGTCGGTGGCGATCACGCTGTGCGCGCACACCTCGCTGGGCACCCAGCCGCTGTACCTGTTCGGATCCGAGGAGCAGAAGCGAACGTGGCTGCCGCGACTGTGCGCCGGCGAGCGGCTGGCGGCGTTCGGGCTGACCGAGCCCGATGCGGGATCGGACGCCGGGAACACCCAGACCCGGGCTGTGCTCGACGGCGAGGAATGGGTAATCGACGGCTCCAAGCAGTTCATCACCAACGCCGGCACCGAGATCTCGGCGCTGGTCGTCATCACGGCCGTGACCAACAGGCAGGATGGAGCCAGCGAGATCTCCAACCTGGTGGTCGAGAATGGGACACCCGGCTATCAGCCGGGGCCGCCGTACCGGAAGATGGGCTGGAACGCCTCCGACACCCGACCGTTGGCGTTCAGCGACTGCCGGGTTCCCGCCGAGAACCTGGTCGGGCATCGCGGGCAGGGTTTGCGGCAGTTCTTGCGGGTGCTGGACATCGGGCGGATCGGGGTCGCCGCGATGGGCGTGGGCCTGGCCCAGGGAGCCCTGGATGAGGCGCTCGCCTACGCTCGGGAGCGCCAGGCATTCGGTCGCCCGATCTCCCGCTTTCAGACCATCCAGGCCAAGCTCGCCGACCTCTCGACCGAGATCGAGGCGGCGCGGCTCCTGGTGCACAGGGCGGCCTGGCTCAAGGATCGCGACCGAAGCTTCACCCTGACCGCGGCCCAGGCCAAGCTCAAGAGCGGCCGCCTGGCGGTGCGAGCCAGCGAAGAGGCGGTCCAGATCCACGGCGGCTATGGCTACATGGAGGAATATCCCGTCTGCCGCTTCTACCGGGACGCCAAGATCCTGACCATCGGGGAAGGCACCGATGAGGTGCAGCAGATGGTGATCGCCCGGGCCCTGGGGGTGTGAGCGCGCCCCCCCGCGGCTCGCGGTGGACGGCGCTCCTCGTCGGGTGCTTCGTGGTTGCCGTGCTCCTGGCCGGTGCGTGGCCGGCGGCCGGGGACGTCCGGGCCGCGACTGCCGATCCGCTGCTCGCCGAGGCTCGGCTGCAGGGTCGGTTCCTGCTCCTCGGCCATGTCACCGCGGCGGCGCGCGTCGCCGGGGAGCGTACCGGGCAGCGCCTGCTGCGGACGTGGACGTTCGTGCCCAGCTGCCCGTCCGGACCATGCCCGGTCATCGGGCTGATCCGCCAGCGTTCGGATGGCAGCGATGGAGTGCTGCTGACCCGGCGGGGGATGGGCGCTTATGCCGGTCAGGGCATGTTTTACGCTCCTCTGCGCTGCGGTCGGCGAATCTACCGTCGCGGGGAAGCGGTGCCGTTCACGATCACCGTCCAGGTGACGGCTACCACGCCCGTCGGGGGATCGCTGATGGCCAGCCGCATCAGCGCCACCTACGTCAATCGCCTACGCCGGAACCTGACCCCGTGCCTGAGCCTTCCCGGCCACGATGCCGCCTCCTACCTCGGCAACCTGGTGATGGGCTAGCACCGTCGACATCGCCCTGATGCGTTGTGCCGGCGAGGGCCCAGGATGGCCTGGCCCGGCGACGGTCAGCGACCGATCGCCTGCGGGAAGTTGAACCGGTGCTCGGGGTCGACGCGCCGGCGCACCTGCAGCAGCCGCGGGTAGGCGGAGCCGTAGTAGGCGTGTTGCCAGCCCGGGAGCTCGGGGTCGATGTAGTTCTGGTAGGCGCTCCCGGACACGTACGGGCGCATCCGCGCGTAGGTGCTTCGCAACCAGTCCGCGCCCCCATCGTAGGTGAGGTACTGGATGCAGAACAGCGAATCGCGGTGCACAAACGCGCTCGCGTCCGCGGGGACCCGGTTGATCGCCCCGCCGTAGGCGTCGAGTAACAACGCCCCCGATCCAGGTTGACCGGCTCGCCGCTGGGTGGCGGAGATCATCACCGCGCGTCCGGCCGCCGACAGCGGTCGCTTGACGTAGTCGGACTTGGCACGGAAGCTCTCTCGGAGCAGGGTCCCCGCCGAGGCGGCACCCACCGTGTGGCACTGGGGGAGCCTGGTGTGCAGGCATCCGGCAAAGCGCAACTGCAAGCCGAGGTAGTCCTGCTCGCCGGCGACGATCTGGACGCCGGCGACGCCGCGCAGCGGCGCCAGCAGCCGGCTCAGATCCGACGCCGGCCCCAGGTACTGCCCGCTGACGTTCACGCTGGTGGTGCCCGCGCCGGCGTTGAGGTGGAAGATCGAGGTGAGCTCGTCCCGGGCGTGCGGCGCCCAGGACTGCCAGGCGGCCAGCGCTGCTGACGCCGAGGACCACGGCCAGGAGACGAAGAAGTAGGAGGCACGCCGCGGCAGCGGATGGATCCGGAAGGTGAAGCCGGTGACCACGCCGAAGTTGCCGCCGCCACCCCCGCGCAGCGCCCACAGAAGGTCCGGGTCGCTGCGCCGATCGACGCTGCGCATGCGGCCGTCCGCGGTCACGACCTCGGCCGCGATCAGGTTGTCGCAGGTCAGGCCGAAGGCCCGAGCTGCCAACCCCATCCCCCCTCCGAGGGTGACTCCGGCCACACCGACCGATGGGCACGAGCCAGCCGGCAGGGTCACGCCTCGGCGGGCCAGGCCCGCGTACACGTCGATCAGCTGAGCGCCGGCGCCCACCGTTGCCGTGCCCGCGCGGCGGTTGACCGTGATCTGGCGCAGGTTCCGCAGGTCCAGCACGACTCCGCCGGAGATCGTGCTGTAGCCGGCGTAGCTGTGTCCACCTGACCGAGCTCGCAGGGGAACGTCGTGCCCGACCGCCCAGCGTACGGCGCCGCTCACGTCGCGAGCATCCAGCGGCCTGGCCACCGCGCGCGGGAGCACGTAGTCAAACCGCTCGTTGTAGACAGGCGCAGCGGCGCCGTAGCCCCGGGCGCCGCGCTCGAACACCCGGCCGCGCATAGCCTGCTCCAGCGTCCGCGGCACCGCCGCCGTGCGGCGGCGGACGGCGGCGAGCGCACCGGTCCCAGCGGCAGCCAGGTCTCCGCCGGCCAGGAGCGCCGCGGCGGTGACCAGGAACTCCCGGCGGGGGATCTGCGAGCTCATCGGCCGAGCCTCTCACACGGCAGGCTGAAAGTCAGCCCCTGATCCGACACGCTGCAGGATCTGCAGTGATCTCAGCACGTGATCGACAGCAGCCAGGCGCTGGCTGCGGGTGACACGGTCCCCGGCGATGACCACGTAGAGGCAGAAGGGGCGCTGGCCCTGCGTGAAGAAATGCTGCATCCCGGCCTGGCCCGGACGGGGATGGGCCAGCGTCGCGGCGCTGAACCTGGAAGGGTCGAGCGGCAACTCGACCCCCCTGGCCCGGTACAGGCCGCTGCCGGGCTGAAGGCCTGCCCCCGGCAAGTACTCGGTCAGGGCGAGAAAGCAGGCTCCGGACCGCATCCGCGCGGTACTGCGGTCGCCGAACTCCCCGTCGCTGAGCGTCAGTGCGTAGTTGGCCACGTGCAGCGTCGCGGCGCCGCCATGGCGGCTGAACACGCGACCGCTCCAGCCCCGGGGGAGCTCGATCCGGATGCCCTGTCCAGCGAGGATCACGCCGCCGCCGCCAGGCAGACTGCCAGCAGCACTGCCAGCAGACTCCCGCAGCCGCGCTCCACCGGAGCGCGCCAGCGCTGCAGGCGCGCATGCATCGCCAGTAGCTGGTCAGGTCGGCGCACCCGCACCGCAGTGAGTGGAGTGAGTCCGCGGAGGAGTCCGTAGACGCCGAGGATCAGCGCCCCGGCGCCGGCCGAACCCGCGAGCACGGCCGCCAAGCCGGCGACGTACGTAGCCGCGCTGCTCACCACCGTGGCCACGCCGAGACCCAACTGGGCTCCAAACCCCAGGCCGTACACCCAGCCCCGGAACTGAACCAGCCAGTGCTCGTTGACCTGCCGCCGCGGACCCGGAAGGCGAACCGGAAGCAGCTCGGCGCCGGCGGCAAGTGCCAGCCCCCCGGCAAGCATGAGTTCCCGCCCACGAGGCGTCGGCGCGCCAAGCTCCGTAGCGCCCAGCTTTCCCAGCGCACCCAGCGCGGCGCCGGCCAGCGCGCCGGCGGCGGTGGCACCGATCGCCAGCGCCGCAACCGTCACTCCCCAGCTCGATCCGCGGCCCCGCTCGCCGAGCGGGGTGATGCTGGCCAGCATCGACTCGCCTCAGGGCGACCAGGCGGCGGCAACGGCCCCGATCACCGCCGCGGCACTGCCGAGCACCACCAGCTCGATCATGGAGCCGGAGCGCGTCCGGGATACAGGCGCGGGTCCCCGGGCATGATTCCCGCGGCGGCCAGGGTCGCATCGACGTCCCGGGCGCGTCGGGATCCCTGGCCCGCCGGTTCGGCTTCCCGTGCGTCCGCGATGGCATCGGCGACCAGCGAGGAGAGTGCCGCCCAGGTGCTGGCCACCCCCTCGCCGCGAATCGTCTCCTCGACCAGCACGAAGTACGGTGCACCGGGTACGCCGTAGTGCTCCCAGGCGGCTGAGGACATCACCACCGGCACCCCGTCGGGTGCCAGCGCGCGCAGCCGCGCGGGACGCTCCCGCTCGGAACCGCGGGTGACGATTACCGGCTGCACACCGGGGATCGCCCGCTCGGCCAGTGCCGACCAGAAGCCGGCGCAGGTGCTGCAACCGCTGGTCAGGAACGCCAGCAGGGTCGGAGCTGATGCCGCTTCGCCCACCGCGGCTGTCTCGTCCAGGCCGTCAACCCGCTCGAAGTCGAGCACCACCGAGTCCCCGTGAGGAGTGGTCCCGACCACTGGCGCTGCGGCTCCCGTGCGAGCACCGCCCGATCCTGCGGCGGGTTGGCCGGGCGGCGGCGGGGGCGCGATCGCGGGTGAGCCCTCGGGGCCGGCCGCCGCAGGCTGATCGGGGGGGCCGATTCGCCGCAGCAGCTCGGCGTGGCTGCGCAGCAGACCAGCCACCAGTACCAGCACCAGTACCAGCAGCACGGTTTCCACCGACACCAGAGCCACCATCAGGCGCCGCCCGCCCCGGGCAGTGGCACCGCCAGCCCCTCCAGACATCCGGCCTCATGGCCACAGGTGTTGTCGTCGACCTTCTCGGTGTGATTGCAGTTCATTCCGTCGACGGTCGCGGGGTTCTGGCAGATCACCAGCCGGCAGACGACTTCGGTGGTCCCGTGGACCTGTGGGTTGCACTGGCCGTAGCGGAAGTGATTGCAGTCGACCCGACGCCGGCCGCAGTCTCCCTGGGCGCATTGGCAGCCCCCGGGGAAGTGACGGCCGGGAGTGCGGTTGCAGTCGAGGTAATAACGCGCGCCCTGCTCGTGACAGAGGCCGGTGCCGCGGTAGTCGCTGCACTTCCACCAACCGGCGATGTAGGTGCCCTGCGGACACGTGTTGCGGCCCTGCTCGAGCTCGCAGCAGAACGCGGTGTAGCCATCGGTGCACAGGCCCGAGGCGCACTCCCCGGGGGCCACGACCGCCCACGCGTCGCCGGGACGAACCAGATAGCGCAGCGGCGCGACGGCGAAGGCAGAGCCGGCCACGGCGACGCGGGCCAGCGCCCCGCGGCGCGAGAGCCGCTGCTCCAGCAGGTTCCCAGCCGAACGTGCCAGCCGCTCGCTGAAGCTCATCGCGTACTCCACGCGGACCACGCGCGGGGCAGCTCGGTGTAGGCCAGCGCGGCGGCGTACACCGCCCCGGCGAGACCAACCACAAGCACCAGGCAGCTGGCCGGCGGCCGAGCCAGCAGCCAGGCGGCGCCCCGCGTTCCCGTCACTGCCGCCACCGCCACCACCGCCGCCAGCGCCAGGCTCAGCCAGGTGTGTGTCGCCGAGGCGGCGAGGTCACGATCGCCGAAGCAGCCGCAGGATGCCCGGCGACGGGACAGCGCCAGCGTGATCGCGGCAAAGCTCAGGTAAAGGCCCGCCAGCGTGAGCGTGGCGATGCGCCCGGGTTCCAGCAGGCACAGCGTCCCCAGACCCAGCTCGGCGACCGCAAAGCCGCGTACCGCCACGCGACCGACACGGGCTCCGGCCACCGGGATGCCGAGCGCGACCAGCGCGCCGGCCGCCGCCGACGGCGTGCGCAGCTTGGCCATCCCGGCGACCATCAGCAGCCCGGAGGCCAGCAGGAACGGCGGCGTCAGCGCCTGCGACACCGAACCTTCAAACCTCCCGCGGTCGTTCCAGGATGGTGGTCGCGGCACTGGCGGGATCGAGCTCGCGGGCCACCACCCGATCGAGCAGCCGCCTGACCGCGGCGTCCTCGCGGATCGAGGCCTCGAGCTCACGCCGCATCCGAAACGTGGCGATCGCCAGCACCTCGCTCATCAGGTTCCGTCGCCGCCGCTCCGACAGCGTCCCCTCGGCCTCGATGTAGGCCCGGTGCTCTGCCAGCTTTGCCATCAGCTCCTCCACGCCCTCGCCCCGACCCGCCTCCGTCCTGACGATCGGCACCGTCCAGTCACGGTGGGGACCGAGCGCGAGCACGCCCTTGATCTCTCGCACCATGGTATCGGTCAAGGGATGGTCGGCCTTGTTGACGACGATCACGTCGGGGATCTCCATGACTCCCGCCTTCAGCGCCTGGATCGAGTCCCCTGAGCCGGGCATCAGCACCAGCACCACGGTGTCAGCGTGGTCGATGATGTCGACCTCGGCCTGACCGACCCCGACCGTCTCCAGCAGAACCATGTCCCGGCCGGACGCGTCCATCAGCAGTGCCGCCTGCAGCGTCGCCTCGCTGAGGCCTCCGAGCGCACCCCGGTTGGCCATCGAGCGGATGAACACCCCCGGGTCGAGAAAGTGGTCGCTGAGCCGGATGCGGTCGCCCAGCAGCGCCCCTTGCGTGAAGGGCGAGGACGGGTCGATCGACAGCACCGCGACTGTGCGGCCTCGCGCGCGCTCGAGCTTGGTCAGTGTCGCCAGCAACGTCGACTTGCCGACCCCGGGAGGACCGGTGAAGCCGATGATCGCCGCGCTCCCGGTGTGCGGATAGACCTCCCGCACCAGCTTCCAACCGGCGGGATCGTCGTTCTCGACCAGCGTGATCGCCCGGGCCAGCGCGCGCTTGTCCCCGGCCAGCAGGCGCTCGGCCAGTGAGTTCTGCTCGTCGTTCATCAGGGTCCGAGAACTATGTCAGGGCGACCCGTCGGCGACGCCGGTCTCCAGGCCGGGGCGGGGCAAGTCACCGACGACCGCGGAGGACTTACGATCTCCGCGTGTCTGCCGGCACGCAATCGATCCACCAAGACTCGCCAGCGCCGTCTTCGCCGGCCGCGCTGCGCCCGCCGCCGGCACCGCTGCATGGCGGGCCGCTGACGCTGCTGCGCTTCGCCCGAGAGCACCAGATGCTGCTCCTCTCCTACCTGCCGCTGATCGCACGATGGCTGTGGCTGAAGCTCCGCTGGCGCGGACGGCTGCAGACCGACGGGCTGTGCTTCATCTGCCCCGGGGTGAGGCTCGAGATCGGTCGCGGCGCCCGGCTCCGGCTCGGCCGGTGGTCGTGGATCGGCGAGGGCTGCAAGATCCGGGCCCACGAGGGCGAGGTCACGATCGGCGCCAAGTCGGTGCTCGGCCAGGAGTGCACGATCTCGGCCTACCAACAGGTCTCGATCGGCCGCGAGTGCATCATCGCCGATCGCGTGATGATGATCGACTTCGACCACAGCGTCGCCGAGGTGGAGCGCCCGATCCGAGAGCAGGGCATCTACAAGCGTGACGTGCTGGTCGGGCACAACGTCTGGATCGGCTACGGCGCCTGCCTGCTGCGGGGGGTCACGGTTGGTGACAATGCAGTCATCGGGGCCAGCGCGGTCCTCACCGCCGACGTTCCCGCCAATGCCGTCGTCGCCGGCATACCCGCACGAGTGATTCGCACGCGGGAGCCGCCGAAGACGTTTCGTTGGCACTGAGGCACCGACGGTGTCGGGTGACGGCTGGCTCCTCTCGCGAACCACATCAAAAGGCGTGGCTCAGCTCGTCCAGCCGATCAGCTCCGGGGCGAGGTTGCGCAACCCGGGCTCCATGCGCTCGCCCGCCAGCGCGCGGTCCAGCCGCCGCTCGTGAGCCTCCGCCCGCTGGCGCGGGTACTGGTCGGCGAGCCCGCGAGTGATCAGGAACGCCCAGTCACTCGATTGCAGCGCCAGCAGCTCTCGCAGCGCACGCGCACCGGCGCCGGTGGCGGCGCCCGAGCCGGCCTTCGCGAGGACCCGCAGCTCCGCCGAGCGCGTGCGCCAAGCCAGATCGGCTACCCCCGGTCCGCTCCAGGTGCGGAGGTCTCCACCCGCTCCCCAGCTCGTCACCGGCAACCTGTCGGGGAGCCGGACCGGCTGATGGCGGGGTATGGCGTCGTCGAGGGTGGTCAGCGCCAGGCCCTGACGAGCCGACTCGTCGATCACCGCTCGCAGCCAGTCAACTCCCTCATACCACCAGTGACCGAGCAGCTCGGTATCCAGCGCGCACACGCAGATCCCGCCGCCGGCCAACCGCGCGCTCACCCGGCCGACGAAGTCACGGGCATCACTCCGAACCTGCGTCCGAGCGGCCGCCCGGTCATAGGCGCGGCCGTCGTTGCCGAACACGCGATGGTGCTTCTCGGTGAGGTGGTGGTAGTCACGGTAGGCGCCGGCGGCGGGATACCCGCGCTCGCTCCACACCAGTGCCATCGTCTGGCGATCGACTGGCCACAGCACCGGTCCGTCCTCGCCGCCCAGCGGCCTGAGGTGGCGCTGGTCGCCGAGGCCGAACAGCTCGGTCAGCTCGACGCACGTGGCGCGCACTCCCGCTTTGCGCAGGCGCGGGTCGAGCCACGGCGCGTGCCCGCATTCGGGCAACCACAGACCACCGGCCCAGCAGCCGAAGCGCCGGCGGTGGGAGGCAATTCCGGTCTGGAGCTGCAGGGCGATGCCGTCGTCGGTGCCCAGCAGCGGTAGCACGGCGTGAGTGGCGGCAGAAGTCCAACTGGCGCGGCGGCCAAGCTCCTGCAGGAACCTTCCCGACAGCTGCTCCAGCTGCTCCGCTGCCTCGGCGTACTGCGCCGCGGAGCGGTCGAGCTCGGGGATCAGGCGCTCTTGGCCCGCCGCGCGCAACCGCCGCCGGTCATGAGCATGGGTGTACGGGCGGACCTCACGCAGAAAGCTCAGACAGCGCGCCAGCGCCCCCGGGGCCTCCAGTTGATCGCATAGAACCGGGGTCAGCGAGAGGGTGATCGGCGCCACACCAAGTACGTTCAGCAGCGGGAGGTAGCAGCACGCGATCGCCTCCCACAGCCACTCCTCTCCGAACGGCCAGGTACCGAAGCCCTCGACGTAGGGCATGTGGGTGTGCAGCACCAGCGCCAGCTCGCCGCGCTGAGGGCTAAGACCGCGGCTCACGCGCGGCAAACGGCGAGAAAATCCAGTGCCCGATCCAGGTCCCCGGCCCGCAGCGAGAAGTCGCCGACCGCGATCGCCGGCGTGAAGCGATCATAGAAGGGCTTGGTGATCCCCAGACGCTTGTGGAGTCGATCCCATCCCAGCTTCAGCGCCAGCTCGTGAACGCGCAGCTTGCGCGCGTGGAACAGCCCGAGCAGCTGCACCCGCTCGAACTGCGATTCGCAGAGCTCTCGGAACTCCGCCGCCCGGTATTCCTTCAGATGCCACGGGTTGTCGGACTTCTCGGCTCCAGGGGCCGCCAGCGTGAGCAGATTAGGGGTGGATACGTAGGCCACGCCGCCCCGGGCGAGGATGGCGCGGAAGTGAGCCAGCACCGCGCCCGGGTCGGGAACGTGCTCGATCGTCTGCAGGAAGACGACCGCGTCGAAGCTGTCCTGGCGCCCGTAGGTCTCGACCAGCCCCCGCTCGAAGCTCAGGTTGGGCGTCGTGTAGCGCAGCCGAGCGTGCTCGTGGGCCTGCGGGTTGGCGTCGACGCCGACGACGCTGCCGGCGCTGCGGGCCAGCAGCGCTGATCCGTAGCCCTCGCCGCAGGCCATGTCGAGCACGCGGGCGCCGCGGGCGCGCACTGCGATCCACTCGTAGACGGCGAGATGCCTCCGGAACCAGTAATTCTCGGCGGGAACGTCCGGAAGCGTGCGCTCGCCGGTCAGCTCCAGCGGCGGCACCCCGGGCGGCTGATCCTGCTGAACGTACTCATTCACGGGCACCAGCGAGAGGGTAATGTGCGCCCCCCATGGAGGCCGTTCTCACTCCCGATGAGATCCGGGAGGTCAACACCAGGTACCACGACGTGGCCGCCGCCGGCTACGACTCCAAGTGGGGCATCGACTTTGAGGACGTCGGCCGGGCTCAGGTCCTGGGTAAGCTCCGCAAGCTGGTCGGCCCTGAGCTTGACCGCGGCTACCGGCGCTCGCTGGAGATCGGCGCCGGCACCGGCTACTTCAGCCTCAACCTGCTGCGCGCCGGGGTGGTGAGGGAAGCCACCTGCACCGACATCTCCCCGGGAATGGTCGATGTGCTCGCCGGCAACGCGCAGAGGCTCGGGCTGGCGGTACGCACCGTCCACGCCGACGCAGAATCGCTGCCCTTTGCCGATGGGAGCTTCGACCTCGTCGTGGGGCACGCGGTGCTGCACCACCTGCCGGATCTGCACCGGGCCTTCTCGGAGTTCCATCGCGTGCTCGCCCCGGGCGGAAGAATCGTGTTCGCCGGTGAGCCCTCACGGTTCGGCGACCAGATCGCTGCCGTGCCCAAGCGCGGCGCGGTGAGGCTGGCGCCTATGTGGCGCGCAGCGCTGCGGGCGCGGCGGGCGAAGCTTCCGCGTGAACCTGCGGTAGTCGATGAGGTCGATCATCGGCTGGAGCATCTGGTCGATATCCATGCCTTCGCACCCGGCGAGCTGACCGGCCACGCCCGCGAAGCCGGGTTCCAATCGGTCAAGGTCCGCGGCGAGGAGCTCGTGGCGAGCTGGTTCGGCTGGTTCAACCGCACGCTCGAGTCCACGGCAGCACCCGAGGATGTACCGGCGCGCTGGCGCATGTACGCGTTCAAGGGCTACCTGTTGCTGCAGCGGCTGGACGAGCAGGTGCTGGAGCCCAGGCTCCCGCCTGCGATCTTCTACAACCTGCTGCTGACGGCGCAGCGGCCCTAGGAGGCGGCTGGCCCACCTGGCGATCCGGATCGGCTGTCCCATGCCGGTTGCCGGGCCTAGACTTCGGGCGGTGAGCGATCGGCCCGTGCCGGAGTTTCCGTTGTTCCCGCTCGGGATCGTCGCGCTTCCCGGCGAGGCCATCCCGCTGCACATCTTCGAGGAGCGCTACAAGGTGATGATGAACGACTGCTTGCGCGGCGAGCGCGAGTTCGGCATCGTCTGGCTAGCCGACGACGGGCTCCGTGAGGTCGGTTGTGCCTGCCGGATCGAGCGCGTGCTCGAGCGCCTGGAGAACGGGCGCATGAACCTGCTGGCGCGCGGCACTCGGCCACTGCGCCTGCTCGAGCGTCAGGGCCATCTGCCCTACCCTGCCGGCATCGTCGAGTTCATCGAGGACCATGACGGCGAGATCGACGATCACCTCGCGCGGGCCGCGCGAACGGCTTACGCGGAGTTGGTCAGGCGGGCGACGGATCGCGACCCCGACGAGCGCGAGCTGGCGGGGATGAGCGCCTACGCGATGGCCGCCACCGTCGACTTCGGCCACGAGGCCAAACAGGGACTGCTGGATCTGCGCTCTGAGAACTCTCGGCTGCGCCTGGTGGCACGGTTGTTCCGCGCGGCCCTCAAGCGGCTCGACTTCGTCGACCGGGCTCAGGCGCGGGCACGCTCCAACGGCAAGGTGCGGCTGGGCTAGGCGGCCCACGGGTCGGCTGGGGCCTACGGTGATGCGCACGGCCCGTCGGCCACGCGGGCCGCGAACAGCTCCACGCCGGAGAGCTCGTGATGAATCCTGGCGTCGGTGTCGGCGAACGAAATCGCGCCGTCCTGGAGTTTGATCTTGTAGCGATAGATGCTGTCCGCGGATCCCGGCAGGCGCAGCCCCGCCTTGGCGTCCTTGTCCAGGCTGACCGCCAGATCCCTGGCCTGCAGCAGCAGCGGATCGCTCAGCGGCCGCGCCGCACCGCTGTTGCAGCGGACCGTGCCGCCGTCGTTGACCAGCATCGTCAGCTCCCGACCAGGGCCGCTGCGCCGGAGCGCGAACAGATCAGCGGAGGCGACGTTGAAGCCGCAGCCGGCCAGGAGCAGGCTGATGGCCGCGCCGGCGGCGGAGGCCACGGGTCGGGAACGGCACATACTCCAGATCGTGCCGCATCGGCGCCAGAGCGGTGCCAGCGGTTGGGTCTTCTTTGGTGGCGGGTGCCGCGGTTGGGTCTCCTCGGGTCGCGGTGGTTATCATCGCCCCGCGCCGCGCCACCTCCTTCGGCCCGCCCTGCCTGCCGGCATGCGCGGCGCGGCCAGGGCAGGTCAGGGCGTCCTGCGCCTCCAACCCTAGAGCCATGCACCATCCGATCTCATACTTCCAGGGCGCGGTCCTCGGGCTCCTCCAGGGCTTCTCGGAGCTGTTTCCGATCTCCAGCCTCGGCCACGCCGTGGTCGCCCCCAGGCTGCTGGGCTGGAACATCCACCAGAACGACAAGTTCTTCCTCACCTTCCTGGTCGCCGTCCATCTGGCCACCGCGCTGGTGCTGCTGGGCTTCTTCTGGCACGACTGGCGGCGGGTCATCAGCGGCATCGGCCGCTCGCTGCGCGATCGCGAGATCGGTGACGCCGACGGGCGGCTGGGCTGGCTGTTGGTGGTGGGAACGATTCCCGCCGGCATCCTCGGTCTGTTACTTCAAGATCCGCTGCGCAAGGTTTTTGCCTCGCCGACCTCGGCGGCGATCTTCCTGTTCGTCAACGGTTTGCTGCTGTTCGCCGCCGAGCGCCTGCGCCGGCGCGCACCCGGCGCGCCCGAGGGTGAGGCCGACGCCGACAACCGCATCGCCGACCGCGTCAGCTGGAGGCAGGCGGTGGGCGTCGGGACCGCGCAGGCGCTGGCGCTGGTCCCCGGGATCTCACGCTCAGGGGTGACGATGGGCGGGGGCCTGCTCGTGGGGCTCAACAACGAGGATGCGGCCAAGTTTGCCTTCTTGCTGGCCACTCCGATCATCGGTGCGGCGGCCGCGCTCAAGCTTCCCGACCTGTTCGGCAGCAGTGGGCAGGGCATCCGCGGCCCGGCGCTGGTGGCGGCGCTGTGCGCCGCGCTCACCGCGTTCCTGTCGATTCGCTTCCTGATGCGCTTCTTCGAGACCAACCGGCTGACCCCGTTTGCCATCTACTGCACGGTGGCAGGGATACTGCTGACGATCGGCTTCCTGCTCACCTGAAATCGAGGTTACGTTGACCAAGAACAGACAGCTCATCATTCCTGCCGTGCTGCTCGGGCTCGTCCTGATCGCGATTGCGGTCGTGTACTGGGTTTCCACCGCCAGCAGCCTGCCGAGCTTCTTTCCCGGACACCAGGCGGGCTCCGGCACGCATCACTTCAAGCACGGCCTGGCAGCGTTCTTGCTCGCACTCGCGTGCTTCGTGTTCGCTTGGTTTCAGACCGGGCCGGCCGCCGGCGCCTCTCGGGCCCGGGCGCGCTAGCAGCCGCTCATACGACCACGGCCGAGCCACCCCGCCGCGGGTCCCCCCCACCCCAGAAGCGGCCGGCCTGGTCACGCTCGGCCACCTGCACCCCGCCGAAGAACAGGTTGCGCTGGCGGAAGCGACCGATCGGCCGACCGGCGTCCTCGAGCTCCGCCGTGTCGATTCCCGGTTCAGCGAAGACGACCCCATCCTCGTAGTGGAGCCGCGGCGCCTGCACGGCCTCGGGGGCTCGCAGCCCCTCGTCGATCACGCGGATGATCGTCTGCATGATCGCCGAGCGGATCCGGTTGGAGCCGGCGCTGCCGATCACCAGCTCGGGACGTTCGTCGCGCAGGACCGCCGTTGGGGCCATCATGCTCGGCAGCCGGCGGCCGGCGGGGAACCGGTGATATCCGAGCGGGTTGAGGTCCTGCTCCCCGAGCATGTTGTTCAGATGCACGCCGGTGCCGGGAACGATCACGCCCGAGCACGAGCCGTTGGAACAGGTCACCGAGCAGGCCCAGCCGTCGTCATCGAGCACCGCGATGTGGGTGGTGGAGCCCAAGGGCCCCCCTCCGCGACCCAGGAACCGAGCCACGAAAGCGGGATCGTCCAGCCCGGCTACGAACTCTGGAGTCCGCTCGGACTGGGCTCGCTCCATCACCTCGACGATCCGTTCGGGCCCGGGGGCTCCAGGCTCGCCGTCAAGCAGGCCGAGCGCCCGCGCGATCAGAATCCCTCCCGCCGACGGCGGCGGGTTGGTCAGCACCCTGCGTCCGCGGTAGCAGACCTCGACCGGCTCGCGGTCGAGGACCCGGTAGGCAGCGAGATCCTTGGCGGTCAAAAGACCCCCGCCGGCTCTCACCCACTCGGCGATCGCGCTCCCGATGTCCCCGGTGTAGAAGGGCGCCGGGCCCTCCGCGGCAAGCCGTTCCAGCGCATGTGCGAGCTCGGGCTGACGCAGGACGTCGCCTCGGTGCAGCAGCGTTCCCCGGGGCGCGAACAAGGATGCCGCCTCTGGTGTAGAGGTGACGATCCCGGCGAGGATCTCGACCAGGTACGCCTGCTGAGCGCTGAGCCGGACGCCACTGCGGGCCAGGGCCGCCGCCGGCGCCGCGAGCTCCCCGAGCGCCAGCTGCCCGAATCGAGCCGAGGCCTCGCACACGCCGATCGGGACCCCGTATGTGCCGACCGAGGCCGCGCCGATGTTGAAGATCTGGACGGCATCGCCAAACGAGATGCTGACCGGGACCAGCTCAGCGCGCGCAGAGTGATCGGCTCCTCGCCCCGAAGCCTCGACAAAGAAGTCCAGCAGTACCGGCGGGTCCCCCGGAGCGACCACCAGCATGTAACCGCCCGCGCCGAGCCCGGTCAGCAATGGCTCGCAGACGAACGAGGCGAGCATCGCCCCGATGGCGGCATCCACAGCATTCCCGCCCGCCCTCAGGGCGTCCGCGCCGGCGGCTGCGGACAGGGGGTGACCGGCGGCGACTACTCCGCGGCGAGAGCGATCAGAAGACATGCACGACCAGGCGTGGCCCAGCCGGACGTCATCGCTTGGGCATGAACTCCGGCACGTCGAGCTCGATCGCCGGACCGCCCTGACGCTCACGGCCGCGGGTGACCCGTGGCTCACCCTGCGGTTCGCGCAACCCCCGACGAGAATCGGCGTCTTCCGACTCGCGCCCCCCGGAACGGGAATCTTCACGCGAGTCGCGCACCCCGTGACGCGGATCGGCGACGGGCCGCTCGCGCGGAGCTGATCGCGCCTGCGGAGCACTCCTGACCCCGAACTGGGGACCAGCCTCCTGCGGCCGGCGGTGACGCGGCTGGCCATAGCCGGTGGCCACGACCGTGACCCACACCTGATCCTCGAGCTTCTCGTCGACCATCGCCCCGAAGATGATGTTGGCCTCCGGGTGCGCGGCCTCGGCCACCGCCTTGGCGGCCTCGTTGACCTCCCACAGCGACAGGTCGCGGCCACCGGTGATCGACAGCAGGATCGAGCGAGCGCCCTCCATGCTCGTTTCCAGCAGCGGCGACGACACCGCCTGCTCGGCCGCCTCGAGTGCCCGCTGTTCACCGGCGCCCATGCCGATGCCCAGCAGCGCGTTGCCGGCCTCAGACATGATCGTGCGCACATCGGCGAAGTCGAGGTTGATCAGGCCGGGCAGAGTGACCAGATCCGAGATCCCCTGCACCCCCTGGCGCAGCACGTCGTCGGCGACACGGAAGGCGTCCACCATCGATGTGTTGCGGTCGAGCACCGACAGCAGCCGGTTGTTGGGGATCACGATCAGCGTGTCGACCTCGGCGGCGAGCGCCTCGATTCCGACCTCGGACTGCTCACGCCGGCGGGAACCCTCGAACTGGAACGGCCGCGTGACGATGCCGACCGTAAGCGCTCCCAGTTCCCGCGCGATCTGCGCGACCACGGGTGCGGCTCCCGTTCCCGTGCCCCCTCCGGCTCCGGCGGCGATGAACACCATGTCCGACCCTCGCAGCAGCGCCTTGATCCGGTCGTACTCCTGGCGGGCGGCCTGATGCCCAAGCTCGGGATTGGATCCAGATCCCAGCCCACGGGTGATCGACTCGCCGATGTGCAGGGTCTCGTGGGCCGCCGACTGCTGCAGCGACTGCAGGTCGGTGTTGATGGCCAGGAACTCGATGCCTTCGATCTCCGCCTCGACCATGCGGTTTACGGCGTTCACCCCGGCACCGCCGACGCCGACGACGCGCAGCACCGGCGTGCCCACCTTTCGCGACGCCGCGAACGATTCGAGGGCCCGATCAGGACGCGCGTAGACATCCGGTTCCGGATCACGACGCGCGTAGACATCCAATGCCTGATCAGGACGCGCGGGGACATCCGGCTCCGGGACCGGAGGCGCCTGCGGACGCTCGAGGACGTTGTCGGGGATGTCGGAGGAGAAGGCGTGGCGGAGCCGCTCCTGGGGGGACGGGATCCGCAACGGCTGCTCCGGCGCCGGTGGTGGAGCGTCGAACCCCGGGTGGGGAAGCTGGCGACGCTCGCTTGCGGGATCCCGAGGGGCCGGCGGCTGATTCTGCCCGCTCAGCGGACCCGCGGGAACGGCCGGCGACTGACTCTGGAACCGCGGTGGCGCTTCCTCGGCTGCCTGTCCGCCCGACTCCTCGGAGGTCTTGCGGAACAGAGCCGCGAGCGGCCCCTCGCGCATGCTCGCGCGCTTACCGGTGGGCATTGTGGAGGACCTCCTTCGCGAGCTGCCTATAGGAGTGCGCGGCCAGACCGTCGGGATCGTACTTCAGAACCGACATTCCCTTCACCGGGGCCTCCGCGAACCGGACCGTCTTGCGAATCCGGGAGGCAAACACGCGGTCGCCGAAGTTCTCCTCCAGCAGCTCGATCGCCTCCTTGGCGTGCAGGGTCCGAGTGTCGACCAGGGTGGGAAGGATGCCTTCGATGTCGACGCCGGGGTTCAGGTTCTCCCGGATCATCGCCAGCGTGTTCTGAAGCTGAACCAGGCCGCGCATGGACAGATACTCGCATTGGACGGGGACGATCACCTTGTGGGAGGCGGTCAGCGCGTTGATGGTCAGCAGCCCGAGACTCGGCGGCGTGTCGATGAACACGAAGTCGTAGTCCTCCTGCACCTCACTGAGCGCCTTCTGCAGCGACCGCTCTCGGCCGATCATCGTCGACATCGCGATCTCGGCGCCGGCGAGATCGATCGAGGCGCAGGCGACGTCTACCTCTCGCCTGCGAATCACCTCGCGGATCGAGATCCGATGCACGAGCACGTCGTACATCGACTTCTGCAGCAGGTCGGGGTCGATGCCCTGCGACATCGTCAGGTTGCCCTGCGGATCCATGTCGCAGCACAGGACGCGGTGCCCCTCCTCGGCAAAGGCCACGGCGAGGTTCAGCGCTGTCGTCGTCTTGGCGACGCCGCCCTTCTGGTTGGCGAACGAGATCACCTTGCAAGTGGCCGTCACGGGAGGTTCCTCCGGCGGTTCGGGGGCCGGGTAAGGGACGAAAGTCATACGCGCCTGTATTCGCACAGCGACCACGAATTCCTTTTGCCTGGCGCGTCGATCCCACCCCGTGTCCGGTCGTAGGCTCGTCGAGAAAACGGAAAAAGCGCCTCCGCTTTCTCGACCACTCCCGCTTGTGGGCGCCGGTGAGCCTCACCGTCGGCCGCTATTTTCAACCGTCATGTCCGGGCTCCTGGACCGCCGCCTGATCTTCGTCACCGGCAAGGGCGGCGTCGGCAAGTCCACGGTCGCCACGGCGCTCGGGCTGCTGGCCGCCCAGCGCGGCCTGCGCACGATCGTCGCCGAGCTGGCCAGCCAGGAGCGTGTCCAGCAGGCGTTCGCGCACGAGGGGGAGCACTTCCAGGAGGTCGAACTCGCCCCCGGGCTGTTCACGATCTCCATCGACCCTCAGCAGGCGATGGAGGAGTACCTCCGGGTCAAGACCGGCGCGGTGGGGCAGTTGCTCGCTTCCAGCCGCCTGTTCAGCGCCTTCGCCATGGCCACCCCGGGGATGCGGGAGCTGCTCAGTATCGGCAAGATCTGGGAGCTGGCGCAGCTGCAGCGGCGGACCCGCGGAGGAGCGCCGTATGACCTCGTGATCGTGGATGCTCCGGCGACCGGGCACGGCGTCGGCATTTTGCGCACGCCGCGCACGTTTGCCGATATCGCCCGTGTGGGGCCAATCGCCAACCAGGGTCGGGCGATCGCAGAGACGATCGCCGATCGCGGGTTCACCGCGGTGGTGGCGGTCGCCACCGCCGAGGAGATGCCCATCAACGAGACGCTGGCGATGCGGACAGCGCTCGAACAGGAGGGTCTCCAGCTCGAAACGGTGATCCTCAACGCGGTGTACGCCAAGCGCTTCGATGGCGCTGACGCGCAGCGGCTGCGGGCACTGCTGCCGAGGACCCGGGCGAGGTCCGCGCGCGCGGCGATCCGCGCCGCCCTGTCCGAGCACGCCCGCGCGCAGATGCAGCAACAGCAGCTTGGCCGCCTGCGGGAGGGTCTGGACATGGAGCCCGTGGTGCTGCCCTACCTGTTCGCCGACAGTCTCGGCCGCGAACAGCTGGAGCGGCTGGCCGAGGCGCTGGCCATCAAGCTCGACGGCGACCCAGGACGCGCGGACCGGCCTCCAGCCCGAGCCCAGACTCCCGCGCCGTGAGCGTCGCCGAGCTGCTGCAGAACAAGCGCATCTGCGTCTGCGGCGGCGCGGGAGGCGTCGGCAAGACCACCACGTCCGCCGCGCTGGCACTGGGGATGGCCGCAGCCGGGGCCAAGGTCGCGGTGGTGACGATCGACCCGGCGCGCCGGCTCGCCAATGCGTTGGGACTGCAGGAGCTCGACAACGAGCCCTCGCTGGTCGGGCCAGAACGACTCGCCGGCGTCGGCCTGCCGATCGAGGGCGAGCTGTGGGCGATGACGCTGGACCCCAAGCGAACCTTCGACGAGCTGATCGAGCGGGTGGCGCCGACCCCGGAGCGGGCCAAGGAGATCAAGGCCAACCGGGTGTATCGCGAGCTGTCCACCGCGGTTTCCGGATCGCAGGAGTTCACGGCGATCGCCAAGCTCTATGAGTTGGAGCGGGAGGGTGACTTCGACCTGCTGGTGCTCGACACCCCGCCCTCACGCAACGCGCTCGACTTCCTCGACGCGCCCGGCCGGCTGACCTCGTTCCTGGAAGGACGGGCGCTGAAAGCATTTATCCGGCCGACCGGGATGGGGGTGCGCATCCTCGGGCGGGGTGCCTCGCCACTGCTCGGTGCCCTGCGACGCGTGACCGGAGTCGACCTGCTGGGAGACCTGACCACGTTCTTCACCTTGCTCGGCGACATGACCGAGGACTTCTCCGAGCGTGCGGTGCAGGTTGAGGCGATGCTGCGGGCACCGACCACAGCGTTCCTGCTCGTTAGCTCGGCGCAGAGCGAGACCACGCCGGAATCCATCTGGTTCGGGCACACGCTTCGCCAGAGCGGGCTGCCATTCGCCGGCGTCATCGTCAACCGCGTCCATCACGACCTGCTCGGGGATACCCAGCTGCACCAGCTGCAGTCGCAGCTGTCGGCGGCGCTCGATCCGGAACTGGCTGCGGCGGTGACCGAGAACCTTCGTGACTATCACGTTCTGGCCCAGCGTGATGAACGGAACATCGCGCTGCTCCGCCGGGAGCTGGAGGACCCCCCGCTGCTGCTCGTCCCCCAGTTCGACGATGACGTCCACAACGTGGAGGGGCTGCTGCGCGTGCACCGGTACCTGTTCGCCAGCGAGCGGGAACGCGCGCGGCTGATCGCCGACGTCGTCGCCTGAGCCCGCTTACTGATTCTGCCGAGGCGCAGACGTCGTGCCCTCCCGGGCATTTACGGCCTTCAGGAGGAGCTGTGGTGGCTCGCGGCTGCTCCACACGCGCCACTCCAGCAGCGTGGCCCGCCACTGCTCCATCGGGATCGGTTCGGTAGCTGCCCCCTTCCGCACCAGAGTGAGCTTGCCCTCGTGCAGCAGCTCCCAGATCGCCTGCTCGGCGATCGCCAGCCTCTCGCTGACGCGGTGCTGTGACCATCGGACCCCGGCCAGCTCCACCACCTCATCGGGTCTCTGCGCTTGCTCCTCGCAGCTCGCGACCAGCTCCAGCTTCAATCGCTGAAGCGCTTCGCCGCCACCGCGTTCCCGCCGCGCCTGCTCGAGCATCTGCGTGGTCAGGTCCTCGCCGGCGCGCAGAGCCTCCTGCCAGCCCCTCCCCATCCCCATGGCCTGCGGGGGGAGCTCAGGCCCCGAGATGATCGTCAGCTGCGCCTTCTCAGCCGACCAGCGACGGTCCGCCCACAGTACACCGCGCCCCGCCACCCACGGGTCGAGGATCTGCACCCGTAGCTCTTCCTGGCTGAGGTTGAACGCGCGTGCAGTGTGGGGAAACTGCCGCAGCTCGATGTGGAACATGCGCGGGGATGGTTAAGCTGGGTCGGGAGGAAGATCGCCAATCGCGCGCCGCGGGTGGCTCAGCCGGTTCCGGCCTGCTCGCGGTGGCGACGTCTGGACTCCTCGATCGTCCGCAGTGCCTTAACGCGGTCGCCCCAGCCCTTGACCTCTGACTCCCGATCGGGATCGAGGTCCTTGTAGATGGCGAAAAAGTGGGAGATCTCCTGTCGTACCGGTTCCGGCAGGTCATCGATCTCCTCGAGGCGGTTCCACCCTGGATCGTGAAGGGGAACGCACAGCACCGTGTCGTCGATCCCATGCTCGTCCTCCATCTCGAACAGGCCGATCGGTTTCACCGCCACCAGACAGCCGGGGAAGGTTGGCTCGGACAGGCAGACGAGCACGTCGAGAGGGTCCCCGTCGAGCGCGAGCGTCTCCGGGATGAAGCCGTAGTCGGCCGGATAGACGACCGAGGGCATCAGGTAGCGGTCGAAGCGCATCCTGCCCAGCTCGGGGTCGTACTCGTACTTGTTCCGGCTTCCCTTCGGGATCTCGACGATGCAGACCAGTTCGTCGCTCATCTTTGATGATCAGTTCATCTCGCCGTGGGCAACCGCCAGGCAGGCCTGGCATCGAGGCCACGGCGGATTCCAGGGGAACCCGGTCACATCCGCGCCACATAGGGCCGTGTCCGGGTCCTCCTCGGTGACGAGGTGGCAGAGCTCCTCGAAGCCTTGATCGCCGATCCGCGGGACGTTGAAGCACAGCGGATCGACATTGGGAACACGCACGGGCGTAGCTGCGCCCACCGGATCCAGCGCCTGGCTCCCGTCCTCGCACGTCTCCACCGCTCGGTGGACCACCTGGTCCAGGGTAATCGGTTCCGGCTCGGGTGGCATCGCTGCCCTTCTTACCCACGGTCAGGAGGGTGAGAAACAGAACGAGCGGGCATGTAGCCCGCTCGCCGCTGCGGTCGCGCTCCCCCTGACCTTCATACGAGCCCCAGGACTTACATGTTGTGCCTGGCGGCAAAACACTCCCGGCCCCGGAAGGGCCGAGTAGGGAGCGGCCGCTGATCAGCCTAGCGTCTCGGCCTCAGAGGGCGCGGCGGCGGCGTGACCAAGCAGCTCATCGGCCAGCGCCCGCAGATCGGCGTCCAGGTGGCCGCAAATGACATCGCGCAGCAGCGCTCGGAGATGCTCGGAGAGCTCCTCCACGAGTTCGTCGATGCCGGTGGCCGCGGGTGCCAGGCCGGAGATGACCGCCCGTTCCAGCGAGATCGCGTGTGCGGTTCGCTCCGCCAGCCGCCCACGTCCCTCGGGCACCGCGCACAGCATCGCCAGGCGCTGGGCCAGCCGACCGCTGTGGGGACCCTCGGGCTCGAGCAGCGCGCGGAGGGCGAGCAGATAGTCGGTCAGTGCCTCGAACGGCGCCAGCCGCTCCCGCCCCATCTCAAAGCGGGCCAGCGCCCAGGCAAGCTCATTTGGGGAAGGGCTCCGGCTGGCAACGAGGCTGCAGAATGCCCGCAGCTCGTCCTCGTGGGCAGCGGGAATCAGAGTCACGAGCCCGGGCCGCCCGCTGCCACCAAGCACGACCGGCCGCCAGACGCCCTCGTCGGCTCTGATCCAGGCCAGTGGCCCGAGCGCGTAGCCGCCGCGCTCATACAGGCGCAGCGCGGTGAGGATCCGCCGGAACCGGCTGCGGGCTAGGGACAGCGGGGGACGGCGGGCGCGCCGGGGATCAACACTCAGCACCGCCAGCACGTTCGGCTCTGGCGCCATGTCCAGCCCCCGGGTGCCCCAGATCGCCTCCGCCGGCGCGTCCGGCAGCGCCTCACCGCGGGTCAGGGACAGCCCGTCCCCGAGCGCGAGCTCAGCCGTGGCCGGGTCCAGAGCCAGTCCCAGCAGCGGCGCGATCACCGTGCTCACCGAACGTCCTGCGTAGAGCGCGCGCTCGAGCTCCTGGTAGGCGAGCTCGAAGCGACCGGCATCGAAAGCGAACTCGCTTCGCTCCGCGAACACCCGCTCCAACAGGGCCCGCAGGGTCGCATCGACGCGCGAGCGAGCCTCCGCCGGGATCGGCGTGACCCCACGCTGATCCAGGTAGGCCTCGATCCCGGGCACAGTCTCCAGCGCCCGCGCCGCCGCGGGATAGCTGGCGAGCGCCCTGAGCAGGCCGAGCCGCGACCCGATGAAGGCGCTGGTCAGTGGTCGGTAGCAGTACAGCGCCGCCCGGCCGGGACCGGCGCCGGCTTCGGCCACCTCGAACGGGATCTCCGCGCCCGCCGCTGTCTCGGCGGCGAGCGCAGCGGCGACGTCACGCGTGAAGGCCTCGAGCGTGGCGGCCAGCGTCGAGTTGCGCACACGCCCGAGTTCGCGCTCAGGCGGTCGACTCCTGCGTGGCGGGCAGCGCCTGGCGCCGCTACCGGGTCTCGATCTCGTTCAGATGGGCGATGTTCTCGGCGTCAGAGGGATCGGCGCTGACGCCGGCGCCGAACCAGGAGTCGAGGAGCTCCTCCAGCTCAGCCTGAGAGGTCGTGCGCAGGCTGAGCGCCAGCACGTTGGCGTCGTTCCAGCGCCGTGCGCCCTCGGCGGTGCGGGCGTCGGCGCATAGGGCGGCGCGGATGCCGGCCACCTTGTTGGCGGCGATCGAGGCGCCGGTTCCAGTCCAGCAGGCCACGACCGCCTGATCGGCTCGTCCCTGTGCGACGTCCAGCGCCGCGAGCTCACTGGCCCACGCCCAGTCGCTGCGCTCCCGGGGGCGGTAAGCGCCGTGCAGGATCAGCTCGTGTCCGCGACGGCGCAACTGGTCAGGCAGTGCCTCGGCCACCCCGGTCAGCTCATCGGCGGCGACCGCGATCCGCATCCGCGTATCGCTCAGGCGGCCGCGACCACCGGCTCGCGCTCAGGGGCCGAGGTGATCTCCGCCCGCTCCCCGGTGTCGCAGTCATCCCCGAGCCAACGCGTGCCGTAGGCGCGCATGTCCTCGATCAGCGGCACCAGCGCCCGGCCCTTCTCGGTCAGCGCATACTCGACCCGCGGCGGAACCTCCGGGAAGGTCTGCCTCTGCACGACGCCCTCCTCTTCCAGGGCGCGAAGCCGCAGCGACAGGGTACGGGGGCTGATGCCGCGCAGCGAGCGCTCGAGCTCACAGAACCTGGACCGCCCCCGGGCAAGGTCGCGAATCACCAGCAGCGTCCACTTGCCGCACACGATCTCCGCCGTGCGGCAGACCGGACAGGTCTCGTTCACTTCCATCTCCACCTCGAGTTTAGCGCAATGCTTCAGGAAGTAAAGCGAGGCAGGTGCAGCGGCTCCGGATCCGCGCTCAGGCGACGTCGCGAAGCTTCTGCGCCTCGGCCAGCGACTGCAGCTTCTTGAGCGACTGGTTCTCGATCTGCCGGATTCGCTCGCGGGTGACGTTGAACGTTCGGCCGACCTCGTCCAGCGTGCGCGGATGCTCGCCGCCGAGCCCGTAGCGGAGCTCCAGCACCCGCCGCTCCCGGTAGGAGAGGTTCTCGAGCGCCTCGCGTAGCGCCTCCTTGGTGAGGATCTCGGCCGCTCGTTCGTATGGAGACTCAGCCCGCTCGTCGGCGATGAACTGCCCGAACTCGGACTCCTCCTCGTCACCGACCGGCTTCTCCAGCGAGACGGGAGCCTGCGCAGAGCGCTTGATCGACTCAACTTCCTCGGGCTCAATTCCGGTCACCTCGGCGATCTCCTCAGCCGTCGGCTCGCGACCGAGCTCGGTCACCAGCTTGCGCTCGGCCCGCCCGATCTTGTTGAGCTTCTCGACCACGTGGACCGGGATGCGGATCGTCCGCGCCTTGTCGGCGAGCGCGCGGGCAATCGCCTGGCGAATCCACCAGGTGGCGTAGGTGGAGAACTTGAAGCCCTTGCGGTAGTCAAACTTCTCGGCCGCCCGGACCAGGCCGAGCGTCCCCTCCTGGATCAGGTCCAGGAACGGGAGCCCCTGGTTGCGGTAGTTCTTGGCGATCGAGACGACCAGGCGAAGGTTTGACTCGACCATCTTCTGCTTGGCGTCCAGGTCACCGCGCTCGATGCGCTTGGCCAGATCGACCTCCTCCTGGGCTGTGAGCAGACGGACCTTTCCGATGTCCTTGAGGAACAGCTGCAGCGAGTCCGTCGTCATGTCCGGCTTGAGGTCGAGCGCCGTCTTGGCCTTGCGGCGGCCGCGCTTGTCCGGCGCGCGCTCCACCTCGGCGGCGGCGAGCGCCGGATCGACCTCCTCGACCAGCTCGATCTCAGCCCGTTCGAGGAAGCCGTGCAGCTCCTCGACATCCGCCTCGTCGAGATCCAGCTCGGAAACCGCGCCGGCGATCTCGGCGAAGGTGAGGACGCCGAGCTGCTGCCCGCGATTCACCAGGCCCTTGATCTCTTCGAGTTCCTGCAGTTCCGCTACTGACATCAGGATTCCGTTTCCGTCGTATGCGCCGGGGCTGAGACCGACCTGAAGGATGAGAAACAGCGGATGCACCCTCCGAGGGCGCAGGCCCGCTACCTAAACATACAATGCTGAGTATAGCCGCTACGCCTTGAAGTCAAGGCGCGTTCAGGGCTCTGATCAAGCAATTTGCCTGCCCTGGGCCAGGGACGCCGGCGCCACGCTGGCGGCATTCTTAAACAACCTATACGTAGAACGAGGCCTACCGTTTCAAAGTTCCGCTGCTCAGGCGGGCGGCCGGCTGCCCGGCATCTGGCGCCTCGCCCGCGGGCTGGCGCCGTGGCTGACCTGCGGCTCCGCCGACGCCGGCCGGGCCAGTGCGCGATCATGTGCCGCGATGAGCGAAGAACGACCCTCAGAGGTTCTCGGCGGCCTGCCGCGCACGCGGCCACACCGGCGTAGCGACAAGCGGACCCGCCTTGGGCAGGCGCCAGAGGCGACGGAGGCCGCTGCCGCAGCCGATGAGGCCCCCGGTGCTCCGGAGACCGAGGCTGCGGGGGCGGCAATCTCCCGCCTGGCGCCGGTGGCGTCGCGGAAAGCTGCTCCAAGAGGCAAGGCTTCTGCCTCCGGCAGTACCGCCAGGTCGGGACGCACACCGACCCCGCGCAAGCGAGCTTCGGCCGGCAGGGCCACCCCATCAGGCAAGGCCACCCCATCAGGCAAGGCCACCCCATCAGGCAAGGCCACCCCATCAGGCAAGACAGCAGCGATGGTCAAGCCGACGCGGCGACCGCCGACCAGCCCGCGCAAGCCCGCGCGCAGGCAGCCGGCGCCGCCCCTCAAGCCCGAGCCTCCGGTGCGCACCGACCTCCTGGCGACGACGGTGCAGGCCGCCGGCGAGTTGGCCGAGATCGGCCTGGCGGTCGGCAGCCGCGCGGTCCGAGGGATGATCTCGCGCCTGCCCCGCCCGTAGCGCCCGGGTCGGGCGTGGACGGGTCGACCGGGTTTCGTATACTGCCACCCGACTTCCGTGCCGAGCGGTCGCCTCTCAGGAGACGACCGGCGGGGGACCCACTTGCGGACTCTGGTCCGCGGGGGCGAATCGGCTCACCAGGAGCCGTAGCGCGCTAGCGCGAGCCCGTCAGCTCACCCCGTAGGCCGCCAAGCCAACCGAAGGGATCCGCCTGACGTGCGTCCACGCGCCAAGTCACATGCTCTGTCGCTGCTGCTGGCCGGCGCTGCGCTCGTTTTTCCCTCAGCTGGCTGGGCGAGCCGGAGCTCGACCTCGCCCGGGGTCACCGGGGGCGGCGCGATCGCCCCGACGTCGACATCCCTCACCTCCAGCGGCGCGTCGAGCCGCCACGGCGCGGGGGTGAAGTCGGGTGACGTCCCGGTCCAGGTCAGCGGCAACGGCATCACGATCGCCAGCCGAGCCTCGGCGCTGCTGCGCAGCCAGCTCCGCTTCGGTGGGAGCGTGGCTGATCCTGCCCGGGGGCAGATCGTGGAGATCGAGCGGCGGGGCCGGGAGACTGGCGGCAGCTGGGTGGCAACCGCACACGGTTCGGTTGGCCCTGGGGGTGCCTTCTCGGCGATCTGGCCGGCTAACCACATCGGCCAGTTCGCGTTCCGCGCGGTGCTCGAGAGTGGCCGCGGCACGATCAGCCGAGCCACACCGGCCTCGCCATCGCTGACGATCACCGTCTACCGCCCGGCGATCGCCACGATCTACGGGCCGGGCTTCTGGGGCCAACGGACGGCCTGCGGCGAGACGCTGCGCCCGTCGATGCTCGGCGTCGCCAACCGGACGTTGCCCTGTGGCACCCCGGTCTCGCTCCTGTGGCACGGTCGGACGATCGTGGTCCCGGTGATCGACCGGGGTCCCTACGCCAACCACGCGGACTGGGATCTGACCTCGGCGACGGCCGCCGTGCTGGGGATCAACGGCACCGAGACGATCGGTGCGGTTTCGCTGCCGCGGTAGTCGGTGATCGGCCGCATGCGGCCTCGACGTGAGCCTGCCGGTGCCGCGTCGGCGGCCACGGATCCTCACCCCTCCCTACCCGCCGCTAGTGCCGCAGCTCCGAGCCGGAGTCCCCGGAGGAACCGTCAGAGCCGGCGGCGTCCGGACCATCGTCGGCTGACCGGCCGGCGGCTGAGGCCAGACCTGTCCCGCTGGCCGTGGCCACGACGCACGCCTCCCGCGCGGCCTCGAGCAGCGCCTCGACCTCGCGAGCGTCATCCGGGTAGACCGCGAGCCCGACACTGATCGTCAGCGGCGCCCCGCGCCACCGCGCCGCGGCCCGGACCGACGCCGCTGCTCGCTCCCCCAGCGCCTGTGCCCCTGGCCTGCCGGTGTCACGCGCGATCACCCAGGCGCGGGCGTCGCTTTCCCAGGCGAGGATGTCCTGGCGCCGGACCACGGCGCGCAGGGCCTGCGAAAAGCGGCTGAGGTTCGCACTCGCCTCCTGCCCGAAGCCCGCCGCGCCCATCCGGTCGGCGTCATCGAGCTCGATCAGCAGCAACGACAGCGGCGCGCTCGACCCAGCGGCTCGGGCGAGCTCGTCCGCGAGTGCGGCCTGCCATAGCGGATCGGCCTGCTCAGGGCGATGATCCGCTGCCCGCACCGGCTCAACCGTTGGCCGCGCCGGCTCTTCGTTCGCTTGCGCCGGCTCGTCCGTCGCTACCGCGCGCAGATGACTCTGCCGGGACTCCGGCCCCGGGTCGTTGTCCAGCTCCGCCCCGGGCACACGGGCCGGCTCGGACAGCGGCTGCTGCTGCGACTCCGGAACTGGCGGTTGTCGCGGCTCCGGTGCCGGCTCGTGCCGTTGCTCGGAACGGTGCGTCGCCTGCCGCAGCACCGCGGCGCGTACCAGCTCGCTCACCAGCGCCAGGCGCTCGGCCAGCTCGGAAACCTGATCTCCGTCCGGATCGGCAAGCTCGATGCGCACGGCGCTCCAGATCACCGCGGCGAGCGCGTCCACCGCGCCGAGGCTCGCCTCGACCTCGTGTACCCCGGCGATCTCTGCCGCCCGAGAGGTGAGCGACGCGAGCTCGCCACCGGGCTCCAGTCGGCGCAGATCGGCGTCGGCTCCGAGCGCCCGCACGATCCCCGCGCACAGTCGCGGCCCCTCGCGAGCGAAATCGCCGCTGAGGATCCCCGGCACCTGCTCGAGCGGCGACTGCTCGACCATCGCCAGCAGCCAGCCCTTCGCCAGGTCCTGGTCGCGCGCCAGCAGCGCGTCTACGGGCGCGTCGGACACCGGTCTGGCGCGCCGGCGCCGGGGCGGACCGTGCTGCATCGCGACCTTTTATCACGGGCCGCGGTCGCCCCGCCCCACCCATCGGGCAAAACGCAGAGGTTCTGGGCTCTGCAGCTGCGCGCCGGCGCGGCGGGGCCGCCCGCAGACCGGCGACAATCCGGGCATGGCCAACCCGCTGCTCACCGTCGCCGAAGCTCGCGCGCGGATTCTGGCCCAGGTGGCAGGGCTGAGCCCGGAGCGGGTGGCGATCACGGACGCGCTCGGTCGCGTGCTCGCTGAGAACGTGGTCGCCGCAGGACCGGTGCCCCCGTTTGCCTCCTCGGCGATGGACGGCTATGGGGTGGTCGCCGGCCCCGCGGGCCGGCTGCTCAGGGTGATCGACGAGTCCAGGGCGGGAAGACCCGCTACCAAGGTCGTGACGGACGGGGAAGCGATCCGGATCTCGACCGGCGCGGTGGTGCCGTCCGGGGCGACTGCGGTGATCCCTCAGGAGGATGCCGACCCTCGCCCCGGCGACCAGATCGAGCTCCGCGTCGCGGTGCCGGCGGGGGCGCACATCCGCCAGGCCGGGGAGGACATGCGCGCTCGTGCCCGGGTGCTCTCCGCAGGCACTGTGGTTGGGCCGGCGGAGCTCGGCGCCGCCGTGGCCGCGGGCGCGGGCCAGCTCCAGGTCGCTCGCCGCCCAACCGTGGCGGTGCTGTGCACGGGCGATGAGCTGCGCGCCCCCGGAGAGCCACTGGGCCCGGGAGCGATCCACAACTCCAACGGGCCGATGCTGACAGCGCTGGCACAGCAGTGCGGAGCGGTCGCCGAGACGGCGCAGCGCCTTCCCGACGACCGCCGGGCCACCGAGGCTGGGCTGGCGGCGGCCCTGATTGCCGCCGACGTCGTGCTCATCTCCGGCGGCGTCTCGGTGGGGCCGCACGACCAGGTCAAGCCGGCGCTGAGGAGCCTCGGGGTGCAGGAGGTCTTTTGGGGCGTGGCCCTCCAGCCTGGGAAGCCGATCTGGTTCGGGCGCCGAGAGGACAGCCTGGTGTTCGGCCTTCCCGGCAACCCGGTTTCGACGGTGGTCACGTTCACCCTGTTCGTACGGATGGCGCTGTCGGCGATGCTCGGGCTGCGCTCGAGCTCGGCGGCGGATCAGCTCACCGCGGCCTCGCCGCAGACGGTCCGGCTCGGCGTCCCGGTCGTGCGCAACCGGGTGCGCGAGCAGGCGCTGCGCGTGCGGCTCGAGCATCGCCGCCAGGGGCTCGTGGCCATCCCCAACGGCCCTCAGGGGTCGCATGTGATCACCTCTCTGCTGGGCGCGCAGGCGCTGGCGCTGATCCCGCCCGGAGAGGGTGAGCTGCCGGGCGGCAGCGAGATCGAGTTGGAGCCGCTGCCGCTGTAGCCGATCCAGCCCGCATCCCGGCGCTCAGACCGGGAAGAATGGTGGCCGTGAACGCACCCCTCGCGGCGATCGTCGCCGCCATCACGGCGTTCGTGGGCTGGCGTCAGCGGCGCAAGTCAACGCTGCCGGCGCTGGCGGTCATCGTCTCCCCCCGACGCTCGACCGTGATCAACAGCGATGGCGCCGTGCGCTCGGTCCAGTCCGCGGAGCTGACCCTCTCCCGGCACGACCTCGACCGGCTGTGGAACCCGACCAACCTGGAGAACCTGGCCCGCACCTACTGGCGGTTCCTCTCCCGGGTCACGCTTGGGCTGATCAGAGTGGTCTACGGCAGCAACGAGCGGCGGGTGGTGCTGGTGGCGCGCCCGCTTACGCTGCTGCGCTTCGACCCGCCCGAGTACGTGACCGAGGCCGAGCATGGAACGGTCTTGTGGCGGATTCGTGACGGGTTGCTGGTCGCTCGCGCCGGCCGCGGTTCGGGCTTTCTCTCCCTGGACGTGCGACGCGATCCCCGCCAGGACAACGCTGATGGTCGCGCCTCGGTGCGCATCGAGGTGGCGGTGGCCAACTTCTATCCCTCGATCGCCGTCAGCTTCAGCGCCCCGGTGTACGAGGCCACCCAATCGGTCATCCACGTGCTCGTCACGCACGCCTTCCTGAGGTCGCTGGCCACCTTGAATCTGGCCGAGTCAAAGGTGCGACGTCTCGTCCCACCCGAGACCGACGAGGCTGCACCGACGGGCGCGCGACCGTAGCTCAGAGCTCAGAGCGCGGTCAGCTTGGCGCGGTCGTGCCGGGCCGAGATCCGTCGTACCGTGCCCGAACGCGAGCGCATCACCAGCGACTCGGTGGTTGCGCCTCGGCCGCCCTGATAGCGCACGCCCTGAAGTACATCCCCGTCGGTGACACCGGTGGCGGAGAAGAACACGTCCTCCCCCGCAACCAGGTCGTCGACGGTCAGCACCTTGGCCAGGTCGTAGCCGGCGGCCAGGGCAGCTCGTCGCTCTTCGTCGTCGCGCGGCCACAACCGGCCCCGCAGCTGACCACCGGTGCACTTGATCGCCGCCGCCGAGATCACCCCCTCGGGGGTGCCGCCGATCCCCCACAGCAGGTCCACCGGCGAGTTCTCGCTAACCGCCAGCAGCGCCGCCGAGACATCTCCGTCGAGGATCAGGCGCACCCGCGCGCCGGCCTGTCGGACCTCGTGCATCGCCTCGTGGTGGCGCTCGCGATCGAGCATCACGACCATCACGTCGCGTATGTCGATGCCCTTGCGCTCGGCCACCAGCTTCAACGTTTCGGGCAGCGGCCGGTCGAGATCGAGCAGGTCAGCTATCTCCGCGCCGCCCGCGATCTTCTCCATGTACACGCACGGTCCCGGGTCGAACATCGCCCCGCGCTCGGACAGCGCGATCACCGCGATCGCGCTCGGCATCCCCAGCGCGGTCAGGCGCGTGCCCTCCAGCGGATCCACGGCGACGTCGACCTCCGGCCGGCTGCCGTCGCCGATGCGCTCGCCGTTGTAGAGCATCGGCGCCTCGTCCTTCTCCCCCTCGCCGATCACCACCACGCCATCCATCGACACCGAGTCGAGCACGTGTCGCATCGCATCGACGGCGGCCTGATCGGCGCCTTCCTTGTCCCCGCGCCCGACCATCCGCGCCGCCGCCAGCGCGGCGGCCTCGGTCACCCGGACCAGCTCCAGCGCCAGGTTGCGGTCCGGGCGGGTCCCGTTGCCGCCCGCGCTCACAGGACCCCAGGCGGCTTGCGGACAGCCGAGCTCTCCTGCGCGCGGGCGATCGAGCCGACCAGGATCAGCAGCCCCGCCACCAGCGCCACCCACCAGCCGTAGTCGATCGAAATCTGCCCCGGCGGCGACCCCGGCCTGTCGATCACTCCGACGAACACGGTCAGCACCAACGCGGTCAGTGCGCTCACCGCCGTGAGCTCTCCCCGAGGCCAGGAGAGGGGATGGCCGCGGAGGATGATGTAGGCGAGGATCACCGGGGCCAGCGCCGCCAGCAGGAGCAGGTAGCGGGCGAAGGCCAGGGCGTTCCACCCGCTGCAGGTGGAGTTCGGCCCCCGGCAGCCGTGCAGGGTGGCGAAGTTGTCACCGAGCGAGAACCAGCTCAAGAACAGCGAGATCACGAGCAGGATCCCCCCCACAACCGCGATCAACTCGCCGCGGTTTAGCGCCTTGTAGTCCATCGTCGCCGCAGCCTAACCGGTTTCCACCGGTGTCTGCCGGTGAACCGTTGGCCCCGAGAGCGACTGCTAGGTTCGGTTCCCGCCGATGGAGTTCCGCCAGTTGCTCCCCGCCCCGGAGACGGTCGATGTCGACGCGCTCCTGGACTCGCTCGCCCCCACCGAGCACGCGCCGGCACAGCGCCCGCACACCGCCGTCAACTTCATCGCCAGCGCCGATGGCCACGCCACCTTCGGAGGACGCTCGGGGCAGCTCGGCGACGATGGGGACCGGGCGATGTTCCATGGCCTGCGGGAGCGCTTCGACGCCGTCCTGGCCGGCACGGGAACCCTGCGCACCGAGCGCTACGGCCGGATCCTGGCCAACGAGGCCAGGCGGCGGCGACGGGTGGAGCAGGGGCTGGGCGCGGAGCCACTGGCCTGCATCATCACCCGCGGCGGATCGATCCCCGACGACATTCCGCTGCTGGCAGAACCCGAGGCGCGGGTGGTGGTGCTCTCGCCGGTGGAGGTGCGAGGGAGTGCCTGGCGCGCCCGCGTGGAGCACGTCCGCCTGCAGCCCGGTGACCGGTTGATCAGTTCAGCGCTGGGCGAGCTGCGAGCACGGTACGGAGTCCGTTCGCTGCTGTGCGAGGGAGGCCCGACGCTGTTCGGCGCGATGCTCAAGGAGCGGGTCGTCGACGAGCTGTTCCTGACCGTCGCTCCGAAGCTTGCCGGCGGCGGCGCCGGACCCCCGGTCACCTCCGGCCCGGGGCTACCGGAGCCCGCGCGGATGCGCCTGCTGTGGCTGCTCGAGCGACGCCATTCGCTCTACCTCCGCTACGCGCTCGCGGCATCGGGTCGCGAGATGGGACAATGACCCAGATGCACGGCCCGAGCCGAGCAGCCACCGGCGCCACCGCATCGCCGGCCGTCGACGCGCTGGAGGAGGCGCGGGAGCGCACGCTCGGCCTGGTCGAATCGATCTCCGAAGTCGACCTGGAGCGCGTCCACTCGCCGCTGATGAGCCCGCTGGTGTGGGACCTCGGTCACATCGCGGCGTTCGAGGACCTGTGGCTCGTGCATCGCTTCGGGGGAAGGTCCCTGCTGCGTGAGGATCTGGCCGAGGTCTACGACGCGTTCGAGACGCCGCGAGCGCGGCGCGGGGACCTGCCCTACCTGCGGCCGGCACAGGCGCGCGGCTACCTGGAGGCCGTGCGCGCGCGGACGCTGGCGGTGATGCGAGAGCGCGACCTCGGGGATGGTCTGCTGCAGGAGATGGTGCTGCGTCATGAGCAGCAGCACGACGAGACGATGCTGCAGACGATCCAGCTGGCCCGGCTGCCAGGTTACGACCCGCCCGGGAAGCGCCCGCCGGCACCGGCTCCGCGGCGCGAGCACACCGGCTTGGAGCTGGTGGAGATCCCAGCCGGTCCGTGCACGATCGGGGCGCCGGGCCTGGGTTTCGCCTACGACAACGAGCGTCCACGCCACCGCACCGACGTGCGCGCCTACGGGATCGGCCGCACCGCGATCACCAACGCCTCCTACCTGACCTTCGTGGAGGGCGGCGGCTATGAAAGGCGGGAATGGTGGTCAGACGAGGGGTGGTCCTGGAAGGAGGAGTACGACATCTCCCGACCTGCCGGCTGGACGATGGACGGCGCGGCTCAGTGGCGCCTCGGAAGAATCGAGCCACTGGCTCCGCGCCATCCCGTCGTCCACGTCTCCTGGTTCGAGGCCGACGCCTTCGCGCGCGCGCACGGCGCCCGGCTCCCCACCGAGGTGGAGTGGGAGAAGGCCGCGACCTGGGATCAGGAGCTGCAGCTGGCCCACGCCTATCCCTGGGGCGAGGAGCCGCCCGTCCCCGGGTTGCACGCCAACCTCGACCACGGCGCCGCCGGTCCCGAGCCCGCCGGAGCGTATCCGGACGGCGCCTCCCCCTGCGGCGTGCTGGGCGCCCTCGGGGACGTGTGGGAGTGGACGGCGGGCCGCTTCGATGGCTACCCCGGATTCTCTTCCTGGCCGTACCCGGAGTACTCCCAGGTGTTCTTCGGCGACGCCTACCGAGTTCTGCGTGGTGGCTCGTGGGCCACACGAGCGCGGGTGGCCTCGCCCACGTTTCGCAACTGGGACTTACCGCAACGCCGGCAGATCTTCGCCGGGTTCAGGATCGCGCAGGACCGATCGTGAAGGCGGTCGTGGAGAGCGATGGTGTCCGGATCGACTCGTGGCTGACCGAGGCCGACCAACGCTGCCTGGCCAACGACGTGCTCGACGGCCTCACGCGGCCGTTCAAGGAGCTACCGCCCAAGCACTTCTACGACGCCCGCGGGTCGGAGCTGTTCGAGCGGATCTGCGCGCTGCCCGAGTACTACCCCACCCGCACCGAGCGGGCGCTGCTGGCCCAGCGGGCCCGGGAGCTCGTGGAGGCAAATGCGGCCGGCGAGCTGGTGGAGCTCGGCTCGGGTTCGGCGGACAAGGCCCGGATCCTGCTCGACGCGATGGCCATGAAGGGCGCCCTGCGCCGCTACATCCCGTTCGATGTCTCGGAGACGGTGGTGCGCGGGGCGGCAGATGAGCTGATACGCGAATACCCCGGTCTGCGGGTCCACGGCGTGATCGGCGACTTCCAGCGCCACCTGGAGCGGATCCCCGATGCCCAGTCCCCGCGCATCGTGGCCCTGCTCGGTGGAACGATCGGCAACTTTCCCCCTGGCACCCGTCGCTCGCTGCTGCGGAGCATCGGCGCTCTGCTGGGCCCAACCGATCGGCTGCTGCTGGGGACCGACCTGGTCAAGGAACCAGCGGTGATCGAGGCGGCATACGACGACGCGCAAGGCGTCACCGCGGAGTTCAACCGCAACCTGCTCCACGTGATCAACCGTGAGCTGGGTGGCGACTTCATCCCCGAGGGCTTCGCGCACGTCGCCTTCTTCGACCGCCGCCACGAGTGGGTGGAGATGCGCCTGCGCGCACTGCGGCCGTGCAGCGTGCTGATCTCCGAGCTGGGATTGCGGGTGGAGTTCGCGGCCGGCGAGGAGCTTCGTACCGAGATCAGCGCCAAGTTCACCCGGCAGCGGTTGCACGCGGACTTCGCCGCCGCCGGGCTCGCGCTCGAACGCTGGCTACCGGATCCGGATGGGCTGTTCGCGCTGGCGCTTGCCCGCCGCAGCGCTGATTAGGGGCGCTCAGGCCAGTCGTTCCACCAGCATCGCCATTCCCATCCCGCCGGCGACGCACATCGACTCGATCCCGTAGGTCCCGTCCTTGCTCTGCAGGCCGTTGATCAACGTCGTCATGATCCGGGCGCCGGTCATGCCGAACGGGTGGCCGAGAGCGATCGCGCCGCCGAACGGGTTGAGCTTTTCCTCGGGGATCTCCAGCTCCTCCATGCAGGGCACGATCTGCGCCGCGAACGCCTCGTTGATCTCGACGATGTCGACGTCCTTGATCGTCATCCCGGTCTGCTTGAGCAGCGACTTGATCGCCGGAATTGGACCCAGACCCATGATCTCCGGACGGATCGCGGCCACGGTCGAAGCGACGATCCGGGCCTTGGGCTGAACCCCCAGGCTGCGCGCCTTCTCATCCGACATAACCAGCACCGCGGCGGCTCCGTCGTTGAGCGGGCAGGAGTTGCCCGCGGTCACCGTCCCACCCTCGCGGAAGGCGGGCTTGAGCTGGGAGAGCACCTCCATCGTCGTCCCGGGGCGAGGACCATCGTCCTTGTCGACGACTGTCTCCGGCACCTCGATCTCGTTGCCCTCCTTGTCCTTGTCCTGATGAGCCGGCACCGTCACCGGCACGATCTCCGCGTCGAAGTGCCCGGAGTCCCGGGCCTCCACGGCTCGGTTCTGGGAAATCACCGCCCACTCGTCCTGGGCCTGGCGGCTGACCTGGCAACGCTCGGCGACGTTCTCCGCCGTCTGCCCCATGGGGATGTACACGTCGTAGAGCGAACCCTCGGAGCCGTCCAGCTTGGGGTTCTTGACCTCCTCCATCATGCCCGCGCCCAGCCCGGCGCGGGAGACGGCCTCGACGCCAGACGCGATGTACTGGTCGCCCTCACCGACGCCGACCGCGTGTGAGGCCATTCGCAGCGTCATCAGCGAGGAGGCGCAGAAGCGGTTCACCGTGCAGCCAGGAACGTGATGATCCAGGCCCGCCAGCAGCCCCGCGTTGCGGCCGACGTTGTAGCCCTGCTCGCCGATCCCGGAGGCCGCTCCCATGAGTACGTCGACGGTCTGCCCGAAGTCGACTTCGGGATTCCGCTGCACCAGGGCCCGGATCGGGATCGCCGCCAGCTCATCGGCGCGGACGCTCTTCAGCGATCCCTTCATCGCCCGACCGATGGGCGTGCGGATCGCGTCGACGATGACTGCTTCTGACATCTGGCCTGGCTCCTTTGTCGGTAACGACATTCGATCTTACGGACCATCGCTGGCACACCCTGGTGCGCCGGGGTCTCCCGGGAACCACCCTGCGGAACTTCGGCCCTGTCGATCCCCCTCCAGAGACTGCGATCGACGACCTGCGATCATCGAGGCAATGGCCGGAGGACGTGCACGGCGATGGCTGGCGGCGCTCCTGCCGGCGGCGCTGGCGCTAACCGGGTGCTCGCAGACAGTCGACCCGCGCCGGGCCAGCGCCGAGGCCCGCCACCGCGCAGCGGCGAGCAGCGCTCCGCCCCCCTCGGGAAGGATCATCATTCCTGCGCCCCCGCCGACGGGCGCGCCGGCCGATCCGGCCGCCCTCGCGGTGATCAGGGCCTGGTCGACCACGCTGGGCAACGGCGACGTGCGCGCGGCCGCACGCTATTTCGCCCTCCCGAGCGAGCTGATCAACGGTGGCGGTGGCGGTGGCCGCGGTGGCGGCGGTGGCGTGGCCGCCGTGATCGAGATCCGCACGCTGGCCCAAGCCGAGGCCGCAAACGAGACGTTGCCCTGCGGCGCGGAGTTCATCTCCGCCGATCAGCGCGGCCGCTATGTGAACGCACTGTTCCGGCTGACCGAGCGGCCTGGCGCCGGTTCCGGATGCGGGTCGGGCATCGGCCTGACCGCACGGACCAACTTCCTCATCGCTCACGGACGGATCGTGCAGTGGATCCGGGCGCCCGACGATCCCGGCGACAACGGCGGCCCGCCGGCGCCAACGTCCCCCCAGCCGTCGACACCTCCGGTGGCTCCTCGCGCCTGACCCAGCTTCACAGCCCCAGCCCGCGCACTCCATTCTCGTCCCAGCCCAGGTGGTGAGCGAGCTCGTGGCGGACGGTACGCGTCACCTGCGCCCGTAGCCGGTCGGGATCGTTACCGAAGTCGCGCACCAGGGTGTCCCGGAAGATCACGATCCGGTCGTGGAAGTAGTCGCGGGCGACGGTGTCTCCCTGGTAGAGGCCATAGGCCCGCCGTCGGCGGCCCCCGTCGGAGACCACCACGGCCACGTGCTCCAGAGCGCGATGGAACTCCAGCGGCAGGTCGTCGAGCGCTGTGCGCACGAGCGCTCTGAAGTCATCCTCGTCCTGGAGATCGAATCCCTCGTCCTCGTCCTCGTCCTCGTCCTCGTCGTCGTGCTCGTCGTAGTGCTCGCGGTCGTAGTCCTCGCTGTCCCCCCACGAGTCTTCCGCCGCCAGGCGCTCGGCACGCTGGACGATCCGCTCGAACTCCTGTTCAGATTCGGGATCTCGCCAGCCGGCCAGGCGCACCAGAACCAGCACCACCGCACCACCCAGGATCACCGCGCCGGCGCCGAACACCGCCAGTCCCTGGAGCAGCCGCAGCGGGAACGAGTCGCTGAAGCCTCCGATCAGGCTGACGGCGCCGAGACCCACGGCCAGGGCCGCCAGCGCCGAGCCGAGGATCCGGCGCAGCGTTGACGGCGAGTCGGCCACAGACCTAGCGGAGCGTGCGGGCGATCACGAGCCGCTGAATCTCGTTCGTGCCCTCGTAGATCTGCGTGATCTTGGCGTCGCGCAGCATCCGCTCGACCGGGTACTCCTTGACATATCCATAGCCTCCGAGCACCTGCACGGCCTCCACCGTGACCTCCATGGCCACGTCGGAGGCGAACAGCTTGGCCATCGCCGAGTACTTGCCGACGTCAGCATCGCCACGATCGATCTTGGCGCACGCCTGGTACAGCAGCTCGCGAGCGGCGGCACACTTGGTCTCCATGTCGGCGAGCTTGAACTGAATCGCCTGGAAGGAGTTGATCGGCTTGCCGAACTGGCGTCGCTCCCGCGCGTAGGCGGCGGCATAGTCGGTGGCTCCCTGGGCAATCCCCACCGCCTGCGCGGCCACGCCCAGACGCGAGCGATCGAGCGTCGCCATCGCCACCCTGAAGCCATCGTTGACGTTGCCGACGACGTTCTCGCCCGGTACGCGAACGCCGTCGAAGATCGGCTGCCCGGTCGGTGAACCACGGATACCGAGCTTGTGCTCGAGCTTGCCCACGCTGAATCCGGGCCGGTCGGCTTCGACCACGAACGCGGTGATCCCGCGCGAGTGGCCGGCCTCACGGTCGGTGACGGCGAAGACGACGTAGAAGTCGGCCACCCCAAGGTTGGTGATCCAGTTCTTGGTGCCGTCGATCACCCACTCCTCACCGTCCCTGACCGCATGTGTGAGCATGCCGCCCGGGTCCGAGCCGGCCTCGGGCTCGGAAAGTGCGAACGCCGGCGACCACTCCCCGCTGGCACAGCGGGGCAGGAACCGACCCTTCAGCTCACCCGAGCCGAACAGCTTGATCGGCAGCGTCCCCAGCTCCTGCACCATCAGGATCAGCGCCGTCGACGCGCACGCTTTGGCGATCTCCTCGACCGCCATGTTCAGCATCAGCGTTCCCGTTCCGGTGCCCCCGTACTCGATGTCGAACGGCAGTCCCAGGACGTCCTGCTCTGAAAGCAGCGCGCGCAGATCACGCGGATACTCGGCGCGCTCGTCGATCTCGGCCGCCCGCGGGGCGATCCGCTCGGTGGCGATCTGCCGGATGGTGTCGCGGAAGTCCAGGTGCTCCTGGGGGATCGTGTAGAGCTCGGCCAGCGCTGACATACCTGACAGGATCCTACGTCACGCCCGAGCCCCGAGCCGAGTGGGCGCGGGATACGAGCGGCGTCAGAGGTTGGTCGGGTGTCGCTCCACGAACCCGTCGTTGGAACGGGCGGCTGTGGTCCACCGTGAGCCCCCGGTCTCGCCCTGCGCGCCGGTGTCGAAGCGCAGGCCGGCTACGTACATGTAGGTGTGACCTGAGTTGGCCCAGATCGTGATCCACCGTCCCGGGCCGGAGCTCCCGTAAGACTCGAGGTCGGTCGAGTCCTCGGGGGAGGAGATCAGACCGGCGCCGTGAAGCGCGTAGCTGACCGAACCGGAGCAGTCATAGCCGGAGTCGTTCCAGCTGCCGTGGCCGCCGCCGTAGATGTAGGGCTTGAAGGCGATCCGGTTGCCAGCGGCGATCACTGCCTTGATCGACGCGGGCGCGTCGGCGGGAGCCAGCGCAAGTCCGTTGACGATCCGTGCCCTGCCCACAGGGGCGACGCTGCTGAGCTGGCGCGCGCTGCTCACCGAGCCGACCGCGCGCCTGAGCGCCTGGGCGACGGTCCAGGTGACCACCCCTTGCGTGGCCAGATGGTGGGCACGCTGGAAGGCGATCACGTTCGCCTTGGTGGTCGTGCCGAAGTACCCGGTGACCGGCGTCGGGTAGCCGGCCCGGGTGAGGTAGTCCTGCAGGACGCGCACGTCGTGCCCGCTCATGGCCTGGCCGAGGATCCGATCGCCCATGTGGGCGGAGCCGCCGGCGTAGCGGTGGCCGCTGGCATCGCTGATCTGCGCTTCCGTCGGCGATGCGCCGGAAGCGGCGAACCCGGTCCCACCGCTGTCCGCTCCGGGCCCGGACGCACCCTGCGCGGCGGCCGGAGCGAGAATCGAGAGACCGAGTGTGACTGCCGCGACGCTCGCGCAGCGATTGAAACCTCGTAGACGTAGGTACAACAGAAACCGCCTTCTCTTTCTCACGCCTACGGGGTTAGCTGGCGGGCTCGCGCTGAAAGAGTTCGCGCTACGCCGAGGTTCTCGGCGATTCGCCCCTGGAGCCGGCGGCTCCTGATGGGTCCCCCGTTCCCGGTGGCAGGTGCCACGGGATTCGGCTGGTTCTGGTAGCGGCGGCCACTGTAGCCGAAGTGCAGGATCTCTGTCATGAGCACGGGTTATGGAGAGCTGATCGACCGCTACGCTGCGGTGCGATGACCGATCTCACGCCTCACCAGGTAGCCGACATGCACGCGCGCGGAGAGGTCCAGCTGATCGACGTGCGCGAGCCCAGCGAGCACGATGCCGGACGCATCGCCGGGGACCGGCTGATCGAGCTGGGAAAGCTGGCCACGGCTGCCGACGCGATCGATCGCCGGCGACCGGTGGTGTTCTACTGCCGCAGCGGCGCCCGCTCAGCGATGGCCACCGAGGCGTTCAGCAGCGCCGGCTTCGACGCCCACAACCTGACCGGCGGGCTGCAGGCCTGGGAGGCGGCGGGGCTGCCGTTGGAGCCCGAGGACGGACGCGTGGCCTAGCCGCGGCCCGTCTAGTCGATGGTCCAGGTCTCCCCTGCCAGCAGCAGGTCCGCCAGCTGCGCCTCGCTGGCCGCGGGAGAGCCAGCGCCCGAAGCCCGCCCGTAGACCGGGCGCCGGACGTCACGGAAGATCCCGATCGGCGTCGGGCCGCTCGGATCCGGCGCCAGGCGCGCGAGGGCAAAGGCCAGGCTCGGATCCTCCCGCGTAGGGTCGTGCACCAGGAGCGCGTCCTCGGCCGTCCGCGCGACGTCGACGATCTCCAGTCCTCCGTCGCCGCCCCGCGCCACGCCGCGCTCCTGATCGTCACCGAACCGGATCGGCTGACCCGCGGCCAGCCGGATCTGATTTGCGTCCTTGGCGTCTTTTTCGGTCAGGGCGGAGAACGCGCCGTCGTTGAACACGGGACAGTTCTGGTAGATCTCCACCAGCGCGGCTCCCGGGTGCTCGGCAGCGGCGCGCAGCACCTCGGTGAGGTGATGCCGGTCGCGGTCGATCGTCCGGGCCACGAACGTCGCCTCGGCTCCCAGCGCCAGCGCCACCGGGTTGAACGGATGGTCGGCGACGCCAAAGGGGGTTGACTTGGTGATCTTCCCGAGCTCGGAGGTCGGAGAGGCCTGTCCCTTGGTCAACCCGTAGATCTCGTTGTTGAACAGCAGTATCTTGACCGGGACGTTGCGTCGCAGCGCGTGAATGAGATGGTTGCCGCCGATCGATAGAGCGTCGCCGTCGCCGCTCACCACCCAGATCGACAGGTCCTCGCGCGCGGTGGCCAGCCCGGTGGCGAGGGCCGGCGCGCGGCCATGGATGCCGTGCATCCCGTAGGTGTCCATGTAGTAGGCAAAGCGCCCGGCGCAGCCGATCCCGGTGATGAACACGACGCGCTCGGGCGGGATCCCCAGCTCAGGCATGAACTGCTGCACCGCCGAGAGAACGGCGTAGTCGCCGCAGCCCGGACACCAGCGCGTCTCCTGATCTGACTGGAAGTCGGCCTTGGCCAGCTCCGCAGCACCGTCGCCATGGCCGTTGTCGGCGGTCGCAGTCATTGCCGCTTCCCGATCTGCTCTTCGATCTCCCCCGCGAACAGGGGTTGGCCCTCGACCTTGGCGAACGACTCGACGTCGAGCAGGAACTTCGCCCGCAGCACCTGGGCGAGCTGGCCGCTGTTCATCTCCGGCACCAGCACGCGATCAAAGGAACGGAGCAGGTCGCCGAGATTGGGCGGATGTGGATGGAGGTGATGCAGGTGGGCACAGGCCACTCGATGGCCGGCCTCCCGAGCGCGGCGGACACCGGCCCGGATCGCCCCCTGGCTCGAGCCCCAGCCCAGCACCAGCAGCCGGGCGCCAGGCTCGGAGTCGACGGTCAGCGGTGGCAGCTCGTCGGAGATGCCGGCGATCTTGGCCGCCCGCAGCTCGGTCATCCTGGCGTGGTTGATCCCGTCGTAGGAGATGTTGCCGGTGCCATCGGCCTTCTCCAGACCGCCGATCCGATGTTGGAGCCCGGGCGTGCCGGGCACGGCCCACGGCCGCGCCAGGCGCTCGTCGCGGCCGTAGGGCAGGAACGGCTCGCTCTCCGGCGGTGCGGTCGCGAATGCCGGGTCTATCTCTGGCAGCTCGGCCACCGAGGGCACCCGCCACGGCTCTGAAGAGGAGGCCAAGAAGGTGTCGGAGAGGAGGATCACCGGCGTCCGGTAGCGGACAGCGATCGAGGCGGCCTGAAGAGCCGCGTCGAAGCACCCGCCGGGGGTGCTCGGCGCCAGCACCGGAAGCGGCGATTCTCCGTGGCGCCCATACAACGCCATCATCAGATCGGACTGCTCGGTCTTGGTCGGCATGCCGGTCGAGGGTCCCGCGCGCTGAACGTCGATGACCAGCATCGGCAGCTCGAGCATGACCGCCAGCCCAATCGTCTCCGCCTTGAGGTCCATCCCCGGGCCGCTGGTCGCGGTCACCCCGAGCCGGCCGCCGAAGGCGGCCCCAAGAGCCATGCCGGCGGCGGCGATCTCGTCCTCGGCCTGGATCGTGCTGACCCCCAGTCCCGCGTGGCGGGAGAGCTCGTGCAGCAGCTCCGAGGCCGGAGTGATGGGATAGCTGGCCAGCACCAGCGGCAGCCGGCTGCGGGCGCCGGCGGCGACCAGGCCGAGAGCCAGTGCGCTCGTGCCGTTGATGTTGCGGTAGGTGCCGGGGGGCGTGTCGGTGGCCGGCTTGACCCGGTAGGAGACATCCAGCAGCTCGGTGGTCTCGCCAAACGACCAGCCGGCGTTGAAAGCGGCGAGGTTGGCCAGCATCACCGTGGGCTGGCGGCCGAACTTCCGCTCGATCCAGCGCTGTGTCACCTCGCTGGGCCGGCCGTAGAGCCACGACAACACGCCGAGGGCGAACAGGTTCTTGGCTCTCCCGGCATCGCGGGTTGAGGCGTCCTCGATCTCCTCCACAGCGCGGACGGTCAGCGTGGTCATGGGGATGCGGTGCACCCGGTACTCAGCCAGCGACCCGTCCTCCAGCGGGTTCGTGCCGTAGCCCGCTTTGTCCAGGTTGCGCTTGGAGAACGCATCCTCGTTGACGATGATCGTCGCTCCGCGGTGCAGCTCGGGGAGGTTGGTGCGCAGCGCCGCCGGGTTCATCGCCACGAGCACATCCGGCGTGTCCCCCGGGGTGAGGATGTCCTGGGAGGCGAAGTGGATCTGAAACGCTGACACCCCCGCGAGCGTGCCCGCCGGCGCACGGATCTCCGCGGGGAAGTTCGGCAGCGTGGCCAGATCGTTACCGAGCACCGCGGTGGCGTCGGTGAAGCGCCCACCCACCAGCTGCATTCCGTCTCCCGAATCCCCCGCGAAGCGGACCACCACCCGCTCACGCTCCTCCACCGCTTTACTCAAGTCGTCCGACCCGTCTCTACGTCGATTGGTTTATGGATGCTGCCCGCCGATTCTACGTAGCTAACTCGACGGGTCGGCGAGGTTCGCTCAGCGCGGATCCTGGCGATCGAGGTTCCAGTAGCGCAGGACCTGTGCCCGACGCGGCTTGAGGTCCTCGTCCACAACCATCGTGAAGCGGGCGATCGTGCGCTGGCCGCCCTCGTGATCGCCGTAGAGTATGTCGATGAAAACGCGGTCCTCGGTCCTGACCGCCTCGATCAATTGAGGGTGGTCGGGATCGGCGGGGTCACGAACCCGCCCCTGCCAGAAGCCGGTATCGCCGGCGGGAATGTAGAGGTCGAGCAGCTGGCGGCGGAAATCCTCGGGATCCGGGCGCTCTGTGGCCTGCCTCTGGTCGTACACCTTCGCCTGCCAGCCGTGCAGCACCGCCAGCCCGGACCCGCCGTTGCGCAGGCCCAGAGCCATGTACACATCATCGCCGTGGACCTCGATCGAGGCACCGTGGCCGGGGACGTTCAGGACGTGGCTGTCGCCAAAGCGCACCCGCTCGGGCGGATCGCTCTCACGCGAGGGAATCAATACCGGACGTAGGCCGGTGAGCAACGACAGCTCGGCCACTCGAGCGGAGCGGTTGGCCGAACGCACCGAGCTGAACGTCGCCACCGCCAGCACCAGCGTCCCCCCGGCGGTGGCCAGCGATGAGATCGTGACCCAATCCGCCATCAGACCATCGCCCTCGGGCGGCTCCGCGCCGCCTGGCGCCGGCTAGAGCTTTTCGACGTTGATCGCCTTGGGACCCTTCGGCCCGGCCTCCTCCTCATAGGAGACCTTGGCTCCCTCGGCGAGCGACCGGTAACCGTCAGCGTTGATGCTCGAGTGGTGGACGAACAGGTCCCGGCTGCCCTCATCGGGAGTGATGAAGCCGAAGCCCTTCTCGTCGCTGAACCACTTAACTGTTCCGGTTGGCATTTCTGGTGTTCTCCGTAGCTTGAAGTGCCGCTACCGCGGAGGATGTCCTGTGAATACCACCGGGGCCTGCACCTGCTTTCCCACCGCCCGGGCGGACGGCCTTACGGCGGGGCACGGTATCACGCTCGCGCGCACGTCATCCTGTGCGCATGGACGACCCGATGGTGCTCGGCCGGCACGCACAGATTCCGCTACGCGAGGTGACCCTGCGCGCCTCCAGATCCTCAGGTCCGGGCGGCCAGCACGCCAACGTCACCGCCTCGCGGGTGGAGGCAAGCTTCGATGTCCTCGCCTCCCCCTCCCTGAGCGAAGATCAGAAGCGCCGCATCTGCGGCCGCCTGGGACCCACCGTGGTGGCCGTGGCCCAGGACAACCGCAGCCAGTTCCGCAATCGCGAGCTGGCGCTGGAGCGTCTCCAGGTTCGGTTGACCAGCGCCCTGGCGGTCCCGCGCGCGCGCCGGCCCACCCAGCCCAGTCGAGCAGCCAAGCAGCGACGCGCAGCGGAAAAGCGGCGCCGATCGGAGGCCAAGCGCGGCCGCCGGATCTCCGGCGGGGATCTGGAGTGAGCGGCCGGGAGTCGCGGGCAGCGCGGGAGGCCGGGTGAGCGCCGGCGGTGCGTGAGCGTACGCTCAGGCGCGATGCGCTGGCTGGTCGACGGCATGAACGTGATCGGGACGCGTCCCAACGGATGGTGGCGGGATCGCGACGCCGCGATGCTCCGTCTGGTCGACCGCCTCGAGCGTTGGGCGGCCGTCGAGGGTGAGGAGGTCATCGTGGTCTTCGAGCGGGCGCCGCGGCCACCGATCCGCTCGACGGTGATCGAGATCGCCCACGCGCCCAAGCCCAAGCGCGACGCCGCCGATGACGAGATCATCCGGCGACTGCGTGCTCGACGCCGAGCCGGCAGCGGTCAGGGTGGTGACCTCCGACCGCTGGCTGTCGGACCGAGCTTGGGCGGTCGGAGCGAGCGTCGAGGGAGCCGAGCACTTCCGGGCCAGGATCGACGACGCCTGAGCGCAGCGTGCGCCGGGTGTGAGCAACGAAAAACTCCAAGCCGAGCCGCCGGGCTTGCCACAATCCGCTGATGGCCGAGGAATCCCCCCGCCGCCCCCTTCCCGCCCCGGGTCGTCCGAGCTCCCCGGCCCCGAACCCGCCGTGGTGGAAGGTTACGCCGGCTCCCGACGGTCGGGGCGCGACCAACAAGCCGACGCCACCGCAGCGACCCGGACCACGGTGGGTGGCGGCGCTCCTGGTCCTGGGCCTGCTGGCGCTCAACCTGTGGTTCTCCTCGCAGGCTCTCAAGCCGGGCGCGCGCGTGCGCATCCCCTACAGCCCGACGTTCCTGGCCCAGGTGCGCAGCGGCAACGTCCAGGAGGTGTCCTCCACCGGCGACGCCATCCAGGGATCCTTCCAGCACGCCGTCAAGTACCCCCGGGACGACGCCAGCGCGCAGCCGACGACGAGCTTCTCGACCCAGGTTCCGTCGTTTGCCAACAACGCCGAGCTGTCCAGCCTGCTGCAGAGCAAGGGAGTGACGATCGACGCCAACTCCCCCGACAGCGGACCCTCGTTTCTGGAGAGCGTGCTCTTTGGGTTCGGGCCCACGCTGCTGCTGATCCTGCTGTTCGTGCTGATCATGCGCCGTGCCGCCGGCGCGGGCGGGGCCGGGGGTCTGATGTCGTTTGGCCGCTCGCGGGCACGACGAGTGGAGGGCGCAGACCAGCCCGTCACCTTCCGTGACGTAGCCGGGATCGACGAAGCCAAGGAGGAGCTCTACGAGATCGTCGACTTCCTCAAGAACCCCGACAAGTACCTCCGCCTGGGCGGCCGGATTCCGCGCGGAGTGCTGCTGAGCGGCCCGCCGGGAACCGGCAAGACGCTCCTGGCCCGGGCGGTTGCGGGCGAGGCCGGGGTGCCGTTCTTTCAAATGTCGGCGTCCGAGTTCGTGGAGATGATCGTCGGCGTCGGCGCCTCCCGGGTGCGCGACCTGTTCGCACAGGCCAAGCAGGCCGCCCCGGCGATCATCTTCATCGACGAGCTCGACGCGGTCGGTCGCTCGCGGTCGGCCGGCAACGCCGGGTACTCCGGCGGCCACGACGAGCGCGAGCAGACGCTGAACCAGATCCTCACCGAGATGGACGGCTTCGACCCCCGCGCCGGGGTGATCGTGCTCGGTGCCACCAACCGACCGGAGATCCTCGATCCCGCGTTGCTGCGGCCCGGACGCTTCGACCGCCGGGTGTCGGTCCAGCCCCCGGATCGCGTCGGCCGCGAGGCGATCCTCCGGGTGCACACTCGCTCGGTGCCGCTCGCCCCCGAAGTCGACCTCGGCGCCCTCGCCTCCTCCACCCCGGGCATGGTGGGCGCCGATCTCGCCAACCTGGTCAACGAGGCGGCGCTGCTGGCCGCCCGGCGCGGGCACGAGACCGTCAACCCCCAGGATCTCTCCGACGCGCTGGAGCGGATCGTGCTCGGGGCTGAGCGAAAGGTCATGCTGACCAGGGAGGACCGCCGTCGCACCGCTTACCACGAGGCCGGACACGCGATCGTCGGGATGCTGACCACGGGAGCCGACCCCGTGCGCAAGGTTTCGATCATCCCGCGCGGCCAAGCGCTCGGGGTCACCTTCTCCGCCCCGGACGCAGACCGGTTCAACTTCGACCAGCGGTACCTACTGGCCCAGATCAAGGTCGCGCTCGGTGGCCGGGCGGCCGAGGAGATCGTGTTCGGGGATCTGACCACCGGCGCGGAGTCGGACATCCAGCACCTCACCCGGATCGCCCGTCACATGGTCGGACGCTGGGGCATGAGCCGTGCCATCGGACCGATCGCCGTGCTCCCGGTCGACGGCATCGGACCGCTGCTGCCGGGCGCCGCGGAGAGCTCGGAGGAAACGCAGAGGCTTCTCGACCAGGAGGTGCGCCGGATCGTCGAGACCGCGCACGCGGAGGTGACCGAGCTGCTTGGCGGGCGGCGCGCCAACCTCGACGCGCTGGTGTCGGCGCTGCTGGAGCGGGAGACCCTGGACGAGGCCGACGCCTACGCCGCCGCCGGGCTTCCCCGGGATCGGCTGGAGGCGGACGCCGCGCCGGTGCTCGAGCCCGAAGCCACGCGCTAGCTCTAGTCCCCCAGCCGCGTCATCCGCGCCAACTTCTCGTGGCATTGCACCACGCGCTGCTTGACCGGATCGCCATCCTCTCGGTCGTGCACGAGGTCCCAGGTCCGATCGGCTATCTCTCGCGCGCTCTCCGGCGTCGCCCCCTCGCACAGTCGCTCAACCAGCTGCAGCTCGAAGCTCTGCAGCTGATCGGCGGGGTTACCCGGGGCCAGCCGCGGAAGCGGGTCGCCGGTGGCTTCCTTCCACATCCCGGTGGCCACCAGCAGGCGGTTGCGCAGCGTGATCGGATCCATCGCGGCCATCATCCTAAACGCGGGAAGCTCACATGTTCACGTCAATCGCGGAAGCTGCTGGGTCAGGCTCAGCAGCGGCCCGAACAGATCTCCATCGCGGTCCACGCGCGCCAGCACCTGCTCGGTATCGAAGCTCAGCCGCTCGGGATCCCCGAGCTCACGCGCGGCTCGCACCTCCTCCCAGGAAACTGGCGTGGACACCGTCGGCCGCTCACGCGCGCGCACGGAGTAGACAGTCACCGTGGTCTTGTGGACGTCGTTCTGGCTCCAGTCGACGAGCACCTTGCCCGCTCGCAGTCGCTTGGTCATGCGGCTCACCACCAGGTCCGGCATCCGCTGCTCGAGCAGCTCGGCGATCCGGCGAGCAAACGGCTTGGTCTGCTCGTAGTCGACCGGCGTGTTCAGCGGCACGTACATCTGCATCCCCTTGGAGCCAGAGGTCTTGACGAAGCTCTCCAGCCCGAGCTGGACGAACAGCCCGTGAAGTACGAGCGCGACCTCGGCGCAATCGATGATGCCGGCGGGCGCTCCGGGATCCAGGTCGAACACGAGCATCGTCGGCTGCTCGGGTGACGAGGCCAGCGACAGCGACGTGTGCAGCTCGATGTCGGCAAGGTTCGCCAGCCACACCAGCGTCGGCCGGTCCTGAGCCAGGGTGTAGTTGATCTCGCCCAGCTGCGCCGTCTGGACCCAGGGCGGCCGGTGCGAGGGTGATTGCTTCTCGTAGAAGTGCGGCGCGTCGACGCCGCTCGGATAGCGCTTGAGAGTCAATGGCCGGTCGTGCAGGTGGCCCAGCGCGACCGGGGCGATACGGGCGTAGTAGGCGATCAGGTCGCCCTTGGTGAAACTGGACCGGGGAAACAACACCTTGTCCCAGTTGGACAGCTTCAGACGCCGTCCGTCCGCCAGCACCGCCAGACTCGCGTCCGGGAGCTGGCTCACTTCGTCAAACAGGCTCTCCGGCGCCCCTGGCTCGACCGGACCGTCGCGCTCGTCCGTCCCGGTTGGACCGTTGCGCTTGTCCGCCCCGGACGGACCGTCGCGCTCGTCGGCCTCGGATGGCGAACTCTCCAGCACCACCTCACGCGGCGATTTGTCGGGCCGCAGTCCCTTGAAGGATGGCGCCCGCATTATCCCGTCGGACGTCCACTCGCTGAACTCGATCTCCGCCACCAGGCACGGCTCGACGAAGCTCGCTCCCCGCGGCAATCTGGGGCCACCGGTGAACGGGCTCGAATCCCGCTGAAGCGGCGCCAGCCGCGTCTGTAGATCATCGAGCGTGGCCTCGGTGAAGCCGGTACCGACGCGCCCGGCGCAGCGGAACCGTCCGTTTTCGTAGTAGCCCATGAGCAGTGCTCCGATCCGCTGCGCCCGTCGCCCCTCGCCCGGGATCCAGCCCCCGATCACCAGCTCCTGGCGGCGCGTGTTCTTGACCTTGATCCACAGCCCGCTGCGCCGTCCGGGATCGTAGGTGGAGTCCAGCCGCTTGGCCACGATCCCCTCGAGGCCCTGCTGGACGGTCGCCGCCAGCAGGCGCGCGCCCTCGCCGACATGGACCGCCGGCACGCGCCAGGCGGGACCGTCCAGCCGCAGTTCCTCCAGGCGTCGGCGGCGGTCGCCATAGGGCAGCTCCAGCAGCGAGTGGCCGTCGAGGTAGAGCAGGTCGAAGATCGCATAGACCACCGGCGTGCTGGCGGTCAGCCGGCGCACGGCAGCCGGCGCGGTGACGTGCATCCGCCGCTGCAACCGTCCAAAGCTGGGGCGGCCGTCCTCGTCGAAGGCGACCAGCTCCCCGTCCAGCACCGCCTCGCGCATCCCCAGGTCCAGCAGGATGCCCCGCAGCTCCGGATAGCCGGCGGTGATCTCGCGCAGGTTGCGGCTCTCCAGGCGGATGCGGCCGGGCTGCAGGTAGGCGATCGCGCGGATCCCGTCCCACTTGACCTCGAAGGACCAGCTGCGTTCGTCGTGCGGGAGCTCTCCCGCACGCGCAAGCATCGGCAGCAACCGCTCGGGCATCGGCGTTCGCTCCGGGTCGTCCGGAGGATCCATCCGGTGGATCATCCAGTCGTCCTTGCCGGCGTCCTCGCCGGCACGGCCGAGCGGGAACAGGCCATAGCGACCGCGCAACCGCTGCCCGAGGAACGTCACCTCCACCTTGCGCTGCTCCCACTTGTGCAGCTCGTAGGTGCCGGTATCCCAGATCTTCATCGTCCCCGCGCCGTAGTGGCCATGGGGGATCTCGCCGTGAAAGTCCAGGTACTCGAGAGGATGGTCCTCGGTGTGGACGGCCAGCCGGTTCTCGTGTGGGTCGGGCGGGATGCCGTTGGGGATCGCCCAGGACGCCAGCACGCCATCGTGCTCCAGGCGCAGATCCCAGTGCAGGCGGGTGGCGTGATGCTCCTGAACGACGAATCGCGGCGCGTCGGCATGGTTTCCGTCGCCGGCAGCGCCCGCAGGCTCCGGCGAGCTCCCGAAGTCGCGCTTGCTGCGGTAGCTGCCGAGCTGATCGCGGGCCATCGGGTTGATTGTGGCGCGGGGGCAGACCACGAGCACGTTCACCGCGAGGCCGGGCCAAGGGACGTCCGCCGCAGCCTCGACAGTCCCGGGTAATGGCTGTGCTCGGCGGGGCCCCGCCTCTTCGTCAACTTTTACCCGGGCGCGCGATCATTGCGCAGTGATGGCACGCATCCTGGTGGTGGACGACGAACCGGCCGTGCGGCGCGCGCTCGAGCGCGCGCTGAGGCTCGAGCGCTACGACGTGGAGCTCGCCCAGGACGGCGAGGAGGCGCTCGACCGGCTGGCCGGCCAACCTGTCGACGCGGTCATCCTCGACGTCGCGATGCCGCGCCTCGATGGCCTGGAGGTGTGCCGGCGGATGCGGACGGCCGGAGATCGCACGCCGGTGCTGATGCTGACCGCGCGAGACGCAATCGACGACCGGGTCAAGGGCCTTGACGTCGGCGCCGACGATTACCTGGTCAAGCCCTTCGCGCTGCGCGAGCTTCAGGCGCGGCTGCGGGCGCTGCTGCGCCGGCTCGGCGACGGCGGCGAGGCCGGCGACGTCCTTCGCTACGCCGACGTGGAGCTCGATCCGGTGGCTCATCAGGTTCGTCGCGGGGAGCGAGAGATCGAGCTCTCCAAGACCGAGTTCCTGCTGCTGGAGCTGTTCCTGCGCCATCCGCGCCAGGTACTCACCCGCTCGACGATCTTCGAGAACGTCTGGGGCTATGACTTCGGCCCGACCTCCAACGCCCTGGGCGTGTACATGGGCTACCTGCGACGCAAGACCGAGGCCGGGGGCGAGCCGCGCCTGCTGCACACGGTGCGTGGGGTCGGCTACGTTCTGCGGGACTGATGCCGCTGCGCCGCCGGCTCGGGCTGATCGCGGCCGCGGCCGTTGCGGTGGCGGTGGCGATCGCGGCGGTGGTCTGCTACCTGGTCGTCCGCGGCCAGCTGCGGGGCGAGGTCGACGGCGAGCTGCGGGCGCAGGCCAGCGCGGTGCAGCGCGGTGACTTCCATGCCCTCGATCAGCCGCTGCCCGGGCTGCCCGCCAGCGCCGGTGGCCCGGCCCCGTATGTCCAGGTGGTGCTCGCCGATGGCACCACCTATCCCCGTCAGGGAGGCATCGTCCTGCCCAACAGCGTGCGCGCGAGCCGGGTCGCCGTCGGGCTCGCACCGCCCTATCTGCGGGATCTGCACATCGGCCCCAGCCACCTGCGTGAGCTCACCTTCCCGGTGCCGGTGCTATTTGCAGGCCAGGAGGTGGCGATCCAGCTCGCCCGCCCCCTCAACGGGGTGGATCGGGTGCTGTCGCACCTGCGGCTGATCCTGCTGGCGCTGTGCGCCGGGGGGATCGCGCTGGCTGCCGCCCTCGGTCGGCTGGCGGCCAGGCGGGTGCTGGCTCCCCTGGCCGAGGTCGCACAGGCGGCGGAGCAGATCGGCGAGACCGACGATCTCTCGCCCCGCCTGCGGATCCACGCCGACGACGAAGTCGGTCAGCTGGCCAGACGCTTCAACCACATGCTCGAGCGACTCCAGGCCTCGCGCTCGGCCCTTGATGATTCGGTGCGCGCGCAGCGCCAGTTGGTGGCCGACGCCTCGCACGAGCTGCGCACGCCGGTGACGAGCCTGCGCACCAACATCGAGGTGCTGCTGGAGGGCGGCGAGCTGGACCCGGAGGACCGTCGCCGCCTGCTCTCGGACGTGGTCGAGCAGAGCGAAGAGCTCAGCCAGCTGGTCGGCGATCTGATCGACCTCGCGCGCGGCGATCTACATCCGGACAGCATCGAGGACGTGCGACTGGATCGGATCGTCGAGGAGTCGCTGGTCCGGGCGCGGCGCAACTCGCCCGCCGTGCGCTTCACCGCCTCGCTGATCCCGGCCACCATCGAGGGAGCTCCCGAGCGGCTCGGCCGAGCCGTGAACAACCTGCTCGACAACGCCGCCCGCCACTCTCCACCCGCAGGGGTGGTGGAGGTGAGCGTCGACGAGGAGGGAGTCCGGGTTCGCGATCACGGCAGCGGCGTCCCCGAGCAGGATCTGCCCCACGTGTTCGACCGATTCTTCCGCGGCGAGAGCGCCCGGGGTCTCCAGGGCAGCGGCCTCGGGCTGGCGATCGTGCGACAGGTCGCCGAGCAGCACGGCGGCTCGGTGTCAGCCGCCAACGCCCCGGGCGGGGGAGCGGTGTTCACCCTGGCCTTGCCCATCCGGGTCCCGGCAGCGGGGACTCCTGGCAGCCTATGGGACCCAGGGACGAGCGACACGCGCCTGCCGAGCCCGTCGGAACCGCTTGCGCAGCAGCCAGAACAGCAATCCGTAGACGGGCACCGCAACGACGAGCACGATCAGGCGCTGGCGGGATTGCCCGAACAGGGCGATGACCGCGATCCCGGCCCCGACGGCGGGGATCCCCGCCAACAGTGAGGAATGCGAGCGAAAGCCCGAGAAATGCTCCCGTGCCGTGACCTCGACCACGCCGAGCAGGCAGACGATCAACCCGACGATGAGCGCCGCTCCACCGCCTTGGATCAGCCCGACGGCGACACCGACGATGCCGGCGAAGATCGCCACCTCGGAGATCGGAAGCCCACCGAATGGGCTTGATGGACGCTCGCCCTCGGTCCCCAGCTGCCGGTTGGCCCGGCGTCGCTCACGCGTCGCCTGTGCCTCACCCACAGCGCGACGTTCCTGGCGCTGCTCGCGCCGGAGCGACCGGGGAGCCGGCGGGGGCGGCCCGCTGCCCCGCCGCTTGCGAGACCGCCGCGTTGACTTCTGCCCCGCCACAATGCCCGCAGGATAGTGAGTGCTGCGACCATTCTCCTCGCACAGCATCTAAAGTCTGCCGATGAGCTCGCAGAAGCCACTCGAGTTGATCCTGGCCCGAAATCTGCTCTCGAGCATCTTGACGCCGGCGTTCCTGGTCGCCGAGGGTGGAGTGCTCCTGTATTACAACGAAGCCGCGGCGGCGATGCTGGGCAAGCGCTTTGAGGAGCTCGGCACGCTCTCGGCCGAGGACTGGACGCGTGAATTCGGCCCCTTCGGCGAGGACGGCAAGCCGCTGCCCTACGACGAGATCCCGGCCACCGTTGCCGTCCGCGATAGCCGAGCATTTCACGGGGTGTTCCGTGTCTGCACCAGCGAGGGCCTGCAGGATGTGGCCGCCAGCGCAATTCCGATCGTCGGCCCGGGGGGCTCGAGCGGGGCGATCGTGATCTTCTGGCTGGTGTCAGATGAGCAGCCCGTATCCAGCGGCGAGCTCGCTGCGGCCGTGGCCGAGGCGCAGCCCGTCAGTGACCACCAGCGGGGAGACAGACGATGAAGCTGAAGGTATGGGGGGCCCGCGGGTCGATTCCCGCGCCCGGGCCCGAGACGATGCGCTATGGCGGCAACACCTCGTGCGTGGAGGTGACGCTCTCGGATGGGAGCACCCTGATCCTGGATGCCGGAACGGGTATCCGCAACCTGGGGCTGGCGCTGCCCCGGGTGCAGCATCCGATCAATGTCCTGCTCACCCATCTGCACCTCGACCACATCCAGGGGCTGATGTTCTTCGCCCCCGCCTTCCGGCCGGAGTCGGAGATCGTGATCTGGGGCCCGGCCTCACCCGAGGCTTCGCTGCGTGACCGAGTCGCCCGCTACATCTCGGCGCCGTTGGCTCCGGTCGAGGTGCGGGAGCTGCCCTCGGTGGTGTCGTTCCGGGAGGCCGTGCCTCTCGAATGGGAGATCGGACCGGCCAAGATCCGAGCCCAGGCGGTCAATCACCGCGGTCCGACGCTCGGCTATCGGATCGAAGACGACGACACGACGCTGTGCTACATCCCCGACCACGAGCCTGGGCTCGGCACCCCGATCTCCGAGCTCGACGACGATTGGATTTCCGGCTTCGATCTGGCCCAGGGGGCCTCGCTGCTGATCCACGACTGCCAGTACACCGACGGCGAGTATCGTGAGCACCTGGGCTGGGGACACTGTCCTCTGTCCGATGCGCTCGCCTTCGGCCACCGGGTCGGCGCCGAGCAGCTGCTGCTGTTCCATCACGACCCGCTGCACAGCGACGACTTCCTCGACGGCTTCTGCGACCAGGCGACCGCCGCGTGGCACGAACTGGGCGGTACGTCCGAGCGCCTGCAGCTGGCCGCCGAGCGCCGGGAGCTGGTGCTCCACGCACAGGCCGCCCAGGCGGTTTGACACTGGCTTCATCGGCACGTCATCGCGTTGTCGGCGACCGTCCTGGCTAGGTGGGCACCACCCGCCTCTAGACCATGCCGGCAAAAGCTCAACACCTTGTTCAACTGCGATCGCGTTTGGGTAGACCCATGCCTTCGCCAACCAAGACTGGGCATGGATTCGAGATTCAAGGAGCCGCCGCCGAGTCACGAGGATGGAGGTAGCAACATGAACGTCGCCCACGCATCGATCGTCTGGCTGCCGGTGCGAGACCTCGGCCGAGCCGTCGACTTCTACTGCCAGACGCTCGGGCTCAAGGAGAACCACCGTGACGGGGACTGGGCTGAGCTGCAGGCGAGCGGTCTTCGAATTGGCTTGAACGCCCATGAGCAGCCGGGCGGTCACGGCGGCGCGGTGATTGCGTTCGAGCCAGAGGAGCCGCTGGATACGGCGGTGGGTCACCTGCGCGAGCAGGGCGTCGACTTCGCCGGTGAGATCAGCGAGCATCCGTGGGGGCGGATCGCCAGCTTCAAGGACCCCGACGGCAACGATCTCCAGCTCTACCAGCCGCCTCGATGATGAGCCGTCACTTCGAGTTCGCCTTCGACCCGGCTTATCGCTCCGCCGCGCGGGCGTTCGGGATCACGCCCGAGCGGACGGGGGTGGAGATCACTGAAGATCGGCTGGAAGCTCGCTACGGGCGCTGGCGCGTGAGCACCCCGCTGAGCAACATCACCGCCGTCGACATCACCGGGCCGTACCGGTTCGTCAAGACCGCCGGCCCCGCGCGGCTCGGCATCACCGACCGGGGACTCACCTTCGCCAGCAACGGCCACCGCGGGGTGCTGATCACGTTCGAGCGCCCGGTCACCGGCATGGACCGGTTCGGGATCATTCACCACCCGGAGCTGACGGTGACCGTCGCCGACCCCGAGGAGCTGGCAGAGGCGTTGCGCGAGACCTCCGAACGACGACGATGACCCCGTCGTCGCTGCTCGATGGCGCGCTCGATCGCTCGATCGCGCTCGGCTACGGCAACGTCGGCCTGGCGCTGCGCCGGCGAATGCCGGATTGGCCCGCCGACCCGCCGAGGATGGACGGCAAGTCGGTGCTGGTCACCGGCGCCGCGTCGGGCATCGGGCTGGCCGCGGCCAAGGGGTTTGCGCACCTTGGCACCACCGTCTGGGTGCTGGCGCGCGACGAGCAACGCGCCGCACAGGCGCGCGCGCAGGTCCTGAGCGCCGAGCCCGGCAGCGATGTCCGCGCGGTTGCCTGTGACCTCAGCAGCCTCGCCGCGATCAAGGCCTTCACCCAGAGCTTTGCCGCCGAGCAGCCGCGCCTGCACGTGCTCGTCAACAATGCCGGCGTGATGCCCGGCGAGCGCCGGCGCTCGGTCGACAGCCACGAGCTGATGTTCGCCACGCACGTGCTGGCGCCGTTCGCGCTGACGGCGCTGCTGGTCAACCTGCTGACGGGCAGCGAACCTGGACGGGTGATCAACGTCAGCTCCGGCGGCATGTACAGCCAGTCGCTCCGCGCTGATGACCTGGAGTCAGATCGGGATGACTACGGGCCCAAGAAGCTCTACGCCCGGAGCAAACGAGCACAGGTGGTGATCACCGAGCAGTGGGCCGAGCGTCTGCGGGACAAGGGCGTGGTGGTCCACGCGATGCACCCGGGATGGGTCGATACCGAAGGGGTCAGGCAGTGGATGCCGCTGTTCCGAGCGGTAACCCGGCCGATCATCCGCGACTCCGACCAGGGAGCGGACACGATCGTCTGGCTGGGATCCGCACCCGAGCCGCTGCGCAGCACGGGGCTGTTCTGGCAGGACCGCCGGCCGCGCCCGACCCACTACCGGCTGGGCGCGTCGGCTGACGGCGAGGCGGAGCGCCGGCGTCTGTGGGAGCACTGCGAAGCGGCGCTGGCGCAGCCGACCACGAGCCACTGAGCTGCCTCTAACCTGCGGGTGTGCTCTCCGTTGCCCTCACCCGCCGCGGGAGGTACGCGGTTGCGCTGGTGCTGGTCTGTGCCGGCCTGGCGGCTCTGGCGTCCATGCCCCCCCTTTCTCGGGCCGACGGGGACCCCGCCAGCGACGTGCTCCTGGGCGAGAACGTCTTCTACCCCTACTCCCCGGCCGTCAGCGGCGCGCTGCAGAAGGTCCTGAACGCCGAGACCCAGTCGACCATGCGCAGCGGCTTTCCGCTCAAGGTCGCGCTGATCGGATCGGCGATCGATCTTGGCGTCGTGCCGGACCTGTTCGGGCATCCGCAGAATTACGCGGACTTCCTGGACCAGGAGATCAGCTTCCAGCACAAGCAACCGCTACTGGTGGTGATGGCGGCCGGCTACGGTGCGCAGGGACTGGGCCCTCAGGCACAAGCCGCGCTCGCCTCGGTGCCGAGACCAGCGGGACCCAGCAGCGACGACCTGGCCCGAGGCGCGATCCTCGCCGTCTCCCGGGTCGCCCGCGCCGAGGGCCATCCCGTCGGCAACGTCCCGGGGGCACCGGGCGCCGCCGCCAGTGGGAGCGGGCGGAGCCTGATGGTGAGCGTGCTCGGGGTCGCGGCAGTGCTGGTCGCGGTAGTACTGGCCGCGGTGACGATGCAGCGGCGCCGTGCCGGGGCCCGCAGCTGATGGGTCCCAGCGGTAGCGGGCCGCCCGCAGCGCCCGCAGCCCATCAGTCCCAGCGGCGGCGGCCGGCACGCAGTGCCCGCAACTCCCCGACGCCGTGTTCCTCCACGCCGGCCAGCGGACCATCGCCGGCGCTGTGCAGCAACCTCACCGGCAGCCGGCGCCGCGTGATCAGTCCGGCGTCCCCGGGCCGAATCTCCACCACCCGCGCCCCCGGCCGGGAGCCGACGCACTCCAGCAGGCGGGTACCGGCGAACACCAGCCCGGCGCCGTCGTCGGTGGCGAACCCTCCCGGTAGCTGCCTCGCGCCCACCGCCTGGCAGAACACCGGAAGTCGCTCCGGCTCGCTGTCCAGGTGCACGGACAGGCTTCCGCGCAGCAGCCCGAGTCCCTGAACCGGCTCGGGGGCGCCGCCGCTCATGCTGAGGCCGCCCTGAAACCAGCACATCGCGCCGGCACTCAGCCCCGCCAGGACGACCCCGCGCCGCCACGCGTGGCCGAGTGCTCGGTCGATTCCGTGCTCGCGCCAGATCGCCAGCATGTTCCGCATCGAGCCGCCGCCGACGTAGATCACGTCCTGGCCCAACAGGTGCGCGATCGGGTCGATCCGGTCTCGCGCGAGGTGAAACAGCGACAGGATGCTCGGCTCGCACGGCCACCCCGCGAAGCGCTCGTAGAAGCGGGTCACCTGCTCCCGCGGATCGCCGCTGGCGGTGGGAATGAAGCACACCCGCGGCAGCGGCTTCTCCGCCAGCGTGAGCACGAAACGATCGAGCGCGAGCGAACGCTCGGACATCGTGAACCCCCCGCCCCCCATGGCGAAGATCCGCCGCCGCTCCCCGGCGGGCGGCGGGAGGGACGCGAAGCTCACGCGGCCACGACCTCGTTGCTGGACAGCGAGTGCGGACGGGAGCCCAGGTACCTCACCTCCAGGTCCCGCTCTACCGCCCCACCCTCACCATCGGCACACACGAACACCGCTCGGGCATGCGGGCACGAACCGACCGCCTCGGCCAGGTCGGTAGCGACGAAGTGAAGCGCGGCGGCATCGCTGGCGCCGTAGCCGGCAGGGATGCCATCGGCCACGGAATCGATGAACGCGGCGCGCCGTCCCGGCTCGCTCTCGTAGTGGACGGCGTTGCTCCACGGCAGCAGGCCCAACCCCTCAATCAAACGCGGGGGTCCTTGGTGAAAGCCGCTGATCGCGTGCGTAAACCAGCAAAGCGATCCGGCGGAGCCGCCGCACAGCACCACTCCGGCCTGCCACGCCTCGTGGAGCGCGTGGTCGATACCGTGGGCGCGCCAGGTACCAAGCAACGACACCACACTGCCGCCGCCGACGTAGATCAGGTCCTGTGCCAGCAGGTGGGCACGGGGATCGCCGATGCCGGTCTCCCGGCGAAACAGCGAGATGTGCGAGGGCTGACAGCGGCTGGAGGGGAAGGCCCGGTAGAAGCGGACGACGTAGTGGTCGGCGTCGCCACTGGCCGTGGGGAGAAAGCACACACGAGGCGTTGGCACCCCGGTCAGCGCCAGCACGTGATCGTCGAGCAGCGTGTTGCCCGGGTCGGTCGAGAAACCTCCGCCTCCGAACGCGACGATCTGCGGCGCGCGCGCAGCCACGCCCGCAAGCTACCCCGAGCGTTCGGCCCCGTCTTTGGCCCCATGGCCAAGCCTTCACGCCGACAGGCGGACGTCGGTCAGGGTGTCCGCGCCACCGGCGGCGTCGAGGCATCCGCCATCTCACGAAACAGCCCCGTGACCACGAACACCACCTGCTCGGCGATATCCACCGTGTTGTCCCCGACCCGCTCCATGCACCTGGCCACCAAGATCATCAGCATCGCCCACTCGCGCAGCTCGAGCTCGTCGCCGATCTCCACCGCACGCCTGAAGATCTCGCGATTGAGCCGGTTGATCTCCCGGTCCTGGCGGGCGAGATCGCGGGCCAGCTCGACGTCGCGGGTGGCGAAGGCCTGCTTGGCCTGGAGCACCTGGGAGCGGGCGAGCTCGCCCATCCGCTCGATCGCGTTCAGGATCTCCTGATCCTGGGGGGACTCGTAACCGGATAGGGGCACCAGCTTGGCGATGTTCACGCACTGGTCTCCCATCCGCTCCACGCAGCGGATGATGTGCAGCAGCGCGGCCACGATGCGCAGATCGCCGGCCACCGGGGACTGCCGGGCGAGCAGCGACAGGACCCCCTGATGAACCTCGAGGTAGCGGCCGTCGATGCGATCGTCGTCGGCGATCACCAGCCCGGCGAGCTCGACGTCCTGGGTGCTGATCGAGCCCAAGGCACGTTCCAGCTGCCCATCGACCAGGTCGAGGCCCTCCATCGCCTGACGCTCCAGGGTCTTGAGCGCTTCGCGGTAGTTGTGCCGGGTCTCCTGCATCAGATCAGCCGAACTTCCCGGTGACGTAGCGCTCGGTGCGCTCGTCGCCGGGGTTGGTGAAGATCGTGTTGGTCGGAGCATGCTCGATCATCTCGCCGTCGAGCATGAACGCGGTGGTGTTGGCCACCCGGGCCGCCTGCTGCATGTTGTGGGTGACGATCACGATCGTGAAGCGCTCCTTGAGCTCATCGATCAGCTCCTCGATCTTCAGCGTCGCCACCGGGTCGAGCGCCGAGCACGGCTCGTCCATCAGGATCACCCCGGGCTCGACGGCGATCGTGCGAGCGATACACAGCCGCTGCTGCTGACCGCCCGAGAGCCCGATCCCGGGCTCGCTGAGACGGTTCTTGACCTCGCCCCACAGCCCGACGGCACCCAGCGCCTTGTGGACTCGCTCGCGGAGGTTCTCCCCCCGGGTGCCGGTCAGGCGCAGGCCGGCGGCGACGTTGTCGAAGATCGACATCGTCGGGAACGGGTTGGGCTTCTGGAAGACCATTCCGATCAGCCGGCGGACAGCGGTGACGTCGACGCCGGCGGCGTAGACATCGAGCTCGTCCAGGGTGACCGACCCGGTGGCCCGGGCCCCGGGGATCTCCTCGTGCATGCGATTGATGCAGCGGACCATCGTCGACTTACCGCATCCCGAGGGGCCGATGATCGCCGTCACCTCACCGGCGGGAAAGCCGAGATCGACCCCTTTTACGGCGTGCTGCTCGCCGTAGAAGGCGTGCAGGTCGCGCAGGATCACGTTGTGACCGCCGATCGGAGCGGCCTCACTCACCGGCGCGGCTTGCTCTGGGGTTTGGCGCGGGGCCGGCGAGCCGGTGGGCACTTCAGCCTTCTCCTTGTTGGCGGTGAACGGGTTCATGCCATGCGGCTCCTTCGCGAGGCGAACCTCGCAATCAGGTTCAGTAGCAGGATCAGCAGCACCAGGGTCAGCGCCGCGCCCCAGGCCCGGGTTACCACCTCGTTACGAGGGGAGGTTATATCGCTGAAGATCTGGAGCGGCAACGCGTTCATCTCGTGGCCGAGATTGCCGGTCGCCACCTGAGCACCGAAGGCCGTGAACAGCAGCGGCGCTGTCTCCCCGGCACCACGGGCGATGGCCAGCAGCGCGCCGGTGACCAGGCCCGACAGCGACGTCGGCAGCACCACCTTGGTGATCACCCGCCAGCGCGGCGAGCCCAGCGCCAGCGCTGCCTCGCGAAGTCCCGACGGTACCAGCAGCAGCACCACCTCCGAGGAGCGGATCACCACCGGCAGCATCAGCAGCGACAAGGCCACCGCGCCCTTCCAGGCGGTGAAGCCGCCGCCGACGTGACCGAGGACGAGCACGACGTAGACGAACAGGCCGAAGACGATCGAGGGCACCCCGGTCATCACGTCGACGAAGTACCGCACCACGCTGGCGAAGCGGGCCTCCTTGCCGTACTCGGTCAGCCACAAGGCGACGGCGATCCCCAGCGGCACCGAGATCGCCGTGGCCAGCGCGACCATCTCCAGCGTGCCCAGGATCGCGCTGCGGATTCCGCCGGGATAGCCGAGGAAGTTGCCGTTGGGGTCGCTGGTGAAGAACTTGCCGCTCCAGGCTGCCAGTCCCTTGTGGAACAGGTAGTAGACGACCAGCACCAGCGGGATCAGCGCGATCCCGGTGGCCACGGCCAGTAGCCCGCGCATGATCTGGTCGGTGCGCCGGCGGCGGGCGCTGACCTGGGGGAGCGCGATCATGCCTCGGGCCGTGCCCGGTGACCGCCCCGCCGGCGGTGCGCTTGCCCCGTACGCCCCTGACGACGAACCGCCGCGCGAGGACGTTGACCAGCAGGGTGAGCACGAACAGCACCAACCCGGCGGCGAACAGAGCCGAGCTGTGCACCGGGGTGGACGCCGCCTCGCCGAACTCGACCGCGATCGCCGCGGCCAAAGCGTACCCCTGCTGGAAGATCGAGTGTCCCAGCTGCGGCGAGTTGCCGATCACCAGCAGCACCGCGATCGTCTCGCCGATCGCCCGGCCGAGGCCCAGCATGGCTCCCCCGGTGATGCCGGCCCGGGAGTACGGGAGCACCGACATGCGCAGCATCTCCCAACGCGTCGCCCCCAGGGCCAACGCTGCCTCCTTGTGCTCGGGGGGTACGGTGGCGATGACCTCGCGGGCGATCGCCGAGACGATCGGCAGGATCATGATGGCCAGGATCAGGCCGGCGATGAAGTAGCTGGGACCGGCGACCGTGCCGCCGACAAAGGGCAGGAACGAGAACGTGCTGGCCAGCGACGACTGGAAGCCCTTGAGGTTCGGGATGAGCACGAACACCCCCCACAGCCCGTAGACCACCGACGGAACCGCCGCCAGCAGGTCGACCAGCATCACCAGCGGCCCCCGGGCCCGACGTGGACACAGCTCGGTCAAGTACAGGGCGGTGGCGATTGCCACCGGCACCCCGATGATCAGCGCGATCGCCGAGATGATCAGCGTCCCGATGATCAGCGCCGAGGCGCCGAAGGTGCAGTGGCCACCGTTGACCGCACAGGCGCCGCCCTGCTGGAGCTGGGAGACATCCCAGTTGTTGCGCATGAAGAAGTTGACCACCCCGATGTGACCGAAGGCGGTCGAGGACTGCCCGATCAACCTGACGAAGAAGTACCCGATCAGGATCAGCACGCCCGCGGCCAGGCCGCTGAGGCCCCAGTACAGGACCCTGTCGGGTAGCCGCTGCAGCGGCGACCGCTCGAGTGCCGAGCGGCCGCCGCGCGACGAGACTGAGCCTGCCTCCACGTGGACCCCCTACTGCAGCGGCGAGCCGTCGCAGGTCAGCGTGGCCAGCTGGGCCTGGTTCTTGGACACCAGTGAAGCCGGCAGCGGAGCGTAGGAGAGCTGCTTGACCACTGACTGCCCGGCGCCGAGGCCGTAGGTCAGGAACTTCTTGACCCCGGAGGCGGCGGACTTGGTCACTCCTGCCTTGCACATGTCCTTGTAGACGATCACGAACGTCTGCGAGACGATTGGGTACGCCGTCGGGTTGGGCGAGTTGATCGTGGAGATCGCCAGGTTGGCCGGGACCTTGATCCCCACCGCCGCGGCCGAGGTGGCGTCAAGCGTCGGCGAGATGAACTGGCCGGCCTTGTTCTTGACCGCGGCGTAGGTGAAGTTGTTCTGCAGCGCGTACGCCTGCTCCACGTAGCCGATCGCCCCGCTGGTCTGCTTGATCGCCGCGGCCACCCCGGAGTTCTTGGCCGCGCCGGTGCCCGTCGGCCACTTGACCGTCTTGTCCGGCTTGCCGGCGGCAGCCGTCCAGGCGGGACCGTAGGCGGACAGGAACGTGGCGAACGCCTTGGTCGTGCCCGAGGCATCCGAGCGGTGCACGACGGTGATCGACGTGCTCGGAAGGCTGATTCCCGGGTTCAGCGCCTTGATCTCCGGGTCGCTCCAGGTCTTGACCTTGCCCAGGAAGATGTCGGCGATGGTCTTGCCGTCGAGCTTCAACCCCGCTCTTCACCCCGGGCAGGTTGTAGGACACGGTGATCCCGCCGAAGGCGATCGGGAACTGGGCCACCGGCCCCTTGCCGGCCTTGATCTCCGAGTCCTTCTCCGGCGGGTCACTGCCCGCGAAGTCGACCGTCCCGGCTTGTAGCTGGGCGATGCCGGCGCCCGAGCCAACGCCGTTGAAGTTGACGGTCAGTCCCTGGGAGGACAGGTTGGAGCCCCACTGCTGATAGATCGGCGCCGCCAGCGTCGAGCCGGCGCCGTTGATCGAGCCCTTGCCGCCCGAGCCCCGGACGAGCTCGACGAGCCGGCCGCGGAGCTGGATCCGCTCGAGCTCGAACTGGAGCTCGAGCTGGATCCGCATGCGGCCACCCCAAGCGAAGCGGTCAGCGCCAGCGCTGCCGCCGTGATCGCACTCGTTCTCAATTTCTTCTCCTTGTGGATCGTATGCGTCGCCAGTCTCGGGGGCTGGAGAGGGCCAGGTGTTACCGGGATGTGAAACGCGTGGTTAGCGAGACGTTGGCCGGTGAGTACGCGAGGACTGGGCGCTGATTTTCGCCACGTTAGGCGTCACGGTGCCGGCGCACGACTGGGCCCTCGTGGTCTACGGTAATTCGCGCGCGGCGGCCGAGTCCCAGCGCTGGATGCTCGTCGTCATGGTTAGCTTCACCTGTCTAGGCCTGTGGTTACGAGCCGCCGTGAACACGTGATCCCATGAGAATTCCGTTCGCCCACCCCTTGACCGCGGTGATCCTCGCCCTGGCCCTGGCCCTGGCCGGCTGCGGCTCGAGCACGAGCACGCACTCGAGCTCGACCACAACGACCAGCGCCGCAGCCGGCACCACCAGCCGAACTCCGGCGCCGGCCGTGGCCGAGCTGGCCCAGGCCGAGCGGCCGAGTCGCGGGTCAGTTCCCGCAGACCACGGGCGGGACCCTGCAGCAGCTTGCCTCGACGGTCAAGCCGGGCGGTCAGCTCGGCGCGGCCACGGGCACGTTCACCCCGGGCTGCGGCGCTTTGCCTTCGCGCTGACCGACCCTCCGGCGGCGTTCGTCTACGCCCCTACGGCGCTCTACATCGGCCGCAGCGCCTCCGGCGTCGCCCGTGGCCCGTTCCTGGCCCCCGCCGACCCGCTCGCGGTGCCCCCCGCCTATCGCAGTGCACAGAACACCGGGCCGGGCGGGATCGAGGCGATCTACGCCGCCGAGCTGCCGCTGCCGGCTCCCGGGACCTACACCGTGCTCGCGCTGACCCTGACGCCGCAGGGGCTCACCGGCTCGCAGGGCGAGATCGCCGTGGCCGCCTCCTCGCCGATCCCCGACGTGGGCCAGCGACCGCCGGCGATCACCACCGACACCCTCGCCTCGGTGCACGGCGACCTGGCCCTGCTGACCACGCGCGGGCCCCCGGAGAGCATGCACAGCGTCTCCTTCCGGGATGTCCTCGGCAAGCAACCGGTCGCGCTGCTCTTCTCCACGCCGCAGCTCTGTCTGTCCCGTGTCTGTGGCCCAGTCACCGACATTGCCGTGTGGCTGCAGCAAAGTTCGGCCAGCGCATCACCTTCATCCATGAGGAGGTCTACGCCGACAACCAGCCGGCCAAGGGCCTGCGGCCGCAGATGAAGGCCTTCGGGCTCCAGACCGAGCCGTGGCTGTTCACGATCAATCGCCGCGGCCTGATCGCCGCCCGTCTGGAGGGCTCCTTCGGCGTCAACGCCGTTTCCGCGGCGCTTCAGGCGGCGCTGCGATGAGCGTTCGCAGGCGCAAATGGCCGCTCGCCGCGCTGCTGGGTGCGCTGGTGCTGGCCGGCTGCGGCGGCTCGAGCAGCGTCACCGTCACCGCGCCGAGGATCGCCGCGGCCAGGGTGTTCGCGCTCACCGGCTTCCAGCCGAGCGCCGCCGTGGCTCCGGGGCGACCCACGACCGTCTCGTTCACGGTGACGATGCCTGACGGCAAGCCGCTGACCAGCTACCGCACTGGCGGCGGCCCGCACACCGGAGTGCACCTGATCATCGTCCGCGACGACCTGGCCTACATCATCCACCAGCACCCGCCGATCGGATCCGACGGGCTGCTGCGCCAGACCGTGACTTTCCCCGCCCCCGGCCCCTACCGCGTGCTCGTCGACGCCTACCCCAACCTGCCCGGGGTCCAGCCGAACTTCCAGCTGTTCCGCAGCATCCAGGTCGCCGGCCGCTACCGACCGCAGTCGCTGCCCCCGTTCCGGGCTGCGCAGACGGTCGAGGGGTACCACATCCAGATGCTGGGCAGCCCATCGCTGCACGCAATCCAGGCACAGTTCGTGAACGTGCGGGTGCTGGATCCGGGCGGACGCGATGCCACCTTTGTTCCCTGGTTCGGCGCGCTGGCCCATGCGATCTTCTTCCATCAGGGATCGCTTGACTACTTCCACACCCACGTCTGCGGTGTCGCGGCGCCCAACTGCGCCACCGCGCTGGGCGCAGCTCGGATCACCGGCCACGCCACCGCTCCCGGTCGACTGACGCTGGGCGTGCTGCTCCCGGTGCCGGGGACCTGGCGGCTGTTCCTGCAGATGAAGCTCGGCGGTCAGATCATCACTGCCCCCTACACACTGAAGGTCGCCTCCTGAGCCCAGCGCCGCTTATCGCTTAGCTGCTCGTCGCTATCCTGCTCGTCTGGGGCGCCCTCTAAGCGGCAACGCTCCCCCACAGGATGGCCTCGCGTAAGGAGCAAAAGGAAGCAGCCCGGGCTCGCCGGTTCGAGCAGGAGCGTGCCCGCGTCGCCCGCGAGCGCCAGCAGCGCCGCCTGCGGATGCTCCTCGGCGCCGTCCTGGCAGCGGTGGCGGTGGTGGTGGTGGCGATCGCCGTCTCCGGCGGCGGCAGTGGAGCGAGCGGGTTGGCCACCGGCGCCAAGTCCACCGCACTCGCCTCCCAGGTCACCGGGCTGCTGACCGGCATCCCCCAGTCCGGGGCGACGCTCGGGAGCCCACAGGCACCGGTGACGATGACCTACTACGGCGATCTGGAATGCCCCATCTGCCGGGATTTCACCCTCAGCGGAGGGTTTCCCCAATTGGTCAGCCAGGACGTCCGCAGCGGGAAGGTGAAGGTGGTCTATCGCGCCTTCGAGACCGCCACGCCAAGTGCGAGCACCTTCCAGACCCAGCAGGTCGCGGCGCTGGCGGCCGGAAAGCAGAACCACTTCTGGGACTTCACCGAGCTCTTCTACCGTCAGCAGGGCAGCGAAGGGACGAGCTACGTCACCGAGGGTTACCTGAACGGCATCGCGAATCAGATCGCCGGCCTGAACGTCAGCCAGTGGCGTAGCGCCCGCAGCGACCCGGCGCTGGTCAGCCAGGTCGGCGCCGATCAGCAGGCGGGTCACGCTGCCGGTGTCCAGGGGACGCCCACGCTGATCTTCCAGGGCCCCAAGGGGGAGGCGGCGGCGCCCTCCGGGATCCCCAGCTACAGCGACCTTCAGCACACGATCAAGTCGGTGACGTGAGCGCGCTGCGCGACGCGCCCGCGCCCGCCGACGCGCGCACCTCAGTCGCTGCTCGGCGGCTGGAGATCGCGATCGTCGTGCTCTGCCTGCTCGGGATCGCCGACGCGGGATACCTGACCTACGTCCACTACGCAGGATTGAAGGTCCTGTGTCTGGCCAGCGGCAGCTGCGAGACGGTCCAAGCGTCACGCTGGGCAAAGCTCGGCGGCGTTCCCGTCTCGGTGCTGGGACTGGTCGGGTACGTCGGCATCCTCGCCTCGCTGGCCATCCGCACCGAGCTCGGCCGCGCCCTCGGATTCGGGATCGCGCTGATCGGCTTCGGCTTCAGCCTGTACCTGAGCTACCGGGAGGTGTTCACGATCAAGGCGATCTGTCAGTGGTGCGTGGGGAGCGCGGTGCTGATGACCGCATTGGCGGTGATCACCGCTGTGCGGTTTCTGCGCGTGGAAGCCGAAACGTGAGCGTCTTCGTACCTCTCCGTCGACCGGCTCAGCCCTTGCGCACGACCAGGATCAACCCGTAGACGACGATCGCCAGCGTGAGCACCAGCGCCACCGCCCCGACCGCGGCGAATGCACCCGCCAGCCCGGACCGTCCGGCTCGGCGCATGTCCCCCGAGCGGGTGGCGCCGAAGATCGCCAGCGAGAACACGACCGCCACCGAGACTCCGGCGAGCAGCGAGGTGTAGAGCACCTTCAGCATCGCGCCGGTGTCGATCAGAGCCAGCCTCATGGTGTGCTCGGAGCCGGAGCGGCACGTTGCCATCGGCGGGCGATCACTGCGGCCAGCAGCGCCACCAACACGACCGTGATGACGACTGGCCCGGCGGCGCCATGACCGAACAGGGCGGAGATGCCGTAGACGACGGCCCCGCAGATCCCCGCTGCGGGGAGCGTCATCATCCAGGCGGCGACCATGTTGCCGGCCACGCCCCACTGACGGCCGAGAACCGCTTGGCCGCGCCGGCCCCGGTGATCCCACCGGAGATGACGTGGGTGGTCGACAGCGGGTAGCCGACGCTCGAGGCGGCGAGGATCACGGCTGCGCCTGCTCCCTGGGCGGCGAATCCCTGCGCCGGGTCCATCTGATGATCCGCGTGCCCATCGTGCGGATGATCCGCCAGCCGCCGCTGAACGTCCCCAGGGCGATCGCCGTCGCCGCGCTGACCACGACCCAGGCGGGAACGTGGAACTGGTTGGCGGCGATGTCTGCCGTTGGCGACCAGGGCCAAGGTGATCAGGCCCATCGTCTTCTGCGCGTCGTTGGTCCCGTGCGAGAGCGCCAGCAGTCCGCTGGAGGCCAGCTGGCCGAGGCGAAAACCCCGGTTCACGGGTCCGGGGCGGAGCCTGCCGACGATCCGGTAGATCACCACGATCGCGATCCCGGCGACCAGAAACGCAACCAGGGGGGCCACGACCGCCGGAACGATCAGCTTGGCCAGCAGCCCGTCGCCGGACACCGCGCTGGAGCCGTCAGCCGCCCACACCGCGCCGACCAGGCCGCCGATCAGGGCGTGCGAGGAGCTCGAGGGCAGGCCCAGATACCAGGTCATCAGGTTCCAGGCGATCGCCCCTACCAGGCCCGCAGAACACGATCGTCGTCGTGACCGCGCCGTGTCGACGAAGCCCTGGCCTACGGTGGCGGCGACCTTCAGCGAGATGAAGGCCCCGACGAAATTCAGCGCCGAGGCCAGCGCCACCGCCGGTCGCGGCGCGATCGCCCGCGTGGAGATCGCCGTCGCGACGACGTTGGCGGTGTCGTGGAAGCCGTTGGTGAAGTCGAACGCCAGCGCGGTGCCGACGACGATGACCAGGATCACCTCGCCGCCCATCAGCTCATGCGTTCTTGATCACGATGCCCTCGAGGATGTCGGCGGCGTGCTCAGTGGCGTCGATCGCGTTCTCCAGGCGCTCGAAGATGTCCTTCCAGCGGATCACCACCATCGGGTCGATGCCTGACTCGAACAGCGACGCGATCGCCTCCCGCGACAGCCGGTCACCCTCGTTCTCCAGCCGGTGCACCTCGACCGTGTGGGCACTGATGTCGTTGAAGCCGCGCATCAAGGGGATCGCCGAGGCCACCTGGCGTGCCGCGTCCCGGAGCACCGCCGCCAGCGCCTGGGCCTGCAACATCGGCGCCTCGATCCGGTAGAGACCGAGGTAGTCGGCGACCTCTTCGGTGTAGTCGACGATGTCGTCGAGCGAGGAGACCAGGGCCAGGATGTCCTCGCGGTCGATCGGGGTCACGAACGTCTGGTTGAGGTGGCTGATGACCTCGTGGGTGATCCGGTCACCCTCCTGCTCGCAGATCAGGATCTCGCGGGCGAGGCTGCCGGTATCCGGAAACGAGGCCAGCATCTCGTCGAGCAGCTCGGCAGCCCGGACCAGATTGGCGCCGGCCCGCTCGAACAGATCGAAGTACTCGCGGTCGCTGCGGCGGAAGAGGTCGGTGATCGAGGCCATCAGCGTTCAGGCGCCAGCTTAGGCCCCGATCAGGATGTCGGCGTCGTCGCTGTCAGCCCCGCTACCGTCCGCGCAGACGCGGATGATGCAAACGTGAGCTGGCGATCACTACGCAGCCGGGACGGCCTGCGGCAGATCGCCGTGGTGGACCTGGGTTCCAACTCCTGGCGCCTGGTGGTGTTCTCGTACGCGCCGGGAGCGTGGTGGAAGCGGACCGACGAGCTGTACGAGACGGTGCGCATCGGCGCGGGCATGAACGACTCCGGGGAGCTGAGCCGGGCGGCGATCGTGCGCGGGCTCGAGACTCTCACCGTGTTCGAGCGCTTCTGCCAAGCCCATGGGCTGCATCGGGACGAGATCCAAGCCGTCGCCACCAGCGCCATCCGCGAGGCCGGCAACCGGGAGGAGTTCCTGCAGCGCGCGCGCCGAGGCTCGGGGCTGGCGATCGAGGTCCTCTCGGGAGGAGGAGGCCCGCTACGGCTACATCGCCGCCGTCAACACAACTACCCTGACCGACGGCGCCGTCGTCGAGCTCGGCGGCGGTAGCCTCCAGCTGGTTTCCGTCACCGGCCGGCGGGCGCAGTCGATGCGGTCCTTTCCCCTCGGGGCGATGCGACTCACCGACCGCTTCCTCTCCGCCGCGGGCCCGGCGAAGAAGAAGGATCTGCAGCGGCTGCGGACCCACCTGCGCGAGGCTCTTTCCGGACTCGGCTGGTCGTCCGGCGCGGGTCCGCGGCTGGTGGGGGTCGGGGGCGCGGTTCGCAACCTGGCCGCCGCCGCGCAGCGAGCACTGGGACAGCCGGACATGGGCGTCCAGGGATTCGTGGTCACGCCGGAGGCGATCGCGGAGCTGGTGCAGACGCTGGCCGCGCTTCCGGCGCCCGAGCGCGGTGACGCGCCGGGGATCAAGCCGGGCCGCGGCGACATCATCCTCGCCGCCGCGGTCACGCTGGAGACGGTGCTGGAGCTCGGCTCGTTCTCGGGCATCGAAGCCACCGAGGCGGGGCTGCGCGAGGGCGTCTTCTTCGAGCGCACGCTGCTGGCCGGGCGGGAACCGCTGTTTGAAGACGTGCGCGCCGGCGCGGTCCGCAATCTCGCGGTCCAGTACGAGTCCGATCTCCCCCATGCCGAGCACGTCGCCACCCTGTCGCTGGAGATGCATGATTCGCTGGTGCACTGCGGGCTGATCGAGCCCCGGGCCGGCGAGCGGGAGCTGCTGTGGTCGGCGGCGATGCTCCACGACGTCGGCATGACGATCGCCTACGGCGACCATCACAAGCACTCCTTGTACCTGATCGTCAGTGCCGAGCTGCCGGGGTTCGACCCGCGCGAGCGCGCGCTGATCGCCCTGATCAGCCGCTATCACCGCAAGGGAGCGCCGAAGCTCGGTGAGTTGGCCGCGCTGGCCCAAGAGGGCGACGAGGACCTGCTGGCGCGCTGCGCGGTGATCCTGCGGCTGGCGGAGCATCTGGAGCGCGGACGCGACCGATCGGTTAGCAGTGCCCGGCTGCGGACCAACGGCGACGGAATCGACCTGCACCTACAGGCTGCGGGAGATCTGACGCTGCCGCGCTGGAGCGTCGAGCGCTACGGAGACGACGAGTGCTTTCAGCGCGTCTTCGGCCGGCGCCTGCTGATCGGTTAGCGCTGAACCTTCCCCCGCCGCCGTGGCCGCCGCCGTGATCACGCCTGGTTAGCCATTGGCTGGACTCTCGTCGTAGAGTTCACCGCCATGCTCTGGCTTCTGCGTCACGCCGAGGCGTCCGATGGACTGCCCGACGACGAGCGTCCGCTGACCGAGCGAGGATTGCGGCAGGCTCAGGCTGCCGGACGCGCGCTGGAGCGGATGGGCGTTAAGGTCGAGGTGTGCCTGAGCTCCCCCAAGCTGCGCGCCCGCCAGACGGCAGAGGCGGTGTGCGAGCCGCTCGGAGTCGAGGTGACGCTCGAGCCTGCGCTGGCCGGCGAGCCGTTCGACGTGCGCGAGCTGACCGCGGGGCTGGAGCACGTGCTGCTGGTAGGGCACGACCCGTCGTTCACGCTGACCCTCCATGATCTCACCGGCGCGCAGGCGCGGATGCACAAGGGCGGCCTGGCCGGAGTCAAGAAGGGTGAGCTGGTGGTGCTGCTGCGTCCGACCGAGCTGCGCGCGATCGCCGGCATCGAGGAGGCGGTGAGGTGAACGAGCCGGTGCTCGAGCAGACGCTCGAGGGGGCCCGCGCATCCGAAGGACTGGCCGAGCATTCGCTCTACACCAACCGGGAGTTGTCGTGGCTTGACTTCAACGACCGGGTGCTCCAGCTCGCCGAGGACGAATCGCTGCCACTGCTGGAGCGGCTCAAGTTCCTGGCCATCTTCGTCACCAACCTCGACGAGTTCTTCATGGTCCGCGTGGCCGGCGTTCACGACCAGGTCGACGCTCGAATCGACGCCCGTGGACCCGACGGCCTCTCTCCCCACGAGGCGCTCGAGCGCATCGCCGAGCAGGTACGGAGCCTGGACCGCCGTCACGCCCGACAATTCGCCGAGGTGATCCTCCCCGCCCTGGCCGAGCACGGGATCCAGATCATCTCCTGCGCTGAGTCGCGGGTCCCCCAGCAGCAGATCGCCGATCACTTCCGGGCTCAGATCTTCCCTGTCCTGACCCCGCTGGCGATCGGGCCGGGGCGTCCGTTTCCCTACATCTCCAACCTGTCGTTGAGTCTGATCGTATGGCTGCGGGACCCGGACCTCGAGCATGACGTCTTCGCACGGGTCAAGGTCCCCAAGGAGGTGCTGCCGCGGTTCGTGGAGATCGACCGGGCGATCTTCGTTCCGCTGGAGGCGGTCATCGCCGATCACCTCGATGTGCTCTTCCCGGGCATGGAGATCGTCAGCCACTCGCTGTTCAGGGTCACGCGCGATGCCGACTTCGAGGTCTCCGACGAGGCCGACGATCTGCTCCAGGCGGTGGAGGACGAGCTTCGGAGACGGCGCTTCGGCGAGGTCGTCCGGCTCGAGGTCGACGCCGGCATGGATCCGACCCTGCGAGCCCGGTTGATCGAGTGGCTGGGCGCCGAAGAGATCCAGGTCTACGACGTACCCGGGCTGCTCGATCTCAGCGACCTGTGGCAGCTGGCGGGGATCGACGGGCACTCGGAGCTGCGCCAGCCGTCGTGGACGCCGCTCACTCATCCCGCCTTCGGGCCCCAGCCCGGCGATGGCGAGGATCAGCCGGACGTGTTCGCGCCGATGCGCGCCGGCGACGTCCTCGTCCACTATCCCTACCACTCGTTCTCCACCAGCGTCGAGCGGTTCGTCAAGCAGGCCGTCGAGGATCCCAACGTGCTGGCGATCAAGATGACCGTCTACCGCACCTCTGATGACTCGGCACTCGTTCCGTCGCTGATCCAGGCGGCGGAGAAGGGTAAGCAGGCCGTCTGCATGGTGGAGCTCAAGGCCCGCTTCGACGAGCGCCTGAACATCCGCTGGTCACGGGCCCTGGAGGAGGTCGGGGCCCACGTGGTCCACGGGATCCCCGGGCTCAAGACCCACGCCAAGGCGATCCTCGTCGTCCGCCGCGAGCGGGAGGGAATCCGCCACTACGTGATGATCGGCACCGGCAACTTCCACGCCAAGAACGCCCGGCTTTACGAGGACTTCGGCCTGTTCACCACCGACCGGGAGCTGGGCGAGGAGGTCGCCAACCTGTTCAACACCCTCACCGGCTACGGCCATCCCGAGCGCCAGCGCAAGGTGCTGGTGGCGCCGGGATCGATGCGCGTGCCCCTGATCGAGGAGATCGACCGCACGATCGAAGCCCACCGGGCGGGCGAGGACGCCCGGATCATGATGAAGATGAACTCGCTCGTCGACCAGGCCTGCATCGAAGCGCTCTATCGGGCCTCACAGGCGGGCGTGCCCATCGACCTCAACGTGCGTGGAATCTGCTGCCTGCGTCCCGGGGTGCCCGGTGTCTCGGAGACGATCAACGTGGTCTCGGTGGTGGGAAGGTTCCTGGAGCATTCTCGGATCTACTCCTTCCAGTGCGGCGAGCACCGCAACGTCTACATCGGCTCGGCCGATCTGATGCCGCGCAATCTCGACACCCGCGTCGAGCTGCTGGTCCCGGTCGAGGACCCCGACCTGCAGGAGGAGCTGCAGGACACACTCGAGCGCTGCCTGGCCGACGACACCTTCTCCTGGGTGCTCGAGAATTGTCACGGCTGGCAGCGCCGCCCCGGCCGTTCACGCTGCGTGCATCGGGAGCTTATGGAGCGAGCGCTCGCGCAGGCCGCTGCGGCCGGCGCGAGCGCGGGCGCTCCAAGCTGATTAGCCTCCGGCGGGCGCGAACCCTCGGGCTCGAGCCGATCAGCCGCCGCTCGGGCCGGAGTTCGGCCGGGTACCCAGAGTCAGCTTGATCTGCTGCGAGGCACCACCACGCCGGATCGTCAACGTCAGCTGCGTCCCGGGAGGGAAGTTGTCCACGGTCTGGATGAACTGCCCCGTTGACGTGATCGACTTGCCGTCGATTGCGGTGACCACGTCGCCCGGCTGCAATCCAGCGCTGGCAGCGGGCGAGCCCGGCTGCAGCTGCGTCACCTGCGCCCCGTTGGCGCTGTTGCCGTTGAGCTCGACTCCGACATAGGAGTGCTTGACCGGCCGGCCGGCGATGATCAGGTTGGCGATCCGGGCCACCGTGTTGGACGGGATCGCGAAGCCGACGCCCGCGCTGGAACCCGAGTTGGTCTGAATCTGGTCGTTGAGGCCAAGCACGTGCGCGCTGGCGTCCAGCAGGGGACCGCCGGAGTTGCCGGGATTGATCGCCGCGTCAGTCTGGATCGCGCCGGTGATCGTGTAGTTGTTGGGCGCGGTGATGCTCCGTCCAATGGCGCTGATGATCCCGGTCGTCGTCGTCTCAGGAAGGCTGAACGGGCTGCCGATCGCCACCACCGGGTCGCCGACCTGCGTCGCCGAGGAGTCCGCCAACGGGATCGGGTGAAGCTCCGATGCGGGTGCGTCGACGCGGATCACCGCCACGTCGGTGGAGGGGTCGGTCCCGACCACCTTCGCGCTCGCCGACACCCCGTCCTGGAACTTGACCTTGACGCTGGTGGCGCCGGTGACGACGTGCTCGTCGGTGAGGATGTTGCCGCGCTTGTCGTACACGACTCCCGCTCCCTCGCCCTGGGTCTCCTGGCCGCCTCCGCCGAACAGGCCGGTGACTCCGCTGTTCTGCGAGGTGACCGTGATGTCGACCACACCCGGGCTGGTCTGTCGGTAGATCTGGTTGACGGTGAATCCCTTGCCCCCGGGGAGCGACGTGGGGATCGAGGGAGTGGCGGACGGCTGCACCACCGTGGTGGTCACCGACCGGTTGGTCGAGTTGCTGCCGCTGGCCACGGCCAGCGCGATCACCCCGCCGGCAAGCGCGCCGGCCAGGATCGGGATCATTGTCTTCAGTGGCTTCATTCTCATTCTCCTGCTTGGCTGCGCTGGGATTCTTGCCTCCCTCTCAGTACAGCACTCCCCGATGAGAGGCCCTTCAGAAACCGGTGAGAGGACAGTAAGAGCAGCCCATTCGTCAAGAAGAGGGCATCGTCGAAGCATCCCGCCGCTAAGCCGGACCCCCGCCCGGTCAGGAGGAGCCTGTGCCCCTCCTGACCGGGCGAAGTCCTCAGCCCGACTCTGAAGCTAGCCGCGGCGGGCGTGCATCGTTGCCGTGGCCAGGCCGGTCCGGTTGATCAGACGATCGAGCCGGGCCGGCAGCTTGGCCAGCCTCTGCTGCTCCTGCGCAGCGGTGATGCGCCCGCTTGCCACCGCCTTGTCCAGCCTGGTCTTGGCCGCCGCCAGGAGCGCCGCCTTCAGGCCGGCTGCCGTCTTACCCTGCGCCGTCGCGACCTGGGCCAGCGACTTCCCCGCCCGTAGCTGGGTGACCAGCTGCTGGCGGCTGAGGCCCAGGTACTGCGCGGCGGCGCTCAGCCGTGCTCCCTGCCCGTGCCGGTGCCCGACTCGCCCCAGCAGCCACGGTGTGGCCCCGTTCTGGACTCGCTGCTTGATCTTGTCGGCCTGGGCCTGGGTCAGCTTTCCGGCCGCCACGGCTGCGTTCAGCCGATCCAGGAACGCCCCCTGCATCGCTGAGTCCAGCTGCTGAGGCGAGACGTTCAGACGCTTGGCGGCGTCGTTCTCGAACGCCTGACGGGATGTGCTGGATCCGTTGGTGGCGGCTACCGCGCCGCCGGTGAAGGCCGCCGCGCATAGCACTGTGGCCCCTACCGCCAGCGTGCGCCTTGACTTTAAAGTGCATGGATTACCTCCGGTTGTTGATTCTTCCCTGGCGCACAGGCTGTCAGCGGTTTTTCAGAGGACGGTAAGAAACCCCGGTCCGGGGCTCAGTCCCGCGCAAGCAACGGTTCAGGGCTTTGACAGTTCCTGCGCCAGCTCCACGAACGGATTCAGCGCGTCGGGATTGGCCAGCGACTCACGGCTCGCGGCCTGCTCAACCGGGGTCCCGGACAAGATCCGCTTGACCGGCACCTCCAGCACCTTCCCCGACAAGGTCCTCGGCACCTCGGCGATCTGGCGGATCTCGTCGGGCACGTGACGGGGAGAGCAGTCCTCGCGCACGCGGCGGCGGATCGCGGCGATCAGCGCGTCGTCGAGCGATGCGTCCTCGTCCAGGACCACGAACAGCGGCATCCAGCCGTCGGTGCCCGGCCGGGGCAGGTCGACGACCAGGGCATCGACCACCGCGGCCACCGACAGCACCGCGCGGTAGATCTCGCTGGTGCCCATGCGCACGCCGCCGCGGTTGATCGTGGAGTCTGATCGGCCGTAGATGATCGCGGTCCCGCGGGAGGTGATCTCGATCCAATCTCCGTGGCGCCAGACTCCGGGGTACATGTCGAAATACGCCTCCCGGTAGCGCTCACCGGAGGCGTCCCCCCAGAAGCCGATCGGCATCGAGGGCATCGGCCGGGTGATCACCAGCTCGCCCACCTCGTCCACCAGCGGCTCCCCCGAATGATCCCAAGCCTCCACCGATGCCCCCAGACAGCGCGCCTGCAGCTCCCCCAGGTACACCGGCAGCGTCGGTACGCCGCCGACGAACGCGGTGCACATGTCGGTGCCTCCGGAGGTGGAGAACAGCCAGGTGTCGTGCCCGAGCTGGTCGTAGACCCAGCGAAAGCCCTCCGGAGCCAGCGGCGAGCCGGTCGAGCCAACCGCTCGCAGCGCACTCAGGTCGCGTCCGGCCCGCACCGAGATCGACGAGTTCATGCACGCGGAGATGAAAGCGGCACTGGTGCCGAAGGTGGTCATCCCGGATTCCGCGGCCAGATCCCACAGCCGGCCCATGTCCGGGTAACCGGGGTTGCCGTCGAACAGCACGATCGAGGCTCGGCTCAGCAGCACGCCGACCAGGAAGTTCCACATCATCCAGCCGGTGGTGGAGAACCAGAACACGCGGTCGCCGGCCTGCGCGTCGAGGTGGAGCCCCTTCTTGAGCTGCTCCAGCAGGATCCCGCCCTGACTGTGGATGATCGCCTTGGGCAGCCCGGTGGTTCCGGAGCTGTAGAGCACCCACAGGGGGTGATCGAAGGCCAGCGGCGTGAACTGAAGCGGACCCGGATCGCCAGCGGGCAGGAATCCGTCCTCCCAGCCCGAGCCGTCTCGATACCCGAGCCTCACCACCCGCTCCAGCGAGGGGATCTCGGCGGCGATCGCCGCCACCGCCTCCCGGCGATCGTGATCCTTGCCTCCGTAGCGATAGCCGTCGATCGCCAGCAGCACCTTCGGCTCGATCTGAGCGAAGCGATCGATCACGCTCCGGGGGCCGAACTCAGGTGCGGCCGATGACCACACCGCACCGATCGAGGCGCAGGCCAAGAACGCGGCCACGGTCTCGGGGATGTTCGGCATGTACGCCGCCACCCTGTCCCCCGGCTCCACGCCCAGTCCCCGGAGCCCACCGGCGATCGCCGCCGTGTGCGCGCGCAGCTGCCCCCACGTCCACGCTTCCAGCGGGCGCAGCTCGGAGGCAGACTGGAGCGCCAGCTGATCGCCGTCCTTCCCGGGCCCAGCGAAGATGTGCTCGGCGAAGCTCAGCCGAGAGCCCGGGAACCACTGCGCTCCCGGCATCGAACGGTCGCCGAGCACACCGTCGGCGGCCCGCTCGAACCGAACCTCGAAGAACTCTGCGATCGAGGACCAGAACCCGTCCAGGTCCTCGACCGACCACTGCCACAGCTGCTGGTAGTCGCCAAACTGCAATCCCCGCGTACGCTCCAGCCACGCCTGATAGTCGGTGATGCGCGCGCGGCGCACACGCTCAACCGACGGCGTCCACAGGATCTCAGGCTCGCCCATCGGCCCGCAGTATCCACCACCGTCCCGATCGGCGATCATCAGGCCATGGCCACCACCTCGCACACCGCGGTCGCGGCTCCGTTCAGCGGGACGGTGATCGCCGTCGCCGCCCAGCCCGGTGAGCGGGTCAGTGCCGGTTCTGCGTTGGTGATCCTGGAGGCGATGAAGATGGAGCACGAGGTCGTCGCCGAGGTCCACGGACTGGTGCGCGAGCTGGACGTCAGCGTCGGCGACACGGTGCGGGAGGGCCAGCGGCTGGTCCTGCTCGGCGCCGGTGAGCCGGCCGCCACGGAGGCCGAGGACCAGGCCGAGCCTGACGCCGCCGGGCCCCGGCGGGACCTCCAGGACGTGCTCGCCCGGCACGCGCTGGGACTGGACGCAGCCCGACCGGAGGCGACGGCCAGGCGCCATGAGCGTGGGCAGCGGACGGCACGGGAGAACCTCCTCGACTTGCTCGACGACGGGACGTTCGTCGAGTACGGCCCGCTCATCTTCGCCGCCCAGGAGCGTCGTCGCTCAAAGCAGGAGCTGATCGAGCGGACTCCCGCCGACGGCCTGGTGGGCGGCGTCGGCGACGTGGATGGTCACCCCACCGTCGCCATGTCCTACGACTACACCGTGCTCGCGGGCACTCAGGGGATGCGCAACCACCTCAAGAAGGACCGGCTGTTCGAACTCGCCGCCCGCCGCCGGCTGCCGGTGGTGCTGCTGGCCGAGGGTGGCGGCGGGCGCCCCGGGGACGTCGACTGGCCAATCGTCGCCGGCCTGGACTGCCGCGCGTTCGCGCTGTTCGCGCAGCTGAGCGGACTGGTGCCGCTGGTGGGGATCGCCTCGGGGTACTGCTTTGCCGGCAACGCCGCGCTGCTCGGCTGCTGTGACGTGGTCATCGCCACCGAGAACTCGAGCATCGGCATGGGCGGTCCGGCGATGATCGAGGGTGGCGGCCTGGGGCGGTTCGAGCCTGGAGAGGTGGGCCCGATCGAGATCCAGTCGGCCAACGGCGTCGTCGATCTGCGGGTCGCCGATGAGCCCGCGGCGGTGACGGCCGCCAAGCGCTACCTGAGCTATCTCCGAGGCGTGGCGCCGCCCGCACCGCCCCCGGCGCAGGAGCTGCTACGCGAGCTGATCCCCACCAACCGCAAGCGGGTCTACGAGGTCCGCGCGGTGATCCAGGCGCTGTTCGACGACGGCTCGGTGCTGGAGCTCCGGCGCGGCTTTGGCTTGGGCATCGTCACCGCCTTCGCCCGTGTCGACGGCCGCCCGCTGGGGGTGATCGCCAACGACCCCTCGCATCTCGGCGGCGCGATCGATGCCCATGGCGCCGACAAGGCCGCGAGGTTCATGCAGCTCTGTGACGCCTTTCGCCTGCCGCTGCTGTTCCTGTGCGATACCCCCGGCTTCATGGTCGGCCCGGCGGCGGAGCGAACGGCGACCGTTCGCCACTTCGCGCGGATGTTCGTCAGCGGGGCCAGTTTGACCGTGCCCACGGGCACAGTGGTGTTGCGCAAGGGTTACGGGCTCGGCGCACAGGCGATGGCCGCCGGCAGCTTCAAGGCGCCGCTGTTCACCGTCGGCTGGCCGACGTCCGAGTTCGGGGGCATGGGGCTTGAGGGTGCGGTGCGCCTTGGGATGCGGCGTGAGCTGGACGCGATCGGTGACCCCGCCGAGCGCGAGCAGGCCTTCGAGGCGATGGTCGCCGCTGCCTACGAGCGGGGCAGGGGCATCAGCATGGCCGAGTACGGGGAGATCGATGACGTGATCGATCCCGCCGACACCCGGCGCTGGATCGAGACGCTGTTCGAGCCCGGCTCGGGCCGATGGTGGGACGAGCCGGCAAGGCGCTCGATGGTCGACACCTGGTGAGCGGTGAACATCAGCTGCTGCAGTCCTGACAGGCGCCGTGGAGCACGATCTCGTGTTCGGCGACGAGCATCGGGACCCGGCGGCTGAGCTGCTTGATCGCATGCTCGAGCCCGTCATCGGTGAACGGAGTGACGGTCCCGCAGTTGTCGCAGACGAGGTGGTGGTGGTGTCCTTCGCCGGAGCGGATCGGCTCGTAGCGCGCCATCGCCTGGCCGACCTGGAGCTTCTGCACCAGGTGCAGGCGCTCCAGCTCGTCGAGGATGCGATAGATGCTGGCCCGCGCCACCGGTCGGTCTCGGGTCCGGAGCGCGTCTTCGATTTCGATCGCTGAGAGCGCGCAGGTCTGCGCGTCCAGCAGCTCGACCAGGGCCTGACGCGCGCCGCCGGTTTGATGTCGGCTCTGCGCAAGCACGCGCTTGGCCCGAACAGCCCAGCTGTGATCGTTCATCACCATCCTCGCTCTGAGTCTAATTCTCGCTCCCGCCGGTGACCGGCGATGCGAACCGCAGCCTGAGGTTCCGACGATCGGCCGTGAGCAGGAGTGAGAACAGGTAGATCCCCGTACTCACCGCGATGATCGCCGAGCTCGGTGGCAGCGAAGCGATCAAGGAGCTGAGGGCAAGCCCGACCCAGGTGCAGAGCACGGCCAGCGCCCCTGACAAGGCCAGCGCGTGGTAGGGATTGGCGGTGAGCCGCGCGGCCGCGCCGGCCGGTGCGGCGATCAGGCCCAGTAGCAGCAGCGCGCCGATCGCCTGGGTGGCCTCGGCGGTGGTGGCTCCCAGCAGCGCGAGGAGCAGCAACCCGAGGGCGCGAACGGGTACTCCGCGGGCGGCCGCAACCGCTGGATCGATACTGGCGAACAGCAGCGGACGGGCACAGGCCAGGAGGGTGATGACGATGGCGGCGGCGATCACGGCGGCCAGACGGGCATCGGCGGCGCTGAGGCCGAAGATCGAGCCGAACAGGGTACGTGCTCCGAGCAGGCCGTTCCCGCCGCCGCTGCCCGAGCTGAACAGCGCCAGGAAGAACACGCCCAGCCCGAGGATCCAGGCGAAGACGATCCCGATGGTGACGTCGTCTGTCCGCGAGCGTCCGGCGAGGGTCCCGAGGATGAGCGCCAGCGCGATCGTCCCCGCGAACAGGCCGATGCGGACATCGACGCCGGCGGCGGCGGCGGCGAGGACCCCCGTGAAGGCGACGTGGCTGAGCGCGTCGGCGGCGAACACCTGCGCGCGCAGCACGACGAAGTAGCCGACCAGGCCGCAGGTCAGGGCGATCGCGGTGCCGGCCAGGAACGCATTGCGCATGAACTCCTGCGTGAGCATCAGGCGCCGCGCCGCCGGGGCTGCAGCAGTGTCGGATGGTCGATCACCGATCGCCCGATGCGCGCGATGACGTAGAGCCCGAACGCGAGGGTGGTGATGTAGAAGCCGATCGGGTGGTTATCGGAGTAGGCCAGGGCCAGACCGACCCAGGTGATCCCGACCCCGAGAACCACGGTCAGCGTGAGACTGAGACCGATCCGGGGCGTGATCAGCTGAGCCGTCGCCGCCGGCGCTACGAGCAGCGCGAACACCAACAGCACCCCGGTGATCTGAGCCGTGGCCCCAACCACGAAGCCGAGCAGGAGCAGAAACGCCCGCCCGAGCCCGCGAACCGGCACCCCGCCGGCCCTGGCCACGATCTCGTCCAGCGAGGCGAACAGCAGCGGGCGGCCGGCGACGGCGAGGAAGCCGAGCGCCACCACGCCGACGACCGCCAGGGCCAGCACCTGCGCGCGCGTGATGCCGAGGAAGTCGCCAAACAGGAGGTTTTCGTAGCCGCCGAGCACACCTCGGTAGAGGCTCAGGAACAGGAACCCGCACGCCAGTCCGAACGCCTGCACGATCCCGGTCAGCGCTGACTCCCCGCCGGGGGGTGCGCGGCCACCGGCGCCGGCGGAGCTGCCGATCGCCAGCGCCGAGGCGCCGCAGAAGGCGAAGTAGCCGACGGCGGCGGGCAGTCCCAGCAGGAGCGCGCCGGTCGCGCCCGGGAAGGCCATCATCGACAGCGTGTGGCCGGCGAAGCTCTGGCGCCGGACGACCATGAACCAGCCGACCACCCCGGCCGTGATCGCCACCACCGTCCCCGCCTGCAGCGCGTTGACCATGAACGGATACGCGGTCAGTGCCTGGAATTCCGAGACCGGATCCAGCGACAGGCTGGCCGTGACCACCATGCTATGCGTGCTCGTGACGATCGCTGTGATGGGCGGGCGCCTCGGGCAGGCCGACGACGACGAGGCCGCCGGCGGCGGTCTGGAGGACCTCGATCGCGACCCCGTAGAGGCGGCTGAGCGTCGCGGAGGTGATCACCTTCTGCGGCGCGCCCACCGCCGCTGCGCCGGCGCCGAAGTACACCACCCGGTCAAGGTAGGAGAGCAGCGGGTTCACGTCGTGGGCGACGAGGAGCACGCTCACCCCCTGCTCAGAGGAGATCGTTTCCAGCAGCGCCGCCACCGCGGTTTGGTTGGGCAGGTCGAGGCTGTCCAGCGGCTCGTCGAGGATCAGCAGACGCGGGCGCGCGACCAGCGCCTGAGCGATCAGCAGCCGCTGCTGCTCGCCGCCCGACAGGTGCCCGATCGGACGCGCGGCAAAGCTGTCGGCCTGCACCAGCGCGATCGCCTCCTCGACCTGCTCTCGCCCGCTGCCCGGCCACGGCAGTCCCCAGCGAGCGCCGTCCAACCCCAGCCTGACGAGATCCACGCCGCGGATCGGGATGCCGGGGTCGAAGTGGCGCCGCTGCGGCAGATAGCCGATGTGGCGGTTGAGGGCCCCCGGTGGGCGCCCCAGCACCAGCGCAGTACCGGCCGCGAGCGCAAGCTGGCCCAACAGAACCCGCAGCAGTGTCGTCTTGCCTGACCCGTTGGGGCCCAGGATGGCGGTGAACTCACCGGCACCGATGTTGATGCTGACATCGCTCCAGACGGTGCGAGCGTTGATCCGGACCTGGGCCCCCTCCACCTGCACGACCGGCGCCGCGGCTGCATCCGTCGGATTGGGCTTTCCGCCGGTCCCGCCTTGTGCCGCCGGGGGAGGTGGTGTCACCGAGGGAGTCATCTGCCGGTCGCCTGATGAAGCGCCTGCTGAAGGCTCCTGAGCTGTCGCACCTGCCATTGCTCAAACGTGGCCGACGCCGGCGAGAGGGTTTCGGTGATCGTGGTCGTGGCGACATGCGCCGCCCGCGCGAGCTGGTTGACCCGCTGCACATCAGGGGTGGCGTTCTGGCGGTTGTAGATCCATACCTTGATCTGCCGGTCCTGGGCCTGGGCGTCCACGGTCTGCTTGTCCGAGGCGCTGACGTCGGTTCCCTCGGCGATCGCCTTGGCGAAGCTGTCGGGAGTCATCAGCTTCAATCCCAGCGCCTGACCGAGCGGCTGGAAGATGCTCTCGCTGTAGCCCACCGGTACACCGGCGTAACGCGTGCGGAGCATGGCGATCAGGCGGTGATATTCCGCCAGTCCCCGAGTTTCGAGGATGGTCCGCTGATGGTCGAAGTACGCGGCCATCCCGGGACCGCGATCAAGCTTCTCTAGGTCGGCGACGAGCTGGTCGATCACCTTCGTGACCGAGGACGGTGAGTACCACTGATGCGGGTTATCCCCCTCCGTCAGTCCGAGCACTCCCCCGATATCGAGCACCTGTCGTGAGGTCGACGGATTGGCGGCGACCAGCTTCGATGCCCACGGGTCATAGCCGATCCCGTTGACGATCGCCAGCTGAGAACGCGCTAGCGCGACCGCGTCCGCAGGCGTCGGCTCATAGGAATGCGGATCCGTGTTCGGGTTCACGATGATGCTCGTGACCGTCACTTTGTCCCCACCCAGCTGGCTGGCGATACTGCCCCAGAAGTTCTCCGCGGCGACAACCTGAAGCCGTCCTGATGACCCACCCGTGCTCGGCCCCGGTGATCCACCACAGGCGCTCAGCAGGCCAACGATGCCCATCACCAGGCCGACCCGCAACGGCATCGTGAACACGGCGGCGCTCCTTCGAAGGGTAGAGGCGAGCACGGCGGGCTCGCGTGAGACCGGCTCGCGTGAGAGTCCACCCTACCACAAGAATGAGATTTGGTCTTGTTCCCAGCATAATGGCGCTTCGACGGCCCGGGAATCGGCCCGTGCGAGGCCAGGCCTGAAGCGTTCGTCCTGTCACCGAGCCTGAATTCGCCTGTTAGCGTGTGCGGTCGCTTGGTGACAACGGTCGCTGTGAACTCTCGTCTCCCCCTCGGTCGCGCCGCGCTGTTGGTCCTCGCGCTAGCTCTCGCCGGCTGCGGATCGAGCAGTCGGAGCAGCAGCAGCACGACGAGCGTCACCCCCAGTCGGTTCACCGGCAGCACGCCGACCACCGCGACCGCCCCCAAGGCGCGACCGCAGGCGATCGAGCCGACCGTAGGTCAACCGGCGGCGGTGGTCACCCCAAGCGATCCCGTCGGCGACGTCAACGCGCATGCCCCCCCGCTCGCCGAGGTCAAGAACGAGCTGCGCCTGGAGCTGATCGCCGCGCCGGTGACCAGCGCCACCTACATAGACCCGCTGCGGTACGTCACCGTCTGGGAGCGCACCGACCAGGGCGTGGACGCGCAGCTGCCGGTGGGAGCGCCGATCCTGGCGCCGTGCAGGGTCAAGATTCTCGCGATCATCCCGGACTGGTACGCCGGGCAGCCGCTGGTGTACTTTGAGCTCTTGGCCGGCCCGGATGCGGGCAAGCTGCAGTACGTGGCCGAGCAGATCACCGACATCGCCCCCGCCGGCACCATCCTCCAGGAGGGGCAGGCAGTGGCTCGCTACGCGCCGTCGGGCACCGGAATCGAGTATGGCTGGTCGACCGTGAACGGGGTGACCCTGGCCGAAGCGACAACCGGCTACGAAGAGGGGCAGGTGACCCCGGCAGGTCAAGCGATGCGAACGTGGCTGAACAGCCTCGGCGCCAGCGCCGGTAACAGCTGAGCGATCAGCGCGCGAACCGACCGAGCAGGCGGGGCTGGTGATCAGAAGCTAACGATCACCTGCTCACGACAGGACGCCGCGGACGAGATCGATCGCGATGACCAGCGCGACCACCCCGGCGATGAGCGCGATCACGGCGGCGAGGAGTCGTACGCCCACCTCCCGGGGGTTGAGCGGTGGCTCGTTCATCCGTTGGCCTGGTCGACGATCGAGGCCGTGAACGGGGGCGCGCCGGGCGCCGTGATCTGGAAGGCCAGGTTCCACTTGCCAACCATGATCAGCGCCGGCGCCGCCCGGGAGTAGACGCCAGGCTGGACCTCCGTGAGCTGGTACTCCTGTTGGGGCATCTGCATCTCCAGGTGGTTGAAGGTCAGGGTGACGTTGGCTCGGCGTACGGGCTGTCCGTTCCTGGTGATCCGCAACGCAAACGAATCCGGCGCGGCCGCCTTGTTGGGGGAGACGAGGACCTGGAGGACGTACCCGGCTTGCTTGACCGTCGCCGCGACGCGGCCGGGACCCACCTGGGCCAGGGCCGAGTTCTGCAGCGCAAACGCGGGTGGGGGCGGCGCGAGGCTCGAGAGCAAGGCGGCGACGAACACCGCCGAGGCGACCAGGAACGTCTCTCCCCCCACGAGCCGCCGCAGCAGCCGGCTGGCCGGCTCGCCGAGCCCGGCGCGCTCGGCGGCCGCGGCCAGACGCGGCTTGGCGCGGAGCAGGTTGCCGGCCGCGAGCACCAGCGCGGCAGTCAGGATCCCGATCTTGACCAGGATGGCAACGCCATAGCCGGTCTCCCACAGCGCGTTGATCGCCGGCATGTGGTCGATCGTCTGGCCGGTTCCCGTGGCCAGCAGCACGAGCACCGAGACGAAGGCGACGTTCGAGAACCGGGGCACGACGACCGACAAGCCGGCGATCCGGCTCGCCCGCCCGACTGTGAACCACAGCACCAGCAGCCCCACCAGCCCGCCCAACCAGAGCGAGCCGGAGATGAGGTGCAGCCAGTCCAACGGCACCGACAACCCCCGTGGCGAGGTCTGCCCGGCATGGCCAACCGATCCCGGGATCACCAGCACCGCCGCGGCGGCCAGCACCGCCCCGGTCGCGGCCACGATCTCGGCGATCGACCGCTGCGCACGGTCGGGACGATCCAGCGCCAGCCAGATCCATGCCGCGGCGCAGAACAACACAAAGCACAGCATCATGTCCACGTAGCCGCGCCCAAATGCCGTCACCCGGAACAACGGCACCAGCGCCCCCACATCGAACACCGAGCGCAGCGAGTCGACGGAGGTGGCGAAGTCCAGATACACCGGAATCGCCAGCGCTCCGGCGACCGAGGCGATCACGAACGCCACCGAGACCGCGTGGAGGTTCGTTCCCTCCACCCGCCGGACCAGCGGCCGGACGATCGCCAGCCGGAACGCGAACAGCCCGATCGCCACCATCACCGTGATGAACATGGCCCACTTGGCGATCACCAGCTGCGGGGAGGTGGCGCTGCCGGAGATGCTGGGCACCGGGAACTGGGGCGCCGGCCCCGGATTGGGCCCCACCGCGTAGGTGAACGCGCCCTGCACCGGATGGCCGTCGACCGAGATCGCGCGCCAGTAGATCAGATACCACCCCTGGGGAAGGTGGGGGCGAAGCGGGACCACCAGGGTGTCCGGATTGGCCTCCGACCGACGCACCGGTCCCGTGGTCTCCTGGCGCCCGTTGGCGTCGGTAACCGAGGTGATCGCGAACTTGGGCTCGACCGCCTCGTCATAGGTGAGCCTGACGTCCGGGGGCGGAGAGTCCAAGATGCCGCTGGCCGCGGGCACGGTCTTGATCAGATAGGCGTGCGCCGAAGCCGAGGCGGCGAACACCAACCCAACCGCGACCACGGCGAGCACCAGGACGATCCGCCCCCGGACTCTCACGCCAGCGCCCGCTGCCTGCCGCCGCCACCGCTGATCAGGGCATACCCGCCCGCGGCGAGACCGAGCAGACCAACGATCAGGGCGATGATCGTCAGCACCGACACCCCGCCCCCCCCAAGCGAGGCCTTGGTCTCGATCGCGGGCGCGGGCGCGGCGGAGCTCTCCGAACCAGCCCAGTTGACGATCGACCCGTCGGAATACGTCTGCTCCACCCCAAACGTGTACGTCTTCGCCGACGCGGGCTGGGCCAGGAACTGGAACACCGAATCCTCGCCGGTCGGCGTCTTGCCGCCGGTCCACGTGACCTTGGTGATCACGGCGTTATCGCCCGAGCCGGACTGCTGCACCTGTTGCGTCCAGCCCGGCGGCGGCGGAGCGAAGGAATCGATGCTGAAACCGTCAGGCACGGTCAACACGATCCTCGACGTGGTCACATTGTTCTTCTCCGTCGGGACCGCGAGGCTGTAGAGCTGCAACTTCCCCGACAGCGACACCGCCGGACTCACCCGGGCGTGGGCCGCGGCCACCGCCGGGATCAACAACGCGCCGGCGATCGTCAGCGCGGTGGCCAGCAACCGCCGGTTGCGACTGGAATGGCTGCTCATCGATCATCTCCTTCTGGCCACTGGCTGCGACTGCCGGGCTCCTGCCCATCAATCCGCCGTGGATCGGGTGCGGTCTGGGTAGGCCTGGCTCGGGGCAAGTGCCCCAGCGGCCAACTCGTGGTTTTGGGCGCTGACAGAGTCCGCGGCTAGCCCGGAAAACCGGGACCGGCGGCGGAAAAGCTCAGCGAGGAGGACCGCGTCCGGACCAGCCCTCGGCCAGCGGCGCCAACCGCGGCACCACCACCTGGCGGGGGCGCCGCGGCGCCCCCGCGCGAACCGGCTTGACCGGCATCGTCTGAGCTCGTCTGGCCACCTCGGCCAGCACCCAGCGCGCGCCGTGGAAGATCGCCGCCAGGACCAGGCCCACGCACGCCGCGGCGGGGATCGCCCAGAGACCGCCGTAGCCGAAGATGCCGGCGAGCCCAGCGGGATGGCCGGTCGCGAACACGCCCTCCAGAAGCTCCTGACAGACGTAGATCGCCACCAGTGCCGCCGAGCAAACCAGCCACAGCCCGCCCAGCGAGAGCGTGTACCGCGGCAGCGAGCGTTGCGCGGACAGCGCGCGACCGAGCATCCACAAGAACCCCCCGGCGGTGGCGGCGATCAGCACCACGATCCACGGCACCAACGAATGCAGGTACGAATGGCCTGAACGCTGAAGCTCGACCCCGGCCTGGCCACCGTAGGTCAACCAGAAGCGCAGCTGATGCACGGCAAAGGCCGCGGCGGGCATCAGCGCACCACGCCCAAGAATACGAATCATGGCCCGACGGCCATCACGCGTGAACACGGTAGTCGGGACGATAGAGGCTAAGCGGATGGCATGTGTCGCCTCGTCGGGGGACCTACTGGCGGACCACCCCAAACGGGTCCGTCTGCGCCCGCGCCCAAAGGGTTATCCCGCGCGGATCACGACCGGGACCCCTGGAGCATGTCTAGGTGGCCCGGAGCGCCTCGGTCGGGCTCAGACGGGCGGCCTTGGCGGCCGGATACAGGCCGGCCAGGGTGCCGATGGCCAGACCGGCGAGTGGGGCCAGTACCAGCGCGTAGACGGGAATTACCATCGGCTGGTGCTGCGCGAGTGAGTAGATGAGAGTCGCCACTGCTCCCAAGGCCAGCCCGGCCAGGCCGCCCAGGGCCGCCAGCAGCGCCGATTCGGTGATGAACTGGAGGCTGATGTGGCGGCGTGTGGCTCCCAGCGCCCGTCGCAGGCCGATCTCGCCGCGGCGCTCGAGCACGGAGATGACCATGATGTTCGCGATGCCGATCGCCCCCACCAGCAGCGCAACTGCCCCGAGCCCCAGCAGCAGCGTGGTGAACTGGCCCTTGGCCGCCGCCCGCGCCTCGAGCGTGTCCGATGGGCGGCTGACCTGGACGCCGTCAGGGTTCTGGGGATCGGCCGTGGGCGCGAGCAGGTTCGACACCTGCGAGACCTGGTTGAGGTTGGCGCGCAGGTAGATCTCCGAGGCGTTGGGCTTGGCCGAGAACAGCCGCTCGGCTACCGGCAGACCGATGAACACGGTGCTGTCGAGGCCCGGGTCGAGGATCACCGGATGGAGGATCCCGATCACCTCGAACCAGGTCCCGCCGAGAAACACCTGGACGTGCCCGGTGGCGCTCGGAATCTGCAGGACGTTTGCCGCCTGCGCGCCCAGCACCACGGTGGGAAAGCGCTCGGTGACGCCCGACAGGAACTGGCCGGAGGCGATCCCGGTGCTGATGGTGGTGGGGAGCTGGGGATCGGCGGCGTCGACGCCGATCCCCCCCGTCTGCTCGGCGGGCACATATGGGGTCCGGCGGACCGTCACCCCTGACTGCGCGTACACGGCGGCGGCGCGCTGCACCGAGGGCATATGGTTGATCATCGCCGTGGCCGTACTCGGCAGCACCTCGTTGGCGCCGAGGAAGGTCTGTCCGGGAGTGACGGTGAGCAGGTTCGTCCCCAGGCGGTCGATCGTCGCCAGCAGGCTCGCCTGGCTGGAGCTCGAAACGCCCACCACCGCGACCATCGCGCCGATGCCGATCGCGATCCCGAGCGCCGACAGCGCCGCGCGCAGGCGGCGGCTGCGCAGGCCCAGCAGCGCGGTGAGCAGCAGCTCCCGAGCCGGAAGCCTGGTCGGCCGCGGCGTAGCGACGCCACGCCGGGGCAACGTGACGCTCATTGCTGGTCGTCGGCGATGATCTCGCCGTCTCGCATCTGGATCCGCCGCGGAAACGTCTCCGCGATCGCCTGGTCGTGGGTGATCAGGGCCAGGGTGGCGCCGCCATCGGTGAGCTCGTGCAGGAGCCCCAGCACCTCCTGCCCGGCGTGCGAGTCGAGATTCCCGGTCGGCTCGTCGGCGAGGATGATCATCGGCCGCTTGGCGATCGCGCGGGCAATCGCCACCCGTTGGCGTTCTCCACCCGACAGCTGCTGGGGGCGGTGGTCGAGACGGCGCTCGAGACCGACCTGGGTCAGCGCCCGCCGGGCCGCGTCTCGGCGCGCGGCGGTCGGGGCGCCGGTGTAGAGCATCCCGGTGGCGACGTTGTCCAGGGCGGTGAGTGAGTCCTGGAGGTGAAAGCTTTGGAACACGAACCCGATCTCGTGGGCACGCAGCGCCGCCAGCTCGACGTCGCTGGCCCGCATCACGTCATGGCCGGCCACCTCGACGGTGCCGGCGCTGGCTCGCTCGAGGGTTCCGAGCACGGTCAGCATTGTCGTCTTTCCCGATCCCGACGGACCCACCACGGCGACGCGCTCGCCGCTGCCGACCTCGACGCTCACCCCCCGCAGCGCCTTCACGCCGCCGGGGTACTCCTTGCTCACCCCGGTTAGCTGCAGCGTGGAGCTCATCCCTGAGAGTTGGTCACCTGCAGGCCCGAGTAGATCCCCCCGCCTGATACCTGGACGAAGCCGGCGGCGAACAGGCCCGGCGTCACCGGGATCAACTGGTGCGTTCCCACTTGCTGCACCGCGTACCCGCCGCCGGGAGTGGCCAGGAGCGCCGTTACCGGCACTGACAGCACCCCCAGCGCCTTCTGCTGCTCGAAGTTGACGCTGACCGCGGCCTGATCGAGCCCGTTTATATGCTGGTGGCCCTTGAGCGTGATCGTCACCGGAACCGTGGCGCTGGGGGTGCTCGATCCGCCGGCGGCCCCTCCCGAGGACGACGAGCTGCTGCTGGAAGTCTGCGCCACGGGACTGACCTGGGTGATCTTGCCGTCGACGATGCTGCCGTCGGGCATCTGTACCGTTACCGGCTCACCGAGGGTGGCCTCCGACTGCTTGGTGGCGTCGAGCTGAACCGTCACCACCAGCTGCGTGGAGGTGGTCTGGAGGATCGGCGAGGCGCTCGACGCCCCTGCGGCCGAGGAGGCGCCCCCGGCGCCGGCAGCGCCGCTGCTCGAGCCACCCGAGCCCGAGCCCGTGCTCCCGCGGCCAGCCAGAGCGCTAGAGCCAGAGCTGGAGGACCCGGCGCCGCCGCGCGCGGACGACGCCGCCGGAGCCGAGGACGAGCCCGATCGGGAGGTCGACCCGGAACGTTCTCCCTTGAGCTCAGCGATCTCGGCTCGCAGCAACGCGATCAGCGCTTGCAGCGTCGCCGTGGTCGCCGAACTGGGGCGCTGACTGCCCGAGCTCGATCCAGACCCAGGGTTCGATCCAGGCCGCGACGGCCTTGATCCGGAACCGGGGCGCGTGTACGTCGAGGTAGTTGTTGTTGTGGACGTGGTTGCCGCGCTGGTGGTCAGGCTGACGAACTCCGGTCGTGCCGCGGGCACCTTGAACGAGGCCCCGCTACCCGTGGTCGAGGATCCGCTCGTTCCCGAACCGCCGCTCGAGCCCGAAGCGCCACCCGAGCCCGAAGCGCCACCCGAGGCCGAAGAGCCACCCGACCCCGAGGAGCCGCTCGCGCCCGAGGAGCCGCCGGAGCTTCCAGTGGAACCAAGGCTGGTCTCGACGGCGGAGATCCGTCGGGCCCCGGGCAGGAACACCACCTGACCGAGCGTCACCGATCCGGTCTGGGGCTGGCCCAGCGAAGCCTGCCAGCGCTCGACCGCGTCGACGGTGGCGCCATCGTAGGTCTGGTTGATGGTGATCTGGTGGCTGGGATCGAAGCCCAGCGCGACCAGGTTCTGCTTGAGCTGCTGGACGTCGGGGCCGTCGCTGACGCCATCGGAGAGGGTCCGGTAGGCGGGCACGGTTCCGTTCATCAACACCACCGGGGCTCCGTCGACCTGGTAGAGCGTGCCCCCAGGATCCACCAGCTGGCCGACGGCGGGCAACGACGTGATCGTGCCGGAGAGGCGATTGAACACCGTCCCCGGATCGGAATATCCGAGCGTTCCGGACTCGGTGTCGGTGGCGATCAGGTCCCGGCGCTCCACCGCCGCCCCGGCGGAGCTCTTCGTTTGCGAGGTGCTCTTGGTCTTCTGGCTGGCGCCGGCGCTGCTGCCCGACAGCCCGGCCTCGAGGATCACGGCAACAACGATCACCACCGCCAGCAGCGAGCCGGCGGCGGCGATCGCGCGGCCACGAGAGCGTATGCGCAGCAATCCGCGAATCCCGCGGCCGCGGTCGCTACGCACCCTGCCCTCCGCCGCCGCCGCCGCCGCCACCGGGGCCGAAGCGGGGGCGCAAGCTCCTGCACGCCTGGGCGGCGGACTGGAAGGCCGGGCTGTTGCGGTCAACCGAGCCGAAGGCCCGCCGGAAACCGAAGCCGCCGCCGCCGTTGAAGGTCGGGTCCGGGATATCGACGCCGTGCGAGCGCATGCACTGGGCGAACTTGACCAGCTGCTGCTGGACCTGCGCGCGCTGGGCTGGGCTCAGGTTCGCCTGCGGGAAAGCCTGGGCGAAGTAACTCGCGCAAGCCTGGCGTGCAGCCTGCACCTGGGCCTGCGAGTAACCCTGAAGTGAGCGGAAGAACCCGCCGCCGCCGCCTCCGCCTCCGCCGGCGGCACCGCCGCCGGTAGACGGATCAGGGACGTTGAGCCCGTGAGCGCGGAAGCACTTGGCCAGGTTCAGGCGCGCCTGCGTGCGATTGCTGGAGACATTCGTGCCCGCGACGGCGGTGCTGGAGCTCGAGTTGGAGCTCGAAGATCCGCAGGCGCCCAGCACGAGGGCGAGCGCTGTGACCGTGAAAACGGCCAGCACCCCCCGGCGGGCACGGACAAGAGCTGGAACAGATGGCATTTGGACTTCCACCTTTGACGGAATTGGACAAGATCGGTTCTAGCGCGAATGCCGTCAGCTCTTTGTAAGCGCGGGCTGCCTTCGCACGATCGCAACATCGTCGGAAGATTCGCCGGGCAGGGCCGGCAGCGTGATCTCGACGCCCAGACCGCCGCCGGACAGCGCGTCCAGTCGTAGCCTGCCGCCATGCGCGCGCACGACCGAACTGACGATTGAGAGTCCGAGGCCAAAGCCGCCGCGGCCGGTGCCGAGTCGACGGAAAGGTTCGGTCAGCGTCGCCGCCTCCCGAGCGTCGATGATCACGCCACCGTTGCGGATCGCCAGTCGCACCCAAGCGTTCTCGCGCGAGGTTGCGATCGACAGATAGCCGCCCGGCAGGTTGTGGCGGATCCCGTTCTCCAACAGGTTGGCGATCATCCGCTCCAGCAGCGCGGCTTCGCCGCACGTGCGCGCGGGCTGCAACTGGGCCGTCATCTCCACCCCTGCCTCCTGCGCCTGGGCGCGTAGGTCGGTGAGGCAGTCAGCCGCCAGCTGGGCCAGATCGACCTCTTCCTCGCGACCGATCGCCGCCTCACTGCGTGCCAGCATCAGCAGGCTCTCGATCAGTCGCTCACAGCCGTCGACGGTGTCTCGCACCGTCTCCCCCATCGCGCGCAGCTCGCCCGCGCTGGCTTGCTCGTCGGCCAAGGCGACGTCGACCTCGGTGCGCATGATCGCCAGCGGGGTGCGCAGCTCGTGCGAGGCGCTGGCGACAAAATGGCGCTGGCTGGCAAACGCGGCGTCGAGGCGACTGAGCATGCCGTCGAAGGTGTCGGCCAGCTCCTTGAGCTCGTCGGCGGGCCCGATCAAGCCAATCCGCTCACCCAGGTTCTCCCCCGACACGCGTCGTGCCGTGGCCGTGATCTCCCGCAAGGGTCGCAACGCGCGCCCGGCCAGCAGCCAGCCTGCGGCCACCGATACCGCGGTCATCGCCACCAGCGCCAGCCCGTATTCGGCGAGCAGCCGATGCAGCGCATCGGCGCGCAACTGCTGGCGGACCGCCTCCGCGACCCTCGCTCCAGCTGTCCCGGGGCCGAACCGGAACAGCAGACCCTGGGAGGCCCGGGGGACAACGGGAGGCCGAGCCTCTGCATCTCCCCCCGGAAGTTCGGTCGAGTGCTGAGGTTGTGGCGGACCAGGAGGTAGCCGATCGTCAGCAGCAGCGCGCCGGTGACCAGGAACGTCACTCCGTATAACGCGGTCAGGCGCAGGCGGACCGTCGGCGCGGGTCGCGGGAGTGCCATCAGGACATCCGGTAGCCGACCCCGATGACCGTCTCCACCAGCGGAGGCTCACCGAGCTTGCGCCGCAGGGTCATGATCGTCATCCGGACCACGTTGGTGAATGGGTCGGTGTGCTCGTCCCACGCCCGTTCCAGCAGCTCCTCGGAGGACACCGTCGCCCCTTGCGCCGACATCAGCGTCTCCAGCACCGCGAACTCCTTGCGCGCCAGCTCGATCGGGCGCTCGCCTCGGGTCAGTCGCCGGGCAGCGGGATCGAGCTCCAGGTCCCGGTGACGGAGCAGCGGCGGGTTGCGCGGCGCCGAGCGCCGTGCCAGGGCGCGGATCCGGGCCACCAGCTCGGCGAAGCGAAACGGCTTGGCCAGGTAGTCGTCGGCGCCGAGCGACAGCCCCTGCACCAGGTCCTCGACCGCTCCGGCTGCGGTCAGCATCAGGATCCCCGTGTCCGGTCGCTCCCCGCGCAGCACGCGGCAGACGTCGTCGCCGTGGGTGCCGGGCAGGTCGCGATCGAGCACGACGACGTCGTAGCGGACGACCCGTGCCTTGAGCAGGGCCTGAGAGCCGTCGGGGGCCAGGTCGACGGCCATCCCCTCGCGTCGCAGGCCGCGTTCGAGCGCGCTGGCCAGTCGCAGCTCGTCCTCGGCGATCAGTACGCGCACAGGATCAGGATGACGCCGCTCTGGTAAGAACCGCATAAGAACGGTTGAATCACTGTCGCATTCCGGTGCTCAACGTTCAAGCTGCAGACCGCCGCGCGCCGGGCCGGAGGCTACACCCCCTGATGGAGGAGCACGACGTGTGGGGGTGAGACGAGTGGCGCTAGCGGTGATGAAGGACCACGACGTGTGGTGGTCAGGCCGACCAACCCTCCGGCCCGGACGTGGCGTGTTCTGGTTTCGTATATGAGCACCAGGAAACGCCACGTCAGGGCCGCGCGGTCTCACGGCGTCGGGGTCTCACGGCGCCACCGTCCCACGGAGCAACGGCGCGGTTTCACAGCGACGCTGCCTCCCGGCGCAGGACCTCCCAAGCCCGCTCCAGATCGGCGAGCGCCGTCCGCAGCTGGCCGACGGCCAAGCGCAGAACGTAACGGCCGGCTAGCACCGCGTGGGAGATGAAGATCTCTCCGCCGGCGTTCACGCGCGACAGCAGGTCGCGATTGCGCTCGTCCTCGCCCACTAGACGGAAGCAAACCACCGAGAACCGCCGCGGGGCGCACAGCTCCCATCCCGACTCGGCCTCGACCCAGCGCTCGAACGCCGCCGCCAGCTCGATCCCGCTGCGGATGTGCGCCTGCAGGCCCTCGCGGCCGTAGCAGCGAAGCACCGCCCACAGCTTCAGCGCCCGGAAGCGTCGACCGAGCGCAGGTCCGTACTCGCTGAGCGACAGCGCGTCCTCGGCATCGGGAGTGCGCAGGTACTCCGGGATCAGGCTGAAGGCACGGCGCAGGTCACCCGGTCGGCGGCTCCACAGCAGCGAGCAGTCCATCGGCGTGAGCATCCACTTGTGCGCGTTGACCACCAGCGAGTCCGCTCGCTCGACGCCGTCGAAGGCCCAGCGATGCTCGGGACAGACCATCGCCGCGCCGGCGTAGGCGGCATCGACGTGCAGCCAGGCCCCGGCGCTGGTGCAGGTCCCGGCAATCTCATCAATCGGGTCCACCGCAGTGCTCGCGGTTGTGCCCACGGTGGCCACCACCGCGGCGGCGTCGCCGGCATCTCCGAGCTCCTCGGCCCGCATTCGCTGCTGCTCGTCGACCGCGACCTTGCGCAGCCTCATCCCCAGCATCCGCGCCGCCTTCTCCACCGAGGAATGCGCCTGCTCGGAGCAGAGCACGAGCTCTCGCCCGGTCGCCTCCCGCGCCGCGATCATCGCGGTCAAGGTCGAGGTCGAGGCGCTGTCCTCGATGTGCCCATGCCAGCCTTCCGGCAGGCCCAGCAGCTGCGCCGTCCAGTCGAGCACCACCGCCTCCAGTTCGGTAGCCGCCGGTGCCGTTCGCCACAGGATCGACACCGAGTTCAGCGTCGCCGCCAGCAGCTCGGCGAGGATCGCCGGCTCCGCCGCGCTGGTGGCGAAGTAGGCGAAGTAGCGGGGGTGCTGCCAGTGGGTTACCCCCGCCAGCAGCACCTCGTCGAGGTCCCTGAGGACCGCCGCGAACGGCTCGCCACGATCAGGTGGGGCGCCCGGAAGCCGCGCGCGGATCTCTCCTGGCGCCACCTGCGCCAGCACCGGCAGGTCCCCCACCCGCTCCAGGTAGCTCGCCGCCCACTCCAGCGCCGCGGCGCCGTCACTGCGCAGATCGGTCAAGCGGCGGCGACAGCCGAGAACTCGTAGCTCACGCCGGTGAGCTCCTCGGAGATCTCCCACAGCCGGCGCCAGGCCGACTGCTCGTAGGCCTTACCGGCCGCGGTGACCACGTGCGGGTAGCCACGCTGCTCGGCGAATCCGTCCGGGCCCACGAACGTCCCGCCCGGCAGGTCGACCACGGCCGCGTACAGCGTCGGCAGCGCCCCCATCTCGGCCGACTGCGCGACAACCTTGTTGCTCACGGCCATGAGCGCCCGCTCGTAGAAGCGGCTCGGCCCGGCAAACTGCAGATTGGTGGCCGCATATCCGGGATGGGCGGCCAGGCTGCGCAGCGGCGACCCGGCGGCGGTGGCGCGACGCTGCAGCTCGAAGCAGAACATCAGGTTGGCCAGCTTCGACTGCCCGTAGGCGCGCCAGTTGTTGTAGCTGCGCTGTGACTGGAGGTCCTCGAAGTTGATCTTGCCGATCCGGTGGGCGCCGCTGGAGAGGGTGACCACGCGCGGTTGCGCCGCCGCCTGCAGTGGGCCCAGCAGCAGCCCGGTGAGGGCAAAGTGACCCAGGTGGTTGGTGCCGAGCTGGCTCTCGAACCCGTCCCTGGTCGGTCGCCGCGGTGGCGCCATCACCCCGGCGTTGTTGATCAGGAGATCCAGGCGCTCATGCGCCCCGCTCAGCTCGTGGGCGAATGCATGCACCGAGGCGAGATCGGCCAGGTCGAGTTGGCGCACCTGGACCTTGGCCGTGGGGATGCTGCGGCGGATGTCCTCAGCCGCTCGCTCGCCCTTCGGCACGTTCCGGGCGGCGATCACGACCGTCGCCCCTGCGCGGGCGAGCTCGCGGGCGGTAACCGCGCCCAAGCCGCTGTTGGCTCCCGTCACCACCGCAAGCTTGCCCCCCTGATCCGGGATCTCGGCGGCTGTCCACTTGGCGGCCATCAGCCTCCCTCCACGACCCGGAACTGGATGCCCGCCCGTTGCAGGCGCTCGGTCAACGCTTCACCCATCGCCACCGCCGGCGTCAACTGTCCGGATCGGGTTGGCAGCTCATCGCCGGCCAGGCACAGCGCCGCTTCGGCGAGCATCTTCGAGGTCTCGCCGTAGCCGGGATCGCCGCCCGAGACCTCGGTCACGACGCGGCTGCCGTTGGCTTCCCCCACCATCCGCACCTTGAACCACGCCTTCTCGCGCTGCTCTGCTGAGGGACCCTCGCCCGAGCCCCTGAGCTTCAGCAGCAGCTTGCGCGTCTGCGGCAGCTGCGCCAGCGCGATCGCTGCGCCGGCGCCCGCTCCGAGCCCGGCCAGCATGGGCAGCCGCTGCACGACGAGATAGTGGCTGTAGCTGAAGTCCGGGCCGTAGCGCTCGAGCGCCCGAGCCGAGCGCAGCACCGTCTGCGGGTCGATCGTCGGGAACGGCACCACCCAGCCACCGGCATCCGGGTCACGGTGGGGAGCTTCGGAGACGCCCTTGATCCGGCGGCCCTCAGGACGATTCTCCCGCTGGCGCCGCTCGCGAGCGACCTGCATGCTCTGGCGCAGCCGCCCCATCGCCTCGATGCCGGACTGGTATGTCCCGCCGGAGAACGTCCCCCCAGCGCGGACGAAGCCCTCCAGCCTGATCGGCACGTTCGGGGGCAGTCGAGTCACGGTGAACAGGGCCCCGAGGTCGTAGGGGATCGAATCAAAGCCGCAGGAGTGCACGACGCGCGCGCCGCTGCGCTGCGCCTGCTCGTGGTAGCGCAGCCACATGAGATCCACGAACTCGGGCTCCCCGGTGAGGTCGACGTAGTCGGTTCCAGTCTGCGCGCAAGCGGCCACCAGCGGCTCGCCGTAGCGGATGTAGGGGCCGACGGTGGTGATCACCACGCGCGTGGACCGCGCAACCGCCAGCATCGAAGCCTCGTCGCTGACGTCGGCGAACAGGAGTGGCAGCTCGGTCAGGGACGGATTCACCTCCGCCAGCCGAGCGCGCACCCCCTCCAGCTTCTGGCGGTTGCGCCCGGCCAGCGCCCACCGGATCTGTGCCGGCGCGTTGGCGGCCAGGTACTCGGCGGTCAGTGCCCCGGTGAAGCCGGTGGCACCGAACAGGACGATGTCGTGGTCACGCTCAGCCATTTCCTCGCACCTCCTGCGCCAGACGCAGCGCCTGGTCGGGCTCGGCTCCGGCCCGCGCCGCCAGCCAGCAGGCGACCGGTGCCGCCACTCGCTCGGAGGCATGCGCGGCCTCACCGGCTAGATCGAGGAGCTGCTTGAACTGCTCGATGGTTGGTGGCTCGATGCCGAGCTTGGTCGCAAACGCCGCCAGCCACTGGCGAGCGTTGGGCGTGGCGTCACTCGGATCGGGCACGGGCGGACTCTATCGCGAGGAGCGGCCCGTGATAATGCCCCGGCCCACCAAGCAAAGCGAAAGGCAACTACATGACACTCCTGGATGGCAAGGTCGCGATCGTCACCGGATCTGCGCGGGGAATCGGCCGGGCGACGGCGGAGCTGCTCTCCGAACAGGGGGCGAAGGTGCTGATCAACGACCTCGACGGCGATGTCGCGCAGCAGACGGCAAGCGAGATCGGCGGCGAGACGCTGGTGTTCGGCGGCGACCTGACCAAGGAGGGCATCCCCGACCAGCTCGTCCAGAAGGTGATCGACGAGTGGGGCCGCGTCGACATCCTCGTCAACAACGCCGGCTACACGCTCGATGCTCCGATCCACAGGATGAGCGACGAGTGGTTCCAGCGGATGCTCGACATCCACTCCATCGTCCCGTTCCGCATGTGCCGCGCGGTGGCACCGCACATGCGCGAACCCGCCAAGCAGGAGCGCGAGGAGGGGCGCGAGGTGTTCCGGAAGATCGTCAACGTGTCATCGGTCTCGGGCACGATGGGTAATGCCGGGCAGGCCAACTACTCCTCGGGCAAATCGGCGGTCGTCGGCCTGACCAAGACGCTGGCTAAGGAGTGGGGCCAGTTCAAGATCAACGTCAACGCGGTCGCCTTCGGGTTCATCGAGACCCGGCTCACCGCCGCCAAGGGTGACGAGAACACGATGGAGATCGGCGGCGAGAAGGTGCAGCTGGGCATTCCCGAGCAGCTGCGGGGCATGGCGGCGGTGCTGATCCCTCTGGGTCGGCCGGGAACTCCAGAGGAGGCTGCGGGAGGGATCTTCCTGCTCTGCACGCCGTGGTCGAACTACATCCATGGTCAGGTGCTGAGCATCACCGGCGGGCAATTTGGCGGGATGACGTCCTAGAGCGGAGGATCGGGTCCGTGGCGCAGCCAGCCGCACGCCTGCGGGTTCCCCGGCGGCAGTCCTCAGCGCGGCTGAACCCGGGCCAGCCGGCCGCGGAGCGCGCCGGGAGAGAAGCGCAGGGCGCGGTAGGCGACGCTCGATTCGACTCCAACCGGCGCCACCTCACGGTTGCGCTCGATCGCCCTGACCACCGCCTTGGCCACCGCCTCCGAGGAATGGCCGTGGCGGAACACGCCGACGATCTGCTCGCGCTTGCTCGCCATCGCTCCGACCAGCCGCGTGTTGACCGCGATCGGGGTATCGATCACCCCTGGACACACCGCCGATACTCCGACTCCATCCGCAGCCAGGTCCGCGCGCAGGCACTGCGAGAACATCAGCACGGCCGCCTTGGCGGTGCAGTAGGCGGCCATGCTCCCGTGCGGCATGTACCCGGCCATCGAGGATACGTTCACCAGATGGCCGCGGCCGCGCCGGACCATCGCCGGGGCGAAGGCGTGGCAGCCATGAACGACTCCGTCGATATCCACCTCGCGCAGCCACCGCCAGTCTTCGATCGAACCTTCCAAAAAGCGCCCGGCCATCCCGACGCCGGCGTTGTTGACCAGCACGTCGACGGGGCCGTGCTCGCGCTCGAGTCGCTGCGCCAGAGCGCTCACAGCCTCGTAGTCGGTGACATCGCAGGTGTAGGCGCAGGCAGCGGTGCCGAGCTCACTGCACCGTCGTGCGGTCGCCTCCGCCGCCTCTCCGTCGATGTCGATCGCGATCGTCTCCGCGCCCAGCCGCGCGCAGTGCAGCGCGGTAGCGGCGCCGATACCGCTCCCGGCACCGGTAATCGCGACGCGTGAGTTCTCGAGCTTGATGGTCATGGGTCCCCTTACTACTCGGCGGACTTGCGGCTCCGCAAACCCTCCGGCGCCGGCGATCGAAAATTACCGCCGCGGCAGACAGAGACAGGCGTCGACGGGATGCCGACAAGCCGTAGCCATGCGAACCTCCGTCTGTCGAATTCGTTCTCGACCACCTTCCGGGCTTGCTTTAGGTTCGCAGCTGGCACAGGACGTGCGTTGGCGCACGCGTATGCACGGTCGCGTCGCACTGCTGGTCCGGGACCTGTGCTGCTGAGGGTTATCGTGCTGCCCCCGCACGCCCCGACGCCCCAAACGCCTGTGCGTGGGCAGCGCCTGGTGTATCGGCAGCCCGTCCTCCGCTCTGAAGCAACGGCGTCGACGAACTCCCTCTTGGACAGCGCCAACCGGCTCACTGTCGAGCCATGTCTGCCGCGCCAGCGGATCGAACTCCAGCGGCCCTACCTGAACCGGTCCCGCTCCCGGGCGCAGCCTCGCCTGCGGCCAAGAGCGCCTCTATGCGCGCGCGGCCAGCTAAACGGCTTGACCACATAACGGAATATAGGTTGGTTAAGCAACTACCGTCCGGGTTCGTGGCGCTTCCTTACTCCCCCCGGACGTGTGGGGTGGGTCACAGATCCCGTAATCCAGGGCTTGGCGTACGTACACTCGTTGGTATGAACAAGTTAGAGATAGTGACAATCGTGGTCACGTTCGCCGCGGTGACGATCGCCATCGTCACGTCCCTGCGCGGCGGCAGCGCGTTCGCGGACCTCAGCCGCCGCGGCGGCTTCTGGTTCGACCACTCCGAGGACCTGGCCGTAGAGCTTCGGCCCTCCGAGGACGAGCGCGACGAGCCGATCCCGCGGCGAGCGCTGCGCGGTCGATCCGACTAGGCGCGCCGGCGACGGCAAAACAGCGAAAGGGAGGGCGGCCGTCGTGGCCGCGTTACAGCCCGAGCGTCTTGGCGATGATCTCGCGCTGAATCTCGCTGGTCCCGCCGTAGATGGTGGTCACCAGCGCTGTCCGAAGCTGGTGCTCCATGTCGTATTCGACGGCGTAGCCGTAGCCGCCCATCATCTGCACCCCCTCCAAAGTCGCGTGCTTGGCCGTCTCGGTGGCCTTGAGCTTGGCCATCGAGGCCTCACGGCGAAACAGCGCCCCGGGGTTGGCATCGACCTTGGCCGCGACGTCGTAGACCAGCAGCCGGGCTGACTCGATTTCCGTGACCAGGTCGGCCAGGCGGTGGCGCAGCGCCTGGAAGCTCCCGATCGGACGACCGAACTGCTTGCGTTCCTTGACGTAGCCGAGGACATCCTCAAAGGCGCGCTGGGCCATCCCCAGCGCCTGGGCCGCGATGATCAGACGCTCCTGGTTGAGCCCGGTCATGAGCTGCATCCAGCCATGATCCTGGCGACCGATCAGCCGCTCGGCGGGAACCTGGCAATCGGTGAAGAACACGTCGTTGACCTCCCGACCCCCCATCGTCTCGATCCCGTGCACTTCCAGGCCATCGACGTCGGCGGGAACCGAGATCATCGACAGCCCCTCGTGCTTGTCGGCGCTGCGGTCGGTGCGGCAGACGAGCAGGATGTGGTCGGCGGCGTGTGCCCCCGTGATCCAGGTCTTCTGCCCGTTGATCACGTAGGCGCCATTGACCCGCTCGGCCCGGCAGTTCAGGTTGCCGACGTCCGATCCGGCCTCGGGCTCTGACATCGCGATCGCCTCGACCCGGCCCCGGGCGATGCCCCCGAGGATCTCCTGCTTCTGCTCCTCGGTCCCGAACCGCTCCACCGCGCCCGCGGTGATCATGCTGACCGAGAAGAAGCTCATCGGAATCTGTCCGTGAGCAAATTCCTCGCACAGCAGGCACATGTCGACGGCGCCCCCGCCGGAGCCGCCGTACTGCTCGGGAATGGACACCCCTAGCCAGCCTAGGTCTGCGATCTGCTGGTAGATCTCCAGGTTGTGCGGCTCGCGACCATGGTCAGTGAGGGCATCGCGCTGCTCACGGGTCCCGCACTCGCGCCGAGCGAAGTCACGGATCGCCTCGACGAAGGCGCGCTGCTCATCGCTCAGGTTGTGGATGCTCATGACCCTCCTGGGGGTTCGGTGCTTCCTGGGGCCCGATCCTATGACACCGGGATCTGACTGGCGTCTCGTCCCTATAACCTCGCGTGATGCTGATCCGCTGCGCTGACGAGGACCGCGACGCGGACGGGTGCGCCCGTATCTACGCCCCATTCGTCACCGACACGGTGGTCTCGCTGGAGGAGTCCCCGCCCGACGCCGCAGAGCTCTCCCAAAGGATCGCCACGGTGTCTCTCTCGCATCCATGGCTGGTGGCGGAGAGCAACGGTTGCCTGGCCGGATTCGCCTATGCCTCCCGGCACCGCGAGCGTGCCTCCTACCGATGGGCGGCCGATGTCAGCGTGTATGTCGACCCGCTCCATCATCGGCGTGGAGTGGCCACCGCGCTCTACCGGGAGCTGTTACTGCGGCTGCGCCGGCAGGGGATCTACGTCGCCTGCGCGGGAATCACCGTGCCCAACCAAGCCAGCGTCGCGCTGCACGAATCGCTTGGCTTCACGCTGGTCGGCGTATATCCGCGCATCGGCTACAAGCACGGCGCCTGGCGCGACGTCGGGTGGTGGCAGCTGGCGCTGGTCGCGCAGCGGGACGAGCCGCCACCGGAGCCGGGGCCACCGGTAGGTCCGGATCAGTGATCCCGGCATGTCGATAGCGACGGCCTTCGTGCTGGGCGCGATCTGCGCCCTGATCTGCGCCTGCGGCAGCACGCCTGAGCCGGCCCGGTCGAGCGGTGCGGTCGTGTTCAGGCAGAGCTGCAGCGGCTGTCACACCCTGGTAGGCAACGAATCGCGGCGCACTCAGGGAGGCGATCTCCTCGGCTTCGCCCTGAGCCGCAACCAGCTCCTCCAGTTCATCCGGGAGATGCCGGTCCGCCACCCGCTGAGCACCGGGCAACTGCAGGCCGTCACCGGGTACGTGCTGCGGGCGCAGCGGCGCGGGCCAGGTGCCGGGACGGGTATTCCCGGCGGCTGAGCGCGGTTTAGCCGCCGACCACCAGCTCACCGACAGTCGCCTCGGTGCCCGCCGAGGTGCGGCCGCCGGCGACGACGATCGCGCCACCGGTTGACACCACGCCGGCATCCGAGAGCGGCCGGGGAAGCCTTCCCGCCCGGCGGATCGATCCCGAGGCGGGGTCGATCGCCCAAATTCGCGCGGTCTGGGTGTCGGCCGAGTCGCCCCGTCCCCCGACGAGGTAGACCAGGTTTCCGAGTGCGGCGGCGCCGGCATGCGTGAGCGGAGCGGGAAGACGCCCCAGTGTCCTGACCTCTCCGGTGCGAGGGTCAAAGCGCAGGATCGCATCGCTGACGCCGGTGGGCGTGGTCCCGCCGGCGATGACCAGATACCCACCGGCAGCGGCAGCAGCGGCGTAGCGCAGCGCCACCGGCAGGTGCCCCACGACCTGCGCTCCGGCCCCCGGATGCCAGGCGACGATCGTGTCCAGCCAGTGGACGCCGTCGTAGCCTCCGACGATGTACGCGCTGCCGCCGATCTCCCCCACGGCGACATCGGATTCTGAGCGGGGAAGCGAGCCGGCGGCCGTGACCGTTCCCCCGGCCGGGTCGTAGGCGAGGATGTGGTCATACTGGTTGAACTGGCCGCCACCAAACACGTACACCTTGCCTCCCAACTGAGCCGCTTGCGCATCGTGCTGTGCATTGGGAAGCGACGCGGTGTGAAGCGGCCGGCGCAGATCAGCCTGGACCACGTCCGCGGTGGAGGTGTCCTGCGCGGTGAGTCCGCCCAGCAGGGCGAAGCGATCCGTCCCCACAGCAGCGCTTGCCGGATCCTGCACCGCAGCGGGAAGCGAGAACAGCCGGCGATAGCTGATCCGCACCCTCACGGGCGGCGAGACCGGAGGGTTGTGCCTCGGCGAGGAGCCTGTGGTCGAGTGGGAGGAACTGTTCGCTGTCGAGCTGCCACAGGCCCCCAGGGCAAGCGAGCACAGCAACGCCAGGGCGATCAGCGTCAGGGGCGCCTGCGCCGGCGAGCGGCGTGAGTGCTTGTCTGCGTCTGGCGCCAAACTGCGCCGAGCCTAGCCAACCTCGGGCATCCGCGGACCAAGCATGACCAGATCCTCACCGGGCGTTTATGTGGACTTAGCTGAGCGGGGGCAGGCTCGGATCGTGAGCAGACTCCTCGCGCTGGTCACTGTCGGCGCGTTGTCTCTGGTCGGCTGTGGCTCCTCTCCTCACCGCGCTCAGACCAGTCGCGGAACAGCCCCGAGCGCCGGCACGGCGGACCCGGCTTCCTCGCGAGCCGCAAATCAGGCGGGGGTTCGCGGCTCGGCTCGCCACCGAGTGACGAACGTCTACGCCGCCGCCGGCGCGAGGGATCTCGCCCCGGCGATCGGCAACGATCCCCCGCTGGTGTACGTGCCCAACAGCATGAGCAACACCGTCGATGTGATCAGCCAGCGCACCTTCAAGGTCGTGGACCACTTCCCCACCGGCGAGCTGCCCCAGCACGTCACACCCGCCTGGGACCTGAAGACGCTGTACGTCGACAACGACCTTGGCAACTCGCTGCTGCCGATCGACCCGCGGACCGGCAAGCCGGGCACCGCGATCCCGGTCACCGACCCCTACAACCTGTACTTCACACCCAACGGGAGGTACGCGATCGTCGTCGCCGAACGCCTTCAGCGCCTGGACTTCCGCGATCCTCACACCATGCAACTGGTCCACTCGCTGTCGGTCCCGGACTGCCGGGGCGTCGACCACATGGACTTCTCCGCCCACGGCCGATACCTGTTCGCCAGCTGCGAGTTCGCCGGCCGGATGATCAAGGTCGACCTCCGCACCCAGCGCGTGGTGTCCACGTTGATCCTCGGCCACGGGCTCACCTCTCCCCAGGACGTCAAGCTCTCGCCCGACGGCAGGACCCTCTACGTCGCCGATCAGCAGAGCGGCGGCGTGTGGGAGATCGATCCGGGCTCATTCCGACAGATTGGGTTCCTGCCCACGGGCAGCGGTGCCCACGGCCTGTACCCGAGCCGCGATGCCTCGGTGATGTACGTCAGCAACCGAACCGCGGGCTCGGTCTCGGTGGTCAGCTTCCGGACCCGCCGGGTGGTGAAGCGCTGGGTGATCCCGTCGCCCGCTAGCCCGGATATGGGCGGTGTCTCAGCCGACGGCGCGATCCTGTGGCTCAGTGGCCGCTACGACTCCGAGGTCTACGCGATCGATACTCGCACCGGCGCGCTGCGGGCCCGCATCCCTGTCGGCGCCGGTCCTCACGGCCTGTGCGTATGGCCCCAGCCTGGGCGATATTCGCTCGGGCACACCGGGATCACGCGCTGAGCGCCTCGCGAGCGCTCAGAGCTTTCTCATCAGACGCTGAAGCGCGGTTGAGCCGGTCCGCGCAGACTGGACGCCGATGCGGTCATGGATCGGCGGCGGCACAGAGGGCAACGAGCAGCTGACCGCGATGACCGGCGTCGTCCTGCTGATCGCGCTGGCGGCGCTCGGGGTCACGATCTTGCGCATCGGCCAACTGATCTGGCTGCACCTGTTCCTGGGTCTGGCGCTGATCGGGCCGGTGGCGGTGAAGCTAGCCAGCACCGGCTACCGCTTCGTCCGCTACTACAGCGGCAATCACGCCTACCGGCGCAAGGGGCCTCCGCTGGCGTTGATGCGGGCGATCGCGCCGGTGGTCGTGGCCAGCACGGTGGTGGTGTTCCTCACCGGCATCCTGCTGCTCGCCGACGGGCCCGGCGAGAGGGCCGATTGGCTGCTGGCGCACAAGGCGAGCTTCATCGTCTGGCTGGCCTTCACCGCCCTGCACGTACTCGGGCATCTGGCCGAGTTCCCCCGCTCGCTGCGCGCCGCCAAGTTCCACCCCCGACCGGGTGCGAGCGCCACCGGCCCCGCGGCCCGTGATCGCGCCGGGCTCGTGGCCACCGGGACGGCCGCGCGCTGGATCGTCCTCGCCGGGGCGATCGTCGGCGGCCTGATCCTGGCCCTCGTCCTGATTCCGGAGTTCGCCTCGTGGACCGCGCACGGGGCAATCGGTCACCATCACCGCGGCTGACAGCGCAGTCCGCCGCCTTCGGCCCTCTGACTAGGGCTGCTCCTCTTCCAGCAGCAGCGCCAGCGTCGGGCAGGCGTCGACGGCCCGGCGCGCCAACCCCAGCAGATCGCTCGGAACCACGGCCTGGTCGATGATCGGATAGCCCCAGTCGTCGAGCCGGATCAGCTCCGGCAGCAACTCCGCACACAGCCCATGCCCCTCGCAGGCGATCGGGTTGACGCGCAGCCGCCTGCTCATCTGGGCTCCGGCAGCGGCAGACCGGCGGGCGGAGCCGGGCACCGGGCGGGACTGTGGCCGCCAAGGTCGCCGAAGGCGAGGATCGCGCTCTCGACGAACCGGACCACACCATCCGGGTGGTGGCAGGCGCCGCGGCCCTTGATGTCGCTGCTCCAGCGCAGGATGCGCTCGTGCTCGCGGGGATGCGCAATCCCGTCGGCGAGGGCAGAGAACCCGTCGGCGATCGCCGCCAGACCGTGGACGCAGGGGCCGCATTGGCCGGCCGACTGCGAGGCGAGGTAGTCGACCACGCGGGATGACTCGTGCAGCCCGCACGAGGACTCTCCGAGCACGAACACCACCCCTGAGCCCAGCGAGCAGCCGACCGAGCGCAGATCTTCACGCGCCAGCCGCAGCCCGATCGCCCGCCCGGACTCGACCCAGGTGCCGAAGTAGCCGCCGACGAGCAGCGCCTGCACCGGCTCGGTGGCTCCGCCGGCGGCTTCTAGCAGGTCGACCATCTCGGTTCCGAACGCCAGCTCGTAGACGCCTGGCGCGGCCACGGCGCCGGCGATCGAGACCAGCGCCGAGCCAGGATCAACGCTGGTTCCAAGTTCTCGGTACCAGCGGGGGCCATGGCGGGCCACGAGCGCGATCTGGGCCAGCGTCTCCGGGTTCTGGATCAGCGTCGGGCGGCCGCGATAGCCCCGCTCGAACGGCCGCGGGGGGACAAACGTGGGAAGGCTCCGGCCGCTGGAGAGGAAGTTCACGACGGCGCTCTCCTCCCCGGCCACATACCCGTCGGGGCCGGCGACGAGGCTGAAGCTCACGCGCCCATCTGCCCGCATCGCGATCGCCGCCTCCAGCGACTGCAGCGAGTCCGCGGCGCTCGCCGCGACCTTCACGATCACCGTCCCGGCCCCGACCGCGCGGGCCGCCAGCTCCGCCCCGTCGAGCACCAGATGCGGCAGTCGCGAGAGCAGCAGGCGGTCCTTGAAGCTGCCTGGTTCGGTCTCGCTGCCGTTGACGATCACCACCGCCCGACGCCTGGAGGCCACAGCGCGCAGCTTCTGCGCGGTCGGGAAGTCAGCGCCGCCTCGCCCGCGGAGGCCGCTGAGCTCCACCGCCTCGATCAACTCTGCGGGGGCCGGCGTCGGCAGCGGCCCGTGCACGTCGAGATGCTCGACCAGCCCCATCGACCGGGCCGAGGCATCTAGGCCCAGCAGCAGCCGCGGCAGCCCGTGGGGGGTGCTGGGGCGTTGGGCGGCGGCAGGAGCGGTCGAGCCTCTCATCCCCCGCTCCCGGCTCGGGTCGCGCGCAGCGTTCCGGTAACGCTCCGACCGTTACCGTCGATCGTCAGGCTCGCGTGGAGATCGAGCGCTTCGCCGGCAGTGGTGGTCACTCGGGCCGCGAACGCCTGACCCTGCAGCGATCGGATCTGGCCCGCCATCACTCCAGGCAAACCATCCGCGAGCAGGTCGACCTGGCTGCCAGTCAGCGACAGGCCGCCGCCTTCCAGGGGTGCACCGGCCATCCGCACTCGCAGACGGCCACGAGCGCCACCGCTGAGCCGCAACGACAGGTCGAGCACCTCCCCACCGGCGGCGGGACGCTGCTCGAGCGTTCCCGCCAGGTCAGCTGAGAACGGCACCGGCAGAGTGGCCACCGGGACGGCGCTACCGGAGACCGAGCGGGACGCCGAGAAGCTCTTGGCCAGCAGCGCGCGTGGAGTTCCAGCGCGGGCTGCCCACCCGGGCTGGAGCGGGCCCGCGAAGGTGAACACGGCGATCCCGGCGGTCGCGGCGACGGTGGCCACAAGCGCTGGCGCGCGCAGCTGCGAAGCGTCGGCTATGCGACCGATTCTGATCATCAGCGCCGCCACCACCGCGGCCACGCAGCCAGCGGTCAGCGCGAGCATCCACCACTGCTTGGTGTCGCTGCCAGTGCCCAGACCGTGGAGCACGGCTGCGGGCCAGCTGGCGTAGGCAAGCCAGTGGATCGCCCGCCAGCCGCCGTAGCCGATCCGCCGCCGGACGAGGCTGGTGATGACGACGGCGAGCATGATGTCCAGCGACAGCGCCCCGAGGCCGAGCCACAGCGGCCGGTAGGGCGAGGTGAAGGGAATCACCGCGTCGATCAGCCTGATCGGGGCAAAGCCGTCCAGCACGCTGGTGACGATATGCACCGCCAGCAGGGCCAGGGCCAGCAGGGACAGGTCTCGGTGCAGCGTGTCGATGGTGAAGCGAGGCCACCTCGGGCCCGCGGAGAAGCGCAGCACGCCCAGCAGGCCGAGCACCATCACCGCGGTGAACAGCAGCAGCGAGACCGTGCCCGTTCCGCGGGCGAGATACCAGTAGGCGCTAGGGCCCGCGACGGCGAGTGGGAGGATCATGCCACTGCCACCGGGGACGCTGTCTGCACGGGAAGGTCCTCTCCCTGCTTCGGCCAGTCGCCGAGGTGGCGGACGAGCCCCTGCGCGCTCACCAGACGCGCCGGCAGCCCCAGCGGGGCCAGCCATTCCAGCGCACCCGAACCGAGCACAATCGCCGCGGTGCTGGCGATGTTCGCCTCAACGCAGCTGGCGGCGGCGACGGACACGGTCCGCCACGGCCCGGCGGCACTCTCTCCGCTCAGCGGATCTACGAGATGATGCAGCTCACCCTGCCGTGAGAGCCAGCGGCGTGACTGGGTGCTCGAGGTGGCCAGGCCGCCGTCGCGCAGCGAGATCGATTGGCCCGGGGCGACGGGGCCGGCCCGATGATCGTCGGTGACCCGCACCTGCCACCCGTCCGTGGGCGCGGGTCCGGCGATGGCCAGATCTCCGGAGAGGCTGACCAGGATGCCCCCTTGGGCCGCGCCGGCGGCTCGTCCGGCCGAGCGATCGGCGGCGAGGGCCTTGGCGGTCGCGCCGAGATCGAGCGTCGTGCCGCGGGCGAGCCGGATCGTCGAGCGCTCGTGATCGAGCTCGACGGTTCGCCAGCCTGGCACTGGGCGAGCGCGGACGCGGGGAGGCCGAACTGACGCGGACGGGACAGACGGCATCGACGACGCGGGAGGTGCCGAAGGCAAGGCAGTGGACCTGCGGGTCACGAGCTCGTCGAAATCCCGGTCATAGCCGAGCGCGATCAGCGCCCCACCGACGGTCGGGTCGACGGCGCCGCCGGTCAGCTCCGCTGCCCGCAGCGCCACCGCCACCGCCTCGAGCAGAACCTCGCCCGCCTGGACGGCGGCTCCGGCGCGATGATTGACCGCCGACAGCTCCGAGTCGGCGCGGAAGCGGGAGCAGGCGCGGTCGAACTCGACCACCGTCCGCCGCACCTCAGCGGCCGCCGCCGGCAAGTCGTCGGGTTCGACCACGGCCACGGTGGCGATCCCCCCGAAGGCAGGAAAGCTCTGGCTGGCGCTCATCGTGAGCCGAGGCTCAGGAGCCCCCGGAGACGGCGGCCGGTCCGGTTGACGCCGAGGGGGCGGAGGGGGCCGAGGCGGTGGGGGCCGCCGACGTGCCGCCGTCAGATCCAGAGGCGGGTGCCGGCGATGTGCCGCCGTCGGACCCGGTGGGAGGAGCCGCCGATGCGCCGCTGTCGGACCCGGTGCTGGGAGCCGTGGGGGCGGGTGCGGGCGCACTGGCGGGTGCCTGCAGACCGAGCGCCGCTGCGCTGGCCAGCGGGGGCAGTACGGCATTCGATCGCGGCCGGGTCGCAGCGGTCCGGGCGCCGGCGGCCAAGCTCGCCCCGGGAGTGCGAGCGGCGACCTTGCGCGGGGTGATCGAGGCCACCAAACCGGCGAACAGAGCCGTCAGCCCGGCGGTGCCCACGAGCAGCCAGCGGCGGGTACGACCGATCCGGTTCAACGCCGCATCGCGCTGGAGCGCGGCGGTGCGCGCACTCGCGCGGCCGGATTCCGGAGGTCTACCTGGGCTGATCATGACGCGAACTCTGGCCGACTTCCATCAGTCCACCGTAAGAGCGTCATGAGAATTTCCCTAGGACGCTCAGGCCAACGGAAGTTCAACGGTGAAGGTAGCGCCCTCCACCGCCACTTTGCCACCGTGGCGCCGCACAATCGCCGAGACGATCGACAGCCCCAGCCCAGAACCTGGGCGCTCGGATGCGTCTGGCCCCCGCCAGAAGCGCTCGAACATCCGCTCGTGCATGGCGGGATCGGGACCCTGGCCCTGGTCAGAGACCGTTAGCTGAGCATGAGCGTCCGTACGGTGAATGGCGACGGTCACCGTCCCCCGGGGGGGCCCGTGCACGAGCGCGTTCTCGATCAGGTTGCGCACGGCCCGCCGCAGCGACTCCTCCTCCCCCAGCACCCGCACCCGCACCGGCTCGGGGCAGACGAGCTCGATTCGGTCCTCATCGCGGTCCAGCTCCTCGATCAGGTCGGCCACCAGCCGCTCCAGCGCCACCGGCGCCAGCTGCGGCTCAGCACCGCCTTCACGCTCCACGGTCAGCAGGTCGTCGACCAGGCGCGCCAGCCGTGAGGCGTCGCGGCGGAGGTCGGCCAGCAGCTCCTCGTCGACCCCGTGCCGGGCCGCGTACTCGACGTTTCCCAGCAGGGTCGTGACCGGCGTTCGCAATTCATGGGAGGCGTCGGCCAGGAACCGCCGCTCGCTGGCCCGGGAGCGCGCCAGCGAGCCGAGCATCCGGTTCAGGACCCCGGTCAGGCCGACGAATTCAGCCGCCGGCGGTGCGCCGAGGCCCCGCGGACGCACCAGCTGGGGCAGCCGCCGGTCTGGATCGGCGGTCCGTTCGATCTCCTCGGCGGCAGCGATCAGCGCGGGCAGTGGCCGCAATCCGCGACGGGTGAGCCCGGCGGCGGCGATCCCCCCGAGGACGGCGATGCCGGCACCGGCAAGCGCGAGCACGAAGGCCAGGTGGTGGACCGTCTGGGCGATGTCGGTCGTCTCGGAGGCCACCAGGACCGCCCCCCCGGCGGCGGGGCCCCCGGCCTGGGCGATCGGCGCTGCGTACATCCGCAGTCGCCGCCCGGCGATCTCGATGCCCTCAAAGCCCGTCGCGCCCTGAGCGCGGGCCCGGAGCGCCAGGGCGTCCTGGGGCAGCAGACGTGCCCCCAGGGTCAACGATCGGGCCAGGATCCGGCCGCGCGCGTCGATCACCTCAACCGCCAGCTGACGGGTCGAGACCGGCGATTCCAGAGCTCCCGGGTCAGTCAGCACCGCCGGCGCCGAGACCGCCAGCTGCGCGACCTCCTGAGCCCGGTTGCGCAACGCCGAATCAAGCGAGCCGCGGAGACTGGTTCCGACCAGGGCGATCGTCGCCCCGGTGAAGGCCAGGATCGCCAGCAGCAGAGACCCGGCCGAGGCCGCGACCAGCCTGGCGGCGAGCGTCCGGGGGATCACGAACCTGCGCAAGCCACCAACCGTGCCCATGCTCACGTGTTATCAATCCAGGGCAGGAGCAGCTTTGGCTAGGGATTGGCAACTTTGACGCATATTGATCCGCTGGTGCATGATGCGGCCACGATGGGCGAGCCCGGGCGGATTCTGCTGGTGGAGAACGACCCGCGGACGGCATTTCTGCTCGGGGAGATGCTGCGCTCGGCCTGGGGCGAGCGCCTGGTGCTGGTGCATACCCAGCAGCCGGGCGATGCCGCCCGGGAGCTGACCGACCACGGTGCCACCTGCGTGCTGCTCGACCTTTCCGCGGGCGAGCTCGACCCGGCCACGGTGATCGAGGAGCTCAGGGCGGCAGCTCCCAAGGCGGCGATCGTCGCCCTCTGCGAGCGCGCCGATGATGAGCTCGCGCTCCATGTCCTCCGCGCGGGTGCCCAGGACTGCGTGGCCAGGCCCGACCTGTTCCCGTCGCTGCTGCTGCGTACGGTCCGCTATGCGATCGAGCGCAAGCGCTCCGAAGTGGAGCTCGCCGAACTGGCCCTCCGCGACCCGCTCACCGGCCTGCCCAACCGGGCCCTGTTCCTCGACCGTCTCGGCGTCGCGCTCGACCGCTCGCAGCGGACCGGTGCGGCCATCGCGGTGCTGTTCGTGGACGTCGACAAGTTCAAGGAGATCAACGACTCGCTCGGCCACAGCGCCGGTGACAGCGTGCTCGTTGGTCTCGCGCGCAGGCTGCGAGGGACGCTGCGACCGATGGACACAATCGCGCGCTTCGGCGGCGACGAGTTCACGCTGCTGTTCGAGGGACTGGCCAGCGAGCGGGAGGTGGTCCAGATCGCGGAGCGGGTCTCGCACACGGCGGCGCTGCCAATCTCGCTTCCCGACGGGGAGACGACGGTCTCGGTCAGCATCGGTGTGACCACGGTGTCCGACCCGGCCACTCCCCCGGAGACGGTGATCCGCGAGGCCGACGCCGCGATGTACCGGGCCAAGGAGCTCGGCCGCTCCCGCTATGAGCTGTTCGACGAGGTCTCCCGGACCAGGGCGATGGAGCGCCTGGAGCTGGAATCGGCACTCACCCGCGCCGTGGATCGTCTGGAGCTGCGCGTGCACTACCAGCCCACGGTCTCGCTGACCGGCAGGTTGGGCGTCGTCGGCTTCGAGGCGCTGGTGCGCTGGGAGCATCCCCAGCGCGGGCTGATCGAGTCCGGGGAGTTCCTGCCGCTGGCTGAGGACACCGGAACCGTGCTGCAGATCGGCGAGTACGTGCTCGCGGACGCCCTGCATCAGGTCGCGCTGTGGCGGCGGCGGCGGCCGGACATCACAGTGTCAGTCAACCTCTCACCCCGTCAACTCGAGGACGCCGGGCTGGTGTCGATGGTCTCGAGCCAGCTGCGCGAGGCCCGCGTGGAACCGGGCGCCGTGTGCGTGGAGGTGAGCGAGACGACGATCACCAGCAATGCCGAGGCGGAGATCGAGGCCCTCCAGGGGCTGAAGTCGATCGGCGTACAGGTCGCCATCGACGACTATGGGATCGGCGCGTCGTCGCTCGCGGACCTCCGGCAGCTTCCCATCGACGCGTTGAAGATCCACCAGTCGTTCGTCAAGGGCTTGGCGGAGCAGGATGGCGAGGCGTCCGTCGTCGGAGCGATCGTCGATCTCGGTCACGCCCTCGGTCTGCAGGTCGCAGCCGAGGGGGTGGAGACCGACATCCAACTGGCCCAGCTGCGCGCCCTGGGCTGCGACGCCGCCCAGGGGTACTTCCTCGGCCCCCCGGTGCCGGGCGAGGAGGTCGATGGGCTGCTCGAGCCCTTCCCCGGCTGAGGCCGGCACCAGAGCCCGAGGACTCACGCGCGCAGCGTGAACCCGGTGCCCCTGACCGTCCGGATCAGCGGCGGCTCGCCGAGCTTGCGCCGCAGACGGGTGATGTAGCGATCGACCACGTTGGCCTCCGCCGCCCCGGCCCAGATCTCCTCGATCGCCCGCTCGCGGGTGATGGTGCGCCCCGCCTCGCGCAGCAGCAGCTCCAGCAGCGCGCTCTCCCGGCCGGTCAGCTCGATGCTGCGGCCGGCCCGGCTCGCGGCGCGACGCTGAAGGTCGAGCGTGACCTCGGCGTAGGAGACCAAGCCGCGGGGATCGGAACGGCGGCGGGTCAGGGCCCGTATCCGGGCGATCAGCTCCTGCACCGCGAACGGCTTGACCAGGTAGTCGTCGGCTCCGGCCTCCAGGCCGCCGACACGATCGGGGATGCTGTCCCTGGCCGTCAGCATCAGGATCGGCGTCGGCAGCCCCTTGCTGCGCAGTCGCCGGCACACCGCCAACCCGTCGAGCCCAGGCATGGCCAGGTCGAGCACGATCACGTCGGGGGCCGCCTCCTCCACCGCCACCAGCGCCGCGCCGCCATCGCCGGCCAGCGTCACCGAGAATCCTTCGGCCACGAGTGTGCGCTGCAGCATCCGTCGTAGCGGCGGGTCGTCATCGACCACCAGCACTCGTCCTCCCCCAAGAGCTGGGGCCGTGACCCCACTTGCCGATACCTCGAGGGGCTCAGCCACCGGCGACGTCGCGCCGCAGAAACACCAGGTAGGCGGCGAACAGGGCCGGTAGCCCATACAGCGAGCAGACCCAGGCGGCGCGGATGATCGGGTCCCAGTCGATCGGGGTTCGCAGCAGCCCCTGCCAAGCGTTGAACTGGGTGCTGAGCAGGTACGGATGCAGCCCGCTCAGCCCTGGGAGGATCCCGACCAGCTGGATCAGCAGGGAAAACATCAGCGTTCCCACCACGGCGGCGGCGCTGTTGTGGGTCACTGCGGACAGCAGCAGGCCGATGCAGACCACGGCAGCGATCGGGATCAGGTAAATGAGCAGGCTCGCGTATACGAGCTCGAGCGCCTTGGGCGCCGACACGGTCGTCCCCGACAGGCTCTGGAGTGGGTTGAACCCCGACTCGAGGCTTCCCGCCACCACAGCCACGGTTCCGTTGACCAGGATGGCCACGACCGCGTACGTGGCGGCGGCCAACGCCTTGCCGGCGAAGATCTGCTCGCGCTGCAGCGAGCGGGTCAGGATCGTCTTCAGAGTGCCGTTGTGGTCCTCGGAGGCAACGATGTCGCCGGCCACCAACGCGGTGATCAGCGGGAACATCCACACCGCGCCGAACAGCAGGATCACCAGCGGGACGGCGAGGCCGCTGCGGTGGATGTAGTCGCCGAAGGGGACGTCGCTGGGGCCACTCCCGCGGCGGAGGTGGGTGGCCACGACGAACAGGATCGGAACCAAGATCGCCGCGCCGAGGCCGAGGTAGGTGCGCTTCTGGTAGCGGAGCTTGACCAGCTCCCACCGGTAGACCGTGGCCACGCCCGGCATCACTGCACCTGCACGGGCTCAGGCGCGGAGGCGAGATCCGGTTGACCGTCGTCCCGGCCGCCTTCGGTGAGCGAGAAGAACAGGTCCTCCAGCGTGACCGTCTGCGGCGCCAGCTCCCGGATCAGCGCCCCCGCCTCCACCAGGGCCTGAGACAGCGCCGCAACGGCCGGCTCGTCAGCGATGAAGGTGATCCGCTCCCCGAGCTGCAGCACCTCGAGGATCCCCGGCTGAGCGCGGCTGATCGCCAGCGCGCGCTGATCGTCAGTGGTATGCAGCCGATAAGCGGTGCCGGCCCCGCGCTTGAGGTCGGCGATAGCGCCCTCGTAGACGATGCCCCCAGAGCGGACGATCGCCACTCGGTTACAGAGCTCCTCGACCTCGCCCAGCAGGTGACTGGAGAGCAGCACCGTCATCCCCTCTTCGGCCAGCCGGCGGATCAGCAGTCGCATGTCGCGCATCCCGGCCGGGTCCAAACCGGTGGCGGGCTCGTCGAGCAGCAGCAGCCTGGGTTCACGCAGCAGCGCTGCGGCGATCCCCAGTCGCTGGCGCATTCCGTGGGAGTAGCCCCCCACACGATCGCCGGCTCGGTCGAGCAGCTCGACCGTCTTCAGCGCCGCATCGATCCGGGTCGGCGCGCCGTGGCCGTCGAAGGCGGCCAGCAGCTCCAGGTTGCGCCGCCCGCTCATGTAGGGATAGAACGTCGGCGCCTCGACGAACCCCGCCACCCCTTCCAGCGCCTCCACGCCCTGAAGCGGATCCCGACCGAACAGCCGAACGCTTCCCGCGCTCGGCCGGATCAGCCCCAGCATCATCCGCAGCGAGGTGGTCTTGCCGGCACCGTTGGGCCCGAGATAGCCGTAGACGTCGCCGGCTTCCACGGTCAGATCTACGTCGGCGACGGCGGTCAGCTCACCGTAGCGCTTGATCAGGCCGCGAACCTCGATCGGCGGCCCTCCGTCGGTCTCCGCGCGCGGGCGTGGGGTCATAGCGCCCGCGCTGCGGCATCGGCCGCTGCGGCGGGTACCGACCCGATCACCGTGTAGGCGACGCCGCCGCGGGTGAAGTGGACCATCGTCCCCAACGCGGTGTCGAGCTCCTGACCGGTGGTGCCGTTGATCGAGACCGTCGGCAGGCTCAATCCGGACTGTTCTCCGTCGTGGGAGTGGGTGCTCTTGGTCGGGATCGTCGAGGCGCTGGAGGCGCTCTGCTCGATCACCGCCACTCCGCCCAGGTTCTGGCCGTAGGCGACCAGCGCCGCGGAATGGCCGCCCCAATCGAGCAGCGTGACCGAGCGGCGCGGCAGTCCGACCAGCTTCTCCGGCGCCGTCAACGTGAATGGCAGGCGCTTGGCCACGGCGGCCGCCCCTGTCACCTCGGCGTGCCGGAGCCGGCCGTGGCTGCGGTCGGCGGCGTTATCGGCGGGCGTTGCCACCTTGACCACCTTGGCATCGCTGGGGGGTGAGAGCGCGAAGTCCGATGCCGGTACGGGTCCATAGGAGATGTTCGTCGCCTTGAGCTCGATCACCGGGGTGGACGAATTCTGGGCATAGATGGCGAACCGCAGCGGCACGCCGTGGACGGCGTCCCAGCCGAGTTCGGCCGCACCCAACAGCCCCCCGTCGTGCTTGGGCGTGACCCGCACGGTGTAGGCGGGTTGACCGGCTACATCGGTGGGCTGGGCCCCGGAGACGTTCAGATGTCCCATCAGCTGGTTCAGCTTGGACTCGATCCAGGCGATGCTGGGGACCTTGTCCGCCCCCGCGGCTGAGTGCTTGTTCTGGTCAGAGCCGCCCGGGATCGTGCCCTCGTAGACGGTCTTCGAAGATGGGTCGTAGATCCAGAACGAGTTGTCGTTCACCAGCACCTGCGCGTCGTCGCCGCTGTCGGACTGGAGCTCCAGTCGCAGCCGATGGTCGTTGGAGAGCCACAAGCGCCCCGTCGCCCCGCTGAGCAGCGGATCGGCCCCTTGGAGGTCGGAGGCGTCGATGAGATGGCTGGTGAAGCTGATGTTCGCGGTGATGCCCTGGACCTGCGGCGCGCTGAGGGCGTCGTGGATCGCCCGATCCAGCGGCTTGGGCGGCGGCACCGGACCCGATCCCGCGGCCGCCACCGCGATCGCGGTGCCGGCGAGTGCGGCGATCAGCACCCCGGCGATCGTGGCCAGCAATCGCGGTGTCGAAGCAGTGCGCAGGAACCTCATCGGACATCCACCTTTCTCGTGAGGACAGCGACGATAGGCGCTAAGCCTGAAATTACTCTGACAGCTGAATGCTGTACTGCCCGCGCAGCTCCCGCTTGAGCACCTTGCCCGTCGGGTTGCGAGGGAGCTCGGCGATCAGGTGCACGTCGCGCGGGACCTTGTAACGGGCCAGGTTCTGCTTGACGAAGGTCCGGATGTCGTCCTCGCTCAGCGAGCGGCCGGCCCGCGGGACGACAAAGGCCGCCAGTCGCTTGCCGAACTCCGGATCGTCGACGCCGATCACCGCGGCCTCCTCCACCGCCTCGTGGGTGATCAGCAGCTCCTCGACCTCACCCGGGAATAGGTTCTCGCCGCCGGAGACGATCATGTCGTCGTCACGACCGTCGATGAACAGCCGGCCCGCATGATCGAAGTGGCCGACGTCACCAGTGCTCATCAGTCCCTCGATGATCTCCTTGTTGCCGCCCCCGGTGTAGCCCTCGAACTGGAAGCCGTTGCCGACGAAGATCCGGCCGACGCTCCCGGGACCCGGCACCGGACGTCCGTCGCCGTCGAACAGCTTCACCACCGCCCCCAGCGGCACCCGTCCGGCGCAGCCGGGCGCGGCGCGCAGATCCTCGGGAGTGGCGAACGTGGCGTAGGCCACCTCGGTGGTGCCGTAGAAGTTGTAGACCTTGTCGCCGATCGTGCGCTGGGCCCGGCGCACCAGCTCGGCCTCCAGCTGCGCACCCGAGCAGAACACGATCCGCAGCGAGCTGGTGTCGTGAGCCTGCTGCTCCAGCACGGTCACGATCCGCCGCAGCATCACCGGCACCACCACCAGCGCTGTGGGACGCTCACGCGCGATCGCCGCCAGGACGGCGACTGGATTGAAGCGCCGCTGAACGATCGTCGTGCAGCCGAGGCTCACCGACAGCAGCATCTGCGTGAAGCCCACGCCATGGAACATCGGGGCAGCCACGTAGGTCGCCTCCCCGGCCCGGTAGGGCACCTTGGACAGCAGCGCCCCGATCGGCGCCAGCGACCGTCCCTGGTGGCGGGGCGCACCCTTTGGCGTCCCGGTGGTGCCGCTGGTCAGCAGCACCACCGCCGCCGGCTGGGCGGGGGGCGGAGGGACCTGGCCGGCGTACGCGTCCAGCAGCGCCTGCAGCGACTCCGGCGACTCCGGCGCGTGCAGCGACTCCGGCGGATACGGCGACTCCCGCGGATACGGCGACTCCGGCGCGTGCGGTGCCTCCGGCGCCTGTGGCGGCCGAGCGTCTGTCCAGGCCACCAGGCGGCCGTGCCGGGTGCCGATTGGCGCCACGAGCTCGGCGTACTCCTCGTCGTAGACGAGCAGCGAGATCCCCTCGCGCTGGCACACGTCGCGCAGCTGCGGACCGGCGAAGTCGGTGTTCAGGAGCAGGGTCCGTGCGCCGAGCTTGGCCGCGGCGAAGGTGATGTCGAGAAACCCGCGGTGGTTGCGGCAGAGGATGCCGATGCCGGCTTCCTCGGCAATTCCCCGAGCCCGCAGGGCACAGGCCAATGCGTCCGAGCGCGCGTTCAGCTCATTGAAGGTCAGCGCGCCCAGCTCGTCGATCAGCCCGGTCCGCTCACCGTGGCGCAGCGCGGCGATCGCCACCGCGGCCCCGAGCTGGCCAAGCCGGTCGAGCGCCCGGAACGCTGCCAGCGCCCGGGCTGGCGGCTCGGCGGCGATCATCCCGGCACGCCAGGCGTGAGCCGCTGCGCGCGTCTCGACCGCGCCGCGGCGGACCAACGCGGCCGGGCGCTCCAGCCGGGGTGAGCGTGCCTTCACCGCGGGAACCCTAGCGACGGCGGGTCCGCTACCGTCGCCTGCCAGATGTGCCGCCTGTTCGGGATGAGCGGAGGACGCCACCAGGTCCGGGCGACGTTCTGGCTGCTGGAGGCGCCCGACTCGCTGGCGCAGCAGAGCCGGCGGGAGCCCGATGGGACCGGGCTGGGCAGCTTCGACGCCGCCGGCCGGCCCGTGGTGGCCAAGCAGCCGCTGGCCGCCTACCAGGACCAGGCGTTCGCCCGTGAGGCGCGCGAGGTCACCTCCGGCACATTCGTCGCGCACGTCCGCTTCGCCTCCACTGGGGGCATCGTTCCCGAGAACACCCATCCGTTCGAGCAGCAGGGCCGGCTGTTCGCCCACAACGGCGTGATCGGCGACCTGCCGGCGCTGGAGGCGGAGCTCGGGGCAGCGCGCTCGCTGGTGCAGGGCCAGACCGATTCGGAGCGCTTCTTCGCGCTGATCACCCGTGAGGCCGAGCGCGATGGCGACGTCGGGGCGGCGATCGGGCGGGCGGCGGGGTGGATCGCCGAGCACCTTCCCGTGTACGCGCTGAACCTGGTCCTGACCACGCCGCGCGAGCTGTGGGCCCTGCGCTACCCCGACGTGCACGAGCTCTACGTGCTCGAGCGCGCGGCTGGAGGAACCACCGGCGGCCGGCATCTGGATCACGCCAGCGCCCGGGGCTCGATCCGCGTGCGCTCGGGCGATCTGGCGGATGCCGCGGCGGTGGTGCTCGCCACCGAGCGGATGGACGAGGATCCGGGCTGGCGAGCACTGGCCTCGGGGCAGCTGCTGCACGTCGACGAGGATCTCCAGGTCACCATCACCACTGCGCTGACCCGTCCCCCGGCCCGGCCGCTGTCGCTGCAGGACCTGGATCCCCGGGCTGCGGCCTCGCAGGCGGCCGGCCCGTCTGGATGAGCACCAGCCTGATCTACCGCAGCGCCCTCGGGTACGAGTGGCTGATGCGTGCCCTGTACGGGCGTCACTACGGAGCGCGGCTGCGCAGCGTGGCCGACCGCGTGCCACCCGGATCCAGCGTGGTCGAGCTCTGCTGCGGGCCCGGGACCCTTTACCGGCGCCATCTCCGGGAGCGGACCAGCGCCTACGTCGGGCTCGACGTCAATCAGGGCTTCGTCGATCGCCTGCGCTCGCGTGGGATCGACGCCCGCGCGGTTGACCTCGCCGCCGAGCAGCCGCTGCCCCCCGCCGACGTGTTGATCATCCAGGCCAGCCTGTACCACTTCCTGCCCGGCACGCCCGCGTTGCTTGACCGCATGCTTCACGCCGCCCGGCAGCGAGTGATCGTGGCCGAGCCGATCCGCAACATCGCCTCCAGCCGACTGCCGGTCGTGTCCGGGCTGGGTCGCCGCGGAACCGACCCGGGGGTCGGGGATCACGCTCACCGCTTCACCGAGGAGTCGCTGGACCGCCTGATGGACCGCTATCGCGACCACGTGCAGGAGGCGTTCCTGATCCCCGGCGGACGCGAGAAGGTCTACGTGCTCGCCGGAGGCTGAAGCTCGGCGTGCCTCGCCGCTGGCGCCGGCGCCGGATCCTCGAGGTCGATCTGCGCCGACGTCGGTGGGTGATCGCCACCCGATGCCTCGGCGTCGATCAAGAACAGCGGCCGGTCCTTGACCTGCTCGAAGATCCGGCCCACGTACAGGCCAACGACGCCGACGCTGACGATGATGAACCCGGCCAGCACCAGCACCAGCACGGCCAGACTCGTGTAGCCGGGCACGGTGCTGTTCTTCTCGGCGAAGTAGTCGATGACCTCGAAGCCGGCAATCACGATGCCGATCAGCGCGACGATGAAGCCGACCAGCACGACGACCCGCAGCAGCACGGTGCTGCGGAAGAACATCCCGTCGAGGGCGACGCGGACCAGCGCTGGAGCGTGTAGCCGCTCTCCCCGGCGTGGCGGTCGTGGTGGTCGATCTCGATCGGGTGGAGTCGAATCCGAGCCAGTCGAGCGCGATCATGTACTCGCGGTCACGGTCGCGCAGCCGCAGGAAGGCCTCAACCACCCGGCGCGAGAGCAGGCTCAGGTTGCTGTAGTCCGAGCGTACGTCGGTCTCCAGCGTCAGCTTGCGGTAGAGCGCGGCTGGTCCAGCGCCGAAACGAGGAGTGCCGCCAGCCGCGCCTGACCGTGCGACGACGTCGTAGCCCTCGCCGGCGGCCGCCCACAGGCGTGGGATGTCCTCCGGCGCCTCCTGCAGGTCGCAGTCCATCACCACCGCCCACTGGCCGCGGGCCTGGGCTAGCCCGGCGGTGATCGCCGCGTCCTGGCCGAAGTTGCGGCTCAGGCGGTAGGCGCGCACGTGGGGATCCTCGCGGGCCAGCCGCTGCAGAACGTCCCAACCGTCGTCCAGGCTGCGGTCGTCGATGAACACGAGCTCGTAGCGGTCGTGACCTCGCCACGCTGCGGGTGAGCCGGTCGTGCAGCGCGGTCAAGCAGTCCGCGCAGCCGTATACCGGCACGACCACGCTGAGCTGACCGTCTCGCTCCGGCCAGCCGGAGCCGCGGCATTCACCGTTGCGGCTCCTGCATGAACACCAGCAGTGAGAACGGCGTGTGACGGAAGAACAGCGGCGCCATCACCAGCAGCTGCCGGATGTTCAGCCGCAGCGGGCGATCGAGCGCGAAGCGAGCCACCACCCAGCTGTCGACCCGGAAGCGGGCGATCAACCGCGCCCCCGACGGTGCCCGGCTCACCGGCACGGGACTGGCCTTGCGGGGCAGGGTGGTTGGCACGAGCGAGGGGTCACCGCCGGAGAGCGGCGCGGCGAGCGACGGCCGTCTTCTTTCTCGCCCCGACGACGTCGATCTCCCGGATCACCGTCAGCCGCCCCTGCGGCTGGACCCAGCTGACGCCCGGCAGGTAGATCTTCAGCGGATCGGCGGTGGTGCCGTCGGCGACGATCACCGCGCGGCGCACCGGCGCGGGGCCCAGCGCCCGGGCGACGTCCCGCCACGCCGGTCGCTGCAGGTAGGCTGGGTCTGGACCGTGACGGTGGCGAGCGAGAACATCGCCAGCAGCACCGCCGCCACGCACCCCCCCGAGGCTCCGCGCGCGCGGTGCTAGCGCAGGCCGCCGCGATCACCACGACCAGCGGCACGAACGCCGGGATCACGTTGCGCGAGAGGAAGTAGTCCTGCCCGAGGAAGCCGAGCGCGATCGGCGCCAACGAACACGAACGCGGCGATGCTGCCGGCGAGCACGACCGCCGGTCGGGTGCGGCGGTCCGCGACACCAGCACCAGCGCCCCCACCGCCGCGCAGCAGCAGGATCCAGCCCGCCAGGCGCCTGAAGCGTCGTGCCGCGCGGCGGACAGGCTGCACGCCCCACTCCAGCGCCGCGACCGTGATTCGGTGAACGCGGATGCAGCTTGGCGATCCACCCGGTCCCGTGGGTGGTGTCGATGACCGCGAACGGGAGCATCGCCACCTGCACCGCCACGATCGCGGCGACCGCCGCCACCACCAGTCGCGGGCGATGACGCCACAGCAGCCAGAGCGCCTCCGGCGCGACGATGAACCCGGCGAAGAAGTGGGTCATCACCGCCAGCGCCGAGCAGCGCGCCCACCACACGATGTTGCGCCGCGAGGGATCGCGCCGGCGCGGAGGAACCACAGGAACGAGCCGCGGTCAGCGCCGCCAGCAGCATGTAGGCGCGCGCCTCCTGCGAGTACCAGATCATGAACGGGTTGACGCGCGACGAACGCGGCCGCGAGCACGCCCGCCCATCGCGAGACCAGCTCCTCGCCGACAGGTAGGCGATCGGCACCAGCGCGATCCCGGCGATCGTCGAGAGCGAGCGCAGCGCGATCGCGCCGGTGCCGAACAGCTTCGCCCAGCCCCAGATCAGCACGAAGTACAGCGGCGGCGTCGTCTCGAAGTGCGCGACCGTGTGCAGCATCGCGCCGAACGGCAGGTGCGCCTCGTAGGCGGTCAGCGCCTCGTCGGTCCAGAAGCTCTGGTTGTCGATCGTGAGGATCCGGATGACCGCGGCCACCACGATCAGCCCGCGCCAGCGCCCAGACCTCGGCCGAGATCGGCGGGAGCGGCCGGGTGCGCTCCGGCGGGCGGTCGAGCTTCGGACGCGGCCGCGGGAGGCTGCGAACCTCGGAGGTGCTCATCGCCTCATCCAGCAGTCGGCGCAGCGCCTGCGACGACGTCGTCCTGGTCGGCCTCGGTCACCTTCGGGCTGAGCGGCAGGCTCAGCGTCTGCTCGGAGATCGCGGTGGCGACCGGGAACTGCTCCGGCGCGCAGGCCGTACTTGTCGCGGTAGAAGGGGTGCAGGTGCACACCGCGGTAGTGCACGCCGGTGCCGATCCGCCGCGCGGTCGAGCGCGTCGATCAGCCCGTCGCGGGTCAGCGGCGCCTCCGGCGCGCACCAGCACCTGGTAGAGGTGCCGGGCGTGCCGGGTGTCGGGCTCGGGCGGCGGCGGCGTCTGCAGCGGCAGCTCCGCGAGCAGCTCGTCGTAGCGCGCCGCACAGCTCGGCGCGCCGGTCGATCCAGTCGTCGAGCCGCGGCAGCTGGTGCAGACCCAGCGACAGCCTGCACGTCGGTCATGTTGTACTTGTAGCCCGGCCGCACCACCTCGTAGTGGCGAAAGCCCGCGTCGGAGAAGCGCTGCCAGGCGCCGAGGCTGAGGCCGTGCAGCGCGAGCCGCTCGACCTCCTCGGCGATCTCGGCGTCCTCGGTGACCAGCGCGCCGCCCTCGATCGTCGTGATGTTCTTGGTCACGTAGAACGAGAACGCCGTGACGTTGCCGAACGCGCCGATCCGCGCCCGCGCCACTCGGCGCCGATCGCGTGGGCGGCGTCCTCGATCACGACCAGGCCGTGACGGTCGCGCAGCGCGTTCAGCCGATCCATGTCGATCGGGCGCCCGGCGAGGTGCACGGGCATGATCGCCCTCGTCCGCGGGGTGATCGCAGCCTCCGCCGCGTCGAGATCGATCAGTCCCGGTGCCGGGCTCGGAGTCGACCAGCACCGGCGTGGCGCCCGCGTGCTCGACCGCGTTGGCCGAGGCGACGAAGGTCATCGCCGGCACCAGCACCTCGTCGCCGGGGCCGATCCCGAGCACCTGCATCGCGAGGATCAGCGCCGCGGTGCACGAGGACACGCAGCGGCAGTGGGGAACGCGCCACGTACTCGGCCAGCATCGCCTCGAAGCGCTGCACCTTCGGGCCGGTGCCGATCCAGCCCGAGCGCAGCGAGTCGACCACCTCGGCGATCTCCTCCTCGCCGATCACCGGGCTGCCGAAGATCAGAAAGCTCTCCCGCATCTTGTGCTTGTCTGAAGTGGTCTCGAGCGCTCGCAAGTGCAGCGTCCGCGAGCGTCGCCGCGGAAAGCATCAGCCTGCTCCGCAGCTAAGCGCCTGCATAAGCCCGCAGTTAGCGTTGTGCGACGATCATCCTCACGCCGATGACTACGACCACCCAATCGAGCCGCCTGCCGCCCGGACCGCCCCTGCCCGCGCGCTGCAGACCGCCGGCTTCATGTTCGCCGGCCCGCGCTTCCTGGAGGCTGCCGCCGGCGCTACGGCGACGCGGTCACGCTCGGGACGCTGTTCGACAGTCGCTTCGTGATGGTGTTCGACCCCGAGCTGGTCAGGAGATCTTCCAGGGCTCGGGCGAGCAGCTCCACGCCGGCGAGGCGAACGCGCTGCTCGGGCCGGTCCTGGGCGAGCGCTCGGTGCTGCTGCTCGACGGCGCCGAGCACCTGCGCCACCGCCGGCTGATGCTGCCGCCGTTCCACGGGCGGCGGATGCAGGCCTACGAGGAGGTGGTGCGCGAGGCGGCCGACCTCGAGATCGACTCCTGGCCGGTCGGGGAGTTCGCGCTGCTGGCCCGATGCAGGCGCTGACGCTGACGGTGATCCTGCGCGCGGTGTTCGGCTATCGGCCCGGCGCCGCCGAGGAGCGAGCTGCGCGCCGGCTGCGGGAGATGATCGCGCCGTTGGCGCGGCCGCGCGGGATGCTGGTGCTGGCGCTGATGACCGCTCGGGCGCCTGGGCGGCGACCGCGCCGGCACGCAGCCGCTTCGAGGCCAGCCGGCGCGCGGTCGACGAGATCCTGTTCGACGAGATCGCGCGCCGCCGTCGAGGACCCCGGATCTCGCCGAGCGCGACGACGTGTTCTCGGCGCTGCTGCTCGCTCGGGACGAGGACGGCCGGCCGCTGTCGGACCAGCGAGGTCCGCGACGAGCTGGTGACGCTGCTGCTCGCCGGCCACGAGACGACCGCCACCGGGCTCGCCTGGACGTTCGACCTGCTGCTGCACAACTCGCCGTGCTGCACCGTGCGCGCGCTGGAGGGCGACCGGCCTACCTCGACGCCGTGTCAAGGAGTCGCTGCGCATCCGGCCGGTGATCCCCGGGGTCGGGCGCGTGGTCAGGCGCGAGCCGTTCCCGCTCGGCCGCTGGACGATCCCGCCGGGGGTCGAGATCAACCCCTCGATCCGGATGATCCACCGCCGCGCCGACCTGTACCCGCAGCCCCAGCGACTTCCGGCCCGAGCGATTCCTGGACGAGGCGGCGCCCGACACCTACACCTGGCTGCCCTTCGGCGGCGGCACCCGCCGCTGCCTGGGCGCGAGCTTCGCGCTGATGGAGATGCGCCTGGTGCTGCGCCGGGTGCTCGAGCGGGCGGTGCTGCGCCCCGCCGAGCGCGCCGAGCCCGACGAGGTGCAGTTCCGCGCGATCACGCTGGCGCCGCGCGAAGGCGTGCCGGTGCGGCTGCAGCGCACTCCTGCAGCGCGCGACTAGGCCAACCGCCCGGCGCAAGCGCAGCGAAGGAATCCCAACGCGAGCGGCTGATCGGAGTAGGGTCAGCCGAGGAGCCTGGAGAGAGGAGTCGCTCGTGCGACGCGTGTATGGAGTTGCCGTGGCCATGTCCTTGTGCCTGGCGTTGGGGGGGTGCGTTGCGCTGACGGATCGGGCAACGCACGTGGGAGCGTTCTCAGCCCAGCTGAACGCGCATGGCCACACCGATTCCTCGCCGGCCCACTACTACTTCCAATACGCGGTGAACAAGGCCGATCTGGGAACGGCCCAAGGGCAGCAGACGCCCGTGCGCGGGCCGATCCCGCCAAACGTTCCCGGCAACGGATCGGATCAGGCGTTTTCTGAGAGCGTCAGCGGTTTGAGTCCCGGGACGAGGTACTACTTCCGGGTCTGCGGCGGCGACGCGACGGCCACGCCAGACGTGTGTGCGCCGGTACGGTCGTTCAAGACTAGGGCCGGGATCAGCTTCACCACCCCCGGCTCCTATTCGTGGACAGTGCCGGACGGAGTCACGCGTGCCAGCTTCGACGTCTACGGCGCCGCAGGCGGCGCGGCGGCCTACGTCAAGCCCCCGTCAACGATCGTCGTCACCGGTACGGGCGGTCTGGGCGCACACGTCCAGGCGATCCTCTCGGTCACGCCCGGCCAGACGCTGGCGATCCTTGTCGGAGGTCGGGGCGGGGACGGCGGCTCGCAGGGCGCCGCTGGCGGCTTCAACGGCGGGGCCGGCGACACAGGAGGCATCGCCGGCGTGGGGGGCGGTGGCGGCGGGGCCTCGGACGTCCGAACCGGAGCCGGCGACACGAGCGGGCTCTCGAGCCGCCTGCTGGTGGCCGGCGGGGGCGGCGGGGCAAGCACCCTGACCGGCACTGACGCCCGAGGCGGCGACGGAGGTCTCGTGGGTGCCGACGGTCAACCGGGCAGCGACGGGCAGCTGGGCGGGAGTCAAGGGGGTGGCGGAGGCGGGGCGAGCGCCGGCGGCGCTGGCGGCGCCGGGGTTGCGGGCTTCCCGGGGACGACCAGCGGCGCCAGCGGCGCCCTCGGAGTCGGCGGTCAGGGAGCTCCAGCTCCTGCCGGTAATGGTGACACCACCTTCGGCGCGGGTGGGGGCGGCGGCGCAGGTGGTCTCTACGGCGGCGGAGGAGGCGGTAGCGGCGCCGTGGACGTCTCCGGCGGGTACTTCGAGCCGCCAGCAGCCGGCGGCGGTGGATCGAGCCTGGCCACGGTGAACACCGGCTGCCAGCCCACCTTCTTCACCGGTGTCCAGAGCGGCGACGGCCTGGTGACCATCACCTACAGCCCGCGAGGGTGCTGAGGCCGTATCGCAAGCCGTTCCGCGCCGGGCGGCGCGTCGCGCCGTCGCGGAGGTGACCTCGGGGCCGTCGCGGAGGTGACCTCGGGGCCGTCGCGGAGGTGACCTCGGGGTCGTCGCGGAGGTGACTTCGGGGTCGTCGTGCCGATGGGGATTTGTTGCCTTATTGGCCACATATCCCCACACCAAACGCCGTGCGGACGGGATGCAGAACGTTGTCCGCGCCTTCCCTCGAGCTGATCCCCCCGCGCGTGCGCCGCCCGACCGGCGCCGGCACGGCCGGCTCAATCCCGGCCGACCCGCCGCACCACCGTCTTGGGGATCCGCACCGGCGAGAGCTTCTGGGCGGCATGCGCAGCGAACTCACGCGGGTGCAGCTTGACGATCAGCTCGTGCAGCTCCTCGCGCTCAGCCTCGGTCAGGTTGCGCCGACGCCCCCGTCCTGTGCGCACCAGTTCCATCAGCCGCCGTCGCTCGTGGGGCTGAAGTAGGGCCAGATGCTCCTGGTAGGCCATCAACGCCACCTCGCCCAGCGCCAGCATCCGCATCATCGGCAGTCGCTTCAGTCCCGGGAGCCGTCGAGAGCCGTAGCCGATCGCGCGGTTGACGTTGTTGGAGGCCATGGACCAGAGTGTAGGCCGCCCAGCGGCGATGCTCGGCGAGCCCCCGTCGCCTCGGAACGCTCTCCCGTCCCCCGAGGAACGCTCTCCCGTCCCCGAGGAACGCGCTCCCGTCGCCCTGAAGACGGTTGCTCACTCTGAAGCTCTCGCGTGGATCGCTAACGTGCCCGTCAGCATGAGAGACGCCGTCATCTGCGAGCCGCTGCGCACGCCGGTCGGACGTTTTGGCGGCGTGTTCCGCAACGTGACCGCCGCCGCCCTGGCCAGCACGGTGATCTCGGAGCTCGTCAACCGCACCGGCATCCCGCCCGAGCAGGTCGACGACGTCCTCCTCGGGCAGTGCTACCCGAACGGGGAGGCACCGGCGATTGGCCGCGTCGTCGCCCTCGACTCCGGGCTTCCGGTCGAGGTCCCGGGGCTGCAGATCGATCGCCGCTGCGGCTCCGGACTGCAGGCGGTAATCGAGGCGAGCATGCAGGTGCAGACTGGCGCGGCGGAGATGATCCTCGCGGGCGGGGTGGAGAGCATGAGCCAGGTGGAGCACTACGCGGCCGGCTTGCGCTGGGGCGTCAGGTCGGGCTCGGCGGTACTGGTGGACCGGCTGGCCAGCTCCCGCTCCACCGCCGGTGGCCGGCACCATCCGGTTCCGGGCGGGATGCTGGAGACGGCGGAGAACGTCCGCCGCCAGTACGGCATCGCTCGCCCGCCGCAGGACGAGCTGGCGCTGCGCTCGCACCAGCGCGCGGTCGGCGCGCACGAACGCGGCGACTTTGCCCAGGAGATCGTGCCCGTTCCCGTGCCCGAAGGCAAGGGCGGGACGCGCACGGTCGAGCGTGACGAGCATCCCCGCCCGGAGACGACGCTGGAGGGTCTGGCCGGGCTCCGACCGGTGATGACCGCCGACGATCCGCAGGCGACCGTCACCGCGGGCAACTCCAGCGGTCAGAACGACGGCGCCGCCGTCTGCATAGTCACCCATCCCCAGCGCGCGCAGGAGCTGGGGCTGCGGCCGTTCGCGAGGCTGGTCAGCTGGGCGGTGGCGGGGGTCCCGCCGGAGACGATGGGCATCGGCCCGGTGCCCGCAACCGCCAAGGCGCTTGACCGGGTCAAGCTGCGTCTGGACGACCTCGACCTGATCGAGCTCAATGAGGCGTTTGCGGCCCAGGTGCTGGCGGTGCTGGAGCAGTGGCGGTTGCCGGATGGATTCGAGCGGGTGAACGTCAACGGGTCCGGCATCTCGCTCGGCCATCCAGTCGGGGCCACCGGGGCGCGGATCCTGGCCACTTTGCTGCACGAGCTGCGCCGCCGTGGCGGCCGCTTTGGCCTGGAAACGATGTGCATCGGTGGCGGCCAGGGCCTGGCGGCGATCTTCGAGAACGTCTCCGAGCGCTAGACGGCCTCACGCGCTCGGCGGCGCGAGGCTGAGAGGCTCGGCAGGTGCGGAGGGCTGGATCCGCTCAGGCGCGGGTGATCAGCACCGTGCCGACGATCACCAGCGCGATCCCGGATACCCGCGCCGGTCCGAGCGCGATGCGGTGCAGGCCGAACCACCCGAGTCGATCCGCCACGACCGAGACGCCCAGCTGGGCGGCGACGAGGAGCGCGGCGACCCCGCCGGCCCCGAGTGAGCGCACCGCGATCAGCGACACCGCCACCACCGTCGCCCCGCCGATCCCGCCCAGGGCATAGGTGGGCCGAAACGAGCTCAGCCCAGACAGCCGGCCGGGATGACCGGCGGCGAGCAGCAGCAACCCGAGGATGCACACGGTGATCACCGCGCTGATGAAAGCGGCCCCGAGGTCGCCGATGGTGTTGGCCAGCGAGGCGTTGGCCGGCGGCTGCAGCGCCACGACCCCGCCGGCCACCAGCGTGCAGAGCAGAGCCACCAGGCGCGTCATCCTGGTGCGGTTCCGCGCCCGCGGCGGAATCCCTGCCGCGTCCTGCCGCGGCGGCGCGCCGCGCAGGCAACGGTGGATAGCATCCTCGCTCGTGGCCGGCCCCCGCAGCGCAGCTCCAAAGCCCGAGGACGGGCTTCCTGCCGCCACTTCCGTGCTGCGCGAGGTGATCGAGGCCCTGGCCCCGCTGGAGCGCCGCGCCGGCTCGGCCGACGAGCAACGTGCCGCCGGCTGGATCGCGGAGCGGCTGCAAGCTGCGGGCTGCGATGCCCAGGTCGAGGAGGAGCAGTTCCTTGACGGCTACGCCACGGTGATCGGCCGGTTGAGCGCCGTCAGTGCGATTGCCGGCGCGGTGGCCCTGGGCCGGCGCACGCGCAAGCTCGGAGGCGCATTGGCGGGCCTGGTCACCGCCGCCATCGCCGACGACATCTCCAACGGTCCGCGCCTGTTCCGCCGGGCGACGACCTCGCCGCGCTCAACCTGGAACGTTGTTGGCGAGGCGGGCGACGTCACTGCTCGGCGCACCTTGCTCGTGCTTGCCCACCACGACGCGGCACCCACCGGCCTGATCTTCGACGACAGCGCGCAGACATGGCTGGGAGAAGCCTTGCCCGGGGTGGTGGAGCGCATCGACACCTCGCTGCCGCTGTGGTGGGCGCTGCTGAGCGCGCCGGTGACCGTGGCCGTGGGCGCGATCCGCGGCCGCCGCGGGATCGCCGGAGCCGGTATCGCCCTCTCGCTGCTCGGAACGGCCGTGTTTGCGGACATTGGCCGGCGCCCGGTGAGTCCCGGGGCCAACGACAACCTCACTGCCGTAGCCGTCCTCGTCGCCCTGGCCGAGCGAATGCGGCGCGAGCCGGTCCCCGGGCTGCGCGTTCTGCTGGTTTCCTGCGGTGCCGAGGAGGTCCTCCAGGGCGGGATCCACGGCTTCGCCGCCCGCCATTTCCCGGCGCTCGATCCCCGATCGACCTGGTGCCTGAACATAGACACCGTCGGCTCGCCCCGGCTGATCCTGCTCGAGGGCGAGGGCCCGGTGGTGATGGAGGACTACTTCGACCGCACCTTCCGAGACCTCGTCACCAGCGCCGCCGAACGTGCCGGGGCGCCCTTGCGCCGCGGCATGCGCTCACGCAACTCGACCGACGCGGTGATCCCCAGCCGGGCCGGCTACCCAACGGCGACGCTGAGCTCGATGAACCGCTACAAGTCGCTGTCGAACTACCACAAGATGACCGACATTCCCGAGAACGTGGAGTATCGGACTGTGCTTCAGGCGCTGAGCGTGACCGAGGCGGTCGCACGGGAGCTGGCGGCAAACCCCTGGCTGTAGGCGCCGGCTCCGCGCCACAGCGCGTCATCGCCCGCGGCCACTCGCTCGGCGCTCCCGTCGCCGACCAGCTCGATCAAAGCCCGCTCGGCGGAGCGGCGGTCAGGGGCATCGTTGCCTTGCGCCAGCAGCGCCGCCACCTCCTGGGTGGTGAGGCCGCCGGCGAAGTGGGCCAGTAGGGGCCCGGGCCCGTCCGGCGCCTGTCGGCGGTCCAGCCCCGGATCGAGGTTGGCAATGAGAACATCGTAGGCCTCCACCGGTTGAAAGCCTCCGGCCACCAGCGTGCTTCCGTGGCCCTCGAACACGATCGACGGAGCGGTGAACCTGACCGGTCCATCTGTGGTTGCGGTCTTGCCCTGCAGTTCGGCGGCCGAGCCGGCCGCCCTGCGCGTTTGCGCCTTGTCCGCCTCGTAGGCCTCCGTCACCTCGATGGCGTCGAGCGCGGCGATGATCGCCTCGGCCTCGGCGGGCTGAGCCCGGCGCAGCACCGCGAGCAGCTGATCATCGTCATCGAGCAGCAACGGCGTGGTGAAGTTCGCCAGCTGCAGCGCCTCGAACACGCCCCACTCGCTCCCGGGCGCCAGCAGCCGCGGCGGCGACGACGGCCCGGCACGCCCGGGCGCTGGCGCTGAGTCGCTGCTTGGGGGCGGGGGTAAATGGCATTCCGTAGCGCCGGAATGACAGCTGCCCGAGCGCTGCCCGCAGCGGGGTGAAACCCCGGGCCTCGTACTGCCGTCGGTGCTCGGTCAGCCCGATGACCACCAGCCGCCAGCTGAGCTGCTCCCCATAGCGCCATTGCAGCACGCGGAGTGCCGGCCGCGCGGAGTAGGCCCAGGGGCAGGCAGGATCGCTGTACAAGGTGGTTGAGATCACGCCGTTGATGCCTCAATTGTATGCGCCATCCCCGCTCCCGGCCCACGGGTCTCAGGTACCAACGATGTCGCCCGCTGCAGCTCTGCCTCGGCAAACCCGGCCTCCAGGAGCGCGGCCCGGGCCTGCGCTGCGGTCCCCCAGTGAACCTGTACGGGACCGCGCACGAAGGCGGAGAGCATGACCCGGAACGCCCGTATCTGCGGCGTCTGGACCTCACCCAAGTTCAGGTCGGAGATGTAGCGACCGACCGAGAATGTGGACAGCGCCGCGACAAAGCGCTGCCAAAGTTGCTGCACCTGCTCGCCGCTCAGATATCCGAGCAGCCCCTCGGTGATGATCGCCAGTCCCTCGCCCGCCACCAGCTGGCCGGCGAGTCCGGCGATCGACTCGGTCCGTCGTCGTGCAGAGCATCGAGTACTTCAACCCGATGGCTGGCAGACAGCGAGCCCATCCGCTCCAGGGCCTGTCGCTTGCGCCGTGCCATCGCCGGCAGATCCGCCTCGATGTAGGTCAACCGTTGTCCGTAACGCTGGCTGAACCGCCAGCCTCGTGGGGACAGCCCGCAGGCAACCTCGATCACCTGAGCGACGCCACGCTTCTCGATGGCCCGCTCCAGCAGCAGGTCAATTGCGCGGTGGCGGGCGAGCAGGTAGTACTCCAGCTGCGCGCCCCCCAGCGCGCGGTTGGCGATCATCGCCGGGCGCACCGACTCGTACAGCACCCTGCCCTCGCGGGTCGACAGCTCGGGATGGGAGAGGCCGTTACGGGCCCAGACGAAGCCGGTGTAGTGGGCGGTGGGACTGATCCTGTCCGAATCGCTCACGCGAGCCTCTCCTCCAGGCGCTCCAGCAGCGCCACCTGCGCCGGGATCAACTTCCCGCGCGCGACCGGCAGGTCGAACCACTGCGCACGGTCGACCTCCGGGATCTCGATCACCCGGCCAGATCGCGGTGGCCACTGCACCTGGCAGGTGTTGCTGACGATGGCCTCGGAATCAAGATCGCCGCCGAGCGCGAATGCCCGTACCACCTTGCCCGCTCGCTGGCGGATCTCACCCAGATCCATCGTCTCGCCCTCCGGAGCGTGGCTGCCGAGCTCCTCGGCGAACTCTCGCCGCGCTGCGATCAGCGGGTCCTCCCCCGGCTCGTACTCGCCCTTGGGGATCGACCACGCGCCCTCGTCCCGGCGGGCCCACATCGGCCCCCCGGGATGCACGAGCAGCACCTGGAGCCGGCCGTCTCTGACTCGGTGCAGGACGATTCCCGCGCTGCGGCGGGGCGGCTGACGGCAGGGGCGGGCACAGCGGAATCAATACTGCCTCACCGCGTGGACGAGCGTACGGCGGCTAACCTGGCCAGCGATGAGATCGATTGCCAGGTGGTGCTTTCGGCACCGGATAACGGTGGTGATCGCTTGGGTGCTGGCCGTCGCCGGCGCCAATGCGATCGAATCCGGCGTGGGCAGCGCCTACAGCGACAACTTCAAGCTCCCCCACACCGAGAGCGCCGACGCGATCAGGCTGCTGCAGCGAAGCGCACCCAGGGCATCGGGCGACACCGAGCAGCTGGTGATCGCGGTGCGCGCCGGGCGGGTCACCGATCCGGCGGTGCGCGCGCGTACGGATTCGCTGCTGGCCGAGCTGGCCCGCCAGCCGCACGTCGCCACCATCGCCTCCCCCTACGGCCCATCGGGAGCTCGGCAGATCGCCCCCTCCGGGCAGGTGGCGTTCGCCAACGTCACCTTCGACGAACAGTCCAACAAGATCTCCGACGTGAATGCCAAGGATTTCGTGACCATCATCACCGGTGCCTCGGCCGCCGGGGTGGAGTACCAGGTGGATGGCCAGGTGGCCCGCACCGGTCGTGGCCAGCGCGGCTCCAACAGCCTCGGTTTCGGCTTCTTGGCCGCGGGCGTGGTGCTGTTCATCGTGTTCGGTTCGCTGCTGGCGATGGCGCTGCCGCTGCTGACCGCAGGGGTGTCGCTGGGAACTGGAATCGCGGTCGTTGGCCTGCTCTCGCACGCCATCGACATGGCCTCGTTCTCCAACCAGCTGGCGCTGTTGATCGGGTTGGGCGTGGGAGTCGACTACGCGCTGTTCATCGTCACGCGCTACCGACAGGGAATTCTGCGCGGACTCGCTCCCGAGCAGGCGACGATCGAGTCGCTGGACACCTCGGGCCGCGCGGTGCTGTTCGCCGGCGTGATCGTCTGCATCGCGATGCTGGGCATGTTCGCGCTCGGGGTCAGCTTCCTCTACGGCGTCGCCGTCGCCGCTACGGTGGCGGTGTTCTTCACCGTGGTCGCGGCCCTGACGCTGCTGCCGGCGCTGCTGGGGCTGTTCGGACGCTTCGTGCTCCGGCGTCGGGAGCGCCGGGCGGTGCGCGAGGGACGGTTTGCCGTCAGCGACGAGTCTCCCGCCTGGACCCGCTGGACCGACATGATGCAACGGCGGCCGGCCTTGTTTGCCGCTGCCGCCGCCGCGGTGATGATCGTGATCGCGCTCCCGTTCCTGGGGATGCGGCTGGGCTCGGCCGACTCCGGCAGCGACCCCGCCGGCAGCACCACCCGCAAGGCCTACGACCTCCTCGCCAAGGGGTTCGGGCCCGGCTACAACGGACCGCTCCAGCTCGTCGCGCAGGTGAGCTCGCCCACTCAGGCCGCAGTGTTCATCCGCGCCGAGCGGGCAGTGGCGGCCACGCCCGGAGTGGTCGGCGCCGCCAGGCCGCACCTGATTCCGGGACGCAATGGGCAACCGGGGGTGGCGCTGGCCGATATCTTCCCCAAGGGCTCACCGCAGGATGCATCGACCGCCGACCTGCTGCACACCGTCCGCAACCGGGTGATCCCGGCCGCCACCGCCGGCACCGGGGTACGGGTGCTGGTCGGCGGCGATACGGCGATCTTCGACGACTTCAGCCACGTGCTCTCAGCCAAGCTGCCCCTGTTCATCGGGGTCGTCGTGCTGCTGAGCTTCCTGCTGCTGATGGCGGTGTTCCGCAGCCTGGTGATCCCCCTCACCGCGGCGGTGATGAACATGCTCTCGGTGGGCGCTGCGCTGGGAGTGGTCACGGCGATCTTCCAGCACGGGTGGGGGGCATCGCTGCTGGGGATCGACAAGACCGGTCCGATCGAGGCCTTCCTGCCGGTGCTGATGTTCCCGATCCTGTTCGGCCTCTCGATGGACTACGAGGTGTTCCTGATCAGCCGGATCTACGAGGAGTGGCACCGCCGGCGTGACAACCGTCAGGCGGTGGCCCACGGGCTCGCGGCCACCGGTCGCACGATCACCGCCGCGGCGACGATCATGGTGCTCGTGTTCGGGGCGTTCGTGCTCGGTGGCGAGCGGGTGATCGAGCTGTTCGGCGTTGGCTTGGCCAGCGCCGTGCTCCTCGACGCGCTGTTCGTCCGCTCGGTGCTGGTGCCGGCGCTGATGCTGATGATGGGCGAGGCCAACTGGAAGCTGCCGGCGTTCCTGGACCGGCTGCTGCCGCGGTTTCGCATCGAGGGGGCGGGGGCGAGCGGGCGGGAGGGTCCGGGGTCAGGCGCAGCTCCGGGGGCGACCGTCGCCGAGCCGGCCGCGGGGTAGCCCGCCTCGAGGCCGCCTCGGTTCGGGCCTTAGTTCTCGACCGGCTCGCCGCTGACATCGCGGGCCACCAGCGCCGCGTACAGCCCGCCGCGTTCGAGCAGCTCGTCGTGCGTCCCTCGTTCCGCGACCCGGCCCTGATCGAGCACGACGATCTGCTCGGCCTCCCGGATCGTCGACAGGCGGTGAGCGATGGTGATCGTGGTGCGCCCCTCGGCCAGGCGCTCGAGCTCGGCCTGGACCGCCGCCTCGGTCTGGGTGTCCAGCGAGCTCGTGGCCTCGTCGAGCACCAGCACAGGGGGGTTGCGCAGGATCGTTCGGGCGATCGCCATCCGCTGCTTCTCCCCGCCGGAGAAGCGGTAGCCGCGCTCGCCGACGACCGTGTCGTATCCCTGCGGGAGCGAGGCGATCAGCTCGTGGATCCGCGCGGCCCGAGCCGCATCCTCGATCTCGGCGTCGCTGGCCTGGGGGCGGGCGAAGCGCAGGTTCTCCCGCACGCTGGCATGAAAGAGATAGGTCTCCTGAGAGACGACCCCGACCGTCGCCGCCAGCGATCCCAGCGATGCCTCGCGGACGTCGATGCCGTCGATCGTCACCCGCCCGCGCTGGGGTTCGTACAACCGCGCGACCAGATAACCAAGCGTCGTCTTCCCCGCCCCCGTCTCGCCGACGATCGCCGCTCGGGTGCCCGCGGGGACGTTCAGCTCGACCTCGCGCAGCGTCCACGGGTCGGCAGGATCGCTGCCGTAGCGGAACCATACATCCTGAAACCGGACCTCCCCGAGCAGCTCCTCCGGACGCAGAGTGACCGGCTGCTCGGCCTCAAGGATTTCCACCGGCAGGTCCAGGTACTCGAAGATGCGGTCGAACAGAGCCAGCGACGCCTCGACATCGGTTCCGGTGGAGAGCAGGTTCTGGATCGGGAACAACAGCCGCGTCTGCAGCTGGGTGAAGGCGACGACGGTGCCGATCGAGATCGCGTGGCCCCCGTGCACGAAGCTCTGGCCGGCGATCCAGTAGACCAGCGCCGGCTGGATCGCGAACACCATCTGGATCGTCGACATCACCCATCGTCCCGCCATCCGGGAGCGGACCTCTATCTCGGCGATCTCCCGGGACTCGCCGCTGAAGCGCTCGGCCAGATCTCCGCCCCGGCCCATCGTCTTGCCGAGCATGATTCCCGATACCGACAGCGACTCCGAGACCAGAGCGGACAGATCGGCCAGGCGACGCTGACGCTCGGTGGTGATGCGCCTCCGGACCTGGCCGACGCGTCGGGTCAGCCACACGAACGGGGGCACGAACACGAGCGAGGCGGCGGCCAGCCGCCAATCGAGCAGCACCATGGCCACAATCGTGGCCAGGACGGTGGTTGCGCTCTGGGCGATCGAAGTGGCCGTCGTCGTCACCACCGAATCGATCCCGCCGATGTCGTTGGCGATTCGAGACTGCACCTCCCCGGTGCGGGTACGGGTGAAGAACGCCAGCGACATCCGCTGCAGGTGCCGGTAGACCTGCGCGCGCAGGTCATGCATCACCCGCTGGCCGACGACGTTGGCGATGTAGGTCTGCCAAACGCTGAACGCGCCGGTGACGATCGCGATCACGATCATCCCCGCCACCAGCTCGGTGAGCAGAGTCGCGTTCCGGTGCGGCAGCGCGTCGTCGAGCACCGAGCGCAGCAGGAACGGGGAGATCATGCTGATCGCCGAGGAGAAGACGATCAGCGCCACCACCGCCAGGAGTCGCGTTCGGTAGGACCGGAACAGGCTGAGGATCCGGTGCCCGTCCCGGTCGGCTCTGGTGTCATCACTCATCCACCTCCCATGATGGCGGACGGCGGATGCGTGTTCGGCCGGACTCCCGAGCGAGCACGGGTTGAGCCGCCATTGCATACTCACCGCTATGACCGCGACCGAGCTTGGATTGGCGCTATCAGTCCTGCTGGCTTGCGCTGTCGAGGCCGTGGAGGCGCTGACCATCGTGCTCGCGGTGGGCACAACCCGAAGTTGGCCCTCGACGCTGGGCGGGGTGGGCGCCGCCCTGCTCACGCTGACCGCAGTCGTGGCCGCGCTCGGCCCGGCGCTGACCTCGCTGCCGATCAACGTGTTGCGCGTGGGCATCGGTGGGCTACTGCTGGTGTTTGGCCTGCAGTGGCTGCGCAAGGCGGTGCTGCGTGCTGCGGGCCGGAAGGCGCGGCACGACGAGGCGGCGGCGTTTGCTGAGCAGACAGAGGCCGCGCAAGCGGCGGGAGGAGCGGGCGGTGCCGGCTTTGACGGCTACTCGTTCACGATCGCTTTCAAGGGCGTGTTGCTGGAGGGCCTCGAAGTGGCGTTCATCGTGCTCACCTTCGGGGCCAACCAGCATCGCCTCGGCATCGCCGCGGCGGCCGCCGCAGTTGCGGTGGCGCTCGTGGTGGTGGCGGGCATCGCCGCCCACCGACCGCTGGCGCGGGTGCCAGAGAACATGATGAAGCTTGCCGTCGGCGTGATGTTGACCTCATTCGGGATGTTCTGGGGTGCGGAGGGAGCCGGGGCAGCGTGGCCGGGAGGAGATGGTGCGCTGCTGGTGATCGTGCCCGCCGTGCTGGGTACTGCCCTGGGCATGGTGTTTTGGCTACAACGTGAGGGCCGGCAGCTGGTCGTCGGAGAGCCGGCATGAGCCGGATCTCCCGCGGCGCGGTTGCGGTCTGGGAGTTCGTCGTCGGCGACGATCCGGTGACTGCGCTCGGGGTGGCGGCCGCTCTGGGATTGACCGCCGCGGTGGCCGGGGCCGGAGCCAGTGCGTGGTGGATCATGCCGATCGCCGTCGTGCTGCTTCTGGCTCTGTCGCTGTGGCGGGCCTCACGGTAGATGGAGTCGCGCGGTTGCCGAGCCCGTCGTGAACAACACCCTGGCTCTGTTGCTGGCCGCAGGTGGCGTGGGCTTCGGTCACGCCGTCCTGCCCGACCATTGGGTGCCGCTGGCCGTCGTCGGGCGCGCCCAGAGATACCCGCTGGCCAAGGTCGCGCGTCTATCCGGGCTCGCCGGCGTCGCGCACGTGCTGGTGTCGGTGACCCTGGGGGGCGCGATCATCGTTGTCGGGCTGCCGCTGCGTAACGCGGTGCAGCATGCGCAGGACGCGATCATCGGCACGCTGCTGATCCTCACCGGAGCCGGCTTCCTGACCCTGGAGCTGAGCGGGCACGGCCACTCGCACGGTCCCGGGCATGCGCATCAGCATGGCCAGCCGCATTCCCCCGAACCTGCGCGCGCTCCCGATCATCCGTCCGATCGCCGCCCAGGATCCCATCGTGAGCACGAGCACGAGCACAGGGCACCTGCCCGGACCCGGCTTGGTTGGCTGGCCTCGATCATGGTCCCATTCGGCGCAGCGGCCTCGCCTGATCTGACGATCCTGCCGGTGTTCCTAGCCGCCACCGCAGCCGGAGCCGGCGCAGCGATTGGCTGCCTGCTGGTATTCGCCGCGGTCACCATAACCACGATCGTCGGGCTCACCTTGTTCGCCACCGCCGGTGGCTACCAGCTCAGCGGGGCATGGCTCGATCGCTGGGGCAACCTCTTCACGGCTATGGTTCTGGCGGTGATCGGCACGCTGGTGCTGGCCGGATGGCTCTAGCGCTTCGCCGACAAAACTGAAACGATCGAGCCATGAGCGACGGTGAGGGCAGCGACCAGCCGGAGATGCTGACCCCGGATTTGCCGGGGAGCGCACCGGTCCGGCAGATGGCGCCGGACGTGCCGCTGGGAGGAAGCCCGTTTCCCCCGATCGCCGACTACGGCTTCCTCTCCGACTGCGAGACCGTGGCGCTGGTCGCACCCGGCGGCAACGTGGAGTGGATGTGCCTGCCCCGCGTGGACTCGCCCAGCGTGTTCGGCTCGATGCTCGATCGCGATGCCGGCTCGTTCCGGCTCGGGCCGGCGGGAATCGCGGTGCCGGCCTCCCGGCGCTACCTCCCGGGAACGATGGTGCTGGAGACCAGCTGGGCTACCGGCGCCGGCTGGGTCATCGTCCGTGACGTGCTGCTGATCGGGAACTGGCATCACGAGCGGGATCGCTCCCACACCCATCGTCGTGCCCCCACCGACTACGACGCCGATCATGTTCTGCTGCGCACCGCGCGGTGCGTCAACGGTGAGGTCGAGATCATGCTGGACTGTGAGCCGGTGTTCGACTACGGCCGACGCCCGGCAGGCTGGGAATACTCGACCTCCACCTACCACGAAGGCGTGGCCAGCGCCGAGGGCTGCGACGTGAAGCTCCGCTTGACCACCGACCTGCGGGTCGGCTTCGAGGGGTCGCGCGCGACCGCTCGCCACCGGATGAAGGAGGGTGAGCAGGTCTACTGCACGTTGTCATGGTCAGAGCACGAGCCGCCGCGAGAGTTCGATGAGGCCTACCGTCGCCTGGTCTGGACCGCCCACCACTGGCAGCACTGGCTCGACCGAGGGAATTTCCCTGACCACCCCTGGCGGATGTTCCTCCAGCGCAGCGCGCTGACGCTCAAGGGGCTCACCTATGCGCCCACCGGGGCGTTGATCGCGGCGGCGACGACCTCGCTGCCAGAGAGCCCGCACGGGGAGCGCAACTGGGACTACCGCTACAGCTGGATCCGCGACTCGACGTTCATGCTGTGGGCGCTGTACACGCTCGGGTTCGACTGGGAGGCGAACGACTTCTTCTACTTCATCGCCGACGTGGCGGGCGGCCGGGAGGACCTGCAGGTGATGTACGGGGTCGGCGGCGAGCGCAGTCTCGACGAGGAGCTGCTGGATAATCTGGCCGGTTATGAGGGCGCGCGACCGGTGCGGGTCGGCAACGATGCCTACACCCAGCGCCAGCACGACGTGTGGGGAGCTCTGCTGGACTCGGTGTACCTGCACACGCGCTCGCGGGACACGCTTGACGAGCGCGTCTGGCCGATCCTCAAGCGCCAGGTGGAGATGGCGATCGAGAACTGGCGTGAGCCCGATCGTGGGATCTGGGAGGTGCGGGGCGAGCCAAAGCACTTCACCTCCTCCAAGATCTTCTGCTGGGCCGCCTGCGACCGCGGCTCACGGCTGGCCGAGTTGCGCGAGGACTGGGAGCACGTGGAGCGCTGGCGCGCCGCCGCCGAGGAGATTCATGCCGACATCTGCGAGCACGGCGTCGATGACCGTGGCGTGTTCGTCCAGCACTACGACAGCACTGCGCTCGACGCCGCCCTGCTGCTGATGCCGCTGCTGCGCTTCCTGCCGCCCGACGACGAACGGGTGCGCAACACGGTGTTCGCGATCAGCGAGGAGCTGAGCGAGAACGGGCTCGTGCTGCGCTACCGCACCGACGAGACCGACGACGGGCTACAGGGACACGAGGGCAGTTTCCTGATCTGCTCGTTCTGGCTCGTTTCGGCGTTCTGCGAGATCAATGAACTGGAGCACGCCCGCAACCTGTGCGAGCGGCTGCTCGGCTACGCCAGCCCACTCGGCCTCTACGCCGAGGAGGTCGATCCCCGCTCCGGCCGCCATCTCGGCAACTTCCCCCAGGCCTTCACCCACCTGGCGCTGATCAACGCAGTGATGCACGTGATCCGCGGCGACCAGGAGATCGCGCTGCAGCGCTCGCCGTGGAGCGACTGGCACGGTCCCTAGAGCTGCGCTCCGAACGAGCCGTCCGCACCGCCATCGAGCTGCTGCGCAAGCCGACGCGGCCGCCGTACCGCCACGCCCTGGCGGTGGTGGCGATCGCGATGGTCATGGCGTCGCTGTTCGTCGCTTCCTACAGCCTCGCCCTCGGTCGCCCCACGCCGCACCACATCCCGGCGGGAGTGGTCGGCAACCCGGCCGCTGATCCCACGCTGATCGCCGGGCTGGAGAGCGCCACCCGCCACGGCCTGGAGCTGCATCCCTTCCCGTCGGCGGCCGCGGCGGAACAGGCCATCGCCGGACAGCGAATCTATGCGGCGCTGCTGCTCTCGAGCCGTCCGCCGCAGCTGCTGATCGCCAGCGCCGCCGGAACCTCGGTGGCGCGCGTCCTCGAGCAGGCAGCGAACGCGGCGGCGCAGAGCCGGGCCGGCTCGTTGACGGTTCGTGACCTCCATCCCCTGCCCCCCGGGGACCCGCAGGGACTGGTGTCGTTCTACGCGACGCTGGCGGCGACGATCCTCGGCTTCGTGACGATGTTCCAGCTGCGCGCGAACGCACCACAGCTGTCCCTGCGCGCCTGGTGGAGCTGTATCGCCATGGTGGCGCTGGCGGGCGGCCTGCTCCTGGCCCTGGTGCTCGGTGTGGTGATCGCCGCCCTGCCGGCTCCCTTTCTGGAGCTGTGGGGTGGCCTGAGCGCCGAGGTCGCGGTTGCCGCGCTGTTCAACTCGACGATGATCACGCTCGTCGGCCGGTGGGCGATCATCCCGACTTGGGGGTTCTTCGTCGCGTTCGGCAACGCCTCCTCGGGGGGAGCGGTCGCGCCGCCGCTGCTGCCGGCCTTCTACGGCTTCGTCGGTCGTTTTCTGCCGTCGGGAGCGACGGTCGAGATCGTGCGCAACGCGTCGTACTTCCAGGGCCACCAGCACCTCGAGCCGATGCTCGTACAGGCGGGATGGATCGCCGCCACAGCGGCCGCCTTCGGGCTCGCCGCGCGCTTTCGCGGACGGCCGCCGGGTCAAGTCTGACCGCGTCCAAACCCACGGCGGCCCACGCAGGGTTCTGGCCGTGCCCGGCCGAGGATCGATGTTTACGCCTCGGAGTTTGCGGGAACGTCAAGAACTACACGGTCAGGGAACTGCGCCCCCACTTCCCTGATCCTCCGGGGGGATCCAGATGGATCTGGGTTCCCCCGGAGACCCTTAGTTGTACGGCTCATGGGGCGCCCGAGCGGGTGAGCATGCGTGCGCCGCACTCAGCTCCCAGACGCACCGCATCGCCCACGGTCCCACCCTCGGCGAGTCCGAGCGTCAAGCCCGCGGCGAACGAATCCCCGCAACCGTAGGCATCCCGCGGTTGACCGGGTGGTTCGAGCGCCTGCCAGCCACCGGCGCTCTCCCCCCACCATCTGCCGCCTTGCGCGCCGGCGGTGGCGACGAACAGCCTCGCCCGGTCGGGGATCCGTGCCGCTTGGTCGGACTCATGTCGGTCGTTGACGCTGAACACGACCGCGTCGATCTCCGGATCGTCTCCAATCAGCGCCGGTCCCCCCCTTGACGTGACCACCAGCGAGCCTGCTCTGCGCGCATACGCGAGCGCGCCGTGATCGCCGGCCGTGAAGTACGCGCCGTCAGCCTCCTGCAGCCGCTCCCACGGCAACGGGTCGGCGCCGACGGGCTCCAGCCGCTCCCCGATCGTGACGATCGTGCGCTCGCCCGCCGGCTCGAGCAAGGTCAGGGCGCGACGGGTCGGTGGCGGCCGCCAGGCGACATGTACTTGCACCCCACGCTCGCGCAGCTGGGCCGCCGCGGCCTCGCCAACCCCATCGCGTCCCAGCGCACAGAAGAACTCGACCTCAGCGCCAAGCTCCGCCAGCACCACCGCGGCGACTCCTCCGCCACCGGCCGCGCGGGTGAACGAGTCCTGCGCGCGCAGCACCTCACCCTGCCGCGGCAGGCGAGCCACGGTCACGAAGTCGACCCACTCGACATGCCCAACGACGGCGACGCGCGTCATGTGGCGATCCGCTCGACACGTCCCGCGGCGTCATCCGTCACCGCCCCGGTCGTCGTGTCGGCCGGCTGATTCTAGTGCCGAGGACCGAGCCGCACCGGCAGTGTCTTCAGCTGATTGATGAACGGCGACTCGACCGTCGTCGGCCGACTGGCGATCTCCATCTCCGGATAGCGGGCCAGGGTCTCCTCGAACAGGATCTGCAGCTCCAGGCGGGCGAGCGCAGTGCCGAGACAGAAGTGCCGGCCGCCGGCGCCGAACGCCTGGTGCTCGGGGTTGCGCCGAACGTCGAACCGATCGGGGTCCTCATAGCGGGTCTCGTCCCGGTTGGAGGACACGTACCACATCACCACTTTGTCCCCCTCGGCGATCTTCTGCCCGGCGAGCTCGGTGTCCGTGGTCGCGGTGCGCCGGAAGTGGGCGAAGGCGGGGAACATCCGTAGCGACTCCTCGACCGCGCTGGGAATCAGCGAGGGGTCCTTGAGGAGGATCTGGCGCTGATCGGGGTGCTCCATCAGCGCCTTCATCCCGCTGCAGTACGTGGCCTTGGTGCTGTCGTTGCCCGCGGCCACCAGCAGGAAGAAACCCATCACGATCTCGTGCTCCTCCAGCCGTTGACCCTCGATCTCGGCGTGCACGAGCACGCTGGTGAGGTCGTCGCTGGGGTTCTCCCGGCGCGCCGCGATCATCCGCTGACAGCGGGCGAAGATCTCCGGGATCTCCTTGGCCATGATGCTCTCGACGCCCTCCGGGTTCAGGTCCGGATCGCCCGCCCCCAAGGTCGTGTTCATCAGTGTCGCCCAGGCCGCGTCATCCTCGGGAGGAATGCCCATGAAGCTGCCGATCACCCGGGAGACGACGGGCTGGGCAACATCGTTGACCAGATCGCAGGTCTCGCGCCCATCCAGGCGATCCAGCACGTCGAGGACGATCGCGCGGATCGCATCCTCATGCGCCGCGATCCGTCGCGGAGTGAAGCCAGACTGGAACAGCATCTTGACCCGATCGTGCTTGGGCGGATCCATGCCGATGAACATCGCGCGCATCAGCTCGAGCGGAAACACGTCGGTGGTGGCGGTCACGCCGCCGAGCTCGGAGGAGTAGGTCCGCCAGTCGCGGCTGACGGTGTGGATGTCCTCTGCTCGCGTTACCGACCAATACCCGGCCTCATCCGGAAACTCGGTGATCTTCGAGGTCCAGTGCACCGGGCACTCGCTGCGCAACCGCCGGAACAGCTCGTGCGGCGGGCCATCCAGCCACTCCTCACGCTCGCTGACGAGGACGCTCTCAAGATCGCTCTTGGTGCTTGACACTTGCCCTCCCTTGACCGGCGGCTGAATTAGCCGCCATCTTACTGGGCGAGCCGCCGGGGAGCCGGAGGCGCCGGGGGTGGGCGGGGTGGGCCCGGAGGCGGAGCTGGCGGGGTCGGATCCGCCGGACCCAGGGGTGGGTCCGAGCTGGCGGAGTGGGTCCGAGCTGGCGGAGCTGGAGCCGCGGTGCCCCTGGTCAGACTGGTCCCGCCCCCGCCTCCGGCGTTCAGCCGCCTCCGGGCTTAGTCCCCCCAGCCGGAGGTCCGAGGTGCTCCCACTCCGGCCGTCACACTAGGGGCGCAGGAAGATCCGCGGCAGCGTCAGTGGCCGCTCCCGCAGCGCCCGGCGCAGCTCTCGCCCGAGCTCGCGGTAGATGCCGCGCCGGGGCACGCTGGCGAACAGCCGCTGCAGCCAGTGGCGCTCTACTCCGTGGCGGATCAGGCCGCCGCTGACGTCCACCAGGTCCGCGCGTCGCAGCGCCTCCACCTCGGCTCCCCGAGCCAGCTGCGGGCGAAGGTCGTGATGGCGATCGATCGCGTCAGCGCACAGCCTCACCCGATCGGCGCTCCAGCCCAGAGAGGGCAGCAGCTCCGCGGCCAGCGCCGCGCCATCGGCGGTGTAGACCTCGCCGGTGGCGAAGCTCGGGTACAGGCCGATGTCGTGCAACAGCGCCGCCACGGTCAGCACCTCACCATCGATCACCCACTGACGCCGGGAGGCGATGCGCGCCGCGATCTGTCGGCAGCGCAGGCAATGACGCTCCATCGGGCCGTTCCGGGAGCCGGTCGCCGAGCGCAGCCGCTCCAGCGCCGCCCGCTCCGCCGGCGTGCTCACCAGTTCCTCGAACTCGCTCACCAGCGAGAGCACGGTACCGGCCGCCGCCCACGGCCGCTGCGCGATCGCACTACTGTTGACCGCGCCCGCAACATGAGAAGGCCGTCGTGAACATCCGCGCCGCGGTGCTCGAGCAGTTCGGGGCGCCGTTGAACGTCACCGAGCTCGAACTCGCCGAACCCAAGCCAGGTGAGGCGCTGGTCCGTCTGGAGGCGTGCGGGGTCTGCCACACCGACATGTACACGGCTTCGGGCGCCGATCCCTCCGGATACGCGCCGACCGTCCTCGGTCACGAGGGCGCGGGAATCGTCGAGCGGGTTGGACCAGGCGTCGTCAGCCTGGAGCCTGGGGACAAGGTGGTGACCCTGTTCTCCCCCCAATGCCGCGAATGCATCCACTGCGAGAGCCCCAAGACGAACCTGTGCCTGGCCATCCGCGAGCAGCAGAACCTCGGCTACCTGCCCGACGGCACAACCAGGCTGTCTCGCGGCGGCGAGCCGATTCGCCACTTCATGGGCACGAGCACGTTCGCGCAGTACACGGTGATGCCGGAGATCGCGCTGGCCAAGATCTCCCCACAGGCACCCTCCGACCGCGCCTGCCTGTTCGCGTGCGGCCTCTCCACCGGACTCGGCGCCGCGATCAACACCGCCAGCGTGGAGCCCGGCTCGACCTGCGTGGTGTTCGGCGCCGGGATGGTCGGCCTGGGCGCGGTCGCCGGCTGCCGCCTGCAGGGCGCAGAGCGGATCATCTGCGTGGACATGTCCGACCAGCGGCTCGAGCTGGCCCGCGGGCAGGGCGCCACCGACACCTGGGCCGGCGGCGCGGAGACGGTCGCGCGGGTGCTGGAGGCCACTGGCGGCTTTGGCGCCGACTACACCTTCGAGGCCACCGGGCTGGTGGCGGTGATGGCTCAGGCGGTCGAGTCCGCCCGCATGGGCTGGGGTCTGTGCACGATCGCGGGCGTGGCCGGGAAGGGCGAGAACCTCGAGATCGTGCCCCGGTACCTGATCACCGGACGGCGGGTGTGCGGCTCCTCGTTTGGCGGGGTCAAGGGACGCGACCAGGTACCGCAGCTGGTGCAGCTCTACCTCGACGGCCGGCTGGACGTCGATCCGTTCATTTCCCACCGACTCGCGTTGGACGAGGTCAACCACGGATTCGAGCTGATGGAGCGCCAGGACGGCATCCGCAGCGTGATCACCTTCGCCTGACCTTACGCCACCTCGCCGCTGTCCTTTCCATGACCATGACCGGGCGGAGCCCTAGAAGAATGATGTCCCTAGCGTTTGCCTGAGCCATGTCTCAATGTCTGACCTGATTCATACGTCACTGACCTCCGGGTCATCGATCATGGTCTAGCCATGCTCCCGCCCGTCCCCAGTCGATCGCCCTGACCGGACCGCCAGCCGCACAGCGCGTCGAAGCGGTGGCCGCGCGCCTGGGCGGCGGCGAAGCGCAGCGGGCACGCGTGGTGGTTTCCGAGCTGGTACGGCACACCCCTGTGCTGAGTTCCCGCAGTCTCTCGGAGCAGTGGGGGTCACAGGTGCTGCTGAAGGCGGAGAACCTGCAGCGCACGGGGTCGTTCAAGCTGCGCGGCGCCGTCCACAAGCTGGCCTCACTGCGGGACGTGCGCGGGGTCGTCGTCGGCAGCGCGGGCAACCATGGCCAGTCGGTGGCCTACGCCGCCCGGGCGCGGGGAATCCCGTGCCAGGTGTTCATGCCCAGTGAGGCAGCCGTCGCGAAGGTCGCGGCCGTGCGGGCGTTCGGGAGCACGGTCACCCTCGGCGGCGACTCCGTCGACGTCTGCGTGGCCGCCGCGCGCGAGCACGCCGCCCAGACCGGCGCAGCGTTCGTACATCCGTTCGACGACCCCGACGTGATCCTCGGTCAGGCGACGCTGGGGCTGGAGCTGCTGGAGGACGTCCCGGCGCTGGGCACCGTCGTGGTCCCCGTCGGCGGCGGCGGGCTGATTTGCGGTGTGGCGGGGGCGATCAAGGCCAGACGTCCGGACGTGCGGGTGATCGGAGTCCAGACGGAGGCCTGTGCGCCGTTCGTGGACTCGCTGCAGGCCGGCGTGCCGATGGGTTGCGGCCCGCGCCCGACGATTGCCGACGGAATCGCGATCAAGCGCCCCGGCGAGCTGACCCTGCCGCTGGTCGCCCGTCTGGTCGACGAGATGGTGGTCATCGGAGAGGACGAGGTCGCCGAGGCGATGGTGTGGCTGATGGAGAGAGCGAAGCTGGTCGTCGAGGGCGGCGGCGCGGTGGGCGTGGCGGCGCTACTCGGCGGGATCATCGAGCCGGCAGGCGAGGGGGCGACGGTGATCGTGCTCTCCGGGGGCAACGTCGACGCCGGGTTGCTGGCGGCAATTGCGCAGCGTCACGAGACCACTGCGGGTCGCCGGATGCGCCTGTTCACCCGGATCGCCGACCGTCCAGGGGCCTTGGCGACGCTGCTGGCCACGATGGCGCAGGCTGGTGGCAACGTCGTTCACGCCGAGCACGTTCGGGAGGCGCTGCCGCTGCACGTGCGGGAGACGGGCGTCGAGATCGCCCTGGAGACGCGAGGAGCCGAGCACGGCGAAGCGATCATCGCCGCGCTCAGCGACGCCGGCTATCCGGTGGAGCGTCTGGATTCTCGTTAGGGTGCTCGCCCGTGCGTGCCGCCCGCCTCACCGCCGGACCGTCCTTCATCTTCGCCGGGGCGATGCACTTCGTGATCCCGAAGGTCTACAAGCGGATCGTGCCGCCCTATATCCCGGCGCCCCAGGCAATGGTCTACGCCAGCGGCGTAGCCGAGATCGCCGGCGGGGCCGCACTTCTGGCGGCGCCGACCCGTCGCGCGGGTGGCTGGTGGTTGATCGCGACGCTGATTGCGGTGTTCCCGGCCAATCTGCACATGGCCCTGCATCCCGAGGAGTTCTCGGAGGTCCCCGGAGGGGCGGCGGCGCTGTGGGCACGGCTGCCACTGCAGGCAGCGTTCGTTGCCTGGGTGCGCGCCGGGATGCGCGAACCCGGATAGGGTCTCAGTACCGGCGGCGCAGCAGCCGTCGCGCCGGCGGCCGACGAAAGTTCGTTTGGGCCAGCGACGCGTTGGCGGCGGCCAAGGCGACCTCGGCGCCGATGTTGACTGCACCCATGGCGTTGACAAGCCGCTTGAGCCGGGTTGCGGTCGACGATGCTGCCGGTGCCGTGTCGTGGCCGGAGGTCATCGGCACCGCGCCGCCGGGAGCCTGCTGAGAGAAGCCCACACCACTTGCGGCGGAGGCCAGGCCGCTGAGGACCACAGCGCCCATGGCGACGTCCTTGGCCAGCGCCAGGCGGCGCTCCCGGGGGCTGAGCCACCGGGGAGCGGTCTCGTTCAGACGCGCCGGCAGCCATCCGCCAACGAGCGTCGCCAGGGCCAGCGAGTTGACGGTGCCATAGCGGCGCCAGGCGCGGTTGAGGACCCGGCCGCGCTCGCTCTCGTCGCTGACATCGGCGAGCGCAGGGTGCATGGCCACGCGGCCGAATAGGTTCCCACCCAGCAGCGCCGCCAGGGCCACGTCGTGGGCGGTGCGACCGGCGCTGGAGAGGACGTCACTGGAGATCCGAACCGAGGGCATCGTCGCCTCCCTACCCACACGAGCGGACGGTGACACCGGACCGCAACTGGATCTCCTCCGTTCGCAGCGTGGTCGTCCACCAAGCGTCTAGGTTGTCTCTCCCGGGCGCTGGAAGATGATCTCCGGCACCACGCACGTCGGCGAGACCCGCAGCAGGAACCGCACCGCCTCGGAGATGTCCTCGGGGCGAAGCATCTCCTCCGCCGGCACCGAGTTCTTGACGAACTCGGTCATGTCGGTGTCGACGAACCCGGGACAGAAGGCCACCGACTTGATCCCGTCGCCGTTCAGCTCCTTGTTCATCGACTGCGAGTAGGCGAGCACCGCCGCCTTGGTGGCGCCGTACACCGATAGCCACGGCGGCGGCGACTTGGCCGCAATCGAGGCCAGGTTGACCACCAGCGCGCTCCGGTGCTCGGCGCCCGCGGCCCGCAGCAGGTCCGCGCACTCACGGTAGAAGAGCACGATCGCCCGCAGGTTGACGTCGAGCTGCATGTCGACGAACTTGGATTGGTGCTCGTCGGCGGCAGCGCCGATCCCGACGCCGGCGTTGTTGACGAGCACGTCGAGACGACCAAAGCGCCGCCGATGAGCCTCAACCACGGTCTTGATGGCTTCCTCGTCGGCCATGTTGGCAGCCCGGTGCTCGACCTCGAGGCCAGCGGCCTGCAGCTCCTGGGCCGCCTGCTCCAGGGGTTCGGGCCGGCGCGCGGTCAGGGTCAGGCCGAAGCCCTCCTCGCCCAACGTCCGGGCGATGGCGAGGCCGATCCCCCGGGAGGCTCCGGTAACGATGGCGGCACGTGATGGCATCGGCATGACCTTCCTGATACGGGGCTGGGGTCGGACGGGGCTGCGGGGGGCGGCGAGCGCTCCGGCAAGCAGCTCGCGAGCCTATTGCACCTTGCTCCAGCCGCGCGGTACACTGACGTACCATGACTACCCTGACCCCAGCCGCACGTCCGTCCCCGCTCGCTGAGACCGACGCCTCCCCGTCCCCCGCCGGTCCCGTAGACGAAGGTCATCCGCTCCGCCTGCCCCCGGGCCGCTCGGGCTCTCGGTTGAGGCAGTCCATGCAGTTCGTCCGAAATCCGCTGCAGTTCAGCCTCGCCTCCCGCCGCCGGTACGGCGACGTCTGGCAGCTCAACCTCCTGTCGCGCAAGGAGCCGTTCGCGGCCACCAGCCATCCCGACCACGTCAAGTCGCTGATGACGGCCAAGCCGGACGACGCACCCTCGATCACCGGCGAGTCACCGCTGCGCCCGATCCTCGGGCCAAACTCGGTGCTGACCTCGCTGGGCGCACGCCACCTGCGCCAGCGCAAGCTGCTGCTGCCGCCGTTTCACGGTGACGCGGTGCAGCGATACGTGGAGATGATCGCCGAAGTGGCCGAGCGCGAGATCGATCGCTGGCCGATGAACGAGCCCTTCGCCCTCGCCCCCCGCATGCAGGCGGTGACCCTCGACGTGATCATGGGTGGGGTGTTTGGCATCGGCACCGCCCCTCGCCCAGGGACGCCCGAGCATCGCCTGCGGCAAACGTTCCGCCGGATGCTGGGAGCCTCGACCCACCCGCTCTACCAGCTGGTGGAGATCTCCAACGCCGGTCGCTTGGAGCCGCGCGGTGTGCTGCGCGCCGTCCTGGCTCTCGTCGACCGGCAGCTCTATGCGCTCATCGCGCAGCGACGGGCCAGCGGCGACGCTGAGCGCCACGACGTGCTCTCGCTGCTGCTGCATGCTCGCGATGAGGAAGGCCAGCCGCTCACCGATCAGGAGCTGCGCGATGAGTTGATGTCACTGGTCCTGGCTGGCCACGAGACCACCGCCAACTCGCTGGCCTGGACGTTCGAGCGGTTGCTGCGTGCGCCCGCCGCCTACGACCGCCTGCGCGAGCTGGCTCGCATCGGCGGCGAGGAGGCCGATGCCTACATCGAGGCGACCATCCACGAGGGGATGCGCGTGCGACCGGTGATCCCGATGATCGGGCGGGTGGTCCAACGCCCCTGGCAGCTCGGTGAGTACGTGGTTCCGAGGGGCACACCGGTGGCCATCAGCATCGCCGCGGTGCACCACCGCGAGGACGTGTATCCGGACCCGTTCGCTTTCCGCCCCGAGAGGTTCCTGGATGCCAAGCCCGGGACCTACACCTGGATTCCCTTCGGGGGCGGCATCCGCCGCTGCCTGGGCGCGACGTTGGCGATGGCCGAGCAGCGCGTCGTCCTGCGGGCGATCGCGCGCCGAACCGATATGCGGGCGCCCGAGCGCGAGCCCGAGACGCCGCGGCAGCGCAACGTGACGATGATCCCGCGTCACGGCGGCCGGGTGCTCGTCGAGCGCAAGCTGGCCGCCTGATTTCCCGGGCGGTACCGTGGAGGCGATGCTCGGCGACCACGTTCAAGCGCCCCATCGGCAACGGCTGATCGCGGCGATGGCGGAATCGATCCGGGAGCAGGGCTACCGGGAGACCACCGTCGCCGACGTGGTGAGGATTGCTCGGACGTCCCGTCGCACGTTCTATGAGCACTTCGAAGATCGCGATTCGTGCTTTCTGGCCCTGTTCGACGCCACCAACGACGCGATGATGGACGAGATCGCCGCCGCTGTGGATCCGAACCGGCCACTGGAGGCGCAGGTCGATCAGGCGCTCGACGCCTATATCGCCAACGTTTCGGCTCAGCCCGCGCTCTATCACAGCTTCGTCCGCGAGCTCCCCGGCCTCGGTCAGGCCGGCGCCGATCGACAGCTGGCGGTGATCGAGCGCTTCGCCCGCCTGCTGGTGGGGCTGGTCGAGTCTGGACGGCGCGAGCAGCCGGAGATGGGCGCCAGCCCGCTGAGCCTGGATACGGCGGTGATGATCGTCGGCGGTCTGCGAGAGCTGGCGGTGATCTCGCTCCAGCAGGGCCGCGATGTCCGCGAGCTCCGCGCCAGCGCGAGCAAGACGGTTAAGGCGATCCTGGCCGGGACGGTGCTGCCCTCCGGCTCCGGCGCGGTGGTCTCGGCCTCCGGGAACCCGGTCGCCGCCGCCCGCGCCGGCATGGTCTCGCCGTGAGCCGGGTCAAGGTTCCCGTCGACGGACGCACCGCCTACGTCTCCGGTGCCGCATCCGGCATTGGGCGCGCCGTAACCTGGCGGCTGTCCGCACATGGCTGCCCGGTGGCGATCGCCGACCAGGATGCCGACGGCCTGGCACAAACGGCACAGTCGCTCCCGGGGCCGGTGCTCGCCCGCCAGCTTGACGTGCGCGACCGGCAGGCTCAGATGGCATTCGCGGCCGAGGTGGCCGAGTGGGCACCCGTGCCGATCGGCATGGTGTTCAACAACGCCGGGGTAGCGACCTCGCAGAGCATCGCGCAGGCGGCGATTGAGGACGACGAGTGGGTGTTTGACATCAACTTTCACGGCGTCGTCAACGGCGTCCGGGCGTTCCTGCCGATCCTGCTGGAGCAGGGGTCGGGGGTGATCGTCAACACCTCCAGCGTGTTCGGCCTGCTCGGCATGCCGTTCCAGAGCGCCTACTGCGCATCCAAGTTCGCCGTGCGCGGGTTCACCGACTCGCTGCGGCAGGAGCTGCGCGGTACCGGGGTGCGCGCGGCCACCGTTCATCCCGGCGGCGTCAAGACCAACATCGCTCGCAACGCGCGCTACCACGACAATGCGCTCGGCCTCGAAATGACCGCCGAGGAGGCCGCCAGCCACTTCGAAACGATCGCCGGGACGACCCCCGACCGCGCGGCCGAGATCATCCACGAGCGGGTCAAGGCTGGGCGCAGCAGGATCCTCGTCGGCCCGGACTCGTACCTGTTCGAGGCCCTTGCCAGGCTGGCCCCGAGCCGATATTACGATCTGTTTGCGCTGCTCGCACCCGTCGCGCGCCGGGCGGCAGAGCGCTAGCGTTAAAGCATGGACATCCTCAAGCGCCACTGGCGCGCGCTCGCGGTGACGCTCGTCGCCGTCGGCGCACCAACCACTACAGCAATGGCGGCTCCGAACTACTGCGATCCCCTCGGAGGCTGCCCCTCTTCTCACTACCTCAAGGTCTCGCCGGGCACCGTCAACGCCGGCCGGACCACGACGGTCTCCGGTTCAGCCGGGGCCAGCTGCCGAGCGATCACCGTCTACTCGCGCGCCTTCCAGGGCGCGACCAGGCGTAGCTTCGCCGGGGTGCCGGCCCTCTATCTGCGGGCGAACCGGAGTGGCAAATTCTCGACTCGAGTGACGATCAGGAGGGCTGTCAGGGCCGGCCGGTACCACATCGGCGGTCGCTGCGGAGGCGGCAACTTCGGGTCAGCAACCCTCGCCGTTCGGCGCTAGCAGTACACCGCTTCCGTCCGCCGGCGCGGCTAGCGCCGGCGGGCGGCCGGCGCCATGGCCGGGTTCTGCCAGCCACTGTCACCCGGGTTGAGGGTGATCCCCGGCGGCACGATCTCGTCAACGCGGTCCAGCACGTCGGGTGAAAGCGTCACCTCGGCGGCACTCAGCTGCGACTCCAGGTGCTCCATCGTCCGCGGGCCGATGATCGCGGCCGTGACCGCGGGGTGGCGGATCACGAATGCCAGCGCCAGCTCGATCAGCGTGATGCCTGCCTGCTCGGCCAGCTGCGCCAGCTGCTCGACGAGGTCCAGCTTGCGCTGGTTCTCGGGCAGCGACATGTCGTAGCGGCTGGGCATCATCTGGGCCCGGCGCGAGGCCGGCAGATCCTCTCCCTTGCGGAAGCGGCCACTGAGCCACCCGCCGGCGAGAGGGCTCCACGGGATCACTCCCATTCCGTAGCGCCGGCAGGTGGGTAGCACGTCCTGCTCGATGCCCCGCACCAGGATTGAGTACGGCGGCTGTTCGCACACGAACCGCTCCCGTCCGCGGCGCTCCGCTGCCCACTGCGCCTCGACGATCTGGCTCGGCGGGAACGTCGAGGACCCGATGTAGCGGACCTTCCCCGAATGCACCAGGTCACTCAGTGCGCCCAGCGTTTCGTCGATGTCGGTATCGGGCTCGGGGCGGTGAATCTGGTAGAGGTCGATCCAGTCGGTGCGCAGGCGCCTGAGGCTGTTCTCTACCTCGCGGACGATCCAGCGACGCGAGTTGCCGAACTGATTGGGGTCATCGCCCATCGTGCCGTGAACCTTCGTGGCCAGGATCACGTTGTCGCGCCGGCCGCCGGCCAGCGCCTTGCCCACGATCTCCTCCGATTCGCCTCGAGAGTAGACATCGGCGGTGTCGACGAAGTTGATTCCGGCCTCCACCGCGCGATGGATGATCCGGACGCAGTCGTCGTGGTCGGCGTTGCCCCAGCCGCCGAACATCATCGCCCCCAGGCACAGGGGGCTCACCTGAACCCCGGTGCGGCCCAACGGTCTCATCTCCATGGCGGCACCGTAGCGAAGGCTCGCAGCCCGGGCAGTCGCCTACCATCCCCAGTGGGTGTGAAATCGCTTCCGTTCCTGTGGGGCGCCGCGACCTCGGCGCATCAAGTCGAGGGTGACAACGACGCCAACGACTGGCACGACTGGGAGCACGCGCCGGATACGCCGTGCGTGGAGCGCTCGGGGGTGGCCTGCCGGCACCTGACCCTCTATCGGGAGGACATCGCGCTGCTGGCCGAAGTGGGGCTCAACACCTACCGCTTCTCGGTCGAGTGGTCGCGGATCGAGCCTGAGCCTGGCCGCTACTCCCGGCGTTGGCTCGATCACTACCGCAGCGTGCTCGCCGCCTGCGAGGAGCATGGCTTGCGGGCAGTGTTGACCCTGCACCACTTCACCAACCCGCGATGGGTGGCGGAGCATGGCGGTTGGGAGGAGCCCGACACCGCCCGGCGCTTCGGCGATTACTGCCACCGCGTGGCCACTGCGCTCGGGGAGCGGCTGCAGGCCGCGATCACCATCAACGAGCCGAACATCCCGGCGCTGCTCGGCTACGAGAACGGCGTGTTTCCTCCTGGCAAGCGCGAGCGCGCAGCTCGGATTCGGGCCAGCGAGGTGTTCAGGGACGCCCACGGCCTGGCGGTGCAGGCGATCCGCGCCGCCCGCCCTGACCTGCCGGTGGGACTCGCGCTGGCGATGGCCGACTGGCAGGCGCTTCCGGGCGGAGAGCCCGAGCTGGAGCAGGTCCGCGCCCTGCGCGAGGACCTGTTCCTGGCCGTCACCGAGGCAGACGACTTCGTCGGCGTCAACACCTATACCCGGCACCGGATCGGTCCCCAGGGCTGGGTCGGCAACGACCCGATGCTGGAGCTGACCGCAGCCGGTTATGAGTTCTGGCCCGAGGCCCTGGAGGCAACCCTGAAGCGCGCCTGGGCGCTCACCGGCGGGCGGCCGCTGATCGTTACCGAGAGCGGCATCGCGACCGACGACGACTGCCGCCGAGTGGAGTACATCGACCGGGCGCTGGCCGCCATGGGACGAGCGGTCGACGACGGCATCGACGTGCGCGGCTTCCTCTACTGGTCGGCGCTGGACAACTTCGAGTGGCACTACGGCTATTCGCAGCGGTTCGGTCTGATCGAGGTCGACCGGCGGACCCAGGCGCGTACGCTCAAGCCCAGCGCGTGGCATCTAGGCGAAATCGCCCGTGCCGGCGGCCCGGCCGGGTCGGCTACAGCGCCAGCTCCGCCCAAACGCTGACCGATCCCCGGCGCTCGCTGCCCCAGCGCCGGGACAACTTCTCCACCACCCTGAGACCCATGCCGCCGGGCTGCAGCGAGTCGCGGTCGCCCCGCCGCGGCTCGGTGCCGGAGCGGCCGCTGTCGATCACCGCGATCCGCACCCCCGCGGGCACCAGCTCCGCCAGCAGCTCGAACTCGTCCTCCGGAGTGCAGCCGGAGTGGAGCACGGCGTTGGTGGTCAGCTCGGAGACGACCAGCACCGCGTCCTCCTTGACCGGACCGATCACCGCCAGCTCTGCCACGGCGTCCCGGGCCAGCCGGGGCGCGGCAGAATCGCAGCGCAGACGAAGGCGAAGGAGCTCCGCGACCATTGACAGGGTGGAACTACCCGCTCCGCCAGGCTCCATGCGGCGGCCACCGGGTGGTCAGCCTCCGAAGATCGCCCCGAGCTCGGCAGGCGCCTCGGCGTCGAGGATCCGACGCGCGAGCTGAAGCTCGTGGCCGGGAGAGGTCAGCGGCCGCAGGCCGCACGAGCGCAGCATCGCCTCCACGCCCGCGCGATTGGGCGCCCACCAGTTGGTCGGATCTCCGGCCAGGCGGTGCTCGATGAAGGCCATCTTCGGCCACCCCGATGCCAGCATCGCTCCTCGCTCGTTCAGGCCGAGGTCGATCGGCGGCTCGACCACCTCCTCCCCGGGGATGGTCAGCGTCTGCAGCACCAGCAGATCACGCGTACAGCGGGCGACGATATCCAGCGCCAGTAGGGGATAGCGCAGGTGGTAGAGCACGCCCAGGAACAGCACCAGGTCAAACTCCTGGTTCAGGCGCGCCAGCTCGTAGACCTGCATCTGGCGCAGCGTCAGCTGCTGCTCGCCCAGGCCAAACCGCTCGCGCGCCCATCGCGCCTGGCGCAGGTAGTGCTCGTCGACGTCGATCCCCAGGACCTCGGCCCCGCGCTGGGCCAGGGCGATCGAGTAGAAGCCGGCGTTGCAGCCGATGTCCAGGGCCCTCATCCCGCTCATGTCCGCCGGCAGCACGGGTCCGATCTGCGCCCATTTGAAGGCGGGAAAGTCCCCCAGCGGGTGATCCGGAGCCGTCACCCTCCCGTCCGGCAGGTGGAGGTTGTGAAACCACGGCGCCAGCGCGCGGATCTCCCGCCCGTGCTCGTCGCTGGGATCGATCCCGTCTCCGTGGGACTGCAGTGTCAACCTGTCACCTCCTTCGCAGCGTCGCGCAGCAGCTCCTGCAGCTGCTGTACCCGTCGCTGGGCGGTGTGCTCGGCCAGCACTCGCCGGCGCGCCGCGTCGGCGACCCTGCGGCGCTCGGCCGCGGGCGCGTCCAGCAGCGCGAGCACATCCTCGGCGTCGGCGGCGAGGAAGATCTCCTCCCCGGGCTGGAGCACCTCCTCAACACCGGGCCAGATATCGGAGATGATCGGCACACCGCAGGCCGCGGCCTCGAACAGCCGCACCGACGGCGAGAATCCCAGCGCTCGCATCTCGGGGCGGGTGAGGTTGAGTGTGAACTGCGAGGAGCAGTAAAACTCGGGATGCTGGCCCGGGGGCAGATGCTCGACGCGGTGCACGTTGACCGGCCAGCGAATTTCCGGTGGGTACATCGGCCCCGCAACCGCGAAGGGCAACTGCGTCCGCCGCCGAGCCGGCTCCAGCAGCAGCTGCTCCACCCCCGGCTGGCGGCCTGCGGAGTAGGTCCCGAGGTAGCTGAGCGCCCAGCGCGAGGGCAGCGTAAGCGGGCGGTAGGCGTCCGCGTCGACGAAGCAGTAGAAGGCCGCCGGGCGCTGCGCCCCGAACTCCTCTTGCAGGAGCTCGAGCGCCGGGCCGCCGGTGAAGGAGAGGTAGAGATCGAAGCCCGGGATCAGGTCGGGGCTCAGGTAGTCGGTCTCGCCGGTGCGCAGCTTCTGAAGCGTGACCGGCGTATCGATGTCGTAGAAGGCGACCGTGCCGCCGGCGCGCGAGAGCACCCATCTCGCCACCTCCACCCCGTCGGGAACGAACGACCCGACGATCACCAGATCAGCCGCGGCGAGCTCGCTCCCGAAGCGCGTGTGGAGCTCGGTCAGCGACCGGTAGAGATGCGTTTCACCCCATGGTGGCACCGGCAGGTCCCGGCTCTGCGCGTACCACGGCACGTCCCGCTCGAGGAAGGTCACCGCGTCTCCCCGCTCGTGCAGCGCGCGCACCAGCGCGCGGTAGTTGGTGGCGTGGCCGTTGCCCCACGAGGAGGTGATCGACAGGCCGAGGATCGTCACCTTCATCGGCGGGCCTCGATGTCGTGGCCGCTCAGCACCCGCTCGAGCTCACGAGCTCGCATCGCGTAGGTGTGCTCGGCCAGGATGCGCTCCCGCGCCCTGCGGCCGATGCGCCTCGCGTCGGTCGGCGTCAGCTCGCTCAACGCGGCGACCACATCGGCGCCGCTGGCGCAGGCGATCACCTCCTCACCTGGGGTCAGGAAGTTCTCCAGTCCCTCCCAGACATCGCTGATCAGGCAGGCCCCGGCCCCGGCGGCTTCGAACACCCGGGTCGCCGGCGAGAAGCCGTTGCGCGCCATCGAGTCTCGGGTGATGTTGAGCACCGCCAGCGCAGAGCAGTTAAAGGCGTTGTGATCGGCCGGGGGAAGGTGGCCGAGATAGCGGAGGTTGGCCGCTCCCGCCCGGTCATCCCAGCCCGCCCCACCGAGCACGAAGCGTCGCTCCGGCAATGTCTCCAAAGGGTTGAACAAGAATTCCTGCACCCGTGCCTCACGGTCGGGCAGGCGATTGACCAGTGCCGACAGATCGCCGGCGAAGCGCTCCTGCGCCGGCACCGGGAAGTGGGTTGCCGGATCCAGTGCGTTGTAGATCGGCACGCACCAGCGGGCGCCCAGGCGACCGTAGCGCTCCACCACGGGATCGCCTCCGCCGTAGGTGAGCACCAGATCGTAATCGGGCACCAGCGAGCGCAGTGGATCGTCGGGGTCTGACTCCAGCCGCGTCAACGTGGCCGGCGCGTCGACGTCCCAGAAGATCACGATCGTCCCCTCCCGGCGGCTCTCCAGCACCGCCTGCTCCAGCACCCGGTCGTAGACGCCAACGCCGCTGGTCTTGACCAGGACGTCAACCCTTGCCGCATCCGCGACCACGGCGCGTACCGCCGCCTCATCCGGTACCGGATAGACGACGACCCGCGCGTAGTCGGGATCAGGGATGTCCCGGAATCGCTGCCGCTCCAGTGCGTCGGGCTCATAGAAGGTCACCTGGTGACCGAGCGCGTGCAGCGCGCGGATGATCCCGCGATAGTAGGTGCAGGCTCCGTTCCAGTACGCCGAGACGAGGCTCGAACCAAAGAAGGCGATCCGCATCAGCCGGCCTGCTCGACGATTGCCATGAGCTCATCCACCCGCTGGGCGCAGGTGTGGCGCTCGCGGATACGCTGCAGGCCGCTCGCCGCCACCCGCGCCGCCAGGTCCGGATCCTCCAGCAACCGTCGCATCTGGCCCCGCATCTGAGCGCGGTCCGCGGCAACCAGGAAGTCCTGGCCGGGACGGAACAGTCCCTCGGCATCATCCCAGGGCGCGCAGATCAGCGGAATCCCGCAGGCCAGCGCCTCGAACACGCGGATCGTGGGCACCCCGGGGATCTCCCGAGCGTAGGCGCGGCGGGGCACGTGGACGGTGAGCCGATGACGCGCGAACACCTCTGGCGCACGGAAGTTCGCCAGCCAGCCCTCGTAGCGCAGGCCGGCGGCCGCGACGGCGGCGCGGGCGGTCTCGGGATAGCGGACGCCGTGGACGTGGCCGTTCAGCCCCAGCTCGCCCGCCGGCGCCAGCAGGAGCTCGTGCAGCTCCTGGTTGCGCTCGCCGTCGCCCCAGTTTCCGATCCAGACCAGGTCGTGCTCCCGCCGCACGCCCTCCAGGGGATGGAACAGCTCGGTGTCGGCAGCCTCGTGCCAGACCCAGGCCTGGCGCGCCCAACCGTGCCGAAGGTAGAGGTCGGCGATCACCCGGCCGAAGGCGAGCACGCCGTCGTAGCCGCTCAGGTCGAAGGCGGCCAGCTGCTCGGGCGCGGTCACGGCGCGATGGTGGGCGTCGTAGAACAGCAGCAGGTGGTCTGGGTGGCGTCGGTGGTGCTGACCGATGGCGGCGATCAGCGCCGGCTCGTTCCAATCGTGCACCAGCACCAGATTCGCGCCCTGAAGCTCGGCGTCGAGGTCGATGGCGGCGGGATCGTAGGTGCGCGAGGGAAGGCCGGCGAACACGCGGTGGAACTCCTCCACCGCGCCGGGGCCGGCATCGGCGACCAGGTTGCTCCGGCTCCATGCTCCTCGGGGCTCGAGCGCGTCAACCTGGTGCCCGGCGCGCTGGAGCTCCCGGACGATCCCGCGCAGGAAGTGGGCGTTGCCGTGGTTCCAGTCCGAGACCACGGAATGGCAGAAGAGCTTGACGTTCATGCCCTCACCGGCGCCGCCAGCAGCGAGCGGTAGGCGTCCACATAACCGGCGGCCGTCGCCTCCGGCGAGTAGCCAGCCGCCACCTCGCCCGCGACGAGGGCTGCGTGCGTCAGGCGTGCGGAGTCGCCGAGCAGGTGGTTGACGGTCGCGGCCAGGGCCTGGGGATCATCCGGTGAGACGTAGGCGGCGCCTTGGCCCCATACCTCCCGCAGGCTGGCGATGTCGCCGAGGACGAGCGCGCAGCCGCAGCGGGCGGCCTCGAGCGCGGCCAGGCCGAACGGCTCGTAGCGTGCGGGCTCGGCGAATACCGCGGCCCGCGCCAGCCACCGCAGGACCTCCGCCCGCGGAAGCCGACCGAGCTGCTGCAGGCCCGGGGCCTGGCCCTCGCCGATCACCGCCACCCGCGCCTCGATCAGCGGTGCCGCCTGCGCCAGCACGCGCACGTTCTTGCCCTCGTCCCACAGTCGGCCTACGCATAGCACCAGCCGCTCGCGCGGCCTGCCGCTGCTGTCCCCGGCGTCGACGCCGCTGCCGTTGGCGATCACCCGCGCAGGTGGAAGTGGGCCGTAGATCGAGCGCAGCTGGTCAAGCAGCGCCCGCGTCGGCGTCACCACCGCGCCGGCCCGGGCCAGCGCTGCCACGGCCAGAGACCGATAGCGATCCCACCCCGGGGGAGCATCGACGCCGTGCACCGCGCGCCACCAGCTGAGCACGCACGAGTGGACGCTGAGCAGCACCGGCACGTCGAGGGTGCTCACCGGCGTGAACGTGTTGAGGTGGACGAGATCGGGACGGTGGCGCCCGCACAGGGCCGCCACCCACTCCTGGGCGCGGCGAACGTCCCTCCACGGCTCCGGCATCCACTCCAGCGCCAGCGGAGAAACCGAGCACGAGGCTGCCGGAAGCGCCCGGAATGCGTCGGCGTCCCCCGGGTCACCCAGGAGCGCCAGATGCAACTCGACCTCGGAAGGCATCGCCCGCGCCAGCTCCAGCGCGAACGTCCGCACGCCGCCGACGATGTCCGCCACCAGCAGGACCCTCATCCGGCTCGTCCGTAGATCCGATCGATCAGCCGCGCGACGCCGACCTGGTGCTCGATGTCCGCGTCGAAGCGGGGGCTCGCGCCCAGCTGCGCCGCCCACGCGATCAGCGCCCGGCCGCCCCACTCATCCGGTGGGTGAGCGATCGCCTGGACCTGCCGGCCGTGGATCAGCTGCGCGCCGAAGTCGTAGAACGAGCCGGCGACGTTGGCGATCCGCAGCGCTCCGCCGGCACCGAGGAAGGTCGCTTCGATCACCGCGTCGGTGCCGGCCGGCAGCCACCACGAGCAGGCCAGCCGCAGCGCCGGTCCGGAGGCTAGGGTCAGCTGGGCCAGCGCCAGGTCCTCGACCTGACGGGGATCGGCGGGCAGGCGCCGGCCGGCGGCGAACAGGTCCGCATGCACCGAGCGGACCTCCAGCTCGCCCAGGAACAGCCGCGCCAGATCTAGGAGATGGCAGCCGAGGTCGATCAGCGCGCCACCACCCGCCAGCCGGGCGTCCCTGACCCACTCCTGGTCGGGACCGTAGGCGTTGTGGAAGGTCAGCTCCGCCGCATGCGGCTGGCCGATCTCTCCCGCGCGCAGACGTGCCAGCGCCTCCTGCACAGCCGTCAGGTAGCGGTAGGACATGTCGACGCCCAGCAGCAGGTCCTGCCGGCGAGCTACCTCAACCACCTGAGCAGATTCGGCTGCTGTGCGCCCGAGCGGCTTCTGGCAGAACACGGGCAGTCCCGCATCCAGCGCGCTCGTGGTCTGGCGCGCGTGCAACGCGGTCGGGGTGGCGATCACGATTCCGTCCAGATCGAGGTCGCGGGTGGGCTGCAGCAGCTCCTCGAGACCGGCGCAGACCTGATCGCAGCCGACCTCCGCCGCCACCCGGTGGGCGGCCGCGCGGTCACGATCGGCGATCGCGGCCACGATGGCGACGCCGGCCCGCTGCGCTGCTTGCATGCGCTGGCGCCCGATCCAGCCGACGCCCAGGAATCCAAGCCGCGGGAGCGTGTCAGCCACGGGTCCAGACCGCCTTGACGAACCCCGCCGGTCGCTCGCGAGCGATCCGGTAGGCATCCCCGAGGTCCTCCAGGGCAAAGGCGTGGGTCAGCAGCGGCCCGGGATCGAGCCGACCGGCGAGAACCTCGCCCACCGCGCCGCGCAATCCCTGCACGTACGCCTGTGGATCGCGCTCGTGGGCGTTGATCACGTCCAGCCCGCGCCAGTTCCACTGCTGCATATCGACCGATCGGCGGCCGTCCTGGTGGTAGCCGACGATCACCAGCCGGCCGCGTACCCCGACCAGACGCGAGGCCAGATCGAGCGGCTGCTGGTGACCGGTGGCCTCGAACACCACGTCGAACGGTGGCTGGCGCTCCAGCCCGCCGTCGTCCGCGCCCCAGGCACTGGTCGCTCCCGCGGCGCGGGCTCGCTCGAGTGCCTCCGCACGCCGGGAGACGACCGCCAGCTCGGCCGCCATCGGCGCGCACAGCTGCGCCAGCAGCAGCGCCTGGAACCCCGCGCCGACGATCGCCACCCGCGCCTCCGGCGCCACGCCGGCGCGAGCACAGGCGTTGACCGCGCAGGCCAGCGGCTCCCCGGGGAACGGCTTCGCGGCCAGCGCCTCCGGCAGCGCGACGACGTTGGCGGCGGGTACGAGGTCGGCCTCGGCGTGGGCGCGCTCGGAGATCATCGCCACGCGCTGACCGAGGCGCAGATCCTTCACCCCGGCGCCGAGGGCGTCGACAGTCCCCCAACCCTCGTGGCCCGGCGCTCCGGGTTCTCGCGGATACCGGAACCATTCCCGTCCCTCCCACACCGGCAGCTCCGAGGCGCAGATGCCGGCGCCCTCCAACCTGATCCGAACCTCCCCCGGCCCTGGCCGCGGCGGCTCGATCTCTTCGATCACCACCTGCTTCGGTGACTGCAGGACGGCCGCGCGCACCAGCGTTCAGGAGCGGCCGGCAGCGGCGAGCAGCGGTCGCCGCAGCTCCTCACCCTCACCCGACAGCCACCCGTGCAGGCCGGCCAGGCCGGTGCCGAGCGGGACCCGTGGCCTCCAGCCGGTCAGCTCTGTGAACGAGGAAGTGTCGGAGACGTAGTAGCGCTGATCGGCCACTCGCCAGTCGTCCCAGCGAATCTGCGGTCGCCGCCCGAGCAGCTCCCCGATCAGCTCGATCACCTCGAGCACGCTGGCGGCATTGCCGGGACCGCCGCCCATGTTGAACGCGCGGCCCTCGAGAGCGCGTCCGTCGCATGAGGCGGCGAGCAGCGCCTCGACGAGGTCGCTTACGTAGAGCAGGTCCCGAGTCTGGGCGCCGTCGCCGAACACGGTGATCGGCTCGCCGCGCAGGGCGGCGAGCAGGAAGTGCGCGACCCATCCCTGATCCTCGGTGCCATGCTGATGAGGCCCGTAGATGCAGCTCATCCGCATCACGCAGGTTGGAATTCCGTAGCTGTGGGCGTAGTCGAGCACGTACTGGTCGGCAGCCCCCTTGGAGCACCCGTAGGGGCTGCAGAACTGCAGCCGCTGGAGCTCGGATATGCCGCGGGCCCCGAGGGTCTGCGCCACCGGCTCGTAGCGATCCGGCCCTCTGCGCAGCTCCAGCCCCTCCAACTGCCCATAGACCTTGTTGGTGGAGGTGAATACGATCGCCGGGGGCTGCTGACAGCGCCGCGCCTCCTCCAGCACATTGATCGTGCCCTGCACGTTGACGTCCAGATCCTGACGGGGTCGCTGCAGGCTGGTGGTCACGGCGACCTGGGCGGCGAGGTGGAACACCCGATGGCACCCGGCCATCGCTCGCCGCAGAGCGAACACGTCCCGCACGTCGCCGACCTCCACCCCGATCAGGTCCGGGTGCTTGCGCTTGAGCCAGCGCAGGTTGTCCTCGACCCCGGGGCGGGCCAAGCTGTCGAGCACGGTCACCGGGATCCCGTCGCCGGCCAGCCGATCGGCCAGGTTGGTGCCGATGAAGCCGGCGCCACCGGTTATCAGGACGCCATCGCCCTCAGGCTCTCGCCTGCCGGAGGCAAAGCCCACCATCTCGCGCACTCCCGGCACGCCCCGATCGGCCAGCACCCGGGCGAGGAGCTTCGGTTCGCCGCCGTGCCGGCGCAGGCCGAAGTGGTAGGCGCGCTCGTCGCAGTGCAGGCCGTCGAGGGTTTCCTGCTCGAAGGCCAGATCCTCCAGCGAGTACCAGTACACCCGCTGGGCGGGAGCCTCGGCGAGATCGACCAGCGTTCGCAGCTGGCCGAGCTCGTCGTGAGCCCAGGTGGAGTATCCAGCCTCGGTGATCCAGATCTGTTGCCGGGCGCGATGGCGGTCGATCACCTCCTGGACCCGTTCGATATGCCGGCTCCACCCGTCCCACACAGCCTCCCAGGTACCGGGGAAGCCGTGCACGCCGATCACGTCGACGTGCTCCAACGCTCCCCGCCTGAACATCAGATCGAGCCAGTTGGGGTCGAACGGGCTCATCCCGCCGAGGACGCTACGGGCACCGAGCTTGGCCGCCCGCTCGGCGGCGGCGCCGATCATCTCGGCGAAGATCCTCCATTCCGGATCGATCGTCCAGTCCCACTCGATGTAGTTGTTGGGCTCGTTCCAGAGCTCGACGTAGGGGAACCGCTCGCCATACTGTGAGAGCACCATCTCCACGAACTCGCCGTAGGCGCTTGGATCACGCGGGGGCGAGGAGCTCTTGGGCTGGATCCCGAGATCCGGGGGGGTGTAGAGAAAGCAGGGAAGCACCTCCACCTGCTCGGTCAGCCGGGGCAGCAGCCAGCGGTACCACTCCTCCCCGCCGGGACGCATCCAGTCACACCACGAGATCGATGTGCGCAGCGAGGAGACCGGCAACGCGCTTATAGCCTCCAGCGCGCGCTGCACGGCCTCGTGATCGCCCATGTGGAAGTACTGCACTCCGCCGAGCTGGGGCGCGCCTCTCACCTCATCCAGCCTGGGTCGTCCCGAGGCCGTGCGCTCGTGGGGGTCAACCGGCACCGGCTGACGGATTGTGTCGATGATCCGGCTCATACCGTCAGCCCCCGGGAGCTCAGCTCACGTCGCGCCTGATCGACGCGGTCATCCGCCACCTGCCCCTGGAGCCAGCCGGCAAGCTCCGCCATCCCTTCCGGCAACGCCACCGCGGGCTGGAAACCCAGCAGCTCGCGCGCCCGGCCTACGTCAGCAAAGCAATGGCGGATGTCGCCTACGCGGTACTCGCCGGTGATCTCGGGCTCGATCTGCTCCTTGCCCAGGATCCGGGCCAGACGCCGGGCGATGTCGTTGACGGTGACGCTCGTGCCGCTGCCGATGTTGATCACCTCGTTGCTCACCTCCGTGTGCTCCAGCGCCAGCACGCACGCCTCGGCCACGTCGGCCACCGAGACGAAGTCACGCCGTTGCTCGCCGTCTTCGAAGATCATCGGTGGCTTGTCGTTGAGCAGGCGGGCCGCGAAGATCGCCAGCACGCCGGTGTAGGGATTCGACAGGGCCTGATGGGGCCCGTAGACGTTGAAGAAGCGCAGCGCCACCGCCGGGATGTCGTAGGCCTCGCCGAACAGCAGCGTGCTCCGCTCCTGCTCGAATTTGTTCAGCGCGTAGATCGAGGACAGCGAGGGCGGCTTGGACTCCGGCGTGGGCACGGGAGTAAGCGCGTGGCCATCCGCTCCGCGGGGCTCCCACTCCCGTCGCTTGAGCTGCTCACGGTCCCGGGGACAGGCCGGTGCCGGCCTGCCGGAGCGATTCAGATACAGGCCTTCACCGTAGACGCTCATGCTGGAGGCGACGACGATCCGCTGCACCGGATGATCGAGCAGCGCCTGCAGGAGGTTCGCCGTCCCCAGCGAGTTGACGGCGACGTAGTCGCCGATCTCGTACATGCTCTGTCCCACCCCAACCCGAGCTGCGAGATGAATCACGCTGTCTACGTCGCTGAGCGCGCGTTCCAGGCTCGGCGGATCCCGTACGTCGCCTGCGATCAGCTCGGCCTCAGGGTCCAGGTAACTCGGCCGAACTCGATCGTTGTGGACCTGAGCCACAAGCGCGTCGAGCACGCGGACGCGGTAGCCCCGCCGCAGCAGCGCCGCTGCGGCGTGCGAGCCGATGAACCCGGCTCCCCCAGTGATCAGGACGCGTTCGCGGCTCATGCCGGCACCTTCGCCATCGCCGCCCGTGTCTCCGGATTCGCCGGCGCGGGGCGCTCCAGGAGGTCGGTGTAGATCGAGGCCAGGGCGCGGGTGGCGTCGTCCCAACTGGGCAGTAGCGTCGCCGCGCGGGCGGCGCGCCGTTCCAGCTCGGCCCGCTGCCGCGGATCGATCAGCAGCCGGGTGAGCGCATCCGCGAACGCCGGCGGATCGTCGGCGATCGCCACCGCCTCCCGGGCCTCTTCAGGCAGCCCCTGGGCCCCGATCGAGGTCGAGACGATCGCCTTACCACGCCGTAGCGCCTCGATCGTCTTGACCTTGATGCCGCCTCCGATCCGCAGCGGGCAGACGATCACGTCGGCAGCGTCCAGATGCGCGACCACGTCGTCCACCCGCCCGGCAACGCGCACACGCTCGTGCGCGAGCGTCCTCACCCGTCGGGGCGGCTCGTTACCGACGAGCCACAGCTCGAGGTCGGGAACCGAGGCCCGGACCAACGGCAGGATCTCGTGGCAGAGATGGATGGCGGCATCGACGTTGGGGGAGTAGGCGAAGTTGGCCACCAGCGTGACCAGCGGCGCCCGCGGCCGCTGGAGCGGCTGCCTGCGCGCCATCGCCTCCAGGGACGGAAGGTGATCGGCGCCGTCGGGAACCACCCTCACGTCGGCGGCGGGCAGCGAGGCCTGGATCATCTCTCGATCCTCGAGCGTCACCGTGGCGAGGGCGCTGGCCCGCGACCAGCAGCTCAGTTCTTCACTGCGCGTACGCAGGCAGTCGCGGCGGGCGCGTCGGGGCCGCGAGGCCACGGTCCCGGCGGACGCGGACCGGGCAGCGGCGATCCGCTGTCGCTCGAGCTCGTACTCAACGTTCTGCTCGGCCAGCAGGACCGGCAGCGGCATCTCGTCCGGGAGGTGTTGCATCAGGTAGTAGCCCTCGACGTGGACCAGGTCGAGCTGCCCACGAGCGATGATCTCGACAACCCGCCGGGTCGCCGGGGGGCAGCGATGGCGGGTGCTCTGGCGGGACCTCTTCCGCCTTGGGCCGATGGGCAGCTCCGGCCGCGCAGCCGCGGGAAAGACCTCCACCTGCCGGCAGACCCCTCTTAGCGCGTCCATGTTGCCCAGATCCTCCTCGACGGTCTTGGAGATCACCACCAGGTGGATGTCGAACTGGTCCGAGAGGCGCCTGATCAGCTCGAGCTCACGCCGGCGCCCGCCGCTGATCGCGGGCCAGGGCAGATGGCAGGAGAGGAACAGGATCCGGGGCCTGTTTCCAGCTCGATTTCGAGGAAAATCCGATGCAGCCATCCGCCATGCCTACCCGCGCCTAGGTTCATCTAAATCATCCAGGTGATTTCGGTCACGGACCCACCAGCCGGGCGAACAGCTGGTTCAGGGTCCTGGCGGGGTCCAGGCACAGTCCGGTGTGGACCTCAGAGGGCTGGATCATCGTGCTGGCGGCGGCCACAAGCCAGCCGAATCGCTCCGAGGGCGCAAGCGCCGCGATCGGTCCGGCTCCGGCCTCGCCGGCGGCCACTCGGGTGAGCAGGTGCAGCTGGTCCTCCAGCTCGGCCGCCGTCGCCTCCAGTACGCCCGGCTCCGCACCCGGCATCAGCGCTGCCAGCCGTCCGCGATCGAGGAATGTGGTGGCGGCCAGGAAGCCGCGCTGGCGGCAGAACAGAACCACCCCGGCGTTGAAGCACTCACCCCGCTCCACCCGCGGAACCACCCGCAGGATCGCGTAGGAGAAGGGGCTACGGACCGACGCGGGCACGCTCGGCCTCGTGGGCGAAAGCTCCGCTGCGAAGCCGCAGCTCCAGGTACTCCACGTAGATATCTCTCGGCGTGCGGTCCAGCCAGTCCGCCGGCACCAGGCCCACTACCTCCTCCAGCAACCCTCGGTCGATCCTCGGCGCCAGCCGCTGGTGAGCCTCGACAATCGAGCCCGCGCAGGCAAGCAGCACGTGCTCGGCAATCGAAGCGAACGGCAGGTCTGCGTCCGTGGCCGGGTCGATTCCCCGGTGCTGCCGGTACAGCGCCGCGCCGTGGTCGATCAGCCACAGCCGCCGGTGCCAGAGCAAAAGGTTGGGGTTGCGCGGCGCGCGATCGACGTTGGTCAGCAGTGCGTCCAGCCACACCACCGAGGCGGCCAGCATCGGGTCCGGTCGCCACGAGCCTCCCGGGGAGTACGGCAGTGCTCCGGGCAGGAAGTCCACGCCGAGATTGGTGCCCGCGCTGGCAGTGATCAGATCCTGGATCTCGGGATCTGGCTCGGCCGCGCCGAGCAGCGAGTCGATCTCGATGCTCACCAACTCCGGAACCAGCAGCTCCACTCTCCGGGCCAGCTCGCCGCCGATCGTCTCGGCCACCAGCGCCGCCGGACCCTGGCCCGCCCCCCGGAACTTCACCACGTACAGGCCGTCGTCATCGGCCTCGACGATCGCCGGCAGCGATCCGCCCTCGCGCAACGGCGTCACGTACCGCGTGGCCGAGACCGATCGCAGCGCGGTGGCGGTGTCCATCATCGGAACGTACCTCGGTCTGCGGCGGACCCGGCGCGAGCGCGACCTCGGACTCGCCTTGGTCTCCGGCGGATTCGGGCGAGGGCCACGGGCATCTACCATGACGATCAGTGCTCGTCTCCGTGCTCGATCAGTCACCGATCTCCGAGGGCTCCACCGGCGCGCAGGCGCTGGCCCACACCCTCGACCTGGCCGGGCTGGCCGACGAGCTCGGCTATCACCGCTATTGGGTGGCAGAGCACCACGGCGGCCCGATGCTGGCCAGCGCCAGCCCGGAGGCCTTGATCGGGCCCATCGCCACCGCTACACGGCGGATCCGCGTCGGCAGCGGCGGCGTGATGCTGCCGCACTACAGCCCGCTCAAGGTCGCCGAAACGTTCAGCATCCTCGCCGCGCTGTTCCCCGGTCGGATCGATCTCGGGCTCGGCCGGGCGGCGGGCACCGATCCGCTGACCACGTTTGCGCTGCAACGCGATCGACGGCAGGCCGCGCCGGACGACTTCCCGCAGCAGTTGGCCGAGCTGCTCGCCTATTTCGATGACAGCCTGCCTGCGGACCACCCCTTCCAGCCCCTGGCGGGAATGCTCCCGGGTCGGCCGGCCGTCCCGGACGTGTGGCTGCTCGGGTCCTCGCCGCAGAGCGCCGTCTGGGCCGCCCAGCTCGGCCTCCCCTACGCCTTTGCCGACTTCATCAACCCTGACGGCGTCGAGATCGCGTCCACCTACCGCGAGCGCTTTGCCGCTCAGGGGCAGGCGGCGGTCGCCCGCACCGCGGTCGCGGCGTGGGTGCTGTGCGCCGACAGCGACGAGGAGGCACAGTACCTGGCCAGCAGCAGCCGGATGACGCTCACGCTGCTGCGTCGCGGTCAGCTGATCCCGGTTCCGCCGCCCGAGACCGCGGTCAAGTTCCTGGAGCGCAGCGGCAAGCCGATCAGCGGGGCTCTGCCCGGCCGGCGGGGGATCATCGGGTCGCCGGCGAGGGTTCGTACCGGAATCGAGCAGCTGGCGGCGGAATACGGCGCCGAGGAGGTGATCGTGGTCACCATCACTCACGATCACGGCGCCCGGCGGCGCTCCTATGAGCTGCTGGCCGAGGCGATGAACCTGGCGGCACCGATACCGGCGGCTGCGGTTCGCTGATGGCCTCCGGGCTGCTGACGGCGGGTGAGGCCGCGGTCCGCTGATGGCCCCGCCGCTCGTCGGCGTGGTCCTCAGCACCGGCCGGTGCGGCACGCAATGGCTGACCATGGGCCTGCGCGAGTTCCATCCGCATCTATCGGTGGAGCACGAGCCGATCGGGTCGTTGTACGCGCCCCGCCTTTACTTTCGCCGCTATCAGGATCCGGACGCGGTGCTGGAGGTAGACGCCGTCCGAGAACACCTGCACCGGATTCAGTCCCTGCATGCGGCCTACATCGAGACCGGGTGGCCGCTGTTCTCCGCGCTGCCGCTGCTGGCCAAGTGTTTCGGCGACCGTCTGCGCGTGGTCCACCTGACCCGGCATCCGGTGCCCACCGCGCTCTCGCACCTGGCCCACAGCTCCTATGCCGGGAGCCCACGCGACGATCCGTACACTCGGCTGGCGACGCTCGGACCTGAGGACGGCAACGTCTTCCAGCCCGGCTACGCCGACCGCTGGCACCAGCTCTCGCCCTACGAGAAGTGCCTGTTCTGGTGGACGGAGGTGAACCTGCTTGGGCTCGAGCTCCCGCAGCGCCTCCCGGGTACGCAGCTGCTGCGCATCAAGGCCGAGTCGCTGCTGGCCGGCGACGAGCAGGCGCTGCGAGCGCTGCTGTCGTTCCTGGAGCTGTCCTGGGATCCGCGCTGGCTCGGCCACGTCGGCCGGAACGTCGATCGCTGGCGTCACCACACCGATCGCCAGGTCGACCCGTTGCAGGTGCACCGCCATGCGCGCACGGTTGAGGTGGCGGACGCGCTCGGCTACGACCTGGACGCGCTCAACGTGACCGAGCTGCTGGCGCGCTACCGCGGCGCTCCGGATCCTGGACTCGACCGCTACGCGCAGCGCTGAGGGTGGCCGTCACCGTCACCGACACGTAACCCATTTCCCGCCGCTCGACCTGGCGTGTCCTGGTTTCGGATATGAGCACTCAGACACGCCACGTCGGGGCGAGGCGCCAGTCCGGCAGCCCACGCGCGACGTCAGCAGCTAACCACCCAGCGCGCGAGCCGCAGCGGCAAGGAACCCGGAGGCCATCCCATCGCCTATCCCGCCGAGCGGCACGAGGCGCGGCACCGACAGGATCCCGTCGAGCCCCACCTCGATCTTGGTCCCAAGCCCCGCGTCCCGCAGCCGCCAGGTGACCAGGAACCGCTCCGGGTCCTCGGGGCCGTAGGCGATGCGGGTCAGCTTGACCACGTCGAGGCTGGCGATCTCGACTGACAGCAGCAGCTGAAGGTCGCCGATCAGCGGGACGTTGGGGACGTGCAGGTTGGCGCTCGCCTGCCGGGCCCGACCGCGGCTGTCGCGCTCGAGGACCTCGACCCGACGCACGACCTCGGGATACCAGGAGGAGTATCGCTCGAGATCGGCGAGCAGCGCCGCGCAGCGCTCGCGCGGCGCGGTCACCTCCGCCCCGGCGGACCCGTGCAGCTCCTTCAACCGCGTCCGCTCGGGGCTAGAGCTGCCGACTGGACCACAGCAGCGCGGCGAGGATCACGCTGACCACCGCGATGACCAAGCCGATGATCCAGCCTTGAACCTTGCTCGCCGCGAGGATCGCGCCCAGCGCCACGCCGATGCCGATGATCCCGCCGGTGGCGACCAGCCGGACCAGCAGCCGCTCCAGTCCCAGCGTCCGCCGCTCACGCCCTGGGAGCATGTTGGCGCGGCGTCCAGTCGCCGCCGACTGCCGCCCGGACCCGGATCGTTCCGCCCGCTCGCGCTCGAAGCGATCGACCTCGGACCCGGTGCCGAAGCTCACGCCCTCGCCGGTCCCCGGCCCGCTCGCTTCCCCCGCGCCCACGGGATCACGCGGGATGTCCTCGGGATCCATGGCCTAGTTCTCCCCGGCAGGGGGCCGCCGAAAACGCCGGAATCGGGATAGGATCGCCGGCCAGGTGAGCGAGAGCAGTCGGGAAGGCGAGCAGGGAAGCTGGGTCTACGACTTCGCCGAGGGCTCTCGGGAGATGCGGGACCTGCTCGGGGGCAAGGGCGCGAACGTGGCCGAGATGACCCGGGTGCTCGGCCCCGAACGCGTCCCGGCCGGGTTCACGATCACCACCGAGGCGTGCGTGAGCTACATGCGGGCGGGACGGCAGGAGCCCCAGGGGATGGACCACCAGGTGGCCGAGGCGCTGCGGCGCCTGGAGCAGCGCAGCGGCAAGCGCCTGGGTGACGACCACGACCCACTGCTGGTCTCGGTGCGCTCGGGCGCCCGCGAATCGATGCCCGGGATGCTGGACACCGTTTTGAACCTCGGGCTGAACCACCGCTCCGTTGCCGGCCTGGCCGAGGCCACGGGCAACGAGCGGTTCGCGTGGGACTCCTACCGCCGCTTCGTGCAGATGTTCGGGAACGTGTCCCGCGGCATCGATGGGGACGAGTTCGAGGCGGCGATTGCCGAGGTCAAGCGGCTCCGGGGGGTGCGGGAGGACACCGAGCTCGACGTCCAGGCGCTCCGCGAGCTGGTCGACTCCTTCAGGGACATCTACCGCCGGCACACTGCCGAAGAGTTCCCGCCGGACCCGCTGGAGCAGCTGCGCCTGGCCATCCGCGCGGTGTTCGATTCCTGGGTCGGCGAGCGCGCGATTGCCTACCGGCGCATGAACCGGATCCCCGACGACTGGGGCACGGCGGTCAACGTGCAGCAGATGGTGTTCGGCAACAAGGGCCAGACATCGGGATCCGGGGTGGCCTTCTCCCGCGACGAGGTCACCGGGGCGCCGGAGCCCAGCGGAGACTTCCTTCCCGATGCCCAGGGCGAAGACGTGGTCTCGGGCGTGCGCACTCCGCGGGACATCGCCGAGATGAGGGAGTGGATGCCGTCGGTCCATGCCGAGCTGATGGAGATCCTGCGCACGCTGGAGCGCCACTACAAGGACATGCAGGACACCGAGTTCACCGTCGAGGAAGGCCGCCTCTACATGCTCCAGACCCGCAACGCCAAGCGTCCGGCTCAGGCGGCGGTGCGCTTTGCCGTAGATGCCGTGCGTGAGGGCCTGCTGAACCGTCGGGAGGCGATCTCCACGATCGAACCAGGGTCGCTCGACGCGCTCCTGCATCCGACCTTCGATCCGCAAGCCGACTTCGACGTGCTCGCCCGCGGCGTGGCCGCCTCGCCGGGAGCGGCCAAGGGCGAGGTGGTGTTCACCGCCGCCGAAGCCGTCCAGGCCGAGCAGGACGGCCGCAAGGTGATCCTGGTTCGGCCGTTCACCGACGCCGGCGATGTCGCCGGTTTCCACGCCGCCCGCGGGATCCTCACCTCCGAAGGCGGCAAGGCCTCGCACGCGGCGCTGGTCGCGCGCGGGATGGGCCGGCCCGCCGTGGTCGGCGTCGAGGCGCTGGCGATCGACCTCGGAGCCCGAACGATCACCGTGGGAGATACGGTCATCGGCGACGGGTCGCGGATCGCGATCGACGGCACCAAGGGCTGCGTGACCACCGAGGACGTGCCGCTGGTCGACGCGCAGGTGGACGAGAACTTTCAGACCGTGCTCGGCTGGGCCGACGAGATCCGCCGCCTGGTGGTGCGCGCCAACGCCGACACCCCCGAGGACGCCCGCCGCGCCCGGGAGCTCGGCGCCGCCGGAATCGGCCTGTGCCGCACCGAGCACATGTTCATGGCCGAGGACCGCCAGCCAAAGATGCGCACGATGATCATGGCTGAAACTCCTGAGGCGCGCCGGGAGGCCCTCTCAGAGCTGCTGCCGCTCCAGCAGCGGGACTTCCAGGGACTGTTCCAGGCGATGGCCGGCCTGCCGGTGACGATCCGCCTGCTCGACCCGCCACTGCACGAGTTCCTGCCCAACCTCCCGGACCTGGCGGCCAGAGTCGAGCACGCGCGGATGGAGGAGTCCGAGGAGCTGCCCGCGCTCGAGCGGCTGATGGCGCGGGTGCAGGACATCTCCGAGGAGAATCCGATGCTCGGGACCCGCGGCTGCCGCCTGGGCATCCTCTACCCGGAGATCTACGAGATGCAGGTGCACGCCATCTTCCGCGCCGCCAAGACGGCTCCGGAGCCACCCCATCCGGAGATCATGATCCCCCTGGTCGACTACGAGCAGGAGCTTCAGCTGATGCGCGAGCTGGTGGTCAGGGTCGGCGAGCAGGAGGGACTGCGCGAGCGCGAGGACTACACCGTCGGCACGATGATCGAACTGCCCCGAGCATGCTTTGCCGCCGACCGGATCGCCAAGTTCGCGGACTTCTTCTCCTTCGGCACCAACGACCTGACTCAAACCGCCCTTGGCTTCTCCCGGGACGACGTGGAGTCGAAGTTCGTGCCCATCTACCTGGAGCGCAAGATCATCGACCGCAGCCCGTTCGAGACGATCGATCGTCCCGGCGTGGGCTGGCTCGTGCGCCTCGCCGCCTGGGTCGGGAGGGAGTCGGTGCCGGGGCTGAAGCTCGGCATCTGCGGCGAGCACGGCGGCGACCCCGAATCGATCCACTTCTTCCACTCCGCTGGCCTGGACTACGTGTCCTGCTCTCCGTTCCGGGTGCCGATCGCCCGCATCGCCGCCGCGCAGGCGGCGCTGCAGGACGACCGACCCGGGTTCGGCGGGTAGGGCGAGCCTGAGGCTGCGGGCGCGACTGCGCCGGGCAGTCGCTGGGTGTAGATGCCCCAGCCCTGGTTCATCAGCGCGCTGGCGGGTCGCCAGGCTAGCTGGCCATCTTTGACTCGAGATCGAGCTCGGTGAAAACACCAAGCTGGTTCAGCGCCCGGTTGGCCTCCTCCAGGCTGCCGGCATCGCCGACCGCACGGGCCAGCCGGCCGGCGGCGGCCAGCGTCGCGGAGACGTCGAGGTAGAAGGTGATCGCGGCCAGCGGGGAGAGCTCCAGCGTCCGCTCTCCTCCGCGAATGGACACCGTTCCACTGGTGCCGCGGAAGCCTCGCACCGCGGTCGCACTGGCCTCCGTGGGCACGGCGAGCGCCGCCGCCTGCACTCGGTCGGCGACGTCGCCGGTGAGGCCGCGGGCACCGATCAGGCCACCGGCCGCGGCGACATCGCCTAACCGTGCCAGCACCTCGGCGGGGGTCAGCTCCGCGTCGCAGCCGGTGCCGAAGATCCCCAGCAGCACCGGGTGCCCGTCGGCGTGCAGGCGGGCCGCCGCCGCGAGCATGATCGCGTCACACAGCGGGCTGCGCAGCCCCGGCTCGTCGCCTTGCGCGAGCACATCGCCCCCGACGTCGACGAACACGAACAGGTCGGTGGTCAGCTGGGCCGCAGCACTGGCGAGCCCGGCGGCGACCGCGGCGGGACCGCTGTGGATATCGACCAGCACTGTCGACTGGCCTAGGAACTGGGCCATCCGGGACTCGGCGAAGTACACCTCGCGGCCGGCGACGTGGGTCTGGGCGTCGGCCAACAGGATCCCCGGCGCCAGCTTCCGCGCCCCCGCGATCTCGCTCGCTGCTCGTGGGCCCGGCTGCGGGTCGATCGGCCGCCGCTCCCAGCTGATCCCGCCCAGAACCGGCATCGCGCCGTCGTAGCGGCGAGCGTGCTCGGCCGTGGCCAGCGCCCCAACGATGTCGCCGCCGCCGCCCATTCCCAGGACCAGCGGCCGCCGAGCCGCACGGAGCATGGCCTCCGCATCAATGGTCACTGGGTTGAGCCCGAGGGACATGCCCGAACTGTAGTCCCGCTCCCCTCCCCGGCCCGCTTCGTCTCTTGGACTTCCGGTCGCCCCGGTGAACCGCCGCGCCACCGTGGACCCGAGGGGTACGACTGGCGTACCCATCAGGTACGCTGGCGGCGGTGCAGTCCCTGGTTGCCAGCCATCCCGATGTCGAGCCGCTGCTCAACGCCCGTCCGCAGCGGGCCAAGCTGCTGGACGCGATGGTGCGGGCGGTGGCGGAGAAGGGTTACGAGGCGGCGACGGTCGCCGACGCCGTGCGCCTGGCCCGGGTCTCGCGGGGGACCTTCTATGAGCTGTTCGACTCCAAGGAGGGCTGCCTGGCCGTCGCCTACCGCGCCGGCACCGAGGTGCTGGAGGAGCGGGTGGCCGAGGCGGCGCGCACCGCCGGCGACTGGCGCGAGGAGCTACGGCTGGGCATCGGCGCTTATCTGAGCACACTTGACGCGGAGCCCTCGTTCGCCCGCGTCTACCTGCTGGAGTGGCCGGCGGTCGGCGCCGAGCGCGACGGCGCCATGTGGCGCTTCGCCCGCCGCTACGGCAAGAGCTTCGCTCGGTCGGGGATGGAGACTCCCCCGCCCGAGGCGCTGTACGTGCTGGCGGCCGGGGTTCACGCGCTGGCCTGTGCTCGCGTGCGCGAGGGCCGCACGACGATCGACCTGCAGGACCTGCTGATGGGCTGCGCACTGCGGCTCGTGGGAAAGGAGCATCGATGGACCTGACCTTCAACGACTCCGAGCTGGCCTTTCGGGACGAGCTGCGGAGCTGGCTGACCGAGAACGATGCCGGTGTGCCGCCGGAGACCGAGGATGAGCACTACGCCTGGCGACGGGACTTCCAGCGACGACTGGCGGCCGGCGGCTGGGCCTCGGTCCACTGGCCGCGCGAGTACGGCGGCCGGGGCGCGACTCTGACCCAGTCGGCGATCTTCTTCGAGGAACTCGGCCGCGCGGGTGCACCGCTGCCGGCGAACGTGCTCGGGCTGCTGCTGGCCGGCCCGACGATCATGATCTGGGGAACCCAGGAGCAGAAGGACCGCTACCTGGCGCCGATCGTCACTGGTGATGAGATCTGGTGCCAGGGCTTCTCCGAGCCCGAAGCGGGATCGGACCTGGCGGCGCTGAAGACGCGTGCGGTCAGGCATGGCGACGAGTGGCTGGTCACCGGCCAGAAGGTGTGGACCAGCGGCGCGCAGTTCTCCAAGTGGTGCATGCTGGTGGCCCGCACCGATCAGCAGGCGGCCAAGCACAAGGGGCTTACCTACTTCCTGATGGACATGGAGCAGGAGGGCGTGCAGGTCCGGCCGCTGCGACAGATCACCGGCGAGGCTGAGTTCAACGAGCTGTTCATCGAGGAGGCGCGGATTCCCGAGGCCAACGTGCTCGGCGGCGAGGGCAATGGCTGGAAGGTGGCCTTGACCACGCTCATGAACGAGCGCGCCGGTCTGGCCTTCTTCCTCCAGGTGCGGATGCGCCAGATGCTCGATGAGGTGCTGGCGCACGCCAGTCGGCAGGGGCTGCTGGAGGATCCTGTGGTCGCCGACCGACTTGGCGAGCTGCATCTCAAGGCCGAGGTCCTGCGGCTTACCGCCTACCGCGGACTGACCGCGATCGAGAAGTACGGTCAGCCCGGGCCCGAGGGCTCGCTGACCAAGTGGATGTGGTCTGAGACCAACCAGCAGCTGACCCAGCTGGCCGCTGACCTGTTTGGCCCTCAGGACGGACTACGCGCCGGCAGCCGCTGGTCCTACGAGCTGCTGCGGGCGCGCGGCAACTCGATCGAGGGGGGGACCACCGAGGTGCTCAAGAACATCGTCGCCGAGCGCGTGCTCGGCCTGCCAAAGTCGCGCTAGCGCGTAGGAGGACACCGTGGACTTTGATCTGACCGAAGACCAAAAGGAGATCAAGCGCGTCGCCCACGAGCTGCTGGCCAGCCGCTCGCCGTGGGCAAAGGTGCGCGAGGCGGCGCAGCGGGGTGAGTACGACCAGGCGCTGTGGCGGGAACTGGTGGAACTAGGCTGGCCGGGGATCGCCGTCGCTGAGGAGCACGGCGGTCAGGGACTGGGAATGGTGGAGCTGGCGGTGCTGGCCGAGGAGCTTGGCTACGCCTGCGCGGCGACGCCGTTCGTGCCCACTGCCGCAGTCGCCGCGGCGATATCGGCCTGCGGCAGCGACGACGCGCGGGCGCGAGTGCTGCCGGGCCTGGTCTCCGGTGAGCTGCGGGGCGGGTTCGGGACGGCGGAGCTGGCGGCTGACGCAGCCGGGGCCGACGTGGTCGTGCTGCTGTCCGGAGAGGGGGGCGAGCTGGTGGAGAAGCCGCAGGCGTCCTTGTTTGACTCGATCGATTCCACCCGGCGCTACGCCACGGTCACGGCGGCGGCGGGACAGGGCGATCTGCTCGGTGCCGGCGCGGCCGATCACATCCGGGTCGTACTCGCGGCCGAGCTGCTCGGCATCTGCCAGCGGGCCCTGGAGATGACGCTGGAGTACGTCAAGGACCGCAAGCAGTTCGGCGTCGCCGTCGGCTCCTTCCAGGCGGTCTCCCACCGTTGCGCTCAGATGCTGCTGCATACCGAGAGCGTGCGCTCAACGACGTACTTCGCCGCCTGGGCCGCGGACGCCGAAGCCGAGCGGCTGCCCGAGGCCGGGGCGCTGGCGGCCGCCGCCGCCGCGCAGGCCGGGCGCGAGGTCACGGCCAGCGCAATCCAGGCCCACGGCGGGATCGGGTTCACCTGGGAGGCCGACGTCCACTGGCTGTACAAGCGCGCCCAGATGGACACCGCCCTGCTCGGAGGCGCCGGCCGGCACCGGGCGACGCTGGCCCGGGTGGCGGCTGGACGAGTGGCGGTCGCGGCTGGCTGAGGGTTCGGGCAACGCGCGCGGCGTAGAATGGGATCCAGGAACCGCCAGCGAAAGCCTCGCTTTTCATCCGCCTGCCATGCTGTGTGGGCGGAAGCCACTTGATCCTCGGCATCAGCGTTGCTGTCTGTGACCCGACCCTGCCGCCGAGACCCGGACGCAGCTCCCCTCGATCGGCATTAACGGCATGGCCGCGAACTCTCCCCGTGAGCGTTCGCAGGCGGGCAGCCCGGGCTCGCTCCCGTCGCCGCACCCCACCGCCGCCGGGTCAGTCGAGCACCAGGTCCTCCTGCCAGCGCTCATCCTCGACCCATTTGGGCTGCTCGGACCTGTGGAGAATGTGACTGCCGAGCACGAGATGGTCCATCTCAGTCCGCTAGCCCGGGGATCGTCCGTGGATGTCGCCTTATGCACGGAGGTGAACGCGAATCCACGGGCGCAAGCTGCTCCGGTGGGGGATCCGCGATTGACCGGCCAATCAGCGATATCGGGAGCCAGCCCCCGGTTGCACGCCAGCCAATCGGCTCACGGGAGCCAATCGGCGATATGACGGGAGCCGGCACCCAGTATCAGCGGCCGGGGGCTGAACTCGGTACCAGCCGGCGGCCGGGTCGGCGGCCGGGTCGATTCAGAGCTCGCCCACGCAGGCGGCCGCATCCTCGAGTCGATCATCGCCCCAGAACAGCTCGTCATCCACCGCAACCGTCGGGACCCCGAACACGCCCAGCTCATGGGCCGCCTGGGTGGCATCCCGCAGCCTCTGCTTGATCTGCGGATTGCGTATGGCCTGGCGAACGTGCTCCGGGCGCAACCGGGCCCGGGCCGCCGCCGCCAGCACCTCGGTTTCGACGCTGAGGTCGATTCCGTCCCGGAACGCGGCGCGGAATGCCGCCATCGTCAGCTTGCGCCCGTCCTCCTGCCCGCGCGTGAACGCGAACGTCACCGCGCGCATCGCCAGCAGGCCGTCCCCGGGCCACGGATCGGGCCAGCGGATCGCAGGCAGCCCGTACCTCTCCGCCCGGCGCTGCACCTCCTCCATCCCCTCGCGCCGGCGTCGCTCGTCCCCCCGCGCCCAGGAGCTGCGCCCGGTCAGCTTGAACAGGCCCCCGAGCAGCACCGGCTGCCAGCGTGCCGGCGCCCCAGCCAGCCCCGGACCCAAGCGCTCCGCAGTCAGATACGCGTACGGAGATCCGAGATCGAAATAGAACGAAACCGCGGGCACGCTGTTCATCCTCGCGGATCTCGATATCATTGAGGACTCAAGCATCCTTCGACCGCTGAAACCGAGGTACAGACGTGCCGAACCTGATGATCGTGATCGCCAGCACCCGTCCCGGTCGCGGCGGCAGCGCCGTCGCCGAGTGGTTCATCGACCACGCCCGGAGCCATGGTGAGTGGGAAGTGGAGGTGGTCGATCTGGCCGAGCTGAATCTTCCCTTCCTCGACGAGCCCAACCACCCGCGCCTGCGCCAGTACACCCAAGCCCACACCAAAGCGTGGAGCGCACGGGTGGAGGCTGCGGATGCGTTCGTGTTCGTCACCCCCGAGTACAACCACGGCTATCCGGCGCCGCTGAAGAACGCGATCGATTTCCTGCACCAGGAATGGAGCCACAAGCCGGTCGGCTTCGTCTCCTACGGCGGCGTCGCGGCGGGGACGCGTTCGATGCAGCAGCTCAAGCAGGTCGTGACCGCGCTGAAGCTCGCTCCGGTGACCGAGGCGGTGAACCTGCCCTTCTTCACGCAGTTCGTCGACGAGGAGGGGGTGCTCCAAGCCAACGAGGTGATGATCCAGGCGGCACAGGCGATGCTCGACGAGCTCGTGCGCGTGGAGCAGTCGCTGCGGCCGCTGCGCAGCGAAGCGGCCGCCGCTAGGGCATGATTGCGCCTGATGCTCGCGGTCTGTGCCACCGACCAGAATCCTGAGGACCCGCTCAGCGGCCTCCGGATCGGGCAGCACCCCGAGCCCGAAGCCCCGCCGGGATGGGCGACGGTCACGGTCAAAGCGGCGTCGCTGAACCATCACGACCTGTGGTCGCTACGCGGGATCGGTCTGGCCCGGGAGCGGCTGCCGATGATCCTCGGCTGCGACGCCGCGGGCGTGGACGAGGACGGCCGTGAAGTGATCGTCCACGCCGTCATCACCGACGACGCGTGGCGCGGGGATGAGACCCTCGATCCGCGGCGCTCGCTGCTCTCCGAGCAGCACCAGGGGACGCTGGCCGAGCGCGTAGCCGTGCCCCAACGCAACCTCGTGGCCAAGGCCGGCGAGCTGAGCTTCGCCGAGGCCGCCTGCTTGCCCACGGCCTGGCTGACCGCCTACCGGATGCTTTTCACCCGCGGGCACGTCACTCCCGGCATGACCGTGTTGGTACAGGGGGCGGCAGGCGGCGTGGCCACCGCGCTGACGGTGCTCGGCAGCGCGGCCGGCGCCCGGGTGTGGGTGACCAGCCGCTCCGAAGACAAGCGACAGCAGGCGCTCGAGCTTGGTGCCGACGCCGCGTTCGAGTCCGGGGCACGGCTACCCGAGCGAGTCGACGCGGTGATGGAGACCGTCGGCGCCGCGACCTGGTCGCACTCGATCAAGTCGCTCAAGCCCGGTGGAACCCTGGTCGTCTCCGGCGCCACGAGCGGCGAGGCGCCGCCGGCGGAACTCACCCGCGTGTTCTTTCTGCAGCTGTCGGTCGTCGGCTCGACGATGGGAACGCGGGAGGAGCTCGAGCGCCTGCAGAGCTTCTGCGTGGAGAAGGGCATCCGTCCGCAGATCGACCGCACCCTGCCGCTGACCGAGGCAAGTTCTGGGTTTGAGTCGATGCTCGCCGGCGAGCTCCTGGGCAAGATCGTGTTCACGATGTGAGCGTCCGGTGGTCAGCCGGGCTCAGGCCGCCCGGTCTCGAATCCCTCAAGCGCGGTGGTCAGCCGCTCCAGCGGCTCGACCAGGTCTTCCCGGTCGGCCTTGTGCTCGAGCGCAATCCGGATCGCCGCGATCTCCCGAGCCAGGTACTCCATGTCGGCCAGTGAGCGGGCGTTGACCTCACGATCGCGCTCGACCTCGGCCTTCTCGCGGTCGGCCTGGCGGTTCTGGGCCAACAGAATCAGGGGCGCGGCGTAGGCAGCCTGGGTGGAGAAGACCAAGTTGAGCAGGATGAACGGGTACTTGTCCCAGCGCAGCGACCAGGCCGCGGCGTTGAGGGCGATCCACGCCAGCACGATCACCGTCTGAGCCGCCAGGTAGCGCCCGGTGCCCAGGAACCGGGCCAGGCGCTCGGACAGGCGGCCGAACGCGTCGGGATCGTAGGACGGGCCCCCGGGGCCGCCCCGAGGCGTCTCCAGATCGTCACGCCGGGCCATCAGGCGCCGGTGAGCGTGACGCGCCAGTTGCGCGGCAGCACTCGGTCGAGGACATCGTCGATCGTCACCGCCCCGATCAGGTGGCCGGCCTCGTCGGTGACCGCCAGCGCGACGACGTCGTAGGCGGCCAACCGGGCGGCGACCTCACGGTCGCTGAGGCTGGCCTCAACTGGCTCGGCCTCCTCGTCCAGGCATCGGGACAGCGGCTTGCTCGGCGCTTCACGCAGCAGTCGCTGGATCCCGACCATCCCCTGGTAGCGGCCCGTGGGAGTCTCCAGCGGCGGCTGGGAGACGAACACCTGCGCGGCCAGCGGGACCGGCAGGTCGGGCTCGCGAACCCGGGCCAGGGCCTCGGCCACCGTCGCCTGGGGAGCGAGGATCACCGGCTCCGGGGTCATCAGTCCGCCCGCGGTGTCAGGCTCGTAGCTCAGCAGCCGGCGCACCGACTCGGCCTCATCGGGATCCATCGCCCCGAGCAGCTCGGCCTGCTCGCTGACCGAGAACTCGGCCAGCAGGTCGGCCGCGTCATCGGCCTCCATCTCCTCGAGCACGCGCGCCAGCCGAGCCGGGTCGAGCCCCTCGACGATCCGCACCTGTTCGTCCTCGGAGAGCTCCTCCAGCAGGTCGGCCAGCCGCTCGTCCTCCAGCGCCTCGGCGAGCACGCGCCGCCGGCTGAGCGGCAGGCGACGGATGGCCGTGGCCATCTCCGCCGGGTGCAGGTTGCCGAGCGCGGCGGCCTGCCGATCCACCGGCCGGTCGTAGGCGAACAGCTCACCGGCCTCGCTCCAATCGATCACTTCGGGCGGACGGCGCAGCCCCGGCATCCTGCGGCTGCCGAATGCGACGGTGGCGACCTCCCAGGCGAACGGCTCCGGCGACGGGGTGATGCCGATGTCGACCACGCGCTGCCCGCGCACACGGCGGCCGATCAGCTCGGCCAGCAGGCGCTCCCCGCCTCGCAGCTCGAACTGGCGCAGGTTGACCGAGGCCCGACGTAGGCGCACGCCATCGCTCTCGATCTCCCCCACCCGGCCGATGCCCACGAACACGCGGCGGCGCTGGACCGCGACCACCAACCCGTTGATCCGCGGCGGCCGCCCGCCGAGGTCGATGACCACGTCCACCACCCGGCCCACGTCGGCCCCATCGGAACTCAGCAGCGGCAGCCGGGTCAGTCGCGAAACGTAGACGATGCGGCGCTCCATGCCCCACATCGTAGGCCAGCCCAGGACGGCTTAGCAGGCCGGCTGGCTCAGCCGGTCAGGCAGCACGGGGCGAGACTTTCCGGGCTCAGCAGCAGCGACTCGATCTCGCCGCCAGCGTACTCAGGCAGCGGGAAGCTGACCCTCGGCGAGCTGGGATCGCAGCACCTTCTTGTCGAACTTGCCCACCGAGGTCTTTGGCACCTCGGCGATGAACTCGATGCGGTCAGGCAGCCACCACTTCGCCACCTTGTCGGCCAGGAACTCGCGCAGCAAGCCGGCATCCAGTGAACTGCCCTGACCACGGACCACGCAGGCGCACGGTCGCTCCCCCCAGCGCTCGTCCGGAATCGCCACCACCGCCGCCTCGACCACCTCGGGGTGGCCCATGATCACGTTCTCCAGCTCCACCGAGCTGATCCACTCGCCGCCGGACTTGACCAGGTCCTTGGTCCGGTCGACCAGCTTGATGAACGCGCCTGACTTGATCTCGGCCACATCGCCGGTGCGCAGCCATCCGTCATCGGTGAACTTCTCGGCTCCGGTCTCGTCGTTGTAGTACGCGCTGGCGATCGTCGACCCGCGCACCTGAAGCTCGCCGCCCGCTTCTTCATCCACGCGGAATTCCACGAACGGCACCACCCGGCCCTGCATCGCCCGCAGCGCATAGGCCTCGTCGCCCTCCGGACCGTCCGGGGGAACCCGGCAGACCGAGGCCATCGGACTGGTCTCGGTCATGCCCCAGGCCTGGATGATGGGCACGTCGAATCGCTCGTCGTAAAGACGCATCAGGCTCTCGGGGACAGCGCTGCCACCGCACATCAGCCGCTCGACGCTGCCAAGATCGGGCGTCGGCTCGAGCTGGGCGATCGCCTGGAAGATCGTCGGCACGGCGCCGGCGAGCGTCACCCGCTCTTCAGTCATCAGCCGCGCCAGCTCGGCCGGCTCCATCCGCGGACCGGGAAGCACCAGCTTGCTGCCGGCCATCGCCGCGGCATACGGCAGCCCCCAGGCGTTGGCGTGGAACATCGGCACGATCGGCATCACCACATCTCGCTCCCGCAGCCCCGGCCCATCGGCCTGGTTGGTCATCAGCGAGTGCAGCACCGTCGAGCGGTGCGAGTAGACGACGCCCTTGGGGCGGCCGGTGGTGCCGCTCGTGTAGCACATCGCCGCCGCCGCGTTCTCGTCCAGCTCGGCGAACTCGAACCCGGGGTCGCCTGACTCGATCAGGCTCTCGTAGTCCAGCGCCCCGTCGCGGCTCCCCTGCGCGTCGGGCATCAGAATCTCGTGTTCGACGCCGTCAAAACGGGGCATGCGGTCTGCCAGCGAGGCGTCGAGGAAGATCACCCGGTCCTCGGCGTGGCCGACGATGTAGTGCAGATCCTCGTCGAACAGCCGGATGTTCAGCGTGTGCAGAACGGCGCCCATCGATGGCACCGCCAGGTACAGCTCCAGATGGCGTTGCGAGTTCCAGCCGAAGGTGGCGACCCGGTCGCCGGGACGGATCCCCAACTCGCGCAGCGCCGACGCGATCCGGCGCGCGCGCCCCACGATCTCGGCGTAGCTCGAGCGCTCGATCCCCTGGCTGGTGACGCTGACAACCTCCCGCTGGGCAAACAGCTGCTCGGCCCGTTCGGTGATACCGCGGATCAGCAGGGGGGTGCGCATCATCAGACCTTGCAGCGCTGGAGGCGCATATGTGCTCATCGATGCTTCTCCTCTCTCGGCAGGATGGGATGAAGCCTACGCCGACGCATCGTTGCTGGCGAATGTGCGGCGCCGGAGGGAGGTCGTGGTCTGCCCGGTCACATCCAGCTGTGAACCCCGATCGCGCGACGGACAGCCGGCCAGCGCTGGTCGCTCAGCGGATGTCGACCAACGCTGCGCTGGTCGCCGGCACCCGCAGCAGGTACCCGCGCGGCCCGGGAAGCAGCGACTCGCGAGGCGCCCGACCTCGCCATCTCCCCTGACGATCGAGCCATTTACCGTCCAGGGTTTCTCCCGAGGTGGAGTATGGCGAGGGGGCACGCAGGCGCTGGACGGTGGCCGCCCCGGTGCGGGCCAGGGGCAGATCCACGAGCCTCGCGCGGGCACCCTTGTTGATCAGCAGCACATGCGTCTGGCCGGCGGGGGTGCGCACCGCCCACGCCTTCAGCCCATGCGTCGGAGATCCCTCGATGGTGGTTCTCAGGAGCCGGCCGCCCGCCGCCAGCGTACGGTCGAACAGGATCAGTCCGTAGAGCAGAGGGCGTTCCCGCAGACCGCCGGCGGCGGGAACCATGGCCGCGTTGCTGGTGTCGGCACGGACGTGGATGTTGGCACCGTCGACTCCGGCCCGCATCAGCTCGAACAACGCGTCGGGTGCCCACAGCGCCGTGGCAAACGTGTTGCTGACCCCAGCTCGCCCTCCGCAGGTGACCGAGTTGAGCTCGGTCATGCGAAGCGGCAGCCCGGCCCGGTGCGCGGCCAGTGCCGCCGGTCTGACCCACTGCGCGTTGCCCGCGGAGGCGTTGTCGCTGAGCACGCGGCTGACCGTGGGAGATTTCCCCGAGCTCGCCGGCAGGCAAGCGGAGTACGGATAGCGGTGCACGGTGACTGTCCTCAGCCATGTCCTTTCTCGCGACGCCAACAGGGGGATCCAGCGCAGTGAATGAACCGGGTTGGCCAGTGCCGGTCCCATCAGCGGCACGCCCGGAGCGAAGCGGGCCAGCGCCCGGGCATAGGCGCCGAAGTCCCGCACATAGCTCTGAGGGGAGATCGCCGCCGGGAGCACGGCCGACCCCTCACCGAGATGCACGATCGTCGCCAGCCAGTACGGCCGGTCGTAGATATCCGGCTCGTTACCGATCTCGAACGCGCCGATGCTGCCGGGCCGGAGTGCAGCCTCCGCCGCGCGGGCCCACGCGGCTGCGCGCAGCGGCGATGCGGTGACTAGGTTGAGGTCGAGGATCAGCCGTGCCGGGATGCGCGCCAGCAACCGGTTGGTCAGGTGCAGCCAGCGGGGGGCCAACCGGAACACCCAGTGCGGCACCTTGCGTGCCCCGGGGTCCCAGAGTGAGCGGTCGGCCGAGTCGCCGCCGACGCGGAGGATCAGCGGACCGTCACCGGTCACGTGCAGCAGCGACAGGATGCGCGTGAACGCCGTCAGGTGGCGCTCGAACAGCGGCATTCCCCAGTACTCGAAAGACAGGCCAAGGTACGAGCGAGGGACGCTCCGGGCCGGAGGACCCAGGATCACCGTCAGGTGGGAGGGCGGGGTGCCGGCGCCGAGCGCCGGCTTGGAGGCACTGCGGGGCTGATTATCCGGTCTGGCGGCCCCGCGGGGACGGGGATGATGTGCGGTTGTGGGCGGGCTGGCCGAGGTCCTGCCGTCACCGTATGCGGCCAGGGTCACCGGGACGATGATCAGGCAGCTCAGCACGGCGGCGAGCGCTGCGAACCTTCCCCGGCGAGTCACCGCCTCAGACTAGGCCCAATCGGACCGGCAGGCAAAAGCGCCCGCCGCCGCAACAGGGTCTTAACCAAAAAGTTGCCGATCGACGCGATTAATGAAAGATCAGCACAAGCACGAGGATCAGCAGGACAATTGCCATGCCGGCGGAGGCCAGCGGCCACGGCCGGCGCCAGTGCTCGGGCTTGGCGCGGTCCCGGCTGTAGCGACCCTCAGGCGGCTCTCCCACCCAGTCGTCATCGTCATAGCCAGACATCTCGAAGCAGGTCTACCCGCAATCCGGGGTCACGCCTCGAAGATGGAGGTGAAGCTCGGAAAGCCATGACCGCGAGGTCGCCACTCCGCGAGCGAACCCCTAACCTCCCGCGCCGGTGCCAGGGCCACCCGGTGAGATACCCGCCCGCGCAAGCGCGCGGCGGGCGCAGCTGCGTCGGCGACGCATGGCGCTGGCCGGCGGACTGGTGGTGGCGTTGGCGCTGCTGGTGATCGTGTTGTCGGCCTCGAGCAGCACGGTCAACCGCGGCCGCCCGACCGCTCAGGGAGGGCCAGCGCGAGCGTCGGTGGCCCCCACCCGCGGCGCAGTTAGCGCGCACCACCAGGGGGGATCCCGGGAGGTGGCGCGACTGGCTGCCCTCGGGCTGCCGGTCTACTGCGCCGGGCCCCGTGGCGACGCCTTGGCGTTCACCTTCGATGACGGCCCGGGGCCGTACACGCACTACGCGCTCAAGAAGCTCGCCCAGGCACACGAGCGCGCCACCTTCTTCGCCGTCGGCAGGAGCATCGACAACTTCCCCGGCTACCTCGTCCGGGAGCACAAGCTGGCCGCGATTGGTGACCACACGTACACGCACCCGGTGCTGACGGAGCTTCCAGCGGCGACAATCGAGTCGGAGATCAAGCGCACGGCAGAGAAGATCGAGGCTCAGAGCGGACAGCCGGTGCAGCTGTTTCGTCCGCCCTACGGTTCGCACGACGCGATCGTGGACCACATAGTCCGCCGGTTGGGGCTGCTGGAGATCCTCTGGAACGTGGACTCCGCCGACTCGCTCGGCGCCAACTGGGCCGGCATCATCAGCAATGTCGAAGCCGGCATGCACCCGGGCTCGATCATCCTCATGCACGAGAACCGCGGCCAGACGATCCGCGCGCTGACCACACTGCTGCCGGAGCTCCGCCGTCGACACCTGCGCTCGGTATCCGTTCCGGAGCTGCTGGCCGAGGATCCGCCGTCGGGGGCGCAGCTGAAGGCGGGCACCACCGGGTGCGGGGGCGCCCTGCTCCACGGGAGCGGCGGATAGGCCTCAAGCCGCACCACCGCCCCCCGATGCTGGGTGCTCACGGGAGCCTTCCCGTCCAGCGCAGCGATGCCGCGATCGCGATCAGGATCAGGAGCGCGCTTGCCCCCTCCAGCGGCGCGGTCACGATGCGCCTACGGGTGATGCTGCCGAGCTGGTTGGCCAGGTGCTGGTAGATCGAGGACAGCTCGTCGGCGCTGCGGGCGTTGAACGTGCGCCCCCCGGAGAGCTGCGCGATCTGTGCCATCAGCTGTGGGTCGGGGGGGACCGGGATCGGCGGGCCCAGCGGGTCGGGATTGTCCAGCGTTCCATCCGCAGTGCCCAGGGCCACGGTGTAGATCGGGATTCGCTGGTGCGCCGCCTGGCGGGCGACCGTGGTCACGTTGACGCCGGCATTGGCCGAGCCGTCCGAGAGGAGCACGATCGCCGAGGGCGGGTGGCGGGGATCGGCCCCCCGCAGCAGCGTCAGCGCCAGCGCCAGTGCATCCCCGGTGTCGGTGGCGCCGTTGGCGATCTGCTCGTCGATCAGCGACCGCGCCGCGCTGTGATCGGAGGCCGGCGGCTGCGCCGCATCCGGCGAGCTTCCGAAGGCCACCGCCCCCACCCTGACCGTGGAGGGCAGGCTGTCGATGAACGCGTCGGCGGCGTGGATCGCGGCAGCCAGGCGGGTGGGCTGCACATCGCTCGCGGCCATCGAACCGGAGTGGTCGGTCACGAGCATCGTTGAGGCCTCGCCCACGGGAACGCGGTAGGGCAGGCGCGGGCGAGCCAGGGACAGCGCCAGGAACGCGATCGCCGCCAGCAGCAGCGCGACCGGGAGGCGCCGTCGCCACGTCGAGAGTCTGGTCTCAGCCAGGGCCGCGGTCGCAGTTGCGGTAGCGGGAAAGCGCACCGCGTAGCGACGCCGGCGGCGAGCGGCCAGCCGCTGCATCGACACCAGCGCCGGAATCAGGGCCAGCGCCAGCAGCCACCAGGGGGAGGCGAAGTTCATTGCAGCCGGCGCCCCAGCTCTGTCAACCACGCCTCGGCGGTGGAGAGTGACAGGTGCTTGACCCGCAGTCGGCGCAGCTCGGCGGCGATCAGCTCCCGCCGGTGACGCTCGAGAGCGGCAAACCGCTCCCGCAGGCGCCGGCTGGAGGTGTCCACCTCCACCTGGGCGCCGGTCTCCGGATCGACCAGCGCCAAGCGGCCCAGAGCCGGGAGCTCGGCCTCCCGGGGGTCGACGATCTCCACCGCCAGCACGGAATGGCGGATCCGCAACGAGCCCAGCGGCCGCTCCCAGCCGTGCTGGTCACGAAAGTCGGAGATCACCACCACAAGTCCGGACTGCGTGGCCAGTGCGCCCACGCGCTGGAGGGCGTCGGCCAGCGCATCGGGGTGCTGGCGGCCGTCGGGCGCGACCCCCTGGGACAGCAGGCGCTGCAGGGCGGCGATCCCCGGCTTGGAGCCCCGCGGGGCCAGCAGCCGCGGAGCGTCGGCGCCGAACCCGACCGCACCGACGCTACCCGCCCGGCGCACTCCCAGCCGCCCGAACACCAGCGCCACCCCCTCGGCGACATCGGCCTTCAGCCGCCGGGCGCTCCCGAAGGCCATCGAGGCGGAAAGGTCAAGCACGATCCAGGTGGTCAGCGTCCGCTCGGGAACGTGCAGGCGCACGTGCGGCTGGCCGGTGCGCGCCGTCGCCGCGGGATCGATGTGACGGACGTCGTCACCGACCTCATAGGGACGCAGCTGGGCCAGCTCCATGCCGAGCCCGATCCCGGCGGCGCGGCGGTCGCCGGGAAGGGTGCGGGCCACGAGCCGGTTGACCCGCACCTCCAGCGCCTCGATCAGCGGCGCCGGCAGCGGGCCGGGACCCTGCCGGGCTACCGGTGGGGTGAGCACCGAGCCGGGGGCCTGCCGGCGCGACGGCGGGTTCAGGCTTGATCCAGGCGCCTGCCGGTCCGCCGGCGGCGTCAGCGGGGTCATCGGGCTCACGCCGCGCGCCCTCCGCCCCCGGTTCCCCCGACCGCAGCAGTCGGGCGAGGCTGGCGGGCGAGGTGTCCCGCGCCAGGCTCCGGCACCACGCTCAGCACCTGATCCAGCAGCTGATCGGCGCTGACCCCGTCGCTGAGCGCATCGTAGGAGAGCACGACCCGGTGGCGCAGGACATCCGGCGCCAGGTCTCGGATGTCGTCGGCGATCACATGTCCGCGTCCGCGCAGCAGGGCCAGCACTCGAGCGGCTCCGACGAGCCCGATCGGCCCACGCGGGCTGGAGCCGAACTCGATCAGACCCGTGAGCTCGGGCAGCCCGTAGCGATCGGGGTGACGCGTCGCGTCTGCCAGTGCCACGGCATAGCCGATCGCCTCGCGGTCGACGAGCACGCTCTGGACGGCGGCGGCGTGTTGCCCCAGCCCGTCCAGGGTCAGACATTCCCGCACGCTGATCGGGTGGGCGAGGCTGCGCCCGACGACCGCGGCCTCCTCGCCGGGGGTGGGGTAGTCGACGAGGATCTTCATCAGGAAGCGGTCGACCTGCGCCTCGGGCAGCGGGTAGGTGCCCTCCGACTCGATCGGGTTCTGGGTCGCCATCACGATGAACGGCAGCGGCACCGAGAACGACGTGCCCCCGATCGTCACCTGCTGCTCCTGCATCACCTCCAGCAGCGCAGACTGGACCTTGGCCGGCGCCCGGTTGATCTCGTCGGCGAGCAGGAAGTTGCTGAACACCGGTCCGAGCTCGGTGTCAAAGGCGCCGGTGCTGGGGCGATAGACACGGGTGCCGAGCAGGTCCGCAGGAACCAGATCAGGGGTGAACTGGATACGGCTGTAGGAGCCGCCGAGCACTGCCGCCAGCGTCTTTACGGTCAGCGTCTTGGCCAGACCCGGCACCCCCTCCAGCAGCACGTGCCCAGTTGCCAGCAGACTCACCAGCAGCCGCTCGAGCATCGCGTCCTGGCCGACGATCACGCGCTTGAGCTCATACAGGGCCTCTTGCAGCTCCCCGCGTGCTCTGCTCCTCTGCTCCTCGGTGTGTGCTGTGTCGTTCATGGCTTCTCCTTGACTTGCGACTTGCGAATGGCGAATGGCTGGCGATTTGGCGTGGCCGGTGAGGAGCTAGACGAGGCGACCGAACCAGCCCAGCGAGAGCACGCCGCCGAGCACCAGCAACGCCATGCCCGCGCCGGCAAAGCTCACGCCGAGATCCCGCTTGACACGCTTGTGACCAAGCTGCTTCGCCAGGTGGGCGTAGACGGCGCTCAGTCCCCGACTGTCGGCGGCGGCAAACGTCCGCCCCCGGCGAGCTGGGCGATCTCGGCCAACTCCCCGGAGCTGACCGGCACGGGCACCGGATGGCGGACGCTCCCGCCCCCGACCGTGATGGTGCCGTGGGCGGTGCCGACGGCGACGGTGTAGATCGGGACGTGTGCGGCAGCAGCCTGACGCGCGGCGCTCAGCGGGTCGGCGCCCACTGTCGAGGTGCCGTCGGAGATGAGCACGATCGCCCCCGGCGGCCGGGCGCCGGTAGCGCTCCGAAGTGCGGTGAGCACGCCCACCGCGGCGTTGACGGCATCGCCGATCGCAGTGTCGCCGCCCGCGTGGAGCTGCGCGAGCGCATCGAGGGAAAGCGAGTGATCGCGGGTTGGTGACTGCAGCACCACCGCTCGCTGGTTGAACTGCAGCATCCCAACCCGGATCGAGCCGGGAACCTCGGCGATGAACCGGGCTGCGGCCCGCTGGGCGGCCCCGAGCCGCGAGGGGGCCACGTCGGCGGCCGCCATCGAGCTGCTGACGTCGTCGGCGAGCATCACCGCGCCGTCGGTGAGCGGGATCGCGACGCTTCGCTGCGGGCGCGCGGCGGCGCCGATCAGGGCTACCAGGGCCAGCCCCAACGCCACCAGCGGCGCGTGGCGACGCCATCCCGGCGGCCGGGGGGCGACCGAGGGCATCAGCGCCGGCGCGGCGAATGCCTGCGCGGCCCGCGCACCGGCGCGCTGCTGGGAGCGGTAGGCCCAAACCAGCGGCGGGATCGCCAGCAGCGCCAGCAGTACCAGCGGCGCTGCGAAGCTCATGGCGATCGGGTTGGTCGCGCGGCCAGCTTGACTCGGGTCGTGTACGTGCTCGAGCCACGGAGCCCCTGGATCTCCACCGTATCCCCGGCCCGGAGGGCGCCCACGGCCTCGCTCACGTCCACCGGCGCCGCCACCGGCCGGCTCTCGATCTGGGTGATCACGTCGCCCGCGCGCAGCCCGGCCGCGGCGGCCGGTCCACGGGGCGTGACCCCGACCACCACCACCGATCCGACTGGCAGCACCCCCAGCTGCACCCCAAGCCAGGCGGGCTGGCCGCTCTGCGGGCGCGCCGGCGACCCCGATCCGACCACTCGGCCGAGTCCGTACGCGCCGCCGGCCAGAAGCACCGCCACCGCCAAAGCGAGCAGGGCCAAGCGAGCGCGCTCGCTGGTCAGCCTGATGCGGTGAACGCGGCTGATCAGTGGTGCCGGCCTCTGGGACCGAGGTCGCGGCGGCGATCGCTCGGCGGTTGCCTGCGGGTGGGGCGAGGGGTCCGCGGGGGGCGGCGGAGTCGCTGGGGGGGTCAATCGTCGGGCCCGCTCGCCGGCGGCGTCCTCAGACTCCCGTTCCCAGTCGCCTGACCACAGATGCTTCGGTGCGCTCATCGGCGGGGAAGGTAGGGGTCGCCCGTGAGAGCTTCTTAAGAGGGACTACCCGGTGAGTCGCCAGAGTCCGTCTGAGCCAACATGCTCCTCCTGGGCCACGCGACCCAGGCGCTCACGGGCATCGTCGAAATCGATCGCGCACACCGCCGCCACCTCCGCGCTGGCCAGTGGCTCGCCGGCCCACTCCAGAACCTCCTCCACGCCCTCGGGATCGCGCCGGCGCTCGGCCTCCGGAATGAGGTTGGCGATCACCACCTCATAGGCGGCCAGCGGTTGGAACCCCGCCACCGCTAGGCGAAGCTCGTCCGACTGACGCTCGAGCTCGTAGGAGGGGCAGGTGTAGCGGCGGCCGTCATCGGTCTCGGCCAGCTTGTGCGAGAGGGCCAGCGCGCGCGGGATCGGATGCCGCGCGCGCTCGAGGTCGCGCTGCAGCTGATCTTCGCTCTCGCGCTCCTGCATCCACTGCTCGAGGCTCTCGGAGTCGAGCCCCGCCCTCCCCGCTGCCGCGGCGATCGTCCGCGGCTCGTCGAGGAGCGCGCCACTGAAGTGCAGGACGCGCAGTGCGCGGAGCAGGGCCCGCTCACGCTCGGGGGCATGGCGGCGCACGGCGACGACGGCGCGACACGCCGGGATGGTCGCGGCCATCCGGGGTCGGGGCGAGGTGTCGATCGGCATGCGGTGCTCGCGGGCCAAGCGTCGGAACGACGCTGCCTGCCGCTCGGGAGTAAAGCCCTTCTCGTCGTACTCGCGCGGGCTCGCAGCCAGCCCCACCATGCCCAACTGCCACTGCAGTCGGTCGCCGTAGAGCCAGTCCAGGCGCCGCCGTGCCGGCTCCGCCGACCACGCGAACGGACAGCCGGGGTCGGTGAACTCGAGGATGTGCAACCGGTCGGCCACGATCGACAATGTGGCACAACGGCGGGCTGAGGCCTAGTAGCGATCCTGGACGTCGATCCTCCACCGCGCTGTGTCCGTGCCCGGTGAGACCACCACCTGGTAGAGGCCCGGACCGGCGTCAACGGCATGAACCTGGCCGCCGGCGTCGTCGAGGTCGAAGCCGTCAATCGGCTGCCCGGTCCGGGAGTCGATCACCTGAGCGCTGGGACCGGAGCAGAAGACCACGAACGTGCAGGTATCGGGGTAGCTCATGCTGTAGACGAGCCGCCAGTGGGCACCGCGGATGCGGAAAGGCACCGACCGGCCGCTGCTGGTTCCGGAGATGCTCGTCAGCGGTCGCCACCTCGGTGCCTGAGCGACGATCAGCGTGACCGGCGAGGGCGGCACCAGACTGGTTCCGGCCGCCGGGGACTGGCGCGTCACCTGTCCGGTCGCCACTCCTGGTGCCGGTAGCTCGTCGATCCGGGTCTGCAGCTTCAACCTGGCCAGCGTCGCCTGCGCCTGGTCGGCGGACGTGCCGATCAGCGGCGGCACGTTCACCGGCGGCGCTCCCGCGCTCAGCAGCACGGCGACGGCGGCGCCGACCTTGACGCTCATCCCAGCGGCCGGGCGCTGCCGGAGCCCGCTCCCGGCGGCCGCGGCGCTGTACTGGGAGGTGAAGGTGGCACGCAGCCCGGCCTGGTCCAGCCGCTGGACGATCCGGTCCCGGGTCAGGCCCCGCAGGTCGGGGACGCGCACGTGCGCCGGGGCGAGGGCGACGCCTCCCGCCAGCAGTCCGGCCACCAGCAGCGCCACCAGCGCGAACAATCCCCGCCGCTGGCGGCGCTCGGAGGCATTGACGTTGCGTCGTGGCGTGCGGGGATCGCCGACCTGGGTGCGGTCCTCCGGGCTTCGGCGATCCGCTCCCGGCCGGCCCTGATCCAGCGGCACCGCCCGTCGATGATCGGGCGGGGCTGGATCCGGCCAGGGCACCGGCTGTAGCCGCAATCGCGGCTGGGTCGAGTGCAGCTGGCCGGGCGCCCCCACGAGCGCCTGAGCGAGTGCGCCCGCCATTTCGGCGCCGTCGCCGTAGCGCTCGGCCGGCTTCTTGGCCAGCGCCCGCACCACCACCTCGACCAGCGCCGCCGGCACCACCTGTGGTAGCGGCGGCGGTGGCTCAGTGACGTGGCTGACGGCCAACTCCACCGCCGAGCGCCCCGCGAACGGTGGGCGCCCGGCCAGCATCTCGTACAGGACAACCCCCACGCCGTAGACATCGGTGGCCGGCGAGATCCGTCCCCCCTGCGCCTGTTCGGGCGCCATGTACCGCGGAGTGCCGACCACCGTGGCCCCGGCGCCATCGGTGCTGCCCTCGGCCAGCCGGGCAACGCCGAAATCGCCGACCTTGATCCGCCCGTCGCCGGAGATGAGGACGTTCTCAGGCTTGATGTCGCGGTGGACGACGCGGTCGGCGTGGGCGTGGGCAAGCGCGTGACACAGCTGAATCGCGATCTCGCCGGCCAGCTCCGGCACCATCGGCCCCCGCTCGAGCGCCCGCGCCAGGCTCTCGCCCTCCACCAGCTCGGCGACGTAGTAAAGGCCTTCGGGAGCAGCACCGACATCGTAGATCTGCACGATCCCGGGATCGCTGATCGAGGCCAGCAGCTGCGCCTCCCGCTCAAAGCTCCGCACCCATTCTGGATCCTCGCTCCACCACGGCTTGATCACCTTCACTGCCACCGGGCGCGCCAGCCTGCGGTCCAGTCCGCGGTAGACGCGACCGAAGGTGCCCTCGCCGATCACGGCGTGGAGCTCGTACCGGCCGTCGAGGGCGACGCCGGAGAGGTCAGGAGCACGCGGCATCCGCGGGCGCTCAGTGATCGCGCCGAAGCTCATCGTCGACCGCGCCCACGGTGCTCGCGTAGGCGGCATGGGTGGCCAGGCTGGTGAGCAGGTAACCGCGCGGCCAGCGCCACGGGGCCGGGGTGCGCCCCAGCAGCGGGAACATCGTCAAGGTCGCGCTGATCAGAGTGGCAGCGAAGATCAGGGTTGCCGCCGGCTCAGCCAGGCGCCGGCGCAGGATGCCGTGCCACAGGCCGAACAGCGAACCGTAGCTCCACCGCAGCGCCAGGCCGAGTTCCTGCTCGTCGGTGGCGGTGACCGCGGGCAGGTGCAGGATGTTGGCCACGATCTCGCCGGGAACGAGACTGTCGTCGTAGTCGACTGGTCCCTGCGCGGCGGGGCGCAGCCGGTGGTCGAGCTGGTAGGCGAGTGTCAGCGCCGTGGTTCCGACGGCGCCGGCGACGATGCTGCGTACCGCCCCGGGCATCGCCGCTGTCGGTCCGAGCACGCCCATGAGGGATTCATCTTAGATCGCTTCGGGTACCTTGCCGCCATGCGCTCTCCCCTCCGTGCGCTCCTGCTGCTGCTCGCCTGCGCCCTGGTGATCGCCGCCGCCGTGCCCGCCATCGGCGCGGCCAAGACGGTCTGGCTGTGCAAGCCCGGGATCGCCAACGATCCCTGCACCCCCAGCCTGGCCACGACGGTGTTCTCCCCCGCCGGGCTGAAGCTGAGAGTCGAGCATCCGGTGGCCGAGAAGCACCCCGCGATCGACTGCTTCTACGTCTATCCCACGGTGAGCGGGCAGAAGACGACGCTGGCGAACTTCAACGTTGACCCGGTCGAGCGCTCCATCGCTCTCTACCAGGCGGCGCGGTACTCGCAGTATTGCCACGTGTACGCGCCGATGTACCGCCAGGTGACGCTGACCGCGCTGCTGGCCGGCACCAAGGAGACGCCGGCGCAGCTCGCGACACCGGTGCAGGACGTGCGCAATGCCTTCCGGGACTACCTGCAGCACTACAACCACGGACGTGGGTTCGTGTTCATCGGCCACTCGCAGGGATCGTTCGTGCTCCGGCAAGTGATCGCCCGCGACGTCGACCCCAAGCCGGCGGTGCGCAGGCGAATGCTCTCGGCGATCCTGATGGGCGGCAATGTGCTGGTCAAGCGCAACAGTGACGTCGGCGGGGACTTCAAGCACATCCGCGCCTGCCACAGGGCCACGCAGCTGAGCTGCGTGATCGCGTTCTCGACCTTCGACACTCCGGTCCTCCCCAACAGCCTGTTCGGGATCAGCCCCAAAGCGAGCGAGTCGGTGCTGTGCACCAACCCGACCGCGCTTGGCGGCGGGACGGGCAGCGCCGATTTGATCTCCCCCGAGCAGCCCTTCTACCCGGGTAGCTTGCTGGCTACTGGGATCAAGGCCCTGGAGCTCACCTATCCAGTGGCACCGACCACGTGGTTTGCCGAGCCTGGCGTTGCCCGGGCGAGCTGCTCCGCGGCCAACAACGCCCACGTGCTGCAGATCACGCCGGTGGCCGGGGCGCAGGTCCCCAAGCCCAGCCCGGACGGGACCTGGGGACTGCATCTGCTGGATGCCAACATGTCGCTCGGGAACCTGCTCGGCATCGTCAACACCGAGACCAAGGCGTTCCTGGCCCGGCGCTGACCGCGCCGACCCGCGTTTTCAGCTCTGGACGATCCTCGAGCCGTTTCGGCCCTTGTGCACGTGCAGCTGCGCGGGAATCCGCTGGCGCATCTCGGCCACATGGGAGATGACCCCCACTGCGCGGCCGCCCTCGCGCAGCCCGTCGAGGACGTCGAGGACGTCGTCGAGGGCGCGATCGCCCAGCGAGCCGAACCCCTCGTCGACGAACAGCGTCTCGAGCCTGGCCCCGCCTGACTCGGCGCTGACCACGTCGGCCAGCCCCAGCGCCAAGGCCAGGCTGGCCTGGAACGTCTCCCCGCCCGACAGCGAGCTCGGCGGCCGCTCGCGTCCGGTCCAGGCATCCAGCACCTGCAGACCTAGTCCCGCCTTGCGCGTACGTCCCAGCCGCTCGTCGCAGTGGGCGAGCACGTAGCGCCCTGCCGACATGCTCTCCAGCCGCTCGGAGGCCGCCTGCGCGATCTGCTCCAGCCGCGCGGTGAGCACATACGCCGCCAGCGGCATCCGCATTCGGTTGGCGGGCGAGCTTCCATCGGCCAGCGCCGCGACCGAGCGGATCAGTCGCTGACGCTCCAGCCGCGGCGACAACCCCTCCAGGCGCACCTGCAGCTCACCGGCGAGCTCCCGAAGCTCCCGAGCCTGGCGCGCCGCCACGGCGAACGCCTCGTGAGCCGCCTTGAGCTCTGACTCGGCGTCGGTGAGCGCGTCAACGGCCCGCTGCTGGTCAGGCGGCGGCTCTGCCGCGGCGGCCACGAGCTCGGGATCCTCGACGAGGGCACCCAGCCGCTGGCGCCGAGCCTCGAAGGCGTCGAGCTCGGTTTGGAGGCGCTCGAGCTCCGGCGCCGGCAACGCTGCCGCGACCGCGTCCGCCAACGTCGTGAATCCCTGCGCGCGGGCCTGTGCTTGTGCTTGATCCTGCGCCCGTACGGCCTCTCGCCGGGCAGACGCCGCCTCCTGGAGGGCGGCGGCTGCCTCCAACCACCCGCGGGCCATGCGCTCGAGCTGCGCCACTCGAGCGGCGATCGTCTCCGCGCCGTCGCGAGCCCGTCGCACCCGCTCTCGAGCGTCGTGCAGGCCTGCCTGCCGGCGCCCCACCTCGACCCGCAGCGCCGCGACCGTCTCAGCCGCCTGGGCGCGCTGACGCTCGCGCTCGCCCATCTGTTGGTGGTGCTCGCTCAGCACCTGCTCGGCCGCCTCCCGTTCGAGGGCCAGCTGCCGCCGCTTCGCCACCACCCTGGTCGCTTCCCGCGCCAGGTCGAGGAGCTCACCGCGGGGACGCTCGCCGGCGATTGCCCGCGCGGCAGCCAGCTCGCGCTCCAGCTCGACGTAGCCGGCGCGCTCGCGCTCGCGCAGCTGCGTGGCCGCCTGGAGCCGCCGCTGCAGCGTCCGCTCGGCCGCCGCATCGACGCGCTCGCCCGCGAGAGGGGAGGCGGGTCCCGGATGCTCGAGCGCTCCGCAAACACGGCAGGGTTGCCCGGGCTCCAGGTCCGCGGCGAGCTCGGCAGCGATGCCCTCCAGACGGCGCTCACGGGCATCGAGGAGTGCCTGCCCGGCGGCCAGCTCGGCTTCGGTGGCCGCGGCCACCTTCTGGGTCACGCCGGTCAGCTGCTCGACCAGCTCGTCGCGGCGGGTGCCCATCTCGGCCGCCCGCCGCGCCTCCTGCGAGGCCCGCTCGAGTCCCGGCAGCGCCGCCTCTGCGTCACGAGCCACGGCCACCGCGGCGGTGAGGCGCTGGCGCTGCGGTTCGCCCTCCCGGAGCCAGTCCTGGTGGTGCGCCAGCGACTGCTCGGCCGCGCGGAGCTGATCCCCCAGTGCGGCGAGCCGATGCTGATCGTGCTCGAGGTCCCGCTCCGCCTCCAGGAACGTCCCCGCGACCGCAGCCTGCTGGCGGAGATCCAGAGCCCGCTCCCGAGCCACCTCGGCGGTGAGCTCAGCGCCCGCCGGCGCGAGCTGTCCCGAGGCTGCCTGCAGGAGCGCCGCGGCCTCACGCTCGGCGCTCGCTCGCGTTGCCCTGGCAACGTCAGCGCGCTCGGCCAGCGCGCCCGCTGGGGCCGCCCGCTGGGCCGCCTGCAGCCGCCGACGAGCATGTTCCCGTTGCGGCGCGCCCTCCTGGTGACGGGCGAGCTCGGACAGCGCAGCAGCGTGCCGGTGCTGGCGCTGAGCCAACGCGGTCACGGCGGTGGCATCGGCGGCGGCCTGATCTCGCCGGCTCGCCGCGGCGTCCCGCCGCCCCTCGGCTGCCGCCTCGCCGGCATCGGCGAGGACGATCCGTCCCGGCAGCCTTCCGGCCAGCGTTTCAGGCTGCTCACGCCATCGTGGCGGCGGCTCCTCGCCGGTCACCTGGGCCACCCGGGAGACGATGTCGGCCACCGCCTCCAGGCCGCGGGAGACCTCGGCGTCGGCCGCCCGCCGGCGGTCGGCCAGCCACATCTCGGCCGCGGCGTATCGGTCGGTGGCGAACAGCTGCTGGAGGATCTTCTCCCGCTCGTCGCTGGAGGCGTGGAGAAATCTCGCGAAAGCTCCCTGGGGCAGCAGCACCACCTGGCAGAACTGGCCGATGGTCAATCCCAGCAGCTGGGCCAGCTCGTGCTCGACTGCCTCGATGCGCTCCGCCAGCACCGACCAGTCCGCCTCCGGCTCCCGGAGCTCCAGCAGCGCTCGGGCGGGCTCCTCAGTGCTTCCCTGGCCCCGCATCTTCGGCCGTTCCTGCTTGGGCGAGCGGGTGATCCTCACCCGCCGCCCGGCCAGGGTCAGTTCCAGCACGACCTCCGTGCCCACGCCCGGCGGGCTGTGGTCCGAGCGCAGCCTGCCCGCGCCGTCGCGAACCCCAGGAACGTGTCCAAACAGCGCGAAGCAGATGGCATCGAGAATCGCCGTCTTGCCAGCCCCGGTCTCCCCCTGCAACAGGAATAGGCCGGCCTCTCCCAGCGCGTCGAAATCGACCTGCTCCGTCCCCGCAAACGGCTCAAAGGCCGTCATCCGCAGCCCGTGCAGGCGCATCAGCGCTGGACTTCTCGCGCCCGTCCCGCGTCGAGAGCTTCGATCAGCAGCGCCAGCTCGTCATCGCCGGCCTCGGTGCCGCGAACGTCAAGCACGAACCGCGCCAAGACCTCCTCATCACTGAGGCCACGTAGCCGCGCGGCATACGAGTCCTCCCCCGCCGCCTGCGCCCCCTGGGGGTCGAACACCATGCAGACCGCATGGGGGAAGCGCCGCTGCAGCCGGGCCATGGCGTCGAGCGGACGCACCGCGTCGGTCAGCGTCGCCTCCACCCATGCGTGCTCGTGGGCGGCATACACCGGGTCCGCCAGCAGCTCCTCCAGCGTCCCGTGCAGCCGCGCGAGCGGCCGGGGGACGGGACAGGGCACGGTGCAGGTACTCACCTGTCCGGGCCCATCGAGCTCGACGATCGTCACCGACTTGACGTCCGCCGCCTCGGAGAACGAGTACGCCAGGGGGGAGCCGGCATAGCGTCCTCCCTGAATGCGCTGCGGCCGGTGCAGATGACCGAGAGCGAGGTAGTCGACTCCTCCGAGCAGGCCTGCCGCCACCTGGCCGGCGCCACCGACCGACAGCTCTCGCTCGCTGTCGGCAGCGCTGGCGCCAGCGACGAAGGCGTGGCCGACCACGACCGAGGCGGTCCCGACCGGCCGTCGGGCCATGTCCGCGCGCACCCGGGCCATTGCCGCCTTGAGCACGGCATCGTGGGCGCGCTCGCACTCCAGCGGTGCCGCTACCAGATCCGGCTCCAGGTACGGGATGCCGTAGACGGCGATCCCATCCTGCAGGAGCACCGGCATATCGCACTGCCGCGGGTCGGTTCGTAGGTGTAGGCCCGCGCTGGCCAGCAGCGTGGCCGCGAACCCCAGCCGCTGGGCCGAATCGTGGTTTCCGGGAATCACCACCACCTGCCGTCCGTCCTGGGCCAACCTCTGCAGGCCCTCCCCGGCGACCAGGACCGCCTCGGCAGGGGGAAGCGCCCGGTCGTAGAGATCGCCGGCGACCAGGATCGCATCGATCTGCTCCTGGTGGGCGAGGTCGGCCAGCCACTTCAGGAAGGCAGCCTGATGCTCGATCAGCGACGCTCCGTGGAAGGCGCGACCCAGGTGCCAGTCGGCGGTGTGCAGAAGGCGCATGGCCTCCAGGTTGGCGCCCCGGGCGGACGGAAAAGTTCCTGCTCAGCCCGGCGTAACCATTCGCTGACCCGGTGGCCGCCCTGCGCGTCTCGTCGCCGCGGGGAGCTCTACCGGTTGAGTGATGCCATCCCCGCCTCGTCGTAGCGCTCGCCGGCCACCGGTGGAAGTTCCGACTCGATCCGCCGCAGATCCTGCTCGCTCAGCGCCACTTGCACCGCCTCTGCGTTCTCTTCCAGGTACCGGCGCCGCTTGGTCCCGGGGATCGGCACGAGATCCTCACCCTGTGCCAGTACCCACGCCAGCGCCAGCTGTGCCGGAGTGACCTGCTTCTCGGCCGCGATCTCGGCCACCTTGTCGGCGAGCTTCATGTTGGCGTTGAGGTTCTCGCCGGTGAACCGGGGACCGTGACGGCGGAAGTCGTTGTCATCGAGCTCCTCGGGCGTCTTGAAGCGGCCGGACAGGAACCCGCGCCCGAGCGGCGAGTAGGGCACGAACCCGATCCCGAGCTCCCGGCAGGTGGGCAGCACCTCCGCCTCGGGATCGCGCGTCCACAGCGAGTACTCGCTTTGGACGGCAGTGATCGGGTGCACCGCATGGGCTCGCCTGATCGTCTCCGCCGCCGCCTCGCTGAGGCCGATGTGCCTGATCTTGCCCTGCTCGACGAGCTCGGCCATCGCACCGACGGTCTCCTCGATGGGTACGTTCGGGTCGACCCGGTGCTGGTAGTAGAGATCGATGTAGTCGGTGTCCAGCCGTTGCAGTGACCCCTCGACCGAGGTGCGAACGTGCTCGGCTGAGCCGTCGAGGGGGCCGAGCGTGGACAGGTCCCCGGGCTTGGTCGTGGGCTCGATCCGCCGCGCGAACTTGGTCGCGACCACGTATTGATCCCGCCGCCCGGCGATCGCCCGTCCGACCAGCTGCTCGTTGGTCATCGGGCCGTACAGCTGTGCCGTATCCAGGAAGTTGATGCCCAGCTCCAGGGCGCGGTGGATGGTGGCCAGCGACTCGTCCTCGTCGATCGAGCCGTAGAAGCCCGACATGCCCATGCACCCGAGGCCGAGCGCGGAGACCTCCAATGATCCAAGCGTGCGTGTCCTCATCTCTGCTCCAGTCGGTCGGGTTGCGCTGACCCTCACACCGTAGCCATGTCCGCGTGAGACGATGGCGACATGGAGGCCGTGGAGCTGACTGTCGGGCGGCGAAGGGTGCGAATCTCCAGTCCTGAGCGTGTCTATTTTCCGGCGCGGGGAGAGACGAAGCTCGATCTCGTCCGCTACTACGTGAGCGTCGGCGAGGGAATCGTTCGTGCGCTGTGCCGGCGGCCGTGCATGCTGCACCGGTTTCCCAAGGGAGTCGGTGACCACAAGGTCCATCAGAAGCGGATTCCCTCGGGGGCGCCGGAATGGGTGCAGACCGTGCGGGTCGACTTCCCGTCGGGGCGTCATGCCGACGAGCTGTGCGTGACCGAGCTCGCGCACGTGGTCTGGGCGGCGCAGATGTCGACGGTGGAGTTTCACCCCTGGAACTCCCGGCGCGAGGACGTGGAACGGCCCGACGAATGGCGGATCGACATCGATCCGATGCCGGCGTGCGACTTCGAGCGTGTCCGGCGCGTGGCTCAGGTGGCGCGCGAGGTGCTCGACGAGCTGGCGATCACCGGCTGGCCCAAGACCTCCGGCGGCTCCGGACTTCACATCTACGTCCGGATCGAGCCCCAGTGGAGCTTTGGCGAGGTGCGGCAGGCCGCGAGGGCGTTCGCCCGCGAGGTGGAGCGGCGGGCACCAGCGGAGGCCACCACCACCTGGTGGCGCAAGGACCGCGCCCCCGACAAGGCGTTCGTGGACTACAACCAGAATGCCCGTGACCACACGATCGCCAGCGCCTACTCGGTGCGCGGGATCCCGGAGGCCACGGTGTCAGCGCCGATCGGTTGGGATGAGCTCGATGCCGTCGAGCCCCGGGAGCTGACAATCGAAACGATGCCCGGCCGCTTCGCTCGGCTCGGGGACCTGCATGCCGGGATCGATGACGCTGCGTTCTCGCTGGCGCCGTTGCTGGAGTGGGCGCAGCGCGACGAGCTCGAGGGCCACAGCGACGACTCCTGAGGTCGGTGCGGGGGCGGGTCGCGGCCCACGCGCGCGTGCCGGCGCCCAAGCCGCGCTGGCCCTCAAGTCGTGATCGGCCGGCTCGTCAGACAGGGCCTGGCCGCGGTGATCCGCTCCGGGGGCGCGCTCGTAGGAGGAGACGGGAGTCGCTGATGGTCAGCGATCCACCGCTCGAAATGGAGAGGACGCATGACCTCTGATCGTGATCCAGAACCAGTTGCCCGCCCCCACCCCGAGCCGGTTGTCCTGGACATCGGCGGAGCGATCGGCGCCTTGATCGTCTACGCCGAGGGCACGCGGCTCGACACCCCGATCGAGGTCAGTCCGGCCGGCGCCGACGAGAAGAAGTTCCACCAGCACATCCTCGAGCGCCCGATGCCGGGTGGGAGCACCCACGCCGCCGTGTTCGACAAGGTGACCGAGGGCCGATACACGCTCTGGCTCCATGGCCAGCCGCGAATTCGAGACTTTCAGATCACCGGCGGCATGGTCTCTGAGGTGGATTGGCGCGAGGCCGCGGGCGGCGAGCCTCCGGCTCTCGCGGCACCGAACCAGCGGTGAAATCATCGGTCCGCTGAACACACCCCGCGGGCTGGGGTGCACAGAGGGCGGTTGATCAGCGCCCGACCCGCCGCCGCGCGGTTGATCCCCGCGCCAGCGGGTACGAACCAGGCATGCCGCCCAAGCGCTCGGACCTCGTCGTCGCCGTCACCGGCCCCACCGGGACCTTTGGCTTCGGGCTGATGCCCCTGCTGGAGGCCGAGCCCCGGGTTTCCCGGATCGTCGGCATCGCCCGGCGACCATTCGATCCTGCCGAGCACGGGTGGAGCAAGCTCCGGTACCGCCAGGGTGACGTCCGTGACCAGGACGCCCTGCGCGAGGCCTTCCAGGGCGCGGACGTCGTCGTGCACCTGGCGTTCATGATCACCGGCAACGCCTCCGCGCAGACGATTCGCGAGATCAACGTCGAGGGGACGCTGAACGCCTTTCGCGCCGCTCGCGACGCCGGCGCCGACCGCTTCGTCTACGCCTCCTCGGTGGCCGCCTACGGATTTCACCGTGACAACCCGGTGGGGATGACGGAGGACTGGCCCGTGCGCCCCGCCGATCGCCTGTTCTACGCGCAAGAGAAGGCGGAGCTGGAGCAGCTCCTGCAGGACGAAGCCGCCGGCGGTAAGCCTGCCCTCTACCTGCTCCGTCCCCCGATCGTCCTCGGTCCCCACGCGATGGGCGCCAAGGGTACGCTTCCCGGACCGGTCGCGGGTCTCGGCCGGGCCGCGCTGGATCTGCTCGGGCGGCTCCCGATCCCGATCCCGTCGCTGGCTCCGGGGGTGCAGCTGCAGTTCATCCACGAGGAGGACGTGGGGCAGGCGCTGCTGCAGTGCGCGCTTGGTGAAGGACCTCCCGGCGCCTACAACATCGCCGGCGACGGCGTGCTCACCGGAGCCGACGTTGCCCGCGAGCTGGGGCTCGCGCCGGTTTCGATCCCGGGGCGCCTCATCCACACCGCCGCCCGCGTGGCCGGGGCGGTGCCACGACCCGGATTCGTGCCCCCCGCCGCCGACTGGGTCGAGGCGATGAGCCATCCCGCGATCATGGACATCACCAAGGCCAAGCAGGAGCTGGGCTGGCGGCCGAAGTACACCGGGGTTCAGGCGCTGCGGGACACCTTGCAGGCTGACGGTTCGAGCCGTTCCTAGAACATCGGTCGCGGCCGGAGCGGCTGACCGTTCCTAGAACATCGGTCGCGGCCGGAGCGGCTGACAGTACGTCAGGCCGGGCTGGGAAAATGAGCGGCCCGATGCTCCGCTTCAGTCTTGCTCCACATCCATCGCGCTGAGCGGGCGGACAAGCTGGCCGACGCGTTGGGCGAGCTGCTGGCCCAGCCGCCCGAGGATCCCTTCACCCCCGAGGTGATCGCGGTTCCCACCCGGGGCCTGGAGCGATGGCTCTCGCAGCGACTCTCCGGCCGCCTCGGGACCGGTCCCGGAGGCGGCGACGGCGTCTGCGCCAACGTCCTCTTCCCATTTCCTCGGCGGCTCATCGGCGACGCGCTGGCCGCCGCTTCAGGGGTCGACCCGGACGAGGATCCGTGGCTGCCGACGCGCAGCATGTGGGCGCTGCTGGAGGTCATCGACGCCTGTGCCGCCGAACCGTGGATGCGGACCCTCGCCGTTCATCTCGGCATGGACCACGACCCACCGGACCCGACCCGGCAGGCCCGACGCCTGGGGGTGGCCGCCCACCTGGCGGACCTGTTCGACCGCTACGCACTCCACCGCCCGACGATGGTGCGCGCCTGGAGCAGCGGCGAGGATGGCGATGGAGAGGAGCGGCTGCGGCCCGCCGCCCGCTGGCAGCCAGAGCTGTGGCGAGCGCTACGGGCCTGGGTCGGCGTCCCCGGTCCCGCCGAGCGGCTGGAGGCTGCCTGTGCCCGGCTCCGCGCCGACGGCGCGATGCTCGAGCTGCCCGAGCGCGTGTCTTTGTTCGGTCTGACCCGGCTGCCCGCGGGCGAGCTGCACGTGTTGCGCGCACTGGCTGGGCAACGCGACGTTCACCTGTTCCTGCTGCACCCCTCGCCGGCGCTGTGGCGGAGGATGGCGGGTCGGGCTGAGCCGAGCGCAGAATCGGCGCCTCGCCGGCAGGACATGCCCGCGACAGCTGCCACACACCCGCTGTTGTCCTCGTGGGGACGGGATGCGCGCGAGATGCAGCTCGTGCTCGCCCGCGGACCCGAGGCCGCCGACCACCACTATCCCCTGGCGCTCTCGCCGAGCACGCTGCTGGAGCGGATCCAGCTCGATGTGCTCGCCGATCGCGCCCCGCCGGGAGCGCCGTTCCCCGGCCAGACCGACCGCCGAGCAGTGCTCGAGCCCGGGGACCGGAGCATCCAGATTCACTCCTGCCACGGTCGCGCGCGCCAGGTGGAGGTGCTGCGCGACGCGATCCTGCACACGCTCGCCGACGATCTGACGCTGGAGCCGCGGGACGTGATCGTGATGTGCCCCGACATCGAAACGTTCGCGCCGCTGATCCAGGCAACGTTCGGCGCCGCCGCTGCCGGATCCGAGACTGACTCGTCGCAAGATCTCCGGGTGCGTCTGGCGGATCGTTCCCTGCGCCAGACCAACGGCGTACTCGCGGTGGTGGCCGAATTGCTGGCGCTGGCCGACCAGCGGCTGACCGCTTCGCAGGTGCTCGATCTCGCCGCGCGGGAGCCGGTCAGGCGGCGATTCGGCTTCGACGACGAGGACCTGGTCCGCATGCAGGACTGGATCCGGGACACCGGCATCCGCTGGGGGCTCGACGGCGCCCATCGAGCGCCGTTCAAGCTCGGCAGCCTTGACAGCGGCACCTGGCGCGCGGGCCTCGACCGCCTGCTGCTGGGGGTGACGATGACCGAGGACGGCGAGCGGCTGTTCGCGGGGGTACTCGCGCTCGACGACGTCGACAGCGGCATGATCGATCTCGCCGGTCGCTTGGCGGAGCTGGTCGCGCGACTGCGGGAGGCGGTGGACTCGCTCAGCGTCGAGCAGCCAATCACGTCGTGGGCGCAATCGATCTCGGTGGCCGCAGACTCCCTGACCGCGACCGCCACCCCTGAGGCCTGGCAGCGAGACGAGCTGCAGCGCCTGCTCGACGAGCTGCTGGCCGAGGTTGCCGGCATCGGCGCGGCCCGGGACCGGCTGCCCGACGGCGCCATCAAACTGTCGCTGGCCGAGGTGCGAGGGCTACTGGCCGAGCGGCTGGCCGGACGCCCGACTCGAGCCAACTTCCGCACCGGCCATCTGACGATCTGCACGCTCTATCCGATGCGCTCGGTACCCCACCGGGTCGTCTGCCTGCTCGGCCTCGATGACGGCGCTTTTCCGCGCAAGGCGCCGCGTGACGGCGACAACCTGATGCTGGACCAGCGGCGGATCGGGGAGCGCGATCCGCGCAGCGAGGACCGGCAGCTGCTGCTCGACGCGCTGATGGCCTCCACGGAGCGGCTGATCATCACCTACACCGGCAACGACGAGCGCACCAACACCGTTCGTCCCCCGGCGGTGCCGGTCGGGGAGCTGCTGGAGGTGATCGACGCGACGGTTCGCAGCGACGGTGTGTCGCCGCGCGACCAGGCACTCGTCCGTCACCCACTGCAGCCGTTCGACCCCCGTAACTTCGAGCTCGGCGCGCTGGTGGCCCGGCGGCGGTGGAGCTTTGACCAGGTGGCGCTCGGGGGAGCGCAGGCGCTCAGCGGGTCGCGGTCGGACGCCCGGCCGTTCCTGACCGCGCCGCTACCGCCCGCGGAGGATCCGGTGATCCCGCTCGAGGACCTCGTGCGGTTCGTCCAGCACCCGGTGCGAGCATTCCTGCGCCAGCGCCTGCGGATCACGGTTGGCGCGGTCAAGGACGAGATCGACGACGCCCTGCCCGTGGAGCTGGACGGACTACAGCGGTGGGAGGTCGGGGAACGCCTGCTCCGGGCTCGCCTGGCCGGCGTCGACGGACACCGGGCGATCCAGGCCGAGATCGCCCGCGGCCTGCTGCCCCCCTCGGTGCTCGGAAAGCCGGTGATCTTTGAGCTCTATCCGGTCGTGGAGGCGATCTTCCGCACCGCGCAGGCGCTACAGCGGCGCGATCGGGACCAGTCCCACCCGCTCGACGTCCACGTCGAGCTTCCCGGCGGTCGGCTGCTCAGCGGCACCGTCAGCTCCCTCGGCGGGGACCTGCTGCTGTTTCCGACCTACTCACGTATCAACCCCAGCCATCGTCTCGGCTCGTGGGTGAGGCTGCTGGCCGCCACCGCCTCCGATCCCCAGCGGGCGCTGTCAGCGGCGGCGGTTGGACGCGGCGCCGGCAGGCAGACGGTGTGTCTCGCGCAGGTGCAGTCGCTGGGCGCTGACGTCCAGGAGCGGCGTCGGAATGCGGAGCTGCACCTGGCGGCGCTGGTGGACCTGTATGAGCGCGGGATGCGGGAACCGCTTCCGCTTCCTTGTCTGAGCGCCGCCGCCTATGTGGAGGCTGCCACCAGCGGGCGCGACCCCGCCGCGGCGGCCTACGAGCAGTGGACCTCCGCCTTCGACTGGGACCGGGAGGACCGTCACCCCGAGCATCGGCTGGTGTTCGGCGGTCAGCTCAGCTTCGAGGAGCTGAGCGCGCTGGCTCCGCGTGCTGATGAGTCCGGTCCGGGCTGGGAGGCCTCGGAGGCTTCGCGCTTCGGGCGGCTGGCGCAGCGCCTGTGGCACGGTCTGCTGATCCACGAGCAGGTGAGCACCACCGTATGAGCATCCCCGAGCAGGCACCGCCATTCGACGTTGCCGGTCCCCTGCCGCGGGGGGTGACCGTCCTCGAGGCCAGCGCCGGCACCGGCAAGACCTACGCGATCGCCGCTCTGGCGGCACGCTACGTCGCCGAGGGCACTCCGCTGGAACGGGTGCTGCTGGTCACGTTCACGCGGATGGCCACCAGCGAGCTGCGTGAGCGGGTGCGCGAGCGGCTGCTGAGCGTCGAGCAGGGGCTGCGCCAGGCGCTGGCTGGAATCCGGCCCCAGACCGACCCGGTCGTCGAGCTGCTCGCTTCCGGGCCGGTGGAGAGCGTGCGCGCTCGGCGACTGCGGCTGGCTCGGGCCCTGTCGGAGTTCGACGCGGCGACGATCGCCACCACGCATGGGTTTTGTCAGGACGTGCTCGGTGGCCTGGGGATCGCCGCCGACCTGGAGCCGGACGTGGAGTTCCTCGAGGATCTGAGCGACCTGGTCGACGAGGTGCTCGACGATCTCTACCTGCGCCGCTTCCAGCGTGAGGACAGCCCGCCGATCGGCCGTTCCCAGGCGCTGTCGATCGCCCGCATCGCGGTGGCAAACCCCGCCGCCGGACTGGTTCCCGGAGACGGGGCGCTCGCGAACATGCGGCGCGGGCTGGCGCAGGCGGTGCGCGTCGAGCTGGAGGTACGAAAGCGCCGGATGATGGTGATGACCTACGACGACCTTCTGATGCGGCTCGACCGCGTGCTCGGTGCGCCTGGCGGCCAGGCCGTCGCCGGGCGGCTGGCAGCCCGCTTCGACGTCGTCCTCGTCGACGAGTTCCAGGACACCGACCCGGTGCAGTGGCGGATCATGCGGCGAGCGTTCGGCGACACCGGCGGGACGCTGGTACTGATCGCCGACCCCAAGCAGGCGATTTACGCGTTCCGCGGGGCTGATGTCTACGCCTACCTGGAGGCCGCCCAGCAGGCAGTCGCGCGGGCCACGCTGACCATCAACTGGCGCAGCGACGCGCGCCTGCTCGCCGCCTACGACGCCCTGTTCGCCAACGCCAAGCTTGGCGAGGAGGGGATCTCCTACCGGCAGGTACGGGCCGCCCCGGCGGGCCAGGCGCCGCGGCTGCGCGGGACTCCGGATCCGGCGTCGCTGCGAATCCGAGTTGTGGCCCGCGAGGACGCCGGGATGACCCGCGGGGGATTTGCCCGCGCCGCCGCGGCGCGGGAGCACATCGCCAAGGATCTAGCTGCCGACGTGGTGCAGCTGTTGTCCTCACCGGCACAGGTTTCCCGTTCCGGGCCGCAGGGCGCATCCGGCCACGAGGAGCTCCGTCCTCGCCACCTGGCGGTGCTGGTGCGGACCAACAGCCAGGCCGCCCTGATTCGGCAGGCGCTGGAGGAGGCCCGCGTGCCGGCGGTCACCGGGGGCACCGGGAGCGTGTTCGGCACCGCGGTGGCGAACGACTGGCTGCGGCTGCTGGAGGCGCTCGAGCGACCGACATCCATCGCCCGCGCCCACGCGGCCGCGTTGACGCCGTTTGTCGGCTGGACCGCCGAGCGGGTGGCCGGAGCCGGTGAGCCCGAGTGGGAGTCCCTGCACCGAGGACTGCACGATTGGGCGCGAGTCCTGAGGGTCGCCGGCGTCGCGTCGCTGCTGGAGACGATCATGCGCACCGAACGCCTGCCCGAACGTGTGCTCTCCCAGGGCGACGGCGAGCGACAGCTGACCGACGTTCGCCACATCGCACAGCTGCTGCATGGCGCCGCCTCCCGCGAGCAGCTCGGGGCGACGGCGCTGACGGCGTGGCTGCGGCGGCGGATGCTCGAGGCCGCGCCTGAGACCGGCGACGAGGATCGAAGTCGCCGGCTGGAATCCGACGCCGAGGCGGTACAGGTCCTGACCATCCATCGCAGCAAGGGGCTGGAGTTTCCAATCGTCTACGTCCCGTTCCTGTGGGATCTGGGTTTTCAGCGCGATGAGCTGGGGCCGGTCTGCTTCCACCATTCCCAGGTTGGGAGCGAGCGGATGCTCGACGTCACCCTGTCGGGTCAGTCGTTCCGGGAGCACAGGCAGCAGGCCCTGCTCGAGCAGCGAGGCGAGGACCTTCGACTCCTCTACGTCGCCCTGACGCGCGCTCGCCATCAGGCGGTGCTGTGGTGGGCCGGCTCACGGGACGGCCGTCACGCTCCGCTGACCCGGCTGCTGTTCGAACGCCAGGAAGATGGCAGTGTCCGGGCGCAAGGGCGGTTGACGCCGGCGGACGGCGCCGCCATGGAGCGCCTGGGCTCGCTGGCGGCTCAGGCGCCCGGAGCCATCAGCGTCGAGCGCGCCACGCTCGGGATGCCGATCTCCTGGAGCCCCCCCTTGCGACAACCATCCCAGCTCGGAGCCACGGTGTTCGCCCGCGGACTCGACAGGCGCTGGCGACGCACGTCCTACAGCGACATAACCGCAGCTGCCCATGACGGCGCCTTGCCCGACGACAACTTCCAGGAGCGGGTGGCGAGCGAACCCGAGGAGCCGGTGCTGGCCGACGAGCCCGCGCGGCCGCAACTCGAGCCGGCCGCGGTGGTGGCTGATCCGGCGCCCGAGCACTGGCCGGCGATCCCCGTGCCGCTGGGGTCGATGCCGACCGGTATCGCCGTCGGCACGCTCGTCCACCAGGTGCTTGAGGCCTCCGACTTCGCTGCCGACGACCTCGGCGGCGAGCTGTCCGCGCGGCTGGCAGAGGCGCAGGGATCTCGTGCCGTCGACGTGGGCGATCCGGAGGCGGTGGTCACGGGTATGCGCGCGGCGATCGAGACTCCTCTCGGTCCGCTGCTGAACGGCCTGCGCCTGCGTGACCTGCGCCGCGCCGACCGGCTCGACGAGCTGGAGTTCGAGCTGCCGCTGGCCGGCGGCGACCAGCCCTGGGGGGCGTTTGACCCTGCGGTCTTCGGTGAGCTGCTACGTCAGCATCTGCCCCTCGAGGACCCGATGCTCGCCTACGCCGAGCAGCTGCTGGATCCGAGCCTTCGCCAGAGCGTCAGGGGATACCTGACCGGCTTCCTCGACCTGGTCATCCGGGTGGCCGGAGCCCACGGACCGCGCTTTGCCGTTGTCGATTACAAGACGAACTGGCTGGGCGCGCCCGCCGAGCCGCTGATCGCCTGGCACTATCGCCCACAGGCGCTACTGGCCGAGATCAAGCAGCGCCACTACGGGCTGCAGGCGCTGCTCTACCTGGTGGCGCTGCACCGGTATCTGCGCTGGCGGGTGCGGGACTACGAGCCCGATCGGCACCTCGCCGGTGTGGTCTACGCGTTCCTGCGCGGGATGACCGGCCCGCGGGCACCGCTTCTCGATGGCGCGCCGGCCGGCGTGTTCGCCTGGCGGCCGCCAGGGGCGCTGGTGGCGGCCCTCAGCGATGCCCTCGACCGAGGGCCTGAGTCGTGAGCACCATGACCGAGGAGCTCGATCCCTTCGACGTCCGGCGCGCACGCTCGACCACCGGCCTGCTGCGGGACTTCAACCACGCCGGGGTGCTGAGTGCCGCCGACGTGCACGTGGCCGAGCGGGTGTGCGAGCTGGCGGGCGAGAACGAGGAGTCGGTCAAGCTGGCCGCCGCACTGGCCGTGCGGGCGCCCCGCTTGGGCCACGTCCAGGTCGATCTGGACAGCATTCGGGGCACCGCGGCCGTCGATTCCGAGCTGCCGGTGGAGCTGGCAGCGCTGCCGTGGCCCGAGGCGCAGCCGTGGATCGAGCGTGTGGCCGGCAGCCCGGTGGTTTCGGTCGGCGAGCGGCCGGGCGGCGAGGATCGCCCGCTTCGACTGGTCGACTCGTGGCTGTACCTCGATCGCTACTGGACCGAGGAGCGCCGGGTAGCGGAAGCGCTGCGGGCGTTGAGCCTGATCGAACGCGGTGACATTTGCCTGCCGGAGCTGGACGATGGCCTCTCCCGCCTGTTCGGGGATGCCGCCGACCACCGTCAGCGTCTGGCCGCCGCCAGCGCTGCCCTGTGTCAGCTGTCGGTGATCGCCGGGGGGCCGGGCACCGGCAAGACGACCACTGTGGCCAGGCTGGCGGCGCTACTGATCGAGCAGGGTGTGGCCGGCGACGGACGTCCTCCCCTGATGGCGCTGGTCGCGCCGACGGGCAAGGCGGCTGCGCGGCTGGGGGAGGCAGTGCGCGAGCAAGCACAGCGGCTGAACGTCTCCGAGCCGGTACGGGATCAGCTGGTGGAGCTGCGCTCGTCGACCCTGCACCGGCTGCTCGGGCGGCGACCAGACAGCAACAGCCGTTTTCGCCACAACCGTGATCAGCGGCTGCCGCACGACGTGGTCATCGTGGATGAGACATCGATGGTGTCGCTGTCGTTGATGGCGCGCCTGCTGGAGGCGCTCCGGCCCCAGGCGCGGCTCGTCCTGGTCGGAGACCCGGGGCAGCTGGCGTCGATCGAGGCCGGCGCGGTGCTAGGCGACATCGTCGGGCCGGCGGGGCAGGGGATGATGATGGGGGTGCGCGCCCGGGAACGGCTCTCGCAAGTGACGGGGCTGGTGGTACCCGCCGTCGATCCGCCACCGAGGGTGAGCATCGGCGACGGGACGGTGGTGCTCGACCGGTTCCATCGCTTCGGCGGCGGGATCGCTGCCCTGGCTGACGCCACGCGCACAGGTGATGCCGATGCCGTGATCTCACTGCTCTCAATCCAGTCCAACGAGGTGCAGTGGGTCGCAGTCGATGTCGCCGCACAGGAAGGAGTGGATGCGCTGCCCTCGGTGCGCCGTTCCGCGGTGGCTGCGGGGCGGGAGATGGTGAACGCTGCCCGGGAGGGCGACGGGACGCGGGCGCTCGAGGCGCTCGGAGCCTTCCGGCTCCTGTGCGCTCACCGGCGGGGCCCCTTCGGCGTGGCGAGCTGGACCGCGCGGATTCAGAGTTGGCTGGCCGGTGAGGTGGAAGGCCTGGCTATGGATGATCGCTGGTACGCGGGCCGACCGCTGCTGGTGACCGAGAACGACTACGAGCTGGGGCTCTACAACGGCGACATGGGCGTGGTCGTACAGACGGCGCCGGGTCGGCTCAGCGCGGTGTTCGAGCGTGGCGGCGAGTTCTTGGAGTACAGCCCGGCGCGTGTCAGCGCCGTCGATACCGCGTACGCGATGACCGTGCACAAGAGCCAGGGATCGCAGTTCGATCTCGGAGCGGTGGTGCTGCCCGATCTCAGCTCTCGGATCCTGACCCGCGAGCTGCTCTACACCGCGATCACCCGAGCACGTCGGCGACTGATCCTGATCGGGACCGAGGAGAGCATCCGCACGGCGGTGGAGCGGCCGATCGCCCGCGCCTCCGGGCTGCGGAGGCGACTGTGGCAGCCGTCGGACGAGCTCACCGACCCGTCGCCCGGTCAACGATAGTGGCGACGAAGTCGGCGGCATCGCGGCGGCGCCGAACCGGGTCGCGGTAGGCCGCAGAGGCTGGATCCCCATGCCAGAAGGCCAGAGCCTCGGCAATCAGCGGATGCCAGCGCCCGGGAAACACGTCGAGCGCGTGCTGAGCCGCCTGCTCCTTGCTCGTGATCTCGCCCGTGTGCAGGGTGTAGTGCAGGCGAGGCGCGCCCAGCACCCCCCAGGCAGCAAAGCGCCGCAGCAGCGCCATCGCCGCCATCCGGTCACGTCCGCTCACGGCACGGGACCACCAGCGCCAGTAGCCATTGAGGTTGCCCAGGGTCCAGCGCCGCAGCTCCGCGGGATCGTCGTGCACGCTGAGCTGATCGGGATGCGGTCCACGCGCGGGAACTCCCCGCTGGGCCAGGGTGCGCCAGGTGACCGGGTTGGCGTCGAACCCGGATCCCACGCTGAAGCGCTCGGCAACGTGGGCGGCGATCGGAGCGACCTCCAGTGGGGAGCGCCGGAGATCGCCCCAGCGCAGGTAGATCCCGTTGCAGATCAGCGGCCACCGCGGCGGGACGTGGGCACCACTGCGGAGCACCGCGGCGGCACAGGATCGTCGATGGCAGCGACGAAGCTCGTCGAGCTCGGCTTGGTCGAGCTCGCGGGCGAGAACGGCAACGAAGTCCAGGTCGCTGCGCCCGGGACGGAACGCGCCCAGGCTGGCGGATCCGACTACGTAGAAGCCCTCGATCCGTCCGGGAAGCGCCCGATCAAGGCCGCCCAGAAACCGCTCCACGGCCTGCTGGGCCACCACCGGTAACACGCCGGGCACTATGACTCACGACCGCCAGAATCGGGCCGCACTCTTTCCCAACCGACAGAAACGCAAGCGGACCCATGAACAGAGATGACAATGACCGCCGACGCCACTGACATGACTGAGTCATTAGCCTGGCTGGTTCTTGCCCTTGGTGGAGACGAAGCTGACGCAGTTTCCTTGGTTCTTGAACACTCCGAAGGTCTGCCAGCCACCGTCCTTGCACTGGTCCCGTGACGTCGGCAGCGGGGGCGAGCAGGGGTCGGGCGCATTGATGGTCTGGAGCAGCGGCTCTCCGGGGTCGATCGTTCCATTTCCGTTGACGTCCTGGTACACCTGGAAAGTCGTGGCGCCGATCCCTGGGGGATAACTGGTACCAATGGTGAACATTGGGTTTACGGCCGTGAAAACCGATCCCGTAAAGGATCCAGACGCAGACGTCACCTTCAGAAGAACGTCGCTGCGCGTGATTGTGACGTGGAATCCACTTGCCGGCGCTCCGGCGGTTGTACTGTCGCAGAATGGGGTCACCGTAACTACGGGCACCTGCTGAGCTGGAGCCGACGCTGTTGCGACCCAACAAGCCGCCAAGGCCCCAAGCGTAACTGTCCAACGCCGATACTTGGCACTGTTCATCGACTTCATCTCCCTCTACATGTCGTCCCACTCGTCGGTGTCATGTGACCCTCCCTCGACGAAGCGATATTGCCGATCCGAGCCCCGGTGCGAGCTGTCGGGGCGACGCTACGCTTGCTTGACGGCAGAGTCAAGGGCGATGGGAGACGATCCCGGAGTCGGCCGGGCGCTCAAACCGCAGCCCCTCTTGGGGCGCGCCCTTCAGTCTTCCGCCGGCTCACATCGGGACAGCTGACAGGGGTCCAGCTGGAGGTGTAGCGGTCTGATGGCCAGATCTCAGGCAGGCCCGAGATCAGCTGGAGGACATCTCGCGTGCGCTCGTGGCCGCCGCCCGGGAGGGCCGCTGACCCCCGTCGAAGAAGCGCAGGATCGCGTCGTGGGTCTCCTTGGGTCGCTCCAGCTGAGGCACGTGACCGCAGCGCAGCTCCAGGTGCTGGGCATCCGGCAGAACCTCACGCACGTGGCGAGCGAAGCGGATCGGCACGATCTGGTCCTGGCGGCCCCAGACGAACAGGCTCTCCGGGGCGAGCTCGGGCAGCCGGGTCCAGAAGCCGTCCGGGCCGTAGGGCTCCTCCAGGTAGATGTTGCGGGCTGCGGCGTAGAACGCGGCCCGGCCGCGGGCGGTGAGGTACGAGCGCAGGAACTCGTCGATCCCGGCCGCGGTCCATTCCGTGTCAGAGCCGGGTATGAGCCGGCGCACGACTGATTCAACGGCCGCGCGCGGCGCAGGCTGGATCAGCCCCAGTTGCGGGGCAACAAGCTTCAGCAACGGCGCCCACGGGCGCGACCGCAGCCAGGCCAGCGACGGAGCCAGCAGCGCGAGCCGCCGCACCCGGTCGGGTGCGCTCAGGCCGAGCTCCAGCGTGACGCGGCCACCCATGCTGTTGCCGACCACGTCGACCCGCTCCAGCTCGAGCGCGTCGAGCAGGGCGGTCATCGCCGCGGCGAAGAACGGGGCGTCGTAACGGGCGCGGATCGGCTTGTCGGAATCACCGAAGCCGGGCAGATCGACGGCGATCGCGCGCCGGTGGGGGGCGAGGGCCGCGAGCGTGGGTAGAAACGAAACCTTGGTCGCGCCCAGACCATGGACCAGCAGCGCCGCCGGCCCCTCGCCGGCTTCGCAGATCGAGATGTGACCGCGCGCGGTCTGCACCCGCCGGAAGCGCAGCGCCCCCGGGCCTCGGGCAGCGGTGGCGGCGAGAAAGCCGACGCCGAGATTCAGGTCGCGCCGGATTCGCAGGCGGCCGGCGCGGAAGGCCACCATCCCACCGCGCACGTCCTTGGAGATGCGGGCCCAGGTGGCCTCATCGGCCTCGAGCAGCGCGTCCGGACGGCTGCGAGATGCCGCCGGACGGAGCGTCGCCTGTTTACCCTCCAGGAGCACGTCGGACGGGCGCGGCCCGGCTCCGCTGAGCCGGATCCTCGCCTGCCGGCGCCCCAGCTCGAACACCTCGGCGTCGTAGCGGCCGACCAGCGCCCGCAGAATCGCGGGGGGATCGGAGGTCGGGGACACCAGCGCTTGACCAGGCCGCCGGCTAGCGGATCTGCATCCCGGAGATCGCCCGGGCGATCACCAGGCGCTGGATCTCCGATGTTCCCTCAAAGATCGTGTAGATCTTCGCGTCCCGATGCATCCGCTCGACCGGGTACTCGCGGGTGTAGCCGTTTCCGCCCAGAATCTGGATCGCCCGTTCGGTCGCCCACACTGCCACCTCCCCTGCCTTGAGCTTGCTCATCGACCCCTCGGCGTTGTCGAAGTCGTGTCCGTTGCGACCCATCCAGGCCGCCCGCCACACCAGCAGGCGGGCCGCGTCGATCTCCAGCTTCATGTCGGCGAGCGTGAACGCGATCGCCTGGTTGTCGATGATCGGGCGACCGAACTGCACCCGCTCCTTGGCGTAGTTCAGCGCGTACTCGTAGGCCGCGCGGGCGATGCCGAGCGCCTGTGCGCCGACGGTGGGGCGGCTGACCTCGAACGTGCGCATCGCCGCCTGCCCCCGTGAGCGCTGGCCCTCGCGCGCACGCGCCAGCCGCTCGTCGAGCTTCTCCTTGCCCCCAAGCAGGCACGAACCCGGGATGCGAACGTCGTCGAGGAAGACATCAGCGGTGTGGGATGCCCGCAGGCCGTGCTTCTTGACCTTGGTTCCCATCTGCAGCCCTTCGGTACCCGGGGGAACCACGAACGAGGCGTGACCGCGAGCCTTGAGCTCAGGATCGACCTGCGCGACGACGACGTGGATGTTGGCGATCCCCCCGTTGGTCGCCCACGCCTTCTGTCCGCCCAAAACCCATTCGTCACTGGACTCGTCGTAGCGGGCGCGGGTCCGCAGCGAGGAGACGTCCGATCCGGCGTCGGGCTCGGAGACGCAGAACGCGGCCACCTTCGGCTCGTCCTCGCTGCCGAAGCACTGCGGGATCCACTCGCCCCACTGCTCCGGTGCCCCGTTGGCCTGGATCGCGGCCACGGCCAGCGTCGTTCCCATGATCGCCATCCCGATCCCCGCATCGCCCCAGAACAGCTCCTCGTTGACGATCGGGAACATGATTCCGCTCTGGTCATACCAGAACTGAGCGGTCCCCTCGAGGCCGTAGAGCCCGATCTTGGCCGCCTCCTGGATCACCGGCCACGGAGTCTCCTCGCGCTCGTCCCATTCAGCCGCCGCCGGTCGCACCGTCTGCTCGGCGAATCCATGCACCCAGTCCCGGATGTCCTTCTGATCCTGACTGAGCTCGAGCGAGAACGGCGGTGCCTGCTCGCCGTCACTGCCCGCGACGAGATCCTGGCCCGCAGACGCTGCTTCCATGGTCGATCCTTTCGTGTCTGGCCCGCACCTGTAGCTTGTTCCAAGGGAATGCTACAGGTGCGTAGCCGAGCTCGATCAGCGGCTCTCGACCTCCGGGATCAGCTGGCGATGATTGAGCCGTACACTGTGCAGACGTTGATCCTGGCCAGCGTCGTGGCATTGTCGAACGCGTAGTTGACCGTCACCACCTGGCCACCGGAGTTCTCGAACATCACCGTGCCGGAGGAGTTGAAGTCGCTGGGCGTGTTCGGAGCCAGGCTGACGCCTTGGCTTCTCCTGGTGAAGGCGCTGTTGCGGATGGTATGTAGCCGGCCCTGACCGTCGAACAGTCGCCCGAACAGGTCCGCGTTGTTGGCCGAGGTGAAGGCGAAGATGACCGGATTGCCGGTGGAGTCACAGCGGGCGTTGATCAGCAGCGAGTCGATGTTGACCACGGTGGTGGTCCTGGAGTTCGGCCGGGAGATGAACGAGAACGTCTTCACCACGGCACCGCTCGTCGTCCTGACAACGGCTCCGTGCGCGGACCTCCTGACCACGGTTCGGTTCACGGGAGTCGCGCTCGTGGCGACGGCCGCGAGGGCCATGGAGGCCAGGAGCGCGGCGGTCAGCGCCATCAAGCCACGCTTCGGGTTCAGCGCCGACGAGCCGCCGCCCGGATTCTGGATTCTCACGCTCAGCTTCTCCTCTCTCGTGGCCATCCACGAGTTGTCTAGGTGCCCGAAATCAATCTCCGCGCGTCAGGTTAGCTCGGCTACCGGCGCAGCCGGCCGCTGTGGCTTTGCCGCCCAGCAGCGGGTAGCGTTGCCGCGATGGCGAGCCTGCACCTGCGCCGGCACGGGTTCCGATCATGAACGCCGCCGAGGGGGGCGCCCTGACGCAGCCGCGGACCACCGGCCGCGCCCGGCGGAGGCGGGCGGTCGACCTGGACGTCTCCACCTGGGCGCAGCGGCGCCGCTACCGCGTCGAGCAATTCGCGCCGGAGCAGCTGCGAACTGCCAAGGATGCATCGGTGACGGTGGTGATCCCGACCAAGGAGTGCGCGACGACGATCGTCGGTGTGCTGCGGGAAACCGTGCAACCACTGGTCGAGCAGGGTCTGGTCGACGAGATCGCGGTCGTCGACGCCGCCTCAGCCGACGGCACCGCCGAGGCCGCGCTGGAGGCCGGTGCCCGCGTCATCCAGCAGGACGCGGTGCTGAGCTCATCTGGACCCGCGCTCGGCAAGGGCGACGCAATGTGGCGGTCGGTGCATGCCACAGCGGGCGAGATCGTCTGCTTCCTCGACGGCGACACCGCCGAGCCCGATCGGCGGCACCTGCTGGGCCTGATCGGGCCGCTGCTCAGAGATCCCTCACTGGCGCTGGTCAAGGGCGCCTTCGAGCGACCGCTGCTCACCAGCGCGGGAGAGATCCCGGGTGAAGGGGGTCGGGTCACCGAGCTCATGGCGCGCCCGCTGATCAACCTCCACGAGCCCCTTCTGGCCGGGTTCGCGCAGCCGCTGGCGGGTGAGTTCGCGGCCCGTCGAGGGCTGCTGGAGACGATCTCGTTCCCGGTTGGCTACGGCGTGGAGATCGCGATCCTGATCGATGCGCTGCGCCGCCACGGCCTCGATGCCCTGAGCGAGTGCCACCTGGGGACCCGTCGCAACCGCCACCAGCCGCTGCGCGCGCTGGGCGAGATGTCCTACGCAGTGCTGGCGGCGGTGGAGCGGCGCCTCGGAGAGCGGGCGAGTCCGCTGGACGGCCGTTACCTGCGCCCGTGGGACGAGCTGAGTGGGGCCGAGGTGCCGATCGCCGAGCGCCCGCCGCTGGCCACGCTCAATGGCGCCGACGGATCGTATGCTTGCGGGCAGTGAACGAGGTCATCCCGGGAATCCTGCACTGGCAGGCGCGCCACCCCAACATCAAGACCGACGTCAGCTCCTACCTGCTAACCGATTCGGGCACGGCGCTGGATCCGATCCTGCCCCAGGGCGAGAGCCCCGGGTGGCTCGGGCACCGGGTGCAGCGCGTGGTGCTGAGCATCCGCCATCACCTGCGTAGTGCGGCCGACTTCGGGGTGCCGGTGCTGGCGCACAGGGCGGGGCTGGAGGAGTTGCGAGACAACGGCGTGGAAGTGCGCAGCTACGAGGTAGGCGAGGAAATCGCCCCCGGGGTGCGCGTCCTGCCCTTCGGTCGCATCTCTGCTGATGACTCGGTGCTCAGGATCGATAGCGGTCCCGGTGCGCTGGCCTTCGGCGACGGCCTGATCCACCCCGGCGAGCTCGGTCACCCACCCGATCATCTCCTCGGTGAGGACCCCGAGGCGGTCAAGAAGAGCATCGTCGAGGGGCTCGTGCCGCTCCTGGAGGAGGACTTCGACGCGCTGCTGTTTGCCCACGGGACCCCGATCGCAGCCGGCGGCAGGGAGCTGCTGCGGCGCTTCGTTCAGTCCCGGCGAGGCTGAGGCTGGGATGGCCGAGCGGCGCGCCGACCTCGTGTTCGAAGGTGGGGGCGTCAAGGGAATCGGACTAGCCGGGGCGTTCCGCGAGCTGAGCGAGCGGGGCTATGAACCCGGCTGCGTGGCGGGGACCTCCGCCGGCGCGATCATGGCGGCGTTGGTGGCCGTCGGATACACGGGAGCCGAGCTCGAACGGGTGGTGCTGCACGAGATGGACCTGACCAGGTTCGAGGACCGCACCCTGCTGGAGCGGTTTGGCGCCCTTGGGGATGTCGCTCAATTCTTCACATCACGCGGTCTCCACAGCGGTCATTACCTGGTGGGCTGGATGCGAGATCTGCTCAGCCGGAAGGGCAAGACCAGGTTCGGCGACCTGCGCAACGGCAGTGACAGCGATCCCCAGCGGGCCTACAAGCTGCGAGTGATCGCCTCTGACCTGTCCGCCCGCAGCATGCTCGTGCTTCCGCAGGACGCCCCGCAGCTTGGACACGACCCGGACGAGCTGGAGATCGCCGAGGCGGTGCGGATGAGCATGTCGATCCCGGTGTTCTTCGAACCGGTGATCGCCGCTGACCACGTGATCGTCGACGGCGGGCTGCTGTCCAACTTCCCGGTCTGGCTGTTCGACGCTCCTCCTGGCACCCCGCCGCAGTTCCCCACCTTCGGGCTGCTGCTGGTGGCTCCAGGACAGGCGGCGCCGCTGCTGAGCGGTCCGGCACAGGCGCCCCCGGCGGCCCCGATCGGCTCTGACATCGACTTCCTCAAGGCGATCGCGGAGACGATGATGGAGGCCCACGACCGTTTCTACGTCGAGCAGGCCAACTACGCGCGGACGATCCCGATTCCCACGCTCGGGGTGCGGACGACCGAGTTCGACCTCTCCCCGGAGCGAGCCGCCGACCTGTTCCAGGCCGGCCGGGATGCTGCCGCTCGCTTTCTGGCCTCCTGGGACTTCGAGTCCTACAAGGCGAGGTTCAGAAGCACTCACCCTCCTCCTTCCCGGCGCCAGAGCGTGAGCCCCCGGCAGCTGAGGTAGGCCTGGCGGTCCAGAACCGGTGGATTCGCACCCCGCTTCGGGTATCCCAAACTTCGTGACCCTCACCAGCAAGCTCCAAACCTCGTGACGCTCACCAGCAAGCTCCAGCGCTACCGCCACCTCTCGACCCTCGGCAGGGGGGGCATGGCAACGGTCTCGCTGGCCGAGGACACCGTGCTCGGCCGCCGGGTGGCGCTCAAGCGCATGACCGCGCAGGACGATCCGCGCGGGCTCCTGCGCCTTCGCCGTGAGGCGCTGGTCGGCGCCTCGGTCAGCCATCCCAACCTCGTCTCCATCTACGACGTACTCGAGTCCGAGGAGGGCGGGAACGTGATCGTCATGGAGTACGTCCCAGGCGAGACGCTGCGGGACGCGCTGCGCCGTGAAGGCAAGCTCCCTCCGGAGGCGGCGCTGCGAGTCCTCGACTGGGGTGGCCGCCGGGCTCGAGGCCATCCACCGCAGGGCATCGTCCACCGCGACATCAAGCCGGCCAACATCCTGCTCGGGACCGATGGCGCGATCAAGGTGGCGGATCTCGGCATCGCCTCGGCGCTGAACCGCACGCGGATCACCAGCGCCGGCGCGGTGGTCGGATCGTTCCGGTACATGGCGCCGGAGCAACTTGGCGACCGGCCACCGACCCCGGCCATCGACGTGTACGCGCTCTCGGCGATGGCGTTCGAGATGCTCTCGGGCCGACCAGCACGCTGCGAGGCAAATCCGGTGGCGCTGGCGCATGCCATCTCCACCCAGCCGCCTCCTGATCTCCGCGAGGCGTGGCCCGAGGCGCCGCCGCCCGTGGTCGAGCTCCTGCGAAGGGGGATGGCTCATGACCCGGCCGCCCGGCCGCGTTCGGTCGGTGAGCTGACGCGACGACTGCGGGCCGCTCTCCTGCCCGAGGCGACGCAGCCGATCCCGATGCCGGCACCTGCACCGACGAGGGCGGTCACTCCCCGGCCGCCGGTGCGGCCGGCGCAGCCGGCGCGCCCGCGCGCCCTCGCGCCTCAGGTGTCTGCGCTTGCAGGACGCTCAGGAGGCCCACCGAACCGAACGCCGGCGCCTTCCGCGCGCTCGAGAGCGGTTTCCTCCGGTTCACCGCCACTGCAGCCCAAGGCGGCCCCGGCGCGGGCAACCGCTCCGGTTTCGCGTGCCGCCCCGGCCTCGCCGCGCCGCAACCGGCGGCCCCAGCTACTGGCCGCGGTGCTGGCGATCGTCGCGGTGCTGGGGGTGCTCGCGGTGATCCTGAGCGACAACGGCTCCGATCCCGCGTCGTTGCGGGCCACCGTGGCCGGCCACCGCTCGCCCCAGGGCCGCGTCCAGTCCCGAGCCGGATCGAAGGACACCACCGGAAGCAGCGCCAGCACGCAAACCGCCGGCGGTGGACAAAGCCCCGGCGGTGCAAAAAGCACCGGCGCTACCCAAGGCGCCGGTAGTGCGCCAAGCGCGGCGTCGGCACCCCCCAGCCAGACGGCCGGCGGCACCTCCGTCGCCGCGGGAGCCGCCGGACCCGGGGCCCAGGTCGCTGCGCCGGCCAGCGGCGGACCCGCCAACGCCGTCGAATCGTTCTACGGGTTGGCCGCCTCGCACCGATACGCCGAGGCGTGGTCGCTGGCCGATCCCACGCTCCGCACCCAAGTCGGCGGCTTCGACAGCTTTCAGGCAGGACAGAGCGGCGAGCGTTCGATCACCTTCGATGACGCCCACGTCCTCAGCCAGTCGAGCACCGGCGCAACCGTCGCGGTGCGGACGACCTCGGTCCGCACCGACGGCACCCAGCACTGCACGGGGACGGTCGATCTGCGTTCCAGCGGCGGCTCCGGAAGCTGGTTGCTGCACCTGCTCCACATCAGCTGCGCGTAGTTTGGTTCAGGCGACTTCGAGCACCAGCTTGCCGGTGTTCCGGCCCTCGAACAACCGCAGCAAGGTCTCCGGAAACGCCGTCACCCCACCGGTGGCGATGTCCTCGAAGGACTTGAGCTTGCCGGCGGCCAGCCAGCCCCCCATGTCCCTGGCGCCTTCGGCCAGTCGGTCGCCATAGTCGGAGACGACGAAGCCGGTCATGCTGGCATGGTTGACGAGCAGGGACATGTAGTTGGCCGGCCCCTGCATCTGGCCTTCGGCGTTGTACTGGGAGATGGCGCCACAGATCACGACGCGGGCATGGCGGGCGAGCTGCACCAGGGCCGCGTCGAGGATCTCGCCGCCGACGTTGTCGAAGTAGACGTCGATCCCGCGTGGGCAGTGGTCACGGAGCCCGCGAGCGACATCCTCGGCCTTGTAGTCGATCGCCGCGTCGAAGCCGAGCTCCGCCACGACGTGCCGGCACTTATCGGTCCCGCCGGCGATCCCGATGACCCGGCACCCCTTGAGCTTGGCGATCTGGCCGACAGTCCCTCCCACCGCTCCCGCCGCGCCCGAGACGACAACCGTCTCACCCTCGGTCGGTCGGCCGATGTCCAGCAGGCCGAAGTACGCCGTCATTCCCGGCATGCCGAGGGTGCCGAGGTGGACCGGGAGGGGGGCCCGATCGGCGTCGACCTTCATCACCGTGTCCCCGCCGGTGAGCGCATACTCCTGGACGCCGAGCATCCCCGTCACCTGGTCCCCCGGCGACAGCGCCGGATGCCGGGAGGCTATGACCTCGCCGGCGGCCAGGGCGCGCATCACCTCGCCGATCCCCACCGGGGGGATGTATGACCGGCCCTCGTTCATCCACCCTCGCATCGCCGGGTCCAGCGATAAGTAGCGGACCTTGATGACCACTTCTCCCTCCCGCGGCTCGGCCACCGGCTCTTGGGTGAACTCCCAGTCGCTGGTTCGGGGCAGGCCGACCGGGCGCGCGGCCAGTCGAAGCTGATGGTTGACGGCGTCCAAGGCGTTCCTCCGAGATCTCATGCCTGCTGCGGGCGAATTGGTGGGCAGCCTAACGGGCCGCGGCGAGGGCGCGGTAAAGAGAACGACCCGGCCCAGCCGATTGAGGCGCCAATCTGGTCAGGCGGCTTCAGACCGTGAACTCATCAGCCGACGCTGCTGGACCCGGTTCGGTTGCGGCGCGGTCCTCGTCGCGCTCCGGGATTGCCTCGGCCTGGCGCCGGGCCTCGGTTCTCCGCGCCCCTCCCGGGCGCTCGGATATGTACATCGTCACCGCGGACTGCCGGCGGGCAAGGCAACGAGGACAGCGCTCCAAGGTCAAGTAGGAGGCCCGAAGCCGGATGCTCAACCCGCAGCTTGGACAGTTCATGTAAGCCATGGCATCCTTTCTCAGTTCAGAGTCGGTCCGGCGGCGACCGGTGTCCTGATCGTCGCCCTATGCTCGGGCAGCCGTTTCGTCTTCCCGGCGACGACGGGGCGGGGGCGACGCTACCGCTGCGGGTGGCTTCCCTCCACTGCGGAGGTCTGATCGAATACGTCGGCGCTCACACCCGGTCTGAGGGAGTGTGCCCGGAGGTCGTCGCGGGACGGGATGATGTCGCGCATCGTCGCGCCCCTTGGTGCCGCTCAGGCGCCGTCCAGCCGGGCGTTGGCGAGGATCTCCGCCCCCTCGTTGAGGCTTCGCACCGCCTCGGCCAGGCCGCGTCCGGCGGGGGCGGCGCGGGCCGGAGACGCGGCCAATGATCGGGTGTAGGTGGGCATCGACGGGTCACGGCTGACGGAGGACCGCCCCCCCGCTGAGGAGCCTCTGACGTCAGCGGGGACGAGCACCACGGTCGTGTCAAGCGTCAACAGGCGAATGCCCAGGACGCGGGCCAGGATCGAGGCCTCGATGAGCAGGCCGTTGGAGAGATGGCGTCCGTGATCAGGGACCGCCCTCAGCGACACCGGAGCCTCGCTGCGGACCCCGCGGGGGGCGGCGAGAGCTGAACTCGTCGAGTCGCGCCCCCACCCTCGCCGCCCCGATGATGATCTGGGCATAGCGCTCATGACCCGCCCTGGCCCCGGCTACGTACCCGGCGGCGAACATCGCGGCCGTCGTCAACTTCACGAATTGTTCCTCGCCCCCTCGTGGCGGCGCCGCAGGGAGGAGATGCCGGCGCTTCCGGCGGTGAGACCAGCCAGACCGCCGGCGATCACGCCGGCCTTGACGATGTTGTCCTGGGCCAACCCGGCCTTCAGCGTGTTGCTCGCGCCCAGGCCCGACAGCCCGGATCCCGACCCCGGCTTGAGCCCGCTCGGCAGGCTGGGCTTGATCCGGCTGGAAACGCTGGACTTGCCCGGACGGGTCACATCGAGCGAGTCGGTGACCGTGTCGATCAGCCGCTCCAGCCTGCTCTTGCGGTTGAGGAGCTTCATCTTGGATCGCCTCCGTTCAGCGGGTGCTGCGAGACGCTTTCGCGATTGCGTTGACGAGCTCGCTCTTGGTCATGGTGGTTCGGTTCTCGACGCCGATACTGGCCGCGAGCTCGACGAGCTCGTGCTTGTTGTGGGACTCCAGCGAACCGTTGTTGGGATCCCGCTGCAGCTCGCGCGCGGTGCGCTTGGCGGTGGCCTGGGACTGCCGACGCATCTGCTCGGTCGCCTTGACCCTCGCCTCCGCTTCGGCCGCCTGCTGCTGCGCTTCACCAGCGAGCTGCTGCGCCTGGCGATTGGCTTCCTCGGCCGCGGCACGTGCGGCTCCAGCGGCCTCGTCGGCCAGCCGCCGGGCCTCAGCCAGCCTCTCGGTTGCCTCCTCGACCAGCTCCTCGGCCTGCTCCTGTCGCGCTTGCGCCTCACGCTGAGCCGCCTCGATCTCGCCTTCGACTTCGGCCTGCACTTCCTGGCGCTGGGAGTCTGCGTCCGCCTCGGCGGCCTTCTGCTCGCGCCTGACCCACTCGTCGGCGCTCTTCTGGGCCTCAGTGACGCGCTGCTTGACCTCTCGACTCGTCTCCCGCTCCACCTCCTTGACCCGAGCACGCCCGCGCTCGATCACCTCTCGGGCGTGATCCGAACATTCCTTTGACTCCCGTGCGGCCTCCAAAGCCCGATCCTCGGCCTCGCGAGCCCGCTCGCCGGCCTCCTGCGCCCGCTTCATCCGGACATCGATCGAATCCCCGCCGATGGGGGTGGCGTCGATCACGGCCGCGCTCACCTTGCGCCCCTGATCCCGAGCGCCGGCCGCCGCCGACTCGGCGACGTTGCCAAGCGCGTCGGCGGGCTTGAGGGCTCGCGCCAGCAGCCAGGCCGCGTTCGACGGCATCTCTCGCAGGCCCGTCTTGGTTCGCTCCGACAACGACATGTGTGATTCCTCCTCGTGCATAGGACAGCTACGACCCTAGATGAGACAATAGCATCTCGTCAAGGGAACGTCTAGACTTCACACGAGACGACAATGTCCGAATCGGCCCCACGACAAGCGTTGCAGCAGCGCGTCGCGACCGCGATCCTCGACGGAGCCGCGCAGATATTCGCGCTCCAGGGAGAGCAGGCGAGCATGAACGACGTGGCCGAGGCGGCCGGGGTCGCCCGGGCGACGGTCTACCGCTACTTCCCCAATCGCGAGGTGCTGCTGGACGAGCTCACGCAGGCCGCGGTGAGCGACGTCGATGCCCGGCTGACATCGGCCCGAATCGACGAAGTCACGCCAGAGGAGGGCATCGCTCGCGCCGTGCGCGCGCTGGTCGATGTCGGCGACTCGTTCGTACTGCTGGCGCGCGAGCGGCAGCGGTCCGGGCAGGAGCGCTTCGAGCTCAGGCTCGCGCAGCCGCTCCGCCAGCTGTTCGAGCGCGGTCAGGCCGATGCGGCCATCCGTCCAGACATCGCCAGCGGTCGCCTCACCGAGTCGCTGATCGGACTGATCGTGGGCGTGCTCACGTCCTCGCCGCCGTTGGGCAAGGAGGACATGACAGCCACGATCACCGGCCTGTTCCTCGATGGTGCCCGCGCTCACGGTCCCCGGCTTCGATGAACAGTCACCTGAACGCGATTCCCGTGGCGAGCAAACCCGCGGCCAACCCCCGATCCGAGGAGAAGCACATGGACCAAGAGCCCGATCGACCGGCTCCCGAGGAGGAGCCGGATCAGCAGACGGACGACGAGTCGGCCCAGCGCGCCAACGACAAGAGGCGCGAGCGGACCGGTATCCAGGTGGCGCAGCTCTCCGACGAGGCCGACACGCTGCTGCAGGAGCTGGTGGCGTACCTGCGCGAGAACCGCACCGAGCTCCGGGAGGAGTGGGCACGGCGCATCAGTAAGGCGGAGCTGCTGGGCGTGATGTCGGACGATGAGATCTTCTCCGAGGCCACCGCCGTGTACGACAACTACGTTGACGCCCTGGAGACCGGCAGCATCGAGACGCTGGAGACCTACGCCCGCGAGCTCTCGGAGCGAATCATCCCCCGCGGCGTCGAGACCCACGAGGTCCTCGGGATCGTGCTCCTCTTGCGCGACGTCCTGGCGCGGTCGCTGTTTGCCAAGTATCAGCAGGATCTCGATCTGCTCAACCGCATTCTTGATGCCTACGAGCCCGCGGCGAACCAAATCGCCGTGACCGTGGGCGTGAGCTTCGTCGACGAACGCGAGCGGGTCATTCACGAGCAGCAGGAGGCGATGCGCGAACTGTCCACTCCGGTCCTCCAGCTCCGCGAGCGCCTGCTCATCCTGCCGATCATCGGCGTTCTCGACTCCGCACGGGCGCGCCAGCTGACCGAGCAGCTGCTGGGAGCTATCCAGAACAAGCGGGCCAAGGTCGTGGTCATCGACATCACCGGGGTGGCGACGCTCGATCGCACCGTGGCCAATCACCTCGTCCAGACGGTTGAGGCCTCACGGCTCATGGGTGCGAGCACGATCCTCACCGGACTCTCGTCGGAGATCGCCCAGACGCTGGTCGATCTGGGCGTGGACTTGGGGATGATGAAGACGGTTGGTGACCTCCAGGGAGGGCTGGTCGAGGCCGAACGGCTGGCCGGCTACCGTGGCGAGGCCGCCGAGGACCCCAGCGGCCTCGAGATCTAGTCAGGCGGTGCAACGATGTCGGTAGCGATCCTCCAGCAGGGGGACTACCTCATCGCCTCGATTCAGTCGGACCTGTCCGACAGCGAGGTGATCCAGCTCCGCCATGAACTGGCCGAGCTGGTGGGCAGGCATCGGTCGCGCGGGATCGTGATCGACGTCGCCGCCCTCGACGTGATCGACTCGTTCGTCGCCCGTGCCCTGCGCTCGATCGTGCTCACCGCCAAGTTACGCGGCGCCCAGACGGTGATCGTCGGCATACATCCAGATGTGGCCATCGCGATGGTCCAGTTCCGCCTCAACCTGGAGCCTCTGCGCGCGGTTCTCGACCTAGACGAAGCGACCGCGCTGCTCGATGACCTGATCCAGGGGGGCGCGGATGGAGGATGAGGTCCGCGTTGCCATCAACGCCGACTCCGATCTCGTCGCCGCTCGAGCAGAGGGACGCGCCATGGCCGAACGGCTCGGCTTTCCCCGCCCCGATCCGACCCTGATCGCCACGGCCATCTCGGAGATCGCACGCAACATCGTCGTACATGTCGGCCAGGGCGAGATCGTCCTCAAGCCGCTCGAAGAGAAGGAGCGATACGGGCTCGTGGTGACTGCCACCGACAAGGGAGCGGGCATCCGCGATCTCGAGGCGGCCCTTCGGGACGACTACAGCGGCAGGGGCGGCCTCGGCCTCGGCCTACCCGGAGCGCGTCGACTCATGGATGAGTTCGACGTGACCTCGGAGGCCGACAGCGGCACCACGGTGACGATGAAGAAGTGGAGGTTCCGGGACGAGCTCGCAAGCCTACGCGAGGAGCGCCGCCGGCGTGCCTGAGCAGATAGCGCGGGAAGCGGTCGAGTGGGGCGTGGCCACGCGGTGCCGCCGCGGCGAGGTGACGAACGGGGACCTCGGTGTCGTCACCCTCCTGCCCGACGGGGCGCTGGTGGCCGGGATCGACGGCTTGGGGCACGGGAGCGAGGCCGCTCGTGCCGCTCGAAAGGCAGCCGAGGTCGTACGCGGGACCCAGAACCCCGACCTGGTCGTGCTCGTCCAGCGCTGCCATGCCGCCCTGCGGGATACGCGCGGGGCGGCGATCAGCCTGGCCTTCGTCTCCACCTCGGAGAGCGCGATGACTTGGCTCGGCGTCGGGAACGTGGAGGGACGCGTGCTCAGCGGCGATCGATCGGTGACCCGGCCGAAGGGATCGTTGGCGCTGGGGCGGGGCGTACCCGGGCACGAGCTGCCCGCGGTGAGGCCGGCCAGGATCGAGGTGCGCCCGGGCGATGTCCTCGTCCTGGCCACCGACGGAATCGAATCTGCATTCGCTGATGAGCTGGACATCTCCGGCTCCACCCAGACGATCAGCGAGCGCATCCTGGCCAACCATTGGAAGCGCCCCGACGACGCGCTCGTGGTGACAGTCCGCTACCTCGGAGCGCGGCCGTGACCAGCGGTCCGGGTGGCGGGGCCGGATCGTTTCAGAGCGCCTATGCCCACGCTCTGAGCGATTACCTGCTGGCGCCGACCGAAGCCCGCCTGCGGGTCGCCTATGAGCTCGGACGGGAGGCGGTGAGGCGGCAGCTGAGCGTGCTTGACCTGGCCGTCGCCCATCAGGAAGCGCTGTTGACAGCGCTCACCGGAGCGGGGAGCGAAGCCGGGCTTCAGCCTCCGCCGGCGCAGGAGCAGCCGGTCCCACCGGGCGGGGAGCAGCCGGCCTCGCCGGACGGAGAGCAGCCCGTCTCGTCCGTCGAGGTGCAGCGCGTGACGCGCTCGGGTGACTTCTTCATGGAGAGCCTCTCCAGCTTCGAGATGGTCCAGCGCGGATTCAAGGAAGCCCGGCAGGCGTTCCTGCTCGAACGGCGTCAGAAGGAGCTGTCCCGCCAGCTGTCAACCTTCCTCGCCGACGCCTCGCTCGCCCTCCACGCCCCCGAGTCGCTCGAAGAGATGCTCCAGCTGGTGGCCGAGCAGGCGCGCGAGCTTGTCGATGCCGTCTGCTGCGTGGTCACGGTGGCGGTTGCCGGCCATCCCCGAGCCGCCGGGGCGGCGTCCCATGCCGAGGCCGACCGCCGGTGGACGGCATTTGTTCGCTGGCTCGATCTGTTCGCGATCTATCGGTTCCTGCGCCTGCGCGGCGGCTCGGTCAGGATCGACGGCGAGCCGCTCGCTCGCCTGCCGTTCTTTCGCAACGGAGCCGGCGATCGCCCGCTGGAAGGATGGCTGGCGGCGTCACTGACCGCCCTGGACGGCGGCGAGCTGGGAGCGATCCAGCTCTTCGACAAGCAGGACGGCGGCTTCACCGCTGACGACGAATCCGCGCTTGTGCATCTCGCCCAGATGGCCTCGGCGGCCGTGGAGCGGGTGCGGCTCTACCAGGAGCGAGACTGACCCACCGCCGACCTGGGGGAAGCCCCGCTGACGGCGATGCCGTGGTCGAGCAGCGTCCTCGGGATCGCGCCGGCAAGCCGGGCGGGATCACGGGCTCCACCGGCCGTTAAGGCATCGATCGCCGGCCGCAGCGCCGGCATCCGGGCGCTCCCGTGAGCGTCTGAGGCGATCACCACGCGCGGCGTCGACGCCAGCAGTCGCCACGCGCGGTGACGAACCTGCTCGTCGTAGAACCCCAGGAATGACCACGCGGTCAGCTGGAGAACGCTGCCGGTGTCCAACTCGTGCTCGATCACGGCATCGGTCTCGGGCGTCGCCAAGGCGCGCTCGGGGTGTCCGACAACGATGGCGAATCCCCGACGGCGAAGCTCATCCGCGGCTGCCGTGAATTCATCGTCGAGTCCGCTGAATGGAGCTTCCAGCAGCAGCCATCTCTTTCCCGGCGGCCCCTGGGCGATCGTCTCGAGGTCGCGGTGGCTCAGCCGCGGCACCATGTCGTGGGCAAGCTCGCCTCCGGGCGATACCTTAAGCGCGATGTTCCGGCGCTTCAGCTCGCCGGCGAGCTGACGAACGAGATCCGGGATCCCGGCGGGCTCGGTGATGTGTGCTGCGCTGACGTGCGGAGTCGCCACGACGATTTGTGTCCCGTCGGACACCGCGGCGAGGGCCAGGTCCACGCTCTCGTCGATCGACCGTGGCCCGTCGTCGACGCCGGGGAGCAGGTGAAAGTGAATCTCGGCATACGGCACCGGTGGCGATGTTCGCGGCACTTGGGCAAATTCCGTACGATTCCGTGAAGTCAGCTGGATCCCCGCGCGCGAGGCGCCGCACGTCCGGTGCCGGTGCAGAACAGCGATCGGGCGACGCAAATGGGTTCCCGGATCTGTCCAGTCGACGACCACGAACGAGTCGCTGACGATCAGCGTTGCACCCTACTACCCGAGCGGCCCCAGATCTGGGTAGGATCGGCGGCCAGAGTTGAGGGAGGGCTTGTCGTGGACCCGGGCCCATCACGTTCCCGGGCACGGTTCGACGAAGGAGTTGGCGCATGGCAGACGAGTTCAGCGAGTCGGCGGTCGTCGACCGTCCGATCGCCCAGGTCTTCGCTTTTCTGGCTGACGGAACCAACGACTCGAAGTTCAGTCCCCGCGTGCAGCAGATCAGTAAGACGACCGATGGCCCGATCGGGCTGGGGACGATCTTCGAGAGCAGGGCCAAGGACGCTGGCATGACCACCAGCCGGAAGTTTGAACTGACCGCGTTCGAGCCGCCGACCAGGATCCGGTGGGCCGAGCGGTCAACCAACATGATCACCGTCCCCGACGGCGGCTACGACCTCGAGCAGCTGGGTGACAGCCAGACCAAGGTCACGATTCGCAATCGGTTCGAGGGCCACGGAGTCGGCAAGCTGATCAAGGGCTTTGCGCTCAAGGCGGCGATCAAGGATGCGCCCGCATTGGCCCAGCGGATCAGATCGGCAGTCGAAGCGTCGTAACCGCAACCGAGCCGGGAGGAGTTTCTCGATGACCATCACGCTGAGCCGAGTTGTTGCCCTGACCGGCGCTGGCCTGCTGCTCGTGTCAGGCGCTTGGTCCACTGCAGCCGGCGCGCGTACTGGCGGGCGCAGGGGTGAGGGGTTGGCCAGGCATCGGCTCACCGCCACTCTCCAGGAGGTGGACATCGTGACCGAACGGGTACCCCTGGCCGGCGGCACCGCCACCGCCGCAGCCACCGTGAAGTCGAACCCCGGCGGCAGCGGCGCGCAGGTGACCCAGATCACGTTCACCGGCCCTACGCGGGCGCCGGCGACGTTTGCCTTCAACGCCAGGGCGACGGCGTTCTTTGCCCACGGAAGCCTGAACTTCGCGCTCACGGGCACGCTCGCCGTCCAGTCCGGCGGCTCGCTCAGGTTCGTCGGCAGGGGGACGATCACCGGCGGCACCGAGCGCTACGCGCGCGCCCGCGGCGCGGTCAACTTCGTCGGCACCGCGCCCAGCGCCGGCCCGGGTCATGTCGACACTTTTCACTACGTGGGTACCGTGAGCTACTGAGACCCTGCGGATCCAGCCAGGTGACCGCGCCGGAGCTGCGAACCGGGTTTATTTCCTCTCCCTGGCTGGCCTTTGGCGGCATTCCCGCCCCGTTCGCCGGTATCTACAACGCGACAGGCTCGCTGGGAGCGCTGATCGATCCGAACTCGCCGTCGTTGGGCCAGTCGTTCGCGGGACCTGCCCGCCGACCTGAAGCCGCCGGTCCCCGTGACCAACCTGGCTTAGTACGGCTACGCCCTCAACGTCGGCACCTCCCCGCCCAGCCTGGCCGCCGTACAGGCGCATCTGGGCGCAGGCGTCTCAGCGCAGACGATCAACGGCTACCACATCTGGGACGGCACCGGCGCGCTCACCCCGATCAACCGCTTCGCGACGATGTTCTCGGGCCTGGGCATCAACAACGCCGATGGCACCGAGTGGTACTTCCCGCAGCGGTTGACGCTGGTCGATCGGAGCTCGACCTACGCGCACAACGATCCTGCCGGCGCCTACCCGCAGAACGACTTCTTCGACTACCTGGTGCCGTTCCTGAACGGGCTCAGCGGCCCTCGTTTCCGGGCGCTGTCAGGTTTCAGGCGTTGACTGACTGCTTCTCGAGCACGATTTCGTAGCGATCGGTGATCGGCGGCCGATTGCGGTCGACGCCGCCCCTGGTGACGGCAGCTGCTCTGGCCTCGTTGGCGATCGGCTCGCTGGCGTGCAAGGCCTCGAGCGACTCCCAGTAGGTGACGGCGATCGCCCGGCCACCTGGGTAATCGGCTCCGGCCCATACACCGCGATAGCCGGACTGCTGCTCGAGTCTAGGGAGATCATTCTCCGTGAACGATGCGAGCGTGGCCCTGATGCGCTCCGGGGCCAGGCCCGGAAACGTTGTGACCCTGGCGTACATGGAACCTCCCTCTGATGTTCACCGAAGCGTACCCGGCTAGGCTGAGCCAAGCAACGCTGCGGCTATGCCGCCGGGTACGCTCGCCCGGAGCGAGAACCGCCGCCGGGACGAACGCCACAACCGATGAAGGGACCAACATGACCAGGCTCACTCGATTGATGGCGGCGGCCGCGCTGCTGAGCGCTTGCGCACTGCTCGCACCAGGGCCCCCTGCGATCGCCGCCAAGACGAAGCCCTACGGCGCCAAAACCAAGCGCGACAGCGGCATCGCCTACCTGGGGATCACCCGAATCAGCTCCAGCGCAGTCGAGTACGCCGCCGGCAACGACTACGACCGGGTCCTCGGGACCGGCGCCAGCGCCTTTGTCATCAAGGCCCGGATCGACAGCACCGGTATCCACGTGATTGCCGAGCCCATGGTGCTCTACAGCGCTGCCGGGTCGCTGAGTGGCACGGCAACGGGCAAGGCCACGGTCACTGCATCCGGTGAGACGTTGCGAGGCAACTTCTCGCTGACCCGCGGTCGCGGCGCCCAGAGGGGGCATAGCTTCACGGGGACGTTCACCGCGGTGAGCGACAAGACGTTCAGGTTCTTCACCTTCAACTACAAGGGAACCTACAGGTAGCCCCGCCGATCCTCATCCGCGGTGCCGGATCCGATCCTGAGGGTGGACGCGATCCCGGTCAGTAGCGCTGCGCGACTCGGAACAGCGCGTCGGCGCCGAACCCGACTGCGTCCACCGGAACGCGTTCATCAGCGGAGTGAATCAGCTCGGTGAAGCGCAGCTCGGCGGGCAGCTGCATCGGCGTGAAGCCATACCCCTGGATCCCCAGGCGGCCGAAGTGGCGGGCGTCGGTCACGGCGGCGAGCAGCAGCGGGATCGGGGTCGTCGTCGGGTCGGCGTCGCGCAGCACCCCCGTGAGCAGCTCGAAGAGGCCAAAGTCCGGCTCGGGCGGCCCGGGCTCGCTGTTCACCACCTCGAGCTCCACGTCGCTGCCGAGCAGCGCTCGCAGCTCGCCGAGCAGCTGCTCGGTTGACTGACCCGGCAGGAGGCGGCCGTCGAGTGTCACCGTCGCCTCGGCCGGAATCACGTTCACGCTGTTCCCTGCCTGCACGATCGTGGCGTTGACGGTGTTGTGCAGGAGCGGCTCGAAGATCTTGCCTCGCTCGCCCAGCAGCGTCAGCACGCCGTCGGTGAGGTGCGGGTCGAGCAGGCGCTGGAGCAGGAGCTTCTGCGGGCCTGCCAGCTCGCTCGCGAGCGCTTGCACCATCCGCGCCAGGACCGGCGTGACGTGCACCGGCAGGCGCTTGCGGTCGAGCCGGCGCAGAAGCTTTGCCAGTCGCGCCGTGGTGCCGCCGCGCATCGGCAGCGAGCCGTGACCGCCGGGCCCGTGCACGGTGGCCCGCAGCGTGCAGAGCTGCTTCTCGGCGACCTGGATCGGCGAGAACCGCCGGCCGCCGATGTCCATCGTGAAGCCACCGAATTCACCGAGGGCGTACCTGATCCCGGCGAGGAGATCGGGCCGTTCGCGGACGAGGTGCAGCGCGCCGAGCTCGCCGCCCCCTTCCTCGTCAGCGAGCACGGCGAGGACGATGTCGCCGCCCGGTTGGACCTGCTCTGCGTGCGTGCGCAGGAGCGCGTGAACCATCATGGCCACCCCCGCCTTCATGTCGAGCGTCCCGCGGCCGTAGAGATCGGCGCCATCGATCACTGCGCCGAAGGGGTCGTGCGTCCACTGCTGGCCGGCCGTCGGGACAACGTCTACGTGGCCCTGCCACAGTAGCGGCGGCGCCGTGCCCCGACCGGGTAGGCGGGCGACCAGATTTGGTCGCTCGGGGTCGGCGGCGACGATCGTCGTCTCTAGGCCCGCTTGTTGCAGCAGCCCGTCAATGTGCTCGATGCACGCGCGCTCGTTGCCGGGCGGGTTGGTCGTGTCGAACCGCAGCAGCTGCTGCAACAGGTCGATCGGCTCGAGGTCGATCACGACTGCTTTGGGTGGTGTTTAGACGGCTGTTTGCGAACGCCCTCGGGGTCATCCTGCGCGTGGAGGCCGGGCGAGGTGCCGTGCTCCAGAGTCGTCAGGCGGTCAGTTGCAAGCATCTCCAAGTCCTCAGCAAATCACAACCTGGCTCATCCGGGCCGAACGGCTGAGTCCGGCGCCAATAGCCATCGTGGGCGCTCACGGTCGTCAAGGTGGTAATAGTCGTCGGGCTAATCGACGTCATCCCGCCAACCCGTACCGCCGAGACACGAGACCAACGGCGCGACCCCAAGGAGCAGACTCTCATGTCACGCATTCCCTACACGCCGGAGGACGAGCTCGACGAAGGTGCCCGTGAGGTGCTCGCGTCGCTGCCTCCGTTCAATCTCGCCCGCATGCTCGCCGGCGCTCCGACCACGTTGCGTCCGTTTCTGAGGCTCGGCGGCGCGATCCTGCAGCGTTGCGAGCTCGATCCCCGTTTGCGCGAGCTCGCGATCCTGCAGGTCGCGCACTGCACGGGCGCCGTGTACGAACGCGTCCAGCACGAGGAGATCGGCCGCCAGATCGGGATCCCCGAGCGCGAGATCGAGTCGCTCCGTAGCGGTGCGCTCGAGGCCTTCGACGATGACGCACGGCTCGTGCTGCGTGCCGCCGAGGAGATCACGCGGGAAATTCGCGCCTCGGACGCAACGCTGGCGGAGTTGCTCCACCGTTTCGGGCGCCGTCAAACCCTGGAGCTGGTCGTCACGGTCGCTTACTACGGTGCCGTGGCGCGCGTTCTGGAAACGACCGGCGTCGAGCTCGAAGCGGAGCTTCCCGCCACCGCGATCGCCACACCACGAGGTCCGGCGGGTGCGGCCACACCCCGCGCCAAACCGGCCGGCGTCGCTCAGCAGCGTCCGGCCGTGGGACCGGAATCGGCCGGACAGGCGTCTGGCCATGATCGATTGATCGACCGCCGGATGCTGGTGGTCGGCGCGGGCACGCAACCGAGCACCGATCCCGATGCTCCGGTTGGCAATGGGAGAGCCATCGCCGTGCTGGCGGCTCGGGAGGGCGCCGCGATCGCGTGCGCCGACATCGACGCCGGAGCGGCCCACTCCACCGTCGACCTGATCGAAGGGGCTGGCGGGGCCGCGGTGGGAATCATCGCCGACGTTGCTGAGCCCGAGCGGTGCGCGACGATGGTCGACGAGGCCCGTGAGGCCCTGGGCGGGCTGGACGCGCTCGTCCTGAACGTCGGGATCGGCCTCGGCGCCGGCCTTCAGGGAACGACGGTGGAGGCGTGGGACTCTGCGCTGGCGGTGAACCTGAGGGCGCACTTCCTCATTTGCAAGGCGGCCGTTCCGGTGATGGCCGACGACGGCGCGATCGTGTTCATCGGATCGGCGGCGGGGGTGCGGGCCGGAAGCGGGTCGCCGTCGTACGACAGCTCGAAGGCGGCCCTGTTCGGTCTCTGTCGCCACGTGGCCCGTGAGGGCGCTCCCCGGCGGCTGCGAGCAAACGTCGTCGTCCCCGGCTTCATCGATACGCCGCTGGGGCGCCAGGCGTCAGCTCACAGCCAGGTCCGGGACCGGCTCGTCAGGCGGATCCCGCTCGGCCGCCAGGGCAGCGCTTGGGAGGTCGCGCACGCAACTGTGTTCCTGCTCTCCGCAGACGCGGGGTACGTCACCGGGCAGTCGCTGGTGGTTGACGGAGGGCTTACCGCGTTGTAGCGGCGGCCGCTGCCGACCCGTGGTTCGGATCAAACGTTGTGCCGTCCCGGTGCTGCGACCCGAGTCGACTCGGACTTAACTCGCCGGCCCGGTTTGGCCACGGCCGAGGTAGCCGGTCGCAGTGCTAGCCGTGTGGCTTTTTGGCGTGGGTCTGAACAAAGCTGACGCATTGCCCCTGGTTCTTGAACTGGGGGTAGTTGCGCCAGCCGCCCCGCTTGCATTGCTCTTTGCTGGTGGGTGCGCCAGCCTGACGTAGCGCAATGCCGATGGGATCCTGCCCAGCGGCGACGGTTGCCGGCGTCTTGGGCAAGAGCGCGCCGGTCAGCGGGTCGATGGAGTACTGAGAAACGTCGTTTGAGCCCTGATTGGTGACATATGCGCTCGTCCCGTCGGGCGTGACCGCTATCTCCGTGGGACCCATGTCCGCTAGCGCGATGGGTGGTGTCTTGGGAGACAAAGCGCCAGTCACCGGGTCGATGGAGTACTGCGAGACGGTGCCCTGCCCGACGCCGCTACCGAGGTTGGCGGCGTACGCGTTCTTGCTGTCGGGCGTCACGGCGATGCCCTGGGGATTCGCCCCCGCGGCGACGGTTGCCGGGTTCTTTAGCGACAGCACGCCGGTCACGGGGTCGATGTTGTATTGCGAGATGACGTTGCCGCCCGTGACGTATGCGCTCTTGCCATCGGAGCTCACGGCGATCATGGCAGATCCCGCACCCGATTCCGTGGGTACGGATGTCGGGTTCTTCGGCGACAACGCCCCCGTGGTCGGATCGATGTTGTACTGAAGGACACCGTCAAAGAAAGTGGTGACGTAGGCGCTTCTTCCATCGGGCGTCACGGCAACGTCGGATGGCGTGACGCCGGGGGCGAGGGAGGCCGGGTTCTTCGGCGACAACGCGCCCGTGTTCGGATCGATGTTGTACTCCGAGAGTCGTTGCTCGGGCCCGCGTTGGTGACGTAGGCGCTCCTGCCGTCGGGAGTTATCGCGATCCCTTCCGGATTCTGGCCCGAGGCTACGCTCGCTGGGATCTTCGCCCCCAACACCCCGGTGGTCGCATCGATGTTGTACTGCGACACGGTGCTCTCATTGGTGTTGGTGACATAGGCGCTCCTGCCGTCGGGGCTCACCGTCACGCCGAACGGCCCCACTCCAGAGGGGACCATCGGCGGAGCCAGCGGTGAGAGCAGGTCGCCGGGGCCAATTCCATACTCCGAAACGCTCGAGGAAACGTGGTTCGCAACGTATGCGTTGCCTGCTGCCCGAGCGGCACCAGGCACGCCAAGCAACAGGAGCACACCGACGAGAGACAATCGCCGCGTGGTCGCTGTTCTCGCGGCGCTGAAGTCGAGAGACCAGATCCACCCCTCAATCGCGCCCAATCTGAAGCTCATTGCACAACCTCACGTTTCGCCGAGCCAGCCGGCTCGCTGAGCCGGGCGGCCCCGTCTGCCTATGAGCTGCCGATGCTACGCCGCCGCTTCCAGCAGGGCAACCCCTCCCGCGGTTGCGCTGGTTCGCGTTTGGATCCGGTCATTGGGCGCTCGCGCGGGGATGATTCGAAGCCGCGACCTTCAGGTTATGTGGCAACTCCGGGGGGTGGCGAGAAGGAGCCACCCCGCTCGAGAGCGCGGTCCGCCTCCGGATAGGTCAAGCCGTCGTCGGTGAGTGACTGCGAGCCCAGGCGATGATGTTGGCGCTGCCGTTGATCGTCGCGCCATCCGGCAAGCGAAGGACGGGCAACTTCTCCTGGCCGCTCAGCTGCTTGAGCCCCGGGCGCCGCCCCGTGGTGAACAGACCGAAGGGTATCCCCCGGCCGGCGATGACCTTGTCGAAATCATGACCAGCGGCTCGCAGTGCCCGCTGGGCCCGGCGGCAGGCGTGCGGGGGTGGGCCGCCATCGTCGATGTGACAGACCAATAGCGTCAGTTGTTCACTCATCTCGTCCCTTCAGATCGCCGAGCGCCGAGGCCCATTGCCCTGGCGCGCATCTTAGGGACCCGACCTTGACTTGCCGGCACCTGATCACCCGCCAGTTTGTGCCCAGCAGTCTGAGGGCAGCCTTCGCCTCGAGGGTAAACGAGAGAGGGAGGGCCCGGTCCATGGCCTCAGCACGACGCGGCTCAGCACGCGCGACCCGCAACGCGCAGTCCAGTCGCAGCAACGGACGGTCCTCGGCGAGCGCAAATCGCTCCAACCAGGATCTGCCCGACTACTCGGTGATCAATCCAGCGGATATCGACACCGCAGTCGATGTCTACATAGACGCACCCGTGGTCAACGTCGATGAGATCAAATTCGAGCTCGACGACTTCCGAGCCCACCTCGCGGTCCTGGCCGAAGCCGGCCATTTCGTCCAGATCAACGCCGGCGTGGGGGTGCGGCTGGGAAAGGTGGCCCTGGACATACAGGGGGTCGAGACCCAGGCGCTGATGGAGGTGCGACTGAACCACGTGAGCCGGATCCTGGAGCGCGTCCTGACCACCCTCGACCGCAACCCGGAGCTGCTCAAGAGCGTCGGTGATGCCCTCGGAGATGTCGGTGGAGGCGCGCACGATTTGCTCACTGACACCGGCGACACGGTGAAGAGTGCAGGCCAGGGCGCCGGGAGCGCGGTGCAAGACGTCGGTCAGGGTGCCGGTAAGGGCGTCGCCGGGATCGGCCAAGGGGCAGAGCAGGGCGTCCAGGGCGTCGGTCAGGGAGCGCGGCAGGGAACTGAAGGGCTGGGTCAGGGAGCTCAAGCAGGTGTCGAGAACCTCGGCCAGGGCGGCAGCGCGTCCGCGGGCGGCAGTTAGGAGTTTGGCCATGCCCCAGAGAACGAGCACAGCACAGCGTCCCAGTCGTGGCCAGGGCGGGTCCTCCCGCACCGGGACGGGATCCTCGAGTAACCGGAAAGCGAGCAGCCGTCCGGGGGGAACGGCCGTCCGGCACAGCAGGCCCGGAGCGCGAGCAACGATTCTGTCCGCGAATACCGGCGCTACGAAGGTCGGGAGGTGCAGGATCCCGCAGGACCGCCGGACGTCCTCTTGGACGTGCCTGAGCTGAGAGTGAACTCGATCCATTTGGAGGTCGACGATCTCGATGCTCACGTCGCCCTCAAGGCGAGAGTGCTGAACCTGGTCAAGCTGAACGTGGGCATCGACGTGCATCTCAGCCAGGTCAAGCTCGACATCAAAGGCGTCGAGGCGGAGGTTGTGCTCAAGGCTCGACTCGAGCACGTCACTGCGATCGTCGATCGCCTGATGACGAGCCTGGATCGCAATCCGGAGCTGGTGAAGGGACTCAGCCGGGCGGTCTCCGACGTTGGCCAGGGCGCTGGGGAAGCGGTGGGCAAGACCGGCGATGCCGCCAAGGATGTGGGCAAGGGTGCCCAGGGAGCGCTGAAGGATGTCGGCTCGGGGGCAGGCCAGGCCACCGGCGATGTCGGCCAGGGCGCCGGCCAAGCCGTCGGTCAGGCTGGTCAGGGCGCCGGCCAAGCCGTCGGTCAGGTCGGCCAAGGCGCCGGACAGGCCGCAGGCCAGGCCGGTCACGGCGCGGGGCAGGCCGCCGGGCAGACCAATGGCGGAGATCCCGCGGCCGCCAACCCAGGAGGGCTGGCCAAAGAGATGGCCAAGGCGGTCGCTACCGAGATCCGACACGCCGCATCCGACGAGGCGCGGGATCTTGGCCTCGCCGCGACCCGAAGGGTGCGCCAGCTCGGCGAACGCCGCGAATACCGGCGCGCCGAGAAGTATCGTGCCACCGGTGTGGCCATCAGGGTCGCCGACGAACTCGGCGTCGACCTTGCCCGGCTGAAGGGCAGCGGTACTGAGGGCCGGATTACGGCCAAGGACGTCCGCAACGCTGTGGAAGCGTGATGGACCGCGAGCCGGACCTCGAGATTGCCGCCGCGGTTGCCGCCCGGGAGCTGCGTTTTCAGTGCAAACCAGAGGTCCGGGTGGTCGTGCACGCGGATGCGCCGGTATCCGCGGAGTCGGTTTCGGAGCGCGAGAATCTGCCCGAGATACTCGAGCCTACGGTCACCTACAGGAACTTCGGGGTTCGGTGGCGGGTGGCCGCCCGCCTTGAGGATCCCGATTCCTCCGAGGGGTCTTGACCGAAACGAGTTCCTTCGACGGCGCCGAGCCGCGGGACACGGCCGGCTCCGGCTCGGCCGCACTAGCCGTAGTGCTCGGGCGCGCGTCTGAGCTGCGACCACTCGTCGGGTTCGTGCCCGAGCACGAGCAGCGCCCGGGCTTGCTGCGCGAGCTCGCGCAGACGCGCCAGCGACTCCTTCGCAGCCTCGGCTGAGTAGAACGCGCGCGGGCGCTGCCGTCCCTCCCATTGCGGGCGGTTGTCGGCGGCGTCGGCGGTGAGGAGAACGAATCCGGTCTGCTCGAGCTCGAGCAGCAGCGACATGTGTCCGGCGGAGTGGCCCGGCGTCTCCAGCAGGCGGATCGTCCCGTCGCCAAACAGGTCCACCTCCCCCTCGACCAGCTGCCAGCGCAGCTCCGGACGGTCGTAGTCCGGGCGGACATATCCGGTGCGAGCCGGCGCTTCGGATGCGCGGGCGGCCTCGAGCTCCCGCGAGTGGACCACCACCACGGCATTGGGGAAGTGACCGAGGGCGCCGGTGTGATCCATGTGCAGGTGGGTCTGCACGACGTGGCTCACCGACTCCGGCTCAACTCCGAGCCGGAGTAGCTGGACGGCGCAGTGCTGCTCCTCGGTCATGTGGGGCTGGAAGTGGTCTGTGAGCCGGCCCCAATGCGCGCGCGGGTTACGGGCAACAGCCAGTGGATTGCCGCCATCGACGACCACGTCCCCCTGCGGATGGCGGATCAAGAAGAACGGCACCGGCACCTCGAGCCCGCCGACGCTAAGCGTGCCGCTGTCGAACATGTAGAGCGTGGGATCCTGAGGCACGAATCAATCCTAAGTCGTGCGGCGCTCGGTCGCCAACGCTCGCTGGCGAGGATGGTGCCTCAACGATGGGTCCACCAGGGTGACGAAAAGGTGCTCAGGCGAGCGCGTCTGTGGGCAGACCCACCAGCTGGGCACTGCGTTCCCACAGGCCATGCGCGAGCGACTCGTCCTGAGCCTGAGCGCTGGGGGCCACCACCTTCTCGTCCTCGATGTACTCGCCGGTGAGCGGTGCTGCCTGGTCAGACAGCGCCAGCCACACCAGTGAGCCGGAGCCGCGCTCCGGAGAGCGGAAGAAGGGCGAGCCGAGGGTGGTGAGGATCTTCCAGATCCCATTGTCGTTCTTGCCAAACCCGGTGCGGACGACGCCAGGATGAAAGCAGTTGGCGTGCAGCTCCGGTGCCCGCCGGGCGAGCTCGCGGGTAAACAGGACGTTGCCCAGCTTCGAGGTCCCGTAGACCCGCATCGCCGAGTAGGAGTTCCGAGACTGCAGGTCGTCAAGATCCAGACGGCCGGACTTGTGAGCGTCGGAGGCGGTGGTCACCACCCGCCCGCCGGCCAGCCGATCTCGGAGCAGGTTGGTGAGCAGGAACGGTGCGAGATGGTTCAGGGCAAAGGTCTGCTCAAACCCTTCTGAGGTCTCCTTGCGGGAGGCGAACAACGCCCCGGCATTGTTGGCCAGGACGTCGATGTGGTCATAGCGAGCGCGAATCTCGTCCGCGAGCATGCGCACGCTGGACATCAGCGCCAGATCCGCCACGTGCTCATGGACCGGCGCACCGCCGCCTGTCGCGGTGGCTTCCTCGGCCACCGCCTTGACCCGCTCGGGCTCCCGGCCCACGAGCGCAACTTCGGCTCCTCTGCGAGCGAGCTCGACCGCGGCGGCTCGGCCGATGCCGCGTGTGGCTCCGGTGAGCACGACGACGGTCACGAGAGTCAGTCTATCCGCGCCCGTTGGTCACGGGGAGGTTGTTTCAGCGAGTGTGAGAGGGTGCTCCCTCGGCCTCAACACGACACCACAGGAGCCCTCCGTGCCAGTTCCCACCATCGAGCCCACCGCCAACCAGATCGCTGAGCTCGCGGCATCCACCGACAGCGGATCGATCGTCATGCTCAACCTGTTGCGCTTCAAGCACCGGGCTGATGGGATCGACCACGCCGACGGGATCAGCGGTCGCCAGGCTTATGAGCGCTACGGCGAGGAAGTGAGCGCGCACCTGGAGCGCGCCGGCGGCAGCGTGATCTACATGGCCGAGTGTGGCGAGAGCGTGATCGCCCCTCAACAGGAGGTCTGGGACATGCTGCTGCTCGTGCGCTACCCCTCGCGGGCGGCCTTCCTGCAGATGATCGCCGACAGCGACTACCAAGCCTCGCACGCGCACCGCGCCGCGGCCCTGGAGGACAGTCGGCTGATCTGCTGCCGTGAGCTGTCGGGCTCGGCGCAGTGATCAGCGCCGCCGGTTAGCCATCGGCTAGACGCCGGTGCGGTGGGCGCTGGCCAGCGGGGCGAAGTTGGGCTTACGCCGGTTGACGAAGCTCTGCACGCCCTCGCCGAAATCACCGCCTGAGAACGACTCGCCCATCAGACGATTGGCGTTGCTGAGAGCTTCCTCCAGGCCGCGCTCGCAGTCGGCGTAGACCTGTCCCTTGATCATCGCCATGCTCGCCGGCGAGGACTCGCTGGCCAGCATGCGGGCGTAGGTGATCGCTTCATCGAGCACGCCCGCGTCAGTGACTGCCCGGTTGACCAGACCCAGCTCGGCGGCCTCGGACCCTAGAACCACCCGGCCGGAGAGGAGCAGGTCCAGCGCGCGAGCGGGTCCTACGAGTCGCGGCAGGATCCAGGAGATGCCGTGCTCAGCAACCAGGCCGCGACGGGCAAATGAGGTGGTCAGCTTTGCGCTCATCGCCGCGAAGCGGATGTCGCACATGAGCCCCAGCACCAGCCCCAGTCCGGCGCACGGGCCGTTGATCGCCGCGACGATCGGCTTCGGGATCGTCAGCGGGAAGGTCACCGGCCTGGGGTCATGCTCGCCGGCTGCTCCCCCTCCGTTGCCGTCGGCCAGCGTCTGCAGGCTCTCCATGTCGGCGCCGGCGCAGAAGCCTCGGCCGGCTCCGGTGAGGACGATCGCCCGGACGTCCTCACGGTCCGCGCACTGCTCGAGCAGGTCGAAGAGTGTGACCTGCATCTCTGCGGTCCAGGCGTTCAGCCGTTCCGGCCGATTCAGGGTGATCAGGGCCACCCCCTGCTCAGCATTCATCAGTACCACGTCGGTCATTGCTTCTCCTCGCTGTCTGTGAACCGGAAATGAACGCCGGCGATCTCGACGGCGTCCCGTCGTCGGCTGCCCGGTGCGTCGATCGTGATCCCCACCAGACCACTCGCCCCGTGCTCGCCGGTGAGATCAATCCCGGCCGAGCCAACGGACGCGCCGAGGACCTCGCTCCAGCGCGCGGCCACCGCATCGGGGTCAGCGACGTCGATCCTGGCGCCGACCACCGACGACCGAACACTGCGCTCGCACCATCCCGGTCCACCCCACCGCCATGCCTGCCGAGGCCGCGGCGAGCTCAGCGACACGATTGCGCCGCGCATGTCCGCCGGATGGAGGTGAACCTCCGACATGTCCTCCAGCTCGACCTGGAACACCTCACGCACGCTCTGCGCGGCCGCGCGCTTCCGCGCAGCGGCGAGGTCGCGAACCTGGAACATGACCATGTATCCGCAATCGCCCCCTTGGCGCGCGAGCATCCGGGCGGCGGGAGCGTCCTCGCGCACCGGGGAGATGACCTCGAGGAACGTGTCGTCGAGCGCGAAGACCGCGTTTCGCAGCCCGAAATGCGCAATCGCGGGGTCCGAGAACGGCTCCCCCAGGCCAAGCGCATCGCGCACGGCAGCGATCGCTGGCTCTAGATCCCTGGCGACGAGGACAGCCTGCCGGAGCCGCGGAAGCTGAGGGTCAACCCTGTCGGTGGCGGACATGGTGCGTCTACCTCGCCGCCGCTAGCGAGCCGTCAGGACCCATGCCCGGAGTCTACGAGAGGCTGGGGGCGCTCGCGGAGTTCTTGCCGCAGCGATTCGCCAACCACTCCCGCATCGGCGGGCTCGATTGTGCGAGCATCATCAGCGTGAGGCTGGGCCTTCACGCCCTGGGGATCGGGACGGGCGCACGGCGTGCGGTGATCGATGCCGTGGCGCTCACCGCCGAGGCGAGCGGGTTTGCCACGCTGTGGTCAGGCGAGCACGTGGTGATGGTCGATCAAGCCGAGTCACGGTACCCGTACTCGGACGACGGGAAGATCGCAGTGCCGGCTTCGGCCGATTGGCTTGATCCGCTTATCGGGCTGAGCTTCGCCGCCGCGAGTACGCAAAGCATCCGGATCGCCACCGGCGTGCTGCTGCTGCCGGAGCACAACCCGGTGTTGCTGGCCAAGCAAGCGGCGAGCCTCGATGTCCTTTCCGGCGGACGGCTGATTCTCGGAGTGGGCATTGGCTGGTCGCGCGAGGAGTTCGCGGCCCTGGGAATCCCCTTCACGCGGCGTGCCGACCGCGCCGCCGAATACGTGCGCGCGATGCGGACGTTGTGGGCTGAGGACGTGGCCTCGTTCCATGGCGAGTTCGTCTCCTTCGACCAGATCCGGGTAAACCCGAAGCCGGTTGACGACCGGCGGATCTCAGTGGTATTCGGTGGAAACAGCGACGCGGCGCTTCGGCGGGTGGCCACCATCGGAGACGGCTGGTACGGCTTCAACCTCGCCGACGTGGACGCGGTACGTGAGCGGATTGCCAAGCTGACCGAGCTGTGCCTGCAAGCAGGCCGCGAGATCGGTCAGCTCTACCTGGCGGTGGCGCTGGAACGAGGTCAGCCTGAAGACCTGGCCGCGCTGAACGAGGTTGGGATCAACGAGCTTGTGCTGGTGGAGGCACCGCCGGAGGATCCCCGTGCGGTCGAGGACTGGATCGCCAAGCTCGCCAGCCGATGGAGCGCAGCGATTGCCTAACCGCAACCCGCGCTTTCCGGGGCATCGATGATCGACCGAGCCACAAGCGGGAAGCTCACGGATACGATCCCGTGAACCATGGGTGATCCTCCAGAGCTGCCTGGGGTCAGGCACGAGTACGTCGATGCTGCCGGTCTTCGTACCCACGTCGCGCTGGCCGGTGCCGAGGACGCTCCCCCGGTCGTGCTCGTTCACGGCTGGCCGCAGCATTGGTGGGCTTGGCGCACCGTGATTCCGCGTTTGGCGGAGCGCCACCGGGTGATCGCGCCCGATCTCCGCGGCCATGGCTGGACGGAGGCGCCGCGGTCAGGCTATGCCAAGGAACAGCTGGCCACCGACCTGATTGCCGTGCTGGACGCGCTAGGCGCCGAGCGTGTCACCTGGGTCGGTCACGATTGGGGGGGTTGGATCGGGTTTCTGGCCGGCTTGCGCGCACCGGAACGTTTTCAGCGGATGCTCGCGCTGTGCATACCGCACCCTTGGACCGTCCCTCATCCTCGTCAGCTGGCTTTGCTCGGTTATCAAGGACCGATCAGTGCGCCATTCATCGGACCACGGGTGGCGGGGAGGATGGTTCGCTCGATCCTCCAGAGCGGCCGCGGGAACGATCCCCTGGCGGCCGCTGACGTTGCGCTGTTCGCCGAGCACATCCCCGCCGACGTGACCGTATCCATGTACCGGACCTTCTTGACCCACGAGGTCGTGCCCATCGCCCGCGGGCGCTACGCCCACGCGGTCCTTGAATTCCCCACCACGGTCCTCGTCGGGGAGCGCGACCTGGTGACCAAGGGAACGCCGACCGGACCGGTCAGCGGTCAGGCGCAGCTACAGGTCGGAGTGCTCGACGGCGTCGGTCATTGGGTGCCTGAGCAACGCTCACAGGCGATTGTCGACTGGGTCAACGGTTCCTAGGCAGACGGAGGTACGTTCAGGCCACCAAAGGGGCGAGGTCCTCGTGCCCTTGCTCCCGATGCACAGCTCGAGGCGAGGATTGGGTCAAGTGCGCGGTCGCGCGAATGAACGCTCCGAGGACCCGCGCATCGAATTGCGTGCCGGCACCGTCGAGTAACTCCCGGGTGGCGTCCTCGTGATCGCGCGCCGGTCGGTGCGGACGCCTGGAAGTCATCGCCGCATACGCCTCGGCGATCGTAAGGATCCGCGCTTCCAGCGGAATCTGGGCGCCGGACAGCCCGCGGGGATAGCCAAGACCGTCCGGCCGCTCGCGGCGGCTCAGGATCCAGTTGCGGATGTCATCGAAGCTGGCGTGACCGAGCAGAGCAGCACCGAGCTCCGGCTGGCGGTGCACTTCGACCCACTCGTCGGGCGTTAGCGGCCCACGCTTGTTGAGGATCTCGCGCGGGATCTGATCGCGTCCGACATCGCTGAGCGATGCCGCCAAGCGAACCCTGGCGATCTCGCTGTCGCTGAGCCCGAGCTCGCGCGCGGTCAGATCAGCCAACTGGCCCACCAGCCGCCGCCCGTACGGACGGTAGGCAAGCGTTCCGAACTCGCCGCGCTCGGCTCCGCATCGATCACACACCAGCACGAGGCGCAACTGGGCTGCCTCTTGTCGATACTTGGCTGCGCCGCTGTGCGGCCCTGAGTGATCGCAGCGCCCCGAGAGATCACAGCCCATTCCCCTTCTTCGGCCTCTGAGGCCCAGCGGCTGACAAACGCGGCGAGAAGTGGACGATGTTCGTGTGCCCACGATGCGCCTGCAGCCCCAGGTGGGTCAGGCGGCCGTGTAGTGCCACACCTCGGCCACCTCTAGGGCCAAGATCAGGCCGAGCAGGTAGACGACCGTGCCCCAGGCGATATAGGCCCGGCGAGCGCGCGGGTACAGGCGGCTCTCGGGAGAGCGTCCGACCGAGACCGCGACTGGGACGAGAAAACCGATCCCCACGATCAGCAGGATCCAGGGGCTGAGCTCACTCAGCATGTATGTCGGATCCCAGCGAAAGGATGCCAGGATGTCACCGAGGACTCGGTGCCAGATCAGGCCCGGCCCGACCGCGAGTCCCAGCAGCTGCGCGAAAGCCAAGGCCGTGCCCACCCGAAGCCTCCGCTAATACAACTTGGACGTGCCGGCCGCGACCCTGTCGGTCTCTCTTGAGGCTTCCGGACGAGGATGCGACTTCCCCGGCGGATCGACGAGGCTCTCCTCCAACAGCGCCCTCAGGATCTCGAGCTCTCGCTGAGTGGCCAGACGCGGGCGCGCTGCGCGTGCAAACGAATCCCAAGCGGGTGGAAATGCGCCCACCCCGGAACGCACCCCTCGCCGGTGCGCGGCGAGCATCGGACACATCCGCCCGTGCCGATCGGTGTAGGCGCCGACGATCAGCTCGTCGGTCTCAAGCGCCTCGAGCATCGCTCGGCGAGTGACCATTGGCAACGCATTGATCGCTTGACTCAGAGTCTGAGCACGCCGGCTTCGGCGCCCCTCGGCGAACCTCCACACGTGCCCATCCTATCGCCCGCGGACCAACGCACGGCAGCGAGCGTCGCTGGGCTAGATCTGAAATCCGGTTTGACCTCAGGGCTCGTACGTGTTATGACACCCTGAGCGCTTCGTCGGTTGCCGCTCCGGCCTCGAGCGCCCAGATGACCAGTAGCGGCGGACGGGAGGCCGGCGATGCGCTTCAGAATGACGCTCGGGACAGCCATGGTCGCGGCTGCCCTCGTTCTGGCAGTGTTGGCGCCAGCAGCGGCGTTCGCCAAGGGGCCCAGCAAGCACAGGCGCCACCACCCATCATCCCAGCACCACCGCCGCAGTTCCGGCTCGAGCCACTCACACCCCGGCTCACGCCACTCCAGCTCGAACAACTGGAGCTCCAGCTCCAGCTCGAACCACTCCAGTTCCAACCAATCCAGCTCCAGCTCGGGCTCCAACCACTCCAGCTCCAATTCCGTCTCGAGCCACTCCAGCTCCAACTCGACGTCGCCGAGCTCCACCTCCACCTCGACCTCGACCAACTCGACCTCGGGCTCAGGCGTTACCACCAACGCCCAATCGACTTCAAATTCGACGAGCAGCTCGACGTCTACCGGCTCGTCCTCTACCGAGGACACCTCCTCCAGCGTCACCCTGAGCCAAGTGATCGCGTCCAGCGAGTCGAGCTAGCTGCCCAGCGGCGCGCCGGCCACCGCCTGAAGCCTCACCAGGGCAGCGGGATCTTCTCCGATTCCCGTCGCTCGGCGATGTACAGCGAGGGCAGAAACCGGGACAGGTAGAAGAACTCGCTGTAGGCGTGCTTCATCAGCCCAAGACCCAGCTCGTCGGGGAGCAGCGTCCCCAACTGGTCAGCCGAGGCCTCGAGTCCCTCACCGAGCCAGAAGCGGCTGCGGAGGACGCAGCCGAACGGCGTGTCCCGAGCCACGTGGGTCATACGACCGCCGAGCGGACGTCCATGCTCGTCGCGCGGAGGCTCGTCACCGATTCCGATGCGGGCACAGATCGCGGTCGAGATGTCGCCGCTGCCCACCGCGGCCTCGTACGCGGAAGCGGAGAAAGTCTCGGTTGGATCATGGAAGGCAATCCACAGCCGCAGGACCTCCTCGCTACCCACCCGCTCCTGCACCTCGTGCGTCGAGCCCAGGTGCGTGTCGGGGCTCGTCTCCCACCATTTCGAGGAGACGTGATCGCCGGGGTGCCACCACGAGTACTGCTGGTCATCGGGAGCAAAGCGAAACCACCACTCGAACATGCGGCCACTGCAGCCCAGCATGTCCGTGCGCGCAGCCACGTGCAGCACGCCCGAGGGCAAGCGCGCCACCCCCATCTCCAGCGGCAGCGGGGCGGGATTCAGCAGGGCGTCGGCGTCTCGGAACTCCATCGTTCTCCCTTCGTGATCATGGATCGATCTGCAGGCTGCGTGACAGCTTCACCCCGCCGATCGCGATCGCCGCAAAGCACCCCAGCTCGACGACTTCAGCGTCGCTGAACACCGATCGGAGCTCTGCGTACACGGCATTGAAATCGCTGCCGTCGCTGGCCGGGGAGTCGAGAACGAGCGCCCGCGCATAGCGCAGGGCAGCGCGCACGCGGGGGTCGGGATGGTTGAAGTCCGGCGATGCGCAGGCTTGCGCTTGCGCCTCGTCGAGCCCCTCCTCGAGCGCCCTGACCGAACGTTGCTGGGCGCAGAATTCACAGCCGAGCAGCTGGGCGATCGCGACCCGCATCAGCTCCTTGGTCGTGTGCTCGACCTGCCCTCCGCGGTGCGTGACCTCCCACAGGTCGGCGTAGGCATTGGCCATCTCTGGCGAATGCGCCAGGGTCAGGTACCAGGCCGGCTTGGGGGTGGAGAGTTGCTCGGCTCGGTCGATGACCGCGCGCAGCTGGGGATCGCGCACCTCGTGGAGCGGGACCTGTGGCAATCGGGTATTCGTCGAGGTCATGGCCGCGCAGCCTCCCCGGCCGGCAGTCCGAGCCGCTCCTCGGTGTCCTCGACACCTGCCGGCTCACGCTCGAGCGCGCGAGCGACGCCGACGAGTCGCGCCACAAGCTCGGCATTGGAGCTGGCCGGGATCCCGCGCCGAAGCATCAGCGTGTCCTCCATTCCGGTGCGAGCGTTGCCCCCGAGGGCGAGTCCGATCGCCGTGAGCTCGAGGTTGGCGCGGCCGATCGCGATCACCTGCCAGATCGAGCCGGAAGGCAAGCGCGAGATCATGGCCAGCAGATTTTCGGTCGTCGCCGCCGCCCCGCCGCGCACCCCGAGCACGAACGAGAACTGGAGCGGCTCGGCCAGCAGCTGCTCGGCGTGCAGGGCCAGCGCCACCTCGAGGTGGCCGGTGTCATAGATCTCGAGCTCGGGCTTGACGCCGAGGTCCCGCATCCTGTGAGCCAACCGCCGGACGCCGTCGGGGGGGTTGCGAAACTCTCCCGCTCCGAACGTCATCGAGCAGACGTTCAGCGTGGCCATCCGCGGGCGAGCTTCGACGAGCTGCTCGCGGGCCTCGAAGGGGACCTCCAGCCCCACCCCGGTCGACAACTGGATCAGCGCCGGGCACGCTTCCTGGATCAGGGCCACCGTGCGCCGTGCCAGCTCGAGGTCAGCGGTGGGACGTCCCTGCTCGTCGCGCACGTGGACGTGGACCACGGCGGCCCCGCTCGCGTGGGCGCCGGCAGCCGCGTCGGCGATCTCCTCGGGTGTCGTCGGCAGGTTGGGGTTGTCAGCCTTGGTGGCGATCGGACCGGTGAGCGCTGCGGTGACAATTGCCGCAGTCATACGACTGCGGATCCCTTGGCCTCGCCGACATAAAGCGCGAGCAGACGCGGATCGGCCCGCACCTCGGCCGGAGATCCCTCCAGCGCGACCCTCCCCTTCTCGAGGACGTAGACGTGGTTGGCCAGGGTCAGTCCGCGCTCGACGTTCTGCTCGACGACGAGCATGGCAACGCCACGGCGGTTGATCTCGGCCAGTGCCTCGTACACGCGGTCGACGATCACCGGCGCGAGTCCCAGCGAGATCTCGTCGAGCAGCATCAGCCGCGGTCCGGCCATCAACGCTCGTCCCACTGCGAGCTGCTGCTGTTGGCCCCCGGACAGATCCTTACCCGGCTGATTGCGCTTCTCCTTCAGTACCTCGAACAGCTCGTAGACCTGCCGGAGCCGGCTGGCGAGCTCATCGCGGCTCTTCGCCGTGCGGCCGCCCACGAGCAGGTTCTCCTCCACGGAGAGCTCACCGAATATTCGGCGACCCTCCATGCAGTGGGCGATTCCGGCGGACACGAACTCGTGCGCGGGATGTCCATGCAAACCGCGACCGGCGACCTCGATCTGCCCGCTCGAGGGAGCGATCATGCCCGACAGCACGCGCGCCGTGGTGGTCTTGCCGGCGCCGTTGGCGCCCAGCAGCCCGACGATCTCGCCCTCGCCGACCTCGATCGATACGTCGGTAAGGGCGCGGGAGTGGCCGTAACCCGCGGTCACACCACTGGCGCGGAGCAGGGGCGCGGCCTTGTCGGCGCGTACGGGATGGACGGGTCGCACCTGCTCGCCCGACGATCCTCCGGTTCCGAGATACGCCGCCACCACCTGGGGGTCGGCCATCACAGTGCTGACCTCGCCCTCGATCAGCTTGCTCCCGCGATCGATGACCACGACCCGGTCGGCGCAGTCGTGGATCACGTCAAGGACGTGCTCGACGACGATCATCGATTCCACCTGAGAGCGCAATCGCTTGATCAGGCCGACCAGCTCCTGGACCTCGGTCTCGACCAGACCTGCGGCGATCTCGTCCAGCAGCAGCAGCCGCGGTCGCAGCGCCAGCGCCCGCGCCAGCTCCAGACGCTTGAGTCGCAGCAGGCCCAGATCCTCGGCTCGCACTTGCGCGAACTCCGCCAGGCCCGTGACATCGAGGATGGCCGTGGCCTCGCTGCGGGCATCATGACGGCGCCGGCGTCCGCCGCCGTAGAGACATGCCACCTCGAGGTTCTCGAGCACCGTCATCTGCGCAAATGGAGCCGGCACCTGATGGGTGCGCCCGATGCCGAGCTGTGCCCTGGCTTCGGGAGCCAGCCCCTCGACCTGTCCACCGGCGACGGCGATCGCACCGGAGCTCGGTGTCAGGGCACCGCTGAGCAGTCCGATCAGCGTGCTCTTGCCGGCCCCGTTGGGCCCGATGATCCCGAGGACCTCGCCCGAGTTCACCTGAAAGCTCACATCGCTCACGGCATGGACACCGCCGAAGCTCTTGCTGACCTCGGTGACCTCGAGCAGCGGAGTGTTGTCGGCGCGCTCGACTGTCCGGCCGTGGTAGGTGGCCTCCTCGAGTGGGGGTGAGGCGGCCGGCTGATCGTCCTGCCGCCGGTTCTTAACGAAGGCCGCGAGCGACCCCCAGATCCCCTTGGGGGCGAAACGAATGACGAGGATCAACAACAGCCCGGTCAGGGCTACGTGAAGCTCGGGGTAATTGGCCAGCTGGATGCCGAACTCGACGATGAACAGCGCTCCCACGATCGGGCCGACCACCGTCCCTAGCCCCCCGATGATCGTGGCGTTGACGATCTGAATCGTCCACTGCAACGAGTACGCGCCCGCGGGATCGATGTGCCCGAGCTTGTCGGCCTGCAGGCCACCCACGACTCCCATCAAGGCGCCGGAGAGCACGAACGCCCACAGCTTGGCGCGAAACGTCGGCACACCGACCTCGCGGGCGACGTCTTCGTTGTCACGGATGGCCAGCAGCGCCGACCCCAGCCGCAACCGACGTACGATCATCACGGTGAGGCAAGCCAGCACGGTCAGCAGCAGGGTCAACTGATAGAGCTGACCGTCGCTGGGCGCGTTGTTGGTCAACGTGAGGCCGGCGTTGCCGCCGAGGCCGTTGAAGTTGATCATGAACTGCAGCAGCGCCTCTCCGAGGACCAGCGTCCCGATGGTGAAGTACAGCCCCCGGAAGCGGAACATGGGCACGCTGGTCAGGGCGGCGAAGGCGGCACCGACCGCACCCGAGATCAGCATCGCCGGCAGCAGCGGGATGCCGGCATGGATCGTGACCCAGGCGGTGGCATACTCGCCGAGCCCTACGAAGGCGGCGGAGGCCAGCGACACCAATCCCGAGTAGCCCGCGAGCAGGTTCCAGGCCTGGGCCAGCGCCGCGAGCTGTAGGACCTGGTAGCCGACGACTGTGTCGTAATCGCTCGCGTAGGACGGCAGGAAGGCCAGCACCACCGCGAGCCCGACAAGCAGCAGAGCACCGAGCTGGCGACGAGTGGGGTGGGCAAGACTGGTGAGCCAGCGCGGCGGGACGCTCGGACGCTCGCTTACGCTCATTTGCCTACGCCGCTCGTGTGCGGCCGAACAGACCCTGCGGCCGCACCCCGAGAATGATCAGGAAGGCCAGGAAGCCGATGAAGTCTCGGTAGCCGTCGCCGAAGAATGACGCCCCGACGCTCTCGATCAAGCCCAGCAGGAGCCCGCCGTAGAACGTGCCCTTGATGTTCCCGAGGCCGCCGAGCACCACGACTGCGAACCCGGTGAGCAGATACGTCGTGCCCGATGACGGATCGAAGGAGAAGGTAAGGCCGGCGAGCACGCCGCCCACTGCTGCGCAACCCGCGGCAACGGCATAGATGACCGCGTACACGCGCCGGATATCGATTCCCATGACCGCGGCCGCCTCGGCGTCCTCGGCGCTCGCGCGCACGGCGCGACCAGCCCCGGTTCGCTGCAGCAGCAGATGTGCTCCGCCGCAGAGCACGAGCGCGAAGGCAAACGAGATCACGTAGATCGCCGGGATGTGCAGCCCGGCGAGCGAAAGCGACGAGGTCGAGTAGGACGCGCCGAGCGACCGGGTGTCACCGCTGAAGATCAGGATGAACACGTTCTGCGCGATGATCGAGAGCCCGAAGGTGGTCAGCAGCGCCGGCTCCGGGCCACCGCGCATCACTGGCGTCAGCAACAGCCGCTGTACCGGATACCCGAGCAGCATCACCGCTGGAACCACCGCGATCAGCGTCACCAGCGGGTCGATGGAAGCGTGGGTCGAGATCTCGAACGCCAGGTAGGCGCCGAGAATCACCAGTTCGCCGTGGACGAGGTTGATCAGGCGCATGACCCCGAAGACCAGCGACAGACCCAGCGCGGTGACCGCGAACAGGCCGCCGAGCAGGATCCCGGTGACGATCGCCGTGGCCAGTTCGTGCCCGCTGGGCACGGTTATGGCCACGACGATCGGCATAGCACTCATCTCCGAGGTCAGCGCTCTCAGGCGCTCACGCGGGTGGCAGCGGGAACAGGAAATGCCCGTCCGGCTTGATGTTGGGGAAGGCCGAGAACACGACCTTCGACTGCCCGTTCTGCCACTGGTCCTCTACCAGCGGCAGCTTGGACGTGTGGTTGGCGTCGAACTTGACCGTCCCGACGACGTAGGTCTTGTTGGTCTTGGCGATCGCCGCGTTGACCTTGGCCTTGTCCGTCGACCCTGCCGCGGTGATGGCATCGAGGAGCACACTCGCCGCGGCGTAACTGTCAGCGATGTGCTGGGACCATGACTGCCCGGTCTGGGATTGGAACTGCTGGCGCAGCGTCGCGGCGCCGGGATACGGGAACGTCGGATCCCAATAGCCACCGACCATCACGCCGTTGGCCAGCTTGCCCAGCGCCTGAGCGAACTGCAGCGGCTCAGCTCCCTTCTCGATCACCAGCATCTTGGGGTTGAACCCGGCCGAGGCCATCTGCTTGCGGATCGACACCGCCTGCGGCGTAACCGAGTCGACGAACACGATGTCGGCCCCGGAGGCCTTGGCCTGGGCGACGAGACTCGAGAAGTCGGTGGCCTGCGTCGAGTACTGCGCGTTCATCACCACCGTGTAGCTGCTCGCCTTGGCGATCAACGGCCACGCCTTGCCGAGTCCCTGCCCGTCGGGCCCGTTGTCATGCAGGATGGCGATCTTGTGGTTGGTGGGCGTGTGCCAGAACTTCAGCGTGCCGAACGGCGCTGCGGCCAGGTCGGGCTCGTCGAAGAACGTGTCCCACACGTAGTTCCACTTCTTGACGCTCTTGAACGCCTCCAGCGGATCACAGCCGGTGACCATCGGGACCCGCGCCCGGTCGGCGACGATCGCGCCCGCGTTGACCAGCACCGGGGTGCAGGATCCGAGCAACGCGTCCACGTGGTCGCCGGTGATCAGCTGCTGAACATTGGTCGAGGTCGTGTTGGGGTCACTCATGTCGTCGAGCAGAATCAGCTTCACCTGCCGCTTGTGGCCGCCAACGTTGAGCCCGCCGGCGGCGTCGACCTGGCTGACCGCGTGCTGGTAGCCCCATTTCACGAACGCACCGAAGCCGGCGAGCGGGCCGCTGATCGGGATCGATGCCCCAATCACCCCGGGGCCGGAGCTCGACCCCCCTGAGCTCGAGCTGCCACATGCCGCCAGCCCAATGCTTGCAGCGGCGGCGACGAGCACAGAGGGCAGGGCCCTGCGCCATCCGGGGGTGATAGTCATCGCTCTCCTCCTGGGATCGATACGGCACCGACGGGCTCGCCGGCGGGGGTTGTGATGGTTCGAAGGTGGTTGATCAGTCGCGCCCTGAGCTCGTCTGCCTGCGCGGCGCTCCAGCGGCGGAAGCCCTGGCCGGTTTTCATCCCCAACCGTCGCTGCGCGACGAGCTCGCGCAGGTACGGTGAGGGGCCGGCCTCACGGTTGATGTGGGGCAGCACCTGCTCATGGATCGCCAGCGTCATGTCGAGGCCGATGAGGTCGGCGTTCTCGAGTGGCCCGAGCACCGACAGGCGCAACCCGAAGCTGCTCTTCACCACCGTGTCCACGGTCGCCGCGTCGCATACGCCGGCGGCCACGAGCGCGATCGCCTCGCGCCAGAGCGCGTGCTGCAGCCGGTTGCCGATGAACCCCGGCAGGTCGCGCCTGACGTGCACCGCCGTCTTACCCGCCGCCTCGAGCAGCTCGAGCGTCCGGTCGATGACCTCGGCGCTGGTCTCGGGAGCCTGGACGACCTCGACCAGCGGGATCAGGTAGGGCGGATTCCACCAGTGCGTTCCCACCACCCGCTCGCGGCGGCTGACCGGTTCGGCGATCTGGGTGATCGGGATCGCTGAGGTGTTGGTGGCCAGGATCGTCGTCTCAGCGCTCACCTGATCGATGCGGGCGAAGGTTGCCCGCTTGAGCTCGAGGTCCTCCGGGCCGGCCTCGACCACCAGCTCGGCATCGACGACTGCCGACTCGAGCTCATCGTGCAGGGAGATGCGCTTGACCGCGGAAGGATCACGACCGAGCTGGGCGAGATTGCTGAGCACGCGCTCGTGCACCGATTCAAGCGCGGCCCGAGCAGGGTCATAGATCGCCACTTCGGCGCCCGCCTCGGCGAACGCCTGGGCCAGGCCGTGGCCCATCAACCCCGCGCCCAGCACCGCGATTCTGCGATCCGAGAGCGACATGTTCAACCGGCGGTGTAGCCCCCGTCGACATACAGGATCTGGCCGGTGACGAAGGCCGAGGCGCGGGAACACAGGAAGATCACCGAACCGGCGAAGTCCGCGGGCTCGCCCAGCCGTCCCAGCGGGATCCGGGCCAGCATCGCCTCGCGCACATCCTTGCCCGGGCCTTCCTCTTCGTACATCCAGGCCGTCAGCTCGGAGCGGAACACGGTTGGGGCGATCGCGTTGACGTTGATCGCGTGCTTGCCCCATTCGCAGGCCAGCGTCTTGGTGAGCCCGTCGATCGCCGCCTTCGAGGGACAGTAGGCGCTGTAACCGGCCGGATGGCCGAGCTTGCCCCGGGTCGAGGATACGAGCACGACCTTCCCGCCCTCGCCCTGGTCGATCATCTGCCTTCCAGCGGCCTGGGCGATCAGCCACGAGCCGCGGACGTTGGCATCCATCACGCTCTGCCAGTCTGATTCGTTCATCTCCGCCGTCGGCGCGACGATGTTGATCCCCGCCGCGCTGACCACGAGATCGAGGCGTCCGGCCGCCTCGACCGTCGCCCGCACCATCGCCTGCGCCTCCTTCGGCGAGTCGGGGCGCCCGCGGTACACCGTCGCGGACCCGCTGGCCCCCGAGATCGCCTCGGCCACCGCCTCCGCGGCGCCCGCGTTGCCGGCGGCGAGCGTGACGTGGGCGCCGGCGCCGGCCAGCGCGCGGGCAGCGGCTCCGCCAAACGCTCCGCTGGCCCCGGTAACCAGCGCCGAGTGGCCGGTGAGGTCGAACAGCTCGAGCGACTTGGCCACGGGATCGTCGCTGAGGTGGCTCATGCCTGAGCCGCCGGATAGGGCATGACCACCAGCATCGAGGCGGGAGTGTTGGTGCGATTTTCGATCGCCCGGCGCTCGCCCGGCGCGAGATGGCAGGAGTCCAGTGGACCCAGCTCTTGTTCACCATTGTCGGTGATGATCGTCACCGCTCCTTGCAGGACCACATACACCTTCTCCAGCGGAGTGGCATCGGCCTCCGCTCCACCGGCGGGCAGGAAATGCGAGAGCCCGACCCAGAAGTGCTCACTTGGTGAGGCATCGAAGCCCTGCAGCCGCAGCGCCCGCATGTCGTGATGCTTGGGCGCCTGGTATGCCCGGGCGTCACCGATGCGCGTCACCTCCATCAATCCGGGCTCCCGGTCTCGATCCGGTACTCACCCGAGGGATCCACCATTGCCACCAGGCGGACGATGCAGCCATCGCCCTTTTCCCATCGCCACGGAAAGGCCGCGAACGTGCAGCGCTTGCCGGTGACGGCGTCGATCTGTCCGCCGACGTTCTCAAAGCCGACGATCCCGTTGCCGAGCAGGTGGCGGTGGCAAGGTTCCCACAGCGGGAAGTCCTCGGTGATCTCGCGCCCGCCGGAGAACTGCTTGTACTCATCCGCGATCCCGTGGATCAGCGGTCCGTTGGGCTGGACGCCGATCGCCGTCCCGAGCGGGTGATCCAGCGCCTGGCAGTCGATCCCGAATGCCTTGACCTTCTTCTCGGCCAGCCACGCGCCGGCTTCGTCATAGGTGCCGGGCGACTCGACGAAGTACCGGCGATTATCTCCCCAGTAGCGGTGCCAGCCGGTGTTCACGATCACGATGTCGCCCTCGCGAATGCGGGGCCGCGCCTGTTCGAGATCGTCGGCGGTGACCACGTCCCACTGCTCCTTGGGGATCGACACCACCACCCCGCTCCCGAAGAACGAGGACAACGGCACCTCGTCGATGTACGGAGTCCCCTCGATCACGTGCGCAGGAGCATCGCTGTGCGTCGTGCAGTGCATGAACGTTGTGATCTGCTGCGAGAGCACGCCTGACTTGGCGTGGTAGTGGAATCGCTCGATCTTCACGTCCGGGAAGTACGGCCACAATGGGGCGTTGTGTCCCCACGGATGCGAAAGGTCGTAGAACCGCAGCCCGGTCGCGGGATCGGTAGCACTGGGAGCGGCATCCGTCAGCGCGGTGGTGGTCATCTCTCTCCTCACGCGTCCCGTCATACGAGACACCTATCTTGCGTTGCAAGACGATAACCACACCTGTGGCCAGGTGTCAAGTCTCGACGCGTGGGACGATGATCTTGCCTAACGGGATATCGGACGTTAGACTGCCGGCCGTGCCTGAACCGCTCACCGTGCCGGAGTCGCGCCGGAACGGCATCCAGGTGGTGGCACGAGTGGCCGATGTCCTGCGCGCGTTGGCCGACGCCCCCGAGGGCCTCAGCCTGTCCGAGCTCGCCCACGCGGTGACCATGCCCAAGTCGACTGTCCACCGTCTGGTCTCAGCGCTGGAGAGCGAGGAGTTCGTCACTCCGGCGCGGGGGGGCAAGCTCTATCTCGGTCACGGAATCGCGCGTCTGGGAGCCGCAACCCGCGCCGGAATCCGTGACCAGATCCGGCCCTACCTCCTACGTCTGCATCAGGAGCTCGAGGAGACGGTCGACCTGTCGGTGAACGAGATGAGCAGCGCCCGCTTCATCGACCACATCCCGGCGCCCCACCGCCTGCGCGCGGTGTCCGCCGTGGGTGCAGCGTTTCCCCTTTACTGCACCGCCAATGGCAAGGCACTTCTGGCCGCGATGCCCGAGGAGCAGGTGGCCGCGGTGCTCCCGGCTCGGCTGGCGGCGCTGACCCCCAACACGATAACTTCCCGTAAGGAGCTGTGGGAGGAGCTCGAGACCGCACGCACCGAGGGCGTGGCCTACGACCGCGAGGAGCACACGCTCGGCATCTGCGCCGTCGGCGCCGTGGTCGGCGATCCCTACGGTGCGGTCGCGGCGATCTCGGTGCCGGTTCCAGCTCAGCGCTTCCTCGGTAACGAGGCCGAGCTGACACGTGCCCTGCGAGAGATGTGCCGCGCCTGCTCGAACGAGCTGGGCGGCTGATCGAGATGACGATGAGTCCTCATCCAGCAGAGGAGGATTCCATGAGCAGCCTCAAGACCGAGCAAGCCCAGCGGGCCCGGCAGTACATCGACGGTCAATGGGTCGATGCCAGTACGGGTGAGACTTTCGCGGACCGCAATCCGTTCAACGGCGAGCTCGTCGCCGAGGCAGCGGCCGGCACCGCTGACGACGCCGACCGTGCCGTGTCCGCGGCCGCCGCGGCATTCCCGGCCTGGGCCGCGACCCCGCCCGAGGAAAAGCAGCGCCTGCTGTTGCGCACCGCTGACGTCGTCGAACGGCGCCTGGATCACATCACCAAGCTGCTCGCCACCGAGACGGGATGCGGTGCGGCGTTCGCCGGTTTTCAGCTGAAATGGGTCGTGGGCGCACTACGACAGGCCGCCGGCTGGGTGTACCAGCCCAAGGGCGAGATCATCCCCTCCGACATGCCGGGCGCGTTCCACATGGCGATCCGGCGTCCGCTGGGCGTGGTGGCCGGTTTCAGCCCGTGGAACGGCGCCGCCGTGCTGTCGTGGCGAACGGTCATCCCGCCACTCGCTTTTGGCAACACGGTCGTGCTCAAGCCCTCCGAGCACGCTCCGATCTGCGCCGGCCTGCTGGTGGCGGAGCTGATGGAGGAGGCAGGCTGGCCGTCCGGCGTGCTGAACGTCATCACCCACGCTCCTGGTGCGGCGGAGGCGATCGCCGATCGATTCTTCGCTCGCCGCGAGGTGCGCTGCATCAACTTCACCGGCTCCACCCAGGTGGGCCGCCTGCTGGCCGAGCGCGCCGGGCGAGCACTCAAGCGGATCGTCCTCGAGCTCGGGGGCTACAACCCCCTGATCGTGCTCGCTGACGCCGACCTCGACTACGCCGCCGAGGCGGCCGCATTCGGAGCCTTCTTCCACCAGGGCCAGATCTGCATGAACGCGCGCAAGGTGATAGTCGACCGCACGGTCGCGGAGGAGTTCGTCGACAGGCTGGTGTCCAAGACCGAGTCGATCAAGGTCGGCGACCCGCGCGAACCGGGGACGATCATCGGTCCCCTGATCAGCGCCGACGCCCTCCGGCGCGTCGAGCAGGATGTCGGGGAGGCAGTGGCTAGCGGAGCGCGGATCCTGACCGGGGGCACCGCCGCCGGCTCCTGCTATGCCCCGACCGTGCTCGTCGACGTGCCTGAGTCGGCACGGATCTCTGCCCATGAAACCTTCGGCCCGGTGCTGGTCGTTCAACCGGTCACCGGTATAGATGAGGCGATCCGGGTGGCCAACGACCACGGGTACGGGCTGTCGGCAGGAATTCTCACCTCCGATCACGATCGGGGCCTGGAGATGGCGGGTCAGATCGAGTCGGGCATGGTGCGGATCAACGATCAGACCGTCCACGACGAGCCGCAGATGCCGCTCGGCGGCGTGCGCGACAGCGGTTGGGGCCGCGCCGGTCCGCATTCCGTCGATGACTTCACTCAGTTGCAGTGGGTTTCGGTGCAGAGCGGGACGCGGCCATTTCCGCTCTAGCCGACCTCTCCCCGGGGTTCTCCGGCGAGCTGTTTGAGCGGGGAAGGGCAGGGTTCGAGAAGGCCTGCTGCGCGACGGTTCGCAATGCCCGCTGCCCTGGACGTCGACCAGATTGCGTCGTGGTGGCGCGGTCCGTGGAGGACGTCGTCGACGCGATCAGCCTGGCCAACAAACGGGGATGGCGAGTCGCTGTGGGGTCGGGCGGCCACAGCTGGTCGGGCTCGCATCTGCGCGACGACGGGATGCTGCTTGACGTGTCGGCGCTGCGGGAGCAGGTGATCGATGTTGACGCGCGCACGGCGGCCGTCGGTCCTGGAGTTCGCAGCTCGGATCTCCAGGTGGACCTGGGAGCGCACGATCTCTTCTTCCCCACAGGTCACTGCCTGGGCCCCTGCCTGGGCGGCTATCTGCTCCAGGGGGGATTCGGGTGGCACTCCCGGGAGCTCGGGCCGGCGTGCATGAGCGTCATCGGGGTCGACGTCGTCACCGCCTCCGGCGAGCTGATCCGCGCCGATGCACAACACCACCCGGACCTGTTCTGGGCCGCGCGGGGGGCGGGTCCGGGGTTCTTCGGCGTCGCGGTTCGCTTTCACCTGCGGCTCCATCAGCGCCCCGGCGCCACGATCGCCTCCGCCTACCTGTACCCGGTCGAGCTGCTCGAGGAGGTCATGCGCTGGGCGCACGCGGTCGCCCCCTCGGTCCCGCGCTCGATCGAGTTGATGGTGTTCATGCGCCGTGGCCACGACGGCCGACAGGAGCCCGCGCTCCAGGTCCTGGCGCCGGCGCTGGCCGACTCGCCCGAACAGGCCCGCGAGGATCTTCGCTTTCTCGAGCAGTGCCCGGTCCGCGATCACGCGATCATCGCGCAGACGAACCAGGAGACGGATGTGGTGGCGCTGGTGGCCGCGAGCGACGCCTTGTATCCGCCGGGATACCGCTTCGCCGCCGACAACATGTGGACGCACGCGCCGATCGACGATTTGCTTGACGGCTACCGGAGCATCGCGCGGACGATCCCCTCGAGCCCGTCGCACATGATGTGGATGAACTGGAGCCCGCCGCAGGCGCGACCGGACATGGCGTACTCCTTGGAGGACAACGTCTACATCGCTCTGTACGCGGTCTGGAATGACCCTCGAGCTGACCAGCAGTTCCTCGACTGGCCGACCGATCGGATGGGGGAGCTCCAGCACGCCTCAACGGGAATTCAGCTGGCCGATGAGAACCTGGGCCGGCGGGCCGCGCCGTTCATGGCGCAGGCAAATATGGCGCGCCTGCAGAAAATTCGGGGCGACTACGACCCTGATGGGCGATTTCACAGCTGGATGGGCGAGGGGTCGTGATCGGCAAGGTCGCTCTCGAAGAACACTTCGTCCCGGCGGAGCTGACCGAGCTGGTCACCAACCCGGGATGGTCCACCGCGGCTTGGCAGCGCGTGCTCGGCCAGCTGACCGACACCGAGCAGCGACTGGAGTTGATGGACCGCGCCGGAATCGACGTGGCGGTGCTGTCGTTGGCGTCCAACGGCATCCAGGACGTGCTCGACGTCGATCGAGCCGTCGTGCTCGCCCGGGAGAGCAATGAAGCTCTCGCTCAGATCGTCACGGAACATCCGGAGCGATACGCGGGATTCGCAGCTTTGCCGATGCAGGACGTCGATGCCGCCGTGGTCGAGCTGGACCGCGCTGTCGAAAGCTTGGGCTTCAGGGGCGCCCTTGTCAACGGGTACACGAGCGCGGGCACTCTCGAGACCGGCCACTACTACGACGACCCCCGCTATGACCGGCTGTGGGAGCACTTCTGTGCCCTGAACGTGCCGATGTACCTGCACCCCCGTAATCCGCTGCCCGACCAACGCCGCATCTACGCCGGGCGCGAGCAGCTGCTCGGCCCGACGTGGGCCTTTGGAGCTGAGACGGCCGTGCACGCATTGCGGATGCTGGTGGGCGGCGTGTTTGACCGGTTCCCCACCCTCACTGTCGTGCTCGGGCACCTCGGCGAACTCCTCCCATTCGCGATCCGCCGCCTCGAACAGCGCCTCTCGCGCCGGCCGGATGTGGACCTCGCCCGTCCTGCGTCCGCCTACCTGCGCGAGAACTTCTACCTCACGACCAGCGGCAACTTTCACACCCCTTCGCTGATTGGAATTCTGCTTGAGCTGGGGGCCGACCGGTTGATGTTCGCCGGTGACTATCCCTTTGAGGACGTCGATGATGGCGCCAACTGGTTCGAGACCGTGCCGATCAGCGTTCCCGACAAGGTGAAGGTCGCCCGCGGGACCGCTGCGGAGCTTCTGCGGTTGAGGTAAGCCTCAGTGCTAATCGCCGGAGGCTTGGCGCCGGCGATCATCCGCGGGCCGAGACCTCCTAGGAACGGCCGCTGCCGGCTCGCCCGGCCGGTTCAGCAGGGAGACGGGGAAGCTCCCTGTGATAGGGCGAAGCGCTGAGACTGGCCACTTCGTGTATGGACGACAAACGCGATTTCGTCACCGTTCCGCGCGTTTGCGGAAACAAACGCGTTAAATGGGAGGCGGGCCGATGGCGCAATGCGAACCAGTCGGGCTTGGAGTCTCCGTCCGCCTTTCAGGATCACCTCGACCCTCGTGACCCTGCGCGCCACGAGTCCGGAGAAGATGGCATAGCTCGGAGAGCAACTGTGTTCACCGTCGGTGCCCAGAAGCAGAGCGCGCCCGGTCAAGCTCACTGGACCGCAGCTCAGGCTTCCGTTCCCCGCGGTCAAGCCGCCCGTAGGCATGGATATGTCGAGGGCAGTGCAGGAATCGTTGACGCGGCCCGCTCCCCGGGTCTTCGTGACTTTGAACGTCCAGCTGACGTTCTTGTGGACGCGGCCGCCCACAGCGGCTACCGGAGACGAACAGCGCAGCTCGTGAGGAGTGAAGCGGTACCTGAAGATCACGGTCCCGCTCCGATTGAGTGCCTCTACAGATGTCAGTGCCTCGGTCCGTGGCAGCGCGATCAGCCACACGTTGCCCTTCACGATCCATCCGGCGGGTAGGGCACGCACTTGCCCGGCAACAACGCCGCCCGCGGCAGTGGTGCCACGCAGAGCAACCCTGGTCTCGGGGATCAGACCGGACAGGAACCGGCCGCTTCCAGCGCAAACCAGACCGTATCCAGCCAGCCCACCGGATCGGCCACTCGCAGACGCGCAGCCGGGTGCGCCGCCATCATCGGTGGAGAGCTCCAGGTCAACACAGCGCGACCGGCCGGCGAAGCGGAAGCTTCCCGGACCATCAGATACGGCAACGGAGTAGCCAGTCCCGAAAGCCTCGCCTTGAAAGGCTTCCATCTGCCGGCTACCCACGGTCTGTGCGCCGACGACCCGCTCCTGCAGCATCAGGCCGGCGACCAAAACCAACAGCACGACAATCGCCCTCCCTCGAGGAGCAATGTGACGCGATCCCGACACCAGCCGAGTCTATTCCGTGAAGCTGTCCGCGTGTGGGCGCTCCGTTCCGCCACCGGGATCTTCGCCTCGCACTACCGGGATCTTCGCCTCGCACCCACCGGGATCTTCGCCTCGCACCTATCTCAGCCAACCCGATTTGGAGATTTGTGGCCATATTGACAACAGATCTCCATCCGTGCGCCTCGTCCACCCCGAATCAGGGAGCATCTGGAGACGGGGAGCTCGGCCACACGACATCACACTGACCGACGCCTTTCGCCTGCTGCCGCCGCTGAATTCTGCGCCTGCTGTTCTGCGGACTACCGCGGGACCGCGGTCTGCTGTCGAGCGTCCTCCCTTCGCCCGCTCCCGCGCGCCGCACGTTGGAGGTCGGCCTCGATGTCCTCGAGACTACGACCCTTGGTCTCGGTCACGAACGCCTTCACGAACGCACCGGCGAGGATGCCCAGAACGCCGTAGCCGATGAACACCGGCCCGGGTCCGAGCCCTTTGAGCAGCGCCGGGAAGGTCTGCGAGACCACGAAATTGGCGGCCCAGTTTCCGAAGATAGCCACACCCATCGCGGTGCCGCGCACGCTCAGCGGCAGGACCTCGGGAATCATCACCCACACCACCGGGCCCCAGGTAGCCGCGAATGACGCGATGAACGTCCCCAGGCAGACGAGCGTGATAATCGCCGCCGGGTCACTGGGATGGTGGGGAGTGGCCAGCACGGAGAGCGAGATCCCGAGTACGAGCAGGCTGGTGACCATGCCTGCGACCCCCGCATACAGCATCGGCTTGCGTCCCACTCGGTCGATGAGCCGGATCGCGATCACCGTCATGAGCACGTTGACCACGCCGATGATGAGGTTCGCGTAGATCGCGCTTGTCTTCGCGAAGCCGACATTGGTCAGCGTCGTGGGCGCGTAGTAGATGATCGTGTTGATCCCGACCAACTGCTGGAAGACGGCCAATCCGGTCGCCACCAGCAGCGCTGGACGCACCCATTTGGCTCGCCACAGCGCGCCCAGCCCACTGCCACCCTCCTCGTGCTGCTCGACCTCCCGGATCTCCTCGATCCGCGCCTCGGGGCGCTCGTCACCAGGGAGGTCCTCCAGTACCTCGCGCGCTGTCTCCTCCTCGCCTGCGTGCACCAGGTAGCGCGGCGTCTCCGGCATGAACACCATGCCCACGATGAGGATCGCCGACGGCACTGCTGCCAAGCCGAGCATCAGCCGCCAATCGCCTGAGGACGCGAGTATCGCGTTGACGATGAAGGCAACCAGGATCCCGCCCACGATCATCAGCTGGTTGAGCGAGGCAACCGCACCGCGAACCTCGGTCGGGGCGATTTCGGAGAGATACAGCGGCACCACGAGCGCTGCCGACCCCACCGCCAGACCGATGATGAAGCGCGCCGCGACGAGCACGGCAACGGTGGGCGAGAGTGCAGCCAGCAGCGAGCCGGCCGTGAACACGACGGCGGCGGCCAGGATCAGGTTCCGTCGTCCCAGCCGGTCGGACAGGCGCCCGGCAGACGCAGCTCCAATCATCGCCCCCAGAAGCAGGCCGGCCACGATCGCACCCTGCAGGAAGGGCGTCAGCTTGAAAGTGTTCGGGATGAACAGCAGCGCGCCGGAGATGACGCCGGTGTCGTAGCCGAACAGCAGGCCTCCCAACGCGCCGAAGAAGTAGATCGTCCGGCCCGTCGGTCGCAGTGCTCGCATGCTTCCTCCCTCGCTCCGCCGTCACTCTTGTGACTGACGCCCCAAGGCTTCCCGGGCAGCCGGTCGAGAAACCGAGCTGGAGCGGGAGGGCGTTCTCACGCAGTGTGCCGGTCGACGGCTACGAGGTAGGCTCCAGTCCGATGCTCTCCGACCGCTTTCGCGCCGCCGTCGAGCGGGGAAACGTAGACCAGGCTCACGACCTGTTCCATGAGAGCGTGACCTTCCGCAGTCCAGTCGTGTTCAAGCCCTACGAGGGGCGCGAACAGGTGTTGAAGGTTCTGCGGGCGGCCGAGCGGGTGCTCGGGACCAACGGCAACTTCCGCTACCTGCACCAACTCGAGGACCCGCGTGACCGGGTGGCGATTCTGGAGTTCGCCACCGACGTGGACGGCAAGCAGGTCGAAGGCATCGACAAGCTGACCTTCGACGAGCAGGGCCTGATCACCGAGTTGAAGGTCATGATCCGGCCAGCGTCGGCACTGCAGGCGGTGGGAGCGAGGATGACCGAGGAGTTTCCCCGGGTCGGCCTCAGTGCCCCGAGCCCTGGCTAGACCCGAACCTCGCGGCCAGCAGGTCCCGCAGCTGATCGGCGTTGCGCACCGAGTAGTCCCGATAGCAGTTGTTCATCAGCAGATGGGTCTCGGCCGCCTCGCCGGCGAGGTCGGCGATTGGCTGCGCCAGCTCGGCGAGCTCCTCGTCGGAATACAGGTAGCGAAAGCGCTCGGCCGCGGTGGGGGTGCGAGCCGCCCATGTGCTGTCCGAACGACCGTGGAAGCGGACGAGCAACAGCTCCGGATTGGTGATGGCCAGCAGGCGAGGCAGCTTTGAGACCTCGGGGGCGTCAACGCAGACGAACACCAAGCCTTGGTCTCTGAGCAGCGCGAGCGTACGCTCCCGGTCCCGCTCCTCCGCTAGCCATCGCGGCGAGCGGAACTCGACGCAGATGCGGTAGTCAGGCAGCCGTTGGCGCAGCGACTCGATCACCCTCCGGTTGTCGTGGCGGGGGGTGAACCACGGCGGGTACTGGAACAGAACCGTCCCCAGCCTCCCGGCTTCGTGCAGGGGCTCAAGGCCCGCAGCAAAGCGCCGCCAGGCCTCCTCGAGCGCGTCCGCGGGCAGGTGCTTGTCATACAGGTTGCGCTTCTCCAGCGCCTCAGCCGGGACCTGCTCCCGCAGGTCGCTCCACAGGCTCTGCGGCCGGGTGGGATGGCCGGTGAGCAGCGAATAGGCCTTGACATCGAAGCGAAAGCCCTCGGGAGTGCGCTGCGCCCACAGCCGAGACTGCTGCTCGCTCGGTGGCGCGTAGTAGGTCGAATCAATCTCCGCCAGCGGAAACCGCGCGGCGTAGAAGCGCAGCCGCTCCTCGGCGCTCATCGACCGCCGGGGATACCACTCGGCCTCCTGAACCAGGGTGCGATCCGTCCACGAGCAGCTCCCCGTAAGAACAGTGCCGCCGTCAATGTTGATAGCCGCACCTATCTCCTGCTCCTCGCTCACCCAGGGAAGGTAACCGTGACGCTACTTAGGCGGGAGCCGCGGGATGGCGCCCCTCAGCGCTTGCTCGTAGTGCAGCAACCCCGCCTGCGGATGCTGCTCCAGCCACTTGATCATTCGCGGCATCGCGATGAACACGGGCCACCACTGCGTTACCTTCCACGGGCGGTTGATGCGCATCCCGATCAGGAAGACGACCAGCTCGCCATCATGAGTTGCAGCCCACCGTCCGGGACGGATCTGCATCGCGCAGAGCTTCGCAGCTTCCTGACTGGATTGCTATATGGGTCGGCGTGGGCCGAACATGCGCCGCAGACTTCAACGGCCCGGGCGACCAGGATGATGCGCGCAGCGGAACCTGCGATGCTGCTGCGCGATGCGGCGCGTGCACGTGACCCAGGACTTCCCGCAGCCGGTCGAGGAGGTTTTCGCCTACCTCAGCGAGCAGGAGAACCTCGAACCCCTGTTTGGAGCCAAGATCACTCGGTTGAGCGACGGCTCGGACGGCACACGCAATGGCATCGGCGCCTCCCGCGAGCTGCGCGTGGGGCCGCTGCCCGGCTTCGTTGAGACGAACACCGAGGTCATCCCTAACGAGCTGATCCGCTACCGCATCACCAAGGGCGGGATCCTCAAGAACCACGAGGGGGTGATGCGATTTTCGCGTCAAGGCGAGGGCTCGCGCTTGGAATACACGATTGCCTTCGATGGCAAGGCGCCCGGCGTCGGCGTCCTCGTGCAAGCCATGCTCACGCGGAACATCTCAACTGCGCTAAGCAAGTTCGCTCAGGGCGCCCCAGCTGTCGCCGAGCGCTGAGCTGCCCCGACGGGCGGACCGGCGTCAGATGTCCGACACGCCCGCGGCGGCGGTGCCCGCTTCAGGTAGGTTCCGCACCGTGGCCACCGAATCCCAGTGCGATGCCGACGTAGTAGTCGTCGGCGCAGGACTCGCGGGACTGGTCGCGGCGCGCCAGCTCAGGCGCGCGGGGCGCGAGACCGTGGTGTTGGAGGCGCGCGATCGCGTCGGAGGTCGCACTCTGAACCTGCCGATCGGCGACGGGCGCGTGGTCGAGATCGGCGGTCAATGGGTCGGGCCGACGCAGGACCGGCTGATCGCCCTTGCCGGCGAGCTCGGAGTGCCGATGTTTCCCACCCATGCCGTGGGCGAGAACCTCGTCGAGCTCGACGGCACGATCCGGCGCTACCGGGGCACGATCCCGCGGATCAACCCCGCGATCCTCGCCGACATCGGCCAGGCGCAGCTACGGATCGACAGGATGGCTCGCACGGTGGCGCCAAACGCGCCGTGGCGAACACCCCGAGCCGAGCTGTGGGACGGCCAGACGGCGTGGACGTGGATAAGGCGCAACACCATCACCCGAGGCGCCCGGGCGCTCCTGCAACTCGCCGTCGAAGCCGTGTGGGCCGCGCATCCCGCCGATCTCTCCCTCCTGCACCTGCTGTTCTACACCCGCTCAGCCGGCAACTTCGACGCGCTGATCGGGACCGCGGGCGGGGCCCAGCAGGACCGCTTCGTCGGCGGCTCACAGGAGCTGTCGCTGCGACTGGCGGCGGAGCTCGGCGAGACCATCACGCTTGACGCGCCGGTACGACGTATCGAGCAGGCCGGCGACACGGTTCGGGTGATCGCCGATGCCGGCGCCTACGCCGCCCGGGCAGCAGTGATCGCGATCCCGCCGACCCTGTGCGCGCGGATCGCCTACGACCCGCCGATGCCGCCACTGCGAGACCAGCTCACGCAGCGGATGGCGCAGGGGAGCGTGATCAAGTGCATGGCGCTCTACGAGCAGCCGTTCTGGCGCGCGGATGGCCTGAGCGGCCAGGTCACCAGCGTCGACGGCCCGGTCAAGGTGATGTTCGACAACTCGCCGCCGGAGGGGACGCCGGGCGTGCTGCTCGGGTTCCTGGAAGGACGCCAGGCGCGGGAGCTTGCCCAATGGGATCCGGCGGCGCGCCGACAGGCGGTGATCGGCTGCTTCGCGCGGCTGTTCGGAGCGCGCGCCGCCCACCCCGAGGACTACCTGGAGCAGGTGTGGGCCGCGGAGGAGTGGACGCGTGGCTGCTACGGGTGCATCATGCCCACCGGGGGCTGGGTCTCCTTCGGCCAGGCGCTGCGCCCGCCGGTCGGGCGCATCCACTGGGCCGGCGCCGAGACGGCCACCACCTGGAACGGCTACATGGATGGCGCCGTGCGCTCGGGCGAGAGCGCGGCAGCAGCCGTGCTCGAGCAGCTCGGCGCGTGATCGAGCCTTTCGGGGCTCGCGAGCCGTTAGGACCGGACCGGAGAGCCCGATTCGTACAGCGCCGAGCGGTCGACGCCGGCAAACGACGTCTGGCCGGTGAGCGCCAGCGCGACATCGATGTCCGCCTTCATCACGTCGAGGACGTGGCGCACACCTGCCTCGCCCATGGCCGCGACCGCCCACACCCAGGCGCGCCCGACCAGCACCGCCTTGGCGCCCATGGCCACCATCTTCACGACGTCGAGCCCGGTCCGCACTCCGCCATCGACCAGCACCTCGATCTGGTCGCCCACGGCCTCGGCAATCGCCGGCAGCGCCCGCGCCGTTGACGGGACGGAGTCGAGCTGACGACCGCCGTGGTTGGAGACCACGACCCCATCGACCCCGGCCTCGACGGCCAGGCGCGCGTCCTCGGGATCGAGCACGCCCTTGACCACCAGCCGACCCTTCCAGTGCTCGCGCACCCAGGCGACGTCCTCCCAGGTGACGCTGGGGTCAAACTGCGCATCCACCCAGTCCTTGAATGCATCTGGCGTCCGAGCCCCCGGAACCACCTTCTCCAGGTTCCCGAACGTCAGCGGCTTGCCGCTCACCGGAACATCACGGATCCAGGCTGGGTGGGAGGCGATGTCCAGTCCGCGCTGGGCCTTCGCCCACACCGTAGGCGTGCCGACGACGGCGTTCCGCGTGTCACGATGTCGCGCTCCCACGACGGCGAGATCGATGGTCAGCACCAGGACAGGGGAGCCGACCGCCTGGGCGCGGGAGAGCAAGTCCTCCGCGTACCCGCGGTCACGCATGACGTAGAGCTGGAACCACGGCGGTCTTGAGGTCGCGCGGGCCACTTCCTCGATGCTGCAGATCGACACGGTCGATTCCACGAACGGGACTCCGGCGCTCTCGGCCGCGCGCGCCGCCTGCACCTCGGCACGGCGCGCGAACATACCCCCCAGCCCGACCGGGCCGAGGATCACCGGGAGGGCCAGCCGGTGTCCCAGCACCTCGACCGACGGATCGCGCACCGAGACGTCGCGCATCACCACCTGACGCAGCAGCACCCTCTCGAGATCGGCCACATTGGCGCGCATCGTCGTCTCTTCGTAGGCGCCGCCGTCCACGTAGTCGAACAGCTGGCGCGGGAGCCGTCGTCGTGCCAGCTCACGGTAGTCGAGCACCGTCGCCGGTGCGACGCCGAGCGGACGATCGGCTCTGAAGCGCACGACCACCAGCCTAACCAAAACCTGCGCTCTCGTCAGCCCAGCTGTACCCGGCGCCAAGACGTAAGCTGTGAGCCGGTGAACGGTGCTCAGGCTCTCATCCGGACGCTGGTCGACGCGGGCGTGAGCAGGTGCTTCTCGAATCCCGGCACCTCCGAGATGCACTTCGTCGCCGCGCTCGACTCCGTCCCGGCGATGCGCGCGGTACTGACGACGTTCGAGGGGGTGGCCACCGGAGCCGCCGACGGGTACGCGCGCATGAGCGGCGCTCCGGGGGCGACGCTGCTGCACCTGGGGCCGGGGCTTGGCAACGGCCTGGCCAACCTACACAACGCGCGCAAGGCCAAGGTCCCGATCGTCAACATCGTCGGCGACCACGCCACCTACCACACCCGATATGACGCCCAGCTGCAGTCCGACATCGAGACCGTGGCCCGCAACGTCTCACCGTGGGTTCGTACCTCGAAGAGCACGAGAGAGCTGAGCCGCGATGCCGCGGAGGCGATCGTCGCTTCGCTGGGACCCCCGGGCGAGGTGGCCACGCTGATCCTCCCCGCTGACGTGTCGTGGGAGGACGGTGCCGAGCCCGCGGAGCCTCTCGCGCCGGCGACGCCCTCGCCGCCGGATGCCGACGCAGTCGACGGCGCGGCCAAGGCAATCCGGTCCGGGCAGCGAACGGCGATCCTGCTCGGCGGCCGCGCTCTGCGCGAAGATGGGCTTCGATCTGCCGGTCGGATCGCTGCCGTCACCGGAGTCAAGCTCCTGGCCGAGGTGTTCCCAACCCGAATGGAAAGGGGTGCCGGCATCCCGGCGGTGGAGCGGCTTGCCTACATCCCTGAGCTGGCTTCGGTTCAGCTGGCCGGACTCAAGCACCTCGTCCTCGTGGACGCGAAGGCGCCGGTCTCGTTCTTCGCCTACCCCGGCAAGAACAGCTATCTGGTTCCGGAGGGCTGTCAGGTGCACGAGCTGGCGTCTCCGAGCGCCAACGTGCTCGCGAGCCTGGACGGGCTGGCCGAGACCCTCGAGGCGACGGGAGCCACAGCGGAGCTGCAGCAACCCGCCCGGCCGCAGAGGCCGTCAGGCCAGCTGACCGGCGAGTCCGTCTGCCAAGCGATCGGCGCGATCCTTCCGGAGGGCGCGATCGTCTCCGACGAGTCCCAGACCTCAGGGGTCACCCTGCCGGGGAGCACGGCCGGTGCACCGCACCATGATTGGCTGGCCCTGACCGGCGGTGCGATCGGCCAGGGCCTTCCCGTCGCCGTTGGCGCAGCGGTTGCCAGCCCCGACCGGCCGGTGTACGCGCTGGAGGCCGACGGCTCGGCGATCTACACGATCCAGTCGCTGTGGACGATGGCCCGCGAGCAGCTGAACGTAACCGTCGTCATCTTCAACAACCGCTCCTACGCGATCCTCAACATCGAGCTGGCGCGGGTCGGCGCCAAGTCGGCGGGGCCCGAAGCCAGGGACCAGCTCGACCTCAGCCGGCCGGATGTCGATTTCGTCCAGATCGCGTCCGGCTTCGGCGTGCCCGCGCGCCGCGTGGAGACGGCGGAGCAGCTCACCAAGGCGCTCGAGCACGCCAACGCGGAGCCGGGACCTCATCTGATCGAGGCGGTGATCCCCCCCATGTTCACTCCCCGGCAGCTGCGCGCGATGCCCTATGCGCTGCGTGCGCTGGAGAAGCTGCCCCGGCCGATCGCCACCGCGGTCAAGGATCGCCTGTACGCGTAGCGACGCGCCGACGCGCTAGCCGCGCACACGTTACGCGGGCGCGTTATGCGGACGCGCGTCCGGTCCGATTGCCTGACGTCGATCAGCGATACAGCGCGTCGAACACCTCCGCGTAGCGCTCGTTGATCACCGCTCGCTTCACCTTGAGCGTGGGCGTGAGCTCGCCGGTCTCCGGGGAGAGGTCGCGTTCCAGGATCGTGAACTTCTTGACCTGCTCCACCTGCGCGTACTTGGCGTTGGCGCGGTCGAGCTCGGCCTGGACAAGCGCCTGCACGTCATCGTCGCCGGCCAGCGTGGCCACGTCTTCGCTCTTGCCGCGCTCACGCGCCCAGGGGCGGATCTCCTCCTCGTCGAGGGTGATGAGCGCGACCGGGAACGGTCTGCGATCGCCGTGCATCACCGCTTGGGAGATGAACCGTGACTGCTTGAGATCATTCTCGAGGTTGGCCGGGGTCAGGTTCTTGCCCCCGGCAGTGATGATGATGTCCTTCTTGCGCCCGGTGATCTTGAGAAACCCGTCGCCGTCGAGCTCGCCGACGTCGCCGGTTCGCAGCCAGCCGTCCACGAGCGCCTCCGCCGTGGCCTCAGGGTTGCGCCAGTACTCGCGGAACACGTTGGGCCCGCGCACCAGGATCTCACCGTCCTCGGGGGCGATCCGGATCTCGACCCCGGGCATCGGGCGCCCGACGGTCCCGAACTTCACCTCATCGAGCGTGTTGACCGTACCCACCGCGGTCGTCTCGGTCATCCCCCAGCCTTCGAGCACGGGAATCCCGGCGGCGTAGAAGAATTCGAGGATCTCCGGTGCGATCGGCGCTGCGCCAGTCACTGCCTGGCGCGCCCGCGCGCCGAACAGCTCTCGCACTCCCTTGAACAGCTGCGCGTCTGCCTGCTCGAACCCGCGCTGCATCTCCACCGGCACCTCCTCACCGCGACGCTGGCGCAGGCGCACCTCCATCCCGAGCTTGACCGCCTGCTGGAATTGCTCCCGTTGCTCTGCCGATATCTGCTCGAGCCTGGCGGTGGCGATCGCGTACAGCTTCTCGAAGATCCTCGGGACTGAGGGAATGTAGGTCGGCGCAGTCTCCCTGAACTCAGGAATCACCTTCTTGGTGTCCCCGCCGAAGTAGACGACTGCGGTGCCCTGATCGACCGAGCCGAGGACCGTGGTCAGCGCGAACACGTGGGCGAGCGGGAGGTACAGGTAGCTGACGTCATCCGACTTCACAAATCCCAGCTCTTCCACCATCGCCCCTACCGATACCGCGTTGCGGTGCGTGAGCACGCAGCCCTTCGGCGGTCCGGTCGTACCTGAGGTGTAGATGATCGTCCAGGCGTCGTTCTCCTGGACGGCCTGCTGACGACGGTGTAGCTCGGCGCGGTCACCCCGGTCCCGGCCACGTGCCCGCAGTTCCTCGATGTCGACCGGAGCGATACCCGCCTGCATGCCGATCGTGTGCTCGAGCTCGGACAGCCGCTCGCGGACTTGTTCGATCTTCGCCAGCTGGCCGGCGTCCTCGACCACCACCGCCGTCGCCCCTGAGTTGCCGGCCACCCACTCGCACTCCTCGGGCGAGTTGGTGGGGTAGATGGGCACGACGACCCCGCCCGCGGCCGAGATCGCGAAGCTGACGAAGGTCCACTCCGGCCGGGTGTTGGCCAGAAGGCACACGCGCTCGCCCGGTTCGATTCCGAGATCAATGAAGCCGAGCGCAAGCTCCTGCACGATGCCGCCGAACTCGGCGTAGCTGAGCTCCCGCCACTCCTCATCCCGCTTGAACCGCACCGCCGGCTTATCGGCGTAGCGCTCCGCCGAGCGCTCCGCCAGCTCGGCCACCGTCCGTGCCGTCGTGGGCTGCACCGCCATCGCATCCTCCCTTCGAACGACTACTGCGCTGGAACACCTATCCCGCACAGGCTACGCCGTCACCTGCGGTCCTTGCAGCTACGCGCCGCAGGTGCTCGCGATCCTCGTTTGCATCGGTCAGCGGATCGTCGTGATCTTCCAGCTCTCGGCGCGTCCAGGTTGGACTGCGAGCTGGAATACGAGCAACCCGCCGCGGAATGCGGCGCGGGTGAGGCGACGGTCGGCGTAGACGCGCCACTGCTTGCCAGGTGGTGGTTGGACTTCCATCGTGAGCGTTTGGCGGGCGGCGCAGACGAGGTAGCCGCGGGCACTCGCCGTCTGGTAGGCGACGCCGATGTCGGGCAGGCCCAGCGAGAAGCTGCGCAAGGGCAGCTCCGGCCGGATCTCGAATCCGGCCGTGGTCGGATTGATGCCGGCCAGACGGATCGCATCGAACAGGCTCCACGCGGGCTGATGCATGATCTGGCCCTCGTACCCGGTGGTCAGGCCTGCGCCGCAGATGGCGGGGCTGGGGGAATAGAACGAGTGGCATACGTCGTCCACGGAGATGACGCCCTCCCAATGCGCCGGATACGTGGTCGCGTGCGCAGCTAACGTGTTTCGCTCGAGCTCAGAGAACGCATAGTCGCGAGCGTTCGGGAGGGTATCTCCCAGTGAACCGAGCGCCCAGGTGAGCCAGCCGTTGATGGCAAACCAGCTACCGCCCGGAAACACCGCGGCGTTGGCTCCGATCCCGCCGGTGCTGGGGTGGCTGTGTTCAGTGACCGTCGGGTCGTTTGCCGCTGGGGACTGTGAGGATCCGACCCGAGCTGGGCCGTGGATCTGCGCTGGCGCACCTACTCCAGTGAGGTAGCGGCGGATGTTGGCGACGAGCGCGCGCGCTTGCCCCCGGCTCGGCGCGCCGGCGAGGATTGCCCATGGTTGCGGCTCACCGAAGATCACGCCGGTCCCGATTTCGCGGTCGCCGGCATAGCCGCGCCCGTACCACCCCGCCGGCGTCCATTGCGCCCGTGTCGTCCTCAGGTCGCGCGCGGCCGCTCGCCGGAGCTGAGCGTCAAAGCTGTGATCGTGGAGCGCGTCTGCCAGCATCGCCAGGCGGGGATAGATGTAGGCGGCCTGCGCGGTGACGAGCATCGACTCGGTCATCTGCAGGAAGCTGGTCGAGAAATCCGACCAGTCGCCGCTGTCCTCGGCGAGGTAGCCGCCGTGGGGGCCGAGCAGCGACTCCTGGTGGCGGAAGGCGAGCTTGAGATGGTTCCAGAAGGTCCCGCGGGCTCCATCGGCATAGGCGACGGGCAAGTCGAACAGGCGCAGATCGCGGGTGGCCAATCCGTACTCCGACGCCGCCAGCAGCAGCCAGAGGTCGAGATCGTCGGCGTTGCCGAACTTGTACGGCTGGCAGAGCTCAGACATCGCGTACGGGATCTGGCCCCCGATCCTCGGCTGCTCCTGGGCCGAATAGACCAGCACGTCACGAGCCAACGCGGGGTCGGCATAGATCATCGGCAGCGCGTGCTGCAGCGGATCCCTGAACGCGCCCTGGAAGCCGAAGTCGTACTGGTAGTAGCCGCCCTGGGAGATGATGTGCCGGCCACGGCAGTCCTCATAGGTCGCCCCGGAGCGGACTGTGTAGGCGTCCCATTGCAGCTCGCGCGAGAGCCAGGCGCGACCGCGGCCGAACGAGATCTGAGGCAGCCAGGAGCGCCACCGCCGTTCGCTGGTGCGCCAGGGCGTGACGGCGCGGGCATACCTGCGCACCAGAGCCGGGAGCGCGCTCGCGTGCACGGCGCCGTAGGCGTAGCGCAACGTGATCGAGGCGTGTGGCGAGAGCCGGATCGGGGCGCGATAGCCGAACATCGCACGCCCGACCGCTCCCGGCGCCGTTGCCGGCGCCAGCGAGCCGTTCAGCCGACCGGCCACGACCGCGGTGGGCGAGGCGCGCGATCCGGTGCCGAAGAACGCGTGGGTGTCGCCAACGCGGTCGCCGAGCGGCCCGCGTAGCGCGGCCGCGAAGATCGTCAGCGGACGCTGGTCGAGCCCGGTGGCGAGCTGAGTCGTCGTCAGCGCTCGCTCGGCCGATAGCCACCGCACCGGCCCGACGCCGATCTGCGTCTTCGTCGTCTGATCGAATGGGTTCACGTCCCAGTACTCAAACCACGACACGCGCTGCGTGCGCGAGGTGTCGTTGCGGACGGTGACCTCGTGTAGCAGCACCGGGTCATCGCCAAACGGCGCGTACACGTACTCGTCAGCGGTGAGCCCGGCGAAGGTCGTGGTGTGGTGGAAATAGCCGATGCCGAAGTCACGCACTGAATCCGACCCATCCGGCCGATCGTCGTACCGCGTGCTCGCGACGCGGTTACCGACGCGGAGGTAGCCGTACCCGCCGGCGAAGTGCGCGGTGGCCGCGTCATACCTGTTCGTCCACTCGTAGCGGCGATCCTGGCTCCACAGCTCGATGTATCCGTGGTTGAAGGCATCGGCGATGATGTGGTCGTTGCCGACTTGATGCCAGGCATCGGTGCTGCCAGCGAGCTCGGGCTGGCGCGCTACTTGATTACGGAGCTCGTCGATCCTGTAGCGATAGCTCGGCAGCCCGAACGCATCCACCCGCCAGATGCCGAATTCCCCGCCGCCAGTTGACGAGGAGATGCCGGCGGCGGGCCAACTCGGCAACGCGGCCGCCGAGGTGCAGAGCGCCCCCAGGGCCAGCATAGCCACGACCCAGCCCTCTAGCGTACGCCTCATCGAACCCCCGTGCACACCCGTACCGAGCCTGCCGCTGAGATCTGCGCGTGCCATGGCACGGTAGCGCGGTCTGACGTCGGTTGGATAACGATGGTGCCGCCGCCCGTAGAAGTCGCGATCGGAGCTGTTTCAAAGCCGGTCGCGAAGCGGCGCGTCCGTACCCGCGTTGGCCGCCCCACCGCAGATTGAACCTCGAGCCCCGTAGCCGGCAGGAGCACGGCGAGTGCCACATCAGGCTTCTGAGCATGGAACTCGACGCATGAGCGTCGGGAGCTCCAGGAGCCGGCGACACTTCCGTGGACGACCGGGGAATGCCCCGCGGATGCCGCAGAGCCTGCCGCCGGTTCAGTCTGCACTTCGCCCGCGCGTAGGAGTAGACCGTCGGCGGCGATCCGCGCGTATTCGGGCTCGTGAATGAGCTGCGCGGGGGAATCGGCCCGGGGCGATCCGAGCGCAGCGACGGCCGCGAAGTATGGGCCTGCCTGGATTTGCGGTGCCCAGTGCTGATCGAGCACGAGACCCGGCGGAGCGACCGTCCGCGCCAATTGAAGCGCGCCAAGCTCAGCGCTAACCGCCGTGGATGCGGTGCGCAGGTAAGTCTCACCGCCGTCGAACGCTCGGATGTTGCCAACGAGCGCAAGCAGGGCAATGCCGCCGGCAAGCGGAAGCGTTCTCTGAGTCAGGCGCGTGCCGCGAAGGCTTTCCGCCAGGATCAAGACGATTAGGACCGCCCCGGTGTAGATGTAATGGGGCTCCCACGGCCGGACCAGGTGCGCGCGACCGAACGCCACCAACAGCCAGAACGCGATCACCGTCACCAGCAACGCCAGCAGTGGAGGACTCAGCGCGCGGCGGCGGACCAGCCGCCAGCCAACCAATGCAATCACGGCGAGCAGGATCAGTCGCCCTCGCTGGAGCCCGGCGCCAAACAATCCCCCGGCCGCGCTCGCCGCCATGTCGGCGGCGAACTTGGGCACCTTGATCAGGTCGTGACCGGTCGTGACCGGCTCGTAGTAGGCAAGCCACCAAACTCCATACAACCCGAGAGGCACCGCCCAAACCCATGCGCGCCTTGGACCTCGATCGAACACCAGCATCGCCACAGCGATCCCCAGTGCAAACAGGGCCGAGAACTCCGAGAAGGCCAGTCCCAGCACCAGAAGTCCGCAGGCCACCGCATCGCCGCGACGATCGTCCCTGTCCAGCGCAAGCAGGGCGCCGATGCCCGACGCGATCGAAGCAGTGAAGCCAAAGTTCACGCCCTGTAGTTCGTATTCCCACCCCGACCCAAGGAAGGCAATCGGAACTCCAAGCAACAATGCGGCAAGACCGATCCGGCGCCGCGCGAACTCGAACACCACCGCGGCGCACGACAAGTGCCCCACAGCAACCAACAGGCGATAGATCGTGTAATGACCGAGCCCGATGGTGTGAAAGAGCAGCTGGTAGACGGCGAGCGGAACCGCCAACAGGTGCTCGTTGTAAGAGGCGAGGATCGAGTGCAAGCCGTTCCGGCGGTACTCGATCCAACCCCACTCGTCATACACGAACGTGTTGCCGCGCCCCTTCCACACCAGGAAGATGAACGCAGCCGCCAAAACGCAGGCAAACACAAGCCACGCCGTTCGCCGATCGTCACCGCGGCGTAGCGCGCTCGGCCGCGCCTCGGTCGCCAACCGAGGGGCTTGGGATCCGGCGCCGACGGCAGCCATCTCGGCAGCGTAGTCAGCAAGCCTGGTCCGCCACGCGTACAGGCTCAGCTAGCGATTTGCTGATGCCGTATCACGGTTCAGCGAGCGCCTGCGCGGCTGCCCGCTCACCGGAGCGGATCGCGCCCTCCATGTAGCCCGGCCAGAGCGGCGATGCGTCGGCGCTGGCGTAATGCAGGCCGCCGACGGCGTGAGCTAGCGGATCCTCGAGCGAGGTGAGCACGCCGGGAGGACTGAAGCTGCCGTAGGCGCCCCGCGTGTACGGCTCAGTCGCCCACATCATGTCGACGTATCCGATCGGGTCGAGCGCTCGGCGACCGAAGTAGCGAGCAAACGACTGAAGAGCGGCAGCTCGTCGCGCGGCGGTTGATCGGGCATAGAAGGCACGGCTGTCGTTTCCCTCCATGAACCCGACGAGCACACCTGGGCTGCCGTCGCGGGGCGAGTTGTCGTACGTGATGCGGACCGGCCCGGTGTCCGAGGTGGCCGCGCCATTGAGGCCTTGGTCGCGCCAGAAGGGCCTGCGGTAGATCGCGTTGACCTTCACAACCGAGCCCATCGGCTGACGCTGGAGCAGCTGGTCGTGTGCCGGCGGCAATGGCGGGCTGAAGTGGATCCGGCCGAGCAATGTCTTCGGCATCGTGAGGATCGCGCGTCGCGCGGCGAATGTCTGTCCGTTGGCGTGCAACCTCACACCTCGGTCCTGTTCGACCGCGATGATCGGAACGCCAAGGTGCACCCTGCTTCCCAGGCGTCTGGCCAGCTTCTCGGACAGCTGCTGGGGACCACCGACGAACCGGATGCTCTGCGCTGAGCCGATCAGCGTGTTGAAGTCGCCTCCAACTCCGGTGATCGCGGCAAGCAGGTCAAGCAGCGAGATCTGATCGGCCTCTTCGCCGTAGACGCCACGGATCGCCAGCTCGGCCAGGTTCTTCGCCTCGCCGGTGCGCATGTTCTGGTTGATCCAGCCCTGAATCGTCTCCTGGTCCCAGCCCGCGGCCTGCGGAGCCGTCCATGGCCTCTCGGCCCGGACGGCCGTAGCCATGGTGTTGAACTCGATGATCGCCGCTTCGAGCTCGCCCAACGATTCTGGGTTGGCGGGCGGGATATCGCCGCGGTAGCTCCGAACCTGGCCCTCTGAGTAATAGACGCTGCTGCCGTTGGAGTAGGTGGGAAACGTGGCCACCCCGAGCTCCCTGGCCAGCGCCAGCACGCGATCCTGACCGGGCCCCGCCCACTGGCCGCCGAGCTCGGCCACCTTTCCCGGTGCCAGCGGATGATCGAAGTTCCGACCCCCGACTCGCTTTCGAGCCTCGAGCACGATGACCGAGCGCCCCGCCGTGTGGACGACGCTGGCGGCGGTGAGACCGGCCAGGCCGGCACCCACCACAGCCACGTCGTAGACCCTTGGCCTGAATCGCTGGTGTCGGCGTGCAGGCGCTGCGGCCGCGGAATCCGGGCTACCGAGCGTCCCAGCTGCCACCGCACCCACTCCACCAACAAGCAGCTCCCGACGCCTGAATCCCTTCTCTGCCATTGCCGAGCGATCGTACCCGCGCGGGGCAGACGCGGACGCGGCTCCGCGTGGGCATGACCCACCAGGAGTTTCCGGCTGGCGAGCGTGACGAAACGAGATTTCGGGACACTGTTCCTGATGACCGTCGACGATCTCGCCAGGCCGCCGAGCAGCAACGACGCGACTGTGGCCCGGGTCGTCGACTTCCTGCGCTCCGAGGGCGCCGGGGACCTCGGCCATGCCGGCGCGCGCACGCTGCTCGCCCATCTCATCGGCACGTACGAGATCACCCGGCGTTGGCAGCAACCGGACGTCATCGCGCACGCAGCGCTCATCCACAGCGTCTACGGCACCGAAGTCTACGAGCGGCCGCTCCTCCCCCTGACGAGGCGAGGTGAGCTGATCCACTTGGTCGGGGAGCGGGCCGAGCGTCTCGCCTATCTGTTCTCGGTGACGCCGCGCGGACCGCTCCTCGCCGGCACCCATGCCTGGCTGCGCGACGTGCCACAGCGGCCAGTCGGTGCGGCGGACGATCCGCCCGCCACCCGGGGTGAAAGTGATGCGCTGATCGTCCTGCACATGGCGAACCTCGCCGAGCAGACAAGCGCCCGCGACGGATCGCCCGGGATCTGGCTGGCCAAGCAGCGCGACGTGGCTGAGGTGATCGTTGACAGTGAGGCCGTGGCCGTCCCGGTGTTCACCGCCGAGCTCGCCACCTTCGGCGCGGCTGATGAGGCACACACCCGTGAGCTGTATCGCGATGGACTGGCCGAGGGTGACGATCCTGAGAGGCGGCGCAACCGGCTGGCGTTGGCGGCAACGAGATGCCCGGTCGTACCCGAGCCGTGCGTGTGGTTGGCGCATCTGTCGCACTGCCGCCAGGACGCGGTGAGTGCCAAGTCCTGGGCCAAATTGGCACAACGGCGACTGCGGGTGCTGGGCGCCCCGTGGGACAAGCGGTTGAGCTTCGACGAGTGGGGTCATCTGGCTCGGCAGCTCGAAAGATCCACTGGGCAGGATTCGTCTTCTGCTCTCGAGATGATCACCGATCCGCGGACGCTGTTCGCGATTCGGTGTCAGAGGCCAGGTGACACGACTTCACCCTCGTCGGTGTCGACAGCCGGTCCCAACCGGCTCGCGATACCCGCCGACGCCGCCGGGCGGAAGCGCTTTCATCGGTACGTCGAGACGTTTGCGGACACGAGCGACAGGGGCGTTCGCGTCTCCTATCCGGAGCTCGAGTCACGGCCGTGGCACGACGACCGCGCCTTCCCGCTGGTCGGCTATCTGGAGTCTCACTTCGAGGAGATCCGTGCCGAGGTTCTCGCTCTGGATCCGGACAGCTTTCACCGTGAGAGTGAACCTATCGAGCGAACGGGCGACTGGGACGTGGCGTTCTTCTACGAGCGCGGCCGACGGCATCCGGAGGTGTGCGAGGCCTGCCCGGTAACCACCCGTGGGATCGAGACCTTGCCGGCGATACGAACGGCGGCCGGGTTGATCTATGTCTCGCGGATGCGACCCGGAACCCATATCCGCCCTCACCGCGGGCCGACGAACCTGCGACTGCGGTGTCATCTCGGGATCACGGTGCCGGATGGAGACTGCGCGCTTCGCGTCGGCGACGCCACCCGCCAGTGGCAGGAGGGGCGGTGTCTCGTGTTCGATGACTACTTTGAGCACGAAGCGTGGAATCACACCGCCCGCGATCGCATCGTCCTCATCGTCGATCTCTGGCACCCGGGACTATCAGAGATTGAGGTTCGGCTGCTGGAGGGATTGCACAGCTACGCCTACGCCTACGCTCGGCGGTTGCACCGATACTGGGCGGCCAATACCGCGGCAGCGGGCAGGTCCCCGCGCGCGTAACCGGTGTCCCGGCTTCCCGGGCCGATCGTGAGTCGGTCAGGGCGGCGGGAGTCGATCCCGCGGGTCAGCCGCGCTCAGAAGTCACCGCCATCACCGCCACCGTCACCGCCCCAATCGCCGCCGTCACCGCCGTCTCCCCCATCGCCCCAGCGGCCACCGCCACCGTCGCCGCCGTCGCCCCAGCCGCCACCGTCACCATCTCCGTCGCCGCCGAAAAGGCCGCCGACCGCCTCGGCGCCGAAGCCGAGGCCGGCGCCAAGGGCCGAGCCCATGAGCAATCCTCCCAGCAGGCCGCCGCCGCCGAAACCGTTGAAGTAGCCGCCCGCCCACGGGCCGTAGTGACGCGGCGCATTCCAGTAATCGGTCTGCCGACCGTCGACCGTCACCTGGCGACCGTGCGGGGCAAAACCCTCCCTGAGGCGCACCGCATCCGCGGCGCACGCCGGAACCGGGCGCGGCGAACCGCCCGGGGGTGACCACTCGACGTCTTCGGTCGATGGTCCGTGACGAGGATCGAAGAAGCACGGCGGCCGTCGCTCCGGTGCCGGCCGACCCTCGAGCAGCGCTTTGGCGCAAGCCATCGCGTACCGCCCCTCCTCGAGCGTCTCACTCACCGGGGCGAGATCTTCGGGCCGCTTGGCGCGGTCGAAGATCTCGCTGGCGCGCTGGTAGGCCTGCAGCGCCTGCTCATAGCGCTGCTTGGCGTCGTCGGAAACGCCGGGCATCTCGATGTCGACGTCCAGCGAGCGGATGTCGTCGCCAAGTGCCACGAGGTCGTCCTGGGCCGACGCTCGGACCTCCTCCCACTCACGCTCGTGGCGGGTCTTGTGTCCGAAGAAGGGCATCGCGCGCCAACCATACCTCCTGACTGTGGCCATACGGACGGGGCTCGAGAGCGCACTTGCCCCCAGAGTCACCCACAGCGCGTCCTCGGAGGAAAGACGATCACCACTGGCTTCGGCAATTCTGCGGGACAATCAGCGGATGCTCGACCGTATTGCTCGAACGCTGTATGAGCGTCTCGGCAGGCGCTACAAGCTCGTGTTCTTCGCCACGCAGATACCGGCGGGAGTGCTCGTCGGGCTTGCCGTGGTCGGCATCGTGTCCTCCTACTACCACCCGGCGCTGTCAGATGCCGTGCTGATCGCCGCGGCGACGAGCCTGTTTACGGCTACGGGGGTCGGCCTTGCGATCTTGCGCCAGCGCAGCGCACTGGTCGACATGGCCGACTGGGGCGCCAAAGAGAACCCGAGCAGTGCCGAGACGGTGGCTGCCTGGGACGCGGCGACGAATTTCCCCATGCGCTCGTTTCGCCGCGACTCACTGGCGACGAACTCGATCGCGGCGATGCCGAGCGTCGCCGTGATGGTGATCGTTCTCGGCCTGCCGCTGAGCGCGTTCCCGACCGTCCTGGCGGCGGGCGCGATCGCTGCTGCTTACGGCACGATCGTGACCTACTCGATCGCGGAGTTCCTCATCCGGCCGCCGATCGAGGACATCGCCGCGGCTCTCCCTGATGACTTCCCCTTCAGCTGCGACGGATTGCCCCTGCGCAAGCGGCTTGTCATCAGCCTGCCGGTGTTCACCGCGATGACGGGACTGGTCATCTCCGCACTTGTCACCAATCACGGCGGGACGCGCATGCTCGCCGTCAGCGTGGGCGTGTCCCTCGTGGTTGGCCTGGCCCTGTCGCTGGAGTTGACGGTGTTGCTCTCACGCGCGATCACAGATCCCATCGTGCAGCTGCGTACCGCCCTGGCCCGGGTACGCGACGGTGACTACGACGTGCGGGTGCCGGTCGTCTCCAATGACGACCTCGGCGACCTTTCTGATGCGTTCAATCGCATGGCCCGGGGGCTCGCCGAGCGTGAGCAGATGCGCAAGACATTTGGCACCTATCTGGATCGGGACGTTGCCCGGTTCATTCTCTCGGGCCGCTTCCCCGAAGGCGGCGTGGAGGTGGACGCATCGATCATGTTCTGCGATGTCCCGGGCTTCACACCGTTCGCGGAGCGTGCGTCCGCATCGCAGGTCGTGTCAGCTCTGAACGGTCTATTCGAGGTCCTGGTTCCGATCATCACCGGTCATGGCGGTCACATCGACAAGTTCATCGGTGACGGTCTGCTGGCGGTGTTCGGGCCGCCCAATGGCTTTCCCGACCACGCAGACCGTGCCTTGGCCGCAGGACTCGAGATACGCGAGACCGTCAATCGCTCGGGCATTGGGCTCGGGGTCTGCATCGGGATAAACACGGGCCGCGTGATCGCCGGTTCGATCGGCGGTGCAGGACGCTTGAACTTCAGCGTGATCGGCGACGCGGTGAATGTCGCGGCGCGGGTCGAGGCGGCCACGCGTGACAGCGGCGACGACCTGCTCATCACGTGTGACACCCGCAACGCGCTGCTCCGACCGGTCGCAATGGTCTCCCGCGGCTCGATCCCGCTCAAAGGCAAGTCCGATCCGATCGAGCTCGTCGCCCCGACGGGCAAAGCACACGGCGCGGTGCGAGCACCGGCCGCGACCAGCAGGATCTGACCTGTAGGCCGGGCGCAGGGCTTTACCGCGGTACCGTGCTCGTAGCGATGTGGCCGGAGTCCACAGCCCCATGAGCGGGGCGGCTAGGCGGCCTCCATCGCCTTTCCTACGCCGGCGCGCATCTCGTCGAGGTTCATGACCGGAGCGAAGGTGATCTTCGCTTGCAGACCCATGAAGAACGGTTCGGCTGCCGGCGGGATTCCGGTTGAGTCGATCATGTCAAAGAAGATCAACGCGGTACGCATCCCTTCTTCGGAGGTGAAGTAGGTTGCCTCTGCGTCCAGCGCCTCCACCGCCCGGCTGACGATCTGCGGCAGGCTGCCGTCCTTGATCGCGTCATTCCCGGCTGCCGTTGGGATCTGGACCTTCATGAGCATCCGCATCTCGCCGCTCCTTCGTTTGACATCGGTTCGCCACTCGGTTGATACAGCTGAAGACTGCAAGCTCGGCACGCCCACGCACCGAGGCGCCCGGTTCTCAGAAGCGGCCAGTGCCACCCCCACGGCGATCCTATGCCTGCGGCAGCGACGGAGTCAATGTGCGACGCCCCCGTGCGGTCGTGCTCCGGGTTGGCGACGATAGCCCGGTCGAGGGTGGAGCACTGATGCTTGGGTCAGAAGTCCGAAGCCGCCGGCAGACCCGCGTAGTTCTCGGCCAAGCTCCGAGCGGCTGACTCCGAGCGGGACAGGTACTCGAGCCGTGCCAGCTGGAGCTTACGAGCGAACCGCCCGCGTCCAAGGTCGTGGAGCAGCTGAGCTGTGCCTCTGGCCCCAGTGCGGCTTCTCCTCCACCGTGAAGGGAACCTGCTCAGCCGCCAGCAGCAGGCGGACAAGCTGCGGCTGATTGTCGAGGTTGCCGCGGAGGTTTGGGGCGAGGCTTTGCCTTCAGGTGACCGTCGAACCGATTGGGGCCTTTGACCTGGCCCTCGGCGAGGTCTCGTCATCTAGGCGGCCAGGTCTACTTGCAGCCGACGGTGGCCGTGCCGCCTGCGGCGTCGAGGACCGTGAGCGTTCGGCCGTGTCCTGCGGGCCGCCATTGGCGCCGCAGGATCGTCCCTTCACCGCCGCGCACGCGGGCGGAGCAGCTCACCTTGAGCCGCGGGAACGCGCGGACTGTGATCGTCCAGGAGACCTTGTTGCCGCGGGTGTCCTGACCGAAAGCGCGGACGCGGTAGGTCCCGGGCCGGAAGGAGTGGGTGAACAGCACCGGCTTGCCGTGGGGTCCCTGACCGGTTTGCCCGTAGTCCTGGCCCACCGACAGGTATCCCGTGTCGGCGTGGCTGCCGTCGCCGAAGTCCCAGTGCACCTGCCCGGAGAGCGGAGCATCAATCTGCGCGGCGGGCATGTAGATCGCCTGAAGCCTGGTCGTGAACCTGCCTGAGCGCCCCGCATCGCCGGTCGGCGGTGAGGCCAGGGTCTGCAGCCCGGGCAGCTTCTTCTGCGCGTAGTTGTTGGCGAGCGGCGTCGCCGCCAGGCTCCGTGTCCGGAACCCGATCGCCGAAAGGAGCGTCTCCTGCCCAGCGATGATCTGATCGCCGACGTACGGCGAGAGATTGAACGTCGCGTGGTCGGAGTTGTACTGCTGGGGGTAGGGCGCGTCGAAGGCCGGATAGAAGTAGCCGAAGTCATCCTGACCTTTGGACAGCGCCACCACGCTCCGGGCGGTGGTCGCCTTGGCGAGCGTAAGACGGACCTCCGGAAACGGCTCCCCGGGCATCGACAGGAACGCCAGGTTGCCGATGCGGAACGCAGTCAGCCACGTCCCGAACGTATTCCCGGTGCGGAACGGATTGCGGATGGCCCTGTCGATCGGATAGACCCCGCTGGCTACCGCTAACTGCTGCTTCTTGGCATCGGAAAGCGACCATGCGTTGTTGAAGGTGACCAGCGCGGCGTTGGTCGCAGTGAACCGAAGCGTCGACTCGTGCGCCTCCAGCCTCGTGCTGGTGACCCATCGCGCGTGCGAGAGCGCCTGCAGCAAGTCGTTGGTGATCACCCCACTGACCCACTCCATGTTCTTGATGCCGGTCGTCTCCACCGGGCTCTCCAATCGCCCGAGTGAGGCCGGGCCGACGACGCTGACGCCCCCGAGAAGGCGGTCGAGTTCAGCCCGCACTGCACCAAAGTAATCCGCGCTGAGGATCCGCAGGCACTGCCCGCATACGTGCGCGCCGTGGGTAGGAACGCTCGCGAACACGCCGATCGTGGCGCCGGTGGAAGGCGCGATCGCGCGGAGGATCGAGATCTGCGTGTCGTTGACCCAGCCCTGATAGCTGTCCTGGTTGATGTTGACGCCCGCGATGTTGCGGTCATCGAGCGTCGCGAACTGGAGGTACGCGCGCCGCGCCGAGCGGGCGGCCGCCGCGATCGCGGCTACGACCTGGCGGTGGACGAGCTTCAGGTAGCTGACAGGGACAGGCCCCCAGATGCCCTCGAGCGTCGGGCCGGCGTGGGTATGGGTCGCCTGCACGATCACATCCCCCGGCGACATGTGGATGCCGGCCGCTGCGCTCACCGCTCGCGCCGCGGCGACACGATCCGCCAGGGCTCCGAACTCCGGCCCCTCCTGGTAGCCGGAGAAGTAGCCCTGGGCGTCGATGGTCGCGAACGCGAGCGCCGTATGGCCGTTGCTCACATAGAAGGCGCGGACCTGAAGGGGATCGTGGAGCTTCTTGATCGGAGGGCTGAGTGAGAACCCACCTGAGTAGATCGGCACCGACGGGTCGATGCTCCGGACGGCCGCCCCGGCCCTGAACAAAGCCGGCCTGGAGGCGGCGTGGGCGGCGGCGCCAGAGGTGATCGTGACCGCCACCGCCAGCAAAGCGAGGAGACGAACCCTCAGTGCCACCGGGGTCACGATACTACGGCCTTCACCGGGCGACGTCGCCCGGGGGGCGGATGGTTTGAGCCGGACGCGCCCCCGGACTCTGGCGGGCGTGGCGACGAGGTTTCTCGGGTGCGGCGGTCTTAGGTGATAGCGATGCGGTCCAGCTCGTCCGGGAGGAAAAGCTATGAACTCAACGATGTCCGTCCTCACCTGCACACCGTCGGCTTTGCGGTCCTGCTGGCGTTGGTCTTGTGGACCGGGTTCCCGCTCGTGCTGCTGACCGGCTCGATGATGTGGGAGAAACTCCGCACCCCCACCGCCGCGCTGCGCGCCCGCGGGTGGCTGCTCAAGCTGGTCGGTATCCCGATCGTGGGCCGCTGGCTATGACCGGAGCATCCACGGCCTACGAGCGCGACCCGCGCGTGGATGACTACATCGCCCGGCTGCCGGAATGGCAACAGGACATCTGCCAGCAGCTTCGCGACCTGATTCACGCCTCCGATCCCGAGATGGTGGAAACGATCAAGCGGACGGTGCAGCCCTACTTCGTGCTTCAGGGCAACGTGTGCGCGCTGCTCGCCGCCAAGGATCACGTCAACCTGTTCCTCTACGACGGCGGGATCGTCCCCGACCCCGAGGGCATCATCACCGCCGGTCACGACAACAAGACGGCCAGGACCATCTCGGTCCGGCAAGGCGAGAAGATCAACACGCGGGCGATAAGCGCGATCCTGAAGCAGATCATCGCCAACAACCGCGCCGGCGGCTGGCGCAAGCTGAAGGCTCGATAGCGGCGGGTTGGGCGAGGTGCTCAGGCCGCCGTGGCGGCGAAGTAGTGGCCCTGCTCCAGATCGGCGACCAGTCCGGGCCCCGACGGCTTCCAGGAGAGCAGCTCGCGGGTGAGCGCGCTGGAGACCGGCATGTCGAGAGCGAGGAAGCGGGCGAGGAACCCGAACTGGGCCTCGGCCTGCTCGGCCGTTGATCGAGGTGACCGGCAGGTCGAGCCCCCGCCCGATCGCCTCGGCGACGTCGCGGATGGCGACGCCCTCCTCGCCGACCGCGTGGAGCACCGACCCGGCCGGCGCGCCCTCGATCCCGAGCCGGACCAGACGGGCGGCGTCGGAGCGATGGACCGCGGGCCAGCGGTTGATGCCCTCGCCGATGTAGGCGGCCGAGCCGGCCGCGCGGTCAGCCGCGACGATCATCGCGATGAAGCCGTTGTCGCCGTCGCCGTGGACGGTCGGGGCGAAGCGGACGCTGATCGAGCGCACCCCGCGCTCGGCGAGCGCAAGCGCCGCGCGCTCGTTGAGGACCCGGCCGCCCGCCCCGGGGAACGGCTCGGCCATGTCGCGCTCGGTGGCGAGCGTGCCCGGCTTCAGGCCGGCGACGCCCGAGGCGATCGCCAGCGGCCGATCGGTCCCGGCCAGCGCCTCGCCGAGCGCCTCGATCGCGGCCCGGTCCGAGCCGACGGCGGTCTCGAAGTCGCCGGTGAAGGCGACGTCGTGGCGGAACGCGAGGTGGACGACGCCGTCGCTCTCGGCCGCCGCGGCGCGCAGCACGTCAAGATCGCCGATATCGCCGCGGCGGACCTCGGCGCCGGCGGCGGCGACGGCCTCGGCGGACGCGTCGGAGCGGGCGAGGCCGAGGACCTCGTGATCGGCTGCGAGCAGCTCGGCCACGACGGCGGAGCCGATCCAGCCGGACGCGCCGGTGACGAATATGCGCATGAGATACCTCCAGTCGGGGGCGCGACCGGCGCGGCGGGGGCGCGTAGGGACGACTCGAAGCGCTGGACGACCTGTAATGTCAGTTGCTGTCGTCAGCCTAGCACACGATGACAGTCGCTGTCATCGCTGTAGCATCCGTGCATGAGCCGCTGGGAGCCGAATGCCCCCGGACGCCTGCAGCAGGCGGCGTTCGAGCTCTACACCGAGCGGGGCTACGACCAGACCACCGTGGCCGAGATCGCGGCGCGGGCCGGACTCACCGAGCGCACGTTCTTCCGCCACTTCGCCGACAAGCGCGAGGTGCTGTTCGAAGGCGGCGATCGCTTCCGCGCCACGCTCGTCGACCCGGTCGACGCCGCCCCCCCGTCGGCGACCGCGCTGGAGGCGGTGACCGCGGGGATCGAGGCGGCCGGCTCCGTGTTCCCGGCGCTGGAGCTCGTCCGCCGCCGCCAGGCGTTGATCCTGGCCAACCCGGAGCTGCAGGAACGCGAGCTGATCAAGCTCGCCTCACTCGCCACCTCGCTCGGCGAGGCGCTGCGTCGGCGCGGGGTGCCCGACACAGCCGCCGAGCTCGCCGCCGAGACCGGCGTCGCCGTCCTGCGGATCGCCCTTACCCGCTGGATCGAGGATCCCGCCGAGCGGCCGTGGGAGGTCCACGTCAGCGAGGCGATGGACGAGCTGCGCAGGCTCGCCTCCGAGCGCAGCCTCGCCAGTCAGGCCTGAAGCAGGCTCGGGCAAAGGTTGCTCTGCTGCCCGGCGTCAGCTACCAAGGTGAAGCGGGAACAGGCCGGAGCGGCGACGGGAAGTACGGGCGCGCGCTGACCCGTCTGTCTCGGGGCGTTGGGATCAGCACCTGCCTGCGGGCAGCGGAAGACGAATGAGGCATCAGTCAGCCGCCACACCGCCTGCCCACGTATCGTCGCGTACATGGCAGTGTGTCGTCGTGTACTGGCCGCTGAAGTAGGGCTCCAGTTTCTTTTCTGTCGCGGCCCTGCTCGGAACTGCTCTCCTCGGCGAGCATCGAGTCTTCGTCTTCCCAGATTGAGATCGTGTATCCAGCGTCCGGGTCGGCGACATCGCGGGCGAGGATGTGGCCCCGCAGCCCCTTGACGTCCTCTCTGGAACGACTTGCCTCGATGTAGATCCGTTCGAAGTCCTCCCAGCAGTCGGCTTTTAGCCGGCCCCAGGTGATGCGCATGTGCATGGCTGCTCCTTCGTTTGCTTTGACTGTTCCTAAGGGCTCGAGAGATTCGTCGCCTGGCGCGTGAGCTCCAGAAGCTCGTCGGCGTAGGCGGGCGACCAGCCCTCATCTCGGAAATCCGGTCATCACGATCCCCAGTGCCGGCTCTCCATCTGCGGTCAACACGGGCGCCCATAGGCTGACGGTGTCGCGCCGTGACGCTGTGGGCGTGGGGTGACTGTGCTGTGGAGGGACATAGTCGAAGGGATCGAGCGTCATGTCTCCGATCAGTTCGCGCTCCTCGTGCGTCGGTTCGGCGTGCACATCGGAACGGTCGTCGAACATTTTCGTGACTTGGGATTGGACGGCTTCCAGCCCGAGGCTGTACCCGAGCCTTGCGGATCTCGTGCAGCGCCTGGCGGTAGCGCTCCTGCAGTTCGGCGGAATCGATGCTCGCCAGCCATGCGTCGAGCTGGGGCGTGGGCGCAAACGCGACCCACCAGATCCCGATCGGGGGAAGCACCGGAATACGCTGCCCGATCATCGGCGCCTGCACATGCGGATCAGGAGTCCCCGCACTGGCCAGCATGACGAGCTCGTGGTCGTCGCAGTGGGCGGCTAAGACCTGCGTGCCCGTCCGAGCAGCCACGGCTTCCATCAGGGGCCGGGCGCGATCGAGGAGCTGTAGCTGGGCGCCAAAGCGAGCGTCACGAATGGCCAGCGAGTGCGGATGAAATCTTCCGTAGCCGCCCTGGAAGAAGAGCAGCGGCAACGTCGGGCGTTGGATGTCCAGGTCCCGGACACGTCCCATCACGATCAGGTGATCGCCCGCCTCGTGGACCGTCTCCAGATCGCAATCGACCCATCCCACCGCGCCATCGAGAATCGGCGAACCTGAGCTGGCCGGCCGCCAGCTCAGGCCGGCGAACTTGTCGATCCCGCGGGAGGCGAAGGCTCGGCAGACCGGCTCCTGGTCGGAGGCCAGGATGTTGACGCAGAACGTCCCGGACGCCTTGATCTTCGGCCAGCTGCTGGAGCCCGCGGCGGGCAGGAAGGCGACCAGAGGGGGGTCGAGCGACACCGAGGTGAACGAGCCGACCGCGAGCCCCACCGGGGTGCCCTCGCGCGGAGATGCCGGTGACCACCGAGACCCCGGTTGGGTAGTGGCCGAGCACGCGACGGAACCAGCTCCCGTCAGCGGCCCGCGCCCCGGCCGCGTCATCCTGGCGCAGGGCAGGCTCCGGCATCGCTCACGCCTCCCGGGGCACCACGCACGCCTCGACGAGTTGCCCGATGCTCGCAAGGGTCTCGAGCTGCTCGACGAGGGCGGAGATCTTGGCTGCTTGTTCGAGGGGCAGGCGCCGCTCGGAAGTGGATCGGAACTTGGCCTGCACCTGATCGGGGGACATCGGGTCCTGCGGGGTGCCGTGACTATCGCGCACCTTTCGTCCCACGACCCGGCCGTCGGTCAAGTGCGCCTGCACCTCACCGGAGAAGTGCTGGGGGAACTCGACGTCGGGATCGGGCGGGCTGCTCACGCGAGCAGCAAGGGTCAGCACGTCGGGGTCGTCGAGAGGCTCGTCATAGAAGGTGGTCAGGTTGATCGGTCGTCCGCTCAGCACGTTGGCAACCACGAACTGGGTGCTGAACAGTGCGTCGTAGATCGTCTTCGGAGCCACCTTCCGGCCCGCTGGCTCGAACACGATCGGCAGCAGCCCCGGCGCGGTGGGACAGACGATGCTCTCTACTTCATCCGGATCGAGCGACTCGCGGCCCAGTTCTTCAAGCACGCCGTAGGCCGCGTCAGCAAAGGCGTGGGTGAAGTGGCAGCACGGATAGGGCTTGAGGGCGATGTCGCCGGTCATCCACCGCCCCCCGAGGTCCGCCAAGCCGAGCTCCTGGGCGGTGGGGATCTTCTCCAGATGGCTGCGATAAAGCCCGCCCGAGCCCTCGAACACCGTCGCCGGTCCACGGAAGCCGGCCTGCGCCATCGTCGCGGCAATGATCCCCGCGTGCGCCGCCCACCCGGGGTGCATCCGCTTCAGCCACGAGTCGTGGAGCTCTAGGATCCCGGCGGCCTGGCTGCCGCACAGCCCGAGCGCGCTGGTCAGCTCCTGTGCCGATAGGCCACGCATCTTGGCCGTCACGCAGGCCGCGGCGAACGTGCCCGCGATCCCGGTTGGATGAAAGCCACGAGCATGGAACAAACCGGCGCCGGCGCCGGCCACGCGACACCCGACCTCCATGCCGATGACGTAGGCGAGCAGCACCGTGGCGCCCTCGGCGTGCTCGGCCTCCCCAACCGCCAGCGCCGCGGCCAGCGCCGGGCCGGTGGCGTGGTAGATCGCGCCGATGTGCGTGTCGTCGAAGTCCAAGCCGTGGATCAGCGTGCCGTTCAGCAGCGCGGCTGACGTTGCGGGCAAACGTGTGCCGAATCCGAGCGCGCCGCTGTCGGTGCCGCTGCCAAGCTTCACGGCGGCGTCATGCATGGACTCTCCGTAGTCCATGCCGCTGGAGGCTATGGCGATCCCAAGCGCGTCGAGCGCGTGCTGCTTGGCGACCGCGCGCACCTTTTTGGGAATGTCATCGATGGTGACGCCGACGACCCAGTCGGCAAGCGTGCGCGAGAGCGACGTCGTGCTCGGGGTGGCGGTGGTGGTCATCTCGAAGGTCCTTTTGTTGTGAGGATGGCTCGGAGGTGGGCAGCGGTCTCATCGAGACGGGTTCGGGATCGGGATGTCGAGCAGCGGGGCGTGCTGCTGGGCGCCGAACGTGTCGCGCTCGCCGACCCCACCCTGATCGCCATGCCGGACGAGCGTGAACTTGAACGCCAGCGCGGGTTCGAAGAACATGCAGCAGGTGATGTCCTCATCGGGAACGCGGTAGAGCTCCCGCACCCGCTCGCGGGTCAGCGCACCCGAGTCCCGCACCCGCGTGTAGACCTCCGGGTCAGTGAACATCACGTCGAAGGTGATCTCGAACGGTCCCGCGTTCTTGGAACGGATCACCTGCGCCAGCTCCTGCAGGGGCACGGAGTCGGTCATGCCAGCGCCTCCTGCCGCTCGTCGGCGGGATGGATCACCGTCTGGAACAGGTCGAGTCCCTCGGCGTCCATCACGTGGTAGAGACTGAACGCGCACACCGGGCCGATCGGGTTGTCCATCGGGCTGAGCGGCAGCGCCAGGTTGCCGGCGGTCGCCATCTGGCCGGGGTAGCTCAGGTGCAGCACCGCAACACGTGCCAGCGCCGCGATCGCTTTGGCCAACTCCGGCGTCGGGGCGGTGGCCTCGCCGAGCACCCCCACCTCGTAGGCCACGGCCGCGGACGGCTCCAGCTCCCCCATCACCCCACCCGCGCCGTAGACGTGGAAGTGCAGCTGCGCGGTGCCGTCGGTCAGCTCGGGATGGGCCCCGCTTACCGCCTGCCGCACGCGGGTCAGGAACTCGTGGATCTGTCCAACGAGGATCGGGTCTCGGACCCCGCCGATAAACACCGAGCGGTGCCCGACGATGCTCGCCCCCTCGAGCTTCACGCTGGGACGCTCGGCATCGTGGTGGCGGCTGCCGGTCACGCGCACCCGACGCTCATCGAGGGCCTCGAAGCGGCACTCGCGCACGTCGAGCACGCCTGCCGGGCCGGGCAGCAGATCCGGGCGGGACTTCTCATACATCGTGTGCGCGGCAACCGACAGCGGCGTCGCCACCTGCCCGTCGCCCATCGGCTCGAGCTCGAACGCATCCTCGTAGACGGTGGCGAGCACGCCGCCGCCCTTGGGCTCACAGCACGCGCCACCACACTCCAGGATCTTCCCCATATGCCAAGCGATGCCCGGCTGCGCCCCGCGACTCATCGCCCACGCGGCGTGGGGGGCCGGATCGTAGGCGCGCCCGGCGACGATCACGTCCGGCGGCTCGGGTGACTCGATCAGCGCCGTGAACGGCTCAGCGCCCATCTGCGCGACGATCGCCGTGCACGCATCGACATCCTCCGGACGTGGGCAGCTCGCCGCGGACGTTGGACGCGATGCGCCCCTCGGCCAGCCGCTTCTTGACCACCTCGGCGGGACATCGGCGTACACCGCGGCGACCTTGAGCTTGAGGCCCTCCTCGGCCGCGATGCGCTGGACGACCGCGATCGTGTCATCAACCTGCGCCCGCGTGCCGGCACCGCCGGCCGAGCCGATGTGCAGCGGGATCCCTGGCGGCCGACCGCCTGGATCAGCGGCTGCAGGTCCCGCGCCAGAGCCTGCTCGGAAACCAGCGTCGCGCCGAGGCCGAGCTGGTACGGGCCGGGATCAGTGGAGCCAGCGTCGATCACGATCAAATCGACGCCGCGCTCCACGCAAGCCCAGAAGTCCGCGTCACCAATGCCGTAGCCGAGCATTCCGGCCGGGGCGAGGATCCGGGTGGGCAGCCGATCGGTCATGCCGCGACCGGAGCCGCAATGCCGGCGACGGGCAGGCCGAGGTGCTCGCGCAACGTCGCCCCGGTGTACTCGCGCTTGACCAGCCCGCGGCGCTGGAGCTCTGGCACCACCAGCCGCGCGAAGTCCTCATAGCTGCCCGGCAGGCTCCCGGCAGAGAGGACAAAGCCATCACAGCAGGTGCCAAACCACTCCTCCATCTGATCGGCGACCTGCTGCGGGGTGCCGGTGAACACGGTGCCCTCATCGGCGGTCCCGCGGCCCGAGTAGGTGACGAAGTCGCTCACCGACGGGTTCGAGTTGCCGCTCGTCGAGATCACCCGGTCGCGCAGGCCGTGCCAGGACATCGCCTCGAGTTCGGCGTCGGTAAACGGCTCCTCCAGCGCGCGGTCGGAGAAGTCGACGTTCAACGTCTCGCACAGCAGCGCGAGTCCATCTTCGGGCCGAGCCAGGCTGCGCATCAGGCGATTCTTCTCACGCGCCAGCTCCTCGGTCGATGCGACCACGCAGCCCACTGCCGGGGCGACGGTGACCAGGTCGGGATCCCGCCCGGCGTCGGCGACAGCCTGCTTGATCGCCTGGTACTTCGCCGTGCCGGCCTCACGGTTGGGATAACGCGGCGAACACGACCTCGGCCCACCGGCCGGCGAACGCCAGCCCGCGGCCGCTCTGGCCCGCCTGAAGCAGCACCGGGTGGCCCTGCGGAGAGCGGGGCACCGTAAACGTGCCGTGGACGTTGAAGAACTGGCCATCGAACTCGGTGCGGCGTACCTTCTCCGGGTCAGCGAACTCGCCAGTCAGCTTGTCGAGCTTGAGTGCTCCCGGCTCCCACGCGCTCCACATCTGGGTCACGATCTCCACGAACTCATCGGCCCGGTCATAGCGCTCATCATGGCCAAGGTGCTCGCGCCGGCCGAAGTTCTCGGCCTCGGCATCATTGAGCGAGGTGACGATGTTCCACGCGATCCGGCCGCCGCTCATCTGATCCAGCGTCTGGAACAGCCGGGCCACATGAAACGGCTCGTAATAGGTGGTCGAGCAGGTCGCCCCCAACCCCAGCCGGCTCGTGGCCATCGCCATCGCCATCAGCACCACGGTCGGGTCCATCTTCACCGCGCGGATCCCATGGGCCACGGCCAGATTCGGGCTGCGACCGTAAATCTCGGGCATCGCCAAACGATCATCGAAGAACGCCATGTCAAAGCACGCATCCTCAAGCGTGCGAGCGATCCGCTGGTAGTAATCGTGGGTCAGGAAGTCCGCGGCGGTCTCGGGGTCCCGCCACGAGCCGACGTAGTTGGAGCAGTTCTGCGCCTGCATGAACGCAATCAGGGCCATCTGCTTCGAAGCTTGTGACATCAATCTCTCCAATGAGCGGAATGCTTTGCTAAGCGTCAGTGATACATCCGCACCAAGGCCGCGACACAAGCGCCGGTTGCACCATGTGCAACTACTGCGCATAATGCAGCGATGGCCGCCACCGACGGCGCTCTGCGAACCCTCTCGGTACTCGAGACACTCTCGAGCATGAAGCAACCAGCCACGCTGCCCGAGATCGCACACCGGGCTCAGCTCGAAAAGTTCAAGGCCTACCGCGCGCTGCGCGCGCTCCAGGAGAACGGCTTCGTGTATCACGCCGCCGGCAGCGGCTACTGGGTGGGTAGCCGCTCCCACGCGCTCGCGTCACTGATCGGGCCTCGACCGGCAGTGCTCCGCCGCGCCCGCCCGGTGCTCAGCCCGTCTAGCCGAACTCGCAGACGCCGGTACCGCGCTATACCTCCGCAGCGGAACGCACCGAGTGCAGGTGTGCGCCGCGGTACCCAAGCACCGCACCCCCGAGCTGGTAATCACTCCGGTCCCGCCCGGAGAGCGAGCGCCGCTCACCACCGGATGCAGCGGCACCGCAATCCTCGCTTTCCTCCCCCAGCCCGAAATCGAAACGGCAATCGCCAGCCGACCAGCGCGAGAGCGGCGGCCGAGCTCCGCGGACCTGGCCCAAATCCGGGTCGACGGCTACGCAATGTCATTCAGCGCCAATCACCGCGGCATGAACGGAATCGGTGCACCGCTGCTCGACCCCGTCGACGGCGTTCCCCTCGGCTCGAGTTGCGATCGGCGGACCCGAGGCCCGCATCGACGAAGACGTGCTTCAGCGCCTCAGCGATCCGCTCCGCGCCGCCTGCAACCAGCTGGCAAAGCACCTGGCGAAGCTGCTCGGGCCGAACTCGCACGACCGCCGTGCCGCGCTCGACGTCACCATCCAAAACGTACTCCAGACCTGAGCAGCTAAATCAGCTCGGGGCGATTAAAGGCAGCCTTGGGTGCGGGTGCTATGGCGCGAGACGTTCGAGCTGCCAGCCGTCGCCGGTTCGGGTGTAGCGAAGTCGGTCATGGAGACGATCGTCGCGGTGCTGCCAGAACTCGAAGCTCTCCGGGATCAGGCGAAAACCACCCCAGGCATCAGGGAGCCGCAGCTCGGCGTCCTGATATCGGGCCGCGAGCTCAGCCACACGTAGCTCAAGCCATTCCCGGCTGGCAACTGTGCGGCTCTGTGGCGAGGCGAGCGCGCTCAGCTGACTGCCGCGCCCGCGACTACGCACGTATGCGGCCGAATCCTCACGACTTGTGCGCTCAACATGCCCCTCGATTCTCACCTGGCGTCCCAGCAGATCCCAATGGAACAGCAGCGCCCCGCAAGGGTTGGCCGCGAGTTCGCTGCCCTTGCGGCTCTCATAGTTCGAGTAGAACACGAACCCGGGGTCGTCCGTCTCCTTGACCAGCACCATCCGCGCTGATGGCACGCCTTCCTTGGTCGCGGTTGCGATAGCGGCTGCCTCAGGAGCTCGCTCTCCGGCTTCAATGGCCTGCTCAAACCAGGAGGCGAACTGACGAAACGGATCGCGATCAACGTCCTCCTCCCGTAGGGGTTGCGCGAACGCCGACATGGACAGCATTATCGGTGCATCGAGCATTCGTTTCGATCCTTCGTCGCTCTTTCGGCCGGCGCGAGCGTCCGCGATGTACCTTCGGTGGGTGTCCTCTCGCTCACGGATCTGGACGTTCGGATCGGCCGGCGTGCTCGTCATCGCTGGTGGGGTATGCGCCGCAGTGGTGCGTGGGCTGATCGGTCAGCTGCTCACGATCGTGTTGATCTCGGTGGGGCTCGCGGGAGCTGTGCTCTTGCTGTTCCTGGAGGTCGGCCTGAGCGAAGACCGGGAGCGGGCTCAGGATCAACAGCGTCGAGCTGAGGGCTCGGGTCCACGCATCCGCGTCACGCCGAAGTCGCGGTCGTCACCCTCGCGCTGGCCAAGGCGGCCGAGTTGACCTTTCGGAAGCCCTATCCGATCACGCCCACTCTCCGACGGCGGTCTTAGGCGGGACTCTCCTCGTCCGCGCCGCCCGCAGGGGTCAGGCCCTGGTTCTGGAGCCAAAGCTCGAACATCGGGTCGGTCAACCGTGGCTTGTGGCCTTCCTCGATGACGTCTGCGTTGGCAACCAGGCTCTCGAGCGCCGCTCCGATGCTCGAGCGCTTGATGCCGACCGCTGACGCCGTCTCCTCGCTGTGCAGTGGAGTGGTCGCCACCGCCAGGGCTCGCGCGACCCGTCGCTCGTTGTTGGTCAAGGCTCGCCAGATCGCCCTCATCAGGGGAGCGGAATCGGTTGCCGCCCGATCGACAGCCGATACCCAGTTTCCTTCATCCGCCGTCGCATCGCGCGGGGTGCGCTCCCACAGGTAGTGGGCGAGCATCATGCTCCGCTGGGGATGACCGCGGGTGAACTCCAGCAATGGCGCCAGCGCGCGTCCCACCTCCCGAGCGGTCGCTTGGAAGCGACGCGCCACGAAGTCGCCAACGTCGTCGAGCGGCAGGGGGTCAAGATTTCTCGGCACCGCCTGATCGAGCAGCGGTCGCTTCGGATCGGCAAACAGCTGCTGCATGACTCCGGGAGCAGAGCCGGCAAAGGCATAGGTCGCGGCTTCGCCCTGGTGCTGGATCACGCTTCGGATCTTGCCGTCGGCACCGCTCACCGCCAGGACGTCCTGAATCTCGTCAAACACCACCAGGCTCGTCGTCCCGTTGCGCTCGAACAGTGACGCCGGCAACTCGAGCAGACGCAGCAGCACGGACTCGGCATCCACATTGGGATTTCGCTGAAGCGTCGCGGTAAAGCCGCCGCCACCCAGCGACAAGCCGATGTTCCAGCTCCGGAAGACGTTCTCAACGTGTCGCCGGATCGGCCCTTTGAGGCGCTGGTAGCCACGCTCGATCCGCACCACGATCTCGGCGATCGAAAGGACGTCCTGAAGGTCCACGAGTACCGTCGCCACACCCTCCCGTTCCGCGCTCTCGAGAACCCGCCTGAGAAGCGTGGTCTTTCCGTACCGGCGCGGACCGACGAGGCGAAAGGAGTGACCGCCCTCAGCGAGCGCGAGAAGATCGTCGGTCTCCGGATCTCGATCGATCATGTCCTCCGGCGGGAGAGGTCCCGAGAAGCGGAACGGATTCAGATCCCGGCTGCGATTCATCGTTGAATGGTATCACTATGGCATAGAGAAAATATGCGAATCCGCATACTTGAGGCCTACGAGTGCGCATAGCGTTGGTATGCGGCGTCACGAGCCCGCGTGGCCCGAGTCACGCAGAATCGGCTCGCGTCTCCAAGCGGATGCTCGTTCAACTCTCGAAGATCACGCGGCGGGATGCTCGCGTCGCAGCCGCTCGAGCGCCACGGCTGAATCCGGATCATGATCCAGCACGAGCTCGCGCATCATGCTGGTGTCAAGCCGTGCGGGCTCCGTCTCGTCAAAGAAACTTTCCAGGATCCGGGCGAACCGCAGCGGGTCGTCGAGATGCGGAAAGTGGCCCGCTTCGTCGAACAGCTCCAGGCGACTGCCCGGCATCCCCTCGTGCGTGGGCCGTGCGTGCTCGACGGGGATGATTCGGTCACGGCATCCCCAAACGATCAGCGTGGGCATCTTCGCCGAGAGATAGAGGCGATCAGACGCGTTGATCCGCTGGCCGGTCGGGTCGATCACCCCGCGCAACGTGTGAATGAAGGCGGCTCGCGCCTCGGCGTTGGAGAGCGACTGGTAGCCCCGGGCCATCTCAGTGAGGTCGGGGCGTGTCCGCAAGCCGATCCGCCCCAGGGCTCGGGGGACCGCCGAGGCCACATCTACCACGCGCGGGTGGGCAATTAACGGCAGAACGAACTCGGATCCCGGCAGGGTCGCGGCACGCAGCAGGGGATGAACGTCTGCACCGAGGCCACCGCTCGAGACGAGCACGAGGCGCTCGCAGCGCTCCGGGAACTGGTAGGCGAACTGCATAGCGATCCCACCGCCAAGCGAGTGGCCAACGACGCTTGCACTCCCCACGCCGAGTCCTACCAGCAGGTCCCGGATCCCGGAGGCGTGAGCTCCGAGCGAATAGTCACCGCGTGGCTTGGCCGACTCACCGTGCCCGAGCAGGTCAGGCGCGACGACGGTGTGACGCTGGCCCAGCACCTGCATGGTTTGATCCCATTGCGATGCCCGGCCCGCGACCCCGTGGATCAGGACGACGAGCGGCCCCCGGCCCGCGATACTGAAGTTCAAGCGGTGGCCGTGGAGCGAGACCTCCACGCGCTCGACGTCTGCCAGAACCGGAACGTGCCGTTTACGCCCTCGAGGGGCTCGTTCCGCTGGTGGACTCCTAGGAGCAGGGGTCGACGTCATCTGGCTCCTCACGGTAGCGCTTGGAAGCGCTCGTCCGCGATGTCTTTGTCGCGGGGCCGCACACGGCCCTTCCATGGACGTAGCGCTCGCGATCGGCGGCCTGCTCGGCGCGCTGATGTTCGTGAGCGGCGTGGTGAGCACGAACAGCTTGCGGCCTTCCCGCATCTGGACCGCATCCGTTCTTGGAGGTAGTCTGGAAGTTCCAATCAATGACCACGAGCGAGAGAGACATCCGGGGCGCCGGACTTCGGTGCACAGCCCAGCGCGTCGCAGTCCTTGACTTCCTGCGCTCAGAGCGGCGCCACCGCCCTGCGGACGAGGTGTCGTCGGGGGTGCGCGAGCGTTTGGGAGCAGTGTCCACACAGGGCATCTATGACGCACTGGGCGCGCTCGTGGGCGCAGGGCTGGCGCGGCAGATCGAGCCCGCCGGCAGCCCCGCTCTCTACGAAGCCAGGGCAGGGGACAATCATCACCATCTGGTCTGTCGGGGATGTGGCGCCGTGATCGACGTCGATTGCGTCGTTGGTCCAGCCCCGTGCCTGGAGCCATCCGACCGTCTCGGCTTCGTCATCGACGAGGCAGAGGTCACCTTCTGGGGCCGATGCTCGGAGTGCGTCGAAGCCAACCGTCAGAACGAAACAGTGAGCGAGTAGGAGAAACAAGTGACCGACACCGTCAGCGAATCCGAGAACCCAGCAATCCCGTCTCCGACGCCGGCGTCGACGCGGCCCAGGACGAATCAGGACTGGTGGCCAAATCAGCCAAACCTGCAGGTGCTACGACAGCACGCGCCCGTGGCCACTCCGTTGGGCGAGGGCTTCAACTACCGCGCGGAGTTCAAGCAACTCGACCTCGAGGCTTTGAAGCGGGACATCTTCGAGGTCATGACCACTTCGCAGGACTGGTGGCCGGCCGACTACGGCCACTACGGACCGCTGTTCATCCGCATGTCGTGGCACGCCGCCGGCACGTACCGCATCGCCGATGGTCGTGGTGGCGGCGGAGCCGGTGCCCAGCGGTTCGCTCCCCTCAACAGCTGGCCCGACAACGCCAGCTTGGACAAGGCACGCCGGCTGCTGTGGCCGGTCAAGCAGAAGTACGGCCGACAGGTCTCCTGGGCCGATCTGCTCGTCTTTGCCGGTAACTGCGCCATGGAATCGATGGGCTTTGAGACCTTCGGCTTTGGCTTCGGGCGCGAGGACATCTTCGAACCCGAGGAGATCTTCTGGGGTCCTGAGGACACCTGGCTCGGCGACGAGCGTTATAGCGGCGAGCGGGAGCTTTCCGGTCCGCTCGGCGCGGTGCAGATGGGCCTCATCTACGTCAATCCCGAGGGTCCAAATGGCAACCCGGATCCTCTGGCGGCCGCCAAGGACATCCGGGAAACCTTCGCCCGTATGGCCATGAACGACGAGGAGACTGCGGCACTGATCATCGGCGGCCACACATTCGGCAAGACCCATGGAGCTGTGGATCCCAAGTACATCGGCCCGGAACCCGAGGCTGCTCCGGTTGAGGACCAGGGGCTCGGGTGGAAGAACAGCTACGGCAGCGGGAAGGGCGCTGACGCGCTCACCAGCGGTCTCGAGGGTGCCTGGACCAACGAGCCGACCAAGTGGGACAACGGCTTCCTGGACAACCTGTTCGACTACGACTGGGAGCTCACGAGCAGTCCTGCCGGGGCCAAGCAGTGGACGCCCAGGAATCCCGAAGCCCAGGACACCGTTCCCGACGCGCACGATGCCTCAAAGCGCCGCGCGCCGATGATGCTCACGACGGACCTCGCGCTGAAGGTGGATCCGATCTACGGCCCGATCGCCAAGCGCTTCCACGAGAATCCCGACGAGCTCGCACACGCCTTCGCCAAGGCGTGGTACAAGCTGCTGCATCGCGACATGGGGCCGGTCTCGCGCTACCTCGGTCCCTGGGTCCCAGAGCCGCAGCTGTGGCAGGACCCTGTCCCGATGGTCGATCATCCCCTGATCGGGGAGCAGGATATCGCCGATCTGAAGCGCGAGATCCTCGCATCGGGACTGTCAATCCCGCAGCTGGTCAGCACCGCGTGGGCTGCGGCAGCAAGCTTCCGCGGCACCGATAAGCGCGGCGGAGCCAACGGGGCGAGAATTCGCCTGGCACCGCAGAGGGATTGGGAGGTCAACAATCCGGTGGAGCTGACACCGGTGCTCGAGACGCTGGAACAGATCCAGCGTGAGTTCAGTTCGGGTTCGAAACAGGTCTCGCTGGCAGACATCATCGTGCTCGGCGGGTGCGCCGCGGTCGAGAAGGCGGCTGCGGACGCTGGGATCCAGGTCACGGTCGCGTTTGCTCCAGGACGCACGGACGCGTCGCAGGAGCAGACCGATGTGGAGTCGTTCGCCGTGCTGGAACCGAAGTTCGACGGGTTCCGCAACTACATCCAGGGCGGCCAGACGCTGTCGCCCGAGACGTTGCTGATCGAGCGGGCCAACATGTTGATGTTGACCGCGCCGGAGATGACGGTCCTCCTCGGCGGGATGCGCGCCTTGAACGGCAACCACAACCAGTCCCAGCACGGCGTCTTCACCGACCGGCCGGAAACGCTGACCAACGACTTCTTCGTCAACCTGCTCAGCATGGCCAACGAGTGGCAGCCGTCGTCTCAAAACGGCTCGGCCGCACGGGTGTACGAGGGCCGCGATCGCGCCACCGGTGATGTCAAGTGGACCGGGACAGCGGTTGACCTCGTCTTTGGCTCGAACTCACAACTGCGGGCGATCGCCGAGGCCTACGCGACCAACGATGCGCTCGAGAGGTTCGTGCGTGACTTCGTGGTCGCGTGGGACAAGGTCATGAACCTCGATCGGTTCGATCTGGCCTGAATTGACTGATGCCGCCGTCCGGTCGGGCCGCGAGCTCGACCGGACGCTCGGCTCCAGGCCAGGCCCTTGTGGCGGTCGCGCTAGCGGTGGCCTGATCACTCCTCGGCTGGGCGGGAGCCTGCTTCTGACCTGCGAGAAGCAGAGGCCGCGGTTGGAGTTCAGGTGGTGGGCAGCTGATTCTGGAGCGTGTCTTGCGGCGGATTCTTCCCGTCCGCCTGGCATTGACCGAGGGACGCTGAGATGTCCGGCGGCGGGGGCAGCTTCGGCGGGTTCAGCAGCCTGGGGCGGCTGGTGTCGAACATATCCCGCAAGTCCCACGCGACGGCGTCCCGCCGCGTCATCGCCGGCAGGTTCCATTTGCGCTCGATGAACGCAAGCAAGGATGTGTGATCAGCAACTTGGTGCGAGACGTAGCGCGGCTGGCCCCACGGCGAGATCACGGTCAGCGGCACCCGGAAGCCGTAGCGGTCGAAGCGGGCGTTGTACGTTCCCTTAGCCGACAGGGTCAAATTGGGCGGGAGGTCGTCAGGCGGGACGGCCGAAGGCGGTGGCACATGGTCGTAGTAGCCGCCATGCTCATCGTAGGTGAGGAACATCGCCAGCTTCGGCCATTGCGGGCTGTGCAGACACGCCGTGACCACATCGTGCACGAACGCCTCACCGTAGGCGATGTCCTGAGGGTTCTCCTCTGACTGGAAGGTGAAGTTCGGCTCCACCACCGAAACCGAGGGCAGCTTTCCGGCGGCGGCGTCGGAGAAGAACTGGGGGTACTTCAGGCAACGGGCCACCTGCAGAGGATTGTTACGGAAGTTGGGGAAGTAGAGCGGGCTCGGTGTGTTGCCGTAATAGACGCGCCAGGTCACTGCGCCAGCGTCAAGGCGATCAAAGATCGTGCCCTTCGCTGCCGGCACCGACAGGCTGGAGTTGTCGTCGTTGACCTGCCCGCTGGAGGTAGCACTGAACAGGTAGCGGCGGTTCGGCAGTGTCTGGCCCAGCACCGAGCAGAAGTAACGATCGCTAACCGGGAAGAAGCTCGCCAGCCCATAGCTCACCGGCAGCTGTTTTGGGGTCAGGTATCCCATCGGCTCCGGGGAGTCGACGTTGGTGACGAACCCATCGTTACGCCCGTGGTTGTACTGGCGATGCGAGGAGTTCCAGTTCTGGGTCAGGCCAGTCGACCCCGGGCACAGGTCGCGCAGCGGGAATGAGCGCACCGGGCGGCCCTGCCGGTCCGGGTTGGTCGCCACCGGCACTCCCCAGCGGTTGACCGGCAGCCCGTCGTAGTACCGGTGGCGCCCGCGCGAGAACTGCCCCAGCATGCCGAGCACGTTGTCAGTCGAGTGGTTCTCCATTACCACCAGCACGACGTGCTCGACCTCATGCGGTACACCGGGATGGCCGATCGGACGGTCTGGGCGAGGCAACTCATCCGGACGGCGACGCCGCGGCGGCGGGTGGCGCTTGCGCGCCCGTGCCGAAGCCGGGCCGCCGAACGCCAGCGAAGCTGCCGCGGCGGCCCCCGCCGCCAGCGCGGTCCGGCGTGTCAGTGGGTAGCCTTCCCCGCCCAGCTCCATGGCCGTCACCGCTGGGAGTCTAAGTGAAGCTCCGCAGCCAACAGCTTGCTCTCATGCTTGGCGCGGTGCGCGGCCCGCCGCGGGCGCTGCGTCTCGTTGAGCATCGCCGGCAGGGAGACGGCTATTCGTCGGACGTCCCAACCGTCGCCACCCGCCGCGCGCAGGGCTGGGGCGCCAAGCTCTCGTCCGCGATGCCTTGTCGTGTTCGCATCGACGCGGCGGTACAGCGAAAGGGTGGTCAACACACGCAGGTACGCTTGGCGCGTTGTCGCGTCACGCACTCTTCGGTTGGCTAGCGGCCGCAGCAGTCTGGGGACTGGCGAACCCGGTGTCGATCCAGGCTGCACGCGTCGTTGTGCTCGAGCGTGGCGGGCGGGCGGTCGTCCAGAACGACAAATTTCTCAGAGGCGCCGCGCTCGCCTTCGCGCCGAACGCTGCGATGGCAAGCAAGAACTCAACCCAGACCCCTCCACGGGCGGAGGCTGCCGACCGAAACGTCCGCACGGAGCTGGCTCGGCTGTATCGAGCCCATCAGATAACCCGGGCCGACTTCCAGAGCTACAGCGCCAGCTTCAACGGGGCTCTGAAGGTGGTCAAGCACCTCGAAGGCGAGCGGGCGGTGGAGCTCGAGGCGGTGATCGAGAACCTGCACGGCGTCGCGGCCGCCGGCTTACTCACGCCCTCACGCTTACCAGCGTTGTTTCTCACCCTTGACCGCAACCGCACCTGGTGGACGACTGGTCCGCTGCTCTCTGACGGTGAGCGTGTCCGCTTCGGCAAGTCCCAGATCGTGTGGGAGTACTACCCCGGACAGGGGATCGAGCTGCAGCAGCTGGGCAGCTGGGGACAGGTGAACTGGATGTTCCAGGCCGGTCCGCGGTATTGGCGGCGCCTGCACGATCTCGTGGACGAGCTGATCCCGCTGGCTGCCCAGCGCGGAGGGGGACCCGCGTGGGAGTACTACTTCCACTTCGACGGAGGCGCGCCACCGTGGACGAGCGCGATGTCACAGGGCACGGCCATACAGGCACTCACGCAGACCTACGAGGTCTCGCACGACCCCAAGTATCTGGCATTGGCGCGCCAATCGCTGACGATTTTCGGCGAGAACCCTCCGGTAGGCGTCGGGGTGAGGACGAGTCGTGGACGCCGCTACGTGCTGTACTCATTTGCCGCGGGCCGCCGCGTCCAGGTGATCAACGGCTTCCTCCAGGCGTTGATCGGTCTGTTCGACTACGCGAAGGCGAGCGACGACCCGGAAGGATGGAGGCTGTTCAGATCTGGTGATAAGGAAGCCCAAGCGGAGCTCCCAAGCTACGACACAGGATCCTGGTCGCTCTACCAGCCGGGCCTGAGAGCATCACTCGATTACCACAAGCTGGTCACGACCTTCCTCGAGCAGCTTTGCGCGCGGAGCCACGCTCGCGTGTATTGCCGGACCGCGGCCCGGTTTCAGCATTACCTCAATCATCCTCCGCCGTACGCCTCAATTGACTTCAATGGGAGCGCGGCCGGTTCCGGCTCGAGTGTCGGAACGTTGCCCTGAGTGCCGAGCGCGCAGGTCACGAACGTCCGGGCTCGCTCCGGGCTGAATCGCAAGGCACATTCGCCCCCTTGGGTTCGCGCTGCGGGGCGATCGGCTATTGTCTACTCGCTTGCGTGGCCGGCGCGGAGCATCAAGCCGAGGTCTAAGGGAGACAGCGAATGAGGAACGCAAGCCGAGTCGGTCTTTGGGTGGTCATCGCGGCCGTGATGGTCGCGTGCGTGGGGGTGGAATCCGCAGCGGCGCGCAACTCTCCCCAGGCTCCCCCTCTCGATCTCGGTGCTGTCGGGCCGTGCCGATCTCGTCAGCGGCGGCTCGGCACTGGTGGCGATCAGTCTGCCTCGGCGCTCTGACGCCAGGCGCGTCAAGGTCACGCTCGGAGGCAACGACGTGACGGCGGAATTCGCGTTCCGCGACGACGGCCGCTTCGAGGGCCTGGTGACGGGTCTGGCGCTGGGACGAAATGTGTTGCGGGCGACGCTGCGCAGCGGTTGGGCCTCTCAGATCGATTTGATCAACCATCCGAGCAGCGGACCGGTGTTCTCGGGCCCGCAGCTCCAGCCGTGGATCTGTCAGCCGGGCGCGGTGGACCCGCAATGTGAGCAGCCTCCCACGTTCACGTACCTGTACATGTCCACCAACCCGGCAAAGCCCGGCTTTCAGCCATATAACCCGGCGAGCCCGGCCTCCGACGTCGCTCAAACAACCACCGATGAGGGCGTGACAGGTGCCGTTCATCGTGCGGGTCGAGACCGGCTACATGGATCGCGACCAGTACCAGATCGCGGTCCTGTATCAGCCGAACAAGCCGTGGACAACGTTCGCGCCGCAGCCGCAGTTCGATCACAAGCTGCTGATCACGCACGGGGCGTCCTGTGGCGTCGACTACCAGACGGGCACCGCTCCGACGACGACCGCGGACAGCGCCGCCCAGGCTGCGCTCGGCACGGGGCTTCATGACGATGTCGACCGCCCTGGACAACACCGGACACAACTGCGACCTACCGCTGGAGGCGGAGTCCCTGGTGATGGCCAAGGAGCACATCGTCAAGTCCTACGGGCTGCTTCGGTACACGATCGGTACCGGATGCTCGGGTGGCTCACTTGCGCAGCAGTGGATCGCGAACGCCTACCCCGGCGTCTACCAGGGGATCCTGCCGACGTGCTCGTTCCCCGACGCCTACAGCACCGCGACGCAGTTCCTGGACTATCACCTGCTGCTCGCCTACTTCAAGAATCCCTCGAAATGGGGGACCGGGGTGACGTGGCTCCCGACCCAGATGGGCGACGTCATGGGCGGCCCCGACGGCGTCCAGAACGCCGGGGTCTCTGATGCCGCTCAGTTCCACGTGTCCGTCCCGACCGATCCGTGCCGGGGCACGACCGCCGCTGAGCGCTACAACCCGCTGTCGAATCCGGGTGGCGTTCGCTGCACGATCCAGGATGCGGCGATCAACGTTTTCGGCCCCGAGCCGGAGCCACTTTGGTCACCGATCGAGCAGAAGCTGGGCCGGGGGTTCGTGCGCCTGCCGGTGGACAACGTGGGCGTCCAGTACGGGCTGAGCGCGCTGAAGGCAGGGCAGATCACCGCAGCTGAATTCGTCGACCTCAACGTCAAAGCCGGTGGAGCGGACATCGACACGAACCCGATTCCCCAACGCATCGACAGTGCGGGCTCGCCGGCGCTTCCCCGGGCCTACCGCAGCGGCATGATCAACGAGACCAACAATCTCAACCGGACCGCGATCATCGACTGCCGCGGGCCCAACCCCGGCCTCTTCCATGACGCCTATCGCGCATTCGCCGTGCGGGCGCGTCTCGATCGCGAGCACGGCACCCATGCCAACCAACTGATCTGGGAGGGACCGGTAAACCTCACAGCCGATAAGAACTGTGAGCTCAACAGCTTCATCGCGATGGACCGCTGGCTCAGCGCCGTGGAGAGAGACAACAGCCGCGCAGCCTTGCCGCAGAAGCTGATCCGCGACAAGCCCGCGGACCTCAGCGACGAGTGCTGGAACGGCACGGGACTCAAGCTCTCCAATGGCCTCTGCCCCCCCGGCGTGGTGAACGTGGAGGGCACCCCGCGCACTGTCGCCGGTGACGCGATTACCACGGACGCGAACAAGTGCCAGCTCAAGCCGCTGGAGCGCTCCGACTACCCCGGCGTCACGTTCAGCGACGCCCAGTGGGCGACGCTTCAGCAGACGTTCTCTCAAGGGGTGTGCGACTTCTCGAAGCCGGGCGTCGCCCAACAGCCGACCATCCCGTGGCTGACCTATCAGGATGCCCGAGGCCACGTCATCTACGGCGGCAGACCACTGGGAGGACCGCCGGTGTCCACGGAATTCCTCGTGCGCGCGAGGCGCCGCTGAGTTTCTGCCGGCAGACCTAGCGAGGAGGGCGCGGTGGAGGACGCACGTGGCTACAGAGTCAGTGTTGAGGGAAGGCCGAAGCGCGACAGAAGCTCGTGGCCGCCGAAGCGCGTGATCTGGGAGATGTGGTCGTCCGCGAGCGTGAGCACGAACATGCCGGTGCCGCGGGCGACGTGTTCGTCGGGGGCTGCGACGTATTGGCCGAAGGCGGGCTGACCGTTGGCGCGTGTCGCCAGAAGTCGCGTCCGGCCGCCGATGGCGCGCCGTGCGCTGACGTGAGCGAGAAATGCTGCGATCGTCTCGCGCCCTTGGTACTCGTACGGCTCGGGCGGCATCGTCACCCAGGCGTCCTCGGTCAGAAGTGAGACGACGCGGTCCATGTCGCCGACCTCGATCGCGTCCGCGAAGCTCTCCGCGAGCGCTCGCTCGCGCTGCGAATGGGGGGCGGGAACGCGATCACGGGCGGGCGTCTGGCGAGCGTCGAGCGCCGCCCGTGCGCGCTGCAGCGCGCTGTTGACGGTGGCCTCGCTGCTGCCGAGCATCTCTGCCGTCTCGGCGGCCCGGAATCCCAGCACATCACGCAGCACCAGCACCGCCCGCTGCTGGTCCGGGAGCCGCTGAAGGGCTGTGATGAACGCCAGCCCGACCGCCTCGCGCGCCTCGTAGCGCGTCTCCGGCCCGGGCGTCGTCTCGCCTAGCGCCTCGAGTAGCGCGTCAGGGTAGGGCTCAAGCCAGGTGACCTCGCCGATCCGGGTCGGCGACGGCGGCGGCTCAGAGAAATACTCAGAACTCAGCCGCGGCCGCCTGGCGGAGTCGCGGAGCATGTTCAGAGAGCGATTGGTGGCGATGCTGTACAGCCAGCCCCGCAGCGACGAGCGCTGCTCGAAGCGGTCAAGCCCGCGCCAGGCCGACACCAGCGTCTCCTGAAGCGCGTCCTCGGCGTCCTGCAGCGACCCCAACATGCGGTAGCAGTGCACCTGAAGCTCCCGCCGGTAGGGGTCGGTCAGGGCGCGGAATGCCTGCTCGTCCCCTTGCTGCGCGCGCGTCAGGGCGGATTCGCTCACCGCAACATCCTCGCATTCGTCGACTCCTCATATTCGGCCCCGGGCAGTACTCGGCGCTCGAATGACAGGAACCCAGTCACCCCAGAAATTCATCGCTCAGTTTCCCGTCGAGGTGGTGTCTGGATGAGCAGAACCACTACAGGAGCACTGCTCAGATGACTTCGCACCGCGTATCTCTCCACTGGACCCTCGGGCTGACCTCGGTCGCCTTCTTCATGGTCGCGCTCGACGCGCTGGTCGTCACCACCGCGCTGCCAGCGATCCAGCGCGACCTGCACGTCGGCGTTCAGACACTCGAGTGGACCGTCAACGCGTACGCGCTCACCTATGCCGCCGGGATCGTGACCGCCGCCGCGCTCGGCGACCGGTTCGGACGCCTGCGCGTGTTCAGAGCCGGTCTTGCTCTGTTCACGCTGGCCTCGGGCGCGTGCGCGCTGGCCCCGAACGCGGGGCTGCTGCTCACAGCGCGCGCGATCCAAGGCGTTGGCGCGGCCGCGGTCATGCCGCTGTCGCTGACAATCCTGACCACGGCATTTCCTGCCGAGCGGCGCGGCACAATGGTCGGAGTCTGGGGCGCGATCGGCGGGATGGCCGTCGCTTCCGGGCCCGTGATCGGCGGCGCGATCACGCAAGGAATCGACTGGCACTGGATCTTCTGGCTCAACGTGCCCATCGGCCTTGCCGCTGTGAGCTTGTCCCGGCGGCGCCTGTCCGAGACGCACGGTGCGAGTGATCGCCTTGACCTTGCGGGCCTGGCGCTGGTCACAGGCGGCGCCATCAGCCTCGTGTGGGCGCTCGTGCGCTCAGGCGCGGCAGGTTGGGGCAGCACAGAGGTGCTCATGACGCTCTTCGCCGGCGTTGCGCTGTTGGGTGCGTTCATCGCGTGGGAACGCCACACGGACGCGCCGATGATCCCGCCCCGGCTGTTCGCCCACCGGACCTTCGCCGCGGCCAACGCCACCGCCTTCCTGATGATGGCGGCAATCATGGGTGCCGCCTTCCTCGTCGCCCAATACTTTCAGCTCGCGCACGGAGATTCGCCGCTCGCTACGGGGCTGAGGCTCCTGCCGTGGACTGCCGCCCCGATCGTTATAACCCCGGCAGCCGGCGCGCTTTCTGATCGGGTCGGCCCTCGCCCGATAATGGTCGCGGGGATGCTGCTTCAAGCCGCCGGCCTGGGCTGGTTCGCGCTCCTGGCGACCGGCAGCCTCGCCTACGGAACGCTCGTGCTGCCGCTGATCGTCGCCGGCGTCGGAATCTCGATGGCTCTGCCCACAACAGCGGCCGCCGCGCTGGGGGCGGTCGCTCCCGCGGAGCTGGGCAAGGCGTCAGGCACAAACAGCACCCTGCAGCGCTTCGGCGGCGCGTTCGGCGTGACGATCGTCACCGCCGTGTTCACCGCCCACGGCCAGCTCGGAACCCCCGCCGCGTTCGACGCCGGCTTCCGCCCCGCACTCGCCGTCGCCAGCGGATTGTCATTGCTTGGCGCTCTGGCCGCGACGGCCGTGGCCAGGCACGAGCCCGCCGCGGCGCTGGGTGTCCAGCTCGAGCCGGTGCCAGTCCCCAGCAATTAGCCACCCATCCAGGCGCGCGGCCAACCGAGCGCGACATCCCGAAGCAGCAAAGGAGACACGATGACTGACACAACCAGCCCCACCTTGGAACTCGCGCTGGCCTATTACCACGCCTGGACGCACAAGGACCTCGATACTGCCATGAGCTACATCGCCGAGGACATCGTCTGCGACGCGCCAGCCGGACGAATCCACGGCGCCGAGGCGTACCGGGCGTTCATGGCTCCGTTCATCCAAAGCGTCGTGACCTCAAGCATGATCGCCGCGTTCGCCGACGAGCAGACTGCGCTGATGATGTACGACACGGAAACGATTCCGGTCAAGAACGCGCCCGGGGCCGAATGCCTGACGGTCCGCGACGGGAAGATCGTTCACAGCCGCTTCATCTTTGACCGTGCTCCGTTCGAAGCCGCCCGCAGAGCAGGCACATGAACAATATGTCACTCCCTTCTCGACGCATATGTCACTCCCTTCTCGACGCATATGTCACTCCCTTCTCGACGCCGGTGGGGCAGCGAACACCCCGCGCTGACGGCGAAGAAGGTCACGGCGCTAGCGCGCTGCCTCGGGTCGAAGGAGCCACAGCCGACTGCGACCCAATCGCTCGCCGCGGCTGGAGGGCGTAAGGTTCAGCTCCATGGCTGATGCGCGGAAGCTGAGCGATCCGGAAACGCCGCACGCGGGTGATTCCTCGCCCGGAGGCGGGATGCGCGGAGAGATCTCCGGCGCGATGGTGACCATCATGAAGCAGTACCACGGCAAGGGGCCGACCAACGCTCGGACGTTCATCAACGAGCGGTACGTGTTTTGCGTGATGGAGGGCGGGCTCTCGCGCAGCGACGAAACGCTTCTAGCGGCGGGTGAGGAGGCGGTGGTGCGGGCCTACCGGTTGAGCTTTGAGGCGGCGATCACGCCGGTCATCACTCGGGCGGTGGCGGACATCACGGGACGGGCGGTGGTGGGCTACCACAGCCAGGTAATCCTCGACCCGCCGCACGTGATTGAGATCTTTATCCTGGACGAGCCGCCCGGGCAAAGCGTCGGCTCCGGGTAGCTCGCCGGAACGGAACGCGCGGCAGGCCGGCGGAGCGGGGCGTCACCTCGGTTTCCGCCTCATGCCGGGTTGTGCGAACGAGGGCTAGTACGAGTACCGGGTGCGGCGGCGACGGTGGAGGAGGTGAAGAACGAGGCCAATGACGATCAGCCAGAGGAGGATGCTGATCCCGCCGTGGCTGAAGAGTAGGTGCAGGACATAGGCGAAGGCGAGGGCGTGCGCGACATGACGAAGCACGTGGTGGGAGCTACGACGCCGGTTGCCGAAGAACCCGGCGCCACCAAAGCTGCGACGACCGCCGGAATGGAAGGCGACGAGCGTGCTGTGGGCCGAGGGGCTGGCGGCCGCGCTTGTCGCGCTGACCAACCCGGCGGTCGGGAAGGCCATCGCGATCAGCAGGGCGGCAAGGATCGGGTAGCGGCGCATGGGATCAGCGGCCGCGGCGGCGGTGGCCGAACAGGCCGCCGAGCGGGAGGACGAAGAGCAGCGGCAAGAACAGCAGGTGACCGCCTGAGAGCGCGAAGATGAGCGCGGCGATCAAGAGTCCGTACAGCGCGAATCGCATATGAGTGGCTCCAGAGGGGAGAAGAGGGGAAGGAAATTACGCGAGGGGATGTCCGGCCGGACCACGGTTACCTAGACGGCTGTGGTCTCACGCTCGACCTCGAATTTCGCTCGCGACGAGCACGAGCAAGCGGGGCCGCAGCGTCACGCGGGCCGCGCAACCGGCGAAGCAAGGGAAGCCGCGGAGGCGGGCGGCGCCCACTGGGGACGCCGCACCGCCACCCGGGCGGCCTTCGCGGGGCTTACGACCTCTCGTCGTACGGCTGGCGGCTGCCGGCCTTGGCGATCCCGCGGCTGATCATGTAGCCGACCGTGAGCACGGTCACGTAGAGCCACACGCGGTCAGCGCGAAACGCGTCATGATTCCCGCCGTAGCTGCTGGCCTTGGTCACCGCGCCCGCGATCAGGATGCCGGCGAGGACAACCAAGTACGCCATGAACTCGGTGGTCTTGAAAGCCGCCTTCGTTTCCGTCGACAGACGGCGACCATGATCCGTGAGGTCGGTGCGACCGGTTCCTGCGTCGTCGAGATTACGGCTGCGTGCGCCGGTAGTGGCACTCATTGAAGCTCCTAGGGTAGTTGTGTTGGACGGCGCGAGTCCGGATTCGTTGCGCCAGCGCCAAGTCCGGTTTCGCTGACTGAAAAGCCGTCGAAACCGTTCCTACCGATGCTCCGTGCAGCGCGCCGAGTCAGACACCGACGCACCTCACCGAGATATACCCCGATCAAATGGATCTGTCACATAGTCGCGCGTGCGTGTCCGCATACGGACATGGACAATGGGCAGCCACGGCCCAATTCCCTCCGACTTGGAAATTCACGAGCAGCCGTCCGATGAGTCTCAGCACCCGGTCGCGTCCCCGCCATCCGGGCGTTCCGAGACTGAGGTCGCGGCCAGCGCAATGCTCGGCGGATCACTCAAGCAGGCCAGCGGTGCAGCGAGGAACCAGCGAGGGCTGCCGCGGTTCGCTCCATGCGGGCTTTGGCGGCGAAGCGTTACGCTGCGCCCGTACGGCACTCCGGAAAAGGCTGGTCATGGCAGCGGTCGGGGAGGAGATGGTCAATCCCGTTTCCAGGGAGCGGTTCGTTTGGCGGTACACGGCCGAATCAACGCGCGGGGAGTTCTGCGAGTTCGATCTTCATCTGGGTGAAGGCGCGCTCGTCGCAGCCCCGCACCTTCATCCTGGACAGCAGGAGCGTTTCGAGGTCAAGAGCGGGTCGATCCGCCTGAGGGCGCAGGGCCACGAGGAGCTGCTCGCCGTCGGGGATGTGCGGACGGTCGAGCCCGGCGCAGTGCACGCTTGGGGCAATGCGGCGCGCGGAGAGACACTCGTCACCGTGCGACTCACGCCGGCGCTGCGCAGCGAAGCATTCTTTGCCTCCTTCTGCAACGTGGCCAACGAGGGCCAGGCGAATGCAAAGGGGATGCCGCGCAACCCGCTGCGGCTCGCCGTCTTGGCGCATGAGTACCGAGACGTGGCGCGCCTCCCGGGAGCAGCCGGCAGCGCTCCGGCTATGGCGCTACTCGCCGCGCTTTCAGGCCTGGGGCGGGCTTTCGGCATCCGCGCTTGATCGCCGTGACGGCTCGCACGGGAGTAAGCACATCTCGGCTTCCGCTGCGGGCTCAGGTCCGGCACCCTGCGAGCATGAACCGAGGTCTCCCCAGTTGCCGCGCGAGCGTCTCGCCTCTCGCCAGCCAGGGTGCGAAGTTGAGCCCGCAGACGATCTTGCCCTCAGCGTGTGGCCTCGAGGACCAGGTTTATCGGGCTACTGCGGTCGCCGAGACGATGCAGTGCCAATGGAGGATCCGCGGGACTGCGGTTCGCCGGCAGCGCGAGCGGTCGCGGTCCTGCGGGCGCTGGCCGACCAATGAGATGAAGAACGAAATCAGGCATCATTCCCCGGACTAAGGCAAGGAGGATCGCGTTGTCGTACAAGATCGCGCAGGCCGGCATCCAGACTGAAGCCACCGTGGCTCGCATGCCCACGGACAGGGGCGGGCTGGCGACGTTGGCCGCCGGAGCCGTCTTCTCCCTCGGCCTGATCCTCGCGATCATCACCGGCTTCGAGCTGCTTAGCGACAGCGTGGCACCGGAGGTTCTCCGGTGAGCGAGCACAACCGTCCCGAGGCCTTCGGCCGGCTCCGCAGACTCCCCGTCGTGGGCCGGGCGGCGGACTGGGGCATGGGTCCGCACGCGGTTTCGAAGCGCACTCAGGAGGCCGGCACCCGCATCGCTGGCCTCGACGTCACGGAGTCGGTCTGCCCGTATTGCGCCGTTGGCTGTGGCCAGGTGGTCTACACACGCGGCGGCGAGCTGGTCAACATCGAGGGCAATCCGCGCTCGCCGATCAACCAGGGGACGCTGTGCCCGAAGGGCTCCGCCTCCCGCCAGCTCATCCAGCAGCCCGGTCGCCTCACCACAGTCCTCTACCGCCGCCCTCACGGCACCGAGTGGGAGGAACTCGAGCTCGAGCAGGCGGTCGACATGATCGCCGAGCGCGTGATCGCCGCGCGCGAAGCCGGCTGGCAGGAAAGCGACGAACGCGGATGGCGCGTGGACCGCACGCTGGGCTTCTGTTCGCTGGGCGGCGCGACGATCGACAACGAGGAGAACTACCTGATCAAGAAGAGCTTCACGGCGCTGGGCGCTGTGCAGATCGAGAACCAAGCCCGCATATGACACTCGAGCACCGTCCCCGGTCTGGGGACATCGCTTGGGCGTGGCGGCGCCACCAACTTCCAGCAGGATTTCCAGAACTCCGACTGCGTGTGGATCCAGGGCTCGTCGATGGCCGAGGCGCACCCGGTCGGCTTCCGCTGGGTCATGAAGGCGCGGGAGCGCGGCGCCGTGATCATCAACGTCGATCCGCACTACGCCCGGACGAGCGCGGTCTCCGACATTCACGTACCGATCCGCGCCGGCTCGGACATCGCCTTCCTCGGCGGCCTAATCCGCTACATCATCGCGACGGAGTCGTATTTCAGGGAGTACGTCGTCAACTACACCAACGCGGCGACGATCATCAACGAGGACTTCCGCGACACCGAGGATCTGGGCGGGTACTTTTCGGGCTTCGACCCCGAAACGGGTACCTACGACCGGGACTCGTGGCGCTACGAGGGGGAGCAGAGCGCCGCGCAGGCCGGCGAGCGCGAGCACTCCACCGAGGCCTTCTCGGACCGCACCGGCGCCGGCATGGAGACCGAGGATCTGCGCAGCGACCCGACGCTCGAGCACCCCCGCTGCGTCTTTCAGATCCTCAAGCGCCACTACGAGCGCTACACGCCGGAGATGGTCGAGCGGGTGTGCGGGATCCCGCCGGAGCTCTTCCGCAAGGTCGCCGACACGCTCATCGCCAACTCGGGACGCGAGCGCACGACGATGCTCACCTACGCGGTCGGCTGGACGCAGCACTCCACCGGGGTACAGACGATCCGCGCCGGCGCGATCGTGCAATTGCTGCTCGGCAATATCGGGCGCCCGGGCGGCGGCATCATGGCGATGCGCGGGCACGCGACGATCCAGGGGTCGAGTGACATCCCGACGCTCTACGACCTTCTCCCCGGCTACCTGCCGATGCCGCGAGCCCGCCAGGGCCACCTCAGTCTCGAGGACTACTGCACGACCGGGGGAAGCAAGCGCGGCTGGTGGTCGCACTTCGATATCTACGCCATCTCGCTGCTGAAGGCGTGGTTCGGCGACGCCGCGACCGTTGAGAATGACTACGGCTTCGCGTCGATGCCGAAGATCTCGGGCAACCACTCACAGTTCCCGACGATGCTGCGGATGCTCGACGGCGGCATCGACGGCATGTTCGTCCTAGGCCAGAACCCCGCGGTGGGAACGATGCACGCAGGGTTGATGCGCCGCGCGCTGGCGAAGCTCAAGTGGCTGGTCGTGCGCGATCTCGCCGACATCGAGACGTCACGTTTTTGGAAGGACTCACCTGAGGTGCTCTCCGGCGAGCTCCGTACGGAGGAAATCGAGACCGAGGTCTTCCTGATGCCGTGCGCCGGCCACGTCGAGAAGGAGGGATCGTTCACCAATACCCAGCGGCTGGTCCAGTGGCGCGACAAGGCACTCGAGCCACCCGGCGACTCGCGCTCGGAGCTGCACTTCTTCTACAACCTGATCCGTCGCATCAAGGCGCACTACGCCAACTCGACCGAGCCGCGCGACTGGCCGATCCGCAACCTCACCTGGGACTATCCGGTGCGCGGCCCGCACCAGGAGCCGAGCGCGGAGGCGGTGCTGAAGGAGATCAACGGCTTCGAGATCGCCTCCGGGCGGCCGGTGAACTCATTCGCGGCGCTGCGCAACGACGGCTCCACGGCGTGCGGATGCTGGATCTACGCCGGAGTGTATGGCGACGGCGTCAACCAGGCCCGTCGGCGCGAGCCTGGCAACGTCACCGATCCCGAGGGCGGCAACGTCTCACCCGAGTGGGGCTGGGCCTGGCCGACCAACCGCCGCATCCTCTACAACCGAGCCTCCGCCGATCCACAGGGTCGCCCCTGGTCAGAGCGCAAAAAGTACATCTGGTGGGATGAGGAGCAGGGCCAGTGGACCGGCTACGACGTGCCGGACTTCCCGCGTGACAAGCGCCCTGACTACGTCGCGCCGCACGACGCCAGCGGGATGGACGCGATCTCCGGCAGCGACCCGTTCATCATGATGACCGACGGCCGAGCGTGGCTCTACTCCCCCACCGGGCTGCTCGACGGTCCCCTGCCCACCCACTATGAGCCGATCGAGTCGCCCGTCAAGAACGCGCTGTACCCCAACGTGGGCGCCAACCCGGCCGCGATCACGTGGAAGCGCGGGGAGAACCCGCTCAACCCGATGGAGAGCGGCGCCTACCCCGTGATCGTATCGACGTTCCGGCTGACCGAGCACCACACGACCGGGCCGATGAGCCGGAACCTGCCCTGGCTCGCGGAGCTGCAGCCGGAGCTCTTCGCGGAGATTGATCCGATGCTGGCCGCAGACCGGGGCATCGAGGACGGCGGCTGGATGGTGATCGCTACCGAACGGGGCGAGGTCGAAGCTCGGGCGATGGTCACCCGGCGCGTCGGCCCGCTGCGGATCGACGGGCAGTTCGTGCACCAGATCTCCGTGCCCTGGCATTGGGGCACTCACACGACGTCCGAGCAGGGCGTCACGGGCGACTCGATGAACGACCTGATCGTGCTGTCCGGTGATCCCAACACCTCGATCGAGGACAAGACGTTCTCGTGCCAGGTCCGCGCGGGGCGCCGCGACGGAGCCCCGACGCAGAAGCTCGCGGGCGTGCGCGACGCCGACATTGACGTGTCCGCCGACCACGACGCCGAGGTCCCCGACAAGGTGTTCCACACGCCTCAGAGCGGCCACCAACCGCCACCCGCGAGCCCATGAGCGCCGCGCCGACCGAAGTCGCCGTCAATCGCAGCGGCCAGCCTCCAGGGCGTCTGGGCTTCTTCACCGATACCACCGTCTGCATCGGCTGCAAGTCGTGCGAGGTCGCCTGCAAGCAGTGGAACGACCTGCCCGCCGACGGGTACACCTTCGGCAAGGGGAGGCGTTCGCTTGATCACACCGGCTCGCTGTCGGCGAGCAGCTGGCGCCACGTGCACTTCGTCGAAATCGCCGATCCTCACGAGCCGGACCGTGCGGCCGCCCGTGCCGCCTTGGGGGCGGGCGCCGGCGGGCAGCTGCCGAACATCCCCGCAACCGGGGCGCTCGCGGCGGTGCGCGAGGATGTCGACCTGCTCGCCATGGCCGAAGGTGGCGCGCTGCCCGAAGCCGAAATCGACCGCTGGCTGTTCGACTCCGACGTCTGCAAGCACTGCACCAACGCGGGCTGCCTGGACGCCTGCCCGACCGGCGCCTTGATCCGCACGGAGTTCGAGACGGTGATCGTGCAGCCCGACATCTGCAACGGCTGCGGCTACTGCGTCCCGTCATGTCCGTTCGGTGTGATCGACCGCGACCCCTATGACGGACGCGCAGCCAAGTGCACCCTCTGCTACGACCGCCTGCAGGACGGGCTGGAACCTGCTTGCGCGAAGGCGTGCCCCACCGACTCGATCCAGTTCGGCCCATACGAGGAGCTGGTGGAGCGAGCGACGGGACGGGTGACCGAGCTCCACGCCCGGGGCCTGGAGACGGCGTATCTGTACGGGGCCGGCGACGAGGGAGCTGACCAGCTCGCCGGCGGACTGGGAGCGTTCTTCCTGCTGACCGAGCCGCCTGAGCGCTTTGGACTGCCCGCCCAGGCCGACTCGCCGATACAGGCCAACATGCCGGCCGCCACCGCCGCCGGCCTGGTTGCCGGCGTGACCGCCGCGGCGGCTGCCGTCGTCTCACTCGTGTTCGCCCACCGGAAGGCACGCCGGTGAGCCACGGTCACGGCCCGCCTCCCGAGCAGAAGATCCGAGAGCGCGGTGAGGGGGTGATCGACGGCCGAGACACGACCCCGGCCGTCGGGCGCCGCGGTGAGCCGGGGGGGTGGCGGCGGGCCGTCGAGGGGGCCCGCGTACGCGGCTTCAAGCCGCGCTTCGAGGATGGCCGCTGGTCGTTCCTGTACCGAGCTGACAGCACCCACTACGCCGCCGCGCCCAGCGTCGACGGCGAGGTGGCGGCGGCGGCGCGCCGCATGCGCGGCGACCCCCACGTACCCGTCCCGGTCACGGGCCCCGTGATCCGGCCAAACGTGTGGACATGGGAGGTCCCGCTCTACTTCTGGTTCGGAGGCATCGCCACCGGCGCGGCCTTCGCCGCGCTCGGTTGCCAGGCCGCAGGAGACGAGCGGTCGGCACGGGTCGCGCGCATGGTGGCCATCGGAGCAGTGGGTCCGGGCGCCCCCCTGCTCATCCTGGACCTCGGCCGCCCCGGGCGGTTCCTGCATATGTTCCGGATCTTCAAGACCCGCTCGCCGATGTCGATGGGCGCGTGGTGCCTGATGGCCTTCTCCAACACCGGCGCAGCGGCCGTGGCCGCCGACCTGCTCCGATGGCGCCGTTGCGCGAAGGGACTGACCGTCGCCACCGCCGCGCTCGGCACCTACCTGGGCTCCTACACCGGGGTTCTGCTGGCCTCCACCGCGGTCCCCGCATGGAACCGGAGCCGTCGCTTCCTGCCGCCAATCTTTATCTGCACGGCGAGCGCGAGCGGCTCGGCGGTGACACGCTTGGCGCTCGCCGCCACCGGGACCCCGAGCGAGCATCCAACTCGTAGCGGCCTGGCGGCGCTCGAGTCCGTCGCTATGACCGGCGAACTGGTCCTGTCGGCGATCAACGAGCATCGCCTCGGGATCGCCGGCCGTGCGCTCGAGGAGGGCCGCCCGGGCAGGCTGCTGGCGGCCGCGCGCACGCTGACCGCCACGGGACTGGCGCTGCGGGCCGTTGGCCGCCGCGGCGGGGCAGCCGTCGACCACCTCCCGAGCGTGATCTTCCTCGCCGCCGCACTGGCCTACCGCTTCGGCTGGGTCGGCGCGGGGCGAACGTCCGCCCTGGATCACGAAGCCGTTGCCACGCTGGCCCGGCGCCAGTAGTTCGACCTCCCCTCCGTTGAGCGCGGGGTTACCGGCCGCGGAATTGGGCGCGTGTCGCTCGACGAGGGCGTGATCGGCGGCCACGGTGGCGACGAGCGGCCTCACGGACGATCGTTGTGGACTCCAGCCCAGGCAGCGGGGACTCGGCGGTGCCGATCAGCGCGGCGTTAGGACCTCGCACAAAACGTGTCGCTGTTCTGTCCCATGTCCCGAACGGCATTTCCGACCGGTCTCACGAGAACTCAGAGAACCGGGACGCCCGCAGCGGGGCGCTCGCCAGCTTCCGCGGTAGCGGAGCGGCCATCATCATGCGCGGTGCGCGTTCCCTCTGGGTGATGCAGAACCCGCGGACCCCGGTCCGCCGCAGGATGGGAGGATGTGTGGGCAGTGGTTGTCCTCCATGTGCTGATCCTCTGGGGCCTCGTCGTCCTCGCGCTCGCGGTCGCCTTCCTTGCCGAGCACCGGAGGAAGGAAGACGGCGAGAAGCCGGAGTATCAGGTCGCTCTGACCTTCGTCGCGTCGTCGTACGGGCTGCTACTCGGGCTGCTTGTGACATTCGGGGCGAACCACTACACGGACGTGCGCCAAAAGGCGCAGGACGAGGCCGGCTCGCTGATTGCGCTGTGGGATACGGTGGCCGTCTATCCGCCGCAGATCCGGAATCCGACGCAGCACGACCTCCTCTGCTACATGCGCGCGATCCGGGATGACGATTGGCCGTCGATGGAGCGGGGGAGTCAGCTCCAGTCGCGCCGCGCGCTCTTTTTCGGCGATCGCCTACGCACGACGATCGCCAGCCTTCCCACGGAGGGCACACATGAGGGGTCGGCCTACGGGCGCGCCCAGGGTATCGTGAGCGATGCTGACAAGTCCCGGCAGCAGCTGCTGTTCTTTACGGAGTCAAGGGTTCCCGCGGTGTTGTGGGGGGTCATCTACGTCGGGGCCTTCCTCCTCTTCCTGTTGATCGCCATGCACTACGCGGGTCGACCAGCCGGGCGAATTGTCTCGCTCGGCAGCGTGGTGACACTGCTGACGGTGGTCGTGACCGTCCTCAGCACCCTCGACCACCCGTACGGTGTGGGCGCGCGCGTGGGCCCGACCGCGTTGCGCCACGGGATCGACCTGGTCAATCCGCAGGGCGCGAGGACGGGCATCTACGGGTCATGCTCGACGTCGGATAGCACGTAAGACCTCTGCGAGCGCGTGGCTTCGGGTTACCCCGGACCCTCGCGTCGAAAGCGCGCGACGGCGAGCCCGCACTCATACGGCGGAGGGCCGAGACAGGCGTCTGGAGTTTGAAGGACGTGGCGAAACCGCCGCCACGAGTGGATCGACGTGCAGCTGTCCACGTAGCGCTGCCCAGTTGAGCGCCACCGCGCTCCTCGCGGCGATCGAGAGGATTACGGGTAAGCCCTTGGAGCCAGTGCATTCGAATGCATACTCCCGCTAGGGCGCTGATCGTCGACGTCGGCCCCGCAGACCATGCCTTTCGCCGACCTACCTAGATATGCGGCTTGGCAGCACCGCGAGAGCCGCTCCGGCTTTGAAGTTGTGTTCCTGCATGCGGAACCGATTTGTCTCGCCGAGGGCCACACGGCTGCCGTCGAGGCCGAGGAGGCATGGGCCGTCCATTACGTGATCGCACTCGACGAGCGCGGCACCACCAGACGCGCAGGTGTCACTGGTCACTCGCCTGCCGGCCGCAACGGGCGGGAGCTTCAGGCGGATGGCGCCGGACGCTGGTGGATCGACGGCCAGCCAGCGCCTCAGCTCGACGGTTGCCTCGACGTGGATCTCGAGTCCTCGTGTCTGACGAACGCCTTTCCCGTCAATCGCCTCGCTCTGGAGATCGGACAGACCGCAGAGGCGCCGGCCGCTTACGTCCGGGCGCCGCACCTACGCGTCGAACGGCTCGAGCAGCGCTACACCCGCCTCGACGACGCACCTCGAGGCCATCGCTACCACTATGAGGCACCCGTCTTCGGGTTCGAGTGCGAACTCGTCTATGACAGATCCGCGTTGGTGCTCGACTATCCGGGGATCGGGCGCCGCCTGGCCTGAGCAAGACGCCGCGGAGTGAGCCCAGTTGCGTTAACCTCCTATACATGCTGTACAGGTTTTTCCATACAGGTGTCAGCGTCGATCAGCCGCGGCAGGAATTGCTGGTCAACAACGCTGGCGTGCTGCCCCTTCAGCGGGAGCGCTCGATCGACGGGTTGGGGTTGATCTTTGCTACCCACGTGCTCGCTCCGTGCGTACCTACCGCGACGCTGAGTGAGCTGCTGAAGCGCAGCGCTCCGGCTCGGGTGATCAACGTCCAGCTCCGGCAGCATGTAGGAGGCAGAGCTTCCTCGGTGATGACCTGCGGTGTGGGTCACATCCAGTCCATGTGTGTGGAGGCAAACGTAGAGCGCGGCGGCACGCGACGGCGTAGCAAGAATCCACCAGCAGAGGGTGCGACGGCCACCGCACCCTGAGCCGCTCTAGTCTCGCCCTGTCGATCGATGCTTGACCTTGACTACTGGCTTTCAGCCCCCACGATTCGCGTCGCCCACCGTCGCCAGAGCACGGCGCAGCCTGACGGCCTATGGAAGGCCGCGCGTGCGGTCAAACTGAGCGACGCGTCGCTGTTGGGAAGGCTTGTACGCTGGCGGATTCCGGGACTGCCGGCTGACCTTACCTACGACAATCTGTTTCGCCATGACCCGTTCCTGGTCCTCGTCGGAAATCAGCAACGGGCGCTGGTTTCGGGCCTGGTGGGACGGATCTGGACGCTGCGCCGAGACTATCCGCAGCTGAGCCATCCCGAGGAGTTTCGCCAATGGTCTGTACGCGGCAGCGCTCGGGTGCTCTTTGCAAACTGGGTCGAGCCTATGGCCTCAGGGGGGGCGGTACTGCGCTCAGAGACCAGAGTGCAGGCGATCGGCACGCAGGGACGTCTTGGCCTAGCTACCCTCCGTCCGGTCGTGCGAGCAGCCGAGCACCTGATCGCGAGCGACGGGCTTCATGCGGCCGTGCGGCAAGCCGAGCAGGAATGAGCAACTCCGCTCAGCATGCCCGATCAAGGAAGCGGTCTGTCGTCTGTCGCGGACGTGATCGACAATGATGAATGACCCTCACCTGCGGCTGGCTTATCGAGCCTGTCGGCGGATGCAGCGTCGACACGACCCGACCTATTACTGGGCGACCTTGCGCCTTCCTCGCAACGTACGTCCGGCTGTGCACGCTCTGTACGGGTTCGTGCGGGGTGCGGATGAGCTTGTCGATGGGAATGATCGACCGGCCGACCCGGCATCGCGTCGGCGAGCGCTGGATCACTGGCAGGCCGAGCTTGAACGGGGGGTAGCGAAAGGATGCTCAAGGCATCCGGTCATTGCCGCCTTGGTGGACGCTGGGCGCAGGCATCAGCTGCCGCTCGGCGAGCTGGCGGCGTACATGGACTCGATGCGCCTGGATTGCGGTCCCGTACGAGTGGTCACCCGTACTGAGCTTGACCTCTACATGGGCGGCAGCGCCGCCGCCGTCGGCCTGATCATGGCACCGCTGCTTGACACCCCGGTGGAGCTGCACCCTGTCGTGGGGGAGCTCGGTACCGCGTTTCAACTGACAAACTTCATCCGGGATGTGGGCGAGGACTACGAGCTCGATCGGATCTATCTGCCGGCCGAGGAGCTCGCACGCTGCGGCGTGAGCGTCGATGACATCGCCCAGCAGCGGATGACCGACGGGCTGCGCACGCTCTTGGCGGCTGAGGTGGGGCGGGCGCGGCAGAAGTTTGCGGATACGAGGATCTTGCACGAGGTTCTGCATCCCGCGGTACGCCCGGGCGTGCTTCTGGCCTGCTCAGTGTATGAACGCGTCCTTGACCGGATCGAGGCATCCGACTTCGACGTGCTCGCCAACCATGTCCGCGTACCCCCGTGGCAGCTGGGCAGCGTGGCCCTGACCGCGCTTTCGTCCGGCGGCCGGAGCGACTGGCGGCAGGCTAGGCACGGGCCAAGATGACCGCAGCCTGTGGCCCCATGTTCAAGGCAGCCTCCAGTGGCTGAGCGAGCCACAGCCCGGGGAGCAAAACGCCGGTCACTTGACGGGACCACAGCGGATGTACTCATCTGTGGGGCTAGCTTTGCTGGTCTGGCGGTGGCGCGGGAGCTCGCCTGCTGCAGCGCCTCGGTCCTACTGGTCGACCGGTATGAGCTTGGTGAGCGCGCTACGTCGGCCTGCGCGACGCCGACCCCGTGGCTGCAAGTACTCGGATTGAGCGACGCAATCCGCCAGGAGATCCCGAACATGCGGTTCACGACACCATATGGCTCGGTGCGCTACCGCCTGCCGTGGAGCTGGTCGGCGTTTGACTACCGGCGTCTCTGTGAGCTGCTGTACGCACAGAGCAACGCACGCTTTGAAACCGCCAAGATCGAAGGGTGCGTGACGCTCGACGACTCGGCGCCCACCGACCTGATCTCGGTTATCACCGACCGAGGCGTGCTGCGTGGATCGCTGGTGGTCGACGCGATGGGGTGGCGGCGCGTTCTCGGTCAGCGCGGCTTTCAGCCTCCCGAGGCGCCGTTGTCGCGGGGACTGGAGGTCCACCCGGACGGCCGCGGCGAGGATCTTGACGTCTGGATCGAACGTTCGCTGGTGCAACAGGGGTACAGCTGGCGGGTGCCCGCGGATGGCGAGGCTCGCGTGGGGGTCGCCTCCTACGCACCCGCCGAGCGTGTGCGCCGGCCGACCGTCGAGCTTTCTGAACGCCTGGGGCTTGCACCGGTGCGTTACCAGGGAAACTATTTTCCGCACCGCCTGCGTCCCGCCGTCGAGAACTCGATCTTCTTTGTCGGAGATTCCGCCGGTCACTGCTTTCCCCTCTCGGGGGAGGGCATCCGTACCGCGTTCTACTTCGGCATCGCCTGCGGTCGAGAGCTCACCTCGGTGCTGAAGCAACAACGTTCGCGTGCCGAAGCCCTCGAGCGCTACGCCGCGTTCAGCGCCCAGCACACACGCGCTTTCTCGATCGCCGCCGGCCTGCAGCGGGCGATCCCAGCCCTACCCCCACGGCTTCTGACGGCCGGGCTCCGGCTCCTTGGTCGCCCACGGCTGATCAACCGCAGCTTCGGCTGGTACCTCGATCAGGCCCACCCCTCCTTCGCTACACCGGATCGAACCTACCAAGCAGGTCGCCGGTGAAAATGCCTTGACTAAACCCACTCACGGCAGCTTCCGGTCCGGTTGGGGCGGTCAGCCTCGGTCGTCGGCACCGCCTGCGGGCGTCAGACCTGGTGCTGAAGCCAGATTTCGAACATCGGGTCGGTCAAACGAGGCTTGTCAGCGTCCAGGATGAGATCAGCGTCGGCCAGGGTCCTCGAGGCGCGCGCGGCGCGACCGCTCCCGGACAACCTCTTCCACGGATTCGTCACGCGGCGGCGTGGCTGCTCGCTGCTCGAAGCAGTCGTGCGGCTGAAGCGCCCGCCGGGTTCCCGCGCCGCGCTGCCGACGGACGATGCTGGCGCCTCCATCGTCGCCGCCGCGCTTGTGAGGTCTCGCCCCATACGGCAACGAAAGCGATCACGTGGCGGCATTGCCGACATCCGCGTCGTCGCGGCTGCCCTGGCGAACGCTTCCCCTCATGCTCGCTTCAGGAATCTCAAGTAGAACGTCGCGAACACCAGCACAATCCCGATGTTCACGATCAGGCGCTCCCAGAACCGATGCCTGAAGAACAGAACGTCAACGCCGACCACGACAGCTACCAGCGCGAGCACGTAAAGCACGATGCCCGCGTGCCTTTCCATCATCCCACCCTACTCCTCTGGCCCCGCATCGACCATGGATGTTGCCGCTCCGTTATTTCAAGGGTCTGCCCGGACCAGCTTCGCTTCCGCGAGGGACGGGTCGGCGGGCAGCTGCGGCAAGCTCTCAGCCCGCTCCTGCGACGAGCAGTCAACCGGCTCCTGGGACGAGCGCTCGGTCCGATCCTCGAGGAAGCGCTCCTCCACATCCTCCGGAAAGCGCTTAGCCGCATCCGCGGCCAGCGCGATCAGCGCAGCACCGACGGCACGGGCATCATCGAGCAACCGTGCGCGCTCGCGCCACACGGCGTCGGTCTCCTTGTCGAGCTCTTGAAGTTGCCGCTTGGCCCGTTCGGTGAGCGCCACCGCATCCGACGCTGCGTCGGCGGTGCAGCGGTCGGCCTGTTCTTGCGCCAAGCGAGTGGTCTCATGCGCCTTGTCGTGGGCGACGACAAGAATCGAGGCGGTCTGCTCGCCGAGCCGCTTGATCTCCTCGTTGATCGACATCGCTGGCACTGCGCCGCGCAATTCGTCGAGCTCCCGCTCGAGCCGAGCGATGCGCTCGTCAACAGCCTCCATGTTGTAGCCGAGCGGATCGACCGGAAACCGTGAGCCCGGGTCGGCCTCGGAAGCGAAGATGTCATAGGCGTCTGTCTGCTCGCCCGGCTCCAAGCGCGAGTAGTCAACCGGACCCCGATCGAAGCTCGCCAACGCGCCCGCGATGCGGTGGCGTAAGTTCGCGAGGCGGAAACCGGGAGAGCGCGGCTGCTCATGCTGCTCGGCCTGCTCCTCTTCGAGCGGGTCAGCCGGCTTTTGGAAGTAGCTCATGACCCTCACTCCTTCGCTTTTGCGGACTGGAGGCTCTTCGCGACGCCGGACCGCATCCCTGTAGCTGCAACGGCACCGCCAGGAACCTTGCAATCGTTTGGCGCCTCAAAGGCGCCTCAACTCTGTCCGCGCCGCGGCCGCGTCCAAACATTCGTCTCGACGGGGCAGCGATACACGGCAGTCCGAAGATCCGCAGGGAGCCTCGTTTTCGATAATGCAGCCAGCGCCGACCGACTGAGCTTCGACACCTAATCCTTGTCTGGCCGAGCGCGAGCGCGCGCGGCCCTGCTGACCGCGCATGGCGGAGCGCATGCTTCCTGGGACCCAAATGCCTCTCGCGGCGCGGAACCATGCCTCGGTCGGGTTCGCGGGAGAGTGTCGAATCTAGCCCGCGCCTTCAGGGGTTCGCCGAGCACGACGGGTTCTCGTGGCGTGTCAGCTCACCGCCGTGCCGCTCGACGTATGCCGCCAGGACCTCGTCAGACGCATGCTCCACAAACGGCGAGAGCGCCTGAATCCACGGCCGATAAGGCGCGGCCAGCTCCTCGGCACAGTGGCCGTAGAGCACGAGCGCCCCATCGGCGTGGAATTCGTGGGCGGCGCGGAACGTGAACTCGCTCTTGCCGACTCCGGGCTCGCCGGAGATGAGCAGCCCCTCGCGCAGGCCAGCTCGCGCCTCGCTCCAGCACTTCCGTGCTAGCTCGTGCTCCTCCTCGCGTCCCACGTAGCCGGCGAGCGGCACGATGCGCAGGGCCGCCGGGAGGGGAACTCGGACGCTCGGCGGCCTCGGTGGGCTCCGTGCACTGGACGGTCTTGGCGAGGGCGCCGCGTCCGAGCCGGTCGGCGGAACTCGCTGGCCCACGTCGGTCTGGTTGAGGATCGCCTGCTCCAGCTCACGCAGCTTCTGACCCGGCTCGAGGCCCAGCTCCTCGGTCAAGATCCGGTGCCCGTCCCGGTAGGCAGCCAGGGCGTCGGCCTGCCGGCCGGCACCGTACAGGGCGCCCATCAGTAGCCACCGCGCGTGCTCACGGAGCGGATGCTCGGCGACGAGCGCCTCTAGGTCGCCCACGACGGCCGCGTGGTGACCGAGCCCGACACGGGCCTCGAGCCGGGCTTCGACGGCCTCGATCCGGAGCTCCTCCAGGCGGGTCGCGTCGATTCGAGCGAAGTCCATGTACAGGAAGTCCGCAAGCGCGGGTCCCCGCCAGAGGCTCATTGCCTCGCCGAGCGTGCGGTCGGCGTCCGCGAACGCCTGCGCGCGCAGCGCGTGGCGGCCCTGCTCGAGCAGCCGCTCGAAGCGCCGCGCGTCCACCTGCTCGGGGTCGATGAGGAGCTGGTAACCCGAGAGGGTGCGGACGAGACCGGGGCGGGTTGGGTGCTCAGGCGGGTGCCCAGTGGGACTCGACGTGTCGCGCAGCAGCTTGCGGATCCCTGAGACGTAAACCTGGACGGCGTGCTGGGCCGAGGACGGGGGCCGCTCGCCCCAGAGGCCGTCGACCAGCTGCTCGGTCAAGACTGGCTCAGGCGCCCGGAGGACCAGGAGCGCCAGGACCGACTGCTGCTTTGCGCCGCCAAGCGCGAGTGCATCCCCAGCGTGTCGAACCTCCAGCGGGCCGAGGACCCGGAATTCCACGTCGCCCCTAAAAGGACATCGCCTTCTAGTACGCGGATTCTACGGGCAGCGGCGGCGGGCTGGGCTGAGATTTGGGATGTGGGCAGACGGAACCGGCGAGGCGGGCTGACGTTTAACCCGCTGAGCCCGGCAGCGTCGTCCACGCGAAGGCTGGCCCGGCGATCCGACCCACCGCCCCTCGCACTCCCGTTCTACTAAGGCGCTCGAACAGCCCCGCGATCGACCTTTCGGGTTCGGAACCGCTCCTGAAACTAAGACCGCTCTGGCGCCAATTCAGGCGCGCACTGGATGGACAGCGCGGCCGTACGCCAGCACCCGCCTCCAGCGCAGGCGAGTGTGTTACTTACCGCGCGCGCAGCAGGGCCATTTGCGTGTGGGGCAGGTGCTCGCCGCCGGACAAAGATCAGGCGGCCTGCTGCGCAGCGAGCCCGGGGGGTAGGCGGTTTGGGGCCGGACGACGGCTATTCCAGCCGTTCGCCGATCATGGTGGGGTTGGCGTGGATGCACACGAGCCGTGAGGGGCCGGAACCGTCGTTGGTGAATTTGTGCGGGGTGTTCGCCGGGACGATCACGACGTCGCCAGGGCCGGCCGCGCGGATCTCGTTTCCTGCCTGGAAGTTGACGGTTCCGTCAACCACGAGCCAGGTCTCGTCGTAGGGGTGGCGGTGAAGCTTGGGCCCTTGTCCGGGGTTGCTGCGGTCGAGGATCAGCGAGATGGTGGCTCCGTGCTCGACGCCTTCGATCATCTGCGTTTCCTCTGGGTTTGTCTTGATCACAGCCATGCTCTGCTCCTGGTTTCTTAGCTTCGCTGCCGGAACCCTCCGCGCGGTCATGAAGTGCGCCGATCGTGCGCGGGGACAGATCGTTGGATGGCATGCCCTGCGACGGGTGCGATCGCCGCTGAGTGGTCGCGGCGTCTGCCGGCCGTCGGGGCCCCACCAGGTCGGTGGGGCCGTGGCCCCGGCATGAGCTGCGCTACGCGGTCGGCTTGTAGTGCAAGTGGAGGGCGCCGTTGTCGTAGGCGTCGCTTGCCGCGAGCGTCAACGTGGTTTTGTGGCCGTTGGCGAACAGCCGCTGGCCCGCGCCGAGCGTCAACGGGTAGACGAACAGGTGTAGTTCGTCAACCAGGCCGTCAGCGAGCATCGCGTTGACGAGCGTCCCGCTGCCGCTGACGTAGATCTGGCCGTCGGTCCGATCCTTCAGCGAGCGGACCGCCTCAGCGCTGTAGGCGCCCAGGACCGTCGAGTTGCTCCACTCGGCCCGCTTCAGCGACGACGAGATGACGTACTTGGGCGAGTCATTCATGAACGGCGCGCCGGGGTCCTGCTCGGCCGTCCGGCCCGACCAGGCCGGCGCGAACTCTTCGTAGGTACGGCGACCCAACAGGATCGCCGTGCTGGAGCCCATGATCGCGCCGATCGCCTCGCCCATCTTCGGATCGAATCCGTAGTCGAACGTCCAGGTCGGCGCATCGATCACGCCATCCAGCGTGATGAATTCGTGTACCGCGATCTTGCCCATGATCTTCTCCTTCGAGGGTGGTTATGGGTCTCGGTCAAATCGTCGGCCGTTTTCTAAACTGCACCGTGTAGTAAAAATCAAGCAGCCTCGGTCGTCAAACTAAACGGTTCAGTCATAGCGTAGACAGGCGCCAGCCTCGAAACTCATCGCTCACCCCGAAGGAAATCGCCATGACCGACCCCGCCGCTGCCAAGCCAACCTCAGAGTCCCGATCCATCCGCAAGCGTCGCGCGATCCTCGACGCGGCCACCGAGGTGTTCCTCGCCGAGGGCTTCGCCGGCGCGAGCATGGACGCAATCGCGACGGCCGCCGGGGTCTCAAAGCCGACCGTCTACAACCACTTCGCCGACAAGCAGCAGCTGTTCGAGCAGATCGTCAACGACCTCGTCGCCGAGATCACACAACCCTTCTACGAGCAGATCGTCAACCTCAGCGACGATGGAGATCTCGCCAAACGCCTGCGCGAGCTCGCCACGCTCCTACTCAAGGGGGTGATGCAGCCGACGAACCTGCGCCTGCGCCGACTCGTGATCGGCGAGGCCAGCAGGTTCCCCGATCTCGGTCGCGCCTACGAACAGCACGGACCCGGGCGCGCGATCGCGGCATGGACCACAGCGTTCAAACGGCTCGCCGACGAAGGACTGCTACAGCTGCACGACCCCGCACTCGCCGCCGAGCACTTCCAATCGCTCGTCCTCACGACCCCGCTCAACCACGCCATGCTCAGCGGCGACGACCGGCCGCCCGGGGCAACGCAGCTCAAGCGCTACACCGACAGCGCGGTCGACGTCTTCCTAGCCGCCTACCGCAGCACCTGATCCCGCCACGAGTTCTCCATCGTCGCTGCAGCGATACGCACTGCCGCTGCGGCGACCGAGCGGCAGTCTTGGTTTAGAGGGCGTGAGGTCCTGCCGCGGGTTCGGAGCGCGGGGATCGGCTGAGCCGATTTAGGTCTAGGCCCACTCGCCTTCAGACCAGCTCGGTCCCGGGCGGTGACCTAACACACGGCTATGGCCGGCCATATCGCCGAGCAGATGACCATCGCGGGCGCTGATGACCACCACGACGTAGTTTGCCGGCGGGGCGTCCGCGCTGTCATACACCGGGGTTCGCGGCTTGACGCTTACCAGCCACGCCAACGTGCCCTTGGGGACCTTCCCAGCCCGGTGCGAGATCCGTACCAGAGAAATGCCGGTGGCCGCGACCGGGTGCCATCGTCCATCTCGCAGCGCCTGTTTGATCGCCACACTTTTCGTGATCGTCGCGGCTGGCCGCACGGTGGCTAGCTGAAGCCCAGGTCGCTGAGAGCTCAGGAAGCGCAGCAGGCTGCGCGACACCGCTCCAACGCGAGCCGTTGACATGTCGCTCAGCGCTCCACGAGCCGCCGCAGTCCTCGCCGCCATCCCGACGATGATCGACACAACGAAGATCACAACGATCATGCACCGACCGACAAACCGCATCCTGCCTCCTCGCATGGCTCTGGCCGCCGCCCGGAAGGCTAAACAAACCACGGACATCCCGCCCAACGCCCGTCGCCATCCAGCCGCACTTCTCCTTCTGCTTGAAAGATGATCGACAGCAGCAGCGTCACCGTGGCGCCCGCTGCGGCGACCGAGCGGAAGTCTCGCTCCTCGTGGCCAACGGGCCGCCGGCCGTAGGGTCACGTTCGCGTTCGGCTCCGGTTCGAAGGCGGTCATGTAGCCGCGTCGTTGGCATTTACGTGACCCAAGGCGCAGCGCTAGAGAAGCGCTCGTTCCGTAGGTTGAATCGAGCTCGCAACCTGAGTGATCACCATCCTGTTGGGGACCTTGGGTACGGGCAGCCTGCTGTCCCCCGTCGCCACGCGCAACCCACAACGCCAGCCTCTGCGCAGGAGGGATCACGGGCGGCCGTGGCCGCCGTTCAGTCGGCCCACCAACCGGGAACGAGCTCGGCGTCGGAAGGGACGAGCTTCTCGTCGCCCTCGACACGTGCTCCAAAGGCCAACACCTCGAGACCGTCGGGACCGGCCTCCCACGTGCGAAGCACCTCCGGGGCCACGCGAAACGCGTCGAGCGGCTCGAGCTCGAGAATGTTCTCGTCGAGCTTGACCCGGCCAGAGCCCGACAGCACCACGTAGAACTCCTCCGCTCGCTGGTGACGGTGCGCGAACCCCTGGCGCTTCCCGGGTCGAAAGCGGTGATGGGTGACACCGATATCGGTCGACTGCAGATCGCGGGTCGCAAACCGCGACTCCTGCCACTCGGCCGCCCCGAGATCCGGCGCGGAGTCTGCCACCTGCCGTAGGTTCTTGTGCGTATAGCGCTCAGGCATCGCGCCTCCTTTCACGCGCGGGCAGTGCGACCGGGCGAGCCGGGACTTGAGCTTGCTCAAGGGCATCATGCCACCCCGCCTCGACGTCGCCGGGGATGTGCGCATCGAGAAACGAAGGTGGCGTGAAGTGCGTCGAGACACCAGCCTATGCGGGACGCCCTCGATTGCGTCAGAGCCGGCGCGCGGGGATGCCCGCCGGGTGCAATACGTGATCGGAGCGACACAGCCGCCACCGGGCGAGTCACGGCGACGCATCTTCAAGTTGGCGGATTGAGGATCCAGGAGCGCGCTGAGCATCAGCAGCACCACGTCGATCCCGGCTATCACAGCCGCTTCCACGAACCAGGGGTTACCTGAGCAAGGCGCGCTTAACCAAATCCCACTAAGGCTGGCAACGCCTCCTGACCGCTGCGGTCGGAGTGACAACACTCCGCATTGCGATCAAGCTGTGCAGCGCCTATCAGACGGGGGCATCGCCTGCTGCTTCGGGCTACACGGAGCAGTCAGGGCCAGTGGTGTGAGATGACTGCTTCCACGAAGTCACGGCAGTCTCGAGATGTAGTCGCACTGCCAGCGCCTGCCTACGCAGAACGTCCGGCATCGTCCGGCTGGGCCGATTCCGCGCGACAAGTGCCTTCGCGTGAATCCGAGCGCCCGAGTCGACCTGCACCGGCCGCTCTTCGCTTCTGCATGGCCGCCAACGCGATCGCGCCTCGGCAGCCGCTTGGAGTGCGATAGCGATCGTGGGCCTTATGTAGCGGTTGCCATCCAGCCACGACGGGTAGAGGCACCGCGACCTAGAACCGGCGGCGGCAAACGCACACAGGGGATCGAAGCTCGAAGGGGCAAGCAATGAGACTGGCAGATGGCGTCTTGAACGGAGCGATAGCGGGTGCGGCGGGCACCACTGCGCTGAATGCCGCCACATACCTCGACATTGCCGCACGCGGCCGGTCGACCTCGAGCACTCCCGAAGACGCCGTCGAGAAGCTTGCCGAGAAGGCCTCGGTCCGGATACCGGGAGACCAAGAAACCCGTGAGAATCGAGTCTCCGGGCTCGGTGCGCTCAATGGGATCGCCTCCGGGGTCGTGGTCGGCGTCGCTGTCGGCGCTTTTCGCTCAGCAGGCTGGCGTCAGGGAGCGCTTGGCACCGGCCTGATAGCGACGCTCGCCGCGATGGCGCTGACCGACGGCACGATGAGCCTCCTTGGCGTAGCTGACCCGAGCAGTTGGTCGCCCACGGACTGGGCAAGCGATGTCGTGCCTCATCTCGCCTACGGGTTCGTAACCGCCGTCGCCCTCGAGCGGTAGGCGACCACTGCGCCGCTCGCGACCCGCAGTAGTCCGAAACCAGAACCGACGACGCGAAGATCGCATTCGTCCTACCGGGTGCCAGTCCCCGGGCGACTGGATCGGCGACGCGCCGATCGCCGCCTCCGCGGGCGCTGGGGTGCTCTCGGCGAGTCGCGCAGCCACGCCGCTCAAGGTGGTCCGCTACCGAGAAGCGGTTTCGTCGAGCAACTGCAGCAGTTCGTGAGCTGCCAGCTCGATCGTCTTATGCCGCCACTCCGCCGCGCGATAGTGGCAGGCGATGATCCCGGAGCGGTGGATGCGGCGGAAATCACCAATCACAAACGCGTACCTGGCTTTGGTCCGTTCGCCCGCGTCGTCGGTCAGGCCGAGAAACCACTGCGCGTATTTCTCCCACCCGTGGCGCTCCAGATATGCATTTTCTGCCGCAGCAGCCGGCTGCACGTCCCCCCACTCACTGCGCAGCACGTACTGGCGCTTGGCGATCAGCTCCCGGGCGTGCTCGATCCCGACCTGGTTGATGGTGTACGACGCGATGACGCAATTCTGCCCACCCCCGCATCGCCGGGAAACCCTCACGACCTGCACGAGGACTTCTCCGATTCATGGGCTTCCACCACGACAATTCCTTCGGCGGCGACGACGGAGTCGCTGGGACGTAGCCGGCGCTGTGGCCAGCGCCCGTGCTACTGCTGGTTGTCGCCGGACACGGCGCTCGCAGACCGTCACTCAGGGCGGCGTGCGATCAGGTGCCGGTCACGCGGAAGACCGGATGATCGGGTGCGATGTGGCGCAGTTGCTCGTCTGAAGAGCCCGGTCCAACACCGGCGAAAAAGACGCCGACCTCGAACTTCCATTTCTTCAGGTAGGCCCGGAGCAGCGGTGGCTTTTCGTCGTCGGCGAGCTCGACCGCGTGGAACGACTGAGTGCGCCTGCCGACACGCAGCCTCCCCTGACCGCTAGCGCGAACGTTCTTAACCCATTGCGTGTGACCACGAGGCGCGACCAGATATTCGGCGCCCTCGTAGCGCAGGAGATTCACCGGGGTCTGTCGCCACTCGCCGGACTTACGGCCCTTGACCTCAAGCACGCGGGACCCATATACGCTCACACCCAGCCGCGTTAGTAGGCAACGACCCGATTGAAGACGCTGGTCGTGAACCAGCCCGGACGCTGGTAGTGCTCGGCCACGTGAGCCATTGTCCCAGCCCGGTACAGGGCCGTGCGCCCGGCACCATGTCCCCGCTGGCTCTTGTTGCCAGGCGAGTCCTTTCAACACCGCGGCTGGTGCCGACGGCAGGATCGCATCGGCGACAACGGGATAGCTGCGGACTCATCCGACTCCCTTAGAGGTACTTCTGCAGGTTCATTCGAGAAGCGTGGTCAGGCCGACCTCGAAGTGCAGCGCGAACTGCTCGGGGTCTCGCCCGCGGCGACGATCGTCTGCATTCGCGCGAGTAGGTCGACTCGCCCCGGCTCCGGCAGCCCCGCGATCCAGCTCATCGAGGCCATGTGGGCGAGCACCCGTTCGGCGTCAGCCGGGCTGTATGTGGTCACCCGCACCTCCCACGGCTCCGCGAAGCCGCCGGCCTCGCGGACGAACTCCTGCCACGGCCGGCCGTCGAAATGGGGGTGTTTGGGACGCGCGTCGGCCACGAGTGTGCCCAGCTCGTGGGCCCAGCTAGCCCCGCTCCAGTCGGGCACACTGTTGAACAGCGCCAGCCCGCCGCCTACCTTCAGCACGCGACGGATCTCGCCCAGCGCGCGCGAACGGTCGAACCAATGGAACGCGTCGGCGATCATGACCGCGGCCACCGATCCATCCTCGAGCGGGATATGCTCGGCGACGCCGTCAAGGACGCCCCCTGCGCCGACCTTATCGGCCAGCACTGCGCGCAGCGGCTCCTGCGGCTCGACGGCCACCACTGCGAAGCCGAAAGTGACCAGTGCCCGGGTCAGCTTGCCGGTTCCGGCAGCGAGGTCGAGCACCGGATCGGGCGGGCGGATTCCCAGCTCGGCGGCGGTCGCGCCGATCACCGCTGGCCCGTACTCAGGCCGCGCCCGCTCAAAGGCCTCCGCCACCGAAGCGAACTGCCGGGCGAGCGGATGGAGCTCCACGCCCGAGATCGTAGAGCCGCCCGCGACGCCAACTAAAACCCCGCAAATTAGGGCGGGGCCTGCTTGTAGATGGCGTTTCTGTCGCCTTGGACGAAACGGCCCGTGAGGTCAGCGAGAGGCGGGTGTTGCCTAGCGGGGCCTGCGCGAGAGATTCGAGCAGTTGCGGTCGATAACGGCCCTACGCCGACCATACTCCCTCTTGAGGCGTGTAACCGACCAATTTCGCTGAATGCGCATCCGCCGGGTCGAGCTCCCTGGTTCATGGCAATCGCGACGAAGTTTGGGATTGGCCACACAAACGCTCTCAATAGGAGTACTGTCGGTAGGTGGCTGGCCCTGTGGCCAGAATTCTCAGCCCAAGTCCGATTGCCACCAACGGCGCGCTTTGCGCCACGAGGCGGGAGGCGTGGGTTACTGGTTCTGACTGCGGGGCCGGTGCCGGATTCCTATCGGCGTTACTCCACCGGCCCGGTGGCTTCGTCTCTATCTGATTAAGCGTGCAGGGGTTCTAGCCCTCTTCCTTTCGCGCGACCCCAGTAGAGGGATGGGAAGGGTTCGAGGACGATGACGCAGATAGAACACAATCGGGCAGCAAGTAGGCGTGGCCAATGGGGTCGTGATCGCGGATCGCGGCGGTTCGCCCGGGCAGTTCATGCCCGACGACGCCTGAACGCACGGCAAGTAGGCGCCGTAGCGAAAGCAGACCGGCACGGCCCCAATCCCCGTTACGCGTACCTCACGGAATCGTACGACTAGACCAGGGCCTGCCGATCCGGCATTACAACGCATAAGGAGCACAGATGCCCAGGGTTGAGGTTCTATCCGAAGTGCAGGGACGAGACCACGAGGTCGTGCTGACCGAGCACGTGCCATCCGAGATGTTGGCCAACGAGCATTACGTTGACCAGCTCGTCGAGCGCATGGGCTGGGCGCTCGTCGACGCCGAGCACCAGGAGCAGGCGATTCGCGCCTGAGTGAGCATGGGCCCGGGGAGAGCCACACCTCAAGGACGTATCCGGATTCCTCGGGGCGGTCGAGCCAGTTCCCCTATGGCATCGTGCGAGCCGTGTTCAAACACACCTCGCCTGACCAGATCGTTGGTGTGGTGGCCACACATCCGCATCCATACACCGGCGCTGTACATGCACCGGCGCGGCACCTGATGAGCGTGGCGAAGGTGTGCGTTTCGGCGAGCGAGAACGGGCCGACGATCACGGCCGTCCTCCAGCGCGGCCCGCTGGCGGGTCGACGCATCGACGTAGACGTCGTGGAAGGCCGCCCGCCCAAAACGATCGACGTGCCGGCCGACGACGGGAGCACGTGTCGCTACTGCCTCGCGGACTGGGCCCAGACCGGTGCGTCCGCCATATACACGTTCTTGTACCTCGTATAGCCGGTCGGCGAGGGTTAGCTCCTCCGTGCCCCGGGAGACATCGAGCGGCACCATAGCTCTGCAACCTGAGGCCAGCTGTGTGAACGCGGAGGGCGCAGTCAGTGCTGCGAGGCCCACCGCCACCGCGGGGTGCCTCCCCTTCTGTCTGCAGCCGGCTCCTGCGTCGCGCTGGACCGACTAACAATCGGCGTTGCCCTTCGGTCCGGAACCCGAAGGTCGTGTCATGGATCCGGTGGGCGGAATCCGCGAGTCTCCCGTGGTTGCGGGCAGTTCCATCGGCCGGCCTTGGCCGTTCCCGGGGCATGTAACACGTCTTGCAATTTCTCGGACATTGTCGGACCTCGATCGTCTACGAGAAAAGCCCCGCTGTTACCGCGGCCTTCAGTACCGCTACCGGGATTCGAAGTGTCGGAGCCGGGTCACGCTCAGCGCATTCACTTTCTGCACTTCACGGTGTCCTTGGCGGTGACCGACGGCTTCCCGAAGAAGTTCTTGACCGTGAGCGCAAACGGCCACGAGCCACGGCAGGAGCGCGGGTCGCTCAGGTAGTTCGCGCGGCCTGATCCTGACACCCTCAGGTCGATCGTCCGGATCGTGAAGGATCCCGGCTGCACCCCGGGCTTGGCCGGCTTGGTAACTGTCGTCAGCAGCTCCGTGGCGCCACCGGGTGCTGTTACGACATGGAAGGGCAGCGTCTCGTTCAGGCCGAGGGAGGTGGCGACGTACAGAAAGAGCACGGGCGAGCCCTTGGGGAAGCCCTCTGCGCCTGAGTCGTCCACGCCGTTGTACGCCGTCACCTTGCCGGTGACCAGGCTGGCGATCGTGGGGCGAGCGTTGACCACGACGGACCCGCTCCCGACCTTGGCGGTCGAGGAGCACACCGCGGCGCCCGCGGGGGCAGCGATCACGACACTTTCCTTGCACTGAGGCACGGCCTTGGCATGGAGGACGAAGCCCTGCGGCTCGACCAAGCTGATCGAGGCGGTGTTGTACGGCACCTGCGCCGCGGGATTCTTGGTGTACCGATACTCCGCGTGCAAGTGCTCGACGACGCCCGTGGCGCGGGCCTTCGCAGGTTGAAGTGAGACGCTGACCTGGAGGCTCTGCTGCCCGGAGACGACCTTCTTGCCGGCCAGCGCGGCCGTGGGCACAAGCGCGGTCGCCGCGAGCACGCCCAGAGCGACACGAGGGGGTCGTGCGGTTACGTTCATTGATGCCTAGCCCTTTCCTGCCGGAGCGTCGAGCGCCATCCACGCTCCGGCACTCGGTTCCGTGGGAGCCTAGTGTCGCCGCGGAGCCGCTGTCAAGCTGAGGCGCAGCGTGGGCCGGAGGTGTCCAGAGCCGAGCGTCGCGCACGCGATGCCTCCTCGGTCGGCCATTGCCGAGTCGGCTGATGGGCCGGCGACTAGCTGGGCGACGGCGTGCAGTCTTGCGTCGAGGGTGACGTTGAGCCACGCGCTCAGCTACCGGGGTCCAGACGCACGAAAGCCCCGCGTTGTGCGGGCCTTTTCAAGTAGCGGGGGCAGGATTCGAACCCGCGACCTTCGGGTTATGAGTGCAATCACCGGTCTACAGTAAGTACCTCTTTGCAGGGCTTTTGTGATCTTGCGTCAGATTGCATGAGGTTACATTTGCCTAGTTCGTTACATGGTTCGTGACACGGTTTTGGACATGCGGACGCCTGACCCCTATGCGCGAGTCACATGAATCCCGTCGCGGGCGCGCTCAGGAACTAGGCAGCGATCCCTCCCAGACCCAGTACCGCGCTGCCGAACTCAGGCGAACTCGAAAGGCAGCCTGACTGGCGCCCAGCCGGTCCCCTGACGATCGCTATGTCGCCGCCATGGCAGTCCCGGGCTGTCTGGCGGGGTCGGGAACGAATGCGATCGTCCGCAAAGGCGCGCCTTCCGCTTTGGGGGAATCAAGCGTCGAGGCCCGCGTGCATGGAGAGCGGAGCAGGACTCTCGCGACGTGCGATCGAGCGCTTCCAGCGCCGGTCACGGGACGCTGCTGGATCACGCCTATGCGAGTCACGCCAACGCGGCTGCCCCTTCGGTCAACTCGACTATGCCGGTGCGGGCGCGAGTCTCCTGCTTCGCCGGAGAGCGCCGGTGAGCCGTGATTGCTGGTCGTCGTCCGGACCATCAGAGATTTCAGCGCCGTCCCAGCTAGTGCATCGCCTATAAGAGCAGGAGAGCCGGTAGTGGTGGCGCCGACGGACGCCGTCGATCAGCCCGCGGGCGGTCCGCCTGACGAAGCACAACAGCCGGAGCGTCGTCGCGGGCCGAGTATCGAAAGTCGTCCGGAGCGCCACTGATCCTGGCGTCGACTAACGAGAGCGAGACTCCTGCTTGACCGCCTGCACCGCCTCCGAGGCGCCGACGACTCGGCGCGCAGTTTCGATCAATGCTTTGACGGCTGGGGAGACCGATCCTGGACGCTGGGCGAGCGAGATGGCGGCGGGTTCCGCATCGCTGCATGGCAGGTAGGTGACGTCGGGGCGAGGGTAGTGGCGCGCGACCGTCGATGGCAGGAGACACACGCCATGTCCGGCGGCCACAAGCGCGAGGATTTCCTGGATGCTGCTGGCCTCAGCCGCGGCTCGCCCGCGGAGACCGTGACGTCGTTGTTCGGCGACCCATCTGGCCGGCGGGCCGTCGCTCTGTACCGCTGGGTTGACGATGAAGCTCTCTCCGGCGAGGTCCGCGTAGGTAACCGCTTCGCGGACGGCGAGTCGGTGTGACCTCGCTACCGCAACCAGGCGGGGTTCTTGGGCCAGAACCTCGACCTCGAGTTCGGTCTGACCCGGCCTGAGCCGAGTGAACGCGATGTTCACGTTTCCGTTGAGGATGTCGTCGATGCTTCCCAGGAGGAGCTCGTGGACCGAGACGGCGTAAGCCGGGTGACGTTCGTTGAACGCACGGAGCACTTCAGGGAGCAGGACGGCGGCAGCCGAGCCGTAGAAGCCGACCTTCACCGTTCCGGTGCCGGCGTCGCGCGTCGCTTGGATCGCGTGCTGAGCTTGGCTGAGAATCTTTCGGCCTTCGCGTAACAGCGTCTGTCCGGCGTCAGTGAGCTGAACGTGGCGGCTGTTGCGCTCGAGCAACGTGACGCCCAGCTGGTTCTCGAGTCGCCGTATCTGCTGGCTGAGAGAGGGTTGTGTGATGTGCAGCCGCGCTGCGGCGCGGCCAAAGTGAAGCTCCTCGGCGACGGCTACGAAGTATTCGATTAGGCGAAGGTCGAGCCGATCCATAGGCGCAGCCTACTAATCGGCGGGTGACTGGTCTTGGACTTTGCATACCCGCCAGGTCATTCTTGCCATCGAAACGGCCATTGGATCTCAGGAGGTGATGCAGTTGCCCGAGTCAAGCGCACCGCCTAGCGCACGACCGACTTTGTCCGGTGAGGCGTCTCGGCTGATGATTGACACAGCCGTCGCCGAGGCCAGGGGCCTGTCGGTGCCGGTCACAGTCGTGGTCGTAGACGAGTCCGGCGTCACAAAGGAGATGGTGAGGATGGATGACGCGCCGCTGGTTAGCGTCCAGACCGCGCTGAACAAGGCGTACGCCGCGGCGGCGATCGGAATGCCGCCCGACGACTTCTACTCCGCGATCGAGTCCGACCCCGCCGCCGTAGCCGAGTTCGCGACCAGACCCGGATTGGCGTTGATCGCCGGCGGGCTTCCCGTCATCGCCGACGGGAGAGTGGCCGGCGCGATCGGGGTGGCTGGCGCCATGACCGCAGCCGAGGATCGGCGCATCGCCGAGATCGCGGTCGCCAAGGCCAGCAGCTAATGCCCGTGCCACGTTTCCGCGCCGTCATCGGACGGGGATCGGCGTCGTGAAGCTCCTCGCCATTGGCCGCCCCCAACCGGGCGTGGAGACGCGGACAGCGATTGCCCGTCACGCAGCAGACGAGCTGGGCATGCTGTGGGCGTTTTATCGAGATGGGTTCGTGCGCGAGGTGCACTCTCCAGGCGGGCCGGGAGCGGTGCTCATCCTCGAAGCCAGTTCCGTTGAAGCGGCAGAAGAACGGCTGGCCGCCCTCCCGCTCGTTGGCAACGACATCATCGAGTTCGAGCTGATTGAGCTGCGTCCGTTCACCGCGTTCGAGCGCCTGTTCTCCGCCTTGTGAGCGCCCCTAGCAACGAGCTCGACCGGATACCCCCCCGTGAACCAGCTACGGCCGTGTTCACGCGCCGCGTCGAGCCCGGTCACGAACTCGAATACGAGGCATTGGCACGGGAGATGATCGAGGCTTCAGAAGCCTTCCCCGGACAGCTTGGCGCGACCATGCTGCACGAGGCGGACTCGCCGAACTACACCGTGCTCTATAGCTTCACCGACCAGCCAGCGCTCCAGGCATGGCTCGACTCACCCCAGCGACGACAGTTACTCACGCGAGCCGACCACATCGCCGACGCCCACCTGCAGCTACCACCCCTAACAGGACTCGAGACCTGGTTCACGCTTCCGCATCGAGCCACGATCAAAGCGCCGCCACGGTGGAAGATGTGGCTCGTCTCACTACTCGCGATATACCCGTTCGTGGTCGCATTTCAAGCCCTGCTCGTTCCCCCGATCAAAACCTGGCCGTTGCTCCTGCGCTCGGCGATCCTCCCGCTTACCTTGCTGACGCTGATGACCTTTGTGGTGATGCCGGTCGTTACGCGCGTCGTTCAGCCCTGGCTCTCTCGCGGCGAATAACGCCGCCGCTCAGAGGCGCTCGGGAGCACAAGCAGACGCCCCAGCCCGCCTAGCACCCGCTCCCACCGGGGCGATCCGGAGCACCGCTCAGCGCGACCGCTCCCGGACAACCTCTTCCACGGATTCGTCACGCGGCGGCGTGGCTGCTCGCTGCTCGAAGCAGTCGTGCGGCTGAAGCGCCCGCCGGGTTCCCGCGCCGCGCTGCCGACGGACGATGCTGGCGCCTCCATCGTCGCCGCCGCGCTCGTCAGGTCTCGCCTCATACGGCAACGAAAGCGATCACGAGGCGGCCTTGCCGGCATCCGCGTCGTCGCGGCTGCCCTGGCGAACGCTTCCCCTCATGCTCGCTTCAGGAATCGCCGGGAAGCTCTTTGACCCGCGGCACGACCTGCTCCCGGTTATCTCTCACCCATGGCCTGGTCACCCAGGCGCGTTCGTGAAGTCCTGGCTTGGCATCGACGTTGGTGGGAAGCGCAAAGGCTTCGACGCCGCCCTCGTGGATGACCACAAGCTCTCGACGCTCGCCAATCGCCTAACCGATCATGATGTGGTTCAGCTGGCTGCGGAATGGACTCCTACGCAGATTGCGATCGACACTCCCCAGTGCTGGGCTCAGGGCTCGTCGTTCGTGGAAGTTCGTGGAAGCGGCTGTGATAGCCGGGATCGACGTGGTGCTGCTGATGCTCAGCGCGCTCCTGGATCCTCAATCCGCCAACTTGAAGATGCGTCGCCGTGACTCGCCCGGTGGCGGCTGTGTCGCTCCGATCACGTATTGCACCCGGCGGGCATCCCCGCGCGCCGGCTCTGACGCAATCGAGGGCGTCCCGCATAGGCTGGTGTCTCGACGCACTTCACGCCACCTTCGTTTCTCGATGCGCACATCCCCGGCGACGTCGAGGCGGGGTGGCATGATGCCCTTGAGCAAGCTCAAGTCCCGGCTCGCCCGGTCGCACTGCCCGCGCGTGAAAGGAGGCGCGATGCCTGAGCGCTATACGCACAAGAACCTACGGCAGGTGGCAGACTCCGCGCCGGATCTCGGGGCGGCCGAGTGGCAGGAGTCGCGGTTTGCGACCCGCGATCTGCAGTCGACCGATATCGGTGTCACCCATCACCGCTTTCGACCCGGGAAGCGCCAGGGGTTCGCGCACCGTCACCAGCGAGCGGAGGAGTTCTACGTGGTGCTGTCGGGCTCTGGCCGGGTCAAGCTCGACGAGAACATTCTCGAGCTCGAGCCGCTCGACGCGTTTCGCGTGGCCCCGGAGGTGCTTCGCACGTGGGAGGCCGGTCCCGACGGTCTCGAGGTGTTGGCCTTTGGAGCACGTGTCGAGGGCGACGAGAAGCTCGTCCCTTCCGACGCCGAGCTCGTTCCCGGTTGGTGGGCCGACTGAACGGCGGCCACGGCCGCCCGTGATCCCTCCTGCGCAGAGGCTGGCGTTGTGGGTTGCGCGTGGCGACGGGGGACAGCAGGCTGCCCGTACCCAAGGTCCCCAACAGGATGGTGATCACTCAGGTTGCGAGCTCGATTCAACCTACGGAACGAGCGCTTCTCTAGCGCTGCGCCTTGGGTCACGTAAATGCCAACGACGCGGCTACATGACCGCCTTCGAACCGGAGCCGAACGCGAACGTGACCCTACGGCCGGCGGCCCGTTGGCCACGAGGAGCGAGACTTCCGCTCGGTCGCCATTGGGGAACTCTCGGCGTGATGGCTGCTTTCAGCAGGGGAACAGCAGCGGGCGCGAGTGGTGCCGTCGCACGCGAGCGCGCGGCTCATGGAGGGTCTGTTCGCGAAACCGGAAGTCCCGCTCACCCGCGCGCAGACCAGGTCCGTTGCCATGGACCTCTTCGTCCTGACATGAGAGGAGACGAGCCCCTGGTCTAGTGCCCCAGCCGGAGCGATAATGCTGGTAGTGGCGCGTCACAGGACGCCAGATCGTTGGGATTCGCGGGTCGATCCGCCGCCGGAGGTGCAGGTCATTGAGGTGCAGGTCACGGTCGTGCCGGACCCTCGCGACCACCAGCTTAGAGATCGGATCGCGGGCATGTGGGCCGTCGCGTGTCAACGCCTGATTGTCGGTCTGGGGATTATCGTCGCGGTCGCGGGAGTCGGAGGGATCGTCGTCGATGGCCTGCAGGGCGGACGTACCGGCGCGCCCAGCGGTGCCCGTGTCGGTCAGGCACCCGCCGCCGGACCGGCCGGGGTTGCTGCGGTGTATCGGTATCCACTGGGCTGCCTGGGTGCCACGGTCTCCGGCAGCGACCTCGCGTCTGCGCGTACCCCGCTCGATCGCGCAAGCCCATGCTGGCGGTATGGCGTCTACGTCACCGTGATCTTTCACCGGGTCCACGGCGTGTGGCGCCTGGGGCTGCAGGCGGCCAGCTCTGCGTGCCCGGCGGTGTCGCTTCCCGCTGTCGTGCGGGCACAGATCGCTGTCTGCCGGCGGACGGCCACCCCGGCGTCACCGTCCAGCACCGCCACGTCATCCCCGAGGCTGATCACGCTGCCGGCGTCTTCGGAGGGCCGACGACGTGCACGGTCTACGAGCGCTACGCCACCCAGGTCGTGTTCCAGTCAAAGCGCCTAGAGGTGCAAGCCGACTGCCGGGCATGGACTGGCCACGCTGGCCAGGACTACCTCTGGGGCTACGAGCCGCTGAGCAAGTACGGAAACCGCAGAGTCGACTCCGATCTGCTACCTCCGGGACCCGCGACGCCCTCTCACCGCGAGTGTGATTCAGGGCACCCGCTTTGTCGCCGTTTCCCCAGCAGAGCGGGCGACTGGCTCATCGGCGTGCGCGAGCCTGCTGGCCAGAGGCTGGACCGAGCACGGTGGCGCGCCGAGGACACCCACAACGTCAACCTCCGCGGCTGGACGGGAGCCGCACCGTCGGGCGCGGGCCACGTAGTCAGGGGGACCCTCCAGGAACGCGTTCAACGGTCGGGCGCTTGCGCACGCGCGCGTGGTTCCGCTGGTGCCGGCCGGTACGCGCCGCGAAGCCAGGGCTTCTGCTCTCGCCATGCGGAGCCGTCGCCGCAGCACTCGGCTCAGCGCTCGCGTTCAATGTTACGGACCCAGGAATTCGGCAGAATTGGTGCGGAGACGCGCGGGGCACGAAATCGAGGTCACCACTGGGTCAGCTGGCGGTTTGCCCTACGAGAGTGCACGGACGCTGATGTTGGTGGTGCGGGACGAGCTGTGCCGTTGGTCACGATGCGGGCGATACTCCGAACCCTCGTACCATGCGCGCCGCGCGTGACCGTCCGCAGGCCAGGCCATCAGCGCCATTGCGTGCGGCCCGGGACCCCCACGCAGCACCTCCTGGCTGGGCTTGGGTCCGGGTACGAGTACCAGTCCGCCGGCGTCCTCGACCGTCCAGCGGTAGTGCACGGAATAGTCGATGAACCGCTCAGGATCGGTGATCTCGACCCAGGCGCAGACGAACACGCCGAAGCGATCTGACGGGAATTCAGCCCGACGTGACCAGTCGGGCCGAGAGGATTCTCTCTCCGGCGGCCACCACACGGGCGCGGTTGCTCCGGCCGCGAGCAAGGCGGTGCCGTCGAGTCTGTCACCAGTCGCGGCGAGCCACGAGCTCGCAGTCTCGGCGCTGCCGAAGCGCGCTATGACTAGTCCCGCCGGCGCCGGACGCGAGTCCGCCTCCGAAACGTCATGCACGGGGCCGGCAGCGAGGAGTTGCCCGGCGTGCTCTCGAGCGCCCGCAGCGAGGCCATCCTCGTCCGGTACGCGGTCGGTCCAGACGATGATGAAGTGTTCGTTCAGGTTCGCCGTGCTCGGCATGGTCCTCCGTTCGAGGGCTTGGTCTTGCGTCCTCGAGATGGCCGAGTGCGCGGTGGTGGGGACGAGGCACCCGCGGGCCGAAGAAGAGGGGGGACGAGGCCCGTGAGAAGGCTCTGGATCAGCAGTTCGTAGTGGGTGTCAATGTCAGCAATGAAGCCAAGGCCGCGCAGTTCGAGCGATACGACCCCGTGAGATGCGCTCCACACCCGCTGGGCGACCTCGACCGGATCGCCCTCTGCCAGCGCTCCGGCCGCGATGGCCAGTGACACGTGCCGAACTAGCAGCTTGAACGGCGCCCCCGCATGGCCGAGCGCACTCGGTGAGGGCTGCCACCCGGGGATGGCCCGGTCGAACATCAGCCCGTAGAGCGCCGGGTGCCTCTTGGCGAACGACCGGTAGCGGCGAGCAGCCTCGGCTAACGCGTCGAGCGGGTCCTCGTCCTCGACGACGTCAAGCGCGGCAGCCAACTGATCGAACCCTCGTGCCAGCAGCGCGTCGAGCACGCCGTGTTTGCCTCCGAAGCGGCTGTAAACGCCCATCGGGGCCACACTCGCCTCGGCGGCCATTCGCCTCACGGTGAGCCCGTCGACGCCGTGGCGTTCCAGGAGCCGTTCTGCCCCCTCCAGCAAGGCGCCCTCGACCTCGAGCGTAGGGGTGCGGCTTGTCGACTCCGTGCTCACGCTGAAAGCACTATAGCACGTCGCACTATAACTATGATGTAGTGTTCTACAGCGCCCACTAGTCGTGCCACCGGATCACGGCCAGCATTTGAAGCGGCGAGGACCGCGCGTTTCGCCAGACCCTCCGTCACAGGCTGGCTTTTAATCCGGCCTTGACATCCGACGATGCGGGGGATGTTGGCCCGCGCCCGCACCAAAGCACGCCTTGGGCGGTATAACGCGTCAGCCCTGCGATTCGCCAAAGGCACAACCGAGTTCGGCAAGCGACAGACTCCCGCGAGCCCCGGCAGTCTCACATGCCCAGCCCTCCGGGTCGGTCAAAGGCATCAGCGCGAACGACCTCGTCACCGGCCTTCGGGTTAGGAACCCGCTTCTGAGCCTCAGGTTCCGTCTAGTTGAGCCGGTTTAGAGCAGCTCGCCAAGGCGTGCGTGACATCGGAGGACCCATCTGAGGAATGCGTAACACGGTTCGGCTTTCCTCGGCGAGCTGTTATGAACGCGGAAACCGCCTATTTACGGGGCTTTCCTATAGCGGGGGCGGGATTCGAACCCGCGACCTTCGGGTTATGAGCCAGATTTGGACCGTTCGGGTGGTACGGCGTGATGCTGCGGAATGCAAATGAATACAGGGGATTCGGCGTATTGGACGGTTGGCTGTGATGGCCCGAAATCGGCGCGTTCGGCGCCGTCCGTTTGACAAATGTTTGACACGACGCCACGTTGGCGAACCAGCTCGCCATCGCCTCTTTCGTGTCTCAGCCACGCAAGCCCGTCTCTACATCCCGCAGCGCCCTGGTAGCCAGGCGACCAGTGCAGCATCCGCTACGCAGCCTCCTCCTGCGGCACCGCATTGGCGGCAACCGCTCGTATCGCCTCGACGAGCGCCTGGATATCCGCCTCTGCGAACAATGACTCGGGCCCGCCCACGGCAACGCTCGTAAACGGCGGCTCATACAGGCGCTCGACGTCCATCGCGCCGTTGGCGGTGAGATGCTCGACGATCAGCGCGATGAAGTCGTGCTGATCGGCGGTAAGCGTGCGGCCTTCCACGAAGCCCGAGAGCGCATCGGTAGCGGCTTCGCGGTCGAGCCCCACGAGTGAGCGGACAAACGTGCCGAGACCGCCGGACGCCTCTTGCGCGCGGGCCAAGTCGTCCAGCTCAGCGATGCCAGCCGAAATGAGCATCTCCTCGAGTTCATCCGTGTCGGTCTGAGTGAGCTGGCGATTTCGGCGCAGCTTCTGGAGAGCGAGATGATCCTCGTGTGCTCGGAGATAGGCGCGGGCCTTCTGGCGGAACCGCTCGTCGTCGGTCGCGACCCTGATGCCCCGCATGTCGACCTCAGCGATCTCACCGAGATCGTCGACGAAGTCGGTGTAGACGATTATGCGTTTGCGCTTCTCGAGCAGATGAACAAGCCCCCGGACACGGCGACGCGCGTGCTCGAGCATCGGCAGCGTCACGTCAATCCACCACTCGTCACCTGCGAGCGCGTCCAGCAGCTCGGCGTGCTCGCGGATTACCGGAATCGCCAGCTGCTCCAGCAAGCCTGACGCGATCTCCTGGACCTGACGGCGAAGGCGCTCTTCTCCAGGTTCGGCCAGCAAGCGGCACAGTTGGAGCTTGAGAATGATGAGGTCGAAGCGCTTGGCCTCTTCGTCGTCATCCTCCTCGGTGCTTGGAAGGTCAGCCACACGGTCTGCGAGTTCGATCGCGCGCTCAAGATCGAGGTCAAGCCACGGCGCCTCATCGCGGTATAGCTCCACCCAACGTCGCTGTGGACGCACGAGGAAGTTGTCGATGTTCATGTTCGCGACCTGCTTGCGAAGCAGCGCGACCATATCGCCTCGCAACCCGGCTTCGCTTTCCGTTCCGCCCCCGTCACCCTCGGCACCAGCCAACTCGAGGATCAGTGTCAGCCGCTCTTTGAACAGCCGCATCCGCAGCGACTCGCCTACGGCGCCGGTGCTCGCGGGGATGTCCTGGTTGAAGTACTCGATGTTGCCGCATGCATCGAAGATCAGGAAATCCTCCTTGTCCTCGCCCGGCCCGAAGAGATCCGGACACAGTCGGGTGCCGCGTCCGATCATCTGCCAGAACTTGGTCTTCGACCGGACCGGCTTGAAGAACACGAGGTTCACGACCTCTGGAATGTCGATGCCGGTGTCGAGCATGTCGACAGAGATCGCGATGTGGGGCGCCTTGTCCTTCTGCGCAAAGTCGTCGATTAGCGACTGTGCATACTCCGTGCGGTAAGTGACCACGCGCGCGAAGCGACCGGCATACTCGGGGTAGTTGGCATCGAAGCGCTTTGCGATGAACTCGGCGTGCTCGTTGTTCTTGGCAAAGATGATCGTCTTGCCGAGCCGGTCGCCGCCCGCGACGCGTTGACCGTAGGTCATCAGCGTCTCGAGCAGCTTGTCAACGGTGTCTTCGTTGAAGAGCCAACGGTTGATCGCCTCGGCAGACACCACGTCGGGCGGGTCTTCAGCGTCGTCGCCCCAATCAGCCGACTCCCAGCGATCCTTCTCCTCGTCAGTGAGGTCGTCGTAGCGGATGCCCTCGCGCGGGAACTTCAACGGCACACTGATGGCGCGCGGCGGCACGAGATAGCCCTCGGCGACGGCCTGGTCGAGGTCGTAGAAATCCGTCGGTATGCCTGGCTCGAGGTCGAAGAGGCCGTAGGTGTCGTGGCCGACCTCATCCTTCGGCGTCGCCGTGAGCCCGACTAGGAGCGAGTCGAAGTAGGCGAAGATCGCGCGGTACTTCTGGTAGACGGAGCGGTGTGCCTCGTCGATCACAACCAGGTCGAAGAAGCCCGGGCCGAAGCGTCGCTCCTCCCCCGCGCCAGCCTCCCCGATCAGGCCCATCATCGTCGGATAGGTGCAGACGTACACGCGGCCCTCCTCGCCGCGTTCTGTCACCAGGTTCACCGTGGTCACATCCTGAAGATGCGCCTTAAACGCGCCTACCGTCTGGTTGACAAGAGCGATCCGGTCGGCGAGAAACAGCGAGCGCTTTACCCAGCCTGCTCGCATCAGCAGATCGATCAGCGCGATCGTCGTGCGGGTCTTGCCGGCGCCGGTCGCCATCACCACGAGTGCCTTGCGTCTGTTGTCGCGCTCGAAGGACTCGCCGATGCGACGGATCGCGCGGTGCTGATAGTGGCGCTCGACGATCGTCGAGTTGACGTCCATGTCGGCGAGCGGATGGCGGGAGGTGCGGCGGTTGATCTCGCGTGCCAACTCGTCCTTGGTGTAGAAGCCCTGCACCTCGCGGGGCGGATAGCGTGTGTCGTCCCAAAGCCAGGTGTCGTAGCCGTTGGTGTAAGAGATCAGCGGCCGCTGCCCAAAGCGCCGCTCGAGGCAGTCCGCGTAGAGCTTGGCCTGCTGGCGGCCGACTTTCGGGTCTCGCTTGGTGCGCTTCGCTTCGACCAAGCCGAGCGGGAGGCCGTCGTCGCCCCAGAGCACGTAGTCGACAAAGCCCTTGCCTTCCTTATTTGGCATGCCGTCGACCTCGAATTCGCGTTCGCGGTCTTGGTCGAGCGGCCAGCCAGCCTCGTGGAGCAGCAGGTCGATGTAGCGGTCGCGGGTTTCTTGCTCGTTGTAGTCGTGGGTATCGCGGACCCGTTCGTTCGCCGCCTTTGCGACCACGACCTGTGCGCGGAGCTCCTCGAGTTCGGCTTGAAGAGCGGCGTTGTCGTCCCGCACGCGTTCAAGCTCGGCGTCGCGGCGCGCGTTCTCCTCCGCGCGTTTCCGTAGCGCCTCGATCGAGGCCCTTCGCTGTTCGGCCGTGGGCGGCCGTGGAATCGCGGCAGGGTCGAAAACGAGGCTTGGGTGTGGCGCGTCGTCCGGGTTCCGCGCATAGGTGCGCGCCAGCCAATACATGACGTGGAAGAGCTCCTTGACCACGCCGACCGCGGCCTCCTGCTTGATCGGTCTGCGATCGTGGACGGCCCGGTTGCCTTGACGGCGGATGAAGTCGATCTTCGTCCAGATCCGCTCATCGACCGCCGCCTGGAACGACGGCTCGAACACCATTGCCGAGAGGTCGTCCTTGTAGGGGCGGCTTAGCGTCGCGTCCGCGTCGTAGAGCCAATGAACGGCAAGCTCGAGCGCGCGGCGGGCGTAGAAGCAGGCCGTTCGGGGATCGCTCAGGGCGGTGCGCTCGGCGCGCTCGCATTCCAGCGCGACTTCAGGCCAGGTGGACCGCAGAAACAGGAAGTTGGCAGCCGGGCGTGGGGCTGCAGCGAACGCGGAGGCCACAGTCATAGTCCTCCGTTGAACGCCCGATGCTGAAGAGAGGCGAAAAGCGCCTCAAGGCTTACCAAATGAGATCGAGCGCGCGCTCTTGATGCTTCCAGGACCGCCGTGGTCCGTCCGAAGTGCTCTTGTAGGCTGAGTGGCGGAACTGGAACCTCAAGTTCACGGAGCCTGCTCATACTGATGCGAGTTCGAGTTTGCCCGGTTGACAGTGTCATCGCTCGATGAACTAGACCCGGTTGGTTCAGGAGCCCAACGACGTATTCGCGGGTGGCACGCGCGGGATCGACGCGCATCTGTACGCAATCGGCCTTATTCACAGCGCGAGCGATCGCGTCAGGCAGTACGCACGCTCGGATGTTGGGATCGCCGAGGGTGGCAATCAACACGTCCCCCGGGATGCATTCGTGCCTCGCGATCGTCGCGAAGTGTTCCTCGCTCACGTATGTCGCGTCCGAATCATCGAATTCGCCGACCCCAATGTTCTGGAGTCGAACTACGCGCACGCCAGCGTTGACGTAGTCTGAAGTCTTGAGGTTTGAGCCGAATGGCCCATCCGAGAAACGTACGGCCAAGCTCCCCAGAGCGGCGCTCGGCCATCGTCCGTTGTTCCCGTCGACTTTGCCGAACGTATAACGGAATTGCAGCGAGTAAGCGCTGTCAACGATACCGATGCTTTGGCGACGCTTGATCTGGATGGTGTCACACGCATCAAGGAGGCGTGCGATCCGCCTCTGCTCGTCCAGCGGCGGAAGCGCGATCCACTCGGCCTTCACGATTCGGTCTGACACAGCGGGGTAGCTCGCTCCCGTCGCTTTGCGGACTAGCGATGCCACGAATTCGCGAGTTCTCACCCAGTGGAAGAGGTACCTCCAGTCAAGTGCGCGGTTGGGTCGCAGAACGGTGAATCCCGTCGATCCCACGGCTCCGTCGTGCTCGCTATTGACCACCGCGACGGCGTTCAGATTGGGCCGCACGGTCGAGACGAGAACGTCGCCGCGCCTAAGCAGTTGCCGCGCCCGGCTCGGCGCATGGTCTCCGATCAGGCGCGTGGTGGCGGTAATGCACTTCCGATCTCGGTCGACGGCACTTAGGTCGATGTAGCTAAAGGGCTCACCGCCAAATGCGTCTCGTGGATCTACCGTCGCGACAGGGTCGACGAGCTCCCCGAGCGCCAGCTCTGTCCACGGGGCATTCATCCCACCATCCCCTTGAGCTCCTCGAGGCCGGCGCGGATCTCGTCCTCGAGCTTCTCGAGTTCGGCGATGATCGCCCGCGGCGGCCGGTGATCCTCCTCCTCATAGACGATCTCCTTGTACCGGTTGAGCGAGAGGTCGTAATCCTCAGCAACGATGTCGGCCTTGGTAATGCAGAAGCTCTGCTCGGTACGAGCGCGGCCGCGTTCGCTTCCGTCACGTTGCGCCCAACGCGCAAGAACGTCGGGGAGGTTGTTCTTCGCGTGCTCCCGGTCGGTGAGGGGCTCCTCGGGGTTGCATCCGAGCCTAATCTCGTCGAGCAACGGCGTGCGCTTGTCATCGAGGCTCAAACCGTCAGCGGTGACGTCGTAGAACCATACGCGGTCGGTGCCGCCGCTCTCGGTCTTGGTGAAGAAGAGGATCGCAGTTGAAACGCCTGCGTAGGGCCTGAACACGCCACTTGGGAGCTTCACGATCGCGTCGAGCTTGTGGTCCTCGACCAGGATGCGACGCAGCTCCTTGTGGGCCTTGCTCGACCCGAACAGGACACCGTCGGGGACGATCACGCCTGCTCGGCCACCCGGCCGCAGCAGGCGGAGGAAGAGTGCGAGGAAGAGCAGCTCGGTCTTCTTGGTCTTGACGACCCTAAGAAGGTTCTGCGCGGTGGTCTCGTAGTCGAGACTGCCGGCGAACGGCGGGTTCGCCAGCACGAGTGAGTACAGGCCCTCGTCGCCAGCAGCGCCCTCTGAGAGCGAGTCGCGATAGCGAATGTCGGACTGTTCGATGCCGTGAAGGAGCATGTTCATAGAGCCGATGCGGAGCATCGTGCCGTCGAAGTCAAAGCCGTGGAACATGCCGTGGTGGAAATGCTCGCGTGTGTCCGCGTTGACCTCGATGTCGGGGAAGGTGCGGCGGAGATACTCGCCTGCGGCGATCAGGAAGCCTGCGGTACCACAGGCGGGATCGCAGATCTCATCCTTCGTAGTCGGCGCGGTCATCGCGACGATTAGCGCGATTATGTGGCGGGGCGTGCGGAACTGGCCGTTCTGGCCAGCGGTCGCGATCTTCGAGAGCATGTGTTCGTAGATGTCGCCCTTTGTGTCGCGGCCCTCCATCGGCAGTTCGCCGATCAGGTCGACGATTTCGCAAGCAGCGCCGGCGTGGGGATCGTGAAGCGCGCATCGCGCATGTGGTGCGAGTACGTTGAGCCCTCGCCGCCCAACTCGCGAAGGAATGGGAAGACGTGTTCGCCGACGACCTCGAACATATCGGCTGACGCCATGTCCTTGAAGCGCGACCAGCGCAGATCGGTGTAGGGACGGCTCTGATCGTCGTCGCCGGCGGGGAAGATCGGCGACTCGACCGGTTTGGCTAGACGGTTCGCCTTGTTTTCCTTGGCCGTCTGGAGCTCGTCGAGGCGGCGGATGAAGAGAAGGTAGGTGATCTGCTCCATCACCTCGAGAGGGTTGGAGATGCCACCGGTCCAGAAGGCGTTCCAGATGGCGTCGACCTTGTTCTTGATGTCTCCAGTGATCACCGGTGGAAGGGTAGGTGTTGACAAGGCGTGTCGGACGCCGGGCTAGGTGTCACGCCAGGACCGCAAGTGGAACTGCTCGTCTATCGGTCGCAAATCTTGTTGTTCTTGTTCGTGCGATCGCTTTGAACCAGAGATCATCCACTGCCGATTTGGCGACGGGCCCGGACGGGCCGTCGCCAAAACGGGAGTACCCCGCCGGAGGCGACGCCAGAAGCACAGGCAACCTCTCGCGAGCCACGGCTACCTTCGTCCTGGCGAACGAGCCGGACGAGAAGTTCGACCCGGGCCGAGGGATCACACCGCTCCGCGTCGACTGGCGGGATGCAAGTCCTCACCAGCTGCCCCACGTTGCCCCGTCGACGGGTGCGACAACAAGGTCCTGCGGCGACGAGACCATCATCAGCGGACACGGACACCGGCCACCCAGATGACTGCTTCGTCGCGGTGGGCCGACCCCGACCCGCGCATCAGCTGGATCAAGCTCGTCGGTGCGCTCGAAGTCGCCGCAAACCGGTGGGATCGCGCTCAGAATGACGACGATCCCGTCGAATTGCTCAAACGCCACCGGGGCGCGCTGTACGGCAAGCTGAAGAAGATCGATGTGCGGGCAATCGACGTCGTCGCGCGGTCGCTCGCCAGCATGCTGAACGCTGAGCGCAAGCTCCTAGCGTTCACGTTGCGGTTCGCGCCGGTGCCGCCGGATCGGCGGCCCGACGCGGCGTAGGTCGGCTTCGACGATCTTGAGCCAGCTCTCCGCCAGGTTTACGAGTGGCACTCGCGCGACCTGCACGACGGCAGCCCGTTTCCCAGTCCGCTCTGCGAACCCCCTGTCGGTTTCGACGACCCGCCCTACGAGCGCTTCCCGGCATTAGGCGTTTCGGGCGGCGGCGGATATTGACCAGCCGAAGTCCTCCCGAGTACTTGCACACCTTCGCGCACATCGTCGGCGGAGCGCTGCGCAACTAGTGGGATGCCCTGCCGACCCCGGGGCCTCCGGCAGCCGACGTCCGGGCGTGACAACCAGCAAGGCACACCGACCCATTCCCCATGGCGCATTCCTTCAGCTTGCGCGTCTCGGTAAGCATCGCCCGGCCATGCTTCTTCTTTGGCTGCTGATGCGTCCCCCGACGCGACCTCCGAGTCGCCGACTCCAGGGCGCAGCTCGAGGGTGAAGAAACCGCCGCGCTGCCTATGCGGCACCCGTTGGCCGTCTCGGCGCTGGACCCCCGCGCGGCATGCGCCGCGCCGATCGAAAAGTCGCCATCGCGATCATCTCCGACAAGACGGTTCAAGCATGAAAGCGATCGTTGAGCGATATACGCTCCCCGCGCGGCGGCCGGCGGCTCGACGAAATCCACCTGAGCCGACAGCTGCATCCACGCGAGCGCGCAACCGAGGAGGCATGGGCAACGAGGCCCGACATGTAACGGCCCGGAGGCCGGGGGGCGAAGGCCCGGAGGTGGCTGGGAATCGGGGCTAGCCGTGCCTTTCTATGCCTGACATAGTGCCTGCGAAAGCCCGACGCGGGTCAACCAGTGCCGACAGCGTTTCGACCAACAATTCTGCTTCTCGTGCTGGCCTTGGCGGGCTGCGGAGGCTCTTCCTCGTCGCAGCGATCGGCTGGCACTAGCGGCAGCCGCACCTACTGCATCTTCGCTCGCGCGGACGGCGGTATCGGCGCGGGTCAGTGGGTCGACCAGAGGAACCTTTCCAAGCCGTGCGTGCCTGATGCGTCTGCTGCGACGGGTGACCCGGCCGCGGACGAGTCCAACCCGCAGCCCGCGTCTTCCGATCCGTCGGCCACCGTCGCCGCTTGGGATGCTGCCGAGCGGCGTAACGTCGCCGAAGGAACCGGACCTGGCCAGCCTGTTGTCACGCCTCGACGACCAGCCGCGCCCACCTGTGCTCGGAACGGCTACGGCGGATTGGGAGCAAGCATTCGGGCGTTCAAGGCGTCAAACACGCAGCCGCCGCCAAATCCCTCCGGTGCCCCAGCAGGACTCGCCTGGTACATCGTCATTGCGACCAACTCTCGGGGCTGCGTGATCTCGTTCGAGATGCAGGAGAACGCACAGCCACCGATGGACAGCCGGACCCGGCTTGGCCTTGTTTCGGGCACCCTGCTTCCCGGTGACGCGCAGGAAAGTAGCCCCAACACGGACACTTGCATCGTATGGACGAGCCGCCGACTCAAGCATTGGACGGGAGCTCCTTACGCGGTCGCGACGACCACACCCGGCACGACCAGCGCCGCCATGCGGGTCTCCGACACCCCCACCTGTTGACCCGTGATACCGCAGATCAGCCAACCCGAAGCTCCCCAAGGCCCATCCGGTCGCACCTAGGACCGTTCAGGCCTCCAACTGAATCGGCAGCGCGATGCGGTGGGTGGTCAACTCTCGTCCCGGCCAAGCCTTTCGATGGCAATGTCGCCATAGGCATCGCCCGCCGGCGATCAATCCGGCGAGCGCCTTCGCGGCAACGCGATCGTCAGCCGCGGTCGTGCCGCGTGATGCCTCGTCTCCGAAGCGCTCGTCTTGGGATCGTCGGTAGAGCAAGAAACGCGATCGTGAGCGACGCCACGCTGACCGTGACCATCAGGATGTCGCTGCCTCGTCACGTGCTGCCCGTTTGGGGGTCGCTATTCGGGTATGGCCGTCCAGCCACATCCCATGGAAGAAAGTACGGCTGAGACTCCGCCATCAAGTCCTCAGCTTGCGCCTCAAAGGCACGATCGCGGTTGGGTCGCGCGACCATCTCGTCGTAGCCGATCAGCGCGAGAGCCGTCCGCGGAAAGCGGCGTCGTCGCTCCCATACGCGGTCACGACCGAAGCGCCGCATCCTCTTGTAAGCCTCACGTGCCTCCTCGGCCTCACCCAGTGTCGGTTCATATCCGGCGTGGACGACCCGATTTCTCACGAGGTAGAGGGCGCGCCAGTACGTGCCAACTGTGGTTTCTCTCGCGTCCACCTCCCAGCGGCCACCGAGAAGCTGCGGCAGCTGCGTGCGGACTAAAGGGCGAAAGTGTTGCGCTTCAACAGCTGCCTCGATCTCAACTGCCGTCCTCCCCTGATCCACGAGAAGCAGCCGCCAGATCATGAACAGGCGATTCTCCATGGCCGTCTGGAGGCTCACGACCTCGTCGACGGCGTCTCCCTCGAGCTGCCCGGCTCGATCGGCGCGCATCAGAAAGCTGAAGGTCTTGAGCATTGGGTGCCCGCGAATAAGGGCGCCCATCTGGGCGTTCAGGGCCTGCTCCGTCGACTCGCCCCCGCGAGTGTGAACAAGGCTGTAGTTGGTGAGCCGCTCTGGATGGACGAGCATAGGGGTGTCCATACGCCAGATGCCGTCGAGTTCGTAGTGGCCAATGATTACCGTCGGGTTGAGGTTCTTTGTCGAGATTGGGTACACGACGCGATCCCGGAAGGCGAGGTTGTGCGCCCGCAGGAAGAGGTCAAGTACGCCCAGACATCGGTGGAAGGCGAAAGCGCCGTCGTCGGGCGGCTCGTCGCTAAGCAGCAGAGTCGGTGTCTCTAATGAGATCCATTGCATGTACGCGCCGTCCGGTAGCCAGTCATCGATGTCGACATCCTGGTGGTACAGCTCACGGACGGCGGGGCGAACGCGCGAAGGCCGAGGCATCGCCTGGTTGTAGATCCGAATCCGAACCCATGGCTGACCCGGAAACGCGGTGGCAGCCGCCTGTGGGTCGGCATAGGTCGTGGTCAGCTCGTACTTGTATTCGCTGCCGCTCGGCAACCTCAGGGGAAAGGGCAGCTGGGCGGCGAAAGTCGAGACGACGTTCCGTTCCTCGGCGGGATCGCCGGTCGAATTTGGCTTCACAGGGCTAGGAAAGCACCCACCGCGAGGCCCCGTAGCGCCTACGAGGCGTGAGCCATTCGGCAACAAAGCGGACGGACCACTGGGTGACCGTCCGCGGTGCGCGGGACGATTGAGCAATGGCGATCAAGTCCGTCAGCTCACCGCCGAATGTGAAGCTGTGGGATCCCGACAAGCCGGAGGCGAAGCCGTTCTATTTTGAACTGTTCGGCGAGACTGAGCCGCGCTAGACGGCAGCTTTGCCGAGCTCGCGACCGCTGCGGTGGCCGGCGAGTCGCCGGTTGCGCCTCGGTCGTCGGTATACGAATACTGGTGGACGATCGGCCACGAGGGTCGGCCGCCGGGAGCTAGCGGATCTCGTCTTCGGCGATGGACTGGGCGCGCGAGTCGCGACTGGATCTGGGACCGGCTTGAGGATCACGCCGCCGCGGTGGCCGTGTTTTTTCCAACGGATCGCGGTTGGCGAGTCAATGAGGTTGCCGCTGCTGTCAAGTACATGAGCCCGGTCCCGCATGACCCCACAGTCGCCGAACGCGCCTCCGGAGCGCTAACGACCGTCGAGCCGCTCCTCCAGGACGCAAGCAAGCTGGTCTCGCTCGTGCAGCCGGCGGTCGGTGGCGTCGCGTCGAAAGCAGCGCAGACACTCGACGTGCTCGCACAAATGAAAATCAACCAGGTGCCGCAGGTCGGAGGTTACGCATGGGCGGTGTCGAAGGTGACGACGGTATCCGAGTCGGGCGGTGTCACCCACGGCATACGGTGGACACTGCCAAAGCTGATGTTCCGCGAGCTAGGTGGCCGCATCACCGGTACGCTAGCCGTGAGCTTCGTACCCGTCACACGACAGGGCGACCCGCCGCATGAGGTACAGACGGGGCAGCTCCGCGCGCACGCCGCGATCTCGCCTCGCGGCGAACCAGCAGATCTGGGTGCCGTCGAGATCGAAATTCGTAGAACTCGACGTAACGCCGGTTCGTCCCGCGAGTGATGAGCGGTCCTCGCGAGAGTCGGAATAGGCCGAGTCGCTAGGCCGTGCTCGGTCGAGAGTTCTCGTCGCCATAGACGTCGCCCGCCAGCGACCAGACGGGTGCGGCAACGCGATCGTCGGTCGCCGCCGCGCCGCGTGATGACCTCGTCGCCAAAGCAGTCGCGAAGTGCAGCGGCGGCGCGGTGACGAAGGCAATCGTCGCTCGAAGCGCTCTCTGGACGCTGGAGATGGAACCCTCGGACGGTTCTCCGTAAGCCAAAGTGATGGCTTACGGAGCCACGTGGAGCTAGCGAGCTCCCATGGGCGGTGATGCAGGCCGAAGCCACCAGATCGGCTCGGTCCCGTGTTGCAGATGGGCGTACATCGCCTCCTGATCGGGTCGAATCGGACCGATCGAGAAGAACTCGAAGTTGAGCCCGGATTCGCCTGACAGCAGCGGTGCCAGAGGCTCGAAGCAGGCCGCGGCCTCCTCCTCCCAGGGGTTCTTGATGCGGCGGGCCAGCACCCATGCGGCGACGTCGGCGATCTGGACCTCAGGGTGTCTGGCGGAATCGACCCAGGCGAGGTCGTCGAAGAGCTTGAGGAGCCACAATTTGCCGTCGGCCGGATCATGGATCCGAGCAAGGAGTGGATGAACAGGATCCTCGGCCCAGTGAGCGGGCGTTCTCAGCACGAACCGCTCGTCCCCGCTGATAGACGGGAACAATGCACCGGCTCCGTAGCGGGCTGTTGGCGCGGATTCCTGGTCGATCCGTACAACGAAACGGTCCATGTCCGCCCTGGATGCGTCCTCAGCGAAGTACGCGATCGCCTTTTGTGCCGCAGCGGTCAGCACCATGGGGAGACACGCCGACAGCACGTACTCGTGGTCACGCAAGGATCGGCTTCCCAACTGTTTGAGAATCTCCGCCTTGAGCTGCCTGCCCTGTTCGGCGGTGACGGGCATCTCGGCAGCCTTCGTGCGCTGACGGCGGCGGTGGCGGGCGATCGCCTCGGGAGAGCGGAGCATGCCCGGATCGGAGACAACGGCTGCTAGCCGGACGTCGCCCAGTCCGGCCACCATCTCGCACACCTCGCGCGTCTGACTGAGGCGAAGCTGCTTGGCATGCAGCTCCCTGACGGTGTCCGGATAGCCCCACCGTCTCAGCGCGCTCCGCGTCCAGGAAGCGATCTCGTCAAACGCGGTGTCCGGCCCGACGGCCGCCCCTACGACGGTTGGCTCGAACTTGGCCAGATCCGTCGTGAACTTGCCGCTCGTGTCGATCCCGATCCGCATCGTCTGACGGTAGCGCCGCGGGCTTGCACTAAGCAACGTTTGAGCGGGCAGGATCGACGCCATCTACTTCGCGATGTACGGAGCGGCGAGAGACCGGCCGGTACTCAAAGGCTAGGCGTCGCCCAAGGCATTGCCAGTCCCGCGTCAAAGGTCACGATCGCTCTCACACAAGGCGATCGCCATCCGCAAGCAGCACGAGGAGGGACTCGCCGAGTTCCCGGCTTGCCGTCCGGCCCCGACCGATCACGCCGGTCCCAAGCCACCTCTGGCCTGGTGACCCTGGCTAACCCTGTGCGCGGTTACGTCCTGAAAACCGATCGCATGAGCACTCATCCCGCTCCTCCCTGTCGTGCTTCTCGGTCATCCGACGAGCGCGCCCAACGACAGTGAGGCGCTGCTGTCAGGTGACCTGTCGCGCAGCGCCGCGCGGGGAACTGTCCGTGTTGAACGGCTGGTTCTGGCGCATCTCGTGCACTGAGAGCAACGCAATGTCGATAGCGTTGTACTGGTGTCGACAGCTGAACTGAAGAACGTCGAAGACGCGGTGGACTCGATCGCTCGTGAACTCGGACGCCGGTCCGGGGTCGCCAGCACTTGGAGCGTGCTCGGGGAGCCGACGGCGGGCAAGAGCGCCGTCATCGAGCAGCTGCACCAACGCCTCACCGATGAGGGCACGATCCGCTCGATCCTGGTGGCGCCCCCGCCGCGGGCGCTCGATGCGGCGCATGCCGCTCTCATCGACCTCGCCGAGGGCCTGGATCTAAGGCCTGCAGCGCTGAACGTGATCCGCGATCCGCAGGCGTCCTGGGATGAGAAGCTGAGCCGGGTGCGCGCCGGTCTCAGCCGCGAGGGGCAATTCGCGCTGCTGCTCGATGCGCCGGATAGCTGGTTGCCTGACGAGACCTACTTCACCACCTTCGTGCACGACATCTGGGATCTTGTTTTCGGTGGGCGCGGGATCCCGGTTATCACAGCGGGGCCAGCGCCGTTCCGGGTCCCCGGATACCACGAGGTCGTCCTCGACCCCGCGAGTAGCCCGGACGGGGTCCTCGGCGCCATCACCGCTCCAGGGCTCAGCACCGCCAAGGATCTCGTCCAGCGGCGATTCCGAGCGAGCCTCCAGACGATCTCGCCGCTTCAGATTCGGCTGCTGGTCGCGATCGGAGCGCTCAGCGCGGCCGAGCTGGACCGCATTGACCCGACCGCGGTCGAGCATCGCGCAGCGCTCGTTGACCTATTGGCCAACCTCGTCAACGATCACAGCCCGGGCCTGCGCGACCTGTGGCTCAGCCTCGCTGCGGTGCGCGAGCCGTTCGATCGAGACCTGCTGGGTCTGCTCAAGCTGCGCGAGCTGCCGGGGCGCGACGCCGCAATCGCGACGGAGTGTCTGCTGTTCCCCCGCCGCGGCAGGCTGTTGTTGCACGAGTCGCTCCGCACGATCGAGACGCTGATTGAGCACGACGTAGTCGCCGTACACACGCGGCTGGCCAAGTACTACCGGCATCGGTTCGACGACCCGCAGTCCGGCGCGAAGGCGCGCCTACGCGACTCGATCGAGGCCTTTCACCACGCCTCAAGTGCTGGGATCGTCGAGATCGAGACCTATCAGCCGTTCTTCGTTGACCAACTCAACATCCTCGGCTACCGCCTGTCGGTTGAGGAGCAGGATCCCAGGACCGCAGCGGACGTCTTTCAAGTCGCATTGGGCTGGGATCCCAGGAACGCGTACGCCGCCCACTACCGCGCGTTCAATCTCGAGCGGCAGGTCGGGTCACGCGGCGCGGCGATCGACGCCGCGGAGGTCGAGCAGCTCTATCGGCTCGCCGTCGACGAGCAGCCACAACACGTGTGGTTCCGCTCCCGGCTGATCACCTTCCTGATCGCACAGGCGAGGATCGACGACGCGTGGTCCGCCTGGCTGGACGCCCACGAGGCGCTCGGACCGGACCCATCCGAATACGTGTACAACGGACTGCACCTCCACGTGGCCCGCAATCTGCTTTATCGCGGTGAACTGCGTCACACCGAGACGGTGCTGCGCGGCGTCCCGCCAGCGATCGCGAACGAGCCGCGGTTCCGAGCCATCAGAGAGCGGCTGTGGGCACTCCGCGAGGCACAGGAGCACGGCAGCTACATTCCGGCGATATACCTCAAGCCCGACTGGTGGCGGCACCCCAAGCTGCTGCGCAACACGGGCCTGATCCGCTGGCTTGCCGCGAAGGTGCTCACCGTCTCGCCGGACGTCGTCGAGTTGGACGTCGCGGACATTACCCCGGGCCAAAAGCCCGAATATGGGTTCCTGGAGCTCCCGACGGAGACGTTGTCGGCCTGGTGGAAAGACCCGGCAGAGCAGTCTTGGCTCGGCGCCGGAGACTTCATAGAGATCGGGTTTTACGACGAGGACGGCCGGCAGGTCGCCGCCGTGAGGCACCCCCGGCGGCGCTGGGAGGACACGACCGCTTCGCTCGGTGACGACCCGGACCGGTATCTGCGCGCCGCCGTGTAGATGCCGATCGCCGAGCTGGCAAGGCGGCTCGCCGGCAACCGCCTCCACGTCATCGTCTTCGGCCCCGGATACGGCGAGTCGATTGCAGTGCATATTCCCGACGGCGGATGGTTAGTCTGCGATTCACTCAGCCAGCCCCACGGGACGGGCGACTTCACCCCCGCTGCCGAGCTGCTCAGCAGCCGCCGTGAGCGCGCGGCCGCGCTCGTCCTGACCCATCCACACGACGATCACATCGGCGGGTTCGACCGACTTATCACCCGCTTCAGCGACGGTCCGGTCGGCCTCGTCGGCCTGCACCTCCCGGAAGACGGCTTCACGGAGGACGACGACGCTGGACAGGTCGGGGCGACATCGAAGCGCGTCAAGGTCCTGGCGGCGATCAGTTCCCACTGGCAGCGATATCCCGAGCGCCGGTGGGAGTTGACCGCGGACGACGTACCCCTGCGCCTTGGGCCTGGAGTCGTCACGATCCTGCACCCCACCGACGAGTACCTGCGAAAGGGGCGGCCTGATCCCACGCAGGCGCCCAACGCGTACTCCACCCCGATGCTGATCGAGTGGGAGCAGACACGGCTCGTGCTCGGCGCTGACCTTCCCGAGCCGCAATGGAAAACTATCCTCAGCGAGGATCGCGATTCTGAGCTCTCCACGCATGGCGCACTGAAGGTCCCTCATCACGGCTCGATTGGCGCCCTGCCCCAAGACCTCGTCCGATCAGGCGACCGTGACAGCATCGCGGTTCTGACCCCATGGCATCTCGGCCGTGGGCTCTTGCCAAAACTAGGCCCGAAAGGCGGGATCTCATGGTTGCTTGCGCGCCGCAGCGTGATCAGCCTGACCTCGCCCGGTCGCGCCGTGGTCGGGGAGCTGCCAAGGCCGGTCACTCTCCAGCAGCTCACGGACGCCGTCGTGCGACGGCCGCTTCCAGGCGGGATCGCATCCGTCGAGCTCAAAGCCTCGTATGACCCCGACGAGGCGTGGGTGGCAGTGACGCTGACCCCCCGCGGCGACGTGGAGGCCGTCGAGTTCGGGCGCCATGCGTGTCTGATCGTCGAACGCGAAGTCCTCTCGCAGGCGGTCATCTACAGGACCGACCGCGCGGCCAGCTGACGGACGTCTCGGCTCGCGAGCAAAGGCTTGCGCGTCGGTCAGGCGCCTGCGCAATGTGAGCAAGCTCCGGCACCGCCACGTTCGCGGGGTGCCCAGCAATCGCTACAGCGCGAAGCGGCTCCGAGGCATCGTCAGGTTGTCCAAGACCCACCGAATCACCACCTGGACTACAGCTGGGCCAGGGTCGATGGGCGGAAGGACCGTGCGGCTTAGAAGCCCGGTCGGTGCCCAGGGCATCCCTAGGGCGTCGGCCGGAGCGGGCGCTGCGGTGTACGTCACCACGGTGTTGAACACGCCACCATCGACGGCCGCTCCGGTCGTCTCGGCGCGGAATCCATGCTCAAGGCCGACTGAGTCAAGCACGCCTTCGTACGACGTGGACAGCTGGCGTAGGGTTGAGTGCGTTGAGGTCATCCCGCCGGCGCCCTGCAGTAGGGTCGGGATCGTTCAGCACGGCGATCTCGTAGCCGTACGTCCGCAGGTTGCCGATAACGTCCGCGAAGCCTCCTACCACCATGCCACCTGACGGGAAGACGATGCTGTGGATTCCTCGGATCAGACCTAGGACGACCCGGACAAGGGGCTGGAGTGCCGCGAACACGTCGCGGCGATCGTCGGCGGCGCCGGGCAGCAAGACCTCCCCTCTTGTGCTCTTCGCGTGAAAAAGCGCGCACCGACTAGCGTGATATTGCTCGTCGAGGAATTGCTTGACAGGGTCTGGACCGGCTGCCCCTACCAGGTACCGCTGTAGGTCAACGCCGTACTTAGGCGGCACGTGGGTCAGCGCAAATTTCAGCCACCTGTACTCGCCGTGCGGAGCCCCAGGTGGAATCGCCACATCAAGTAGCGCTTCGAGAGCAAGAAAAGCGTTCCGGTATGCATCGAAGATGTCGGTGGACAGTTGGAACAGACGAAAGAAGCGCAATCCTGGGCCCCAGGTCGGCAAGAGGCCCGTCCCAGTCGTCGATTCGAGGTAGCGCTGGACGGGTCCAACGGTCCCGCGTGACGAGACCAGCAGCGGACGCGTGATGACTAACCGCAACGTGATCTGGCTCGCCAGTCGCCACCACAAGATGTACTGCTCGTCTGCGCGGCGGAGAGACAGGGGCACCTCTCCGTGCGCGGCTTCTAGATCGAGAGCGCGCTGTGCGAGCTCAAAACACGCCTCCATCGTGTCCTCGGCCCCGAACGACCCTGTCAGCAGGGAGACGAACGCGGCCTGATTACCGACTACCTGAACCCTGTGATTGTTGACGGGCACGACCGCCACCGGCGCGGTCGTCTACGGCGACGTTCCAACTTCGTCCGGTGTCGTCAGAAAGACCGCGCCCGCGACGACGTCGGGATCGTTCAACTCAAGATCAACGCCTCCGACCGAGGCCACGACAGCAAGTCTGACACGACGGTGGACGCTAAGAGGACGCGATCGTGCTTTGTCGAGCCGCGCTCGCCCGTCTCGGGTTCTTATGCCGGCGAGCGACTCCTACCGCCCCGCGTGATCGCTTTCGTCTTCCGGTGGCCTTGGCCGGACAAGCGCTTAGGCGACGAGGTCATCACGCGGGCCGACGGCGACGGACGATCGCGTTGCCGCGAAGGCGCTCGCCGGCTCGATCGCCGGCGGACGATGCCGATGGCGACGCAGGGGTCGCTGGCATCAAGGTAGGGGCAACCCCAGCGAACGATCGGGTTCGCCCAACAGCAGCCGTCAGATGTGGTCGGAGTCAACGGCCGGAATTGGTTCGCGGAGATGTCGTCGTCGCTAGCCCAGAGCGATCAGACGGTTGAGGCATCCGCCGATGATTTCCGGGGCACCCTCGGTCAGATTCGGATTGCGCCGTAGAGTTCCCGGGGCGATGCAGACCGCGATCTGGCGCCGTGAGGACGACGAATGGCGGCCGCTGCTGCCCTCCAGCTTTCCCAGTGAGGAGAAGCTGCACGACCTCGTGCAGGGAGCGCCTAACCTGCTCCCGCTCTCTGGCGATCCGACGCTCACGGTGCTCGGGCGCGAGGTGCCGCTCGGCTCCGGCTACGCGGACCTTCTGGCGGTCGAGCCAGACGGAAGGCTTGTGATCGTCGAGATCAAGCTCCGTCGTAACGCGGAGGCGCGGCGCGCCGTGGTCGCGCAGATCCTGACTTACGCTGCCTATCTGAAGGGATTAACCGCTGCCGAGCTCGCCGATCTGGCTCGGTCACAGCTTCAGCGGACAGATGCGACTTCGATCGCTGAACTCGTCGCACGCGGAGACCAGTCAGGTGAGTTTGATCGTCAATCGTTCGCTGACGGGATGACGGAGTCACTCGCAGCCGGGGCTTTCCGGCTCGTGCTCGTACTGGACGAGGCCCCGTCGGAGCTCGTGCAGCTCGTCGGCTATCTCGAGAGCGTCACCAGCGGGATCACTCTGGACTTGATCACGGTTGCGTCGTACACAGCGGGCATCGAGGAGATTCTTGTTCCCCATCGTGTCGATCCTGACTATGAGCCCGAGTCCACGTTGGCAGCCGGCCCGACTCCGCGGCGGCAGCGTAGAGCCGCGCGCGAAATTGACGGATGCGAGGGCTTCGAGGAGTCGATATCGCGCGCGCCGTCAGGTGATCAATCGGCCTTAGAAGCGCTGTTGGCATGGGCCAGGCACCTTGAGGAGCAGCAGCTCGCCACCCTGAAGACCGTGTTCGGTGACGACCGCATGATCCTGCTTGTATGGGTTCCAGGTCAAAAGGGAGGGCTTGCCTCGGTTTGGAATGACAACGGTGCCTACATCTCGCTTTGGCGCTCCGTGTTTGTGCGCCTCGCGTGGAACCACATCGCCGAGATTGAGAACCTCATCTCAGGACCGATCGGTCAGGGCAACACCGTGCGCGACCCGTCGCGGGAACTGCTCGATGCACTCACAGAGGCCTACCGCGACGCGCGTGCAGGCACGCAGACCTGGAACCAGCGCGACTTCTACGTCTCGTTCGGAGAGAACCCATCGCGGAGCTGGGATGACGCTCGCGAGTTCGGTTTCGTTAGCGCCGGCGGCGGCGAATGGTACTCGCGGTCGCTTCGAAGTCTTCGGCCCGGACACCGAGTGTTTGCGTATATCCCTCGGAGCAGCGGGGTGGGCGGGTACGTGGGCGTCGGGGATGTGATTGGCGAACCAGTTATGGCTAAGAACTTCGTGGTCCGACGAGGCGATCAGGAAGTTCCGTATCTCGATGTTGCTCGAGCCGTTGGTGCCGGCGAGCAGCTCGAAGATGCCTCGCTGGCCGAATGGATCGTCCCGGTCGCTTGGATCGCAACTCGAGGCCCTGAGGATGCGATCCGAGATTCGGACTTCTTCGCCAACCAGAATTCTGCGGTAAAGCTGACGCATGGATACACGCTTGAGCGACTCACACGCGATTTTGGCCTCGACGCGGAGCGTCACGAACCGTCCTAGCACGACCGAACCTGAGCCCGTGGCTGCAAGCGCTGTAAGCATTTCAATCGGTGCCTTGGAACGCCCTATCACGAGCTTGGTGTGTTCGAACAGCTCGGTGCTCGTAGCTGCTCTGCGGGATAAGACGTTCCAAGTCCGCGCGGCGGGCGCTATCGGAGTCGCTCAGAAGAACACGCTAGCTGCCCGGCGTTCACGATCCCATTCGTTCTCGAGCCGGACAGAGCGGACGACTCCTATGGCGGCGACGAAGCAGTCATCCGGGTGCCGGTGTCCGTGTCCGCTGATGATGGTCTCGTCGCCGCAGGACCTTGTTGTCGCACCCGTCGACGGGGCAACGTCGGGCAGCTGGTGAGGACTTGCATCCCGCCAGTCGACGCGGAGCGGTGTGATCCCTCGGCCCGGGTCGAACTTCTCGTCCGGCTCGTTCGCCAGGACGAAGGTAGCCGTGGCTCGCGAGAGGTTGCCTGTGCTTCTGGCGTCGCCTCCGGCGGGGTACTCCCGTTTTGGCGACGGCCCGTCCGGGCCCGTCGCCAAATCGGCAGTGGATGATCTCTGGTTCAAAGCGATCGCACGAACAAGAACAACAAGATGCGAGCGGCACCTTCCAGGGATAGTGCGCAGTAGCAGTCGGCCGCATCGGCATCGACATGCCGGCCATGCTGCCGCCGCACCGGCGCTCAGGTCCCAATCCCTGCGGTCGGTGCCAGGCCGCGACCCGGTGAGCAACACCCGCCGGCGGGGCCGCTTCCACCAGAACTTCGCCGTTCTTCGTCGACGGTGAGTCCCGAAGAAGCGGATGATCAGCCGGTTAAGCGCCGCTTCGGTCTCGTCCGTCCGGTAGCTGCAACCTTCTGCGCCCACTGCTCGATCTCAGATCGCAGCCATAGCATGCAACGACCTCGGCCGAGGTTGAGGACCGGACGCGGCATGTCCGGGTAGCGGCGCTGGTAGACGCTGACGGCGTTCGGGGCGGACAAGCAGAGGATCTCGGCGACAGCACGAGCGTCAATCAAGTCTTGGGTGTCGACTAGAGGAGTCATGTGCCGGGGTGTCTCACCCGATGTGGTTCCGTCCGGCTTGTCCTCTAGATTATAAGCATCAACCACAGACGGCCCCGGCGGTGTTGGAGCACCCCGGGGCCTGGCCGGAACCTACGAAGGAGGTCCCGACATGCAACAGAGTATTCCGTCGCCCCTTGACGAACTCGCGGGCAAGGCGACGATCACAGTCGAGCAGACCGCCAAACTGCTTGGCCTCGGGCGTACAGCGGCCTACGACGCCGCCCGCCGCGGCGAGCTGCCGACGCGCCGACTCGGGCGACGGCTGCTCGTCCCGGTCCCCGCCCTGTTCGAGTGGTTGGGAGCGGCGTGATGCAGGGACACATCCACAAGCGCGTCCGCACCGACCGTCACGGCAGGGAGACCGTCAGGTGGTATGTCGTGATCGATCGGGGGTTCGACCACGAGGGACGGCGGCGACAGAAGTGGCACGGCGGATTCCGCACCCGCCGTGAAGCCGAGGTAACGAGAGCGAAGCTCGTCACCGATGTGAACACAGGCGCGTACGTCGCTCCGGGCCGGACGACTCTCGGTGACTGGATCCGCGACAGCTGGCTGCCGATGACAGAGCCCCGCGTGAAGCCGTCGACGTTCTTCTCCTACAAGCGAAACCTCGAGATTCACGTCCTGCCTGCGCTTGGATCGAAGCTGCTCCAACAGCTGTCGCCTCCGATGTTGAACGTCTTGTACGCCAATCTGGCGGCCGGATCGGAGACACGGAGGCTGCTGAGCGCTAAGACGATTAGCTACATCCACTCGACGCTCCATAAGGTGCTTGCCGACGCGGTCGACGCCGGACTCCTCGGAAGGAACGTAGCCGCCAGCGCAAAGCCGCCGCGGCCGGCGAAGCGAGCGACCGCGGGCATCAACGCGTGGGAGCCTCACGAACTCGCGCAGTTCGTCGCCTTCGTCAAGGAGACTCGGCTCGGGCCGATCTGGCGGCTGTCGGCGTTGACCGGTATGCGACGCGGTGAAGTGCTCGGGCTCCGGTGGCAGGACCTCGACCTCGATCGGGCACGCCTCTCCGTCAGGCAGGCGCTCGTCGCAGTCGGCTACGAGATCATTCACTCGACGCCGAAGAGCCACAACGCCCGCGTCATCGATCTCGATGCCGAAACGGTCGCTCAGCTGCGAGCCCATCGGGCGCGACAGGATGAGGAGCGGGCTGAGTGGGGCGACGACTACGAGGACCACGACCTGGTCGTGGCCAAGGAGAACGGCGAGCCGATCCACCCGCACACGTTCAGCCAGTCGTTCGAGCGGCTGCTCGAGAACGCGAACCTACGCAGGATCCGGCTCCACGACCTCCGGCACACCCACGCAACCCTCGCCCTCAAGGCCGGCGTTCCCGTCAAGGTGATCAGCGAGCGGTTCGGGCACGAATCGCCAGCGTTCACGCTGAAGCAGTACGCCCACGTCATCCCGGGCATGCAGGCTGAGGCGGCCGCTCAGGTCGCGGATCTGGTCGACAAGACGGCCCGGGATGTTTGACATCCGTTTGACAAACCCCGGACGAGAAGAGCCCCGATCAGCGGGGCTCTTCCATTTGCCTGTTTTTGCAGGACTTCTATGAATAGCGGGGGCGGGATTCGAACCCGCGACCTTCGGGTTATGAGCCCGACGAGCTACCAGACTGCTCCACCCCGCGGTGTTCCCTCAATGATAGCCAATGGAGACAACTGGGGCGAATTGAATCTCGACGGACGCGGCAAAGCGGCCGCCCTCAGTCGGCTTTGCTATCTGACGCAGATCTGGCACAAAGGTGTCTAGATCAGTCACACGGGTTCGGGTCATCCTGTGCGTCATGGCGTCCCTCAAGGAGAAGATCGCGGCGGAGCAGAAGGTGCGGGAGCTCCTGAAGCGTGAAAGTGTGCCGCTGCCGGACAGGATCGAGTACGGCTTTACGTGTATCCGCCTCTACTGGGACGGACCGAAGGTGGTGCTGGTGGTCGACATCGACGAGGTTGTGGAGGCTCCAGAGGAGGAGTTGCTGGATATCGACGCATTCCCGCGGGAGGTTTGAGGAGCAGCGGGAGGCCTAAGGACAGCCGGGAGGCCTCACGGGCAGCGGAAGGCTCCAAACCGGAGTCCGCAGACCCGCGCATCGTCTGCATGCAGACACCGCGCCGATTAACATCCGAGCCAACGGGAACACTTTCCCGGCAACCTTCGGAGGGAGAGAAGAGATGTCAACCGTTGTCATCATCGTGATTGTCGTCGTGGTGCTGATCATCCTCGCCGCGCTGGTCGCGCTGCTGTCGCCCCGGGCGCGGGTCAAGCGGCGTGAACGTGAGCTGGACCAGCGGCGCGAGCGGGAGGTCGAGGCGCATCGCGAGCAGGCGGACGTCCGCAACACACGTGCCCAGCAGGCGGAGAAGCAGGCCCAGCTCGCTCAGGCGGAGGCTCAGCGGGAGCGCGCGGAGGCGGACCTGCATCAAACCCGCGCTGACGTCCACGAGAAGGGTCTCGCCGACCACGAGCTGGTCGAGGATCACGAGCGTGATCACTTCGCAGGCACGTCAGCGGTCGACAACCCCGGCCAAGACACCGGACGCGGCCGGGGCGGGGACGCACCTGCAGGCCGGGGTGGGGACGCACGTGCAGGTACGGGCCGCGAGACGATCCGAGATCCGGACCTGAACACCGAGGGCCGGCTGGTCCGGGAGCGTGAGGTAGATACGGGCGGCGGAGGCGGCGGTGACGTTGGAGCCGGCGGATCCGATATCGACCCCGGCCGCGACCCGGGCGCGCGCAGAGGCTAGTCGCGCTCCCCGCGGAGATCCACCCAGTGGGGGTCCGCCTGCCTCGGTGACGCGACCGCCAGGGTGAGCATGGATAGTCCTCGCTCGGGGCGGGCGCGAATAGCCGTGCGGGTGCGAATAGCCGTGCCGGCGCGGCGACCACGACGCCGCTATCGCCCGGCAGCCCGCCGATACCGCGCCACCGCCAGTGGCGCGAACACGGCGATGATCGCCGCGATCCACAGCAGCGCCTCCCAGATGTTGTTGCCGGCCGGGGTGCCAAGCCACAGCGAACGCATCGCGTCGACGGTGATCGTGAACGGGTTGACGTGGGCAAACGCGCGCAGCACCGCCGGCATCGTGGCCACCGGGACGAACGCCGAGGAGACGAAGGTGAGCGGGAACACCGCGATGAACCCCGCCGAGTTGGCGGCCTCGGGCGAGGAGACGAGCAGCCCGACGAACGCGAACACCCACGAGAACGCGTAGCCGAAGAACAGCAGCAGCGCAATCCCCGCAATCACGTGCAGGACGTCGGTGTGAAACGAGAAGCCGATGATCACGCCGGTGATGATCAGGATCGTCAGCGACAGCGCGTTGGTGAGGATGTCGGCGAGGGTGCGACCCGCCAGCACCGCCGCTCGGGCCATCGGCAACGACCGGAAGCGGTCGATCAGCCCCTTGTGGACGTCCTCGTTGAGGCCGAGCGCGGTGACGAACCCGCCGAAGGCGATGTTCTGGACGATGATCCCCGGGATCAGAAAGTCGACGTAGGAGAAGCCCGGGGTCCTGATCGCGCCGCCGAACACGTAGCGGAACAGCAGCACGAACATGATCGGTTGCACCGTGAAGGCCAGCAGCAGATCGGGCGCACGCGGCAGGCGCACGAGGTTGCGCTCGGCGATGATCAGCGTGTCGGTCACCAGCCGTCTCACCGGGCGTCCTCCGACGGATCGGAGCCGTCCGAATCATCGGCCGGCCCCTCCTGAACGGCATGCCCGGTGAGCGTCAGGAAGACGTCATCGAGCGTCGGCCGTCGCACTGCCAGGTCCTCGACCTCGATCCCGGCCTGGCTCAATCGCTGCACCGCCTCGACGATCGAGCCGCGGCGCTCGCGTACCGTCAAGCGCACCACCCCGTCCTCGGCCAGCGGCTGACCGTCGGCCATCGACTCCAGCGCCGCCACGGCAGCGGCTACATCGGCTCCCTCGTCGAGAGTCACCTCCAGCCGCTCACCGCCAACCCGATCCTTGAGCTGATCTGAGGTTCCCTGGGCGATCAGCTGGCCGTGGTCGATCACCGCGATCGTGTCGGCCAGGCGGTCGGCCTCGTCCAGGTACTGCGTGGTCAGCAGCACTGTCGTACCCTCGGCGACCAGGCCCTCGATCACCTCCCATAAGCTGAGGCGACTGCGGGGATCAAGGCCTGAGGTCGGCTCGTCCAGGAACAGCACCGGCGGCTTTGCCACCAGCGCGGCGGCGAGATCGAGCCGGCGACGCATCCCGCCCGAGTAGGTCTTGGTCGGGCGCCGCGCCGCCTCAACCAGGTCAAAGCGCCCGAGCAACTCGGTTCCGCGCGCCCGGGCCTCCGCCCGACTCATCCCGTAGAGGCGCCCGACCATGGTCAGGTTCTCGAGGCCGGTCAGGTTCTCGTCGACCGCGGCGTACTGCCCGGCCAGACCGATCCGGTGGCGCAGCTTGACCTCGTCTCGCACCACGTCCATGCCTGCCACCACCGCCGTCCCGCCGTCGGGCTTCAGCAGCGTCGTCAGCACGCGCACGAAGGTCGTCTTGCCAGCGCCGTTGGGCCCCAGCAGCCCGAGCACGGTGCCGCGCCGCACCTCCAGCGAGACCCCAGCCAGCGCGTGAACGTCGCCAAAGGACTTGCGCAGGTCGCTGACGCTGATCGCGGCCGAGTCGCCTCCAGCCCAGCCCCCCGAGCCGCCTCCGGCCGAGCCGCCTGCGGGCGCGGCGTCGTCAGCTGCCGCCGATCCTGCCGAGGAAGAACCGAGATCTGCTCCCATGGCGCCGGACAGTACGCGTCCTATGCGCTGATTTCTTCTCGACGCTGTGCCACTCTCGAGAGGGCCCGCTGCGGGATAGCATCAGGAGCCTGCGTAGGCCAAGTTTCGTCGGCAGCGCGGCGTTTCGCTCTAAGATCCTCGCCGGCTTAGGCCGGCCTCAGGTGCCGCCAGCATCGTCATGCCCATGTCTAGCTCCAGCCGAGGGCCTCGTTCCGAGATCCTGATCGCGGCCGCGGCACTCGCCGTAGCCGTGCTCGTGATCGTGGCTTTGCTCGGCTCCAAGACCGCGAGCAAGACCCCGAGCAGGACCCCGAGCAAGATCACCGGCAAGATCACGAGCGGGAACCCCAGCCGGGCCCAGATCACCGACCCTGCGGTCATCCCGCCGGGAGCGGCTCGAATCAGCGTCAGCGACGCCCCGTTCAGCCCGCCCGTGCCACCAGGGTTCGTCGGGCTCTCGCTCGAGTACACGGCGGTCGAGGCGTACGCCGGCACCGACCCAAACGCGATCAACCCGGCGCTGGTGGACCTCGTGCGCAACCTCGCCCCTGGCGGCGCGTCCGGTGTTGCGCATCGGGGGCAACAGCAGCGACTGGGGCTGGTGGCCGGTCGCGCGGGATAAGGCGGCCGCCAGGGATCCGGTTCAGTCTCAACTCGCGGTTCATCAGCGTGACCGGGCATTGGCCGATGAGACGAAGGCAAAGCTGATCCTCGGCCTTAACCTCAAGGCCGGCCGCCGCGGGCTGGTGAGGGCCGAGGCGAGCGCACTGCTGGGGATCGGGAGCAACGCCGTGCAGGCACTCGAGCTCGGCAACGAGCCTGAAGATCTACGGCTCGATTCCGTGGTATCAGAACGGCCCGAACCATCCCGTCTTCGCGCGGCGCCGCAGCTACCACTACCCTGCCTTCCTCCGGGAGTTCACGAGCTTCAGCAGGGTGATCCCGACGTCGGCTCCGCTGGCGGGACCGGCGACCGGAAGCCCGAAGTTCTTTGTCCAGATGGGGGACTTCCTGGAGCACGAGCCGCGAGTGCGGGTGGTGACCTTCCATCTCTACCCGCTGCACAGATGCTACGTCTGCCCACGGTCTGCCTCCACCCCGACGATCCCCCACCTCCTGTCCCCCGCCGCCAGCGGCGGCCTGGCTGCGTGGATCGCCCCCTACGTCCCGGTCGTGCACGCGCACGGGGCCCAGCTGCGGATCGGTGAGCTGAACAACGTCTCCTGCGCCGGCGCCCGAGGCGTCAGCGATCGCTTCGCCTCCGCCCTATGGGCCATCGACATGCTGTTCAGCCTCGCTGCGGAGGGCGTCGACGGAGTCAACATCCACACCTTCAACCACGCCGCCTACCGGACCTTCAGCGCGCGGAGGATCCATGGTGTGTGGACCATGAACGTGGCCCCCGAGTATTACGGGCTGCTGGCGTTCGCGCGCGCCGCCCCGCCCGGGTCGCGCCTGTTGCGCGTGGGACCGAGCATCAGTCCCACGCTGCGGGTGTGGGCGACGCAAGCACCAGACGATCACCTCCGCGTGGTGCTCATCAACACCTCCCGCGTGGGCGATCGCGTGGTCGCGATCAAGCTGCCGACGGGGGCCGACCGGCATGCCGGCGACGATCGCGCGCCTGACCGCGCCCAGCCTACGGGCAGCCGCCGGGATCACCCTCGGCGGCCAGAGCTTTGCTCCGGCCACGACCACCGGCGAGCTGACCGGCACGCCCGTGCTCACCAGCCCGCCGCAGACGCGACAGGGCGCATACGTGGTCCGTCTGCCCGCGGGCAGCGCCGCGATCCTCACCCACTAGCGCAGCTTGCCGATGCTCACGGGCTAGCCGAGGGCAACGTCTTCGCTGGTCTGCAGCACCGCGTCCACCAGGCCGGGAAAGCGGGCGTCGAGATCCTCCCGGCGCAGCGAGTTAAGCTTGGTCGTGCTCGCAGGACGCTGGTGGATGACCCCGGCCTCACGCAGCACGCGGAAGTGGTGCGTGCAGGTCGACTTCACCACCGGGAGGTCGAAGCTCTTGCACGAGCGCTCGCCACCGCAAGCCAACGCGGCGACGATTCGCAGCCGCAGCGGGTCACTGAGGGCGTGCAACACCTCGGACAGCTCGATCTGCTCCCGGGGCGGATGTGGCAGCGGTTCGGCGGCGGCCCCTGGCTCAGCGTTCAACGTGCCCATATGGATCATTGTACGACGTTCATCGAACAGGTGCTAGGGTGTTCGATGAGCATCGTACCGTCACCAACTAGCGGGAGGGACATGACTGCCGCCGAGCACACCGACAAGCGTCAGCACCTCCGCGCCACACTGCTGCTGGCCTGCCTGGCCCAGTTCATGGTGATCCTCGACGTGTCGGTCGTCAACGTCGCGCTGCCGGCGATTCGCGGCGGCCTGCACTTCTCGGAAACGAACCTCCAGTGGGTCGTCAACGCGTACACAGTCACGTTCGCGGGCTTCCTGCTGCTCGGCGGCCGTGCCGCCGACCTGCTCGGGTCGACGGAGGGTGTTCGTCGCCGGGCTGGTGCTGTTCGCGCTGGCCTCGTTGGCCGGCGGCCTGGCCGACAGCCAGGGCCTGCTGATCGCCGCCCGCGCGGTCCAGGGTCTGGGGGGCGCAGTGATCGCACCCGCCTCGCTGTCGATCCTCACCACCACCTTCACCGAGGGCGCTGCGCGCAATCGCGCGGTCGGAATCTGGGGTGCGATGGGCGGCGCTGGTGGCGCTGCCGGCGTGCTGTTGGGCGGCGTGCTCACCGACCTGCTCGGGTGGCGCTGGATCCTGTTCATCAACGTGCCGATTGGCCTGATGGCGGCGTTGGCCTCGCAGCGGCTGCTGGCCGAGGGCCGCAACCCCGAGCGCGCTCGTAGCTTCGACCTCCTCGGGGCGGTGAGCGCCACCATCGGGCTGTCGCTGCTGGTGCTGGGGATCGTGCGCACTGACGCCACGGGCTGGGGCTCGGCTCAGGCACTGATCCCGATCCTCGGCGGAGCTGTCCTGCTGGCGGCCTTCCTGGTCATCGAGGGTCGCCTGGCCAAAGCGCCGCTGATGCCACTGCGGATCTACTCCTCCCGCACGCTGAGCGCCTCCAATCTGGTCGTGCTGCTGATCGGGGGCGCCACGTTCGGGATGTGGTTCTTCGTATCGCTGTACCTCCAGCAGGTGCTCGGGTACTCGCCGATCAAGGCGGGACTGGCATTCCTGCCGATGACGCTGTGCATCGTCGCGGGGTCAACGCTGGCCTCGCGGGCGGTCAACCGTGTCGGCGCCAAGCTGCTGCTGGTCGTCGGGATGACCGCGCAGACCCTCGGGCTGCTCGTGTTCACCGGCGTGTCAGTCCACGGCGGCTACCTCAGCGACATGATCGTTCCGTCACTGTTGGTCGCGATCGGGATCGGCCTGTCCTTGGTCCCCGCCACCATCAGTGCCGTCGCCGGAGTGGCACCAGGCGAGGCCGGCCTGGCCTCGGGGCTGGTCAACACCTCGCGTCTGGTCGGCGGGGCGCTCGGTCTGGCGATCCTGGCTGCGTTGGCGGCGTCACGGACGAGCCACGACCTGCACCACGCAGCGGCTGGGGCGCAGGCGATGCACAGCGCCCTCACCGACGGCTTCCACCTGGCGTTCCTGGTCGCGGCGGGCTTTGCGCTGGTAGGGGGACTGGTGGCGCTGTTCGGGCTGCCTCGAGTGCCGCGAGCGCATCCGGCGAGCGTTCCGGCTGCGGCCGCTGCCGGCGAAGCCTAACTCCGCTCCCGCCGCTAGGTCCGCCGCCGGCGCCGGTAGGCCGGTGGGCCGGCACGTAGATCCGCTGGGCGCTCCATACTCGCCCGGTGCTCCGGCGCCCGACGCAACGACTGATCACGCTGATCGCCAATCCGCGCGCACCCGCGGCCACGCTGGTGCTGATCTGCTGATCTCGCTGGGAGCACGGCTGTTCGATCTCGGGGCGCCATGCACATCTCCCTGCCGCGGCAGCGCCAGCCATTCGCTGATCTTCGACGAGGCTTACTACGTCAACGCCGCCCGGGTGATCGTCGGCATCCGCCCTCCGGCCGGGTCTCCCTATCACGCTGCCCCGCTGCATAACGATCCCAACGCCGAGCATCCCCAGCTGGCGAAGCTGATCATCGCCGGCGGGATCGAGCTCCTGGGCGACAACCCCTGGGGGTGGCGGATCGGCAGCGTGATCTTCGGCTCGATCGCGATCCTCGCGCTCTATGCCCTGGTCCGGGCGGCGCGTGGGAGCCCATGGCTGGCCACCGGGGCGGCGGCGGTGATGGCCGTGGACAACCTGGCCCTGATCCACGGCCGGATCGCGACGCTCGACATCTACGTGCTCGCGCTGGTGCTGATCGCCGGCACCCTGTACGTCCGCCACTGGGCCCTGCCGGCCGGGATCATGCTCGGTTTGGCCGGATGCATGAAGCTGGTCGGCCTCGGCGTGATCCCCGTCTTTGTGCTGCTCGAGGCCCTCCGCGTGGCCTGGGCGCGAGGGAGCCTACAGGGGGCGCGAGAGACGCTGCGCGCTCGCCTGGTCCCGCTGCTGGTGATGCTGGCGGGGACGCTGTCGACCCTGCTGCTCGGAGTGTGGCTCCTTGACCTGCTGGTGCCGGCCTACGACCCCGGGACCCACATCACCTATGCCGGCAGCCCGTTCACCCACATCGGGCACATGCTCTCCTACGCGGCGCAGCTCAAGGCGGTCCCGCACGCCACCGGGATCAGCTCCACGCCGTGGCTGTGGCTGCTTAACCAGAAGCCGATCAGCTACTCGCGGGTGGCGGTCAACTCGCTGGCCGGCGGCAAGATCGTGGCCAGCCGGGCGGTGTTCGACGCGCGCGGGGAGATCAACCCGTTCATCATCTTCGTGGCTATTCCGGCGTTGATGGCCGCGCTGGCCGCAGCCTGGCACGAGCGGGATAGGGTCGCGGCACTGGGAGCCGCCTGGTGCGTGGGGACGTTCGTCCCGTTCGTGATCCAGAACGTCGTCTTCGATCGGATCTCCTACCTGTACTACATGCTGCTGGTGATGCCAGGGATCTACCTCGTCACCGTGCGGCTGTTCTCGCCCGCCCGGGTACCCCGCGCGGTCACCCTCGGCTGGGCGCTGGCACTGATCTACGGGTTCGCCGACCTCTATCCGGTCAGGAGCCTGAGCGGCCACTGATGGCGCGCGTGTTCGTCACCCGCCGGCTGCCGGGCCCGGCGCTCGATCGCCTGCGCGCCGTCCACGAGGTCGAGGTCTGGGAGCAGCGGCTCCCCCCCACCCCCGAGCAGCTACGCACACGCATCGGCGCCGCGCAGGGGCTGCTGGCGCTACTCACCGACCGCGTCGACGCCGAGCTGATCGCCGCCGCACCACAGCTCGTTGCCATCGCCAACTACGCGGTCGGCTACGACAACATCGACCTCGATGCTGCCCGGGCGCGGGGCATCGCCGTCGGCAACACCCCGGACGTGCTCACCGACGCGACCGCCGACCTGACCTTTGCGCTGCTGCTGGCGGCGGCGCGCCGGCTCCCGGAGGCGATCGCCGACGCCCGGGTGGGTGAGTGGATCACGTGGGAGCCGGCCCGTCACCTCGGGGCCAGCGTCGCCGGAGCGAGCCTCGGGATCATCGGCATGGGCCGGATCGGGAGCGCCGTCGCCCGGCGGGCGAACGGATTTGGGATGGAGGTGGTCCACACCGGCCCCACCGGAGGCACTGTGGAGGAGCTCCTGGCCCGCGCCGACTTCGTCTCGCTGCACTGCCCGTTGACAGCCCGGACCCACCATCTGATCGACGCTCGGGCCCTGGCCCGGATGCGCTCGAGCGCGATCCTGGTCAACACCGCGCGCGGACCGATCGTCGACTCGGTCGCGCTGGGTGAGGCGCTCGCAGCTGGCACCATCGCGGGCGCCGCACTCGACGTCACCGATCCCGAGCCGCTGCCGGCAAACGATCCCCTGCTCACCGCGCCCAACCTGATCATCACCCCGCACATCGGCTCGGCCACGCACGCGGCGCGGGAGAAGATGGCGCTGCTGGCAGTGGAGAACCTGCTGGCGGCACTCGATGGCCAGCCGATGCCCCACCCGGTGCTCAGTTAGCCGATGCGCGTCGCCGTCGTCGACATCGGCACCAACTCCACGCGACTGCTCGTGGCCGAGGTCCGGGGGAAGCAGGTCATCGGCGAGCTCGAGCGCCGCTCGGAGGTGACGCGGCTGGGTGCCGGTGTTGACTCCAGCGGATGCCTGCAGCAGGAGTCGATGGACCGTGTGTACGCGGTGCTGGCCGGCTACCGGCAGGCGATCGAGCACCACGACTCCGAGCGCGCGGTCGCGGTGCTGACCAGCGCGGTGCGCGACGCTGCCAACGGAGGTGAGTTCGCGCAGCTGGTCAGCGAGCGCTTCGGCCTGGAGCCCCACGTGCTCGCCGGCGAGCAGGAGGCACGGCTGACGTTCCTGGGCGCAACCAGCGAGCGCGACATCGCCGACCGCACACCGACCCTGGTGATCGACATCGGCGGTGGCTCCACCGAGCTGGTGATCGGCACCGGGCACGAGATGAGCTTTCACGTCTCCACCCAGGCCGGCGTCGTGCGTCAGTCAGAGCGGCACATCCACAGCGACCCTCCGACCCCGGAGGAGGTGGGGGCGCTCCGCGCCGACGTGGGCAAGATCACCGAGGAGGCCGTGCCGGAGGAGGACCGCGCTGCCGTGGAGCGCGGAATCGCGGTGGCTGGAACCGCGACCTCGCTCGGGGCCATTGCCCAGCGCCTCGACCCCTACGACCCGGCGAAAGTCCACGGCTACGTGCTCGAGGGCCGGGAGCGAGATCGGATCCGGGACGAGCTGACCGAGATGACGCTCACCCAGCGCCGCCAGGTGCCGGGCCTTCACCCCGACCGAGCGCCGACGATCATTCCCGGCGTGCTCATCCTGGAGCAGGTGATGGAGCTGTTCGGCCTGCGCGAGGTGGAGATCTCAGAGCACGACATCCTGCGCGGCGCCGCGCTTGCCCTGTAGCCCTGGACAGATGTCCTATTGCCCTCACGGGGCCTGTAGCGCATCATTGCGGTTGGGGGTAAGGCCCGCGCTGCGAGCCCCCTCCACATAGGTTCGGGCGATAGCCGCATACGTCGGCGCCTCCCGCTGCCCGAGCCACCTAAAAAGACCCTTTCAGGCGTACCCCTGCCCGTCCCGAATGGGTCATACCTGGATCGGAAGCCGCCCGCAGCGATGCGGGCGGTTTTCGCTGCCGCCGGCAGGCCCCAGGCTAGGCCAGGTTTGACCGGCGCGGGTAGGCCACCGCCGGGTCGGTGAGCACGTTGACCACCGCCGGTCCTCCCGCCGCGAACGCTCGCTCCAGCGCGCCCCGCAGCTGAGCCGGCTTCCTGACGAGCTCGGCCTCGCAGCCGAGCGCCTGGGCGACCTGGTCATAGCGGGTCTCGGGGCGGAGCTCGGCCACCACCGAGTAGCCGTAAAGCGCCTCCATCGGGTGCTTCTCCAGCGCCCAGATCCCGTTGTTGGCGATGATCGCGACGACGGCGACACCGTGGCGGGCGAGCGTGTCCAGCTCCATCCCCGAGAAGCCGAAGGCCCCATCGCCCAGCAGCAGCACCACCTGACGCTCGGGATGAGCCAGCTTGGCCGCCAGCGCGTAGCCGGGCCCGCTGCCCAGGCACCCGAACGGCCCGGGATCGAGCCAGCAGCCGGGGGCAAAGGAGTCGATCACCCGGCCGGCGTAGGAGACGAAGTCGCCGCCGTCGCCGATCACGATCGCGTCGCGGTCCAGCAGCGGGGCGAGCTCGCCGTAGATCCGCAGCGGATGCAGCGGCGCCCGCGGGTCGGCCAGCTCTGGGGCCTCCTCGGCCCGCCGCTGCTGTTCGAGTGCGCGCAGCGAGGAGATCCACCGCCGGCGGACCTCGAGGCCGGCTCCGGCGGCCTGGTCTCGCAGCCCCGCGAGCGTCTTCGGGAGCGCCCCGTAGAGCTCGGCCGCGACCGTCCGGGGATGCTCTCGCTCTGACTTGGCGGCATCGATCACGATCACCTCGGCCTCGGGCGCAAAGGCGGCGCCAAAGGCGAGCCGGAAGTCCAGGGGGACGCCGATCACCAGCGCCACGTCGGCGCCGGAGAGCGCGTGAGCGCGCGCGCGGGAGAAGAACAGCTCGTGGTCTGCGGGCAAGCACCCGCGCCCAAGCCCGTTCAGGAACACCGGGAGCTGCAGCTCCTCGGCCAGCGATCGCAGCTCGTGCTCACCCCGCCCCCAGTAGAGACCGGTGCCGGCCATGATCACCGGCCGCTCGGCGCCTCGGAGCAGGGCGGCGGCGCGAGTGAGCTCCTGCGCGCCGGCGCCGGCCCCGCGCCAGGGCTCGGGCAGCGGCTCGAGCTCCGCGCCCTCACCCGCCTCCATGAACACGTGGTCCAGCGGAAAGTCGACAAACGACGGGCCGAAGCTCGGGGTCAGCGAGGTCCGCATCGCCTGGTCGACGAGCGCCGGGATCTCCGCCGTGGACGTGGGCGTGGCCGCGAGCTTGGTCAGCGGCGCGACAAAGGGGACGTGATCGAGCTCCTGCAGTGAGCCCTGGCCCCAGCGCAGCTGCGGGGCCCGTCCGCCGAGGACCAGCATCGGCGAGCCGTTCTGCGCCGCGGAGGCGATCGCGCTGATGCCGTTGGTGACTCCGGGACCCGCGGTGAGCGCGCAAATGCCGATCGAGCGCGTGACCTTGGCCCACCCCTCGGCCGCGAACGACGCCGTCTGTTCGTGGCGAACGTCGACCAGCTCGATCCCCTCGGTGCGGCAGCCATCGTAGAGCGAGAACAGGTGACCACCGGAGAGGGTGAACAGCCTGCTCACCCCGTGGGCCTTCAGCGTGCGGGCAATCAGCCGGCCACCGTGAAGCTGGGTCCTGGGCTCGGTCGCCTCGCTGGCCACAGCCGGACGCTAACACGCGCTTAAGTGGTGGGCGTAGGATCGAGAGCGAAATCGATCAAGGAGAGAGGAAGCATGAACATCGAGCGCCCGCCCACCGCCCGCCATCCACAATTCGATTCTCTCTGCGAGGGCTTGGAGGAGTACGACGCGCTGCCCTCGATGCAGACCTCGGCTCCCCATCCCCAGCACCAGGACGAGCAGCCCGACGAGCAGCTGGACGACCAGATCCTGGCCGCGCTCGTCTCCCCCTATTGAGCGCCCCGCGATAGGGTCTGCCCGTGGCCGAGATACAGGGCGAGTTCGATCCCCGGTTCGCCGGCGTCGCGCAGGCGCTGGAGCGCAACCTCGACCAGGGCGCCGATATCGGTGCGTCGGTGGCGGTCGTGCTCGACGGCGAGCCGGTCGTCGACATCTGGGGCGGCCACAAGGATGCGGCCGGGAGCGAGCCATGGGAACGGGACACGATCATCAACGTGTTCTCCACCACCAAGACGATGACGGCGCTGTGCGCGTTGATCCTGGCCGATCGCGGCGAGCTCGATCTGCATGCTCCGGTGGCTCGGTACTGGCCCGAGTTCGCCCAGGCGGGAAAGGAGGGGGTCGAGGTGCGCCAGCTGCTCGGGCACACCGCCGGCCTGTCCGGCTGGGATCAGCAGCTGGCCTCCGAGGAACTCGCCGACTGGGAGCGCTGCACGTCGCTGCTGGCCGCTCAGGCGCCGTGGTGGACTCCCGGTGAGCACTCGGGCTACCACGCGGTCACCCAGGGCTATCTCGTGGGCGAGGTGGTCCGGCGGATCACCGGGCGAACGCTCGGGAAGTTCTTCCAAGAGGAGGTGGCTGAGCCGCTGAACGCCGACTTCCACATCGGATTGCCGGCAGCCGACGACGCTCGAGTCACGGCGCTGATTCCACCTCCGCCGGCGGATCTGGCCAGCATTCGGCTCCCGGAGCTGGGGGTGCGGACGCTGACCAACCCATCGGTGAGCGGGGAGCTCACCATCGAGGAATGGTGGCGCCGCGCTGAGATCCCGGCCGCCAACGGACATGGCAACGCTCGCTCGGTGGCGGCGATCCAGTCGATCGTGTCCCATGGCGGGGAGGTACGCGGGACCCGCCTGCTCTCCGAGGCGGGCGTGGCGGCGATCTTCGAGCAGCAGTCCGATGGACGCGATCTGGTCCTCGACCTGCCCCTACGCTTCGGGATGGGCTACGGCCTGTCCAGCGAGACGATGCCGATGGGTCCGCGCACCTGCGCCTGGGGTGGATACGGCGGCTCGCTGGTCGTCAACGACCTCGACGCGCGACTGACCGTGGCTTACGTGATGAACCGGATGGAGGCGGGCGTCCTTGCCGATGCGCGCGGCGCGTCGATCGTGATGGCGGCGGCACTCGGGGTGGCCGCCGCGAGTTGAGGCTGTCTGACAGGGAGACCAAATCGCGAGCGCCCCTGGCCTCTACGGCCGATGAATGATGACCAGATCGGATTGAGCGAGGATGGACCAAGGAGGTCAAACGCGGCGATACCGTCGTCGCGGGCCAGAACTTCGGGATCGGCTCGAGCCGTCAAATCCCGCAGGTGTTTCAGCTGCTCGGCGTGACGTGCGCTGGTTGCCGATGAGTTCAACTCGCTGTTCCTGCGCAACACGATCAACCCTGCCCGCTGATCATCGCTCTCACCTCCCCCAGGGCACAGGATGAAGCGCCTGCCCGCAGTGACCACGTCCGTCATGGCAGCGGTGTTGGCTACTGTGGGCGCGGCTCAGGCGGGCACCCTGGTGGGGGCTCCGGCTCAGGCAGGGGCGACGCTCGGGGGTCCGGCTCAGGCCACGATCGCGACGACGCTGCCGGACGCCGCCCAGTTCCCGGAGAGCCTCGCCGGCATCCCCGGAAGCTCGAGCTTCTTCGTCAGCAGCTTCGTCACCGGGGCGATCTACAAGGGCAGCCTCGGCTCCCAGGCGCGGCTGTTCCTGCCCGGGGGCCAAGACGGTCGCACGTCGGCGACGGGACTGCAAGTCGACACCCACGGCCGCCTGTTCGTGCTCACCGGCGGGGGCCAGCAGCTCCAGATCTTCAACGCCCGCACCGGCGGTCGACTCGGCGAGTTCACCGCCACGCCGCGGCCTGGATCAAACCTCGATGACCTCGCCGTCACCCAGCGTGGGGACGTTTACATCACCGACTTTGGAACCACCCCGCTGATCTATCGCATCACCGCCGCGGAGATCGCGCGCCACTCCGGGCCAATCAATGTGTGGCTGGAACCCCCGGCCCGGATCGTGCCCAAGCTGGCGTCCTCCAACCTGAATGGGATCACCGTCACTCCCGACGGTCGCTACCTGCTTGTCGGCCAAACCGGCAACGGCGCCCTGTACCGGATAGACCCCTCCAGACGATCGATCATCCCGGTCACGATAACCGGCGGCTCGCTGACCAACAGCGACGGCATACTGTTGGACAACCAGACGCTCTACGTAGCCAGACACAACAACACGATCGCCAAGCTCCAGCTCAACTCCAGCTTCAACAGTGCCCGCATCCTTGCGCAAATCACCAACCCCACCCTGGACTTCCCCACCTCGATCAAGCGGATCGCCGGCAGACTGGTCATCACCAACGCGATCAAGACGGCGACCGCGACCAACTACCAACTGACCGTGCTATCGGAAGGGACGGGATGACTCAGCGCCCAAGGATCCCCCCAGTGAGGCGCCTCCTGGCGCTGACACTCGTCGTGTCGGCGGCGATTCCGGCGCTGGCATCCGCGGCCGGGCGGATTCCGGCTCCTGCGTCGCCGCAAAACCCGTTCCTGGCCCGGACGCCGTTCTCGAACCTCCACGACGACACGTGGATGACCGACGCCTACCGGGCCGCAGGACCCTCCGGCGACGTATTCACCACCGGATTCGGGATGCTGCCCGCCTCGGTGTGCTCGGCGATGCTGTTCGACGTCCACCGCCGGATCGTCACCATCTGTCCGTCAGCGACGGCGGCGCCGACGCTGCGGATCATCGACCCGACGACACTCAGGGTGATCTTCTCCTACGTGTTTCCCGCCGGGAAGCCGCCGCCGGCGGGCACGCCCGCCTACCAGAACTTCACCGGTGGCGGCTACTTCTATCTCGATGAGCACAACCGCATCATCACCGCGACCAAGACCAACCACATCTTCGTCATGGCCGAGTCGGCGGCGGGAACCAGCGTGGCCAAGATCCGCGACTACGACCTCTCGCGGTACCTGACCGGCACCGAGCGCATCACCTCGGCGTTGCCGGACTTCTCGGGGCGGATCTGGTTCGTCTCCAAGAAGGACGGCAAGGTCGGCGTCCTCAGTCCGCAGACCCGGAGCGTCCACGTCGTGCGCACCGGCGAGGAGATCGAGAACTCGTTCGCGGTCGGCGCGGACGGGGTCTACATCGTCTCCGACAAGCGGATGTACCGGTTCAACGCGGGTCGGGACGGGGTGCCGCACGTGACCTGGTCGGTCAAGTACCGCAACTCCGGGATCCACAAGCCCAGTCAGGTCGACGCCGGCTCAGGCACGACGCCGACGATCCTCCCGCACGGCTTCGTGGCCATCACCGACAACGCGGACCCGATGAACGTTGTCGTCTATCGCACCGCGGCGAAGCTCCGGCGGGGCCAGCGGCGGACCGTGTGCCAGGTGCCGGTGTTCGATCGCGGGGCGAGTGCCACCGAGAACTCGTTGATCGGCTCAGGACGATCGCTGATCGCCGAGAACAACTACGGCTATCAGGATCCGCTCGGGCCCCACGCCGGCGCCCTGACCAAGAACGGCTTCGCCCGCGTCGACATCGCCGGCAACGGCAACGGCTGCCGCAAGGTGTGGACGAACACGACCGTGCACGCGCCGACGGTCGTGCCCAAGCTATCGACCCGGACCCAGATCATCTACACCTACGAGCAGGACGCGGCGACGGTGCCGGCTGAGAATCCCTGGTACTGGGTGGGGATCGACGCCCGCAGCGGCAAGCAGGTGTTCAAGGTGTTCGCTGGGACCGGGATCGCGGCCAACAACAACTACGCCGGCATCGGCCTGGGCCCTGGCGGCAACGCGTACCTGGGCACGATCGGCGGGATCCGCGCGCTGCGTGATTCTCGCTAGTCCCCGATTCGTTCCCGGACCGCGGCGACGTCCCGTTCCATCTGGGCTACGAGCTCCTCCACGGACTGAAACTGCACCTCACCGCGGAGACGCTCGATTAGCTCGACGCTGACCTCCCGGTCATAGAGCCCACCCTCCCAGTCGAGGATGTAGGCCTCGACCAGCGGCTCCAGGCCCTGACCGAATGTCGGCCGGACGCCGACGCTCACCGCCGCCGGATGACCGAGGACTCGGCCGGCATAGACGCCGAAGGGAAGCCTCAGGGAGGATCCGAGGCGGAGGTTCGCGGTTGGGTAGCCGAGCTCTCGGCCGCGCTGGTCGCCCCGCACAACCGTGCCGGTGACCACGACCGGCAGCTTGACGTCCTCGACCCTGCTGGGCATCAGGCTGACGCCATCCTCATCTATGTGCCCAAGAAGCATCCACCGGGCTGAGCCAATCAGCCATGTTTCACCGCTTTCGTCGCTCGGCACGACTGCCGCGTGCCTTTCGGATCAGCGCGCGCCGATCTTACCGCCGGGCCGGTGACCGGCCGGCTGAGGTCGATTACGCCGTGTCCGCGCGCGAGGTGAGCAAAGCCTCGGCCTGCGTCAGGCAGCTATCACCCTGATACCAGCGGCGCTCGGCGCAGACGGCGGGCAGCTGCGTGATCCCCTGGGCGCGCAGGCGGTAGGCGCCGTCGAGCAGGCCCTGATCCAGCGAGGTGTCCCGCGCCGCGGCCAGGCAGTGGGCCAGCGGCAAACCGGCGGCGGCGGCGGCCTCGGCCAGGATCTCCGGATCCTCCAGGTTAAAGCCCCCGCAGAACGCCAGTCGGCTCGCCGCCAGCGCAAACCGCGCCCCCGTCGCCAGCTTTCCGGCCTTTGCCGCCACCCGGAGCGCCGATGATGCTCCGGTGGTGCTGTGGTCAGGCCAGACGAGCGGCAACCGTAACTCCGCTGCCAGATGCTCGGCCCGCCGGCGGACCTGGGCCGACTCACTTCGGCGCGGCGACGCCCACTCGGCGGAGAGCCCGGCGACCGGAACCCACTCGACCTCTCCCAGTACCCGCTCCACTCGCTCGGCGGTGAGGTATGAGAACGGGCAGTCGAGTGCGTAGAAGAACACCACGTTGTCGGTGGGAACGAGGCCACGAGCGCGCTGGGCGGGAGGCGCGGCGCGCTCGTGGCGAGCGCGCCGGGCGGGAGGCGCGGCGGGGACCGTGGTCGCGCGGTCGCTCAGGCGTTCGACCTGGCTCTCAGCCGGGCGCGGGTGACGCCCGGTCGGGCGCTCGCTCGCACCCTCGGTGGGGCGATCGGGCCCACGTGCAACTCGCCGGTCAGCCAGGAGGATCAGTTCTCCCATCACCCCCTTTAACGCAACCGGGCAGCAAAACTTGCGGCAACTCGTATTTCATGCGCCGCAAACCGTTGCTCTGGCGCCTGTGCGTCCGATAGACTCGAACTTAGTAGGAAGAGCTAACCCCGGGAGCCAGAATGCCTCAGGCACCACCCCCAAAGCGCCACCCGTACGATCAGTGGGCTCCCGACGCGCGCGCGCTGGATCTGGTCGGCGACAAGTGGACGCTGCTGATCATCCGTGACCTCAGCGCTGGGCCACGCCGGTTCGTCGAGCTCCAGCGGGTGCTGCCCGGGATCTCAACCGAGCAGCTGCGCTCGCGGCTGAACCGGATGGTGGCCGATGGCCTGCTCACGCGCACGCGTTACCGCGAGGTCCCACCGCGGGTCGACTACGACCTCACCGACCGCGCTCGGGAGGTGATGCCGGTCCTGGGCGAGCTGGCTCGGTGGGGGTACGAGTGGGCTTGGAGCCCCCCGCGGAGCGCCGAGGCCGTCGATGTCACCGCGATTTTCCGTCTTGCCGCCGGGATCATCACCAGCGGCGTGCACCCCGTCGGCACGGTCGAGCTGGTCCTTCAGGATGAGGTGGAGGCCCCGGTCTCCTACGCCGTCACGGTCAGCGCCGGCGAGGTGGTCGTGCGAGAGCGTCCCGCCGATCATCCCGATGCCCGCGTTACCGGAAGCACCGCCGGCTGGGTCGCCGCACTCTCCCCCAGCCGCAACCGCAGCAGCCTCACCTTCACCGGCGACCGCGACCGAGCAGAGCAGCTGCTGGATGAGCTCGCCGGCGGGACAGCGCGACCGAGCGCGAAGATCGTCGCCGCCTGAGGCGCGCCGATCTCCCAGCCGCGCCCGGCCTCTAGCAGGCTTCTACACGTTCGCCATCAGGTGGTTGTCGCCAAAAGCGCTCAGCTACAGCCGGTTTGGCGACAGGTGGATCCGCCTCAGCCTGACCAAGCCAGCGCGTCAGCTGACCGGCGCGAGCGGAAACCCCGCGCTGGCGCCCTCCATCACCACCGCGGCGGCATGGGCCAGAGCAGGCTCGCCCTGAAACCATTGCTTACCGCAGCAAACCGCCGGAAGCTCCTGGATGTGCCGGAGCCGTAGCGCCCGCGCGGTCGCCCGCAGCGTCTGGTCAAGCATCGGGTCAGCGGCGGCGGCCAGACACTCCGCGGGCGGAATCCCCACGGTCGCGGCGGCCTCAGCCAGCACCTCCGAATCCTCGAGATCGAACCCCCCGCAGAACGCCAGCCGGATCGCGGCAAGCCCGAAGCGGGCCCCGGCCCCGATCTCGGCAGCGTAGGTCGCCGCCCGCATCGCCGACGGCACGCCAGCGTTGACTCGCTCAGGCCAGACGAGCGGCAGTCGCAGCTGCGCCGCGCGATGTCCGGCCCGCCGGCGCATGCGCAAGCTGCTGCCCTCAGCCGTGGCCGACTGGGCCTCAGCCGTGGCCGAATGGGCCTCAGCCGTAGTCGAATGCTCTGAGGCGCTGGCAACCGGGATCCAGTCGACCTCCCCCAGCCACCGTTCCACCTGCTCGGCGGCCAGGTAGGAGAACGGGCAGCCGAGGTCGTAGAAGAACGCCGTCGCCCCGCGCGGATCGGGGCGGAAGCGGTCGGCCCGCCGCTCGCTGAGGATGATCAGGTCTCCCATGGCTCCTGCCAAGGCTTGCGCAGGCTCGCGCTGGCCGGATCACTCGATTTCTGGTTTTCGGGCCCAGGCCGGGATTTAGCCGGGGCGCGCGCCAGCGGGCAACGGAGGGGAGGACGGCCGGATCAGCGGGGATGCTACCCGGCGGCGAGAGGATTCGGGGAGCCGGAGGCTACTTGCTGGAGTAGCTGGCCTGCCGGATCCGTGGGATCTTGCCCGGCGTGGCTCCCGGTAGCGGTGGCGCGACCCGGCAAGCCTGGTTACTACCGACCGGCGGAGTTCCCGAGAACATGGTCACCGGCTTTGGGCCGCCGGCGTTGATGCAATTCCACGACGGCAGCGCCCATTGTCCGACCTGGCCATTGGCGGAGAAGACGTTCGGATCGGCCAGCCACAGCGGCGGCGGATAGGCGTTGCCGCGGACATTCTTCAACTGAGCGGCGCCCTTATTGAGGAACCCTGGGCTGGGACCCCCAACAGCCGTGTATTGACGCAGGTAGTGACCGCAGGGAACGCCTTGGCAGGTGAGCCCACCGGATCCCCCGTAGGGGGTCGTGTCGCCCTTGGCACCAACGGCGGCGCCGCCCTGGGAGATGAAGTCGGAGATCAGCTGCTGGTGTATCGACAGCCACCCGAGAATCGGGTTCAGCTGCTCCAGAAACGGCCCAATCGCTCCGAGCAGCGGCTGGGTGCCATGAACCACGTCCCGGATCGCCGGAAGACCGGTCTTGGAAACGTCGATTAGCGGCCCGAGGTTCGTGAACAGCCGGAGAAGATCCGGGGAAAGCACCGCCACCGAGTGCAACGTCGGCCCCAGCGCCTGCGCCACCGGCTCCAGCTCCTTGATCACCGGATCGGTGTTAAGCGAAAACGACTTCAGCGACGCGAACGTCAGCTTGCTCTCGGTCAGGAACGTCGGGAACACGTGAAAGCTCGCCGCGAGCGCGTTGTTGTTGGCCGCCGTGGTCGCGAACGTCTGGTCAGAACTCGTGATCAGGTTGCGCAGCGAGGACTGGCTGTGGCTCAGCGACGCGAACACGGTGCCGCCGTTCTGAACCAGCCGCACCACCGCCGAGTGCTCGACGTCAAGCACCCGCAGCAGATCGCTCGCATCGGCGGCGAACGTCGGCAGGTTGCCAAGCACGCTGTTGAGGTTCTGGGCGTTGCCGTGGAAAGTGGTGGCCAGCGACTGCTGCCAATCCTGGAAGGCCAGGCGGGTCTGGGGGTCAAACGTGTTGAACACCTGGTCAAGCTGAACCGCCGGCTCCACCTGCGCCTGCGGAAGCATCCCTCCATCGGCAAGCGCCGGACTGCCCGGGGTGCCCGGGGTGAGCTCCACATACGTCTCACCGATGATCGTCTTCTCCCGCAGAATCGCCCGCGAGTCACGGTGAATCGGCGCGAACTTGTTGCCCATCTGAATCGTCGCGACCGTACGCCCGGTGCTGCGATCCAGCGTCTTATCGACCACCTTGCCCACCGACACCCCGGCGATACGAACATCAGCCTCAGAACCCAGCTGGCCGGCGTTGGCAAACGAAATCCGGACCCGATAGCCCTGGGGGTTAAACGGGATCGGGCCGCCAAACGACAGCCACAAGAACAACAGCAAGCCCACACACGAAAGCGCGAACAGCACCATCGTCACGATCCGACGCAGCGAAGGCGTGCCGGTAGCCATCAGCCCCCACCCGCCCGAGACGTACTCGCCGCCGGACCCCCCGAGGCCAGCGCACCCGGCGCCGAAGACGTGATCGCGCTCGTCGAAGCCGACGCCGAAGAGCTGGTAGTAGTGCTCGGTGTGGCACCCGCGGCGCTGCTGGCCCCGTCTGCCGACGGGGTGGCCGCCGAGGCACCGGTCGCAGACGAAGCCGCGGTCCCGGTGGAAGCAGATGCGCTGCTCGTCGTGCCGCCGCCGGCCGTGTCGACGGCGCTGCTCGTGCTACTCGTGCCCGAGCCACCCCCGGCCTTGGAAGGCTGGTAGCCGAACCCCCTCCAAGCAGTCGGGAGGGTTGAGTTGACGCCGTAAAGGTCCTGGCACAGCTGGTCAATCGGTTGCACCTGCAGCGTCCCTTCGACCAAAGGGCTGGTCAGTTTGAGTCCAGAAAGCGCCTTGCAGCTGAGCTGAATGAAAAGCGGCCGGAATATCCCGGTCGCGTCCTGCACCGAGAACAGCGTGCGGGCGACGTGCTGACCCCAGGCTTGCCAGAACAGGTAGCCGTGCTGACCTCCCCCTGGGGAGTAGCCGAGGTCGTTAAACAGGTGGTTGAGGACGGCAAAGGCTCCGCCGAGGTTGGGAGTCGCCGCCGCGAGGTTCGTCGCCGCCGGACGCAGGTTGCGGACCAGCGGACGCGAGGCGATCACGAACGGCCGAATCTCGTTCTGGATGATTGGCGCGCTCGGCTGGGCCAGCGCGGCCAGCGCCTGATTGGCGGCCGGGATCGCCTGTGCGGCGGGGAGGAGGCTGCTCGCCGTCGGGCCGAGTAGGTTGGCAAACGCCTGCACCTTGGCCAGCGTGGCGGTGGTCTGGCTCAGCGTCGCCGGTAGGTCTGCGACCGTCCGGCTGACGTTCTGATCCTCGGAGGCGAAAGCCCGGAAAACAGTTGCACTGGCATCGACGAGCTGCACGATCTGAGCCTGGTTGCTGCCCAACGCGGTGTTCAGACGCTGCAACGAGTTGACCAGACGGCGCAGATTCGTCCCCCGCACGGCGACGGCCTGATTGAGCCGGGCCAGGTCCCGGTGAGTGGGCAGGAACCGCTCGAGCACGCCAGCCAGCTGGTTGCCGCCATTGTTCTTCAGCCCTTGTCCGGCCCCGTTGATCAGCAGCTGAAGGTAGGACCGGGTGTCGGCGTCGAGCGAGCTGAGGATCTCGTCCACGTTGACCTCAGGCAAGGTGTTCGAGACCGGAACGGTGAAGCCCGCCTTGGCCTGAGGGGCGTTCGTGGATCCAGGATCGAGCTCCAAGAACACATCTTGTAGCCCGGTGCGCGGGCGGACCAGCGCGGTGGCGTCGGTGTGGATCAGATGCTTGAACTTCTGGTCGATGTCCATCTCGACCACGGCGGCGCCGTTCTTGAGCTGCACCGGTCCGATCGAACCGATCTGCACCCCCGAGACGCGCACCGACTGGCCCTGGCCGGGTGTGAACGCCTGCCCAGTAGCCAAGGCGGCGTACATCTTCACCGGCGTGGACTCCACGAACGGGAAGCGCAAGCGCTCGTTGTGGAGGATGTAGCCGGCGATCCCGACCGCGAGCACGAGCAGCACGATGATCGCGCCGAAGTCGGTGAGGTGGGTCTTGATCGCGCGCTTCATCAGGGCTTGCCCGTAGCGGTCTGCAACTGTTGCGGCGGCTGCGCCGCGTTGTGCTGCGCCGGCTCTGCTGTGCCGCCGAGCTCGGGACGGGCTTAGCCGCCGCGGCACCGCGGTCACGAGCGGTCAAAGCCCCGGACTTCAGGCCGCTGAGCGTTCCGAAGATCTTGAGCTTGGTGGGATCGAAGGCGACCGCTCCGAGCGGCGCCCCGAAGTAGGAGGCGACCGGGCTGATGCCGCGCCACGGCGTAGCCAGCGTGCGGATCGGGGGCTGCGTCTCGCAGGGCACGTTCGGCATCAGCGGCGGGCGCTTTCCTCCCGGCGGCGAGCTCGGGCTGCGAGCCGGTTAGACGCCGCCACCGACTCGCCGAAAGCGCCCGGGGAGAGCGAATAGATCAGCGGAGGCCCTGAAAGTCCGACCCGAATGATCGGCCCGATGGCGTCGAAGGTACTGGTCTCGCCGGCGATCCCCGGTAGGAAGTCACCGGCCTCGACGTAGACCTTGTGGGGCGGGAAGCCGTTCTTGGCGTTGAAATGGGAGTCGGGAACGGTCAGCTGGGACCACGGATAGATGACGTTGGCGACGCAACTGGCCGCAGGTCGCACGCCGCCCAGCATCAGCGGGATGGTCTCCTGGCTGAGCTGAGCGAGCTTGGGCACGGTTACCGCCAGGTCGGCGGTCAGCCCACGCAGCTCCGACGGCTGGACCAGGTAGCGCAGCTGGGTGATGAACGGCAGGCTCACGTCGATCGTCGGTCCGGTGGACTCGGTCGCCGGTAGCAGCGCCCGCGCCAGCTGGCGCAGCGGCGGGAAGGCGGCGTTGAGCGAGTTGAACGCGGGGATCGCGGCCGCAAGCGTCTGCGGCAACTCACCGACGGCCTGCTCCAAGGCCACGTTCTGGCGGGCGAACGAGTTGGCCGCGGTGTTGAAGTCGGTGATCAGGCTCTGCAGGTGCTGCGGGTGAGCGTCGAGCGCCCCGGCCACGTTGCCGCTCTGGTCGATGAAGTTCGACAGGTCGTGGGGCTGGATTCCGAGCGTGTCGTGGGCCACCAGGGCTCCGTACTGGTAGGCGGGCAGCCAAAACTGGATCGAGGAGTTGAACGACGGGCCTCCCTGCTTTACCGCGGTCCCGTACTGCTGCAGCAGCAGCTGCAGGTTCTGCCGGGTGTCGGTGGGGAGCGCGCCCAGCACCTGGTCGAACTGGACCGGCTCCGTCCCCTGCTGGATCGGGAACGTGTAGCCATCCGGCGCGACCGGAGCCGAGGGCGTTCCCGGCCGCAGATCGATGAAGAAGTTGCCCTCGAGGAAGATCCGGGGCCGGATCGCAAACGTCGCGTCCTTGTGCAGTGGCAGCCCGCTGTTGTCGATCTCCAAGGTCACGTTCGCCGCCTGGCATCCCGTGGCGCTGGTCCCCGCCTGCTTACAGCCGGTTACCGGACTCACCGAGGTCACCTTTCCCACGTTGACTCCGGCAATTCGCACCAGCGAGTCGGGTTCGAGCTGGTTGGCGTTGGAGAACACGGCGTGGACGGTGAACTTGCTCGCCAACGGGTTGGCGAACTTGGTGTAGGCGAGATAGGAGAAGAGCAGGATCGCGACGATCCCGACCACGCCGGCCTTGAACCGACTCATCCCGCTTCTGCGCGCTGCGTCTGCGTCTCATGGGTTCGCCGGGCTATAGGGGAGCTGCGGGCCGATCTGCGGGTTGCGGGAGAAGGTCTCCCCGGCGGGGACGTGGGCGCGGCCGGTGAACGTCGGTCCCTGGTCGCCGGGAGTGTGTGGATCAGTGACGAGCTTGCGGCCGAGGGGATCGGCGTGGTTGAGCTTCTTGAGTAGCCGCGCTGGCCGGTTTCGCAGTCGGCGTTGCCCTGGTTGTCGATCGCCGCCCCATAGGTCTGGGCATGGAGGTACTGGACCCCGCCGAAACCCCCGGTGAAGGTTGTGTTGTTGTTCTGATCCGGTGTCGCCGAACCTGGCGCTCCGTTGGCTGGAGCGGTTCCACCGTTCTCGCCCACGCCGCCTGGGGGCTGGCGACGCTGACTCCGGCAAGCTGAAAATAGCCTCGCGGACCGACGTGGGAGAAGTTCTCGGCAAACCACGTCCACCAGTAGTTCCAGTCGTTGCACACGGTCTGGTATGGCCCCAGGTAGCGAATCACTGGGTTGAGCGTGTTGACGGTAGAGCTCAGGGCGTTGATGCCGACGTTGGTGCCCGGGGCCTGGGCGAGTTGCTTGAGCGCGTTCATCACCTGCTGCAGCTCGGCGTCCAGCGGCGGGGTGCGAATCAGGGTCCGAGTTCCGGCCTCGAGCGCGGGATTGATGTTCGGGAGCGCCTGGTTCAGCTCCGCGGTCGCCGGCGTCAGGTAATGGCCAAGCGTGGCCGAATCGACCAGGAACGGCTGGCCGGCGGCCAGCGAGTCGGTACCGGCGGCCAGTGTCGAGGGTGACTGGGCGATCGTCTGCTCCAGCGCGTTCGGATCCCGGGAGAAGGCCTCGAACGTCGTCGCGGCTTCGCCGAGCACGCGCGCGTTCACCTGCGCCAGCGGTTCTACCGCGGCGAAGAACCGGTTGAGCGAGGTGAAGAACCGAGACAGGCCGGTGGCGGGGTCAGACAGGGATCTGGCCACCGGCTCCAGGTGACCGAGCAGCGGGGGCAGAGCCTGGATCGTGTCGTTCAAGGACGAGCCCCGGCCGGCGAGCGTGTCCCCCGCCCCGACCAGGGTCTGCTGGGCTGCTGCCCGAGTCTTGGGGTCGAACGTCTTGTAGACGTCGTCGAACTGGACGGGAACTGTGGTCTGGGATTCGGGCAGCGTGCCCCCGTCGGGGATGATCTGGCGCGAGGCGCCCTTGGTCAGCTGGACGTACTTGAGGCCCAGCACCGACCGCGGCAGGATCGTCGCGGTCGAGTCGACGGGAACCTGGCCATCGGCCTTGTTGAGCTTCAAGGTGAGCTGCGCGCCGACCTGACCACTGGCGAACGCAACCGGCTTGAGCGCGGAGACGAGCCCGATCCGAGCCCCGTTGTCGGTGACATCGTTGCCGACGACGAGGTTCGACCCGTCGGCGATGTCGACCTTCAGCTCCCGGGTGGGCACGAACGGCAGCCCCTGGTTGGCGTCGTAGGCCAGGAACAGGGCCACGAGCACCACCAGCACAGTCACCGCCCCGATCAGTACCGGGTTGGCGAACGCGGATTGAGAGCCTCGTCTCATGCGCTGGGTCCGTGGGTCATGGGGCGAGGAGGTAGTTGAGGAGCTGCTGGGTGCGCGGTGCCGATGAGGACCCCGACGAGGACGACGAGGACTGAGAGTGCGGCTGGCTGGGATGCCGTCGTGGGCGCGTCCGCTGTGGCGCTGGCGCTCGTTACTTTGGGGGTGGTGCAGGGTTGGCGGCCTCGGCACCGGCCAGCGACAGCTTGCACGTGGTGGCGGGTAGAGCCCGCTCACCCGGGGGTGCGCCACCGGGATCGGGGACGCACGCGGTGGGATTGGAGGGGTCAGGGGTGGTGATGCCCGGCTGGTTGGGACCAAGCCACGCGTAGCAGCCCCGGTAACTGGGCTCCATACTGTTTCAGCCCCGCGGCGACCACTGTCTGGTTGGTGTAAGGGGCGCAGGGCGGAGTGGGGATCAGGTCGTTGGCCAGCATGTGGCCGAAGGGGCCGAACGTATTGGCCGAGAGCGTGGCGGTGACCAGATACTGGAGCAGCGCCTCAAGGCCAGTGAAGCCTTTGCCGCCGGGGCTCCGAGAATCGGCTTCGACCGCACGGCTGCGATCGTCGAGGTCGTGGAGCACGATGTTCAGGTTTTGGGCCAGCTCGGGGGTGGGCTTGGCGAACGTGTTCAGATCCGAGATCGTCGGTTCTGCCGCGGTCACCGCCGCCTTGCCAGTGACGGACGCCTGTCCCAATGCCCTGAACGCCGGCAGTGACGAGTGGGCAAAGCCGGGCAGGTCGGTGAACAACCGATTGAGCTCACCGGAAGCCGTGTGCAGGTTGGCCAGCACCGGCGTATTTGCGTCCACCGTCGCACCCAGCTGGGCCATCGAGGGCCGCAGTTGCTCCAGGAAGCCGGGGAAGTTCTGGAAGGTCCCGCGGATGCCGGCCTCCTGGGTCGCGCTCACCGCCGCGGTATGGCCCGCCTCGCGGATAAAGCGCTGCACGTCGTTGCTGCTGTTGGCCAGGGCGGTGACCACCGAATCCGAGCTCGCGGTCAGCTGCTGCAGGGTGTGGGAGTCATTGGCGAGCAGGTTGAGCAGGTTGTCGGTCTCGGTCAGCGCCGGCACGGCCCGCTGCAGCGCAGACTTCAGATCCTCCGAGCGACCGGCGACGGCGGCGCCAAACTCGTTGATGATGATCGTGAACCGCTGGCGGTAAGGCAGACGCAGGATGTTCTGGACCAGGTCCCCGGGGATCGTCGACTCGGTCTGCGCCACCGGGATCGTGCTGCCGCTCTTGAGCACGTGACCATACTGGCCCGGCTGGCACTCGACGAAGTACTCTCCGATCAGCGACTGGGGCCGCGACTGGCAAAACGCGTCGGTGCGGAACTGGCCGTACCCGCTCTGGGTCACCGACACCGTGACCAGCGCGTGCAGGGACTTCTGATCGAGGTCGATCGACTGGATCTTGCCGGCGTTGACTCCCGCCACCCGGAAGTCCGCCCCCGAGACCAGGCCGAAGGCGTTGTCGAACTCGATCTTGTACGTGATCGCCTTCTTGCCGTTGGAGGCCCCCCCGGCGAGGACCAGGAATGCGCCGGCAGCGAGGACGATCGCGGTGACGAGCAGGATCCGCTTCATTACCCGTTCCCGCGACGGGACCTCGTTCGGGTTGCAGGGAAATCCGCTCTCCGGGTACCACAGCGCTTCGGCTCCAACGAGCCCGGGCAGCGGTCGCCCTGGAAGGCGGTGAGCTTGCCGCCGCCTTGCGTCGTGCCGTGGGTGAGCAGCTGCGGAATCGTGGTCAGTTGCTGGGCTAGCGGCAGGCCACTCAACTCGCTGAGCTGAGTGGCGGTGAGGCCACCGATCAGCGTCGTCGTCCGGCTGGCGCTGCCGAGCCCGTCCTGCGTGCCCGGATGGGAGAACCCGTCGAACCAGCTGGTCAGATCAACCGCATAAGGACGAAGCGTGGCGATCTCCGGCGTGGTGTCGTTGAGCGAGGTGGTGGACACCGGGAACGCCCCGGGGCGAAGCTTGCCGTTGGCATGAACGTCGTGGACAGTGGCGTTGGCAAGCGGGACGCCGAGCGCGGTGAGTTCCGTCAGGTCGTTGTCGGGACCGGGCCGGCTGATGATGTTCGACAGGTCACGCACCGTCGGCACCGAGTCCTCGGCCAGCGGCTGGAGCTGGGCCAGCAGCTTCTGCAGCTTCGGCGCCACCGGCTTGGTCGCATTGACCACCGGGGTCAGGTCGTCGAGCGCGTTGCGGAGGTTGACGAACGTGGTGTCGGCCAGGGCCATGAACCCGGGCAGGCGCTGGATCGCTTCACCCAGGCTCGCCCGCTGCGCCGCCAGCGCCTGCGTGGTCGTGGCCAGGTGGCCGATCAGGCCGCTGAGGTCGACGCTGCGCTGGGAGATGTCGGAGACGAGGTTGCCCGACTTGACGATGAAGTTCGTGAACTTGCTCGTGTCGCGGTTGATCTCGGCGAACAGCAGGCTGCTGGTGGCGATCGCCGGGTTGAGGTACTGGAAGGCCAGCTGTGCCGCCTGGGCGCTGCCCACGTATTGCGACGCCGAGCCCTGGATCACGTTCTGGAGGCCCTTGCGGGTGGGAGCATCGAGCGTGTTGAACAGCTGGTCGAGGTCGACCTCGCTGGTCGTCTGCGTGGTCGGGATCGTGCCCCCGTCCTTGATCGAGGACGCGCCGCCCGGGCCGAGGTTGAGGTCGACGTATCGGTTGGCGATCCCGGACAGAGATACCGAGCGGACCGCTGCGGTCGTGCCCTGCCGAAGCGGCTTGTAGTCCGGATTGGTGATGCTGAGCTCCAGATTGGCCTGACCCTCCGGAGTCAGGGCGACCCCGGTGACGGTGCCGATCCCGTTGCCTGCCACCTCCACCAGGTCGCCGGTGACGATCTGACTGGCGTTCTGGAAGATCGCGTTGACCTTGTAGCTGGTTCCGCCCCCGAGCACGATCACCGCTACCGCGATGACGGCGATCAGCACCGCCGCGATTGCTGCCACCCTGCCGACCACAGTTGAGTTACGCACCGACGAAACCTCGCCCTGGCAACCGATCTCCTCCCGGCCGGAGTTGAGGATCTCCCCCGGCGCGTACGCGTGGCGAACCTAGCAAGGTCAGCGATTCAGTGTCAATGGGGAAGCGGGGGCGGTCCTGCGGTTGCATCGGCTCGCGGGGAAATGGCGGATCACTGCGGAATTGTGAGCCTTTTGCGACAATCAGGCGCCGCATAGGTAGTGCATGGGCAGACAAGCTGCGCACGGGCCGCTAGCGTTCTCGCTGCCAGCCCGGGTGGCGGAACTGGTCAGACGCGATCGTCTTAAGAACGATTGCCCTTAGGGGCATGAGGGTTCAAGTCCCTCCCCGGGTATCCAAGCAACAACCGCAACCTACGCCTGGTTACGGTGTTCCTGACCCGAGGGATCGGTGCCGACGAGCGATGGAAGTCTCAGCTCTAAAATATTCCGGGGGCATTGGCCTCCACGCGCGGTCGCCGCTGCTGAGACTGCAGTCGGACGAGCGTCTGGTCGCGCTCGTCCGCCGTGGCAACAATGCTGCCTTCGAGGCGCTGGTGTCGCGCTTCGAGTCCCGGCTGCTGGCTTTCTGCCGCCACCTCCTGGGCTCACGCGAGGACGCCGAGGACGTGCTCCAGGAAGTGCTGGCGGCGGCCTACAACGCGATGCTCGCCGACGAGCGACCGATCAACGTCAAGCCCTGGCTCTACCGGATCGCGCGCAACCGGAGCCTCAATCACCTACGCCGGATCCAAGCCATCGGAGTGGACTCGATGGACGTCCATCTCTCCGACGAGGGGCAAAGCACCGCCGACAAGGTGCACGAGCGCGAGGAGTTCCGGCTGCTGGTGGGCGACATCCACGAGCTCCCCGAGAGCCAGAAGACCGCGCTGGTGCTCCGGGAGATGGATGCGCTCTCCTACGAGCAGATCGCGGAGGCGATGGAGACCACCGTGCCGAGCGTGAAGTCGCTGCTGGTCAGGGCTCGCGTATCCCTGGCCGAGGCCGCCGAGGCTCGGCTGCTGTCCTGTGAGGAGGTCCGGATCGAGCTCGGGGAGATGGCCGAGGGACTGAGACGGCGGCCCAGCCCGCTGGTCCGCCGTCACATGCGCGCATGCGCGCGCTGCACTGCCTTCCGCGAGCAGCTAAAGGACAACAACCGCGCGCTGGCCGCCGTGCTGCCGATCGGCCCGCTGGTGATCCTCAAGAAGCTGGTGCTGACCCACGTCGGGCACTCGGCGGGGTCAAGCGCAACGGGAGCGGGCGCCGCGGGCTCGGGCGCCGCCGCCGGTGGAACGCTGGTGGCCGGCTCGACCACGGGCGGGTTCGTCTCCGCGGGCATTGGGGCGATCGCGACCAAGGCTGCGGCCGGGCTGGCTGCCGCGGCGCTGGTCACCGGCGCTGCCGTGGAGGTCGACCCCACCAGCAAGACGCCATCGCACAAGTCCCATCCGGCTTCGCTCGCAGCGAGCGCGGTGGCGGGCTCGGCGTCGCAGCCCGAGATCGGACAATCCTTGGCGCTGCCGACCACGCGCGCCGTCGCCCATGCCGCCGCCGTTCAGTCGGCCACGGCCGCCGTCAAGCCCCAGCCCAAGGCGCCGTCGAGCCCGCCGGCCCCCAAGCCGACGGTCAAGCCGGCGGCGACTCAACACACGACCACCACATCAACCACCACGTCAACGACGGCCACCACCACCTCCGCGACGACGACCGCCTCGGCAGCGGCACCTGTTCCTCCGCCGCCTCCGGCGCTTCCGGGACGGACCCAGGCCCAGACCGACCCAACCGTTCTGGCAGCGCCCCCGCAGCAGACGGTGACCACCACCCAGACGACCACCAAGGAGCCGGGGCTCTTGGCCCCGCCCCCATCCGGTAGCACGACGAGCAACCCCGCGACGCAGACCGCAGGCCCGTCGTCTGCCGGAACCGCACAAGCCCCGCCGGCGTCGCCGTTCCCCGCCGGCGAGGCGCCGGGTTCAGGCAGCGTCGCACCGGCCGCCCCGTAGTCGCCGGGCGCCTCGGTGGCCGAGATCGACCTCGATCACTTCGACGCCGTCGACATGCGCGTCGGGCGCGTCATCGGGGTGGAGGACTTTCCCCAGGCGCGCAAGCCGGCGTGGAAGCTCACCATCGACTTCGGCCCCGAGCTCGGGGTCAAGCGCTCGTCAGCGCAGATCACCCATTACGCGCGCGAGCAGCTCGTGGACACCCTGGTGGTGGCGGTGGTGAGCTTCCCACCCCGGCAGATCGGTCCGCTGCGCTCGGAGGTGCTGGTGCTGGGGGCGATGGACGCGCAGCTCGGAGTTGTGCTGCTGCGTCCCGATCAGGACGCCAGGCCCGGGAGCCGCATCGCCTAGCGGGCCCAGGCCCGGCCAGGCGTTGACCCGGGTCCGCGGAATCGCGGCGCGGGTCGGGCCTACGGGCCGGCCAGGCGTTGACCCGGGTCCGCGGAATCGCGGCGCGGGTCGGGCCTACGGGCCGGGCTCGCCGCCGATCATCAGCGCCCCCCGGGCAGCACCGTCGACCTCGATCGGGTAGGTCCCGGCCCTCAGGCCGCCGATCAGGGTGAAGGCATGCCCGTGCGCGACCAGCAGCAGCCTCCGGGGTGAGGGCGTCCTCACCAGCACCATGTGAGGACGGGAGTCGGTCGAGGTGATCGACAGCGCCACGGCCAGGAAGGCCGGAGCCGAAATCGTCTTGGGGTCCAGCGCACCGTCGGCACCGAGCTGAAAGCTGGCGGGAACCCGGGCGTTCGTGGCCCCGCCGCCCGAGGCGCCCCCGCCGGCGAGGCCGGCTCCTCCCGTCGGAGCCGATGCCGAGCCGCTCCCCGACAGCCTTCCCGTCGCCGAAGTGGTCGCGGTGCTCGGCGAGGCGGTGGTCAGTCCGGCGCCCGTGCTCGGGGCGCGGGCGGCCGTCGAAGTCGAGCTGCCCGTCTCCGGCGCGGTACTGGTGGAGCGCGACGAGCTCGAGCCGCCGCAGGCGACCAGTAGCAGCGCGGGAAGGAAGACGAGAAGGAAGGCGCGCCGGATCACCAGCCCGAGGATAGATGCGGGGGGCGCGACCAAGCTCACCCCACTCGTTTGCCGCCCGGGCGCGAGCGCCGCCGATCATTCGCCGGTGTAGATCTCCAACAGCCGCTCCAGATAGCCGGCTTCACCATGGCGCTCACGCGCCCGCCCCAGGGCCTCCGCCCCGCGGACGACCCGCAGCTCACGATCTCGCCATAGCCGGTCCAGAGCGCCGGCCCACGCCGGCACGTCCGCGGGGGGTAGCACGTTGCCTCGGATCCACCAGCTCGGGCAATCCCCCCAGCGCGCTGGCCAGCACCGGCACGCCGGCGGCGAGCGCGTCGATGACCGCGTACGGACACGGCTCCTCCCACCGTGAGGGCACGAGCGCGACCGCCGCGTGCGCGCGCAGCTGGGCCAGGGCACCGGGCGGGAGCCGGCCGGCGAAGCGCACCTCGGGGCCGGCCAAGCCGCGCAGGCGCCGCTCGTCGGGTCCGTCGCCGGCGATCACCAGCGGCACGCCGGCAAGCCGCGCCGACGGCGATCGCCGTGTCGTAGCCCTTCTCGGGTACCAGCCGCCCGGCCACCAGCGCGTACCTGCCCTCGCCCGCACGTGACTTCTGCGCGTGGCCGTCGTCGGCGACGAAGTTCGGCAGCGCCGTCGAGCGCCCGGTGGGCAGGCCGAGCTCGTGCAGCCGGCTCTGGGTGGCGGAGCTGACGGCCACGAAGCGGTCGACATGGCGCCAAAGCCGCCGCTGGGCCAGCGTCAGCCCAGCCGCGTAGATTGACCCCTCGGGCACCGATCCGCGGCAGCGCAATGCCAGCCCCGGCAGCGTGTTGGCGCCGCGGCAGCGGAAGCATCGCTCGCCTTCCCGGTAGGCGACAGCGATGGCGCAGAACAGACGGAAGTTGTGCAGGTGCAGGATCGTCCGCGCACCGGCGCGCTGAGCCGCGGCCAGTGCCCGCCAGCCGAGCAGCGGGTGGATGTTGTGGGCATGGACGACCTCTGCGCCGGTGCGGGCGACGGCGGCCTCGACTTCCTCGGGGTGAAGGCCCCCGGCCAGCAGCCCGCGCGCGGCTGTGGCTCGCGAAACATTCTCGCTGGAGCGCTCGAGCAAGAACGTCTCGTGGCCGTGGCGACGGAGCAGCGCGCCGATGTCGGCGACGGCACGTTCCTCGCCGCCGGGGTGGCGGTAGCGGTTGTGGAGCTGCAGGACGCGCATCTGAAGGCCGGGCGGCAGCCCGCGGCCGCGAGCGCCCACGGGGATTCTGGCAACGTCCGCGAGCATGGCGATCGCGCTGATCACCAACTACCTTGCCGACTACCGCCTGCCACTGTACGAGCGGCTGGCCGAACGCCACGGCGTCGAGGTGCTCTGCTACGGCGGCGGCAACCGCTATGTCCCGGCCTGGTTCTCGGACTTGGATGCTCAACTCGCGCGGGCCAGGTTCCCGGCCCGGCGCCTCGCTGGTCTGGCCTCAGCGCTGCGGGCCGGGCGCGACTACGAAGCTGTGATCGCTCCGTTCGCCGGTGGTGCCATGCTGCCGGCCGCCTACGCGGGGCGCGCGCGGCTCGGCGGCGCCGGTTCGTGCTCTGGGCCTCGGTGTGGGCCCAGCCACGGTCAGGATCGCATCTGCTGGCGCTGCCGATGACCCGCCACATCTACCGCCACGCCGATGCGGTCGTCGCCTACGGCGAGCACGTACGGCGGTTCGTCGCCGGCGCTCCGCGGTGACGGACGATGGCGTGTTCGTGGCCCCGCAGTCGGTCGAGCCGGAGCTGTTCGGCCGGCCGGTGGACGCGGCGGAGATCGACGCGGTTCCGAGCCGAGCATTCGCTTGCCTGACGGCCCCTGGTGCTCTACGCCGGGAGGCTGGTGTCCGAGAAGGGTGTCGCGGTGCTGCTGGAGGCGTTCGGTCGCCTACGGCATCAGGCGACGCTGGTACTGATCGGCGACGGGGCGCTGGCCCCGCGGGCACGGCGCGCTCCGGGCACCCGCGTGCTGGCGCCGATGGCGCGCTCCGCGCTGGCGGCGGCCTACGCGGCCGGCCAGCGTGTGCGTGCTGGCCGTCGGTGCCGACCGCGCGCTTCCGCGAGCCCTGGGGACTGGTGCTGCAACGAGGCCATGCACCAGGGCCGGCCGGTGATCGCCAGCGATGCCGTCGGCGCCGCCGCCGGAGGGCTGGTGCGCGACGGGCTACTGGGCTGGTCGTTCCCGCCGGCGATCCCGATGCGCTGGCCGCGGCGATCGACCGGCTGCTGGCCGACGGCGCGCTGCGCCGCCGCCTGGGACAGGCCGGGCCGGGAGGCGGTGGGCGCATACACCTACGATGCGATGGTCGAGGCGTTCGATCTCGCCCTCGCCCGCGCGCTCGAACCGGCACGCCGCGCTCACTGCCCGAGTGAGAACATCGCCTCCAGGTCGTGACGCGAGTAGACCTCGAAGGCGACCATCGTCTGGGTCCTGGTCACGCCCTCGAGCTGGGAGATGCTGCCGGTGACCACGTGCGCGAGCTGATCGTGTTCGCGCAGGCGCAGGATGGCGACGAAGTCCCACTCGCCGGTGACCGAGTAGGCCTCGGCCACGCCCTCGATGTCGGCGAGCTCGCCGCCGAGTGCGCTCAGCGCGCGAGCGCTCGGCTCCGATCAGGACGATCGCGTGGGTCACGCGGAGTGGGTCTCGCCGGGCTCGAGCACCACCACCTTGGACTCCGTGGCCGACTCCACCTCTGACTTGAACGTCTGGGCGTCGGTCTCGATCGGCGGGAAGGTGTCGTAGTGGCAGGGGATCACGGTCCTGGCCCCGATCATCTTGGCCGCCTCCACACCGTCGATGCGGTCCATCGTGTAGTGGCCGCCGATGCACATCAGCGCGACGTCGACCGGTGTCGGCTTGGAGATCAGCTGCAGGTCGGAGAACAGGCAGGTGTCCCCGAGGTGGTAGACGAGCGTGTCGTTGAAGCTGACCAGCAGACCCGGCCGGGGTGTTGACGGTGCCCTTGGGCGTCGTCGAGGTGTGCCAGGCAGGAACCAGCTTCACCCAGCCCCAGTCGAACTTGACGGTGCCGCCGAGGTTGGGATCGTGGACCTCCAGTCCCTCCTCGCCCAGCTCGTTGGCCAGCTCGACGATCGCCACCACCGGGGCGCCGGTGCGCTTGGCGATGGCCACCGTATCGCCGAGGTGGTCGACGTGGCCGTGGGTGAGCAGGATCGTGGTCGCCGGCACCTCGTCGGCGGATACGGCCGCCTTGGGATTACCGGACAGGAACGGGTCGATGAGCACGGTCGTGCTCGCCGTCGGAGAGCGTGAAGCAGGCGTGTCCGAGAAAGCGGATGTCGGTCATCGATTTAGTCCTCCTGGGTGGTTGGGTCAGCGGGCGGAGAAGGCGCCCGGTCCGGCGCAGCATCCATCGGGCGCGGACCCGCTCAGCTCCCGCGCGAGCTCGAAGCCCACGGCGACGCCGACGAGCATCCCCAGGCGAGTCTCCTCGGCGAGCAGATTTGCATCGAGCGCGCTCCGCTCGTGAGGGTCGTCGGCGGCAGCCGCCTCGCGAACCGCCTGCTCGTGGCCGCCGTCGAACCAGCCGCCTTCATTCAGCGCCGCGTCCAGCACGCGCGGCAGCGATGGAGCGGCTCGGGAGACCACCTCCTGAGCCTGCTGCAGCCGCTGCGGATCGGCGATTGCGGCGATGGCCGCATCGATCTCAGCGTCGCTGTAGGCAGGCTCCGGCACTCGAGGTTCAGGGATCATACGGACGTGCCCCCACGCTGACCTCGCTCTCCCACGGCGCGGGTTGCGGCTGCAAGCTGCCCGCGGCGGCGATCGGACCGCTCCTGGCCCGGCTGCCCGAGCCGCCGGCCGATCCGCGCGTGCTGGTCGGCTTCGACCACGCCGACGACGCCGGCGTGCTCCGGTTGCGCGATGACCTCGCGCTCGTGCACACGGTCGACTTCTTCACGCCGATCGTCGACGACCCTTCGACTTCGGCCGGATCGCCGCCACCAATGCGCTCTCGGACATCTACGCGATGGGCGCCGCGCCGCTGAGCGCCCTGAACCTGGTCGCGTTCTCGCTGGCCGAGCTCGGCGAGGAGACGCTGCTGGAGATCCTGCGCGGCGGCGCGGCGATCGCCGAGCAGGCCGAGGTGGCGATCCTCGGCGGCCACTCGATCGAGGACTCCGAGCCGAAGTACGGAATGGCGGTCACCGGCACCGTCCACCCGGGCGAGCTGATCACCAACGCCGGCGGGCGCGCCGGCGATGCGCTGGTGCTGACCAAGCCGCTCGGGGCCGGCGCCGCCGTGACCGCGGCCAAGCGCGGGATCGGCCGGCCTGCCGTGGCCGCTGCGGTGCAGGTGATGACGACGCTCAACCGGGAGGGCTCGCTGGCCGCGCGGCAGGCGGGCGCGCACGCGCTCACCGACGTTACCGGCTTCGGCCTGCTCGGCCACCTGCACGAGCTGGCGCTGGCCAGTGGACTGGCGGCGGAGCTCGACGCCGCCGCGGTCCCGGCGATCGAGGGCGTGTCCGAGCTGCTGGAAGCGGTGGAGCCGGACGGGGGCGCTCCCGCAGCCATCGCCGGCGGCACCCGGCGCAATCGTGAGCACGCCGAGCGGTTCGCGGTCTTCGCCGACGAGGTGCCGGAAGCCCGCCGGTGGCTGGTGTGCGACGCGATGACCTCAGGCGGACTGCTGGCCGCAATTCCGTCCGGACGAACCCCTGAGCTGCCGGGGCCGGTGATCGGCACGCTCGTTGGCGGCACGCCGGGGACGATCCGGGTGCTGTGAGCCCGGCGGTGCTGTGAGCCCGGCGGTGCCGCTCAGCGGCGAGCCAGCCGGGCCAGCGGGAAGGCCAGCGCCAGCCCCCCGAGCATGCCGACCCCCGCCGACACCCAGCTTGCGCCGCTGACCGCCAGCGGCATCAGCGCCAGCACGACTGCGATCACCGCCGTTCCCAGCAGGTCGCCCTCGATCTCCGCCCCCTCGCGCAGCGCCAGCAGGTCGGGCATCGCCCACGCGGTCAGCATCGCCAGCGCGGCTCCGTTTGCCCCCAGTACCACAGGCGCCGGGTAGGCGGCCGCCGTCGCAGCCGTACCCCCGAACCCCCCGATCACGAACAGCACGATGACCACGGATGCTCCGTGACGGCGCTCCAGCAGCGATCCGTAGAGCGCGATCGCCCCCAGCGCGACGAACGCGTAGCCGGTGTTGTTGTAGACGAACGGGGCGGTCAGCACCCGCCACCAGTCGCCGCCGGGCTTGCCCACCACCGCGAGCTGGTCCGGATGGCCCAGCGACGTGCGCCACAGCAGGCACCCGACGAGGCCGAGGATCACCAGCAGGATCGTGGCGTAGGGACGCGACTCGGCGCGGATCCCTGGGATCTCGTCACGACGCAATCGCGGCAGGGCGGGGGCGGGCGGCCGCCGGCGGCGCTCCTGGGCCACGCGGCCGTCGCGATCGAGCTTCGGCGCCCGCTTCCGCAGGCGGTTCCCGCAGTACGGGCACTCGGTGATGTAGGGGCTGACCTCTGAGCCGCAGCTCTTGCAAATCACGAACAGGTCGGGCCCGCCGGTGCTCACGAACCGATTGTAGAGCCGCCGGTTGAGCCGGTTGGCCGACCCTGATGGCGGCTGCGGATCCTCTCGGGGCTAGACCGCGGTGGCGGCAACGATCTCGGCCATCACCTCACGGAGATCGTGATTGGCCTCGTAGACGACGACCTGTCGGGCAGCCCCGTTGCCGCGCGTGAGCAGGTCCTCAACGGCCTCCAGCTCGGCGGCCGAGCCGAGCTGCTGGCAGTGCTCGCGCATCCGGTCGACCAGCCGGCGAGCCAGCTCCCGAGTGGGCACGCGCTCTGACTTGGGCAGGTCCACGAGCTCGCCGTCCAGCCCGTGCCGGGCCGCCAACCACTTGTTCTCGTCGAGCATCTCGAACGGGTACCGGGACAGCGGCTGCCCGGAGTCGTAGTGCTCGGCCAGTTCGTGGACGAGCCCGTGGACCAGGGCAGCGAGGGCCAGCGCGTGCTCGATGCGGGTCTGGGAGTCCATCACCCGGATCTCCACGGTGCCGAAGTTCGGGTGCGGGCGGACGTCGTGCCAGAGGTAGGTGTAGTCCTCGATCACCCGGGCGTCGATCATGAACTCGATTCTGCGCGCGTAGTCCGTCCAGTCCTCGTAGGTCGGCGGGATCCCGACCCGCGGAAAGGCCCGGAAGATCGGGGTCCGCACCGAGGCCAGCCCAGTCGCATCGGCGCGCCAGAACGGCGAGTTGGCCGACAGCCCGAGCAGCACCGGCACGTGGACGCGCATCCCGTTGGCGACATGGATCGCCTTTTCCGGATCGTCGACGCCGACGTGCACGTGCATACCGAAGATCAGCTCCTGACGGGCGACGAAGCGCAAAGCCGAGACCAGGTCTCGGTAGCGGGGGCGGGCGACGATCCGCTGGTCCTCCCACATCGCGAACGGATGTGTTCCCGCCGACCCGATCGCCAGGCTCTTCTCAGACGCCGTCTGGGCGACCTGGCGCCGCAGCGCCCGCAGCTGCTCACCGGCGTGGGCGGTGTTGGGGCAGGGCTCGGTGGAGATCTCCAGCACGGACTCCATCAGCTCGGGCTTGATCTCGCCCGAGGGTGCCCGCTCCAGCAGCGTCTCGATCGCGTTGACCAGCTCCAGCGACTGGGCATCGAGGATCATCAGCTCCTCCTCGATCCCGATCGTGAACGGCGACCCGGTGAAGTGATGCTCCACGCGCGAGAGCCTACGCGCTCGGGTACACGTCTGAGACCCTCCGGCCTAGACTCACAACCACCTTTACCACTTAGGAGGACGGTTCAATGGCCCTGGGATACGACGGGAAGCTCTACATCCTCGCTTTCGATCATCGTGGTTCCTTCCAGAAGAAGATGTTCGGGATCGAGGGCGAACCCACGCCCGAGCAGACGAACACGATTGCCGATGCCAAGCACCTGATCTTTGAGGGGATGCTGAAGGCGGTGCAGCGGGGCGCGCAACCGGGAGCCACCGGTGTGCTGGTCGACGAGCAGTTCGGCTCGGACATCCCGGAGCGCACGCGGGAGAGCGACCTGAAGCTGGCAATGCCGGTCGAGAAGTCGGGCCAGGACGAGTTCGACTTCCAGTACGGCGAGAGCTTCGGCGAGCACATCGAGCGGTTCGATCCCGATTTCTCCAAGGTCCTCGTCCGCTACAACCCCGACGACGAAGCGGAGATGAACCAGCGACAGTTGCGGCGGCTGAAGACGCTGGCCGACTGGCTCCACGATCACGACCGGAAGTTCCTGTTCGAGCTGCTGGTACCGGGCACCGACGAGCAGCTGCAGAAGCTGGGCGGTGACACCGATCGCTACGACGCCGAGCTGCGTCCGGAGCTGATGCGCCGGGCGATCCAGGAGATCCAGGACTTCGGGATCGAGGTCGACATCTGGAAGATCGAGGGGGTCGACGAGCGCGAGGACGCGGCGATGCTCGCCGAGCAGACCCGCTCGGGGCCCGGGCGGCAGGGCGTCGCCTGCGTGCTGCTGGGCCGCGGTGCCTCGACCGATAAGGTCGAGCACTGGCTCGAGCAGGCCTCGCCGGTGGACGGCTTCATTGGCTTTGCCATCGGTCGCTCGATCTGGTGGGATGCCCTCAAGGGCTTCCTCGCCAACGAGCTGGAGCGCACTGCCGCGGCAGACCAGATCGCCGACAACTACCTGCACTTCGTGCGCGTGTACGAGGGCCAGGCGGTCCACTGACGCTGGCGTGGCGCGGGATTCGCCGGCGGCGGAGTCTGGCCGGGCCGTGGCGCTGTCTCCGCGGGCCTGCCGCGTCTTCTCGGCAGCCTCGCGGCGGGTGATCCCCGCCCTGAGATGGTAGGCTCGCCCCGATGGCGATGAAGATGCGCCAGAGTCTTGCGCAGCTCGAGCAGCAGTTCCGGCACGAGGCGCAGCTTGACCGCAGCCGCAGGGAGCACCTGCGACGCAGCGCGGTGATCCGCTCGCGCAAGCGCACGCACGTGCGAGAGCAGAAGCGCAGCTCGATGCGCTTCTGGCTGCTGGTGGCCTCGCTCGTGGCCACCGCGGTGATCGTCACGGTGGCGATGTTCGAGACGCTCTACTACCTGTTGGGCTGACGCTCCGCGCTGAGCCGCGGGGCACTGCGGTGAGTCACGATGTTGCCCTGAGCTTGCCCGCGCCGTGGCGCTCAGCGGCGCACGCGTCTCGATGCGCTAATTGCCTTCGCTCAGCCCGCGCAGCGCCGCGTCGACTTCGTCCCGCGCATCGCTGCCGGAAGTGCCCCGCTCCTGCTGGATCTCCAGGTACACCTCCTTGCGAAACACGGGAACGTCCCGCGGCGCCTGAATGCCGATTCGAACCTTCTCGCCCATGATCGCGAGCACGGAGACTTCGATGTCGTCGCCGATCATGATGCTCTGATTGCACTTGCGAGTCAGTACCAACATCGAAATGCCTCCCTGCTTGCCTGGTGGATACGACGGTCGGCCGACGCGCCATCCGAGCGGCAGCTACGGGCGCAGCATACAGGCAACCCCGGCGGACGAACAATCGCTGGTGGTCCGCCGGTTGCGCGCGGGAGCGCTCTGGCCGAGGCCTGTACTAGTCTCCGGGCCCGATGCCGCGTAGATCTCTGCGACCAGAGCTGAACCGCATCCGGGCGTGGGTGCGCCAGGGCCGCACCGACGCCTGGATCGCCCACCAGCTCGAGGTCACCGTCCAGCAGATCCAGGCGTTCAAGCGTGAGCAGGGACTCGAGGCCGATGGCAACGGAGAGGCGGTCGGGGCGGCCGCCGACTTCGACGACGAGATCGATCTTCGCGCCGAGGATGACGCTCTGATCGCCGCCGAGCTGGAGGCGGCTGAGGCCGAGCAGGAGGAGGACGACGAGGGTGAGGGCGACGAGGCTCCGGTGCGCCGCCGCCGCAGCCGCCGCGGCGGCAGGCGCAGCAGCCGGCGCAAGCTTTCAGGCCCGCTCGAGGCGACCTTCGATCACGGCGAGGAGGGCTACGGGCTGTGGCTTGATCCCGCTGTCCAAGACGATCCCGTGTACGCCGAGTACTGGGCCGGCCATCGTCCAGTTGTCGTCACGATCGAGGAGGAGCAGATCGTGATCCGGCGCGCCGGTGGGGAAGAGGCAGACGCAGAAGACGACGAATGACCTCGGGCTTCCCGGGACGGAAACGTCCCGGCGTTTGGATCATCTCGGGAGGCATGTGCATCAGTCGTTCTCCTGGCGCCGGCGCCCACCGCCGTAGTCGCTGGCCTGACGTAGATAGCGGGCAAACGCCGCTCCAGCGACGGTGGTCAGGTCCCAGGCTTCGGGAGTGGCCGGCGCCACCCGTGCGGCGATATCGAAGCACCAATCGGTGCCTTGCTCGAGGTACAGCTGCGCCAGCTCATCGGCGGTGAACGCGCCACCGAGCCGCCGCCTGAGCTCGTTCACGAGCTCCTCGGTGACGCGTTCCAGCGCCGTTCGGTGGGAGGGATCGGCCCGCTCCAGGCGCCGTTGGCCCTCCCGCCAGACACCGATCACCTCCTCGAAGCTCACCAACACGCACCGCCTCCCCGAAGGGTGGCCGGGAAACGATCCCCGCTCAGCGCGCCGGCAGCCCCGTGATCACATACGGGCGCTCGCCGGCGTGCACCATCCCCAGCGCCCGCGCGTCGCGCTCGATCGTCGCCGGGTCGTTCAGCTCCTGCTGCTCGCGCATCAGCTGCGCGTTCTGGCGGCTGAGCCGCTGCACGATCGCGCGCTGCTGCTGAGCTTGGGAGTGAGTGGAGAGCAGCGACAGTCCCTGCTTGAGGTACAGGGCGGCGACGGCGGTGAACACCACCAGCAGGGCCACCCGGCCGAGCCGATCCCACCGCACTCGCAGCGTGGCACCGCGGCCGATGACTCCCCGCGGACGACTGCGCGCCCTGGAGGTCTCGCGATGACGCCGGCGCGCTGCGGCTGCGGAGGACGCTGACGGCATACCGTGAGCCCCTGGTTCGCCGCGCCCGCTCTTGTTCCTGCCTGCCGATCGTGAACTTCGTCGGTCCTGTCGGACCCGCCCATGGAGCAGCCAATGATCCGCCGGTCGCTCCCCTAGGCCCGGAAGGCACGACGTCCGGGATATTCGGCATCGGGCCCGAGCGCCTCCTCGATCCGCAACAGCTGGTTGTACTTGGCCACGCGATCGGTCCGCGAGGGCGCTCCGGTCTTGATCTGGCCGCATCCGGTAGCGACCGCGAGGTCGGCGATGGTCACATCCTCGGTTTCCCCCGAGCGGTGCGACATCACCGCGCTGTACCCGCTTTCACGTGCCATCCGGATCGCCGCCAGCGTCTCGGTCAGGGTGCCGATCTGGTTGACCTTGATCAGGATCGAGTTGGCGATCCCGTTGTCGATGCCGCGCCGGAGGCGATCGGTGTTGGTGACGAACAGATCGTCTCCGACGAGTTGGAGGCGGTTCCCGAGGTGGTCGGTCAGCGTTCTCCATCCCGCCCAGTCCTCCTCGGCCATCCCATCCTCGATCGAGACGATCGGGTATCGGGCGGCGAGGTCGGCCCACAGCTCCGCCATCTGGTCCGCGGTCAGGCTGCGGTCCTCGCTGGCCAGCACGTAGGTGCCGTTGCGATATAGCTCCGAGGTGGCCGGATCCATGGCGATCGCGATCTGGTCTCCGGGTACGTAGCCGGCAGCCCGGATCCCGGCCATCAGCATCTCCAGCGCCTCCTCGTTGGAGCTCAGATCGGGGGCGAATCCACCCTCGTCTCCGACCGCAGTCGAGAGACCGCGCTCGTGCAGCGTGCCCTTGAGGTGGTGGAAGACCTCGGCGCTCATCCGTAGCGCTTCGGCGAACCCGCGAGCGCCGACGGGGACGATCATGAACTCCTGAAAGTCGACTCGGTTGTCGGCGTGCGCGCCGCCGTTGAGGACGTTCATCATCGGCACCGGCAGCACGTGCGCCCCCTCCCCCCCCAGGTAGCGCCACAGCGGCAACCGCTCCTCGGCGGCGGCGGCGTGGGCTGCCGCCAGCGATACGGCCAGGATCGCGTTGGCCCCAAGCCGGGCCTTGGTGGCGGTGCCGTCCAGCTCGATCAGGGCGCGGTCGAGCGCGGCCTGGCCAGAGGCATCCTGACCTCGGATCGCAGTGGCGATCTCGCCGTTGACGTTGTCGACGGCCCGGCTGACCCCCTTGCCCATCCAATCAGAGCCACCATCGCGCAGCTCGGTGGCCTCGAACTCGCCCGTCGAGGCTCCCGAGGGCACGGCCGCCCGGCCCCAGGCGCCCGAACGCACGCTGAGCTCGACCTCGACGGTGGGATTGCCTCGGCTGTCGAGGATCTGCCGGGCGTGTACGTGCTCGATCTGGCTCATTGCCGGTCAGCTTCTCCTTCGTTCAGTCGCGCGCGGAGGTACAGGGCCAGCTGCTCGTGGGTAGCGAGATCGTTCCAGCTTCGCTTCCCCGAGTCCGCCAACTCGGCCGCAGCGGATACTCGGTCACGGAACCGCCCAGCCGCGGCCCGCAGCGCCAGCTCCGGATCAACCTTCAGCTTGCGGGCGGCGTTCACGGCGGCAAACAGCAGGTCGCCAACCTCGTGGAAGCGCTCCTGCGAAGTCTGGGCTTCCTCCAGCTCGGAGAGCTCCTCCGCTACCGAGCGCAGCGGGCCCTCGACCCCGGGAAAGTCAAAGCCCGTCGCCGCTGCGCGCCGCTGCAGCTTGCGCGCGTAAAGCGGCCCCGGAAGGTTCTCGGGGACCTCACCGAAGATGCCCGGTTCCCGTCCGCGCTCGCCCTGCTTGATCTGGTCCCAGTTGCGGAGCACCTCCTGGGCGGTCTCCGCCTGCGCCTGACCGAACACATGGGGGTGGCGCCTGATCAGCTTCTCGGTGCAGTGCTCGGCAACCTGGCCCAGGTCGCCGGCACCGCGCTCAGCCAGCAGCAGGGCCAGGAAGTGAACCTGGAAGAGCACGTCGCCGAGCTCGTCGAGCAGCTTGGCATCGTCTTGGCGGTGGGCGGCGTCGGCGAGCTCGTAAGCCTCCTCGACCGTGTGGGGGACGATCGAGCGCTCATCCTGCTCGCGGTCCCACGGGCATTCCCGCCGCAACCGTCTGGTGATCGCGTCCAGCCGCGAGAGCGCGGCCAGGGTCCGCTCAAGGGGCCGGTCGACATCCTCCGGCGCTCCGGAGCTCACGGCGTTAGGGCGACGTCGTGGTTGGAGCGCTCTGCTGAGTTGGCGCCGCGCTACCCGGGGCGGAGGTGCTCGTACCCTTCGGCGGCTTGTAGCCGCTGCAGTTGGCCGTGATCACGTAGTTCTCCCGGCACTGCGTCTGGTGCAGCCAGTTCTTCTTGACCTGGGCATCAAGCGTGCTCTGCGCGCTCTGCTGGGTCTGGCTCTGCAGGATCTGCTTGATCAGCGGTGTCGCCTGGGCCAGCGTTTGCTGGGTCGAATGCTTGATCCTCGTTACCTCGAACACGTAGTAGCCGAAGGTGCCGTGAATCGGACCGAGGACTTGGTTCTGCGGCGCCGAGAACGCCGCCTTGTCCAGCGCCTGCTCCTGCTGGCCGCGGGTGACGCCGGTGAGCAGGCCGCCCTTGTTCTTGGTTGCGGTATCCACGGAATACTGCTGGGCGACCTGCTGCCAGCTCGTGCCGGAGGCAAGCGCGGCCTTGGCGGCGGCCGCCTGCTTGGCACCGGTGGTGCGCACGATGCGCACGTCCCGTGACTCGGGGGTTCCGAACTGGGAGGTGTGGCTGTTGTAGTAAGCCTGGATGGCGGCCGGAGTCACCGTAGTCGGGTGCTTGGCCAGCAGTTTTTTGAGCAGCTCATTGACGCGCACGCGGAACACGATGTCCTGCATTGTCTGACCGCTCTGCGCGAGGAAGGAGTTGAACGCGGCGGCGGTGGGGAACTGCTGGTTCTTGGCCGTCTGGAAAGCCTGCTGAACCTCGGCATCGGTGATCTTGATGTGTTCCTTGGCGGCTTCGGCCTGATACCAGTAGGCGGTGATCAGGAACTGCATCACCTGGCTGCCGAGCGAGGTGAAGAGCTGGCTACAGTCTCCCTTGAGCTGCTTGTCAGGAGTCTTGGCCAGCGTCGGGATCTGCTTGCGCGCTTGCTCGATGCAGTTCTTGAAGTCCGGTGGAGCGTTGGGAATGATCACCGGCGCTCCCGGGCTCTGGGCCGAATTGCCCTTGGCGGCGACGAACAGCCAGTGGTCGAAGGCCTGGGTGGTGATCGGGTTCCCGGCCACGTCGGCGACCGAGTTTCCGGGCACACCTCCACCGCAGCCGGCCAGAACGGCCGCCAGCACAAAAAAGGCGCCAAGCGCCAGGGTCAACTTAGCTCGTCTCATCGGACTTGCGGCCATGGTAGCGAGCAGGGCTGCGATGCTCCGCGCCGATGAGCGAGCACCCGCTCGGAGAGCCGGTCAAGTTCACCTGCGCTCGGGCGCCGGCGCGGGCGCCGCTGCGGGGCGAGCACGTGCTGCTGCGTCCGCTCGAGCCGGCCGCCGACGCCCCGCTGTTTGCCGTCTCGCATTTCCCGGACGGAGATCCGGAGATCTGGCGCTACCTGCCCGAGGGGCCATACCGGGATCCGGGGGGAGCTGCAAGCGGCATTGGAGCACGCGGCCCGCTCCAGCGACCCGTTGTTTCTCGCCGTCGTGCCGCGCCCGGGAAGCGAACCTCAGGGCATGGTCTCCTACCTGAGGATCACTCCCGAGCACGGCTGCATCGAGATCGGCCACATCTGGTTCGGCCCCGACCTGCAGGGTTCAACCGCCGCCACCGAGACGATCTTCCTGCTCGCTGCCAATGCCTTCGACGAGCTCGGCTACCGGCGCCTGGAGTGGAAGTGCAACGCGCTGAACGCGGCCTCGCGTCGGGCCGCGGTGCGGTTCGGGTTTCAGTTCGAGGGCGTGTTCGCCAAGCATCAAGTCGTCAAGGGCCGCAACCGCGACACGGCCTGGTACGCGATCACCGACGATCGCTGACCGGCGGTGCGGGCAGCGTTTCGGGCCTGGCTGGCGCCGGGGAACTCTCGACGCCTCCGGCCGGCAGCGGCAGCGGCAGCGGCTGAGTGACCTCATGGCGGCAAATTCTTGACACCGCGTCACCCACGCGTCACATCCTGGCTGCCACGCTGCGGCGATGCGAGTGGCTGTTGCCAATTCCGCTCAGGTACAGCAGATTTGGCAACAGGCGGAGGCGGTCGGCGGAACGTGTAGCGCGCGCGGGTTCGCGCTGGCGGCACCGGCACTGATTGACCTGACCACCGGCCGAGACGGTCCGATTGCGTTGCTCGCCGACGCTCAGCACGGCGTCGTCGCCCACTGGCAGCTGACCGCGTTGCGCTACGGAGTCGGGGCCATCCGCCGCCGGCTCGAGCAGGCCCGGCTCCATCGCGCCTACAAGGGTGTCTACGCCGTCGGGCGAAGCCGGCTGACCGCGCGCGGGCGGTGGACCGCAGCGGTGCTGGCCTACGGGCCAGCCGCGATGGTCAGCCATCGCACCGCGGCCGCCCTGCTGGACCTGCGCCCGGCCGGTCCCGGGATCGACTTGACACTGCCGGGGCCAGGGCGCCGCAGCCGCCCTCCGATCGTCGCCCACCGAACGGAGCGGCTGGACCCGGAGGAGCGGGTCACCATCGACAATATTCCCGGCACGTCCGTACCTCGGACGATCCTCGATCTGGCCTCGATCCTGAACAGACCGCAGCTGCTGCGGGTGCTCGAGCAGGCCGACCGCAGCGGAGCCCTCAACCACTTCTCGCTGCAGCGCGCGCTGAGTCGCGCATCGGGGCGGCGGCGCCAAAACCTGGAGAGCCTCCTCGCCGCCTACCGTGCGCCGCCTCCGGTCCGCTCTGAGCTCGAGCGGCGTTTCCTGGAGCTGATTGAGGCAGCCGGAATCCGCCGGCCGCGGGTCAACCAGCGGGTCAGCGGCCTGGAGGTCGACTTCCTGTGGCCGCAGGCCCGACTGGTGGTGGAGCTCGACGGGCGCGGATACCATTCCAGTCCTCGTGCGTTCGAGCAGGACCGAGTGCGCGATGCCCGGCTGCTGGCGGCCGGCTACCGGGTATTGAGGATCACCTACCGGCGGCTGGGCGAAGACCCCGCCGGAGTGATCGCTGACCTGCTCGCCGTGCTTGCCGCGTCACCGCAGGAGTGATCGTGACCTGGTCGCGGTGCTCGCAGCGTCATCGCAACGAGTAGGTGGGCGATTCTAACGGTCGGCTGGAGCTGATCAGCGCGCCGAGACTGATCACCGCGCCGAGACGGGCTGTTCGTCGACGGCCGCCCCGTCGCCCGCCTCCCGCGTCACCGCCAGCAGCACATCGGCGGCCCTGACGACGGCGGGAAAGCGTTGCCCCGGATCATCGGGCACGCGCAGCGACAGCTGCGACCTGCCTGACTCGTACAGCGCCTCAGGGATCTCGGCCCGGATCCGCTTGGCCCGGACCGAGTCGAGATCGACGGGGGTGACCGCCAGCCGGCCACCGCGGAAGGTGACGGCCTGAGCGCCGGACTGCCCGAGCTTGATCCGCGCCTGCTGAAGCAGGATCAGGTTGCTGAGCGGGTCGGGGAGCTCGCCGAAGCGATCCTCGAGCTCCTCGCGCAGCAGCATCAGGTCTGCCACCTCGCGCGCGCCGGCGATCCGCCGGTGCACATCGACCTTGGCCTGCTCGTAGGGGATGTAGTCAGGGGGCACGTAGGCATCGACGTTGACGTCCAGGCGCACCGGCTCCCAATCGTCGCTCGCCTCAGCGCCCTCGGCCGCCGCCGCCTCGACGGCCTCGTCGAGCATCTGCATGTACAGCTCGAAGCCAAGCGCCGCGACGTGACCCGATTGTTCGTCGCCGAGCAGGTTGCCGGCGCCGCGGATCTCCAGGTCGCGCATGGCGATCTTGAAGCCGGCGCCGAGCTCGGTGTAGTCAGACAGCGCGCTCAAGCGCTGGGCGGCGTCGGGGGTGAGCGCGGCCGCACTCGGATACAGCAGGTAGGCATAGGCGCGCTCGCGGCTCCGTCCCACGCGACCCCGGATCTGGTAGAGCTGGGCCAGCCCGAACCCGTCCGAGCGCTCGACGATCAGCGTGTTGGCCTGTGGGATGTCGATACCGGACTCGATGATGCTGGTGCACACGAGCACGTCGACCTCCCCGCGCAGGAACCGCATCATCCGCTGCTCCAACTGGCGCTCGTCCAGCTGTCCGTGGGCAGTCTCGAAGCGCATCGACGGGCACAGCCCGCGCAGCCGCTCGGCCGTCTCGTCGATCGTCTCGACCCGGTTGTGCAGGAAGAACGCCTGGCCGCCGCGGCCGTGCTCGCGCCGCAGCGCCTGCTTGACCAGCTCCTCGTCGTACTCGCCGACGTAGGTCTTGACCGGACGCCGGCCCTCCGGCGGGGTCTCGATCACGCTGATGTCACGGACGCCGGCCAGCGACATCTGCAGCGTCCGCGGGATCGGCGTCGCGCTCATCGAGATCACGTCGACCTTCAGCTTGAGCTGGCGCAGCAGCTCTTTCTGCTTGACCCCGAAGCGCTGCTCCTCGTCGACGACCAGCAGACCGAGGTCCTTGGCCCGCACGTCGCGGGAGAGCAGGCGATGGGTGCCGATGAGGATGTCGACCTCCCCCCGGGAGAAGCGCGCCACCGCTTCCCGCTGCTCGGGCGCGGGACGGAACCGGGAGACGTGCTCGATCGTCACCGGGTAGTCCTTGAGGCGCTCGGAGAAGGTTCCGTAGTGCTGCTGTGCGAGGATCGTCGTCGGTACCAGCAGCATCACCTGCTTGCCGTCCTGCACCGACTTGAAGGCGGCCCGCAGCGCGACCTCGGTCTTGCCGTAGCCGACGTCGCCGCAGATCAACCGGTCCATCGGCCGCGGCGACTCCATGTCGGACTTGACGAAGTCGATCGCATCGCGCTGGTCGGGCGTTTCGGTGAACGGGAAGGCGTCCTCGAACTCCCGCTGCCAGTCGCCGTCGGGGGGAAACGAATGGCCCTCGCGCCGCTTGCGCTCGGCATACAGGTTCAGCAGCTCTCCGGCGAGCTCCTGAGCCGCCCGCCGTGCCCTGGCCTTGATCGTCTCCCACCGGGTACCGCCGAGCTTGGACAGCGGCGGGTGAGCACCGCCAGCGCCGACGTAGCGGCTGATCTTGGCCAGCTGGTCGACGGGCACGAACACGCGGTCGGAGCCGGCGTACTCCAAGTACAGGTAGTCCCGGGTGACCCCGACCACCGTCTTGGTGTCAAAGCCGGCAAAGCGGGCGATCCCGTGGTCCTCGTGGACGACGATGTCGCCAGTGCGCAGCTCGCTGAAGCTGCGCAGCACGCCGCGACGATGCGAGCGCTCAGGACGTCCGCCTGTCCCCGCGCCGGCGCGCCGGCGGCGGAACAGCTTGTGCTCGGGTATCACCGCCAGGTGGAACTGCGGCGCGATGAAGCCGGCCTGCAAGCGGGCGACGGCAAAGGTCAGCTGGCCCTCGCCTGGCGGTAGACCATCGCCTAGCGACCCGGCGTCGCTGGACGGGCTTCCGGGGTCCAGCCAGCGGACCTTCAGCCGGCCGAGGTTGTAGGCGGCCCGCTCACCCTCGCCGCGGCGAGCGAAGGCGACGACGGTGCGGTAGCCGGAGCGGGCGAGCTTCTCGAGCTCCGGCTCTGCCTCCTTGACCCCGCGGGCGGCGACGTCGGCCGCCTGGGCGCGGAACTGGAAGTCCTGATCCTGATCGATGCTGGAGAGCCGGATTCGCGCCCGCTGCCCCAGCGCAGCTCCGATCCGGTCGGGATCGACGTACAGCCGATGGGCGTCGTGGTCGTGGAAGGCGGCGCACACGTCCTGCCAGTGATCGGCCAGCGCCGGCGCCAGGTCCTCCTCGCCGGCAATCAGGATCGAGGCGCGTGCGGGGGCCAACTCCAGAAACGCGTGGAAGTCCTCGATCGGCAGCAGCTCGGCGATATCGGGGCGATCGGCGGCATCCTCAAGGGCGGCGATCTCCGCCAGCTCCCGGTGCTCGGCGGCCAGCTCGGCGGCGGGTGCCACCTCCACCGCCTCCGCCTCCCCCAGGGAACGTTGGGTGAAGGTCGAGAACCAGCGCAGCGACTCGATCTCGTCGCCGAACAGGTCGACCCGGACGGCGCGGTCCTCGGTGGCCGGAAACAGGTCAAGCAGGCCGCCCCGGATCGCGAACTGGCCGCGATCCTCGACCTGGTCCACGCGCTCGTAGCCGGCGGACACGAGGTCCATGGCGGTCTCGTCGAGGTCGAGCAGCTCCCCAGTACGCAACGTGAAGCCGTGCGGGCGAAGGACCGGGTCGGGCACCTTCTCGGACAACGCCACCGCGCTGACCACGACCACCGGCGCCGGGCCGTCCGCCGGAGGCTCGAGCAGCGCGTCGAGCGCGGCGATCCGCAGCCCGACCAGATGCGCGGGCGGCGCCAGATGCGACTCGTAGGTGACGCCGCGGCTGGGGTAGTAGCGGACCACGCGCGGCTCCAACCAGGCTCGGAGCCCGGCGGCCAGATCTCGGGCGGCCCGATCGTCGCCGGCAACCACGATCGCCGGCGTGGTCGGGTCGCTCTCCACCAGTGCCGACAACAGGTAGGGCCGCAGCGACTGCGACACGAAAGCCCGACCCCCCGATCGCTGTAGCGCGGAGGTCTGCGGATCCTGTTCGGCGTGGTGCAGGAGCGAGCGAAGCATCGCCAGCCCAAGTCTAGGTCGCCGCCGATTGCTCCCGGATCAGCCGCTCGGCGGCGTCGGCGGCCGACACGATCAGCTGCTGCACGTCCGCTTCGGGCTCGGCGAAGCGGTTGAGCACGTAGGCCGCCACTCGGTCGGGATCGGTGGTCGGTGGACGGCCGACGCCCACCCGGGTACGCCAGAAGTCCGGCGAACCGAAGGCCTGGCGCAGCGACTTCAGCCCGTTGTGACCGGCCAGGCCGCCGCCGAGCCGCACCCGGATCTCGCCAAAGGACAGATCGATCTCGTCGTGGAGCACGACCACTCGCTCCAGCGGGACCTTCAATGCGCCGCGGGCAGGCCCGGCCGAGTCGCCGGCGTCGTTCATGAAGGTCTGCGGGCGCAGGATCGCCACTCGAGGCGCGCCGGGTTCAAGCCGGCCCTGGCTCAGCAGACCGCGGAACCGGGCCCGCGGCTGGGGGAGCTGCCACCGGGAAGCGAGCAGCTCGGCGATGGCAAAGCCGATGTTGTGGCGCGTGCGCTCGTAGCTACCGCCGGGGTTGCCGAGCCCGACCAGCAGCCAGTCGGCGGGGGCGCCTGAGCGACCCGGGAGCGGCATGGCGAGCGCGGCTACTCGGAGGGGGCATCGGCGGCTTCATCGCCGTCGGCCTGCTCAGAGTCCGCAGCCTCGTCCCCCTCGCCCTCGCCGACGACCTCGGTCTCCTGCTCGATCTCGTTCTCGTCCTCGAGCTGGAGGCGTGGCGGGGTGACCGTGGCGATCACCGTCTCGGGGTCATCGATCAGCGTGACGCTGCTCGGCGGAGTGATCGAGGCGAGCGTCAGCGTGTCCCCCACTTCCAGGGTCGTCGCGTCGTGCTCGAGTTGGTCGGGGATGTCGCCCGGGAGGGCCTCGATCGTCAGCTCGCGAGTGACCTGCTCGAGCACGCCTCCCTGCTTGACGCCGGGAGCGTCCTCGACGCCGAGGAGCTCGAGCACCACCGTCGCCTGGATCTTCCGGTCCAGGCGGACCCGGAGCAGGTCCACGTGCAGGGTCTCGCCGCTGACCGGGTGCCGGGCCAGGTCCTTGAGGACCACCGGGGTGCCGTTGCCGCCGTCGATCTTCAGGTCGATCACCGCGCCGGCGTGCCCGAGGACCTGCCTGAGCTCCCGCGCATCGACCGCGAACGCAACCGGATCTTCGTTCCCGCCGTAGACGACTCCGGGCACGTTGCCGGTCCGCCGCAGGCGGCGAACCGCGCGGGAGCCCGAGGTCTCACGGAGGGCCACGGTCAAAGCGGTACTGTCGGAGCCGGCCATCAGGCGGTCGATGGTAGCGAGCCCCCTACGCAGCGGCGCTCCCGCGCGCTACCCTATCCCCATGTCGGGCGAAACTCAGCTGTTGCTGATGATCGCCGGGGTCCACCTCCTGGGGCTGGTCTGCGTCGCGATCTTGATGTTCCCGGCACTGCGCGATCAACCCGACGGTCCACCGCGCTCGGACGGCGGCTCCGACGACGGCTGGGGCAACTACCCGCGGAGGCCTCCCAGTCCGCAGGATATTCCCGGTGGCGGCCTGCCGTTGCCCGACGCCCAGCCCGCCCGCCAGCGCCTACGCGACCATCAGCGTCTGCGCGAGCGACTGCCCGCGCGAGAGCGACGTCCGGCGAGGGAGCCGCAGCGCCAGCCCCAGCGTGAACCCGTGCGTCGGGCATCGGGCCAGTCCGCCTAGATTCACCCGAAGCTCGTTGGGCAGTCGCTGTCGCTGCGCAGCCGCGGGGTGATCGCCAGCAGCTCGATCCGCAGCCCCCTGATGACGTCGCCGGCGCGGTGCACGCGCACGCACTGAACGACCGGCAGCACTGACGACGACGTGTTCCAAGCCACGCGCGCGGTGCCGGTGCTGGCAGTCAGTGAGAATCCGGTCGACGGCTGGAGCTGGAGGATCGCGATCCTGCCGGGTCGCCGCAGCTGATCGCTGAGGCGGGCGGTGACCGCCTGGCAGGCGCGGTTACCGTGACAATCCTGAAGCCGGTCGACCGCGCCGGCGGTATCGCCGCGGGCTTCGGCCGCCACCAGGGCGGTGATCGCGGTTCGCTCGGCCCCCTCGGCGTTCCACGCCCGCGCCAGCAGCGAGGAGATGGCCAGGAAGGCGACGATGCCCAGGCCGATCAGGAGCAGGTAGAGCCGTCGCACAGCGCTACCGTAGCGGCGTTCAGGAGTCGCTCAGCTCCAGGAAACGCTCTACCGACGCCTCCTGGTGATCCAGCCGCTGGGCCAGCATCCGCGCATGCTCGGCCGAGAGCTCCAGGAACTCCTCCACGCATCGCCCGGGATCATCGGCCAGCGGGTATACCCGGGTGAAGTCCTGCTGGGCGCACGCGATCCCCAACGGAGGCCGGCCTCGTGCGAGAGTGCGCGCGCCACACACCGGCGTGACCACCAGCTGCGAGTCTCGGGCGACGAGCGCAGTCGGCAACAGCCGCGCCGCCGGCAGCCGCACCGGCAGCTGCGCCGAGCGGTCGATGCCGACGCCTGAGCCCACCAGATCGCCCAACGGCTCGCGCCAGACATCGAGCACGGTGTCCGCTCCGACCAGCGCGTCCCGCAGCGCGCGCGCCTGCTCGGTGTACAGCCGCTCCGCTTCGGCGCGGTCCTCGGCATCACCGAGGTCGAGATCGCAGGGGACGCGCAGCAGCTCGCTGGCCGACACGGTCGCGCCGGCGCCGCGGCTGCCGGGAGCGACGTAGGTCTGCAGCGTCCCGAGGTCCCGGCGCGCGTGGAAGATCACGGTCACCGTCTCGCTCAAGGGCAGCCCATCCACCCGCAGCGACACCGCAACCGCGGTCGAATCATCGAGCAACGCCCGCCGAAGCAGCTCGTCCGCCGCGCCGTCCTGAGATCTTGGCTCCTCGCCCGGCATCGTTCGCTCCTTGCTGATCAGGCCTGTTCACAGTCTATTTACTCGTACCGATGGCGACGCCACCATCTCCGTCGGGAGCAGGATTGGCGGCCATGACTGGCCTCGCGTCCGATCAGCGTTGCGCAGCGCCGCGGGCCAGGCAACGTGCCGACGGCGACTGCGAAACCCGATCTGCGCAATCCGACGTGCGGAATCTCGCCAACCGGGTAGGCTGGCGGCCAAATGAAGATCCTGTACAAGCCCTTCGCCCTCATCGCCTCGTTGATCGCGGCCCGGATCGGCGCCAGCGTGTTCAAGGCGATCTGGTCAAAGATCGACGCCGCCGAGCCGCCGGAGCCGACCACCGCCGACGCCAGCCTGCCCAAGGTCGTCGGCGCCGCCGTCCTGGAGGCGGCAACGATGGCCGGCGTCGGCGCCGCCGTCGATCGAGCCAGCGCGAGCACGTTCCACCACCTCACCGGGATCTGGCCGGGTAAGCAGCATCAGGACGAGGACGAGGACTAGCCTCGGGTCCGACCGGGTTTCGGCGCGTTCGGCGCGGAGTCCCTGGGGTCGAGCGCTACCGGCATCCGCGTCCGGAGCCCGATCCGGCCTCAACCCTCCGGAACCGTCCACGGCGCCAGCCCGACCCGCGTCCACTCGGGAATCGCCGCCTTGCCCAGAGTGGCGGCATCGACGACGACATGGCGCATCGTTCCCTGCGCCAGCTGCTCATCGCCACGCAGGACGTGGTGGCGGCTGACGATGCTGCTGTTGCCGAGCCTGGCGATCGCGATCTGAAGTCGCAGCTGGTCGTCGAACCGCGCCGGTCGCAGGTAGCGAAGCTGTGCCTCGGCCACGACCAGGTCGATACCCCGCTCCACCATCGCGCCATAGCTGCCGAACGCCGCCCGCCACAGCTCGGTCAGACTGATGTCGAAGTAGGCCAGGTAGTGGGCGTTGAACAGCACTCCCTGGGGATCGCACTCGGCGTAGCGGACGCGGAGGTCGTGGCTGAAGGGTGAGGGCGCTGATCGTCTCCCGGGCCCGGCACCGGTGGCCTTCACGGCCCGCCGCCGCGGAGGACGAAGCCTCGTTCGCTGAGTTCGTCCAACGCGTCCTCGAACGCGGCGAAGTCTCGGGCCAGCAGGGCGTCGAGCGGCCGGCCCTGCGGTCCTCGGGCGCGCACCCACCGCCCCAGCACCGCCGGACCGGCCTGCTCGGCGGGACCAGCCAGCAGGGCAAGCAGCACTGCCAGCTCGGCGCAGTGCTCGATCTGCCCGGAGAGCAGGCTCAACGCGTCCACCGCCAGGGTACGGCAGAGCTCATCTTCGCTCAGCCCCAGCAGGTCCATCAGCGCCATGGCGCGCTCGCTCTGGGTGACCTGCGGCCGGGCGGGATGATCGTCCGACTGGGCCATGCTGCCTTCCAGACTAGAACAGCTGGTTCTCCCCGCCGAACACGTCGCTGACCGATCCGTCGGTGAAGATCTGGCGAATCGAGTTGGTCAGCAGGTCCGCGCAGGAGAGCACCCGGACGTTCTCCGGCGCCCCCGGTGGCCGCGGCAGGGTGTCGGTCACGACCACCTGCTCGAACCGGGCCGCGGCCAGGTTCTCCCACGCCTCGCCGGAGAAGATGCCGTGCGTCGCAGCGGCGTACACCCGGTCGGCTCCGGCGTCGTGGACGGCCTGGGCGGCGGCCTTCAGCGTGCCGGCGGTGTCGATGATGTCGTCGACGATCACCGCGGTCTTGCCCTGCACCTCGCCGATCACGTACCCGATCTCGGCCACCTGCTGCGCCGGGCGCTCCTTGTTGAGGATCGCCAGGTCAGCCCCGATCTGGGAGGCGAACTTCTTGTTCAGCTTCACGCGTCCGGCGTCCGGGGCGACCACGACCAGATCCTCCAGCCCGAGATCGGCGAAGTACTGGGTGAGCATGAACAGCGCCGTCATGTGGTCGCAGGGCTTCTGGAAGAAACCCTGGATCTGTCCGGAGTGAAGGTCCATGGTCAGGATCCGGTCGATCCCGGCCGACTCCAGCATTCGGGCGATCAAGCGCGCGCTGATCGGCTCGCGCGGGGCTGACTTCTTGTCCTGGCGCGAGTATCCGTACCACGGCGTGACCGCGATCACCCGGTGGGCCGAGCCGCCGACGGCCGCGTCGATCATCGCCAGCAGCTCCATCACGGCATCGTTGGTACTCAGCCCGGTCGCCAAGTTGCCGCAGGTCGGCTGGACGATGAACACGTCGGCCCCGCGCACCGACTCCTCGAAGCGGCAGTAGACCTCGCCGTTGGCGAACGTCTTGAGCGTCATCGGCGAGAGCTGCACCCCCAGCTTGGCCCCGATCCTCGCCGCCAGCTCCGGGTTGGCGCGGCCGCTGACCACCATCAGCCGCTTGTCGTACTCCACGCGCAGATCGCTCGGCGCCGCGGGTTGAGTCTGCAGGACGCTCATGTGTGCGCGAGTGTACGTGCGGGCGGTGACGAGATGTTCACGATTTGCCGCCCGGTGTGGGCTTATCCAGATCGGCCCGCTGGCGGCGGCGCTCGCTGTAGCCCTCGACGTTGCGCTGATGGGTCCGGGCCACGCCCAGCGCTCCGGGCGGCACGTCCTGGTTGATCACCGAGCCGGCGGCCGTGTAGGCGTCTTCCCCGACGCTGACCGGGGCGATCAGGGAGGTGTCCACGCTGATCCTCGCCCGCTTGCCGATCGTGGTGCGGTTCTTGCGCGCGTAGTCGTAGTTGGCGGTGATCGTGCCCGCCCCGAGGTTCGCTCCCTCGCCGACGTCGGTGTCCCCGACATAGGACAGGTGCGGGACCTTGGCCCCGGGGCCGATGTCGGAGTTCTTGACCTCGACGAAGGTCCCGACCTTGGCTCCCTGACGCAACACCGTGCCCGGGCGCAGATAGGCGAACGGACCCACGCTGACCCCCGGACCGAGTTCGGCCTCGATGGCGTAGACGTGCACCACCTTGGCCCCGTCGCCGACGGTCGTGTCGAGCAGGGTCGCGTGAGGCCCGATGGCGGCCTCAGCACCGATTCGAGTGCTCCCGTGGAGGCTGGAGAAAGGCGCGATCGCCGTGTCCTGCCCGATCTCCACCCCGACGTCGATCACCGTCGCCAGCGGGTCGACGATCGTCACTCCCGCACGCATCAGCCGCTGGTGGATCCGCTGCTGGGCCAGCGCGCGGACTTCCGCCAGCGCCACCCGATCGTTGATGCCGAGGGTCTGGTCAGGATCGTTCAGCTCAAAGGCCACCACCGTCCGCTCCCGGGCCCGCAGGATCGGGATCACGTCTGGCAAGTACAGCTCGCCCTGGGCGTTGTCACCGCGGACCTCGGCCAGCGCCTCCAGCAGCACGTCACCCGCGAAGGTGAAGATCCCGGTGTTGACCTCCCGGATGTGCAGCTCGCTCTCGGTCGCGTCGCCGGGGACCTTGGTCTCGACGACCCGCTCGACCGTCCCGTCGGGGGCGCGGATGACGCGTCCGTACCCGCTCGCATCGGGGAGCACCGCGGTGGCGATGGTCGCGGCGGCACCGTCGCGGCAGTGGGCCTGAACGAGCGCGCTGAGGGTGTCGGCCTCGATCAGCGGCACGTCGCCGTTGAGCACGACCACGGGGGATGCGGGATCGATGTGGGCCGCCGCCGCCTGCACGGCATCGGCCGTCCCGCGCGCCCGCTCCTGAACGGCAACCTCTACGCCCGGTCCGAGCAGCGGCTCCAGGCAGCGATCGGGGCCGTCGACAACCACGACCTTGGCGGCACCGGCCCGCCGTGCGGCCTCCACCGGCCACGCGATCATCGGCCGCCCGCACAGCGGATGAAGCAGCTTTGGCGTCGCCGAGCGCATCCGCGTGCCCTGCCCAGCGGCAAGGATGACGACGACGGGGGGCGCAGTCACGGCCGGTCCATCGTAGGCGATCGACCAGCGGCGGCCAAAGTCATGCCGCCTCTCGCTTCTCCTCTGCACCTCCCCGGTTCTTGTCGGCCTCCTGCTGGTAGTAGCGCAGCCACTTGCGCACCGCGTTATCGGAGACGCCGTACTTGCGCCCGACGGCGACGAAGCTCGTGATCGCCAGGTCCTCCAGGAGTTGTGAGTGGCTCGGGCGCTCCACCTTGCGCGCGTCAGGCCGAGGCAAGCTCGATCCCTTGCTGCGAACTCCGCACTCCTGAGAGCAATAACGATGACGCGCGTACTTCGGCTGGAACCCGCCTCCACAGTGCAAGCATTCGCGCGGACGTACTTCGGCCGGGTGCTTGCGTCCGCAGTGGGTCTCCAGCGTGGCCGCGCAGTTGGGGCACAGGATCCGAAGGTTCTCGAGTCGATGGTTATCTGCCGCGCCGTTGATGTGGTCGAGGATCAGGGCCATCGCCGCCTCCTGCCAGATCTCTCCCCGCCCGCACATCTCACAGCGCCGCTGCTTCAGGCCCTCGTCGTACAGGCGACGCTTCAGATGGGATCGGTGAAAGGTGGAACCCGGCACGAGCACCTCGGCTAGCGGCGTCGCCTTCGATATGCGCCTCACCCGCTGTGACCACCTCGGCTCGAAGTGGTCAGTAGAGATCCCGTAGTACGCGATCAGACGCTTCAACGTCCTGTGGTTGGAGCCTGCGGCACGCAAGCCAAGTCGCGGGCATGCCTCGGCAAGACTGGGCGCGGTGGCGACAGCATCTCGAACCTGAGCTTCCGTGTCTCGCGGCAGCCATCCCACTCTTAGAGCGTAGCGTGAAGGTCGGACGGAAATCCTAGATTTGCAGCACTTTCGCTTGTCCTGCGGTCACAGCTGGGGAGCCTGGATTCGAACCAGATCCTGGAGATTCAAAGTCTCCCGTGCTCGCCGAGTACACCACTCCCCATCGACTGCGTCGTGACGCCCAAGGACGTTATCTCATGACCTCCCCGCCTCTAGGACCCAGCGATGCGCTTGAGCAAGCTTCGAATCCCGCCTCGCGTCAGCCGCCGGTTTGCAGGATCCTGGCGATCTCCTCGGGCAGGCATGGATCGGCCAGCGCCGCACGCACGTCCGGCGGCCGGTGCAGCCCACGCTCGGTCCGCAGGATCCCCAGCTCCACGCCGGCCTGGGCGACGGCATCGAGCCCGAGCTTCATCACGTCGGCATCACGCCAGGTCTGCTCGGGCATCGCGAACAGCTTCTGCAGCGGGCCGGCCAGACCGATGAGATAGAAGCCACCGTCGATCACTGGCCCGAGCACGAGCTCGCAGCCGGCAGCCAGGTCCTCCAGTGCGGCCTGGGCGTGCGCGGGACGCAGCGCCGGCAGCTCCGGCCAGACGATCAGCAGCGGCCCGCGAGTGTGCCCGAACACGCGGGCGCTGGCGTCAGCGACCCGTCCCGCGATGCCGTCCCCGTTCTGGGGAAACAGTGTCGCCCCGTTACCGACCAGCGGTCGCAGCTCACGGGCAGCTTCGGGCGGGGCATGGGCGACGTGGACCGCGCCGGGGGCGACGCTGTGGGCCCACTGCGCGGCGCGCGTAATCAGCGCCGCCTCGAGTGCCGCGCAGCGCTCGCGCCCGAGCAGCGGCTCGAGCGCGCGGCGCACCTCGCCGGGGCGTGGCGCACGGGCCATGATCAGGACCGAAGCTGCTCCGTCACTCATCCCGAGCCGAGGCGGTAGACCGTGCCGGCGGCCGCCACCGACCGTTGGCCGAGGACCGCGACGGCAACGCCGAGAACGTCGGCGAAGACAGCGGCGCTGCGCCCCATCAGAGCGATCAACTCTCCCACCGGCGTCGGCTCTGCGGGCTTGACCTGGTTGGCGTAGTCGGTGACGAATCCGACCAGCGCGTACGGCAGCTCGAGCTCCCCGCAGAGCACGGTCTCCGGCCCTCCTGTCTGGCTGACGGCGATCACGCCGCAACCGGCCAGCTGCGCGATCTCGGCAGGGGTGTTGAACCGGGGTCCATCAACGTGGCCATAGGTGCCTCCGTCGCGGACGGAGTGTCCGGTCTCGGTGGCGGCCCGAACCAGCGCGCGCCGAAGCTCCTCGCTGTAGGGGCCGCCGTGCAGAATCCAGTGTCCGCGCGCCGGATCGCCGGACCGGGAGAAGAACGTGCACAGGCTTCCGTCGGGCAGGCGGTTGGCGATGAAGTGCAGGTCGTCGAAGACCACCAAAGAACCGAGGCTCAGGCTCGCGTCCACCGCCCCGCACGCTGTGCAGCCGATCACCTGGCTCACGCCCAGCTCCTTGAGCGCCCACACATTGGCGCGGTGAGTCACCTGGTTGGAAAGCCGCGCGTGCTCGGGCCCGTGACGGGAGACGTGCAGTACCTCGACGCCGCCGAGCGCTCCTCGCGTTACCCAGGCCTCTCCGTAGGGCGTCTGCACCACCGTCGGCTCGGCGCGGTCGAACCCGGGCAGGGAGTACGTCCCGGAACCCGTGATGATCCCCACCGACACCGACGCGATCCTAGCCGCTCGTCCTGGCCACCTCGTGGATCGGAATGAACTGCCGCAGGGCCTGCGCCAGCGCTTCGGGCTGGTCGATCGGGATCAGCGTGTAGCTATCGGCGATCTCGACCAGCGTGCTGTCGGGGAAGGCCCGCGCCAGGCGCCGGGCCAGTTCTCAAACGCCTCGCACGAGGTCAGCACCAGCCGTTCCACGCGCCGCATTCGCCCGTCGGCGATCATCACCTGCGCGCCGCCCCAGTCGTTGAAGCCCAGCGTGACGGCCCGTAGGTCGAGCTCGTCCAGCAGGTCAGCGACGATTCGCCCGACCCCGCGTAGCGACAGGTCCGCATCTGGTCGCATCGGCTGGCGGTGAGCCCCGAAGGGCAGCGTCGGCAGGATGCAGCGGTAGCCGGGGCCCATCCGGGCGACTACCTGGCGCCATACGGCCTCGTCCATCACCAGCCCGTGCAGGAGCACCACCACCCGGCCGGCGCCGCCAGTGTCCTCGTACCCGATCGGGCCGGCTGCAAGCTCGGCGACGGGCATCGCGACGCTCAGGCAGCCAGCGGGCGCGGCTCGTGCTCGGCCAGCCACGCGTCGAGCGCCTTGGCCTTCTGCGTGTCCTCGTAGACCTCGTACTCCTTCATTCGCCCCCAGGCCAGCCGGCCCCAGATCACGTAGCGATTCTCGTAGACGCGTTCCCCCGCTGAATCGTCGAGGTGATCCCGGCCGCGGACGCACACGGTCTGATTCCACGGGAAGCCCTTGACGATCACCTCGTCGGCGCCGATCTGGAGGCCGACAGCGGAGAATCGGGCGAGCCAGGAGCGCAGCTGGCGCTTGCCGCGGAACTCGCCCGCCCAAGAGCTGTCGCCGGGAAAGCGGAAAACCACATCGGGAGCATCGAGGCGGAGCGTCGGCTCCGGGTCACCGGCGTTCAGGCGCTTCATGTTGTAGACCAGCAGGCGCTTGGCCAGCCACGAGATCATGCTCATCTCTCCTAGATAGATCGCTCTAGCGAGTACCATAATGGGCGATCGCCGGCAGCGCAAGCAAAGAGGAGACGGCATGGCAGCAGAGACCAGAGCGAGGATCGTCGACGCCAGCGCAGAGCTGTTTCGCCGCCAGGGCTACGTGGCCACCGGCGTCAAGCAGATCGTCGCCGACGCCCGAGCGCCGTTTGGCTCGCTCTACCACTTCTTCCCTGGCGGCAAGGCGCAGCTGGGCGCGGAGGTGATCCGTACCTCGGGAGCACTCTATGAGCAGCTGATCCCGGCGGTGTTCGATCCTGCCCCGAACCTCCCGGCTGCGGTTCGTGATTTCTTCGCCGGCGCCGCCGCCCACCTGCAGGACACCGACTATGAGGACGCGTGCCCAATCGCCACCGTCGCTCTGGAGGTCTCCAGCAGCAGCGAGACGATGCGGGCGGCTTGTGCCGAGGTGTTCGAGCGCTGGATCGCCGCTGGGGCGATGCGCTTTCAGCATGGGGGCCTTGGTCCCGAGCGGGCCCGAGAGCTGACGATCACGATGCTGTCGGCCCTCGAGGGGGCGTTCGTGCTCGCGCGGTCGCTGCGTAGCGATGAGCCTCTCTACGCCGCCGGCGAGCTGACCGCGCGCCTGGTGGAGCTGGCGCTGGCGGGCGAACCGGGATAGACCGCTGCCGCCGCGGCGGCGGCAGGCCCGTCACCTGGCTCGCCGTCTCGGCCTAGCGCGGCACCCGGCCGCCCTCGGCGCCGGGCTCGCTGGCGGGTCCGCGCGGCGGTGCGATCCCGAGCACGCGCATCGCCTTCAGTCCCAGCGAGAGCTTCTCCCGGCCATCGGTGGAGCTGACATCCAGTCCCGTCAGCTCCCGGACGCGCTCGAATCGATAGCGGACCGTGTGTCGATGGGTGATCAGCCGAGCCGCGGTGGCGTTGACGTTGGCGTCGCAATCCAGGAAGGTGGCCAGCGTTCCCAGCAGGTCGGTTTCGTACTGCTCGTCGTAGGCAACCAGAGGCCGCACCGTCTCCTCGTAGAAGCGACGCAGCTCCGCCGGATCGTGCATGTGCGGGAGCAGCAGCTGGTAGGTGCCGGTGCGCTCGTAGGCCAGCTCGACCGCCTCGGGATCGCCCTCGACGACGTTCGTGGCCAGGAGCGCCTCGTTGCCGGCACGGCCCAGGTCCAGCGGATCCTCGGTACGCCGGCTGCGCCCCAGGGCGAAGGCAAATCCGGGAAGGCCTGACTCGAGCTCGCGCAGCACCGAGGCGGACACCCGCCGCCCGCTCTCACCGTCACCGTCGGGTACCAGCAGCAGCACCTGACCGCCATCATCCTCGCTGAGGATCGCGATCGAGCCCGGGGCGATCGAGCGGGCGCCGCGGGTGGAGACAGCCAGCAGCCGGCGCCGCCAATCATCCTCGGTGGGGTTGCGAGGATGGGCGCGGGCGACCACGACGCTGCCCCCGGAGGACAGGTCGATGCCCAGCTCCCGGCCCCGGGCCAGGAGATCTTCCCGGTCACCGATACGGCGCTCCAGCACCTCGCGCAGGAACGTGCTCGCGGCCTCCTCGGAGGCCCGCTCGGGCGCGCGCACACGTTCCACCTCGGAGGCGATCAGCGTGCTCACGAGCCGCAGCAGTGCGGCGTCGGGGCCAGCTTCACGCGTTCGCATCCGCAGCTTGCCCACCGTCGCCTCGGCAACCTTCAGCTCGACCGTGGCCACACCGTCGCCGTCACGCATAAGCGAGCGCTCGTCCGCCGGTGAGCGGGCGGCGACGGCGAGCACCGAGGCGGAGCGATCGATCAGGATCAGGCTGGCGTCGAGCGCCCGAGCCGCCGCCCGGAGGATCTCCGGCAGTCCCGCGCCGGCCTCGACGGCATCGGTGATCGCGGCCAGCGCGGTCAGGTCGGTCCGGCGCGATGCTGCCTCATGGCTCTCGGCCACGTCGGTCATCCTCAGGGGCAGCTCAGAAGAACCGCGGCCACTCGAACACCACCAGCGCGCCGATCAGGATGCCGACGCCGATCAGCGCGGCCAGCACGTACAGGGACAGCACCACAGCCGCGGCTCGCTCCAGCGGACGCCGATAGGCGGTGACCGCGGGAACGATCACCAGCGCGCAGAACGCCGCCAGGCCGAACACGCTCAGGAAGGCCGCGACGAGATAGGTGATGGCCTGGTTGCTCATGGGGATGCCCTGAGATTGTGCCTCACTGCGCCGATGCCAGCCGCCGCGGGGCCCCGAACCCGGCGGCCACCGGGACCGCGGGCTGCGCCGGGGGATCATGGGTGCTCAGGGTCCGGGCGGCTGCGTCGGCACGCGCGGGTGCGTCGGGGCCCCAGAACACGCCGGCGACCGTCGGGCCGGAACCGGACACCAGGGCGTCGTCAGCGCCGGCCTCGCGGACGGCCCGCAGTGCATCGGCCACCTGCGGCAGCACTGAGATCGCGGCCGGCTCCAAATCGTTGACCACCAGTTCGGCCGGCAGCCGCGCGCCGGGGACCAGGCCCACCCGCAGCCGCTGATGGCCGGCGGCGAGGTCAGCCTGCGAGCGCGGCAGCCCGAGGCGATCCGCCTCCCGGAACACGGCCGCGGTGGCCAGCCCGTGGCGCTGGGGGACGATCACGAACGCGTGAGGAGCCAGCGGGGGCAGCGGCTGGACGTGCTCACCGGCGCCGGTTCCCAGGACCAGTCCGGGAGTCAGCTGGCTGGGGACGTCGGCGCCCAGGGAGACGGCGATCTCGGCCAGCGCCTCGGTCGAGGCGGGGGCAAGCTCCCGCGCCAGTCGCAGCGCCGCCGCGGCATCGGCCGAGCCTCCGCCCATGCCGCCGGCCAGCGGAATCCGCTTGACGATTTCGATCTGCAGCGGGGGCCCCTCCCAACCACGCGCGCGCAGCGCCTCCAGCGCCGCCGCGACCAGGTTCTCGCCCTCCACTGCGGGGCAGCGGACTGCGTCCCGGACACCGTTCTCCAGGGTCAGCTCGTCGGCGAGCGAGACCGACTGAAACAGCGTCGCCAGCTCGTGACGACCGTCGGATTTCCGTGTCGGTCCGAGGAGCAGGCACAGGTTTACCTTGCCCGGGGCCAGCGCGCGCAGCCTCACCGGGCCAGCCTTTGCGCGAGCTGGCGGAACTCCGGCGGAGTCAAGCGCTCGGCCCGCTCCTGGGGCGGGTGACCGAGCGCGATCAGCGCCTCGCGCGCGCGCTCGCGCGCGTCGGCCCCCCACCGGCCGCTCAGTGCCAGCGACCCGGCGAGTGCCTTACGGCGGTGGGCGAAGGCGTCCCGCACCAGCACGCGCAGCGCGGGCTCGGCGGCCGCCCCGGTCCGTCGAAGACCCACCAGCACCGAGTCGACGTTGGGCACCGGGCGGAACACCGTGCGGCTGACCGCCCGGAGCACTCGCACCTCACAGGCCAGCTGCGCCAGCACCGAGCTGATCCCGTATTCCGGGCCCCCGGGCGTTGCCGCCAGCCGCGCCCCGACCTCGCGCTGGACCATCACCACCCAGCTCTCGGCGCTCGGCAGCTCCTCGATGGTGCGCAGAATCGCCGTTGCGGCCACGGAGTAGGGCAGGTTGGCCACCACCTTGGTCGGCGCCGGCGCCAGTGCCGCCAGGTCGATCGTCATCGCATCGGCCAAGTGCAGCGAGACGTTGGCAAACGGATCCAGCGCTCGCTCCAGACTCTCCCGCAGCCGCTGGTCGATCTCGACCACATGCACGTGACCGGCACGCGCGGCGAGTCGCTGCGAGAGGAGCCCGGGGCCGCCACCGACCTCCAGCACGACGTCGTCATCGCCGAGCTCGGCCAGGTGCTCGATCACGTCGATGATGTTGCGATCGACGAGGAAGTTCTGACCAAGCCGGCGGCGGCGCGCGCTCACCATCCGAACGCCGCGGCCGCGCTTTCCTCCAGCGAGCGTTCGAGCTCCGGATAGGCGACGCGGCGCTCGAGCGCGAGCGCCTGCGCGGTATGCACGACGTGGGCGGGCTGGTTCGGCCCTCGGCGCACTGGTTGCGGCGCGAGGTAGGGCGCGTCGGTCTCTACCAGCAGCCGCCGGGCTGGTACTCGGACGGCCGCGCTGCGAAGGTCGGTCGCGCTGGGGTAGGTGAGGTTGCCGGCAAACGAAATCCACCAGTCAGGATGCGCCAGGCACTGCTCGATCCGCGCCGCCATCGAGAAGCAGTGGAGGATCACCCGCAGCCCGTGGGCATGCTCGCCGAGCAGGGCGAGGGTTTCCTCCTCGGCGGCGCGCGTATGGATCACCAGCGGCTTGCCCGTGTCCCGCGCGAGCTCGATCTGCGCCCGGAAGGCCCGCTGCTGGTCGGCACGCGGAGCGTAATCGCGGTAGAAGTCCAGACCCGTCTCGCCGATGGCCACGCACTTCTCGTGCGCGGCCAATGCCCCCAGCTCGGCCAGGTCGGCGTCGTCGAACCCGGTTGCCTGGTTGGGGTGACGGCCGATCGCCGCGTAGACCTGCGGAAACTCCTCCGCCGCCTGCAGCGCAGCCCGGCACGAGGCGCCGTCGGTCCCGACGGTCACGATCCGGCGCACCCCGGCCGCCGCCGCCGCCATCACCAGCTCGGGATTGGGCGGCTGGCAGGCATCGAGATGGGTGTGGCTGTCGATCACGTGCGCTTGGGGAACAGGGGCTCCAGCGCGGTGACGGTGGCGCCGCTGCCGGTGGCGCCGAAGCTGGCCGCTGCGTAGCCGCTCGGTACCGATCCGAGCGCCCGCAGCAGCCGCTCGGTGGTGGCCGGCATGTAGGGGCAGAGCAGGACCGTCAGCGCGCGGACCCCTTCGGCCAGCGAAGACAGCGTACGATCGAGCTCGCCGGCGGCGCCGGGGTCCCGGGCCAAGGCCCACGGCGCTCGCTCCTCGACATAACGATTGAGCCTGCGCACGCGTTGCCAGATCAGCTCGAGCGCCTGGGTGGCCTCGGCGCGGTCGAGCAGGTCCGCGACCTCCCCGGGCAGCGGCGCGAATTCCCGCCCCAGCTCTGGCTCGGTGGGCACGGCCGGCACCACACCGTCCCGGTAGCGGCGGAGCATCGCGATCGTGCGGCTGGCCAGGTTGCCGTACTCGTTGGCGAGCTCGGCGTCGTAGCGGGTCCTGACGGCGTCGATGCCGACTGCGCCGTCGCCGCCGAAGGCGACGTCTCGCATCAGGTAGAAGCGCAGCGCGTCGGTGCCGTACTGGTCGATCACCTCGAACGGGTCGAGCACGTTGCCCAGCGACTTGCTCATCTTGCGACCGTCGGCCCCGAGCAGGAAGCCGTGGACGAACACGTGATCGGGCAACGGCAGCTCGGCGGCCATCAACAGCGCCGGCCAGAACACGGTGTGGAACTTCAGGATGTCTTTGCCGATGATGTGGAGGTTGGGCGGCCAGAAGCGCCGGACGAGATCACGCTCCCCGCGGGGCGGCGGTGGGGCATAGGTCAATGCCGTGTAGTAGTTGAGCAACGCGTCGAACCAGACGTAGAAGACGTGCTCGGGATCCCACGGCACGGTCACGCCCCAGCGCACGCGAGCACGGGTGAGGGACACGTCCTGGAGCCCCAAGGAGATGAACGAGCGAGCCTCATTGAAATGCCGGCCCGGCATCACGAAATCTGGGCGCTCGGCGTAGAGCTGCTCCAATCGGACCTGGAAGCTCGTCAGCCGGAAGAACCAATTCTCCTCCTGCTCACGGGTCAGCTCGATCTCGTGGATCGGGCAGAGGTTTCCCTCCAGGATCTCGTTCTCCACCTTGAAGTCGGCGCAGCGGGGGCAGTACCACCCCTCGTAGACACCCTTGTAGGTGTGGCCCTTGTCGTGGACGCGCTGCAGCACCTCCTGCACGCAGCGCTGGTGCTGCTGGTCGGAGGTGCGGATGAAGAAGTCGTTGGAGACCTCCAGCTGCGGCATCAGCGCCTTAAAGCGCTCAGCGTTGCGATCGGCCAGCTCCTTCGGCGCCAATCCCTGGGCCCGCGCGGCGTCGGCGACCGGCTCGCCGTGCTCGTCGGTGCCCGTGAGGAAGAACACATCCTCCCCACGCTGGCGCATGTGCCGGGCCAGCACGTCGGCGGCGATCGAGGTATACGCGTGCCCCAGATGCGGCTGGGCGTTGACGTAGTAGATCGGCGTGGTGAGGTAGAACGACAAGGGAGCCGAAGGCTAGTGGTGCGATCAGGGCACCTGCGATCTGGCCTGCGTCATCGCCCGGTACAGGGCGTTAGCCCCGTGGCCGGTCAGCTCACCGATGACGGCCGCGGCGACGCGGGGCTTGGCACCGGCATCGACCAGCCGGGTCACCGCCTGCAGCGCAGGCTGTAGGTCCTCCGGTGAGGGTCGCGCGGCGCCGATCACCAGCACCACCTCGCCCTGCGGCGGCGCGTCGGCGTAGCGCGCGGCCAGCTCCCGCGCGCTGCCCCGCACCACCTCCTCGTGGAGCTTGGTCAGCTCCCGGCAGACGGCGACGGCGCGACTCGGGTCCAGAGCGGCCAGCACCTTCAGCGTTGCCGCTACTCGGCGTGGAGACTCGAAGGCCACCGTGGTCTCGGGCGCCGACAACGCCTGCACCAGATCCGGTTCCTTGCGGGGCAGGAACCCGGCGAAGCGCCAGCGGTCGGCCGGCAGGGCGCTGGCCACCAGCGCGGCCAGAGCCGCGGATGGTCCCGGCAGTACCTCTACGGCCAGCCCGGCGGCTACGCACGCACGTACCAGCACGAACCCGGGGTCGGACACCAGCGGCATGCCTGAGTCCGAGACGAGGGCCACCACCTCGCCCGCGCGCATCCGCTTGACCAGCTCTCGCGCACGCTGGGGCTCGTTGTGCTCGTGGTAGCTGACGAGCTTGGCGCCGACGCCGTAGCGGTCGAGCAGCACGCGGGTGCGGCGGGTGTCCTCGCAGGCGACCAGGTCGGCTTCGCGCAGCGCCGCCAGCACCCGCAGGGTCACGTCCTCCAGGTTGCCGATCGGCGTCGGGCAGACGATCAGGCGCCCGGTGGTCATGGCTGGTGTCCGTCCAGTCCGTCGAAGGCCATCGCCGCAGCCCCGACCATGCCGGCCTCGATCCCGAACCGGGCGGCGACGATCCTGACCAGATCACGCGACGGGGGCAGCGCGCGCTGCGCCACCACCGCTCGAGCCGGCTCCAGGAGCAGCTCGCCGGCGGCGATCACGCCGCCGCCGATCACCACCACTTCCGGGTTGAAGATGTTCACATAGCTGGCGATGGCGACTCCCAGCCGGGAGCCGATCAGCGTGATCGCCTCCGTCGCCGCCTCGTCGCCGTCGTGGGCGAGCTCGGTGATCAACGGGCCGAGCAGGGCCTGCCCGCGGGCGAGCGCGCGGCCAAGCCCGGACTGTGGTCGTTCTCCGGCCAGGCGCGCGGCTTCCCGCGCCAGCGCAGTGCCTGAGGCCATCGCCTCCAGACAGCCGCGGCTGGGGCAGTTGCCCTGGCAGCGGGGACCATTCAGGTCGATCACCATGTGCCCGAGCTCGGCGCCGGCGCCAACCGCTCCCCGGAATGGCCGGCCTCCGATGATCAGGCCGCCACCGATGCCGGTGCCGATCGTCAGCACCACTGCCTCGCTGGTCCCGCGGGCCGCGCCGGCGCGGTGCTCGGCCAGCGCGGCCACGTTGGCGTCGTTGTCGACGAACACGGGCAGGCCCAGGCGCTCAGCCATGATGTCGGCAAACGGGATGTCGGCCAGCGGCAGGTTCACTGCCATCACCGCCTGGCCGGTTCGCTGATCCATCAAGCAGGGAATCCCGAACCCGACGGCGTCGATATCACCTCCCGCTCCCACGCGCGCCTGCTGGACGACCTGCACCGACATGTCGAGCACAGCCGCCTGATCGAGGCCGGTCACGGTCCGCTGGGCGCGGTGGTGGACTCCGAAGTGCTCGTCCACTGCCCCGGCGAGCAGCTTCGTCCCGCCCATGTCGACGCCGATGGTGCGTCGGCCAGGCATGTCGTCACTATATGCAGTGCCCGAATGCCCGAGGATCCCCGCAACCGGGCGTGGCCGCAGGAGCGTCCCTACCGCCGGTACCGCAGCGGCGGTTCGTCTGACGCCCCGCCGGACCCGCGCCCCTACACCACCTACCGATCCCGCCCACGCGGGCTGCGAGCGCTGCTGCGCGGCGAGGAGGATGCCGCGCTGCCGAACGACAACGGCCAGGGGCGGCGGGATGAGCCGCGGGCGCGGGGAGCTCGGGAACCGTGGCCGCTCGTACGGCGGGGGCTCAAGTACGTGGCCATCGCGGTGCTCGTCTGGGTCGTGCTGTCGCTGGTGCTGTTCATCGTCAGCGCACAGGTCGAGCAGGGCAACCTACCCGGCTCGGCTCAGGCGGCGCTGACCTCAGGGCCCAACATGCTCACCTCCACGAGCACGGTGCTGATCGTCGGTACCGACCAGCGTCCGAAAGGATCCAGGGAGCCAGGCGCGAACACCAACGACGCCGGCAGCCGCTCGGACACGCTGATGCTCTGGCGCGTGGGCGGCGGGGTATCACGGCGGCTGTCGATCCCACGTGACACGGTGGCCGACATCCCCGGCCACGGGACCAGCAAGATCAACGCTGCCTACGCGTACGGGGGCCCCGCCCTGACGATCCGTACGCTGGAGCGATTCACCGGCGTGCGGATCAACCATGTGATCGTCGTCAACCTGGCCGCGTTTCCGAAGTTCATCGACGCCATCGGTGGGGTCGACGTGACCACCGGGCGGATCTGCTCGGACATCAGCGGAGGCGCCGCCAACGGTGGCTTCTCGCTGTACCTGAGCCCGGGAGAGCATCATCTCAGCGGAATCCAGGCGCTGACTCTGGCCCGAACCCGCGAGAACAAGTGCAATCCGACCGAGAGCGACCTCACCCGGATCAAGCGTCAGCAGGAGATCCTCAACGCGATCAAGTCCAAGCTGCTCTCCGCCAGCACGTTCATCCGCCTCCCCTGGGCCTCGTGGGCCGCCCCCAAGGTGCTGCGCACCGACATGGGCGGGTTCACCCTGCTGAGCCTGTTCACGGCCTCAGAGCTCGGAGGCTCGGCCCCGACAGCCGTGCTCAAGCCCACCGGGGCGACGAGGCTGGCCGATGGCGAGTCGGCGCTGACCGTCACCCGCTCGAGTGTGCATGCGGCGGTCGCGAAGCTGATCAACGGCTAACCGGCGAGCACCGCGAGCAGTGCCGGCTAGGACGGCGTGGACGTGGACGCCGTCTTGGCCTCCGAGCGCTTGGGACCCGGCTTGGTCGCGTCTGAGGGCTTGGAGTCAGGCTTGGCGCCGTCGCTCCCGGAGGAGGTCGACTCTGAGGCCTTGCCGGACTCTGAGGTCTTGCCCTCGGCTCCTGACGAGCCCTGCGCCGCGGCCTCGGCGCCCTCCTTCTCACGCGCCCGGTTGCGCGTCCCGTAATCGGTGTTGTAGAAGCCGGACCCCTTGAAGTGCACCGCGATCGGGTGGAACACCCGCGTCACCGGGGCCTCGCAGGTGGCGCAGGCGGTGACCGGGTCATCGGCGATGCGCTGCATCACCTCGAACGTATGACCCTGCTCGCAGCGATATTCGTAGATCGGCATTGCCCCCTCGATTATACCTGGCTTCGATGGCACTCCCAAGGGGAGAGTGCCAAGACGCCGGGCCGGGGAACCGGGCCGGGCCGCGCCGGCGTGCTGCCCGGTTCCCCGGGGGGGCTACCGATCCTCCAGGGGGCGGCTACTGGTAGTTCCCGCCACCACCGGATTCGTCATCCTCGGCAGAGCCGCCCTGCTGACCGCCGCCGAAGCCGCCACCCTGCTGGCCGCCACCACCCTCCTGGCCGCCTCCGAAACCGCCCTCCTGGCCGCCACCCTCCTGGCCGCCTCCGAAACCGCCACCCTGGCCGCCGCCACCCTGCTCGCCGCCGCCGAAACCGCCGCCCTCCTCTTGGCCGCCGCCCTCCTGACCGCCGCCGAAACCGCCACCCTGCCGGCCGCCGCCGGACTGCTCGTCCTCACGATCCTGACCCTGGTCGCCGTACTGCTCTCTCTCGGACATGCGCTGTGCCTCTCTCTTGGGGCGGAAGGGAGCCTGCGCGGCCACCTCCGCCGATGATGTTTGTCGTGGCTTGCCGTTACTGGGTTAGAAGTTGGCCGGAACCTGCTCGGTGATGGGCTGGCCGGCATCGGATGACTGCTTGCTGATCGACCCGATCTGATCGTTGGCCTGGGTGATGTCAGCGGGGTTGGCATGGCCGCTCTTCAGCTGTGAGCCGAGGCCGTGCAACTTGTCGCCCAGCGCCGTCAACGGGCTGACCAACTTCGACAGCGTGGGGCTCGACTGGGCGTCATGCAGGGCGAGCTTGAGCTCGTGGTACACAAAGGCCGCTGCCAGACCGGCCCTGATCAGCGTGAGCTTGTGACTGAGTGGATGCTGCAGGTCGCCGGCTCTGACCGGCTTGTAGATGAAGTGGTGGAAGGCGCCGAAGGCCAGGCCCGAGTGGAGGACGAACTTCGTCTTGGCCAGCCCCACGTGGGTGGTCGTGCTGGTGCTGCTGGCCCCCGACCCGCCCGAGGCCGCACTCGAGCTGGAGCTCGAATTCGACGAGCCGCAACCAGCCATCACAAGCGCCAGCGCCAGGACCAGCGCCACGATCATCGTTACCCCGCGCCGTCTGTTCATGCTCGTCCTCGCGGCGCGATACTTCGACACGTCTGCCATCGAACACCTCCCGGTGTGGTGCGTTGGTCGGACCGGCAGGAACCCAAGCGCCCCGCCGCCGCGGGTCTCCCGCTTGGAGTGACGCTACCCGACAGCACCCTCGCCAATCAACCAACGAGAGCTTTTCAAGCGCAAGCGACCGGGCACCTGCTCACCTGCCGGCACGGGCCGCGGTTAGCATCAGCCGCGCAATGGCCGAGGATGCAGTCACGATGGAGAAGATCGTGTCGCTGTGCAAGCGGCGCGGCTTCGTGTTCGCAAGCAGCGAGATCTACGGGGGGCTCGGCTCCAGCTATGACTACGGCCACTACGGGGTCCTGCTCAAGAACAACGTCAAGGCCCTGTGGTGGCGAGCGATGCTCCAGGAGCGCGATGACATCGTCGCGCTCGATTCGGCCATCATTCAGCACCCCCGGACATGGCGGGCCAGCGGCCACGTGGCCGGCTTCACCGATCCGCTGATCGACTGCCGCACCTGCAAGCTGCGCTTCCGCGCCGACCACATCGAGCACGATCACTGCGGGCGCAAGCCGTCCAAGCGCGCAGGCGAGACCGCCGACTGCGACCTGACCCAGGCACGCGACTTCAACCTTCTGTTCGAGACTACGGTCGGACCGGTCAAGGAAGAGGGATCGACCGTCTACCTGCGTCCCGAGACCGCCCAGGGGATCTTCCTGAACTTCAAGAACTACCTACAGTTCGCGCGCAAGAAACCCCCATTCGGGATCGCCCAGATCGGCAAGAGCTTCCGTAACGAGATCACCCCGGGGAACTTCGTCTTTCGCATGCGCGAGTTCGAGCAGATGGAGATGGAGTACTTCGTTCCCCCCGCCGAGGCCGAACGCTGGTTCGAACACTGGCTGGAGCAGCGAATGAGCTGGTACACCCACCTCGGGATCAGGCCTGACCACCTGCACCTGCGCGCCCACGACCGCGACGAGCTCTCGCATTACTCCAGCGCCACCAGCGACATCGAGTATCGGTTCCCGATCGGCTGGTCGGAACTGGAGGGAATCGCCAATCGCGGCGATTTTGACTTGACCGCCCACGCCGAGCACTCGGGCCAGAAGCTGGAGTACGTGGACACGGCCAGCGGCGAGCGCTACGTCCCCTACGTGATCGAGCCGGCGGCGGGAGCCGACCGGGCGCTGCTGGCGTTCCTGATCGACGCCTACGACGAGGACGAGATCGAGGGTGAGAAGCGCACCGTACTGCGCCTGCATCCACAACTGGCACCGGTCAAGGTGGCCGTACTCCCGCTGGTGCGAAAGGACGGTCAGCCCGAGCTTGCCGGCCAGATCCATCGCCGCCTGCGCGAGCAGCTGCAGGCCGAGTACGACGAGGGCGGGGCGATCGGGCGCCGCTACCGCCGCCAGGACGAGATCGGGACTCCGTGGGCGATCACCGTCGACCACCAGTCCCTCCAGGATGCGACGGTGACGCTACGTGACCGTGACAGTCTGGCCCAGGAGCGGATGGCCATCGACAACCTCACCGAGGAGCTGCAGCGGCGGCTGCGGGCGCCGTGGAGCTCGCCGAAGCTGGCCGGCTGAGACTCAGCGCAGCCGTCCCGTCGCCGCCACCGAGAATCCCGCCGCGGTGGGACGAGCGGCCAGGGACTGGATCTGCAGGTGCGGGTTGGAGAACACGGTGAGCGTTGCCAGGGCTCCGAAGGGCACGTCCGGCTGGACCAGGAGCTTCCCGCCCGAAGCGGTGACGGTGGCGTCGACGGTGGCGCTCACGCCGAGCAGCGTCGCGGTACCGCGCAGGATGAGCTGGCCTGCGCCGGAGGCGATCGGCTGAACGCCGTTCAGGAAAGGAACCGCGGCCCGCAGGTCATCCTCGCTCACCTGCGCCGACGCGGTGAACCGACCTCCGCTCTTGTGCAAGGTCGCGTTGCGCAAGGTCAGCAAACCGACGGTCATCCGGGATGCGAACGCGTCGAGGGTCCCGGTGGCACCGGCCTGATTCAAGCTCGAGCCAAGGCTGGCGGAGCTGCCCCGGTAGCTGGCCATCCGGACCTCCACGCGGTCGGCGTGGTGCCAGAGCAGCTTCACAGCGGGGAACGCGTGCACGTCCACCGACGAGACTGTGCCGTTGCGCGAGAGGCGCTCTCGCAGCTGCTGCGCCGCGATCCCGGGCAGGATCAGCTGGGCGAGGGCGAGCAGCAGGATCACCAGCGCGCAGGCGGCAAGGAGCAGGAGTCGGCGCATCGACGGCCACCTTAGGGATCGGGGTCACCGGGACGGCGAGGAGGACCGGGCGCCCTCAGATGTCCGCTGGCGGCCCAGCCGGCAAGTCCAGAAAACGAGAGGCGCCCCGAAGGACGCCTCTCAACCAGCTCGGAGCTGACAGGGGACGCTATGCAGCGCTGACGGGAGTCGCGGGCGAGGCCGGGGTCGCCCCCGCCGGCGGGGTGTACTCGAACTCCTCCTCCTTGCCGAACAGCGCGTCCAGCACCTTGGAGCGCAGGGATTCGCTGGCAGCAAGGGCAACGCCGGCGCTGAGGCCGGCCACGAACAGCTTCCGGCCGAGACCGAGACCCTTGCGGGCGCGCTTGCGCGGCGCATCGGTGAGCGAAGCCGATGCCTCGCGGATCGACTCGTAAGCCTGCCGCAGGTCCTTCTGGAGCTTCTTGTCCTCGACGATCGCCCGCTGCGGCGCCTTACCGTTCTGGATCCGCGTGTACGCGCTCTTGCTCGATTCGATCGCCTGCTGCACGTTCGCGCGCAGCTCGGGATCATCGATCAGACGCTGGATGTACGGATTCGTCCTGGCGATGCTGGCGATATCGGCGGCGTTCGAGGCCACCGACTTAGCTGCCTTCTGCTTCTTCGATGCCATTGGTCTCCCTCGTGCGTGTGGCAGGTCTGGCCTGAGAATACCCCGGAGCGGACCGCAAAGATCAAGACTTTGCCAGCGGTGGCGTCACGGCGCGTCGCTGCAGCGCCGCCTGAAGCACCTCGTCGATCTCCGAGACGAACCGGAACTGGAGCGCCCGGCGCAGGTGCGCGGGGATCTCCTCGACGTCCTGCTCGTTGAGCGCCGGGGCGATGACGGTGCGAATGCCGCTTCGCTGCGCGGCCAGCGCCTTCTCCTTCAGCCCGCCGATCGGCAGCACCTGACCGGTCAGGGTGATCTCGCCGGTCATCGCCACCTCGGCCCGTACTGGCCGACCGGTGAGCAGCGAGGCCAGCGCGGTGGCCATCGCGATCCCGGCGCTGGGGCCATCCTTGGGAATCGCGCCGGCGGGAACGTGGATGTGGATGTCGTGCTCGGCGAACCACTCCTCGTCGAGGTCGGGCACGACATGGTCGATGTTGCTGCGGATGTAGGACAGCGCCGCGTGCGCGGACTCCTTCATCACCTCTCCCAGCTGTCCGGTGATCGTCAGCTTGCCGGCGCCGGGCATCGCCGTCGCCTCCACGAACAGGATGTCCCCCCCGACTGGAGTCCAGGCCAGGCCGGTGGCCACGCCCGGGCGCGCGGTTCGCCGGCGCGCCTCGGAGAAGAAGCGCCGTTTGCCCAGAAGCTCACGCACGCTCGGCTGAGAGACCGCGAACCGGCGAGAGCCGTCGCCCTCAGCCACGCGCCGGGCGACCTTGCGGCAGACGCTCCCAATCTCACGCTCCAGCTGGCGCACGCCGGCCTCGCGCGTGTAATCGGCGATGATCGCCCGCAGCGCCGCGTCGCTGAACGAGATCCGGCTGCGGGTCAGGCCGTTGCGCTCGATCTGGCGAGGGACCAGGTAGCGCTTGGCGATCTCCAGCTTCTCGGCCTCGCTGTAGCCCGCCAGCTGGATCACCTCCATGCGGTCGCGCAACGGACCGGGGATCGTCTCCAGGGTGTTGGCGGTGGTGACGAAGATGACGCTGGAGAGGTCGAACGGGAGGTCGAGATAGTGATCGCGGAAGCTCTGGTTCTGCTCGGGGTCGAGCACCTCCAGCATCGCGCTCGAGGGATCGCCGCGGAAGTCCGCACCCATCTTGTCGATCTCGTCGATCATCAGCAGCGGGTTCTTGGCCCCGGCATCGCGCATCGCCCGGATGATCGTGCCCGGCATCGCGCCGATGTAGGTGCGGCGATGGCCGCGGATCTCCGATTCATCGCGCACGCCGCCAACGCTGATCCGCTCAAACCGCCGCTCGAGCGCGCGGGCGATCGAGCGCCCCACCGAGGTCTTGCCGACACCGGGCGGACCGACGAAGCAGAGGATCGATCCTCGGGCGTCGGGTTTGAGCGAGCGGACGGCCAGAAACTCCAGGATCCGGTCCTTGACCTGCTCGATGTCGTAGTGATCCTCGTCGAGCACCCGCCGGGCGTGGGCGAGATCGAGGTTGTCCTCGGTAACGCTGTCCCACGGCAGCGCGGCGATCCACTCGAGATAGGTGCGCACCACGCCGTGCTCGGCCATCGCGGGCTGAAGCCGCTCCAGCCGGGCCAGCTCCCGGTCGGCCTGCTTTCGCACCTCCTCGGGCAGCTGGATCCCCGCCAGCTGGTCGCGCAGCTCGGACACCTCGGCCTGCACTTCGTCGGCCTCGCCCAGCTCCTCCTGGATCGCCTTGAGCTGCTGACGCAGGAAGTACTCCCGCTGACCCTTCTCGAGCTCCGACTGGACCTGGGACTGGATCTTGGTGCCGATGGCCACGAACTCCAGCTCCCGAGCCAGGATCTCCGACAGCCGCCGCAGCCGCTTGGCCACGTCGAGCTCCTCCAGCAGCGCCTGCTTCTCGTCGGTCTTCAGTCGCAGCGCGCCGGCGATCAGGTGGCTGAGGGCACTCGGATCCTCGAGGTTTGCGACCATCACCTGCAGCTCCTCGGGCAGGTAGGGAACCTCGGAGACGATCCCGGCGAACGTCTGCTGGACGTTTCGCATCAGCGCCACCAGCTCGGGGCTCTGGCGCACGACGTCCGGCGCCGGCACGATCTGGGCCACGAGGTAGGGCTCGACCGCCAACCATCGTTCGATCCTCACCCGCTGGGCGCCCTGGATCAGCACCCGCAGCGTCCCGTCGGGAACCCGGATCATGCGCGCCACCACGCCAAGCACCCCGACGTCGTAGAGCTCCTCCGGCGCCGGCACCTCGACCTCGGGGCTGCGCCCGGCGACCATCACGATCGAACGATCCCCGCGCAATGTCTCGTTGATCAGCTCGATGCTCCGCTGCTGGCCGACGTTCAGCGGGATCAACATGTCCGGAAACGGGACCGCGTCGCGCAGCGGCAGCACGCCGACGCGTTCGGGCAGCTGGCGCGCATCCCCTACCGCGACATCGCGAGGGCCCCCGTCGGGCACTCCGATGTCGATCAAGGCTCAGAGCTCTCGATCGGGACCGCGTGGGGGCGGCGAGGCTGGCGCCCCAGCAGCGGCAGCTCGACCCGCAGCATCCCATCCTCGTAGCGCGCTCGGGCGGCGTCAGCCTGGACCTCGGCGCCGAGCTCGACGACGCGACGGAAGCTGCCGCGCTCGATCTCGACCTGCTGGTAGACGTCGTCCTCGACCGCGGGTGGCTCGCGGCGTCCGGAGAGGATCAGCCGGCGGCCCTCGATCTCCAGGTCGAGCCCCTCCAGATCGATTCCCGCCAGCTCGGCGGTGACGATCGCCAGTGGCGGATCGGCGGTGTAGGCGATGTCGACTGCCGGCGAGAAGCCCAGGCGCCGGCGGGAGAGACCAGTGCGCTGCAGAACATCGCCGAACAGCTCGTCCATGTCCCGGCGCATGCGCTCGAAGTTGGCGAACAGGTCCCGCTCGGGCATCGGCGCAAGCGTATCCGGGGCGGGGTCCAGGCGAACGAAGAACGGGCCACGCTGGAGCAATCCAGCGTGGCCCGCCCGATCAAGCCGCCGAGCCGCGGCTCGGCCTGTGGCTCCTAGAGCTTGGTGATGTAGTTCAGGCTGGTGACGTCCTTGAGCACCTGAGACGCTCCCTTAGGAGTGTCGTTGGCGCCGTTGGGCGAGATGCCGTACTCGGTGCCGTGGGAGATCAGCCCGATCACCGACGCGTGTCGTGCCTCGACGGTGACGATCGACAGAGCCGCGGCGAGAATCTGCGGGTTGCTGATGTTGAACGCCTGGCCGGAGTAGGCGTGCACGCCCTCGTTCTCGAACGCGAACGCGGACGTCAGGAACGTGCCGATCTTCTTGGTGTCGCCGCGGTAGTTGAAGGAGGGCTTGGCGATTGCCTGGCTGCCCAGCGCCTTCTTCAGCTCCGCGACGTGCTTGTTCTCGTCATCGGTGACCGTCCGCAGGAACGTGCGCAGCTGGGCATTGCGGTTGCCGCGCATGAACCCGGTCCGACGCTGATACGCGGTGGCCTCGTTGTAGAACCCGGCCTCGAGATACTCGAGGGTCAGGGCGAAGTTGAGGATCCCGATGTCGCCGGCACCGAAGCTGGCCGGTGGCCGGTCTCCAGTAGTGAAGGCCGCCGCCGCCGGAGCCAACGCACCGAGAACGGCACCACCGCCGACGAGCGCGCCGCCGGCGAGCCCGGCCCGGCGCAGGAACTGTGCGCGAGTGTCCCCATTCAGTGCGTCCATCGCCTCAACGGCGGTTTCACGTACGGCGCCATCGACGTCTACATCTTCGAGGTTGAGTTTGTGACTCATAAAGCTCCTTACGGCTGCTTGCGGTTATCGACCCGGAATTCCGGCCCATTCGGTCGCTTTCAGGGTTCTGTACGCCCCCGAGGAGGAGTCGGATCAATCGTGCGTCTTCCAGCCTCAGCGGCGGCGTTCCCGCACGATGAGTTGCAAGCTGCTCAGCACCCGCGACCCTGGGACACTGGTCTGGTGGCCCTGGCACACGCGCAGATGCCGCTGCTGGCCGCGGTCAGCACGCAGGGGTTCGAGCTCGGGGTGCTGGTGCTGGGGCTGCTGCTGCTGCTCGGCGCGTTAGGCTCCGGTCTGGAGCGCCGCAGCTTCCTGTCGCTGACCTCGGTGTTCGTGCTCACCGGCTTCGTGCTCGGTCCCGGAGTCACCGGCGCGGTCCGCTTCGACGCCCGGTCGCCATTCGTCTCCCAGCTGGCCACCGTCGCGCTGATCGTGATCCTGTTCCGGGACGGACTGGAGGTCGACGCCGAGATGCTCCAAGCGCACTGGCGCCTGCCCCTACGCAAGCTGGTGCTGGCGATGCCGCTGACCGCGGTGATCGTCGCGCTCGCCGGCCGGGTCCTGGTGGGCTTGTCGTGGAGCGAGGCGTTGCTGCTCGGGGCCCTGCTCTCACCGACCGATCCGGTGCTCTCCAACAACGTCGTCACCAACCCCAGGGTGCCACGGATGGTCCGCCATTCGCTGAACCTGGAGTCGGGGATGAACGACGGGCTGGCGCTCCCGGCGGTACTGGCGTTCGCAGCCGCGCTGAGCAGCGATGGCAGTCACTTCGTGTGGTGGAGGTTCGTGCTCGAGGACCTCACGATCGGCTTCGCCACCGGCCTGGTGGTGGGATGGCTGGCGGGGTGGCTAATGCCGCGGAGCAAGTCGCTCGCGGTCGGGATCCCCGCTCATCAGAAGTCGCTGTACGCGCTCGGAACGGCGTTTGCCGCCTACGGGGTGGCGGTGCTGCCGCCCCGCGGCAACGGGCTGATTGCGGTGTTCGTGGCCGCGATCACACTGGGCATCCGGCGCCCGGATATCGGCAGCTACTTCACCGCCCAGGCCGCCGATCTGGTTGAGATCGTGAAGCTCGGGATCTTCGTTGTGTTTGGCTCGCTGCTCACCGTTCACGGCCTCCTCGGCGACGGCTGGGCGGCGGTCGGCGTGGTGGCGGTCACGCTATTGGTGGCGCGACCGGTGGCGGTGCTCACGGCACTGGCGGGCACCGGCACCGACCTGGCCACGAAGCTGTTCATGTCCTGGTTCGGGCCCAAGGGCGTGGCCACGATGACTTTCTCGCTGCTGGTACTGAGCGATCGGATCGCCGCCGGGGCGCGGATCTTCAACCTGGCCGCGCTGACCGTGTTCTGCTCGATCATCGTCCACGGCGGGTCCGACACGCCCGGTGCAGAGTGGCTTGCCCGGCGCTCGGAGCGAGGGCCTTCGGTCAGTGCTTCTCAGCGTCGCGGTGACGGGAGGGATCCACCGCCCAGCCGATGATGATCGCCAACAGTACGAAGGCGAGGAACCCGCCGATCAGCGGCCAGAACATGCCAGGAACATATCGCCTTCGCTCGGGTCGCGCCGCGCGCGTGGACGGGCGGCCGCGAGGTGTGGGGAGCCGCCTTCGCTCGGGTTACGCCGGCGGCCGCGAGGTGTGGCGAGCTGCCTTGGCTTGGGTTACGCCGGCGGCCGCTAGGCGTGGAGGGCCACCTGCTCGCTCGGCGTGGGGAACGCCCAAGCCACCTGCAGGCGGCGCTCCTGCCGAAAGACGAACCGCAGCTGACGCGGCGGCTGCAGACCGTCCGGATGGGCGGGGCGGAAGGTGGCGCAGGAGCCGGCTTCCGTCACCGCGCAGAGCTGGTTCTGCCCGAAGAAGCAGTTCTCGCAGCTCACCTTCACTGTTGCCGCGCGCCCGTTTGTCATGCCTGCGGTACTCCGTTCCTCGTTCCCATGGTCAGCGACGGCGCCCATCAAAGCGAACTTCACCCCCGGCCGCAGAAGGTGATGCCGGAAATCGCAGGAATCTTCTCCGCCGGCGAAGAGGCTGGAAATAGCGGGAGTTTTCCCCGGCCAGGGAAGAGCCGGTCGCATTTTCCGTAGCTTTCCAGTGATGGACGACGCTGCTCCCCTGTCGCCTTCGGCGGCCGGACCCACCCCGAGCCCGATCACCCTGGCCGACTACGAGCGCCACGCGGAGGCCGCGCTGGAACCCGGCGCGTTTGGCTACTACGTCGGTGGCGCCGGAGACGAGTTGACGCTGCGCGACAACCTGGCCGCGTGGCGCCGGCTGGCGATCCTCCCCCGTGTGCTCACCGGCGTCGGCCAGCGCGATCCCGCGGTCACCGTGCTCGGTCGCCGCCGGCGACATCCGCTGGTGGTGGCGCCGATGGCCTTCCAGCGCCTGGCCCATCCCGAGGGGGAGCTGGCGACTGCGCGGGCGGCAGCCGAGACGGAGTCGGTGATGTGCCTTTCGACGCTCTCCAACACCGGCCTGGACACGGTCGCGCAGGCCACCCCGGAGGGCAGCCGCTGGTTTCAGCTCTACGTATTCCGAGATCGCGGGGTGACCAGAGAGCTGGTGGCACTGGCCACCGCGCACGGCTACGAGGCGCTCGTGGTCACCGTCGACCTCCCGATCATGGGCGTACGCGAGCGCGACCTGCGCTCAGGCGTGAGCGCCGCCGCCGCCGAGGTGGCCAGCGTCCGCGGCACCATCGCCCACGGCTCACTCACCCCGGCGGACTTTGCCGGGCTGATCGATCCCGATCTGCGCTGGAGCGACATCGAGCAGTTCGTCGCCGACAGCCCGATGCCCGTAGTGGTCAAGGGGATCCTCACCGCTGAGGATGCGCTGTTGGCGGCCGAGCACGGAGCCGCCGGCGCCGTCGTCTCCAACCATGGCGGTCGCCAGCTGGACACCGTCCCCTCCGGGGCCGACGCTCTGCCGGCGATTGTCCATGCCGGCGGCGACCGTCTCGACCTACTGGTCGACGGCGGGATCCGGCGAGGGACCGACGTGCTCAAGGCGCTGGCGCTGGGCGCGCGAGCGGTGATGGTGGGACGGCCGGTGCTGTGGGGGCTGGCGGTGGATGGCGCCCCGGGCGCGGCCAAGGTGCTGCGGATCCTGCTGGGGGAGTTCGACAGCGCGCTGGCGCTGGCAGGAACGCCGCGCGCGAGCGAGCTCACCTCCGCGGCGGTGGCCAGGGCTCCCTGGGCAGCTCAGGCGCCATGAAGATTCTCCTCACCGGGGTCACCGGCTACGTCGGCTCGCGCCTTCTCTCACGGCTGCAGCGGGACGGCCACGAGATCCGGGGCATGTCCCGGCACCCGACTGCGGCCCATGGCGAGATCGAGATGGTCACAGCCGACGCCGTCTCGGGCCAGGGACTGGCCAGCGCTCTGGCGGGGGTGGAGGTGGCCTACTACCTGATCCACTCGATGGAGCCGGCCCAGAACGGCAGCTTCAGCGTCCGCGAGCGCAGCTCGGCCGAGAACTTTGCCGCCGCCGCTTCACAGGCGGGCGTGGAACGGATCGTGTACCTGGGCGGCCTGGTCCCGCCGGATGGCCCCGCCTCGGCCCATCTGCGCAGCCGGCTGGCGGTGGAGGAGATCCTGCTGCGGGCGACGCCGGGTTCGGTGGCGCTGCGAGCGTCGATCGTGATCGGCGCGGGATCAAGCTCGTTTCGCTTCATGGTGCGGCTGGTGGAGCGGCTGCCGGTGCTGCCCCTGCCGGCGTGGCGCACCCATCGCACCCAGCCCATCGATGAGCGCGACGTAGTCGAGCTGCTGGCCCGAGCGGCCACCAACGATGCCGTCTCAGGGCACTCCCTTGACCTCGGCGGACCGGATGTCGTCACCTACGCCGAGCTGATCGACCGGATCCGCCATCACATGCTGGTCGCCCGGCCGGCGCTGTCCCTGGGGCGACTGACGGTCACCCCAATCGCCAGCCGGATCGCCGCGGTCATCGCCGGTCAGGAGCACGAGCTGATCGGTCCGTTGATGGAGAGCCTGTCCAGCGACCTGCTCCCGCGTGAAGGCCGGGCGCCGGAGCTGCTGGAGGTACCTCTGCACTCGCTTGACGCGGCGATCGAGCGGGCGTTGCGTCACTGGGAGGCAAGCGAAGAGCTAGCCGCGAGGTAGAGGACCGTGCGAACTAGAGGACCGTGCGAGCTAGAGGACCGTTAGTGTCCGGACGCGCATGAGCGCCGTACACGCCAGCATCGAAATCGACGCGCCGCCGGAGCGGGTGTGGGAGATCGTGATGAATCCTGACCGGCTCGGCGACTGGGTGACGATCCACAAGTCGGTCAAGCACGCGACCACCCCTCTACGCGGCGGTTCGACGATGGAGCAGGTGCTGCAGATGCGTGGTGTCTCTTTCCGCGTGGAGTGGACGCTGGCGGATGTCGAGGCTCCAAGCCGTGCGGAATGGGAAGGACGTGGCCCCGCCGGCTCGCGCGCCCGCATCCGTTACGAGCTCTCGCCGCACGGCGACGATCACACCCTATTCGCGTACATGAATGAGTTCACTGCTCCCGGCGGTAGGCTGGGAAACGTAGCCAGTAGGGTGGTCGTGGGAGCGGCCTCCGCACGCGAGGCCAACAGCTCCCTGCGCCGGCTCAAGGCACTGCTGGAGCGGGAGTAAATCCGGTTCGCTGCAACTTGACTGTCAGAACCGGGGGTTAATCCTCCACTGCATGTATGTTCTGTGGGTACAGTCCTGGCAGTTTCACACGGGAGATTTCAGTGGCAGACTTCGTTGACGCGACGGTTAAGGACATCGACAGCCGCCTGCGTGAGCTTCAAGAAGAGGTGAAGCGATTGGAAGCGGCACGGTCGGCGCTGCTCGGTTCCCGGCGCGGTCCCGGCCGTCCCCCGGGCTCGGGGTCAGTAGCGCGCTCGGGCGGGGGTCGCCGCGGCGGGCGCAGGCCAGGCCGTCCTCGCGGCCGACGGGGGGGCAACACACGGTCAAACCAGGCGCTGGAGCTGGTCCGGAATCAGCCGGGAATCACCATCCCCCAGATCGCTGAGACGTTGCAGATCGAGCCCAATTACCTCTACCGGGTCATGCCCAAGCTCGTCTCCGACGGTCAGATTCGCCGGGAGGGGCAGGGTTGGCATCCGGTCAGGGAGGCCACGGCAGCGTGAGGAATCGGGTGGTCGAGAAAGCGCCCGAGGGTGTCACTTTCTCGACCACCTCCACTAGATCAGTCCCAGCTGCTTGACGGCTTCGCGCTCCTCGGCCAGCTCCTTGACCGTGGTGTCGATGCGCTGCCGGGAGAACTCGTTGATCTCCAGACCCTGGACGATCTCGTGGGCGCCGCCACGGCAGCGTACGGGAAAGCTGCTGATCAAACCCTCCTGCACGTCGTATGACCCGTCCGACGGGATGGCCATCGATACCCACTCATCCTGCGGTGTTCCCCGTACCCAGTCGTGCACGTGATCGATTGCCGCATTGGCGGCCGAGGCAGCGCTGGAGGCTCCCCGGGCCTCGATGATCGCGGCGCCTCGCTTCTGCACCGTGGGAATGAACTCACCCTCCAGCCACGACTGATCGTTGACGGTCCGGGCAGCGTTCTCACCCTTGACCTTGGCGTGAAAGATGTCCGGGTATTGGGTCGCGGAGTGGTTACCCCAAATCGTGACGTTCTTGACGTCGCTGACCGAGGCACCAGTCTTCTTGGCCAGCTGGGCAACGGCCCGGTTGTGATCCAGGCGGGTCATCGCCGTGAATCGCTCACGTGGAATGTCAGCGGCATTTGACTGTGCGATCAGGCAGTTGGTGTTGGCCGGATTGCCGACGACCAGGACCCTGACCTCGGAGTCCGCGTGGTCGTTCAGGGCGTGGCCCTGCGGCTTGAAGATGCCCCCGTTGGCCTCCAGCAGGTCACTGCGCTCCATCCCCTTGCTGCGAGGACGCGCCCCCACCAGCAGCGCCACCGCGACCCCGTCGAAGGCACGGACGGGGTTGTCGTGGATGTCGATCCCGGACAGCAGCGGGAAGGCACAGTCGTCGAGCTCCATGGCGGTACCCTCGGCGGCCTTGACGGCGTCGGGGATCTCCAGCAGCGACAGGTGAACCGGCGTGTCGGGACCCAGCAGCTGGCCGCTGGCGATGCGGAACAGGAGCGCATAGCCGATCTGACCGGCGGCGCCGGTGACGGCAACGCGTACGGGGGAAAGGGTCACAGGTCTTTCATCTCCTCGGTAACGGTGGAATGTGCCGCCCGACTGTATACCCGTCGAAGCCATCCTCATGTACCCCAAGCCACTCACCGACCGGGACCCCCCGGGCGCATTGTCGCCGGAGCGGTAGGGTGAGGATCGGCCATGAAGATCGTCTACACCCACACCGACGAGGCCCCGGCGCTGGCAACGCAGTCGCTGCTGCCGATCGTCCGCGCCTACGCATCCGCCGCCGGCATCGAGATCGAGTTGCGCGACATCTCGCTCGCCGGACGGATCCTGGCCCAATTCCCTGAGCGCCTCAGCGAGAAGCAGCGGGTGGCGGACGCGCTGGCCGAGCTGGGAGACCTGGCCCAGACCTCTGAGGCCAACATCATCAAGCTGCCCAACATCAGCGCGTCGGTGCCGCAGCTCAAAGCGGCCGTCGCCGAGCTCCAGGAGCACGGCTACGACGTGCCGGACTACCCCGAGGAACCGAACGACGACGAGCAGCGTGAGGTGCGCTCCCGCTATGACAAGGTCAAGGGCAGCGCGGTAAACCCGGTCCTGCGCCAGGGCAACTCCGACCGTCGCGCGCCGGCCTCGGTCAAGGAGTTCGCACGCCGCCACCCGCAGTCGATGGGGGCCTGGTCCCCGGACTCCCGCTCGCATGTCTCGAGCATGAGCGAGGGCGACTTCCGCTCCACCGAGCGCTCGGTGACGATGCCCGCGCCGGGGACGGTGCGGATCGAGCATGTGAGCGCCGACGGGTCGGTGACGGTGCTCAAGGAGAGCACGCCGATCCGAGAAGGCGAGGTGCTGGATGGCTCGGTGATGCGGCGGGAGGCGCTCCAGCGGTTCCTGGCCGAGCAGCTGGCGGAGGCCTCTGGGCAGGGCGTGCTGTTCTCGGTGCACCTGAAGGCGACGATGATGAAGGTCTCAGACCCGATCATCTTCGGTCATGCGGTCAGGGTCTACTTCGCCGAGCTGTTCGCCGAGCACGGGGAGGCGCTGAGGTCGGTCGGCGTCAGCGCCAACGATGGCCTCGCCGCGCTGCTGAAGGCGATCGAGAAGCTGCCCGAACGCCAGCGGCAGGAGATCCAGGCAGCGGTGAAGCGAGGCCTGGAGCAGGGCCCGGCGTTGGCGATGGTCGACTCCGATCGCGGCATAACCAACCTGCACGTCCCCAGTGACGTGATCATCGATGCTTCGATGCCGGCGGCAATCCGCTCCTCCGGGCAGATGTGGAACTCCGGCGGCGAGCTCCAGGACACCAAGTTCGTCATCCCCGATCACTCCTATGCCCCCCTGTACGCCGAGGCGATCGACCACTGCCGCCGCCACGGCGCCTTTGACCCGGCGACGATGGGGACGACGGCCAACGTCGGCCTGATGGCCCAGGCGGCCGAGGAGTACGGCTCGCACGACAAGACCTTCGAGATCGGCGCCGCCGGAAGGGTCCGGGTGGTCGACGATCAGGGCGGGATGCTGATCGAGCACGAGGTGCAGGCCGGGGACATCTGGCGGATGTGCCAGACCAAGGACGCGGCAATCAGAGATTGGATCCAGCTGGCGGTGCGGCGTGCCCGTGACACCGGGACCCCGGCGGTGTTCTGGCTCGACCACACGCGGGCTCACGATCAGCAGCTGCTGGCGAAGCTCAGGCCAACGCTGGCGGAGCTCGACACCGACGGCCTGCGGGTCGAGGTCCTCGACATCACCGACGCGGCGCGGCTGACCCTGGAGCGGGCCCGCGCGGGCGAGGACACGATCTCGGTCACCGGCAACGTGCTGCGCGACTACCTGACCGACCTGTTTCCGATCCTGGAGCTCGGAACCAGCGCCAAGATGCAGTCGATCGTGCCGCTGATGAGCGGCGGGGGTCTGTTCGAAACCGGCGCCGGCGGCTCGGCGCCGAGGCACGTCGAGCAGTTCCTGGCTGAAAACCACCTGCGCTGGGACTCGCTGGGCGAGTTCCTGGCCCTGGTCCCCTCGCTGGAGCTGCTGGCGGCCAAGGAGGACAACGCGCGCGCGAAAGTGCTGGCGGGCGCGCTGGACCGGGCCACCGGCAGGCTCCTGGAGGAGAACCGCTCGCCACGGCGCAAGGTCGGCGAGCTCGACAATCGTGGTAGCCACTTCTACCTCGCCCTGTACTGGGCCCGGGAGCTGGCCGAGCAGGGCGAGGACGGCGAGCTGGCCAAGCGCTTTGGCCCGCTCGCCGAGCGCTTGGCCGCCGGCGAGGAGCAGATCGTGGACGAGCTCGCCGGCGTCCAGGGTGCGCCGGTGGGGATCGGTGGCTACTACCAGCCCGACCCGGCACTGATGGCCGCGGCGCTGCGCCCCAGCGCGACGTTCAACGACGCGATCGACGGCCTATAGCGCCACCCCGTAGACCTCGCCGAGCTTGGCCTTCAGGTAGTCAACGAACGGCTCCACCCGGATCGCCCCGCCGAGCCCCCGCTCCAGCAGCTCGCCGGTGCGGAACTTGGCTCCATGGCGGTGGACCCGGTCACGCAGCCACTCGCGCAGCGGCGCCAGCTCAGCCCCGGCGATCCGCTCCTCTAGGTCGGGAAGGTCCTCGTGGGCCCGGGCCCAGAGCTGGCCGGCGATCAGGTTGCCCAGAGCGTAGGTGGGAAAGTAGCCGATCATTCCCGCCGCCCAATGCACGTCCTGAAGCACGCCGTGGGCATCGTCGGGAACCTGCAATCCGAAGTACTGGCGGAAGCGGGTGTTCCATGCCTCGGGCAGATCAGCGACGGCGAGCCGCCCCTCGATCAGCTCCTGCTCGAGCTCGAAGCGCAGCACGATGTGCAATCCGTAGGTGGCCTCGTCGGCCTCGACCCGGATCAGCGAGGGCTCGACCTTGTTGACCGCGCGGTAGAGCGTGGTCGGGTCGAGGTCATCCCGCACGCCGCCGGAAAGCTCGGCGATCCGTGGCGCGAGCACGCCGGAGAACGCGCGCCCCCGTCCGACCATGTTCTCCCACAGGCGGCTCTGGGACTCGTGCAGGCTCAGCGACTCGCCGCGGCCGAGCGGCGAGCGGCGCAGCTCTGAGGCGATGCCGTCCTCGTAGAGGCCGTGGCCACATTCATGCATCGCCCCATACAGTCCCGCAGGGAAGTACGCCGGATCCCAGCGGGTGGTGATGCGTACGTCTCCGGCGCCGATTCCGGCGGCGAATGGATGCACCGCCTCGTCCATCCGCCAACCACCGGCGTCAAAGCCCATCAGCGCGACCACGCCGCGGACCAACGCGCGCTGGTGGTCGATCTCCAAGCTGCCGTGCAGGCAGCTGTCATCGATCGCATCCGCGCGCTCGCCCAGCTTGGCGATCAACGGCACCAGCTCATCCTTGAGCTGCGCGAACAGCTCGATGACCTCTGCGCTGCGAGCTCCCGGCTCAAAATCGTCGAGCAGCACGTCATAGGCGCAGTCGAAGTCCTCGAAGCAGTCGACGTACTCCCGCGCCAGCTCGAGGTTGCGGGTCAGGTAGGGGGCGAAGTCGGTGAAGTTCGACCGCTCACGCGCCGCCGCCCACGCCTCCTGCCCGACCGAGGCCGCGCGGGCCAGGTCAGCGGCGAGCCTGCCCGGGACCCGCCGGGCCTTGTCGTAGTGACGGCGGGTGACCCGGACCAGCGAGGCTTCGTCTGACCCGGGGGCGGCCGCTCCGAGCGCGCGCTCGGCGGCGTCCAGCAGCCGCCCGGTTTGCTCACCGGTGAACAGCTCATGGGTGAAGCGCTCGAGCGTGGCCAGTGCCTCGGCCCGCGCCTCTCCACCCCGCGGGGGCATCATCGTCAGCTGATCCCAGCCAAGCAATCCCGAGGCGTAGCGGATGTCCTCCACCTCGGCCAGGTGTGTGCGCAGTTCTCCTACCGGATCGGACACCGCTTGACTCCAGTTCGTGACAGATGGCACGTCCGGCGGTCGGCCGCGACGCCTGTGCCACCATTGCAGCATGTTCCGCCGCTCGGGCTCGATCAAGCTGATGGATGTGCTCGGGATCAGGATCGGCGTCGATCCAGGATGGTTCCTGACGCTGTTCCTGGTCATCCTGTGGCTGTCGCCGTCGTTTCGCCGCGTATTGGGCAGCTCCGACGGCATCGCCTACCTGACCACGGTGGCCAGCGCGCTGCTGTTCTTCGGCTCGCTGATCGTGCACGAGCTGGGTCATGCCCTGGTGGCGCGGCGTCAGGGAATCGAGGTCCGCAGCATCCAGCTGTTCCTGTTCGGCGGGCTGACGCAGATGTCCCGGGACACTCGCTCGCCCTCGGAGGAGTTCAAGATCGCCGCCGCCGGCCCACTGGCCACATTGGCGATGGCGCTGGTGTTCCTGGCCGTCGACCTGGCGATCGTCGGACCCAGCCGCTTGTGGCCGGCGTTCGTGCTCGACAGCAGCGTCCACGTGACGCCGGTGCTGCTGGCGCTCAGCTGGCTGCTGCTGATGAACGCCGTGGTGCTGGTGTTCAACCTGGTGCCGGCGTTCCCGCTCGACGGGGGCCGGATCGCCCGGGCGATCGTGTGGCGGGTTACCGCCGACAAGCGCCGGGGCACCGTGGTCGCAGCCAAGCTGGGACGCGGGTTCGCGGTGATTCTGGCCGGGGCGGGACTGTGGCTGATGCTGGCCGGCGGCGGTGGGTTCGGCGGGCTGTGGCTGCTGCTGCTGGCCTTCCTGCTTGGCCAGTCGGCCCGGGGCGCGTTGATGCAGAGCGCGATCACCGAGCGGATCGACGGCGTCCGGGTGGCCGACATCATGGACCGCCAGCCCGTGGCCATCCCGGCGACAACGCCGGTCTCCCAAGGGTTGGACGAGTTCTTCCTGCGTTATGGGTGGTCGTGGTTCCCGGTGATCGACACCGACGGGCGCTTCCTGGGCATCGCGCGCCAGGAGCGGCTGCAGGCCGCGGTCGACGGCGGGGAGGGCTGGCTCACCGTCGGCGCTGTGCTCGAGCCAACCGAGGCCGGCGGCTGGCGCGTGGAGCAGGACCGGCCCGTGACCGAGCTGCTCGCCTCTGAGTCCTTGGGCCGGCTCGGTGCGCTGATGGCGGTCGACGCCGAGGGCGTGCTCCGCGGAGTGGTGACGGTGGAGCAGGTCCGGCGAGCGCTGCAGAGCGCGCTCGGCTCGCCGGCCGGCTGAGGGCGCGGCGGCTCAGCCCCTCGCAGACCCGGGCGAGAGCGCCTGGCACCCGAGGCGAAAAGCAGGCGGAGCCTGCCTATAAATAGAATCGATTCTCGTGCCCTCACACGACGTTCTGATCATCGGCGCTGGCTTGGCCGGGCAGCGAGCCGCGCTGGCCGCCGCCCAGACGGGGGCCACGGTGGCGATCATCTCCAAGGTCCACCCCGTGCGCTCGCACTCGGTCGCCGCCGCCGGCGGCATCAACGCCGCTCTCAACCCCGAGGACAGCTGGGAGTCCCACGCCTTCGACACCGTCAAGGGATCGGACTACCTCGGCGACCAGGACGCGATCGAGGTCATGTGCCGCGAGGCTCCCGAGGAGATCCTGTGGCTGGAGCACGCCGGCGTCACCTTCCACCGCAGCGACAGCGGCCACCTCGGCACCCGCGCGTTCGGCGGCGCCTCGGCTGCCCGCACCTACTACGTCGCCGACATCACCGGCCACGCGATCCTGCACGTGCTCTACGAGCAGCTGATGAAGCACTCGGCCACCGTCGACCGCTACGAGGAGTGGTTCACCACCGACCTTCTCCAGGACGACAACGGTCGTTGCGTGGGCGGAATCTGCCGGAACCTTCGCGACGGCCATCTGGAGGTGTTCAACGCCAAGGCGGTGATCCTCGCCTCCGGCGGCGCCGGCCAGGCTTACCGGCCGACGACCAACGGGCTGATCGTCACCGGGGACGGGATCGCTCAGGCCTACCGGATCGGCGCGCGGCTGATGGACATGGAGATGATCCAGTACCACCCGACGACGCTGGCCGGCAACGGGCTGCTGATCACCGAGGGGGCGCGCGGCGAGGGGGCTTGGCTGCTGAACGCCGAGGGCGACCGGTTCATGGAGAAGTATGCCCCCAACAAGCTGGAGCTCGCCAGCCGCGACGTGGTCTCCCGGGCCGAGCAGACCGAGATCAACGAGGGCCGCGGCTTCTCGGACGGCACGGTCGCGCTGGACGTGACCAAGGTGCCGCGCCGGCGGACGCTCGAGGCGCTGCGGGAGATCGTCAACATCGGACGCGACTTTGCCGGCGTGGACATCACGCGCCAGCCAATCCACATCCGCCCAGGCCAGCACTACATCATGGGCGGGGTCAAGACCGACATCGACGGCCAGACCACGGTCGCGGGGCTGTACGCCGCCGGCGAGGTGGCCTGCGTGTCGGTCCACGGCGGCAACCGGCTCGGGGCCAACTCGCTGCTGGACACGCTGATCTTCGGCCGGCGCTCGGGCGAGGACGCGGCCCGGCGCGCGCTGCAGATGACGATGCCGACGACCCCGGTGGCGCGGGTCAGCGATACCGAGCGCAACATCGCCGCGATCATCTCGCGGGATTCCGGCGGACGCCGGGTGGCCTCGATCAAGCAGGAGCTGGGGGAGGCGATGAACGAATACGTCGCCGTGTTCCGTGACGCCGAAGGCCTGGCCAAGGCCCACGAGATCGTCCGCCGCCTCAAGGAGGAAGCGACTCGGGCCACGGTCGACGATCGCGGTCAGATCTTCAACCAAGACGTGATCGGCGCGATCGAGCTCGGGTACATGCTCGACTGCGCCGAGGCGACTGTCGTTGCCGCCCAGGAGCGCGAAGAGTCGCGGGGGGCACAGTTCCGTACCGATTTCCCGCAGCGCAATGACGACCAATGGCTCAAGCACATCGACGTCTCGCTGAACGGGACCGATGTTCCCAATGTCACCTATTCCCCGGTCACGATCACGCATTGGGAGCCCCAGGAAAGGACCTACTAGATGCCGCGGTACACGCTCCGCATCCGCCGCTTTGATCCCCAGTCCGGCCAGGCCGCCTACTGGGACGAGCACGCCGTCGAGATGCCCGAGACCCAGTCGGTGCTCGATGCGCTGCTGAAGATCCGCGACGACGTCGATGGCTCGGTCGGCATTCGCTGCTCCTGCCAGCAGGCGATCTGCGGCTCGTGCGGCGTGCGCATGAACGGCAAGCCGGGCTTGGCCTGCAACACGCACCTTGGCGAGGCGGCGCAGCGCGGCCACGGAACCGGCTGGAATCCAGAAGCCCACGCCCAGCCGCAAACGGTGATCGAGGTCGAGCCGATGGGCAACATGCCGGTGATCCGCGACCTGATCGTCGACATGGACGCGGTGCACTGGAAGAAGATCCAGCGGGTCACCCCGTGGCTGGTCAACCGGGAGCCCGTGCCCGAGCGCGAATACATCGTCCCCCACGAGAACATGGTCGACATCACCCAGACGATGGCCTGTATCCAGTGCGGAGCGTGCGTCTCGGACTGCCTGGCGATGGAGGTCGATCCACTGTTCGTAGGGCCGGCGGCGCTGGCCAAGTCCTATCGCTTCGTCGGCGACCCCCGCGACGCCGAGCATCATGAGCGGCTCGCCGACCTGAGCGGGGATCCACACGGGATCTACGACTGCACCCACTGCTTCAACTGCATCGACGCCTGTCCGAAGGGCGTCGATCCGATGAGCCAGATCATGCGTCTACGGCGCAAGGCCGGCTCTGACGAGGAGATCGAGGACCCCAACAACGGCTATCGCCACGAGCACGCATTCGTCAAGAACATCCGCAAGAACGGGCTGCTGCAGGAAGCTGACCTGCTGGCTGATTCCTACGGGGGCAAGTTCCACCCGCGCGCGGTGCCGGAGCTGCTGAGCGGATTGCCGACCGCCGCCACCGCCATGGCGAGGGGGAAGATGACCCCCAAGAAGGCGCTGGGGCACCCCCACAAGGCGCCCAAGGAGGTCAAGCGACTGTTCGATGAGATCGACGGGCGTGAGCAGCGGGTGGAGCTGAACCTGTACGTGACCGGCTACGAGGACGATCCCGAGGAGGGCGGACGGGAGACCACCGAGGCCACCGAGCCCAATCGTCAGGGCACACCCGAGGCCACCGGCGCCGCCGAGCGTTCCCCCTCGGCGCAAACGGTGAACGCCGATGAGGTCGATTCCGAGGCCACCGATCCGGCCTCGCCGGAGAGAGCAAGCGAAAGCGAGGACGCATGAAGGTCGCCTACTGGCCCGGATGCGTGAGCCGCGGGTTCACGCCGGAGCTCCATGGTTCGATGGCCAGGGTCGCGCCGCTGCTGGACATCGAGCTGATCGAGCTGGATCGGGCGAGTTGCTGCGGCGCCGGCGTGATCGCCGAGCACAACCAGGAACTGGCCGACACCCTCAACGCCCGCACGTTCGCACTCGCTCAACGGACCGAGGGCGAGTTGATGATGAACATCTGCTCCACCTGCCAGGGGGCGCAGTCCGAATGCCAGGAGCGCCTGGACGCCAACACCGACTACCGCCACCAGATCAACGGCAACCTGCGGGAGGAGGGTCTGAGCTACGAGAAGGGCTTGACCAACAAGAACTTCCTGTGGCTGCTGGTGGAGGAGATCGGACTCGACGCGCTCAAGGCCCGAGTGAAGCGGCCGCTGACCGATCTGCGCGTGGGACCGTTCTACGGCTGCTACATCGTACGCCCGGTCAACCGGCTGGGAATCAACGAGGAGCGCCCCCGGGACCGCTACATGCACTGGCTGATCGAGGCGCTGGGGGGCACCGTGGTCGACTATGCCGGCGTCTACAAGTGCTGCGGGTTCCCGATCATCACCATGAACAAGGACGCCTCGCTGACCCAGGCCGGCCGCCACCTCGGCGACGCGATCGACGCCGAGGCCGACTGCCTGGTGGTCCCGTGTCCGCTGTGCCACCTCAACCTCGACCTGCAGCAGCCCGGGGCAGCCAAGGCGGTGGGCCGGGAGTTGGGGCTGCCGGTGCTGCACCTGCCCCAGCTGGTCGGACTTGCGCTCGGCCTCTCTCCCAAGGAGCTCGGAATGGGCAAGCACATCGTCCGACCGACGTCGGTGATCGACTGGTCGACGTCGGTGGTGGGCGCGGCGGCGGCGTAATCGCGGGGCCCGGCGCGCGGATGGAATCCCAGGTGTTCCGCGCCGGGCTGCTCGCCGGACAGGTGGCGATCGTCACCGGTGCCGGCTCCGGGCTCGGCCGGGCGATCGCCTTGGAGCTGACCGCGCTGGGCGCGGAGGTGGTCGCATGCGGACGACGAGGTGAACCCCTCTCGGAGACCGCGGCGCTCGACCCCCATGGGCGCATCCGGCCCGAGGTCTGCGATATCCGGGAGGAGGATCAGGTGGCTTCCCTGGTCGAGGGCGCAGTTGATCGCCATGGCCGAATCGACTTGCTCGTCAACAACGCGGGAGGGCAGTTCCTGGCCCCGGCGGAGGCGATCACCGCCAAGGGTTTTCGCACGGTGATGCGCCTGAACGTCGAGGGGACATGGCTGATGACCCACGCCGCGGCGACCAAGGCGATGATTCCGGCCGGGAGCGGCAAGGTGGTGAGCATCACCCTCTCGCCGCACCAGGGCATGCCGGGCATGGCGCACTCCTCGGCCGCCCGCGCCGCGGTCGAGAACCTGATGCGGGTGCTGTCGATCGAGTGGGCCCGCTACGGCATCACGCTCAACGCGATCGCCGTCGGCCAGTTCGGCACCGAAACGATGCTGACCAAGTACCCGCAGCCGATCGTCGAGTCGATGGCGGACTCAGTCCCAGCGGGTCGCCTCGGTCGGGCAGAGGAGGTGGCATGGCTGGTGGCGTATCTGGCCTCGCCGGCCGGCGACTTCGTCTCCGGCGCCGTGCTCACGATCGACGGCGCCCGGGACAACTGGCTCGGTCGCTGGCCTCCGGCCCCGGCCGCGGACGCCGAAGGCCGGCCGCTGTCCGAGGCGCGACGAGAGCGTAAGCCAATCTGAACAAGGACCTGTCGCCAAATCCACTCACATAGGGCAGGTTTGGCGACAGGCGGCCCGGCGGCCGCGACCGTTGGCTTGGTGGCGGCGTCTGGGGAGGCGGCTGAAAGGACGAGGGGCGGGGCCCCGTACCCCGCCCGCTCGCCGCTACCCCTGTACGTCCCGCGGGGAGTTGTGCGACCTCCATCTTGCCAGCGCCGGTCCGGGTGTCTTCCCCTTTCCGGGGTGATCTTGGGGTGAGGGAAATGCCGCTCAGGGGTGATGCTGCAGTCACCCCTTGCCGATAACCTGAGTGCGGCGCGGGAGGCGACCGCCCGTTGCCATGGTCAATCGCCCACCCGTCTCACTCGTACTGGCCAGCTTCGAAGACATCGTCAGCCGTGGGCTGCAGGCACTGATCGAAGAGGATCGGACCCTGCGGCTGCTGGCCGCTGACATCCCGCCCGAGCGAATGGCGCAGGTGCTCGGGCATCACCTGCCCCAGGTGGTGATCCTGAACTTCGGCTCGCTGCGCAGCCCCTCTGAGGTGCGGGATCTGCACCGGGCCTTCCCAGCGAGCCGGCTGGTCGTGCTGGCCAACCGGCCGACTCCGTCTGAGTCCCGGCAGATGCTGGCCTTCGGCGCCACCGCCTGCCTGGCCAAGAGCACCCAGGCGCGCGACGTGCGGCACGCGATCCACCTCGCCTCACGCGGGCTGCACGTGATGCCACCAACGTCGATCGAGCCCGTGGAGGTCGCCGGACCTGAGCTGCTGACTCCGCGCGAGGCGGATGTCCTGGAGCTGCTACAGACCGGTCGCTCGAACGCGGAGATCGCGCAGTCGCTTCACGTCAGCGTCGAGACGGTCCGAACTCATGCGCGGCGCGTCTACCGCAAGCTCGGCGTCAGGACGCGACGCGAGCTGCGCGTCCGTCGCTGAGTGCCGCTGCGCGCGCCCTACCTCACCAGGTCTCGCCCCAGCGCTCGCCGAAGGTGAACTCCGAAACGGGTCGGCGGCTCAGCCGCCGCGGCCAGGGGTCGAGGCGGCGGCCAACGGAGATGTGGCCCGCCAGCGCGACGTCCGGCGGAAACCCCAGCAGCTCGCGCACCTGCTCCTCGGCCGGCGTGAGCAGCGTGGTGAAGGCGGCACCAAGGCCCTCGGCGCGCAGCCCCAGCAGCAGGTTCTGCACGAACGGGTAGACCGAGGCGCCGCCGACGATGCTGGGGCGCGCCAGCGAGCGGTCGACGATCGCCAGCGCCTCGAGCGCCGCGCAGATCACCAGGTGCACCGGCACACGGTCGAAGCTGTGGGCGAATTCATCAGTGGCGCGGACCATCCGTAGGCGCCGAGCCGGAACCCCGGCGGCAAGCTGCGGATCCTCCAGCACCGCGCGCATGCCGTTCTGCTCGGTATAGACCCGCCATGGCTGCTCATAGAGCTCGCGCAGGCGCCGCCGGGTATCGACATCGGTGATCACGATCACCCGCCACCCCTGGCGGTTCCCGCCGCTGGGGGCAAACCGGGCGTTCTCCAGCACCCGCTCGATCGCCTCACGCGGGACCGGCTCCTCGGCGAAGCGCCGCGTCGAGGGCGCGCAGCGCATCACCTCGTAGAGCTGAGGGTCAGGCAACCTTGGCGGTGTGCTCGGCATGTACGAGCAACTCGGCGATCTGGATCGCGTTGGTGGCCGCGCCCTTGCGCAGGTTGTCGGACACGACCCACATGCTCAACGCCCGAGGGTGCGACTCGTCCTTGCGGATGCGGCCGACGAACACGTCGTCACGGCCGGCGGCGCGCAGGGGCGTCGGGACGTCCTGGAGGGCTATCCCGGGAGCGGCGGCCAGCAGCTCTCGTGCATCGGCGGCGGACAGCGGATCACGGGTTTGCACGTTGACGGCCTCGGAGTGACCAACGGTCACCGGCACCCGGACGCAGGTCACCGCCACCCCGATCGACTCGTCCTGCAGGATCTTGCGGGTCTCGAACATCATCTTGCGCTCTTCGTCGGTGTGGTCGTCTCCGTCGGCAAACGAGCCCGCGGCGCCGATCACGTTGAACGCGATCGGCTCCGGGTAGACCTGCGGGGTGGGGATCGGCTCGTCGTGCAGCCGCGCGTGCGCCTGTCCATTCAGCTCGTCGATCGCCTTCTTCCCCGTACCGGAGACTGACTGATAGGTGGCGACAACCAGCCGCTCGATCCCGACCGCGCGGTGGATCGGCGCCAGCGCCACCATCAGCTGCATCGTCGAGCAGTTGGGGTTGGCGATCAGGCCCCGATACCCCTCGAGCACGTGCGGGTTGACCTCGGCCACGACCAGCGGAATCTCTGGATCGCGACGGAAAGCGGAGGAGTTGTCGATCACCGCAGCTCCGGCTTCGACGAACCGGGGCCCCCACTGGCGGGAGACGCTCGCACCAGCGGAGAACACGGCGATGTCGAAGCCGCGGATCGTGTCTTCGCGCAGTGGCTGGATGATCCGGCCATTGAGCTCGCGACCGGCCGAGCGCTCCGAGGCGAACGCCACGACTTCGCTAGCCGGGAACCCGCGGTCGGCCAGCAGCCTCAGCATCGTCGTCCCGACGACTCCGGTGGCGCCGACCACGGCCACGCGCGGGCGCCGGTTCATCGTGCCTCCTGTCCGATCGGTCGCTCCTCTCGCACCTCCGAGGCGCCGAGGTCGAACACGGCGTGCAAGGCGCGCACCGCCTGAGGGACGTGGCCGGCGCGGATCACGCACGAGATCTTGATCGGCGAGGTGGAGATCATCTCGATGTTGATGTCCTCGGCGGCGAGCGTCTCGAACACCTGCGCGGCCACACCCGGATGAGACCGCATCCCGGCTCCGACGATCGACACCTTGCCGATCTCCGGATCCTTGTCGACGTGTTCTATCCCCAGTTCGGCCAACACCGGCGCCAGGGCCTCGTCGGCGACCCGCAGATCCTCACTGGAAATCGTGAACGACACCTCAGCGTCGCGTCCGGCGCCACGTGGCTCGTTCTGGATGATCGTGTCGACGTTGCAGCCGGCATCGGCCAGGGCGCGGAAGATTGCCGCCGCCGCACCGGGTCGATCGGGCACGCCCAGCAGCGTGATCCGAGCCTCCTCGGCCGAGTGGGTGACAGCGGTGATCAGGGGGTGCTCCATCGTCTCGTCCTCTCCTAGCACAACGGTACCCGGACCGTCCTCGAAGCTGGAGCGGCAGTGGATCCGAACGCCGTGGGTACGGGCATACTCGACCGAGCGAAGCTGCAGCACCTTGGCGCCGGAGGCCGCCATCTCCAGCATTTCCTCAAAGCTCAGGTAGGGCAGCTTGCGCGCGTCCGGAACGATCCGCGGATCGGCGGTGAACACCCCGGAGACGTCGGTATAGATCTCGCACACGTCGGCGTCGATTGCCGCCGCGACCGCCACCGCTGTCGTGTCGGATCCGCCACGGCCAAGCGTGGTCACGTCCCGGCTGGTGGATACGCCCTGAAAGCCGGCCACGAGCACGATCAGGTCATCGGCCAGCGCCTGGCGAATACGGTCGGCACGCACATCGAGGATCCGCGCCTTCGTATGCGAGGCATCGGTGACGATCCCGGCCTGAGAGCCGGTCAGCGAGATCGCCCGGTGACCGAGGTCGTTGATCGCCATCGCGCACAGCGCGCAGGACATCCGCTCACCGGTGGAGAGCAGCATGTCCAGCTCGCGGGGGTCGGGGAACGCCGACACCTCCTCGGCCATCGCAATCAGCTGGTCGGTGGTCTTGCCCCGCGCCGAAAGCACCGCCACCACGCGGCGACCCGCGGCGCGCTGGGCGACGATCCGCCCCGCGGCGCGCTTGATCCGCTCGGCGTTGGCGACCGAGGTGCCGCCGAACTTCATCACCACTGTTCCCGGAGTTGCCACTGACCCGCAGGTTACGCGGTGAGCGCCGAGCCACCGTTTCGTCCGGATTGAGCCCGACTTGCCTGAGCCTCAGACCGCGCGCCGGCCTGATAGCGCGCGCCCCAACGTGAGCTCGTCGGCGTACTCCAGGTCGGCTCCCACCGGCAACCCGCTGGCCAGTCGCGTCACCGACAGCTCGGGCACGAGTCCTCGCAAGCCGGCGGCGATGTGCAATGCGGTCGCCTCTCCGGTCGTCGTCGGGTTGGTGGCGATGACCACCTCCCGGACCCCGCCGTCCCCCACCCGCGCATAGAGCTCGGTGATCTTCAGATCCTCGGGATCGATCCCGTCGATCGGCGACAGCGCTCCTCCGAGCACGTGGTAGCGCCCGCCGAACTCGTGGGTCCGTTCGATCGAGATCACATCCGAGGGCTCCTCCACCACGCAGATGACCTCGGGATCCCGCCGCTGGTCAGCGCAGATGCGGCAGGTCGGACCCTCGGCAAGGTTGTAACAGACTCCACAGAGCCCGATCCGCTCCTTGACCTCACGGATCGCCTCCGCCAGCGCGATCGCGTCCTGCTCCTCAGCCCGCAGCAGATGGAAAGCCAGCCGCTGTGCCGTCCGGCCGCCGACTCCCGGGAGCTTGGAGAGCTCGGTGATCAAGCGCTGAACCGGAGGTGCGTACATCGGTGCTGGATGGCTTGCTGACGAGCGGCGCGGCTAGACGCCCGGCAAGCCCAGCCCGCCCAATCCGCCGAGGTCGCCGGCGATCCCTCCCAGCTTGCTGGAGGCGAGCTCCTGCGCTGCGCGCAGGCCCTCGTTGACGGCGGCCAGGACCATGTCCTGGAGCAGCTCGAGATCGTCGGGATCGACCGCCTGGGGGTCGATCTTGATCGACTTGACGTGAAGCTCCCCGGTCACCTCGACTGTGACCATGCCACCCCCAGCAGAGGCGTCGACGACCTCGTCCTTGAGCGACTCCTGGGCCTGCATCATCTCCTGCTGCATCTTCTGCACCTGCTTGAGCATCTGCTGCATGTTCGGCTGTGGGGGCATCTATCTCTCCGCCTTGCGGTCGTGATGGTCTTCGTCATCCAGCTCTTCTGCGTCGAATTCCTCCAGGAAGCGCTTCACCAGCTCTTCGCCGGAGAGCACGGGCGCGTGAGCGGGCTCGTCGGCGAGCTCGTCTAGATCCCGCAGCTCGTAACGCAGCTTCAGCGCCTGCCCGGTGACAGTCCGGAAGGCCTCGGTGGCTACGCGGCGATGATCCTCCTGCTCGGCCTTGCGCTTGAGGAACGCGGCTTGGGTGGGGAAGGCGACTGTCAGCTCCCGCTCCCCGATGGCCACCGGCTGGGCCCCGGCCAGCAGGGCGGCGATCATCGCGTTCTCCGCGCGGACGATGTCCACGACCGCGGGCCACATCGACACCGTGCTCTGGAGGTCCAGCCCACCCTGGGAAGGGTGATCCTCGGCCGGGCGGAGCGCGGGGGCGGCTTCGGCGGCATGGCCGGGCGCCGACGCCGGGGCGGGTTCGGCGGCATGGGCGGGCGCAGACGCCGGGGCGGCTTCGGCGGCATGGGCGGGAGCAGACGCCGGGACGGGTTCGGGCGCTGGGGCAGGTGCGGACGCTTGGCCGGATTCGGAGGCCGGGACGGCTTCGCGCGGGGGGGCTGGGCTGCGGCGGGCCTCCAGCGCCGCCTCGAGCCGCTCGATCCTCGCCGACAGGGCGATCGTGGCCGGGTCGAGCTCAGGGGCGGCGGCCTTGATCAGCACCAACTCGAGCTGGATCCGCGGCTGGGCGCCGTTGGTGGTCGCCTCGAGCGCCGCCCCGACCAGATCAAGAAGCCGCACGGCATCGGTCTCGGACACGGCCTGCGCCTGTTCCTCCAGCTGGCGGTCGCGCTCGGGAGTGAGGCGCAGCTCAGGCGGGACCTGTCCCAGCACCTGGACGATCAGCAGCTCTCGCGCGTGCACCTCCAGGTCACGTAGCACCTGGCCGGGATCACGTCCGGATTCAGCCAGGCTCGACGCGGTGCGAAGTGCGGCGGCGGGATCTCGAGCCACCACAGCGTCGATCGCCGCAAACAGCTGCTCGGAGTCGACGACTCCAAGCACCGCCAGCACGTCGGCGGGCTGGATCCGCCCGTCACCCGCGTAGGTGACCAGCTGCTCCAAAGTACCGAGCGCGTCCCGGAAGCTGCCGGTGGCGTGGCGAGCGATCAGCGCCAGCACCCGACCGTCGATGTCGATCTGCTCCTGCTGGGCAACCCGGCCGAGCACCTTGGCCACCTGCTCCACCGTGGGGCGACCGAAATCGAAGCGATGGCAGCGGTCCACGACGGTGGGCAGGACCTTCTGCGCCTCAGTCGTGGCCAACACGAAGATCGTCCGCGGCGGGGGCTCCTCCAGCGTCTTCAAGAACGCGTTCCAAGCCTGCTGGGAGAGCATGTGCGCCTCGTCGAGGATGTAGACCTTGTGCTTGCCCGAGACGGGCGCGTAGGCCACCTTCTCACGCAGATCGCGGATGTCGTCGACGGAGTTGTTGGAGGCGGCGTCCATCTCGATCACGTCAAGCGACGTGGCGCCATGGATCGAGACGCAGGAGTCACAGACGCCGCATGGCGTGAGGGTGGGGCCCTCGACGCAGTTCATGCAGGCAGCGAGGATCTTGGCCATGCTCGTCTTGCCCGTCCCGCGCGAGCCCACGAACAGGTACGCGTGGTGCACCTTGCCCTGCCGGACCGCGTTGCCGAGGGTCCGCACCACGTGCTCCTGCCCGACGACGTCGGCGAACGTCCGTGGGCGGTGGCGGCGGTAAAGCGATGGACCAGTCGACACGAGGATCCGAGTCTAGTGTCCCGTGCGGCCACGGCCGGACGGGAATCCTCACTCGCCGACGGGTGACCAAAGGCGGACCGTGCACCCTCTGTCGAGGCCCGTACCCGAGGCGCTGCCACTGATTCTGACTCCGGTCCGGCACCCCCGCTGCGCCTGAAGGTGACCGCTTAAGGCTGCTTCCTTCCGGACCTGACCTGGTTCACGGGTCTCCATCGCGACGGGACCGGACCATCACCGCCACAAGCAGGGCGCTGACCTCGGATCGTGCAGCCCCTCGAGAGGGATTTCAGCCCCGCTGGAGCGGATTGCGGGTACAGGGCACCGCTAGCGCCCCGCCTAGCACGGTCCGCGAGGGATCGTAGACGGTTCGCGCCCGCGCCGTTGCCTTGCCAGGCGGAGCGGTCCGAAAGGCGGGGCGTTCCAGAAGGCGGGGCGCTCCGGGGCTGGCCAGGTCGCCGTTGGGAAAATCTGGGGAACCGGTCGCCGCCGCCCCCGGGAAACCCATGTATCGTGCCCGCGTCTATGGCAGTCGGGATCATCGGGCTCGGCTACGTCGGCCTGCCCCTGGTCGTCGCCTTCGCCGAGGCCGGTGAGCAGGTGATCGCGGTCGACCTCGACGAGCGCAAGGTGACAGCGATCGCCGCCGGCGAGTCCTACATCGAGGACATCGAGTCTGAGCAGTTGGCGGCCGTGGCCGGATCGATCCAGGCCAGCAGCCACTACGCCCCCCTGGCCCGCACCGAAGCAGTGCTGATCTGCGTCCCGACGCCGCTGACGGCCAATCGCGAGCCTGACCTCGGCCCGCTGATGGCCGCAGTGGAGGCCCTGTCACGGGTACTGCAACGGGACCAGCTGGTGGTGCTGGAGTCGACCACCTACCCCGGCACAACCCGTGAGCGGCTGCTGCCGGTGCTGGAGCGGGAATCGGGCCTGCGGATCGGGAACGGCTTGAACGTAGCCTTCTCGCCTGAGCGCGTGGACCCCGGGCGGACCGACTACACGTTGCGCAACACCCCGAAGGTGATCGGGGGCATCACCGAGGCCTGCACCGAGCGGGCGGCGGCGCTGTACCGTCGCATCTGCGAGAAGATCGTCACCGTCTCCACGCCGGACGCCGCGGAGATGACCAAGCTGCTGGAGAACATCTTCCGGTCGGTAAACATCGCCTTGGTCAACGAGCTTGCGATCCTCTCCGACCGGATGGGGATCGACATCTGGGAGGTGATCGAAGCGGCGGCAACCAAGCCCTACGGGTTCATGCGCTTCGAGCCAGGCCCGGGGATGGGCGGCCACTGCCTCCCGGTCGACCCGTTCTACCTGACCTGGCGCGCGCGAGAGTTCCAGATGTCGACCGAGTTCATCGAGCTGGCGGGCAAGATCAACCAGCAGATGCCCTACCACTGCGTGGAGCGGATCGAGCTGGCGCTCAACGAGGTCGCCAAGCCGATCAAGGGCTCCCAGATCACGGTCCTCGGTGTCAGCTACAAGAGCGGCATCGGAGATATGCGGGAATCACCCGCGCTGAGGATCATGCAGGAGCTCAACCACCGCGGCGCCCAGCTGAGCTATCACGATGCATTTGTGCCCGAGCTGCCAGAGCTGTCGCTGACGAGCTCCCCCTCGCGGACCCCCTCAGCGATCCCGATGCTGTCGTTCTGGTCACCGCCCACCCTGGGATCGACCACCTGGAGATCGCACGTCAGGCGCAGCTATTCATCGACCTGCGCGGCGTCACTCGCGGGATGCGGGGCGGAAACCTGGTCCGGCTGTAGGCGGACCTGAGCCCGCGATCGACGAGTCACGGGCGCGGAGGCAGCGTAGACTTGGGCCCTGCCCGGGCGCGTAGCTCAGTGGGAGAGCGCTCGCTTCACACGCGAGAGGTCGCTGGTTCGAGCCCAGCCGTGCCCATCTAGAAAAGCCCCGCGCAGGCGGGGTGTTGTTTTGCCGGAGCGAGTCCGCACGGTCGCCCAGAGTCCTTTTGGAAGCGTTTTGGAAGCGCTAGCGTGTGCGAGTGCCGCCGGAGCGTCGCCATGCGTCGAGCTCGGCGCGCCGCAACCAGAGCTTGCAGCCGGGGCCGTCCTGCTCAAACGGGATCATGCGAGCCGACGTGAGCTTGTGGAGCGCGGTGACCGAGATGCCCAGATGTTGAGCGGCCGCCTCGCGGTCAGCCACTCGTCGGAAGGGCGTCCCACGGTCTGGAGCCGACGCGCGAGCCGCGGCGCCAACCGCTCCGCCAGCGATTCGAGCGCCTCATCATCGAGAGACATCGGCATAGCCTTGGCCAGATCCGCTAGGAGCCTCTCACCGGCAGACGGATCCATGGAGGGCGGGTAGTCCGGCTCGGCTGCGGTGCCCCGGCCTCCGAAAACATCAGCGTTTACGGGGGCAGGGGCGGCGGAGGTATTCACCGAAGTATTCGCTGACGACGAAGACTTTGATGAATAGTTCGGCGAATACCCCCTCGATGCTCTCGGCCTACCCTCCTGGGGTCGACGGACAACCATTTAGTTGTGTATGCTGCGTTCTATGTCCGCGGTTCAAGTACCCGTTCTCTCTCCGCGCGAGCGTCAGGCTGGGGGCTGCTGCGTCGCTGCCGTAGAGCCGGAGCTCACGACCGCGGCCGCCGTCGATCTGGCGACCGTGGTCAAGGCTCTGGCTGATCCGACTCGGCTGCGGATCGTCGACGCGCTGCGGACCGCCGCTCCTGAGGCGATCTGCCAGTGCGAGCTGACGCCGCTGTTCGAGATCAGCCAGCAGGCGCTCTCCAAGCACCTCAAGGTCCTCATCACTGCCGGCGTCGTCGGTTCTGAACGCCGAGGCCTTTGGACCTACTACTTCCTCATCCCCGATGGACTCAAGGAGATAGCCGCATGGCTGAGCTGACGGAGACGACCGATATCCGGGAGACCGTCAGGGAGAAGTACGCCGCCGCCGCGCGCGCGGCTGAGACCCACGGCCCCGCTCCGTCGTCGTGCTGCGGAAGCGAGGTCGAGGTGACCGACGCGCAGGGCAACACAGTCTTCGGAAGCGCCCTCTACGACTCGCATGAGGTGTCCGAGGCGCCCGCCGCGGCGGTCGACGCCTCGCTGGGCTGCGGTGTTCCAACTGCGGTCGCGGACCTCCACGAAGGCGAGACCGTCCTTGACCTCGGCTCCGGGGCCGGCGCTGACGTGCTGATCAGCGCTCGGCGGGTCGGGCCCACCGGTCGCGCGATCGGCCTGGACATGACCGACGAGATGCTCGAGCTGGCCCGCCGCAACGCTGACGACGCGGGCGCGGAGAACGTGGAGTTCCTCAAGGGCCACATCGAGGACATCCCGGTGCCGGACGACAGCGTCGATGTCGTGATCTCCAACTGCGTGATCAACCTATCCGGCGACAAGGACAAGGTCCTGCGCGAGGCGGCGCGCGTCCTCCGCCGAGGAGGTCGGTTCGCGGTCTCAGACGTCATCGCCGACGAGGACATGGACGAAGCCACGCGCGCGGACATGGCAGCCTGGACAGGGTGCATCGCCGGAGCCCTGACTCGGGCCGAGTTCGAACGCTCGCTCACCGCCGCCGGCCTGACCGACATCGAGATCAGGGAGAGCCACCGGGTTCACGAGCATGCCGCCGCGGCCATCATCCGCGCCCGCAAAGCCAACCCGGCTGACGACGTCGCAGCCTGCTGCTCGACCTCGACCCTCGCCGTCTGCTGTGAGCCAGAGGCCAAATCTGAATGCTGCGGCACCGCCGCGGCCGACAACACGACCGCACCAACATCCTGTGGATGCGCAGCTACGCATGAGACTGCGTCATGACGAACCTCAACGCCCTGCTGGTCGCCGAGCGCCAACGTCAAATTCGCGAGGACACCGCGCCGCGCTGCTGCGGCAGCCCGGCACGGCCACGCGTGACCCGGCAGCTGCGGCTGCCGCGGCTGCTCGCGTGGCGGCGCCCTCGCGCAGCGGTCTGCTGCTAAGCCGGCGAAGGCCTCAGCAGACCGCGGTGATCGAGATAGACGATGACCACCACACGCATCGGCATCAACGGCTTCGGCCGCATAGGCCGCCTCGGGCTACGAGCCGCTTGGGACTGGCCGGAGCTTGAGTTCGTCCATATAGATGAGCTCAAGGGGGATGCGGGGACTGCGGCTCATCTGCTGACCTTCGATTCCAGGCTGGCCGAACTCACCTGCAAGGTGTCCGAGCCCGCGGAGACGGCATGAGCGCTCCGTCGACGGCGCGCGCCGGGGACCTTCGCAACTACACGCTGGTCACGGGCGCCTACTGGGCGGACACGGTCACTGACGGCGCGATTCGCACGCCTCGTCCTCTTCCACTTCTACCAGCGTGGCTACAGCCCGTTCGCGCTGGCGTCGCTGTTTCTCTTCTACGAGCTGTTCGGTGTCATCACCAACCTCGTCGGCGGGTGGCTCGCGGCACGACTCGGACTCAAGACGACCCTCATGGCAGGGCTCGCGGTGCAGGTGCTCTCCCTCGTGATGCTCGCCGCCGTTCCCCTCTCGTTGCTGGCCGTGCCCTACGTGATGGTCACTCAGGCGCTCTCGGGGATCGCCAAGGATCTGACGAAGATGAGCTCGAAGAGCGCGGTCAAGCTGGTGGTGCCCGACGAGGGCTCGCTCTACCGGTGGGTCTCGATGTTGACCGGCTCGAAGAACGCGCTCAAGGGCGTGGGGTTCTTCCTCGGCGGACTGCTGCTCACCGCCGTGGGATTCCAGGCCGGCCTGTGGATCCTGACCGTACTCGTAGGAGGGGCGCTGGCCGTCGTCGCTGGCGACGATGCGGGGTGCATCTCGGCAACGCCCAACCCCAAGGCGAAGTTCAGCCAGATGTTCTCCAACAACCGGGCGGTCAACGTGCTGGCGGCGGCGCGGATCTTCCTGTTCGCCTCACGGGACGTCTGGTTCGTCATCGGCGTACCGGTGTACCTGCGCAGCGTGCTGGGATGGAGCTTCTGGCAGGCCGGCGGGTTCCTGGCGATCTGGGTGATCGGCTACGGCGCTCGTTCAGGCTTCAGCCCCTCGCTTCGTGCGCCGACGCGCCAGCGACAGGCCAGTGACCCTGATGGACGAATGGCGACATGGCTGGCGTTCGCGCTCGCGGCGTTTCCGGCCGGCATCGCGATCGCGCTGTCCGCCGGCGCGGACCCGACGGTCATCGCTCGTCGCCGGCCTGATCATCTTCGGCGTGATCTTCGCGATGAACTCCGCCGTCCACAGCTACCTGATCCTCGCCTACTCCGACGGTGACAAGGTCGCGATGAACGTCGGCTTCTACTACATGGCGAACGCCGGCGGCCGGCTAATCGGCACGATCCTCTCCGGCGCGCTCTACGAATGGAAAGGACTCGGAGCCTGCCTCTGGGCATCGGTCGCGTGCGTGCTCGCCGCCGGGCTCCTCTCAAGATCGCTACCCGAAACCCCCAGGACAAGCGTCAAGCGTGCCGCCTCCACGCCCTCGATCGCTTAGACCGGGCGGCAACAACTCCCCCGGCGGGATGCATATAGAGAGAAGAGTCTCTGGGAGCAGCTGCCGTACACCATGTGAATGACAGTTAGTATGAGCGTGCGGATCCGGATCGTTGCGAACTGCTGTGTTTGGACCTCCTGCGCGCGTCGTAACCCAGTCGGTCTGCGGCTCGGCGCCCGACCCAGCGCTCGCGGCCGCGAAGGCGCCGAACGGCGGCGCTCGCGCTCAGCTTCCTTTGCCTGACGCTCCTCGTCGAGAAACTTCGGGCGTAGGCCGCGAGTCAGCCGAAGCTGCCGCTCCGGGCCCCGGCCTGCGGCAACCATTGGCGGCGGTGGCAGCCTGGTTGCACATGCGTGTCAGTGACGCGGTCCACCAGGCATGGCCGCCGTTCGTTTTGGTGACCGGGCTGCTGGATTGTTCCTGGCGAGTGTCGCGCTTGGTGTGCTCGCGCGCTCGTGGAACGGGCCAGCGCGATTGGTTGCGGGGGCTAGTCGGTGGGAGACGGCGGGGATTGGTGCGGTCGCGGCTGTTGTGGTGAACAACCTGCCGGCGACGGTGCTGCTCTCCGCCGGTGCGGTGCCACATCCGCGGGCTCTGCTGATTGGGCTGAATATCGGCCCGAACCTCGCCGTCACCGGCTCACTGTCGGCCTACCTGTGGATCCGGGCGGCCCGGCAGGTCGGCGCGAGGCCCTCGATCACGGCGTTCTCCGCTCGCGGTGTGTTGCTCGCTCCGCTGGCGATCCTGACTGCCCTCGCGGCGGCCAGCCTGCTCTCAAGTCCGAGCTGATCAAATCGCCCCGGGGTTGTCAGAGCGGCCCGGCGAGTTTCAGTCCGCCGCGGTCGATGTCCGGGCCGGTGGCTCGGAAGGCCGGGATCATCTCGCTGGTGACGAGACCCGCCTCATCGGTGAGCTCGTCGACGATCAAAAACCAATCGCGGATCCGTTCGGGCGTGTCGATGATCACGGTCAGGATCGGGACGCGGCGTTGCAGTTGCCAGAACGTATCGCCGTGCGGCTGGTGGTCTCCGTGGTATCCCCAGATCCCCCGAAGGGTGGTCGCGCCGGCTGCCCCCGCCGCACGGAGGCGGCGGACCAGTTGATCGTGCAGCGGGTGGCCCTGGTGGCGGGATCGCTCGCCGGTGTGGACCATTAGCTTCTGCCAAACGCCCAGCCCGGAAGCGTCCGTCTCGGGAAGGTGGCGGGGCTCGCCGAGCCGCTGTCCGTCACGTTTGCAGACTCGCACACGCTCTAGCGTGACCAGCGGCCGGGCGAGCATCTGCCCGAGCTCGGGCAGTAGCGCGCCGATGTGCTCGCCCTCGCCAACGGCGATCACCATCAGCGGCACCTGCGCATTGCGTCCGAAGAACCTCGCCCGCTCACGAACACCATGCGCCGTTCCGTCGACCCCGAGCAGCACCGTGGCTCCCGCGACACCACGTTTGTGCAGCAGATCGGCGATTGCCTCATATGCCGGTTGGTTACCGACTCGCTCCTGCCGGCCGACATAGATCGTGACCTTCGTCGCCTCCCGAAGTTCCGGCGGAAGGTCGATGCCGTCGATCTGGCCGGTCAGCATGCGGGCCCGCTCGAGCGTGACCAGGCCGTTGAAGCGCAGCTGGTTGATTTCCGCCAGCGCAGTTTCGATCCGCGTTCGCGTGTCGACGGCGACCGACACCAACGGCAGGTCCTCCGAGAGCGTCAGCAGCCTGTCGGTGTGAAGGTGATGCTTGGCCCCGAAACCCTCGACACCGCGCATCAGCACACTCGTCTGCAACTCGTGGCGGGCGAAGATCTCGGTGAACGCATCGGCGAGAAAGCCGCCGTTGACCCGGTCCCGTTCACCAAAATAGGTCGTGAGCTTGAGGCAATCCGCGTTCATAGCGTCGCTCCCAGGTGGCGGCCGAGCCAGGCGGCGCTAACGCCCAGAACAAGGCTGAGCGCGAAGTTCAGCGCCCCGATCCGCAGGCGACCGTCCTCGCCGAGGCGGTGGCTCTCAAGCGTCCACGTGCTGAATGTGGTGAACGCACCGATCAGGCCGGTGCCAGCCAATAGGTAGGCATCGCTTCCGAGCGTGGCCCCGACGAACACCCCGAGAAGAAGGGACCCCAGGACGTTGACGGCCAGCGTTCCATACGGGAACTCACGGCCTACGTTCTCAGACACGCGACCGTCCAAGAGGAATCGGGCGATCGCTCCGGCTCCACCGAGCAGGCCGATGCCGAGGACTACGAGCAGGCTCATCCGGTCAGCCGTGCTCGGCGGACGAGATTAGTGGCGACGGCCACTGCAGCAAAGCCGACAACGACGCTCACCAGGGCATAGGTCGCAGCGAGCGCAATTCGTCCGCCATCCAGCATCTTCAGCAGCTCGACCTGCATCGTTGAGAACGTCGTCAATCCACCACAAAAGCCGGTGCCCAGCAGCGGCCGACGGTACGCCGACAGCGGCAGACGCTCCTGCAGGCGAGTGGTGAAATAGCCGAGCGCGAACGCCCCCACGATGTTCACGCTGAAGGTCGCCCACGGCCACTCATTGGTGCTGCTCGGCAGCGCCTGAGCCAATTCAGCTCGGGCGATCGCCCCGACGAATCCGCCAGCAAAAATGGCCGCGAGCTCGCGGCGGTCAAGTTCCACCGGGAACGCTCACTTCTTGCGGCGCCGGGGCTCATATCCGAGGGCTAGAAACACCGCAGCGACGGCCACGCCGAGCCCGTACCCGAACGCGATCATGCCGCCCGCCCTCGGGCACCGTCCTTTGCGTTCAGCCGCATGATCCGAACACGACGATAACGGGCTGGCCTCCTGGGTCTGGCAATCGAGCCTCATCCTGCCGCTCCCTCCGCAGGCGCAGAAAGCGGGGCTGCGGGTCGCAGGGTCAGGCCAGCATCGGGGCCGCCATCGCGTAGACCTTCCGTCTCGACGACAGGGCTGAACTGGCGTTGTGCGATTGCGGTCGGCACGATCGCCGATAGGACTACCACCGTGACCAGCAGCGAGAACTGGGTGCGATTGATGATGTGCGCATTCAGCCCGTAGAGCGAGCTGATCGTCCCGAAGGTCAGTCCCGTGCTCATCAACAACGTCGTGAACATTGGGTGCTCGGGCACCCAACGGCGGGCGAGCGGGAACACCAGCCCGAACTTCAGCACCAGCTTCGCGGCCGCCAAAACCCCGAGCACGCCCAAGTTGGCGAACACCGCCCCCAGGCTGACGTTCATCCCGCCCCGCAGAAAGAAGAACGGGGTCAGAAACGCGAATGCAACCACCCGCAGACGTTCCTGCTCCTTTCGATGCCGCCGGTAGTGGCGGCTCATCACCAGCCCGAGCACAAACGCCGGCAGCACCGCCTGGCTGTTCGCTTTGCTCCCCGACACCATCAGCACGAACAAGATCACGAACATGAGCTTGATCTCCGGTTCGATCACACGATCCCCGTACCGACCGAAGAACCAAGGAGCGAGCTTGGGCAAGCCTGCAATCAGCGCGACTGATACGACCAGGAACACCGGGAACCAAACGGTTGGCTTGATGAAGATCGCCGACAAAGCGATCACCGTGCACATGTCTGTCACGAAGCATGCGCTCATGATCAGCTTTCCCACCCGGATCGTGTTGAGCCCCGTCTCCACGAGAACGGCGTACACAACCGCAAGGCTCGTCGTGGAAAGCGCCGTGCCAGCGATCAGAGCCGCCTTCGTGGTCCACCCCAAGGGCCCCGCGGCAATCAACCAAGCGACGACAAACGGGCCTACGAACGACACCACCCCGATCGCTGTCGAAGCCCAGAAGCGCTCGCGGAAGTCGTCCGGATCGACCTCCGCTCCAGCCAGGAACGTCAGCACGACCGAAGCGAAGCTGGCAATGAAGACGAGCCAGCTTGCATTCGGATCGAGACTGAACGCGTTACCGAGCCCGACACCCAGCGCGAGCTCGATCAGTGCGACCGAGACCCCGATTTCGACGGATACGATGCTCGCCAGCAGCACCGCTCCTGAGAGGATCGCCGCGAGTTCGACTGGCTCCATTTGCAGACCTCCACGATGCGTCGGTTGACGATGTCGTAGAGGCCATCAGCGGCGGACCGCGGTTATAGAGCGAGCCTCATCGCTCAAGCACACCATATCGCGGCCAGAAAACAGCGAGAGGGCCCGGCGGCGGCAGGATAACGCCAACGACCGCTTCGAAGCTTCGCGCCGCCAACCTCGCGTCCGCACGCAGCGGCCGCCACGACTTCGTGTTCGTCACCCGTGCCTGGCACTCCCCACGATCACGGCAACATCGGTGGCCGCGTTCTCGCCCGCGCCGTGAAGCGCGCCGGGCTCTATGCCGTAAAGCGAGACGGCGTCGTCATCGAGCCGGCCCCGACCTTCCACAGCCTGCGCCACTCCCACGGCTCGGCACTGATCGCGGCCGGCTGGGACATCGAGGAAGTCAGCGCGCGCCTGGGCCACGCGAACGTCGCCATCACGCAGCGAATCTACGTCCACGCCTACGACGCCGTCCGTCGCAGCTCCGCCCGCCGCAATCGACTCGCCGGCATGTACGGGGATGTGGAAGCAAACGTGGAAGCGTTAGCTCCGCAGAAGCATGCAGCAGGGCGTCAACACGCATGAGGCGAACATGCTGCACTGGCGCAATCCGGGACGTGGCGCAATAGACGGAAGCGGGCGAGCCGGACTTCACACGCGAGAGGTCGCTGGTTCGAGCCCAGCCGTGCCCATCTACAAACGCCTGCGAGCCGCGTACTCCGGTCCCAAGTCGATCGCCGGCTCCGTTCTCTGAGTCCAACCTGAGCACCACTTGTCCCACCAGTGCCACTTCGGGGCCTCGGAATGCGTTCATGCCAAGCTTCACCATGCTCCCCCCTGGTGTCAGATGGCCTCGGCTGACCGGAACCAGGCGGGCAAGGTGAACCAGGAACTGAGCATTCCGTCGAGCTGAGCGAAAGCGGCAGCGTCGGCCGGCGTACCCACGAACCCGATGAAGCCGTCGGGGCGCACCAGGACCAGATGATCAGGCGGGACGCACGGGGGTGGATCAAAGAGGTCGATGATCTCTCGCCACCGGTCGATGAACTCTCCGGGCGCAGTGGCCCCCGGCCCTAGGTAGAGGACATGGCCGGGGGTGGCCGGGCATGAGAAGTCCGGGAACACGCTGCCGGGAACGAGTTGGGTGCCAACGGTAGCCTCGTTTGCCACACGGGCACCGACCAGCGGACTGCCCTCATAGTGCTCGTCCAGCATCAGGATCATTGGGCGAGGATCGACCGGCGGCCCAGTGGCCACGGCCCGCTCGGGACCCGGCGAGACAGCCGTTCCCGCGTCCGGAGCGTTCATGATGCGGTGGTGGCCGGCGTCCGAAATGGCCAACGAGCGCTCGTCCGCTGGCCGACGCTCGAGGACGTAGGTGTGCAGCAGCCCGGCGTGCGCCTTCTGTCTCAGGCAGTAGGCGAGCTTCCACCCCAGGTTGGCGGCATCGTGCAGACCGGCGTTCATCCCCATCCCTGAGAACAAGCTCTCGATGTGGGCTGCGTCCCCGACGAGGTAGCGCCTGATGTCGCCAAAGCTCTTGGCGATGCGGTGGTGCAGGTCGAAGCACGATGACCAGTGCAGGTCCGAAAGCGGCGGAGGTGTCACGAGCCGGTCCTCCAGGAGCGGCTGCAGCTCCGCGATCGAGGGTGCTGGGCTGAGGTCCTGGGTCGGGGGAATGTCCATGACGACCAGCGTCCTGCCGCCGGGCAGAGGTCCGAGCAGGACTACGCCATGCTCGGTGGCGACCCGGGTGACTTCGTCGCGCGGAAGATCGCTGTCGAGCAGGACATCGCCCACCGCGAACCGGTGATGGTATGTACCGCCCTGCAACACCTGCCGCATTGCCGCGCGCACCAAGCTGTGGGCACCGCCTGCGTCGACCACCGCTCGAGCGTCAACGAGTTCGCGTCCCGCCGGGCCCTCAAGCGTCACGGCCGTGCCGTCAACGCGCATGTCCACGTCGCTGGCGCTGGTACCCCGCTCCACCTCCACGCCGAGCTCGGACAGCCGCTCGCCCAGGAACTGCTCGGTCATCCACTGCGGCAGCGTGAGCGCGAACGGCATCGGCGTGTCGAGGCCCTCGAAGTCCACCGCGCCCACCTCTGTGAGGGCCGCGTCGCGCACAGCGAAGCGGTTGATGCGGACGGCCGCGCTGAGAAACCGATCCGCCACGCCGGCGAGCTTGAGCAGCAATACGGTTGACGGCATGATCGTCGTCGCCCGAGACTGTTGATGCGCCGTCGGCTCTGAATCGACGATTCGAGGTCGCACCCCCCGGCGCGCCAGCTCAATCGCGGTGAACAGCCCGGCCGGACCAGCGCCAATGATCAGGACGTCGAGCGGACTACCTTCTCTGGATGCGGCGACGTCGATCGAAGGATGATGTCATTGATCACCGGCCGGAGGTGACGAATCGCCCGCCCCGCCTGATTGCCATCGCTACCGCGATGAGAACCTCTGTCTTTGATGAATCGGTCGGGCTTTCGACTTCTCCTTCAACCAGGGCACGAAGACGCTCGCGATCACCCGCCTCCCATCTCCGTCACACCCACCAAAGCTAGGCACGGGTTCACCCGGACCGCGGGGCGGCTCGTCGAGGCCCTCGGTTCACGAACGGGCCGTGGCCGAGCCACCAGCGTGCATGGGTGAGCAGCCGCTCAGGCGGGAAGCGCGCCGGATCGGTCAGCACCAGCCGGGCGTACTCATCAGAGATCGCCGACAGGATCTGGGCGGTGAGTTCCGCGTCGCGCACCTCTGAATCGCGGTCGGTCAGGGGTTGCACGGCGCGCGAGAGCCGCTTGAGCACCGACGCGCGCCCCTTGGCGATCTTCGAGTACAAAGCCGCCGGAGCGCCTTCGGGCGCCATCAGCACGAGGCGCCACGTCGTCGGAGCGCTGCGCACGGCGTGCAGGTAGGCGTCCAGCGCTTCGAGCATCAGCTCCAGCGGATCACCTTCGTCGAGGTGGGTCAGCGCAGTCTCGGAGAGCTGGGCCAGGGCACGCGAGGTCTCGCGCTCGATCACCGCCTCGAGCAGCTCGTGCAGGTCCCGGAAGTGGTTGTAGACGGTCGCGCGCGTGACGCCCGCACGGGTGGCGACGGCCTCGATCGAGATCGCGTGGAACCCATGCTCGGCAACCAGGTGGCTGGTGACGTCGAGCAGCTGATCTCGCCGGGCGGCGGCCCCGAGGCGGACGGGCCTTGAAGGTTGCGCTCTCACGGCCGGGAAGATAGGCTACCGGAACTAACGGCACCGTAACTTACGGTGGGCGTCGTAAACAGCGAGAACTGGATGGTGAGCAGATGAAGGCTGTCGCCTGCCGGGAGGCAGAGCTCGAGCTGACCGAGCTTCAGGCCGAGCAGCCGGAAAAGGGACAGGTCCTGCTGCAGGTGCTGCGCTGCGGGATCTGCGGATCGGATCTTCATGCGCGGCACCACTGCGACGAGCTGGCCGAGGTGCTGACCGAGATTGGCTACGACGACTTCATGCGCTCTGACCAGAGCGTGGTCTTCGGCCACGAGTTCTGCGGGGAGGTCGCGGAGTACGGCCCGGGCTGTCGCAGGCGCATCTCCCCCGGCTCGCACGTGGTCGCCCTGCCGATGGTCAGGCGCCACGGTCAGCCGCACGCGACCGGCCTGTCCGCGGCGGCACCGGGCGCGTACGCCGAGCGGGTCCTGGTCGAGGAGTCGATGATGCTGGAGGTGCCCAACGCCCTGCCTCCCGAGCTCAGCGCTCTCACCGAGCCGCTGGCGATCGGCTGGCACGCCGTGCGACGCAGCGAGATCGGAAAGCGGGACGTGGCGATCGTGATCGGCTGCGGGCCAATCGGGCTGGCGGTCATCTGCCTGCTCAAGGCCCGCGGGGTGCGCACGGTCGTGGGCAGCGACTTTTCTGCCGCGCGTCGCCAGCTCGCCTCACGCTGCGGCGCCGACATCGTCGTCGATCCCGCGCGGGAGTCTCCCTACGCCGCCGGCGATCGCGGCCACCTGAACACGCTGCCGGAGGCGATCGAGCTGGCGATCTCGACGACGGAGAAGCTCAGGCGACTGCCGGTCCCGTGGCAGCACGTGTTTCGCACGGCCGACACGCTCGGCATCAAGCCCAAGCGCCCGGTGATCTTCGAGTGCGTCGGGGTACCCGGGATCCTCGACGGGGTCATCGCCTCGGCGCCGCTCTTCTCCCGGGTCGTCGGGGTCGGCGTGTGCATGGGCGAGGACCGGATCCGTCCGTCGATGGCGATCAACAAGGAGATCGACCTGCGCTTCGTGGTCGGCTACACGCCGCTCGAGTTCCGGGACACGCTGCACATGCTGGCCGAGGGCAAGATCGACGCTGCGCCTCTGATCACCGGAGTGGTGGGGCTTCCCGGAGTCGCGACTGCGTTCGACGCGCTGGCGCGCCCCGACGAACACGCCAAGATCCTGATCGATCCAAAGAGCTCGGCCACCGAGCCGGCGCCCCCGGCAGGGATCCCGCGATGACCGACCAGAGAACGGAGAGCACATTAACCCCGGCCAGCCGCGGCCGCAACCCCTTCGAGGTCGCCGGCGTCGAGCGCGGCAGCGACGGGGTGGCCCGCTATGCCGATCTTCCATCCTCGCTCGTGCACATGCTCCGGACGAGCGTAGAGCGCGATCCCGGGGCGAGGGCGATTGGTGCGGTGGGCGGTGAGACGCTCACCTACAGCGAGCTGTGGAACCGGGCGGCGCGCGTGGCGGGCGGCCTCAGGGAGGCCGGGCTCGAGCGCGGCGATCGGGCGGCGATCCTGCTCCCCAACGGTCTCGACTGGGTGCTGGCGTTCTGGGGGGCGCAGCTGGCCGGCGTGGTCGCGGTGCCGGTGAACACCCGTTTCAAGGACTCGGAGGTCGAATATCTCGTCTCCGACTCCGGCGCCCGGCAAGTCTTCCGGCCCGGCGATGCACTGCCTGACGCCGAGCCCGTGGTCGTCGAGGACCTGGAACGGGACGAGCTGGCGGCGATCTTCTACACCAGCGGCACGACCGGCTTCCCCAAGGGCGCAATGACCTCGCACGCCAACTTCCTGGCCAACATCGAGAACGCTTTGCGCTGTGTGGGCATCGACCGAGCTGAGGGTCCGACGCTGGCCACGCTGATCAACGTCCCGCTGTTCCACGTCACCGGTTGCAACAGCCAGCTCTTGGTGATGGCCGCACTTGGTGGCCGGTCGTTCATCCTCACCAATGCCCTCGATCTCGATGGCTTCCTCCAGACGGTGAGCGAAGAGCGGATCCAGATGCTCACCTCGGTGCCGGCGATCTACCACGCGCTCACCCGCCATCCCCGCTTTGCGGACGCAGAACTCGGCCACGTGCGCTGGGTCTCCTATGGGGGCGCCCCGATCGCCGAGAGCGCCGTCCACGGGATCATGCAGGCGTTTCCCAGCGCCCGCGTCGGCAACGGCTTCGGCCTGACCGAAACCGCCTCTCTGACCTCGTTCCTGCCCCACGAGTACGCCACCGAGCACGCCGACTCCGTCGGCTTCGCCATGCCGGTTGTCGACCTGGCGCTGCACGAGCCAGACCCTCAGACCGGAGTCGGTGAGCTGCTCGTGCGGGGCCAGAACGTTGTTTCCGGCTACTGGAACAAGCCAGAGGCCACCGCGGAGACGATCGTCGATGGCTGGCTGCACACCGGCGATCTCGCCCGCATTGACGGCGAAGGCCTGCTGTACATCGTCGACCGGGCCAAGGACATGATCAACCGCGGGGGCGAGAACGTCTACTCGGTCGAGGTCGAGTCCGCCCTCGCGGGCGCGCCTGAAGTGGTGGAAGCGGCAGTCGTCCCAGTGCCGGATGCGATGATGGGTGAGAAGGTGGGAGCGGTGATCGTGCCCGGGTCCGGATTCGAGCTCGATGCCGTGATCGCACACGTCCGCGGGCGTATCGCCGACTTCAAGGTCCCCCAGTACGTGGCGCTGCGCGAGGATCCGCTGCCGCGAAACCCAGGAGGGAAGGTGCTGAAGGCACAGCTCCGGGAGGAGACCGAGTGGGGTAACCCGCTGCGATAGCCACGGAGGATCGACCACCAGTCGGCAGTGGCCAGACAGGGAAGCAGACAGGCAGGCAACGAGAGGAGCAGCAATGCAGACGATGAGCCCCCAGCTGCTCCCCGCTGGCGCCGCCGGCGCGTCCCAGCCGCGCCCCCGGGCCAAGCCCTCGGGCGCGGAGAAGGCGGCCCGGTGAGCTCGGGAGAGCAGTTCGCGCGCGTCGGTGAGCTCGACCTCTGCTACGAGACGTTCGGAGCCGATTCCTCGCCGCCGCTGCTGCTGGTCATGGGCCTCTCCGCACAGATGGTGCTGTGGGAGGACGAGTTCTGCCAGACGCTGGCCGACCGCGGCTTCTGGGTGATCCGGTTCGACAACCGCGACATTGGCCGCTCAACGATCCTGCGTGAGAAGCAGGTGCCATCGCGCCGACAGCTGCTCCGGCGCGACCCGCGCGCCGCCTCCTATTCGCTGGACGACATGACCGACGACGCGGCCGGATTGCTCGACCGGCTCGAAGTCAGCGCCGCGCACGTGGTCGGTGTGTCGATGGGTGGCATGATCGCCCAGCTGCTCGCGATCCGCCACCCCGAGCGCGTCGCCTCGCTGGTCTCGATCATGTCGACCACCGGTGGCCGCCGGGTCGGCCGCACTCACCCGCGGCTGTACCCGCGGCTTCTGCGCCGGCCGCGGCTTGACCGGGCTAGCTATGCCCGCGACCTCCTGGCCACCTACCGCGCGATCGGCTCCCGCCGCTACCCGCCTGACCCGGAGCGGTTTCGCCGCCTCGCCGAACGGTGCTTTGACCGCGGCATCCATCCCACCGGATCGCTGCGCCAGCTCGCGGCGATCATCGCCGCGCCAGATCGCACACCGCTGCTCGGGCAGATCCGCGTCCCGACCACGGTCATCCACGGCGAGGACGATCGGCTGGTCCTGCCCTCAGGCGGGCGCGCGACCGCCGCCGCGATTCCCGGCGCCCGGCTGGTGATGGTCCCGGGGATGGGACACGACATCCCGCCCGCGCTGTGGCCGCAGGTCCTCGAGGAGATCCTGACCAACGCATCGAGAGTGGCCGGCGCGGCGCCCCAGGGTTGAAACAACCGAACAACGACGAACAAGGAGCAGAATCATGGGAGTGGTCAACGCCAAGCAACTCGACATCACCAAGACGAACGTCGCCGTGCAGGAGCTGATCGAGGTGACCGAGAACCCGCGCCACCGCTACCTCCTGCAGGCCTACGACCGCCACCGCAACCTGGAGCATGCCGGCCGCTACCAGGAGATCTTCGCTCCCGAGATGACGGTCGATCACCCGGTGTACCGCTTCAACATGATCGGACAGCCGTCGATGCACCTCGAGGGCCGCGAGCAGGTGGAACCGCTCTACCACTACTGGGCCGAGACCAACCAGTCGGTCTTCTACAACGAAACCGAGACGGTGGCGGTGGGCGACTGGATGGTCGTCAGCACGATGGTCGGCTACCAGCAGCTGCTGGGCTCCGACCTCGCCGCAGCCGGGCTGGACGATGTCGACGCGGAGGCCATGTACCTGCTTCGCGGGCGAGTCGCGATGGTGTGGCCCTACGACGAACGAGGCCGCTTGGTCGGTGAGAACGTGTGGGAGTACGACGAGACCGAGCACGACCTGATCAAGCTCGATCCCGACGAGGTGCTGACCACCGCGCAGGCGGCCGAGCAGCTCGAGCCCCACATCAAGCCGCTTCCGCCCTTCGACGACAGCATGCGGCCCAGATCCCGCTGACCCGGCAATCTGACCGAGGGGAGCCCGAAAGCTTGTAAGCACGATAACCCGGCTGGCGATGAGCCCTTCCGGGTTCGGGTATCGACTTGAATGTGGTCGACTCCCCTCAGGTCCGCGTGGTCCTGCGTCCGTTGGGCACGCCGCTGACGATCGGCATGTCCGGGCTGGCGGTGGCATCTTTCGTCCACAGCGGACTCGACCTCGGATGGGTGCCAAAGAGCCAGACGATGGACGTCGGCTTGATCCTGCTCGCGGTGCCGTTCGTCTTGCAGCTGGTGGCGTGTGTGTTCTCCTACCTGGCCCGCGACGGCGCCACGGGCAGCACGGTTGGCCTGCTGGCGACGAGCTGGCTGTCACTTGGCCTCGTCCACATCGTCTCTCCGGGCGCGGGCAAGGACGCTGCGCTCGGCTTGCTACTGCTGATCGCAGCGGCGCTGCTTGCCCTCTCCGCAGCCGCAGTCTCCCTGGCTAAGCCATTGCCGGCCGCGGTATTCGCCACCGCAGCCTTGCGCTTCGTGCTTGCGGGAGTCTACGAGCTCAGCGGGGTCGGCTTCTGGCAGTCCGCCTCCGGGCTGGTCGGCCTGTTGATCACCGCCGGCGCCGGGTACTGCGTGCTGGCCTTCGAGCTGGAGGACCAACGCCACCATCCGGTACTGCCGACGTTCCGTCGCAGTCCACGCGATTCGGGCACGAACGACGGTCGCTCCGGCGACCTGGATGGCCTCAAGCAGGAAGCAGGAATCCGCCAGGCCGGTTGAGCTCTTCCCCACCGCGGGGGCAGACCTGCCCCGGGGCGCCCATCGCCGCCGGCTGGACGAGCCGCACTGAGGCGTCCCCGGCCGGCCAACGGTTACTCGATGCGAGAGAGGGTATGGCATCGTGCATGCGGCGAGGCTCCCCCCAGCGCGCCCGGGACCTGCTGCTGATCGTCCTGGCCGTGACCACGGGTGCCACCGACGCGACGGCGTTCGAGCGACTCGGCCACGTATTCACCAGTGTCATCACCGGCAACCTGGTGCTGCTGGGGGTCAGTGCCGCTCGCGGTGACGGCAGGCTGGCGGTATTCGGCGGCTGCGCCCTGGCCGGGTACGCGGTCGGGGTGCTCGCCGCCGCGCCGCGCCGCGCCCAGGACAGCGACCATCAGCCGACCTGGCACCCCGGCGCGACCGCCGCGCTGACGGTCGAGTTTGCGCTCTTGGGGGTGTTTGCCGCAGGCTGGGAGCTGAGTGGCGACCGGCCCGGGCGCACCATGCAGGCGCTGCTGCTGGTGGTGGCGGCGAGCGCGATGGGCGTGCAGAGCACCGCCGTCAGGCGCCTTGGCCAAATGTCCACCACCTATCTGACCAGCACCCTGACCGGCCTGCTCGAAGCGCTGCGGATTCGCCGGTGGTCAGACGAGCACGCTCGCAGCGTCGGGATCCTCATCGCCGCACTGATCGGCGCCGCCGCGGCCACCGTGCTGACTGCCCACCTGCGAGCAGCGCTGCCGGCGCTCCAGCTCGTGCCGCTGGGCATCGTCGTGCTGGGATCACGACAGGTGATGGACGGCCAGCGCGATCCGGCGACCGGCGATCAGCTCCCCGATCGTCGCCACACGTAGATCGAAGTCGCCAAGCCCGCGAGCACGATCGCTCCGATCGCCGCCGGCAGCGCCCGCGAAGGGTCGGCCTGGTTCGTCGGGCTGTCTGGAAGGGCATCCTCGGGCCGCCGGGAGCCGGAGCCATTCCTCCGCGGGTTCTGGGCGAGCTGGATCACTTGGGCGAGGTGCAACGCGTGTCGGTCGGTGCCGTGCTCGATCTGGGACCGGCACGAGAAGCCGTCGCTGATCACGATCGTCTCCTGGGCGACGTCTCGTACCGCCGGCAGCAGCACGCGCTCACCGGCCTTCATCGAAACGTCGTACTTCTCGCCGGCCTCGTATCCGAACGAGCCGGCCAGCCCGCAGCACCCGGAATCCGGGACCTTGACGTCCAGACCCAGTCGTTCGAGCACCGCTCGGTCACAGTCGGTGTCAGCGGTGGCCTTCTGGTGGCAGTGGAGGTGCAGCAGCGCGCTTCCCTCCAGCTGTGGAGGCGCCCAATCCGGGGCCTGCTTGGCCAGGAACTCGCCCAGTGACACGGTCAGCGCCTTCAGCCGCTAGCGTCGACGTCGTCAGGCAGCATCTCCACGACCTCGTCACGAAGGACCGCCCCGCAGCTCGGCTCCAGGGTGATGATCGGGGTGCCGGCCTCGAGCTCGGGGCGCAGGGCACCGAGCAGCTGGTGGAGCTGGCGCCGCGCCAGGTCGAGCATCCCGTAGTCGTAGAGCGGCCGTCCACAGCACAGCGTCTGCTGTGGGATCACGACATGACAGCCGGCACGCTCCAGCACATCGGTGGCGGCGACTGCCACCTCGGGATGAAAGTGGTTGGTGAAGGTGTCGGGCCACAGCAGCACTCGCCGACCCACCGGCGGTTTCGATTCCCGTTCGGAGAACCAGGAGCGGAACGTCCTCGCGGCGAACCGGGGCGGATGGCGCTGGTCTGACACTCCCACCAGGCGCCGGCCTCGGAGGCGTCGTTGGCGTACAGCGCCCGGCTGCCGGGCGAGAACCGGACCTCTCCGCGGATCTCGCGCGTCAGCTCCGCGGCCAGTCCACGGACCTCAACATCGTCGGGCGCCTCGGCAACGTTTGTCTGATCAGCGGTCGTCGCCATCTTCGGTCTACTCCAGGATCTTGGCTAGCTCGCTGCGTGCGGCCTGTAGGCCGGGCGATATCGCCACCCGCTCGTCTTGGAGCAGCAGCCGCACCTTCTCCTTCGCCCCCGGGCTTCCGTTGGCCAGCGCCTCGGCCAGGTGCTTGGCCTGCGAGGGTTTGAGCGTCTCCCCCAACGGAGACTCCTCGGGGTCCACGACACAGTCCACGACCGCCGGGCCCTCGTGGGCAAGCGCCTCCCGCAGCGCCCCCTCGCAGTCGCCGGCCTCGGTCACCCGGAAGCCCCTGAGCCCGCAGCCCTCGGCGACCTTGGCGAAATCGACCTCCGACAGATCGCAGGCGTACTCGGGATTGCCGAGGAATGCCATCTGCTCCCAGAGGATGAGGTTGATGCTGAAGTTGTTGATGACCACCACCTTGATCGGCAGCCGGTGCTGGGCGAGGGTGGCCAGGTCACCCATCAGCATGCTCATCGCTCCGTCGCCGACGAACGCCACCACCTGACGACCGGGATGGGCGATCTGCGCGCCGATCGCGTAGGGGACCGACGCGGCCATCGAGCAATTGGTGCCGGAGAAGGAGAAGTTCTGGCCCCGGCGCAGCTTCATCCGTCCCTGCCAGATCGTGGTCGTGCCGGCATCGCCGCAAACGATCGCGTCGTCGGCCAGTAGCCGCTCCAGATGACGGGTGACCACCTGCGGCTTCATCGGGCTGGAGAGATCGCTGCCCTGCTTGTCCATCAGCGCCCACCAGTCCCGCATGTTCCCCCGGGCCTGCTCCAGGAAGGAACGATCCTCGTTGCGCTCCAGGAGCTCGTTCAGGGCCGCCAGCGTCGCCTGGGCGTCGCCCACGAGCCCCACGTCGACGGGATAGCGCAGACCGATGCGCTCAGCCCGATCGTCGATCTGCACCCCCACGGCCTGACCGGGCTGAGGCCAGAAGTCGTAGTAGGTCGACGACGACCCGACGATCACCAGCGCGTCGCAGGTCTCCAGCACCTCCTGGGAGGGCCGGGTCCCGGCGAAAGCGATCCCCCCGGTGGTGTAGGGCGAGTCATCGGGAACGCAGTCCTTGCCCAGAGCGGCCTTGGCGATCGGCGCTCCCAGCTTCTCAGCCACCGCCTCCAGCTCGTCGCCGGCACCGCGCGCGCCGGCACCGGCGATGATCGCCACCTTGCGCCGACCGTGAAGCGCCCTCGCGGCCCGCTGCAGCTCGCCCCGGACCGGGACGGTCACGTGCGGGTCCTTGGTCACCGATGTGTGGCCGGGGATGTTCTTCTCCGAGATCATGTCCTCGTTGAGCTCCCAGCTCTGCACGTCGATGGAGATCGCCAGGTGCGAGGCCGCCCGCTGCGCCAGCGCCGCCCGGACCGCCAGATCGGTCGCATTGACCGCGTGCGCAGGACCGTTGACGCGCTGATTAAAGGCGCAGGCGTCGTTGAACACGTAGTCCTGGTTTAGGTCCTGGAGGAAATGGGTGCCGATCATGTCGTGGTAGGGCATGCCGGTGATTGCGATCAGCGGCGCACCCTCGATCTTGGCGTCGTACAGGCCGTTGATCAGGTGCATGGCCCCCGGGCCGGCGGTGGTGATGCAGACCGCGGGCCGGCCGGTGAACTTGGCATGCCCCACCGCGGCCAGCGCGGCCACCTCCTCGTGGCGAACGTGGACGAAGCGGATCTTCTCGCTGCGGAGCCGCAACGCCTCGAAGAACCCATTGATGCCGTCGCCGGGCAAGCCGAAGAAGGTGTCGATCCCCCACTCCAGCAGACGATCGACGATCAACTCCGAGGTGGTGGCCATCTCGGCTCCTTTGGGTCTGGCTGAGGGAAGTGGTCTCGGCCCCGATCTACCCAGGCCGAACATCAGCAATCAGAGCCGCGGGACGTTGTCATCGTGATGACGCGCCGCGCCAAGCTGCTGGCCACCCCGCGTCCCGCCCTGGCGGTTGGTTTGCGCACGCTCGACCTGGGATCTCCGAGGATGCGGATGATCTGAACGACTTTGGCCGCTTGTTCGCGGAGGCTCTCGCCGCCCACCGCCATCACGAACGAGATCTCGCCTCAGTGCCGGCGTAGGATCAGTCTCGCTGCTCGCCGAGATGTTCGCGCGCGATCAGCCGGCCAGCGCACTAGAGTTGCCGTCCATGCCCGGGCGGTCCGATCCACGGGGCCAAACCGTGGCGCTGCTGGATGTGGATCCTGATCTCGCCGCCGCACTCGACGGCGAACAGTTGGAAATCGCGCGCCGTGAAGCCGTGGTTGCCGTCATCACTCTCCGGACTGCCGGCTGGGATCCGTACAAGATCGATAAGGAGGGCAAAGACGGATGGCTCGGCCTGTTCGTCGCCGACGGGCTGATGATCCGTCGGGTCACGGTTGGCCAGCGGTCGGCGTGCGAGCTGTTCGGTCCCGGAGATCTGTTTCGTCCCTGGGACAGCGACGGCGAATATGCCCCGCTTCCGATATCCGTCGACTGGCAGGTGCTCAAGCCGACTCGGCTGGCGGTCCTCGACACCGCCTTCGCGCTACGGATGGCTCGCTGGCCTAGCATCACCAGCCAGATCGTGGCCCGCGTCGCCCAACGCGCGCGCTATCTCGCGCTCACCCAAGCAGTCACTCATCTGCCGCGGGTCTACGCCCGCTTGCTGATTCTGTTTTGGCTACTCGCGGAACGGTGGGGCAGAGTCGGCCGTGACGGGGTGCACATCACGCTGCCGCTTACCCACCAAGTGCTGGCGATGCTGGTCGGAGCACATCGCCCCCCGGTGACGATCGCCCTGCAGCGCCTCTCGCGCGCCGGGCTGCTGACTCGCGAGCGCCAGGACCGGTGGCTGCTTACGCACCTGGCGATCGAGCGTCTGGGTAAGCCGGAGAGCCTGATGCTGATCGACGACCCTGTCGGAGGGTAGGTAGGTGCTCCGGCGAGCATGACCTGGCCGAGGAGGGGGTTAGCGGCCTCACCTTCGCCACAGGGCTCGGCGCCGGGCTGTCCGTCATCCTTAGGTGATGGTGCGCGGTGCCGGAGCTGAATTCGCGGCAGGCAGGGGGTCAGATGGCCGAGGGTCCGGCTAATCCCGGTCGGCGGTTGAGCGAAGAGGATCGTCGGCGCCGCCGCGCCGCCGCACGTGCTCGTGTGCGAAGGACTCGATTGCTAGCGCTCCTGGCGATCGCGACCGTGTTTGCGCTGATCGTGGGCATCGGAAGCTCGATGACCACCGGCAGCGGCCATCAGGCGGGATCCACCGGATCGGCAGCGGTGGTGAGCCAACCCCGGGGGGTGCGACCGGTGACGCTGACGGTAGAGGCGAGTGGGGATTTGCTGATCCATTCGCCGGTCTGGGAGGCAGCGCTCGCGGCCGGCGGAGGCAACCACTACAACTTCGCGGCGCTGTTCGCGCGGATCAAGCCGTACATCGAGCCCGTCGACGTGCCGCTGTGTCACGTCGAGACGCCGATGACGCCCGCCCCGCCCACCGGATACCCGATCTTCAACACCCCGCCGGCCCTGGCCCCGGCGATACGTCAGACCGGCTGGAAGGCGTGCTCCACGGCCGCGACGCACTCGCTCGACCAGGGTCAGACGGGAGTCGACGACACGATCCGGGCGCTGGATCAGGCCGGCGTGCTACATGCCGGCACGTACTCTTCGGCCGCCGCACAGGCGACGCCGCTGATCATGACGGTCAAGGGGATCAAGGTTGCCTTTCTCTCCTACACCGAGCTCACCAACGGGATTCCTTCGCCTCATCCGTGGTCGGTGAACCGGGCACAGGATGTGCCCCGGATCCTCGCCGAGGCTCGCCAGGCCCGGGTAGACGGCGCGCGAGTCGTGATCGTCAACATCCATTGGGGCGACGAGAATGTTGAGCAGCCGAGCGCCTTCCAGATGGATCTCGCCCGGCGACTCACCGCCTCTGCGGACATCACCGCGGTCGTTGGCCAGCACGTCCACATCGTCCAGCCGATCCGCCAGATCAACGGCAAGCTCGTGGTGTTCGGCGAGGGCAACCTGATCTCTAACCAGACCAGCGACTGCTGTCCGACCGCGTCCCAGGATGGGCTGATCGCGCTGCTCACGGTGGTTGTCGACGCCAGTGGTGCCCGCGTCACCTTCGTGCACTACGTCCCGATCTGGGTGCAACATCCGAGCTTTGTCGTGCTTCCGGTGGGAACCGGCCTCCGGCTCGATCCAGCTGACGCGGACGAACTGCGTTCTTCCTACGCCCGGACCGTGGCGGCAGCCGGCCGCGGGCCGCAGGTGCAGCCGATTCCGGCCCGACTGCCGTAGCCCGGCTTACGAGCCGGTCGTCGGCCTCGACGTAAGGCGTCGTCAACTGCCTCTAGACTCAGGCGTTCTCGTACCTCGCCGTCCGACCTGCCTGGGAGAACAAGTGCACAGAGTCAAGCTCCTCTCCGCCGCACCCTTGATCATCGCCGTGCTGCTGGCGGGATGCGGCAGCAGCAGCTCGAGCAGCTCAACGTCCTCGAGCGCGCCAGCCTCGACGAGTACAGCGACGGGCGGTGCAGCTTCGTCCACACCTGCGAGCACCCCGGGCGGGGCGGGCTCGAGCGCGCTAGCCGTCGCGGCGGATCCCAGCGGAGCGCTGAAGTTCAACAAGACCTCGCTCAGCGCCAAAGCCGGCAAGGTGACGATCGCGTTCGCCAACCGGGCGCCGTTGCCGCACAATCTCACGATTCAGAAGGGGACCAACGGAGCGATCGTCGGCGGGACTCCGACTTTCGCTGGAGGAGCCAGGACGCTCACCGTGGACCTCAAGCCGGGCACGTATACCTTCTTCTGCAGTGTCCCCGGCCATCGCGCCGGCGGCATGCACGGAACGCTGACCGTGAGCTGAGCCCGGGTGGGCCGACCGCGATCGGCGGCCGGCCCCGCATCCGACGCGGCTGATGAGCAGGGCGATGTCGAGACAGCGCGGCTGACCAGCAACGGCTATGCCGAGACGGCGCGGCGGGTGGTTAGTCCGAGACGGCGCGGCGGATGGTCAGCCCGACAGCGCCCAGGAGAAGTCCGGTAAGGACCAGCGTGGTCAGGTCGAGCCCGGTCATCGGCAGGTTCCCCCCCGCGCTCTGAGCCGCATCGGTGGGGGTGCTCGCCGTCGACGCACCACCGGTCACGGGGGCGGCGCTGCTCCCCCCCGGGCTACCCGAAGTGTTTGCCGCGGCTGTCGTGGCGGAGCTGCTCGAGCCGGTGACGACGATCGTGCCGTGCATGTAGGGGTGGACGGTGCAGTAGTAGGAGAACGTGCCCGCCTGGGTGAAGGTATGAGAGGCGCTCTGACCCTTGTTGAGGATGCCGGTGTCAAAGCTGTGATTGTTCGCGGTAGCCGTGTGGGGTTGCGAACCGGTGTTGGTCCAGGTGATGGTGTCGCCGACATGGATCGTGGTGGTGGCGGGGTTGAAGGCGAAATCGACGATCGTCACCGGTGGATCACCCGCTATCCGGGCTCGGAACACGCCATATCGGTTGACCCCCCGTCGCTCAGCGGCAGCGACGATTGACGCTCGAGAGCCGCGCTGGACCTGGGCACGTACTCGCGAGCCGCGCTGGGCCCGGGCACGTACGAGCACCGTCACCCTGGCCAACCGCGTCCTCGCGCCTTCGGTGACGCGCACCGACACCGTTCGAGCCCCTGCCGATTGGTAGACGTGCGTCACCGAGGCGGCGGTCCGGGTGTCGACAGCGAATCTGCCGCTTCCATCTAGATCCCAGCGATAGTCGCCGGAGACGCCTCCGACCGCGAGCACCCGAAAGCGCACGCTTTGGCCAGTGAGCGGATCCGCGGGAGACATGACGACGGTGAGCTTCGGCAGGATTCCGGCTCTCGAAGTCCCGTGCACGCCGAGCGAAAGCGCCGGCAAGCGAGACGATGTGGATCGCCCGTGGCTCAGCGTCCGAGCGTGCGGGCCTGATCGCTGGCTCGTCTTCTCGGCATGGATCAGCCGCGCCGGTAGCGGCACTGCGACCACGCTCAGCGCGACAACCATGGACCCGTAGCGGCGGCGATCGATCATGACTAATCAGACGGAAGAGTAACCGGAATCCTTCCCAGGGGCAGTGTTACCCTCGCCTCCAGCCCTCCTTGGGGTCGCGGTCGGAGCGCCAGGGTCCCGCCGTGACCGCGCGCGATCGCATCAGCGATCGGAAGGCCGAGGCCCGTCCCGGTTCGTTGCTCGTGACGGTGGAACCGTTCGAGCAGCGTCGGGACTTCACCAGGTCGCGGCCCCTGGCCAGGGCCTGCGCCAGCTGGATCTCGTCCTCGACGATCAGGACGCGCATCCAGCCAGTATCCCGTTCGGGTCAGGGTCCAGGGGGACCGCCATGACCCCCGGCCCCGCCTCCGCCCCCGCCCCCGCCCCCGCCACCATGGCCGCTGCTGATCGGGCTGCCATGGAAGCACCCGACGGTGTATGGGTACTCGAGCGTGGCTACGTAGTGGTAGACCCGCGTCAAGCGGCCGTTCCACAGGACCCTGCTCGTCGTTCCGTGGCAAGCATCGAGCGAGGTGTTGGTCGGCAGCGTGCCGTTGGCGCTCTTGACCACATAGATGCCGTAGCCGTCGAGCGCGTACCCGACCAGCGTCGCCCGGCCGTTGCCAGCCTTGCTGAGGATGCACGGCGGGATGTCATGGTGGTGATAGGTATCGGATGGATCCGGATGCCCGGCACATACGTCGAGCACCTCGTGGGCGCCTGCGTCGCGACCCTCGCCGTCGAGCGCGTTGTACAGCAGCACGCCATCGTCCAGCACACCAATCGGACCCCCGCCCGAGCACGACGGCTTGCTGGCCGCCATCGGGTTGAGCGTCAGGCTCCAGGTGAAGCTTTGGGCGGCGATGTGATTACCGTTCTGGTCGTATTTGTAGGCGGGATCGCTGCCCGCGATCGGAAACACGCCCGTGCCGTGGTCCGTCGGGAGATCGTTGAATTTCAACACCCTCTTGCCGCTCGCGATCCTGGCTGAATACGACGCGGTTGGCCAGTGGATCGCCCCGTTGACGGCTAGCTTCGTCGTGTAGTTCCACGTCTTGGCCCGCGTGTTGATCCACGGTCCCGCCACTCGGGCGCCGCCGATCCCACCGAAATGCGTGACACAAGAAGCGACGTAGCCGACTCTGGAAGTCGTACCGACATATCCATCGCCCAGCGGAACGGCCCTCGGGTTGACGGGACCCGTGGAGGTGGGCGTCGTGGCGTACTTGGTGTCGCTGGCGCCGGCGCTCCCGCTCGGGATCATCGCCGTCCCCCCGCAGCCCGCTACGACGACAGATCCCAGCACAGCTGCATACCTGGTCAGCCCAGGTCCTCGCGACCGCTCGGCCGTGGACATAGATCCTTCCCTTCAGTTTGGATGACGCGCTCAGGATCGCGAGCAGCGTGTTGCGCCAGCGTCAACGAACCGGCAGTCGAGCAGATCCGGCTACATCAATGGTTCTTCAGCCCCGGGAGCAGATAGGGTGGCAGCTGGTTCGGCGGGATCCGCGGCAGCAGGAACGGTCGGCGGGGCTTCTGGTTGAAGTTGAAGTCCCGGATCAGGTTGCCGAGGATCGGCACGTTCTCGCGCACCGTGGGCCGTGAATCGGGGCGACCGTCGGTGCGGGGGTCGAGCCGCTGAGAGCCGAGAAAATCATCTTCGATGAACTTCAGGTAGGCATCGAAGCTGAGCCGCTGATGGTCGATGTAGCCACGACGGGCGTAGGGGCTGATGACGAGTCCGGGAACGCGCAGCCCATAGCCCTCGCCGTCGACCACCGGGGGCTTGACGTGGTCATAGAAGCCGCCCCAGTCGTCCCAGGCCAGGAAGATCGCCGTCGAACGCCAATCCGGCCCCGACATGATCGCGTTGATCGCACGCGTCACGTGATCCTGACCGCTGCTGAGCCGAGCGGGCGCGTGCTCGCTGTTGTCACCGCTGGGAATCAGCCACGATACGGCGGGCAACTGTCCGCGGTAGGCGTCGCGGAAGAACTGCGTGTCGGCGACGATGTTGCCGAGCTGATTGTCCTGGTGAACGGTGACGAAGTCCGGCAGAGGGTTCCAGATCTCCGGCGTCTCGATGTTCTGCCGCACCGGAGTGCACGTCATGGCTCCGCTCTCGCAGTCGGGCTCGGTGCCCTGCGACAGGTAGTAGCGCCAGCTGACGTGGTGGCGGTGGAGCAGGTAGGTGAGGTCCGTCCAACCGTACTCAGGATGACCGCCGACGAAGTCGTCGGGATCGCTGACCTTGATCAGGCCTGTCAGCGCGGCGCTCGGGCTCCCGGTGATACTCGCGCCCGGGACTCCCTCGGTGTCCGGGAACACCAGGTCCGTGTGGCAGCTCAGCGGGTTGATGGGGTTCGCGCACACGGCCGACCACGCCGACATCATGTACAGGTGCGCCGGCAGGCTCCAGCCGAGATTGGGCTCGAACATTTGATCCTGGAGCACGAAGTTGCGCGCGTAGGCCCAGTAGTGCGGCAGCTCCCGGGCATCGTGGTAGCCCATCACGTCGACGCACGGGAAGGGCAGCTTCAGGAGCTGGCAGCCCAGCTGATCGGTGTCCAGGTGACCCGACTCGACGCTGCCGATGAAGCCGTTCATCTTCCCGCCGTTGATGTCCGCAACCGCGTCCACGGCCATGTGCGGGCCGCCTGCATTGATGTCGTTGGGATCGTGATAGGGGCGCTGGCAGCGGTGCTTCATGGGATCCGGTACGCACACCGTGAACCGACCGCGCCGATCCCGGGGGATCCCATTCGCGCCTGGGAAGGTGCCGAAGTAGGAGTCGAACGAGCGGTTCTCCTGCATGATGATCACGACGTGGCGGATCTTGTGGATACCGGCGAGGCTGACCCGGCGGGCTGCGCCATCCGTCGCGCTGGGACTGGTGCCGGCGGCCGCGGGCGCTGGAGCCACAGTCAGCAAAGCGAGCACAGCCGCGCAGCCGACTGCGAGCCTGACGATGGTGACCAACCTCAGCGCGGCCGGAATCGGGTCGGGGCGTCTCTGGGCGCGTCCCGCGTCGGTGCGAGCAACCATCGTCTCTCCTCCTGGTCGTGCTCCCGGGCCTCGCCGGGCGAGGCGAGAGCAACGGCAACATACCATCTGGGGCGTACGCTGATTGGGGATGCTAACCCTGGCTAGAGCGCGTCCGTTTGGCTCTGGGAGGCCACCGTTGTGGCTGGGGCTGGCCACCGCTGTGGCGGCGGTGGCGCTCGCCACCACGGCGATCTACCCGCTGAAAGCGGTGGCACCGGCGGTGTCGTTGAGCGTCGTCTACCTGCCGGCGGTGGTGTTGGTTTCGGCGTATTGGGGATTGGTCTTGGGCCTGCTCACCTCGGTGGCCAGCGCGACGGCGTTCAATTTCTTTCACCTCCCCCCCGTCGGCGCGTTCACGATCGCCGATGGGCGCAACTGGGTCGCGCTGGCCGCGTTCACTGTCGTCGCCGCGGCGGTGAGCGCGATGGCCGACGTTGCCCGCGCTCGTGCGCTGGAGGCCGAGGGTCGTCGTCGCGAGGCGGATCTGGCCGCCGATCTGGCGCGGGAGCTGCTGGCCGGTGGCCAGACGCGGGCAGCTCTCCGCACCACGGCCCGGAGGGTGGCCGAGGCGCTGGCGATTCCTTCAGCGGCGATCGAGCTCGGGAGCAGGGAAGCCGAGGACGGGAGGCGGACGGCGGTGGCATTACGCGTCCCCGACGGGGCGCAGATCGCGACCCTGCTGGTGCCTCGGGACCTCCCGGTCGAGACCAGCGAGCGGTTGCGAGCCCACGTGGTGCCGTCACTCGAGGCGCTGGTGGCGATCGCGGTGCACCGAGACACGATGCTCGAGGAGGCGGTGGAGACCGCAGCCCTGCGCCGAAGCGACGATCTCAAGACGGCCCTCCTGCAGTCGGTCTCCCATGATCTGCGGACCCCGGTGACAGCGATCCTGGCCGCCGGGCACGCGCTCGGCGCTCGGTCGTTGACCGACGAGGAACGCGGTGAGCTGAACGACGTGGTGGTGGAGGAGGGGGAGCGGCTCTCGGCGCTGATCGACAAGCTGCTGGACCTCTCGCGTCTGCAGGCGGGACGGGCGGAGCCCCAGCGCGCGTGGATCTCGATCGAGGAGGTTCTACTGGCCGCCCGAGACGCGATGGCCGCCGAACCGGGCGAGGTGCAGGTGTGGGCGGATCCAGACGTGCCCGCCGTCCGGGCCGATGCCATGCAGCTGGAGCGTGCGTTCGCGAACCTGCTGGAAAACGCGCGGCGCTACTCGAATGGGTTGGTGGTGTCGGTGCATGTTCGCCGCCTCGGCTCGCAGTTGGTCACCCGGGTGGTCGATCAGGGCCCCGGAATCGATCCCGGCGAGCAAGAGCGAATCTTCGAGCCGTTCTATCGGGGTCCGAAGTCAGGTTCGTGGCCGTGGACGGGATCCGGTTTGGGGTTGGCGATCGCCCGGGGGTTCGTGGAGGCGAACGAGGGGAGCCTCTCGGTGGAGTCGCTTCCCGGTCAGGGAACGAGCTTCGTCGTCTCGCTTCCGATCGAGCATCAGGCACGGGTAGCGGTGTGAACGGCAGATCGAAGGTGCTGGTCTGCGACGACGAGACGGCGATCCTGCGCGCGCTGCGGGTGATCCTGCGCGATGCCGGGTTTGAAGCCCTGCCGGCGACTGCGGGTGAGGAGGCGCTCGATTTGGCAGCGGTGCAGCGGCCGGACGCCGCGATCGTCGATCTCGTCCTCCCGGACATCGACGGGGTACAGGTTTGCCGGAGCCTGCGGGAGTGGAGCGAGATGCCGATCATCGTGCTTTCCGCCCTGGGCGAGGAGGACGAGAAGGTCCGGGCGTTGGCGGCGGGCGCCGACGACTATGTGACCAAGCCGTTCGGACCGCGGGAGCTGATCGCCCGCCTGGAGGCGGTACTCCGTCGCGTGGGCACAGAGCCCGAAGATGCAGTCATCCACGCCGACGGGCTCGAGGTCGATCTGGCCGCGCGACTGGTGCGACGCGAGGGCCGAGAGATCCACCTCACGCCGACCGAATTCGATCTCCTGCGTGTACTGGCCCGCAACCGCGGGCGGCTGCTGACACACCGTGACCTGCTGACGTCGGTGTGGGGGTCAGGTTACGGCGAGGACACCCAGGTGCTCCGGGCGCACGTCGCCAACCTGCGGCGCAAGATCGAGCCCGCCGACGGGCCTCGGTACGTCAAGACCGATCCGGGGGTCGGATACCGGTTCGGAGCCTGATGTAGCGGCAGAGACGCACTTCTTCACAAAAGCTGTACGACCGGGGTGGGTTTCTGTACGCGGCCTTCACGGATCCGGTCCGAGGATTTCCGGGATGGCTTTTGATCTCGACCGGCGGCCCGCCGCCGCAGTGCTCGGATCGCCCGCCCAGCGGGGATCGTACGAATCTGCGCGCAACCGGGTCGATGGCTAGCGCTATGGACGCTGTGGCGATGCTCCTGGGCCTGGTGATGTTCGCGCTGCTGTGGGCGCTGATCTACGGGATCGAACGGATATGAGCCTCGTGCTCAGGGCCTACGTGACCACATGAGCGGGGGAGACTTCTTTGGGCTGGTCATCTCGGTGATCGTCTGCGGCTACCTCCTCTACGCACTGCTGCGGGGGGAGAAGTTCTAGCCCGTGACCTCGCTCGGGTGGCTGACGATCGTTCTCTTCGCGGTGATGCTGACGGCGATCGCGCTTCCGCTGGGCAGCTACCTGGCCGCCGTCTATACCGGTCAAGGCACGTTCCTGGACCCCCTGAACCGGGGTCCGGAGCAGCTGCTCTACAAGGTCCTGCGCGTCGACCCGAACCAGGGCCAGGACTGGAAGGCGTACGCGAGGAGCCTGATCATCTTCTCGCTCGCCGGCTGGTTGGTGCTGTATCTGATCCTCCGCACGCAGACGCTGTGGAGCTTCACCGGCCTGAACCCGATGAAGTACCACTCAGGCACCTGGGACGTGACCTTCAACACCACTTCGTCGTTCCTGACGAACACGAACTGGCAGTACTACAGCGGCGAGACGACGATGAGCTATTTCAGCCAAATGGCTGGGCTCACGGTGCAGAACTTTCTCTCCGCCGGCGTCGGGATCGTCGTCGCCGTGGCCTTGATCCGGGGAATCGTCTCCCGCAGCGGCCACATCATCGGGAACTTCTGGCAAGACCTGGTGCGAACGATTCTCTGGGTGCTGGGACCGCTGTCGCTGGTGATCGCGCTGGTGCTCGTGTTCCAGGGCTCGATCCAGAACTTCTCGCACCCCCTCACCTTCAACGGCCCCAGCGGTCTGGCCAACCAGATCGCGATGGGACCGGTGGCCTCCCAGGAGGCGATCAAGCTGCTGGGAACCAACGGGGGCGGCTTCTTCAACACGAACTCTGCGCATCCGTTCGAGAACCCCAGCGGGTTCACCAACCTGTTCGAGATGCTGAGCGTTCTGAGCATCCCGGCCGCGCTCGTGTTCACCTACGGGAAGATGGCTGGCAACCGACGCCAAGGCTACGCGATCTACGGCACGATGATGGTGATGTTCCTCGGCGCGGCGGCCGTCGCCTATGTCGCCGAGGCGCATGGATCCCCGGCCCAGCACGCCGCCGGGTTGCACACGCACGTGATCGCGGGCTCAACCGGCGGCAACATGGAAGGCAAGGAGCAGCGTTTCGGGATCGCCGGGTCGGCGCTATTCGACGTCGTCACCACCGTCACTTCGTGCGGCGCGGTCAACAGCGCGCTCGAGTCTTTCACCGGCATCGGCGGCGCGGTTCCGTTCGCCAACCTGTCGGCCTCGGAGGTGATCTTCGGCGGTGTCGGCACCGGGCTGTACTCGGTCCTGCTCTACGTCCTGCTCGCGGTGTTCATCGGCGGGCTGATGGTCGGGCGCACCCCGGAGTACCTGGGCAAGAAGATCGAGGCGCGGGAGATCAAGCTGGTGGTGCTCGGTCTGCTGGTGACGCCGCTGATGGCACTGTTCTCGACCGCGCTGGCCACGGCGAGCAAGGCCGGACGGGCCTCGATCTCCACTCCCGCCGCCGGTCCGCAGGGATTTTCCGAAACCTTCTACGCCTATCTGTCCCAAGCCAACAACAACGGCTCCGCTTTTGCCGGCTACGGCGGCTATGTCCAGCCCAGCGCCGGCAACCTCGGCGCCCACGGGATCAGGTTCGCGGACCTGCTGGGCGGTTTCACGATGCTGCTGGCCCGCTACGCGCCGATCCTGTTCGCACTCGCGGTCGCCGGCGCCCTGGCCGGCAAGCGAGTCAGCCCCGCGGGGCTGGGGACGATGCGAACCGACAACCCGACGTTCGTGGTGTTGCTGATCGGAGTGATCGTGCTCGTCGGCGCGCTGACCTTCTTTCCCGCCCTCCTGCTCGGTCCGATCGTGCAGGGCCTGACCGGACACCTTTATTGACGATGAAGCGAGACTTCATCACCTCAGCCATCGGGGTCGTCGTCCTGACCCTGGTGCTCGGCATCCTCTATCCCCTGTTGGTCACCGGCGTCAGCCAGGTGGCCTTTCCTGGTAACGCCAACGGTCAGCAGATCCACGTTGGCGGCAAGCTGGTCGGCTCGAGGATCATCGGCCAGCAGTTCGCCCGGCAGGTGATCAAGAACGGTAAGCCGCAGGTGGACAAGAGCGGCAACCCGATCACCGACCCCGATCCGTCCTACTTCCAGGGGCGCCCGTCGGCGACGATCCCGCCCAATAACGCGGCCGCGACGACGTTCTCGAACCTCGGGCCCAACAGCGTGGCCACCGAACAGGCGATGACCGCGAACCTCCACACCTACATCGCGCTGGAGAAGGACTACGTCCCGGGCCTGACCGCGACGCAGGTGCCCGTCGACGCCGTCAACACGTCCGCGTCGGGGATCGATCCCGACATCTCACCGGCCAACGGCGATATCCAGGCCCACCGGGTGGCCGCCGTCAGGCACCTATCCCTCGCCCAGGTCATCTCCCTGATCCATCGGTACACGCATGGACGCGGGCTCGGCTTCTCCGGTGAGCCCGGCGTGAACGTACTCGAGCTCAACCTCGCGCTGGATCGGACGAGCGGAGGGCACTGATGTCCGTCACCACCTCTGCCGGCGCCGAGCGCCGAGCGATCTCGCTGTTCCGGGGCGACATCGTCAACCGGGCGATGGTCGACAGCGTGGCCAAGCTCGATCCACGCGTGCAGGTCCGCAACCCGGTGATGTTCGTGGTCGAACTCGGGGCGGCGATCACGACGGTTACCTGGCTGATCCAAGTGTTTGGCGGCAAACCCATCGGGGGTGGCGGCGAACCGAGCTGGTATGCCGCGGTGATCTCGATCTGGCTGTGGCTGACCGTCGTGTTCGCGAACCTGGCCGAGGCGTTCGCCGAGGGTCGCGGACGCGCGCAGGCGGACACGCTACGCACGATGCGCCAGGAGACGGTGGCCACCCTGAGCGACGGCTCGGGCAAACGGGCCTCTGAGCTCTCTCGGGGCGACGTGGTCGTGGTCGTGGCCGGCGAGCTGATCCCGGGAGACGGCACGGTGATCGAGGGCATCGCCTCGGTTGACGAGTCCGCGATCACCGGGGAGTCCGCCCCAGTGATCCGGGAGTCCGGCGGGGACCGCAGCGCGGTCACCGGGGGCACGAGAGTGCTGTCGGACAGGATCCTGGTGGAGATCACCCAGGAGCCCGGGCACTCGTTCCTGGACCGGATGATCGCGCTGGTGGAGGGCGCACAGCGGCGCAAGACACCCAACGAGATCGCTCTCGGGATCCTGCTCGCCGGGCTGACGCTGATCTTCATGATCGTCGTGGCCACGCTGCGGCCGTTCGGGCTGTTCGCACACACGTCGATCTCCGAGACCACGCTGATCTCGCTGCTGGTGGCGCTGATCCCGACGACGATCGGCGCACTGCTGTCGGCAATCGGGATCGCCGGCATGGACCGGCTGGTGCGGCGCAACGTGCTCGCGCTGTCCGGGCGAGCAGTCGAGGCCTCAGGCGACGTCGACGTGCTGTTGCTCGACAAGACGGGAACGATCACGATCGGCAACCGTCTGGCCTCCGAGTTCGTCCCCATGCCCGGGGTCGGCGAGTCACAACTGGCCGATGTCGCCCAGCTGTCCTCACTTGCCGACGAGACGCCGGAGGGCCGCTCGATCGTGGTCCTGGCCAAGCAGTACGGCATCCGTGAGCACGACATGGCGGCGCTGCATGCAAACTTCGTCCCCTTCAGCGCACAAACGCGGATGAGCGGAGTCGATCTGGACGGACACCGACTGCGCAAGGGTGCCGGCGACGCGGTGATCCAGTTCGTGCAGGCCGACGGCGGTCGCCCCCCAGTCGAGCTCGGGGCGGCCCTGGACCGGATCGGTCGTGAAGGCGGGACTCCGCTCGCCGTCGCCCAGGACTCGCAGGTGCTCGGAGTGATCTACCTCAAAGACACGATCAAGCAGGGAATGCGCCAGCGTTTTGACCACCTGCGGGCGATGGGGATCCGCACGATCATGATCACCGGCGACAATCGGCTCACCGCGGCCAAGATCGCCGAGGAGTCCGGAGTCGACGATTTTCTCGCCGAGGCCACGCCCGAGGCCAAGCTGGCACTGATCAAGGACCAGCAGGCGGCCGGCCGGCTGGTGGCAATGACTGGCGACGGCACCAACGACGCTCCGGCGCTGGCTCAAGCTGACGTTGGGGTGGCAATGAACACCGGCACGCAGGCCGCACGCGAGGCCGGCAACATGGTCGACCTCGACTCCAACCCCACCAAGCTGATCGAGATCGTTGAAGTCGGCAAGCAGCTGCTGATCACCCGGGGAGCGCTGACCACGTTCTCGATCGCCAACGACGTGGCCAAGTACTTCGCGATCCTGCCGGCGATCTTCGCCTCCACCTGGGCGACCGGGCGAGGGGCTGCGAGCCCGCTGCACGTGCTCAACATCATGTCCCTGGGCACGCCGCGATCCGCCGTGATCTCGGCGATCATCTTCAACGCGGTGGTGATCCCGCTGCTGATCCCGATCTCGCTCAAGGGCGTCAACTACCGGCCGATCGGTGCCAGCGCGTTGCTGCGACGCAACCTGCTGATCTACGGGCTGGGCGGGATCGTGGCCCCGTTCATCGGGATCAAGCTGATCGACCTGGTCGTTCACAACCTGCTCGGCGCATAGTGATGGGGCCGCTAGAGGACCGGGAGGCCAGCCACGGCCAGCTGCGGGTGTTCCTGGGTATGGCCGCCGGCGTGGGCAAGACGTTCCGGATGTTGATCGAGGGGCACATCGAGCAGGAGGCGGGACGCGACGTGGTCATCGGCCTGCTCGAGTCCCATGGGCGTGAGGACACGGCCCGGGTCGCCACTGGGTTGCCGCTGATCCCGCGTCGCCACGTTCGCTACCGGGAGACGAGATTGGAGGAGATGGACCTCCCGGCGATCCTCCAGCGAGCTCCCGAGGTCTGCCTGATCGACGAGCTCGCTCACGCCAACGCGCCCGGCGTGGAGCACCACAAGCGCTACGAGGATGTCGAGGACGTGCTCGCCGCTGGGATCGATGTCCTCTCCACGGTCAACGTCCAGCACCTGGAGTCGCTCAACGATCGGATCACCGAGCTGAGCGGCATCCGGGTTCGCGAGACGATCCCTGACGCGATCCTCGCTCGCGCCGACGAGGTGGTGATGATCGATCTCACCCCCCAGGCGCTGCTCGACCGCCTCCGTGCCGGCAAGATCTACCCTTCGGAGCGGATTGACGCGGCGCTGAACAACTTCTTCCAGATCGAGAACCTGTCCGCGTTGCGCGAGGTCGCGCTGCGGCAGGTGGCGGAGGAGGTCGGGCACAGGCGCCTGAGCACGATCGAGCCAGTCGGCTCGCGCCTGGAGACGATCGCCGCAGAGGCACCCCAGGCCGTCGGCGAGCGCCTGCTCGCCCTGATCGAACCCTATCCGGGCGCTCAACGTCTCGTGCGTCGGGCGTGGCGCTCGGCGGAGCGACTCGGGGCCGAGCTCGACCTCCTCTGGGTGCGTGGACCCGGACGAAAGCTGACCGCCGAGGAGGAACAATCGCTGAAGGCGCTGCGCCAGCTCGCCTCGGTCCTGGGGGCCGAGCTTCTGGTCGAGGAATCGGACACCGTGGCGGCGGCGATCGCCGCCATCGCCCACCAGCGGCGGACGACCTACATCCTCATGGGTGCCGCGCGGCCAGCCCGCGGACTGCGACGCTTGCGCACTCCTCTCCCCCAGCGGCTGAGCGAGCTGCTGCCCGGAGTCGACATCCGACTCGTGGCGGATCGTGCTCGCCGGCCGCCCCGCGAGCAACCATGACCGCGATCCTGATCATCGCCATCGCCCTCGCCTGCCTCGCGCTGGGGCTCGCCGCCGGGTTCTGGCTACCTCCTCACGGTCGTCGCCCCGTCCGCGACCGCCCCAAGCCCGTACGCCGGATCCTGCTGCCGTTTACCGGACAGGCGATATCCCGGCGCGCGTTCGAGGCGGCCGTTCGCCTGGCCAGAGCTGAGAACGCCACGATCATGCCGGCCTTCCTCGCCCGGGTGCCGCGCACGCTGCCGCTCGAGTCCCCGCTCCCACGCCAGGCCGCGACCGGGATGCCGCTGCTGGAGGCGATCGAGCAGCGCGCGCAGTCACAGGGGGTCGCCGTCGACGCTCGGATCTCCCGCGGGCGCTCCTACCGCGACGCGCTGGCTCGTCTGCTCGGCGGCGAGCAGTTCGATCGCGTCATCGTCTCCGCCACCGACAGCCCCAGCCACGGACTCAGTGGCGAGGACCTGCAGTGGCTGCTGGAGCGAGTTCCGGCCGAGATCCTGATCCTGCGCCCGGCCCCCGACGACCACCGCAGGATCAGCGCCGACGAGGTCGGCGGTCACTTCTGAGGTGCCCGGCCTGTGGGGCGCCCATTCCCAGCGGGCACGGCCGCCGACGCACTCACGCCGACGGCGGCTCGTTCCCTAGTACCGTCCCGCCGAGGATCCAGCCCCGATGGTCTCATCCCTAGCCACCGAGCGCGTGCTGGCGCTGCTGGAGCAGCCGCCGGTCAGCCCTGACCTCCGCCGCGGATACCTGGACCTTCTCCGGCGAGCGCCGTCCGGCTCGCGCTCTCTGGGCCAACGGGCGATGACCAGCCAGGCCCTGCCGATCATCTACGAGCGGCTGTGGCGACCGATCGGAGTGCGCCTGGCGTTCGGGACGCTTGGAGTCGGGGGAGCGAGGGAGAATGCGAGAACCTACGAGTTGCTGGAACTCGCTCCCGGCGAAGTGGTGCTCGACATCGCCTGCGGTCCGGGCAATGTGACCCGGAGGCTGCTGCCGCGGGTGGGCACGTCGGGACTGGTGGTCGGTCTCGACGCATCAGCGACGATGCTGGGGCAAGCGGTGGCGGAGACGGGCGCCCCCAATGCCGCCTACGTGCGGGCGGATGCGGAGCGATTGCCGTTCCGCGACGCCAGCTTTCACGCCGTCTGCTGCTATGCCGCCCTGTATCTGATGGACGAGCCGTTCACGGCGATCGCCGAGATGATCCGGGTTCTCGCTCCTGGTGGCCGGGTCGCCGTGCTGACGAGCTGCCATCGCGGACCCGACGTCCTGCGGCCCATCGCCGGCCTGGCCGCGGCGCCAAGCGGCATCCGTCTGTTCGGGCGCGATGAGATCACCGGTGCGTTTCGCCGCGCCGGCCTGCGGGAGGTCCGCCAGCAGGTGACGGGTGCAGCGCAATTTGTCGGCGCCCGCAAGCCGCCAGCGCCCTGACCGGACGCCGCCGCCACTCAGCGCGCCGTCCAGCCCTGGTCCATCGTGACCGGCGCGCCGGTGAACGCGCGACCGGCCGGGGACAGGAGGAAGGCCACCACGGCGGCGACCTCGTCCGGCTCGATCAGCCGCTTGACCACGTGCGGAGCCAGAATAACCTCCTCCAGCACCTGCTCCGGGGTGAGCTGGTGTGCCTTGGCCTGGTCGGCGACCTGATCTTCGACCAGCGGCGTCCGCACGTAGGCCGGACACACCGCAGTGGCCGTGACGCCATCGTCCGCCCCCTCCAGTGCCAGCGTCTTGACCAGTCCCAACAGCCCATGTTTGGCCGCCACGTAGGCTGACTTGAACGGCGAGGCCACGAGACCGTGGACTGAGGCGATGGCCACGAACCGGCCCTCGTCAGCGGCGACGAGGTGGGGCCAGGCATAACGAGCCAGAAGGAACGGGCTCGTGAGCAGCAGCGCGAGCATCTGGTCCCAGCGATCCTCCGGGAACTCAGCCACCGCGGCGACATGCTGGAACCCGGCGTTGGGCACCACCGCATCCAGGCCGTCGAAGCGCTCCACGGCCGCCGCCACCGCGCTCTGATTGCCCTCACGGGTGGTCAGATCGACCCTCAGCGCCACGTCCCCCTGCAGGTCGACGCTCAGCACATCCCAGCCGTCCGCCGCCAGGCGCGCAGAGATAGCCGCTCCGATGCCGCTGGCGGCGCCGGTGACCAAGGCGGTCGGGCTCACCGGATCGCTCGCCGTGCCGCCGGGACGTAGACCAGCCAGGTGACCATCGCCAGCGCAGCGGTCGCCACCAGGGGAAGAACGAGGCTGGTCTTCAGCAGCAACGCCCCGGCCAGCGCGCCGGCGAGCATGGCCACTACGGCGCTGAGACGGCGCCGCGACCCTCTGCCTGAGCCTCCGGCGGCGGGTGAGTCAGCGGCCAGTCCGGTCAGGGTCATGGTGAGCACGGTCGTAGTCAGGTCGGGTACGGCGATGAGTCGTACAGTCGCGTTGCGGACGCCCATGGCGAAGGCCAGCAGGGCGATCACCAGGTCCCCGGAGGCGGCGCCGGGACGCACGGCGACGACAACGGCAAAGACGGCCGCCCCACCGATCAACGACACCTCGATCGCCAGTGCGTGGGCGATGTGCTCCGGGTGGCGGCCCTTCAGTCGCTTGGCCAACATTCCGCCGGCTGCTGCGCCCAGGAGGAAACAGCCAAGCGAGATCAGCGGGGCCAGGACGGGCAGCCCGCCGGCGCTGACGATTCCAAAGCCGAGCAGCACGATGTTGCCGGTCATGTTGGCGGTGAACACGCGGCCGAGCCCGAGATAGCTGACGGCGTCAACCAGGCCGGTGGTGAAGGTCAGGGTCAGCAGCGCCCGGGTCAGCGGATGGCGAACACTCCGTGCCGCGCTCCGCAGCGACTCCAGGTCGCGCTGGCGCGGTGGGGCTGATGTCCGCATCTCCGGCATCGCCCACCAGCGGGCTCAGCCCGCCGGCTCGGCCAGCAGCACAACATCGAGGCGGCCGTTGATGACTTCCCGGGCCACGTCGGAGAGCCGCCGGTTGCTGTGCCGAGCGTGGGCACGCAACCTCGCAAACGCACCGTCGACGTCGATCTGGGCCCGCTCGGCGAGCACGCCCTTGGCCTGCTCGATGACCACGCGACTGGTCAGCGCGTCCTGCAGCTGGGAGACCACCTGCCGCGACTCCCGGACCACCCGCTGCTGCACCAGGGCTACGGTAGCGACATCGGCCAATCCCTGGCCCAGCGGCAGATCTGGCGCGGCCAGGCGCCCCGGCCGGCTCCGAAACAGGTTCAGCGCGCCGATGGTCTCGCCGCGGACCCGCATCGGCAGGGCCTGCACGGAGCGAAAGCCGCTTTGCACTGCCGCCGGGGAAAACGTCGGCCAGCGGCTGGCATCAACTTCGAGGTCCTCGCTGAACACCGGCTCCCCTCGGTGGTAGCAGTCGCGGCAAGGTCCCTCATCGCTCTGGGACTGCAGCAGCTCGAGCGCCTCCGTGCGCTCGCTGCAGGAGGCCACCACGCGCAGCAGGCCGTCATCGGCCAGCAGCAGGCCCGCCTCGGCACAGTCGAGCAGCTCCGCGCAGTGCTCGGCCAGGCGGTGCAGGAACTCGACCACGTCGAAGTTCTCAGCCAGTGGGTCGGCGAGCTCCACGAACGCAGCGACGATCCGTTGCTCTCGGGTCATCGGTCTCCATCTTTTACCGAATTATCGGGTTCGCGGTGCGACCATCAGCGAGATTCCGCCCGCTCGCCCTCCCTGGCGTTCGCGCTCCACGATCAATCTTGTGGCTAGGACAACGCGCGCGCCTGCTTGAAACCGACCAGGCGACCCCGCTCCTCGTCCCAGAGCTTGAGGCGCACCGCGCGCAGGCCGTCGCCCAGCGAGAGCGTCGGTACGTCCTGGAACATCGGGTTCTCGTCATGCGCGCGCTGAAGGTTGTAGTTGGGGATGCGCGCATTGAGGTGGTGGATGTGGTGCAGGCCGATGTTGCCGGAGAAGAACTGCAGCACTCTTGGCAGCTTCAGGTACGAGCTGCCGCGAAGCGCGGCATCGGCATAAGTCCATTGATCGGAGCTCTGCCAGTAGGCATCCTCGAACTGATGCTGAACGTAGAACAGCCAGATCCCAGCTGAGCCCGCGAGGAGCGCCGCCGGTGCCCAGACGAGCAGGAACGCTTGCCAACCGATCAACCAGCACAGCGCGCCAACGACCACCAGCAGCGCGGCGTCGGTGGCCAGCACGCTGTGACGAAGGCGCGGACGCTGCGAGCGCGTCACTAGCCGCGGGCCGATGATCATGGCGATGATCGGGCCGATGCCGAACATCACGAGCGGATTGCGAATCAACCGATAGGCGAGCCTCTCTCGAGGCGAACGCGACCGGTACTCGGCCACGGTCATCGTCAACACGTCGCCGACGCCGCGTCGCTCTAGATCTCCCGAGCTGGCGTGATGGACCGCGTGGTCGTGGCGCCAGCGCCGGAAAGGGGACAGCAACAGCAGGCCCAGGAACGCCCCCAGCCAGGCGTTGGCGCGCTTGGATCTCAGCAGCGAGCCGTGTGAGCAGTCGTGAAAGAGGATGAAGGTCCGGACCAGAAAGCCCGCGGTGGGGACGGCGAGCACGAGCACCAGCAGAACCGACACCTTCAGCAACAGGTACATAGCCAGCGACAGGGCCAGGTACGGCACGACTGATGTCGCCACCTGCAGCAGGCTGCGCCCGAGATGGGGCTGCGTGTAGGGGGCCAGTGCCTCTCGCCAGAACGGCGTGTTGACCCGGGGCTTGGTCAGAGCCGCCGCGCTTGCCGCTGGGCCCGGGCGGGCGGGTGCCTCGTATTCAGCTCGCATGATGCTCCAAACAGGTTGTGCGTCGAAAACCAACGCCACCAAGGTCTGGGGCGACGCGAAAGAGAAAACTGCTCTGTCCGCAGCCTACCCGATGCGGCGCTGCTTAGTCCCTGCCTGCAATCGACCAGGCTCCGAGCGCTGGCCGAGAAGGCAGGGACGTTCCCGGCCCGAGACCCGCCCACAGGCAGAGGTTTCGCCGCCTCGCGAGGCTTCAGGGGGTTCGATGGGTACCAGGTCGCTATGACCGACTCCACTGAGGTGACAATCGATCCTGATGAGCTCGACCAGCATCCGACGATGAAACGGGTGATCTCGCGCCTGTGCGGATGCGAGGAGAAGGAGTTCGTGCTCCAGGTGGTACAGCCCTCGCTCGTGGGCCTGATCGACGGGACCGTGTCCACGCTGGCGCCGATCTTTGCCGCCGCGGTCTCCAGCAGCTCCCGCACAGCGCTGCTGGTCGGCTTGGCCACAGCGCTCGGTGCCGGGGTCAGCATGGGGATCTCGGAGGCGCTGTCGGATACCGGAGAGCAGACCGGGCGCGGATCCGCCGTGGTCCGCGGCATGATCACCGGTTTCGCCACCGCCTTGGGCGGGGTGTTCCATTCCCTGCCCTTCATCATCAGCAACGTCAACCGAGCATTGATCGTGGCCGGCGTGGTGGTGGCGATCGAGCTGTTCGTGATCGCGTGGGTGCGCTATCGCTTCCTGAGGGTCTCGCTGCGCTCCTCGCTGATCGTGGTCACGCTGGGCGGCGCAATCGTGCTGGCCATCGGAGTGCTGATCGGCAACGCGTGAGCCCGCGGCTCAGGGCGTGGCTGCCTCCAGCGCACGCTCGGCGCGGGCCAGCGCCCGGGCCGGATCGTCGTCGGCCTGCGCAGTCGCGGCACCGATCCTCACGCTGATCACCAGCTCGCCGTCGCCACAGGGGATCGGGTCCCCGAGCGCGGCCCGGACGCGATCGAGCACCGCCTCCGGCAGCTCGTCCGATGACCGAACATCGGCGACCACCGCGAACTGGTCGCCACCGAAGCGGGCTACGGTGTCGGTGGCCCGGAGCACCCTGCGCAGCCGCTCAGCCACCGTCACCAGCACCTGGTCCCCGGCCTCGTGTCCACGGGTCAGGTTGATCGTCTCGAAGCCGTCGATGTCGAGCACCATCACCAGTACGCCGCCGCGGTTTCTTCGGCTGCGCGCGAGCGCCTGCTGCAGGCGGTCGGTCAGCAGCAGCCGGTTGACCGATCCCGTGAGCGCATCATCGGTGGCGAGCAGACCGAGATCATCGGCCAGGCGAGACAGCTCGATCTGGGAGATGACCTGTGCCGCCAGGGCCTGAAGCAGCTCCACCTGCTCATCGTTGAGCCGGCGCGGCCTGATATCGAATGTGCACAGGGTGCCGACCACCACGCCCTCGTCGAGCGCGCGCAACGGCATCGAGGCGTAGAAGCGAACCGGCTCGGAACCGGCCACGAGCGGAGAGCCGGAGAAGCGCTTGTCGCTGGTGGCATCGCTGACCACGACCGGCGCTTGGCAGTCGAGCATCAGCCGGCACAGCATGTCCTCCGCCGACTGCTGGCCCAGCGGCAGGTTGTGTGCAGCCACCCGGTGCGGGAAGCGCTCGTCGAAGATGTAGACCGCGGCTGGACAGCCGCCGACCACGTGAGAGGCCAGGCGGGTGAGCGAAGCCAGCGCCGGGTCACCGACGCGGCTGAGCAGGCCGAGACGATCGATCGCGGCCCTCCGCCGCCGGTCGGCCACAGGATTGACGCCGAGCGCCTCCCAGCCCCGGCGGGAGATACGCCAGATGTCCTCGCCGCTTTGAAGATCCTGGCCCGCCGGCTCCAGCAGGCCGTCGTGAATGGACTCCCTCCACGCCGCGACCACGGCCTGGTCGTCCACGCACAGCTCCCAGGACACGAGACCGAGGCTCGCCCCCCCCGAGAGCTGGAAATCCCGCACCACAGCGAGAACACGTTCAACCGGAATCTGAAGTGACATCACAGCCAGGATAGTCCCTGCGCGCCGCCCTCCCCCGATCGGGGGACCCCACACTCGCCCTTCCAGGCGACCTCCCTATCCCCCGGCGGGACTCCGCTGGTCAAGGCAACTGTGGCCACCTGGGCGATGGCCGGAGGAACCGCTCTGGGCGACCATCTCGGCATGGTCATTGATCCAGAAAGAGGGCAGAGGCGAATGGACTCGCAGCAGCAGCTTTGCACAGTTGAAACCGGGATTGCTCGCCGGCCGGGTCGGGAACAGCGTCCGTTCCCGCTCACGCGTCCGGCCGAGGTGAAGGCAGCACCGTCACGGCCGATGGGGGCGAGTGGCTGGCAGGTCGCGGCCAAGCATCTGATCGACTGCACCGTGGCGGCGGTGGCGCTGCTGGTGCTGGCGCCGCTGCTGCTGGCGCTGGCGTTGGCGGTGCGGCTCAGCTCGCCCGGACCCGCGGTTTTCCGCCAGCGCCGCGTCGGGCGTGACGGGGATGAGTTCGACCTGCTCAAGTTCCGCTCGATGCGGATCGACCGCGACCAGCCCAAGTTCGCCCCGGGGGCGGGACTTGCTCCCGGCGGGATCGAGGGGACCGACCGCCGCACGCGCGTCGGCCGCCTGCTCCGTGCCAGCTCGCTGGACGAGCTGCCTCAGCTGGTGAACGTTCTGCGCGGGGAGATGAGCCTGGTTGGTCCTCGACCGGAGCGTCCGGAGTTCGTGGAACGCTTCAGCCGCGAGATCCCCGGCTATGGCGACCGTCACCGCGTCCGCGCCGGCATCACCGGATGGGCACAGGCGCACGGGCTGCGGGGACAGACCTCGATCGAGGAGCGCGTGGCCTTCGACAACTACTACATCGACAACTGGTCGGTGCGGCTGGAGCTTTGGACCCTGGCCAAGACGGTGATCGAGGTGCTCGGCCTCGGCCACGGCCCCAACCAGGCTCAGCCGGTAGACGAACTTCCCGAGGCTCAGCCGGTGCTCGAGCTTCACCTGGCTCAGGCGGTACGCGAGGTCTCCGCGGTCACCGCTGCCGATGCTTCGCTCCAGCGCTCCCTGAGCAGCGTCACCGAGTCGGCGATGCCGCTCGCCGCCTGACCGGCCCGAGCCTGCCGATCCAGAGCATCAGCCGCCTCGGCCAGCAGCGCCGCGCCCACCAAGCGAGCGCTTCCCTTCAGGCGGTGCGCTGCCGCGGCCACGCTCGGCAGGTCATCGCGGTCGACCGCGGCGGCGATCTGCTCGACATCGGCCTCGATCTCGGCGGCCACGTCACGGAGCATTCGCTCGAACTCGCTCCCGGGAAACAGCGAGCGCAGCTCCTCGACCCGGTCACGGGATAGCTCGGCCCCTTCGTGCAGGGGCACCGCCAGCCAGCGAGAGAGCACCCGGTCTAGGACCGCGGCGCTGATCGGCTTGGCCATGTAGTCGTCCATGCCGGCGGCGAGACAACGCTCACGATCGCCCTGCAGCGCGTGCGCGGTCATGGCGACGATCGGCAGTCGCGCCCGGTCCGCCTCCACCTCCCGCCGGCGAACCTCCCGTGCCACCTGGTAGCCGTCGAGCTCCGGCATCTGACAGTCCATCAGCACCAGGTCGAACTGCTCGGCCGCCAGTATCTCCAGGGCTTGCCTGCCGTCGGTGGCGTGGGCGGCCCGGTGGCCCCGCTTCTGCAGCAGACGCTCGATCAGCATCCAGTTGACGGGTTGATCCTCAGCCACGAGGATCCGCCTGCCGGTGGTCGCCGGGCTCCCGTTGCCGTCAGAGAGAGACTCGTTTGGCGCGCTCAGCAAGGATGAAGCGATTTTCGTTTCGCTCGCTGCGGCCCGGTCATGAGCCATCACCGCGCTGACGATGTCCAAGAGGCGCGACTGCCTGACGGGCTTGGTCAACTGTGCGTCGATGCCGGCCTCGGCGTCATCGGCCCCCGCCGACGGGGACGAGGTCAGCAGGATCACCCGTGTCCAGCGCAAGCTCGGCACCTGCCTAATGCGGCTGGCGAGCTCGATCCCGCTCTCCCCGGGCATGTTCAGATCGAGCAACACCAGATCGAACGGATCCCCCTGCTGAACGGCGCTCTGCAGGCGCCCATACGCGTCGGCAGCGTCGATGGCTGCTTCCGAGCGCATCTCCCACGAGGTGAGGTAAGCCTCGAACACCCGACGGTTGGTGGCGCTGTCGTCGACCACGAGCACACGCAGGCCCCGCAGCCGCGTGGGCGGAGCCGGCGCCCGCAGCTGCGAGCGGGATCGCGCGAACGGGATCCGGACGCGGAAGCTGCTGCCGGTTCCCACCTTGCTCTGCGCCTGGATGCCCCCGCCCATCAGCCGGGCCAGCTCGAGCGAGATGGCCAGGCCGAGCCCGGTTCCCCCGAACCTGCGGGTGGTGGTGGCGTCGGCTTGGGCAAACGGCTCGAACAGCTGCTTGATCCGCGCCGGGTCGATCCCGATCCCGGTGTCGCGAACCTCGAACTGCACGGTGGTCAGGCGTACGCCGTGCGCGGCCACCCCGACCTCCAGCGCGACCTCTCCCTCAGCGGTGAACTTGACCGCGTTGGCGAGCAGGTTGACGAGGATCTGGCCGACCCGGGTGCGGTCTCCAATCACCCTGCGGGGAACGTCCTCGTGCACGTAGGACTGCAACTCGACCCCCTTGGTCAAAGCGCTGGCGGCGACCATCTCGCAGCTGGCTTCGACCACCTCGTGCAGATCGAAGTCGCGGTTCTCGACCTGGAGTCGACCAGCCTCGATCTTGGCCACGTCGAGAACGTCGCTGACCACCCTCATCAGGGCATCGCTTGAGCTCCGAGCCACCTCCACGTACTCCCGCTGCTCCTGGGTCAGCGAGGTCTCTCCGAGCAGGCTGATCATTCCGACGACGCCGTTGAGCGGGGTCCGAATCTCGTGGCTCATGTTGGCCAGGAAGTTGGACTTCAGCAGCGAGGCCTCCTCGGCCGCGGTCACCGCCAGCTCCAGCTGCTGCTTGGCCTGCGAGAGCTGCCGGTCGCGGTTCTGGATCGAGCTGGCCATCTCGTTGAAGGACGCTCCCAGGCGTCCCACCTCTCCGCTGCCGCTCTCGGAAACCCGGACCTCCAGGTCACCGGTGCGCAGCCGCTCGGCGGCCTGGGCCACCTGGCGGATCGGTCCGACCACGCTTCGCAGCAGGTACACCAGCAGCACGCCGAGCAGCAGCAGCGACAGGGCGAAGCCAATCGCGGCGATCAGCGTCGCACGCGAGGCGCTGCCCTCGGTGTCGGCGCGCTGCTTGGCTCGCTGGGTCAGTTCCACCGAGCTGAAGGCGGAGATTTGCCCTCGCAGCGCGTCCAGCAGCTGCTTACCCCGTGCGGTCGCGGCGACCTCAGCCGCCGAACCCGCAGCCGGGGGATGCGCAATCAGGGGTTGGGCGTACCCGCTTATGTATCGCTGGATCATCCGCGCCAAACGCATCGCCCGGCCCTGCTGAGCGCCGGGCGTTGAACGCTCGAGCCCACTCAGGCGGGTGGGCAGCACCGCTCGGGCCTGCTCATAGGGTGCGAGGAACTGCGGTCTGCCGGTGAGCAGGAAACCGCGCAGGCCCGTCTCCAGATCGATCACCGAGCGCTCGGTCTGGAAGGACTGAATCAGGAGGTCAGAGGTCCGGCGGGCGCTGTCGTTGTCAGTTCGCAGCTCGGAGACGGCGAACAGCAGCAGCACGAACATCGTGATCACCACCAGGGCCCCGACCGCGAACGACGTGACCAGGAACCCGCTGACGCTGCGGCTGCGCACCGGCGTTACTCCAGGAGGCCGCGCCGCATGGCCTCCGCCACCGCGGCCGCGCGATCGCTGACGCCGAGCTTCTCGAACAGGGCCTTGGTGTGGGTCTTGACCGTGGAGGGGCTGATGAACAGCCGGCCGGCAATCTCCGGCGCGGAGTGACCATCGGCGATCATCCGTAGCACCTGGGACTCGCGCGGACTGATCAGCGGCCCCGCCGGCTGCGAGCGGGTCTGGACCTCGGCCACGAGCCCCGCCTGGACCTGAGGTGCGAGCACGGCATGACCCCGGGCGACGGCTGCGACCGCATCGCAAATCTCCGCCAGCGTGGCCGCCTTGGTCAAGTATCCAGCCGCGCCCAGCTGCACCGACTCGTAGACCAGCGATCCCGAGTCGTCGCCGGATAGCATCACCACCCTCGTTTCGGCAGCATCGCGCTGGATCGCCCGGAGGATCTCCACCCCCGCCAGCGACGGCAGCTGATGATCGAGGATCGCCACCGTCGGCTCCAGCTGCAGGATCTCCTGGAGCGCTGCCCGTCCATCCTCGGCCTGGCCCACGAGCTCGAATTCAGGCCGTGCCTTGATCGCCCTGCTCACCGCCTCGCGAAACACAGGATGATCGTCAGCGACGTATACGGTTGTCCGGGGGGCCGAAGTCAAAGCGGATCAGGAATCCCAGGTCGGGGTTTGGCCTCCCTGGCCTTCTCTGGTCCTTAATCGGCGTCCGGGCCTCGGAGCTGGAGCGGTGCATGGTTCGTTCCCAGCCGGCGCGGGTAACCCGCCGTCGATGCTTGACCTGCTCCCGCTGCTACGGCGCCTCGGGCTGCGCGGCGATCACCTGAGAATGCTGTCGATGGGCGCGGTCGGCCTTTGCCTGGGGTTGTGGATCCGGGCTAAGACAGTCGACCAGGACGAGCGCGGCAACGCCGAACGGCGAGCGATCTTCGTCGGTCTGTGGCCCCCGACTCTGTATCTGATCGGCGACTCACTGGATCGGAGCGTTCGTCGCGGGCTCGCCTGGCGGCGAGGTTGAAGACCACCGCGAGCGGCGGTATCTGCTCAATGGCGATCGCGCTGGGCCGTGGGCCGGCGCCGCTAACCGGCGTCCCGGCCGCGGGTGGCATAGAGCACGATTCGTGAGGTCAGATCGATCGCCCGACGTAGCTCCGGTCCGGCCGGTGGCGCGGGGGCCGACAGCCGCTCGGTGAGTTCGGCAATGTACTCCGGCTCGGTGCGCGCGGCCAGCTCGCAGCAGGTGCGCGCGGCGGTTCTCACCACCGACGGCTCCATGGTCCAGATGGTCTCGAACGCCCGGCCGCCGAAGGCGGGGCCGAGGCGCTCCCAGCCGACAACGCAGCCGGTGAGCGAGGCGTCATCGCAGATCAGCACCCATTCCCGCAGCAGCGGGTCGTTCTCGCCGATCGCGATCTCCGCCGGGCCTCGCTCCGGGCGTCGGTTGGCGGCGAAGTCGGCGAGCACGAATGCCGATTCGGCTGTCCGGGCCAGCTCCCGCCAACGGGACTCGGCCACGCGATAGAAGCGTTCGTGCTGAAAGCAGGCGATCAGCACCGGTCGCTGCGCCCGGGCGCAGCATTCGTCTTCGATCGCGTGGCTCAGCGATATCAACGCCCGCTTGGGCAGAAGCTGCGATTGCAGATGGGGGAACGTGTCCCGCAGCGCGGAGTACACCGAGGGCCGCGGCTCGGTGCCGAGCGTACGGGCGTGCTCGATCGAGGCGGGCAGCGACAGCCCCTGGGCACGGCCACGCACCACCGCCCGTACTTGTTCCAGATCGTGATTGGTGTACCGACGATGACCGCTGGCCAGCCGCTGGGGCGTGGGGAAGCGGTATCTGGTCTCCCACATCCTCAGCGTGCCTTCGCTGACCCCGCTGCGAGCGGACACTTCCCTGATCGTCAGCTCGCCACTGCCGCCGTCACGACTCGCGTTGGCGTGCCTGCGACTCGCGCCCGCGGGGCCTTCGCCGCCGGGGTCATCGTCCTTGATGGCGTCAAGCATGGACACGAAACGTACTCGATGAACACGACTGTTTCGTCAATAACCTCAAACTTAGGCGAAATCAATCCTCAACGCGCTGTTTGAGAAACCGGGCCGCTGCGAGCATCGGGGCCCGACGGCGGTTTTGAGCCCGCGTCCCCCCGACTACGCCTTGCGTCGCCGTCTGATCAGCCGGTAATTGCCGCTCTGGGGCCTGTTGCCAAGGACTCACGGGCGATCGGCGGCGATGAGCCGTCCTCGGCCGCGCTGTCCTCGAACGCGTCGCCGTCCACGCGCCGGGTCTCGATCTGGACGCCGCCGGTGAGCCGGCCATCGGTCCGCCGTGCCACCTTCTCCACCACCGAGCTCCACATGTGCAGCTGCACCTCCTTGGCCATCCGCAGGTGGTCGTGCATCAGCGCCGAGAGACGGTCGCCCGCACGCGCCCACGACTCGATCTGGAAGTGCAGCAGGCCGTCCTCGGCCGCCGCCCTCCATTCGATCTGGCCGGCCTCGAGGTGACCGCTCAGCGTCAGAAAGCGAAACGAGGACGGCGTGAGGTTCACCACTCGTACCGGGCCATCCCACGGACCGGGCATCCGGATCAGCCACTCGTCGCCCAGCTCCATTCGGTCCGGTGGCCCCGCGGTTTTCTGGAACCGCGCCAGCGAGCGCGGAGCCACCCGATTGGGATCGGCCTTGACCAGTTCCATCAGCTGCTCAGGAGTCCAGTCGGTGTCGCGGATGACGCCGGTGTAGGTGCGGTGCAGCAGCGGACCGGCTCCGTCGGGGGGAAGCTGCGCCTGCTCATCGGGAGCACCCGGCGGCAGCCGCGGCGGGAGGTCCTGCGGCAGGCTGCCCTCCAGCTCCGTGCGTCGGATCGGCGTCGTCCGCCAGATGTACCTCCACGAGGTGATCGCAATCCCGGCCGGCCACACGGCAGAGGTGGCGAGGCGGCGATGGAGGGGGATGGAGGCGGACATCGGTTGGCGAAGGCGAGAACGATGATGGGTCGCCGAGCGAGCATGATGCGGCGGGGCGGGAGGGCGCCACCGCGACCACGCCGGCCGCCGGCGGCAAAGGCTGGCTGCGACGTCAAGCCCCTGCTTCCCGTCCCGGGCACGGCTAACACAAAACCACGCTCGTCCCGGTCCGTGCACAACTCGACAGGGCTCGGAATCCCAGCTGGTGGGTGTGCCGGCGGGGCTGGCCGAACGCCCCACCTGCGCAGCCGTTCTACCTCGGCGGGCGCCGCCGCGCTGGCTGCCGACCGCGCGGCTGATGGGGCATGGGCAGCGCCGGCGCCGGCGGGATCGCCAGCGCCTGAGACTGGTCCGGTGAGATCGTGATCGCTTCGCCGTGGTGAGCGAGGGACAGCTTGGCTCCGTCGAGCAGGGAGTAGCGAGCCTGCTGATGGTCGACCTCCACCAGCAGCCTGCGGGCGCGGAAGGTGATCCGGAAGGCCAGCCGGGTCAGCGCCTCGGGTAGCCGGGGAGCGAAGCTCAGCTCGCCGTCGTGATCGCGCATCCCGCCCAACCCGGCGACCGCCGCGATCCAGGTTCCCGCCAGCGAAGCGATGTGGACGCCGTCCCGGGTGTTGTGCTCGAGGTCGTCGAGGTCCATCAGCGCGGCCTCGCCGAAGTAGTCGTAGGCCAGCTCCAGGTGACCGACTTCGGCCGCCATCACCGCCTGGGTGCAGGCCGACAGCGAGGAGTCCCGCACCGTCAACCGCTCGTAGTAGGCGAAGTTACGCGCCTTCTGCTCGGCGTCGAAGGCATCGCCGCGAACGTGCATTGCCAGCACCAGGTCGGCCTGCTTGACGACCTGCTTGCGGTAGAGGTCGAAGTAGGGAAAGTGCAGCAGCAGCGGGTACTGATCCGGCGCCGTGGCCGCGAAATCCCAGACCTCGTGCTGGGTGAATCCCTCCGCTTGCGGATGGACCCTCAGGCCGCGGTCATAGGGAATCAGCACGTCCCGCGCCGCGTCGCGCCAGCCCGCCGCCTCTTCCTGGTCGACCCCCAGCCGGACCGCATCTCGGGGATGGCGCTCGGCGGCATCGGCTGCCGCGACCAGGTTCCGCTGGGCCATCAGATTGGTGTAGACGTTGTTGTCGCAGACCGCGCTGTACTCGTCGGGGCCGGTGACCCCATCGAGCCGGAAGTGGCCCGCGGCATCGTGATGGCCGAGCGAGCGCCACAGCCTGGCCGTCTCCACCAGCAGCTCCAGGCCAACCTCGCGCTCAAACGAGTCGTCCTCGGACGCCGCGCGATAGCGCACGACCGCGTCGGCGATGTCGGCGTTGATGTGGAAGGCCGCCGTGCCGGCCGGCCAGTAGCCCGAGCACTCCTGGCCGTGGATCGTCCGCCACGGGAAAGCGGCTCCGCGCAGCCCCAGCTGCTCGGCGCGGTCGCGCGCCGGCGCGAGCGTGCGATGGCGCCAGCGAAGCGCGTCGGCGGCCCCGTGCGGAGCGGTGTAGGTCAGAACCGGCAGGACGAACGACTCGGTGTCCCAGAACGTGTGCCCGTCGTACCCCGGTCCCGTCAATCCCTTGGCCGGGATCGCCCGCTGCTCGCCCCGGGCACCGGCTTGGAGGATGTGAAACAGGGCAAAACGGACAGCCTGCTGCAGCTCCGCGTCGCCCTCCAGCTCGACGTCGGCGCGATCCCAGAAGTCATCGAGGTACTCACGCTGCTGGGTCAGAAGCCCGTCCCAACCGGTGTGCTTGGCACCGACCACGGCCGCGATCACCTGGTCGCGCAGCGCGGGCATCGAGCGCTGGGCCGACCACCCGTAGGCGAGGAGCTTGACCATCCGTAGCGGCGCTCCCGGAGCCAGATCGGCGGAGATTGTCAGCCGGGCCAGGTCGTCGAAAGTCTCGATCTCCTGGTCGTAACGACGCGGGCAGTCGATCACGTGGTCCATCGCCGACCCCAAACGCAGCCCGCTGGCCCGCGTGCGGTGCAGCAACAGCGCCCGCGTGTTGCGGCCGTCCGAAAACTCGCCGCTCAGGGGCGCCTGGAGCGCCGCCGCAGCGCGCGGATCCATGTCGCCCCCGGGCAGCGGCTCGTTGCTTACCAGCTCGGACTGGATCACCACCGGCAGCTCATCATCCAGCGGCTCCACCTCGTAATGGACCGCCGCCACCGCGCGCTGGCGAAACGACACCAGCCGGGTAGAGGTGACGCGGACGCGGCGCCCCGTCGGGGACTCCCAGTCGACGGTGCGGTTCAGGGTTCCGGCTCGCAGGTCGAGGACCCGCTCGTGCTCCCGCAGCACGCCATAGCGGACGTCCAAGGGTTCATCCGCCACCAGCAGCCGGATGACCTTTCCGTTGGTGACGTTGACAACCGTCTGCCCGTCCTCCGGGAAGCCATAGCCCGCTTCTGCGTACGGGAGCGGCCGGACCTCGTAGAAGCCTCCCAGGTACGAACCCGGCAGCCCAAACGGCTCCCCCTCGTCGAGGTTCGCGCGCAACCCGATGTGGCCGTTGCCCAGCGCGAACACCGATTCGGTCTGCGCGAGCTTGTCCAGGTCCAGCTCCGTTTCACGCACCGCCCAGGGCTCGACCGGAAACGACGGGTGCTCGATGGCCACGACTACCTCGTCGCTACAGGAGCTCGGCCAGGTCGCGCACGACCACGTCGGCACCATGCTCGCGCAGCGCCTGCGCCTGACCCACCCGGTCGACGCCGATCACGATCCCGAAGCCTCCGGCGTGCCCGGCCTGCACGCCCGCAAGCGCGTCCTCGAACACCGCGGCGGCGCTCGGTGACACGCCGGCGATGTGCGCGCCGGCCAGGAACGTGTCGGGCGCCGGCTTGCCCTTCAGCCCCTGCCGGTCGGCGACGTGTCCGTCGACTACGTCTCCGAACAGGTCCTCGATCCCGGCGGCGGCGAGCACGTCCCGGCAATTGGTGCTGGACGAGACCACAACCCGCGCCAGCCCCGCCTCCCGCGCCGCCCGGGCGTAGCGCACCGAGCCCTCGTAGGGTTGCACCCCCTGGTCGTGAATCAGCCTCAGCACCAGCTCGTTCTTGCGGTTGCCAAGGCCGTCGACGGTCTCGGCGTCGGGAGGATCGTCCGGGGCTCCCGACGGCAGCTCGATCCCACGGGACTGCAGGAACGACCGCACGCCGTCGGAGCGGGGCTTGCCATCGACGTACTCGTCGTAGTCCTGCTCGCGGTCGAAGGCAACGAACTTCTCGCCCTCGCGCTCGGCTCGCTCGCGCAGGTACTCGTCGAACATCTGCTTCCAGGCGGCGGCGTGGACCTTGGCCGTCTGGGTCAGCACCCCGTCGAGGTCGAACAGGCACGCGGTCACACCTTCGGGCAGGCCGAGCATCATCGTGCACGGTACCCCAGCGCGCTTGCCGAGAACCCGCCGCCGGCGATCCATCGCCGGAGCTAGGGGAACCGCGCGGCGTGATCCGCCGCAGGATGCCCTGCGTAGGCTCAGGCGGTGTCCCTTGCTTACGACCGCGCCGGCGAGGGTCCCGGATTGGTGCTGCTGCACCCACTCGGCGCCGACCGCCGGATCTGGGACCCGGTGCTTGCCCTGCTCACCCCCCACCGCGACGTGCTCGCGGTCGACCTTCCCGGTTTCGGCGCCAGCTCGCCGCTGCGGGGGGATGCCTCGCCCCGGGCACTCGCGGCGGCGGTGGCGGGATGGGTTGAGGGCCTCGGGCTGGAGCGTCCCCACGTGGCCGGCAACTCGCTGGGCGGCTGGGTGGCGCTGGAACTGGGGTTGAGCGGGATCGCCCGGAGCGTCACCGCGATCGCTCCCGCAGGCCTGTGGCCAGAGCCGCTGACGCCCAAGCGAGGGACGGCCCGCAGGCTGGCGCGGATGGCGCTGCCGTTGATCGATCCCCTGGTGGCCAGCGCCAGCGGGCGGCGGTTGCTGCTGGCCGGCAGCGTGGCCAGGCCGGAGCAGGTTCCTCCCCCGGCCGCCGCCCATCTCGTCCGCTCCTACGCGTCAGCTCCCGGCTTCCCCGCCGTCAACGACGCGATGCGCGCGGGTTGCTTCGTCGGGCTCGAGCGCATCCGCGGCCCGGTGACGCTGGCCTGGCCCGAGCGCGATCGGCTGGTGGCCCATCCCCGATGGCTGCCGGACAACACCCGCAGCCGGACGCTAGCCGGCTGCGGACACATCCCCATGTGGGACGACCCGGACCAGGTCGCGCGGCTGCTGCTCACCGGCACAGCGTAGGCTGCTGCGCCACAGCGGCTTGGTCAGCAATGCCTGGACGAGGCAGATCCGCCGCTCGGCGAACCCGGCTTCGCAGTAGGCCAGGTACATCCGCCACAACCGCTGGAAGCGATCGTCGTAGCCCAGCGCCATGAGCTCATCGCCATGGTCGGTGAAGTTTGTCCGCCAGTGCCGCAGCGTTTCCACGTAGTGCGGGGTCAGATCCTCCAGATGGGTGAGCTGCATGTCGGTCCGCCGGGCCACGCTGCGCGCGATCACCTCGGTGGAGGGAAGGCAGCCCCCGGGAAAGATGTGAGTGTTGATGAAGGACCGCGTGGCCTTCTGGACGTCGTAGCCACGATCATCGATGGTGATCGCCTGCAGCAGCATCGCCCCGTCGCCGGTCAGCAGTCGCGAGCACTGGGAAAAGAACGTGCCGAAGTGCTGCCACCCGACGGCCTCGATCATCTCAATCGAGACCAGCTTGTCATAGCTGCCACGCAGGTCCCGGTAGTCCTGCAGGAGGACCTCGACCCGGTCCTTGACCCCCGCCGCCTGCACCTGAGCCAGGGCGAACTGCTGCTGCTCACGGGAGATGGTGGCGGTGGTGACGTGGCAGCCGCGGGTGCGGGCGGCGTAGATCGCCAGCCCGCCCCAACCGCTGCCGATCTCCAGCAGCCGGTCGCTCGAGCCGAGCTGGAGCCGCCGGCACACCCGCTCGAGTTTCGCCACCGATGCCTGCTCGAGCGTCATCCCGGGGCGCTCGAACACCGCGCACGAGTAGCTCAGGGTGGGATCGAGCATGTGCTGGAACAGCTCGTTGCCGAGGTCGTAGTGGGCGGCGATGTCCTGCCGGCTGCGCGCCCGCGTGTTGCGCACGATCATCCCGCGCACGTGCTGCCAGGGAGCTCGTACCGGCGCCAGCGTTGACCTGACCCGGTCGAGCAGATGAACATTGCGCGCGGCCAGCCGGATCAGCGCCACCAGGTCAGGACTGTCCCAGTGCCCGCAGGCATAGGACTCGGCGAGCCCGCGACTACCGGACAGGAGCATCGGCCACGCCTGAGGAGCGTGAACCTCGACGGTCGCGGTTGGAGCGCCGGCTCCGTACAGCCGCCGTCGCTGGCCCTCCACCACGGTCAGGCTGCCGACACGGATCTGCGACAGCACCCAGCCGATGATCCGCCGGGCGAGATCGGGAGTCATCTCGCCGCCTCGGTCCGAGGGTGGGGGTGGACCGGCACGCCTCGCAGCTTGAGGGCCAGGGCGTGGCCGTAGATCAGCGCCAGCACCCTCACCGTGGCGGCCGGGTAGCGCGCGCTGAAGCGAGCCAGCGAGGCGCGGGTCAGCTCCCGGCGACGCAGCGACAGCGTGGCGTCGAAGGCCAGCTGATCGCCCTCTCGGTTCTCGATGTGGACCTCCAGCGCCCGTCCCGGCGGGGTTACCAGCCAGCTGTAGCTCTGCTCCATTCCCATGAACGGCGAGACGTGCAACTGCTTGTCGAACTCCCCGGCGATCGACTGCCCCGCCCGCTGCCGGTCGCTGAGGACATAGGCGCGGCGCTCCCCCCAGGGCGTGTTGGTCACCTCGGCCAGCACGTGCTCCAGGTGCTCGCCGTCACGGTCGAAGCAGTAGTAGAAGCTGACCGGGTTGAAGCAGTGGCCGAGCGAGCGCAGGTGGGTGAGCAGCCGGATCGGCCCCGTGGGGCGGATGCCGCGCTGGCGTTGCACCTCGTCGCAGACCGCCTGGTTCAGGGGGATACGGGGATCGCCGAGGTAGTCCTGGCGACGAAAGCGGACGAGGCCCGGGGGCCGGCGGATCAGCTGGCCGTCGAGCAGGCGCGGCAGCTCCTCGAGATCGACATAGGCCAGTGCCAGGCGATGGCGGAACTCGCTGGGGCTGACCTCGTAGCGCCGGTGGCGGATCGCCCCTTCGTAGATGCATGACGCGCCGCTCACAGCCGAGCTCCGAAGTGCTCGCCCACGCGCAGGGCGCTGCGCACACCGTCCTCGTGAAAGCCCCAGCCCCAGTAGGCGCCGCAGAAGTGCGTGCGGTTGCGGGCGCTGATCTCGGCGATGCGGGCCTGCGCCCGCACGCCCGCCGCGGTGAATACCGGATGGGCGTAGGCGATCTTGCGGATGATCTTCTCCGGGGCGATCTGCTCGGTGCGATTGAGGGTCACGCAGAACTGCTGCGGGGAGCGCAATGCCTGCAGCCGGTTCATGTCGTAGGTGACCGTCGTGCGTCCCGTCGGCGCCTCCAGCAGGTGATAGTTCCAGCTTGCCCACGCCCGCCGCCGGCGCGGGAGCATGGCCACGTCAGTGTGCAGCACCGCCTCGTTTTCCTGGTAGGGGATCGCCGCCAGCAGCCGGTGCTCGGTCTCGGTCGCGTCGCTCAACAGGCCCAGGGCTTGATCTGAGTGCGTCGCCAGGACCACGTGATCGAAGCACTGCGGCTCGCCGCCGAGGGCCTTGATCCGAACGTGATCCGCCGCGCGCTCGATCGACTGCACCGGCGAACGCAGCCGCAGCCGGTGCTGCCACGGTGCGACGAGCGCCTCGACGTAGCGGGCCGATCCACCCTGGACGGTGCGCCAGCGCGGGCGCCCGCGGAAGCCGAGCATGCCGTGGTTGTCGAAGAACTCGACCAGGAACCGAGCGGGAAAGCTCCACATCTGGTGCGGGTCGGCCGACCACACCGCCGACGCCTGCGGGACGATCAGGCGCTCGACGAAATGACGCGAGAACCGCTGCTCCTCCAGCCAGTTTCCCAGCGAGGGCCCCTCGCCGGGGAGCGTCAGCAGCTGGCGGGCAGCTCGATTGAAGCGGGCCAACTCAGCCACCATCCGGTGAAACCACGGCGTGATCAGATGCGAGCGCTTGGCGAACAGCCCGTTTGGCGAGCCTCCGGTGTATTCGAAATCCCCGCGGCCATCGCTGACGCTGAAGGTCATCGTCGAGGGCTGCGAGGGCACCTTGAGCCGGTCCAGCAGTCGCTCGAAGTTGATGTAGTTGCGGTCGTTGAAGACGATGAACCCGGTGTCGACGTTGTGAGTTTGATCGGGGCCGTCGACGCGGACCGTGTTGGTGTGGCCACCCGGGTACCCCCGGCCTCGAACACTGTGACCTCGTGCCGCTCATGGAGCAGATGAGCGACTACGAGGCCGGAGACTCCCGCACCTACGATCGCGACCCTCATCGTCGCCCTCGAGTTCTGAGCAGTTCCACGTGGAGTGTTTCGTGTCAACGGCTCGGGTGGATCACCGGCAGCACCGTAGCGCGCCGGTGCTCTGCCTTCCTGGCTAGGGGTGTGCGTTGGGGCGGTGCCTGCCCATGGTCTACCGTTAACGGTGATTCCGAGCGGTAAACCAACCCCAGGAGCAATCACCAAGATGCCCGCTTACAACGATTACGCCCTCCGCGGCAGCGGCGACGGCGCGACGCTGACCCGCGACGGTACCCGCGCCGTCTTCGGCCAGGTGATGGGCCTGGTCGCGTTGACCCTCGGCTGTACCGCGCTCGGCGCCTACATCGGCCGCAACCTCACCGGCGGCACCGGCTTGTTCCTGTTCATCGGTGCCTTCGCTTGTGTCTTCGGTCTCCAGTTCGCCACTCGGGCCGGTCATGAGCAGCTAGCGATCGCTTTGCTGTTCGGCCTCGGCCTGCTGCTGGGAATGGCCGTTGGCCCGGTGCTGGCCGATTACGCCAAGGCGCAGCCCTCGGCCCTGTGGCAGGCCGCCGGGGCGACGGCAGGGTTCACCGGCACGCTCGGGGCCTACGGTTACGCCACCCGCCGCGACCTCTCGTCGTGGGCGAGGACGCTGTTCTGGGCGCTGATCGCGCTGCTGGTGTTCGGGGTGGTGGCGCTGTTTGTGGCCATTCCCGGAGCCCACATCATCTATTCGCTAGCCGGGCTGGTGGTGTTCGGCGGGTTCACGATCCTCGATTTCAACCGGCTGCGCCGCGCCAACATGAGCAGCGCGGTGCCGATCGCCGCCGGGATCTTTCTGGACATCTTCAACGTGTTCCTGTTCATGCTGTCGCTGTTCGGCGGTGGTGGCAGCCGGCGATAGGCGTCGCCACCAGCTCAGCGTCGCCGTCGGCCAGATAGTTACGGCCCCGCCCACCTTCTACCGCACATCCGCCTGATTCGCCGCAAACGCAGGTCTGGCCCGACCCGGTTAGGCCACCAGGTACCGTTCCCGGCTCCGATGTCGATCCCGCGTCGCTTGCTACCGCTGCTGATCGGGAGTGCCCTGCTCGCGGGCTGCGGGAGCAGCGGCTCCTCTTCCAGCTCGTCAAGTGCCTCAACCTCCGCCGCTTCGCAGTCGACCGGCAGCGGAGCCTCGGCGCAGCAGGTCGGGTTCGAGGGCGTCCCGATCGAGCCGGGCACTTCCCTGGCGCCCGCCGCCACCACCCAGACCGAGCCCGTGGACGGAATCAGCTGCGGCCCGACCGAGCAGCTCGCTTACCACATTCATGCCCACCTGGCGGTGTACCTGAATGGTCAGCCACGGGCGCTCCCGGGCGGGATCGGGATCCCCGGATCCACCGTTCAGCCGAGCCAGCAGGGGCCGGTGGCCGCCGGTGGGCAGTGCATCTACTGGCTGCACACGCACGCTCCCGACGGGGTTATCCACATCGAGTCGCCAACCCAGCGGATCTACACGCTCGGCAACTTCTTCGACGAATGGCACCAGCCATTGAGCGGCGACCGGGTCGGGAGCGCCGCCGGGAAGATGACCGCGTACGTCAACGGCAAGCTCTGGACCAAGGACCCGCGGTCGATCCCGCTCGACCCGCACGCCGTGATCCAGCTCGATGTGGGCATGCCGGTGGTGCCATTCCATCCCATGTCCTGGGCCGGGCTTCAGCTCTAGCTTTGCGGGGCGGCTGTGACGGTCCGGCGATCCTGGCGGAGCTGCCGGTCATGCGGGAGCACGACGCTAGTAGCGGGCCTCCCGCCGGCGCTTGGAGCGCCGCTGCTGCAGAACGCTCCCGCCGATCACAGCGAGGACCAGCACCACCAGTGCGCTGACCAGCACCCACCCGAGATCGTCGACTGCGTCGACCACGCTCGGTCCGACGTAGTAGGCCCCCAGGCCGATGCCTCCGGCCCAGGCGGCGGCCGAGAGGGCGTTCACGGGCAGGTACAGCCGGCTGGAGACCCGATGGATTCCAGCGATCCAGGACGGGGCCAGCAGCACCGCTAGCACGGGCGCGCGCGTGAACACCTGATCGCCGCGCGCGATCGCCTTGCTCCGTAGACGCAGCAACGGCCCGGGAGCGGTCAGAACCGCGCGCCCGGCCTTCATCCCCACCAGCCATCCGGCAATCCCCCCCGCGGTGGCGCCCAGGAAGGCGACAACCAGCACCGAGCCGATGTCCAAGCGGTGGTGCGCGGCAAACACTCCCGCCGCGATCAGCACCGGCTCCCCCGGCCCGGGTAAGCCGATCCAGCTGGCGGCCGCCGCTGCCGCCAGCGCGCCATAGTCGATCGGCGCGCCCCGGAAGTGGTGGTGCAGCCTCAGGATCAGCGCCAACAGCAGTATCGGCTTGGGGCCGAGGCCGAGGACTAGTCGCACCGGAAGCACTCCACGCCAGCGATCGTCGCACAGCGCCATGCGTCCTCGGCAGACCCCACCGCCACCGGGTCGTTGACCTTCCTCGTCCAACTGGATAGCGGGTCAAGGCGATCCTTGGCCCTCAGGCCAATGTCGGTGAGCTTGCCCAGGCGGCAGGATTTCGCCCGCATGAGCAACGACATCATCATCTCCTACGACGGCACCCCCAACGACGACGACGCACTGGCGCTCGGGAAGATGCTCGCTCGCAGCGGGGCATCGATGGCGCTGGCCTATGTGCGCCACTCGACCGAGTTCGACCCGGACCGCGAGGAGCTGGCCGGCCACGACGCCGACCGCCGCCTGCAACAGGGCGCAGCCTGGTTGGGAGATGACTCGATTTCTCGTCACGTGGTGGTCCATCCGTCGACTTGGGAGGGCCTCGCGCAGCTGGCCTCACAGCTTGGTTCCGCGATGATCGTGTTCGGTTCGGACTACCGCACGCCTCCGGGGCGGGTGGTGCCGGGAACCAGCGCTCAGCACCTGCTGGAGGGCGGACCGGTGGCGATCGCCGTGGCTCCGGCGGGGATTCGCACCGCCGATGAGCCATCGATCACGACGATCGCCGTCGCCGCACAGGAGTCCGATGAGGCTGCCCGGGAGACCGCTCAGGCGCTGTCCGAGAAGTTCGGCGCCACTGTCCAGGCTGGGGGCGGAGCCGCTGACCTGCTCGTGCTCGGCTCGAGGCCGGGCACCACGGCGGGTCGAATAGAGCTCAGCGGCTCGGGACGGGCACAGCTGGATTCGGCGCGGAGCGCGGTGCTGTTCGTGCCTGCCCGCCGCCCCCGTGCGGTTGTAGGCCCGGTTATCCCAATGTCCAGGACCCCCCGAGGAACCCTGGACTCGCGGCCATGTCAGGGGCACCCTCCGGCCAGCAACATCTGCACCTGACTGGGCTCGCAGCCCGGCCACCGCGTGCGGTGGCTTCGATTCGACCGTCCTCAAGGACAAGGAGATCAACTACATGTGGTCCGCCTATCCATCGTGGCTGAGCCCAGGAGACAACGCGTGGCAGATGACCGCTGCCACGCTCGTCGGTCTCATGAGCGTCCCCGGCCTCGTGGTCCTCTACGGCGGCGTGATGCAGAAGCGCTGGTCCATCAACAGCATGATGCTGACCTTCGCTGCCTTCGCCGTCGTCCTCGTGGTCTGGGTCCTCTGGGCCTTCAAGATGGGCTTCGGCTCACCGTTCCACGGGCTTTCGCACTCCGGGTTCTTCGGCAACTTCATCGGTAAGCCGGCCAGCGTGCTCGGCCATAGCGGAGAACAGGGGCAGGCGAACATACCGCTCGCCACCACCGGCCCCAGCTTCAAGTTCCCCCAGGCGACGCTGGTGTACTTCCAGTTCGTGTTCGCCGGGATCACCCCGATCCTGATGCTCGGGTCGGTGCTCGGCCGGATCAACTTCAAGGCCTGGGTCCCGTTCGTGGCGCTGTGGATCACGCTCGTCTACGTCGTCAACGCGTTCCTGATCTGGGGCGGCGGCTTCTTTGCCCAGCACGGGGCCGTCGACTACTCCGGCGGCTACGTGATCCACCTCTCGGCGGGCGTCTCCGGCTTCGTGGCCGCGGCGGTGATCGGGCCGAGGCTCCAGCGAGACCGTGAGATCGACGCACCCAACAACGTGTTGATGGTCGCGGTCGGAGCCGGGCTGCTGTGGCTGGGATGGAACGGCTTCAACGGCGGCGATCCGTACTTTGCCGGCGCATCGGCCTCGGGCGCGGTGCTGAACACGAACCTGTGCACGGCTGCGCCTTCCTGGTCTGGGTGTTGTGGGATTACCTCACCGGCCGCAAGCCGGGGCTGATCTCCGGTGTCAACGGCATGATCACCGGGTTGGTGGCAATCACACCGGCGGCCGGTTACGTCAACGGCTACGGCGCGATCGCGATGGGCGTGATCGCTTCCACGATGGTGTACTTCGCGCTCAACTACCTCAGCCACCTGCGGCCGTTCCGCAACGTCGACGACACGTTGGGCGTGATCTACACGCACGGTTTCGCCGGCCTCACCGGTGGATTGTTGACCGGCATCTTCGCCGATCCCAACATGATCGTCTACCAGGGTCAGGGCAAGACCGCCAGCATCTCGGCCGGTGGACTGATCGACACCGGCAGCTTCACCCTGCTCAAGTGGCAGGCCCTGGCGGGGCTGTGGGTGATCGTGTTCTCCTCCGTGGCCACGTTCATCCTGCTCAAGCTGGTCGGCCTGGTCGTTCCGCTGCGGATGTCCGAGGAGAACATGGAGATTGGGGATGTGGCCGAGCACGGCCACGAGGTGTACCCCTCCGATGTCCCCTCGCTCGGATATCCCGGCGGCATCCCCGGCTTCTCCAGCGGGGGTGCGGAGCCGGCACCGACTCCGGCCTGATCGCAACGCACCGGGAAGCTCTCAAGCGGCGAGATGCGCCGGCGCACAGCCGCTTGAGAGCGACCCACAGCCGGCGGCCGGCCGGGGAGCGCCCCCCAGCGCTCTCCGGTCGACGCCGCTCACCGTGGTCTCTGGCGCGGTGGCGGGCGACGATCTGGCCGGCATCGCCGCCGGCGCCCATGCGGCGCTTGGTCGGCCGGTGGTGATCGCGGTGCCGGAGCTCGGTCCGCCGGTGCTCTGGCCACCGGCTGCGGCCTCCCCGGAGGCGCTGGCGGCAGTCGTTCGCGACGCCGCGGCGATGCTCGCCGGCACCGGCTCTCGGGGTGTCCAGGAGCTGACGGTCCCGATCCGCGTCGCTCAGGAGGACGTTGGCATCGTCACCTTGCTCGGCGATCGGCGCCTGGACGAGCAGGAGCGAGCGTGGCTCGAAGCCACTGCGGCCGCCGCCGCGGTCGCCAGCTTGCTGCACGACCCGCGCCCGGCCAACCGTGAGGCCTCGGTCGAGGTGGTGCTGCGAGGGCTGACCGAGGGGCGCGGAGAGGAGCTCGCGGCCGCGTTGCGGCAGGCCGCCCGACTCGACGTCGAGCTCTACGAGGGGGGAATCGTGATCTGCGGCCAGGCTGCGGGCCGGCTGCCGGCGAACGCGCTGGTGCCGGTTGCGCCCGCACTGGTGGCCAGGGTCGCCGGGGACCGGGCGGTGGCGGTGGTGCCGCTGCGATTTGCCACCGGCGCCAGCGCGACGGTTGGCGCCGGTGGGGAGGCGGCGGAGCTCCTGGCCGCCCACTGGCGCGCGCTTGGCCTGAAGGTGGCCACGTCCTCCCCGCGGCGGGACCCGGCCCAGCTTCACGAGGCGCTTCGGGAGGCTGAGGTGTTATTGGAGCTGGGTCTGCACAGCGACGCGGCACTGGCCGAGCAAGAGCAGACCTACCGACTGCTGATCGGCGTCCTGCTGCGCGACTCTGATGAGCTCCAGGCCCTGCTCGCGGACACGGTCGCGCCGCTGACCGCCTACGACACCGACCACCAGACCGCGCTGGTAGCGACGCTGCAGGTGTTCCTGGCCCACCACGGCTCGACCACGGAGACCGCCGAGGCGATGCAGCTGCACCGCCATACCGTGGGCTACCGCCTGGCGCGAGTGCACGAGGTCTCTGGTCTCTCCCCCTACGCCAGCGCCGGACGCGAACGGCTCAGCCTGGGGCTGAAGGCCCACCAGATCCTGGAGGCCGATGAGCGGCGCCGCCAACGCGCCTGAGCTCGCCGGTTGGACGGGTCCTGAGGTTCAGCCCAGGACCAGGTCAGCCGCGCTTTGCAGCGTCCGTTGATCGCCGCCGATCAGCAACGTGGTCACGATCGACTCCCGCCACGCCTCGAGGTCGTGCCGGATCTTGTCCGGCGGCCCGATCAGCGTCAGCTGCTCGAGCAGCTTGGTCGGCACGGCCGCGGCCGCCTCCTGCTTGTGTCCGGAGAGGTAGAGCTCCTGGATCTTGGCCACCTCACCCTCGTATCCCATCCGGATCGGGACGTTGGCGTGGAAGTTTGTCCCCCGCGCTCCCATGCCGCCGAAGTACAGGGCGTACATTGGTCGCAGCGCGTCCGCGGCCTGCTCGAGGTCCTCGGTCACGATCAACGGCACCGTCGCCGCCACCTCGAAGTCCTCTCGGGCTCGGCGGGCGTCGGGGCGAGCCAGCCCCTCCTCCAGCGCATCGCGATAGAAGCTGTCGTGATGGGGTGAATAGAACAGGGCCAGCCAGCCGTCGCAGAGCTCCCCCGCCAGGGCGATGTTCTTTGGCCCCTCGGCCGCCAGGTAGACGGGGATGTCCTGGCGCAGCGGGCGGATGCTCGCCTTGAGCGCCTTTCCCAGCCCGGTGCCGTCGGGCAGCGGCAGCGGGTAATGCGAGCCCTCGACCGTGACCGGACCCTCCCGAGCCCAGATGTCACGCAGGATCGTGATGTACTCGCGCGTGCGGGCCAGCGGCTTGGCGAACGGCTGTCCATACCATCCTTCCACCACCTGAGGACCGGACACACCGAGCCCCAGGATCAGCCTGCCCCCGGACAGGTGGTCAAGCGTCATCGCCGCCATTGCGGTTGCCGCCGGGGTGCGAGCGGACATCTGCACGATCGCCGTCCCCAGCTTCAGCCGCTGCGTGGAGGCCCCCCACCATGCCAACGGTGTCAGCGCGTCGGATCCGTAGGCCTCAGCGGTCCACACGGAGTCAAAGCCCAATTGCTCGGCCTCGAGCACCGCCTCCGCCGCTCCGGCCGGCGGTCCGCCAGCCCAGTAGCCGAGGTTCAGCCCAAGTCGCAGCGCTCGCGCCATCGGCAGAACCCTACCTCGGCCCGCGTCCCAGCAGCAGCGCGAGCCTGCGCCGCCAGCGCGGGGGATCGCGCGGCTGGGTGCGCAGCCACTCCTGGCGGCTGAGCAGCCGGCCGGCGCGACGAGCCGCCAACACGCATTCGGTGTGGGCATGACGGCGGCGGGAGGCATCACCCTCAGGCGTGATCAGCATGTGCTCACTCAGCGCCGGCAGCGAACGTCCACACAGCGGGCAGCGGTACGTCGCCGGCTTGAGGTTCTGAGCTCGCCGCGCCGCCCACCATCTCGCCTGCCGATCCTCGCTCATGGCGTCAGACATCGCCGGGGAGAGCTTGGCAGCGGCGGGGCGGCAGGGTCCAAAACCGCGCCTTCGGCAGCTATCCTAGGTGCTATGTCGACCCGTCCCGCCGATGAGCTCGAGGGCCTCAGCCGCAGCGAGATCCTGCGGGCATCCCCGCGGATGTTCGACTCCGATCTGCTGGACAAGCTCTCGCGCGTGCACCCCAGTGTGCCGCCGATCCTGTTCGCGCCGACGATCGTGTTCATGGTGGTCGAGGGCCTACTCCGGGGCTCCGGGTGGATGACGCCGGTGTGGCTGCTCGGCGGCTACGTGTTCTGGACGCTGACCGAGTACTGGCTGCACCGGATCGTCTTTCACTTCGAGCCTGATCATGGCATCGGCGCGCGACTGCACTGGATCATCCACGGTGTCCACCACGACCATCCCAATGATCCGATGCGCCTGGTGATGCCCCCGTCGGTCAGCATTCCGCTGTCGGCGCTGTTCGTGCTCGGGTTCTTCGCCGTGCTCGGCAGCCCGGCGTTCCTGCCCTTCGGTGCCGGTTTCCTGTCTGGGTACCTGTTCTACGACATGCTCCACTACCACGTGCACCACCATCACCCGCGGACGACCCTGGGCAAGCGGCTGCGGGAGCTGCACATGCGCCACCACTTCCAGAACCACGATCGCGGCTACGGGGTCAGCGCGCCGTTCTGGGATCACGTGTTCGGCACCGCGCCGGGCGCTGCGCCCAAGGCGCAGTGAGCCAGCAGCCAGGGCCGTCCGGTTCCACAGGCCCGCGCACGCGAGCTCAGGCGTAGAAGAGCAGCACCACCAGCAGCGCGCCACCGGAAGGCTGGTACAGGAATCATCGCCCGAGCGCGACCATCCCGCCGCCGCCCGTGACGGAGGCCGTCGCCCTCGCGGTGCTAGCGGCGAGTCTGTTTGCGGCCATCGCCCGCCCTCGTCATCTTCCGGACTGGCTGGTCGCGGTCGCGGGAGCCGTCTTGCTGCTGCTGACCGGGATCGTCAGCGGTCGCGCCGCCCAGTCGCAACTGCACGAGCTGGGACCCACGGTTGGCTTCCTGGCGGCATTGCTGGTGCTGGCCGACGGCTGTCGCCGGGCGGGACTGTTCGATGCGCTCGGCGTCAAGATGGCATCGGGCGCGCGGGGATCCTCGCGTCGGCTGCTGGCAATGGTGTTCCTGGCTGCAGCCGCCACCACCGCTGTGCTGAGCCTCGACGCGACGGTCGTGCTCCTCACGCCGGTCGTGCTCATCACCGCGGCCAGGTTGCGAGTCGGTCCTCGCCCGCACCTCTACGCCTGCACCCATCTGGCCAACAGCGCCTCGCTGCTGCTGCCCGTCTCCAACCTGACCAACCTGCTCGCCTTCCAGGCGACCGGAGTGACGTTCGCCCGCTTCACCGAGCTGATGGCACTACCCTGGGTGATCGCGCTGGCGGTCGAGTGGGCGGTGCTCAGTCGCGTCTTTGGGCCCGACCTCGCCGCGCCTGTGGCTGATGCGGCCGCGCCTGAGGCTCCTGACCCGGCGGCGTTCGTCGCCGCCTTACACCAACTGCGGGCGACGCGCGCGTGCCCCGGTATGCCCTGGCGGTGCTGATCGCGACGCTCGCCGGTTTCGCTCTCAGCTCGCTCGTCGGCCTGGCGCCGGTGTGGGTCGCCGCAGCGGGTGCGCTGGTGCTGGCGGTGCGGGAGCGGGTCACGCCGATGGAGCTGGTGGTGGCGGCGCAGCCTACGTTTCTGCTGTTCGTTCTTGCCCTGGGCGTGGTCGTCCGCGCGGCCGGAGATCACGGCCTCTCCTCGGTGGCAGGCAGCTTGATACCGCAGGGGAGCGACCTGCCTGCGCTGCTGGCAGTGGCGGGGGTGAGCGCAGTGGTCGCCAACGTCGTCAACAACCTGCCGGCGACGCTGATCCTGCTACCGATTGCCGCCGGGAGCGGACCGGGATCGGTCCTGGCGATGCTGATCGGAGTCAACGTCGGTCCCAACCTCACCTATGTCGGGTCGCTGGCGACGCTGCTGTGGCGTCGTGTGCTGCGTAGTCACGATCAGGACACGGACGTTGGCGAGTTCGTCCGCCTGGGGCTGCTGGTGGTGCCGCCGGTGCTGCTGGGTTCAACCGTGGCGTTGTGGCTTGCGCTGCGGGTTACCTGACCTCAGGATCAAAGCGCGGGAGGTAGAGCGGCAGCTCCTCTGAGGTAAGCTCACCGCCCTGACCGGACCTGGAGCCTGGAGCTGCTACGAACTCGGCCGCAGATCGTGATCGTGATCGCGCACCGACAACCAAGCAAGCCGGGAGTGAGCTCGCTTCCCGCCCCGGCGGCGCGGTGACGCCCCTAACCGAACTAAGCCTTCCCTGGTTCGATCCCAACGATCCCGCACTGCGCGGCGAGCGTTGGCACCTGGCGATGCGCGAGCTGCGGGAGCAGGGTTCGTGGCTGGCCCGTGCGCCTCTGGGAGTGATCGTGCTAAACCGAGAAGCCGGGGAGCAGTTCCTGCGCACGCGATCGGCTGTCTTCCCGGGCCTGCTGCTGGCGGAGATCTTCGGGATCGAGGAGGGCCCGTTGCACGAGCAGATGACGCGCAACATCATCAACGTCAACGGCCCCGATCACTCTCGGCTGCGGAGCCTTGTGAATCCAGCGCTCAGCCCGCGGGCGGTGGAGCACTATCGGATGTACATGCGTGAGATCCTTGAGGACCTGTGGACAGGGCTGGACCTCGCGTCTCCGCTTGACTTCGTCGCCGAGTTTGCCAAGCCGTACCCATCGCGGATGATTGCTCGGGTGATGGGCGCGCCCGACGCCGACGCCGCTCGCCTGCACGACTGGTCGATGTGGATCCAGCGCCAGTTCGATCCGGTCGCGCTCGCCGACCCCGAACAGCGCGCGACGATCGACCGCAAGGTGGCGGAGTTCTACGCGTGGGTCCGGCCGCTGATCGCTCGTCGCCGCGCCACCCCGGCTAACGACTTGATCTCCTCGCTGATCGAAGCCGAGGAGCAGGGCGATCGTCTATCGGATTCCGAGCTTGAGAACCTGGTCCTGAACATCCTCGTCGGAGGAGTCGACACCACGCAGAGCCAGCTCGCCCATGCCGTCCGGTTGCTCGCCGCCCATCCTGATCAGTGGGCGGCGCTGCGGGAGGATCCGGACGGACTGGCGCCCAGGGCGGCCGCGGAGGCGCTGCGTTACGAGCCGATCACGCCGCTCACCGCACGGATGATGGTGCAGCCGCTGGAGGTGAACGGCGTCACGTTCCCGGTCGATACGGTGGTGATCGTCTGCTCATTCGCCGCCAACCGGGATCCGGACGCCTACGAGGAACCGGAGCGCTTCGATATTCGACTGCCGCATGAGAGCAAGAGGATGCTCACGTTCGGCGCCGGAATCCACTACTGCGTAGGGGCAAACCTGGCGCGGGCGGAGCTGAGCGAGGCCCTGTCCTTTCTTGCCCGTCGAGTGGAGCGTTTGGAACCGGCAGGCGAGCCACGGCTCCAGAGCGTCAGCGGGATCTACGGCGTCGATGCGCTGCCGGTGAAGCTGTCGCCCCATCCCCCGGACTAGTTGCTGCCTCAGGGAAAGCGGAGAGGGCGGGATTCGAACCCGCGATGGAGTGTTATCCCCATACTCGCTTAGCAGGCGAGTGCCTTCAGCCACTCGGCCACCTCTCCGGATGCCCGGCAGTGTAGACGCTGTGGATGGAGCGGCCGATGGCCGATCGGCACTCGCGCCAGGCGCTCCCGGCTAGCATCGATCGCCCCTGGAGGGGTGGCAGAGTGGTCGAATGCGCTGGTCTTGAAAACCAGAGTCCGGGCAACCGGACCGCGGGTTCGAATCCCGCCCCCTCCGTTCGTCGGCGGGCCGCTCCCTTGCCATGCGCGGACCTTCGTCTATAGAGTGACGGTGACATGGTCGAGCTGACAGGCTCGAGCGCCGGGGTTCGGGAGGTCTCAGGTGAGCCTGCCGAAGTCGCGAGGGCCGACTTCGAGATCGTGCCGCGCGCCGGTCTAATCGGCGCCGCCATCATGGCGGTGCTGCTGATCGTGGCTATCGAGCTCAACAAGCTGTGGCCCCTTGAGTTTCTCCACGTTGCCGGCGGGGCGGCTTGGACCATCATCGACCTGTTCCTGGGACTGGTGCTCGGGCCGATCATGGGACGCATGTCGATTCCTGCGCGCGTGGAGTTCACGACCAAGCTGATGCCGAAGATGGTCGTGATCATGCCGACCGTGGTGACGCTGACCCTGGCTGCCGGCTGGCAGCTTGCAACCAAGCTCGGCACCAACCTGACGGCCTTCCCGAATCACGCCTGGGTGGTGGCCAGCATGATCGTTGTTGGGGTGATGGCGGTGATCGCCCTCGGCCTGCTCGAGCCGGCCAACATCGCGGTGCTGGTCGAGTTGCGCAAGCGACGCCCCGATCCCGAGGTGATCGAGAAGTTGATGAAGCGGTTCGTGTACGCCGCCGGGGTGCTGGGCGTGATGCAGATCGCGACGCTGGTGATCATGACCAAGCTCAGGACTGGATGAACGACCGTTCGCTGCCGCCCGTGACCGAGGTCGGCATGCTCTCGCTGGCCCTGATCGTGGCCGCCGGCATCTACCTGTCCGCTCACCTTCCCCAGCACGTTCCGCTCGCGCCCGCGGTCGTACTGCTGGCCGTCTCAGCGCTGCTGCTGGCGGCCAACCTGGTGTCGCTGGCACGCGTCAAGGGCTTTCCGTGGGGCAGGTTCCTCAGCGTGGCGCGCTGGGCGCTACTTGCCTACATCGTTGTCGCGGCGATGATTGAGTACGCGTTCCTTCGCAACCACGTAAATGGCGGCCCGTTGGTGGTGCTGACCCTCTCCCTGGTGGTGTTCTCTGTGCATGTGCCGACCCTGATCGCCTTCACGGTCGCGCGCTTCCCCGACGACTGATCGACCCGCGGTACCGCGGGGAGGGTTGGCGGACATTCCGCGTCTAGAATCACGCCAGGCGCCCGTAGCTCAGCTGGATAGAGCGTCGGTCTACGGAACCGAAGGTCGGGAGTTCGAATCTCTCCGGGCGCGTCACGAAGCCCCGTAAAGCGGGGCTTTTTCTTTGGGCGGACGTGGAGCCGGAGCGAATATGTCCCGAATCTGTCCCGAGAGCGGCGTAGTCTTTGCTGCGTGAGCACCGGGATCCGGCCGCCGACGGGACACGTCTTCCGGGTCGACCGGCAGCGTGGCCCGGTCTGGTACGCGAAGTACCGGCTGCCCGACGGACGCCAGGTCCAGAGGAAGATCGGGCCGGCGTGGACGGAGCGGGGCCGCCCGGCAACTGGCTACTTCACCAAGCGCCTGGCGGAGGACTGGCTGCGCTCCCTGCTCGACGAGGCGCGTCGCGGGACGCTGCCCGGGCTCGTACGAAGCGGTGCGACATTCGCCGACGCGGCGACTGAGTTCCTTCGCTACAGCGAGCAGGACCGTGGCTGCAAGCCCTCCACCATCCGCGATTACCGCTCGACCCTAGAGGCGCACCTCCTGCCCGCGTTCGGCGAGGTGCCGCTCGAGAGCATCACCCCGGCATCGATCGACCACTGGCGGGCTTCGCTGACAACGCTGTCGCCACGGACGAAGAACAAGCTCCTGACGGTCATGCACGGGGTAATGCGCCGAGCCGCCCATGTCTGGGGCCTGCGAGCCAACCCGTTGACCGAGGTCGAGAAGCAGCGCGTCCGCTCCGCCGGCGACCTCGAGGTGTTCTCGCCGGAGGAAGTGCTGGCGCTGGTCCGCGCCGCCGCCTCGCCTCAGGACGCCGCGATCTTCCTCACCGCCGCGTTCACCGGACTGCGGCGCGGCGAGCTGCTCGCGCTGCGCTGGCGCGACGTCGACTTCACCGGCTCGGTGATCCGCGTCCGCAGCAGCTACTCCGCGGGCATGTTGACCTCGCCGAAGTCGGGCAAGGTCCGCTCAGTGCCGATGGCGCCAGACGTTGCTCGCAGCCTGGCCGAGCTCGGGCAGCGCCTCAACCGGACCGGCGACGACGACCTCGTATTCCCCGGTGAAGGTGGCGACTACCTGGACGGCTCGGCCCTACGCCGCCGCTACGGCGTTGCGCTACAGCGCGGCGGCCTGCGTCAACTGCGCTTCAACGATCTGCGTCACACGTTCGGCACCCGAATGATCGCCAAGGCGGACATCCGGCGGGTGCAGGAGTGGATGGGCCACGCGGACATTCAGACCACGATGCGCTACCTGCACTACGCGCCTCGGAGCGAGGACGCGGCGCTCGTCGCCGAGGCGTTCGCGCTTCCAGAGGCGGTTCGGGGCGAGGAGTCGGCGGCGCGATGAGCGGCCGGCGAAACATGCTGATTTGCAGGGACTCGTCCCAAGACGTCCCCAAGACGTCCCAAAAACGTCCTGCGGCCGATCACGGATTGGGGCTTTTGACCCTAGGCGTGGTGCCGAATCCCCAGCAACCACGGGCGATTTCGGCCCGCGGGGACGTCTCGGGCATCTTGCAGCACAGCTTGTGCGTGGAGTGTGTTTCTGCTGGGGTTGGAGTGATGACCACGAGGACCAGCGAGCGGAAACTTCGCGTCAACTTCACGGAGCCGAAGGCGAGGTCGATGCGGGAGCCGGCACAGCCGGCGGTCTCAATCGCGCGAACCTCGACAGCGACGGCAGCCACCACTTCTTCGATGCCTGCACTTGGAGCTGGCATTGCCGGGGAGTCGAGTGGAGCCATGGCTGACGTCATCCTTGAACTACTGATCACCGAGGCCGCCATCGGCAAACTCGGGGCAAGAGGCATCTCGGGAGACGAGGCGGGACAGCTGCCGCGCAACCGCCATGTCACGGTGCGAAATCCGCGCGAGCCGGTCGGCTCACCGCCGACGGCTCCTCATAGGGACGACGGCTGGCGGTCGGATGTGACGCTCGTCATTCAGCGCACTCTCGAACCGTCAGCATGGTTAGTGGTCACGGGCTGGAGCACCACCGCCGCCGAGCGTAACCTTCTCGATACGAGGCGATGAACCCGGATCCCTGGACAGCCGACGACCCGCAGCCGGGCGACTTGGACGGCGCTTTGGCAGAGATCGATCCTGCGCTCGTCGAGCATCACGACGGTGATCCCGACGCCGCACTCCGCATCCTCGTCAGCGTCGAGGGCGAAGACGGCCGCCGCTTCGAGCGGATTGCCGAGACCCAGGGCAAGACCCCACATGACGTCGTCGCTGAGCTCCTGCGCGATGCCGATCGTCCTGCCGTTTGACTGGGCGGGCCGCAACGCGACATCCGTGTCTCCGATCCCTCAAGAACGCCAACGAGCTGACGATCGCATTCGTTGCGAAGAGCTCACCCGCCGTCGGCGATCGGCACGATCGAGTCGTCGCCGAAGCAGCCGTGCGACCTGCGCCGCCTCGGCGAGTAATGCGATCGTCCGTAGCCGTAAGGCTGACCCCAGCCTTTCAGAAGCCCGGGACGGTCGCTTTCGCCGCTCCCCACGGACCCCGCTGACGAGTCCTTCGCCGACATTAATCGTCTGGCGGACGTTATTTGAGTCGCGTCTAGCCACTGCGAGTCGCGAAGGTAACGAGAGCGTCAACGCGGAGCGGCTCACGGCCGTTCTGCAACCGCTGCTGCTCGTCCATGCGAACCAGGAGTCGGCTGTTCTCACGTGGATACCGACCGCTTGCTCTCATTGCGGGCGGCAGCGCCGCAGCGAGGGCGGCGCCCCCCGACGCCGGGCATATATGCGGTGCAGAGCTGAGCCGCGCCTTGCGGTGCGCCTGTGTCCGTGAGAGCATGCCGCGGCCGATGGCGGACTTCCTGATCAAGCGCGCCGATCTGCACGAGTGCCGCATCGAGGAGGCGGACCCGCCGGAGCTGCAGGCTGGGCAGGCGCTGCTGCGCGTGGAGCGCTTCGGGCTGACGACCAACAATGTCACCTACGCGGTGTTCGGCGATGCGATGTCGTACTGGAGCTTCTTTCCGGCTTCTAACGGCTGGGGACGGGTGCCAGTGTGGGGCTTCGCTCGTGTGGAGCGGAGCGCTGCCGACGGTGTAAAGCCAGGGCAGCGCTTCTACGGCTACCTTCCGCCGTCGTCGCATGTCGTGGTGGAGCCGAGGGCGGTGGACCCCCGCGGTTTCTCTGACGGTTCGGCGCACCGCGCGAGCCTCGCCGCCGCGTACCAGCGCTACGTGCTCGCAGACGGGGACCCGTTCTACCGCAGCGAAACCGAGGATCTGCAGGTGCTGCTGCGTCCCCTGTTTTTCACCTCGTTCCTGATCGAGGACGAGCTGGCGGACACCGGCCTTGCGACGTCTGGGACCGTGCTGTTCGCAAGCGCGTCCAGCAAGACGGCAATCGCAGCAGCATTCCTCCTCGCACAGCGCGAGGGCGCTCGACCCATCGCGCTCACCTCGCAGCGCAGCGCAGCGTTCGTCGAGGGGCTCGGCATCTACGATCGCACGATCACCTACGACCAGATCCGGTCGCTCGACAGGGGTCCCGCAACGTTCGTCGATATGTCGGGCGACGCCGCGGTGCGGCAGGCGGTCCACCAGCACTTCGCAGACGAGCTGCGGCACAGCATGGTCGTGGGCGCCACGCACCACGGCGACGCGGGGGTCGGCAGCGAGGCGCAGCTGCCTGGCCCGCCGCCGGCGTTCTTCTTCGCCCCAAACAGGGTCAAGAAGCGCTCCGGGGACTGGGGCGCGGCTGGACTCCAGACGCGCGCGGGCGACGCCTGGCACCCATTCTGCGCGTGGGCGAGCGGCTGGCTCGAGGTGATCGCCGGCAATGGCTTCGACGCCGTCGAGCGCGCGTGGATCGACGTGCTCGACGGGCACGTCCCTCCCGACCAGGCGCACGTCATCTCGCTCACTTGACGAGGCGAGACGCGACCGGCATCCGCTGCTCCCTTGCCATGCAAAGCATCGGCCGCGCTCGCCGCGGGTCAGGGTCAACCCGACGAGCGCTTTGTCCGTCCGGCTGCGTGATGGCCCCTGATCGCGTCGGCGACCGAGCAGTGGCACGGACTGCAACGGCCGAGGTGGGCCGAGGTAGGCCCCTGCTAAGCCCGGCAGCCGCGTCCCTCCTTCTGGCGAGAAGCGGGTGCGTGGCGACGCGCGCATCAAGACCCGCATTCGTGATCGCGCGGGCATCGGAGGCCGGCACGGCCTTCGTGACCGCGTGTGTCCCGAACCGTGTCCCCAACTCGGCAATTCTGGCCTGCACTAACTGCTGCAACTAGAAGGAATCGCCCGTAACTACGGCGATTGCCCTGCAAATGAGCGACTCGTAATGAAGGGGTCCGGGGTTCGAGTCCCCGCGTCGGCTCTGAGAGAGACCCTGAGATCAGCTGGTTACGCCACGTTGGCCTCTAGGCGTGTGCTACCCCACCGAGGCGCGCTGCCCGCGGTGAAGTCTCGCGGTGGCGGAACGGGGGGCGGCGATCGCCGCGGACTTCATCCACCTACCCTGCGTGTAGCGGCTCGATCCCGGATCGTGGTTGTAGCGTGTCCGTGCCATGGTCGGGCGGAAGCGTGAGCTCCAGGCTGGAAGGCAGTGGCTGGACGCGCTCGTGCGCGGCTCAGGATGCCTGATCTTGGACGGCGAGGCGGGAATTGGCAAGACGACGGTGTGGTCCGCGATCGTTGGGGAGGCCCAGGCGCGCGGCTGGCGGGTGTTTTCGTGTCGCCCGGCCGCGGCGGAGGCGACGATGTCGTTCTCGGGGCTGGCTGATCTGATGATGGGGATTGAAGCCAGCGCGCTCGCTGAGTTGCCGGAGCCCCAGCGCCGCGCGCTGGAGGTGGCGTTGCTCGAGGCGGTGCCCGGCCCCAGGGCTTGGGGGCCACGGGCTGTGTTCGCCGGTTTCGTCTCCGCGCTGTCGCGGCTCGCCGCGGAGGGGGTCGTGCTCCTCGCGGTCGACGACCTGCAGTGGCTGGACTTGCCGTCGCAGTCGGCCTTGGAGTTCGCGCTGCGTCGGCTCGGCGACCATACGGTTGGGTTTCTTGGCTCGGTACGTGTCGGCGAGAGGCCGGGGGTGACCGGCGGGTTGAGTCGTGCGCTACGGGAGATGGCGGCGAAGCGCTTGACGCTTGAGCCATTGAGTGTCGGCGAGTTGCATGAGCTCCTATTGGCGGGGCCCGGGCGGAACCTCCCTCGCGCGACGATCCTCAAGGTTGCAGACGCGACGGGCGGAAACCCGTTCTATGCGCAAGAGGTCGTCCGCGTGATCGAGCAGCGTGGCGCCACCTCGCCAGGGGCCCCGCTACCGGTACCTGACGATCTTTCGGAGCTCGTCGCAAGCCGTGTGGCACGCCTGCCGCGCGCCACACGCGAGACGCTCCTGACGCTGTCCGCGCTCGGCAACCCGCGGCTCGACATGGTTGATCGACGACAGCTTGAACCTGCGGAGGAGGCAGGCCTGATCGAGGTCACAGGTGAGCGCGTTTCCTTCTCGCATCCGCTCGTGGCCGCAGCCGTGTATGGCTCGGCATCGGTGCCCGCACAACGTCGACTGCATCGGCGGCTGGCTTCGGTGGTGGCCAATCCAGAGGAGCGAGCGCGGCACCTGGCGCTGGGGGCGGAGGAGGCGCGGGAGGAGGTGGCGATCGAGCTCGAGGTCGCGGCCGAGCGGAGCCTCGCCCGCGGCGCGTCGAGTGGGGCGGCCGAGCTGTTTGAGCTCGCTGTCCGGGCCACACCCTCGGCTGGCGAGAAGGCGGGGCTGCGGGCGATCGCCGCCGCGGAGTGCCATTTCCACTCGGGCGACCGGAGTAGGGCCCGCGAGCTGGCAGAGGGAGTCCTGGCCGTCCCTCCGTCCAACCTGATTCGCGGCCGAGCCCTGCAGCTGCTCGGCGAGATCCGCTACCACGAGGACAGCTTCCGCGACGCCGTCCCCCTGTTCAAAGAGGCGTTGAGCCTGCTGGGCGACGACCAGCGCTCGGTCGGAGTACATGTCAACCTCGCGTTCGCGCTTTGGAATCTCGGCGACATGGCAGGAGCAGCCGTCCACGGCGAGGCTGCCCTGGGCACGGCCGAGATCGCCAGTGGCGATGGGTTGACTGCGGTCGCGCTGGCGATCTCGGCGATGGCCGATTTCTATCTCGACCGACCGCTTGACCGCGCGCGGATCGAGTCGGCGCTGGCCCTCGAGGATCCCGACCAGCAGGTCGTGATGGCGATGCGCCCGAGTTTCATCGCCGGCGTCCTGGCGTTCATGAGTGATGAGTTGGACCGCGCGGAGACCCTCTTTGAGAGCTTGCGCCAGCTGATGCGCGATCGCGGAGAGGACAGCGGCTTGACGCACCTCGACGTCGATCTCTCGATGGTCGCGCGTACGCGCGGTGATCTAGGCTCGGCGCTCGAGCACGTCGAGCGGGCCTACGAGCTCGCGCGGGCGCTCGGAAGCGCTACCGGACAGGCGCTTGCGCTCGCCGAGCGCAGCTACGTCCATGCGACGGCCGGCGATGCGCAAGCTGCCCGGGAGGACGCGGCGCTGGTGGCGAGGATGGCCGAGCAAAGCAACGTCGGGTACGCCGCGGGGTGGGCTCGCTCCGCGATCGCCTCGCTCGAGCTGGCGGGAGGCAATCCGAAGGGCGCCGCCGAGTCGCTCCGGCCACTCCTGGCAGTGATTGAGTCCTCGGCCAGCTTCAACCCAACCGCCGTGACGTTCGGACTTGCCGACGCGTGCGAGGCGCTGCCCGCGCTCGGCGAGCTCCAGCGGGCCGAAACGCTGACGGCACGTCTCCAGCGGCACGCCGAGGCGCATGATCGCCCAGTCGCACTCGCGCGCGCGGCGCGCTGTCGTGCGCTGCTGGCTGCGTCTCAGAGCGAGCTGGAGACGGCAAGCCACGAGATCGAACAGGCTCTGGAGCACCAGGCGCACGTGGCGATGCCGCTCGAGCTCGGTCGGAGCCTGCTCGTCCAGGGCCAGATCAACCGCCGTCGCAAGCAGAAGCGTGCTGCCAGGGAGTCGTTTGAGGCCGCGCTCGAGCAGTTCGATGCGATCGGCGCTCGCCTGTGGGCGGAGCGCGCACGGGAAGAGCTCGAGCGTACCGGCATGCGCCACAGCGAAGGCGACGCGCTGACGCCCAGCGAGCTTCGCGTCGCCGAGCTCGCCGCCTCAGGGATGACGAACAGGCGGATCGCGGAGAGCGCGTTCATCAGCCCAAAGACCGTGGAGGCGAACCTAGCGCGTGTCTACCTCAAGCTCGGCATCCGCTCGCGCGCGGAACTCGGACGCGCGATGATGGAGCTGGGGCGGTAGCTGGGCATCGAAATAGGGAATCACCCGATTCCTTCGGTCGGCCGGCGCCCTAGCGTCGCCGGACATGATCACGCCGATCCGCTTCTCCTTGGCGGAGTGCTTGCCGGGTGAGGGCAGCCGAGATGTAGCGGAGCTTGATACCCGCATCACGGCTGCGGCACCGAAGAACAACCGCCCGCCGGCCAGGGGTCAGGTTCGCGCGGGTCGCGGAATCGATGCCGCGGATCCCCAGACACCAAGGAGGCACGAATGTTGAGAATCGCCGACGCGCGGAACTTCAGCCGCACGCTGGCGGGGCTGCTGCTCTTCGCGGCCCCGGCAGTGCTGCTGATCAGCTCGATCATCCAGCCCAGCACCGACCACGCGAACAAGCTCGAGGAGCTGCGCGCGGTGGCCGCGCACAAGGGGATCTATCTGGCCAGCAGCGTGTTGTATCTGGTCGGTGGGCTCCTCGTGATCGCCATGGGCATCGGCGTCATGCGGGTCTTCCGCGGCGCCCGGGGAATCACGCTCGGCCAGCTGTCAGGTGGGCTTCTGGCCCTTGGGGGCGCCGCCTCGGTCGGTTTCTACGCCGTCGGCGTAACGGAATACGAGATGGTCAACTACAGCGGCCTCAACCGCCAGGCGCTGGCCACCTACCTGCACAAGGCAGAGCATGCCAGCGCCCTCCTCCCGATCGTTCTCCTGTTCATAGTCGGTGTCGTCCTCGGGACGATCCTGCTCGCGATCGCCAACTGGCGTACGAAGCTGGGTCCGGGGTGGGCGTCGATCGCGATCGCTGTCGGTGGGGCGGTGGGCGCATTCGCGCAGGCTCGAGTGCCTTCGATCGCGGCGAACGCAGTCCTCCTGGCGGGCCTCTCGGCGCTCGGCGCACGCGTGCTGGCGAGGCCCGAGGAGGAATGGGACCCGCCACACGAGCGCGCCGGCCAGGCCGTGGCCATGGAGCCGGAGCCTGCACCTGCAGCGACTGTCTGATGAGCAATCGTCCTCCGAGCATCGCCAACCGAACGGCCGTCGCACGGCGTTCCACAGCCGCCTTATCGACCGTGCATGCGGCGGCCACAAACCCAGTCTCTCAGTCGCACCCGAGCGTGGCGGTGTATACGCCGACGAGGCTCGCGCTCTACGACGCGCTTATCCTGGGGATGTCGTGCCGGCTGATCTGGCGTTGCCCAAGAAAGCGCTTCCTGGAGCTATACGACCGCCATGCCGGCCCCCGGCACCTCGACGTCGGAGTGGGCACCGGGTACTTCCTTGACCGTTGTCGCTTCCCGGTCCCAGCCCCGCAGATCACCCTCCTCGATCTGAGCGCGACATGCCTTGCCAAGGCGGCGCGGCGCTTGGCGCGCTATACGCCGGAGACTCGTCGGGCGAGCGTGCTCGAGCCACTTCCCCTCGGCGAGGCGCACTTTGACTCGATCGCGTTCAACGGTGTCCTGCACTGCCTTCCCGCCACGGTCGATCAGAAGACTAAGGTGTTTGCCAACCTACGGCCACACGTGGCCGCCGGCGGCGTCCTGTTCGGCAGCACGATCCTCGGGCGCCGTGCCGCGCACACTCCGATCGCGCGAGCAGCGCTTAGCGCGTACAACCGTGAAGGCATCTTCACAAACCTCGACGACGACCTCGAGCGGCTCGAGCAAGCGCTAGCCGCCAGCTTCGCGACAGTACATGTCTGCACCCACGGATCGTTTGCTCTGTTCACCGCAACACCGGAGCGGTTGGATGGCACGTTCGCGTGGGCTGTTACCAAACCGAACCTAAGGGGGCCGTTGTGAGCGATCACATGCCGAGGGCACGCCACGCGGGGCTGGTCGTCGAGAAGCTCCACGGGGCACTGCTCGTCTATGACAGCGAGAGCAATCTCGCGCACGCACTGGACACTGAGGCCGCGGCGGTGTGGCGCGCCTGCGACGGGCGCAGTGATGTTATGCGCGGGGCGGGAGCGAAGGGGCGTCGGCGACTGCGGCGTCTGGCGGGGTTAGTGGTGATGGCGTTGAGCGTGTTCGTGCTGGCGGGATGCTCGGGGCATACGACGGGCGCGTCGAATGTGACCACGACCTCGGCCCAGTTGAACTTCGTGGGATCGTGCGGGTCGGGTGAGCACTGCTCCTATTACGTGCAGTACCGCAGGTCGGGCGCGAGTTCGTGGTCGAAGACCCCGACTCGGGGCCCGGTCACGGGCCCGGTGAGCAACGTGGCGCTGTCTGAGACGGTGACCGGCCTGACCGACGGTACGGGCTATGAGTATCAAGCGTGCGGCAACGCCCAGACGACCCAAGGGTTCGCGTGTGTGGGGCCGGACGGCACCGCCAACACCAAGACCACGTTCACGACCACCTCTGCGGTTTCGCTGACCTCATCGCCGAGCTCAGGGGCGCCCAGCACCCAGGTCACGCTCACCGGCTCGGGGTTCACCGCGCATGAAGCGGTGGATGTGTACTTCGATTCGACTGATGAGGCGCTCGTCAGTGCCGATGGCAGCGGCGGAATCTCCGCGACGCTCACGATCCCCTCCTCAGCGCAGCCGGGCAGCCATTGGCTGACGGCGGTGGGTCGCAGCAGCGGCCGCTCCGCGCAGACGGCGTTCACGGTCCAAAGCGACTGGGCGCAGTTTCACTTCGGCGCCTCCCATACCGGCCTCAACCCGTACGAGAACACGATCTCCACCTCGAACGTGTCCGGCCTGAACGAAGCGTTCAGCGATCAGCTTTCGAATATCTGGGGCGCCGGCACGCCGGTGGTCGCCGGCGGCAACGTCTACGCCGCCTCGATTCGAGGCTTGTACGCCTTCCCGGCTTCGTGCGCCGCCACTAGCTGCAGCGTCCTGTGGTCAGCCTACCTGGGGTACCTGCCGCCCACCCCCGCGGTCGCAGGCGGGATCGTTTACGTCAACAGCGGCGGGACCGGTGGCCCAGGTCGCCTCGATGCGTTCCCGGCGTCGTGCGGGACCGGCGGGGCGAACTGCAGCCCACTGTGGACAGGTCAGATCGGCTCGGACAGCGCTACCGTCCCGGGACCGCCGGTGGTCTCGGGCGGCGTGGTGTATGTCGGCAGTGACACCGGCGCCAGCCCCGACACGGGACAGCTGACGGCGTTCCCGGCGTCCTGCGGCACTGGCGGGGCGAGCTGCAGCCCGCTCTGGACGGCCAGCACCAGCCGGCCAGATCGACGGCACGCCCACAGTGGCGGGCGGGGTCGTGTACGTCGGCGATGACAGCGGCACGCTGTATGCGTTCCCGGCCTCGTGCGGAACCGGCGGTGCCACCTGCAGCCCGCTGTGGACCGCCAGCGACGAGCTCG
>CAWBDB010000004.1:0-833514 GCA_963787535.1 uncultured Solirubrobacterales bacterium
GCGGGAGCAGCGGTCGGCCGGCCGGCGGTCCGGGCGCCGGTGGCGGCTCGTTCACCGGCGGACCTCCTAGCGGCGCGTCCTCGTCAGGCACCGAGATCACCAGCTGGGTCAAAGCCCACTACAAGAGTCAGACGGTGGGCGGCCAGACCCTCTACAACCTCACCCAGCCCCACGAGTCGTGACCCCACGAACGCCGGCCGCACCGGGCGCTGCGCGGGGACCTGGTTACCACCCGAGACGCTCTTAGAGATTTCCTACGGCGATCACGCAATGGTCCGTCTTCGCCGGCCGGTCGAAGCTATCGCTATCGGCCTGAACAAGAAGCTAGTGGCACAGATCAGACGTCGGGGCTGCGCCCCCACCCCCCGACCGGGCCGGGCCGTGACGAGTCGACGCTCGTACGCGACTCTTAGCGCACGACCGTAGGTGGCGGGACAACCCAAGCCGAGGGAGCCCTAGATGACCATTCGCCACCCGGTCACCCGGATCGGGATCACGGGCCTGAGCATCGCTCTCCAGCCGCAGGCTGTGCCTCGACGGCAAACCGCCGTGACAACGCTCGACTCGTGCCAATCGGCGCCGGCATCCAAGGGCCCGCGGGGCTGCGCGCAACTGTCTACGCCAAAGGGCTGCCGGATGTCGCCACGTTCGCCTACGACCCAGAGGGTGGACTATCGGCTGCCGCGGCTGGACTGTCCAACCACCGCTACGATGGTGTGTACCTGATCTCCAAGCCCGGGGCTCGGCCACGTCGTGTGATCTCCGGCTCGACGACCCGCTCGGCCTGCTGTGGTACGACGGCAGGCTGTACGTCTCCTCGGTGGGGCGGGTGAGCGTCTACAGCCATTTCAACGGCCGCAGCTTTACGAGGCATGAAACGCTCATCCGGGGCCCCGTGAAGGGAGGTGAGAACAACGATCTCGTGCTCGGACCAGATGGTCGATTGCTGATGGGAATCACAGCCACGTGTGATCACTGCCTATCAAAGTCGAAGTACTCAGGATCGATCGTCTCCTTCCGTTCCGACGGAAGCGACCTGGGCCTTTATGCAGCGAGGATCAGGGCTCCTGTCGGGCTCGCCTTCGATCCCGGCAGCTCGGATCTGTTCGTGACCATGAACCAGCGCGATGACCTCGGCGAGCGCACGACCGGCGATGCGCTCGCGATCGTCTCACCGGGGACGAACTGGAAGTTCCCCGCCTGCTACGCACAAGGCGGACCCGCCTGTGCCGGCGTGCCCCGTCCGATCGCGCTGCTGGACAAGCACGCCGCGGTCGGCTCCGTCGCGATACTCACCGGTCAACTTGGTCGCGCCAACAGCAGCACGGCGCTCGTCGCCGAATGGCAATCAGCCAAGGTACAGCGCGTCGCGCTCACCAAGACCGGGGGCCGCTACACGGGATCAGTGGGCCCGTGGCTTACCGGCCTGCCACATCCGCTCGCGCTGATCGTCACCCGCACCCGCTCGGTACTGGTCGGCGACTGGGGAACGGGAACGATCTACCGGATAGCACGCGCCGCCTCCTGAGAGTCCTCTCCGGGCGCCGCGGTGGCCACGCGCGCAACTCGGCCGTCTCCTGTGATCAGGGAGCCGGCCGAGTCGCTGTGGGACTACATGTTGGGACAGTTCCTTGATCCCTTCGCACCGGCCGGCGGCGCTGTCGGCATTGTCTTCGCCGGCGCGGTCGTCGTCGTCCTCGAGGCTGTCGAGGAGGTCGACGTCGCCGCGCTCGCGATCGCCGCGCCGCCTCCGGCGAGCAAACCCGTCGCCGCCAGCGTCGCTACTAGGGGCCTTATCCGATGCATGCTTGGTTCACCTCCTTTCGTTGCTCTCACCAGATCATGCCCCGCAAGGATTTGATCTCCGGCAGAAGTAGATAAGAGTTCCGCGCCCATAGCACGGCATCACGCAGCTGGGCCAGCTGAAGGAAGGCATCGACATCAAGCGATTCGTCGACGAGGCGGCCGTTGCGGGGAAATCGTGCGCTGCTCTGGTCGAGCGGGCTCGATGCGTTCAGCTCGTTGGGATGGCGAGGGTGTCAAGATTGTCCCCCAGCCAGGCCAAACCCGCATCCCGTGCCTGGCTGTGAGCCCTGAATTCCCCCACAAAACCGCGTTTCAGCTGGCTGAGGCGGCCGGGTGCGCACGAGCCAGTCATCGCTGGGTTCGCGCGATCCCGGCTAATGCGCTGGGCACCGACCGGGCAACCACACAGAGCGAGCTCATGGCCCAATGCGACCAGGTTCTTGTGACGGCTAGAGAAGTGAAGCTTCATAGGACTCCCATATGCATCGTTCACGGCGTTGCGAGACCCGGCGGCGACTCTTTGAGCCAATCAGATAGCTCCCCAACCAGCCGGAGGATGCGATTATGTTCCTTAGTCTTTCAAGGATCTCGAAGCCGCTCCTAGGAGCGGATCAGCCCACCTCGATCTCGGGTCCACCACCCGACAAAAGGAGTCACGGGCTCCGCCTCGTCCCGGGGGCAGAGCGACGGCCCGGAGTGATGCGTATTCGCGTCCTCACAACCGCGACAGCGGCAACCCCCCTCCAGACACACCGACGAGAGACGGCGATGAGTGACGCGGCGACGCCGCCGGTGGCGCCTCGGGCTGCGTCCCTGCTCCTGCCTCGCCATCCAACATCGCTGCAAGGGCCTTCGCGCTCCCCTCGCCTGATCCATGTGGCCTCTCCACGCCGGGCTGCCTCCGGGCGTGTCAAGCTACAAGCCGGGCCAAGGATTAACCGGCGGTCGCTGCCGGGGCACACCGCTCACCATCATGCGGGCCGCAAAGGACGTCATCCTGAGCGGTGGCAGCAACAGGTTGGATCACCCCCCAGCGATGCTGCAAGTAGCGGCAACCCGCCCCGACCGCGCGGCGCGCTGCGCAACGATCTGCGACGGCGGCACCGACGGTCAGCGGCGTCAAAACCAACTGACCAAGAGCTTGGTGAAGCGCGGACTGCACGGCCGCGCGCTTCGAGACGCCAGTTCAGCCAAAGAACACAGATGATTCCTCCTCTTGAAGCAGAGTCTCAAGTACCGTCGCCGCCCGAGGGATGGTTCCGATGAGCACATCGGCAATCACCAAGGCGACCTTGGCCGGTGTGATCGCCGCGCTAAGTGCTCTTGCAGCCGCTGGCGTGTACACCGAGGCGACACACGCTCCCGATCAGTCCTGACTCGGACCTCGGCGGACCCCCCGCCTTCACAAGCGCCCGCGGCATGCAGGCGTGTTCCACCCGCTCCCATGTCCCCTCATTTGCGCTCCGCGCGGGCGCGGGCACGAAATCTGATTTGCATACCAGACGCGGTGTCGCTGCGCTTCAAGAAGCACAAGCACCGACTGCGAGCAGCGGTCGCCGAGATCCTCGAGCAACACCTCAAGGCACGGGCGTGGGTGAAGAACAGGTCGAGCGCCGCCCAGACGAGGGAGAGGCAGCTTCTCTCGCCGGGGAAGCGGCCCGTCACCTTGGTCCGCCGGCGGACCTCCCCGAGCGACCGTTCGCGGAGGTTGGTTGACCGCTCGCCAGGAGGTTGCGGAGACGGTGAACGGCACAGTGCTGGCGATCCGCGCGTACTTTCTCGTCCACGGCAGGAGTGAGGTCGGGAGCGCCCGGCTGTTTCGACGGAGCCTTTGACGAGACGAGTAGGTTCAGGGTCGTTTCACTCTGAGCGTCACCGGCCTGCCGTGCGGCGGGCGCTAGGTGGCCGGCGTCGCGAGTAGGTCGCGGACGGTTTGCGGTTTGCGGCCGAGGAGATCGCTGAGCAGCGGGTCGACGCCGGCGAAGAAGCCCTCGCGGGCGGCCTGGTACATGCCGAGCATGAAGCGGGCCATGAACTCCTTTTGCCCGGCGGCGACCTGGGCGGCGACCCACCGCTCGTCGCCGATCGCCTCGAACTCGATCTTCTGGTTGGTCAGCTCGGATGCGATCCCGGCGATGTCCTCGAAGGTCGGTGCGGCGTTGGCGGTGAGCGTTGTGGGACCGTTGTAGGCGCCGTCTGAGGCCAGGATGATGGCGGCGGCTTCGGCGGCGTCCTCACGGGCAGTCCACGACACGGGTCCGTCGGCGGGCACGGTGATGAGACCGGTCTCGCGCCAGGGGCCCAGCAGCCAGTGAAGGCTGTGGGCGTAGAAGCCGTTGCGTAGCGAGGTCCAGGCCGCGCCGGATTTGCTGAGCAGCTTCTCGGTCGCAGCGTGGTCGCGGCCTGGACCGAACGGGGTGTCGGGCGCGGCTCCCTGGTGGCTGGTGTAGAGGATGCGCCCGACGCCGGCGGCGACGGCCGCGTCAATCGCGGCGCGGTGAAGGCTCACGGCGTCGGCCTGGGGATCGCTGGAGGACACCAGTAGCAGCTGGTCAGCGCCGTCAAAGGCAGCAGGCAACGAGCTCGGATCGGCGTAGTCCCCGCGGCGCACCTCGACACCGCGGTCGGCAAAGCGCTGAGCCTTCGCCGGTTCACGTACGGCGACAACGACTTCGTCGGCGGGCACGCGCTCCAGGAGGTGGTCGACGGTCGCGCCGTTGAGAGCGCCGGTCGCGCCGGTGACGATGATCATGGTCAGTCCTTTTGTTAGCGATGTAACCATCAATTGATGATCGATGGAAGCCATGACGGTAGCAGGCACTCGTTATCGTTGGAAACATGAGCGATCCGACACGCAAGGGGAGCACCACACAGTCAAAGATCATTGATGCCGCGGCGCGCCTGCTTCGCGAGCACGGCCCCGCGGCCGTCACGACGCGCAGAGTCGCGGAGCACGCCGGGGTGCAGCCGCCCGCGATCTACCGGCTATTCGGCGACAAGGACGGTCTGCTCGAAGCGGTTGCCGAGCACGTCATGGTCGCTTTCGCGTCGTCGAAGGCCGCGATCGTCGAGGCGGCATCAGCCGACAACGTCGATCCGCTAGACGACCTGCGCGCTGGCTGGCAATCACAGATCGAATTTGGCATCGCCAACCCGGCCCTGTTTCGCCTCCTCAGCGATCCATACCGGGTGGCGCGCTCCCCTGGGGCGCAATCCGGCAAGCGTGTCCTGGAAGCGCGGGTGCATCGGGTCGCAGCCACCGGGCGGCTGCGTGTGAGCGAGTCGCGCGCAGTCGCCATGATCCAGGCGGCGGGCATCGGCGTCATCCAGACGCTCCTGGCAACGCCACCCGAGCACCACGATCCCGATCTGGCCCAGGCAATGTACGACGCGGTCCTCGCGCAAATCCTCATCGACGCACCCGCCCTTCCCGAAGGCGGCCCGATGGCGACGGCCGTCACCTTCCGCGCGATCGCGCCCGAACTCACCATGCTGAGCAGCGCTGAGCGCAAGCTCCTAGACGACTGGCTCGCTCGCATAGTCAGCGCCCTCTAAGCAACCGGCCGCTCCCGCTCCCCATGTCAGATGAGCAATCGGCCGCAAACCACTAGAACCATTGCATCCACGCACGACCGATCACCTCGACGATCGAACGGCCTGGCTCATGGCTGCCGCTTTAGTCCGGCGTCCGCCTCATAGCCGCAGTCCGCTCGAGACGCCTCAGTCGGCGACATTGCAGAAGCGGCTCGACGAGGCGGCGCAGTCCTCCAAATCGATCAAAGCGGAAGCGGACGGGCAGAGTTCGAGGCTGCGGGAAGCGTCCCCCACTGAGAGCCTGCCTCCTGGTTCGTCTGGACGGGGTGTCCTTGCTTGTGCTCGTTCGCGGGCTGGAGTAGTGTGGGTATCGACGAGAGGGTTGTTATGCGACGGCTTGCCGGTGTGGTCTTGGCGTTTGGCGCGTTGCTGGTGTTGGCAGGCTGCTCGGGCCGCACGACCGGCGCGACCAATATCACGGAGCTTTCGGCCACGCTTCATGCGACTGGTCGCTGCGACAAGGGCCAGACGTGTACGTGGTATTGGGAGTACTGGCCGGCGAGCCAGCCGAGGTCTTCGAACGTCAAGACCCAGGTGTTTGGCCCGGTCAATGGGCCGACGGGTCACGTCGCCCTGCACGAGGACATTACGGGTCTTCAGCCCAAGACGGCCTACCGCTGGGTGTTCTGCGCGTCACCGAACAACGGCGGGGTCTACGCCTGCAGTGGCCCTAATGGCACGTTCGGCTCGACGACTGCCGACCCGCCACCGGACTACGCGACGTTTACAACGCCGCCCTTCAGGACGCTGGCGGAGCGCTGGGACGGAACGAGCTGGACAATCCAGACCACCTCTAATCCGACCAGTCCGAACCCCACACTCTCGAGCGTCTCGTGCACGTCGCCGACCGCGTGCATGGCCGTCGGCGACTACAGCGACAGTGCGGGCGACCGCCTGCTGCTGGCGGAGAGATGGGACGGCACGAGCTGGACGATCGAGCCCACCCCCAATCCCGCTGGCTCGCACTTCAGCGTCCTGTCGGCGGTGTCTTGCACGTCCGCGACAGCGTGCATCGCCGTCGGGACGAACTACACCGACAACGGGGGTACGGCGCTCGGGGTGCTGGTGGAGCGCTGGGACGGCGCGTCGTGGGCGATCCAGTCCACCCCTGCCCCGCCCGGCGGACGGCCGACCTTGCGCGGCGTGTCGTGTACGTCTGCCATGGCGTGCACTGCCGTTGGCTTCTACGACAGCAACAGCGGCTTACCGCAGACGCTGGCGGAGCGCTGGGACGGCACGAACTGGACGATCCAGACCACCGCGAACTACGGCATCTACGGGGGCTCCACCTTCTATCCGTTGATCACCACGCTGGTCGGCGTGTCGTGTGCGTCCCCCACGGCATGTGCGGCCGTCGGTGGCTATGTCGACCAAACCGGTCAGAATCACACCGTGGCGGAGACGTGGAACGGCACCACCTGGGCGCTCGAATTCCCGCAGGACCCGACCGACGCCAAGAGCGGCTACTTCCTAGGCCTGTCGGATGTCTCGTGTAGCTCCCCCGCGGCGTGCACCGCCGTCGCGAGCTACACGAACGCGGCCGGCGAAAACGTGACCCTCGCGGAGCGCTGGAACGGCACGAGCTGGACGATCCAGCCGACGCCCACCCCGAGCGGCGCGCAGGGCAGCGGCCTGAACGGGGTGTCGTGCTCGTCGGACACCGCGTGCACCGCCGTCGGGGGCTACAACAGCAGTGCCGGAACCGACAGCACGTTGGCGGAGCGCTGGGACGGCACCACCTGGACGATCCAGCCGACCCCGAACAAGGCCGGCGGTTTCGGCCTGTCGGCGGTGTCGTGCTCGTCGGACACGGCCTGCACCGCGGTCGGGCGCTACTAGCCGCCGCGCCACGGAGGACGGGACTTGGCACCGTTCCTCGCTCCTCCTTTGGGCTAAACGCAGCCGTCAGGATCAAGATGCCTGAGACGACTGGTTTCACGAAGCACGAGGCATCTGGTGGCGTCCGAACCAGGGCGTTATGTCTTCTGCTTCGGACGGGCGGCGAGCTGAAGCGGAAGCCGGAGCGCGGTGACTGCGTGGCGACGAAGGAGGAGTCAGCCGTCGGCGCAGAACGCTTCCGCTTCGACCGGATGATTAGCTTCAACGCTGCTAGCACGCGACCTACGCATGCGTGGCTTCCGCGCAAGGCGGGTGCGCCAGCCTCGCCACCGAGAGACCTGTCGTGAGATGAAGGCAGGTCCGGCTCTATGTCAGCGGCGCGACCGGTGCCGTCGCGCTGCTGGTCTCGGAGACAGGGCGATCTATTGAGAGCGCCGGTGCTCGTCTATGGTCCTGTCCGGTCCGGCCGCAGCCGACTGGCTCAGGCGCGCCGACACGGAGCGGGACGACACAACAAAGAGCGAGGAGATCGACGATGGCGATCGTGCAGCGCAATGTCCAGATCAAGGCCTCGCCGCAGGAGACCATGGCGCTCTTGAGCGATGCTAGCCGCTGGCCGGAATGGTATCCGGGGATGACGGGGATCGACATCGCCGCTCCTTTCCCCGAAGAAGGGGGCAAGGTCGCTTTCAAGGTGAAGTCGGCCGGCATGTCCATGCCGATCACCGAGACGGTCCTTGACTACCAGGCGGACAAGCTGCAGCTTCTCCAGATGGAGGGCATGTTGTCGGGACGCGCTCGCTGGGAGCTCACCCCGGTGGGCGACGGAACGCGCCTGACAACAACGTTCGACTATGCGCTGCCAGGCGGCGTGTTAGGAAAGCTCGCCGATGCGCTCATCGTTAAGCGCATGAATGGCAAGAGCCTCGAACAAGGTCTCAACAACTTCAAAGCGCTCGTGGAACGCCAGTAGGTTGTTCCGTGGCGGGCGGGGCGCGCTTGGAACCTCCGACCTCTCGCTTCGTCCTGCCTCCCGCGCGAAGGGGGGCCATTAGGATCGACGTGCAGATGCTCGTCGACGAGCGAAAGCGGGTCCGCGCCTTGCCTGACCGACAAGAGGAGAAGTCTCCCCAGTCCATTGCGGAGCGGCAGACGTGAGATGTTCTTGGTTCCAGCGGCGGGCTGACTCTCGCTCGAAGATCCGCTTCTCCGTGTCCCGACGGCCGAGCGGGACGGCGTCTTCGTCGGTCAACAATCGCGCGGCGGGTACGGGGGCAGACCGGCGACCGAGAAAGACAGGAGACCGTCTATGGCTTTAGGAGCGGGACGGGGTTGTATCGGCCTCGTGGCGTAGCCCATTGATGAGGAGCGCGACCATGCGTTGGCTGTACGCGACTCCTTCGTCGGCCACGGGCAGGCACAGGCTGGCGACGGCGTATAGGAGATCCTTCGGACTGATGGCGGCGCGTATCTCGCCGCTCGCGGTCGCAGCTTTGAGCAGGGAGCCGAGGACGGGTTCGAGTCGCTGCATGAAGTAGCCGGGCAGTTCGTCGAAGGCGGGATCGCCCGAGTGAAGGGCTGTGGCTAGTCCTGGCTTGATCGCAAGAAACTCGGTGTAGCGGTGCAGCCAACTCGTGAGTGCTTCACCTGGCGGGTGTGCTGCGCTCAGCGCCGTGGCGGCGTCGGCGCAGGCATCCACCTCGTGCTCAACGACGGCCACGACAAGGTCAGAGCGCCGCGGGAAGTGCCGGTAGAGCGTTCCGACGCCGACGCCAGCCCGATCAGCGATCTCCTTCGCGGGCGCATCCACGCCTGAGGTGTCAAAGACGGTCTTGGCTGCTTGGAGCAGGGAGTCGATGTTGCGTTGCGCGTCCACGCGCCGCCGCCGCGACCGCGCGGGTGAGCCCGGACTCGCGGCGCCGCTCACGACTCGGATGGGTGCTGCGTTCTAGTCACGACGCTCCTTTGTTCCGGAACGGTATTCCGCTACAGTTGTGGAAGAGCGTTCCACTTCGTACATCGTAGGACATTGCTGCGCGCTCTCGACCCGCGAGCTTTAGGAGAACCCCATGCTCTACCGCACCCTCGGGCGGACCGGCATCAAAGTCAGCCCCTACGCGCTCGGCGCGATGATGTTCGGAGCGGCGGTCGGCAACCCCGACCATGACGACTCGATCCGCATCATCCACAAGGCACTGGACGCAGGGATCAACTTCATCGACACAGCCGACGCGTACGGCGAGTCCGAAGTCGTCGTCGGCAAGGCGATCAAGGACCGTCGCGACAGCATCGTCCTCGCGACAAAGGTGGGCCGGCCCGTCGGTGAGGACCCCAACCACACGGGATCCTCACGGCGCTGGATCATGACCGCCGTCGAGAACTCGCTGCGCCGCCTGCAGACCGACCACATCGACCTCTACCAGATCCACCGTCCCGATCCTGACACCGACATCGAGGAGACGCTGTCCGCGCTCTCGGACCTGGTCCACAGCGGAAAGGTCAGGGTAATCGGCACATCCTCGATGCCCGCCGCGGACATCGTCGAGGCGCAGTGGGTAGCCGAGCGCCGCGGCCTGGAGCGATTTCGTACCGAGCAACCGAACTACTCCATCCTCAATCGCGGCATCGAGACCGAGGTGCTGCCCGTGACCCAGCGCTACGGGATGGGCACGCTAGTCTGGGCCCCGCTCGCGAGGGGCATGCTCACCGGGCGCATCCGCAAAAACCAGCCGACCGACTCGCGCCGCGCGGCCATGATGACGAGCCTCAAGGACGAACATCGACTCGACGCCGTCGAGCAACTCATCCCGCTCGCCCAGGAGGCCGGCCTGCCGATGACCCACCTCGCGATCGCGTTCGCGATCGCTCACCCCGGCGTGACCAGCGCAATCATCGGGCCACGCACCATGGAGCAGCTCGACGACCTGATCGCCGGCGCCGAAGTCACCCTGACCGACGAGATCCTCGACCAGATCGACACGATCGTTCCGCCCGGCACAAATATCGGCACCCCCGACGAAGCCACCTACCAGCCCCCAGCGCTCCAGCAATCATTCCTCCGCCGCCGACCCGGTCAAGAACGCGCCGCCGCCTAACCGTGCCCCTCGACGGGCCCGCATGGCGGGGGCGTGCGACCCACAGACCCAATGACCGTCCCCGCCGAGAGGTGAGAGGCGGCTCCTCCTTCGTCGCCCCCGGCTGCCACGGGCCAGGCGCTCCCATTTTGATCCCCGGCGGACGAGGGGCGGGGCGTAGGCTCAGCGGCCTCAAGACCGCCATCACGAATCGGAGCAGAAGCGGCGAGAGCGGTTGATCCGGCTATGAACCGGCCAGATGTCCGGTTCATGGAAGCCGCGACACGTCCGAGGAGGCGACCATGAAGATCGAGGACCAGGTCATCGCGATCACTGGGGCAAGCGCCGGGATCGGCCCCACCACGGCGCGCCTACTCACCGCTCAGGGCGCCCGGGTGGTGCTTGGCGCCCGGCGCGAGGACGCGCTTGCACGGATCGTGGCCGACATCAAGGCCGATGGCGGACGCGCGACAGCGTGCGTCGTTGACGTTACGCGGCCCGAGGACCTCAGACAGCTCGTCACGCTCGCCGTCGAGCAATTCGGTCGCCTCGACGCGCTCGTGGCCAACGCCGGAGTCGCCACGGTCGCCCCGCTCGCAGAGGGCACGCTCCCGGACTGGAACCGGATGCTCGACGTGAACCTCCGCGGAGTGCTGCACGGAATCGCCGCAGCGCTTCCGGTGTTCAGCGCGCAGGGATCCGGCCACTTCGTCACCGTCACCTCGACCGCGGCCGCGAAGTGGGTCCCCGGACAGGGGGCGTATGCGGCCAGCAAGGCGGGGGCCCGCGCACTCTGCGAGGTGCTGCGCCAGGAGGTCGGCCCAGAGATCCGCGCCACCATGGTCTGCCCGGGGGCGACCGACACCGAGTTCACGACCGACCCGGAACTACGCGAACGGATGGCGGCGATCGCGATGGCACCCGATGCCGTCGCCCGAGCGATCGCCTACGCGCTCGCTCAGCCCAAGGGCGTGAACATCGGCGAGATCGTGGTGCGCTCCGCCGCTCAGCCCTAGCCCTCCGCCTGGCGGTACGCCTCACCTTCGCGCAAGCCCGGGATCCTCTTCGAAGTAGCCAAGGTCGCAGTGCCTCGCACTGCCACAAGGTCGCCATTTCGGCACTCTCGGCGAGGCTGCTTCTATCCGCGCGATGCCGCAGTGACCAGTTGATCTGAATGATGCCTGTGCAGTCAGAAAAGGAGAGCTGCACACCACGGCCGCAATCGACCTGCTCGCCGCCAAAACCGCGCCCCGGTGCTAGCACGCTCGCGGCTAACGGCCGGGTCGATGCAGCAGTCTCAGCCGGAGTCCACCGCGCTGCCGCAACCACGCACCAGCAGCACTCTCACCACGGATCCGGCGAGCTCGTGACACTGCTGCTCCCGGACACGCCCAGCCACGATGCACGGGAAGCCTTAGGCGCGCACGTCCTGTTCGCCTCGGTTAGGGTTGGCCGATGGCCAGCCCGATGACGACCTCCCGCGCCGATGCGTGGCGCGCCGGGGGCAGGCACTTCTCGTGGAGCCCGGCGAGCGAGGACACGGCACCGGTGCAGGTCTTCCACGCGGAGCTCGGCGACCCGGACGCGCCGGTCCTGGCGCTGGTGCACGGCTTCCCGACGTGCAGCATCGACTGGTTTGAGGTCGCCGATCGGCTGAGCCCGCGTTACCGGGTGTGCTTGCTTGACTTCCCCGGCTACGGGTTCTCTGAGAAGCCGCGCGGATGGGGCTACAGCCTCCGGCGTGACGCCGAGCTGCTGGATTACTACCTCGCAGAGGTGGTGGGCGCCGAGTCGGCCGTCATGGTCGCGCACGACCGCGGGGACAGCGTCGCGCTCATTCACGCTACGAGCGCGGCGGAGCGGCGGGCGCGGGTCGCGCTCGAGCACCTGGTGCTGTCCAACGGCAACATCTTTCTGGCGCTCTCGAACCTGACCGACGCCCAGCGGCTGATGCTCCACAACCCGGAGCTGCTCGAGCAGCTGACGCCGGAGCTCCTGGCGGCGGGCATGGGCGCGGTGACGTTCACGCCGCCCCGTGGCCCTGGCGATCCCGAAGTGCAGGCTCTGGCTGCGACGTTCGCGCACGATGACGGAATCGCCGTGTTGCACGAGACGGTCCAGTATCTCGTCGAGCGCTCGGTCGACGAGCACGCCTGGCTGCGCTCGCTGGCCGCCACCCCGGTCCCCACCACGGTCATCTGGGGCGTGTACGACACCGTCTCGCCGATCCGGGTGGCGACCTACGTCTGGCACGAGCACCTGATGTTCAAGCCCGGCCGTAACGCGCTCTACCTGGTCCCCGGCGCCAATCACTATCTCCAGAACGATCGGCCGGACGCGTTCGTCCAGACCCTCGTGCACGCGCTGGATTCCCCCGACGACGCCGTCCCTGGCGCCCTGAGCGAAGCGCTCGACGCACCTGTCCTCATCGACCGCTCCCGCAGCGAGCTGCCCAACGCCGCGCAGCTGATCGGCCAGCGGGCCGCGATTGCTGAGCAAGGACCGTAGGGCACCGCACACTCCAGCAGAGACCGGCCGCCCCAGCACAGCCAGCCTGGTCGCGGCCGACAGGCCAGGCGTGGCAGGATCGTGGCCGCACCTAGATCCTCAGGAGCGACAGGAAGAGATCCACTTTGGGCAAATCGAGTGCTGCGCTTGTCCGCGATCGCGGCGCAGCGGCCAGCTTCACCAGCATCAAGGCGTTGACGGGGCTGTATGCGATCGCCGCGGCGGCAACACTCGTCTTCGTCGCCCTCACGCGCGGTGACCGCCGGGTGGTCAACTCGGCGGTCTGGACGCATGCCGTCATCGTCTTCGTCTTTTCGGTGCCGCTCGTCGGGGTGGCCCACCAGGCCGCCAGAGGTGCGCGACGCGCCCTCGTGCGGCTCCAGATCACCTCCATCGTGATCCCCATCGTCAGTGTGGTGCTCTTGATCATCCCGCGGCTGCCGAGTTGGATGAAGGTAGAGCAGGGCCTCTACGCCCTGATGCTCACAGCGGTCGCGCTGCTGGCCACCCGCGTCCGAATGCATTCGTCCTCTAGCCAACGGGTGTCGTGACCAGTCGACACCCGACGGCGATCAGTCGCCCGGTCGTGCTCGCGCCGGCGAGCGTCTTCTCGAGGTAGGCGCCGAGGCCGCGCAGCCGTGTCATCGGCGCGTGGGGCTTGAGCTGGAGCATCGCCGGGAGCACAGCCTCGATGCCGACTGGTGCTCGTGACTACTCGGCAATGGCCGCGGGCAGCTGGAAGCGGGACCGGACCCCGAGCTTGTGGTAGGCGTTGCTGAGGTGCCGCTCGATCGTCTTCTCAGTCACGAACAGCGCTTGGGCGATCTCACGATTGGTGCGCCCATCGAGCGCCTGTCGGCAGACCTGCCACTCGGCCGCGGTGAGCGCACTAGGGCCGGTCAGCTCGGCGCGCGCGCGACGCCCGGGGCCTGCCTGCAGCTCGGCCAGCGCACGGTCGGCCAGTACGATCGCCCCGTATTGGCGGGCGAGGTCGTAGGCGGTGCGCTGGGCGTCTCGTCCCTCCTTCCGTCGCCCGGCGCGAGCCATCTCAGTGCCAAGGTCGGCGAGGGCATGCGCAAGCTCCAGCCGCGCGGGACTGGGTTCCAGAACTGAGACCGCTTCCTGCAACAAGCCAAGCCGCTCCTCGCTGCCGGTCACCAGCGCCGCGGCGCGTAGCGACCGTCCGAGCACCCCGGGGACACCCACCTGCCGTGCTATCTCCAGCTGCTGGCGGGCCAGCCTGTCGGCCTTATCCGTCTCGCCTAGGGCGGCGAGCGCCGGGGCAGCGTACGCCCTCCAATCGCCTGGCCAGTGCAAATCCAGCGCCTCGAGCCGCTCGCCGCACCACAGGAGGTCGTCGACGCCCTCGCGGACGTGACCTTGGGCGATCCGCAGGCGCCCGCGGGCGACGAGGAACTCCGCCGCGAAGGTGCGATCCTCGGTGATCCCGAGCGCCTCACCGACCGGCGCCAGCTCGGCCGCTGCGGTCAGATCCCCACGCTCGATTTGTACGACGATCGCCACCGCCACGAGCTGCAAAACGAAGAAATGCGGCGCCTGCACCAGTCGCAATCCCGTCTCGGCTTGGACCTGAGCATCCTGAAGCGATCCCTGCGCGAGCGCGATCGCGGCGCGATGCCCGTGGATCACACCCTGTCTCGCCGCGTGGCCCTCACGACGGGCGCCTTCGAGCGCCAGATCGAGCAAACGATACGCCAGCTCGTACTGCTCGGCGAGCCGCAGCGTCTGCACGGCCATGAAGCCAGCCGTCGTCACAGCACCTGGGGGGAGGCCGACGGCCAGCGCCGCCTGCACCTCCGCCACCGCAGCCCCGGCCGACCCGCCCAGCGCCAGCCTCTCGTGTGCGGCGTGGATATCAGCGACGGCCTCAAAGCCGGGATGGCCCCGCGCCCGCTGCGCAAAGCCCTGCAGTCGCTCGGCCAGCCCGGGCCGGAGCGAAGGCACCACGGTGCTCACCATTAGCAGCTCGCTGCCCAGCTCCAGCGAGCGCTGTCGGTCAACCGACTCGAGCTCCTGTGCCAGCGATTGCAGCGCCTGGACGGCCGCATGCGCCGAGTGGCCGTCCGACACCATTGCGCACCTTCCCAGAGCAGACGCCGCGTCGGCTCGAGTAGTCAGGTCACCGCCCGAGCTCAAGGCGGCCCGCAGGTGCTCTTCGGCGGCGTCGAACTCCATCGCCGCGACCTCGCTGTGCCCGAGCTCGGTCAAGATCTCCGCCCGTTCCCGTTCCCCAGGAGATTCGGCCAATGCTCGACGTAGTCGCGCGCCAGCCACGCCCGGCGCACCGCGCCGCGCGGCATCAGTGGCGGCCGATCGGAGTGTCTGCACCCGGCCTTGATCTCCCGTCGGGGTGGTCAGCAGCAGGTGCGCGGTGATGCGCTCAGGTGAAGCCCCCTGCTGAGCCAGCGCCTCGGCGGCGGCGGCGTGCCGCCTCTGTCGCTCGCCCGGTGCGAGATCTTCGTACAGCGCCGCGCGCACGATTGGATGGACAAAGCCCAAGCGCTCACCCCGGACGAACATGTCAGCTCGGACGAGATCATCGGCCGCCGCCCGGGCGGCGTCTTCGCTTACACCCGACACCCGGCCGGCTAGCGCCAGCTCGCTGCCATCTCCCAGCACCGCCACCGTTCTGGCCAGCTCGCTCGCCGTCGAGCCCAATGCGGCTAGCCGATGCAAGACAAACCGGCTCACCGCGGCCGGGCCGACAGCCTGCACTTCGCCCGCCGCGACAGCCGACGGCACGACTCCCGACGCGTCCAGCGCTGTCAGCAGCTCGCGCAGGAACAGCGGGTTGCCTCCGGTTGCGGCATGACAAGATCGGCAGAACTCCTCGGCTGCGTCCGCCCCCAACCGCTCGCGCGCCAACGCGACCGCGGTCGACTGACTCAGCGGGCGCGGACTCAGCGCAACCGCCGACGATCGCGAAAGCACCTGGCCCCAAACCGTCTCGGCTCCCGACGACGCAGACTCGGGGGGCCGTCCCGCGAGCAATAGCGCGACGGCGAGCTCCTCGACGCGCTGAGCCAGGTAGGCCAGGAACCGCAGCGAGTCCCGATCGACCCACTGGCAGTCGTCGACCGCCACCAGCAGCGGCCCGCGGTCGACGAGGTTGACCACCAGCCAATACAGGCTGTGCAACGAGGCAAAGCCGGAGTCGGCGGCGGATGACTGGTGCTCTTCGGGTGCGAACAGCCGCCCCGCCGGACCGGCCGCGCCAGCGAACAGATCGGCATGACCGGACGCCCCGGTGACGACCGGCTCCAGCAGCTGGCGCACAACCCCGAAGGCAAACGGCTGCTCGAGCTCTGACCCCGTTGCGGCGAGGACCAACATCTCCGAGCGCTGCGCCGCTGCCTGCGCCTCGCGCACCAGTTCGGTCTTGCCCACCCCCGCCGGTCCCTCGATCAAGGTCAGCGTCCCCTCTCCGGCGCCGGCACGATTTAGCCCGTCGCTCAGCACCTCGAGCTCGCGCTCGCGTTCGAGCAGCGCTGCCACCCCGATCGAGGGCACGACGTGACGATACACCCGAGACGCGCGCGCCAGATCAAAACAGGGGGGAAAACCTTGGGGGATCCTCCCTTGTTAGTCGATCGTGATCCCAACATGATCCGCTCGATGGACGGCGTGACCAAGCTCAACAAGCACAAGGTGCGGCAGTTCGTCGAGGCGGTTTGGAACCAGGGACACCTGGAGCTGATCGACGAGCTGGTCGCCGACGACTACCTCGGCCGCATCTCGTGCGTGGAGAGCGGCGTCATCGGACGGGCCGGTGTGCGCCAGCTCGTGTCAAGCCATCACCGCGAGTACCCCGACCTGTACATCAAGATCGAGGACGAGATCGCCGAGGACGACCGAGTCGTGACGCGCTGGCAGGCCACGGCTACCCTCCGAGGGCCGCGAACCGACGGCTCCCCCGCCGGCCGGGTCCGGTATTGCGAAGGCATCTCGATCACCCGCTTGCTGGCCGGAAAGCAAGTAGACGCGCACACCGAATACAGGCGTTTGGCTTCGGTTCAGGCCAGCTCGCCCTCGCGATCAGTCCCCAGCGCGCCGAGAGTGTCTCGGCCGCAGAAACCAATCAGCTAATGGCCGGAGGGGCAATCACGATGTTCGCCGCCCTCTCGGTGTCCAGACGAGGAGGTCGACCATGACAGCGGTGCTGTACGGGGTGGCGAAGTTCTGCGTGCGTAGGCGGTTTGTGGTTCTCGGCGTGTGGCTGGTGGCGGCGGTGGCCTTGGTGGCGGTCTCACAAGGCATGGGCGACAACACCAACGACAACCTTTCGCTGCCCGGCACCGACAGTCAGATGGCGACCGACTCCCTGCAGAAGTCGTTTCCCGCTCAAGCCAACGGAACCAGCCCGATCATCCTTCACGCCCCAAGCGGGCAGTTGACCGACTCCAAGTACTCGAGCGCGGTAAACAGCGCTGCTTCGAGCGTCGCCAAAGCGCCGTACGTCGCCGGGGTGGTCAATCCCCTCACGCCCCAGGGGACTTCGACGCTGAGCAAGGACAAGTCCACGGGCTACCTGACGGTCACGCTGAAGGTGAGTCCAGGTTCGCTGTCGGTGGAGGACGCACAGACGATCATCGATGCCGCCGCCACGCCAGCCAAGGCAGCGGGGCTGCAGGTTGAGACCGGCGGCCAGCTCGGTCAAAAGGTCTCAAAGCCCAAGACCGAGTCCAGCGAGCTGGTGGGGATCATCGCCGCGATGCTGATCTTGACGTTCACGTTCGGGACCGTGACCGCGATGCTGCTACCGATCGTCACCGCCATCTTTGCCTTGGTCTCGACGCTGGCAATCATCCGCATGCTTGGCCACGCCTTGACGGTGCCAACGGTTGCCCCGACGTTGGCCACCATGATCGGTCTGGGCGTGGGGATCGACTACGCCCTGTTCATCGTCACGCGCCACTTTCGAGGTTTGCACGACGGGTTGGACACGCATGAGTCGATCGCCCGTGCGGCGGCCACCTCCGGAGGGGCGGTGTTTTTCGCCGGCTGCACCGTGACGATCGCGCTGGTGTCACTTGCGGTGGCCGGAATTCCGCTGGTCACGACGATGGGTTTGATGGCGGCGATTGCCGTTGTGGTGGCAGTCGCGGCGGCGCTGACGCTGCTGCCGGCCGAGCTGGCGATCCTCGGCCCGAAGATCAACTCGCTGCGGGTCCGCCACCCGCCCAGCGAACAGCAGGCGAGGAGTGGTCTGTGGGCCAAGTACGCCGCGGACATCGCCAAGCAGCCCCTGATCGCTGGCCTGGCCGCGCTGGTCATCCTGATTCCGCTGGCCATCCCCCTGTTCTCGATTAACCCTGGGACAGCAGGACACCGCCGCGCTGTCGACCTCGACCACTGCTCGCCGAGCCTATGACTTGATCTCAAAGTACTTCGGGCCCGGCGCCAACGGCCCGCTGCTGATCGCCATCACGCTCGGATCGCCGGCGCAGGCGCCATCGTCAAGCTCGGGCTCGTCAAGCAGTAGCTCCTCGAGCTCGCAGAGCGACCCCCGTGCCGGTGACCCGCGCCTGCAGGCTCTGCAGAAGGGCGTCACGTCGACCTCTGGGGTGGCCGCGGTTACGCCCACGCAGATCGACCAGGCGGGCACGACCGCATACTTCAACGCGATCTCCAAGAGCGGGCCGGCGGAGCCGGCGACGACCAAGCTCGTCGACCAGCTGCGCTCAAGTGTCATTCCTGACGCGGAGAAGGGCACAAACATGCACGCCCACGTCGGGGGCAGCACCGCCGGCTATCAAGATCTAGCGGCCCGGATCTCCAGCAAGCTGCCGCTACAGATATTGGTGGTCATCGCGCTCAGCTTCATCCTGTTGGTGCTGGCTTTCCGCACGCTCGTGGTGCCGCCGCAAGCGGCGATCATGAATCTGCTGTCAATCGGCGCCTCCTACGGAGTTCTGACCGCGGTCTTCCAAAAAGGATGGTTGACCGGCTTGCTTGGCCTAAGCGGGTCGGTGCCGATCGTCTCCTACGTGCCGCTGTTCATGTTCGCGATCCTGTTTGGCCTATCGATGGACTATGAGGTGTTCCTGGTCAGCCAGATCGAGGAGCACGTGCACGCCGGCGAGGACAACCGCAGCTCGGTCGTGTCGGGGCTCGTGACCAGCGGCCGGGTGATCACGGCCGCCGCGCTGATCATGGTGTTCGTGTTCGGCAGCTTCGTGCTCAGCGGCGATCCGACGATCAAGCAGTTCGGGGTTGGCCTGGCGGTCGCGGTGATCCTTGACGCGACGGTGGTTCGATGCTTGCTGGTGCCTGCGCTGATGTTGCTGATGGGCAAGGTCAACTGGTGGCTGCCGCACTGGCTGGATCGTCTCGTGCCCCACGTCAGCATCGAGGGCGCGGAGTTCTTTGCCGCGCGCGATCATCGCGCGCCGCCGCCATCGGCGCCCATCCCGGCCGGCGTCAGCGCCGGCGAGCAAGGCTAAGCCTCGAGTTCGGACGTCGTGGCCGGCTTGGTAAGGCGGGAGGGGTGAGGCATCGAGCCGTCATGAGTGCGCCGGGCGAAAAGCGGACGCGGCTCGGACGACCGTCCCGGCGATGAACAGCAACCTGGCAGTCGTCCTCTCCTCGGCGGTGGTGGCGACGTTCAACCCTTCGCTGCTCGCCGCGGTGACCGTCATGCTGCTGCTGCCCGGGCGCAAGCGGCTGATGCTGGGATACCTGGCCGGTGCCTACACCACCAGCATCATCGCTGGCCTGGTGATCGTGTTCGCGTTGCACCACTCAGGCGCTGTCACGACCTCGAAGCACACGATCAGCCCGGGCGAGGACATCGCCGTCGGTGGGCTCGCGCTCGTGTTCGCGTTCGTGCTCATCGCCGGAGTTGACGCACGGCTTCGCCGGTGGCGTGAGCGACGCAAGGGAACCAGCGCCGCACATGGGTCGACTGCGCCGTCCTGGCAAGAACGGCTGATGGGCAAAGGCTCGGCTGGAGTTACCTTCCTCGTCGGTGCCCTGGTGAGCTTCCCAGGCGTTAGCTACCTCAACGCGCTCGACCACATTGTCAGGCTCAACCCGCCCACTGCGGTCATCGTGGCGCTGGTTCTGTGTTTCTGCCTCATGCAACAGATCCTGCTCGAGCTGCCGCTAGTGGCCTCGGTGTTCGCCCCCGATCAGACCCAACAGGTTGTCGTGCAAACCAAAGCCTGGCTCGGACGCCATGGCCGCCCAATCGGCCAGACGGCACTGGCCGGTATTGGCATCCTGCTCGTCGTCCGCGGCCTCGGGGCGATCCATTGACTCCAGCGCGCAGTCCTCACGCCGAAGCTCACCGCCGATCATCGCGGTCCCTGACGCCGGACGTCCTCGAGCCCCGCTTCGATCGCCTCCAGCCGCGCCCCGATCTGCTCGAGCTTGGCCGAGAGCGCCTCGGTCGTGGTGCCGTCGATGCGCCGCCGGGCGGCCTCGATGAACGTTGAGGTGATCGTGGCGGTGATGACAGTCAAGAAACCGATCCCGACAAGCATCACGAGCGAGGCGACGAGTCGGCCCGCCACACTCCTTGGCACGAGGTCTCCGTATCCGACGGTCGTGACCGTCTGGATCGCCCACCACAGGCTGTCGCCGATGTTGGGGAAGCTCTTCGTGTCGGTGAAGTGCATCAGCACCCCCGCGACGACCGTCAGGAATACGGTTACGATCGCGATGACCCGCGCGGCGCGCCGAGCGGTCAGCGGCTTGCGCAAGAGGACGTTCACTGCGCGGGGATGGGCCGGCGGTGGGGCGCCGAGGCGCTCGGGCGTGGTCATGGGCGTGACCTCCTGATGATTGGCGAAACGGAAGACATTGAGCAAGGCGAATCAGACCACCCGGATCGGCCCCCTGCACAGCCTCCCCACCCTCTTCGTGCCAATCTACCGTCCGCATGATCGCCTCCTGCCTCACCTCATCCGGATGATGTGGGGCTCGCGCGTCACCGATCCCAGGAGCGGATGAGCACTCTCCCCCACCTGTTCAGCTTCGCGACCTCTTCGCAGCTGTTGCCGGCACGCAGCCAGATGGCCTTCACGCTGGGCACTCACATCATCCTCGCCAGCCTGGGTGTGGCCTTCCCGGCGATGATGCTGATTGCCAATTACCGCGGTCTGCGCAGGAACGATCCGGTCGCGCTCGAGCTTGCGCAACGTTGGTCCAAGGTCGCCGCGGTCACGTTTGCCGTCGGCGCGGTTACCGGGACGGTGCTCAGCTTCGAGTTCGGCCTGCTGTGGCCGGCCTTCACCGGCCGCTTCGGCCAAGTGTTCGGCGTCGCGTTCGCGATCGAGGGGATCTTCTTCTTTTGTGAAGCGATCTTCTTCGCCATCTACATCTTCGGCTGGAAGCGCCTGTCCGGCTGGACCCACTTTTGGACCGGCGTGCCGATCTTCATCTGCGGTATCGGCGGAGCCTTCTCCGTTGTCGCCGTCAACGCGTGGATGAACCAACCTAAGGGGTTCAAGATCGTCAATGGGCAGGTGACCGACGTCAGCCCGATTTCCGCGATCTTCAACAGGGCCACGGCCTACGAGGTTCCTCACATGATCCTGGCGGCGTACCTCGTCACCGGGTTTCTGATCGCCTCGGTGTACGCCGTGGGCATCTTGCGGGGGCGACACGACCGCCATCATCGTCTCGGGCTCCTGATCCCGCTGACCGTGGCGGCGATCGCGACTCCGATCCAATTCGCGGTGGGCGACACCGCGGCTCGGGCGATCGCCAAGGACCAGCCGGTGAAGTTCGCGGCGATGGAGTGCCTGCAGCAGACCAGCACCCACGTGACCGAGTACATGGGAGGGCGCTGCACGTCGAGTGGGGTGAAGGGGGGGATCGGCATCCCCGGGCTCGACTCTTTCCTGGTCGGGTTCAGCACCAGCACGCAGGTGACTGGGCTGCACTCGGTCCCGTCCAACGACCGGCCCCCGGCGAACACGATGCTGCATCTCTCCTTCGACGCCATGGTCGGGATCTGCACCGCCTTGATCGCCCTCGGCGCCTGGTTCGGCTTCGTCTGGTGGAGGCGGCGAGACCTCCCCAAAACGAAGTGGTTCCTGCGGGCGGTCGCGGTCTCAGGCGCGGCCGGGATCGTGGCGCTGGAGTGCGGGTGGATCGTCACGGAGGTCGGCCGCCAGCCCTGGGTGGTCTACAACATAATGCGCACCAGTCAGGCCATCACCGGCGCGAGTGGCATCTGGGTCACGTTCTCGATCGTGCTCGTGCTCTATACGGCGCTGGGTCTAGCCACAGTCTTCGTGCTGCGGACCATGGCTCGTCGTTGGCGTGAGGGCGGCGCGACCGACGTCCAGGCCCCCTACGGCCCGCAACCGCAGCCACCACTCTCGGCAGAGGCAAGATGAGCGAAGTCGATGCCGTGGCTGTCGTGCTGTGGCTGGGGGTGACGCTGTACGCCGTGTTTGCCGGCGCTGACTTCGGCGCCGGCTTCTGGGCCCTGTTCGCCGGGCGCCAGGACCGGGGAGAGCGCGTCCGCGACCTGGTCGGTTGGGCCATCGGCCCCGTCTGGGAGGCCAACCACGTCTGGCTCATCTTCGTGCTGGTCGTTCTGTGGACAGCGTTCTCCGTCGCCTTCGAGGCGATCACCTCGACGCTCTTCATCCCGCTGAGCCTCGCCGCGTGCGGGATCGTGTTGCGCGGGTCGGGCTTTGCCTTCCAGAGGGCGTCCGGCAAGGCCCGTAACCGCCGCCTCGCCGAGCGTCTCTTCGGGGTCTCCTCGTTGCTGACCCCATTCTTCATGGGAACGATCGTGGGGGCGGTAGCCTCGGGACGAGTTCCGCCCGGAAACGCGAAAGGCGACGCGCTGACCAGCTGGTTCAACCTGGTCTCGATGACGACCGGCGCACTCTTCGTGGCAACGTGTGCATACCTGGCGGCGATTTTTCTCATCCATGATGCCCACCGCTTCGGCGATCCTGACCTTGAGCGCTATTTCCAGGTCCGAGCCCTCGGGGCAGCAGTGGTCACCGGCGCCCTTGCGGTGGCGGCGATTCTCATCTACCGCACCGATGCCCGATTCATCTATGACGGGCTGACGAGCGGTGCCATCGCTTTGGTGATCGTGTCGCTTCTGTGCGGTGTCGGCGTGATCGTCCTGCTCGTGCGCGATCAGCGAATCGGCACGCGTCCTCTAGCCATCGGAGCCCTGGTCGCGGTCATCTGGGGCTGGGGCGTCGCCCAGTACCCCTATCTGTTGCCCACGACGCTGACCCTTAAGCAAGCCGCGGCCTCAAGCCCGACGCTTGAGGCCGTGCTGATCGTCTTCGGGGTCGCCATCATCGTCGTGCTCCCTTCGCTGGGTCTGCTCTACACGCTCGCCCAGCGAACCATGATCGAGGAGGTCGGGGAAACCGCTCTCGAATAATCGGCCCTGCACGGATCTGCCCTCCACGGCGGCCACCCCCTGTGGACCGAAGCGATCCTGATCCCGTTTTGCCCGATCAGCCCGAGGACGTTGAGGTCTGCGCGGTTGACGTGACTACCTGATCGTCGTCCCAGTCGATCTCAGCTGCGTCGCCGCGGTCGAGGACGTGGGGGCCGCCCGTCTTGGAGAAGCGGTCCCAGCCCCAGTCAATGGCCGCTTCGATGATGGCTCGCCTTCCCGTCATCAGGGTGGCGTGTACGCCGAGCCATGCCATGTGGGCGAGCTGCCCATGGACCTCATGATGGTTCTTACCGACCGCGGCGATCGCGGCGCCGTGGCCGATCATCGCCATGATCCCCTTGTCCTGGTAGACGAAATCCTTGCGCGGCTTGCCCTCGAAGTCAGCCAGAATGTTCTCTGCGGCCCAGTTGCCGCTCTGCAGCGCCACCGAGCCGAGTTGCGGGAGCGACGTCGCGCCCGGACCGGGAATGTTGGCGATGTCTCCAACCACGTATACGCCGGGACTGCCGGCCAGGGTGAGGTCAGGCTGGACGTCTACCCGTCCGCCGGAGCCCTGCGCGAGCCCGCATTTGGCCGCCACCGGTGCGGCCCTGATGCCGCCCCCCCATACCACGCACCGGGTGGGTATCACCGTGTCGTCCGAGAGCAACGCGTGGCCGGGCCCGACCTCCTTTACACCAGTTCCGAGGTGAATCTCGACCCGTTTCTCCTTGAGGACCGTGTCGACATAGGCGTGAGCCTTATCCGAGAACGGTTTCAGCAGGGCGTCCCCATAGTCGAGCAGATGGATGTGAGCCGCCTTGGCATCGAGGCTGCGGTATTCGACGGGAACGGTTACGTTGACCATGTCGGCCAGGGCACCCGCCACCTCGACGCCGGTCGGGCCTCCGCCCACGATCACGAAGTTGAGGCCGCCACGCTGCACCAGCGCCGGATTTCGATCGACCTGCTCGAACAGGCCAAGGATCCGTGACCGCAGACGGGTCGCATCGTCGAGTGCGTAGAGCGGGAAGGAGTGCTCGGGAGCACCCGGTGTGTGGAAGAAGTTGGGCTGTGAACCGGCCGCCAGGACCAACGCATCTCCGGTCCACACATCTCCCTCCTGCGCGGCGACGGTCCGCGTCGCGGTGTCTACGGCCGAGATGTCGGCCAGCTTCACATCCACGTTCTCTTGTCCAGCGAACACCTCGCGAATTGAATTTGCGATGTCACTCGCGGCTACCTGAGAGGTGGCCACCTGGTATAGCAGCGGCTGGAACTGGTGGTAGTTGTTGCGGTCGATCAGCGTGACGTCGACGTCCTTATGCTCAGCCAGCCGCTCCGCGCAGCCCAGACCCGCAAACCCACTGCCGACGATGACTACTTGGCGCTTGCGGTTTGCGCTCATCAGCGCGCCGGACCGGAGCTAGGCGATGCCGCCCCCGCACCCAGCCGGTCGAGGAGATGGTCGCCCACACGCAGCGCGTTTGCCATCGCGGTCAGCGCCGGGTTCACCGCCCCGATGCTGGGGAAGAAGCTCGTATCGACCACGTACAGGTTGTCGAGCTCGTGCGCCTTGCAATCGATATCCAGGACCGACAAGCTCGGGTCGGCGCCGAACCGGCAAGTGCCGGCCTGGTGGGCCACGCCGGCCACCGGAATCTCGTTCTTGAGGTAGGCGTGGTGGGGGAGCAGGTGGTGGCGTTCCATCCCGAGGTGACCGAGCATCGATCTGAGCTGCTCATACAGCCGCCGCTTGGGTTCCTCGTTGGTGGCGTGATAGGCGATCGTGATCGTGCCTGCCTTGTCCACGATGACACGATTCTCGGGCCGCGGGAGGTCCTCGGTGGAGAGCCAGAAGTCGACTGCGTGCTTGGCGACGTCTCTCAACGTCCAGCTCGGCACCAGCGCGGTTTCGCCAGGCTTCTCCCCGCGGAACATCTCGGCCCGTGATTTGCCGACCATCTGGATGTTGCCGAGCGGGAACTCGAACTCCGGTCCGGTGAAGTAGAAGTCGTTGAGACCCAGCGTCTTCTGAAAGATCGTCGGATTCTCTTCCCGGGAGAGCGCCAGCACCGCCTGGCTGTTGTGAAACATGTAGTTGCGGCCCACCTGCCCGGAGCGGTTGGCCAGCCCGTTCGGGTGCTGTTCGTTGGCCGATGACAAGAGCAGCCTCGCGGAGTTGGCGGCTCCGCAGGAGACAACGACGATGTCCGCGGTGAGAGTCTCCTCGCCGCCGCCGTGTTCGACGACGACACCTGTGACCTCGGCTCCGGACGGACTCGTGGTCAGCCGCACCGCCTGGGCACCAGTGCGCAGCTCGACGTTCGGGTGCTCGAGCGCGGGCCGCACGCCCAGAACCTCGGCGTCGGACTTGGCGTGGACGATGCACGGAAAACCATCGCAGCTGTTGCAGCGCATGCAGTTGCTGTACGGCATGTTGTTCTCGTCGAGCATCACCCCACAGGGAGCGTGGAAGGGATGGTGACCGAGCGCGGCCAAGTCGTCGGCGAGCTTCTGGATCCGCGGCTCGTGAGAAACGGCCGGGAAGGGATACGGTGCGCTGGCCGCGGGCTCGGTTGGATCCTCCCCTCGGGCGCCGTGCACTTGGTAGTACTGCTCGGCCAAGGTGTAATACGGCTCCATCACGTCGTAGCCGATCGGCCAAGCCGGCGAGATCCCATCGTGATGGCGGAGCTCGCCGAAATCCTCCTCGCGCAACCGGTACAGCGCGGCCCCATACATCTTCGTGGCGCCGCCGACAAAGTAGTGGACGTCGGGCTGGAATTCATCCCCGTCCTCGTAGCGCCACGTGTCATGGGTCACGTAGCGCGCGTCCACGAATACCTCCTCCGCGGAAGCATTCTGTAGCTCCTGGGGGAGCCAGCGGCCGCGCTCGAGCAGCAATACACGCTTGCCCGACGGAGCGAGATGACGAGCCAACGTGCCGCCACCCGCGCCGGTCCCGACGATGATCACGTCATATGCGCTCATCCATTGATCTCCTGTAGTCGTTCGGCAAGAATGATCCGAGCGGCGGCCTCAACCAACGCGAGGTGCGAAAACGCCTGCGGGAAGTTGCCCAGGTGCCGACCCGTCTCCACGTCGAACTCCTCGGCGTACAGTCCCAGCGGCGACGCGACCTTGACCAACCGTTCCATCAAGTCGCGAGCGCGTTGCATCTCGCCGATGATCGCCAACGCCGAGACAAGCCAGAAGGAGCAGATCACGAAGGTGCCCTCTTTGCCGGACATCCCGTCGTCCGTCTCGCCGGTCCGGTAGCGCAGCACGAACCCGTTCTCGGTCAGCTCGTCGGCGATCGCGATTACGCTCGCGCGCAGCCGTTTGTCATCGCCCGGAAGGAAGCCGAAGAGCGCCGCGAGCAGGGTCGAAGCGTCGAGCGCGTCGGTCGCGTAGTGCTGGCGGAGGACCCCGCGCTTGTCAACCCCGTGCTCGAGGATGTCGGCCTTGATCTCCGTCGCCGTCTCTGCCCAACGGGCGGTCACAGCGCTGTCGCCGCGGATCTCTGCCAACTTTGCCGCGCGGTCGAGCGCCACCCAACACATAAGCTTGGAGGAGACGTAATGCTGGGGCTTGCCGCGGGCCTCCCAGATCCCCTGATCGGGTTGGCGCCATACCGCGGTCGCGCACTCGGCTTGGGACTGCACCAGCGGCCACAGGCGCCGCGGCAGCCGCTGGCTGCGGCGCGTATGCAGCAGCACCGAGTCAAGGGCAGCACCAAACACGTCGTTCTGGCGCTGGTCAAAGGCGCCGTTGCCGATCCGCACCGGGCTGGCACCAGCGTACCCCGACAGCTCGTCGCGGACGGTCTCAGTCAGGTCCCGCCGCCCGTCGATTCCGTACATGATCTGGAGCGCCCCGTCCTCGTTGCCTTCCAGGTCGGCGATGAACTGCATGAACTCGTCGGCCTCCCAGTCGAGATCGAGGTAGTGCAGCGCCTGCAGCGTGAACGTCGAGTCACGAATCCACGTGTAGCGATAATCCCAGTTGCGCTCCCCGCCCGGGGTCTCCGGCAGTGACGTCGTCAGCGCGGCGACGGTCGCCCCAGTCGGCATGTACGTCAGACCCTTGATCGCGAGCGCGGAGCGCTGGATCAACGGCCGCAGGTCATGATCGGGAATCCGTGCTCGTCCGAGCCAGTCGCGCCAGAAGACGGTGGTGGCGGCCAGCTGCGCGTTGGCTTGCTCGACAGTCGTCGGCCCGTCCAGCCCCGCCGCCCACGAAAGGGCACAGTAAACCTGCTCGCCCTCCCTGAGCGTGTGGCGGGCCCGGGCGCGGCTACCCTCGATCCCCAGCAGCAGGTCGGTGTGGAGCCTGATCGTCTGACCCGACCCGGACGCGTCCGCGCTGTGGCGATCGCCGGCCAGCGACCACTCCGCCGGGGAGCGGCCATAATCGAACGCCGGCTCGCACACCAACTCAACCTCGACGTTGCCGGCGATGCACGCGACGGTGCGCACGAGGACGTGGTCGGCGTCCTCGTCGGCGGGCGGCCGGGAATGCGGCGTGACCGTGTCCTCGCCTCGGCGGGGTCCCATGGTCAACGCATCGCGCACCATCGCCCAACCGCTCGGAGTCTTCCAGGCGGTGATCAGCGTGTTGGTCCCCGGCTCGTAGGTGCGGCCGCTGGGCACGTTGATCCCGAACGGGCCGAGGCGAAATGCCCCGGCACCGCGGTCCAGCAGGGAGCCAAACACGCTGGGCGAGTCGAACCGCGGAACGCACAGCCAATCAACCGCGCCGTCCGGTGCGACCAACGCGCCCGTATGGCAGTCCGACAGGAACGCGTAGTTCGCGATCGGCGTGAACGGGGAAGGCGCGGCGGCGCTCTGCACTCGCTCCCCCGCCGTCTTCTTCCCCGGCTTGTCACGATCGTCAGTCTCGCCTGTGGCGGCAGCGCTCATTCCTGACTTCTCCTTGGCTGGGTTGCTCATGACACGATCCAGGGGCCGTGCCAGCGATCGACTCCGGCCAGCAGCTGGTCGCCCGCTTTCGGGCCCCAGGAACCCGGAGCGTACGGGTGCACCGGCGGCGGCTCCTCCACTAGCGGACCCATGATTCGCCAGGTCTCCTCGACGCTGTCCTGGCGAGTGAACGGCGTGCTGTCACCCTGCATGGCGGCGTGCAGGAGCACTTCGTAAGGGGTCGGGCCGTCCCCGCCCTCCTGCTCAAACTCCATGTCGAGCGTGATCTCCTGCGGGCCGCCGCGATCGGCTCGATGCGCATCGATGATCAGCCTGACACCGGTCATCGGATCGAGCTTGATCACCAGCTGGCTCTGTAACGGAGGCCTCCCTCCGTGAGCAGAGAGGAACGGGAGTCGGGGGGGTCGGCGAAATACCAGCCTCAGCTCGGTCTGGGTGACGGGCAGGCGCTTCCCGGTGCGGATGAACCAGGGCACGTCGGTCCAGCGCCAGTTGTCGATTTCCAGCCGCAACGCCGCGTAGGTCTCGGTGGTGGATCCCGGCGCGACGCCGTCGATCTCGAGATAGCCTTCGTACTGGCCGCGAACGTAGTGCTTGGGATCGGCATCGGCGATCGAGCGGAAAAGGCCGAACTTAGCGTCCTTGAGCGTGCCGGCGTCCGCACCAGCAGGAGCCTCCATCGCGGCCACGGCGACAGAGTTGCATCAGGTGGTTGACGACCACGTCTTGTAGCGCCCCTACGCGATCGTAGAACTGTCCTCGATCCTCCACGCCGAAGCTTTCCGCCATCGTGATCTGCACGCTGGAGATGTAGTTGCGGTTCCACACCGGCTCGAGGATCGCGTTGGCGAACCGTAGGTAGAGAAACTCCTCCAAGCCCATCTTGCCCAGGAAGTGGTCGATCCGATAAAGCTGCGACTCGTCGATGTACTGATGGATGTCCGCAGCAAGAGCGCGGGCAGAGGCAAGGTCGTGCCCGAACGGCTTCTCGACGACCACCCGCGCGTGTGCGGTGAGCCTGGCCTGAGACAGTCCCTTGATCACGGTCGCGAACAGAAACGGTGGAATCTCCAGGTAGAAGACGGGACGTCTGGCCTCCCGGATCGCATCGGCCACGCGTTTGAACGTCGCGGCGTCGGTGAAATCGCCCTGTACGTAGGAGAGGCGCGCCGCGAAACGCTCGAACACCTCAGGATCGATCGTCTCGCCGGTGTTCTCGATCGCGGCGCGGGCATGACTGCGAAGCTGGTCGGCTGACCAGTCGTTGCTGGCCACGCCTACGATCGGACACCCGAGTAGCCCCCGTCGTTCCAGACGGTACAGCGACCGGAAAGTCATCACCTTGGCCAAGTCACCGGTGATCCCGAAGACGACGAGGGCATCGGCGGCCACATCTGAGGCCGCCGGACTGGCGTCGGGGTTGTTCCCTTGCGGATCTGTGGCCACCGCCATGGAATCTCCTTGGACAACGATGGAGTGGGTAGTTGATCAGGTCCGGTCAAAGGACACGAGGCCGTGCCGAACCTCGGTCCCGGAAGAGGCCTGATAAGAGACCTCAGCCGCGGCCTGAACGTAGGGGTTTCACGCCGCACACCCAGAATGGTGCGCCGGTGCGGGCGGTTCCAGCGTCGTTGCTCGCCGTCGCGACAAGGCGTCGGCCGCTCGAACGGGGGCCGACTGGAACTGTGACCGTGAAATCGTTGCCGGTGGTGCGCGCGATAACCCTGCGGCCTACGCTCACCCGCGTGTTCGCCGTGTCGCCTCCCACGTGAACGCTGACCGTGAACGATCGCCGAACGCAGTCGGTGGGCACCCCGCTGAGCTGAAGGCTGGGCTTGTTCATGCGCTGATAGGAGTTCGCGAGGTTGTCGTTGACCACGTATGCGATACCGGTCGCGGTGAGCTGAATCGAGTGGCGCGGCCTCCTCTCCCGATATCGCCAACCCGCGGGGAGGCTCAATACGTGCCCGAGAGTCGGCAGCTGGTTGATGGTGAGACTCTTGTCCACGATCTGGGCGTAGGACTGCATGACGTACACGTTCTTGTCGGGGTCGATCAGCTCGTACATCGGCTTTCCGCCCTTGAACGTGTAGACGGTCTGGCGCCGCACCGTGTTGGGGACATAGAACTGCTGGCCTACGGTCGGCGCTCCGACGGGGGTGACGATCGTCGCCCGCAGGCTCGTCTCGATGCCACCGAACGTGAACGTCTGGCCGGTAGTCGAGGAGCCGGACCCCTCGAGGTCGTCCATCATCCAGTAGCGCGGCCCGTTGAGCTGGGCCGACTGCGAGCCGTATTCTTGGTCCACCTCGGCCTCGCTCAGGGCATCCCATTGCGCGGCCGGACATAGGTTCAGGCCCTGAGTGTTGTAGACGTACGTGGTGACCGAGCTCCCCTGTACCACCGACGGGATGACCTCGCAGTAGCGCTGATTGCGCAACCCGGTGAACCCGTCCGCCGAAGCGTCCGCAATCGGCAACACGAACAGGGCACTCGACACAAGAACGGCGAAGCGACGTCTGACGCAGAAGCGCGCGACCGCATAGAGCACATCTGTCATAACCGCTCCTTTTCTCTCCCTCAGCGGTTTCACCGCCGTTGGCTTACCTAGACGCACATCGTGTGCGTGGCCGGGCAGATCCGCAAGGGGGGAACCCCGTACGTTTCCCCTACGGTTTCATCGGCCCGGCTCGCGAAGGGTCCTGGGACTACTCGCCGATGGCCGTGAGAGCTGTCGGGAGCGGCCCCAGCTTGTGGTACGCGCCGCGGAGATGCCGCTCAGTCGTCTTCTTGGTACTCATCCCCCCGGTCGGATGAACCCGCCGCGGCCGGTACGTATACGGTCTCCGAAATGAGCGCCAAGCCCGGGGCCTTTGTGGCCGACGACCTGATCGCGGTGATTGACGGGCGCGAGCCGCGGGGAGCCGCGATCTGACATGCGCGATACGACCGTCAGCGCCGAGGAGTTCGCTGCGCTGTTTCGCTCGCTCACCAACTGGGGTCGCTGGGGCGCGGACGACGAGCGCGGCGCCCTTCACCACCTGACGCCGAAGGCCGTTGCGGCGGCGGTCCTATTGGTGCGCGAAGGCACCACCGTCACGCTGAGCCTGCCCGTGAACACGCATCTGGCTGCCGATAACCCGATGCCGGCCGATCATCACATGACCGAGCTGGGACAAGACGCCGCGGTGACTGACCCGGTGCACTTCATCAAGGACTACGTCGGGGTTGATTACCACAACGATGGCCACACTCACATCGATGCCCTCTGCCACATCGGCTACGAGGGGTCGCTGTACAACGATCGTCCCGAGGACTCGGCTACGCCCCAGGGGGCCGCGGTGAACACGATCGAAGTGCTCAAGGATGGCCTCGTGGGGCGCGGCGTGCTGCTTGACATCCCGCGGCTCCGTGACATCTCGTGGCTCGAGCCCGGCGAACACGTCTTCCGCGAGGACCTCGAGGCAGCCGAGCGCGAACAGGGCGTGACTGTCGGCAAGGGGGACATCCTGCTCGTGCGCACCGGGCATGCCCGGAGACTCGCCGAGCTGGGTCCCTGGAACACCGCGGAGCTCAAGGCGGGCCTGCATCCAACCGCGATGGAATTCGTCTCCGAACGGAGCGTCGCCGTGCTCGGCTCAGACGGCAACAGCGACACCGCGCCCAGCAGCACTCAGGGCGTTGACTTTCCGATCCACGTCCTGGCCATCGCCGCGATGGGATTACACCTGCTGGACTATCTGCAGTTCGAGGATCTACGGGCCGGCTGTGAAGGGACCGGGTGTTGGGAGTTCCTGTTTGCTTGCGCGCCGCTTCGCATCATCGGTGGCACCGGCTCGCCACTTAATCCGATCGCGATCTTCTGATGCCGGCTGGTCTCGCGTCTTTCGTCGACCTCGGCTCGCCCGTTCTGCGTCGGCTGTTCAGACCGTGCTCGCTCCGCAGCGCTCAGCTCTCCCGGCATCGGAGCAGGACCAAACGAGTCGTCACAGACGAGCACAACAATGCCTGCTATTCATCACGACAAGCCGACGGGGAGACTCGAACTCCCGACCCCTTCATTACGAGTGAAGTGCTCTACCAGCTGAGCTACGTCGGCACTGCGCCGATTCTATGACGCCGTTGCGGCTTCGAGTGGCTGTGCGTCAGGCACCGAGGCTGTCTCCATCGACGGCCCCGCCGGCACGGCCGTCGGCGTTGACCTTCCAGTCCTCGACGAGGATCGCCCAGCGTTCGTGGTCACGCCAGTGGCCGTCGATCTTCAGGTAGCGCGGCGAGAAGCCCTCGCGTCGAAACCCGGCGCCGCGAGCGAGCGCGATCGAGGCATGGTTTCCCGGCTGGATGTTCGCCTCGATGCGATGCAATCGGAGGTCCAGGAAGGCACGACGGAGCACCAGCTGAATGCCTTCCCCCATGAAACCCTGGCCGGCATGAGGTTGGCCAACGGCGTAGCCGAGGTAGGCGCTCTGCAACGAGCGGCGGACGATCTGGGAGAGGTTGAAGAATCCGAGGATTGCGCCGTCCTCACGCCGGCACAAGAGCATCGCCTCGAAGTCGGGGCGAGTGGAGTCGGTCAGGTAGGCGGTGAAGCGATCCGGATCGGTTGGGGCGCTGGCCCACGGCCGGTGAAAACGTCGGCTGGCCTGCATCAGGTCCAGGAACTCACACTGATCGCCGCGGGTGGGAGCGCGCAGGTAGACGCGCTCACCCCCGCTCAGCTGTTCAGTGCCTGTTCGAGCCGGTACGCCAGCGCCTCGCATGCCAGATCCTCACTCACGTTCAGCTGGAATCGCGCACGGGTTTCCTCCACGAGCTCGATCGCTCTGGTCAGACGCTGGGGGTCGGATCCGCCATCCTGATCCAGCTCGGAGATCCGGTCGACGTTGCGCACGAGATCCTGCGCCTGCCAGCCGACGTTCGCGAGGTCGGTTAACCACAGTGCCACCAGCTGCAGCGACAGATCCAGCGCCGAGGTCTCGATGCGTCGCCGGACCCTCCGGATGCGGTCATTCCATTCAGTCTCGACCCGCTTTCGCTCCTTGCGCGGATGGAGCTCGAGTTCGCCGGCAGCGCGACCTTCCAGCTCCGCGCAGGCCGCCTCGCTTCGCCATCTCACCGCCTTGAGTAAATCCATCCAGGGTTTCTGGGTGGCCGCAGTTCCCGCAACCGCCGCTCGAGCGAAGCTCTCCGCCGTTGAACGGAGTGTCGCCCCCTCGGCGCTGGCGAGCTCCCGGGCACGCTCGGCGTCACCAAGCGACAGCTGTGCGCAGGCCAGAGCGGTCACCTCGGACACGCCGAGACCGGTGAGCTGGTGCGCGATCTCCCGCACCGGCGGAGCGTCGAAGCGAACGAGCTGACAGCGAGAGCGAACCGTCGCCAGCACGTCGACGAGACGATCGGTGAGCAGGATCAGGTGCACGAACGGCGCTGGCTCCTCAAGCGTCTTCAGCATCCGGTTCGCGGCCTCGTCACCAAGCTCGTCTACACGCTCGATCACGAACACTCGCCGTGTGGCCTCGAACGGGGTCTTGCTGGCGGCGGCGACGACCGGCCCGTCGATGTCACTGACCAGGATCTCGTGAGCGCCACTGGGACTCACCCAGGTGAGATCAGGATGCGCGCCTGAAAGCACGCGGGCTTGGGCTCCGTCGGGGTCAGACGCGCCCTCTGACAGCAGTCGGGCCGCCACCGCACGGGCCATCGAGCGCTTGCCTGAGCCACCGGGACCGTGGAACAGGTAGGCGTGCGAGGGGCGAGCCTGCGGCAGCAACGCCGGGGCGAGCACGGCGCGGGCGTGGGGATGACGGTCGAGCTCGACGAGCATGGAGTCGATCCTAGCCCTCCACTAGGGTCGGAACCTGACTTCCATGCCGCGCGGACTTCTGATCACGATCGAGGGAATCGACGGCGCGGGCAAGACAACCTTGGCTCACGAGCTGGAAGCTTCTCTCCAACGGCGCGGCATCGGCCTACGGCTGCTCCGGGAACCCGGGGGAGTCGCTGCCGCCGAGCGCATCCGCGCCCTGGTCAAGGATCCGCAGCTGACCCTGGGCGCACGCGCGGAGGCCCTGCTCTACGCGGCGGCACGGGCACAGCTCGTAGAAGAAGCGGTGCTGCCACTGATGCGCTCCGGGGGATGGGTGCTGCTCGACCGGTTCGTGGATTCGTCGCTCGCCTACCAGGGTTCCGGACGAAGGCTGGGAGTCGAGCTGGTGAGAATGATCAACGACTTCGCCATTGGCGGCTTGCGCCCGGATCGAACGCTGCTGCTGGAGGTCGAGCCGGCGGTTGGACGCGGGCGTCTGCAGCAGCGCGGGGCGACTGTCGACCGGCTGGAGCGTGAGCAGGATGAGTTCTACGCGCGGATCGCCAGCGGGTACGCGGCGCTGGCGGCGGCAGAGCCGGATCGGATCCGCCGGATCAATGCATCCCGCCCGGCCTCCGAGGTCCTGACCGCCTCCCTGGAGGAGCTCTCAGATCTCCTCTGAGTACCCGCGCGGGTGGGTCCGCGCGAACTCCCAGGCGTCCCGAACCATCTCGGCGAGATCAGGCTTGCGCGGACTCCATCCCAGCTCGGCACGAATCTTGTCGCTGGCGGCGACCAGCATCGGTGGATCGCCGGGCCGGCGATCCGCTTCGACAGTTTCGATCGTCCCCCTGGTGACCTCCTCGACGGCCGCGATCACCTCGCGCACCGAGAAGCCGTTGCCGTTGCCGAGGTTGAAGATCTGGTGCTCACCGCCCCGGATGCCTTCGAGCGCGAGCAGGTGCGCCGCCGAGAGATCCTCGATGTGGATGTAATCGCGGATCGCGGTTCCATCGCGGGTCGAATAGTCCGTGCCGTAGATGTGGACAGCGGGGTTGGTGCCGAGCACGACGCGCAGGATGTTCGGGATCAGATGGGTCTCGGGGTGGTGATCTTCGCCGCAGTCCGGAACCGCCCCGGCGACGTTGAAGTAGCGCAGGCTCACTGCCCCGAGCCCGTGGGCGACGCAGAAGTTGGCGATCATGTTGTCGACCGCCAGCTTGGACGCCCCGTAGGCGTTGACCGGGCGCGGGACCGCGCTCTCCCTGATCGGAACCTCGTCTGGCTCGCCGTAGACCGCGCAGGTTGAAGAGAACACCAGCCGCTCCACACCATTTTCAGCCATCGCCTGCAACAGGTTCAGCGTTCCCCCCACGTTCGTGCGGTAGTAGCGCTCGGGATGGCTGACCGACTCACTGACCAGCGCGAGCGCCGCGAAATGAAGGACGCCGTCAAACCCCTCGCCGAGCAGAGCACTCACCGCCTGGGCGTCGGTCAGATCCGCGACCACCAGGCGAGCCTCGGGCGCGACCGCAGCCTTATGGCCACGTTCCAGGTTGTCCAGGACGACGACCTGGTGCCCCTCCTGAAGCAGCTCTCGGCTGACGATCGAGCCGATATATCCTGCGCCCCCGGTGACGAGCAGCTTCATCGCCGCGGCGGCTGATCGGTCGCGAAGGAGACCATGCCCGCGGAGATATAACAGACCTGGCGTCGCTCACGCCGTGATCGCGGTGCGGATCCGGAATCGAGCGCGAGGAAGTTCGCCCGCGGCGGGTGAAGCTAGCCGCGCCATAGCCGCTGGCGGCGACGCGGGCACGGTAAAATAGAACTACATCTGCCGCATGTCTCGTGCCCCGTGAGGCACCACCGCAGCGCTCGTATTCCGTCCGAGGCGTGAGGGAGCATCCGCAACCCACCTTGGCCACCGAGCGGGCCAACGCAACCGACGCGAAGCGGAACAACGAGAGGAGCAGGACCCGATGGAGCAGACCCCGCAGACCCAGCTCAACCCCCCGGATCAGGCGGGCGACGGTCTCTCGGTTCGCCGCTACTTCACGGCCGCGGGGCAGCATCCGTTCGATGCGGTTGAGTGGGAGACGCGGGATGCTCGGATCGGACACGGGGACAAGGTCTCCTTCGAGCAGCGCGGGGTGGAGTTTCCCAAGACGTGGTCTCAGAACGCGACCAACATCGTCGCGCAGAAGTACTTCCGGGGACAGCCGGATTCGCCCGCCCGCGAGCGCTCGGTCAAGCAGATGATCAGCCGAGTGGCCGGCACGATCGCCGGTTGGGGGCGCGAGCGCGGCTACTTCGCCACCGAGGCCGACGGTGAGGTCTTCGAGGCCGAGTTGACCTACATCCTGCTGCACCAGATCGCTGCCTTCAACTCTCCCGTCTGGTTCAACGTAGGCTGGCACCCGGTGGGAGACCCGAAGATGCAGGCGAGCGCCTGCTTCATCCTCTCCGCCGATGACAGCATGGAGTCGATCCTGGAGTGGAACACCAAGGAGGGGATCATCTTCCGGGGCGGCTCAGGCTCCGGCATCAACCTGTCTCGCATCCGTGGTTCGATGGAGCCGCTCAGCCGGGGAGGAACGGCTTCCGGTCCGGTGTCCTTCATGCGCGGTGCCGACGCCTGGGCGGGCTCGATCAAGTCGGGCGGGGGTACCCGGCGGGCGGCCAAGATGGTCGTGCTGGACATCGACCACCCCGACATCCGGGAGTTCATCTGGTGCAAGGCCAAGGAGGAAGACAAGGCCGCCGCGCTGCGGGACGCCGGCTTTGACATGTCCATCGACGGCGACGGCTTCCACTCGATCCAGTACCAGAACGCCAACAACTCGGTGCGAGTCAGCGATGAGTTCATGCGGGCGGTCGAGAACGATGGGGACTGGCGATTGATCGCGCGGAGCACAGGGGAACCGATCGGTGAACCGGTTCCCGCCCGTCAGCTGATGAGCGAGATCGCAGAGGCGGCATGGCGCTGCGCCGATCCCGGCGTTCAGTACGACACCACGATCAACCAGTGGCACACCTGCCCCAACTCGGGGCGGATCAACGCGTCTAATCCATGTTCGGAATACATGCACGTGGACGACTCGGCCTGCAACCTCGCGTCGCTGAACCTGATGAAGTTCCGCCGCGCCGACGGAACCTTCGACGTCGAGTCCTTCGAGCACGCAGTTGACATCGTGTTCCTGGCTCAGGAGATCATCGTCTCCCCCTCGAGCTACCCCACCGAGGAGATCGGCCATAACGCCCGGGCCTTCCGCCAGCTTGGCCTGGGCTACGCCAACCTGGGCGCCTACCTGATGGCCAACGGCATGCCCTATGACTCCGACGCCGGCAGGGGGGCGGCGGCGGCGATCACCTCGTTGATGACCGGGCGCGCTTATCTGGGCTCGGCGCGAGTTGCCGGGGCGATGGGGGCCTACGATCGCTACCAGGGCAACCGCGAGGCCCACAACGCCGTGATGCGGATGCACCGCGACGCGTCCTACGCGATTCCTGACGTCGCCTGCGCCGACGCCGGACTACTGTCGGCCGCACGGGCCACCTGGGAGGAGACGGTCGCCGCCGGTGAGCAGCATGGATACCGGAACGCTCAGGCCACCGTGCTAGCCCCCACCGGAACGATCTCGTTTCTCATGGATTGCGATACGACCGGCGTCGAGCCCGACTTCTCGCTGGTCAAATTCAAGGAGCTGGTGGGCGGCGGTCAGATGACGATTGCCAACCGCACTGTGCCGCTGGCCCTGGAGACGCTCGGATACAGCGACCAGCAGATCGAGCAGATCGTGGCCTACGTCAATGAGCACGGGACGATCATCGGCGCCCCCGAGCTGGCCGACGAGCACTTGCCGGTGTTCGACGTTGCCGTTGGCGACCGCGCGATCTCGCACCTGGGTCACATCAAGATGATGGGAGCGGTGCAGCCGTTCATCAGTGGCGCGATCTCCAAGACCGTCAACCTGCCGGAGACCGCCACCGTGAATGACATCGCCGACGCGTACCTCCAGGCCTGGCACATGGGGATCAAGGCGCTGGCCATCTATCGAGACGGATCCAAGACCGCGCAGGCGCTGCGCACTGACGCCCACAAGGGCGAGCCGGTTCCGGCGCTGAGCGATGCCGACATCGAGAAGGCGGTCACTGCAGCCCTAGCCCAAGCGCCGCCCAAGCGACGCCGGATGCCGCGGGAGCGTCAGTCGATCACGCACAAGTTCTCGCTCGGTGGGCACGAGGGCTACATCACTGCCGGAATGTACGAGGACGGCAGCATCGGCGAGATCTTCCTCACCGACATCGGCAAGGAGGGATCGACTCTGCGGGGGATGATGAACTCGTTCGCCACCGCGATCTCGATCTCGTTGCAGTACGGGGTCCCGCTGGAGACGCTGGTGCGCAAGTTCAGCTACATGCGCTTCGAGCCCGAGGGCATGACCACCAACCCGGAGATCCCGTTCGCCAAGTCGATGCCCGACTACATCATGCGGTGGCTGGCCTCACGATTCCTCGACGTCGACCTCCAGGAGGAGCTTGGCATCCTCACGCCTGAGGTCCGGGCGCGTAAGGCGGCCCAGGACGCACTGATCTCCCACGGCGGAGACACGGCCGGCCCGGCTCAGCCCGCGAAGCAAAGCAACCAGCCGGACAGCAATGCCGGCAACGGGGGGAGCGGCGCCGGGAGCGGCGGCAACGTCGTCGGCGCGAGCGGAGAGAACGTCGGACCCGATCTCTCCAGAGGGAGTGAGGTCCGACCGGCGACGGCGGCGCTGACCGATACCCCGCCGGTGCTGCCGGCGGTCGGCCGCGGGCTCGACCTCGGGCCCGCTTGCCAGCAGTGCGGCGGCATGATGCAGCGCACCGGCAGCTGCTACACCTGCTCAAGCTGCGGGTTCAACACCGGCTGCGGATAGCGCCAACCCAGGAATCCGACGCTGACCACCGGCCGGGTGATTAAACGCAGCCGGCGTCTGGGGGGCCGGAGACCCGAGCCGCACCCGCTGACGTTGACCGTCAGCGCCAGAAGCCGAGCAGGGTGAGGCAAACCGCAGCCTCGCTGAGGACCACGGTGGCCCCGAGTGTGTCGCCGGTGCGTCCTCCGATCATCCGGCGCGACCACAAGCTCACAGCCGCGGCAGCGACGGTCGCAGTCCCGAGCGCCGCCGCTCCCGGCAGCGGAGCGCAGACCAACAGCACTCCGAGGATGGTGACGGTCCCCGCGATGCCCAGGGCCATCGGGCTCGGTCGAAACGTCGCCCCAAGTCCCTCAGTGCGAGCCGGCGCCAGAATCCGAGCGTGCACCAGGGCCAGGCTTCGACCCGCGACGGCCGCGGCCACCAGGCTGCGGAGGCCGTCGAGTCGGTTCAGAGGAGCGAGCGCGGCGACCATCAGCAGGCTCCAGCCGACCAGGGCAAGCGTCCCGAACACGCCGATGCGCGGATCTCGCATCACCGCCAATCGCCGCTCGCGGTCACCCCGGACCCCGAGCGCGTCGGCCGAGTCCGCAAGCCCATCGTGATGCAGCCCACCGGCAACCACGATCATCAGGAAGATGCCCAGCACCGAGGCGGCGGTTCCACCGAGGGCTCCGATCGTCAGAGCGCGCAGGCCGCCGGCGAGAGCGCCAACAAGCGCGCCCACGACCGGGAACCAGCTCGCCGCAGCGCCTGGTTGGACGCGAGCATGGTCGATGCGGCCGACCGGAAGGACGGTGAGGAACGAAAGCGCGGCGCGAACTTCAGCGAGCCCGGACAATGCCGGATTCCTCGAAGGTCGCCATCTCACGGTGCAGGGCACCCGCGGCCTCGATGATCGGCAAGGCGAGAAGGCCGCCCGATGCTTCCCCCAGCCGCAGCCGAAGGTCCAGCAGCGGCTCCAGACCCAGCTCGGTCAGCACGAGCCCGTGTCCTGGCTCGGCCGAACGATGGCTGGCCAGTAGCGCCTCGGCCACGGCTGGGTCGATCCGGACTGCGGCCAGGGCGGCAGCAGCGACCGCGTAGCCGTCGAGGATCACCGGGAGCCCTAGACGTGCCGCCTCTGCCGCGGCGCCGGCCAGGCCGGCGAGCTCGAGTCCCCCGACCGCGGCCAGCGCAGCCCGGGGATCCGACACGGACTCGTGCCGTTCGAGCGCCTGGGCCACCAGCGAACGCTTTCGGCCGAGCCCGGCGGCGTCGACTCCGGTCCCGCGGCCAACCGCGGCCGCCGGCGATGCACCGGTGAGGGCGCAGACCAGGGCCGCCGTGGTGGCCGTGTTGCCCATGCCGATCTCACCGAGGATGAGGCAATCGGCCCCCTCCTGCGCTAGCTCGCCAGCCAGCGCCGCGCCGGTGCCGAGGGCCGCGTCGAGATCCGTTTCGCTCATCGCCGATCCGTCGAGCATGTCGGCTGTACCGGCCCGTACCTTGACCGCTCGGACGCCAGGCGGCGTGTCGGCGACGAGCCCGATGTCGGCGACGATGAGGCGGTGGGGGCCGCGAGCCGCGAGCACCCCCACCGCGGTTTCCCCTCGCGCCGCAGCGCCCGCCACCTGCGCCGAGACCTCGGCGCCGTACAGGCTGCTGCCCCGGCCGACATGACCATGGTCGGCGGCGAGGACGAGAACCCCGGCTCGCACCTGGGCGGGAGGTGGTCCCCCGGTGATCGACGCCCACCGTTCGATCAGCGGCTCCAGCGCGCCGAGGCTGCCGGTGGGCTTGACCAGACGGTCGAGCCGGTCACGAGCGGCCACCGCCGCGGAGCGGTGCACCCATGGGCGCTCCGATCCGCGGGCGTCGACCCGCGGGGCCTCCAGACCTGGCGCTCGGTCGCCGCGGGCGTCGCCCTGCCAACGGTCGTGCATGACCACAGCAGCGAGCGGGGTCCGGGCTGCCCACCCGGCGCTCTCCAACCCTGGACGGGTCGGCCGCTCGTCGGGCCAGCCGAGACACAGGTAGGCGATCGGCTGCACCCGATCGGGGATGCCGAGGAGCTCCCGCAGATCCGGCGGGCGGTAGAAGCTGACCCAGCCGACGCCCAGGCCCTCGGCTCGCGCGGCCAGCCACAGGTTCTCCACTGCGCACGCGGTGCTGTACACGTCCGTGTCCGGGATCGTGCCCCGACCGAGCACCTCCACCTCGGGCTCGCCGGGATCGCAGCACACGCACAGGCCCAGCGGGGCTTCGACGATCCCCTCGATCTTCTGGTCCAGGAACTGCCGGGCGCGCTCGTCGAAACGCTCGGCCTGGCGCAGCCGCTCCCGGTGAGCTAGCCCCCGGATGGCAACGCGCTTGGCCAGATCGGCAACGATGATGATCCGCCACGGCTGCATCAGGCCCACCGAAGGCGCATGATGAGCAGCCTCGAGCACGCGACCGAGGAGGTCATCTGGCACCTCGTCAGGACGGAACCGGCGTATGTCCCGCCGCTCGGCGATCACCCGATGCACCGCGGCCCGTTCGGGCTCGTCGAACCGCCAGCCAGTTGGATCGGCGGCGCGCTGCGCGGCCCGGGAGGGATCAAAGCCGGCCGGCGTCGGGGGCCGGGTGAGCCGGTGGGGAGCAGCCACGGGTCAAGCGTAGACGGGCAGCCTGGTGCAGCGGGCGCCCGAAGGGATAGAGTGGCTTCCGTCAGCGCGGCGGCGCGAGGAACCCGGTGAGAGTCCGGGACGGTCGCGCCACTGTCACCGAGCCCGAGCCGCGGGCTCGGAAGTCAGGAACTCGTCCGCCGCGAGCCCTTCGACGTTCGGGACGCTGGATCCCGAGGAGGTACCGTGTTCGGCGCAGTGCCCCCCGCAGAGCCGCGAGGATCCGCTCGAGTTACCGGATGAGGCGGCTGCTGCTCGTGCGCCACGCTCCCACTGCCGCGACGCGGTCACGGGAGTTTCCGAGTGACGAGCCACTGGACGAGCCGGGGCGCATCGCTGCCGCCACCCTGGCCGCTTCGCTTCCGCCTGACTGCGAGGTGTGGTCAAGCCCGGCGCTGCGCTGCCGTCAGACGGCACAGGCGGCCGGCCTGCGGCCGCAAATCGACACGGTCCTGGCCGAGTGTGACTTCGGTGCGTGGTCCGGACGGTCGCTGAGCGACGTTCACCGTCAAGACCCCGCCGGCGTTCACGATTGGATGCTCGATCCCGATTCGGCTCCTCACCAGGGCGAGAGCCTGACGAAGTTCGCCGGGCGCGTCTGCGGATGGCTGGCCCGCCAGCTGCGCGTCGAGGGCACCGCTGCGGTCCTCACCCACGGCGGCGTGATCCGGGTAGCTGTGGTCCACGCGCTGGCTGCGCCGCTGCTGGCATGCTGGCAGATCGAAGTGGCCCCGCTGTCGATCACCGAGCTGCACGGCCGCGGCGGTGCCTGGACCGTCGCCGGCGTGAATGGCCTGTGCACGAACCTGTCGCCGGCAGCGTCGGGATGAGCGGGGGATCGCTGCTGGCCGGCTACGCCGCCGATCTCGCCATCGGCGACCCACGTCACCGGCATCCGGTGGCCGGGTTCGGGCGACTGGCACTGCGGATCGAGGCCAGGCTGTACGCGCCGAGCCGGGTGCGGGGAGCGGTGTTCGCGGTGGCCCTGACGGCGCTGCCGGCAGCCGCGGCAGAGCTGGCCGCACGCGCGATCAGAGGGCGCGGGCTGATCCTGGTGGTGCTGACCTGGGCCGCGCTCGGCGGCCGCTCGCTGACCCGGGAGGCGCGCCGGATCGGCTCGCTGCTGGACGACGGAGACCTGGTCAGCGCCCGGGCGGCGCTGCCGGCGCTCGTCGGACGGGACCCCGAGCGGCTCGACCTGGCCGGTGTCGCCCGCGCGGTCGTTGAGTCCCTGGGTGAGAACACGAGCGACGCGGTGGTGGGCCCGCTGCTGTGGGGGGCGGTGGCCGGACCGGCGGGAGTGGTCGCCTACCGGGCGGCGAACACGCTCGATGCGATGGTCGGCCATCGCGACCACCGCTACCGGGAGTTCGGGTGGGCGGCGGCGCGCCTCGACGACGCCATGAGCTGGCCCGCCGCTCGCGCGGGGATGGCGCTCACGGCTGCGTTTGCGCCCCTGGCTGGAGGCTCGTCGACTGCTGCCTGGCGCTGCGCCCGCCGGGACGGCGCCGCCCATCCGAGTCCGAACGCCGGCCGCATGGAGGCCGCCTTCGCCGGAGCCCTGGGGCTGACCCTCGGGGGACCGCTCAGCTATTCCGGCCGGCTCGAGCACCGGCCCCGGCTTGGTCACGGGACGGCCCCGGTCCCCGCCGACATCCCGCGCGCGGCGAGGCTGTCGCTGGCGGTGGGGGCAGGCGCCGCGCTGCTGTGCGCTGCCGCTCGGGCGGCGCTGCCGAGAGCTACCGCCTACCCCCGGCGGCTGCGAGCGCGATGAACGGCGCGCTGCTGGTCTGCGGCACCCATTCCGACGCCGGGAAGTCGGTGCTGACCGCAGGGATCTGTCGCTGGCTGGCGCGCCAGGGGGTGAGCGTGGCCCCGTTCAAGGCCCAGAACATGGCGCTGAACTCGGTCGTGACTCGGGACGGGAGGGAGATCGGGCGCTCCCAAGCGGTGCAGGCGGCGGCAGCGGGAATCGAGCCTGAGGCAGCGATGAACCCGGTGCTGATCAAGCCGTCCGGGACCCATCGCAGCCAGGTGATGGTCCTGGGGCGGCCGCGAGGCGACGCCGACGCGCGCTCCTACCAGGAGATGAAAGCGGAGCTGAAGCCGGTGGTCGGAGCCGCGCTGGCGGGGCTGCGCGAGCGCTATGGGGTCGTCGTCTGCGAGGGAGCGGGATCGCCGGCGGAGATCAACCTGCGTCCCGGTGATCTGACCAACCTGGGGTTGGCCCGGGAGGCCGGGCTGCCGGTGCTGGTGGTCGCCGACATCGATCGCGGCGGCGTGTTCGCGTCCCTGTTCGGAACCCTGGCTCTGCTCGACGCCGACGATCAGGCGCTCGTGGCCGGCTTCGTCATCAACAAGTTTCGCGGGGACAACTCGGTCCTCGCCCCCGGCCTGGACCGGCTGGAGGAGCTCACCGGGCGCCCAGTGCTGGGCGTGCTGCCCTACGTCGAGGACCTATGGATGGACGTGGAGGACTCGCTGGCGCTGGAGGCACCGCGGCCCGAGGAGCAAAGCGACGGCGACACGCTGGACGTGGCCGTGGTACGGCTGCGCTGGATGAGCAACTTCACCGACGTCGACGCGCTCGGCATAGAGCCCGGAGTACGCGTGCGGTTTACCCGCTCGTCAGCCGATATCGAGCGGGCCGATCTGGTGATCGTGCCCGGCACCAAGGCGACGGTGGAGGATCTCGAGCGGCTGCACGCCGATGGCCTCGCCCGTGCCCTGGCCGCGCGTGCCGCCGTCGGCGGCCCGATCCTCGGCATCTGCGGGGGCTATCAGCTGCTGGGCGAGCGGATCGAGGACCCGATCGAGTCCCGGCGCGGGGTGGTGAGCGGGCTTGGCCTGCTCCCGGTGTCGACGACCTTCACCCCTGAGAAGCTGCTGCGCCGCCGGGCTGGTGCCTGCCCCTGGCTGGCCACCCGCGCGACCGGCTATGAGATCCGTCATGGGCGAATCACCCGCCACGGCGGCGAACCGTGGTTGTTGGGTGAGGACGGAGAACCAGAGGGCTGCCGTGAGGGCGCGGTGCTGGGCGCGTCCTGGCACGGCCTGCTCGAAGACGACGGCCTGCGACGCGCGCTCGTGCGCCATGTCGCCGGTCTGCAGGGCCGCCGTCTGGAGCCCGGCCGGCGCTCCTTCGCCGAGGTTCGCGAGGCGCGACTGGACGCGCTGGGTGACCTCGTGGCCGAGCATCTCAACACCGAACGACTGAGCGAGCTGATCCAAAGCGGTCCTCCCGCGGGCCTGCCGAGCATCCGGACGGAGGTGCGCGCGTGCTGCGCTTCGTGACCACCGCCGACACCGAGATCCTGGCCACGGCCGCGGCGGTGGCGCGGCTGGCGCCCGGGTTCCCGGAGGTCCGCTGCGCCAATCCTTCCGGCGCCACCGACCCCACGGCCCTGGTGGAGGACGTGCTGGAGGGAGCCCGCGTCGTCCTCTGCCGCGTGCTCGGCGGCCGCCGCGGCTGGCCCGAAGGCCTGCCGCTGCTGCAGTCCCGCTGCCGGCAGCTTGGGATCGTGCTGCTGGCCCTGGGGGGAGAGGCCGAGCCCGACGCGGAGATGACGGCGCTTTCCTCGGCCCCGGCCGGGGCCGTGGCCCAGGCGGGGGAGTACCTGCGCCACGGCGACGTCGACAACGTCGAGCAGTTGCTGCGCTTCCTCGCCGATACCTTCCTCCTCGAGGGTCACGGCTTCGATCCCCCGCGGGAGATCGCCGATCTCGGCGTCTACGTTCCCGGAGCCGGCGATGTGGCCCTGGACCATGCGCTGGCGCGGCTGGATCCCGCCCGCCCCACGGTGGGAATCTGCTTCTACCGCTCGCACCGCCTGACTGGCAACACCGCGTTCATCGACAGCCTGTGCGCCGAGCTGCAGGCCGCGGGTGCCAACGCGCTGGCCGTCTGGAGCTACACGTTGCGCCGCGGCCGGGACGGTCGCGTCCCGGTGCTGGAGCTGCTCGACGGTCACATCGACGCGCTGGTGACGACGATGCTGGCCACCGGTGGGTCAGGGGCCGGGGACAACAGGGCCGCCAACGGCGAGGGCGTGGGCGTGGGCGTGGGCGAGGGTTGGCAGGAATGGGACGCCGGAGCGCTGGCCGCCCTCGACGTCCCTGTGCTCCAGGCGGTATGCGCCACCGGGTCTCGCGCCGCCTGGCTTGAGTCCGATTCCGGCCTCTCCCCGCTGGACGCCGCCACACAGGTGGCGATCCCCGAGTTCGACGGGCGGTTGCTGGCCGGGGTGATCTCATTCAAGGAGCGGCTACTGGACGGCTCTCCGGTGGGCACCGCGGTGGCCCACTACCAGGCCGACCCCGAGCGCTGCCGGCGCGTAGCCCAGCTGGCCGTCCGCCACGCCAACCTCCGCCGCACCCCTGCGGCGCAGCGGCGGGTGGCGATGCTGCTGACGAGCTTTCCCACCAAACACGCCCGCGTGGGCATGGCCGTCGGGCTCGATACACCGGCCAGTGCGCTGTCGCTGCTGGATGCGCTGGCCGCCGACGGGATGCGGGTCGAGCATCGGTTCGCGGGCGGTGATGCGCTGATCCACGCGCTGATCTCCGCCGGCGGCCACGACCCCGAGTTCCTCACCGACGACCAACTGGCCTCCGCGCCGCTGCGCCTGCCCGTGGCCGAGTACCTGGGTTGGTATGAGACCCTGCCGCCGTCGCTGCGAGCGGCGATCGAGGCGCGCTGGGGTCCACCGCCCGGTGACCACTATCTCGACGGCGACGACTTCGTGATCGCCGGCCTCCAGCTCGGCAACGTGCTGGTGGCGATCCAGCCCCCACGCGGGTACGGCGAGGACCCGGTTGGCATCTACCACGATCCCGAGCTGCCCCCCACCCACCACTACCTGGCCTGCTACCGCTGGATCGATGAGCACTGGAGCGCGGATGCGATCGTGCACTTGGGCAAGCACGGCACGCTCGAGTGGCTCCCGGGGAAGATGCTGGCGCTATCCGCGGCGTGCGCACCCGACGCCGCCCTCAGCGATGTGCCGCTGATCTACCCCTTCGTGGTCAACGATCCCGGCGAGGGGGTGCAGGCCAAGCGTCGCGCCCACGCGGTGATCGTCGACCATCTGGTTCCCCCGATGATGCGCGCCGACACCTACGACGAGCTGGCCGAGCTGGAGGCGCTGCTCGACGAATACGCGCGCTTGGAGGTGCTCGACCCGCCGAAGCTGCCCGCGCTGGCCGCCCGCATCTGGTCGGCGATCGAGCGCGCGAACCTGCAGGCCGACCTCGGCGTCCACGAACGTCCCGAGGACGTCGGAGCGCTGGTGGAGCACATCGACGGATACCTGTGCGAGATCAAGGACATCCAGGTCAAGGACGGACTCCACGTGCTCGGCACACCCCCGGAGGGCGAGCAGTTGCGCGGGCTGACGGCGGCGATGCTGCGTCTGGGCTCGGGCGCCGTGCCTGGGCTGCGCACGGCAGTGGGAGCGGCGTTCGGACTCGACGAGCCGCAGCTGGTTGCCTCTCCCGGCACGCCGGCGCCGGACACGCCGCCGGAGCTGCTGGCGCGGTTCCGCGGTCCCGCGGCCAGCGCCGGCGATCTGCTCGACCGGCTGGAAGCGTCCCAGATGGCGCTGCTGGAGGCGCTCGCGGCCCGCGGCTGGGATCCATCCGCCGCCGCCGACGTGTGTGCCGCCGTTATCGGCCGACCCGATTCCGGGGTCGAGCGGGTGCTGCGGTTTGCCGCCGGCGAGGTGGTGCCGAGGATCCGCGGGGCCGCCGACGAGCTCGACCACGTAATCGCGGCTCTGCGCGGCCGTCACGTACCGGCGGGGCCCTCGGGGAGCCCGACGCGCGGCCGCCTGGACGTGCTGCCTACGGGACGGAACTTCTACTCGGTCGATCCGCGCGCGCTGCCCTCGGAGCTTTCGTGGGAGGTGGGCCGCGGGCTGGCGCAGGCGCTGCTCGAGCGCCATCTCGCCGATTCCGGCCAGTTGCCGAGGATGGTCGGGATGGTGGCGTGGGGAACTTCGGCCATGCGCACTCAGGGCGACGATGTCGCCGAGATCCTGGCCCTGCTCGGCGTCGCCCCCCAATGGCACCCCGAGTCAAAGCGGGTCACCGGCATCGCGGTGCTGCCGCTGGCCGAGCTCGGCCGCCCGCGGATCGACGTCACCGTGCGCATCTCGGGCTTCTTCCGGGACGCGTTTCCGCACCTCGTGGCCCTGCTCGACGACGCCTTTGCCACCGTCGCCTCGCTCGACGAGCCCGAGGAGCAGAACTACGTCGCCGCGCACGCGCGTGCCGACGCAGCGCGTCTAGCCGACGAGTTGGAAGCGGCCGCGGCCTGGCGCCAAGCCACCACCCGGGTGTTCGGCTCCAAGCCCGGTACCTACGGCACCGGCTTGGCCCAGCTGCTCGAAACCCGCGACTGGCGAGCCGACGGAGACTTGGCGGAGGTCTACCAGGCATGGGGCGGATACGCCTATGGGCGCGGGCTGGACGGCGCGCCGTCCCGGGCAGCGATGCGCGACTGTTACGGGCGGATCGAAGTGGCAGTCAAGAACGTCGACAACCGCGAGCACGACATCCTCGATTCCGACGACTACTACCAGTACCACGGCGGGATGGTGGCGACGGTGCGGGCGCTGCGCGGTCGCGAACCCGTGGCTTACGTGGGTGACAGCGCTGACCCGTCTCGGGTGACGGCGCGAACGCTGGCCGAAGAGACTCGCCGGGTGTTCCGGGCGCGGGTAGCCAACCCGCGCTGGATCGCCTCGATGATCCGCCACGGCTACAAGGGCGCGGCCGAGCTGGCGGCGACCGTCGACTACCTGTTCGGCTATGACGCCACCACCGGCGTGACCGAGGACTGGATGTACGAGCAGGTCGCCCAGCGTTACCTCCTGGACGAGGATGTCGCCGAGTTCATCCGCCGCTCGAACCCGTGGGCCGGGCGAGCGATTGCCGAGCGGCTGCTCGAGGCCTCCGACCGCGGGCTGTGGGAGCAGCCGGCGGAGGCGACCCTGGACGCGGTGCGCGAACGCTTCCTCGCCCTGGAGGGCGAGCTCGAGGAGACCAGCGCATGACGCCGCCGTTTCCACTCAGCGCGATCGTCGGCCAGGAGGAGCTGATCACGGCGCTGCTGGTGAACGCCGTTGCCCCTGAGATCGGCGGCGTGCTGGTGCGTGGCCAGCGCGGCACGGCCAAATCCACCGCGGTGCGCGCCCTGGCTCCGTTGCTGCCTGCCGTGCCGGCTGCCGAGGCTCAACCATTCGCCTTTGCTCCCGGCGAGCGCTCCCCCAGCGGGCGCGTAGCCGAGGATGCGCCGGTGCGGCCGCGGAGCGCGCCGCTGGTCGAGCTGCCGCTCGGAGCAACCCTCGATCGTCTGGTCGGAGCGCTGGACCTGGCCCGGGCGCTGGCCGGGGAGCAGGCGTTCGAGCCCGGGTTGCTGGCTCGCGCCCATCAGGGGATCCTGTACGTCGACGAGGTCAACCTGCTCCCCGACCATCTCGTCGATGCCCTGCTCGACGCCGCCGCCTCGGCGGTGGCCCGAGTCGAGCGTGACGCCGTGTCGGTCGAGCACGATGCTCGCTTCCTGCTCGTCGGCACGATGAACGTCGAGGAGGGCGACCTGCGACCACAGCTGCTGGACCGGTTCGGACTCGGGGTCGAGGTCACCGCTCCCGACGCCCCCGAGATGCGGGCCGAGATCGTCCGACGCCGGCTCGCCTACGAGCATGACCCGGTCGCGTTCGGGCATCGCTGGGCGGCGGCCGAGCGCGCGCTGGGACAGCGGATCGCCGTTGCCCGTGAGCGCGCTCCAGGCGTACGGCTGCCCGAACGTGAGCTGCTGCGCATCACCGGCGCGTGCGCGCGACTTGGCGTCGACGGCGTGCGCGCGGACATCGTCTGGGCGCGGACTGCGCGCGCCCTGGCCGCGCTGGACGGGGTCGATGAGGTGGCCGAGGAGCATGTCCGCCGGTCGGCCACGCCCGCGCTCTCGCACCGCCGCCGTCGCGATCCACTCGCCGGTCAGGCACTGGCCGACGACGAGCTCCAGCAGGCGCTCGACGCAGGCGACCGGGGCGAGGACCCGCCGGACGGTCCGGCCGGAGGAGGACCGCCTGCCTCACCGCCGAGAGCAACCGGCGACGGAGCCCCTGCCGCGGACACGTCGCCCTCACGCCCCGAGCCGGCCCCCGCAGCCACCGCCAGCACCGCCGAACCCGGGTCCGTCCGCTCCGCCCCCGGCTCCGCCCCGGCGCCTCCGGGCTCTGATCCGGCGCTGCCGGCGCGCGAGCGACACGACCCGGCAACCCCCGCGCGCCTGCCGCTGCAGGCGCTGGCCCTCGATGCCACGGGACGCGGACCGCACGGTCGCCGAGCGCGCGCCACTGGACCGGGCGCCGGGGCGATCGACAGCCGCCCGGCGAGCGCGGACAGCGACGACGTGGCGATCGTCGCCACTCTGCGGGCACAGCTGACCGGCGGCGACGGACGCCAACTGCGCCAGCATGTGCGCGCGGGACGGGAAGGAGCGCTCCTGTGCCTGGTGGTCGATGCCAGTGGCTCGATGGGAGCCCGGGGCCGGCTGGGCCGGGTCAAGGGCGCGCTGCTGGCGCTTCTGCGCGATGCCTACGCACGGCGCGATCGCGTGGCGATCATCGCTTTCCGCGCCGGCGGCGCGCAGTTGCTGCTCGCCCCGGGAGCTCCGCTGGAGCGAGCCGCGGAGGCAGTTCGCGCGCTGCCCACCGGCGGCCGTACGCCGCTGGCCGCCGGGCTCGAAGCCGCCGTGGCCCTGATCGCCCAGGAGGCGCTCCGCGACCCGAGCCGCCGCGCGATCGCGCTCATCCTCACCGACGGTCGGGTGCCCGACGAGGAGGGCACGGCTCGGGCCGCCGCCGCCCGGCTCGGCCGGGCCGTGGCCGCCGTTCACGTCGTCGACACCGAGGACGGCCCGGTGCGGGTGGGTGTGGCCGGAGCCCTGGCCGCCGCCGCCGGCGGGCAGGTCCACCAGCTCATCGCCCCGCGCCCGACCCGGAGAGCGGCATGAGCGAGCCACCTGCGTCCGACGCGGAGAGCCGCGTGAATGAACCCGATCGCGGCAGCGCCGACCCCAAGCGACGCAAGCCGCGGGATCGCCCGCTGCTGATCGTGGTCACCGGCACCGGAAAGGGTAAGAGCACCTCGGCCTTCGGGATGCTGATGCGGGCGTGGGCGCGCGGCTATCGCTGCGGGGTGTTCCAATTCGTCAAGTCGGGCAAGTGGAAGGTTGGGGAGGCCAAGGCGGCAGCCGCACTTGGCGGCATCGACTGGGAGAAGATGGGCGACGGGTGGTCCTGGCTCTCCCGGGACCTCGAGGAGTCCGCTGACCTCGCCCGCGAGGGCTGGCAGGAGGTCAAGCGCGCGATCGCCCAGGAGCGCTACGAGTTCCTGCTCCTCGACGAGATCACCTACCCGATCAAGTGGGGCTGGATCGACGCTGCCGAGGTGGTCAGGGCCCTGGATCAGCGCTCCGGCTTCCAGCACGTGGTGATCACCGGCCGCGATGCCGCCCCCGAGCTGATCGAGGCCGCTGACCTGGTCTCCGAGGTGGTGAAGGTCAAGCACCCGATGGATCAGGGCATCCGCGCCCAGCAGGGAATCGAGTGGTAGCCGCATGATCCCCCGGGTGGTGATCGCCGGGACGAGCTCGGGGGCAGGCAAGACCACTGTCGCCTGCGGGCTGATCGCCGCGCTGCGAGCCCGCGGGCTACGGGTGCAGGGCTTCAAGGTCGGCCCCGACTACATCGATCCCAGCTACCACGCACTCGCCTCCGGACGGCCGGGACGCAACCTCGATGCCTTCCTCAGCGGCCCGGAGCTGATCGCGCCGCTCGTGCGCCACGGCGCGGCCGGGGCGCAGATCGCCGTGGTCGAGGGGGTGATGGGGCTATTCGACGGCGCCTCGGGGCGGGGTGAGCTGGCCTCCACCGCCCACGTGGCCAAGCTGCTGCGGGCCCCGGTGCTGCTGGTCGTCGATGCCGCGGCGATGGCGCGCTCGGCGGCGGCGATCGTGCATGGCTACCGCAGCTTCGATCCTGCCGTCGACATCGCCGGGGTGGTGTTTAACCGGGTCGGGTCCGAGCACCACGAGCAGCTGCTGCGCGAAGCGGTCGCCGAGCTCGGCGTTCCCGTCCTCGGCGCGCTGCGACGCGACCAGCGGATCGTCGCCCCCGAGCGCCATCTCGGGTTGGTCCCCGCGGGCGAGCACGAGCACTCCGCTCGGTCCGCGCTGGAGGCGCTGGCCGGCGCAATCGAGCGCTACGTCGACCTGCCCGAAGTGGTACGCCTGGCCGAAGGCGCCCCGGACCTGCCCGGCCCGGCATGGAGCTCCCGGCCGGAGGGAGCGATCGTGGACGGGGCGCGAATCGCCATCGCCAAGGGACCGGCCTTCTCGTTTCACTATCAGGAGAACCTGGAGCTGCTCATGGCCGCGGGGGCCGAGCTGGCTGGGTTCGACCCCATGGTGGACGAGATGCTGCCCGCCGGCGCCGGCGCCCTGGTGCTCGCCGGCGGCTTTCCCGAGGTCTTCGGCACCGAGCTGCAGGCCAACGCTCCGCTGCGGGGGGCGGTGCGCCGATTCGCCGCCACCGGACGCCCGATCCTGGCCGAGTGCGGAGGCCTGCTGTATCTGGGAGCGGAGCTGGACGGACGCGAGATGTGCGGGGTGCTGCCGGTGCGGGGGCGGATGACCGGGCGCCTGAGCCTCGGCTACCGCGAGGCGGTGGCCGCAACCTCGACCCCGTGGATCGACGTCGGGCAGCCGGTGCGCGGCCACGAGTTTCACTATTCGGGCAGCGAGCCGATCGATACCGCGACGCCGTCGCCGGCGTGGAGGCTGTCGGCGAGGGGGACCACACGGAACGAGGGGACCGTGGTGGGCTCGGTGCAGGCCAGCTATCTCCACGTCCACTGGGCCGCGCACCCTGAGATCCCGTGGCGGCTGGCTCGCGCGGCAGCCCGTCAGCCGGTGGCGGCAGCCCAATGACCCACCCGCGGAGCCCGACATGAGCCTGCTTCTGGTGATCGGCGGCACTCGCTCGGGCAAGAGCGCCCACGCCGAGCGGCTGGCGCTGGCCACCGGCCTGCCGGTCCGCTACGTGGCCACCGCCGATGCCTCCGACCCGGAGATGGCCCGCCGCGTCACCGCGCACGCCGCCCGCCGTCCGCCGGAGTGGACGACCGTGCAGGCGAACGAGGAGCTGGCGAGCTTCGTGTCCACCGACGGCGAGCAGTGTGTGCTGATCGACGGCCTGGGGACGTGGATCGCGGACGTGATGCATCGCGCCGGCGCCTTTGCCCAGACCGGGAAGGCCCACGGCGCAGACGCGCCGGATCGCCTGGCGGCGGTTGTCCGCGCCCACGTCACCGCGCAGACCAAGGCGCTCATCGGTGCCAGCGCCAGGGTGCCGGTGATCCTCGTCGCCGAGGATGCGGGCCACGGGGTGCTTCCCGCCGACCCAGCTTCGCGCTCGTGGCTGGACCTGCTCGGCGAGGCCACCGAGCGTCTGGCCGACGCCGCGGACAGGGTCGAGCTAGTGGTCGCCGGACGCGCCATCACGCTGGCTCCGCCAGCTCCGCCGGGGGCCGGACGTGCCATCACTCTGGCCCCGCCAGCTCCCCCGGCGGCCGGGCTGCGCCATCACGGCGACCAGGAGGTGCGTGCTGGCGACGCCGACCACGCGGTCAACGTGCTCGCGGGAGGGCCGCCGCCGTGGCTGCGAGAGGAGCTGGCGGCCGCCCTGGACGGGGCCGTGTCTCGCTATCCCGACGAAGCGGAGGCGATCGCGGCGACCGCCGTGCTGCACGGCCGTGATCCGAGCGAGATCGTGCCCACCAACGGTGCCGCGGAGGCACTTTGGCTCCTGCCCGCGGCCCTGCGCCCGCGCCTGGCGGCGTGCGTTCATCCCGGCTTCACCGAGGCCGAGGCGGCGCTACATGTCCATGGCGTCCCGGTCGTTCGCGTCCAGCGGGATCCCGAGGCCGGCTTCGAGCTGGATCCGGCGGCCGTGCCCGAGGCCGCCGACCTGGTGATCGTCGGCAATCCCGCTTCGCCCAGCGGCACCTTGGATCCGGCCGGCGCCCTGCTGGAGCTGCGCCGACCGGGCCGGATTCTCGTGGTCGACGAAGCGTTCATGAGCCTGATCCCGGGTGAGCCCGGATCACTGGTCCGCCGGCGCCTCGACGACGTGGTCGTCGTCCGCAGCCTGACCAAGGCGCTGGCACTCCCCGGCCTGCGGGTCGGCTACGCCGTCGCTTCCGCGCCGCTCGCGCAACGGCTGCGTACCGTACGACCGCCGTGGTCGGCCAACGCGCTGGCGCTGGTGGCGTTGCGGGCCGCCGGGCAGCGCCCCGCGGCGCTGGCCGCCGCCGCCGAGCGTGCCGCCGCCGAGCGGGAGGACCTTGAGCAGCGGCTGGCCAGGTTGGAGGATCTGCGCCTCTGGCCTTCAGCGGCAAACTTCTGCCTCGTCGAGGTGGCCGACGGCCCCGGCGTTCTCGCCGCTCTGCGCACGCGCGGGATCGCCGTGCGCCATGCCGCATCCTTCCCCGGGCTCGGCTCGGGACATCTGCGCATCACCGCGCGCGAGTCCGAGGGCAACGCCCGCCTGGTGCAGGCGCTGGCGGGGGCGCTGTCGTGAGCGCCCGAATCATCGTCGTGGGCATCGGCGCCGACGGCTGGAGCGGCCTGAGCGAACCGGCGCGGGCGGCGATCCTCGCTGCCGACGAGGTCGTGGGGTCACGCCGCCAGCTTGACCTGCTGCCTGCGCAGGCACCTCCGGCGCGCAGTTGGCCGTCCCCGATCGACCCACTCCTGGATGAGCTGAGCGGGGACGGGGAGGACACCGTCTGCGTCCTGGCCAGCGGCGACCCGATGCTGCACGGGATCGGCGCCACGCTGGCCCGGCGGGTCGGATCCGAACGGCTGACCGTCCTCCCCCACCCTTCGGCCCTAGCCCTGGCCTGCGCCCGTCTGGGCTGGGCCGCGGCCGAGGTGACGCTGGTCAGCACCCTGGCGCGCCCGGTCGACGTCGTGGCCCGCGTGCTCCAACCCGGTCGCCGCATCGTCGTCTACGTCGCCGGCCCTGACGGCGCTTCCAGGATTGCCCGGACGGTACGCGAGCATGGCTTCGGCCCCAGCCGCTTCGTCGTGCTCGAGCAGCTTGGCGCCGATGCCGAGCAGGTGCGCGAGAGCACCGCGGACGAGTGGGGCGATCGCACCGCCGACCCGCTGCAAACGATCGCGATCGAGTGCCGGGCAGACGCCCACGCCCCGCTGCGGGCGCTGGTCCCGGGGCTGCCCGATGACGCCTACGACAGCGACGGCCAGCTGACCAAGCGTCCCGTCCGCGCGGCCACGCTGGCCGTCCTGGCTCCCACCCCGAAGGCGCTGCTGTGGGACGTCGGCGCGGGCAGCGGGTCGATCTCGATCGAATGGCTGCGGGCCGAGCCCACCGCCCGCGCGATCGCGATCGAGCCGCGTGAGGACCGTGCCGCCCGGATCGAGGTCAACGCGCGACGACTCGGGGTCCCATGTCTTGAGGTGGTCTGCGCTCGTGCTCCCGGCGCGCTGGAGGGGCTGGATCGGCCCGACGTGGTGTTCGTCGGCGGGGGCCTCAGCGCCGCCGGGCTGCTGGAGCGCTGCTGGGCCGCCCTGCCCGCCGACGGCAGGATCGTCGCCAACGCGGTCACCCTCGAGGGCGAGCAGGAGCTGGTGGCCGCCCGCGGCGCGTACGGAGGGACGCTGGCCCGGATCGAGATCGCCCATGCCGAGCCGATCGGCAGCTTTACCGGCTGGCGCACCCAGATGCCCGTCGTGCAGTGGGCGGCGCGCAAGGACATGCCGTGACCGTGCACTTCATCGGCGCCGGCCCCGGGGCTCCGGATCTGATCACCCTGCGAGCCCAGCGGTTGATCGCGTCGTCCCCGGTGTGCCTGTACGCCGGCGCGCTGGTCCCCGCCGAGGTGCTGGATCACGCGCCTGCGGACGCTCGCGTCCTCGATACCCGGCACCTGACGCTGGAGGAGATCATCGCCGAGCTGCGAGCCGCTCACGCCCGAGGAGAGGACGTGGCGCGGCTGCAGTCGGGGGATCTGTCGATCTACAGCGCGGTCGCCGAACAGGCGCGCCGGCTCGACGAGCTCGGGATCCCCTGGGACCTGACGCCGGGCGTGCCCGCGTTCGCCGCGGCCGCCGCCGCGCTGGGGCGGGAGCTGACCGTCCCCGAGGTGGCGCAGACGGTGATCCTCACCCGCCACGGGCGACGTGCGTCGGCGATGCCCGCGGGCGAGGAGCTGAGCGCGCTGGCGGCCCACCGTTCCACGCTGGTGATCCACCTCGGGATCCAGGCGATCGACGAGATCGCTCCGGCGCTGGTTGACGCCTACGGCCGCGACTGCCCGGTGGCCGTGGTCGCCCGCGCCAGCCGCCCCGACGAGCTGATCCTGCGTGGGACGCTGGCCACGATCGCTGCGCAGGTAGAGGCGGCCGGCGTGCAGCGGACAGCGACGATCCTGGTCGGTCCGGCGCTCGCCGCCGCGGGATTCGCCGACAGCCATCTCTATTCCCACGCGCGCGCGCAGACCCGCTCCGGCGCCGAGGTCAGTCGTCGCTCGTCCGCCGCAGCAGGTAGGCGTCCATGATCCACCCCTTGCGCGCCCGCGCCTCACCCCGGCGGCGCTGGATCTCATCTGCCACCTCGGATAACGGCCCCGAGACCAGGATCTCGTCGGCGCTCCCCAGGTAGGCCCCCCAGTAGATCTCGAGATCCTGGTCGAGCACGTGCCGAAACGAGCAATCAGAATCGAGCATCACCACCACGTCGTCGACCCCGGCGGGAAAACCGGCGGCCAGCCGCCGACCCGTGGTCACCTGCACCGCCCCGCCGACGCGGTTCAGCGGTACGCGATGGCGGGCGGTGAGCGCGTGGACGCTGCTGATACCCGGCACAACCTCGTAGTCGAAGCTGACCCTGGCCCGGGCGAGGATCTGCTCGATGATGGCGATCGTGCTGTCGTACAGGGACGGGTCACCCCATACCAGGAAGGCCCCGCATCCATCTTCGCCGAGCTCTGCGCCGATCACCCGCTCCCACGTCCCCGCGCGTCGCTGGCGCCATTGCTTGACCGCGTCCCGGTAGTCGGGCGCGGATCGATCACGCGGAGGGTCGGGAACGGCGACGATTCGATAGGAGGACGGCGTCAGGTGGCGCGCGAGGATCTCCCGCCGGAGCGCCACCAGCTCCTCGGTCTCCGCGCGGGCAGGTCCCTTGTCGATGACGAAGAAGACCTCGGCCTGCTTCAGCGCCCGGATCGCCTGCACGGTCACGTGGTCGGGATCGCCGGCGCCGATCCCGATGATCCACAGCTTCCTCATCGCCGCCGATCCGAGCGGGCGGGCCGATGATCCTGATCCTCGGTGGCACCGCCGAGGCCCGGGAGCTGGCCGGCGCGCTGGATCTCGGCGGCATTGCCGTGACCTCCTCGCTGGCCGGCCGGGTGTCCCACCCGCGCCTGCCCGCCGGGGAGGTACGCATCGGCGGGTTTGGTGGATCCGAGGCGCTGGCGCAGTGGCTCGGCGAGCACGGCACAGCCGCCGTGATCGACGCCACCCACCCGTTCGCGGAGCGGATTTCGGCCTCCGCCGCGATCGCCTGCCGGCGTGCGCGCGTGCCGCTGCTGCGGCTCGAGCGGCCGGGCTGGCGCGAGCGGACCGGCGACCGCTGGCACTGGGTCGGGGACCTCGCCGAGGCCGCCGAGGCCGTGCCCTCGCTGGGGCGGCGGGTGCTGCTGACCACCGGGCGTCAGGGCCTGAGCGCCTTCGCCGGGGTGGCGCAGGCATGGTTTCTGGTCCGCTGCGTGGAGGCGCCCGTCCCGCCGCTGCCGCCGCACCATCGGCTGCTCCTGGACCGCGGGCCATATACGGTGGAGGGCGAGCTCGGGCTGCTCGACGGGCACCGGATCGACCTCGTCGTGACCAAGGACAGCGGCGGCAGCCAGACGGAGGCCAAGCTGGAGGGCGCCCGGCTGCGCGGGCTGCCGGTGATCGTGGTCAGGCGCCCGCCGCGGCCCGAGGTGGCGACCGTCTCGACGGTGGCGCAAGCGCTGGAATGGGCGCGTCGGCCGGCTCACGCCGGGTAGCGCCGCGGGGTGTAGACCCGCGGCCGCTGGCCGCCGTCCGCCACCGTGCGCGTTGTCGAGGAGCCGACGATCAGCAGGGTGCGCATGTCGATCGTGTCAACCTCCAGACGGCCGAGCGTCGTCACCGTCACCGCCTCGTCATCGCTGCCGACCGCCCGCGCGATCACCACCGGGGTGCCGTCGGCTCGGTGACGGCGAAGCACGGAGAGGGCCCGGACCAGCTGCTCCCGGCGCGTGCGGGAGGCCGGGTTGTAGAGCGCCAGCACGAGGTCAGCGGCACCGGCCGCGTCCAGACGGCGCTCGACCACCTCCCACGGCTTGAGCTGATCTGAAAGCGAGATGACGCAGAAGTCGTGTCCAAGCGGCGCGCCCACCCGGGCCGCGGCGGCCTGCATCGCCGAGACGCCCGGCACCACCCGCACGTCGACGTGGGCGAGCTCGGCGTGCTCGTCCAGCGCCTCGATCACCGCCGCCGCCATGGCGAAGATCCCGGGATCGCCGGAGGAGACGACGGCTACGCGGGAGCCGGCGGCGGCCAGCTCCAGCGCCTGGCGGGCGCGGTCGGCCTCGACGCGGTTGTCGCTGGCGTGCCGGCGCTGCCCGCGGCGCGCGGGCACCCGATCCAGATAGGTGGCGTAGCCGATCAGCTCCTCGGCGGCCCTCAGCTCGGCCTCGGCCTCAGGAGTCAGCCATGCGGGACCGGCGGGCCCGATCCCGATCACCGCGACGCTGCCGAGCCTGCCGTTGCCGGAGGCCGGAGCAGCGCCACCCGGCACCAGCACCAGCGACATGTACGGCACCTCGCCCTGCACCTCGCGCAGCGCCGCCGAGCGCTCGTGGGCACGAGCTGGCCCGCTCGACGTACACGCTCCGCGAGGCGACGCCAGCCCGCTCGGCCGCCTCCTGAACCCGGGCGAAGGTCCGCCCGAGCTTGAGCACGACTGCGGCGTCGGTGCTGCGCAGCCGCGCCGCCACGGCCTCCGGCGCCAGCGTCCCCGGGATCACCGTGAGGACCTCGTCCCGCCGCGCCAGCGGCGTTCCGGTCGACGCCGCCGCAGCGCTGAACGACGTCACCCCGGGGATCACCTCGGTGTCGTAGCGGCCGGCCAGCCGCTCGTGCAGGTACGTGTAGGAGCCGTAGAAGAACGGATCGCCCTCGCACAGCACCGCGACGTCGTGGCCGGCGTCGAGGTGCGCCGCCAACTCGGCCGCGGAGGCATCGTAGAAGTCCCGCAGCGCGCCCTCATAGCCATCGGGATGATCGGTGTCCTCGGTGGTCACGGGATAGCGCAGCGGGATCTGCAGCTGCGATCGCCGCAGATATGGCTCGGCAACCCGCCGGGCGACGCTGCGCCCATGGCGCGCCACCGGGTAGGCGACCACGGGGCTGGACTCGATCACCCGCCGCGCTTTGATGGTCATCAACTCGGGATCGCCGGGGCCGACCCCGACGCCGAACAACCTTCCGGTGCGGGTCTCACGGGCGACGCTCATTCGGCCTCGCTGGCCAGCGCATTGACGGCGGCGGCGGCGAGCGCGCTGCCGCCCCGGCGGCCGCTGCACCACCAGGTACGGCAGTCCCGATGGATGCTCGGCCAGCGCCTGCTTGGACTCGGCCGCACCGACGAACCCGACGGGCACCCCGATCACCACTGCGGGCCGCGGCCCGCCGGCGCTGACCATCTCCAGCAGCCTGAACAGCGCGGTGGGAGCGTTGCCGATCACCGCCACCGCGCCCTCCAGACGGTCTCGCCACAGCTCGAGCGCAGCGGCGCTGCGCGTCGTCTCCAACTTCCGGGCCAGGGCGGGTACTCCGGGATCCCCGAGCGTGCACACCACTTCGTTGGCGACGGGCAGGCGGGACCGGGTGATCCCCGCGGCGACCATCGCGGTATCGCACAGGATCGGCGCGCCGTTGCCGAGGGCCCTCGTGGCCACAGCTGCGAAGTCCGCCGAGGCGATCAGGTCGGCGGCGAGATCGACCATCCCGCAGGCGTGGATCATCCGCACCGCGGTACGGGCGAGGGTCGGCTCGAGCCCGTCGAGCTCGGCTTCGGCGCGGATCGTCGCAAACGAGCGGCGGTAGATCTCGGCGCCGTCACGCAGGTACTCGATCACCCTCGTTCCCCCGCCAGCATCTCCACCGCAGCATCGATACCGGCGACGCTCTGCGCCCGCGCCGCGGTGCGGATGCGCAGGCCCGCAGAGGTCGCGGTGACCGTGATCGACTGCCCGGGAGACCGTCCGCAGCCGCGCTCACACGCCGTCCAGTGCTCGGGCGGATCCCCCAGAACCCGCGCCGCGGCGCGCCGAGCGGCGGCGCCACGCACGTCGATCCGCGCCTGGGCACAGCGGCCCATTCCGGCGCACGCGGTGAGCCCGGTCCAGCCGGAGGCTTCATCGAGGACGAGGCCGAGCCGCTCCAGCGCATCGGTCACCGCGCCGGCGCGTTCGGCGGCGATGTCGGTGACCGTCACCGTGCGACGGGGGGAGAGCCGCAGTTCGGGGCCGATGCTGGCCAGTCCGGCGAGGATCGCGACGTCAAGGCGACCGAGCGGCGCCAGCGCGGTGACGGCGGTCCGCCCGTCCCGCTGGCGCAGCCTCCCCACCGGCAGGACCCGCGCCGGCGGGACCGCCGGCTGAGGCGCTTGCAGCCGGCGACCCAGCGCCCGCGCCACCAGCTCGCGGCCCCGGGGGAGCTCGGCGATGCGCCAGGCCCGGCTGTCCACGGCGGCGCGCACGTGCAGGAAGGCGCGCGCCGCGGCCAGCGCCACCTCGGCCGCTGCGCGCGCCGGCACCGGGTCCCCCGCCCGCGCGCCGGCGATCAGCAGAGCGAAGCTCCCCCGCCGGGGCGAGCCAGCAGGGTCACGTCCGCGGCGGGGACGAGCGCCAGCCCGCTGCCGTCATCGAGCGCGAACAGGAACCTTCCCGGCAGCGCCGTCAGCTCTGGCGAGGCGCACAGTCCGTGATCCAGCGCGGCCAGGACCGGGTCGGTGTCCGTCTGGGCCTCGGGATGACGTCCGCTCACCGGGCTGGCGATCATGTTGCGCGCCCGGTCGTGGTCGACCGATGGCAGGAACCCGGCAGCCATCAGGCACTGGCTCAGCTTCTCCCCGGCCTGGGCCGGCAGTCCACGTAGCTGCAGGTTTCCCCGGGAGGTGAGGTCGACGAGGCCGTTGCCAAGGGTTGCGGCGTCGGCCAGGGCCAGCAGCTGCCGGGCGCTGAGTCGGCCCCCGGGGACGCGGATGCGGGCCAGGCTTCCATCCTGGGCCTGATGAAGGGTGAGTGCGCCCGGGCAGCGGTCGGGCCCTTGACGAGCAGGAGGTGAATCCAGCCGAGCGGCCATCGCCACCTCAGTCCTCCCTCACGGCAGCGGGATCGATCTCCCCCCGGAGCGCCCAGCGGCTCTCAAAGCGGCCCAGCCGCCAGACCAACAACGCCGTCGCCCAGACGACGAGGAACAGCCCGGCGACGAGGTAGCCAGCCCGGTTGAGATCGAAGTTGGCCATGTAGTCGCCGAGCCACCCATGCAGGTGCAGCCGGCTGGACAGCAGGCCCAGGATCTCGATGCCCCCGACCAGCAACGCCACCGCCACCGACAGGGCAGTGATGGTGATGTTGTAGTAGATCTTGCGCACCGGTCGTGAGAACGCCCATCCGTAGGCGACGTTCATCAACAGTCCATCGGCGCTGTCGCACAGCAGCATGCCGCCGGAGAACAGCAGCGGCAGCGCCAGCACGGCGTACCAGGGTAGTCCCGCGGTCGCCGCCGCCGCCGTGCCGGCGAGAAGCAGAACCTCGGTTGCGGTGTCGAACCCGATGCCGAACGCGAACCCGACGAAGAACAGCTGCCAGGTGTGGTCGACCGAGCGGATCAGCCGACCGAAGAAGCGGTACATCAACCCCCGCGCCTGTAGCTGGTCCTCCAGCTGCTGCTCGTCGTAGGCGCCGCCGCGCATGTCCCGGAACACGCGCACGATCCCGACCAGCACCAGCAGGTTGAGGGCGGCGATCACGAGCAGGAACGTCGCCGACAGCGCGGTGCCGACCACCCCGCCGGCGGTGGCGAATCCCGAGCTCGGCCTGACCACGGCCGTGAACACCGACCGGGCGGCGACGGTGATCCCGACGCCGACGATCACGACCACGGTCGAGTGTCCCAGGGCGAAGAAGAACCCGCTGCCCAGGGGACGCCGTCCCTCGGCCATCAGCTTCCGCGTCGAGTTGTCGATCGCAGCGATGTGGTCGGCATCGAACGCATGTCGCAGTCCCAGCGTCCACGCCGTCACCGCGACCCCCAGCCCCACGCCCAGCCCCCGGTAGCGCAGGTGATGGGGCAAGACCTCGAGCGCGAAGATTCCCCACCCCAGTACGTTGACCCCCAGGATCACCATCAGCATCGCCCCCACCCGCGCCCGCTCGGCCCGCGTCAACGACCGCCAGGCCAACCCGATCCGCCTGCCTGTGGTCGCCACGGTGATCCTCCGTTGAAGCCGAGCGGAAGACGGAGCCGGCGCCGGAGGCGCACGAACCGCCCTTCGTCCGAGGACTGGATTCGTCGACACAGGACTAGGCGACCGGGCTCGCCCTCAGCGGGCATCACCGTTGCGGGACAGCGCCGGGATCTCACCGGACTTCGCTGCGCTCTGCGTCACCCCGGCAGCTGCCGGTGCACCGGCCAGGCTATGGATCCGGGCACAGGCTGTCAAGACGGGCTCGGGGGGTCGAGGGCGGGCGGCGGGCGATCAGCAGCAGCGTGTGCCCGAAGCGAGCCGCCCGGCGCCGGGAGCCGAGCCGATCGAGGGGGCGCAGCGCCCGCTGGAGGGGCTCGGGCAGCCGCCGCCAGGCGTAGGTGACCGCATGTAGCTCAGGCGTCAGCCCGGCGCCCCGCGCCTGCTCGAGCAGATGCAGCGGCGACAGCGGGATGTCATCGGGCGTGCCGTGCACCTTGACCGCCAGTCCGGTTCGGTTGGCCAGGCCCAGACCGATGCCGACGGGGTGCCAGGCCCCGGGCTCGATCGCCACCAGCGCTCCTCCCGGGCGCAGCAGGCGCGCTGCCTCGGCAAAGCAGCTCTGCAGCGGGCCCTGGAAGGCGACGTGGTGCAGCACCAGCCGGTAGAGCACGACGTCGAACGAGGACGGCGGAAGTTCCAGTCGGCCGGCATATCCCAACTGCGCCGTGTCCGCCCGCCCGCTCTCGATCAGCCCCGCCACCCGCTGCGGGTCGGCGTCGACCGCGGTGATCCGAAACGCGGGCGCGGGAAACAGATGCCGGCCGGGATGCCAGCCGGCTCCCACCGAGAGCACCGCGCCGCCACGCAGACCCAGGCTGGAGGTCACCAGCTGCCGCTCGCGCTCCATCATGCGCCGATAGTGGGCGTCCAGGCTCGAGCGCGGGGTGAACCGGTCGAGCAGGTTGTCCTCGTCGTAGGGCTCGCAGCCCGGCGGCGGCGCTGGCGCTGGGTCCGTGACCACGCGCGGGCAGTCTAGAAGGTGGCAACACCTACACTGGCCGCGTGAGCTGGCACGTCCAGGCGCGGCGCCTCGCACAAGCGAGCGGCCTCGACCCGCGCTACCTGCGCCGCCTGCGCTGGATCCGCAAAGCGCGCCTTGCTGGTCACGCTCAAGCTCCCGCCATGGTGAGGATCAAGTACGTCCTCACCGATCCCGAGCCCGACAACTTCACCTACGAGCTGGCCAACGAGCCGGAACTGGTGGACTGGGTGGCGAAGGTCGCCCAGTGCGCCCGCCCCCAGGCCCAGGCGCTGGTGAGCGAGCCCCACCGGGACCCGGAGCTGGCTGACCGGTTGCGAAGAGCCACGGCCGGTCATTGGTGGTGGACCAAGGCCGCGCCGCCGTTCGGCAAGCGCGTGGCCTGGTACGCGCTGGCGAGGCTTCGCAAGCCGGCCCTGGTGATCGAGACCGGGGTCCATGATGGCCTCGGCTCGCTGCTGCTGCTCAGGGCGCTGGAGCGCAACCGCGCCGATGGCACTCACGGGAAGCTGGTCTCCTTTGACATCAACCCCAACACCGGCTGGCTCGTCGGAAACCATCCGCTGTGGGACCTGCGGATCGAGCCGAGCCAGACCGGCCTTCCGTCGCTGCTGCGAACGTCGGGGCCGGTCGGAATCTTCATCCACGACAGCTCCCACACCTACGAGAACGAGCACCATGAGCTCGTAGTGGCCGCGTCCCGCCTCGCCGACGACGGGATTCTCCTCAGCGACAACGCGCACGTCACCCGCGCGCTGGCGGACACGTGCGCCCGTTTCGACTTGGAGTATCTCGACTTCCATGAGCATCCTCGCGGCCACTTCTACGGCGGCGGAACGATGGCCGCTGGTCGCGCCCGGGCGATCACCCGGTAAGCCCGCCGGACGAGAATGGCGCCGGGCGTACAGGAGAGGGTCCGCAGCATCTGCGAGCGGACGTTGGGCCAGAACTGGCGCGAGGGTATCCGAGCCGATGACGGGACCCCATTCGCCTACACCTGTCCCAGTCCCGGCCACTACCCATGGCAGTGGTACTGGGACTCGTGCTTCTCCGCGATCGCCTGGCGTCGGCTGGACGCCACACGCTCCCGCCGGGAGCTGGAGTCGCTGCTCGCCGCCGAACGCGAGGACGGCTTCATCGGCCACACCATCTTCTGGAACACGCCGCTGACCGGAGCCCGGCGCTTCACCTACAACGTCACCTCCACCCGCGCGCGGATGACCTCGACGATCCAGCCCCCGGTGCTGGCTTGGGCATGGCGGATCGCCGTCGGCGATCCCGGGGAGGTGCCGGCCATCGTCCGCCACCACGAGTGGCTGCAGGCCAACCGTGACCTCGACGGCGACGGGCTGATCTGGATCCTCCAGCCCGATGAATCCGGTCTCGACGCCTCGCCCCAGTTCGACGGGATCTGGGGTCGCGAGGCCCACGGTCTTCCCGGCTACGTCCGCCTGGTCCATCGCAACCGCGCGCATGACTTCGACCTGCGCCGGGTGGCGGCTGCCAGGGGTCAGATCTGCTGCGAGGTGATGACCAACGTGCTGCTGTCGCTCAGCCGCAGCGCACTCGGGCTGCCGTCGCTGACGGCGACGATGCTCGAGCGCATGTACGACGAGCGCAGCGGGCTGTTCTGGTCGCTGGCCCGGCCCGCTGCGCGGGGAAGGCCGTCGCTGACTTGGAGCGCGCTCTCGCCGCTGGCCCTGCCCGACCTGCCCGCGGAGATCGGCCATCGCCTGGTGGGCGAGCACCTGCTGGACCCCGAGAAGTTCTGGCTGCCGGTGCCGCCGCCGTCGGTGTCAGCGGCCGACCCCTCGTTCTCCACCCGGGACCACGCCCCGCTCAGGCCCAAGCGCTATTGGCGCGGGCCGAGCTGGATCAACGCCGCTTGGTTGCTGTGGCTGGGGCTGGGGCGGCTGGGCTACCAGCATGAGGCCGAGCAGCTGAGCACACGAGTGGCTTCGGCGATCGCACGGGAGGGGCTACGGGAGTACTACCACCCCTACACCGGCGAGGGGATGGGCGCGGTCGATTTCGGTTGGTCGGCGCTGGCCCTGGAGCTGATCGACCCTGACCCGCAGGCGAGGTCGAGCTACCTGCGGGATAGCTCGGCCGCCTAGTCCCGCCCCTGCGGCTGCCCAGGAAAAGCAAAACGGCCGGCACAGATCTTCTCCGTACCGGCCGCTAAGCCAGAAGCCGAGCCTGCCCGCCCTCAGAAGAGAGCGGGCAGGAGATCGGAACTAGTGCTTCTTGTGCGTCTTGTGCTGCTGCTGTGCCAGCACGTGGCGCAGATACGCAGCGGTCAGGCGCTTGTGCGACTTGACCTTGCCGGCACGCAGGTGCGTGAAGGCTGCGGTTGCCGCAGGCGACACGATCTGCTGCAGGTTGCCGTAGCCCAGCGTCGGGTTTCCGGCTCCGTTGGCGCTGTTGGCGAAGGCGTTACCGCCAATCGCCGCGAACGTCGGGTTCAGAGCCCCATCGGAGCCCTGGATCTCCAGCGCGGAGGCGTTACCGACCTGCACCGCCGGTGACGGGAATCCGAGGTACACCGTATACGGAGCGGGGTTAGTCGTTCCGTTGGCCAGCGGACACGGATATCCGGCCGTGGTGGCGGGACAGCTACTGATCGTGGTCGCGGCCGCGATCGCGTTGCCGTTGCTGTCCACCAGCACGTACCTGGCGGGTGTCGAGGCGAACACGCGCTGGTCGAACAGCACCGATGCGGTGTTCGTCTGGGTGTCGAAGGTCACCCGGAACGCGTCCGGCGCCGTCGAGAACCCGGTCGCGAATGCGCCGGTGTTACCACCGATCGGAGCCGAACCCGTGTTGTTGGGATTCAGTGTCGTGGAGCTGACCACGGCACAGTTCGGCAGGAGGCCGATGCCAACAGGATTCGCGACGCAGAGGCCGGGAATCGGGACCAGACCATTTGGAACCGTCGGCCCAGTGACCCCAGCCTTGACGAGATACTCGTCGAACTGGTTGGCCACCGGGAAGATGGCCCGCACGGTCGTGCTGCCGTTGATCGGCAGCGCGCCAGTGACACCCACTCCGGGGAACGGAAGGGCGCCAGTGAGGCTCCCGCTGGGCTCATACACAGCGGCCGGATGCACGTACGAGCCATCCGACAGGTAGGCGTAGAAGTGACTCGTTATCGCGGTCAGGAGCGCCTGCGTCGTCGTGGTCGCCAACGGGAGGTTCACGCCCTCGTTGAACGTGTAGTCCACGACGAGGCACGAGGTGGTGCCGGTAGTACCGCAGGAAATGCCGGTGCCACCGAAGCCGGTTCCGAGAACCGAACCAAGTACACCCGGGATGAACAACCCACCGGTGCCGTTCCCGGGCTGACGGCTCTCGACCGCCGAGACCAGCGTCGGAATGCCCGAGGTGACGCCGGAGCTGCCCGGCAGCGCCTGGCTGTCGAACGTGCCCGGAGTGTGATCGACCGTCTGGGATTGCACCGCGCCCGCCATCGAGTAGGCGCGGACGCCGGTGGTCACCAACGGGGTCACGGTCAGGGAGGGACCTGAGGTCCCAACCGGGAATTGCGCGATCACGGTCTTCGGATCAGTTGTACTGACCGTGGCCGTATCTGATGGAATGTCGGTGCCGTTGGCGGTCACGAAATGGAAACCACCGGTACCGACAACCGCGTTCGGGTTGACGTTCTGATCGTAGGTGAACGCGATCTGCTGCGCGCCCGATGACACGACGGAGACGCCGGTCAGGTCAGGAGCGGTGGTCAGCCCGCGGGTTCCGTTGTTGCTGACCGAGCCGGTGAGGGCGGTCGAGTCGGCACGGTTACCTTGGTTCCCGGTAGCACGAACGGCACCCTCGGCCACCTGGCCGAAACTGTGCTGCTCGGTGTTGTTGACGCTGCCGGTGAGCGACGTCGGGAACGTCGCGGTGACGCAGTCGCCGCTGGCGACGGCATCGGTCGAGTTCAGGAAGGCATCGGCGCGATACCCGCCCAGGGTGAAGCCACCAACGTTGGGAACGCTGATGATCGCCTTGTCAAAGCAGAACTGCGCGCTCGAGGCACCTGTCAGCGTGACGCTGCGCAGGTCGGGACGGGATGTGGTCGTCAGCGGGTTCGCACCCGCCAGCGCCGCCTGGGCGGCTCCCGCTCCCACGAGCGGAATCGCCGCGGCAACCAACCCCGCGGCCAGACGCACAGATGCGCGTCTAAATGGATACGACATACGATAAACCCCTTTCATAGGTTTCCCAACGTTGTGTGCTACAGCCTCAGCCCGTCTCCACGATGAGCGTCCCCGAGCCAATACCTCCAGCCGAGCCGACTTCTATCACAAGAACCCGGAGTAGATGCAACTTCGCGGTCAGGACGGGATCCCGGGTCTTGGGCGCCGGCGATAGACAACAAGAAATGGTATTTCGCCCAAGCCCAGGCGTTGTTAAGCGCGAAGGGCAAAACTGTACGGGAATTCGTGATCACGCGCGACAGAATCGCATTGGAGACGGACGGAATGGCTTTCAAGACGCTCACAACCACGCTCTTAGCGGTGTTTTTCGCCGCCTCTGCGCCCATATCTTTCGCCGCCGAGCCGCCAGGACCTTTGACTCCGGCCGCGCTTCATTCAGCTTACGGTCTCCCCCGGACCGCCTCCCGCGCGCAAACGGTGGCGGTCATCGTCGCCTACGACGATCCCACGGTGGAGCGGGATCTGCAGACGTTCAGCACGCAGTTCTCGCTACCCAGCTGCAGCCAGACCACCGGCTGTCTGCGCCGGGTCAACCAGCGCGGCGGGGCCTCACCGCTGCCGGCGCCGGATCCCACTGGTGGCAACTGGACGACGGAGGCGGCGCTGGGCACTCAAACGGTCCATGGGATCTGCCAGAACTGCCACCTGCTGGTAGTCGAGGCCGATTCCGACGCCAAACCGGACCTCGCCGCCGCGGTGGACACCGCCGTTCGGCTCGGCGCGCGGGAAATAGCCACCAGCTACATCTTTTCCGAGAGCCTGCTTGACGGCCAGTATGCCTCGGACTACGACCACCCCGGCGTCGTCATCACCTCCGCCAGTGGGGACGCCGGGTTCTCCTACGGCACCAATGTTCCCGCCTCCTACCCCGGCGTGGTTGCCGTCGGCGGAACCACTCTGCGGGTCGGTCGGGCCGGGCAGTGGGGCGGCGAGAGCGTGTGGAAGAACTCCGACGGGGTCAGCGCCAGCGGGTGCAGCCTGTTCACCGCCCCGCCAGTCTGGCAGGCCACGTATGCGCAGCAGGCGGGCTGCGCCGGCAAGCGCGGCGTCGCCGACATCGCCGCCGCTGCCGGCCCGGGCGCACCGCTCTATAGCTCCACGCCTCTGACCGCGAGCGGGGAGAAGGGCTGGTTCGAGGCCGACGGGACGAGTCTTTCCTCGCCGATCATCGCCGGGGCGTTCGCGCTCGCCGGCGGGATCGGGCCCGGCCAGTCGGCCGCGGCGATTCTCTACTCCCACCTGAGCACGGCGGGAGCATTTCACGACATCGCTACCGGCTCCACCGGCAGCTGCTCGGGGGAAGCGATCTGTCAGGCCCGTCGCGGCTACGACGGTCCCACCGGAGTTGGCACCCCGGACGGGCTCGCCGGCTTCCTCAGCGGGCCGGCGTCATCGCCCACGGCCAAGCTGGTGGGGCGGACCGCGTTCGTGTTTCCGTCTCACGTCAGCGAGATCCTGCTCGGCTGCGCCGGCAGAGTCGCCTGTCGCGGCAGCCTGACGGTACTCGCAGGAGGGACCCTCGTGGCCAGCAAGCAGTCGTTCACCATCGCTGCTGACGGCGGTGCCGTGGTGCGCCCGGTACTCACCCGGGCCGGCGTGCAACTGCTGGCACGAGCTCGCCACCACCGTGTCAACGTGACGTTGAAGATCCAGGGCAGCGGGTCCCAGCCAACGAGCGCGCCGCTGACCCTCGTGGGGCTCGCTCGCTTCACCGGCGGGCTGGTCACTGGCGACGCCGCGTTCGTTTCCTCCACCGGCGTCGCCGGTCTGCCCGTTGGATGCCTGGCCTCACGCGCGTGTAACGGACGCCTCTCGCTCGAAAGCGGCCGGGTGATCGTCACCGGCAGCCAGGGGGTCGCGATCGCCGCCAAGAACACGAGCATCGTCCGTCTCCCTCTGACCCCGGCCGGCCGCAGGTTGTTCGCCGGCCACAGCGACTTGTCGGTGCGGCTGGTCCTGCGGGGATCGGGGGCCAAGCCCGCCGTAAGCACCCTCCACCTGGTGGGCTTGAGCTGACCCACGTCGGCCTGTCTTTGCGCTACGGTGCCCGCGAGATCATGTCTGTCAGCCACGCGATGAACCCCAGACGAACGGCGATCCTGCTGGCGGCGCTGCTGGCCATCGGAAGCCTCGCGATGAGCGCGGCCGCGCGCACCCCGCGGCGCCCCGCTCCCCGGCCGCGTCCTGGACCGCCCGCCTCTCTTGACCGGAGCTTCGGCTCGCGGGGCGTGGTGGCGCTGGGCCAGGGGTATCAGCTGTTCGGCGTGGCCACCCAGCGCGACGGCAAGATCGTCGTCACTGGCGATCAGAAGACGCGGACCAGCGTGCGGCTCATCGTCGCGCGGCTCACGCCCGCCGGTCGACCCGATCGCAGCTTCAACCACGGCCAGGTACTGCTCGGACCCAAGCTGGGAACCGGCAACTCGATCGGGCAGGCGGTCGCGGTCCAGCGCGACGGCAAGATCGTGGTCGCCGGCGTGATCACCGACCCGAGCGGAACCGAGCAGGGCGGGATGCTCGTCGAGCGCTTCACCGCCTCGGGCGCGCCTGACCGTAGGTTTGCCAGCGGGGGCACGGCGACCGTACTTGGAGGAACCAAGAACGGTGGTGCCGCCTTCGCCCTGACCCTGCAGCCAGACGGCAAGATCATCGTTGCTGGCAGCGCACTCGGAAGCGACGGGTTGACCCGCATCGCGCTCGCCCGGCTGAACGCCGGTGGTGGGCTCGACAGAAGCTTCGGGACCGGCGGCGTCCGCCTGGCCCAGGGCTCGCAGGAGCTCGGCCGCATCGGCGTGGCCACGGCCGTGGGGCTGCAGCGCGGAGGCAAGATCGTCGTCGCCGGCTCCGTGCGGCCGAACCTGCAGAACTCGAATGCGCTCGTCGCGCGGTTCACCGCCGGAGGCAATCTGGATCGGAGCTTTGGCTCCGGTGGGGGCTTCGTCGTCCCTGCGAACGTCCTCGGCGGCGGCGCTGCCGTGTTCCAGGCATTGGCCGTGGGCGGGGATGGCAGCATCGTTGCCGGCGGCGCGGCGACGTCGGGAGGGATGACGCCCGCCTACGCGCTCGCCGCGCGCTTGGCGAGCAGCGGTCGGCCGATCGGCTCCTTTGGCCGCGGCGGGATCGTCTCCCTGGCCTCCCTTCGCGGATCGGTCGCGCCGAGTCCGATCCCCGGCGCCAACGGAGTGGCGATCGGCCGTGGCGGCGTCGTGGTGCTGGCTGGATACTTTGTCGACTCAGGACAGAGCCAGGTGGCGCTGTGGTCGCTGAGCCCGCGCGGGTCGATCGTGGGCTCGGGCACGACTCGCACCGTGCTGAGCAAGACCCTCGCCTCGGGAGGCGCCAACGCCCTCGCGATCGACCCCAACGGGCGAATCGTCGTAGCCGGCACGAGCAACAACTACGTTGCCTTCAACGGCCTCGTATTGCGCTACACCGGCTTCGGCCGCTAGCCTTCTGCCTCGATGGCGAGCAGCACGGACGTCTGGCTTGCGAGATCCTGCGGCGCCGGCTCCTTCATCCCAGCGCGGCAGCCGCGGTGATGAGGACCCCGTGCTCGCTCGTCGTCCTGCTGGCCACGGCGATGCTGGCGTTCGTGACCGCTCCCGCTGGTGCGGCCGCCCCCGGTGGCCTTGATCCAGCCTTCGGGTCGCTGGGCACCGGCGTCACCTCGCTAGCCCCCGGTACCGAGCTGAACGGTGTGGCGGTCCAGCCCGACGGCGAGGTGGTCGCCGCCGGCGACGCGGGATCTTCGTTGCTGGTGGCGCGCTTCAGCGCCAGCGGCGCTCTGGAAAGCACGTTCCAAGCCGGTTCCGGAGTAGGCCGCGCGATCCTGGTCCAGCCCGACGGCAAGATCGTCGTGGCCGGGAACGACGGCAGCGGCATGGTGATCGAGCGGTTCAACTCCGACGGCAGCCTCGATGCCGGCTTCGGCTTCGGCGGGGTGGTGCGTGCTGCCCCGGGGGGACGTGCCAACGCGCTCGCGCTGGGTCCTGGCGGCACGATCATCGCCGCCGGTCAGGTGCCCGGCGGCGACTCGTTCCTGCGCATCGCAGTGGTGCGCCTGCTCGCCAACGGCAGTCCTGACACCGGTATCGGGCCGGGGGGCCTCGACGTCGTCGACCTGGGCAAGGATTCGGTGGCCAAGGGCGTCGTCGTGCAGGCCGACGGCAAGATCGTGCTGGCCGGCTCGCAGGGTCCGGGTACCCAGGAGGTACTGAACGCGTTTGTGGCCCGGCTGACCGCCGACGGCAGCCTCGACAAGAGCTTCGGCGGCGGGTTGACTGGCGTTTTCTCCTCGTATCCGCAAGATGGTGGTGGCGCGGCGACGCTCAACGCCGTCGCGCTTGATCCAGCGGGCGGCATCGACGTCGGGGGCGGTGGCACCGGGCTGGGACCATCGCACGCGCTCTTCCTGCGCCTGACCTGCGCGGGTACGCCCGACCCGAGCTTCGCCGGCACCGGGCAGGCGGTGATTCCCTCTGCCTCGGCACGGACGTTCACGACCGACCCCCTCGGGGTCAACGGGATCGCCGTGGCCGCCGGTGACCGGATCGTCGGCGCCGGCCAGTACCAGGAGTCTGGATTGAGCTCGGCGGCATTGTGGGGCTTTGCTGCAAATGGATCCCCGAGCTTTGCCACGGCGGTCCCGTCAAACGGCGCCCGGGCTTCGGCACTCGTCCTCGACGCGGCGGGAGACTTGGTCGTCGCGGGGACAACCACTCCGACGGGCGAGTCGTCCAGCGGCTTCGTCGCCCGCTATGTCGGCTTCGGCCCCCCGGCCTCGAGCGGCACCCCCTGCGGTGGCAATCCCGCCCCGCCGCCACCCCCACCGCCGCCAGTCACCCCGCCGCCGCCTCCGCCGATGGCACCGAGCGCCGTGACCGGCTCGGCCTCGGGCCTGAACGCAACCAGCGTGGTCCTCTCCGGGTCAGTGAACCCGAACGGGCAAGCCACCTCCTATCGCTTTGACTACGGCCCCAGCGTCGCTTACGGCTCCCTCACCTCAGCGAGCTCGGCGGGCGCGGGAACGGCACTGAGCACCGCGTCAGCGCGGATCATCGGCCTCAAGCCCGGGACCACCTACCACTACCGCTTGGCCGCCACCAACGCGAGCGGGACCGCCTTTGGGGCCGACCGGACGTTCCGGACCGCCCCGGCTGGCCCGGCCGGCGATCTCCCACGCCACCCAGTCCAATCGGGCGTGGGGGGAGACGAGGTCCCGTCGGCACAAGCGCCCGCTCGGTACCACGTTCTCGTTCACGCTCAACGAATCAGCACGCGTCACCCTCGCCTTCACCCAGCAGGTGGGCGGCCGGAGAGTCGCAGGCAAGTGCGTCCCGCAGACCGGGAAGAACCGCAGCCGCCGACTTTGCCGGCGCACGCTGACCAGGGGCACGCTTGTCCTCAGCGGGCACCCGGGCAGGAACCGAGTCTCTTTCCGTGGCCGCATCTCTGGCGTCGATCGGCTGCGGCCGGGCCGGTACACGCTGGTGATCCTCGCCACCAACGTCGCCGGGCGGCGCTCGAGCCGGCGGTCGCTCACCTTCACTATTCTGACCTGAGTCATCCTTCGTCGCGTGCGCGTCCTGACGTCCAGACTGGAGGGCCCGCTCCTGCTAGCTCCCGTCGTCCACGGCGACGAGCGCGGGTTCTTCCTCGAGAGCTTCCGTCACGGGACCCTCGCCGAGTTGGGTGCCGACATCGACTTCGTCCAGGACAACCACTCTCGCTCGCGGCGAGGAGTGGTGCGAGGCATGCACTTCCAGCCTGGTCAGGCCAAGCTGATCCGCGCTGCCCGGGGAGCGATCTTCGACGTAGTCGTCGACATCCGGCGCGGCTCGCCCCAGTTCGGCCACTGGGAGGGCTTCGTGCTCGATGACATCGAGCACCACCAGGTCCTCTGCCCGGATGGCTTCGCCCACGGCTTCTGCGTCCTCAGCGAAGTCGCCGATGTCGTCTACAAGGTCTCCTCCTACTACGACCCGGGCGCCGAGGGCGGGTTTCGCTACGACGACCGGGAGGTGGGGATCGTCTGGCCAGCGGAGCTCGAGCTCAGGGCCTCGGCGCGGGATGGCTCAGCGGCGACGCTGGCGGAGATCGCCGGTAACCTCCCTTTCCAGTACGCATCGTAGGAATTTCCTCGCGCTGCGCCGAGCACCCAGCCATGCGCTCCCGCCTTGCCGTCACCCCCCTCCAGTACCGCCGCGTCACTTATCTCACGCTCGCCGCCCTGACGCTGATCGTGCTCACCGGCGCGGCGGTGCGACTGACCGGGTCGGGCCTCGGCTGCCCGGACTGGCCGAAGTGCTACGGCAAGGCGCTGCCGCCGCTCTCGACCCACGCGCTGATCGAGTTCGGCAACCGCACGCTGTCGGGGATCGTCGGGGTGATGACGGTGGCCGCGGCGGTCCTGGCGTTCACGCGTCGCCCGTTCCGGAGGGATCTGGCGCTGCTGGCGCTGTCGCTGCCGCTGGGCGTGGTCGCCCAGGCGGTGCTCGGCGGCTTCACCGTGCGTGAGCATCTGGCCCCCGGATTCGTGATGGCCCACTTCGTCCTGTCGATGATCGTTCTGGTGGCGGCGGTGGCGCTGGCGTGGCGGGCACGGTGGGAGCCCGGGCTGCGTCCGCGCAGCCGCGATCGGCTTGCGGTGTGGTCGGTACGGGCGCTGGCGCCGCTGGGGGCGCTGACGATCTTCGCCGGTACCGCCGCCACCGCCGCCGGTCCGCACGCCGGCGGCTCTCCGGGCCAGCGGATCCACCGCCTGCACTTCCGGGGGGCGGGAACGCTGCAGTGGGTGATCCACCACCACGCCACGATCGCCGCGGTGTTCGGCGTGGTCGTGATCGCCGTGTGGCTGCTTCACCGCCGGCGCGGCGCCGCGGAGGATGTGCTCGAGCCGCTGACCGTGCTCGGCGTGCTGCTGGCCGCGCAGGGACTCGTGGGAAGCGTGCAGTACGAGCTCCGGCTGCCCACCGACATGGTCTGGGTCCACGTCACGCTGGCGACCCTGACCTGGCTCACGGTGCTGTGGGCACTTGCCGCCGCGGGCCGGCTGATGCCATCGTCGTGGCCGCTGATGGAGCTCGACGCTGACGCCACGGCCGCCGCCGCGCGTGAGCCGACGCTCGCTGCGCGATGAGCACGGATCGGCCATCGGCGCCGTTTGCTCAGCCGGGGGTGCGCAATGCGCGAAATGTCGCTGACGATCCTCGTCGTCGACGACGAGTCCGACCTGCGGGAGATGCTCACGCGCTCGTTCTCACGCGAGGGTCACCGGGTGCTGGCCGTCGCCGACGGGCGGGCGGCGATCGATCGAGCCAGCACCGATCACTTCGACATCGTGCTGCTCGACGTCGCCCTCGGGCCCGGTCCGGACGGGTACGAGGTCTGTCGGACGCTGCGGGGCCGGCGCAACGTCGTGCCGATCATCATGCTCACCGCGCTGGAGTCCGAGGCCGACGCGGTGCTGGGCCTGGAGGCGGGCGCCGATGACTACGTCACCAAGCCCTTTGGGCTGGCCGAGCTGCGCAGCCGCATCCGGGCGGTGCTGCGGCGGGCGGGCACGCGGGCGATGGGTGACGAGGTGCTCGTCGTCGGCCCGATCGCCCTGGATCGCGCCCAGCGAGAGGTGATGGTCCAGGGGCGGCCGGTGCGACTGACCTTCTCCGAGTTCGAGCTCCTGGACGCGCTGATGGCCGACCCCGGCCGTCTGCTCAACCGCCAGGAGCTGTTGCGAGCGATATGGGGCGACAGCGCGTACCGCGATCCGCGAGCGATCGACGTCCACATCCGCCACCTGCGTGAGAAGCTCGAGCCCGAACCAGAGAAGCCCCGCTACATCCTCACCGTACGCGGCGCCGGCTACCGGCTGCGGGGGCCGTAGTGCGACGGGCGCGACCGCGGCGGGGCGCCCTCGGTCTGCGCGGTCGGATCGTCGGCGTCGTGCTGGTCACAGCGGTGGCGACTCTCGTGGTGGCTGCGGTGGCGCTACTCGGACCGCTGGAGAACGAGCTTCGCACGGCGGCTCTGCAGACGCTGGTCAAGGAACTCGGCAAGGACCCGACCCAGCCCTTCAAGCGCCTTCACCTGACCGACCTGAGCCTGGTCGCGACCGCCCCCAAGGCCCACGCCACCAGGGACAGCCTGCAGGCCCAGCAGCGAGCGCTGGCCAGTCGGATCGGCGCCGGCACGCTCGTGCGGGTGCTCGGCTATCCCGGTGCCGCCGGTCACGGTGAGCTGCTGCTGCCGTCGCCGCCGGCCGAGGCCGACACCGATCTGGATCAGTACGACGATGTCGCGACGGCGTTTGAAACCGATCGCAGGATCCAGAGCTTCGGCGTGATCGACGGCACCGAGTTCGCGCGCGCTGCCCTCCCGTTCAGGAGCGACGGCTTGCCGTTCGTGCTCGCCGTGCGCCGCCCCGCCGGGGAGATCAGCGAAGCCGCCCACGTCGTCCGCACCGCGTTCATCACCGCCGCGTTGGCCGGGCTGGCGTTGACGATCCTGCTCGGCATCCCGCTCTCGGCGCGACTCGTCCGCCGCCTGCGCCGGTTGCGACTGGCGGCCCTGGAGCTGGCCGGCGCGGGTCCGGGCGTCGAGGTCCCGGTCGACCGCGCGCGCGACGAGGTCGGCGACCTGGCGCGTTCGTTCGCGATCATGCAGGAGCGCCTTCAGCATCAGGAGCAGGCGCGGCGGGCATTCGTGGCCACCGCTTCGCACGAGCTGCGCACCCCGCTGACCTCATTGGACGGGATGCTCGAGCTGCTCGACGAGGATCTGCGCAACGAGACGCCGGACATCCAGGATGCTCGCCTGCTGCTGGAGCGGGCGCGGGCCCAGTCGCGCCGGCTGGCGCGGCTGGCGGCAGACCTGCTCGATCTCAGTCGGATCGACGCCGAGGTGCAGCTGCGTTCGGAGCCGGTCGAGCTGGGGGAGCTGGGACGCGCGGTGCTGGCGGAGTTCGAGCTGGTCACCGCCGATCGCCAAATCGTGGCCGCACTCGACGACTCCCCCGGCCCCGTCTGGGCCTTGGGCGATCCCGGCAGCGTCGCCAGGATCCTGAGGATCCTGCTCGACAACGCGGTCCGGGTCAGCTCCAGCGGATCTGAGATCCGAGTCGAGCTGAGCGCCGAGCCGGAGTCCCTGATGCGTGTGTGTGACCAGGGGCCAGGCGTACCTGCGGAGGAGCGGGAACTGATCTTCGAGCGCTTTCACCGGGGGCGGGACCGGACGGGTCAGGCCGGATTCGGGCTGGGCCTGGCGATCGGGCGCGAGCTCGCCGAGAGGATGGGTGGCAGGCTCGTGCTGGAGGATCGGCCGGGACCCGGCGCTTCGTTTGCGCTGAGTCTCCCGCGCGCCCTTGCCGCCGAGGAGGACCCTGTCGCGGTCGCGTAGCTGACAGCATCACCAGCATGGACGAACGGTTGATGAAGGCGATGCTCGACGTCGACGAGCACCACTGGTGGTACCGCGGGCGACGAGAGATCATCCGCTCTGAGCTCGGGCGGCTGCCGGTTCCCACGCCGGCTGCGGTGCTCGATGCGGGTTGCGGCTCGGGCCGGACCCTGGAGCAGCTTCAGGGACTGGGGCGAGTATCGGGAATCGAGCTGAACCCCGAAGCGGCGGCGCTCGCGCAGGGACGGGGGAATTTCGACGTTCGCGTAGGGCGGCTGGAGGAGCTGCCCTGGGGACCGGGAACGTTCGATCTCATCACCTGCCTGGACGTGATCGAGCACACGCCGGACGACCGTCGGACGCTCCGGGAGCTGCGCCGGGTGAGCAAGCCCGGTGGGTGGCTGTTGGTCACGGTTCCCGCCTACCAGGCGCTGTGGTCCCTGCACGATGAGGCCAACCACCACTTTCGCCGCTACGGGCGCGCGTCGCTACGGGCCGCCGCGGTGCAGTCCGGGTGGGAGCCTCGGCGGATGACCTCGTTCAACAGCCTGCTGCTGGCCCCAGCCGCCGTCGTTCGCCTGGCCCAGCGTCGCCGCCAGACGACTCCGGACTACACGCCCGAGCTGAAGCTGGGGCCGGCGTGGCTCAACGGCCTGCTCGAGCTGCCGATGCGCCTGGAGGCGCAGTGGCTGGTCCGGGGCCGGACCCTCGTCGCCGGCTTGTCGCTGCTGGCAGTGCTGCGCAACCCGGCTTGATGCTCCCAGTGACGCCTGGTCCCGCCTGATGCTCGCCCTGGCAGCGATCTTCGGCGTCTCCAGCAAGCTGGGCTACGTTCTGCCGGCGATCATCGGACTCGAGTCGATGGGGGTGCCCTCGCCTGGGGAGACCGCGCTGTTGCTGGCGGCGGTGCTGGCCAGTCAGCACAAGCTTCAGATCTGGCTCGTCCTGCTGATCGGGATCGCCTCGGCGATCGTCGGCGACAACATCGGCTACCTCCTCGGGCGCACGATCGGCCGGGAAGTGCTGGAGGCGCCGGGACCATTCCATCGTCACCGCGTACGCGCGATCGCCGCCGGGGATCAGTTCTATGACCGTCATGGCAACAAGGCGGTGTTCCTCGGTCGCTGGATCGCGCTGGTGCGCGTGGCCGCGGCCTGGCTGGCCGGCATCAACCACATGCCCTTCCGCGAGTTCTTCCTCTGGAACGCGCTGGGCGCGATCAGCTGGGGGATGACGTTCGGGCTCGCCGGGTACTTCGGCGGCCACGCCGCCGCCCACGTGGTCACGCAGGTCGGCGTCTACGGTGCGATCGCGGTGGGGGTGGTGCTCGTGGTGCTGCTGGTCTTGGCGCGAACGCACCGCCGCCGCCGTCAGCATCCTGCTGACTGAGATGGAGAGGGTTCAGCAAAGCGCCACCGATCGAAGCCGCGCCCGCTTCAGCACTCCTCGCTTACAGGCTGGTGTTCTGGTCCGGAAAGCTTGGCCGCGTTCTCGTGGCGCCGCCCTGGTCGCCGGCGTGTTCGCCGGCGGGGCCGTGGTTCGCGTCCTGTTCATGGTCGCCTACCGTCCGGCGTTACTCGGCATTCCGGACTCAGGGGCATACGTCGAGGCCGCTCACCGCAACCTCTTTCTCGACCCTGTTCACCCCGCGGGCTACGCGCTGTTTCTCCGCGTGCTCCATGTCATCGATGCTCACCTGGCGGCGGCCATCGCAGTTCAGCACCTGCTCGGCCTCTTGACCGCGGTCGTGCTGTTTACGGCTGTGCGCCACGCGACCACCAACAGCGTCGCCGGTCTCATCCCCGCCGGAGCCGTGATGTTCAACGGTTTGCAGCTGTCGGTGGAGCATTCTCCGCTCTCGGATCCGCTGTTCGTTCTCCTGGTGGCCCTGGTCTTGCTGGTGGCCATCCGCGCGAGTGACGGTCGCCCATGGACGCTGGTGGCCCTGGGAGTGCTGGTGGGAGCCTCGGTGATGGTGAGATCGGTCGCGCTCGTGTTGATACCGCTGATAAGCATCTGGCTGCTGCTCGTTGCCCGCGGAGGCCGGGTCGAGCGTGGGGCCCGGGCGATCGTGCCCCTGCTGATCGCGCTGGCTCTCGTCGGCGCCTATGTCGTCGTGCAGGGGTCCCGCACGGGCGTGGAAGGCCTGACCCAGGCCGACGGGCGGTTCACCTACGCCGTGGCGGCGCAGTTCGCCGACTGCTCGAAGTTCTCCCCTCCGCCGGGGACGCGCGCCCTCTGCCAGACGTCTCCCCCCGCCCGCCGCGGCAGCATGAACCAGTACCTGGAGGGATATCCTGACCGCGGCCCGGGGGTTCCGCCGGGCGGTCGTGGCGTGCTCAGCCCGGCATGGAGGGTGTACGGCCCCATCCCCAACGGCAACGACGAGCTGGGCGCCTTCGGAAGAGAAGCGATTCTCCATCAGCCCCTCGACTACCTCGCGGTCGTGGCCCGTAATTTCTCTTACTTCTGGCGCGGGTCGCCCCGCCCCTTCATCTCCGCCGCACTAGCACCAAATCCGGGCGTCGAGACCTCGGTCACCTCCTACTACGCAACCGGTAGCCGGGTGAGCAAGGTAGGTTTCAGGGCCTTCCGCGGTTACGTCCGCGCGATCGAGCTCGGGGGGGCATCCATCCTCCTCCTGCTGTTCCTGAGCCTCACCGCGGTCGCGGTCAGGGATGCGAAGGCTCGCGCCATCGCACTTCTGTGCGCCGCGGCCGGATGGCTGCTGTTACTCGGGGCGGCCGCGGTCCACACGGACCCACGCTACGCATTGCCCGCCTTGGGTCCCCTCGCCGCTGCGGCGTCGATCGCGGTGTCCGATCGCGGCCCGGGGTGCGCACGCTGGCTTCGCCAGCGCGTGTAGCCCCAGCTCCGGCTACGCCGCCGAGCGAGTGGAAGCACGATCCAAATCGTCTACGTCGAGGAGCTCTCGGGATCGAGCTCCAGCGCACAGGAGTTGATGCAGTAGCGCTGACCGGTCGGCTGTGGACCATCATCGAAGACGTGACCGAGGTGGCCGCCGCAGTTCTTGCACACGACCTCGGTGCGGGTCATGAACAGGCTCCGGTCAGTACGCAGCTCCACGTGCTCGGCCACCATCGGCTCGTAGAAGCTCGGCCATCCGGTGCCGGAATCGAACTTGGTCCCGGCGTGGAACAGCTCCGCGCCGCAGCCCGCGCAGCGGTAGATCCCGTCCTCCTTGACGTTCCAGTACTCCCCGGTGAACGGACGCTCGGTTCCGTGCCGGCGCAGCACCTCGTATTGCTCGGGGCTCAGGCGCGCACGCCACTGCGCGTCGGTGAGCTCCGTCTCCGGGGTGGGGTTGATATCTGTATCCATGTACTCCACGGTAGCGCTCCTATAGGCTGCTCTGGGTGAAGTTCTCGGTGGCGATCTTCCCGACCGAGCAGGTCCAGCCGCCGGATGAGCTGGGGCGGATGGCCGAGCAGCGTGGCTTTGAGGCGCTGCTGTTTCCCGAGCACACTCACATACCGGCCAGTCGGCGGACGCCATATCCCGCCGGCGGCGAGCTGCCGCCGGAATACAGCCGGACCTTCGACCCGTTCGTCGCTCTGGCGGCGGCGGCGCCCGTCACCGAGCGCCTACGCCTGGGCACGGGGATCTGCCTGGTCGTGGAGCGTGACCCGATCATCACCGCCAAGGAGGCGGCCTCCCTGGACCGCCTCTCCGGCGGCCGCTTCCTGTTCGGCGTCGGCGCGGGCTGGAACGTCGAGGAGATGGGCAACCACGGAACCGACGCGACTCGCCGCTTTGGCGTCATGCGAGAACGGGTCCAGGCGATCAAGGCGATCTGGACGCAGGATGAGGCGAGCTACCGCGGCGACCACGTCAACTTCGAGCGGATCTGGTGCTGGCCCAAGCCACTGCAGCGCCCGCACCCGCCGGTGCTGGTCGGCGGCAACGGACCCGGGGTGCTGGACCGCGTGGTCCGCTTCGGCGACGAATGGATGCCCAACCGAATCGGTGACGACGACGGGATGATCGCCCGCTGTCGGGAGCTGGCGGACAAGGCGCAGGCGGCCGGCCGCGGGCCGCTGCCGGTCACGATGGCGGGGATGATGCGCGATCCGGCCCGGATCGAGCGCTTCGCCCAGGCGGGCGTGCACCGCAGCCTCTACTGGCTCCCGTCCTCTGGTCCGGACGAGGTCGAGCAGGCGATGGACCGCTACGCCACCGCGGCGGCCCAGTACGCATCCGCCGGCGGCTGAGCCACCTCCCGGGAGCTAAGCCTCGTAGCCCACGAACACCAGGTGGCAGGCCGCGCTCGCCCCTACCCCGATCCGCTGGGCCGGATCGGCAAATGTGAACGAGGCAAACCCGGCGACGCGAGCGGGAGGTTCCAACTCGGCGGCCACCGGGTCCGTCGCCGTCTGCGGGCGGGCCCTCAGGATCAGCGAACGTCCGTCCTCGGTCACCGCCCCGATCACCAGCCGCCGAGTGGGATGGGGCAGGGTCACCCACAGGGTCGCCCCGGCATCCCGTATGCGCATGTTCTCCCAGCGCGTCCACGCGATCCCCTCGCTCTGCGTGGTGTCCGCGGTCCACGGGCGCAGGAACGCGGGACGCTGATCGAGCTCCTGGGGGGAGAGGATCACGTCGAGCCAATAGCGTGACCATGACGGGGCGAGATCGGGTCGAACCCGATCGAGGTAGCGGGCCAGAACCACCTCATCTGGATGTACGGGACGCTCGCTGAACAGGATCGGCTCATAGCTCGAGGCGATGACGTGGCGAGAAAGGTCGGAGAACACCAGCTCGAATTCGTGGAAGCTCACCCCACGCCCCCAGCGGACGACGGCTTGCAGGCGCGCATCCTCGCCCCCCGCTTGCGCCGCGGCAGCGATCGCGCTCTTAAAGTCCTGACGCTGCGAGCGGTCGTAGTACCGAGCCGCCAGCTCGTCGGGCAGCAGATGGAAGAAGGGCATCTGCGCGGTGTGGTGGTCGAAGTAGATCAACCGGTTGGGGGTCTCGCAGACGACGATCGCCCCATCGGGCTTGACCACCTGCCTGGCCAGGCGCAGGACCGCCAGCCGCTCCTCAAGGGTGAGATGCTCGAGCACGGCATAGAGCAGGAAGACATCGATCTCCCCGCGTCGCCTGGCGACGGCGTCGAGGATCGACTCCAGCGGGTGCAGCTCGAGCTCGACGTTGGTGATCCCGAGTCGGCGAAGTTCACGCTCTCCCAGGTCGAGGCCATCCGGGTCGATGTCCACGCCGATCACCCGACCGGCCCGCTCGGCCACGGCCGAGGTCACCGCGGCATTGCCGCAGCCGTACTCCAGGACGGTCGTGCCGGTCAGCGGCAGGGTCTGCTCGATCCACGGGATGAGCACGTCTGCGGCTCGTCGACGGCGCTGCTCCCAGCTGTTCGGATGTTCCTCCGGCGCCAGCCGACGCGGACTCGCCTCGATCACCTCCGCCCACCCCGCCGGGGCCGAGCTCGACGCTGTGTCCGCGTGCACAGCTCGCGCTTGGCCTCGAGGGAGCCCGCCCTCAGGTCCCGGCTGGTCTTCGTCGTCAATCGGGGCCGCAGCCAGCAGCTCCGCCTCCAGCTCGACGATCCTCGCCTGGGCGTGGCGCCAGCGCTGCTCGAGTGCTGCCACTTGCGCCTCGTGCCCCTCGATCCGCGCCAGTGCGGCAGCCGCGGCGGAGCCGCCTTTGCCCAGGCGGGCGCGGGCCAACCGCGCGTTCTCACGTGCCAGCGCCCACGCGCCGCGCTTGAGGTCCTCCGACCAGCGGTTGAAGACCGGACTCGTGTTCAGCTGAATCCTGCCGCGATGGGCGCGCTGGACCTCCGCCGGGTCGAAATTGACGCAGAAGATGAAGTGGTTGGCGTACTCGGGCTCATCGCGATCCTCCAGCGTCACCGCGACCTCTGTTTCAACCGCGCCTGAGGGGCAGATCAGCGAGCCCTCGGCCAGGAACTGCGGCACCATCACCGCGTTGGGAAAGGAGGCGAAGGCGCGCAGCGCCGAGTCGTACCCGAACGCGGTCACGTGGAAGGGGTTGCGCTCCTCGAACAGCTGGTCGTTGGGGACCGAGGCGACGATCCGCAGCCCCCCCTGCGCCTGTGCGCGCAACTGCTCCAGCGCTTGCTCCAGCCCCTGCAGATGCTCGAGTCCCTCAAAGCAGACAACGGCATCGAAGCGCCCCGCATTGCGGCCCACGTACTCGACCGCGTCCCCGAGATCGAAGCCGACGTTGTCCAGGTCCCGTCCGACGGTCACCTGCGCCGTCTCGACGGTGGCCGCATCGATGTCGACGCCGACCACCTCGAGCGCGGTGGCGGCGAGGATCCGGGTGCCGTATCCGCTTCCGCAACAGAGGTCGAGCACGCGCAGATCCCCGCACAGCGCGCGGGCGAACTCGTAGCGGTGGCGGTGCTCGCAGGCGAGCATCGTATCCGCCTGGGCCGCCTCCAGCGTCAAGCGCTCGACGACGTCCATCGCACCTCATTCTCTCGCATCAGCGCGTCGATCTCGCCGAGCAAGCGCGCGCGCCGGGGCTGCGCGAACTGCGCCTGCAACGAGTCCTCCCGCACGCGGTAGCGCAGCAGCCGCTCCGGGATGATCGCCCCGATGTGACCCGCCCGTCCAAGCTCCCGGTACAGGTGCCAGTCCTCAAAGCTGGTCAGCTCCTCGCTGTAGCGAAAGCCGGCGTCGAACAACCGGCGACGCACGAGCGCGGCGGCGTCGCCGGCGACATTCTCTGATCCGACCAACTCGGCATGGTTGCCCAGCGGCTGGTAGCCGAGCACCGGCCCGGCCCGCGGAGTGCCATCGGCTTCGATGTACCGGGACCAAGCGGTGACGTAAGCCACCTCCGAGCGGCGCTCCAGCACCTCCACGCAGCGGGCGACGAACTCGGGCTCGGCGACGTTGTCGGCATCGAGGGGAAAGAAATAGCGGCCCCGGCTCTGCTCAATGCCGAAGTTCCGCGCCGCACCAAGCCCCTGATTGATCTGCGTGACCACCACCACCGGCATCCGCGCCGCGAGCTCTGCCACCACCCGGTCCTCGTCTTGAAACGAGCCATCGTTGACGAGCACGATCTCGATGCGCGGGTACGTCTGGGCGAGCAGCGACTCCACCGCCTCACGGACGTAGCTCGAGGCACGATAGTAGGGAACGACCGCGGACACCAGCGGTGGCGCCGGGGTCCCAGCCGGCGGGAGGTTGGAGCGGTCCGCGGCCTTCGAGCGGCGGGGCTGGAGCCGCGGCGGGTCGCGCATGACTGCCTGATAGCCGTCGAGTATCTCTTCGTCGTTGCTGAGAGAGCGCGCCTGCGCATGGGGCCCACCCGCGACAACGGTCTCCGCCAGCCCCTCACGCGTTTCCAGCAGCGCGACGAGCGCCTCCTCGAGCGCGACCGGGTCGGTGCCGGGCGTCAGCCAGCCGCTGCGTCCGGGGCGGATCAGCTCGCACATCCCCCCCACCGGGGTGGCGAGCAGCGGCCGGTTGAGGTGCATCGGCTCGAGCGCCGCGTACGGCCAACACTCCCACAGCGACGGGATCACCACTGCGTCGTGCTCACGGATCGCCTGCGCCAGGTCGCCGCGCTCCAGCGGCGGGCCGAGCGTGATCCGCGGATCGTCGGCGATCTCCAGCTCCAGCTGCTCGCGTACGGAGACCCCGAGGGGGGCCGTGGTGGTGTCGCTTCCGTGCATGGTCAGGTGGAGGTCATCGCGGGGCATGCCGGTCACGGCCCGAACCAGGTTCTGGACTCCCTTGCGCCGCTCCAGGCGCCCGGCGTACAGAAGCCGAAGTGGGCGAGGAGCGGAGAACCCCGCGTCCTGGCGCGGGTCGGCTGCCGGACCAACATACGGGTAGCGGATCCGCATATCCGGGGCCAGCCGGTCGGCGCCATAGAAACGCTGATAGGTCCCGAGGACATCTCCCCCCTGCCAGATCAATCGATCGGCGTGGGCCAGCGAGAAGCGTTCCATCTCGTGCAGGGCTCGCGAGGACAGATCGTGCTTGAGGAAGCCGTCGAGGACCTCGCAGATCTCGGCCGTGGTGTGGATGCGCACGCAGATCCTGGTGGAGGTCAGGAACGGATCGAACGCCTCCGCCGCCTGCAGCGTGACGAACGCCTCACCGAGGAAGTCGGGGAACTCGATCAGCTCCGGACCCCCGGTGGGGAAGAGCTCCTGCAGGCGCGTGAGAATGCGATGCCCGTAGAGATGCATCACGTGGTACCAACTTGCCGCCTCCTCCACCGTCGGCTCGGGAACAAAAGCAAAGCGAACGTCCGTGCCCGGCAGCCGTTCGTCGCCTTGGGCCCGCAGCTGCTCGTAACGCTGCTCGAACACCGAGGTGGTGAGGACGGTGACCTCGGCGATCCGCGAGAGCAGCTGAGCAGCGGCGGATACGAACTGGCCGATGCCCCCGCCGCCCAGCGGGTACACCTCACGGGATACGAAGACGGCGCGCACGCAGCAGGCCTCCGGCCGGCGGTACCGGTTTCTAGTCCTTGACGCGGCCGGCCTGCCGCTTGGCGGCACGGAGGGGGCCGGTCATCCGCCAGCTGGCCGAGCCGGTGATGTTCTCCAGCGCGCGCCGAGCGGCGTCGAGCTGATATCCCTGGGTCGTCAGCTCCGCCTGGCGCTGGCGCACAGCCTCCTCCTGGCGCTGGCGCGCCACCTCAAGCTCCGCCTGACGCCGGTGCGCGGCGGCCAGTTCCAGATAGAGGTTGTGTACACGGTCACGCAGCGCTTCCGCCGCGGAATCCACCCCTTGCGGAGCCTGTTCGCGCTCCTCCACCAGATCGCGGGCATGGGCGAGCAGTGGCGCGGCCGGGTGGTAGCGCTGCTCGTAGGGCGAACCCGTGAGATACGCCCGCTGCCCGGCGTCGACGATGATCAGGCCGAGCCCGTACCAGAGTTCGTTGCGCAGCGCCGGCTCGGCGAACACGCGCCCCGGGATCCAGTCCAGCTCGACGTGGGCGACCTTCGGCCAGGCGGCGAAGCGGACGTCCTCGATCCCCTGCCGCACCCGCTCGTTGGCGGTGTCGTGGATCAGGATCACCGTGCGCGCCACCGCCCGAGAATCCAGCAGCTGCTCGAGATCCTGCCGTACGCCCTCCGGAGTGTGGTCGCCGTCGACGATCACGAAGTCGACGTTACGGTCGTACTCGGCGAGAGTCTGCAGGAAGGAGGGAAGGAGCTCGTGCGAGTCGCCGGTGTGCAGGGTCACGTTGGCGGGCTGCTCGAGTGCTGGAGGAGTGAGATCAAACGAGTGAACCTCCTGGGAGTGCCGCGCGATCCGGCGCAGGCATGCCCCCTCCATGGAGCCGATCTCCACCGCCAGGGAAGGTCGCAGCGAGGCCAGCATCCCTTCGATCGCCGCTCGCTCACCCCTGGACATCTGCCAGATCGGATCCTCGAAGATCTCTAGCGACACGGCGGGATCATAGCCTCGGTGTCCCGGGGCACCTGTGCCATCGCTACGCTCGCGCCTGTGGTAGGCAGGGCATCGCCCAAGCTGAGAGCGGCAGCGCACAGTGCCGGCTCACGAGCGCGTGGGGCGGCCAGGTCGCTTCGGGGCCGATCGCTGACGGTTGTCGGTCTGGGTCACCGACGAGCCGGTCCCCGCGAGCCGGCACTCTCACCCGCCCAGCTAGCGGCTCGCCGTGACCGCGAGGACTTCCAGAACATGAGGCGGCTGCTGGCATTCTCACTTCAAGCCGACTCGGCCTGCATCGACGTGGGGGCCCATCGCGGTGTGGTGCTGGCCGAGATGGTGCGATTGGCGCCGGCGGGTCGCCACATCGCCTTTGAGCCGATCCCGTCGCTGTGCGAGCTGCTTCGCCGCGAATTCCCGCGCGTGGAGGTTCACCAGGCGGCACTGTCGAGCCGTTCCGGGGAGTCTGGATTCGCCCACGTGCGTGGGCACGCCGAGGGCTGTAGTGGACTGCGCTATCGGGCCCTGCCCCCTGGAGAGCAGGCCGAGGTGGAGCAGCTCACGGTCCGCCTCGAGGTGCTCGACGAGGTGCTCGACCCGGAGTTCAGCCCCGTCGTGATCAAGATCGACGTGGAGGGCGCCGAGCAGCAGGTGCTGGAGGGAGCCCTGGGCACGTTGTCCCGTCATCGCCCGCTGGTGATCTTTGAGCACGGCAGCGGCTCGGCTGAGGCCTATGACACCTCCCCCCGGGATATCCACGCGCTCCTGTGGGAGCAGCTGCGCTATCGCATCTTCGACCTCGACGGCAACGGCCCCTACACCCTCGAGCAGTTCGAGCGCTGCTTCTACGCTGCCGAGCGCATCAACTTCGTCGCTCATCCCTGAGATGGTTACGTCTGCTGACCCGGCACGGGTGGGCACCGTGGCTGACCTACCGCCACGGCGGGATGGGCACCGCTGGGACGTGTGGGCGTTCGCGCTCGCCCTCCCCGTTGCCTTCGCCTACCTGATGGAGAAGGGCCAGGGGATCACGTTCTTCTATGACGAGTGGTACTGGATCACGAACCGCTCCAGTGGGCTGCACGCGGTTCTATCCGCCTACAACAACCACATGCTGGTTGCTCCCCTGGCCGTGTATCAGCTGCTGTTCCGCACCGCTGGGCTCAACCATTACTGGATCTTCCGGCTGCTGGCGACGGCGGTCCACCTGCTGACCGTAACCGCGGTCTACGCCTTTGCCCGCCGTCGGCTTGGCGCTGCGGCGCTGGCGCTGGTCGTGCCCCTGCTGGTGCTCGGCTACGCGTGGGAGTACGTGATCTGGGCGGTCAACATCGGCTTCATCGCTTCCATCGGGCTTGGCGTGTGCGCACTACTGACGTTCGAGCGTCGCAGCCGGACCGGCGACTGGCTGACCTGTGTCCTGCTGATGGCGGCGCTGGCCTGTTCGGAGTTCGCAGTCCTGTTCGCGCTGGCGATCGCCGTCGAGCTGCTCTGGCGCCAGCCGCGTCTGCGACGAGCATACGTCTGGGCGCTCCCGCTGATCACTTACGTCGTCTGGTGGCTCGCCTACCACCAGCCTTCGATGGCGCGCCAGAACCTCACCGCGGCGCCATCGTTCGCGCTCGACCTTGCCGCGAGCGCTGCCGGCGGCGTGCTCGGCCTCTCGATCGATTGGGGGAGGGTGCTGCTGATCGCCGGGGGCGTGCTGACCCTCAGACGGCTGATGCGGGGCGGGGCGCTGCGGCCGCGGATGGTCGCGGTGCTGATCGCCGCCGGCGCCTTCTGGCTGCTGGTGGCGCTCGGCCGGGCTCAGCTCGGCGAGCCGACCGCACCCCGCTATATCTACACCGGGGCGATTCTGATCGTGCTGATCCTCGCCGAAGCCTGGCGGGGAGCTCGACCGGGCCCATGGCCGCTGGCAGTGGCTGCGGTCGCGATTCTGGTGTCGCTGGCGGGAAACATCCGGGTGCTCAACCAGGCAGCGCAGTTCCTGCGCCAGAGCTCGCGAGTATCGCGGGCCGAGTTCGGGGCGCTGGAGCTGACCCGCGGGTTCGTCTCACCGGCGTTTGTCGTCGACGCGCACTACATGCCGGGCGTCATCGCCGGCCCGTACTTCACGGCGACGCGCAGGCTAGGTTCCTCGCCTGCTGACGCCCCGGCCCAGGTCGCTCGCGAGGGCCCAGCCGCTGCGATCGCCGCCGACCAGCTTCTCGTCCATGCTGGAGAGCTGCAGCTCCGGGCTTCGCCCCCACCGCACGTCGGTACGGCAACGGCGCGGGCGCCGGCGCTGGAGCAGACGCCGGTGGGCCGCGCGCGCAGTGCTCGCGGCTGCCTGTATCTCACCCCCGGCGCGCCGACCGCCGTCGACCTGCTGCTGCCCCCTCAGGGCATCGCGCTGTTATCGACGACGCCGGCGCCAGTTGCGGTCAGGGTGCGGCGATTCGCCAGAGACTTCACCGCTCCGCCTATCGCCACGCTGACCAACAGCCGCTGGACCTCGATCCGTGCGCTCGCCGACAACGCGCCCACGCCATGGCACCTGCGGCTCTTCATCTCGGCTCCGCTCACTGCGTGCACGGCTCGCTGATCTGGGCTCCGGAGACTCGGCGAGGTACCCGCACCGGCGTCAGTCGCGGCCCCAGACCTCACGGCCGAGTCCTTCGGGAGAGCCGTTGCCGCCGGCGAGCTGATCAGCTCCGCGACCCGGCAGTGCTCGCCGCCGCAACCGGAACGAGGCGCGGTAGCCCAGCTTCAACGTCCGGAACACCGGATTCCCGATCTGCGGGTGGGTGGCGAGTGCCAGCAGGGGCCGCTCGACATCGGAATCGAGCGCCCCGCCCGGCCCGACCAACCGCATCGCGTCCTCGCTCAGGGTCCCGCGCATCACGCCGTAGCGCCGGTCTACGGCCGCGCCCGGGGCGGAGGGCAGATCGCAGGTCCGTCCGTAAAGCTCGATCAGCTTCCGCGCGGCGGCATCCCAGGTGAGCGCTCGAGCGGAGCGTTCAACCGCCTGAAGGTTGGCACCGCGCGCGCCCGCATCCCGGCTCAGCGCCAGCACCCGGTCCGCGCTCTCCTCGGTACTCCAGGCGACGATCCCAGCGGCGTCCTCGGCCAGCACCTCGGCCAACGAGGTTCCCGCTGCCCAAAGGCATGGCGTACCGTGATCTGCGGCCTCGAACGGAACCAACCCGAAGCCCTCGTGCACTGTGGGATAGAGAACCACTCGCGCGCGCCGGTAGAGCCATGCCTTCTCGGCCTCGGTCACCGCGCCAAAATCGATCACCGACTCCTGGAGCCCGGGATGCAGCGCGAACAGCTCCGCCTCCTCGCCGACCGATGAACCACGACTGACGTGCGGGCCGGCCAGCAGCAGGTAGCCCGGCCAGTGGTGGCGCTCGCGGAGCCGCTCCAGCACTCGCAGGGCGAACACGCGATTCTTGTGGCGAAAGTCGGTGCCGAGGCACAGGATCGCTTCGCTGTCTGCCGGCAGCCGTGAGGCGTTCCGAGGCGTTGCCGGCTGCGGCGGAGCGGCTCCCCCCCAAGTGTGGTCGACCCCGGCGTGGACCACACTGGCGCGCTCGGGCTCGAGCAGATCCTCGGCGAGCGCGTCAACGCGGGCATGCTCGGAGAGGAAGATCACGCGATCGGCGTCGGCCAACGTCGACCGGGTCAGCCGGCGATAGTTGTGCCAGGCGCTCGCGTTCTGAAAGTAGGCGGGGTTGTGGTAGGAGATCAGATCCTGGTTGGTGACGATCAGCCGCTCACCCAGCGGAGCGAGGAACGCGAGCTCCTCGTCGTTTGCCACCTGGTAGGGACGATGCACCACGTCGGCGCGGCTCAGCTCTCCGGCTCTCACCTGGGCGCGAGTGAGCATGTGCACGTCAGGCAGCTCGGCCAGCATTCGGGCGGCGTAATCACCGGGACGATCCGGAAGCACGACGGCAAGCCTGGCATCGCCGGTGCGCGCCAGCGCCGCGATCACCTCCAGCACATGCAGCTGAGTTCCGGTCATTGGACCGGACAGGATCTGCGCGTCGATCACCACCGAGAGCCCGATCAATGTGCGCCGGGCCACGCTGATCGCCCTGGCCAGCGGCCCGGTCACATCATTGACCAGTTCCTGCACCGCTCCGTGGTAGTACGGGTACCGGGAGGCGATCACCTGCTCGTGCTCCTCCTGGACGTGGTTGGCTTCGGCCTGCACGCCGAAGCTCGCGCCACCTTCGTGTTGCACGTAGACGTCGTCGGCGAGAACGTGGCAGAGGCCGCGCTGCAGACAGCGCTGAGAGAAGTCGACCTCCTCGCCGTAGCCCGGCGTGAAGGTGAGATCGAAGTCGCCGACGAGCTCCAGGGCGCTGCGCCGGATCAGCATGCAGTGGCCGACCGCGGTCGGCAGCCGCGGACGAATGCGCAACGTGCTGGTCCGGATTGCCGCGGCGGCATCCTCGAGCCGCCACTGCTGGGGTAGCCGCGACACCCGCCCCTCGTCGCCGGGAACCGAGGCGATCGTGCCGGTGTTGGTCAGCGCGGTCACCGTGGCCACCCGGCTGTCGATCTTGGCTGCTTCCCGCAGACCATCGATCCAGCCTTCGGCGACGGTGCAGTCTGAGTTGAGGATGATCACGTCGGCGGGCGCGGCGGCTGCCATCGCGCCGTTGACGTTGGCGGGAAATCCCACGTTGCGCTCCCGGCGCGAGTAGAGGAGCCGTCGCTGCTCGGGGAGCCTCGTCCCGAGCTTGTGCACGAACTGCTCTGACCGGCGGTCGGGACTGGCGTCGTCACAGATCAAGATCGGCACCCGCGGAGGGGTGTGCATGAGGACGCTGTGGAGGCAGGGAACGAAGTGCTCGTGACCGCCGTAGATGGGAATGCACACGACGATGTCGCCCCTGTGGGCACCGATCGTCTCCCCCGGCTGGATCGAGTCCACGCTCACCGTTGGATTATCCCGCGGCTGCCGGAGGCGCGGTCTTCCCCCGGCGGCCGGGAGCGGGAGGGTCACGCTGCTAGCTTGGCGACGATGTTCAGCCATGCCGAGCGAGGCTACGGTCCCTCCGCTCTGGGAGGCAGTGCGCGCCGATTCCTGGAGTTGACGCTGACGCTGGCCAGAACCGAGTTCAAGCTGCGCTACTTCGGCTCGGTCCTGGGCTACTTCTGGTCGCTGGTGCGCCCACTGCTGTTCTTCGGTGTGATCTATGTCTTCTTCACCCAGATCCTCAACGTGAGCAGGGGCATCCCGCACTATGGCGTGTACCTGCTGACCGGGATCGTGCTGTGGACGTTCTTCGCGGAGGCAACCGGCAACGCGGTCAGCAGCCTGGTGGCCCGTGAGGCGATGCTGCGCAAGGTCCGCTTCCCGCGCATGGCAGTGCCCCTGTCGGTGTCACTGACCTCGAGCTTCAACCTGGCCATGAACCTGATCGCGGTGCTCGTGTTCACGCTGATCAGCGGCGTCTACCCGGCGCTCAGCTGGCTGGAGATGATTCCCATCATCCTCGGCTTCGTCCTGCTGGCGACGGGTACGGGAATGCTGCTCTCGGCGCTGTTCGTGCGCTACCGAGACGTGGCACCGATCTGGGAGGTGCTGGTGCAGGTGCTGTTCTACAGCTCCCCGATCATGTACGTGGCGAGCTCCTACAAGGGCTTGGAGCACCTGGCGATGCTCAACCCGTTCGCGTTGCTGCTCACCCAGATGGGGCACGCGTTCGTCCACCCCGGCCTGGTCAGGCTGCCCGGAGCTTCGGCGCCGACCGAGCCGATGCGCTCAGCCACAGCCGCAGCCGGCGGGCCGCTGCCGGTGATCGTGGCCCTGGCGATCATCCCGGGCGTGTTCGCGCTCGGCTGGTGGTTCTTCACTCGGGAGGCTCCGCGCGTGGCCGAGAACCTATGAGCCCTGCAGCCCGGAAACGATCCTGCGCAGACCGTCGCGCAGCGGGACCCGCGCCTCCCAGCTGAGCGCCCGGCGCGCGTGGGCCACATCCAGGCAGCTGCGCCTCACCTCTCCCGGACGCTCGGGGTCGAACTGCGGCGCAGGGAGCTGCCGCCCGGCGGGGGCAACATCGTCCAGCCCTTGCAGCAGCTCCAGCACCGAGGTTTCGCGGCCGTGACCGATGTTGACCGGCCCGGTCAGCTCGGACTCCGCCGCCAGCAGGTTTGCCCGCACCACATCGCTGACCTCCACCCAATCCCGGGTCTGCCGACCGTCGCCGAACACGGTCGGCGCTCGATCCTCCACCAGCGCGCCGCAGAAGATCGCCACCACGCCCGCCTCTCCGTGAACATCCTGCCGGGGCCCGTAGACGTTCCCATAGCGCAGCGAGATCGTCGACAGCCCGTGCAGGCGCGTGTACAAGCCGCAGTAGCCCTCGGCCGCGTACTTGGCCTGGCCGTAGGGGGCGAGCGGTCGGATCGGGTAGTCCTCGGGCGTCGGCAGCAGCTCCGCGTCGCCATACAGGCCACCACCGGTGGAGGTGTTGACCACCCGCCGGCAGCCACGGCTGCGCGCCGCCTCGAGCACGGCGATCGTCCCGAGGACGTTAGCCTGGGCGTCGGCGGCGGGATCCTCCACCGACAGGCGCACGTCGATCTGAGCCGCCAGGTGGAAGACGATCCGGGGTTGGGCTCTGGCAAAAACTGCCGCCACCGCGGCGCTGTCCCTGAGGTCGATCTCCTGCAGCGTCGCCCCCCGCTGGAGCGCGCCATCCAGATTGGCGCGTTTGCCGGTTGAGAGGTTGTCAATCACGGTCACCGAGTCGCCGCGATCGACCAGCGCGTCGACGAGGTTGGAGCCGATGAAGCCAGCGCCGCCGGTGACCAGAGAGTCCATCCGAGCAGGAGGTTAGCTTGCCCTAACGAACAATCCGGCTAGCTGCGGCAGTCGTTTAAGCGCAAGCAACGTCGCGCCGTGTGCGGGTCGATCTAGCTTTCCTGGTTGCCCATGGCAACCGCGAAACCTATCGGCGCAACTTACGTTCTTGCCATAGCGTCCTCTTCAATCCGTGGAAAGCGACCCCGTACCGAGCATGCGCCCCGAGAGCTCACTCCAGCCGCACCTGACGCCGATCCTGCCCCCCGGGATGACCGAGGTCCTGGGCGTGGCACTGGCGCTGACCGATTACCACCACACCCTGGCGTGGATGGACCAGGTGATCGAGCAACGACTGCAGGGCTACGTCTGCGTCTGCAACGTGCACACCGTGATGGCCTCCAGCGAAGATCCTGAGCTGCGGGCGGCGTTGGCGCGATCCTCGCTGAACGTTCCCGACGGGCAACCATTGGTGTGGGCCATCAATTCGCTGGGGCACTCGCTGGCCGGGCGAGTGTACGGCCCGGAATTGATGTCCCGGGCTTTCGCCCACGGTTCCGAGGTCGGTCACCGCTTCTACCTCTACGGCGGCCACAACCAGGGCGCGCTGGTCCAGCTGGCACTCAATCTCCGCCGGCGCCATCCCGGAGTCCGCATCGTCGGTGGTTACTCGCCGCCTCACCGCCTGCTCAGCGAGGAGGAGCGCGATGCGATCGCCGAGGAGATCAACCGTTCGCGGGCCGACGTCGTGTGGGTGGGTATCGGCGTTCCCAAGCAGGAGAAGTGGATGGCGCAGATGCGCCCGCTGCTGGAGGCGCCACTGCTGGTGGGGGTTGGCGCAGCCTTCGACTTCCACGCGGGATTGGTGCCCCAGGCGCCAACTTGGCTGCAACAGGCCGGCCTGGAGTGGGCCTACCGGCTGGCGCGGGAGCCGCGGAGGCTGTGGCGGCGCTATCTCCGCTACAACCCGCGCTTCATGGCCGCGTTTGCCCGCCAGTTCATGGCCCACCGCTGGCTGAGCCAGTTCTAGAGCACCCAGCTCTCACCCGCGAAGAATGCCCGAGATGAACCACCACGACGGGGAGTTCCTGTCCGGCACCAGCGGACAGGTCACCGGCCCCCGACTGATCACCAGAGCGGTCCTGGCCGATCTGCTCGATCACGCCGCCGCATTCCTGCGCCTGCAGCCGGCGCGCCTGCGACGTACCGAGCGATCACAGCTTCGGCGTCGGATCTTGGTGCTGGCGATCGAACGCACCGGCGAGCGAAACCTGCTCGCTGCGGCCCGGCGGGAGCTGCTGCGCTCACAGCACGTGGTCCGGTTCGTCAGCACCGACGTCGGTGACCGCGGCAAGTTCGAGAACCTGAACGCCCTGCTCGCCCAGCAGCCGCCGGCAGGCTATGACTGGCTGCTCGCCCTCGACGATGACGTGGTGCTCCCGGCAGGGTTTCTGGACACCTTCATCTTCCTGGCCGAGCGCTTCGGCCTGCAACTGGCCCAGCCGGCCCATTGCCACCGCTCCCACGCCGCCTGGCAGGTGACGCGGCGACGTCGGGGCAGCGTCGTGCGCGAGACCGCCTTCGTGGAGATCGGCCCGGTGTTCGCCTTCCACGCGTCAACGTTCGAGACATTGCTGCCGTTCCCGGCGCTGCGTTTCGGCTGGGGGCTTGACGCCCACTGGTCAGCGGTCGCTCGTGACCGCGGCTGGAGGCTGGGGATCGTCGACGCGACGGCGATCCGACACGGGCTACGCCCGGTGGCGGCGTCCTACGATCGGGAGGCGGCGAGCGCCGAAGCACGCACGTTCCTGGACGGGCGGTCATACACCTCCGCCTCCGAAGCGCAACGGACGCTGGTGACTCACCGGACCTGGAACCGGGGCTGAGATGGCCAAGAGCTTGCCTCGCGCCCGCAGGAGCTGGCCAGCCGTTTGTTTGGCGAGTGTGGCCATGATCTTGCTGGCGATGAGTCCGGGCGCGGCGCGCGGCGCCGCGCGCAAGGCCAAGCCGGCGCGCGTTCCCCAGGGCTTCGCCGGCGTCGTGATCGATGGCCCGATGTGGCCGGTCGCGCCTGGGATCAACCTGGATCACGAGTTGAACGTGATGGTCGCCGATGGGGTGGAGAGCCTCCGCCCGCAATTCGACTGGGCGAACACGCAGCCATACCAGAGCTGGAGCGATGTGCCGGCTGATCAGACCAGCCAGTTCACCAACGTTGACGGGATGCCGCTGCGGCTCGGCCCGATCGATCAGCTCGTGGCCGCCTGTGCGGCGCGAGGGTTGATCCTGCGACCCGTGGTGCTCAACGCGCCTTCCTGGGATGCGGCCCCTCCCGCCCCTGGTTACCCGCCGGCCGCGGGGACACCCGAGTCCAACGCTCCCTTTGCCCGCTTCATGGCGGCGCTGGTACACCGCTACGGCCCCCGAGGGAGCTTCTGGACCCAGCACGGACCGAAGATGCCGATCCGGATGTGGCAGATCTGGAACGAACCGGACATTCCCCAGTTCTGGGCGATCCAGCCGAATTTCGCGCCCACCTACGTGCAGCTGCTGCGGGCCGCACACGACGCGATCAAGTCAGCTGATCCCGGGGCCAAGGTGATCATGGCGGGGATGGTCAACGCCTCGTGGGAGTCCATCGCGCAGGTCTACAAAGTGCCTGGAGCCCACGACTTCTTCGACATCGTCGCCGCGCACCCCTACACCCACTATCCCGCCGGCGTGGTCACCATTCTCAACCTTGTCCGTGGCGCTATGGACAGCGCCGGTGACCGCGGGAAGCCGATCCTGGCCGACGAGGTCGGCTGGAACTCATCGCTGGGCAAGAGCCCGAATAGCTTCGGGGTAGAGGTCACAGAGGCCGTGCAGGCGAGCAACCTGGCCAGGTTGCTCTCGCTGCTGGCGCAGTCGCGATCGAGGCTGAAGCTGCTCGGCTTCGACTGGTATAACTGGGTTGGGATCGAGGACCAAGGCGGCTTCGAGTTCGATTTCGCGGGCCTGTTTCGGTTGGACGGCGACCAGTTCATCGCCAAGCCTGTGCTTGGCGTGTTTCGCCGGGATGCCCTGGCCCTGGAGCGTTGTCGCCAAAAGAGCTCGGTCGCCACACGGTGCCGCAGGCCGGCTTAGCGGCGCACAGAGCACGCTTTTGGCAACTGCTCCGCAGGCGCCGACGGGATGTCGATTTCCTGCTCCAGCTCCGTGCTCTGCCGCCGCAGGTGGCCTTGTTCCAGTGGCGTGCTTGGCGCCTGGCGGGCAAGATCGGCGACGAGTTCAGTCGCGACTCGTTTACGCGGCCAGCAAAGCTGGCCGTGCTGCTGGACATCTCCCGCGGCCGGCGCCGGGTGGTGGAGCTCGGCACCGCCACCGGGTGGACGGCGCTGTCTCTGCTGCTCGCCGATCAGGACCGCACCGTGGTCAGCTTCGACCCCTTCGCACGCGGGGAGCGCGATCGGTACGCACGCTTGGCGGGCGCTGGAGTCACCGCCCGAGCAAGGTTCCTGACCGCTCCCGGAGACAGCGGACCGCGCTCATCTGAGCCAATCGAGCTCCTCTACATCGACAGCTCCCACTGCCGCGACGAGACGATCCGGGAGGTGCAGGCCTGGACGCCCGTGATGACCACCGGCGCGATCATCGTCTTTGACGACTTCGACCACCCCCAATATCCCGGCGTACGCGACGCGGTGCAGCAGCTGGGGCTGGAGGGCGAGGAGCGCTCGGGCCTGTACCTGCACCGAGTGACAGGCTGATGGAGCTCCAGGCAACCTTCGCCGGGTCGCGCGGCGGCAAACCTGGCCCCTCGCTCCCCTAGGTTGCCGAGGATCCCTGACATAGCGATCGTCTCACCCGACACGACGCTGGGGTGGCGCTACTCGGACCGATCGCTGGCCACGCTGCTGGAGGAGATCGGATGCTCGTGTGAGGTGGTGCCGATCCGGATGGGACCTGCGGCTGCGCTGCGCCGGCGCATGACGATGACCGATGCGGTGGAGGCGCTCGCCGCCCGGCGAACGACCGGGCCCATTCGGGCCCGGGCGCTGATCCTCTCCAGCATCACCGCGGCGCTCCTCCAGCGTCCCCGGCGCCGATACGCGATCCGCTTCGACAGCCTCGCCACGCTCTCCCGTCCGGGTGTGGGTGGGGTCTGGCAGCGCTGGCGGGAGCCGCCGGCTCTGGCTCGAGCCGACCTGCTGCTGCCGTGTAGCTCGATGGCGGCCGAGACCGCGCGGGAGCTGCTGCATGGGCGGCCGGTGCCCCCGCTGGTGACGCTGCCGATCGCGATCGAGACCGTGTCCCGGGGTCCGACTCGCGACTTGGACGTGATCGCCTACGCCGGGAATCCGGCCAAGCGCGGCCTCGACCTGCTCTGCCGCGCGTGGCGCCGGGCGGACTTGGCCGGGGCCCGGCTGATCGTGGGCGGAATCGATGGCGACGAAGCCAGGAGGTGGCTGCGCCGCCACGGGCAGGAGGCGCCGCCGGCGATTACCTGGGCCGGCCGGTTGACTCGGGATGCCTGGCTCGGGCTGGTCTCCCGCGCACGGGCGTTCGTCAACGCCTCTCGCTACGAGGATTGGGGAATCGCGCAGCTCGAGGCGCTGGCCGCCGGGACACCGCTGGTCACGGTTCCCACCCCGGGTCCGAACGAGGCGCTGGCCCTCGCCCGCCGGCTCCCGTTCGAGCTGGTGGCGGCAGCGTCTGATGAGATGGCGCTGGCGAGCGTGATCCAGCGGGGCTTGGCGTTGAGCGAGAGCCAGCGCGTGGCCTACGCGGCCAAGGCCGAGCTACTGCTGGCGCCCTACCGGTCCGACCGGGTTAAGGTCGCGCTGGCTGAGCGTGTCGTGCCGGCGTTGCTCAGCAATTCTTCGTAGAGCGCAGTCCAGCGGCCGGCGAACGTCTCGTAGCCGAACCGGCGACGGGCGTGCTCGGCCAGCACCAGCGGATCGAACTCATCCAGGCGCTCGAGCGTCGCCGAGATGGCGTGGGCGAGGGCATCCGGGTCGCGCGGCGGGCACAGCACCCCGGCGAATTCCCCCAGCAGCTCGGGAACACCGCCGACGGCCGTGGCCACCGAGGGCAGCCCGCTCGCCATCGCCTCGATCAGCACACAGGGAAGGTTCTCAAACAGGCTGGGAAGCACGAACAGGTCCGCTTGACGCATCAGCTCGGCCACCGCCGGCTTGAGCAGTGCCCCGTGGAATCGGATCCGGTCCTCCAATCCGAGGGTGCGCGCGAGCCGGGCCAGGTCGCCCCGAAGCTCACCGTCGCCGACCAGATCCAGCCTCACGGGGCGCTTGCGGCTGACCTGCATCAGCGCCTCGAGCAGGACCGCGTGACCTTTCTTGCGCGTCAGCGCGGCGACCGTGAGCAGGCGAGCCTCACCGTCAAGATCACGCCTGTAGGGGGCCGGCGCAGGATGGAACGCGTCGCCGTCAACGACGTTCTCCACCACCTGGACCCGCGCCCGCGGCTCCAGGACGGCGACATGGCCTGCGAGCTCTTGGCTGACCGGCGCGACCACGTCAGCGCCCCGAAACGCAGCCCGTGCCGTGAGCCGGTCATAGCCAGTGATGAGCCCGCGCTGAAAGCCCGTGTAGTGCTCACTGACCACGAGCCGGGCCCCGCTGATCCGCGCCAGGAGCAAAGCCGGCAGTCCAGCGGAGTAGACGTGGGCATGGACGATGTCAGGCTCCCATCCCTCGGCTCGCAACCTGGCCAGGGCTACGAGCATGCCGCAGATCTGGAAGGCCATCGCCGCGGGTCGCGCCCACGGCCTGCGGTACCGCACACGGAAGGTCCGCAGCCCATCCTCGATCGCGTCGCTGAGCTCGAACGCCGGGAAGGTGGGGTTGCGAACAGCTTCGCTAGCCAGCACGACCACGTCGTGGCGGCGAGCCAACGCCCGGGCCTGCTCCCGACAGAAGATTCCGAGCACGGGCCGATCCGGCCACGGGTACCACTTGGGCACTACCAGCACCCTCATCAGCGACTCGCGGTACGGCGGCCACGAACGGCTTCTGTCAGGCGACCGGCGGAGTGCGCCCCCATGATCGCACCCTGGGGACAGGCGAAGTGAACGGCGTGCCACGCGCACCCGGCCACCACTCGCAGTTCGCGCATCACCCCGGGAGCGCGACCACGCCGCTGGTCGGTGACCCGTGCCGCGCGGCCGCGTCGATAGGCGGCCGCGGCCAGCGACCCCAGCCGGGCGTCGCGACCGACGCGTCGGTGCTCGACTCCGGCTCCGGCCAGATAGGCGATGCGGCCGCCGGCGGAGCGTAACTCCAGCAGCCAGTCCTCCTCGTCGCCGTGGCCGGATATGGAAGCGTCAAACATCCCGTTGCGGGCAAACGCACTCCGGCGGACGGCCATGTTCGCCCCCCACACCATCTCCACCTCGTGGTCTGAGGATCCGAGGTCAAGCGTGGTGATAGGTGGCTTCTCCCGGCCACATGACGACGGGGTGGGACCTTCAAAGCGGGCGCGGATCGGTCCACCGAATGCCTCTGCCCAGCGATGGCGCTCGGCACCCTGGGCGAGCGCGGACAGCCAACCCGGGGGCACCTGGACGTCGTCGTCCAGGAAGGCGATCAACGAACCCCTGGCCACACCGACCCCGGTGTTGCGGGCGGCGTTCAGCCCACGAGGCTGCTCGTGTCGCAGGCTGCGAAACGGCCAACGCCGAATCACCGCCGGCGTAGGGTCGGTCGACGCGTCGTCCACGACCAGCACCTCGTGAGGGATGTTCCCGTCCTGGGCGGCCAGTGAAGCCAACACCACGTCCAGATAGCCGGCCCGGTTTCGGGTGGGTATGACCACCGAGACGGCGACATCCGTCATGGCGCACAGGGTAGTCGCGACCCAGGCTGGGCCCGGGACCGCATTGCTACGCTCGCGCAGTGTCGTCTCTCCTCAGGGAGCCCAAGCGCGCCGCCTCTGGAGCGCATGGGGCGGCACATCCGGGCGGGGTCCCCAGGCGCGGCCTGAACGCCGACGCCGCCCTGGGTCTGGCGCTTGCCACCGGCCTGACGGTGCTCACGTTCATCACTGCCGGCGGGGTGAATCTGGGGCCCAACAGCTGGGTCGAAGTCGCGCTCGTGACCCTCGGCTGCGGTCTCGCGGCCACGACGCTGCTGTACTCCCGCCCCGCCCCTCGTTGGGGCGCACTGACCTTGTTGCTGTTCGCCTCACTGGTCGCCCTGACCGCGATCTCGATCTCGTGGTCGGTCGAACCTGACAGCTCCTGGCTGGAGGCCAACCGGATGCTCTCCTACCTGGCGGCGTTCGGGGGTGCGATCGCGCTCGCGCGACTGGTGGGTGAGCGCTGGCGCGGGCTGGTGGGCGCAGTGGCGGTGCTGGCCACCGTGATCAGCACCTACGCGCTGTTGGTCAAGGTCTTCCCCGGCACGTTTGACCCGCAGGATCCGGTCGGCCGTCTGCGGGCACCGTTTGACTACTGGAACGCCACCGGGTTGATGGCTGCGCTCGGCCTGCCCCCGACGGTCTGGGCCGGCGCGCGGCGGGACGGCGGCCGACGGCTGCGCGCCCTCGCGCCCCCGGCGATCGCGATCCTGATCACGGTGGTGATCCTCTCCTACTCGCGGAGCGCCCTGCTGGCGGCGATCTGTGGGCTCGCGCTGTGGTTCACACTCGTGCCGCTCAGGCTCCGCGGGTGCGCTGGTGCTGGCGCTGGGCAGCGCCGGGGGAGCGGTGCTGGCGATTTGGGCGCTGCGCACTCATGCCCTCACCCACGACCGGATCACGCTCGCGGCTCGTAGCCACGCCGGCCACAGCTTCGGGTCATTGCTGGTCGTGGTCTGCTGCTGCTCACCGCAGCGGGTGTGGCCGTCGTTGCCGCCGGCGGGCGAAGGGCGCCGAGCGTGCGGGTGCGCCGGCGGGTCGGCGTCGTCTGATCACGCTGGTGGCACTCGTGCCGCTGGCGGGAATCGGAGCGCTCGCCGCTTCCTCGCGTGGGCTGCCCGGCCAGATCTCCCACGCTTGGAGCACGCTCACCGACCCCAACCGCGGTGTCGGCGACAACCCCGGTCGCCTGGTGCAGCTTGCCAACAGTCGTCCCCGGTACTGGAGCGAGGGACTGACCGTGGGCGAGCACTCGCCGCTGCATGGCGTGGGTGCGGGCGGTTACGGCACCGCCCGCACCCGCTACACGCATGACCGCCTGATCGTCGAGCACGCTCACAGCTATCCAATCGAGACCTTCGCCGACCTGGGCGCGATCGGCTTGGTCCTCAACCTGGCGCTGCTGGTGGCGTGGGCGCTGACCTGTCGCCGGACGCTGTCACGCGGTGATAGGTTCGGGACTGGGGCCCCTCCAGCAGTCGACGAAGCCGAGCGAGTCGGGCTGCTGACGCTCCTGTGCGTGGTGATCGCCTTCGGCATCCACTCGACGATCGATTGGACGTGGTCGATCCCCGGCGTCGCCGTCCCGGCCCTACTGTGTGCCGGCTGGCTCGCCGGACGCGGCCCCCTCACCCAGCGGCCTGGTCACCGGACGCGCCGGCGCCTGTCGGCACAGCCGGGGCTCGGTGCCGCCGTCGTCACGGTCGCCGGGCTGGCACTGCTGGCCGGCTGGATGATCTGGCAGCCGCTGAGCGCGGCCAACGCCGATGCCGATGCGATCGCGGCGCTCAGCGGTGGCGACGCTCCTGCCGCGCTGGCCGACGCCCGTGCCGCGGCCGCCCGCGATCCACTGTCCGCCGAGCCGCTGTGGGAGCTCTCGGCGATCCTCAGCGCTACCGGCGATCAGCAGGGGGCCCGCGCCGAGCTGCTCAAGGCGACCTCGCTGCAGCCGCAGAATGCCTTCACCTGGCGTGAGGTCGGCCTCTACGACCTCCGTCACGCCGAGCCGGAGCGGGCGCTGGTTGCGCTGGCCCGGGCTCATGCTCTCGACCTGGCTGACCCTGTGACCCTCCAGGCGCAGCGACAGGCTCAAGCCCAGCTGCAGCGGCACTGATGATGGTCAGATCAGGACTGGCATAGCGGCGGACCGCGACGCTCAGCGCACTGCCCTGGCCAACAGCAGCCGGCGCAGCAACGGCGGCCCCACCGCCGTCCGAACCGTGATCTCGCCGAACCCGAACTCGCCCAGCAGCTCCCGCAGCGAGCGGCGGCAGTAGAGGTGCAGGTGGTCGCCAAGCGGCGGGGAGAAACGCGCGATCCCGCCCAGGGCCAAACGGAGCCGGCCGTGAGCCGGAGTGCTCAGCAGCAGCCGGCCACCGGGGGCCAGGACCCTCCTGACCTCCGAGAGCCAGGCGCCGGTATCGGCGATGTGCTCGATCACTTCGCTGGCCCACACCAGCGTGAACAGATTGTCCGCCAGCGGCAGCGGGCCGTTCACCGGCACCAGTTGAAAGCTCAGCTGCGGATGGTGCTCCCGCGCCCGCCGCAGCGCCGCCTGCGCGACCTCGACCCCGATCACCTCCGCCCCCGCCTTGGCCAGCTCGGCGGTGAAGTTTCCTTCCCCGCAGCCGAGGTCGAGGGCTCGCTCATCCGGGCGCACCTCCGCCAGCAGGAACTTCAGCCGCACCTGCAGATCGGGGGCGGGAACGGTCGCGGGTAGCCTCGCCCACAACTCCTCGTAGTAGTCCCGCACGCGCCGACGGTAGCGTTCCGGTGATCCGTTCGCAGCCGAGCTGACGTACAGCCGGCAATGTGCCCCTTGCGGACCATGCGAGGATGTTTGCGGCCGCTCGCTCGTGGGGGCCGCGCGCGGGACCCCCATCGATATGGAGCGGCTGTTGACCCATGAGAGTCGCCTTCGACAGCCGTCCCGGCAAAGACTCACGCGGCATCGGCCGCTACTGTCGCTCATTGCTGGCCGCGCTGCCCGAGGCCGACCGCGGCGAGATCGTCGAGACGCAGGGCCCGGTAAAGGATTGTCAGGTGTTCCACTCGCCGTGGATCGAGGGGGCGTTGCTGCGCTCGCCGGTTCCGATGGTGGTGACCCTCCACGACCTGATACCGCTCAAGCGAGCTGGGGAGTACCTGCGCTCCGGCATTCGCTTTAAGCTCCGTTACCTGGCCGTGCAACGGGCGGTGCGCGTGATCGTGCCCACCAACGCCGTGGCCGACGATGCGATGAGGATGCTCCAGCTCCCCGCCCAGCGAATCGTCGTCATTCCCGAAGCGGCGGCGGTGGGATTCACCCCTCGTCCTCCCGATCAGGTGCAGACCGTCCGGGAGCGGTTTTCGCTGCCCGAGCGTTACCTGCTGTGGGTCGGGAGCCTGCGCACGCCCGACCCGCGCAAGCGGGTGGGAGCGCTGGCTCGAGCCTCGCGCACGCTGCCGCTGGTGCTGGTCGGCGAGCCTGGTCGCTGGGCCCATGAGCTCCCCGACGTGACGCTGACCGGTGAGGTCGACGACGACGAGCTGGCCGCGATCTACAGCGGCGCCCACGCCCTGGTGTTCCCAAGCGACGACGAAGGCTTCGGTCTGCCGCTAATCGAGGCGCTGGCCTGTGGAGCTCCGGTCGCCGCCTGCGATGTCCCAGCGGTCAGAGAGGTGCTGGACGGGCGCGTGAAGCTGACCGCGATCGAGGACCTCGATGGGCTGGTCCGAGCCGCCGAGGCCTGCAGCCGTCCCGCGCCCCCGGCTCCTCGCTGGACCTGGAGCGATGCTGCCCGCGCCACCTGGGACGTCTACGAGGAGGCGCTACGCGCCCCCACCCGGTGGCGAGGTGCCCGCCGAGGAAACCTGGCCGGTACCACCCGGCGCTGATGAGGCGGTCGACCGGGCGGTCGACCGTGGGCTCGCGCGCTCCGGGCTGCTCCAGCACCAGCGTCACCGGCCCGTCGTTCACCAGCTCCACCGCCATGTGGGCGCCGAACACCCCGCGCTGGGCCCCAGCAGCTCGCAGAAGCGCTCGTACAGCGGCTCGGCCAGCTCCGGCGCCGCGGCGGCGACGAAGCTCGGCCGCTGCCCGCGGCGGGCGTCGCCGAGCAGCGTGAACTGGCTGACGCACAGCACCTCACGCTCTCCCAGCGGCTCGTTCATCCGGCCCTGGCGTCGGCGAAAGATCCGCAGCGCCGGGATCTTGGCCGCCAGCCAGTCCGCGTCGGCCTCGCCGTCGCCCTCGGGCCACGCCCAGCAGCACCAGCAGCCCCGGCCCGATCGCGCCATGACCTGCCGCCGGCGACCGACACCGAGGCCGCGGCTCACGCGCTGCACCACGGCGCGCACCGGTGCTCACGCCTCCCGCAGCTCGGCGGCCGCCCGCTCGGGCGTGACGATGTTCAGGTGCATTCCGGCCCCGAGCTCGAGCCCGGCGAGATGGGTCAGCCGCGGCAGGATGTCGATCCGCCAGCAGAAGTGCTCGGCGCCCGCGGGGCGCGGTGCGGACCCACAGGTTCAGCGGCGGGATTGGTGCCCAGGCGGCGGGCCAGCCGGCGGAGCGCGTCGTGGAGCAGCCGCGCGCCGGTCGGGCCCGTCGTCCTCGAAGCGCGCGCGCGGCACCCGCGGGGCGAGCTGGAGCTGGTAGGGGACCTGCGGCGGCGTAGGGGGCCATCAGCACGGCCTCGTCGTCGATCGCCACGATCCGCTCGCGCCGGCGGACCTCCTCCTGCACGAGGTCGGCGAGCAGGTTGCCGCCCATCGTGCGGGTGGCGTAGGCGCCGAAGCGCTCGCGCTCGCGGGCGATCGCGGCGGGGACGAACGGCAGCGCGTAGAGCTGGGCGTGGGTGTGGGGCAGCGAGGCGCCGGCCTCGCGGCGCTCGTTGACGATCAGGTGCACGTAGGCCGCTCGCGCGTGGGTGCGCATCCGCTCGCCGCCAGACCTCCACCGCGGCGGCCACGTCCTCGGCGGCTCAGCTCGCCGAGCGAGATCACCGGACTGCGGGTGGTTGACGATCACCTCGTGGGCGCCCGGTCGCCGGGCGCCGACAAGAACAGATCGCGGCTGGCGTTGCTCCGCCGCGCGCGGGATCCGCGCGGCGACGGGCACCGCGCGTCCGGGTCGCTCGACCAGCGCCGGGTACAGGTTCGGCACGACCCGCACCGCCAGCCGGGCGCCGTCGGGCGGCCCGCCGTCCGGGCGCACCGCGAACAGCTCCGGCGGAGTGCGGTCCTCGTGACCCTCGGCGAACGGGTCGCCCCCGGTCGATCGGCTCCGGCGGCGCCACCGCCGGAGCGCCGCCGGGCCGGCCGGCCCGCTCGCCGGCGACGATCGCGCCGCCCGCCGGTCAGCGGGTCGATCCGCAGCTCGGGCATCGAGCGTGTCCCCGCCGTCCCGACCGCGCTCGAGGCGACCGCCGGAGCGGTCACAGCCGCTTCTCCATCGCGATGTGCTCGATGCCCGCCTCGACGAACACCCGTCCCGCGGGCCGGTAGCCGGCCTGCTCGTACAGCGGCTGGGCGTAGGTCTGGGCGTGGAGCACGAGCCGATCGGCCGCCGGCGGCCCGCGTCTCCGCGTCGGCGGCGCGCAGCAGCGCGGTGGCGATCCCCCGCCGGCGCGCGTCGCCGCGCACGGCCAGGCGGCTGAACTGCGCGGTGGCCCCGACGATCACCAGCCGGCAGGTGCCGAGCAGCTCGCCCCCGGCGACGGCGACGAGGTGGATGCCCTCGCCGTCGCGGCCGTCGAGCTCCTCGCGCTCGGGCACGCCCTGCTCGACGCAGAACACCTCGTGGCGCAGCGCCAGCGCCGCGGCCAGCTCTCCGCGCCGGCCGGCGCGCCGGACCTCGTAGCCGAGTGCGCTGGTCATCGCAGGACGTAGAAGCGGATGTCGTGCATCAGCTCCGCCGGCGCTCAGGTACGGCCCGGCGTGCACGTACACCGCGTTGCCGGTGCGGTCGTAGAAGACGGTCTCGGGTAGTAGGCTGGCGGCCTAGATCGCGCCGAGCGATGGTCCCGCTCGGGATCCTCGTAGCTGGGGTAGCTGACCGGAAAGCGGCGCAGGAACGCGGCGGCGGCCGGGGCGTGGTCCTTGCCGTCGATGCCCAGGAACGCCGACCTGGCGCCCGAGCGTGGACCGAGACCCGCTGGAAGACCGGGAACTCGCTCTGGCAGGGATCGCACCACGAGGCCCAGTTGTTGACCACCACCGGGATGGCCGCGCAGCGCTGCGCAGGCGCGCGCGAAAGCGTGCCGAGCCCGCCGCCCAGCAGCTGGTTGGCCTGGGCGTGCAGCGCGGCCAGCGGCGCCGGCGAGCCGTGGAGCTCGGCGCTGAGCTGCGCCGTGGCTCGGGGCGGCGCTGCGCGGCTGGCCGGCGCCGCAGCCGGCGAGCGCCGCATGGCCAGCAGGAGCGACACGGCTGCGGCCGAGCACGAGCCGCAGATTGCCACAGGCCGGTGCTAGCTTCGATGCCCGTCCGCGACAGTCTCGCCCCGGCATCTGCTTAAATATTCGCTATCCTCTAAGGCAGGTACTGGCGAGGGGGCACATGCCGCTGAGGAGATCCTCGCCTTTCCCGGCTAGCCGGGGCCGCCTGAGCCGCCCCGACGTTTCGCCGCGGCTCGCCTATCCACACGCAAGGCTTCTATCCCCATGGGTGATTCCACCCCGTTTCCGAGTCCTGCCGCGATCGCGCGCGCAGAGCTCTTCACGCGAGAGCGGTTCGTCTACGACGGCGAATCGCTCGAGGATGCGCTGGCTCCCGGCTCCGCCCGCCGGCGGGCGCTCGACGCCGCGCTGAGCGAGCTCGACGACGGCGCCAAGCAGCCCTCGGTCGAGTGGCGGCGGCAGTTCTCGCTGCTGCTCGGGCTCGAGCGGCTGCTCTCCGAGGAGGAGCCGCAGCTGGTCGACGGAACCGTGCTCTCCGCCCACCAGGTCGACGCGCTGTCCGGCACGCTGACCGCGCTGCTGGCCGAGGCGCAGCGCAACGGCAACGGGCCCGGCAGTTGCCAACGGCAACGGCAACGGCAACGCCGACGGCAACGGAGCTGTCCCGGCGCTGGCGCCGGCGGCGATGCCGGCGAGGAGGACGAGGAGGAAGGCGACGAGGAGGGCGAGAGCGACGAGGAGCCCCAGGACTGGCAGGACGACGGCGGCGCTGGACGAGGACGTCCAGCTCGACGAGCAGCCTGAGGATCCCAACGCCGGCCGCCGCTTCTGGTTCGAGCACGCCACCGGCGCCGGCAAGACGGTCGCCGCGCTCGGCTTCGTCGAGGCCTCGCGCACCGGCGGCGTGCTGATCCTCACCCACCGCCGCAACCTGGTCGACCAGTTCAACGGCGAGCTGCGCGACCGCGGCTACCGCGACCGCATCTCGCGCGCCGCTGCTGGGCGACCAGGACGCGGCCAACGGCCCGGTCACGGTCGAGACCTACCAGTGGTTCGTCCGCAACGCCGGACGCATCTCCGACGCCTACACGATCGTGATCTGCGACGAGGCCCACACCGCGCTGGGCGAGAAGACCTCGGCCTCGATCCGCGGCTGGTCCGGGCCGGTGTTCATCGGCATGACCGCCACCGGCGCGCTGATCGCCCGCCACGTCACCGACCTGTTCCCGACCCAGACCTCGCGCTTCGACCTGGCCCAGGCGGCGCGGCGCGGCGTGATCGCGCCGCTGCGCTGCATCCGCATCCCGCCCGGCCCGGGCGTGCGCACGATCGCCAAGGTGCCGCTGCGCCGCGGCGAGGTGGACACCGAGTTCGACCAGGAGATGCTGGCCGAGCTGCTGGACCAGACGCCGTTCAACCTGGCCATCGCCGACCTGTACAAGACCCGCTTCAACGGCGTTCCCGGGGTCGTCTACGCCGCCGGGGTCAGGCACGCCTACAACGTCGCCGAGGCGTTCCGGGAGATCGGGATCAAGGCCCAGGCGGTCTCCGGCGAGACGCCCAAGCGCGAGCTGGCCCGGGTCCTGGCCGACTACGAGTCGGGCAAGGTCGACGTGCTGGTCAACGCCCAGCTGCTGGCCGAGGGCTGGAACAGCCCGCGGGCGACGATCTGCATGCACCTGGCGCCGACCGCCTCCAAGCGGATCTACCAGCAGCGCGTCGGCCGCGTCACCCGCCGCCATCCCGGCAAGGAGGCGGGGATCGTCGTCGACTTCGTCCATCCGGCGACCAAGCACGACGATCCGGTGGTGACGCTGCACTCGCTGCTGGACCGCGACGTCTACCGCGGCGGCGCGATCGTCGTCGGGCCGGTGCGCCGCGGCCGCGGCCGGCGGGTGCGGGTCGAGCGCCGGGTGCTGCCGGTGACGCCCGATCCCGAGCGGCGGGCGGAGGTGTTCGAGCGGGAGCTGTGGCGGATCGCCGTCGAGCACCTCGACTACGGCGAGCAGCACGTGTGGGCGGCGCTGGCCGGCGCGCGCGTGGCGCCCAACGGCTGGCGGCGGGCCAAGGCGATGCTCCACTTCGACCGCGGCGGCGAGCTCAAGCGCCGCTTCCTGCTGACCGCCGTGCAGCGCAACCGCAACGCCCAGCTGCGGCTGCGGGCGCTGCAGGAGATCGCCGCCAGCCGGGACGCCGAGGCGTTCGACACCTCGATCGACATCATGGCCGGCTGGCCGCGGGACGAGCGCCGCGAGGGCGTCAAGATCATGCTCCAGGCGCTGGCCGAGCGCCGCATCGGCCGCCGCGACCAGGCCAACGCCTGGATCTGGCGGATGGCCGAGTACACCCGCGAGGTCCACGAGGAGTACGCCGCGCAGCGCTGGCCGGAGACCAAGCGGCTGCTGGGACTGCTGGTCAACTCCAGCGGCGCCGCCCACGCCCGCAACGCCCGCCGGCTGGTGCACGCCGCCCGCAAGGAGGACCGGCGGCTGTCGGCCGCGCTGCTGGCCGCGGCGCTGGCCCACACGCCGGAGGCCGAGGAGGCGCTGCGCGGGGCGCGCACCCGGCTGGCCCGCAAGCCGGCGGCGCTGGCCCGAGAGCTGCTGCGCAACTTCCCCAAGGGCCGCCGCGGCGGGCCAAGCGCCGGCGGCGCAAGGGCACCGGCGGGGGCGAAAGCGACGACGGCGGTGAGGCCGTCGTCGTGCCGACGACGCTGGGCAGCGGGGACGATGGCGCGTCAGGTGCCGACGGGGCGCGCGAGGACGAGGACGCGCTGGATGCCGACCCGATCGCCGATCACCGCACCGGCGACGCTGACCGAGATCCAGACGAGCCCGAACGGCTCGACGAGGACTCAGACGAGCAGGCCGCCGCGTAGCTGCACCCCCTGAGGGGATGGGGCCTCGGACCACCCCTCTCGACCGGGTGTTCAGAGACCTGGATCAACGTGACGCATCCGAATCGATGCACCCTGGCGGTGGCCGAACTCAGCTGGGCGATCACCCGCACCGAGCTGGCGCAGTCGGCGAGCACCCATCGAACCCGAGTCCGCTGCACGAACGCCTCAGCGGCCGGGCGGCTCATCGCGCCCGCGTAGAACGCAGCCGCCTGCGCCATCCGGGCGGCGTGGTCAGGTGTCCAGACCTGATGCCCGACCCAAACCGCGCGGTCTGAGAAAGCGGGGACTGTCAGCGCGAGCGGCATCGGTGCCAGCACCGGCCCAGGCGGTTGGGCGCGCGCGAGGAACTGCATCGCGGCATGATCATCGGAGGGGAGGAAGAACAGCGAGCGGTTGGCGGCGACTGCAGACGGCAAAGCCTTGGCGAAATACGCCAGCCCGGGGATCGTGAAGACCAGTGTCCCGATCATCCCGACCACCAATCCGACCCGGTGGCGCGGCCAGCCACGGACCGCGAGTGCGGCGAGCGGAAGCGTCAGCCCCAGGAATGCGTGCGGCGGGAAATCCGGGTCGAAGCGGTACACGATCAGTGACGCGAGCGGCCACAGCACCAGCATCCAGTCGCCATCGTCACGAGGCCGGCGGCGGATCACCCCCACCAGGGCTACCAGGGAGGGCTGGCCCAAGCACGGCGAGCTGGGGGGTCAGCACGACGAGGTCGGGACGGTCGTTCGCCCTTGCCGCCAGTGCCCAAGCGGCATCGGCCTTGGTCAGGATGACCTGGTAGGCGAGCGCCAGCGCGCACGCGACCACGGGCAGCGCCAACAGGAGGTCGCGTCGGCGTGGGCGCCGCGTAACGCATACGCCCAACATCACCAGGACCAGTGTTGCCCCCTGCCAGGAGTGCAGCCATCCCACGAGACCCGCGCCAACGGTCGTCGCGACGACGATCGGAGATCGCGGCGAAGGCGCCTCGCGCGCGACGAGTATGCGCTCGCAGCCGAGCAGGATCAATGGGAACAGGCCAATCGCCAGCGCCGACGGCAGCGCGAACCACGTCTGGAGCGCGACCGTCCCGTCGGTCATGGCGAGTTGCATCTCGGCCACCCAATGCGTAGCCGGCAAAGAGGCCCAGGCGATCGGAGTAGCAAAGAACAGGCCGAGGAACAGGATCGCAGCCCGCTGTCCCCCGCTGCTCCCCATCCGTCGGGCGTAAGCCGCAAAGCCGACCCAGACAACGCCGACAGCCACCGGAGCCCAGATCAGGTAGGAGAGCTGCAGATCGAGGCCCAGATGCCAGAAGATCCCGGACAACAGATACATCGGTTGCACGAACACGTGGCCGCCGATGATCCCGAACAGGTTGGCCGCGAGCAGATGCCCGCCGGTGTCACGAATCCACGCGAGGTACTGGTATTGATCGTAGGGGTCGATCCCCGTGACGCCGGTGAACACGCCCCCGTCGAGGACGGCGTGAGCGACCAAGGCCGCGATCGGGATGAACGTCCACGCGCTAAGGGCGGCAAGAGCGAACAGCGTCATCCGCTCGCGGCCGAGTACCGGCGCTATTCGCTCGGGAAGCTCCAGCTCCTCCCTATCCATCACCGTCATGGCCGGCACCCCCGGAGCCGAGCAGGTGCACCTCGCCGGCGTCGAGCGCGGTGCGCCCGGCGGCACCGAGCACGACCAGCCTGCCGTCGCCGTCGATGCCGGCGCCCCGGCCAGATCCTCCCGCCAGCGCAGCGGCCGGTCAAGCAGCGCGTCGCGAGCCCGAACCGCTTGCAGCACGGTCTCCTCGGGAGCCTTCAGCCAATCCGCGAGGCCGTCCAGCACGCCGCCAGCACGGGCTCGACCGCCTCGGGCTCCAGCCCCAGTCCGCCGGCGCGCCCGTGAGCTCCGGCGGCAGGTCGTGCTCGCGCACGGCGACGTTGATCCCGATGCCGAGCACCGCCCACCGCTGCTGCGGGCGTCCCTCGACGAGGATCCCGGCGATCTTGCGCCCGTCGAGCAGCACGTCGTTTGGCCACTTCAGGCGCGCCTGGGCGCCGGCGCCCGCGACCCGCTCGGCGAGCTCGGCGACGGCGACCCCGCGATCAGCGGCAGCAGCCGCGGGGGCTCGCGCAGCACCAGCGAGCACAGCAGGGCCCGGCCGGGCGGTGCCACCCAGGAGCGGCCCTGGCGTCCGCGGCCGGCGGACTGCTCGCGGGCGGTGACAGCGTGCCGTGGGCAGCGCCGCCGACTGGCCAGCGCCCGGGCCCGGTCGTTGGTGGAGTCGGTCAGGCGCAGGTGCAGCCGCGGGCTCCCGAGCTGGGATGATGCAACGGCGATGCGGGATGCTCATGCCGGCGAGATCCGCAGCTCGTCGTCGACGGCTATGCCCAGCTGGGCGGCGGCGTTGCCGCGACTGATCGCCACCGCCAGCCGGCGCTCGGCGTCCTCGTAGACGAGCAGCTCGCCGGCGCGCACCTCGGCGAATGTCGCGCGCGTACTGCGCCTGATGCTCCCCGCGCCGCGGTACGCAGCCGCACCCGGTAGCCGAGCTTCAGCCCCGTGCCGGCAAGGTCCTCGTGGTCGACGTTCAGCTGGACGTTGCCGAAGCGGTCGACGTACAGCGCGTGGGCCACGAGCACCCCGTCCTCGCGGCGGGAACGCGGCAGCTCCAGCCCGACCAGCTCAGCGGGATCGAGCGGCGTCGCCGGCCTGAGCCAGCGCAGCCCCACCGGCCAGCCGCGCCGCCACCGGCGCGAATATGTCGCGCCCGTGAAAGGTGGCCGAGACCGGCTCCAGCCGAAACGGCGAATGCGCGATCTCCACCGCCTCGATTATCCCGCCACAACGCTGGGCCACCGGGATCAGCAGCCCGTTGTCGGGGCCGACCAGCAGGCGCCCGTCTTCGAGCTCGACGGCCACCGCCCGCCGCTGGGCCCCGACCTCGGGATCGACCACCGCCAGGTGAACCCCGGCCGGCATGAACGGGATCGCGCCCGACCAGCATCAGCGCCCCCGCCCGCACATCGTGACGAGGCACGCCATGAGAAATGTCGATGATCCGGGCCTGGGGGCAGATGTTCGCGATCACGCCGTGGCACACCCCGACGAAGTGGTCACCGAAGCCGTAGTCGGACAGGAAGGTGATGACCGGTTGGCTCATTGCTCACCACCGACGCGCGGCGACATCATCGAGTACCGCGGCCACCAGACCATCGATGTCGTGCCGCGTCGGCCTCGACGTGCGGCGCCGCCTGCCGCGCTCCCGCAGGGCCTGGCTGGTCACCGGACCGATGCTCACCAGCCGCGCCCGCTCGCGCAGCCGCTCGCCGGCCCCGGCGTCGAAGAAGAACCGCACCGTCGAGGACGAAGTGAAGGTCACGTAGTCGGCGCCGCCACGGCCGCCAGCGCCTCAGCGCCCAGCGGCTCGGCGACCGTCTCGTAGAGCGGCAGCACGTCGACCTCGGCGCCGCGCTCGCGCAGCGCATCGGGCAGCACGTCGCGGGCCTCGGCGGCCCGGGCGACGAGCGCACGGCGGACCGGCACGTCCGCGCAGCGCCTCGCACCAGACCCTCGGCGACGAAACGCTCGGGCACGACGTCGGCGCGGATCCCGTGCGCGACCAGAGCGCGGGCAGTCCCGGGACCGATCGCGGCGACCTTCGCGCCGGCCAGCGCGCGGGCGTCGAGACCCTCGGCCGACAGTCGCTCAAACAGCAGCGTCGACGCCGTTGGGGCTGGTCAGGCAGACGAGGTCGTAGCGGCCGGGATCCGGGGCTGGCCCGTCCAGCGGCGGCGATCCGGATCGCCGGTGTCTCCTCGACCGCCGCGCCCAGCGCGCGCAGCCGCGCGGCGAGACCGCTGGCCTGGGCCCGAGCTCGCGTCACCGCCACCGCGCACCCCGGCCAGCGGCGGCCGCCGCCACCAAGCCAAGCTGCTCGCCCAGGGATGCGACGTCGCCGAAGACCGCGATCGCCGGCGCCTTGACGCTCGCCGCCCGCGCCGCCGCCGCGATCGTCGCCCAGCGTCGCCACGACCGTGCGCTGTTCGGGCAGCGTGCCGCGCTGCACCAGCGCCGCAGGCTCGGGCCGCCGAGCGACCGCCGCCGAGCAGTCGCTCGGCGATCGCCTCCAGCCGGCGTACCCCCATGTAAACGACGAGCGTTCCCGGGAAGCCGGCCAGCGCCTCCCAGTCCAGCGCGGACTCCGGCTTGGCCGGATCCTCGTGCCCGGTGACGAACGCCACCGCGCTGGCCGCGGTCCGGTGGGTGACCGGGATCCCGGCATAGGCGGGCGCGGCGACCCCGGCGGTCACTCCGGGCACGACCTCGAACGGGATGCCGGCCGCGCGCAGCGCCTCCGCCTCCTCGCCGCCCCGGCCGAACACGAACGGATCGCCACCCTTGAGTCGCACCACCTCCCGACCCGCGGCGCCGTGCTCGAGCAGCAGCGCTTCGATCTCCGCCTGCGAGACCGACGGTCCGCCGCCCTCCTTGCCCGCGTAGATCAGCTCCGCGTCGGTGCGGGCGCCCGCAAGCGCACCGGCGGGATCAGGCGGTCGTAGACGATCACCTCGCGCGCAGGCGATCAGCTCGAGCGCCCGAGCGGTCATCAGCCCCGGGTCGCCGGGGCCGGCCCCGACCAGGTAGACGGTCATGCCGAGGCTCCGAGCTCGGCCTGGCGCAGAAGCTCCTGGGCGCCCGCATCGCGCATCCGCGCCGCCACGGCCACCCCCAGACCGGCAGGCGGTCCGCACAGCCGATCACTGAGCCATGCCGAGCCGTCCGGCAGCCCGATCCAGGCGCGCAGCTCCAGCCGGTTGGCGTCGATGGCTTGCGCGTGCGCACCTACCGGCGTATTGCACGAAGCGCCCAGAGCGTGCGTCGAGCTCACGCTCCGCCGTGACGCAGGCCGCGGCCTGCGGATCATTGACCCGCGCCAGCAGTGCCGGATCGATAGCTCCCGCCACCGCCTCGATCGCCAGCGCTCCCTGTCCGGCTGCGGGCACCATCTCCTCGATCGTTCCCGCCGGCCTCACGCTGGCGACAGAGCCGCTGCAGCCCGGCCAGGGCCAGTACCAGCGCATCGACCTCGCCGTCGGCGAGCTTGCGCCAGGCGGGTATCGACGTTGCCGCGCAGCTTCGACCACGTCGACGTCCTCACGCACAGCTCGGATCTGGGCCGTGCGACGCAGGCTGCTGGTGCCGATCCGCGCGCCCGAGGCCAGCGCCCGCAGCGAGGGCCGCCCGCAGATCGCGTCCCGCGCATCGGCGCGCGGCGGAATCGCCACCAGCTCCAGCCCGGCGGCGAGTTCCCCGGGCACGTCCTTGGCCGAATGCACGGCGATATCGACCCGCTCCTCCAGCAGTGCCTGCTCCAGCGCCGACACCCAGCGGGACTTGTCGCCGAGCGACCGGGCGCGGTCACCGGAGGTGGTGATCCGCACCAGCTCGGTGTCGTCGCCCAGCTGCTCCGCCACCCACCGGGCCTGCGCCAGCGCCAGCGCGCTGCCGCGCGTCCCGATCCGCATCAGCGGCGGCGTTGCGCGAGCGCCCGGGCCTCGGCCAGATCTGCGACCGGTTCGGCTCGGGACCGGCTCCAGCTCCGCCGCCAGCTCGGGCACATCGACAGGTTCGGCTGCGTCTCCGGCCTCGACGGCGAACGCATCCTCCCGCTCACCCAGGCCAAACAGGTCGCGAACCAGCGCCATCCGCGCGTGCACCCGGTCGTCGCGCAGTTCCTTCATCCGCACCGTCGGCTCGTGCAGCAGCCGGTTGACCAGCGCCCGGGTCAGGGCCTCGACGCGCTCGCGGTCACGTGCCGATGCCGACTCCCACCTGCCGGCGTTCTCCTCCAGCACCTGCTCGGCGATCGCAGTCGCGTGGGCGCGCAGCGCCGCCAGCGTCGGCAGCACCTCGAGCGAGCCCAGCCACGCCGCGAACTGCTGGATCTCCTCCTCGATGATTCCCTCGGCCGTCGCGGGCCTCGGCCTGGCGAACCTTGCGGTTGCGCGCGATCACTGCCTGCAGGTCGTCGATGTCGAACAGCGACACGCCGGCGATGTCGCCGCAGGCGGCGTCGATGTCACGAGGAACGGCGAGATCGATCAGCAGCATCGGGCGGCCGCTCGCGGGCCCGCATCACCTCCGCCAGCTCGCGGGACTCCAGCAGCAGATGCGGCGATGCGGTCGCCGCGACCACGATGTCGGCCCGCTCCAGCGCCTGCGGGCAGCTCGTCGAAGCTGACGCTGTCTCCGCCGTAACGCCGGGCCAGGCTGAGCGCCCGGTCACGGCGGCGGGTAGCCACGAATACGGTGTGGCAGCCGCTGTCGGCCAGCGCCCGTGCAGTCAGCTCGCTGGTCTCGCCGGTGCCCACGATCACCACCGAACGGCCGCTCAGCGCTCCCAGCCGCTCACGCGCGAGGGCCACCGCCACTGCCGGAAGGCTGAGCTGACGCTCGCCGATCGCGGTCTCGGTACGAACTCGCTTGCCGGCCGCAAGCGCCGCCTTGAACAGGTGATTGGTCAGCGCGCCCACCGTCGTCCTGGGCCAGCGCGGCCTCGTAGGCGCGCTTGACCTGACCCTGGATCTCCGCCTCGCCCACGATCATCGACTCCAGACCCGCGGTGACGCGATAGAGGTGCCGGGCGGCCTCGCAGTTGCGGTGGGAGTAGATCGCCGCCGCCAGCTCCGTGGGACGGATTCCGGCCTGACTGGCGAGCATCGCCAGCACCGTGCTCTCGGCCTCGACCGGGTCGCCGACGACCAGGTACAGCTCGGTGCGGTTGCAGGTGGAGATCGCCACCGCCTCGTGGACGTCGGCAGCTGCCGCGGAGATCGCGCAGGAACTCCCCGGCCCGCGCCTCCGGCAGGGCCAGCCGCTCACGCACCTCGACCGGCGCGGTCTTGTGCGAGATACCGATCGCCAGCAGCTCGCTCATATGACCGGCTGGGCCTCCCGCTCCCGGTCCGGCTGATCCCGGCGCGCGCGCGCGTCCCGGGCCAGCTCCGCCAGCTCGCGCTCGGTGCGCGCCAGCCGCATCGCCATGATGGCCACGTACACGAGCACGATGGCCAGGAACACGATGTAGGCCCCGGCCACGTACTTGCCGGCGGTGTGCAGCGGCAGCGCCGGCGCGGCAGCGAGCTGCGGTCATGACGGAGCCGCGCTCCGACCGAGCGGCGCCAGCTCGTCGTCACCGAGCAGCATCCGTCGCAGCGCCCGCGTCTGCATCCGCGCGTTCTTGGCCGCCATCTCGTACTTCCACAGAGTCGCGTAGAGCAGCGCGATCCCGATCAGCGAGATCAGGAACGTCAGCCGCATCGGGCCCGGGAGGTTGCCACCCCCGAGCGTGAGCACGCGCGGGTGCACGAATCCCTGGGCCAGGCGCACGGCGATGAAGTTCATCGGTACAAAGGCGCCGGCGACGATCGCGAACACGCTCGCGTAACGCGCCTGGCCGCTCGGGATCCTCGATCGAGAAGCGGAGCGGCTGGTAGGTGGCGAACATCAGCACCACGATCAGGAACGAGACCAGCGTCGGCTCGTTCCACACCCACCAGTGGCCCCACGACGCCTTGGCCCACAACGAGCCTGTGACCAGCGCCCCGATGGAGAAGATCAGCGCCATGTGGATGGCCACGTAGGAGCGCATGTCCCAGCGGCGCTCGCCGGTGCGCAGATGGGCGATCGCCAGGAGCCCCCCGAGCACGAACCCGCACAGCGACACGATCGCCAGCGGGACGTGAAGGTAGAAGATCTTCTGGACGAAGCCCTGATCGGCGTCGAGCGGAGCGTAGAAGAACACCAGCGCGAAGGCGAGCGTGATGAAGACGATGGTGGCTAGCGCCAGGCCGCGAAGCCCGCGCCCATAGGTGGTCAGCGTCTAATCCTCCAGCAGAAAGTCGAACACCGCATACGCAAGGAGGGCGAAGACCAGATCATAGAGACCGAGGATCGCCAGCCACTTACCTGGCGGCGAGCCGGAGCTGTGGGCTTGCAGCAGGGGCCCGATTCCGCGGGCGGTGCCGATCAGCGCGGGGATCAGCAGCGGCAGCCCGATGATCGGCCCGATCAGGTCACGCGCGCGGGTGTGGACGGCGATCGCCGAGACGAGCGTGCCGATCACCGCCAGCGCGATGTCGGCCAGGACCAGCACCGTGATCACCCCGGGGAGGACCGAACCGAGCGGCGGTCCCAGCAGCAGCAGCGCGAACGCCGGGACCGCGACCACCTCCAGCACGACCAGGAACGTGAACAGCGCCGCCGCCTTGGCCACCAGCAGCGCCGTGCGATCCACCGGCGCGAGCAGGAAGGCATCGAATCCGCCCTGCTCACGCTCGGCCACGAACAGTCGATTGACCCCGAGCAGCGCCGCGAACAGCAACGTCGCCGTGAGCACGCCCGCGGCCAGCTGACCCTCGATGCTGGCTCGGCCCAGGGCGAAATGGAAGATCACGAACGTGCTCAGCGAGAACAGCGCCATCGCCGGCACCATCTCCAGCGTGCGCAGCTCCAGCAGCAGGTCCTTGCGCAGGACGGTCAGCGCGGTTCTCATGCGTACAGCTCCCGGAGCTGGTCGGCGCTGAGCGCCCGCGCGGCGCCGCGAGTAGGCCGCCCGGCCGTCTCTGAGCCCGAGGACGAGGTCGGCCTCGGCCAGCGCCGCCAGCGGATCGTGGCTGGTGATCACCCGCGTGGCGCTGCTGGCGGCACCGATCAGCGGCTCGACCAGCTCCGCAGCTGCCGGGTCGAGGTTGGCCCGCGGCTCGTCCAGGAGCAGGAGCGAGGGCGCGTGCAGCACCGCGCGGCAGATGGCGACTCGCTGGGTCAGGCCGCGGCTGAGCGAGCGGATCGGCTCATCGCCACGACGCTGCATCCCCACCGCGTCCAGCAACTCCTCGATCCGGCCGCTGGGCGACCCCGTGCAGCCGCGCGTGGTAGCGAAGGTTCTCCCGCGCGGTCAGATCGCGGTAGAGCAGCGGCTCGTGGGCCAGCAGTCCGATCCGGCCGCGGACCGCAAACGCCGCGACGGGGAAGCGGCTCGCCGAACAGCTGCACTTCTCCCGCCGTGGGGCCGCAGCAGCGTGGCCAGGATCCGCAGCAGCGTCGATTTGCCGGCGCCGTTTCGGCCGAGCACGGCCAGCGTCGCGTCCGGCGGGAACCCGGACGCGTCACCTCGCGCAGCGCCGGGCGCTCGCCGAAGTGGCGGGTGAGCCCGTGCAGCTCGATCGCCGGGCGCTCCTCGGGCGAATCAGTGGCGGTCGGTGCGCCCACCCTCACGCTGCAGCGTCGCGACGGCGTGCTCGAGCGTCGGCGCGATCACCGGGAACAGCTGCGCGATCGCCTTCGGGCTGCCGGGGAAGTTGATGATCAGCGTACGGCCGGCGATTCCCGACACCCCGCGGTTGAGGATGCCCATCGGCGTGTGCCGCAGCGACTCCGCCCGCATCGCCTCGGCGAATCCCGGAGCGTCGCGGTCGATCACCGCCCGCGTCGCCTCCGGGGTGACGTCGTCGGCGGTGAGGCCGGTGCCGCCGGTGGTGAAGATCAGCGCGATCTCGGCCTGCGGATCGCTGTGCCGGCGCAGCGCCGACTCGATCGCCGCGCGGTCGTCGGTCAGCACCTCAGTGGCGAGGATGCTCGCGCCGGCCGCGCGCGCCTGCGTCGGCCAGCGCCGGTCCGGAGACGGTCCTCGCCGGTGCCGGCGGCGAGCGAGCTGGAGATGGTCAGGATCACGGCGTTCACGGCGATTCGGACCGGCTCCGTTCCTCGCGCCGCCACCGACCCGAGCGGCCGCCGGACTTCTCCACCAGCACGACCGAGGCGATCTCCGCCCCGCGCTCGATTCCCTTGACCATGTCGTAGACGGTCAGCGCGGCGACGCTGGCCGCGGTGAGCGCCTCCATCTCGACGCCCGTCGGTCCGGTGGTGCGCGCCTCGGCGGTCAGCGTGATCGTCGCCCGCGCCGGCATCGACCGCAGCCCTCGACGCCGACGAACGAGAGCGCCAGCGGATGGCAGAGCGGGATCAGCTCCGCAGGTGCGCTTGGCGGCCTGGATGCCGGCGATCCGGGCGACGCCGAGCACGTCGCCCTTGGGCGCGTCTCCGGCGAGCACTGCCGCGGCGGTCGCGGGCGAGACCCGCACCACCGCCCGCGCCAGCGCCCGCCGCTCGGTCGCCGGCTTGTCGCCGACGTCGACCATCCGCGCGCCGCCGGCGCTGTCGAGATGGGTCAGCTGCGGTTCCGCGGCTCGAGCGCTCACCGGCCGGCGCGTGGGTACGCCGCTGCGCGGCCTCGATCAGGTCGCGCACCGCCTGCACGTCCCCGGCGCGCAGCAGCTCGATCGGATCCGGCTCGCCGTCGACGATCGACTCGAAGAACTCCTTGCGGTCCTGGTAGGTCGGCAGCGTCGCCTTGGCCCAGCCGCGCGCGTCGTTGAGCAGCACCGCCAGCTCGGCGTAGGGCTCGCCGAACAGCTCGGCGATCTCGCGCTTCATCCGCTTGGCCAGCGCCGGCGAGGCGCCGGCGGTGGAGATCGCCACCGCCAGCGGGCCGGTGCGGACGATCGCCGGCAGGATGAAGTTGCACAGCGGCGGCACGTCGACGACGTTGACCAGCATCGCCCGCCGCTCGGCGTCCTCGAACACGGCGATGTTGACGTCGGTGTCGCCGGTGGCGGCGATCGCGATCAGGCAGCCCTCGAGATCCTCGGCCGGTACTCCCGCCGCTCCCAGGTGATCGAGCCCTCCAGCGCGAGCTGCACCAGCTCGGGATGGGCCTCGGGCGCGACCAGCGTCACCTCGGCGTCGCAGGCCAGCAGGCCCTCGACCTTCTCCAGCCCGATCGTCGCCGCCGCCGACGACCAGGCAGCGCCGGCCCGGTCAGGCGCAGGCAGGCGATGTAGAACGGCGTCGCGAGCATGTCCTGCACGCAAGACTGGTCGCAGATCCCCCTGCGCAGCTGGCAGACGCATTCTTTGCCGGCATAGGCCTGGGCAGGCATGGACTGGAAGGGTACCGAGCTGGACTGCGCGGGCCGGCTACCGGTGCACCGCGTCACGCGCCAGCCGGGCGCCGACCTTCAGCAGCGGCCCGGCGCCGTCGCGCAGCGCCGCCGGCCCGGATCGAGGGGCGGCCGTAGAGGATCGTCGCGGTCTGGCGCAGCGCCCGGCCGAGCGTCTCGTCGTAGGGATGCCACCAGGCGTTGCGGATCCGCGAGGGCTCCCACACCCGGAGCTTGATGTTCACGCACTCGTAGAGCCCGAACTTGGAGTGGGTGCGGCCCAGGCCGGAGTCCTTGACCCCGCCCCACGCGCACTGGCAGGCGCCGTGGCTGAACATGTGGTCGTTGATCCAGACCATCCCGGCCTCGAGCTCGCGCGCGATCCGCTCGCCCTTGCTGCGATCGGCGGTCCACACCGACGCGCCGAGGCCGAAGTCGCTGTCGTTGGCCAGCGCCACCGCCTCGTCCTCGGAGTCGACCACGACGATCGGCAGCACCGGCCCGAAGATCTCCTCGCGCATGATCCGCATCTCGTGGGTGACGTCCGGTCAGCACCGTCGGCGCGTAGAAGACTCCGGCCTCCAGCCCCGCCGGCGCTGGCGCCGGGACCGCCGCAGCGCAGCGTGCGCGCCCGCGGCCACCGCGTCGTCGACCAGCTCCGCGACGAGCTCGTACTGCTCGCGGGAGATCATCGGCCCGATCTCGGTGTCCCAGCCCATCGGGTCGCCGACCCGCAGTCGCCTGCGCGCCCGGCGACGACGCCGTCGATGAACCGCTCGGCCACCTCTCGCAGCACGTACACCCGCTCGATTCCGGAGCACGTCTGGCCGGCGTTGGCAAAGCCGCCCCACAGCGCGCCGGCGACGGCATGCTCGAGGTTGGCGTCGGGAGCACGATCATCGGGTCCTTGCCCCCGAGCTCCAGGACCGAGCCCTTCAGCTGCCGGGCGCACCGCCTCGCCGACGCCGCGCCCGGCCTCCACCGAGCCGGTGAAGAAGACCTTGGCCACGCCCGGACTCGACCAGCGCCGGGCCGGTGCCGGGGCCGTGCACCACGCGGACCAGGCCCTCCGGCACGCCCGCCCGCTCGAACACGCGCCCGATCCGCTCGCCGATCAGCGGCGTCAGCGAGGCCGGCTTGAGCACGACGCCGTTGCCGGCCATCAGCGCCAGCGCGACCTCGCCGAACGGGATGCTCCACGGGTAGTTCCAGGGCGAGATGACCCCGATCACCCCGAGCGGCTCGTAGGTGAAGGCCGAGCGCTTGGTCTTCAGGAACGCCTGCGGCATCGGGATCTTCTCGTCGGCCAGGATCTCGGCGCCGGCGTCGCGCGATCCAGCGCAGGGCGTCGATCGTCGGCAGGATCTCCATGGAGAAGGCCTCGTTGCGGGGCTTGCCCTGCTCGCGGACGATCAGGTCGCGGATCTCGTCGGACTCGTCGATCAGCACCTGGGCCGCCCGCTCGAGGTAGCGGGCGCGGTCGCCGAGGGTCAGCTGCGCCCAGAACGGCTGCACCTTGGCCACCTCGTCGACCACGGCAGCGACCTGGCCCGGGCGCGGTGATCGCGACCGCACCGAGCCGCTCACCGGTGGCCGGGTTGAACGACTCGCAGCTCCTGAGCGGTGGCGACCTTCGCCGGCACAGGACGGAGACTACCGGCGGGGCCGACCGGTCAGGCCGCGCGGGACTCGGCGATCGTCCGCGCGCGTCCGATCAGCGCCCGGCGCAGCAGCTCGTCGAGCCCATCGGTCAGCTGCTCATCGACCACCACGGCGTCCGGCGCGGCTGCGTCCAGGTCGATGGAGCCGATCCCGACCACGGTCTCGCCGTGAGTCGATCAGCGCGGTGGCGCAGATCACCACTCGGGTGCGGGGATCGAAGCGCAGCAGCCGCGCCAGCTCCAGCTCCGCCTGCGTGCACCCCGCAGCGGACGTACAGGTCCCGGACTGCAGCGGCATCGCTGGGCCGCGGCAGCCGCAGGCGCACCCGCGGTCCGCGCGGGAGCGCATAGGAGCGGGCCAGCAGGGCCCCGGGGTCAAAGCTCGAATCCACTTACTACAGCGTAGTAGCTTCGACCCGCCGGCCTGTGAACCCAGCATGAACCGCGGCGGGTGGCCCTCAGGGCGACGGGCCCTCAAGCGGACCCGCGGCCGCGAGCGCGCCCGCGGCGGACGGCCTCCAGCCGCTCCTGCAGCCACGCCTCTGCCTCGTCGGGCTCGTAGAAGCGCTCACCGGTCGCCTCGTCGGGCATCAGCTCCTGCGGGGACAGGCGCTCGGGGCGGCGATGGGGGTTGTCGTAGCCGCCGTCACTGCGGGTGGAGGAGCGCAGGTGCGGCGGCGGCGGCGACGGCGCCGTGGTCACGAATGTAGCCGCGGGCGGCGAGCACCGCCCGCTTGGCGGCGTCGGACTTTGGCGCCAGGGACAGGTAGATGGCCGCTTGGGCGAGGGCGAACTGGCACTCCGGCAGCCCCACGTGCTCCACCGCCTGCGCGGCGGCGGTGGCCACACTCAGCGCCCGCGGATCGGCGTTGCCGACGTCCTCCGAGGCCAGCACGACCATCCGGCGCACGATGAACCGGGGGTCCTCGCCGCCCTCCAGCATCACCGCCAGGTAGTACAGCGAGGCGTCCGGGTCTGACCCGCGTGTGGCCTTGATCCAGGCCGAGATCGTGTCGTAGTGGCGGTCGGCCTGGCGGTCGTAGAGCAGCGCGCGGCGCTGGAGCGCATCCTCGGCCTGAGCCAGACTGACCTCGTCTCCGGGCGGGTCGCCTGGCAGGCGAGCTCGAGCGCGTTCAGCGCGGTCCGCGCGTCCCCGCCCGAGCGTTTGGCCAGGAACGCCAGCGCCGCGGACGCGACCTGCGCCCCGGCCCCACATTCCCCGCGAGCCAGCGCCCGCTCCAGCAGCCTGTGGATGTCCTCGCTGCTGAGATCCTCCAGCTCGTAGACCTGGGCACGGGAGAGCAAGGCCGAGTTGACCTCGAAGTACGGGTTCTCCGTGGTGGCACCGATCAGCGTGATCAGTCCCTCCTCCACGGTCGGGAGCAGTGCATCCTGCTGGGCCTTGTTGAAGCGATGGATCTCGTCGAGGAAGAACACGGTGCGCCGGCCACCGCCGGCCAGCCGCTCCCGCGCGCGCTCGATCACCGCTCGAACCTCGGCGCGCCCGGCCTGAACGGCGCTCTCCTCCTCGAACGCGGCACCTGAGGATTCCGCCATCAGCCGCGCCAGCGTCGTCTTGCCGGTGCCGGGCGGCCCATGCAGGATCATCGAGTGCACGTGTCCCTCCTCCACCGCGCGGCGCAACGCCGAACCCGGTGCCAGCAGCTGCTGCTGGCCCACAAACTCAGCGAAGGTGCGCGGGCGCATGCGTGCCGCCAGCGGCGCGTCGGCCGGCGCCGGGGTGGCCTCAGCGCCGGGTTCGCCGCCGGAGTCGGTGCCGAACAGCCGCTCCATGGGCAGAGAGTATGGACTGCTGTCGGAATCGAGTCCTGACATTCATCGTCGGACTTCCCGCCGACTAGCGCCCTTCGTGGCCTCGGCACAACTCGTGCACAGCCCGACGATTGGGAAGTGGGAGAAGTCAGCGACATATCCGAAGCTTTCCTGGATCGCTTCACGAACCGCGTCGAGCTGCACCGGCGACACGGCGGAGAAGGCTGCGCACCGCTCGCACGTCAGGTACTCCCGGTCGCCGGCGCTGGCGATCGCGTACAGGCCGGGGCTGTGACCCAGGTGCACATGTCGCACGATCCCGAGCCGTGTGAGCGTCTCCAGGTTGCGGTAGACGGAGCCGATGTCGGAGGCGGGCACCTTGCCCCCCACCCCGGCGGCGATCTGCTCGGCCGAGAGCGGTCCATCGGCAGCGAACAGCGCGGCGAGCACCACTCTTCGCGCGGCCGAGCGGCGCAGTCCGTGATCGCCGAGAGCGTCCAGCGCCGCAGTCAGGTCGCTCGCCGTTGTTGCGGGCTCGGTGGGCACGTAGGTCACGATGCGCCTCCTCCGACGCGCATGCTCCAGCGCTCCTCGATCCGTCCCCAGCGCCATACCGCGAGGGCGCCCATCCAGGTCAGCACGAACAGGCCGACGATGATGTAGCCGAGCGTGTTGATGTTGATCGAGGAGACCCAGCTCCAGAACGGCCCCTTGAGGGTCAGCTTGTCGGCCACTAGTCCGAGCAGCTCGACCGTTCCGACAATCAGGGCAACGGCGACCGAAAGACCAGTGATCGTAATGTTGTAGTAGACCTTTCGCACCGGCCTCGAGAACGCCCAGCCGTAGGCGAAGTTCATGAACGAGCCGTCGATCGTGTCGAGCAGCGACATCCCCGCGGCAAACAAGATCGGGAGGCACAGGATCGCCTCGAAGGGCAGGCCGCTGGAGACTGCCCCCGCCGCCAGGAACAGGAGAGCGACCTCCGTCGCCGTGTCAAATCCCAACCCAAACAGCAGACCCACCGGATACATCTGCCACGGCTGCTTGACGGCGTTGGTGAAGCGACCGAGGAAGCGATTCATCAGGCCGCGGGAGTTGAGTTGCTCCTCCAGCTCCGCCTCGTCGAGCTCCCCCCGGCGCATGCGGCGAAACACGCCGACGATGCTGACCAGGATCATCAGGTTCAGCGCTCCGATCAGGTAGAGGAAGCCTCCGGACACGCCGGTGCCGATCAGGTTCGTGACGTTGTGAAGCGTCGAGTCCGCGCTCTGAACCTGGCCGCTGAGCGCCCGGAAGCCAATCGCGAACACGAACGCGAGCATGAACACGATCGTCGAGTGACCGAGCGAGAAGAAGAAGCCGACGCTCAGCGGGCGCTGGCCCTCGCTCATCAGCTTGCGGGTCGTGTTGTCGATCGCCGAGATGTGGTCGGCGTCGAACGCGTGGCGCAGGCCAAGGGTGTAGGCGGTGATTCCGAGGCCGACGCCGAACACGCCGGTCTTGCCGAGCGTGTAATGGTGGGGCGCAACCAGCACGAACAGGATGAAGAAGCCGAGGAGGTGAAGCCCGATGACTACGGTGACCATCCCGGCGACTCGGCGCCATTCCATCGGAGTGAGCGCGGCTTTGACCGCGCGCCAACGCGTTCGGCTCATCTCTGCACCTCTGATCCCTGTCCCAGGTCCCGCCCCAAGTAGCGGACCTTGGTGTTGGTAGCTGTTACGAGGAGCCGGTGTACGCGGATCATCCGGGTTTGTTACAGATTGAGAACAAGCCGGTTGAGAGGCCCTCGCAGTTACGAGGTAAAGGCTGATCCGGCGGCCGGAGCGGGCGTATAACTGCCACACGGTAAATCCCGCTGATCGGAGGCCGACGTGAGCAAGAAGGAAACGGACCAGTCACGAATGAGCAGGCGAGGGTTCCTCCAGACCTCCGCGGTCGCGGCGGGCGGAGTAGCTGCCGTAGCCGCGCCCGCTGCCGCCGTGAAGGCGCTCGAGACTCAGACGCCGGGAGACCATCTCCCCGCCGTGGTCACCCACCCCTCAGGTCCGACGCCGGCTGAACCGGTGATGGCCTATCTGCGCGACGTAAAGGCAAGCGAGGTCACCGTGATGTCAGGTACCTCGGAGACCACCTACAAGGACCCGGTCCTGGCCCAGCGCCTGCTCGGTCTGGTCGGACCCGAGATCAATGGAGGAGGAATCTGATGTCCTCTCATCGCGAAGCACCTGAGATCAGCAAGGACCCAGTGGCCGACAACACCGACGTCTACGCGTTTGTCAGCCCCGACCGACCCGACACGGTCACGATCATCACCAACTACGTGCCGGCCGAGGGTCCGGCGGGAGGCCCAAACTTCTTCGAGTTCGGAAACGATGTCCTGTACTCGATCTACATCGACAACGACGGCGACGGGCTTCCCGAGATCGCCTACGAGTTCCGTTTCGAGACTCGCCTGGAGAATCCGAACACGTTCCTCTACAACACCGGCCCGATCTCGTCGCTCACCGATCCGAGTTGGAACAAGCGCCAGCTCTACACGGTGACTCGCGTTGACGGTGACGATACGACGGGCAATATGGCCAGCCGGCCTGCCCACAGGAATCATCGCGGCGCGGAGCTCAAGCGACAGGTGATCGGCCGAGACCTCCGCTGTCCTCCGTGCAACATCGGTCCGCGCTCGACGCCCAACTACGCCTCGCTCGGAGCAGCGGCTGTCCACAGCTTGGGTGGCGGAGTGAAGGTCTTCGCCGGGCAACGCAACGACCCTTTCTACGTCGATCTGGGCTCGATCTTCGATCTCGGCGATCTGCGGCCGTTCCAGAATCTGCATCTGATCCCGACCGCGGCCGCGCCGGGCAAGGACACAAACCAGTCGCTCAACATCCACGCGATCGCGATCCAGGTCCCGATCAGCGAGCTCACCCGGGACCACTCGGCGCCCAAGGATCCGATGAGCGCCAAGGCGGTGCTGGGGATCTGGGGCGCCGCCAGCCGACGCAAGGTGCGACTGACCGACGCAGCCAATGACGAGCGCTCCGAGACGGGACCATGGGTTCAGGTCTCGCGACAAGGGAACCCCCTGTTCAACGAGGTGATGATCCCGCTCGGCCTCAAGGACAAGTGGAACGCCCGCCAGCCGGTCAACGACGGTGATTTCGTCTCCCATGTGCAGCACCCAGAGCTCGCCAAGCTGCTGCCGGTGCTCTACCCGAAAGTGTTCCCCAACCTCGCGGCGCTGACTGCGCCACGTGCCGACATCGAGGCGGTGTTCCTGACCGGAATCCCGAAGGGCGTCATCCCCGGCTTCCAGAACTACACAGGCAAGGTGCTCGCGGAGATGCTGCGGCTGAACGTCGCGATCCCGCCGTCCCAGAACCCGAACATCCTCGGCCTGGTCGGCGGGGACGCTGCCGGCTGGCCGAACGGACGGCGGCTGTATGAAGACGTCACCACCGTGGCGATCCGGGCAGTGGCGGGGGCGATCTATCCGTTGGTGGATCCGAACAAGGGCACGGCCAGGGCGTTCAAGCCCGACGTGGCGGCCTCCGAAGTCACTCAGGGACTGATCCCCAACTCGTTCCGCTCGCAGCCGACCTTCCCCTACGTGGCAACGCCCCACGGCGGATACGACGCTCCATCGGCGGTCGCGTGATCGCCATCACGGGGTCCGTGACTGCGGTCCGCACGGCCACGTCGAGAGGAGACCACGAACCACGAGCACCGATACGCGGTCGGCCAGCCATCGTCTGCCGGGCCCCTGGCACAGCTCCTGGCCCTGGGCGCCGACCGCCGGCAGCGTCGACCGGTGAGAGCTGATACGCCGCCTACTGCGAGTAGGTCTCCGCCAGCGTCATTTGGGTGGCGGCAGCGTTGGGATCACTCCCGAAGTAGTTCGTCCCGACGGCGACGCAGCTCGTCGCTGATGGGCAGGAAACGCCTCCGAAGGACGCACCGCTTCCCGAGGAGGGGCCGGCGGTCGGATTAGGCGTGGCCTGGATCGTCCAGCTCGTACCATCCCAGCGTTCGGCCAGCGTCGCGTACTGGGAATCCGCGTTCCCGTAGCTTCCGACGGCGGTGCACGCGGTCGCGGACGTGCACGACACCGCGGCCAAGCCAGGATCGGTGCCCGGCGGGTTGGGGGTGGGCTGGATCGTCCATGCCGTACCGTCCCACCGCTCGGCCAGGGTCACCTGGGTACTGCCGTTCCAGTAGAAGCCGACAGCGGTGCACGCCGTGGCCGAGGTGCACGACACCGAGCTCAGGTCGGGCTGCGTGCCTGCCGGCTCGGCGGGGGTGGGCTGGATCGTCCAGGTGCTGCCATCCCAGTGCTCGGCCAGGGTCATGTAGGTCTGCGGGTAGCTGCTGAGGTCATTCGCCGACCCGACGGCGGTGCACGCGGTGGCCGATGAGCACGAGACGCTGGACAGAAGGTCGGATGTGGTCGCGGTGCCGCTCGGGTTCGGCGTCGATTGGATCGTCCAGGCGCTGCCGTCCCAGCGCTCGGCCAAGGTCAGGTAGGTCGGGCGTTTGGTGTAGGCGTTCTGGGTGTAGCTGCCGACCGCGGTGCACGCGGTTGCCGACGTGCACGACACCCCGTACAGGTCGCTGGAGGGTGGCAGGCCCGGCGGCTGAGGGCTGCTCTGAATCGTCCATGCCGTGCCGTCCCAGTGCTCGACCAGCGTCTGCGCTGGACCCGGCGGCCCGTTACCACTCTGCGAGTAGGAGAAACCGACCGCGACGCATGCCGTCGCCGACGTGCACGACACGCCGAGCAGGTCGCTGAACGTCGCCCCGCTCGGGTTGGGAGTCGGCTGCACCGTCCAGGTGCTGCCGTCCCAGCGCTCCGCGAGCGTCACCCTCGCGCCGGCACCGTTGTCGTAGCTACCGACGGCTGTGCACGCCGTCGCCGACGTGCACGACACGCGTTCCAGGCCGCTGCCATTCGTACCGCCCGGACTTGGAGCGGGCGTGATCGCCCAGTTCGAAACCACCGTGGCCGTGGTGAAGGTGGAGTAGTCCCGGGGTGGATCAGCGGTGGTGGAATCGAATTCGCCCTTCGGACCTGTGCAGGCGTAGCCATCACCGCCGTTGGGCGATCCGCAGAACACCCAGCGATAGCTCGTCCCGGATTGAAGACCCCGGAGGTGCTGGGTCAAAGCAACGCTGGACTGCGTCGGTCCCACCGGACCGTACACGCTGGTCTTGAGGCCCGAGGACCTGGGCTGGCTCGCCGGCCAGTACTCCCAGTACCACGTGCAGCTTTCCCCCTGATCACAGTGAGCGGAGGCATGCAGATCAGCTGAGGACGCGGTCACGTTGGTCGCGCCCGTCGTCTGCCCACCGCACGCGGCCAGCAGGAGCATCACCGCCAACACCGCCGGGCCGCTGAGCAGGAATCTCCTCACCCGGCTGGCTCGTCCTGCCGCTGAAGACAGACCTCCGGCAACCACGCGACGACGAGCCGAAACCATCTGCCTTCCCTACCAGGGCAAGGGCCCCAAGTCAAGGCGTAGACAAGCAGAAGACCAGCGATGGCGGACAGACCGGGGGGTTGAGCGGGCCCGCCCCGGGCTCAGCGCCCGACGATCGCCAGCGCCGCGTCGTGCACGAGCCCGTTGGTAGCGATCCCGTCGCCGCCGTCGGGTCGCCGAGCTCCCGAGAGGTCGGTGAACCGTCCTCCCGCCTCCTCGACCACGACCTGCACCGCGGCCAGGTCCCAGATCGAGACTGCGGGATCCAGGGCGATCTCGGCCGCCCCCTCGGCGACCAGCATGTACTGCCAGGCGTCGCCGACGCCCCGTGTGCGCCAGCAGCTGCGGCCAAGCTCCAGCAGCGCGTCGAACCGGCCGAGGGCATCCCAGTCCTCGATCCCCCCCACGCCAGCTGCGCGTCGCTGAGCGCGGAGATCGTCGAGACGCGGATCGGCCGTCCGTCGGCGAACGCTCCCTGGTCTCGTGCCGCCCACCACCGCTGCCCCGCCGCCGGGGCCGAGACGACGCCGACGATGCCCTGGCCGTGTACTGCCAGCGCGATCAGGGTCGCCCACGTGGGCATCCCGCGGACATAGCTCTTGGTGCCGTCGATCGGATCGACGATCCAGCGGCGCGCGGCCTCGCCCGTGCCGTCCCCGCCGTACTCCTCTCCGACCACGGCGTCGTCGGGACGCACTCGAGCCAGATGCTCACGGAGCGCCTGCTCGACGGCGCGGTCGGCCTCGGTCACCGGCGTGAGGTCGGGCTTGGTGTCGACGGTCAGGTCCTCGGCCCGGTAGCGCCCCATCGTGATCGCGTCGGCTAGATCCGCCAGCTCCAGCGCCAGCGCGAGGTCGTCAGCCACGCCGCGGCATCCTAGCGGCCGGTAGGCTGGGCGCATCAGCCCCGGGCTCGACAGACTGCAGGCGGAGACGACCGAGCTCCTGGCCGCACTCGTTCGCTTCAACACGGTCAACCCGCCCGGCAACGAGCGTCCTGCGATCGAGCATCTGGAGCGCTACCTGGCCCAGGCCGGGTTTCGCACCCAGATCCTCAGTGCCCGCCCGGAGCGCGCCAACCTCATCGCCACGCTCGGCGACGAGGGCGATAGCGAGGGGCCGACGCTGCTGTACCTCGGCCACGTGGACACCGTGCTCGCCGATGCCTCGGAGTGGAGCCACGATCCATGGTCGGGCGAGGTCGCCGACGGTTTCCTGTGGGGCCGCGGGGCACTGGACATGAAGTCACAGGTGGCGGCCGAAGCGGCGGCGGGAGCCGCGCTGGCCCGCTCGGGCTGGCGCCCAGCGCGCGGAATGCTCAAGCTGGTGTTCGTTGCCGACGAGGAGACCGGCGGTGAGCTCGGCGCACAGTGGCTTTGCCGCCAGCATCCCGACAAGGTGCGTTGCGACATGCTGCTCAACGAGGGCGGCGGTGAGGTGTTCCAGTACGACGGCCGCCGCCGTTACGGGGTGTGCTGCGCGGAGAAGGGAATCTTTCGCTTCACGGTGACGGCAATGGGCACGGCCGGACACGCGTCGCTGCCCAAGACCGGTGACAACGCGCTGCTGAAGCTCGGTCCGGTGCTGTCCAAGCTGGCCGCCGCCGGGCCATCCTTCGCGCTCACCGAGGGTCCGGCGGCGCTGCTGGCGGGCTTGGGCGAGGATCCGGAGCATCCCGCCGCCGCGCTGGCTCGGATTGGCGACCGCGAGCCGGCGCTGCTGACCTTTTTCGAGCCGATGCTCGGCGTCACCCTGACCCCGACGATGGCCCATGCTTCCGACAAGGTCAACGTGATCCCCTCCCGCGCCAGCCTCCGAGTCGACTGTCGCGTGCCCCCGGGACGCGGAGAGGAGGCGGCACGGTCGCGCATCGCCGAGGTGCTCGGGCCCGAACAGGACCAGCTGCGGATCGAGTTCAGCGAGACGGTGGTCGGCAACCAGTCGGCGGTGGCGACGCCGCTGATGGAGGCGATCGACCGCTGGGTCCGGGGTCAGGAGGAGGGCGCCGAGACGGTGCCGGTGATCCTTCCCGGCTTCTCTGACTCGCGCTGGTTCCGCGAGGCGTTTCCCGACTGCGTCGCCTACGGCTTCTTCCCGCAGCGTCACATGACGTTGCTGGAGGCGGCGCCACTGGTGCACAACGCCGACGAGCGGATCGACGTGCGTGACCTGGGCTTCGCCGCGAGCTTCTACGCCGACATCGCGCAGGAGCTGCTCGGTTGAGGCGCGCTTATAGCGTTACAGCCGGATCGTCCTGAGCAACGACTGGGCCAGGAGGGCCGATCCGGCGTAGCTGGGATGCACCCCACAGATACCCGGCTTGCCGAGCTGCGTCAGCAACCCGGCGATGCAGGTGCTGCCGGCGGAGCGAGCCGACGCGGTCTGGAAGAGGCCGAAGCTGCCGGTCACTTCCACTCCGAACGGCCTGGCGGCAGTGTCCAGCGCCCGGTTGAGTCCCGACGTGATCGTGTTGATCACCGACGAGCTGTAGTCGAGCGAGTAGTAGTTGAGGATTGCCAGCTGGCCGCGGTAGCCGGCCTGGTTGCGAACCGCCGACAGGATGCGACGGACGTTGGCTGAAACCTGGGCGAAGAGCGCGTTCTGCTCGGAGGTCTTGAGGCAGCTGTCGCTGGTCATGCGCTGGCAGATGAACAGGTCGTTGGCGCCGATCATCAACGACACCAGCCTGACGTTGCGGTTGCGGCGCAGGAAAGCGACCGCGTAGGCGAGCTGCGAACCCCCGTAGCTCACGTGCAGGGGGTACGCCTTGCGGTAGGCGTTCTCGCAACCGTTGCTGAGCGCGGACGCATTGATCAGGCTGGCTGAGGTCTCACCGGGACAGGCGGGGTTGACGACCCGCAGGTGCAGTTGCGCTCCCAGCTGCTCGGGATAGCCGAGAAAGCTCGCCGGGTTGTGATAGTCGGGCGCGGGGACCACGCCCGCCTCCATGTAGCCGAACGTCACCGAGTCGCCGAGCGAGAGGTACGTCGAGCCGCCGGTGACCGGGGTGTTGCGGGTCACGACCGGCGGGCGCGGGCGCGGGCGCGACGCGGCCTGAGCACTGGCGCCGGCTGCGGCCAGGGAGAGCAGCAGAACGATGATCACGGCGAACGCTCGGGGCTTGAACACGAGGCCCATGCTACGCCTTCCCCCCGGCGACGGTGCCGTCAGAGTGCTTTCCCGGCTGACCCCGGAACCAGTGGCTGGTCCAGCCGTGGCGGCAGACGTGCACTTGCACCTACCTCCACACGCTGTATAATTAATCTTCCACATGTTGTCGATTTGGAAGCCGACGCGCAAATGAGCACGGAGTCATACGGATCGCTGAAGGCGGCGCGGCCTGATCGCAAGTCCGAACACCTGCGAATCGCCTCGGCCGGAGGAATCGAGCACCGCTCCGGCACCGGGCTGGAGCGATATCGACTGCGTCATCGGGCCCTCCCTGAACGCGACCTGGCCGAGGTACGCCTCCAGACCAACCTCCTCGGTAAGACCTTGGCCGCCCCGCTGCTGGTTTCGGCGATGACTGGAGGAACAGCCGAGGCCATGAGGATCAACCAGCGCCTGATGCGTGCGGCTGCCGAGCATGGCGTCGGGATCGTGCTCGGATCTGGGCGCAGGCTGCTCCGCGATCCGAAGCTGCGGCCGACATACATGGCCGGAGAGGTCGAGCGCCCGCCGCTGCTGCTGGCTAACCTGGGCGGTGTTCAACTTCGGGAACGAGACGGCGCGGCGGAGGCAGAGCGGCTCGTAGAGCTACTGGAGGCGGACGGCTTATCGGTTCATCTAAACCCTCTGCAGGAAGCCGTCCAGCCCGAGGGTGAGACCACGTTCGGCGGTGTCTTGGCCAAGATCGAGGCGACTGTCATCCGCCTGGCTCCCCTCCCGGTGATGGTCAAGGAGGTGGGGTTTGGGCTTTCAGGTGCCGACGTGGCGGCTCTCCAGCAAGCTGGGGTGGCCGCTGTGGACGTAGCCGGAGCCGGGGGAACCAACTGGGCGCTGGTGGAGGGGCGACGGGGGGAGCGTTCCGGGGCAGTCGGCGCCGCGTTCGCCGACTGGGGGCTCTCCACAGTGGACGCCCTCGCGGAGGCTCAGTTGACGGCGCCGCACCTCACGCGGATCGCCTCCGGCGGCCTCCGAGACGGCGTCGAATGCGCGAAGTGCCTGGCGTTGGGAGCGCATGCATGCGGCATCGCCCGACCGTTGCTGCTGGCCGCCCAGGCCGACCATGCCACTGAGGCGATCGGTGACATTCTCCGGCAGCTGCGGATCGCCACCTGGTTGAGTGGAGCGGGCGCTTCGTGCCAGCTTGGGCCGGAGCATCTGACATGAGAGTGGTGGTCATCGGGGCCGGGCTCGGCGGGCTTGCGGCGGCGCTCCGACTGCAGGGGCAGGGGTTCGAGGTCACGGTGCTCGAGCAACGTGCCGCACCCGGTGGCCGAGCCGCGCGCATCCGCGCCCACGGGTTCACGTGGGACACGGGGCCATCGCTGATCACGATGCCCTGGGTACTCGAGCAGACGTTCGCCGCCGGAGGCCTTGACCTGGGCCGGGAAGTGACGCTGCGCCGGCTGGATCCGCTCTACCGCATCCGCTGGGCCGATGAGGAGCGAACGTTCGACTTCCCCGATTCGCCCGCGCGGCTACGCGAGGAGGTGGCGAAGTTCTCCATCACCGACGCGGCTCGGGTCGGCGACTTTCTCGACGCGCTGCGCCCGATCTACGAGCAGGGGATCCTGGCCGCCGGGCAGCGGGCCTTCGACGACCTCGCATCATTTGCCGCGCTGGTCCCCGTCATGGCTCGCTACCGAGCGATCGAGCCCCTGCACCGATTCGTCTCCAGGTACTTCAAACATCCCCGGGTCCGCGAGGCATTCTCGTTCCACTCCCTGTTCATCGGTGGCGATCCGCATCGTGTGCCGGCGATCTACGGCGCCCTCGTCTACCTGCAGGTTCTGGACGGCGGCTGGTACACCGACGGCGGCGTGTACTCGCTGGTCGAGGCGATGGCCCGCCCGCTGGACGTCCGCTGCGGCGAACGGGTCGAGGCGATCGAGACGACAGGCGGCAGGGTCAGCGGCGTGCGCACCGCGGGCGGCGCGCGACTGCGTGCGGATGTAGTGGTTTCCAACGCCGATGTGCTCAGCACCCACGCCCTGCTCGGCCGACCGCCGGGATTGCGGCGGCTGCGGCCGACGATGTCGTGCTTTCTCCTCTATCTAGGTACGGACCGCCGCTTCGACGACCTGCTCCACCACACCCTGCTGGTCGGGCACGGCTACCGAGACTTCATCCACGCCGTGACCAGGGGCGGAACCTTGCCTGGCTCGTTGTCCACCTACGTGCACGCTCCCGCGCGTACCGAGCCGGCGATGGCAAGGGCGGATGGCGACTCGTTGGCGATCCTGCTGCCGGTGCCGAACCTGCGAGGTCGGATCGACTGGAGGCGCGAGGCCGACACGTTGCGCAGCCGGCTGATCGCCGACCTGGAGGCCACCTTCGGTCTGGAGGGGCTGGAGGCGTCGATCCAGGTCGAGCATCGGATGACGCCGCTGGACTTCAAGCAAGAGCTGGGGGCGGTGGACGGCAACGCGTTCGCAGTCGAGCCCACGCTGCACCAGTCCGCGTACTTCCGCCCCCCCAACCGCGTGCGCGACGTCGACGGCATGTATCACGTCGGGGCCGGTACGCATCCGGGCGCCGGCATACCCGGCGTCCTGCTCGGCGCAGGGGTCACCGCCGGGCTCGTGGTCTCAGACGCCCGAAAACGCTCCCGTCCCCTGGCCCTGTCCTCATGAGTGCGACCGCACGCGTGGGCCGGATTGGCCGGCGGCCAACCCCCGCCGCTCCGGTGGCGCCGCACGGGCCATACCTCGCCGAGGCGCGGGCGGTCACCCACAACAGAGCAAGGACGTTCTCGCTGGCCTGCCGGCTGCTGCCGCGACCTGTCCGGGACGATGTGTACCTCCTGTACCTGGTCTTCCGGACGCTCGATGACCTAGTCGACGAGGGCGACCCCGCGGCGACCGCGCGCGTGGAGGCAACTGCAGCCTGGGCTGACCAAGTTGTCGGCCTTCGAACTCGTGAGGTGGCCGTACTGGAAGCGTTGAGCACCCGCTATACGATCCCCCGCTGGGCCATCTCCGACTTCTGCGCGGGCATGCGGCAGGACATCGCACGAGAGACATTCCCCTCCGAGCACGACGTCGATCGCTACTGCTATCGCGTCGCCGGGACGGTTGGGATCGTCATGACGTCGATTCTCGGGGCGGTGGAGCCCGCTCAGGCGTGGCCGGCAGCCGCGGCGCTGGGCATGGCGATGCAACGGACGAACATCCTGCGCGACATCGACGAGGACGCTGCCGCCGGTCGCGTCTACCTCGCCCAGGAGACGGTCGCGCGGCATGGTTCGCTGGCGCTGGGCCATCGTGCCGCCCTGGTGCGCGAGCAGATCTCGCTTACGGACGCGCTCTATGACCGCGGCTTGGCCGGAGTGGGGCAGCTGCGCTGCGGACGTCGCGCGGTCGCGACCGCCGCATCGATGTACCGGGAGATCCTGCGTGAGATCGAACGCCGCGGCTACGGGGCACCGGGACGAGCTGTGGTCTCGAGGCCGCGCAAGCTCGCGCTGGCGATGCACGCGGCGCGAGGGTGATGAGACCACCGCCGACGGCGCGATCGTGGCTGGCGACGTTGTCCGAATGGATGACGCCGGCGCGTGCGCTTCTCGGCGGCCTGATCGCGACGCAGATCGCCTACGGTCGAGGATCGTCCCCGCGACCGCCGAGCGCTACCCGGCGTGTGCTGGCGATGATGCTGACGAGCTCGACCGCGGAAGCCTGGGAGGCGCGTGGCCTGGTCCGAGGCGCAGGAGCTCTCGCGGCCGCGGGGGCGATCGGGTTCGCCGCCGAAGTGATCGGTGTGGCTACCGGGCGGCCGTTCGGCCGCTATCGGTACTCGGATAAGCTCGGACCTCGGATCGAGGGCGTTCCGCTCCTGGCCGCAGGAGCTTGGGCGATGATGGCGCGGCCGGCTTGGGTCACCGCCGGTTGGTTGAGCTCGCGTGCGGTGCTACGGGTGCCGCTTGCCGCGCTGGCTCTCACCGCCTGGGACGTCTACCTCGATCCTCGCATGGCCGCGGAGGGGTATTGGACCTGGCCCGATGGCGGACGCTACCAGGGAGTGCCAGCGTCTAACTTCGCCGGCTGGATGGCCACCGGGCTGTGCGCTTTCAGCGTAACGGCGGGACTGGACGGGTCGGCGCCCAGCCGCAACGACGACGGGGCGCTGGCTTTATACGCATGGACCTGGATCGGTGAGGGGGTCGCCAACCTGGTGTTCTGGCGGCGGCCGGTCAACGCCGTGGCGGGCGCAATCACGATGGGGATCCTCGCTGCGCCCGCGCTGGCGCGCAGGAACCGGGGATGAGGGTCGTGGTGATTGGCGCCGGCGTTGGCGGGCTGTGCGCCGCGATCGAGCTCGCCCACGCTGGGCACCACGTCACCGTGCTCGAGCAGGGACGGGTACCCGGGGGAAAGTGCACACGGGTGCAGCAGGCGGGGTTCACCTGGGATGGCGGGCCGTCGCTGCTCACCCTCCCGCTGGTATTCGAGCAGCTGTTCGCCGCCACCGGCCGTCCGCTCGCCGAAGAGCTCGAGCTGCAGCGGGTCGAGCCAGTGACCCGTTACGAGTTCGCCGACGGCACCAGCTTTGAACTCTCCGCCGACCTGCCCCGGGCGCTGGACGCGCTCGAGCGCTGGTCTCCTGGCGCGGGCGCCGACTGGATGCGTTTCCTTGGCACCAGCGCCGGCATCTGGCGTGCCTCGCAGACCTATCTGCGGGGAGCGCCGGCGTGGCCGCCCCGCCGGCGGGCTCCGGGGGAGCCGAGGCCCGACCCGCGAGACGCGCTGCGGGTGCGACCTTGGTGGACGCTGCGCCAGCTGGCCCGGGCACACGCCCGTGACCCCCGCCTGCGCATGGTGATCGAGCGCTTTGCCACCTACGCCGGCGGCGATCCTCGCCGCACCCCGGCTGCCCTGGCCGTGGCCGGCTACGTGGAGCATGCCTTCGGCGCCTGGCATCCGCGCGGGGGCCTCTACGAATTGGTAGAGGCGCTGGTGCGGCGGCTAGAAGCGCTCGGCGGCAGGCTGCGTCTGCAGATCCGAGTGGAGCGCATCGTGACCAGCGGTGGTGGTGTCCGCGGGGTGGAGACGGAGGCCGGTCCGGTGCCAGCTGATGCCGTGGTGGCCGACGTGGACGAAACGCTGGTCTACGAGCAGCTGCTGGCCCCGGCGAGACCAGCACCGCCCCGCCGGGAGTCGTCGCTATCGGGATTGGCCCTGCTCTTGGGATTGCAGGGAAAAAGCACCGCCCAGCCACATCATCTGATCCGCTTCTCCGCCGATCCCGACGCCGAGTTCGATGACCTGTTCGTGCACAGACGACCAATCCGCGACCCCACCCTCTACGTGTGCGCCCCCGGAGCCACCGACCCGGCGACCGACCACCCAGACCGCGAAGCTTGGTTCGTGCTCGTCAATGCGCCGCCGGTGGGCGAGCGCGCCGACTGGGCCACGGAGGGCAGGGCGATCGTCGAACGGCTTGGTGTGGCTGACCGCCTGAGCGAGCTCGTGTTGCGCACACCCGGCGATCTGGAGCGAGAGACCGGGGCCCGCGGCGGCGCGATCTACGGGTCCGCCCCCCACGGCCGGTTAGCCGGCCTGCGCCGTCCTGGGCGCCAGGTACGAGGCATCTCGGGGCTGTGGCTCGTGGGAGGGACAGTTCACCCGGGTGGAGGGCTGCCGCTGGTCGCGCTGGGCGGACGCTCGGTGGCGCGGGCGGTGGGTCGGCCATGATCGCCGCCAGAGGACAGCGGATTACATCCGCCCCAGGTCCCTTCGGCGCCGATCGGCACGAAGCGGGCGAACAGCTCCTCCCCGTACCACTTGCCCGCGCGCGTGCGGCGGACGACGTCGCGGTGGGACCCGCTGCCGTAGGCATAGGCAGTGGCGTCCTCAAGGCCGCGCCACAGCGAGAACGTCGCCTGCCGCAGCACCGGCCACTCGCCGATACCGATCGCGGCGAGCAGCCCGGACCGCTCCGCCATCTGGGCCGCGGGAGCGCTGACCGAGCGATAGAAGTCGCGGGCGCGCCTGACGCGTACGGTGGCCCGAGTGAGGATCGCTACCGGCCCGTCCGCGGCCGGGAACGGCTCGGCGCCCGACAACGGGTCGTGCCCGTCCCAGGCGCCGTGCCAGCGCACCGGCGCCAGCCGCAGGGTGTAGCGTTCCTCCGCCAGGGCCGCCCAGCGCAACGCCGTCGGCGAGTGAGCCAGGAAGTCGTCCAGCGCCTCCTGGTCCTCCCACACCGCGAACATCGCCCAACGGCGCAGGTCGGCGGACGGCGTCAGTGTCTGCCCTTGGCCGGTGCCCAGCAACCGCCAGAAGCGCAGGCCCAGAACGCGTCTCAACTCGGGACGGTCGAAGGCCATGCGCGAGATTCCCCGGGTCGCGCATCGCCGGGAGTAGCGCGTGAGATGAAAGGAGGCGATCAGCACGTATGCAATATGTCGTAGCGGTGTTGATCGGTTATCTGCTCGGCTCAGTTCCGCTGGCTTTGCTCGTCGCGCGCCGGCACGGGGTGAACCTGCACCACACGGGAGACGGAAACCCAGGCGCGTGGAACGCCCTGGAACAGCTCGGCGCCAAGCATGCCTGGCCGGCGTTCGTGGGCGACGGCGCCAAGGCGCTCCTGGCCGGCTTGGCCGGAAGTGCGCTCGGCGGCTGGTGGGGCGGCTGGGTCGCCGTGGCCGCGGCCATGGTAGGGCACGCGTTCCCGGTGTTCGCGCCCAGGCGCGGCGGCAAGGCGGTGATGTGTTTCGCCGGGGGCGCCTTCATTCTCGCGCCGCTAGCCGCAGGCATCTGCCTGGTGATGGCCGCTGTTCTCGCCGGAGCCAAGAGTGCTGGATGGGGTGCGCGCCTGGGCGTGTTCGCCTTTCCCGTCGTCCAGCTGATGACCGATCCCGTGACCCACGTCGCCGCCACCGGCGCCTTGATGACCTTCATCGGCGGACTGTTCCTGCTCCGTCGAGGTAGCGCCGGCCGCGCCATTCCCGCGCGGGTCGTAAAGCGGACAGGGTCAGGCGCAGCGCCGCCAGGGGGTCGGCCAAAGGCGACAGCCAGAGAGTAAGACCCCGGTGCTCATAGCTGCCAGCCAGCGGCACGGAGATGATCCAACGCAGGGCGAGCAGCCCCGCATCCAGCGGTTTGGCGCGACGGCTCAGCATTCGCAGCATTGGCAAGCCCAGCGTCATCCATACCACCGCCACATCGGCAAGCAGCCAGGCGGGCGAGGTCACGTCGCGCAATGCGATCGAGCGCCCCCAGTCGCGCCACACCTCCGCCAGCGAGTCGTGCATGTCAACGGCAATCAGCTCGGCCCCGTCGTGGAAAGCGATGCGCCACCCCCGCCGAGCCAGCGCACGGGCCTGAGCAGCGTCGTCAGTGAGGTGGCGGGCAGAATGGGCATAGCCGCCAGCATTCAGCAGCTGCTGGCGCCGCACCGCCACACACTGCCCAGTGACCACGAGCCTGTCGACCTTCGCCTGTGCGCAAGCGTCAGGAGGTCCGAACCGGTAGACGAGCGTGGCCAACATCGCGGGGTGCAACCACTGCTCCCCCGCCGTGTCGCACCTGAACCGTGCCGCCGCACACACGAAGTCGGCGTCCTGGAGCGCCCCCGCGAGCGCGCGCGCGAGCCCGATGCGCGGACGCGTATCGGCATCGACGCTCATCACCACCTCGCCATCCGCGGCCTCTAGCCCTCGCTGGAGCGCCCAGGGCTTGCCCACCCAGCCAGGCGGTGACTCGCCGGCCGCGATTACCCGGGCCCCGAGCCTCCGGGCCACCTCCGCGGTTCCGTCGCTCGAGTCATCATCGACCACGATCACCTCCCGAAGGTCGGGATCACCCAGCAGCCCTGCCAGGCAGGGACTGATGCGGGCCGCCTCGTTACGCGCAGGGACGACGGCAGAGACCTGCCCCTGTGGGCCGACGTCAGGGACCCTCAACGCCGCTCGCCGGTGGCGACCGCGCGCCAGCCGCGCCGCCACGACCAGACCAGCCGTTGCCTGCCCGAGCAGCCACGCTCGTCGTAGCACCGAGATCAAGCCGCGCAGTCTGACCCGCGGCCGAGCCCAGTGGCGGTTGCTCATCGCACTGCAGGTGTGAGCGTGAACCGCAGCGAGAAGTAGTCGAGCATGTGGGGCAGACGCCGGGCCGGATCCAGGGCAGGTTCGAAAAGGCGCAGCTCGTGCTCGCGCAGCAGCACGCCCAGCATCTCCGTGCCCACCTGAAGCGCCAGCGCAGTCCCCGGACACCCCTGAGGGCCGTGGCTGAAGTGGTTGAACTGCCAGTCGCCGGCGGCCTCGCCGGAGAGCCACTGCTCGGGCGCGAGCTCATCGGCAAACGCGACCTCCCCGCGGTCGCGATGGTTAAAGGTGTTGACGATCAGCAACTGCGTACCCGCCTTCACCCTCACCCCATCCCAGTCCGCATCGCGCACCGACTCCCGTGAGAGCATCGGCGTCGTCGGCCACAGCCGCATCGCTTCCTGAAGGCATGCCTGCAAATAGGGGCGGTCCCCGCGCGCGCGCTTGGGCTCCGGGTCAGCGGCGAACGGATCCGGTGAGCCCTCCAATCCGTGGCGGATCGCATCGCGACCGAGCAGCAGCAGCGCCTCGTCCTTGGCCACCCGTATCCACAGGGGTCCGTCGCCGCAGCTGCGTTGCAGCCCGGCCATGAATCCGACCGCCAGCCCGTCTACGCCGCCCCGGGTCGCCGCGGCGGCGGCGGCGCGTCGCCGGCGAAACAGGCCCTGGGCCAGGTTGGAGATTGCCACCTGCGCGGTGAAGCGCAGCCCCTCCACCAGCGATGCGTGCGGAAAGTCTGGGTCAGCGCGGTCGGGCAAGCTCGGCGCGACCCTACCACGGCGCCAGACGACGTCGAAGCCATTTCCGCCGATGGCGCGACAGGGATGGACGTCGAAGCCATTCCCGCGAGGAGGTGGCGCGAGATGGCTTCGACAGGAGCGGAAATAGACTCTCCCGCCGATGGCCCGTCGACTGGACCCGGAGATCTTCCGCCTGCCCGTGCCGCGGATCCGCAGCGGCTACTACTCCGATGCCTACTTTGTCTACACCAAGCAGCTTCTGGAGGCCGAGGGCCATCATCCGGTGGTGACGATGCAGGTCTTCCAGAAGCAGGACTCGCTGCTGGGCGGCATCGATGAGGCGATCGCGTTGCTGAAGCTGTGCTCCGGCCACGAGCACGACGGGAGCTGGGTCCCGGGGTGGGATCGGTTGGAGGTGCACGCGCTCCACGAAGGCGATCGGATCGCCCCCCGGGAAGCCGTGATGACGATTTCCGGCGACTACAGCCTGTTCGCGCACCTGGAGACCGTGTACCTCGGCGTGCTGGCCCGCCGCTCGCTGATCATGCGCAACGTCACCGATGTCGTGGAGGCCGCCGGCGGCAAGCAGATCTTCTACTTCCCCGCCCGCCACGATCACTGGCTGGTGCAGACCGGCGACGGCTGGAGCGCACATGTCGCCGGCGCGATCGGGGTCTCGACCGATGCCCAGGCCTCGTGGTGGGGCGGGCGCGGGATCGGCACCGTGCCCCACGGGCTGATCGCCGCCTACGGCGGAGACACGGTCAAAGCGGCCCAGATGTTCGCGCGTCACTTCAAGCAGGAGATGAACATCACCGTGCTGGTCGACTGGGAGAACGACTCGGTGGCCACCGCGTTGGCGGTGGCGGAGGCTCTAGGCGAGGACCTGTGGGGAGTGCGACTCGATACCTCCGAGCTGCTCGTCGACCGCGCGCTGCAGGAGGAGATGGGCGACTTTAAGCCCACCGGAGTCAACCCCCGCCTGGTGGAGAAGGTCCGCGCCGGGCTTGATCGGGCCGGCTTCCAGGCAGTCCGGATCGTGGCCAGCGGGGGCTTCACCGCAGAGCGGATCCGGGAGTTCGAGGCAGCGGGGATCCCCGTCGATGCCTACGGAGTCGGCTCCTCGCTGATCAGGGGAGCCAACGATTTCACCGCTGACATCGTCCTCGTCAACGGGCGTCCTTGCGCCAAGGTCGGCCGGCGATACGCTCCGAACCCCCGGCTGGAGCGGGTCCAGTGACATCCCCTCCGACGCGGCTGGCCCCTCCCGGTGGTCAGTATCCTCCCCGCCCGGATGCTGTCCACGATCGATCACGTTGGCGTCGCCGTGGCCTCAATCGACGACGCTCTGGCGCTGTACCGGGACGGGCTGGGGATGCCGCTCGTTCACCGGGAGACCGTGCGCGAGCAGGGCGTCGACGCAGCGCTGCTGGACGTGGGTGAGGCCCACGTCGAGCTGCTGGAGCCGCTCGGCCCCGACACCGCGGTGGGGAAGTTTCTGGCCAAGCGGGGACCGGGTCTTCATCACGTGGCCTACCGTGTGCCCGACATCGAGCAGGCGCTGCGAACGCTCTCCGACGGCGGGCTGCGCCTGATCGACGAGCAACCGCGGGTCGGAATTCGCGGCTCCCGGGTGGCCTTTCTTCATCCCAGCGGCACCGGCGGCGTCCTGACCGAGATCGTCCAACCAGCCAGCAAGGGACATTGAACGCATATGGCCGAAGAGAAGCCGCAGAAGATCAGCATCGGGTTCGCCGGCAGCCAGGTCCTCAGTGCCCGAGTCGCCCCGGCCGAGCTCACCCGGCTGCGCGGCGCGCTCGGCTCCGAGGGCTGGCACGAAATGACCGCGGAGGACGGCACGCTCGCTCTCGATCTGACCAAAGTCGCCTACGTGCTCGTCGACCACGAAGCTCAGCGGGTCGGGTTCGGCTCCTGAGCCGGCAGCTCCGCTCAACGCGCCGAACCCGGGATCTCGACCGCAACCTCCTGCTGGTGCTCCGCACCCGCGGTCATCACCCCCGGGCAGAGCGGGCGCTCGAGCTCTGCTCCAGGCTGGGCGAGCACGGCGCCGGCTGGGTGGCCGTCGGTGCCGCCGGCGCGATCCTCGATCGTGACCCTCCGCGACAGCAGCGGTGGCGCCGCGGCATCCGCGTCGTCGCCGCCGCCTACGGCCTCAACCAGGTGGTCAAGTTCACCGTCCGCCGCCGGCGACCCGAGCTGGCGGGACTACCTCCGCTCACGCCGACGATCTCGACGCTCTCGTTCCCCAGCGCCCACACGACCACCGCGTTCGCCGCTGCCCGCGCGTTCTCGGGCCTGGCTCCTGGCTGGCTGCTGTACGGGTCAGCAGCGATGCTGGCCCTGAGCCGCCCCTACCTCGGCGTCCACTACCCCTCCGACGTGATGGCGGGGGTGGCGCTGGGGATCGGAATCGAATCGATCTGGCCGCAGGGCTCAGGTGATGAGCATTGAAGGTCGGGATCGTCGGCATGCCCAACGCGGGCAAGTCCTCGCTGTTCGTAGCCCTAACCGGGATCGCGGCCGAGGCCGCCAACTACCCGTTCACGACGATCGAGCCCAACGTCGCGGTCCTGCCGGTGGCCGACGAGCGGCTGGATGCCGTGGCGGCGACGGTGCGGGCCTCGCGGGTGATTCCGGACACGATCGAGTTCCACGACATCGCCGGCCTGGTTGCCGGTGCACACCGCGGCGAGGGCCTGGGCAACCAGTTCCTGGCCAACATCCGGGAGACCGACGCGATCGTCCATGTCGTGCGCGTGCACGAGGACCCGAACGTGGTTCACCCCGAGGGTCGGGTCGATCCGCTCGCGGACATCGAGACGATCGAGACCGAGCTGATCTACGCCGACCTGGAGCAGGCCGAGCGGCGGCTGGGCCGCGTGGCGCGCCAGGCGCGGGGCGGGGACCGTCAGGCGGTGGCCGAAGCGGCGTGGCTCGAGAGGCTGATCGAGGCGCTGCGGTCGGGTCATCCGGCCCGCAGCGTGCCCGCGCCCGTCGAGGCCGCCGACGCGGGAAGGATGCTGGCGTCGCTGACCGCCAAGCCAGTGCTGTTCGTGGCCAACGTGGCCGAAGGCAGCGACTCGATTCCCAAGGCCATCATCGACCACGCACGCGCACAGGGAGCGGCGGTGGTGGCCGTCTCGGCCCGGTTGGAGGCGGAGCTGATCGAGCTTCAGGAGGAGGACGCGGCGGCGATGCGCGGCGAGATGGGTCTCAGCGAGTCTGGACTGGCCACCATCGTGCGAGCGGCGTTCTCGCTGCTGGAGCTGGTGGCGTTCTTCACCGCTGGCGAGGACAAGCCGGCGCAATCCTGGCACCTGCGCCGTGGGCTCTCGGCCTGGCATGCCGCCGGCCTGATCCACAGCGACATACAGCGTGGGTTCGTGCGCGCGGAGATCGTGGGCTGGCGAGAGCTGGTCGACGCCGGTGGCTACTCCGGCGCGCGTGACCGGGGGACGCTGCGATTGGAGGGCCGGGACTACGTGGTCGCCGACGGTGATGTGATCACGGTCAAGTTCACGCCCTGACACCGTTCCCTCACAGGTCGCTGGGCGCCCGAGCGGCGGCCAGACGCTCGGCCAACCGATTCATCCCATAGCGCCTGGCTGCCCCCGCCCCACCCTGCAGATCGGTGGCCGCGTCAGGCGGGCGCGGCACTTCGATCAACCGCAGAGTGGCGATCTCCCGGAACGCGCGCAACTGCTCGGCGTGCTCGGTGAGCGCGGCGGTGACCCGCGGGCGTTCGTGCAGGCTCTTGGCAATCGCCGCCTCCAGCGAGCCGTGGCGGCCGAGCAGCTCGGCGGCGGTCTTGGCGCCGATCCCGGGCGCCCCAGGGAGTCCGTCGGAGGGGTCTCCACGCAAGGCGATGAAGTCGGGGACCAGCTCCGGCTCGATCCCGTAGCGCCGGCGAACCTCGTCGGGGTCGACCTCCTCAAAGCCGCTGAGCCCGGACTTGAGGTAGAGAACATGCACGCGATCGTTGACGCACTGATACATGTCGCGGTCCCCGGTGAGGATCAGCGTGTGTCCGCCGGCGGCGGTCTCGACCCCGGCGAGCGACCCGAGGAGGTCGTCGGCCTCCAGCTTCGCCTCGCTGACCGAGCTCCACCCGAAGTCCGCGAACAGGCCCGGGGCCTGCTCGAACTGCCAGGCGAGGGAGTCAGGCACCGCCGGCCGCGTGGCGTGGTAGGCGGGGTAGAGCGCCACCCGGTATGCCGCGGCTTCGGCGCCAAAGCAGAGCACGATGGCCCGCGGTTGGCGGTCGGCGGCGATGCGCAGCAGCGCGTTGACCGCTCCCAGCAGCGCGTTGACCGGACGTTCCCCGGGGCCGCGGATCGAGTCCGGAAGGGCGAAGAACGAGCGGTAGAGCAGGAAGGGCGCGTCGACGACGAGTAGCGGAGCTGGCACCGATGGCAGGGTAGAGATCGGCGGCGGACTGGATGGGGTCGTTGGCGTGATGCGATTCGTCGGCGGGCTGGATCGGCGGATGCGCTTAGATAACAGGCAGTGACCCCGCGCAGAGCATCGGACGTGTTCGTGGAGTGCCTGGAGGCCGAGGGCGTCAAGTATGTGTTCGGCATCCCCGGCGAGGAGACGCTCGATCTCAACGAGTCGCTGGCGGAATCCGCGGTTCAGTTCGTACCCGTCCGCCACGAGCAGGGCGGCGCCTACATGGCCGACGCTTACGGCCGGCTCACCGGCCGCGCCGGAGTCTGCCTGGGCACCCTGGGACCAGGGGCGACCAACCTGGTCACCGCCGTCGCCGACGCGTTCCTGGACCGCTCGCCCCTGGTGGCGCTGACCGGGCAATCCGACCTGGAGCGGATGCACAAGGAATCTCACCAGTACATCGACCTAATCGGGATCCTGCGGCCGGTCGTCAAGTGGAACGCGCGCGTGTCCAGTCCCGAGATCGTCCCCGAGGTGGTGCGCAAGGCGTTCAAGGTGGCGGAGTCGGAAAAGCCGGGCGCGACCCATCTCGAGTTGCCCGAGGACGTGATGGGCCAGGAGCTGGACGCCTCCCCGCTGCGCCACCACGCGCCGGTGCAGTCCGAGCCCGGGGTGCGGGAGCTCCAGCGGGCGGCGGAGATCATCGACGCTGCCGAGCACCCGATCGCGCTGGCCGGCAACGGCGCGATCAGAGCCCACGCCGCGCGCGCCCTGCGGGCATTCGCTCAGGTCACGGGGATCCCGGTGGCTGAGACTTTCATGGCCAAGGGGCTGCTCGACTACGAGGATCCGCACGCACTCGGCACCGTCGGCCTTCAGGCCCGGGACTACGAGATGGCGGGATTCGACGATGCCGATGTGGTCCTCGCGATCGGCTTTGATCTGGTGGAGCACGCACCCGAGCACTGGAATCCGCGCGCCAACAAGAAGATCATCGTGATCGACAGCGTCGCCGCGGAGGTCGACGAGTTCTTCGTCCCCGAGGTCGAGCTGATCGGAGACATAGCCCACGTCCTGGCCCGGCTGGCCACCGGCTGCACCCGGTCCCCCACACCCCCTGTCTCCAGCGGCCTGCACGATGTCACGCTGCGGGCGCTGGGCGAGGCGCGGGAGGACGACCACTTCCCGATGCGACCGCCCCGCGTACTGTGGGAGATCCGTCAGGCGCTCGGGCGCGAGGACATCCTCGTCTCCGACGTGGGGCTGCACAAGCTGTGGATCGGCCGCATGTTCCCGGCTCACGAACCCGGGACGGTGCTGATCGCCAATGGCCTCGCCGGAATGGGTTTTGCCCTGCCCACGGCGATCGCCGCCAAGCTCGTCTACCCCCAGAGACGCGTGGTCACCGTCAGCGGCGACGGCGGCTTCCTGATGAACTGCCAGGAGCTGGAAACGGCAACCCGGTTACGCACCCCGATCGTCAACGTCGTGTGGGAGAACGGCCAGTACGGCTCGATCGCCTGGAAGCAGGACAACAAGTTCGGCCGCCACTTCGACGTCGACTTCGGCAACCCTGACTTCGTCAAGCTGGCGGAGGCGTTCGGGATGCCGGCCTGGCGTTGCTCGAGCGCAGATGATTTCCCGCGGCTGCTGGAGCGGGCCCTCAAGCTCGATCTGCCGTCGCTGATCGCGGTGCCGATCGACTATTCGCTCGACGTGGCCATGTCCGCGCAGCTCGGGAGCGAGACCGTAGCCATGTAGGCCCACCCGCCGGCGGGTCAGAATCCGACAGACGCCGGCGCAGTGTCTCGGCCGTTCGTCAGACACCCTCGGCGGCGATGATCTGCTGGTAGGCGTCGAACGCCGGCTTGGGCGTGTAGTCGTCGTGGAGGAGGCCATAGCCATTCTCGAGCTGGCGGCTGGCGGTGTTGGCATCGCGAAGTGAGAACCACCGGAGGTCGGTGACGCCGTACGCGCGTCTTACGCTCAGCACCGCGGCAATGGTCCATTGGAGGACAGATGCTTGCGTGCCCTCTGACCGATCTGCGTCGGTCGGATAGCCGGTTTCGGCGACGGTGATCGCGACTGCCTTGGATAGGCCGGCGGTGACCATGTGGCGGGTCCGGAGACAGCGCAGACCATCGGTGATGGTGGCATTGACGAGGCTCGCCGTCGGAACGGCGGTCGGTGACGGCGGTGACCATGTGCCGGGGTAGACGTCGATGCCCACCCACCCGACGGCGGACAAGAACGCTCCCCCACCTGCTGCCTTCAGCTGTGACCACATCGGCTCGGTGGTGCAGGGCGAGCTACCGGCAGCCCAGTTGAAGCCAACCGACACGTCAGCGCGACCGGCGGCCACCAGGGCACTGCGGGCGGCAGGGACGCCGTGGGCAATGGCGTCGATCACGCCCGGGTAGGCGCCATCGCCGGCGGCAGCAGAGGCGGTGTTGTTGGGCTCGTTACCAATCTGCAGCGCAGCCACACCGGGCAGGGCCGCCAGTCGCGCGGCGACGTTTCGCACCCAGGGCACGTACCCCGGGCCGAGATCGGGGCGAGCTGGGCGGTAGCGCACCACCATCTCGACGCGAAGCCCGTTGTCCGACCACCACTTGGCGTCGCTGATGAGTGCATCGGCCTCCTCGCTGTTGACTCCCGTGTACTGGCCATAAAGGTGCACCGTCAGCGACCGGCTGCCTTTAAAAGCCTTGGCGGCGGCCATCGCCTTCGCCGGATCGTCGGCAACCGGCGGATCGGCGGGATTGACGGTGCCGGCGCCGCCCCACGGATAGACCCCGAAGCGCAAGCGCGGCCCGCTTGGCGTGGTCGTCATCTGAGGTCCTGTCTGCCCGATGGCCGCGAATGTTCGCGACCGAGATTGGGGGGGCGCCGGCTTGGGCGTGTGGGAGTGCGTTTGACGCTTTGTCTTCGCATGCTGGGTCTTGGCTTTGGCTGAAGGCCGATGAGCTGATCTCACCCCCGCGCCAGAAGCGGGTGGATTACCGAGAACCGCCGCAGCGAGGCAGAGGACCCAAACCGAAGCAAACGCGCGGGGCACCATGCCAGGCCGATCGGCGAGCGCGCTCCTCCCCTCCAGCCTGGCGGGGACCAGTAGACATAAGGATGAAGCGACGATCATCTCGCTTCCGGTCCGTTGGCGCCGACGCTGAGCACGATATCCGTCCAGCAAGTCGGACGGGCCTCAATGGAGCGAGACGGTCGATCCGAAGGCCATCTTGATGTCCAACGCTCCGGAGCGTGAGCATGCGCTTGCGCGTTCTCCGCCGCTGACGGCCTTCGTCGGCCTCGCCCCCCCGCGCCCGGAATCCCTGGACGTGCCCGTCCGCGAGGTGCCCGTGCCCGCGGTGCCGCCAGGAGAACGCCGCCGCCGCCGACGTCGCCGCCGCCACAACCGGCACCTGGTCGATGCCATCAACCGCACCCAGCGGCTGATCCTCGCCTTTCTGGCGTTGCTGTGGGCTGTCTTGACCGCGGGGGCGTGGACGTGGTGGCTGCAGCCATCCCATGCCGGCTCGCCGGTGGCGTTGGCGATCAACACCGGGTTGCTGGCGGTCGAGATGCTCTTCTTACCGTTGTGGTTCTTCTTCTGGATCTGGCGGATGAAGCGACCCAACCCCGGGCTGGAGGCCCCGGAACTTCGGACCGCGATCGTCGTCACCAAAGCGCCCAGCGAGCCATGGGCGATGGTGCGCGAGACGCTCGAAGCGATGCTCTCGCAGGAGTTTCCGTTCCCATACGACACCTGGCTGGCAGATGAGAGCCCTCAGCCCGAGACGCTGCTCTGGTGCGCTGAGCACGGAGTGCGGATCTCCACGCGCGAGGGCGTGGCCGAGTATCACCAACCGACTTGGCCACGGCGCACGCGCTGCAAAGAGGGAAACCTTGCCTACTTCTACGACATGTGGGGGTACGAGCTCTACGACGTGGTGGCGCAGCTCGATGCCGATCACGTGCCCGAACCCGACTATCTGCACCACATGGTGGTTCCGTTCCGCGACCCGTTGGTGGGGTACGTCGCCGCTCCAAGCATCTGCGACCGCAACGCCGACCGATCATGGGCGGCCCGGGGGCGGTTGTATGCGGAGGCGGTGCTGCATGGACCGACTCAGGCCGGACACAGTGGCGGCTATGCCCCCAGCTGCATCGGCTCCCACTACGCGGTGCGCACCGCAGCCCTCCAGGAGATCGGTGGATTAGGCCCCGAGCTGGCGGAAGACTTCACGACCACGCTGATGATGAGCTCCCACGGCTGGCAGGGCGTCTTCGCCGTCGACGCCGAAGCGCACGGTGACGGACCTGAGACCGTGGCCGATTGCCTCACCCAGGAGTTCCAGTGGTCGCGCAGCATGATGAACGTGCTGCTGGGAGTCAGCCGGCGGTATCGGCGAGGGCTGAGCAGGGCGGCCAAGATCCGGCTGGGGTTCTGCCAATGGTGGTACCCGCTGTTCGGGATGCTGATGCTGGCCTCGGTGCTCGCGCCGATCGTGGCGATCCTGACCCGTACCCCGTTCGTGCTCGTCTCGCTGCGCAGCTTCTACACGCACTTCGGGCCGCCCACCCTTGTGCTGCTGGCCACCGTCCTGTGGCTGCGCCACTTGCAGTTGCTGCGTCCCCGCGCGGCCAAGGTGATCTCCTGGGAGATCGTTCTGTTCCAGCTCGTGCGCTGGCCCTGGGCGCTGTTCGGATGCCTCCAGGCCATCGCTGGACGCGTGACCGGGCGAGAGTTCAACTTCAAAGTAACCCCAAAGGGACGTGCTGGGGCTGCACCCTTGCCGATGCGGGTGGTGGTCCCGTACCTGCTGCTGGCCCTTGCCTCCGCGCTTCCAGCGCTGCTAGGGATGAACGCCGGGCGAGCCCACGGCTACTACACCCTCGCCCTGATCAACGTGGCGCTGTACATGATCGCGGCGATCTCGATCCTCGCGCTGCACATCCACGAACATCCCATGGAACTGCGCCTGCGTGTCCTGCGAAGCTCCGTGGGGAAGATCGCGGCCACCGCTAGCTCCGGGATGGTCGTCCTCTCCGCTGTGGCGGCGCCCGGATTCCCGCTGAGCCATCACTCGGTCAGCTCCGCAGCCCCTCCGCCGGTCGGCGATGCTCATGTAGGCCCGCTGGCGCTCGGTGTCACCACCGACGCGTTGGCCAAGAACTCAACCAAGCCGTGGAGCACAAATGATCTCGCGCAGGTGAGCGCCTTTGAGCGATCCGCTCGGGCCCACGCCAGCATCGTCATGTGGTACACGGACTGGACGCATGCCGTGAACTTGGCCCAGCTGAGAGCCGTCGCCCAGAGGCACAGCATCCCAGAGATCACATGGGAGCCATGGGACTACACCAAGGGCCTCCGTCGCCCCCAACCCGAGTACAGGCTGGCCTCGATCATCCACGGTGATCACGACGCATACATCCGATCTTGGGCACGGGCACTCCGGGCCTTCGGCCGCCCGGTGATGCTGCGCTTCGCCCAGGAGATGAACGGGACTTGGTATCCCTGGGGGCAAACCAACGGAAACCGGCCCGGACAGTTCGTGGATGCCTGGCGTCACGTGCACGACATCTTCAGGGCCGCGGGCGTCAACAACGTGAAGTGGGTGTGGAGCCCAGTCGCCCGCTTCGCGGTCCCGGTCAATCTCGCTGAGTATCCCGGCAAAGCCTACGTCGACGTCATCGGAATCTCCGGCTTCAACGGCGGGACTGCGGCATTCGGAATCGGCTGGCGCAGCTTCTCAAGCCTGTTCGAGCCTACGCTGCAGGTCCTGCACCGATTGGCGCCGAACAAACCGATCCAGATCAGCGAGGTCGGGAGCGCCGAGCGCGGCGGCGACAAGGCCGCCTGGATCACCGCGATGTTCTACGACCTACGCCGGAATCCGCAGGTGAAGTCGATCGTGTGGTTCAACCTGCGCAAGCAGACCGACTGGCGCATCACGAGCTCTTCCCGGGCCGAGCTCGCTTTTGCCAGAGGAATTCGGACCCGCAGGTCAGCCCCGCGTCATGCCCGGATCGGTTCGGGCAGGGTGGTTCCCCCTGGAGGAGGCGGCTACAGGTTTCCCTGAGCCATCTTGCGCAGGTCCATCGCCTGGTTGTAAGTGTCCTCGTCGACACCCTTCTCGTAGGCGACCTCCCGCAGCATCCGTCCCGAGCCGGCGGCCTCCTTGACGATCTCGGTGCCCTTGTCGTAGCCGATGTAGGGGTTCAGCGCGGTAGCAGCGGCAAGGGTCGACTCGGCCGAGTGGTGGCAACCATCCTCGTTGGCGGTGATGCCCGCCACGCACTTCTGGGCGAACACGCCCGCGGTGCTGGTCAACAGACGGATCGAGTCGAGCAGGTTCCGGGCGATCAACGGCACGCGCACGTTGAGCTCGAAGTTCCCCTGCATTCCCCCAATGGTGATCGCGGCGTCGTTGCCGATGACTTGGGCGCTGACCTGCAGCACCACCTCGGGGATCACCGGGTTGACCTTGCCGGGCATGATCGAGGAGCCCTTCTGCAGCTCCGGCAGCAGGAGCTCGCCGATGCCCGCACGTGGGCCCGATGCCATCAGCGCCAGGTCGGTGGCGATCTTGGTCAGCGACACCGCCACCACCTTGAGTGCGCCTGAGAGCTCGACCAGCGCGTCACGGTTTCCCTGGGCTTCGAACGGGTCCTCGGGAGGGTGGATCTGGAGGTGGCTGGCATGGGACAACCGCTGCCTGACTCGAGCCGCGAATTCGGGGTGGGTGTTCAGACCGGTTCCCGTGGCCGTCCCCCCCAGCGGGATCTGGCTGACCCGAGGCAGCGAATCCCGGATCCGCTGCCCGCCAAGCCGGATCTGGGCGGCATAGCCGGAGAACTCCTGACCGAGGGTCACCGGAACCGCGTCCATCAAATGCGTGCGCCCGGACTTGACGATGTCCTTGAACTCCTCGGCCTTGCCCGCGAATGCCTGCTCCAGACGCTCCAGAGCCGGCAGCAGCTCGTTGGTGGCAGTATCAAGCGCGGCCAGGTGCACCGCCGACGGGAACACGTCATTGGAGGACTGCCCCATGTTGACGTGATCGTTGGCGTGCGCCCGATCACCAGCGACGCTGGCGATCACCTCGTTCGCGTTCATGTTCGAGGACGTGCCCGAGCCGGTCTGGAACACGTCGATCGGAAACTGCTCGTCGACGTCGCCGGCGGCCACGCGGTCAGCGGCCGCGGCGATCCGCTCGGCCAACTCGGGATCGAGCAGGCCGAGCTCGGCGTTCACCCGCGCCGCCGCAGCCTTGATCGCTCCCAGCCAGCGGATCACCGGCACGGGAACCCGCTCGCCCGAGATCGGGAAGTTCGCTACTGCCTTAGTTGTCTCCCCACCCCAGAGCTGCTCCTGCTCCTGCACGCCCATGCGGTTCCTTTCGCCGTCGGTTTCGCTTACGCAAAAGCTACAACCCGCCTGCCGCAGCGCGGGTTGGCGGCCTCGGCCCTCAGCCGCAGAACGAAATCAGCTCCCGCGCCAGGCCCACTGGGTCGTCGTAGGCCATCAGAAATCCGGTGGCCGCGAGGGTCCGCAGCTGACCGTCGGGCAGCAGGTCGAGTGCCTCCTGCGGAACCGTCAGGGGGTAGGAGCGATCCTCCTCAGCCCACAGCAGCAGCACCGGCAGCGACATGCGCGGGTAGGCATCGAGCAGGTAATGCTGAGCCTCGACCGGCCAGCGGCGGGCGAACTTCGCCCACGAGCGCGCCCGATTCCCATTTCCGCCGACATCGGCGAAGGCGTGGCGCACGAGATCCCGCGCTGCCGGGTTGTGCTGCGCCGACAGGCGCTCGCCGGCGGCGGGGCGAAACACGAGCTTGGCGGCATGGGCGAGTACCCGGTCCAGACCGGGTAGCGCCGCCAGGGCGCAGGCGGACCGCCATGCCAACCGGTTGCCTCCGAGCTGCTCGCGCCGGTGCATCCGGTTGGACATCAGCACCAGCCGATCCGGTTCCAAGCGCCCGCTGCTGACCGCCAACAGCGCGAGTTCCGCCCCAAGGTCGTGACCGGCAAGAAGCGGCCTCGGACCCGCCACCTCGCGGCAGAAGCCGGCGATCACGTCGGCCAGCCAGTCCGGGGTATAGGGATGGCGAGGCCGGTCCTCGGAATCACCATGCAGGGGAAGGTCCGGCAGGATCACCCGGAAGCGTGAGGACAGGGGGGCCACCACCGGCTCCCACTCCCGGTGCGAGAGGCCCAGCGAGTGCAGCAGCGTCAGCGGCGGGCCGGTGCCCGACTCGCGGTATGCGACTCGGGCACCGTCGGCGTGGTGGTAGAGCCGCAGGCGCATCGGCGCCATCGTCGCATTCCCTCGCGCCGATGTGGCATTTGAGCGTTGAGGTTGTGCAAAACCTCCCCGAGGCTAGTCAATCCTGCCCAACCGGGGTGGTATAGCGGCATGGATCCCATACAGGCCCGTCCTCCGGGCACCCAGTCCAGCCCTCTGGGGCTATCCACCTCCCAGGCAGCGCGCGCGCTCGGCGTCTCGCTGGGCACGATCCGGCGCTGGTCGGACCTCGGCTACCTACAGTCATACCGGACGCCAGGCGGTCAGCGGCGGTTCAGCCAGCACCAGATCGAGGAGTTCATCCAGTCGCTGCAGGGCGATCAGCGGTCAGCGGCGCGCCAGAGCCTCGCCAGTTGAGCGGTTCCCGGCGACTTTGCCGGTAACCCGCTAGCTCACCGACTCGTTGGGCCGGACCACCGGCCCACGCGAGCCAGGCGCGGCCTCGCCGATCCGTCGCTCCATCCCGAGCTCCTGGTCGAAGTTCGCCAGGTCGGCGTGGCGGTACGCGACGCCTTCACCGCCCAGTAGCGTGGCCAGTGCTTCAACGTAGTCGCCATCGAGCTGAGTCCCGGCGACCCGTCGGAGCTCTCGCAGAGCCTCGAACGAGCTCATGCGAGTCCGGTAGGTGTCGCTGGCGGTTAGGGTGTCGTAGACCTCTGCGACGGCAATGATCCTGGCGATCGGCGGGATCTCCGGACCAGGGAGCCGGCGCGGGTACCCGAGCCCGTCGATTCGCTCGTGGTGGGAGCGCACGATCTCCGCCACCGGCCCGTAGATGCCCAGATCCTTGAGGATCTCCGCCCCCAGGTCGGGATGGCGTTGGATCGCGGTCCAGTCATCGTCGGTCAACGTCCGCCCTCGCTCGGCGACCCGATCCGAGAGCGCGAAGCGGCCGATGTCGTGCAGCAGCCCGGCGGTGTGGGCAAGCTCGCACTCGGCCGCGCTCATCCCCACTGCACCGGCGATGTCCCGGGCAAACCGGGCCACCGCAGCGGCGTGGCGCGCAGCCCGCTGGTCACGAATGTCGAGAGCGCGCATCAGGCCGGCGAGCACGCCCCAGGAGAGCGAGACGTACTGCTCGGCCCGCTGCTCGGCCTTGGCCACCAGGTGGGCCTGATAGGAGAAGGTGAAGATCGCGACCAGGGCAAACACGATCCCCGGGAGCCCCAGCCGCACGTAGATCGCAGCACCGGAGACGCTGAGGACGATGTCGATCAAGATCGTCGGCAGCAGAGCCCTCCAGTCGGTCAGGCTCCAGTCCCCGCTGCTGGTTTGGTCAAAGGCGGAGGCAAGCGACCCAACGATCAACCAGCTTTGCGCGAGCCCCCCAAGCGCTAACAGCGCGATGGTTAGGTAGAAGGCGAGGGTGTGACTTTGGTGAGGCGCAACCGCCCGGAAGATTGTCGCCACCGTGAGGGCGAACACGCCGTTGCCGAACAGGTTGATGGCAACGTTTTGCGGTCTCACCCGGTGGCGCCAGGCGATCGTCAACTCGGAAGCGACGATGGTGAGGAAGGCGGAGGCGGGACCGAGGAAAGTCGCCGCGAGCATGCACACGAGAAACGTGGCTGAAATCCTCGTGCGTCCGCGGATGGTGACGGCTCCGAAGCCGGCAGCGACCGCAGCGACAAGCAGCACCAACGACAGACCACCGAAACGATCCCGTGGCGCCTCGAAGGCCGCCCAGGCTGAACAGCCACACACGCCCAAGCACGCGCCAAGGACGGCAGCCCGCGGGCTGCGTTCCGCCGGCAAAAACCCACGCACCACTCAAGCGTACCTGCTAGATGCTGGAATCACATCCACTGCATGGGTTATTGACTGCTCGCCAAGGGGCGATCAGCGCTTCCTGATGCCTCGGCGCTCGCGGGGTCTACCGGGACAGTAAGACCGTGCAACTCGGCGCGCTCAGCGTGTGTGGCTGGGTTACGCGATCAGCGTCCGCTGTGCCAGCACATGGTCATACCTCCTCGTTGTCGTCGCTCGATGGCGCACCGGCCACAAGTGCACTCAGAATTCGGGTGCTACATCAGCCAGAAACCGCAACTTTTGCACGGGTTTTCTCGTCGAACCTGTGCAAAGTTACTGGCTCAACGTGCTCATGGCAAGCTGGGCGCGCGCCGACGGGGAGACGCAGGGGGTGAAGGCGAGAGAGTTGCCGGCTGACGGGCAACAGCCCCATGGCAACCCCCGCGGCAGCGGGTCGTGAGCGATTTGCCACAGCATGCGCTCGGGCTGCTGCGATTAACCATGGACCGGCCAGATTCGCACCCTTTTCCGGTGCTGCTGGCGCGTGAATAACCCAGAAACCCCTCTGCCGGAAGCGGCTCTGCACAGCCTCGCCTCATATATCCGTTCAATCCCGCTCACCGCTGTGCGCCTTAGCAGCGTTTCCGCCGACCTTTTCTATGCATGCGTTACTTGAAGACCAGCGAAGCCGCTGCGTTGCTGAACGTCAGCCCGAACACACTTCGTGCGTGGGAACGGCGCTTCGCGTTCCCCAAGCCGCAGCGCTCACCAGGGATGCACAGGCTCTTCACCTACGGTGAGGTGGCGGCGCTGCGCGATGCCCTGCATGAAGGTCTGTCGATCTCCTCCGCCGTCTCCCGCGCCCGCGAGGGGGTCACTGGCGATAGCAATTCGCTCGCCGGCGCGCTGGTTTCCTACGAGCCGGACCGGGCCGACGTGGCGATCGAGGCGACCCTGGCGCTGCGTTCGGTTGAGCGCTCGGTCGAGGAGGTGCTGCTGCCTACGTTGGAGGGGATCGCCCGGCGGCACGGGACCGAATCAGCTGCGTGGGCCTTTGCCGCGCATTGGGGTTCTGACTGGCTGCGGCGCGCGCAGCGGTTGACCTCGCCGCCGGTTCGGCCGATCTCGATCGTGCTCGGCGATGCCTCGCGTGATGAGCTCGATCCCGACGCCCCATTCATCCGCGCACTGGAATTGTTCTGCGCGCGCGCTGGGATCAAGGTGCTGAGCCTGTCGGTGCGCGGCGTCGTCGGAATCGGCGAGGCGGTCACCTTGCACCAGCCCGATCTGGTCGTGGTCGCGGGAAGCCATCTCGACGACGATGCGGTGGCGCGTTGGGCCTACGCGATCAGGCTGGCGGTGGGTGCGATGCCGGTTGCCGTGTATCGCCGCGGCGAGCAGCGGGTGCGCATGCGGACCACGGGCGCAACGGTGCTGCCCACGGAGCCGATCGCCGCTCAGCAGCACCTGCTCGGGCTGATCGAGACCGAGCAGCTGGCCGAGCGCATGGCGGCGCGCGGAGATCGCCATCTGGCCACCGCAGAGGGCAGACGCCGAGTCGGTTAGCGATTCTCCTGCTGACGCAAGCACCCGTTCACGGTGCACGGCGACTTGCGCGGATTGCAAATACCGGGCGAGACCTCGATAAATCTCCCATGAGCGGAATCCGGACCAACGCCGCGGCAGTCATGCTCGGCGTCAGCCCCAACACCCTGCGCAGCTGGGAGCGTCGCTACGACTTCCCCGCGCCGCAGCGCTCCGCGGGCGGGCACCGGCAGTACGCGCTGAGCGAAATCGAGGCGCTCCGGCTGACGTTGGCCGAGACGCACAACGTCTCATCGGCCATCTCGCTGGCGCGGGAGCGAGGTGAGGGACCTTCCTCGCCCGCCCGCCTGGTGGGTGCGTTCAATGCCTTCGACGAGGAGCAGGCCAACCGATTGCTGGAGGACAGCATGTCCCTGCGCTCGCTGGAGCGGACGCTCGAGGAAGTCCTGCTCCAGGCCGTCGAGTCGCTGGCCGCAGACGGTCGGGGCAGCGCCGAATACGAGTTCGCCTGGCGCCACGCGACCGGCTGGATGTCGGCGATGAAGCGGCTTGCGCCCCCGGCCAGCCGCCGCGAGGCGATCCTGATCTTCGACGGCTCCGCGACCTGTGAGCTCGATGCTCTGCACGCCCAGGCGCTGGAACTAGTGCTCCGCAGAGCGGGATTCAGGGTGCTGACCCTCACCCCGGCGGTTGAACCCACCCGCCTCGGACGCGCGCTGAGGGCGCTCTCACCCAGCGCTATGGTGCTGACCGGGCACGGCGTTTCCCTAGACGCGCTCGGCCGCCTCGTCTACTCAGTGCGCCGGGTGGTGCAAGAAGCCGCGGTGTTTGACTACCGCGGAGCGATCCCGGATACCGGTGCGAGCACGATCCGACGGCTGGGACGGTCACCGACGGCCGCGCGAGAAGGTCTCGTCTCCTGGGTGGAGGCAGCAACCGGTTCTGGCCCGCAGCCGGCATCGGGCGGTCAGCGGGCAGCCGCTGGGGGCCAGCAGCCAGCTGCCGCCGAGGTCCAGCCGGCAGCGCCCGTGGGGCGACTGGCTTTGGCTGCCGCCAGCTTCAGGTAGCGCCGTCGGTCCCGGCTCCCGGCGATGGCCGGCGGGTCAACCGCAGGCGGGGCCGTCCAAGCGTGGTCTCCGGCCCAGTTCAGCTCAGCCCTCAGTCGGACCCGGATCAACGTCCAGGGATGAGCGAGGCCGCCACCTACAATCCCGCGCCCGATGTCCTCGTCCCACGACCCTGTCGATCCACACGGACGCGATCTGCCCCACCACGCCGTCGATCCGCGGGCGTCGTTTCCCGAGCTGGAGGAGCGGGTGCTCAACCGCTGGCGCGAGCGCCGCGTGTTCGCGCAGTCCCTGGAGCGCCGGCACGGAGCCCCGCCGTGGGTGTTCTTCGAGGGTCCACCGACCGCCAACGGGCCGCCGGGCTCCCATCATGTCCTCGCGCGGGTGTTCAAGGACATCTTCCCCCGCTACAAGACCATGCGCGGCTTCTACGTCGAGCGCAAGGGCGGCTGGGACTGTCACGGCCTGCCGGTGGAGCTGGCGGTCGAGGCCGAGCTCGGCTTCACCTCCAAGGACGACATCGAGCGCTACGGGATCGCCGAGTTCAACGCCCGCTGCCGGCAGAAGGTCCTCAGCCACGTGGAGGACTGGAACCGGCTGACCGAGCGGATCGGCTTCTGGATCGATCTCGAGGATGCCTACAAGACGCTTGACAACGAGTACGTGGAGTCGGTCTGGTGGGCGCTGAAGACGATTCACGAGAAGGGGCTGCTGTACGAGCGTCTGAAGGTCGTCCCCTACTGCACCCGTGACGGCACGACGCTCTCGAGCCATGAGCTCGGCCAGCCCGGGGCCTACCGGGACGTGATCGATCCGTCGGTCTACGTCCGCTTCCCGGTCACCGTCGGGAACGACATCGCTCATCCCGGCGACAGCCTGCTGATCTGGACGACCACCCCGTGGACGCTGGTCTCCAACGCAGCCGTGGCGGTCGCGCCGGAGCTCACCTACGTGCGGGCGCGGACGCCGGCGGAGGAGACGGTGATCATCGCCCAGGACCTGCTGGAGCGAGTCCTCGGCGCCGACGCACAGGTACTCGCCAGCTTTCCCGGCAGTGCGCTGGAGGACATCGCCTACGAGGCGCCGTTCCCGTTCATCCCTGCAGGGGACTACGGACCGCGCGGGCACACTGTCCTCGGCGCGGACTTCGTCACCGCCACCGACGGAACCGGGCTCGTGCACACCGCGATCGCCTTCGGCGAGGACGACTTCCGCCTCGGCGAGCAGTATGGCCTGGCCGCGGTCAACCCCGTTCGCCTGGACGGCACCTACGACGAGCGCATCGGACCCTATGCCGGGCGTTGGGTAAAGGACGCCGACCCGGATCTGATCGAGGACCTGCGCGTCCGGGGACGGCTGCTGCGGGCAGAGACCTACGAGCACTCCTATCCGCACTGCTGGCGCTGCGGCACGCCGCTGCTCTACTACGCCAAGCCGTCGTGGTACATCGCCACGAGCCAGATCAAGGATCGGCTGCTGGCCGCCAACGAAGCCGTCGAGTGGCACCCGGGCCACGTCAAGCACGGCCGCTTCGGCAACTGGCTGGAGAACAACGTGGACTGGGCGCTGTCCCGCGAGCGCTACTGGGGCACGCCCCTGCCGGCGTGGCGCTGCGAACAGGGCCACGTGCACGTGGTCGGCTCGCTGCAGGAGCTGCATGAGCTCTCCGGCACCAGCTTGGAGGATCCGCATCGTCCCTTCGTCGACGAGGTCACGTTCGACTGCCACGAGTGCGGCGGCACGATGCGCCGCGTGCCCGAGGTGATCGATGTGTGGTTTGACTCCGGCTCGATGCCGTTTGCGCAGTACCACGCGCCTCGACACAACCAGGAGCGGTTCCAGGAGCGCTTCCCCGCGGACTTCATCTGCGAGGCGCTGGATCAAACTCGCGGGTGGTTCTACTCGCTGATCGCGATCTCGACCCTGCTGTTCGACCGCTCGTCGTTTCGCAACGTGGTCTGCCTGGGGCTGATCCTTGACGATCAGGGTCGGAAGATGTCGAAGTCGCTGGGGAACGTGGTCGCTCCCTGGGAGGTGATCGACCGCTACGGCGCGGATGCCCTCCGCTGGTACTTCTTCACCTCGAAGTACCCCTGGGACGGCTACCGCTTCTCGCTGGAGACGATCGGGGAGGCGGTGAGGCAGTTCCTGCTCCAACTGTGGAACACCTACGGGTTCTACGTCCTCTACGCCAACGCCAACGGGCTGGCGCCGCCGGAGGACGCGGGCGAGCTGACCGAGCTCGATCATTGGGCCCTCTCGCGCCTGCACGCCACCACCACCACCGTCCGCGATCATCTCGACAGCTTCGATGCCACCGGCGCCGGGAGGGCGATCGCCGGGCTCGTGGACGAGCTCTCCAACTGGTACGTCCGCCGCTCGCGGCCGCGCTTCTGGAACGGCGAGCAGGCGGCGTTCTGGACGCTGCACCACTGCCTGACCACCACGGCCAAGCTGCTGGCGCCATTCATCCCGTTCCTGGCCGATGAGATCTACGACAACCTCGACGGGACCGAGGCCAGCGTGCACCTGTGCGACTTTCCTGAACCGGGCACACGTGACCACGAGCTCGAGCGTGCGATGGCCGTGGCCCGGGAGACTGTCCGCCTGGGTTTGGCCGCCCGCGGGCAGGCCCAGGTCAAGGTGCGCCAGCCGCTCCGCGCGGCGATCGTCGTCGCCACCGGCGAAGAGCGCCAGGCGATCGAGCGGCTGGGGGCGATCATCCGCGACGAGCTCAACGTGCGCGAGCTGCGGTTCGTCTCCGAGGCCGACGAGCTGGGGGAGGTCGAGGTCAAGCCGAACTACCGCACGCTGGGCCCCCGCTTCGGCAAGGACATGCCGCTGGTGGCAGCAGCGGTCAAAGGCGTTGACGCCAGCCATGCCGCGGCGTCGCTGCGGGATGGTCTGGCGGTGGCGATCAGCGTCGCCGGCCACGACCACGAGCTGGGAGCGGCCGACCTGCTGGTGGCGATGAAGCCGCTACCCGGCTACCAGGTCGAACGGGAGGGCTCCCATGCGGTCGCGCTGGAGTTGGAGGTCGACGAGGAGCTGCGGGCCGAGGGGTGGGCGCGCGAGATCGTCCATGCGATCCAGACCGCCCGCCGCGACGCCGGGCTGGAAGTGAGCGACCGGATCGTCTTGAGCCTCGACGGGGATGCGCAGCTGCTGGCCGCCGCCAGAGCGCATCAGGACTACATCGCCGGCGAGACCCTCGCCGTCCGGATCAGCTACGAATCCCGCGATGGCGCCGAAGCGGCGCGCGTCGAGGGCCGAGACCTCCGCCTCGGAGTCGCGCTGGCGTGACTACGCCAGGGCCGGCTCCAGCTCGGCCTCGAGGCGATTCTTCGGATAGGCCCCAATCACCGTCTTGGCCGGTTGGCCGTGACGGAACAGGATCAGCGTGGGGATCGACATGACGTTGTACTGGATCGCCGTCTGCTGGTTCTCATCGGTGTTGAGCTTGACGACCTTCAGGTCGCCCCCGCGCTCCTTGGCGATCTCCTCAACCACCGGGGCCACCCGGCGACAGGGACCGCACCACGGCGCCCAGAAGTCCACCAGCACCGGGACCTCGGACTCGATCACCTCGGCCTGAAAGTTGCTATCGGTCACTGCGTCGACGGTGCCTGCCATGTGGGCTCCTTGAGCTTTGCCGTTGCCAGTACTTCAAAAAGTATAGCGCGGATCCCTGGTGTCCCGGCGGGCGCGGCGGACGTGCACCCGCGGTGGTTTCCGCCGCGAAGCGGTCAATGCTCGGCAAGTAGCCTAGGGCTGCCGATGGCCGACCCGACCAACAGCGAGATCGCGGCCGCGCTCGACGAGCTCGGCGACCTATACGAGCTCGACGGGGCGATCATCCATCGGATCGTCGCCTACCGCAATGCGGCCAAGGCGATCCGCGACGCCAGCGTGTCGGTCAGCGGCCTGGCGCGCCAGGGACGGGCCAGTGAGCTGCCCGGCATCGGCGCGACGATCCAGGAGAAGGTGCTGGCGCTGGCCGATGACGGCGTGATCCCCGCCACCGCCAAGCTGCGGGCGAGGTTCCCGCCGGGACTGCTTGAGATCACGCGGCTGCCGGGTCTCGGCCCCAAGCGGGCGCGGCGGCTGTTCGACGAGCTCGGGGTCGACTCGCTGCAGGCGCTGCGCGAGGCGGCGCAGCAGCAGCGGATCCGCACGCTGAAGGGGTTCGGAGCCAAGGCAGAGGAGGCGCTGCTGGCGGCAGCGGACACCGCCAGGGCCGCAGAACGGGTGCGGATCGTGCTCAATCGGGCGTTGGCCGTCGGCGAGCAGCTGGTGGCAACGCTGCGCGAGCATCCCGCCGCCGATCGCGTGGAGCTGGCCGGGTCCGCCCGGCGCATGACCGACAGCGTCAAGGACCTCGACGTGATCGTGACCGCCACCGATCCGCTGGCGCTCGCGCGGGCGGCGGCGGCGCTGGAGCTGGTCGAAACAGCGGGCACTCCGACCGAGGCAGGAGTGCGGATGCGCACCCACACCGGGCTGCTGGTCGATCTGAAGATCGTCGCCCCCGACCAGTTCGGCAACCTCCTCCAGCACTTCACCGGCTCCAAGGAGCACAACATGGCGCTGCGTGATGCCGCGGTGCGCCGCGGATTGCACGTCTCCGAATACAGCGTCATCGACGACGCCACCGGGAAGACCCACCGCTGCACCACCGAGGCCGAGGTCTACGGTCTGCTCGGGCTGGAGTACATCGAGCCGGAGCTGCGGGAGAACCGCGGAGAGCTGGAGGCCGCCGCCACCGGGACGCTGCCCCAGCTGGTCGATCTCGCCGATCTCAAGGGCGACCTGCACTGCCACACGACGGCATCCGACGGGACCGCCTCGATCGAGGAGATGGCCGTCGCCGCGCGCCAGGTCGGCTACGAGTACCTGGCGATCACCGATCACTCCTATAGCTTCGGCCTCGAGAAGGAGGCCTCAGCCGAGCACCTGCGCAAGCATGCCGAGTCGATCCGCAGCGCTGATGTGGATGGGATCCGGCTGCTGGCCGGCGCGGAGGTCAACATCCTCCCCGATGGCTCGCTGGACTTCGACGACGAGGTCCTGGGCCAACTGGATTGGGTGATCGCCAGCGTGCACTCCTCCTTCCGGATGGAAACGGAGACGATGACCGCGCGACTCGTGCGCGCAATCGAGCATCCGTCGGTCGACGCCATCGGGCACCTTTCCGGGCGCAAGATCGAGCGCCGGCCCCCGTACGCGTTCGACTCCGAAGCGGTGATCGCCGCGGCCGCGCGCACCGGGACGATGCTCGAGATCAACTCCAGCCCCGACCGCCGCGACCTCGGCGAGGTGCATGCCCGTGCCGCGGCCGCCGCCGGTTGCCCGATCGTGATCAACTGCGATGCCCACCGCGTCGGGGGATTTGCCGTCGCGCGCTACGGCATCGCCACCGCCCGCCGCGCGTGGCTGACAGCGAGCGAAGTCGCCAACACGAGGCCGTGGGCCGAGTTCGATGCGCTGCGCAAGGGCAGCCGCTCGGCAGCCTGACCAGCCCCTCAGACGACCACTGCGTGATCACGCAGAGCGGGCCGTCCGGGCGCTGCGGCGCAGTGGCGGCAGGCGCCATCCCCATTGGATCTTCGCGAACCACAGCAAGCCGGCGATGCACAGCAACGTGGCCACGTAGAAGTTGAGCCGCAGGCCAAAGATGTGATGGGCGGGATCGACCCGCAGCAGCTCCTCGAAGATGCGAAAGCCCGAGTAACCGGCGACATACAGGGCGAACAGCCCGGGGGCGCGGATCCGCCGGTGGTGGCCGAGCCACACGAGGAACCCGGCCAGGCCCAGGTTCCAGATCAGCTCGTAGAGGAACGTGGGATGAAACGTCGCGTACTGGCTGTAGCCGGCCGGTCGGTGGGCGGGATCGATCTCCAGACCCCAGGGCAGAGAGGTCGGACCGCCGAACAGCTCCTGGTTGAAGTAGTTGCCAACTCGCCCGATCGCCTGCGCCACCAGCAGTCCCGGGGCGGCGGCGTCCATGAACCGACGGACGTCGGTTGGGTTGAGGCGGCGATGGAGAACCCACAGCCCGGCGGCGGCCCCCCCAGCGATTCCACCCCAGATCCCGAGACCACCCTGCCAGATGGCGAACGGGCCCCACCAGTGCTTGGGCACCTGGTTCCAGCTGGTGACCAGGAAGTAGATACGGCCGCCGATCAGGCCGGCCGGGAAGCCCCAGATCGCGACTTCGGGAACCAGCTCAGGATCGCCTCCCTCCCGCGCCCAGCGCCGGCGGGCGACCAGGATCGCCGCGGTCACGGCGAACACGTAGGCGAGGCCGTAGGCGTGCACGAACAGCGGTCCTATGCGCACGCCGTTGGACGACGGGCTGGGGATGAAGGCGGGAATGATCATCGTCGTCCCCATCCTGCCAGCCAGCCGCTCGTCCTATCCACGAAGCCGCCAACCACCTCAGACGCGCGGCCGCACCTGTGAACCGGGACGGGAGCCGCTCCCGCCGAGCTCGTACAGATTGGAGCGGAAGCCGGGAGTGCGCACCAGCCGGATCGGGTGCAGCGGCGAGGTCGGCGCGATGTAGAAGCGGGCGCCGTCCCGTTCCTCGATCGCCGTCACCGCCGACGCTTGCCGGCGCCACGCCAGTGACCAGATGATCGCAAACCCGGTGGCGACGGCTGGCACCTGAGGGAGCACGAACGCCAGCGCCCCGGCCCCGATCGTGCACAGCAGCAGCGGCCACAGCCGGTTGAGCACCGTCCGGCCCGGGTGCATCTCCGGAAGCGTCGGCTGCGTGCGTGCGCTCGCCAGCAGCGAGGCGATCGGCGGAGAGGTCTCGCCGCGTCGCCCGAGCCAGACCCCGATCAGACCCGCCAGCAGCCACCAGCCGGCGGCGACGGGCACGATCAGGTCATCGCCGGCGCCGCTGGCTCCAGCCAGGGTGACCGCGCCCAGGGCCGTGGCCGCCCCGGCGCTGGTCAGGACGGTCACTCGGAGGAAGTCGGCAAAGCGCATCTACGGCTCGATCAGCATCGCCAGCAGGTCGCGCACCCCGCCGGTCCCGTCAACCACGATGTCGGCCTGCGCGGAGATCTCCTGCGGCCCGTCCTCTGAGTCCACTCCGACCAGGAGCGCATGTTCCAGCTCGCCCTCAGAGACCAGCGTGCGCAGCATCCGGAAGGCGTCGAGATCAGTTACGTCATCGCCCGCGTACAGCGCTAAGCCGATGTCCTCCTCCGCCAGCAGCCGCTGGATTCCGGCACCCTTGTCGATCCGCACCGGCGGGCGCACCTCCAGGACCTTGCGACCCCAGTGGGTGTGCAGCCCTGCGCCCTCGGCCCGCCCCGCGACGGCATTGACGATCGACCTGGCGGCCTCCTCATCACCTGCTCCACGCCAGTGGAAGGCGACGATCGCGCCCTTGTCCTCGACCCGCACCCGGCAGCGGCGCAGTTCGGCGGCGTCAGCCTCCTGGGCGAACTCGCGGATCCTCCGGCCCCACTCGGCCACGGCCGGGTCCAGCACCGCCTCGGTCCATCCGGTCCTCAGCAGCTCCGCTCCATGGGAGCCGAGATACGTGATCGTCCCGATCGACACCATCGCTCGGGCCTCGGATGCCCGTCGCCCGCTCACGCACGCCACCAAGCCGTAACCTGCGCGCCACCGCGATCAGCTGCCGGCGCGTGGCCTCGGGAACGCTCGCCTCAGCAGCGTGATCGACGATCGGAGCGAGCGTGCCGTCGATGTCGAGCAGCACCGCGGTGCGCCGCGGGCTGGCGCGAAGCGGCGCGAGCGCCTCTGACAGGAGCGCTGACGTCACGACTCCTAGTATGCCCGCTCATGTCGGGCGACCGGTTGCTGAAGCTGACGGTCACCGGCACCGCCGCCGGGTTGTTCAGCGGGCTGTTCGGAGTCGGCGGCGGGACAGTGATCGTGCCGCTGCTGGTGCTGTGGCTCGGCTACGAGGAGCGGACGGCAACCGGGACATCGCTGGCGGCGATCGTGGTCATCGCGATCATGGCCGCGCTGGTGCAGGGCGTTTACGGCAACGTTGACGTAGGCAGAGGCGTGTTGATCGGGATGCCGGCGGTGGCGGGCGTGCTGGTGGGCACCTGGGTCCAGCAGCGTGTTCCGGTGGACGCAATCATGCTCCTGTTCGCGTTGCTGCTGATCGCCGTGGCGGTCGACCTGGTGGCGTCGTGATCCTCGCGGTAGTGATGGGGCTGGCGGGCGGAATTGTCAGCGGACTGCTCGGCGTCGGCGGTGGGATTCTGTTCGTACCCGCGCTGACGCTGGTGATGTCGCTCTCGCAGGTCAAAGCCGAGGCAACCTCGCTGCTGGCGATCGTTCCCGTCGCGTTGGTGGGAGCGATGCGTCAGCAACGCTACGGCAACCTCAGGGTCCACGACGGCATCGTCGTGGGGGCGTTGTCGGTGGTGGGCGTGCTCGCCGGAACGGCGCTGGCCAACGCGCTGCCCCAGCGCGCGCTCCGGCTCGCCTTCGCCGGGCTGATGGTGATCATCGCCTTGCGGCTGCTACGGCGCCTGGTGGGCCAGCGGCGTGAACGCCAACGCCACTAGCATTGCCGTCATGAACGCTCACAGTGGCTACGCGGTCTCGAGCCTCGAGCAGCTCGGCGACGGCTACGGGTTTCGCAAGATCCGCCACGAGCTGGGCGTGACCGCATTCGGAGTCAACGCGCTGGTGCTGCCGCCGGGATACGAGTCGGGCGTCCACTTCCACGATCAGCAGGAGGAGCTCTACTTCGTTCACCGCGGCGAGATCGAGTTTCGCTTCGGGGATGGCACCCGACATCGCCTGGGCCCGGGCGGGATCGTCCGCGTCGACGCAAAGACCCACCGCGGGATGCGCAACGTCGGCGCCGACGACGCAGTCGTGGTCATCGCCGGGGGCAAAGACGGGTACGTGGCGCGAGACGGGCAGGCCGTCGACGGGGGTCCTATCAGCGGGCCCCCGGGCGCAGCCTAGCCCGCACCGGGTGCCGCGGCCTCACGATCCGGTCGTGCTCGTGCACGGCCAACCCGGCGGGGCGGCGGATTGGCACCCGGTGAGGGCGGCGATCGCCGGGCGCAACCCGACGATCGTCCCCGCGCGTCCGGGTTGGGACGGCGCCAGCCGGGCCCTCGGCGTGGAAGGCAACGGCCGGGCGATTGTCTCCCTGCTCGAGCGTCAAGGGGTGAGGAGCGCCACCCTCGCCGGACACAGCTTCGGCGGCGCGGTGGCCTGCTGGATCGCCGCCCATGCTCCAGAACGGGTAGGCGCGCTGATCCTGGCGGCGCCATCGGCCAACCTCGCTTCGCTCTACAGCGTTGATCGCTGGCTGGCGGCGCCGGTGCTCGGGGCTGCGGTGGCGGCGACCATGCTGGGCACCAGCGGGCTGGTGCTGTCATCCGCCCGAGTCCGCGCCCAGGTCGCGGCCAAGCTGCGAGTTCAGGACGGCTATCTGCGCGAGGCCGGCCGGAGCCTGCGCTCACCGCGAGCGTGGCGGGCGTTCGTGGTCGAGCAGCGGGCGCTCCTTCACGAGCTGCCCCAGCTGGAGCGCGAACTGGTCCAGATCTCCGCGCCGACGACGATCGTCATCGGCTCCGAGGATCGAGTCGTGCCGCCGCGCTCCGCGGAACTGCTGCAGCGACAGATACCCCACGCGCAGCTGCAGGTGCTCTGCGGTGTCGGGCACCTGTTGCCACTGTTCCAGCCTGAGCGCTTGAGCGAGATCATCCTCCACGCGAGCGATGACGCCCACCGCCCGGGCGGGTGAATCATTCGCCGGCTCAGCGGTTGTCGGGCTCGGGCTCGATCTCCGGCTGGGGATCGGGATCGATCGGCGTCGCCGGCTCCTCAGGCGCCGGGACGGTGGCGGGCTCCTCCGGAGCCGCGGGCGTCCCCGGATCCGGCACTGCCGGCTGCACCGGGGCCTCTGGGACCGCCGGGGTTACCGGCGCGGCGGGCTGGGGCACCTCGAGCAGGGGTGGTGGCGCGGTTGAGATCATGACCGTGCGCTACCCGACATGGGTCGCTTTCACCCGGCGATGACGCTTCTCAGCCTCACGCTGATGAGTGAGCACCAGCTGAACCGGCTGCTCGGGCACTGGGGCTACGCGCTGGTGTTCACGATCGTTGCCTTGCAGAGCCTGGGCGCGCCGCTGCCGGGAACGACCGCGCTGATCACCGCCTCCCTCTACGCCGCCAGCACGCACCGTCTGCAGATCGTCGGGGTGATCCTGGCGGCGGCGGTCGGGGTGCTGGCCGGGAGTGCCGTCGCGTTTGCAGTCGGGCGCCGCGGCGGTGCCGCGTTGCTGGCCCGCTACGGCCACGTCGTTGCTCTGACCCCCGAGCGCCTGCGCATCGGCCGCTATCTGTTTGCCCAATACGGCGCCAAGATCGTGTTCTTCGGACGGTTCATCACCGGGTTGCGCAACGTGGTTGCTTTCCTGGCCGGCACCAACCGGATGTCACCGCCCCGGTTCCTGGGCTTCTGCACTGCGGCCGCTTTCACCTGGGCGATCAGCAACGGAGTCGGCTACTACCTGTTCGGTCGGGCGCTGACCCATGCCAGCACCCCGATCAACGTCGCCCTGCTGGCGGCATTCGTCGCCTCGTGGGCGATCTCCGCGCAGCTGGTGCGCCGGCGGGTGGGCGGCATCAGGCTGGCGGCCGAGGCGGACGAGCAGGCCGAGCGCGATGCGGCGGGTGCACGAGACGAGGTCTGAGGCGGCGGGGTCCTACGGAGTCGGTTGTCAGCTCGGAGGCCGCGGAGGCTACGGAGTCGATTGCGCCAGGAACTCGTCGAGCCCGGCCCGGGCCTGTCGCTGCACCCGCGCGCGCAGGAACGGGGTCCAGCCGAGCAACAGCCCCGCCGGTCCCAGAGCTTGACGCGCCCAGGCGTAGAAGGAGAACGAGTCCCGGTGCTCGGCAATCAGACCGTGCTCGAATCGAAATTCGGCGCGAACATCGTTGTGGACTCTGCGTCCGGTTGAGAACGTGTAGTCGGCGACCCAATGCGCAGTGCCCCGCTCGTCGTGGGCATCGTGTTCGAGAAGCCTCACCTCGAGATCGGTGGCGCGAGCGGTGAGCATCCGCCACATGGCCCCCGGCTCCTGGCCGCTCAGGTCTGTGAACACCGGGTCTGAGAAGCGAGCATGGGGCGCATAGCACGCGGCCATCGCAGCACCGTCCCGGCGCTCGAAGGCGACGTACAGGCCCTGGATCAACTCCTCGCCGGGATCAGCCACCGCGGCACCGTACCAGCCGCTCGTCAGCCTGCGCAAGCCGCGCCACCGCAGCAGTCCCTCAGCAGCCGCCCGCATCTTCAGGTTCGCGTACACGCTGAGTATTTACTTATGTATTTACTTGTGTTATGCTTCATCCGGTAAGCAACAGAGGAGAACAAGATGGAATCCAGTTCCAACCCCACCACCACGAAGTACCAGCAGGTCACGGTCGAGGTCCCCGAGGATCGGCTCGCCGAATTCCACGCCTTCTTCGGGCGCTTCCTGGCCGTCTCGGGCCGCCGAGGACGCCGAGGACGGCCCGGCCGTCATCATCGCGGCGGTCACGGCCACGGCTGCGGCCACCGGCAGCCAGGCGACGGCGGTGAGAGCGCCGGATCGAGCGCTGAGACCACCGAGGTCTGATGGCCGACAAGGAGATCACGGTCGCTGTACCCCAGGAGCGCGTACCTGAGTTCTACGCCTGGTTCGCAACCTTCCTGGCCGCCGCACCCGGCTCGGACCCGCCCGTTGGGCGGCGCGGACCGCGCGGCCGCCACGGTTGGCGTGGTCACCTGCAGGCAACCGCCTGGTCGGCGCAAGACGCCGACCAGGCCGCCTGGCTCTACCGCCGGCTGGCGCCGCCGGCCCGCGAGCTCGTCGACCTGCTCGTCGACGCACCTGGAGAGCGCATCGCCGGTGAGCAGCTGGCCAAGCGACTCGGCCTGGAGAAGGGCGCGCACGGCGTGGCCGGGATCCTCGCCTGGCCCGGCCGCTACTCGCGCCACCTCAACCGTGTCCTTCCGATCGCTACCGAAGGACGCGCCGATGGCGGCACGGACTACTACATGGAGCCGGAGACGGCCGCGTTGTTCGCCGCCGCCCGCCCGCAGACCGGCACCGCCGGGCAAGGTGGGCCAAAGCGATCCCGGACCCCCGACCGGCACCGGCCGGCGTAAACGGGCAGCTCCCAAACGATCCCCGGCCAGGCAACGGGGATCAGGGCACGAGCACGATCTTGCCGTGGGTGTGGCGGTTCGCCAGCTCCTGGTAAGCAGCCCGAACCTGATCGAGCGGGAGAGTCCGCGCGATCGGGATCTCGAGCTTTCCCTCAGCAACCAGACCGACCACCTCGGCCAGCAACGCCGCGGTGGCGATGGCATGGGTGCCCTTTGCCTGGACGCCAAACCGCTGCACCGCGTCATAGTCGATGATCGTGTTGATTCGCTCCGCAGGCGTTCCCAGTTCGATCGCCAGGTCGACGTAGCCGCCACCGAAGGTGTCGATGAATGCGTCGATCGGCCCATCGGCCGCCTGACGGATCCGGTCGGCCTGCCCAGCGCCATAGGTCACCGGGATGATGTCGTGACGACGCAGCCAGTCGTGGTTGCGCTCACTCGCCAACCCGATCACGCTCGCGCCGGTGAGACGCGCGAGCTGGACGGCCACCGAGCCGACGCCGCCGGCCGCGGCCGAGACGACAACGGTCTCGCCGGCCCGCGGAGCCACGGCCTGAACCGAGGCATAGGCCGCCATGGTGACCACAAACAAAGAACCCGCCACCTCCCACGGCACCGACGCGGGCTTGGCCGTGAGCTGCTCGGCAGGCACCGCCACCAGCTCGGCATGGCTGGCGCGCTCCTCGGTCCAGCCCAGTACCTCGTCGCCGGCGGCGAAGCTGGCCACGCCTTCGCCGACCACCCGGACCACGCCGGCTAGATCGCTGCCCTCGCCCGACGGGAAGCTCGCCGGCCAATTCTCATGGAGGCGTCCCTCCCGGATCGAGATCTCTCCTGGGTTGATCCCCGCCGCCTTGACCGCCACCAGCACCTGCCCGCGACCGGCGACCGGATCCTCGACCTCGCGCACCTCGAGGACGTCGACGCCGCCGTATCGATCGAAACGCACCGCTCTCATGGTCATCTCCCTGGGGGTCTTCGTCTGCTGACGGTTACAGCTGCGACGTGTCGGTGGGCAGGCCGAGCAGCAGCCGCCCGGTCAATTCCCACGTCGCCGGGGCCACGAGCATGTGCTGGGCAGCGACGTTGACGTCACGCAGTCGGCGCTGGAGGCGGCTGGACTGGTAGATCGAGCTGCCGCCGCCGAGTCGATAAGCGCTCTCGACGACGGACACGGCGACCGCGATGGAGTGGGTCGCGGCCATCCGCAAACCGGCACGTTCGCTGGTCGTGACTTGACCCTGGTCACCCGCGCCTGACCAGGCTTCGTCGATCGCTTCCCCCAGCAGCGCCTGTGCCGCCCGCAGCGAGGCCTCGGCTTGGGCGATGGCCGCCTGCACCGTCGCCCGCTCGGCCAGCTTTCGCCCAGATCCGGTCGGCGTCTTGGCGCCGGCCAGATCGACGAGGTCATCGATCGCGCCCCGGGCCAGGCCGAGACCAACGGCGGCGATCGCGATCGCCAGCAAGCCAAACAGCGGGAAGGCGTAGAGCGGACCAGGCTGCACCGGGGAGTCGGTGAACACCGACGCCGAGTGCTCGGGCGGAACGGGCACGTCATCGAGCTCGATGTCGTGACTACCGGTTCCACGCAGACCCATGACATCCCACGTGTCGTGGATCCGGAACTCGTCAGCGGGCGCCAGCATCAGTCTCACGTCGGGCATCCCGTTGGCCAGCTTGCGTTGGTGTCCGTCCTCCTCGACGACGCAGCCGCCCATCAACCAATCGCAGTCCTGGCAACCGCTGGCAAACGGCCATCGCCCGCTCACCCGAAAGCCCCCGGAAGCAACCGTGGCGCAACCCTTGGGGGCAAATACGCCGCCGCTGATAGCTCGTCGATTGCCGCTGATCTCGCGCGCGGCATCCTCGGGCAGATAACCAGCCAGCAGTCCGCTCGTCGCGCCGATGGCCACGCACCAGCCGGCAGCGCCGTCGCCGCGGGCCAGGGCAGCCACCACCTCGACGAGTACCGCGGGATGAGCCTCGAGCCCTCCGATCGCCGCAGGCACGCACAGGCGGAAGAGACCCCGATCAGCAAGCGCGGACACGAGCTCGGGGGCGAGCCGCCGATCCCGCTCGGCCTGGGCGGAGAGCTCGGCGGCACGGGGAGCCAGACGGCGCGCATCCACCGCAGCTTCCAAGGCCAGCGCCCGATCGGCTCCCATCCCCACATATATACACATCCGCGGGAAGCGTCTAGAGCAACCGGTTGCTGATTCGGGTTGCCGCGCCGGTCCTGCGGCCATAGGCTGTCGGTGACCGCGGAACCTGAGAGATCGCCCGAAGGAGACGAAATTGGCTGACCCCACCGAGTTGCTCACCCGTTCCGCGACCGAGCTCGCGGTCCTTATCCGTGGCGGGGAGGTCAGCTCCCGGGAGCTCACCGAAGCTGTGCTTGGTCGCATCGAGGCCCTCAATCCGCGTGTCAACGCATTCACGGCCCTGGACGCCGATCGCGCGCTTGAGGCCGCGGATCAGGTCGGCGCGGGCGATCCGCGTCCCTTTGCGGGGGTGCCGATCGCCATCAAGGACCTGTTCACGCCGATCCGCGGATTCCGTCAGACGAACTGTTCGGAGCTGCTCTCAGCGGGTGCGGTGGCCGACTTCGACCACAACGTGGTCGCTCGGATCCGAGACGCCGGATTTGTCATCGTCGGCGTCACCAACTCGCCCGAGTTCGGGATCGTGCCCGTCACCGAGCCGCGCCTGAATGGCCCCACGCGGAACCCGTGGGATCTCGAGCGGACGCCGGGAGGCTCCTCTGGCGGCGCGGCCGCCGCGGTCTCGGCCGGGATGGTGCCGATCGCCCATGGCTCAGACGGGGGTGGTTCGATCCGCATTCCCGCCGCTTGCTGCGGACTGTTCGGGCTCAAGCCGAGCCGCGGGCGGATCTCCTCGGCCCCGGCGCTGGGTGATCAATTCCTGGCCACCGATGGGGTGCTGACCCGCAGCGTCGCCGACAGCGCGGCGATGCTCGACCTACTCTCGGGCTACGTCACCGGGGATGCCACCTGGGCACCGCCACCCGATGAACCGTTCGCCTCGGCCGCGCTCCGCGAGCCGGGGCGCCTGCGCGTGGGCCTGTACTCGGGCTCCCCGGTCGGTTCGGAGATCGATCCGATCTGCGTACGAGCCACCGAGGATGCGGCGGGACTGTTGTCGTCGTTGGGCCACGAGATTGTCGAGGCGCAGCCGCTCGAGATGCCCGAACTGCTGCCGATGTTCACCGTGTTGTGGGCCGCGACGGTGGCCGGGGCGGTGACCATGACGGCGATGCTGGCCGGCCGCGAGCCGACCGAAGCGGACATCGAGCCCCTCAGTTGGGCGCTCTTCCAGCAGGGGGTCGAGACCAACGCGGTGCAGCTCATGGGCGCGACCGTGGGACTGCAGGCGGCGGCGCGGGGGATCGTGTCGCAGTTCGATGACTTCGACGTGATGCTGACTCCGGCCCTCGGACAGCGGCCGGTGAGGCTCGGCGCGATCAATGCTTGTTCGGAGGATCCGATGGCGGACTTCGCCGCTTCCGCGGACTTCACTCCCTACACGGCGATCTGGAACGTCACCGGCCAGCCCGCGATGGCCGTCCCGCTCTACCAGGGCGACGACGGGCTACCGCTCGCGGTGCAGATCGTGGGCCGGCCGCTGTCCGAGCCAACCTTGCTCTCCCTCGCGGCCCAACTCGAGGCCAAGCGGCCCTGGGCCGATCGACTCTCCGCCCTCGCCACCCAGCCCACGGCGGCCTAGCGGCCCGGAACCGCGGCTCAGGCCAGATCCCACCCGAAATAGACCTCCGCCCGCATGATCTTGTCGCCGGCGAAGGTCAGGACTTCGGTGTTGCGAAACCGCCTGCCGTCGGTCGCGGTCGCCTCGTAGGTGACCACGACCTCCTCGCCTGACTCAATGATCCGCTTGAACTCGAACTCAGCAATCCGCTCGGCATTGGGCCAGCAGCGCTCGAAATAGGCCATCAGGTCGATCCCCACATCGGCCGGGCTGTAGAACCTGAAGTCAGGGGCGAGGTGCCTCTCCACCGCCGAGCGTTCTCCCGATTCATAGGCGCCGTAGGTTTCCCGAGCGATGCGCACACGGTCAGATAAAGGCACCACATCCTCCTGCGGTCGGATCCCGAGCGAGTGAGAGTATGCGTCCTTCGGTATCCGGCTGTCGTGGACGGCGATGAGCGCACTACCTGGGGTATCAATATCCCCTAGGTGAGCAAGAACGTGGTGGGTGACTTGCGAGTGGCGATCGTCGGCTACGGTCTTTCCGGGCGGTTCTTCCACGCCCCGCTAATCGCGGCCACGGATGGCTTGGAGCTGGTGAGCATCGTCACCTCGAATGCGCAGCGGCGCCAACAAGTGGCGGCAGAGCATCCCCGGGCCGATCCGGTTTCCGACGTGCGAGAGCTGTGGACGGGGATCGCTCCGGAGCTCGTGGTGGTGGCTACACCGAACCGCTCACATTTCTCCATAGCGTCCGCAGCGATCGAGCGGGGTATCCCCGTCGTCGTCGACAAGCCGCTTGCGGTCACCGTCGATCAGGCGGAGGCCTTGGTGGGCCAGGCGCTGAGGACCGGCGTGATGCTCACCGTGTTTCAGAACCGCCGTTGGGATACCGATCACCTCACGCTGCGGCGCCTGATCGCCGAGGGAGCGCTCGGCGAAATCACCCGGTATGAGTCGCGCTGCGAGCGCTGGCGGCCAGAGAGTGACCGAAGTAAATGGCGCGAGAACACGGGACCCGAACACGGTGGAGGTGTGCTGCTCGACCTCGGCAGCCACTTGGTCGACCAGGCGCTCACGCTGTTCGGATCTGTCAACCACGTCTACGCGGAGATCGACGCCCGCCGCGGAGGACCCGCAGAGGACGACCTATTCATCGCCCTGCGCCACGCGAGCGGCACCATCAGCCATCTGCATGCCTCAGCGGTCACGCCGACACGAGGTCCGCGCCTGCGCGTGCAAGGAACGATCGCTGGCTTCCTCGTCTCCGGGTTGGATCCCCAGGAAGCGGCACTGCGTGGCGGCGCTCGGCCCCAGACGGCAGCCGATTGGGGACGACCACAGGAGTGGGAACGGGGGCGGCTCGTCGCCGGCGACAGCAGCGTTCCCGTTCCGGCCGAGGCGGGAGATTGGCCGCGCTTCTACGCGCTGTTGCGGGACGCGCTGCGAATCGGCGCTCCACCCCCCGTCGATCCTCAGGAAGCCGTGGAGTCGCTCCGAGTGCTCGAGGCCGCACGACGATCATCGTTCGAGGCAGCCAAGGCCTCGCCTGATTGAAGTCGACTCAGGTTCGGTTGTTGTTGAAGTCGTGAAGTACGTCAGCTGGCTCGAGAGCAAGACGGGCGTCCGAGGAAGTCACCAGACGCCCGGGACCAGGCGTGAGCGGCCCGCGGCAAACCGACGATACGGCTCACCGAGACCCTCAAGAAGCGCACGTTCCTCGAAGCGGATGCGAACGAGAAGCCCGGCTGTGGGCACCACGAGCAGCAGCCCCAAGGCTGCCCAGTTCCCCAACGCCAACCCAATGCCGGCGAAGGTGATGATGATCCCGGTGTAGGAAGGATGCCGCACCCAGCGATAGGGACCGCGCTCGACCACGATCTGATCCGGATGCACACGGATGTCGATCGTGAAGAACTGGCCCAGGAGCGTGATCGCCCACTGGCGGATCGCGATCCCGACGCACATGAGGACCAGACCGACAACGAATATCGGCCATCGCCCGTCGGGGATAGCCGCCGACTGAACGCCACCCGCCAGTGCGAATCCTCCCCCTATCCCGGCCACCGCGGAGCAGATCACTACCAACAGGCTGCCGCGGTCAGCACGAGACCCATGCCGATTGAGCCAGCTTCGCCGACGGACACGCTGTTCCAGCAGGGCGAAGATGGCGAGGAGGACGTAGAAGGCAATCTTCGCGCCCGACTCGGAATACGGCAAAGGCGCCACAGTCACCACCGTTGGTCAAGCGGAGGCGATACGAGTCTGACCCTCGACTTCAAACCGGCAACCGACGCGGGCGCTGTCGAGCATCAGCACGGGAGACCCGGTTGCGTGAGGTTCACCCACGCTCTGTGACGTTGCCACCCTTCGCTGTAGACTAGCTCACATCTTGCGCCTATGCAGGGAAAAGGCTGCCACGACGCGGCGAAGGAATCGAACCTTCCAAGCCGGGGGCTGCCCGGCCCTGCCAGTTTTGAAGACTGGATGGGCCACCAGGCCCCTGCCGCGCCAACCAGGATCCTAGGACCGGGCGGCGAGACGATGTCCCACTCTGGTGTTGCCGTAGTGCCGCGGCACTAGGCGCTCGGCGGCTCGGAGCTCAATCCGTGCTCGAGCACCCCCTTGACCATCGCGTCGAGCGCGTTGACCCGATATAGGGCTGCGGCCTCGGCCGAGCGCAGACGCCCACCGGGGGCCGAGGAGGGACCGTGATGGCAGAGCACGCAGTGCAGCAGCGCCAGTCGCCGCTCCTCGTCCAGAGCGGAGGCACGTTCTGAGATCAGCCGCTCGCCGATGACCAGATGGCCGAGGAGGCGCCCTTCCTCGGTCAGCCCGATCTCCGCCCCGTAGGTGAACTCGCGCGTGCGCCCGAGGTCGTGGGTGATCGCCGCGGTGAGCAGCAAATCGGAGTTCAGCCGCGGATGCAGCTGGCAGACCTCGTGAGCCAGGGTGGTGACGGCGACAGTGTGCTCGAGCAGTCCGCCGAGGTAGGAGTGATGGCCCGCGCGGGTGGCGGGAGCGCGCCGCCAAGCGATCCGCAGCGCCTCGTCGGTCAACAGCGCATCGAGCAGCCGCCGATAGGAGCGGTCATAAACCTCGCCGACCAGGTGCTCCAGGAATCCTTCGAGCTCGTCGAGGTCCCGGTATGCGCGAGGTAGGAAGCGGGTGGGATCCGCTTCGGTCTGGCCAGGATCGGCCCGAGCGATGGCGCTCACCTCGACCACGAGCTCGTCTCGAAAGCGCTCCACGGTGCCGGCAACTCGCACCAGGTCGCCGCGCTCGAAGCGGCCGGCGAGCGCGTCCGCATCCCGGAACGCCCGGGCGGGCACCGAGCCGGTGCTGTCACGCAGCTCAAGCGCCAAGTAGGGGGATCCCGCGCGTGTGGTCAGGCGATCCTTGCGGGTGCAGGCAAACACTCCGTCGAGAGACTCGCCGGGCCTGAGGATGCTGATCGTCCGGGGTGGGGCCATGCGCGCATGATGTACGGTGATCCGGATGCAGCCTTTGCAGTGGGAGTACCGCCCGGATGGCCTACGCGCTCCTGCCTTGATCTGCGCGTTCAAAGGCTGGAACGACGCCTCCGATGCCGCCTCGACAGCGATCACCTTCGTCGGCGGAGCGCTGGGCGCTCGGCGCTTCGCCACCATCGACCCGGAGGACTTCTATGACTTCCAGGCGACACGGCCGACGATCAAGATGGTCGGCGGTCAGACTCGGGAGATCGTGTGGCCCGCGGTCGAGATCTACGAAGCGCGGGTCCCACGCGCGGACAGGGACTTGATTCTGCTCGGGGGTGCGGAGCCATCGTTTCGCTGGCGCGGCTTCAGCAAGGTGGTCGTCGACATCGCCGAGGCGATCGGCGTCCAGCTCGTGGTCACCCTCGGTGCGCTGCTGGCAGACGTCCCGCACTCGCGCCCGGTGTCGGTCACGGGGCTGGCCTCGGATCCGATGCTGGTCTCACGCCTGGGGCTGGTGAGCTCCGCCTACGAGGGACCGACGGGGATCCTCGGCGTGCTGCACGCTGCCTGCCAGTCGGCTGGGCTGCCGTCGGCCAGCCTGTGGGCGGCGGTACCGCACTACGTCGCGGCGACACCAAACCCCAAGGCCGCACTAGCGCTCGTGCGCAAGCTCGAGGGGCTCGTCGGGGTGGCCGTGGACGCCACTGACCTCGAATCGGCAGCCGGCGAGTACGAGCGACAGGTCAACCTCGCCGTGCAGTCTGACCCGGACGTGCAGGCGTTCGTGGAGCGGCTGGAGCAGGCGGTCGGAAGCGAGGAACCGGAGGAGCCCGGGCAACTCCCATCCGGTGAGACGATTGCCCGAGACCTGCAGCGGTTCCTGCGCCAGCGTGGTGATGAGCCGGGGTCCTCCCGCCCCGGCACCAGTCCGTTCTAGTTCCTCGCTAGCGCTCGGCCGCCGGACAGACCAGCCGGTAGTCGCAGATCGAGCAGGCGGCGAATGACGGCGTCGGCTCGAACCCCTGCGAGAGGATCCCCTCCGCCACCTCAAGAGCGATGGCACTGATCCACTCCCCGCGATCGCCATCGTCGGCGGGCACGGTCACCTTCTCGTCGTCGAGCAGGTAGTAGTAAGCCTGGCGAGAGGCTTCGAGCTCCCAGGCCTCGCGGGCGCCGAGGGCATACAGGGACAACTGCACGTCGTCGAGCAACTGCGCGGCGCTCTTGGGCCGACCCGTCTTGTAGTCGATCAGCTCGTATGCGCCGCCGGGGAGCCGATCGACCCGATCAACGCGGCCACGCAGGAGGTGGGGGCCGAGCTTGAACGTGAACTGTCGCTCGAACCACATGGGCTGTGAGGGCTCGGACTGGAAGCGCTCGTGGTAACGCGTCAACGCCCCGGCCGCCTTGCCCCGTAGCTGGCGCTCCTCCTCGGAATCGCCGAACCCACCACGTCGCCAACCGGCGTCGAGCAGGCCCAGCAGCTGCGGTAGCCCACCCGACGGACCTTCGGCCGCGTGGAAGCGCTCCAGCACCTGGTGGACCAGGATCCCGAACCGCTGGTGGATCGACGGCTCTTGCGGGATCCGGAACACGCGGGCGAACTTGTACTTGAGTGGGCAAGTCCGGTAGGTGTCGATGTCGGAGGCCGACAGCATCACGCCGTCTCCACGGCGCGGCAGGAAGGCGGCCAGCGACGGCTCGTCGCGGGCGGCGCTGGCTTGGGTGCGCCGGCGTGCGTCTCGCTCGGCATCGAGCAGGTACTCGTCGAGCGCGGAGGATGAGAACACCTCGCGCTGCTCGGCGGTCACCGCCTGCAGGATCCGCGCGTTGACATCACGCAGAGCCTCGGCCACCCCTTGACCCTCGGGCCGCGCAATCAGCGCGGCCACCTTCAGCAGCTCCAGGTAGCGCACGACCGCGTGGGTGACATCCAGGTCGGTGTCGAAGCGCAGCTCGCCGAGCCTCCCGGCGGCACGCGTCGTGCCCTCCAGCAGTTCGTCCCGCAGTAGCCGGTAGGTCGAATGCAGCGCCTCGGCAGGTCCGAACAGCTCCTCCTGCTTGTCCTCCCACTCCGCCCCCAGCGCCAGCCGCGCTCGTTCGACCAGCGGCGAGGGGACGCCGGCGCCCCGATCGCCCGTGGCGGGATAGCACAGCACCACCCGTTGGCACGCCCGGGTCACGGCCACGTACAGAGCTTCGGCGAGCATGTGCCGGCGATTGCGCTCATCGTCGGCGGGAAGGTGTTCCTCCAGCAGGGCGTCCGGGATCCGTTCCGGGGGCGGCAGCGCCAGCGAGGAGGCCAGCCCGAGCACGTACACGTGTCGCGCCTGCAGCCCCCTGGTCGCCTGCAGCGTCAGGACCTGCACCGCGTCCGGATCCGCCAGCTCGGGCTTCTCCTGCTCGCGGAGACCATATTCAGCCACCGCCGCGATCGAGCGGGCGAATTCACGTGGCGTCGCCTGGGGCCTGCGGCGGACATAGGCGGCGGCGAGCTCCCCGAATTGCGCCAGCGCCCGGAGCCGCTCGACGACGTCGGCGTGGGCAGCGAACAGCTGCTGGCGGCGCAGCGCGAGGCGATCGATCAGGCGGTGCACGTACAGGTCGGGACGGGTGGTGTCGATCGTCGCCGCAGCCGACCGGTAGAGCTTCAGGAACATGCGGATCCGCTCTCGCGCCTCCGGAGGTACTTGTGGGGACTCGGTCGCCGCGGCCAGCGCGGCCACCATGTCCAGCTTTCGCCGGCGCGCGATCTGCGTACACCGGGCGATGTCCACCGACCGCAGCTCGATCGGCGGCCGGGCAAGGGCCCGCACGACCGCGGGCGCGTCGGAGGCGTCGGCCAGCAGCCGCAGCCATGCCAACAGATCACGGATCTCGGCCCGCTGGAAGAAGGCGGCCTCCCCCACCAGCCGATGGGGGACGGCACGCTCCTCGAGCGCGACGGCCACCGCCCGCCCTTCGATCGCCATCGCGGGCACGATCACCACGATCTCCCCCGGCTGCACGCTCTCACGCGCGATCAGTCGCTCGATGTCCGCCGCCACCGCCTGGGCCTGCGCGCGATCCCCGGCGCAGCGCCAGAAGCTGACCTCGCCCCCGGGGCCAGCCGCCTCCACCTCAGCCGGCAGGATCGCCCGCCCGGCGCTCATGACTCGCTCCGGGCAGCGGAGAGAGCGCCGCAGCTCCACGACCGTCGCCGGCGCCTGGCCGAAGCGGTGCAGAGTCGCCGATCCCGCGCCGCGGAAGCGACGGAGCGCCTGCCCAGGATCGCCGGTGGCGGTCAACCGGTCCGCTGCCAACTCCCTGACGAGTTGCTCAGCCGCGAGGTCGAGCTCCTGCGCATCATCGATCAGCACCTGTTCAAATCGGCTGCCGATCCTGTCTTGCGCTCGTATGACGCGTATGGCATCGCGGAGGAGGTCGCCCTCGTCCCGGGCTTGACTGGTTGCCAGCATTCGCTCGTGGGCGCGGTAGATCTCCGCGAACTCCCGCTCGAGGGCGCCGAGGTGGCGATCATCCCCCGCCCCCACCGGCAGGCCCGCGGCCCACGCGGCATAGTCCTCGGAACCGACCAGCTCAGCCTTGAGCTGGTCGATCCGGCGGATGAAGCTGCCCAGCAGCGCATTGACGCTGCCGCCGATGTCGTGGTGGGCGAGTGGCAGCTCGTCGATCCGCTCCAGCAGCATTGCCAGCCGATCGCCGCGGCTGAGCGTGGGCACGCTCAGCTCGCTCGCTCCGGCCACGCTGTCCAAAATCAGCCGCGCCAGCCCGCCCGGGGTCAGCGCATGGAGCTGGTCATAGCCGTCTTGCAGCTCGCGCTCCAGGCGCGCTCGCGCCGCCTCGGCGCCGGCCACCGAAGGTGCCAGCACGACCATCCGCTCAGGGCGGCAGACCTGCCGGGCTAGCCACAGGAACCGGGCCTCGATCAGCGCGGTCTTACCCGCTCCCGCCGGCCCCAGAACCAGCAGCGATCCTCCCTGGTGGGTAAGCGCCTGCTGCCAACCCGCAGCTGGATTCTCCGAGCCGAGCACCACGTCTGACAGCATAGGTCCGGGATGACCTCCATCAGCACCGCACTGGAAGCGGATTGGCTTGACAGCTGCCGGCGCGCCGCGACCGGGCTGGCGGAGATGCTCGCCGCCGCTCCGAACACCGCGGAGCGTTCACAGGAGACCGGCTCGCGCGGGCATGGCGGTGACCGCACCCTGGTGATCGACGAGACGGCTGAGTCACTGGTGTTTGCCGAGCTCGATACTCTGCACGAGCAGGGTCACCGCTTCGTCGCCCTCTCGGAGGAGCGCGGCGAGATCGACTACGGTGACCCGGGGGTCCGCGTGATCATCGACCCGATCGACGGATCACTGAACGCCAAGCGCGGACTGCCCCATCATGCGCTGTCGATTGCTGTCGCCGACGGGGTGACGATGGCCGACGTCGCCTTTGCCTTCGTGTACGACTTCGGCCCTCGCGAGGAGTGGTGGGCACGGCGGGGCCAGGGCGCGTGGTGCAACGGCCGGCGTCTGGACTCCGAGCTGACCGAGCGCCGCGGCAGCGACGGGCGACTGGAGATACTCGGCATCGAATCCGCCGATCCACGCTGGGTCGCCGCCTCGATCGAGGCGCTGCACGACAGCTCCTACCGGCTACGCGCGCTCGGGACGATCGCCGTGTCGCTGTGCCAGGTGGCGGCAACTCGGTTCGACGGGATGGTCTCGCTGCGCAACAGCCGCGGGGTCGACTCGGCCGCCGGCCAGCTGATCGTCCGCGAGGCTGGCGGGCTGGTCAGCTTCCCCGGCTACGACGCCCGGCTGGGGGCGCCGCTTGACGCCAGCCCGAGCTCCCCGGTGGTGGCGGCACGAACGGAGGAGACGCTTTGCCAGCTGGAGCGGATTCCCACATGATCGACTGGATCCTGGCCGAGCGGATCGCCGCCTATGTCGCCGGCACCGGCGATGCCCGCCTGCCCGACACCGACCTGCGACCGCTGGCGCGGGAGTCAGAGCGGCGCGTCAGCGCCTACACGGGACTGACCCCGAGCCGACCGCTGCCCCATCCCGAGGGCATTTCCCGGCGCGAATGGATCGCCAGCAACATTTCCTCGATGCGCGCGCTGCTCGACCCCGTCCTCGAGCGCGCGGGCAAGGGACTGGGCCCGCTGCAGCCGGCGATCCAGCTGGGCATCGGCTTCGCCCTCGCCGGCGAGGTGGGGGTGGTCCTCGGCTATCTCGGTCAGCGGGTGCTCGGCCAGTACGAGCTGGTGCTGCTCGACGAGGCGGTCGAGGATCGGCCGCCGCGGCTGCTGTTCGTGCTGCCCAATCTCGGCCAGGCGGTTCAGGCGTTCAGTGCCGACGAGCAGGAGTTCATGACCTGGGTCGCCCTGCATGAGGTCACCCACGCCGTGCAGTTCGCCGCCGTCCCGTGGCTGCATGGCCACGTCGCCGGTCTCATGCGCGAGCTGCTGGCGCAGGCCGAGCTGCGGATCGACGCCCCGCGCAAGCTGCGGATTCCACAGCGCGAGGAACTTCAGCGGATCGCGCGGGCGCTCCGCAGCGGTGACCTGATCTCGATCGTCACCAACACCGCTGAGCGTCAGCTGCTCGATCGTGTGCAGGCGGTCATGGCGGTGATCGAGGGCCATGCCGAGCATGTCATGGACGCGGTCGCGCCGGATCTCATTCCCTCGCTGCCCAAGCTGCGGGAGGCCCTGGACGAGCGCCGGCGCTCGCAGTCAGGCCTGTCCCGGATCCTGGCCAGGCTGCTGGGACTGGAGCTGAAGCTCAGACAGTACGAGCGGGGAAAGTCGTTCTGCGACGCGATCATGCAGGCGGCGGGTCGGCAGGCCCTGGAGCACGTGTTCTCCGGACCGGATGCGCTTCCGTCACTGTCCGAGCTGAACGATCCCGGGGCGTGGCTGCGGCGCACAGGGCTGGACGGGGAAATGCCGCGGCTGGCCAGCTCGGCCGGGTAGGGCTGATCCGGGGCAGCTGTAACGACCGCCTGGCACCGGGTTACAAACACATGTTCGGTCATAATCGATCGACCCGGACGTTTGACCCTGAGTCCACACCTTGAAGCAGAGCGAGAGCACAGATGGCTACCAACCCAAGCAACACCGGCGCGCGAAAGTCCGCCAGCCCCCGCAGAAGCACCACAACACGTAAACCAGCCGCGTCTACGCGTCGAGCGCGTGCGTCCCGGACCACTGCCGCCGGTTGCGCTTCCGCCCCGACCACCAGCACCCAGCCCAGGACGAATGCCGAGCTGGCCGCGGTGATCGCCGAGCGGGCAGTGCTGGTTCCCGTCGGCGCCAGCCTGATGGCACGCGACGATCTCGTCTCTACGGTCAGGGGCCTGGCCGGCAAGTACCGCACGCGCGCCGGTGTCGAGCGCGAGCTCAAGCGCTACGAGCGTCGCGGCGCCACCGCCCGCAATCGCTTCGAGCGCCAGGTTCGCAAGACCCGCACGCGCTTTGAGCGTGACCTGCGGCAGCGTCGCGGCCGCGTGGAAAAGCTCGTCTCCGAGGCCCAGGGACGCATCACCAGCGCCCTCTGATCACAACTTAACCCGCAGCGGCGTCAGGAGAGCGTCGCCCGCGGGAGAGGTTCGCCGGCCTCATAACCTCGCCGGCGAATGCAGCACCCTCTCCTCCCTCAACCGCCGGGGCGTCACGAAAGTGGCGCCCCGTCGGTCATTCAAGCCGTCTGCGAGAATAGATCGATGCCCACCACAGACCAAGTGATCGACTCCCTGCGCGCAGTCATCGATCCCGAGCTGCGACGCGACATCGTCGAGACGGGGATGGTTCGATCCGTCGAGATCCACGACAACGGCGTAGTGGACGTGATGGTGTCACTGACCACCCCGGGGTGCCCCATCCGCAGCCACTTCCAGACCGGCGTGGCCCAGGCGGTGCGGGGGCTGGAGGGCGTGAGCGCTGTCAACGTAAGCTTCGACGTGCTCTCCGATTCCGAGAAGGCGACGCTGGGTCGTAAGCTCGGCCGGGGCTCGCTACCGGAGGGCGCGCTGGCCCAGGTCCGCAACGTGATCTGCGTGGGTTCGGGCAAGGGCGGCGTTGGCAAGTCCAGCGTCACCGCGAACCTGGCCGCGGCGCTCACCGGGCAAGGACGCAGCGTCGGGGTGCTCGATGCCGACGTGTGGGGCTACTCGCAGCCAAGGATGCTTGCCCTCGGCGGCCAGCGCCCCCGGGTCAGCGCGGAGCGCAAGCTGATCCCACTGACCGCTCACGACGGCATCGCAGTGATGTCGATCGGGTTCTTCGTGGAGCAGGACGCAGCGGTTGTCTGGCGCGGACCGATGCTGCACAAGGCGCTGCAGCAGTTCTTGGAGGACGTCGACTGGGGGCAGCTCGACTACTTGCTGATCGACCTTCCGCCCGGCACCGGCGACGTCTCGATGACGCTGGCGCAGCTGCTGCCGCAGGCGAAGTTCCTCATCGTTACCACCCCACAGCCGGTGGCGCAGAAAGTCGCGCGGCGCTCCGCCCAGATGGCCACCAAGCTCAATCTGGAGATCGCCGGCGTGATCGAGAACATGTCCGGCTTCGTCACCCCCTCCGGGGAGCGCTTCTCGATCTTCGGCGAAGGCGGCGGCCAGCTGCTGGCCGAGGAACTGGAGGTGCCGCTGCTGGCCAAGGTGCCGCTGACGATGGCGCTGCGGGAGCACGCCGACTCGGGCACGCCGCTGGTATTTGGCGATCCCGACGATCCGGCCGCACAGGCACTGCACCAGGCAGCACGAGGATTGATCGCGCTGACGCCGGTGGAGCTGCCAGTGATGCCGGCGGCCGCACCGGCAGCCGCGCCGCCGGCGGCCAAGCCGGTGGGTATGTCCCTGCCTATGGCCTGACGCTCAGCGGTTGGCGTAGTAGTCGACGTTGATCTGCGAGTACTTGGTCCACTCCTCCGGGAGCTGGTCCTCGGCGAAGCAGGCATCGACCGGACACGCTTCCACGCAGGCGTCGCAGTCGATGCATTCCTCCGGATCGATGTAGAGCATCTCGACCTTGTCGTAGTCGGGCTCGTCGGGAGTGGGATGGATGCAATCGACCGGGCAGACCTCCACGCACGAGTTGTCCTTCGTGCCGATGCAGGGCTCTGCAATCACGTAGGCCATATGTCTCTCAAGTCTTCCTGTATCGATTTCAGGTCGGGAATCGCCCATTCTAGGGTGGTGTCGCACCGATCGCCATGAGCCCGCGGATCGCCATTACCCCGCACATCCTCGACGGCAAGCCCCCGCTAGCCTGCGCGGCGTGCTGCTGCTGACCGGGGCGACGGGGACTGTCGGGCGAGCGCTGCTCCGGCGCCTGACCAGCTCGGAGATGCCAGTGCGCTGCCTGGTCAGAGATCCGAGGCGGCTCGGCAGCGAGCGAGTCCGGGTCCAGATCGCCCTGGGGGATCTGTCCGACCACCTGTCGTTCAGGCATGCCCTGCGCGGGGTGGACACCGTCGTGCACCTGGCCTCGGTGATCCGCGATCAACCCGGCGGCTCGATCGAGGAGCTAGCCGGCGTCGCCACCTGGCGCTTGGTGCGTGCGGCCGAACGCGCCGGCGCCAGCCGGTTCGTGTTCTTCTCCGTGCTCGGCGCCTCGACGCGCAGCCGGGCTCGGCTGCTGCGCGCCAAATCGGTGGCTGAGCAGGCGGTAGTCGAATCCTCACTCGCGCACACGATCTTCGCTCCCTCGATCATCTACTCACCCAGCGACGCCTACCTGACGCTGATGCGCCGGCTGTCCCTGCTGCCAGTGATGCCGATTCCCGGATCCGGGCGCGCGAGCTTCCAGCCGATATGGGCCGAGGATGTCGCCGACGCGGTGCTGGCCGCGCTGCCCGGCGGTCCGCAGGCTCACGAGGCAGACGGCGAGCGCTACGAGCTCGCCGGTCCGGAGACGCTCACGCACCGGGACATCGTGGAGATCGCGCTGCGCTCGTTCCGTCGTGAGCGGCCGATCGCCGGCGTGCCCACCCCGGTTGTGCGCCGAGCCCTGAAGCTGGTGGAGCTGCTGGCCGGTCCCACCGCGTTCGCGACCTGGGACGAAGCCGAGCTGATGGAGATCTCGATGACCTCGCCCCAGGGAACCGCCGATGCGCAGCGGCTCGGGGTGAGCCCGCGCACGATGCGAGCGGTGCTTGGCGCTGGATAGCCAGTCCAGCGGCCAGCTAGCCTTCCTAGGCCACAGACTTCGAGAACCCCGCCGCCCAGGAGCACGATCATCAGATGAGCGCCACCGTAGAAGTACAGTCAGGTCTCGAGGGTGTCGTCGCCTTCGCCACCGAAATCGCCGAGCCCGACCGCGAGGGGGGCGCGTTGCGCTACCGCGGCGTCGACATCGAGGAGCTCGTGGGCAATGTCCCGTTCGAGCAGGTGTGGGGGCTGCTGGTGGACGGTCAGCTGCAGCCGGGGATGCCGCCGGCCGAGCCACACCCGCTACACGTGCACTCAGGCGATCCGCGTGTGGACGTGCAGTCGGCGCTGGCGATGCTCGCGCCGCAGTGGGGCTTTCAGCAGCTGATCGACATCTCCGACGAGGAGGCCCGGGACGACCTTGCCCGGGCCTCGGTCATGGCCCTGTCGTTCGTCGCCCAGTCCGCGCGCGGCATCGGCAGGCCGCCGATTGCCCAGCGCGAGGTCGATCGGGCCACCTCGATCTCGGAGCGGTTTCTGATCCGCTGGCGCGGCGAGGCCAATCCCAAGCACGTGGAGGCGATCGACGCGTATTGGATTTCCGCTGCCGAGCACGGGATGAATGCCTCCACGTTCACCGCCCGTGTCGTCGCCTCCACCGGCGCCGACGTGGCGGCGGCGCTGAGCGCGGCGGTGGGCGCGCTGTCAGGTCCGCTGCATGGCGGCGCACCCTCGCGAGTGCTGAAGATGCTCGACGAGGTGGAGGCGATGGGCGACGCCGAGCGCTATGTCAAGGATCTGCTCGATCGTGGCGAGCGTCTGATGGGCTTCGGCCACCGCATCTATCGCGCCGAGGATCCACGCGCACGCGTGCTGCGCCGGACCTCGCACAAGCTCGGCTCAACGCGGGTGGAGGTCGCCGAGGCGTTGGAGAAGGCGGCCCTGGCCGAGCTCCATGCGCGCAAGCCTGACCGCATCCTGGCCACCAACGTCGAGTTCTGGTCGGCTGTGGTGCTGGACTTCGCCGAGGTCCCGCCGGAGTTGTTCACGCCCATGTTCACCTGCGCACGAACTGCCGGCTGGTCCGCGCACGTACTCGAGCAGAAGCGGGAGGCTCGGCTGATCCGCCCGACCGCCAAGTACGTAGGCCCCGCCCCGCGGCCGCTGTCTCAGCTGCGCGACTGAGACCGCACCGGTTGTGAACGCGGTCCCTCAACGGGGCCGCTTCGAGCTCATCATCGACCCCTGGCCGGCTCCGAACAGGTCGCGCCGCGGTTACCAATGGTGCCCATGAGCGATGTCGGGTAGAACGCGTTGACCGAAGATCAGCAAGGAGCGCGTCGATGAGGCTGCAGGCAAATGTCGTGACCGGTGTTCATCGCATCGAGGATTCGTTTACGAACTGGTACCTGGTGGAGCAGGACGGTGTGCTGACGATCGTCGACACCGGCGTGCCCACCTCCTGGGCTTCGTTGCATGAGGCACTCCGGCGGCTGGGACGAAGCGCCAGTGACATCGCTGCGGTTGTCTTGACCCACGGCCATTTTGATCATCTGGGCTTCGCTGAGCGAGCGCGCGTGAGCCTCGGGGTGCCGGTATATGTCCACGAGAACGACGTGCCGTTGACCAGGCATCCCTGGCGCTATGACCATGAACGCCTCCGCGCCTATTATTTTGCCACCCAGTTCCGAGCCCTCCCAATGGTTGCCGCGTTCCTCCGCAACCGAGCCTGGTGGCCGCCTCCCGTCAAGGAGGTGGTGCGCTACGAGAGCGGGACGCTCCCGGTACCGGGTGCTCCCCGGGTGATCTTCACGCCCGGGCATACGCACGGGCACTGTGCGCTACATCTTCCCGACAGGGACGTGGTCATCGCCGGGGATGCGATCGTCACCCTTGATCCCTACACCGGCCGTAAAGGACCTCGCATAGTCGCGGCTGCCGCCACCGTTGACACCAAGCGTAATCTCGCGTCGCTGGATTCGCTGGCACGGACAGGGGCGCAGACTGTACTCGTAGGTCACGGCGAGCCGTGGACGCAAGGGGCCGAGTACGCGGTCCAGCTCGCGCGCACCGCCGGAGCCGCCTGAGGTCCTGGCACTCAGAACCACCGCGGCTCCTCTTGCCGGCGAGCTCAAACCGCGATCGTCTGTTTGTCGCTGGCGGCTCCGCTACCGGGGTGAGGTGAGGTCTCGAGCAGACGATCGGCGCCGGCCAGGGTGAACACCCGTTCGATCTGCCCGGGGTCACAGAGAACCTTGAGCTGGCTGCCGGTCTCACGGGCCCGCAGGTTTGCGGCGATGATGACCCCGAGGCCGGCGCAGTCGATGAACGCGAGCTGGCGCAGGTCACGGAGCAGATCGGGCCGGTGATCCTGTTCAAGCTGGCACAGCTCATGGTTGAGCATCGGCGCGGTGGCCAGAGTCGAGCTCGCCGCTCAGCGCCAACGTCCAGCCGCCCGGTCTCGGGTGGAGGGCGATGACCAGCTGGTCGTGATTCATATAGGACATCGCATCTCGCTTCTCAGGGCTTGGCGAAATGCCGTGGACCTAGCGGCAAACCAGTGAAGTGATCGCTGCCGTTCCGGGCTATATGAGGCTCTCGCTGACCCAAGGCCGGACAGCAAGCGCAATCACAACCTACCACCCAGCAGCCTGTGGCCAAGGGACCCGGCCGCTTCGCGCTAGCGTTGGCTGGATAGGCGAGTTTTCGTGGGGTGACCGTGGTGGCCGGCCTTGCGAGGCAACGCTGGTCCCAGGAACGGTTGCTAACCGTCTTCGCGCCTTGCTTTTCCCGGGTCCGTCGCTTAAGGCCGAAGACGAGAGAAGGAGCCGGCAGATGACCGGCACCACCGAGACCGCACCCGCCGAGCAGTCGGTATCGGCGCGGATCTCCAACCTAGTCGTGCAGCTGCTGCACACCTATACCGGTCGCGGGCCGACCAAGGCGCGAACCTCGATCAGCGATGATCTCGTGAGCGTGGTGTTGCGCGACACCTTGACCAAGGGCGAGCAGAGCCTGGTCTCAGACAGCCAGGCGCCGTTGGTGCTCGAGATGCGCCATGCCTACCAGCAGACGATGCGCAAGGAGCTGATCGACGGGGTCCAGCAGCTCACCGGCCGGAAGGTGATCGCGTTCATGAGCTCCAATCACCTTGACCCTGACATCGCGATCGAGAGCTTCGTGCTTGAACCCGGAACCAACCCCGACCAGCAGCCCGAGAGGCCATAACCACCCGGCGGGACGCCGAACAGATCAACGCCCCGCCGGGCCCAGGGGAGGAGAGAGCCTGCTTTTTCCCCGGCCACGCGGGAGTAAACCCCGGTGGAAGGACGACCCCCGCACCATCGACGCCGGAGCCGTGGCGCCGGCACCAGGAGGCGCCGGCGAGACGTACCGCATCGAGCTCTGGCCATTGGAGCCGTCGGAGCCCCTGCCGGCTGCGATTGCTGCGCTCCGGTAGCGTGCACGAACCTCGATGCGCGTTCTACTGATCTCCTGGGAGTACCCGCCGGTGATCGAAGGTGGTCTCGGTCGCCATGTACGCAAGCTGTCGGAGAACCTGGTGCAGCACGAGGTCGAGATGCACGTGCTGACTCGCGGCGGTGGTCACCTCCCGGCACAGGAGGACCGCCACGGGGTCTATGTCCACCGGGTCCGGGAACCGCCGTTCCCCAAGGACGTGAGTGCCTTCGTGAAGTGGGTCGGGACGATGAACGCGGACATGAGCCGGCTGGGGCTCGAGCTGTGTGAGCAGTTCGACTTCGATCTCGTCCACTCGCACGACTGGCTCGTGGCGGGAGCGGCGAGAGCTCTGGCCGCAGAGCTTGCCCGGCCGTGGCTGGTGACAGTGCACGCCACCGAGTACGGCCGCCATCAGGGCTGGGTGCAGCGGCGTCCGCAGTCGCAGATCCACGCCGCCGAGCGGGGGATGGTGCGCGAGGCCGATCATGTGATCACCTGCTCGCAGTACATGCGCACCCACGTCGCGCAGCTGTTCCGGGTGGCGCCCGAGTCGGTGACAACGATTCCCAACGGCCTTGATCCTCACGATCTACGGTCGGAGATCGAGGACCTCGCCGGACTCCGCGCCCGGTTCGCGGCTCCGACTGACCGGCTGGTGATGCTGGTGGGGCGCCTGGTCTACGAAAAGGGCTTCCACCTTGCCCTCGACGCTCTGGCTCCGGTGATCAGGCGCCTCGGCGACGTGCGCTTCGTCGTCGCCGGCACGGGCACGGCCGAGGCGGAGCTCAAGCTGCAGGCGCAGCGGCTGGGCCTGGCCGAGGACGGGACATTCCTGGGGTGGGTCGGCGACGACATGCTCCACGCTCTCTATCGCGTCGCCGATCTCTGCATCGTTCCCTCGATCTACGAGCCGTTCGGCCTGGTGGCGCTCGAGGCGATGGCTTCGGGCTGCCTGTGCGTCGTGGCCGACACCGGCGGCCTACGCGAGGTGGTGCCCGGCGACGGGACGGTAGGCCTGCGCTTTCCATCACGCGATGCCGGTGCGCTGGAGGAGGTGCTGGAGCACGTTCTCGTCGATGACGAGACCCGAGCTCAGCTCGTGGCCGAGGCACGGGAGCACGTGCTGCAGTTCGACTGGGCCGAGGTCGCGGCGCGGACCCGAGAGATCTACGAGCGGCTGGCGTGGAGCGGTTCCGGGGTTGGCCGCCGCGCGCTCGGCCTGCCGTAGGCTGAGTGGCGGCGCCACGCCGGGCGGTCAGTGATCGTCGCGCCGTGCCTCGTCCAGGCGCTCGAACAGCTCGGTCCGGGCGTCGGCGAGGATCTTGGCGAAGCTGTCGTCGGTCTTGACGTAGCCGAGCTCCTCGTCACTGGGCCGCTCGGGCTCTGCGGCCGCCTCACGGGCGGCGCGACGGGCGCGTTCGCGGTCTGCGGCCGCCTCCCGGGCGGCCCGACCGGCGCGCTCGCGGGCCTGACGGGTCTCACGCAGCTCCCGTTCGAGATCGGCCAGCCGCGCCTCGACGGTGGAGTCACGGTCTGGCCCGGGCCGTGGCTGCGCCTGCCCTCGGTCTCGGGCGGCGCTCTGAGGCCTCCCGCCGCCCGAGACCGACGAAGGCGACGTCAGCCCCCGTCGGATCTGAGCGTAGGCCTCCTGCACCTCCTCAAAGCGCCGGGTCGACTCGGCCGACCCGTGGTTGTGGTCGGGGTGATGTCGCTGCACGGCGCGATGGTAGGCGGCGCGCACCTCGGCTTCGGTGGCATCCGGGGCGAGGCCGAGCGCCCGGTAGGGATCGAGAACCATCGTCGTCAGGGTAATAGGGTCAAGCCCCCGCTCGTCCACACCGCCGCCGGCCCCCGTGCGGGCACCGCCCCGGCGCCGTCCCGCGCCGCCAGCAACGAGGGCCCGGCTTGCGCCGGGCCCTCGTCCAAACACTCGCCTGTTGGCGGGGATCCTACGCCGCGCATCCTGCCCGGCCAGCTGAGATCCTCGGGCGGCCTCCTGCCGCCCTCACCCTACGGCTACGCCGTCTTACATCATCCCGCTCATGTCGGGCATGCCACCGCCGCCACCAGCTCCGGCGGCTTCCTTCTCCGGCACCTCGGCGACGATCGCCTCGGTGGTGAGGATGTTCTTGGCGATCGAGGCCGCGTTCTGCAGCGCCGAGCGCGTGACCATCGCCGGGTCGATGATCCCCGCGGCGACGAGGTCGACGATCTCGCCGTTGGCCGCGTTGAGGCCCTGGCCCTTCTTGGCGTGGCGGACCTCGTTGACCACGACCGAGCCTTCCAGGCCGGCGTTATCCGCGATCTGACGCAGCGGCTCCTCCAGCGCGCGGTGCACGATCTTCGCGCCCGTCCGCTCGTCGGTATCTTCGACGCTGTCGATCTTCAGAGCCTTCTGAGCCACCAGCAGGGCGACGCCGCCTCCCGGCACGATGCCCTCCTCGAGGGCGGCCCGGGTGGCCTGAAGTGCGTCCTCGACGCGATGCTTCTTCTCCTTCATCTCCGTCTCGGTGGCCGCCCCGACCTTGACCACGGCGACCCCGCCGGAGAGCTTGGCCAGCCGCTCCTGCAGCTTCTCCCGATCGAAGTCCGAGTCGGTGTTGTCGATCTCGGTCTTGATCTGGTTGATCCGGCCCCTGATGGCGTCGCTCTCGCCGGCGCCGTCCACGATCGTGGTCGTGTCCTTGGCCACCACCACGCGGCGGGCACGGCCGAGCTGGGAGAGCTGGGTGTTCTCCAGCTTGAGGCCCATCTCCTCGGTGATCACCTCGCCACCGGTGAGGATCGCGATGTCCTCCAGCATCCGCTTGCGGCGATCGCCGAAGCCGGGAGCCTTGACCGCCACGCCGGTGAACGTGCCGCGGAGCTTGTTGACGACCAGCGTCGCCAGCGACTCACCCTCGACGTCCTCGGAGATGATCAGCAGCGGCTTGCCGGACTGGATCGTCTGCTCGAGCACCGGCAGGATGTCCCGCACCGACCCGATCTTCTGGTTGGCGATCAGGATGTAGGGATCCTCCAGGACTGCCTCCATCCGATCCTGGTCGGTGACCATGTAGGGCGAGATGTAGCCCTTGTCGAACTGCATGCCCTCGGTGAACTCGAGATCCATGCCGAACGTCTGGCCCTCCTCGACGTTGACCACGCCGTCCTTGCCGACCTTGTCGATCGCATCAGCGATCACGTCGCCGATCTCGTCGTCGCCGGCGGAGATGGTGGCCACGCGAGCGATCTGCTCCTTGCCCGAAATCTCCACCGACTGGGTCTCGATGTTGCGCACGACCTCGTCCACGGCCTTCTCGATGCCGCGCTTGAGCGCCAGCGGGTTCGCGCCGGCGGCGACGTTCTTCAGTCCCTGACGGACGATCGCCTGGGCCAGCACCGTCGCGGTCGTCGTGCCGTCACCGGCCACGTCGTTGGTGGCGGTGGCGACTTCCCGGACGAGCTGAGCGCCCTGATTCTGGAAGACGTCCTCGACCTCGATCTCCCGCGCGATTGTGACGCCGTCGTTGGTGATCGTCGGCGCGCCGAACTTCTTGTCCAGGACGACGTAGCGACCCTTTGGGCCGAGGGTTACCTTGACTGCGTTGGCCACCGCGTCGACGCCCTGCTCGAGCGCCTTGCGTGCCTCCGCCTCGTACTTCAGTTCCTTGTGTGCCATTTCTTCTCCTACTGGACCTTTGCCAGCACGTCGGACTCGCGGAGGACGAGGAGCTCCTCGCCGTCCACCTTGATCTCGGTGCCGCCGTACTTGCTGTAGAGGACTTCGTCCCCTTCGGATACGTCAAGCGGCGTGCGCTTGCCGGTGTCCTCGTTGACCTTGCCGTCACCGACGGCGAGGACCTTGCCCTTCTGGGGCTTCTCCTTGGCGGTATCGGGCAGGACGATCCCACTCGACGTGGTTTCCTCCTCCTCGATGGCCCGCACGATCAACCGATCGCCAAGGGGCTTGAGCTTCATCTGATGAAACCTCCGGATGGAAAGAGTGCTGATGCCTGCTGCTACGGCTTGGCACTCGTTGCCTCAGAGTGCCAGCAACCGGGACTATAGCTCGTCAGGCCAGGGAATCAAGAGAAATTTTGGCACTCTCAGGCTTCGAGTGCCAAAGGCCCGCGCGAGCAGCTACAGGCGCCCTGGCCGGCCGAGGAGGCCGCTCGCTAGTTCCGGGCGCCGCCGAGGCCGTGCATCCGGTCGCGGATCTCGGGCGGGTTCTCGATGATCTGCGAGAAACGCACGACCGTGACCGTGTCCTCCAGCGAGACCGGGCGCCCGTAGATCTGCTCCAGGAAGTGGACCATCTCGTCGACCCGGCGAAACTCGGGATTGTCGTGCTCGATATCCCGGGGCGAGAGATCACGCATGCGCTTGACCTCTACCTGGTCGATGACCGCAGAGAAGATCTTCTCCCGAGGGGAGTGCTGATAGCCGATCGTCACCAGCACGCAGTCGTTCTTGCGGTACTTGTGGGATTTGTCGCCGAGCCGAATCGTCGCCGTCTTGCGGCCACGCCGCAGCTGATCGGCAAACACCGACGAGTAGAAGTTCAGGACGCGCACCGGCGCCAGCCTATCGATCCCGACCGATTCTTTGCACTGCGCGAGCCACCATCTCGCGCTCGCCCGGATAGCTGAGCGACTGGACCGCCTCCCCCAGCGCCAGCCAGCACGCCTGCTCGATCTCGTGATCGTGATCGGCGACATCGCCGGAGCGGTAGCGGAACAGGAAGAACGCTACGCGCTTGCTCACCCGTCGCCCAGGACGTTCGTAGACATAGTGGACATCGCCCAGCTTCTCGACCAGCTCGGCCTCGACGCCGGCCTCCTCGCGTACCTCGCGCGCGGCCGCCGCCTCAGGCGTCTCATCCCCATCGGGATGGCCCTTGGGCAGCGCCAGGACGCGCCGGCCGCGGGCATCTCGGCGCACCGGCACGACCACGATCACCTCCTGGTCACGCACGACCACACCCCCGGCGCTGAACTCCTCCATCCGGTCGAAAATAGGATCGTTAGTACACGTAGCGCTGCAGTGCTGCGGGATCGTGCACGACCAGCTTGCCGCGCCCCTGACTGATGATGCCCGCGCGCTCGAGCACGGCCAGGAAGCGGCTGGCTGACTCGCGGGAGGAGCCCGCCAGCTGCGCGAGATCGACCTGAGTGGAGGTGATGAGGACATCGCCCTCGGCGGTCGCGCCCTCCGAGCGGGCCGCGGCCACGAGCTGCGAGAGCACCGCGGCGACCCGGCTCTGGACGGTCAGGAACGACTGACGACTGAGCCGCTCGTTGGTCTCTCGCAGACGGCGGCCGAGCGAGACCACGAGCTTGACCGCGATGTCCGGATGCTGGTTGAGGAGGCGGCGCATGTCGCCCCCGAGGATGGCGATCACCTCGGTTTCCTCGAGCGTCTCGACGGTGGCCGAGCGTCTCTCGTCGTCGAACATCGCCAGCTCCCCGAAGATGTCGCCCGGGACCGAAGTTGGCGAGGGTGATCGAGCGGCCGTCAGCGTGCTCGCGAACTGCCCGCGCGCGGCCGGACTGGACCAGGTAGCAGGTGTCGCTGTCATCGCCCTCCCGGAACACCACCTCGCCCGCGGCCAACCGACGCGGCACCGCCACCTCGGCCACCTTGGCCAGGTCCTCCTCTCCCAGCGTCTCGAACACCGGCACCCGACGCAGCAGTGCGACAGTCTCCGCCCCTGTGGCCACGGCGCGACCATAGCCCAAACGTCCTGTGGCCAAACGGCGGGATCGGCTCCATGTGGCCACCACCGAGCGAGAGAACCACGGCCCGTCTGATAACTGCGGCGGACCGGTCACCGTCCCGCTATCTTGCCGGGCGATGCACGGGCTCCACCGCTTCCTCGCCGTCGCCCTCCTGTCGGCAGCCATGACCGCCTCCGCCGTGCCGGCGCGTTCGACCACCCGCGGCCCGACCCGGTCTCAGATCGGGGCCGCGGTGCGCAAGGCGGAGGGCTCCAAGGATCTGTGGGCGACGGTCAACATCTGCAACACCAACCGCCATCAGGACGTGATCGGGATCAGAGCGCAGATGCCGGCGCTTGGCTTCCCGGCGCAGCTGTGGATGGACTTCGTCATCGATCGGTTCTCATCCGCCAGCGCAACCTTCGAGCCGTACCCTCGAGCGACTACCCTGGTGCGCCTGGGAACGTCCAGTCAAGGCGATAATCAGGGCGGCGCGTCGTTTCTCTTCCCCTCACACGCCGGCCTGCTCCGCGGCCGGGTCACGTTCGAGTGGCGTCGGGGGGGCCGCACCATCGGCCGTACCAATCGCATCACCGTGGCCGGCCATCCGCGAGCCATGCACGGTGATCCCCTGCACTTCAGCTCGGCGAAGTGCCTGATCCCGTAGCGGCAAGAGCGGCAAGTGCGCTGAACAGGCGCGGATCGTTGGTGATCGCCCCGGTCACGCCGAGCGCCTGAAGTGCAGCCAGCCTCGGCAGCTCGTCCACCGTCCACACGTAGAGCTCTCCCCCGGCGCGTTGGACCTGGGTGACCAGCCGTGGGGTGACCAGGCGCCAGTGGGCCATCAGCGCATCGACGTTACCGGAGGCGATCGCGCGCGCGGCCCGTGCCGGCAGGATCTCTCGCATCGCCACCAAACCCCCCATCGCCGGCAGCAGCAGCGCCCGCGAACGGAACGGATCCCGGCGCAGCTTCGGCACCGACCAGCCCAACCGCACGGCCGGCTCGGCGGCCCGGATCAGCGCCAGACTGGCTCGGTACTGGCTGGATATCAGCGTTCGCTCCAGCATCCCGGCCTGGCGTAGCGCCGCCAGGACTTCCACCTCCGGGCCCGGCAGCTTCAGGTCCAAGTCGAGCTCGATTCCGGCAAACGGTACCGAGGCCAGATGGGCAAGCCCCTGCTGCAGCGTATCTGGCTCGCGGCTGGCAGCGTCCTCGTAGTCGTGAGCCAGCAGCAGCCGTCCGGTCCCCGGCTCGGGCAGCACGTCGAACTCGATCATGTCGACTCCTGCCGCCAGGGCGGCGTCGAAGCTCCCGCGCGTGTTGCCGGGAGCGATCAGATCTGCACCTTTGTGGCCGACCCGGCGCATCCCTGCCGGTGCGCTCCTCGAGCTCCTTGCCGCGGTCCGGCGCATCAGTGCTGGCATCCCGGGCACCAGTAGGTCAGACGATTGTCATCCCACTGCCCGCCGCTGCGTATTCGGGTCCCGCAGCGCGGGCATGGCTGTCCGCCGCGTCCGTACACGCGCTTCTCGATCGAGCGCGGCCCGTCCTGCGCCGAGCGGGTCATTCGCGGGCGGACTCGCTCGAGGATCAGCAGCACGTCTGCATCCGGCACCCTGACCGCCGGCCGCCAGGGGTCGACCTGAGCCTCCCAGCAGCCCTCGGCCTTCCACATGTTGCCGATGCCGGCGACGATGCGCTGGTCAAGTAACGCATCGCCAATCGGTCGCGTCGGGTCGTCCAGGCGCAGGCGCCGCAGGACCTCGGACGAGGCGAGCTCGTCGGCGAGCACGTCAGGTCCGAGGGCGGCTAGACGCTGATCGAAGCGACGCCGGCCGGCGGTGATCAGCTCCAGCGTCGGCCCGTCGAACTGCACCACGTCGGTCCCAGCGATCCGCAGCGCGAGCCACGCCCGTCGCGGCGCTCGATGCCAGCGACGCCCGTCGCGGTACACCCCCCAGGCACCGACCATCCCCAGGTGGGAATGCAACACCAGCTCGCCATCGAAGCGAAGGAACAGATGCTTACCGTGCGTGTCGACGCCGGTCACAGGCTGACCGCCGAGCCGCTCAGGCCAGCGATCGGCGGCGAAGCGGTCGTGGGCGCGAATTTCCTCCGGCACTTTTCCCTCCAGCACGGGACGTATCCGGTTGGCGGCCCAGCGGATCGTGTCGCCCTCGGGCATGTCAGCTTCGTCCTCTGGGCTGCATTCTCGCCAAAGGCAACACTGGGCCTCGGATCGACGCTCAGGCGCTGAGCGTGAGGCGCCGCGGACTCTCCTGGAAGCCGAGGGCGGTCAGCGCGGCACCGAGCGGCGAGCCTGGGGCCGGCTCTCCATCGACTTTCTCCAGAGCCAGCCGCTTGATCGCTCCGCGCCTGACCTGATCCACCAGCGCGCCCAGCGCCGGCTCCAGTCGCGGGTCCCCAGGTTTGACCAGCGTCAGCAACGCACGGGCGCCACGCTCCAGGTACAGGATCGGCTCACCGCCGCAGAGGACGACATAGGCTCCGCCCGTCCGGGCCGGCCGGCGCGTCTGGCTGGCCGCAGAGGGAGCGGGCCAGTGAAGCACGGCGCCGTAGGGCTGGGCGGGATCGACGGCAGAGACCACGAGCGGTCCCTCGTCGCCGTCGCTCTGGGCGCGCAGCCGCTCGACGGCGCCCGGGAGGGCAAATTGCGCACCCCCGAGCCCCTCAACGAAGTAACCCCGCCGCGCGATCCCCAGCGTCTCCAGCTGAGTCAACTCTGAGTAGATGGCCGCGAAGCCGCCGGGTACCCCCTCGGCCAGCACCTGCTCACGAGTAAGGATCCCGTAGCGCTCGAGCAGCAGCTCTCCCAGCGCCCGACGCCGCGCCGCCGGGTCGACCGCCGAAGCCAGCAGCGGAGAGGTCAACGACCATCGACCTTGCACCTGGGCGGCCGCGCCGCCGCGTCGGCGAGCCGCGAACCGACCGGCTCTGGGAGCGCTGCGGGAACGTTCACGTTGGGCCCGAGCCAGCGTCAGCCGCGGGGCACGCAGGGGAGCGAAGGCATCGTTGGTCACCTCCCCTTCCCAGACGAGATCCCACAGCGCCTCCTGCAGTTCCTCCGGCGAGACCTCGACGTCGCACAGCAGGTCGCTGAAGAAGCAGGCGCCGGCGGTCAACCGGGCGCGGACGGCGGCATGCGCCCGGCTCTCCGCGGGCGCCGCCCGCGCCGCCGGTGCGCCCAGCAGCGGCAGGTCTTCCCGGAAGTACAGCGCCACGCGTCCGGAGCTTCGTCCAAGCGCCCCGGCGCCGAGCCACACCAGCTCCCCGGACGCGCACAGCGCATCCATCCACGAGGGCGAATAGGCGCCGGTGCGCCGCGGCAGCACATCGCGCTCCCACACCTCCGCCGGCAGCGCCAGGCCCTGGAGGGAGACCAGCACCTCGCGCAGCCGGTCGATCCCGGCCCCGGCGGCGGGATGGCGATCGACGCCCTGCCAGCGGGGCAGAAAGCGAGCCAGCGCCCGCTGGTCGGCCGGCTCGATCTCCTTGCGCAGGACCGCCAGCGAGGCCCGCCGCAGGCGCCGCAGCACCTCGGGATGGCACCACTCCCGCTCAGAGCCTCCCGGACGGAGCTCGCCCCGAACGAGGTCCCCACCCCGTTCCAGCTCGCTCAGCACTGCGCTCGGATCAACGCCATAGCGCGCCCGAAGCTCCGCGGTGGTGAACGGCCCGTGGGTGGCGCCATAGCGACGCACGATCCGTGCCAGCCCATCGGGAACGTCCTCCAGGAAGGCCGCAGGCAGCCCCCCGGGCGGGGCGGCTCCGAGCCCGTCGCGGTAGAGGCCGGCATCGGCGGCGTCGATGAATCGCTCCTCACCGCCCAAGCGCACCTTGACCGCTCGTCGCTCACCGAGCAGATCGACCAGCATCGAGTTCGCATCCAGACCCTCGAGCACCCGCCCCTGGGCCTCGGCCAGGGTCAAGTCTCCGAGCGTGCGCAACACATCGTGGAGGGTGTCGCGCCCGGTCGCACGACGGGGCTCGGAGCGGAACTGCAGGTCCTCCTCCACCTGCTCCAGCGCGGCCGGGTCGATCAGCTCACGCAGCTCCTCTTGGCCCAGCAGCTCGCGCAGCAGATCCCGATCCAGCGACAGTGCCGCCGCCCGGCGCTCGGCGTTGGGCGTGTCCCCCTCGTACATGTAGGTGGCGACGTAGTCAAACAGCAGCGAGGAGGCAAATGGCGAGGCGGTTGCGGTCTCGACCTCGATCAGCGAGATCTCCCGGCGGTGCAGCCGGCTCAGCAGATCAACCAGGCCGGGAAGGTCGAGCACGTCGCGCAGGCACTCGCGGTAGGTCTCGAGGATGATCGGAAACTCTCCGTACTTCTTGGCCACCTCCAGCAACGACTGCGACTTCAGCCGCTGCTGCCACAACGGGGTGCGCCGGCCCGGACGGGCCCGGGGAATCAGCAGGGCTCGTGCGGCGTTCTCACGGAAGCGGGCGCCGAACAGCGCGCTGGCTCCCAGCTCGGCGACGACGGCATCCTCGACCGCCTCGGGGTCGAGCAGCACCAGGTCCGCGCCCGGAGGCTCCTCGGCATCGGGGAGGTGGACGATGATTCCGTCGTCGGACCAGATCGCGTCGGATTCCAGGCCGAGCTCCTCGCGGATGCGGGCACTGAGCGCGAGTCCCCAGGCGGCGTGCACGCGCCCGCCGAAGGGGCTGAGCAGGCACAGTCGCCAATCGCCGATGTCGTCTCGGAAGCGCTCGATCACGATCGCCCGCTCGGACGGGACCACGCGAGTGGCCTGCTGCTGCTCGGACAGGAACGCCAGCAAGTTCCGGGCCGCGCGCTCGTCGAGGTCGTAGCCGGCCTCGATCAGACTCTGGGGCGTCTGCTCGGCCGCCCAGCGGCTGAACGCGCCGATTGCCTCGCCCAGCTGCTTGGGACGTCCCATGCTGTCGCCCTTCCAGAACGGGACGGCCCCGGGGAGCCCCGGAGCCGGGGTGACGATCACCCGGTCACGGCCGATCTCCTCGATTCGCCAGGTGGTGGCGCCGAGCAGGAACGTCTGGCCCGGCCGCGCCTCGTAGACCATCTCCTCGTCAAGCTCGCCGACCCGGCGACCGTCGGGCAGGGTCACGCCGTAGAGGCCGCGGTCGGGGATCGTGCCCGCGTTGGTCACCGCCAGTTGGCGTGCTCCCGGGCGCGGGCGAATCGTTCCCCCGAGGCGATCCCAGACGATCCGCGGCCGCAGCTCTGAAAAATCAGACGAGGGATAGCGACCATCGAGCATGTCGAGCACGTTCTCCAGCTGGGCGCGGCTGAGCTCGGCGTAGCTGTGGGTGCGGGTCACCAGGGCGTAGAGCTGATCGATCGACACCGGCCGCTCCTCGCCGGCGGCAGCGGCGATGGCCACGATCTGCTGAGCGAGCACGTCAAGCGGGTTGCGTGGCACCACCGTGGTCTCGATCTCGCCCTCGCGCATCCGTCGCGCCACCACCGCGCACTCGAGCAGATCGGCGCGGAACTTGGGGAAGATCCGCCCGCGGCTGACGTCGCCGACGTTGTGTCCGGCGCGGCCGATCCGCTGCAGCCCCCGCGCCACCGACTTCGGTGACTCGACCTGGATCACCAGGTCGACGGCCCCCATGTCGATTCCCAGCTCGAGGCTCGAGGTGGCCACCAGGCAGGGCAGCTCTCCCGCCTTGAGCATCTCCTCCACCACCAAGCGCTCCTCGCGGGCCAGCGAGCCGTGGTGAGCGCGGGCGATCTCGCGCTCGGCGAGATCGTTTAGCCGCAGCGCCAACCGTTCGGCACCGCGGCGGTTGTTGACGAACAGGATGGTTGAGCGATGCTGCTCGATCAGTTTGAGCAGCTCGGGGTAGATCGCCGGCCAGATCGAGCGCCGAGTGGCCTCGCCGCCGGCCAGTGGATCGATCTCCGGAGAACCGGTGGCATCGGGTTCGAGCATCGACTCGACCGGCACGTGGATCTTCAGGTCGAGCTGCTTGCGCACGCCGGTGTCGACGATCCGGCAGCGGCGACTCGGGCCGACCAGGTAGCGGCCGACCTCCTCCAGCGGGTTCTGCGTCGCCGACAGGCCGATGCGCTGCACGTCCCGGCCGGCGGCCAGCGTCAGGCGCTCGAGCGTCAGCGCCAAATGGGCGCCGCGCTTGGTGGCGGCGACGGCATGAATCTCATCGACGATGCACCAGCGCGTGCCCGCAAACAGCTCCTGCGCCCGACCGGTCAGCATCAGGTACAGCGACTCCGGCGTGGTGATGAGGATGTCTGGCGGTGTGCGCAGCATCCCCTGCCGCTCGCGCTGGGGAGTGTCGCCGGTCCGGACAGCGACCTTCAGCGACGCATCGATCCCGCGCAGCGGCGCTCGCAGGTTGCGATCGATGTCGTAGGAGAGCGCCTTCAGCGGCGACACGTACACGAGGCTGATGCCCTCAGGCCCAGTCTCGTCCTCGCCACCTGCCTGCTCCCCGAGGCTCTCGCCGGTGCGTTCGCCAGCCAGGCGGTCGATCGCCCACAGGAACGCCGCCAGCGTCTTACCCGAGCCCGTCGGCGCCGAGATCAACACGTGCTCGCCAGAGGCGATCGCCGGCCAAGCCTGGGCCTGCGCGGCCGTCGGTTGGGCGAATGCGTTCGTGAACCACTCGGCAGTTCGCGGGCTGAATCGTTCTAGCGGCACCTGGATCATTCAGCGTAGCTTCCGCTGCCGGAGGCTCGCGCGCCCTGGCGACGCGCACCGAGGCGCCTGGGGACCGGGCAGGCGTCAGCCCCTATACGTCGGCGCCGCCCGCGGCGCTGGCAACTGCGCTCAGCGCTTGGCCACCGGCGGTGTCATGAATCCCACCCGTGTCGACAGCCCGGCGCACTCGCGCAGGGTGGCGATCCTCCGACCCGGCTGGACCGCCGGCTTGGGCGCACTGAGCTGCGGACCGAGGTCGGCGGCGAGCGCGTCCAGGTCGTCGACGATCGCCACCAGGCCCCAGAAGCGAGCGGGGCCGGCGGGCATCGACGGCGCCTCGACGAGCTCGAGGATCACCGGTCCAAGGCGGCGAAAGCCCTGCCGAAAGCTCGACGTCGGCGCGTCGACCTGGCGCACGCGCCGCAGCACCAGCCCGATTTGCTCCAGCTCGGCCGCGGTGCGGTCGAACTCCGGGGAGACGATCACCACGTGGTCGAGACCGATGGCACCGTTGGGATGCGCGGCTCCCGTCGATGCACCCGGATGAGCGGCCGGTACCGTAGCCAGGCCGTCGATGTCGCTCGTGCCGGCCGGCAACCCGTGGATCGCCCAGCCAGTGATGCCGCGACCATCGCCGCCGAGGGTCAGCTCCACGCCGCCGAGGTCGATCCGGTGGTCCTGCACCGTGAACCCGAGTGCGCGCCAGGACTCCGGGGGGTCGGCGATCGCCACAGCGGTGAGGCTGGGACGTGGCTCCGAAGCAGCGCCGGGGCCGGGCGCGTCGATCACGCCATCCCCGCGAGCTGACGTGCGCGACTGAACACGGCATCAAGCATCGGCTCGGTCAGGCGTCCGGTGAAGGTGTTCTGCTGGCTGACGTGATAGCTCCCCACCAGCGTCAAACCGTCGACGGACGCCTCGGCGCCGTGGCCGAACTTCGGGCGCGGGCGGGGCGAGGTCAGGGCTCGCAGCGCGCTGTCCCAGGCAAAGGCGCCCAGGCACACGATCACCCGGACCTGCGGCAGCAGCTCGAGCTCAGTGGCGAAGTACGGCAGGCAGTTGTCGCGCTCCGCGGGCAGCGGCCGGTTGGCCGGGGGCGCGCACCGAACCGCCGCGGTCACCCAGGTCGCCGACAGGCGCAGCCCGTCGTCACGGGCGAGCGACTGCGGCTGATTGGCGAGGCCCGCGCGCCACAACGCCGCGAACAGCCAGTCCCCGGAGCGATCGCCGGTGAAGATCCTTCCGGTGCGGTTACCGCCGTGAGCCGCGGGCGCGAGCCCGAGCACGACCACTTGCGCGGCAGGATCGCCAAAGCCGGGAAGGGGACGGCCCCAGTAATCCTCCTGGGCGAAGGCCGCCCGCTTTTCCCGGGCCACCTCCTCACGCCAGGCCACCAGCCGCGGGCAGCGCCGGCAGGAGATCACCTCGCGCTCCAGGCTCGCCAGCCCGCGCTGCGCCACGCGTCACGCTCGGAGCGCGCGTCCGTAGTGGCGCTCGTAGTACTCGCGATAGGTCCCGGACCGGATCGACTCCCACCACCAGGCGTTGTCGCGGTACCAACGGACGGTGCGTTCCAATCCGTCCGCGAAGCGGACCTGCGGGGTCCAGCCCAGGGCGCCCAGCTTCTCCGAGGACAGCGAATAGCGGCGATCATGGCCGGGACGGTCGGTGATGTACTCGATCAGCGACTCGTCGGCTCCGACCAGGTCCAGGATCGCCCGGACGACCTCCATGTTCTCGCACTCGTCCGGTCCGCCGCAGTTGTAGACCTCGCCCGGCGCCCCATGTAGCAGCGCGTGACCGATCCCGCGGTCGAAGTCCTCAACGAACAGCCAGTTGCGCACCTGGCGCCCGTCTCCGTAGACCGGCAGCCGGTCCCCCGCCAAGGCGTTGAGGATCATCAGCGGGATCAGCTTCTCGGGGTACTGGTAGGGCCCGTAGTTGTTGGAGCCGCGGCAGATCACCGTCTCCACCCCGTGGGTGTGGAAGTAGCTGCTGACCAGCAGATCAGCGCCGGTCTTGGTGGCGCTGTACGGGCTCGATGGTGCCAGCGGCGAGGATTCGGTGAACGATCCATGGTCGATCGAGCCGTACACCTCGTCGGTTGATACCTGCAGGTAGCGCAGCCGTCGCTCCCGCGCTGCTTCAAGCAGCACGTGGGTTCCCTGCATGTTGGTGACGATGAACGCTTCGGGCCCGGAGATCGAGCGGTCCACGTGGGTCTCGGCGGCAAAGTTGACGATCGCCTCGCAGCCCTCGATCGCCTCGGCGACCGCGGCCGGATCCTCAATCGCGCCGTGGACGAATCGGATCGCCTCATTCACCTCGTGCAGATTCTCCCGCCGCCCGGCGTAGGTGAGCTTGTCCAGCACGGTCACCTCGTCCCCGTGCTCGCGCACGCGCAGGCGCACGAAGTTCGAGCCGATGAAACCCGCACCGCCGCAGACCAGCAACCTCATGTCGTGCTCACCGCCAAGCCCATGTACTCCTTCAGTCCCTGCCGCCAGTGTGGCAGTCGCGGAGCCAGTGGCCCGCGCTCGCTTCCGAGCACGCTCCAGGCCGGACGCGGCGCCGGCCGTGCCATCGCCTCGGTACTGGCGGGGCGAACCTCGCAGCGCAGGCCGGCCTGGGCGACGATCTCGGTGGCGAACTCGAACCACGAGCAGTGCTCGGCACCGACCGCATGGACCACCCCCGGAGCGTTTCGTGCGCCGGCAAGCGCCACCAGCGTCGGCGCCAGGTGAGCGGTGAAGGTGGGGCAGCCAACCTGATCCGCGACCACACTGAGCACATCGCGCTGAGTGGCCAAGCGCGTGATCGTGGACGGGAAGCAGGACCCACCGCGCCCGAACAGCCACGCCGTACGGACGATCGTGTGGGCCTCGGGGCAGGCCGCGGCGACTGCGAGCTCGCCCGCCAGCTTGGAGCGCCCGTACTCGGACTGAGGCCCGACGGGATCGGACTCGACGTACGGCTGCCGGCTCCTGCCGTCGAACACGTAGTCGCTGGAGACATGCACCGTCCACGCGCCGGCGGCGCCCGCGGCCGCGGCGACGTTGCCGGCCCCCTGGCCGTTGACCAGCTGCGCCTGGGCGGAGGCGGACTCGGCTCCATCGACGTCGGTGTAGGCGGCGCAGTTGATCACCGCGTCGGGGCGACGCTGCCCGACCACGCGCTTGACCGCGGCGGCGTCGGTGATGTCGAGCGAGCCGTGGCCACACGCCATCGCCTCGTGCCCAGCCGCCGCTGCGCTGGCACATACGTCCTGCCCCAGCATCCCGGCCGCGCCTGTGATCATCAGCCGCATCGGAGGCACAGGGTAGACGCCCAGCTGTGGCTACCGGCGCCGGCCTCCGTGGCGGCTGGCCGAGTGGCGAAGGAGCCCATCCGTCGGTTATGGTCACCGTATGGGCACGCGAACGAGTTACACCCCGGGTACGTTCAGCTGGACCGATCTGACTACGACCGACCAGGCTGCGGCCAAGCGCTTCTACGAGGAGCTGTTCGGTTGGGAGGCGCAGGACATCGATGTGGGTGAGGGAGCGATCTACTCGATGATGCGGCTGCAGGGCAGCGAAGTCGCTGCCATCTCCCCGCAACCGCAGCAGCAGCGGGAAGCCGGGGTGCCCCCGACCTGGAACTCCTACATCACCGTGGAGAGCGCCGACCAGACGCTGGCGCGCGCACGGGAGCTCGGGGGCGCCGTTCACGCGCCGGCCTTCGATGTGATGGACGCCGGGAGGATGGGCGTCGTCCAGGATCCCCAGGGTGCGTTCTTCCTCGTCTGGGAGCCGCGGAGCAACCCGGGAGCGGCCCTGGTCAATGCTCCGGGCGCACTGAGCTGGAACGAGCTGGTGACCCCCGACATGAATGCCTCGGCGGAGTTCTACGGTCAGCTGTTCGGGTGGACGGCGACCTCGGTCGAGGGCTTCGGGATGCCCTACATGACGATCAACACCCGCGACGGCCACACCAACGGCGGGATCCGAGCCGCAACCGAGACCGAGCCGACCTACTGGCTGGTGTACTTCGGCAGCGAGGACGTGAAGGCGACGCTGAGCAAGGTCAGCGAGCTCGGAGGTAGCAGCGTGATCGGACCCGTGGACATCGGGGTCGGGCAACTGGCCACCGTTGCCGATCCCGAGGGAGCGGTGTTCGCGCTGTACGCGGGTCGGTTCGAGGATTAACCGGGGGCCAAGGCTTTCCGCGCACGGCATACTGCGCCGCGTGCGCACCCACCTCGCGGCAGTACTCGGGATGATCGCAGTGCTCGTTGCCGGTTGCGGGGTCCGTGAGCACGCCGCGTCTGGACCGCAGCGGAACGGAATCAGCAATCAGGGCGCGCCGCTCGTTTCGCATCCTCACCCGCAGGCGGTGGAGCCGGTGGCCGGCGCTGTGGGCACCGCCGTCCACGACGGCTCGTCCGGCGCCGCTGGCCCCGCCAGCGTCAGTGTGGGACCCAGCCAGCCGCTGGCCCAGCCGGTCTCCGATGCCGAGATCCGGCGGGAGCTCGCCGCCAGTGGCCTGTCGGCCCACTCCGACCAGGCGACGCTGACCCCCAGTGGCCTGGCGATCGCGCCGGCCGGAGCGCCGGTTGTCGTCCAGCAGGTGATCGCGGCCGGCAACCAGATCGCCCACCTCCCGTATCGCTTCGGCGGGGGTCACGGCACGTTCATCGATAACGCCTACGACTGCTCGGGATCGCTGAGCTTCGTGTTCGCTGCGGCCGGAATCGTCAACACCACCTTCACCTCCGGCGAGCTGATGAGCTGGGGAGCGCCGGGAGCGGGGAAGTGGATCACGGTGTTCGCCAACACCGGCCACACGTTCATGTACGTGGCCGGGTTGCGCTTCGATACCGTCGCGCTGGCCGAGACCGGGAGCCGCTGGTCAAACCGCGCCGCCAACGAGCCGGACCTGGCGTCGTTCGTGGTCCGCCATCCGGCGGGCTTGTAGCCGGCTCCCGATCCTGCTGCCGGCAGCCGGACTTGGGCGCCGGCCTGACCAGCCGCGTTCAAACCCGGACTGGGGTCCCGGCCTAGCGATGCCTTCGACCCGGACTGGCGCGCCGGGCCTAGGCCGCCGCGGCAGCCGGCTCAGGGGCCCCGTGGGTGACGAAGTCGCTGCCCCGAACCAGCACCAGCCCCAGCAGCGCTCCAATCAGCGCGACGATCCCGGCGACGAGCAGGATCTCGTTCATCGCGCTGGTGAAGGCGGTGTGGATCGCCAGCGCCGCCTGCGTCCGCTGCCCGGCGGGGATGCCGTGGAGGACGGCGGGAGCGCCCCCAGCGGCGATCGCGTGCCCAAGCTGCGACGATTGCCCGGCGGCGGGAGTACCGGCCAAATGCGAGGCCAGCTTCGAGGAGATCACGCTCTCGAAGATCGCGCCGAGGACGGCGATCCCGGTGGCGATCCCCACCTGGCGGAACGTGGAGTTGATGCCGCTGGCCATGCCGCTGCGCTGTGGCGCCACGACGCCAACCGCGGTCGAGGCCAGCGCCGGGTTGACGAGCCCCACGCCGGCGCCGGCGACGATGAAGCCCGCCAGCAGCGCGGTCCAATCCGAGGCGGCGGTGAGGCCCCGCATCAGCAGCAGGCCGCCCCCGACCAGGAGCAGCCCGAGGCTCAGCAGGGCTCGAACCGGAACCCGCGCCGACAGATTGCCGGAGATCGCGGCAATGACGAAAGAGACGACCGTGGTGGGCAGGAACCGCAATCCTGTCTGCAGCGGCGAGAGGTTCAGGATCGTCTGCAGGAACAGCGTGAGGTAGAGGAACATCGCGAACATGGACGAGGACAGCGCGAAGGCCACCAGCGCGGCGCCGTCAAAACTCGGCTTGCGGAACAGCGAGACATCGAACATCGCCCGCGCCTGGGTGAACTGAGACACGCCGAAGGCGATCAGCAGCACCGCTGAGCCGACCAGCAGGCTGACGATCGTCGTGCTGCCCCAGCCCTCGGCGTTGCCGCGGATGACCGCGAACACGAGCAGGAACAGCGCTCCGGTGAACGTGACGGTGCCGATCCAGTCGACGCTCTTGCCCTCCGGGTCACGAGACTCAGCCACCTTGGTCATAGTCAGGATCGCTGCGCCGATTCCGATCGGCACGTTGATGAAGAAGATCGAGGACCAGCCGAGGCCCTCGGTGAGCGCGCCGCCCAGCAGCGGCCCAACTGCGGCCGCCGCGCCGATCGTGGCCCCCCACGCGCCCAGCGCGGTCCCGCGCTCGCGGCCCTGGAACTCCTGGACGAGCAGCGCCAGCGACGTCGCGAACATGATCGCGCCGCCGATCCCTTGTCCCGCCCGGGCCAGGATCAGGAACAGCGAGCTCGGCGCCAGCCCGCACAGCAACGAGGTGAACGCGAACAGCAGCAGGCCGATGGCGAACAACAGCCGCCGCCCGAACAGGTCGGCCAGGGCGCCCATCGTCAGCAGCACCGAGGCGAGGGTCAACGCATAGGCGTCGATCACCCACTGGATGTCGGAGAAGCTCGCCTTGAGATCGATCGCGATCTTGGGCAGCGCGACGTTGACGATCGTGATGTCCAGCAGGAGCATGAACGTCCCGACGCAGACCACCACCAGTGTCCACCACTTGCGTTCCATCGGCCGCTGATCCTAGAACACGCCGCGGGGCCGCCTGCTCACGCTCTCCCCCAGCGCCGGTCGCGGCCGAGCAGGCTACATCGGCGACCGAGACAGCGCGGTTACACCGCGGCGGTCGGCACCCTCATACGGACGCTTGCGCCGTCGACGCTCGCAACGCAGCACCGGTCCGGCTCGGTTGCCCGCCAGGCGGAGCACGTAGGCGTCGCGTCCGTGGCTGTAGCGCAACACCGGTCTGGCCAGGGCCAGTGTGTAGCCCGGTACGTATCGTCGAGGTCGCGGCTCCGTCCGCATCTACCTAGTAAAACACCTCGATCAAGTGTATGGGCTGATCGAGGCCCGCATGCCGCGCTCACGGCCGAGCCCGCGCCGTATTCTCGCGCGGACCAAGCCACCTCCGCGTCTGCCGTCCGCGACCCGCTATATCTTCGCCAAACCATGAAGGTGCGGGATTTCTCCGACGGAATCGACGTTTCCCAGGCCCTGCTCGTACGCGACCTCAAAGTTCATCGCGGGTCCGACGGAAACGAGTTCCTGAAGCTGCAGCTGGGAGATCGCAGTGGCAGCGTGGCGGCGATCGTACGCGACGAGGTCGCGCGCGCGGGGGTGCACTGCCGCTGTGGCGAGATCGTGCATGTCACCGGGCGCTACCTCGATGATCCGCAGTTGGGCTCGCAGCTGGCGGTACGGTCGCTGCGGGCGCCCGCTCCGCACGAGTATGCGCGGGAGGAGCTGATCGACGGGCCCGCGCGCGGCGTCGAGCAGATGGAGGCCGGCCTGCGCGAGCTGGTGGCTACGGTCCAGAACCGGCATCTGCAACGGCTGCTGACAACCGTGTTCGCACCGGACAGCACGATCTGGGCGCGCTACCGGATCGCGCCGGCGGCCAAGCGCTACCACCAGGCCTACCGCCACGGCCTGCTCGAGCACTGCCTGACGGTGGCCCAGGCGGTGGGGGCGATCTCGGCCACGTTCCCCGGCATCGACCGCGACGTCGCCGTGACCGGGGCGCTGTTGCACGACATCGGCAAGCTCGAGGCCTACGAGCTGCACGGGGAGGCGATCTCGATGTCCGATCACGGCCGCCTCTACGGCGAGATCCCGCTGGGCTACTACCGCATCCGAAGAACGATCGAGCAGCTGGACGGGTTCCCGCTCGAGCTCGAACGAGCGCTGCTGCACATCATTCTCAGCCACCACGGTTCGCTGGAGCACGGCAGCCCGGTCGTGCCGTGCACGCGGGAAGCCACCCTGGTGCACATGATCGACAACCTCGGAGGCAAGCTGGGGAGCTTCGATCGCCTGGAGAAGCAGCTCACCGATGGGGAGCAGTGGTCGGTCTTCGACAAGGGGATCGGGACCGGAGCGTACTTCGCGCCGGAGCTGGGCGTGGCCCGCGCGGCCGCCTAGCGCTACAGGCTAGGTCTTCCCAACGGCGCCATCGTCAACGGCTTCGGGGTACGTGTTCCCGGTCGAATGTAGCCGTCACGGGCCGTGCCAAAAGTGCGCAAATAGCGTGACCGCACGGCACCACGCTCACGACCGTCGGCGGCCCGCGACTAAAGTGGCAGCCGATGGCCAAGGACACCGAGAAGCTGATCCGCCAGCTGTCGTTGATCTCATATCTGATGGCCGAGCGTCGACCCGTCACGGCGCCCGAGATCCGGCGCGACGTCGAGGGATACAGCGTGATGAACGAGGACGCTTTCGCCCGGCGCTTCTACGCCGATCGCTCGGAGCTGGAGTCGCTCGGGATCGTGCTCGCGGTCGAGAAGCCCGCCGATGGTCAGGTGGAGCAGGAGAACTACTCCCTCCCGCCGGAGAACTTCCATCTGCCCGCGATCGAGTTCAGCGACGCGGAGCTGGCAGCGCTGCGGACAGCGCTGCAGCTGCTGGATGGCGAGTTTGCCTATGCCGAGCCGCTGCGACTGGCGCTGCAGCAACTCTCCTGGGGAAGGCCCAGCCCGCTCAGCTCCCCCGAGCAGAACACGGTTGCCCTCGGGATCACCGGCTCCGCCGGCGGCCATGAGGTCTCACAGCGGTTGGCCAAGATCGAGACGGCGATCTTCCGCCGTAAGACGATCGTGTTCGACTACTTCACGATGGAGCGGGATGAGGTTGGCCCGCGCAAGGTCGATCCTTACCAGCTGCTCTATCAGGGTGGTCAGTTCTACCTCGTCGGCCGCTCGCACGAGCGCCGCGCGATCCGCGTCTTCCGCCTCTCCCGGATCCAGGGCAAGGTCGGATATGCGACCAAGGCCGAGCACGACTTCCAGCGGCCCGCCGACTTCGACCCTCGGGCCTACGCCAATCGCATCGATTGGCAGTTCGGGGAACCGGTCGGAACCGCCGAGGTATGGGTCGGCGGACGTATTGCCTGGCAGATCGAGCGCCACTTCGGCCGCTACGGGGAGTTCAAGCCAGACGAGCGTGGCGACGGGAGGTTGTTCCTCACCGCCTACGCGAACTCGCGCCAGCTGATCGCCTGGGTTCTCGGACTCGGTGAGCACGCGCTGATCACTGGACCCCCGGCGCTGATCGCCGAGCTGCGCCAGCGGACCACGCTGCTGCTCGAGCGTCACAGCGGTGAGCCAGAGTTCGTGGCCGCACCTGTCGAGGCCGGTTCGGCGGCGGGGCGTTCTGAGGCCGAGGGATCTGGAGCGAAGAGCCGAGGGATCTGCGGTCGAGGCGTCTAAGGGTGTGACCGGAGAAGTGGTCACCGGAGACGGACGGGCACGCTCGCGCGGACACCAACCGGACCCAGAAGCCAACGGCCACCAGGCCGAGGCCGCGATCCGACCGGAGCGGTTCGCCCGGCTGGTGACGCTCGCCAGCATCCTGATCGACGCTGGCCGCGCCGGGCGCAGGCTCGATGCGGCCGCGATCTGCCGGGATCTGAACATCTCAGATCAGGAGCTGGGCGAGGACATCTCCGTGCTGAACGTCGTCAACTTCGGCGCCGGCACCTACGTCCTCTACGCCGAGGTCGCGCCCGACGGGACGATCGAGGTCGATCCCGAACCCTATGGCGACTCGTTCGATCGGCCGGCGCGACTGCTGCCGGTGGAGGCCAAGGCGCTGGTGGCGGCGATCGACTTGATCGGCGAGCACATCCCCGAGGGCTCGCTGTCCTCGGTGCGTGAGAAGGTGGTCGCCGCGCTCGGAGAGGATCCCGTTCACGAGGGTCTGCAGGTCGCCTCCGCCGGGGGGGACGACGCCGAGATCGCGGCCGTCGTCTCGGGTGCGATTGCCAGCCGCCGAATGCTCTCGTTCGAGTATTACAAGGAGAACGAAGACGAGTTCACGATGCGCGAGGTCGAGCCGTACGCGCTGATCAACGGCCGGGAGGGTTGGTACCTGGCCAGCTTCGATCCCGCGCGCGAGAGCGTCCGCCACTTCCGGCTGGATCGGATCAAGTCGGCGAGCGTCACCGAGCAGCGCTTCCAGCCTCGAGCCGACGTCGATCCTGCGGCCGATGTCGATGGTTGGCCGCGGACCGGTGAGGTGCCGGCTTCGCGCCGGGCCCGGGTTTGGATCTCGCCTGAGCGCTCGCGCTGGGCCCGTGAGGAGCGCACCGTCCTGGCCGAGCTTGAGGATGGAGCGGTGGTAGTCGAGCTGGGGTTCGCCGGTGTCGACTGGCTCGTACGCGAGGTGCTCAAGGAGGCAGGCGACGCCGTCGTGCTCGAGCCCGAGGACGCTCGCGCCGCGGTCTTGGCCGCCGCGCAATCGCTGCCCACCGACGCACCGACGCCGCGGCCAGGTGCTGCACAGGCACCGCGCCGCCGTCGCGGTCGGGCGGCCGCCAGCGGCGTCACCTGAGCCCCGACCAGATCGACAGCCCTCCTCGGAGGTGCCATCGTTCCTGGTGGAAGCCGCCTAGTACGCCCCGCCGAGCTTGCGGTGGTCCCAGGTGGCGATCCGCTGGGGCACAAACTGCAGGGCCACCCGCTTCGCCGCTTGGGCGCGGATCATCTCCAGGAACTCGGGGCCGGTGCTCGTTGTCCCGTAGCGCTGAAACAGAGCCGCGCCGAACTCGGCCACCCGGTCCGTCTCCCGATGAATCACGGTGTGCGCCTCGATCATCACCCCACGCAGCTCGTGATACTGCGCGCCATCCTCGACTTGGAGCGTCGCCCGATCATCGCGCTCGAGGTTGCGGACCTTTTGTGATTTCCCGTACGTCCATGCCCACACCTCGCGCTCGCGGACCAGGTACCAGAGCGGCATCAAGTGTGGCCAGCCGCGCCGGCCGGTAGTGGCGCAGACCACCACGCGCTGCTCGACCAAGAAGGCGTCGACCTCTTCGGAGGTCATTTGAATCTGATCACGGCGGCTCAACGACCCCGGAATCTGCCAGATTCATCTGCCTGTGGCGATCTCAGGCGCAGGCTCCCGGGCCCATGTCACTCTGAGGTCATCCATTCCCACAGTAATCGCTCGGGCCGAGCCCGTATGCCAGCAATGATCGAGATCCGCGCTATGCAGCCGGCCGACCTTCCCGCCGCGGCGCGGTTGTCAGCGGCCGCGTTCAACTTCGACATCAGCAATCCGGATACGAGCCGGCGCTGGCAGCATCGCCTGGCACACGCGCTGAAAAGCGATCCGGATGGTTCCTTCGTGGCCGAGCGCGAGGGCGTGATGATCGGCATCGCCCAGGCGATGCTCAGGGAAGAGCTTTGGTGCCTGTCGCTGCTGACGATCGACCCTGAGGCCCAGTCGTGCGGGGCCGGACGCGAGCTGCTTGTCAGCGCCCTCGAGCATGGCGCTGGAGCGCGAGCGGGACTGATCGTCAGCTCCAACGACCCGCGGGCGTTGCGCATGTATGCCCGCGCCGGGTTCTCTGTGCGGCCAACGCTGCAAGCCGAAGGGAAGCTCGACCGCCGGGCCCTCCCGCCTCCCGACCCGGAGCTCCGCGAAGGCGACAGCGGCGACCTCCAATCCGTGTCGGCAATCTCTCGCGAGATCCGCGGCGCGCCGCACACCCAGGAGCTCGAGTTTGCGCTTGGTCAGGGGGCACAGCTGTTCCTCCTCACCGACCGCGGCTTTTCGGTGGCGATGCCCGGGGAGACGCCGTGGCTGCTGGTGGCTCGAGACGAGCCGGCGGCGCAATCGCTTCTGAACCGCGCGCTGCTAGCGACGAACCACCGCGATGAGGTAGGCGTCCGCTGGATCACCGCGGGACAGGACTGGGCCCTGGACCTGCTCGTTCGTGCCGGTCTGTCCCTTCAGGCCTACGGAGCACTATGCGTGCGCGGCGAACCAGGCCCGCTTCGACCGTTCCTGCCCAGCGGTCCCTTCGGCTAACGGGCCGTTCGGCCAAGGGCTCCGGCGAAGCGGGCGAGCCAGGCGGTGCGTGCGGCAACCCCCTAGTCTTGCGCCGGTGCAAGCCCTCAAGGGTCTGATCCTCTCCGGAGGCAAGGGAACGCGGCTGCGCCCGATCACCCACACCAGCGCCAAGCAGCTCGTGCCCGTGGCCAACAAGCCGGTGCTGTTCTATGGCATCGAGGCGATGGCGGCCACCGGCATCGAGCAGCTCGGGATCATTATTGCCCCTGAGACCGGGGATGAGATCCGGGCCGCGGCCGGCGACGGCTCGCGGTTCGGCGTGCAGCTGACCTACATCGTGCAGGACCAGCCGTTGGGATTGGCCCACGCTGTGCTGACCGCCGAGCCATTCCTCGGCGAATCCCCGTTCGTGATGTACCTCGGCGACAACCTGCTCCAGGGCGGGATCATCGACCTCGTCGATGCCTTCACCGCCCACGAGCCCGACGCGCTGATCCTCTTGACCCCCGTCCCTGACCCCCAGCATTATGGGGTCGCGGAGCTGAGTGACGGCCAGGTGGTGCGACTGGTCGAGAAGCCGCCAGAGCCGCAGACGGACCTGGCCCTGGTCGGCGTCTACATGTTCACTCCCGGCGTGCACGACGCGGCCCGGGCGATCTCGCCCTCGGCCCGCGGAGAGCTGGAGATCACCGACGCGATCCAGCACCTCGTCGATCAGGGCCGGCGCGTGGAGCCGCACGTCGTCCGCGGGTGGTGGAAGGACACGGGCCGGCTGGAGGACATGCTCGCGGCCAACCGCCTGGTGCTGGACACGATCGTCGGCCAAAACGACGGGGAGCTGGACGACTCCCGGGTCGATGGCCGCGTAGTCATCGCCCCGGGCGCGCAGCTCCGACGAACCGCGGTGCGAGGTCCGGCGATCATCGGCGCTGGGGCAAGGCTGACCGACTCCTACATCGGTCCCTACACGGCGATCGGGGAGCAGTGCACAATCGAGAACGCCGAGGTCGAGCACTCGATTCTGCTGGCGGGCTCTTCAGTCCAGGACCTCGCGGGTCGCATGGAGTCCTCGCTGCTGGGCCGCAACGTGAAGATCGGACGCGATCAGCGCCAGCCGCGGGCGTATCGCTTCCTGGTCGGCGACAACTCGGAGATCGGAATCCTGTAGCCGGGACTTCGCCGGTCGGCCGAGTGGTGAGAGACTGCAGCTCATGACACAGACACCAGATCCAAACCGCAGCTCCCAGGAAGAGCCCGCCGGCCTGCCGCAGGAGTCGACCAGCGACACGGCGGCCAAGCGGGGCAGCGATGACCGCCGTGGCGATGTCAACCCCGCCGACAACCCGGCTCCGAGCAGCCCGGAGCCCGATCCGGAGGTCGTGCGCCGGGGCGAGGACGACCTGGAGCGGGTCAAGCCGTACTAACGCCTAGATTCTCGAGCAGAGGCCTCGCTGCGGGGCGCTCCGTCTAACGCCGTCGGGGAGGTCTCAACTGGGGCAGCCCGTACTCACGCGAGCTCCGTACCCATCCCCCCAGGATCGCGGTCACCGGGCGCCGCTTAAATGAGAGCGCCCCGTCGCCGGCGGGATATGAGGCCGACGTTGCGGGGCGCGCTCGGGAGGAGAGAGGGTGCTGCGTTCATCATGATGACCGCAGCTTCTTTATTTGTCCAAGACGAGCTTTCGGGGAAACCTATAGGCTTGGCTTATGGATCTCCGCCAGCTGCGCTATCTGGTCGCCCTGGCCGAGGAGCGCCATTTCACCCGCGCGGCGTCCCGGGAACACATCGCGCAGCCGGCGCTCTCGCAGCAGATTCGACGGCTGGAGGAGGAGGTAGGGCTGGCGCTGGTGGAACGGACGACTCGGCAGGTCGCGATCACCGACGCCGGAGAGCTGTTGGTGGCGCGCGCCAGGAGGATCCTGGCTGAGGTCGAGGCCGCGCAGAGCGAGCTACAGAGCCTGCGCGGCATCCACACCGGGCACGTGAGCGTCGGCGCGATGCACACGATGGGACCTGTTGACGTGTCTCTGGCGCTGGCCATCTTCCATGAGCGCCATCCCGCCGTCGAGCTGACGGTGCGCGAGATGTCAAGCGAGGAGCTGGCGGAGATGCTGCGCGTCGACGAGCTCGATCTGGCATTTCTGTCGGTCACCGAACGGGTCGAGAGTCACGGCCTCGGCTTGCAGCAGCTCGTGTCCGAGGAGCTCGTCGTGATCCTGCCTCGCGACCACAGGCTGAGCGGCCATCAGGAGATCCCGATGGCCGAGCTCCGCGACGAGCAGTTCATCAGCTACCGGCAGGGTTCGCGGCTACGGGAGCTGCTGGTCTCCGCCTCTCAGCAGACAGGCTTCGAACCGCAGGTAAAACTGGAGTCAAACGAAAGCCAGCGCATCCGCCGTCTGGTCGCCCGCCGCATGGGCGTGGCGATCCTGCCCCGCTCGGATGCGGTCAGCGCCGGCGCCGAGGTCGCGGTGGTCAAGCTTATCGAGCCCTCGCTGCACCGCGACATCACCCTGGCCTGGCGAGAGGAGCGGCGCCTCCCGCCCGCCGCCGCGGCGTTCCTGGCGCTGGCCCGCAGCACGTTTACCGAAGTGGGTCACTCGCCGCCGGCGGACGATCCCGGCGCCGTCGCTGAGCTGAGTTCTGGCTGAGGATCTGCTCCAGACGCTGGCACACCGCCGGCCACGAGTAGCTATCGCGGACGACCTCACGAGCGGCCCGACCCCGGCGACGGCGCTCCTCCGGGCACCGGATGGTCTCGCTCAGCGCCTTCGCCAGTGCCGCCGGGTTGGTCGGATCGGCAAGCCAGCCGGTGACGCCGTTCTCGATGATCGTCGCCGGCCCCATCGCTCGCGGAGCCACCGCGGGTAGACCGCAGGCCATCCCCTCGAGCAGCAGCTGTCCGAACTGCTCCCGCACCGCGCCAGAGACGACTACGTCGGCGGCAGCGTAGAACTGCGGCAGCTCATCGTGCCGGCGCCAGCCGGCCAGGAACACCTGGGGGAGGCCCAGTCGGTCCGCCGTCTGCGCCGGATGCTCACCCTCCCATTCGCCCGGATGGCCGCCCACCAGCACCAGCGACGCGGGCGCGCCGGCCTCGTGCTGCGCTTGCGCGCAGGCCTCGATCAGGAGATCCAGGCGCTTGACGGCAGTAAAGCGACCAACGTAGACAAGAATCGTGGCTCCGGCCAGCCGCTCGATCTCATGCTCGCCATAGCTGACGCTTCCCGGCCCCTCCCCGGGCCGCCACCCGCGCGGGCGCTCGACCAGGACCTCCCGCCAGAACGAGCGTCGATCGACCTCGCGCGGATGGAACATCTCGGTGTCGACCCCGTTGGGCAGCTCCGCCAGCAGCTCCCGGGGCACCCCGAGCAAGGACTGCGCTCGCTCGAGTCCGGATGGCGCAACCAGCAGCGCTGAGCAGCTCGCTGCCCAGCGGCGTAAGCGCTGGGCCCAGCGCTCCGCGTACAACCAACCTGGCGGCGGGCCTGCGGCGATTTGCTCGAGCATCAGCAGCTCGGTTCCGTGCAGCTGACCGACGACTGGTACCTCCGGCGCCACCCGCGCCGCCGCCTCCCGTAGCGGGGTCAGATGATGCAGGTGCAGGACGTCGACCTCGCGCGCACCCGCCCGCTCGAGCTCCCGAGCCCACGCCCGCACCTGCCGCTCGTAGTCGAGGTCGTCGAGCATCGCAAACACCTGGTCCGGCGCGCCAGGACGTTCCTCGTAGGAGGGATGCATGGGGGCATGCCCCGCTGGGCCCCGGTACCGCAGCGGCGCGCCGCTGGCCAGAGCCCGATCGAAGCTGACGGCATGAACATCCTCGTAAAAGCGCGTCGCGTCACCGTGCCCGTCAAGATCCGCCCGCGATCCCGCTACCAGCGTCACCTGGCAGCCCAACTGGCGCAATCCGCCGGCCAGCGAACGGGCGACGGGCGCCGATCCGCCGCGCGGGGAGAACAGGATCGCCGAGAGTACGCGTAAAGCCACCTGGCGAGTTTAGGTTGCCGCCAGCTGAGGTCACCGTTCCTGGTTGGCTCGTTGACGGGCGGCGGTTCAGGCTGAGCGTTGCTGGTGCAGCTCGATTCACCGCTGCTGCACAGCTTTGATGCCCGGGGGTGCTACTGCGGCTCGATCGCGATCGCGGTGAGGATCGGACGCCCCTCCAGCAGGTCGACGCCGTGCTCCTCCCGCGGCCGGTTGCGCAGGCGCCCGGCGTAGACCAGCGAGGCGGACCCTCCCCCGTCCAGGTTGATCGCCTCGCTGGCTCCGAGGTCGATCATCGTTTTGGCCAGCTCGCGCAAGCTCAGACCGGCGTCGTCTGCCGTCCGCCCGTCGCAGGCGATGGCCAGCAGGTACCCCGGGGCCAAGCCGAGGGCCGCCCGCGGATAGCGGCCCCGAGTGATATCGGAATCGAACTGATGCGCCCCGGCCGAGAAACCCTCAGGGTCCTCGCCCTCGACGATCGTGCTCTGGCCATCGGCGACCAGCACCGGGCCCGCCTGAAGCAGGTCACCCGCCGGCGCCGTTCCGAGCTGATGCCGAGAATCGATCCGCAGCCGCGTCCCGTTGATCTGCAGGCAACCACGCTCCGCCCCCCAGGGCTCGTCAAACGGCGTCGAGGAGCGCCGCTCACCCCCGGTCTGGACCTCCCCGAGCGGCTCATAGCACGAGCGAATGAAGAAGCCACCGACGATCGCATCCCGCACCCTCTGCTGCTTGCACCAGCGGACCAGCGGCGCCGGGCGCTCGAGCAGCACGACCCGCGGCGTGAACGCTTTGAGGTCGTAGCTGGCCACATGCACGGTGCACGCGGCCCCGTCGGCGAGCTCGACCCGCAGCAGCCGCAGGCGTGAACGGCGCCCGGCGAACAGGTCCGCCGCTCGCTGACGGCGCAGAGGTAGAGAGATCGCGCTCATGTCGGAGGGCCGCCTGCCAACACCAGTAACACTCATCCTGCGGCCGGATTACACCCCTATCGGATCGACCGCTTGTTATTTGGTTGGGAAGCTCCCGCCTGGTGGACCGATGAATGAGGCCCGGCGCGGCGGCGCTCGTTCGGATCCGGTCACGGCCTCACCAGGTCGTCAATGCGACAACGGCAGGATCTCCCCGGCCAGATGTCGTCCTGTGCACCGTGGAGGTTCAGCGCAACGCCTTCTCACCAAAGAAGTCGGCAACCGGATTGCCGTTGAAGTTGGCGATCCGGGCGTAGCCCTCGGACTCGTAGAGCGCTCTGGCCTCCACCTGCCGGGGGCCGGTATCCAGGCGGGCGGTCTCGTAGCCGAGCTCCCGCGCCCGCTCCTCCAGCGCTCCCAGCAACGTCCGGGCTACGCCGCGCCCGCGCATCGTGGGTACGACGTACATTTTCTTGATCTCGCAGGCCTGCTCGTCCAGGCGCTTGATCCCACCGCAGCACACCGGCTGCTGCTGATGAAAGCCGACGAGAAACGCGCCGTGCGGCGAGCAGAGCTCCGCTGGTCCCGCTCGCGGCATGTCCTCGCCGTCCAGTTCCAGGCCGTCGTAGAGATCGGCGATCTCGTCGCGCATCGCCTGCGCCAAGACCGCGCCGGGCCCTGCATCCACCTCTGCCGAGCGGAACACCAGCGACATCGTCAGCCGGCTCACGCCCCGCCCAGCAGCGACAGCAGCCCGCTCGGGGTCTCGCTGCGGCCCACGTGGATGCGCGGCATGGTCAGGGGCGCGGCCGCACTCTCGGTGGTGCCGTCCGCGGTCGTGTAGGCCATCGTGAAACCGGCTGTGCGAACCGCGGCCAGCACATCGGCGTTGTAGTCACCGAACGGATAGGCGAAGAAGTAGACCGGATGACCGAGCACCCGCTCCAGCACTCGACGCGACCCGGCCGTTTCAGCTTGGAGCTCGCTCGGGGTCAGCAGCCGCAGATCGACGTGGTGGGCGGTGTGATCGCCAACGTCCATGCCCGCTCGGTCGAGCTGCCGGATCTGGTCGGCGGTGAGGAAGCCGGGCTCGGCCATCCGTCCGGTGATCACGAAGAAGGTGGCGATCATGTGAAAGCGCTGCAACGCCGGCAGGATCCTGGTTACGTCGTCGACGTAGCCGTCGTCGACCGAGATGATGATCGGCTTGGGCGGTAACGCCCCGTGGGCGTATAGCGCGTGGAACAGCTGCGCCTGGGTGATCGGGTGGTAGCCGGCGTCGTGGAGCGCACTCAGCTCGGCCAGGAAGTTGGCCGGGTCGACCTTGAGGTCCAGCAGGCCGGTGGCGCTCACCGGCGCCACGCGGTGGTAGGTGAGCACCGGCACCGTCACGCTGCTGAGTGGTGCTCCGGGCGGCGGGATCAAAGTCGGCACATGGCGTGAATCGCTCGGCCGCCGAGCGCGATGGTCGGCAGGGGCATTCTTGGCCTGCGAAGCGTGGGGCGCCGTAGCCGCGGAGCCGCCGCCTCCCGCGCATCCGGTGACGATCAGCATGGCCCCCAGGATCAGCGCATCGAGCGGGCGGCGGGTCAGGATCCTGCGGATCGACCGGGTCACGCAGGGGGAGGCTAGCGGGTGCTTGGGCTACGCTCACCGACGATGAGCGACGCTTCAGCTGAGGTTCGCGATCGCCTCCTCAAAGCCTGGCAGGGGGAGATCGTGGCCGGCTCGGTCTACGAGCTGATCGCCCGTCGACTGCCCGACCGGGAGGCGGACATCCTGCGCCGGATGGCTGAGGCCGAGAGCAGCCACCGCTCACGACTCGAGGCCCGCATGGGCGAGTTGGAGATCCCGGTCCCCGATCGACGAAGCGTGCGGCTGCCGCTGTGGCTGCGCATGCAGGCCAGGATCGCCCCGATCGACCGTCTGCTGGCTGCGCGGGAGGCAGCCGAGGACGAGGAGGTCGACGACCTGTACAAGCGCTCGACCGGCGATACGGTCACCGACCACCTGCTGCGCGAGATCCGCAAGGAGGAGCGTTCCCACTCCCTGGCCGTCCAGGAGATGCGCGCGGGCACCGACGCCGGCGATGGTGCCACCCCAGGGCTTCCCCCGCCGCCGGCCGCGCCGAGCACCACAGCCCCGCTGGCGGTGCCCGGGGCCCGCACCCGGCTTGACCGCATCCTCGGACGGGAGAAGTGGCACCGCACCGGCGGCGGCTGGATCTCGGGTGCGATCTACGGCGCCAACGACGGTCTGGCCGCGGTATTCGGAATCGTCGCCGGCGTCTCCGGCGCGACCGGCGGCTCGAGCTCGGTCCTCACCGCCGGCCTCGCCGGCGCGATCGCCTCAGCGTTGTCGATGGCCACCGGTGCGTTTCTGGCTGAACGCTCGGAGGCCGAGGTCCACGCCGCCAACGTAGAGCGCGAGCGCCAGGAGATCTCCGAGCATCCCGAAGAGGAGAAGGAGGAGCTCTCGCTGTTCTACCAGCTGAAGGGCATCGATGAGCACACCGCCGACGAGCTCGCCGAACGGATGGCTCAGCACCCGGACGCGATGCTGCAGGCGCTGGCCACCGAGGAGTTCGGAACCGCAGCCGGCGGCGAGAGCAACGCCGCCGAGGCCGCGCTGGCCGCCGGCGTCTCGACTGGCGCCGGCGCGATCGTTCCCGTGATCCCGTTCATGGTCACCACCGGCACAGCGGCGATCGTCGCCGCCGCCGTGATTTCGCTGGTGGCGCACTTCCTCGTCGGGGCGGCGAAGTCGCTGGTGACCCTGCGCCGCTGGTGGTCGGCCGGACTCGAGATGACCCTGGCCGGCCTGGTCGTCGGCGGCGCTACCTACCTGGTGGGGCTGGCGCTTCCGACCTGAGGGCGATCATCTCCGTCTGCAGATCCGCGACCTGCGCCTCCAGCACCCTCACCCGCGGCTCCAGATCCCCGGACTCCGGTCGCAGCGGCGATGAGTTGCCGGAATTGGAAGGATCCTCCTGGTCAGCGGAGTCAGCGTCGTGTCCAGCGCCCTCACCATCACTATCCCCCAGCAGCTGCACGAACCGATCCTCCTTCTGACCCGGACGACGGTCCAGCCGGCGCACGTAGCCGCGCTCGGCCAACTCCCCCAGCACCCGCTCCACCTCGCCCAGCGACTCCAGGGGCGCCATCCGCTCGCTGCGGCCCTTGAGCTCGCCCGGCGTCTGCGGGCCGCGCAGCAGCAGCACCGCCAGCAGCGCCAACTCCTGCCGATCGAGGCCGAGCGCCGTCTCGCCCAGGTGGCGGTACTTGATCGAACGGCTGGTGTGGCCGCTGGCCAGACGGGCGAGCTCGTAGCGGCACAGGCGCTGGGCCGCCTCGCGCACGGTCGCCTCGTCGTAGTCGGTGACCGGGTCCCGGTTGGTCGACTGGTTGCAGGCCAGTCGCAGCGCGTTCAGCGACAGGGGATACTGGTCAGGAGTGGTCCAGTGCTTCTCGATCAGGCAGCCGAGAACCCGCTGCTCAGCGGCGGTGAGCGCAGCCAGGTGCACGGGAGCGAGCATAACCGCGGGCGGCCTCAGGTGATCACTTCGGAGCTGGCTCGCAAGCTGGCCCTCGCGCTGCCCGAGGCGGTCGAGCAGGACCACCACGGTCGGCCGTCGTTCCGGGTCGCCGGCCGCATCTACGCCACCCTGTGGGACGAGCGGCACATGAACGTGATGCTCGACGAGCCGGGGATCCGTACCGCGACGCAGGCCGCCCCGCGGACATGCTCGGAGGTGTGGTGGGGCAAGCGCCTGGCCGCAGTTCGAGTGGATCTGAGCGCCGCAACCACGGAGCAGCTGGAGACGCTGCTGCTCGACGCCTGGGAGGGTAAGGCGCCGTCGCGGCTGCGGCACAGGGACTGAGAGCGGTCCCTGCGGCAACTGGCCGGTGGCTACCGGCGGGTGGCCGAGGCCGGGCGCAGCTTCGCCCCGGCCTCGGCCGGACCACGACTAACCGGCTGGGATCCCGCTGGCCGGAGGCGCTGCCTGAGTACCGGTATAGGGGGTGATCGGACTCCCCGGGGTCGGGTCGGTGGTCAACGGGCCGCCGAAGAGCACGATCCTGCCGCCACGCAGCTGACCGATCTCGGCGCCGCCGTAGCCACCGTGCTGGGTCTTGGAGAAGCGGAATGGGACCAGCCCCGGCCCCATCCACTTGGCTCCGTCGGACTCGATCGCGTTGACCAGGCTCTGCCGAGTCAGGTTCTTGCCGGCGGCCTGCAGCGCCTGCACGACGGTGTAGGCGGAGGCCATCCCGTACTCGACGTTGCCGTCGAACGGAGCACTCGAGTCGTACTGGGCGTGGACCTTCAGGAACAGCCGGATCCACGGATTGGAGGCGTCGGTCGGGGCCGGCAGGTAGCCGTCGGTGACCGCACCCTCGACCAAGCCGGTCCCCGATGCCTTGCCCTTGGAGACCGTCTTGAGCAGGGCGCCGACGGTGGTCGGGTCGATCCCGACGCTGGAGATGACCAGCTGCGGCTTATAGCCCAGGGTGAACGACGTCAGCTGCCCGATCGCGGTGTAGATCGGGACCGTGAAGTCGACCAGCACGGTGGCCTTGGAGGCCTTGATCGCGGTGATCTGCGGCGCCAGGGTGGTCGTGCCGGACTGGTAGGGCTCGGCGGCGACGATCTGCGCCGGCGAGACCTCATCCTTGATGCCGGCCAGGCCACCCTGGCCGAAGTCGTCATCTTGATAGAGGACGCCGACCTTCTGTCCGGCGAAGTGCTGCTTGATGTACTGGCCGAGGAGCTTGCCCTCGATCGTGTAGTTGGGCTGCCAGCCGAACGTGTACGGCTGGGTGGCGCCGTTGTCCCAGCACGGGCAGCCGGAGGCGACGAACAGGTCCGGGATCTTGGAGGCGTTCAGGAACGACACCACCTTGGTGTGGGTCGGCGTGCCGAGACCCTCGAAGATCCCGAACACCTTGTTCTGCAGCACCAGCTGGTGGACGACGTTCACGGTGTTGGTCGGGTTGTAAGCGTCGTCTTTGTAGATGAAGTTGATCTTGCGACCGTTGACCCCACCGTGGTCGTTTACGTACTTGAAGAACGCCTCCGAGGCCGGGGCGATCTCGCTGTAGCCGGGCGCAGCTGGACCGGTCAGCGGCTGGTGCGATCCAAACGTGATGCTGGTGGCGGTGACCCCGGTTGTGCCCCCGCTCGAGCCCGATGAGCCACAGGCACCGATCAGGATCGCGGTCGCCGCACAGGCGGCGGCTGCAAAAGCTGCTCTAGGCATTCTCTCCTCCTGGATGGTTGGTTATCAATCGGTTTCGACCTGACGGGTACAGGCGCCCGGCGAGCGCCCGGAGCGCCCCCTGGATCCCGCTGGGCCAGGCCAGCATCGCGCCGATCAGGATCAGCCCGTAGATCGCCAGCGGCAGGTTGTCGGTGACCTTGCTCGAGAGCGAGAATGAGTGCGCTAGGTCGTTGGACCAGTTCGGCAGCAGCACCAGCGCGGCCGCGCCCCACGCTGCCCCGGCCAGCGACCCGAGGCCGCCGAGCACGACCCCGGTCAGCAGCGACAGCGACAGTTGCAGTGGAAACGCGCCTGGCTGGGCGAGCTGCAGCACCACGGTCAGCAGACCCCCGCCGAGCCCCGCGCAGCCGGCGCTGATCACGAACGCCACCGTCTGCACTCGCGCCACCGGCAGCCCGCACAGGGACGCAGCGATTTCGTTGTCGCGCACGGCGCGCATCGTCCGGCCGTGTCCGCTGTGGGTGAGGTTGAGCAGCAGGAACAGCACCAGCAGCGCCCCGACGCAGGCGATCCACGCCTCCCAGCGCTCGAGCGGGAAGTTGGCGCCCAGAAACGAGGGGGGTGTGGGCGGGTTGATGGTCAGGCCGTTCTCGCCGCCGAAGGTTCCCGGGTAGCGATCGGCCAGCGCCGGCAGCCCGACGGCAAAAGCCAGCGTCGCCCCGGCCAGGTAGGGGCCGCGCAGGCGGGTGGCGGCGGCGCCGACCGGCACTCCGATCAGTGCCGTCACCAGCACGGCGGCCACGAGCGCCGGGGCCAGACCCCACCCCTGGCGCCCCACCAGCAGCGCCACCGTGTAGGCGCCAACGGCCATCAGCGCCCCGTGGCCGAGCGAAATCTGTCCGCTCAGGCCGGTGAGCACGGTCAACCCGGCGAGCACCGCGAACAGGTAGGCGCCGTTGGCCAGCTGCAGGTCCTGGTAGGCGCCGATGTAGGTGGAGATGAGGGCCAGGGCGACGGCGATCAGCAAGACCAGCAGCAGCGCCCGGGCCGCCCCGGGTCGCAGGCGCCTGAATCGCTCGCGCGCCGAGGTCATACCCGGCGCTCCCCCGCCGCGGCGAACAACCCGGCGGGCCGGACCATCAGCACCGCCACGAGGATCACCAATGCCGCCAGCGGCACCAGCGCCGATCCCTCGTAGCCGGAGACGTAGGACAGAGCGAGACCGAGCACGAGACCGCCGATCACCGCGCCAGGGGGACTATCGAGACCACCGAGCACGGCGGCGACGAATCCGATGATCAGAATCGGATCGAAGTTGCTCGGCCCCAGGAACACCGCGGGGGCCACCAGTACCCCAGCCAACGAGCCGGCGGCGGCGGCCAGCGCCCATCCGACGGTCAGCATATAGCCGACCCGAACCCCCAGCAGCCGTGCCACCTCCGGCCCGAACGCCGCCGCGCGCATCCGCAGCCCCAGCGAGGTGCCGCGGAACAGCAACGCCAGCGCCAAGGCCAGCGCGACCACCACCAGCACGATGAAAGCGTCGTTGGGCGAGAACAGCAGGCGCGTCCCGCCGACGCTGTAGCCGCGGATCGAGAATGCTGCCGGGAACGAACGCGGCGTGTTGCCCCAGATCATCCCCGCCACGGCGATGAGCACCGTGTACAGGCCGAGAGCGACGATCACCGCGTTCAGCGGCGGCCCAGTCTCCACCGGGCGGATCAGGATCCGCTCGACCAGCGCGCCCAGCGCCAGGCCGCTGATCAGCGCGACTAAGAAGCCCAGCCAGTAGGAGCCGCTGGAGCGGATCACGTCGGAGGCGATGAAGGTGGTGATCATCAGCATCGCCCCCTGGGCGAAGTTGACGATTCGGGTCGACCGCCAGATCAGCACCAGAGCGAGCGCCACCGCCGCGTACACCGCCCCGGTGGAGATGCCGTTGAGGGTCAGGTCGACGAACTTGGTCATGCTCAGAAGCCGAGGTAGGCGTGGCGCAGAGCGTCGTCGGCGACCAACTGTGCGGGGGGACGCGCGGCGACGACGCGGCCGAGGTTGAGGACGAGGCCATGGTCGGCGATCGACAGCGCGCTGCGGGCATTCTGCTCCACCAGCAGCACGGCCAGCTGCTGCGCGTCGCAGAGTTTGCGCACAAGTCCCATCAGCTGCGCTGAGATCAGCGGGGCCAGCCCCAGCGAGGGCTCGTCGAGCAGCAGCACGCGAGGGCGGGCCATCAGCGCGCGGCCGATCGAGAGCATCTGCCGCTCGCCCCCCGACAACGATGCGGCCGGCTGCTGGCGACGTTCGCCCAGGCGCGGGAACAGCTCGTAGATCTCGCCGACCGCCATCGCGTCCCGACCGCGCCATAGCCCGCCCAGACGGAGGTTCTCCAGTACCGTCAGCTCGCCGATCACGCCACGCCCTTCAGGCACGTGCGATATCCCGCGGCGGACGATCTGCTCGACCGAGTATCGCTGCAGCAAATCGCCGTCGAGCTCGATCCTCCCCGCGCGGGGGCGACACAGGCCGCTGATCGTCCGCAGCAGCGTGGTCTTGCCGGCACCGTTGGCCCCCAGCACCGCGGTCACCGTCCCCGGCTGGACCTTAAGGCTGACCTCCTCGAGTGCGCGGATGGCTCCATAGTGGGTGGTCAGGCCATCAATCGCCAGCATCACCGGCTCCGATCACCGCCACCGGCTCCATGCCGCTGGCGTCGCGGCCCAGGTAGGCGTCGAGGACCTGGGGATCGCGCTGAACCTCCGCCGGGGCACCGGTGGCGACCACCGAACCGAAGTCGAGGACGACGACGCGATCGCAAACCGACATGACCAGGTCCATGTGGTGCTCGACCAGCATCACCGTCATCGAGCCGCGCAGCTCGCCGATCAGCTCGCGGAGCTCGTCGAGGCCATCGGCGCCGAGGCCGCCCGCCGGCTCGTCAAGCAGCAGCAGCTCCGGCTCGGCGGCCAATGCCCGCGCCAACGCTACCTTCTTCTGAATCGCGAACGGCAGCGTGCCCGGCAGCCGCTCGGCGACCTCGGCGCATCCCAGCCGCGCCAGCGCTGCCTGCGCCCGCTGCGCCAGAGCACGCTCGTCACGGTCAGAACGAGGGGACCCGACCACGGCTCCCAGCAGTGACGCACGGCGGAATCGGTGCGCGCCCACCATCACGTTCTCCAGCGCGGTCAGCCGCTCGAACAAGCCGACATGCTGGAGCGTCCGGGCGATCCCCAGTCCGTTCAGCCGGTGTGGCTGGATGCCGGCCAGCGGCCGATCGCGCCACGACAACGTGCCCGAAGTCGGCGTCACGAAGCCACAGATGACATTGAACAGGGTCGTCTTGCCGGCCCCGTTGGGACCGATGATGCCGAGCACCTGGCCCTGGTCGACCTCCAGCGAGACACCATCGAGCGCGGTGATGCCGCCGAAGGTGACCGTGACCTCGCGCGCGCTCAGCACCGGCCGGGCCCGCGCCCGCGCATCGACCTGCAGCGCTTAGGTACGCTCCCTCTCACTCGTCTCAAATGCTAGGGCTTTTTGTGAAGCAGAGTCGAGATCCACCGGCAGTGAAGAGAGGTCGGCCGGCGGGGGCCGCCCCGGAAGCGGTGCTCGCCCTCGCCCGGGCGCGTTATCTGGCCGGCGAGCGTCTCGAGGTGAAGCAATTGGCCGCTCAGCTAGGGCTGGGACGAGCGACGATCTACCGCTGGTTTCATTCCCGTGAGCGGCTGCTCGGCGAGGTGATCGCCCAGGCGCTGGAGGAGCTGTTCGAGCGCACCCGTGCCGAGGTCGGCCCCCAGGGGGCGCGGGGGTTGCTCGAGGTGTTCGACCAGATCAACGGGAGGCTGGCTCGCTCGACCGCGCTGCGCCGGCTGCTCGAGCAGGAACGCGAGCGCGCACTGCGACTGCTGACTGGCAGCGGCGGTCCGGTCCAGCCGCGTGCGGTCGCCGCGGTCCAGCGCCTGATCAACGCCGAGATCCAGGCCGGCCGCTATCGCGCGCCGGTCGACCCCGCGACCCTGGCCTACGCGCTGGTGCGTCTGGCCGAGGCGTTTCTCTACAACGACGCCGCGGCCGGGATCAGAGGCGAGCACCGGCGGCTGCACGAGCTCAACGCGACGCTGCTCGGGGTGCCCGCCGGGGCCGAACCGTACCGCGCCGCGCCGACCGCTCAGCTCAACCTCGTGCTGCGTCCTCTGCGCATCGGCGACGAGGACGAGCTGCTGCGCATCCATCGCCGGCCTGAGATCGTGCGCTGGTGGGACGAGCCCGCCGCGGGATTCCCCTGGGACGAGCCGGAATCGACTCGCCTCACCATCGAGGTCGATGGCGTGATCGCCGGCCTGATCCAGTTCTGGGAGGAGCCCGAGCCCAAGTACCGTCACGCCGGTATCGACATGTTCCTCGATCCCTCCCTACACGGGCAGGGCATCGGCAGCGAGGCGGTGCGCCGCGTCACCCACCACCTGCTCGAGCAGCGCGGCCACCACCGGATCACCATTGATCCGGCCAGCGCCAACATCGCGGCGATCCGCGCCTACGCCAAGGCCGGCTTCACGCCGGTGGGGGTGATGCGCCGCTCTGAGCGTGACGCCGAGGGTGGCGGCTGGCATGACAGCCTGCTGATGGAGCTGGTTGCTGGTCCAACCGGGGAGACCGCTCCGCAGGAGCGAGCGAAATCCCGCCGAACCTGTTTGTGATGAGCACCAACCGCCTCGAGGCCTTCTCCGACGGGGTGCTGGCGGTGGCCATCACCTTGCTGGTCCTCGACATCCGCGTGCCGACGGTGGGGGCGCACGCGAGCCTCGCCCACAAGCTCGCCCAGCAATGGCCGAGCTACGCCGCCTACGTGACCTCGTTCGTCACCATCGGGATCATTTGGGTCAACCATCACGCGATGATCGGCCGGCTGCGAGAGATCGACCACTCGATTCTGATGCTGAACCTGCTGCTGCTGTTGAGCATCGCCGTGCTCCCGTTCGCCACCTCGCTGATGGCCAGCTACCTGCGCGAGAGCAGCGGCCAGCACCTCGCCGCCGGGGTCTACGGCGGCGCGTTCCTGGTCATGGGCGTGCTGTTCAGCGTCCTCAATCGCCACATTCTGCTGTCTCGGCCGCAGCTGATGAGGGTTCAGCTCCCGACGGACCAGCGCCACCAGATCCTGGCTCGATCGGTGGCCGGCGTGGCGCCCTATGTGCTCGCCACAGCGCTGGCGCCGGTGTCGGCGTACGCAACGTTGATCATCTGCGGCGCGATCGCCGGGTTCTACGCGCTGCCGTTCGCCAGCGGGAGGTGACCGCCGCCGCGGGGGAGGCCGGCGGGTCTTCGACAGCTCCGCCGACCAACGCGCCATAGGCATCGGGGCGGCGGCTGCGCAGCAGCGGGAACAGCTCCAGCCAGTCCCGGCGCTGGTCGAGGTCGAGGTCGGCGACCAGCACCGCCGGCTGATCCCGGGGGGCCTGCAGAAGGACGCGGCCGTAGGGATCGGAGATGAAGCTCGAGCCGTAGAACGTCAGCGGGTCCTCGAACCCGATCCGGTTGATGGCGGCCATGAACGTGCCGTTGGCGATCCCGTTGGCGACGATCACCTGCTGCCAAAGGGGCTCGGTGTCGAACTCCGGATGGTCGGGCTCGGAGCCGATCGCCGTGGGGTAGATCAGCACCTCTGCCCCGCGCAGCGAGTAGGCCCGGGCCACCTCGGGAAACCACTGGTCCCAGCAGGTCGGGCAGCCCAGCTGCACCGGGCCGTCCTCGGCATCCAGCTCCACCATCGGGAAAGGATCCTCGTGCGCCGGGCCGGGACGGAAGTAGCGGTCTTCGTAGTAGCCGGCGCTGACGGGAATGTGCAGCTTGCGCGTGCGGGAGATCAGGCGACCGTCGGGGGCGATCACCACTGCGGTGTTGTAGCCAAGGCCATCCTCGCCGTCAGCCCGCTCGTACAGCGACGCGTGCACATAGGTGCCGGTGTCGAGCGCGCAAGCGCGGGCAAAGGTCACGGTGGGTCCGGCTTCCAGTTCCTCCGGCCGCGCGCCCGCCGCATCCGGTCCCGCGGGGGTGGTGGCGAAGTACGGCGACAGCGTCAGCTCCTGCAGGCAGACGATGCGCGCGCCCTCCGCCGCCGCCAGCGCGATCCCTTCCGCCAGCGCCGCCTGGTGCTCGTGGGGATCAGGGTGCCAACGGTGCTGCACGAGGCCGATTCGCAGAGGCGCGCGCGCCGCCGGCCGAGTGCGTGCCGGTGAGGGCGGCGGGCCGTAGGCGCTCAGCAGCTTCGGGGTCTCAGGCATTCCTCATCGGGACCTGCTGGGTGATGCAGTGCGGTCCTCCGCCACCATAGGCGAGCACGGCACCGGGAACCGGCACCACCTCGCGTCCCGGATAGGCGCGTCCGATCACCGCCAGCGCCTCCGCGTCCTCTGCCGCACCGGTCACCGGCACGATCACCGCCCGGTTGCAGATGTAGAAGTTCATGTAGCTGACCGTGACCGGCTCGCCCGCCACCTCCACGTAGGCCAGCAGTGGCAGCTCGAGCACCTCGATCCCCGCGGCCATTAGTCGTGTGCGGTTGTCCTGCATTCGCTCGTGGTTGGGGTTGCCAGCAGCCGCTGCTTGCAGCAGCACCTGGCCGGGGGCGATGAAGGCGGCGATCAGGTCGACGTGACCGTCGGTGTCTCGATCCTCCACCAGCCCGCAGCCGAGCCACACGATCCTGCGCGCACCGAGCTGCGCCCGCAGCACCGCCTCGATCTGCTCACGGCCGAGGCCAGGATTGCGGTTGGGGTTGAGCAGGCACTGTTCGGTGGTCAGCAGCGTCCCGGAGCCGTCGCTGAGGATCGAACCACCCTCGAGCACGATCGGCACCGAGCGCACCTCGTCGCCCAGCCGGGCGGCGATCAGCGCCCCCACCGCCGCATCATGCTCCCAGGGCGCAAACTTCTGTCCCCAGGCGTTGAAGCGGAAGTGCACAGCGACCCGGCGTCCGTCTTCGCCCCGGACATAGATCGGACCGCAGTCCCGCAGCCACGAGTCGTCTAGCGCCAGCTCCACAACCTCCACCCCAGCCGCGCACGCCGCCCGTGCGGCGCCAACATCGGCGCCGGGGTTGGCGATCATCGTCACGGGCTCGAACTGCACGATCGCGTTGGCGACCGCCGCGTAGTCAGCGCGGGCCTGCGCGAGCGTCGCGCCCCACAGCTCCGCTCGACACGGCCAGCCCATCAATGTTCGCTCGTGCGGCTCCCATTCGGCGGGCAGGCGGACGACGCCGCTCAAGGCTGGGTGTTCTCGGCCAGCGAAAGCAGGCTGAATCTCACTCCGGCTCGGGCGCCTGCTCTCCGGAGCTCAGCGGACTGGCCGGCGAGCGGCGCACTGAAGCCACCTCCTGGCGACTGACGTGCTGTGGGTGATGGCAGGCGGCGAGGTGGCCGCCGGCATATTCGCTCAGCTGGGGCTCGACAGTACGGCAGACCTCCGTGGCCCGCGGGCAGCGGGTGTGGAAGCGACAGCCTGGCGGCGGGGCGATCGGGCTTGGCGGCTCGCCGGTGACCAAGGGACGGTCCCGGGCGCGGTTCTCATCGGGATCAGGCAGCGGGATCGCGCTAAGCAGGGCCGAGGTGTAGGGGTGGATCGGCTTGGCGTACAGCTCCTCGGCGGGCGAGACCTCCACCAGCTTGCCCAGGTACATGACCACGATCCGGTCAGAGACGTGGCGGACCACCGAGAGATCGTGAGCGACGAAGACGTAGGACAGGCCCAGGTCGTCCTGGAGGTCGCCGAGCAGGTTGATGACCTGCGCCTGCACCGAGACGTCGAGCGCCGAGACCGGCTCGTCGAGCAGGATCAGCCGGGGCTCGACGGCCAGCGCGCGAGCTATCCCGATCCGCTGACGCTGACCACCGGAGAACTCGTGGGGAAAGCGGTTCAGGTGTTCGGGGGCCAACCCCACCCGCTCTAGCAAAGCGCGGCTCTCGGCCTCCATCCGATCTTTCTCCAGCCCACGGATCCGCAGCGGCGTCTGCAGGATCTGCGCCACCCGCTTGCGTGGGTTCAGCGACGCCTGGGGATCCTGGAAGACCATCTGCATCTCCCGGCGGATCGGTTCCAGCTGGCGGCGACCACTCGCGGTGATGTCGTCGCCGCGGAAGCGGATCGCCCCGGAGGTGGGATCGATCAGCCGCACGAGTGTGCGGATCAGCGTCGTCTTGCCGCAGCCAGATTCGCCGACGATGCCCAGTGTCTCCCCCTCCCGCAGGAAGAACGAGACGTCGTCGACGGCGTGGACGCTGCCGACCTGGCGGTCGATCAACAGTCCCGACTTGATCGGGAACAGCAGCTGCAGGTGCTCGACGTCGATCAGCGGCGGGTGCTGCTCCGGGATCGCCGCGGCGTCATCCGAATCGCTCTGGCCGATCATGAGATCGACGTCCCCGCGCCGCTCAGGCCAATCCCGTCGCCGACCTGGCGGAGCTGGCGCTTGCGCTCGGGCTCCAGCCAGCAGCGATCGCGATGGTCAGGCGCCTGCGCCAGGCGAGATCTCAGTTCGGGGACCTCGGGGCAGCGCTCGAAGGCATGCGGGCACCGGGGTCGGAAGTGGCAGCCCTGCGGCGGCGAGAGCAACGACGGGGGAAGCCCGGCGATCGCCGGCAGCCGCGTCGAGCGGTCGCGATCGATCCGGGCGATCGACCCGAGCAGGCCCCAGGTGTACGGGTGCTGAGGGTCGTAGAAGAGCTGATCGAGCGTCCCCTGCTCTACCACTCGACCGGCGTACATGACCACGATTCGGTCGGCGATGTCGGCGACTACGCCAAGATCGTGAGTGACCAGGATCACCCCGGCGTCGCTCTCGCTGCGCAGCTGGCGCAGCTCGTCGAGGATCTGGGCCTGGATGGTGACGTCGAGCGCGGTCGTCGGCTCGTCGGCGATCAGCAGCTGCGGCGAGCAGGACAGCGCCATCGCGATCATCACGCGCTGGCGCATCCCGCCGGAGAACTCGTGCGGGAACGAACGCATGCGTTCGTTGGCGCGCGGGATCCCGACGCGCTCCATCATTCCGGCCGCTCGGTCGTACGCCTGCGCCTTGGAGATCCCCCGCTCGTGGACGCGGATCTGCTCGATGATCTGGTCACCGATCCGGTAGACCGGATCCAGTGAGCTCATCGGGTCCTGGAAGACCATCGCGATTCCCGCGCCGCGGATCTGGCGCAGCTCGTCCTCCCCGGCGGTGACCAGCTCGGTGCCGTCGAAGCGGGCGCTGCCTTCGAATTGTGCGTTCGGGCCACGGGTGAGGCCCATCAGCGTCATCGCGGTCACGGACTTGCCGCTGCCGGACTCCCCGACGATCGCCACCACCTCGCCCTTGGTCACCGTGAACGAGACCCCGTCGACGGCCTTGACCACGCCGTCCTCGGTGGTGAACGAGACGCGGAGGTCCTCGACCTCCAGCAGCGGACTTCCGTCCGCGGTCACGACAGTCTGATCCGCGGATCGAGGAGGGCGTTGGCGATGTCGTTGAGCGCGGCCAGGATCACGACGGCGAACGCGGTCAGCATCACGATCACCAGGATCGGGATGATGTCGAGGCGCTGGATCGAATCGCGCGCGAGTTGCCCGACCCCGTGGAGGTTGAACACCGACTCGGTGAGGATCGCGCCGCCGCCGATCACCTGGGCGAGGTCGAGGCCCCACAGCGAGAGGATCGGGATCAGGCTGTTGCGCAGGATGTGGCGGACCAGGATCTGGCGCTCGGAGAGGCCCTTGGCCCGCGCCGTGCGCACGTAGTCCTCGTTGATGGCGTCGAGGATCGAGGACCGCAGCACCCGAGAGTAGAAGCCGATGAACAGCACCGACAGCGTGAACCAGGGCAGGATCAGGTGCACGAACCACTGGACCGGGTTGGCGGTCAGCTTCGTGTAGCCGCCGAGGGGGAAGATGTTGGCCTTGTAGCCGAGGAAGTAGATCAGCACCGCGCCGAGGAAGAAGGGTGGGAACGAGACCCCGGTCATGGCCAGCACGGTCAGTAATCGATCGGCGTACCGGCCGGCCCGGATGGCCGCGATCGTCCCGACCAGGATCGAGGCCAGCAGCCAGAAGATCCCCGCCCCCAGCGCCAGCGACAGCGTCGCCGGAAGGCCCTGCTTGATCTCGTCGAGGACGTTGAAGCCCTGGTCGTAGGAGTAGGCCTGACCGGTGAAGATGTTCTTCATCGTGTGGATGTACTGGGTGTAGATCGGCTTGTCGAAGCCGTACTTGTGGCGGATCTGCTGGATCTCGGCCGGGGTGGCCGAGCGCCCGGCCAGCCGCAGCGCCGGATCGCCGTTGGGAATCGCCTCGAAGACCAGGAAGGTGACCATCGAGATCACCACCAGCACCAGCGCCATGGCCATCATCCGGCGAACGACGAAGCGGCTCATCAGTGGGCGATGCGGACCTTGGCCCGCGGGTCCAGCGCGTCGCGGAGGCCGTCGCCGAACACGTTGATGCTGAGCACGGCCAGCACGAGCATGATCCCGGGCACGAGCACGTTGTGAAACGCGGCCGGGATCGTGTTGACGCCGTCGGAGATCATCGTCCCCCACGAGGGATTCGGCGGCTGTACGCCGGCGCCGAGGTAGGACAGCCCGGCCTCCAACAGGATCGCGTTGGCCAGGATCAGGGGCACGAACACGATGATCGTCGAGGCCAGGTTGGGCAGGATCTCCGAGGTCAGGATCCGCAGTGCGCCCAGGCCCTGCTGACGCGCGGCGTCGACGAACTCCCGCTCGCGCAGGGTCAGAACCTGGGCCCGAACCGGCTTGGCCACATAGGGGATGTAGACGATGCCGATCACCCCCGCCGGCACCATCAACGTGTTGCCGCTGAGCGTGAACAGGCCGAAGTCGATCCCGCCGACGGCCAGGCTGACGCCGAGGGCGACCCCGAGCAGCACCGCCGGGAACGACCACAGCACATCGAGGAAGCGGGAGATGACCGAGTCGGCAAATCCGCGGAAGAAGCCGGCCAGCATCCCCAGGATCAGCGCCAGGACCATCGTGATGAGCGTGGCCACGGCGCCGATCTCCAGCGAGTTGCGCCCGCCGTAGAGCAGCCGCACGGCCACATCCCGACCGTTGGCATCCGCGCCGAGCAGGAACTTGGAATGCCAGGTCGGCCCGATCGGGATGCCGGTCGTGGACACCACATACTCGAGCTTGCCCCCAACCTTGATCTGGTCGGTGATGTGCTCGTCGGCCAGCCCGGTGTGGGCGACATCGTGGGCATACACCGGTGCCAGCAGGCACAGCACCACGATGAGCAGAAACAGCCCGCCGAAGAACAGCGCCACCCGGTTGCGTCGCAGCCGCCGCCAGGCCAGGCGCCACGGGCTGATCCCGGGCGGCACTTCCCCCGCGTCGCCGGTGACCTGGGCGAGGTCGCTGGAGAACTCGGTGCCGGAAGCGGAGGTTGTGGCCATAGATGTGGGCCGGGACAGCCTAGCCGTCCCGGCCCACCCTGTCATCACTTCAGCTTCAGTGAGCTCCAGTCCCACCCGTACAGCGGATGGAAGATGGCTGAGCTGAGGTCGATCCGCGTCGAGGTGAACGCCGGGAACGTCTGGTACCCGAACACGCCCACGTACGCCTTCTGGGCCACATACTGATCGAGCGCCTGCCACTGCGAAGCGATCGTGTTCAGCTGACTCGTCGGCGTGGCACCGAGCTTCGCCGACTCACTGTCAATGTGCGGATCCCTGACCTGGCCGAAGTTCTGGTTGTTGCTCTGCTGGATCGCAGTTGACTGCAGCAACAGGTAGAAGTCGATCGGGTTGGGGAAGTCCTGATTCCAGTCGGCAAAGCCGGTCTGGGGGTTCAGCTTCAGGTTGCCGATCGTCGTGAAGAAAGTCGCGTCGGCGATCACCTTCTGCGTGGCCTTGAAGCCGATCTGGTTCAGGAACGAGGTGTAGTACGCCGCCCACTGCTGGCGCGGCGAGCGGGTCTCCGACCACACCGTCACCGGGGTGCCGGCCATCCCGGACTGCTGGACCAGCGCCTTGGCCTTGGCCAGGTTGCCGCCGGCGGCGGGGTTGCCGTACGGGCAGGGCGCCGTCGGATGCCCGACCATTCCCGGAGGCAGGAAGAAGCACCCCGGGATCAGCGTGCCCGAGCCGAGCCGGTTCAGGGCGCTTTGGTTGAGGCCGGTGACGACCGCCTCACGCGCAAGCTGACTGGAGAACGGCTTGGTCTGGGTGTTCAGGAAGAAGTAGTAGGTCGAGTTCATGACCTTCTTCGAGAACCGGCCTGAGGCCTGCGACTGGATCTGGGGCAGCAGGCTGCCAGGGATCGTGTCGGCCCAGTCGAACACGTCGGCGGTGTTGTTCAGCACCGACAGCGCGTTGGCGTCGACGTTAGCGTTGATCTTGACGTTGAGGTTGGCGTGGCCGGCGGGGATGCCCGGGAGGCTCATTGCCGTCCAATGTGGGTTCTTGACCATCGAGAACGACGCGTTGGGGACGACGTTGGAGATCATGTACGGGCCGACCCCGGGGGGCGGGTTGTTCGGCAGGTTCTTCATCGCCGTGCCGGTGGGCACCAGGCCGCTGGACGGAAACGCGAGCACGTTGTCGAACGCGCCGTACGGAGCCAGCAGACGGATGGTGATCTTGCCGGTCGCGTCGTCGGTGGTGATCCCGGAGATCGTCTTGGCTTTGCCGGCGGCATAGGCCGCCGCGCCCACGATCGTGCCGCCATAGAACTGGCCAGATCCGCCCCACGGGATCTTCGACGAGCGCTCGATCGAGTACAGGAAGTCACTGGCCTTGACCGGCTGGCCGTTGGAGTACACGAGCCCCTTGCGCAAAATCGCCGTATAGGTCTTGCCGTCGCCGGAGATCGTCGGCAGCGCCGTCGCCAGTCCGGGGATGACCTGGCCACCGGGGGTTCCGTTCTGACGGGCGTAGGTGGTCAGCCCGGTGTAGGCCAGCCAGTCGGCCTCGGCGGCCTGGGTGGTGTAGCCCATGCCTGGATCAAGCGAGTCCGGCGCCGTTCCCACGACTACGTTTATCGCCCCCGACGAGCTGCTGGCTGCGGCCGAGCTCGACTTCGAGCCCGAGCTCGAGCTCGACGACGAGCTCCCGCACGCGCCCAGCGCCAGTGCCGACGCCAGAGCGATAAAGCCGGTCGTCACCGACCTTGTGTGTCTCCTCAAAACCACTCCTCCTCCTAGAGGCCGTTTGCCTGTCAACAGCCAAATCTATTGCTCTCCGGGCGTGAAAGCGAGCGCCGGCCCGCGCCAGGGCGTTTCCCTAATCAATCCGCAACACGCTCCCTGAGGCGGCGCCGCGGCGCCGAGCGGAGGTCGTGCAACGGTCGCCGCGCGCCTGATCCAGTCCAGTGCCCGCGCCGTACAGCACCCCTTGGCCCCGGCTCGGGCGAACGCCCAGCAAGATCGGTTGCGTCGGCCAGCACCGCGACTCTCAGCCCCGGAAGCGGTTTATACCCCTCATGCCGTCACTTCTGCGCATCGCCGGTGTCCGCATTGGTGAAATGGGGCGAATGACCAGGTTCCTGGCCGGATCCGCGGCCGCGCTAGCGCTGGCGGCGGCGATCGCGCCGGCTGCACCCGCGCTCACCAGCACCAATAACACGCCGTTTCCGAGCAGCCAGGTGCTCGGTGGAGCGGCGTGGACAAGCGGGCGCCACAACCCGCCTCGCAACCAGTTCGGTGACATCCTGCCAACGCCCTGGGCCGACGACAACAACCTCTACGTGCTGATGGACGATGGTGGAACTGACGCCCCATCGAACGGAGCTTTGTGGCGAAACTCGTTCGCCCAGATCACGGGAGCGCCCACGAACCTGACCTTCCGGCGAGTCGGCGTCTCGCCTCCGGCGGCGACCTGGAGTCAGATCCGCGCCAATCGCGCGCTGTGGAGCGGCCCTCTGGGGCACTTCTACTCAACGGGCTTCGCCGTGGTCAACCACGTCTTCTATGCCACTCAGGTTGCTGATTGGAACTGGAACGCCAACCAGCCGTTCAAGGGCCTGGCCGGTATCGCGTACTCCAGCGATCACGGGGGTCACTGGAGCTTTCCCCGCAAGCCGTTTCCCGGCCCCACCGGAAACCTCAACTGGGTGCAGTGGGGCCGGGCTCTCCAGGCCCCGGACGGCTACGTGTATGCGATCAGCACCGAGCGTGAGTTCAACGCGTCGAGGCTGATCCTGGGTCGCAGCCGTCCCGACATCGCCGACATGACCGACCCCTCACGCTGGCAGTGGGCTTCGGGGTCGGTGGGGACTCCCGGGGCCGAACCGACCTGGTCGAGCTCGATCTCGCAGGCGACGCCGATCCTCCAGTGGAACAACCACATCACCTACCCGCGGATGACCTATGACCCCGGGCTGCATCGTTACCTGCTCACCTTCACCTACTCCTACGGGAGCACTCCGCCGGCCATCTGGCGCGGCGGCTCGGAGCTCGAGATCATGGAGGGGCCGCATCCCTGGGGACCGTTCTCGTTCGTCTCCCGCGGGGATTACTTCGGGCCCTCAAACGGCTACGACCCTGCGTTCCCGGTCAAGTGGATCAGCTCCGACGGCCTCAACCTGTGGATGGTCTGGGCCGCGAACTTCGACGGCTGCAACAGCGGCCTCAACTGCGCCGGCGCCTATGGCTTCAACTACCAGCACCTGCAGCTGAAGCTAACCGGTGATGGCGCGGCTCCGATCCGCAGCGCACGGGAGGCCGCGGCGGGTAGGCCCGAGCCGCCGGCGACGTGGCGGGGGCTGCCGGCGACGCCGCCGCCGCGCCGGCTTCCCCGGCTGATCGGCGCCCCAAAGCCCTAGCCGCGGGGGGCGGCTCACCGGGCGTGCTGATCCCGGAGGGCTAGGGCACCGGACCACGTAGACCCTCGAGCAGGCGTCGCACTGTCTGCCCCATCTCGGCGCGCGCGGCCACCGGATCCTCGGCGCGAGCGACGACCATCGCCGCCTCGTCCAGCGCGCCGGTGAGCACGTGAGCGACGGCAGCAGCCGGCGCCGGCAGCAGGCGTCCGGCGTCAATGGCTCGCTGCAGCGTCGCCTCCACCAAGCCGAGGCCGTAGTCGGCGTCGATCGCTCGCCACACGTCCCAACCCAGCACCGACGGGCCGTCGACGAGCAGGATCCGCTGCACCTCGGTGGTGGCGCAGGCATCGAGAAATGCCTCCGAGCCGCGCACGAGCGCCTCCCACGGATCGTCAGCCGCGTTCGCCGCCGCCGCGACCTGGGCCACCATCTCCGCGCTGATCTGCACCAGTACGACACGGAACAGCTCCTCCTTGCCGCCGCGAAAATGGTGATAGAGCGCGCCGCGGGTGACCCCGGCGCGCTGCACGATCTCCTCGGTACCCACGGTGGCGAAACCGCGGACGGCGAACAGCTCCCGCGCGGCGCCGATCAGCGCCGCCGTCGTCGCCTGGCGCTGGCCCGCCTTGGTACGGGGGCGCGGTGGCCGAGAGTCGCCGGCGCTCGCGCTCGATCCACCGGACTGAGGCGGAACGCCAACGTCCGGAGCACGTCTGTCCAGATTGACATGCGTACTGCTTGTATGTAATAATCCATGCACGCTGTATGTATCAATCTACCGCCGCGCTGAGGTCGTTGCCGCCTGTAGTCAGCGGTTCACCCGAACGAGGAGGTTTGACCATGCTCGGCCACCTGTTCAGCTTTGCCACCACATCCTTGGCCGACGCCGGCCAATCCGGGTTGCGCTCGCTGGCGATCGGGATCGGCGGCGGCCTCGGTGCCGTCGGCGCGGCGATCGGCATTGGCATCATCTTCGGCAAGGTGATCGAGGCCGTCACCCGGCAGCCACAGATGCGCGAGGAGATCACGAGCATCCAGTGGCTCGGCTTCGCCCTCACCGAGGCCTGCTTCTTCTACGGTCTGGTCGCGGGCCTGATCGCCTACGTGCTGTGACCGACGTCCAGGCCCCGCGGTGAGACTTCTCGTCCCAAGGACAGACCGGCCTACCGGCGCTGGCGATAAACCGACTCGACGTTCGTGCCCGCGGGGTCGAGAACAGAGGCCGCGTAGTAGCCGTGCCGGGACTGCGCCCGCTTGCCTGGTGGTCCGTTGCTGCGGTAGCCGGCAGCCGTCGCCGCTCTGTGGAAGTTCTCGACGGTCTCCCGGTCAGGCGCGGAAAAGGCCAGGTGGAGGTGCTCGGTGCGAGGGGCGCCGTCCTGGACCAGCGAGAAGGTTGCCCACGGGCCTCGGAACTGGCGCCCGCCGGGCCACCGCCGACCTTCCCGCAGCCCAGTGTGACGGGCGATGACCGAGTAGAACGCCTCCGCCGCCTCGACGTCGAGCACGCGGATCCACAGGTGGTCGATGTAGCCGCCCCGGCGGGTGTCGCCGTGGTGGACGGCTTCGGCGCTGTTGCCGTCGGGGTCGAGCAGGAAGGCGCCGTAGTAGTCAGGCTTGTACTCCGGCCGTTCCCCGGGGGCACCATCGCTCTCGTAACCAGCGTCCACCCCGGCCCGCCAGAACGCGTCGACGTGCTGGCGGGAGGCAGCCACGAAGGCGACGTGCAGGTGTCGAGTGGGCCGATGGTCCGCATCCGCGGAGATGATCGAGAAGTCATCCCACTCGATCATCTCCGCTCCCGCGTGGCTGGGCTCGATCCCGAGAGCGCCCAGAACCGTGCGGTAGAAGCGCTCAGAGTCGGATTGGCTCCGCGGCCGGATGGTGACGTGGTCGAACATGCCGTAACCGTACGGGTGGCCGAGACTTTCCGGGTCCGCCCAGGTGCCCGAACACGCCGGCGCCCGGTCCCGCGGAATCGAACCAGCGACCCCGCGGGTGTGTCGGCCTGGTGCCGCCTCGCTGCTACTTCTTGGCCGAGCCGGGCTCGGCCATGCTGCGGTGCATCTCAGCCTTGACGCTATCCGGCATCAGGCGACTGGAGCGACCTTGAACCTTGGTCTTCATCGAGGCCGAGACCACGCGCTGGTCGCCGGCCATCAGAGCCTCGAAGCCGTCGCGGGCGACGTCCTCCGGATCGTCCTTGTCGTCGGTGCCGACCTTGGTATCCATCATGTCCGCGTGCTCGAAGAACTCGGTCTCGGTCGGTCCCGGCATCAACGATGTGACCGTCCCCTTGGTGTCCTTGAGCTCGTTGCGCAGCGCGAGCGCGAAGGACTGAACGAACGACTTCGAAGCGTTGTAGACCGCCTGGAAGGACCCCGGCATGGTCGAGGCAATCGAGGAGGTGAACAGAATCCGGCCCTCCTCCCGGGCGACCATGTCAGCGACCACGGACTTGGCCAGCTGTACGGTCGAGCGCACGTTGAGGTCGATGATCTCCAGCTCGTCGGCCAGAGCGGTATCGGTGGCGAAGGCTCCCCCCACACCGCGCCCGGCGTTCAGAGCCGCCGCCGCCAGCGGCCTGCCCGATGCCTGGACCTTTCGCCACAGGTCCTCAACTCCATCGCTGGAAGCGAGATCGACCTCGACGGACTCCACAGGCGCTCCCAGCGCCTCGAGCTCCGCGCTGGTCTCGCTGAGATCCCGGCGGGCAGTGATGATCAGATCGAAATCGTGTTCGGCGAACTGCTTGGCCAGCTCGCGGCCGATACCGCTCGATGCGCCAGTCACCAGCGCCACAGGCTTGGATGAGTTCGTTTCGGCTGTCCCTTCTGAGTTGGATTTGATCGCAGGTTCTGTGCGTGGTATGCGATGAGCAGATCACCAGGGGGTGGCGAGGCCGCGCATCGAATGTGCCTCTCCGTCCTCGTTCAGGGGTTGAAGACGACCTTGAATGCGCCGTCCTCCTTCTTCTGAAAGATCTCGTACGCGTGGGGAGCGTCATCGAGCGGTAGATGGTGGGTGGCAAAGCTTTCGACCCCAAGCGGGTCGCCGTCGCTCACCAGCGGCATCAGATCCTCCAGCCACCGCCTGACGTTCGCTTGGCCCATCCGCACGTTGATCTGCTTGTCGAACATCTGGATCAGCGGCATCGGGCTAGCCGCGCCGCCGTAGACGCCCGACAGGGAAATGGTTCCTCCTCGTTGGACGAGCTCGATCGCCGTGTGCAATGCGTTCAGCCGGTCAGCGCCCACGGTTTCGGCAGCCCTCTGTGCCAGCGCGTCGGGTAGTAGACCCGCCAACCGCTGGGAGAGCTTTCCGATCGGAGAGCCGTGCGCTTCCATCCCCACGGCGTCGATGACCGAATCTGGTCCGCGGCCGCCGGTCTGATCGCGCACGACCTCGGGCAGATCGTCGTGCTCCTCGAGGTTGATCGCCTGAACGCCGTGGCTGCGGGCTCGATCCAGTCGCTCGGGAACGAGGTCGACCGCCATCACGTGCTCACAGCCGCGATGCTGAGCGATCCGGCAGCACATCTCGCCGATCGGACCCAGCCCCATCACCAGCACGCTGCCCCCGTCCGGGATATCCGCATACTCGACCGCCTGCCACGCTGTCGGGAGCACGTCGGAGAGGAACACGAAGCGATCATCGGGCGGCCCCTCGGGTACCTTGATCGGCCCGTAGTGCGCCTGGGGCACCCGCAGGTACTCGGCCTGCCCGCCGGGGACCTGCCCGTAGAGCTTGGTGTAGCCGAGGAGGCTGGCACCAGTGCCGTACTCGTGAACCTGGGTCGTCTCGCACTGAGACATCAACCCCTTGTCGCACATGAAGCAATGGCCGCAGGACACGTTGAACGGGATCACCACTCGGTCACCCGCCTTGATCTGCGTGACCTCAGCCCCGACCTCCTCGACGATCCCCATGGGCTCGTGGCCGAGAATGTCGCCGGCGTCGAGAAACGGGCCCAGCACCTCATAGAGATGGAGGTCAGATCCGCACAGTCCTGTCGAGGTCACGCGGACGATCGCGTCCGTGGGCTGTTCGATCGTTGGGTCGGGCACCGTATCCACGCGAACGTCGTGGGTGCCGTGCCAGGCGAGCGCTTTCATAAGTGGGGTCTCCTTGTCCGTTGTTCTGAAGGGGTTGACCAGCTGCGGCTCATCGGCTTGGAGGCCGGGGGGACGAGCTTCGGCGGCAGCGGAACCAGCCAGGGCGCTCTGCTGTGCTACCCGCGCTGGCCAAGAAATGACCGGCTGGTCCAATTCTCTTGCGACCCGTTGAGCACCGATGGCGACATCGGTGCGCGCTGGACCGCATGTCCGCGAAGGGCGCGATGGCCGCGTAGGTTCTACGCTCTTGGCCGCTGACGACGAGAAGGGGATCTGACATGTCAACCACCACCCCTCGGGCGGCGGCTAACTGATGGCGGAAACACAGCAGGTGGGATCCGGAGTGCATCGAATCGCCGACGGTGTCGTGAACTGGTACCTGATCGAAGACGGGGAAGAGGTCGCCCTCGTCGACGCCGGCTGGCCCCGAAGCTGGCCGCGCGTCGAGCAAGCCTTGGCAGCGATCGGCCATTCGCCCGGTGATGTGACAGCGATCGTGCTGACGCACGGTCATCCTGATCATCTCGGTGCGGCCGAGCGCGCCCGCACAGCCTCTGGAGCGCGCGTGTACGCCCACCGCGCCGAGCTCGGACGCGCCACCGGCGAGGCGAAGGGCGCTTCGCCATTGGCCCTGGTGCCGAGCTTGCTCCCGACCCTGTGGCGTCCTTCGGCGCTTGGGTTTGTCCTCCACGCCACAGCTCACGGATTCATGACCCCGACCTGGGTCACCGACCTCACGCCGTTCGACACGGGGGACCAACTCGACGTCCCCGGTCGGCTGCGGGTGATCGCCACGCCGGGACACACCGAGGGCCACGTCTCCCTGCTGCTCGAGGATCAGGGCCTCTTGTTCACCGGGGACGCGCTAGCGAGCTACGACGTCCTCACCCACGCCACCGGAGCGAGGCTGATGCCCGACGCGCTTAACGGAGATCCCGCACGCACCCGGCAGTCGCTGCCCACCCTGGCCAGCGTCGATGCCGGTACCTTGCTCTTCGGGCACGGCGATCCGTTCGCCGGCGCCCCCGCCGATGCGGTCGCTCGCGCTACTGAAGCATCGGCGACATAGGGGTGCGCCGGTACCTGCGTGCCACGGTTGTGCTGGTTGTGCTGTTGCTGCCTGCCGCGGCGAGCAGAGCTGCCGTGTCGATCACCCAGCGCCAGATCGTCGTCAGCACGCGGGGCGCGGCGGCGGTGGTCGAGCGACGACCATTCCGGCTGCAGATCATCGCCGGCTCCGGCCGGCCGGTGCTGTCAGAGGCGGTTGATCCCGGGGCCCGGCCCACCCGCCTCCCGCCGATCCTAGATCCAGTCCCGCCGGGAACAGATGCGCAGAAGAGCGGCCAGCTGTATGCGCCGCTGTCATTTCTCGTCGGCAAGGTGTCGATCAGCCAGTACCGCGGCGGGGTTTGGGGCGGCAACCTGATGAGCGGGGTTCGCTCCGGCGTGCAGTATTCGGCGCGGAGGGTCCTCGCGGCAGCCAAGTTCGGATCGGGAGCGGAGCTCATCGTGGCCACCAACGATCCATCGGGGCGCACGTTGCGGGTCGAGATCACGCCAGCAGGCGAGCGGGTCGATCCGGGTCGCGGTCGCTGCCCATCCCGCGGCCGGCGTAGCCATGATGAGCGACTCGTTTGCTTCCTCCAGGAACGAGTCGTTCTACGGCTTCGGGGGCCGTCACAACTCGGTCGACCAGCACGGCCTGGCGCTGGCGAGCTTCGTCGCCGAGGAGAATCTCCCCGTCCCCGGGACCGCGGGGACGCCGTCAGCGGTGCTGTATCCCAACGGGCCGGCTGCCGCTTACTACCCGCAGGCGCAGTTCGTCTCCTCGCGCGGGTATGGCTTCCTCCTCGCCCAGCCGCAGCTGGCCTGGTTCCGGCTGGACTCAGATCGGCCAGGCGGGTGGAGCGTCGCCGCCTCTGCGGCGTCGCTGAGCTACATAGTCGCGCCTGGGACACCGAAGCGGGCGATCAAGGCGCTGAGCGCGCACACCGGCCGCCAACGAGTGCCGCCGGCGTGGGCGCTCGGGCCGATGCTCGACCGCCTGGTCAAGAACTTCGGCAGACGCCGGCGGACTACGGGTCGAAGCTCAGCCAGGACATCGCCAACATCGACCACTACCACCTGCCGCTGACCGCATATCGGATCGAGGGGTGGGGGTTCGCCAACGCCGCCAACGATGGCCTGGCGTTGCACGCATTCGTGAGCTTCGCGGCTCAGTCGAGGTCATCGCTGAGCTGCCGGCCCGGCGTATCCACCCGCTCGCGTACCTGCGGCCGTGGATCACTTCCTGGCTCGGCGCCGGACCGTCAACGGCTGACCGTCCGCACCGCCAGGGGTCAGACCTACCTGACGACGGGCACGACCGGTCAACACATCGCGCTGCTCGACTTCACCAACCCCGCCGCCGTGCAGTTCTGGAAGCGGGAGGTGGCCAGGGTGCTGAACCTCGGTTTCGATGGGTTCATGGCTGACTTCGGCGAGGAGGTCCTTGCCGACATGCACTTCGCCGACGGGCAAACCGGCGTGACGATGCACAACCGCTACCCGGTCCTGTACATGCGGGCAACCCGGGCGGCGATCGACGCTTACGAGCGCTCCCATCGGGGGCGGGAGATCTGGTTCTTCAATCGTGCCGGGTACTCGGGTACCCCCGGCTCTGCCGCCTACGAAGGTGGAAATTTCCCCGGCGACGAAGCTACCAACTGGACTCAGGCGTCCGGTCTTGCCGCGCAGACCCCGGACATGCTGGGCCGGGCGATCGGTGGCGCCTACGGATATGGCACCGACATCGGCGGCTACTACGACTACACCACGCCGCCGACGACCAAGGAGCTGTTCCTGCGCTGGGCCGAGTGGGCCGCGCTCAGCCCGATCTTCCGTCTCCACGGATCGGGACGCGCCGGCACCCATACACCCTGGTCCTACGACCAGCAAACGGTCGATGTCTATCGCTCGCTCTCGCTGCTGCACGAGCGGGCGGCTCCGTTGATTCTGCGACTGTGGCGGCAGGCCGACCGGACGGGCATTCCGCCGACGCGGCCGTTGTGGCTCGAGTTCCCGGGCGATCCCAGGGCAGCGGCCCAGCAGCAGGAGTGGGCGCTCGGGGACGACGTGCTGGTGGCGCCGGTTGTCACCGAGGGCTCGAGCAGCCGCAGCGTGTACTTCCCGGCCGGATGCTGGCGCGATCCCCAGACCCACCTCACCGAGCATGGGCCGCGCCCCGTGACCGTAAACGCGCCGCTCACCCGCCTGCCGTACTTCTTCCGCTGCGGGACGCAACCATTTCGCTCGCCCGCCTGAGGCGCGTCGGGCTCTAGGCGTTCGGGATCATGCTGCCCTCCTGACGTAGGCCGGTCCCCAACCGGGGGCGACAGCTCCGTTGACGGGTCTCGCCGCGCGGGGTTAGGGTTCAAACGATGTGGACCGGCCACGACTTCGCGCCGATGGAGACGATCGTCTCAGTCGTCGGGATGGCATTCGTAATGCTCCTCAGCCTGTTCGTGTGACGTGGACCTGGTAGTCGGCGTCGACGTCGGTACGACCAGCACCAAGACGATCGGCTTCGACGCACAGGGCGGGGAGTACAGCCCGCGCGCAGCGAGCTACCCCCTGCACGAGCGCGATCCCGGCGAGGCCGAGCAGGACCCGGTGGAAGTCGTCGCTGCGGCGATCGCTACCGTTGGTGACTGCGTGTCGGCGTCCACCTCGGCGTCGGCGACGTCCGGCTCAGCGGGAGCGAACATCGTCGGGTTGGCCCTAAGCACAGCAATGCATTCGCTGGTCGCGCTGGACGACGCAGGCCAGCCGATCACCCAGCTCATCACCTGGGCTGACAGCCGGGCCACCGTACAGGCCGAGCGCCTGCGCTCAGAGCACCCTCAGCTGCATGCGCGCACGGGCACTCCGCTTCACCCGATGGCCCCGCTGGCGAAACTGATCTGGTTCCGGGAGAACCAGCCCGAGATCTTCAAGCGGGCGCGCCGCTGGGTCGGGCTAAAGGAATTGCTGATCCACCGCTTGACCGGCGAGTGGGTGATCGACGCCTCGTGCGCAAGCGGCACCGGGCTGATGTCGCTCGAAAGCCTTGAATGGGACGCCGACGCGCTCGGCATCGCCGGGATCGAGACCGAGCAGCTCTGCCCGATCGTGCCCACCACCGAGGTGCTGGCGATCACCAACGACGAGCTCGGCCTGCCCCGCGGAACCCCGCTCGTCGTCGGCGCCGGCGACGGCCCGCTCGCCAACCTGGGCCTGGGGGCGGTGAGTCCGGGCATGGCGGCTTGCTCGATCGGCACCAGCGGCGCGCTCCGGCTGATCGTCGATCGGCCGGGCGTCGACCCCGCCGGCCGACTGTTCTGTTACGCCCTGACCCACGGACGGTGGGCCGTCGGCGGCGCGATCAACAACGGCGGCTCGGTCCTGCAATGGACGGGAGCCGCGCTCGCCCCCGAGTTGGGGCCTCGCCCCGAGGAGCAGCTGCTCGAGCTCGCCGCACAGGTCCCCCCGGGTAGCGACGGCCTGGTCATGCTCCCTTATCTCCTCAGCGAGCGCGCCCCGCATTGGAACACTTTGGCCCGTGGCGCCTACGTCGGGTTGCGCCATTTCCACCGGCGCGGCCACCTGATCCGGGCCGCGGTGGAAGGAGTCTGCCAGCAGCTTGCGCTGGTGCTGGGCTCGATGCTCGACGCCGGGGCCGAGGTGAGGGAGATCAGAGCCACAGGCGGCTTCTCACGCAGCGCTCTGTGGCGCCAGATCCTGACCGACAGCCTGGGCATGCCGGTCGGGTTCGCCACCGGGCACGAGGGTTCCGCCTTCGGCGCCGCCCTGCTGGCGATGGAGGCGCTGGGAATGGTCGACTCGATTGGACACGCCGCCCAGCTGGTCCAGATCGATGAGACGAATGAGCCCGATCCCGCCGCGGCGGCGGTCTACGCCGATCTGCGGCCGCTGTTCGCGGAGCTCTATGACGATCTAACCCCTGCGTTCCGGAGGCTCGCGGGATCCGAGCATCTGGCCCAGGCGCCCGACAGATCGTCTGTCAGGTGACTCCGGGCCAGACGCCCACGGGCGCCACCCAGCCAGCTCAATGGTGTTCGACTGCCCGCTAGGGGCTGTCGGTTCGAGCATCGCCACCACTTCCCCGCAGGACCTTCCCCGGCAAGACTGGGTCTTTGCTGTCCGCGCTGTTTGGAGCAAGCACAGGCGGGGAGCACCGTCTGGTCACGATGGCACGCAACGAGATCTCCGTCCAGGCTCCCATTCGGCAGGTGTTCGGTCTGCTCAGCGACCCTCGCACGTACGGTTACTGGGTTGTGGGAACCCGCTCGATCCTCGCCGCCGACCGCGGATGGCCCTCGCCGGGAACGGGGTTCGATCATCAGGTGGGCCTCGGGCCCTTCTCGCTCAGCGATCACACAAGCGTCGTCTCGTCGCGTCCCCCGGAGGAGATCGTCCTTCATGCCCGGCTCTCACCGCTTCCGCCGGCGCGGGTAAAGCTGTGCTTGCGTCCTGAACCGGAGGGAACCCGGATAACGATGATCGAGGCGCCGGCAAACCCAGTGCTGTCGCTACTGCTGGGCCCGCTTGGGCATTGGCTGCTGACCATCCGCAATCTCGAGTCGCTGCGGCGGCTGAAGCTGCTGGCGGAGGGAGACGAACTGCTGCCCACGGGTCAGCTGCCCAAGCGGCGCCCTGGTGACAATGGCTGACGCGGCGCTCACCCGGGTTGCGCTGCCGATAGAGCGTCGTCCCCTCACGGAAATGACCACCACCAGGAGCACGAGCAGAGTCAGGCTCGTAGGCTAGGTCTGGCTTTGGTGCACTGGATCGATCGATAACGCAGACCGACGATGGACAGCCGAATTTCACAGACAACCTCAGCCGTCGAAGGGTTGTGGCTTGACACCGCGCCGAGCACCGACTATCCGACCCCGGAGAACGTCGACGTCGACGTGGCGGTCATCGGCGGTGGAATCGCTGGTCTGACCACGGCCTTGCTGTTGACGCACGACGGCGCGAGCGTCGCCGTCCTGGAGGCAGGCCGGATCGGTCGCGGGGTTACCGGCTGCACCACCGCCAAGGCCTCCGCGCTCCAGGCGACGATGTACTCCACCATCTGTGCCCGCAAGGGCGTCGAGGCGGCAGCGGCCTACGCGCAGGCAAGCTTGGCCGGGGTGCAGGGGCTGGCCGAGATCGTGGCCGAGCAGGCGATCGACTGCCAACTGGAGCACCGCAGTGCTTACACGTACGCCGCGGAGGAATCAGAGCGCAATTCGGTTGAGCATGAGCACGAAGCGGCGGCTACCGCCGGTCTCAGCGTCGAGCTGGTTGACTCCCCGGATCTGCCTTACCCGACGCACGGGGCGGTGCGCCTGAACAATCAGCTGCAGTTTCATCCGGTCCGCTACGTCCAGGGAGTCGCCGCCGCGCTGCAGCGCGCCGGGGGCGCGGTGTTTGAGCAGGTGCGGGCCCTGGGCGTGAGCGAAGGATCGCCATGCCGGATCGCCACCACCGCCGGCGAGGTGCGTGCCGGTCAGGTGGTGGTGGCCAGTCACTATCCGTTCCTCGACCGCGGGCTGTACTTCGCGCTGCTCAAGGCGCAGCGCTCGTACTGCGTAGCTGCCCGCCTGGCCAGCGGCTCCCCCCCGCGTGGCATGTCGATCAGCGCCGGCAGTAACCCTCGCTCGGTGCGGGCCTACGGAGAGCTGCTGATCGTCGGCGGCGAGGGACACTCAACAGGTTCGGGTAAGGCCATCCCGGAGCGCTACGGGCGCCTGGAGGCCTTCGCGCACGAGCACTGGGACGTGGCCGAGATCACTCACCGGTGGTCGGCGCACGACCCGGTTCCCTACGACCATCTGCCGATGATCGGCCCGTACCGGCCGGGCTCCTCGCGCTTGTGGGTGGCCACGGGCTTCATGAAGTGGGGCATGACGACGGCCACGTTCGCCGCCATGATCCTCGCCGATCGGCTTGCCGGCCGGGGAAATCCGTGGGCGGCTACGTTCTCGCCGCAACGCGCATCGCTGACCTCGGTGCACGAGATCGCCCAGCTCGGCGCCAAGTTCGTCGCCGACGTCACGCTCGATCGTGTCCGCCCTCCGCAGGCGTGGTCGGCGAATGGGATCGCGCCCGGTGAGGCCCGGGTCCTGCGAGACGGCACCGGCAAGAAGGGCGTCTACCGCGATCAGGATGGCACCGTGTTTGGGGTCTCGCTGAGCTGCACGCACCTGGGCTGCGTGCTGCGCTTCAACGCCGCCGAACGCTCGTGGGACTGCCCCTGCCACGGCTCGCGCTTCGCCGTCGACGGGTCAGTGCTCGAGGGGCCGGCGGTCAAGCCGCTCGAGCCCCGTGATCCGTGAGCGCAGCAGCGACCTCGTTGCCCTCGCGAACGCGCTCCGAACGCCAGACGCGGTCCGAACTTGCTCCCTTTACCGGCGCCCTCCCAGGCAGCAGAAGCCTCGTGCCAGGCTCCTACAGGCTAATCGAGAGACCCACCGACAGCACGCACCACAACGATCAGCCGTCGACCGCGAAGCTCCCGGTCACCGCCACGGAACACGAGCAGATCATGGCCTGGCCTCGAGCACGAGGTTGAACGGGGTCTCGGTTGCGCGCCGAAAGCGCGTGAAGCCGCCGGCGGTGACGACGTCGCGCAGCCTGGCTTCGCCGGCTTGGGCGCCGAGCGCGAGGCCGACCTCTTGGTCACGTGAGGCGGGGGTGCACACGAGCGTGGAAGCGCCGTAGAACACGCGGCCGACCGGGTTGAGGTTGTCCTCGAGCCGGTCGGCGGCGTAGGGCTCGACGATCATCCACGTTCCGTCCGGCTGGAGCGTGTCGAGTACGTGCGTGGAAGCGCCGACCGGGTCGCCCATGTCGTGCAGGCAGTCGAACATCGCTACGAGGTCATAGCCGTCTCCCGGGTAGTCCTTTGCGGCGGCGATTTCGAAGCTCACGCGCCCGTCCAGCCCAGCCTGTGCGGCTGAGCTCCGTGCGTGCTCGATCGATTCTTCGTGGTAGTCGAAGCCGATGAACACCGAGTGCGGAAACGCCTGCGCCATCAGGGTGGTCGAGGCACCGTGCCCGCAACCAACGTCGGCGACGCGAGCGCCTGACTTGAGCTTGGCCTGCACGTCCTCGAGCGCCGGGATCCAGGACGTAACCAAGTTCGCCGCATAGCCGGGCTTGAAGAAGCGCTCGGTACCGCAGAACAGATCGTCGCAGTGCTCGTGCCAGCCGACGCCGTTTCCGGTCTGGAACGCGGCGGTGATCTTCGGCTCGTCCTTGACGAGCGCTGTCGCGAGCTGGAACGCGCCCGGAACGAACGCCGGACTGCCCTCTTGGGCGAGCGCGAACGCCTGCTCGGCCGACAGCGAGAATCGCTCGCCAGCGGGTTCGTAGGTGACATAGCCGCCGGCCGCCTGATTTGACAGCCACTCGCGAACGTAGCGAGCGTCGGTCCCGGTTCGGCCTGCGAGCTCATCGGGCGTGACCGGCGCGCCGTCGCCCATCGCCCGGTACAGCCCGAGCCGGTCGCCGATCACCACCAGGGCGGCGGACAGCGCCGCTCCGAGGTCGCCGACGAATCGGCCCATGAACTCGTCCAGCTTGCTCTGATCGATTTCGTGAATCGGTGACATCTTGGTGTTCCTTTCTCGGGCACGATCGCCGTGAATGGGATCGGTCCAGCGAATTGCCTGAAGTGTCGGTGCTCAGATGCGTGATCGCTTGCCAACCGAGGAGGACGGTGAACCTGAAGGACGGGCCCGGGCCCGAGAGCGCCGCCCCTACCAACTGACATGACCGTGCTCCTCGCTCAGCTGTTGTGGTTCGGGGCGGGCTACTTCTCGTCCCAGACCTGGACCACGGTCTGGCGTGAGATCAAGCTGCCGTCGAGCTCGAGCACGGTCGCGCACAGGACATTCGTGCCGTCTGGGTAGCGGCAGGCCTGTGTGTAGGCGGCGCCGCTGTGGTCCTTGACCGTGTGCTTGACCGAGTGGGTCATGTCGCGCCCGTACATGTCCTCAAGCCAGCTCTTGATCTCTTCTCGGGTGCGCAGGACTCGCGGCGAGCCGGGCGGGGAGATCTTGTCCGCGATCGTGACAGTCGCTGTGTCCGCATACAGCGCGAGCTGAGTCGCGGCGTCGCGCTCCTCGGCGGCGCGCGCGAAGCGCTCCAGATCGAAGCTCGTGGATGTGGTGGCTGTGCTCATGGCGTCCTCCTTTGTCGTTGATTTACGTGCCATGCGTGGCAAGCTCGCAGCCAACCGTCTCGCCGGCGTCAAAGGAGCGTCAAACCGCACCAGCGCTACGCTTAACGACGTGCTGCGAGTGCGTGCGCTTGGGGCGCTCGAGGTCGAGCTCAACGGGGACGTGATCGATTCGCCGGCCTCGCAGCGGCCATGGGCGGTGTTTGCTTACCTCGCGCTGTCGCCAAGGCCGGTGCCGCGGGGCGAGCTCGCGGCACAGTTCTGGCCGGAGGTACTCGATCAGAGCGCGCGAGCGAGCCTGCGCAGCGTGCTGTGGGCACTCCGCAGACAGGTCGGTGATCACCTCATCGTCGACCGCGCCCGCGTCGGCCTCCGGGACGACGAAGGGCTGTGGGTCGACGCTCGGGAGTTCGACCTCCTGGCCGCCAGCGCGCCCGAGGAGGCGCTCGGGCTGTGCCGGGGGGACCTGCTCGAGGGAGTCGAGTACGACTGGGCGATGTCCGCCCGCCAGCGCCACCGTGAGCGCATGATCGGACTGCTAGAGCAGCTCGCGCAGGATTGCCAGCAACGTGGGCAACCGCGCCAGGCGCTCGACTTCACCAGGCGCCAGATTGAGCGTGATCCGTTCGACGAGGAAGCTCACCGGCGTTTGATCTCGCGCCTGAACGCGATCGGCGACCGGGCTGGGGCATTGCGCGCTTATCGCGTCATGTCAGAGCGGCTGCGGCGCGAGCTCGGCGTTGCGCCTTCCCCACGCACGCGCGAGCTGATAGAGCAACTCCGCATCGACACGCCCGGCCCAACCCAGGCGCGGGCAACGACGACAGCACTGGGTCTGTTGCCGCTCGTCGGGCGCGAGCGAGAACTGGAGGAGCTCGAGCGGGCCTGGCAAGCGACGGCGCGCGGCTCGGGTGGAGGAGCGCTGATCCACGGTGACGCGGGAATCGGCAAGACCCGACTGGCAACCGAGCTTCGACATCGCGTGGCGGCAGATGCGGGACACACGGCCATGTGCGCCGCCCTGGACCTGGGTGGCAGCGCACCGATGAGCCTGTGGGCGGAGTTGATCAGGGAGCTGCTGCCCGTGCTTCCAGCGCCGCCGGCGGACTGCACCTGGCCCGAAGACCTCGCGGTCCTCACCAGCGAGCTGCCTTCCCACTTCGCTCGCGAGGGCGCCCGCGGCGACGCAATCGCGCCAGACCTCCAGCGCACGCGGCTGTTCGAGGCGATCGTTGCGCTGCTCGGGTGGGCGGCTCGGGATCGGCCTCTGTTGCTGCTCTTCGATGACATCCATGGCGCCGATCGACCCAGCCTGGAGCTGGCAGCGTATGTGGCGCGGCGCCTGGTCGAGCTGCCGATGATGATGCTGCTCACCCGTCGCGATCTGCCCCACAGCCCGGACGCGGATCAGCTGGAGCAGGCCCTGCGCTCCCGAGGGGTGCTCGTCTGCGAGCTTGGGCTTCAGCCGATGGCCAGCGAACCGGTGGCTGCGCTCGCGCGCCGAGCGGCGCGACTGAGCGATGCCGACGTTCTGCGCGTCGTGGAACGGGCGGACGGCAATGCCTTGCTCGCGGTCGAAACGGCGCGGGCGCTGGCCCGCGGCGAGGGCGCGGTCTCGGCCAGCCTGCGCGGCTCCGCCCGAGTAACGCTCGCCCCGCTTGAAGGCGGTGTCCGGCTGCTCGTCGAGCTCGCCGCCGTGGCTGCGCGTCCGCTCGAACCGATCGAGCTCGACCAGCTTTCGCTGGCGGCGCCGGACGAAGCCGCAGCCCGGGCGCTGGAGACGGGGATGCTGATCGCGGAGGATGGCCGGATTGGATTTCGTCATGCGCTGTTGCGTGACGCCGTCTACGAGGAGATCGCAGAGCCACGCCGTCGTGGGCTGCACCAGCGCTGGGCTCGAGCACTGCTGGCGGCTGAGCGCATGGGCGGGATCGAGCGTCCCGCGGAGGCCGCCCGTCAGTTTCGGCTGGCGGGGTGCGACTCTGATGCGGTCCCTGAGCTGACGCGCGCCGCCACGCGAGCGAGGGCAGTAGCGGCGCTCGATGCGGCGGTGGCGTATCTGGAGGAGGTGCTCACGATCGCGCCGGAGCGAGCCGACCTGTGGCTCGAGCTGGGCGAGCTCGAAGCGTGGCGCGTCCGTCGCGAGCAGGCGGAGGTCGCGTTCGAGCGGGCGCTCGCGCTGCTCGATCGAGGCGAGCCGCTCGACGTCGCTCGAGCGTGGCTGCGGCGAGCTCGCGCCTACCACGGCCCGATCTGCGTTCCCCGCGCCGTGCTGGAGAGCTGCCGCATGGCACTCCAGCTGCTCGAGCGCTCGGACCAGCCGAGCCTGGCCGAGCGCCACGAGGCGCTCGCCGCGCAGGCGTGGGCAGAGGCCGTCGCGGGGAGCGTCGAGGACGCCGAGCGAATCATCGCCCAGCTGGGCGACGCTCCGATCAGCGATCTCCAGACCTATGACGTCGACCACGCGCGGGCACTTGCGCTAATGCGCCGCGGGCGCTTCGTTGACTCCTACGCTCCCTCGATCGCCGCCGGCGAGGCCGTCGGCCGCGCCGGGAGACCCGACCTCGCCTACGGATGCTGGGCCAACGCGGCAGGCGCCGCCGCCGCCGCCCGCGAGCTCGAACGCGCACTGGAGTTCATCGACCGCGGGTTCACCGCACTAGCCGACCAAGGACTGCAAAGCCTAGAGATTCACCTGCTGGCGGCGCGTTCGTTCCTGCTCACTCGGCTTGGCCGGATCGACGACGCCCGCGCCGCGACCGACTCAGAGCAGCGATTGGCCGACCAGCTCGCCCAGGTCGAGCTGGTCGCAATGGCCAGTCACGACCGGGGGCTGGTGGAACTAGAGGCCGGCGAGTACGAGCTCGCCGTCGGCTTGCTCGCCGCTGCGCTCGTCGACGGCGCGCCGATCAGCAGGCCGCTCACCCGGCTCGCGCTCGCCGAGGCATGCGTTCTCTGCGGGATGCTCGATCAAGCCGTCGCGGAGCTGCGCGCGACCGTCCTGGAGCCGACCCGCGCCAGCGACTTCCCCGAGGCGCTCGTGCCCCGGCTCACCCGGATCCAAGGCCTCCTCGCCTACGCCCGACACGACCGCGCGGAAGCAGCGCGCCGGCTCCGCGAGGCGATCGCGGGCTGGGAGCGACTACTCGACCGCGCCCGCGGCATCGAGAGCATGACTGCAGTGCTCGCCGACCTGGGCCGCCCTGTCGTAGGACTCGTCGATCCCGAACACGAGCTCGATCGCGCCCGCGGCGCTCTTGAGGCGCTCCAAACCCCAGCACCGAAAGGAAGCCCAAGTGCCCTCGTTCCATGACAGCGCCACCAGCGCCGCAGCACCCGAAGAAGTCTGGAAGCTCCTCTACGACCCAGCCCGCTTCCCCGACTGGTGGGCCGGCATCGGCACAGTCGACGTGCAGGACGACGACAAGTACACGATGTATCCCGACGGCTACCCGGACTTCCCCATGGCCCAACTGCTCAACACTCACCGCGACCAGCAACGAGTCACCGTTTCCTGCTTGGTCTCCGACCTACGCTTCCAATGGCAGCTGGAGCCCACCGACGGGGGGACCCGCATAATCGTCGACGTCGAGATCCCCGAAGCCGAAGCCCACCGCCTAGACGCCCAGCGCGACGTGATCCAGACCTCAATGCGTCAACTCGCAGAACGCGCCGCCAACGACTGAAGCACACGGCACCCCGCACCGTCTGGATGCGGGCTTCAGTCGTCGGTCGCGCTCGTGGTTAGAGGGCGAGGCGGTAAGCGGATCTGCGGCTCGCGCTTGCCCTTGAGCTGCAGCTCAATCCGGGCGCCGACCACCCGCCTCCCGCGCCCAAGACGTCGGGCTGGCACTCGGCGCCCAAGCCGGCCAGGCACGGCTGACCGAGGTGCTTCGACAGGGCGGCTTTTCCCGCGTTCGCCGCGCCGCCGAGACACCGTTCAACATGGTCCTCGAGGCTCGGCCCTAGCCCACACCACACCCTCGTGGGCCACGCTGCAGGACGCGGCCGCGCTCTAATCGACGGAACGTTTCATGTGACACAGGACGGTTAGCGCTTCGGTTCCGTAAATCTCCTCGGATGGCGAGACCCGGACTCGAACCGGGGACACCACGATTTTCAGTCGTGTGCTCTACCAGCTGAGCTATCTCGCCTGGTCGCGCGATGCTAGCGACTCGGCGGGGCGGTTCGGTGGGGCCATCCGGCCCAGCAGCTCGAGCGCCCCTCGCTTGGAAAGCGGCTCGTTGAGGTTGCCGCACTTGGGTGACTGCACGCACGACGGGCAACCGGCCCGGCAGCCGCATTCGCCGATCAGCCGGTGCGCGTCAGCCACCAAACGCTCGAACTGGTCAAAGCCCCGTTTGGTGATGCCGACCCCGCCCGGATGGCCGTCGTAGACAAAGATCGTCGGACCTCCGGTCTGCGGGTGGGCGTTGGTGGACAGGCCGCCGATGTCCCAGCGATCGCACATCGCGATCAGCGGCAGGACGGCGATCTGCCCGTGCTCGAGCGCGTGCAGAGCGCCGAGCAGGTGCTGGCCAGGAAACGGCTCGGCGGACAGCAACTCCTCGAGCTCGTACCAGAGCGCGGTGGTCTGGAACTCCACCGTCGGCAGCTCCAGCGACTGGAAGTCGATCACCTGGTGGTCCTGCAGTGACTTGCGCTGGTATCCGAGCACCGTCTCGGAGTACACCACCGCGCCGAACGACAGAATCACGCCGCTGCTCTCGCGCTGCTCGCGCAGGCGTTGGATGTAGGTCATGCTCTCGCGCTTGGTCTGAGTGAAGTAGTCGCCGGAGAAGGGCTCGAGCAGTGCCCGACGCCCCGCCAGGTCCAGCTCCGCCACGTGGTAGGAGCGCCCCAGGTGCAGGTAGATCGCCCCTTCGTGAACAGTCGTATACGCCCGCGCGGCCTCGACCGTCCCCAGGACCTCGCCCGAAGGGGCATCGATGAGCAGGAAGCTGTCGGGCGAGGCTGAGCGCAGCGCCACCCGTCCGGCCGGGTAGTCGTCGGCGCGCCGGAGCACGAACCCGCCGGCCCGCTCACGCAGCCAGCCCGCTGTGGCGAGCTCATCGGCGTAGACCCGCCAATCGTCACCCAGGAACTCCGCGTCCTCGTCGCTCAGCGGCGCCTCGTGCGCGGCGCAAAGCAGGTGCTCGGCATGGATCTGAGGATTGTCGGGATCCAGGATCGCGGCCTCGACCGGCCGACGCAGGAACTCGTCCGGATGGCGGCAGAAGAACTGATCGAGCGCGTCCTCGCCGGCGACGTAGACCGCCAGCCCGCGGCCGCGGCGGCCGGCCCGCCCCCACATCTGCCGCAACGAGGCCACCGTCCCCGGGAAGGTCACGCAGATCGCGGCGTCCAGCTCGCCGATGTCGATCCCCAGCTCCAGCGCATCGGTGGCGATCACGCCGAGCAGCTCACCATCGCTGAGCCGACGCTCGATCTCATGGCGCTGGGCGGGCGTGTAGCCGGCGCGGTAGGGAGCGATCCGCTCCGCCAGCTCGGGCTCGAGTCGATCGACGGCGTGGCGGAGGATCAGCTCCACTCCCTTGCGGGACTTCATAAAGCAGATCGTGCGGGTGCCCGCCGTGACCAGCTCCGTGAACACCTCGGCTGCCTCATAGAGGGCCGATCCACGTGTGCCGAGATCTTCGTCGAGCAGCGGCGGGTTCCACATCGCCACCCGGCGGGCGGCCTGGGGGGCGGCGTCGTCCTTGATCAGGTTGAAGTCCTCGAGGCCGGTCAGCTGCTCGGCGAGCTGTCGGGGGTTGGCGATCGTCGCGCTGGCCAGCAGGAACCGGGGCGCGCTGCCGTGAATCGCGGCCACCCGGCGCAGACGCCGCAGGACGTTGGCCACGTGCGAGCCGAAGACGCCCCGATAGACGTGTGCCTCATCGAGGACAACGAAGGCGAGATTGGCGAACAGCTCATCCCAGCTTCCGTGATGGGGCAGGATGCCGATGTGGAGCATGTCCGGGTTGGTGATGATCAGGTTGCTGCGCTTGCGGATCGCCGTCCGCTCGGATCGAGGCGTGTCCCCGTCGTAGATCGCCGGCCGGACTGTCCTCGTCAGGCCAAAGCGCTGCAGGGCCCGCGCCTGATCCTGGGCCAGCGCTTTGGTTGGATACAGGTACAGCGCGCGCGCGTGTGTGTCGGAGCTCAGCACCTCCAGCGTCGGCAGCTGGAAGCACAGCGACTTGCCCGACGCGGTGCCGGTGGTGACGATCGTCGGCCCGGCGAAGGCGGCGAACAGCGCCTTCTCCTGGTGGGCGTACAGGTCTGTGATGCCAGCTCGATGAAGGGCATCGCGAACCGCCGGACCGAGCTCCTCCGGCACGGACACCATGCGCGCCGACCGGGCCCCGTAGGAATCCTCGTGGACCAATCGCTGGTCCTCGCGACCGCTGCTGAGCAGGGTCGCCCAGGGCTCGATTTCACGCGCTGTCGCCATGAGAGCCAGTATGGCGTCAGCTGCTACGGTCGCGCCCCCGATGCGCTGCCTCTACGTCGACCTCGACGGCACTCTGCTGGGGCCGAACGCGTCACTGCTGCGGGGCGCCGATGGCCGCTTCTCCGGGCTCTCGATCCGTGCCCTGGAGGCGTGCTGGCGAGCCGAGGCCGAGGTCGTGCTCTACTCGGGGCGCCGGCAATCCAGCGTGTTCGAGGCCGCGAGGTTGATCGGCTCCTCGTCCTACATCTTTGAGCTCGGCTGCGGATTGGTGGTCGACGGCGAGCTGGAATGGCTCACCGGCGACATCGTTCCCTCACCCCAGCTGGGCACGATCTCGGAGCAGATCTCAGCCACGGGCGCGCCCGAGCTGCTCCTGTCGCATTTCAACGGCCGGCTGCAGTACCACACCCCCTGGTCGGTGGGCAGGGAGGTGTCGCACCTGTTCCGGGGCTCCGTCGACCTCGACGAGGCACATTCGGTGCTGGCCGGCGCCGGCATCGACTCGCTACGGCTGGTCGACAACGGGGTGATCCGCGCCCACGCAGAGCAGATGGCTGGACTACCGGTGATCCGCGCTTACCACCTGGTCCCGGCAGGAGCGTCGAAGGCCCGTGCGGTGGCCCGCCACATGCAGGCTCGGGGGTATGACGTCGCGGGCTGCATCGCCGTCGGCGACTCCCGTGAGGATGTGGATGCTGCCGGCGTCGTGGATACGTTCTGGCTCGTGGCCAACGCGCTCGAGCGCGATCCGGCGCTGGAGGCCGACCTTCGGGGCCGTCGCGGCGTGCGGATCGCGCAGGAGGCCTACGGCGCTGGTGTCTACGAGGCGGTGGTGCGAACGCTGACCGGCGGCTAGCCCTGAGCGTCGGCGGCCTGCGCCGGATCGTCACCGTGCTCGGCCGCGTGCGCATCGCTCACCGCCCAACCCAGCCGCTCGACGAGCTGGGCGGCGAAGTGCTGGCTCTTGAAGTCGGTCGCGTTGACCCGCTCGCGAAGCATCACCGGGGCTTTGTCATGGTCAGCGGTCACGATGATCTGAGGCATCGTCTCTCTCCTTCTCGTCGCGTTCAAGAGGCAGAGTGACACGGCTAGCTTGCCCGCCGGTAAAAGTCTCGTGTTGATTCTCCGTCGAACTGGCGAACCTGGTGCGAAGACGTTCACGCAGCCGCCGCCAGAAGCCGGGGCTGACGGCCGGCCGCCATCGCGCCGGCGGGGGCACGGTCGCGCGCACGGTCTCGACCCAATCCGTCAGCGGCAGCTCCCCTGCGATCAGCTGACCCAGCGCGCGGGTGACCGGGGCCTGCACCCCCGCCCCGCTGAGCGCAGTGGCCAGCAGCGGCACGGTCTCCAGCGCCTCGATCGCCTGCCCGACGCGAGCCGGGATCTCCGGGGCGCTGACCCCCTGAGCCAGCAGCTCGCCCGCTCGACGGTTGCGGCTCTTGGCGGCGAGCGCGGTGGCCACCAGATCGCCGGTGCCGGCGAGCCCGATCATCGACTCCGGGCGCGCCCCTTGGGCCTCCGCCCAGCGCCACACCTCGGCGAAGATGTGGCCGGCGGCCGCGCCGGCGGCATTCAGCCCCTGGGCCTCGGTTGCACCCGAGGCGAGTGCGGCAGCGTTCTTGGCCACGCCGGCGAGCTCGACGCCGGTGGGGTCGTTTGACTCCTCGCACACCACCCCGGCGCGAATGAACACCCCGGCCAGAGCGTTGGCCAGCGACTCCTCGGTCGAGGCGGCCACGAGGCCTGCTCCCTCGCTGACCATCTCCCGCGCGTGGGCGGGGCCGCCGATACAGCCCGTGCGGCTGATGCCAAAACGCCTGGTGAGCAGCAGCGTCGGCGGCACGCCGTAAGGCGGCACGAGGCCCTTGGCCAGCGAGACCACCGCAGCCCGCGACGGAAGGCCATGGCCCTCGAGTCCTTCGATCACCTCATCGAGTCCCATTGACGGAACGCCGAGGAACACGTAATCCGCTCGCGCCAGCCCCGACTCGACATGCTCGACCCGCAGCTCCCGGGGCAGATCGACCCCGCTGAGGTAGATGCGATTCTCCCGCCGCTCGGTCAGCTCCCGCGCCTGCTCAGCGCTCCGGGTCTGTAGCGTGGTCCGTAGGCCGCCGCGAGCCAGCAACACTGCCACGGCCGTGCCGAATGACCCTGCGCCGATGACCACCGCGCGTCTGGTCCCGGGCGCGGGAAGGTGAATCGAGCGTCTTGGGACGGGGGGCATGGCCGGTGCGAGCGTACCCGTCCCGGCCCGCCCCACTCTCTGCGCGCCTGCCTGACGGGTCGTCGGATCGCCGCTTCGCCCGCCCGCTCAAGCCGCGCCGCGAGCATCCCCGCGCGAACGCGATTCCGCGATCTCATCCTCACGCGCGATCGCGTCCGCAAGCGCTGTTGCCGCCTGCGCAATGTCGCCGAACGCGTCGGCAACGGCGGCAGCATCTGCGCCGGTGATCGCGCGGTTGAGTCCAGCCACGGTGGCGTCGAATCGATCCCACATCTGCGCTGGGCCGCGTCTTCCCGTTCCCGGCCGCAACTCGTAGGGCGGCTCCGCGCGCTCGGCGCCAGGAACCGGACGCCACAGCAGACCGGCGGCATGGGCGTGCTCCCACGCCACCTGCTCGTCCTCGGCGGCTTGAGCAAGATCCCGCAGCCGATTGGCAAAATCCCGGTCTGGGGGCGCGAGCTTGTGCGCGCGCATCGCCTGAGCCCAACTCACGCCGGCCTGGCGCACCGCGCGCATCACGTGTGCTCGCTGGCGATCGAGCTCCGCCCCGAAGCTCATGGCGTTCCCCGACGGGTGGGATCGACAGCCGGGGCGGGCTTGGAGGCCGGAGCAGGCTGAGCCAGCTGAGAGGCCGGACCAGACTGAGCCAGCGGTGCCGGCTCGGCGATCCCGAACGCCTCCCCACCCCAGAAATCCTCAGCGGTTGGGCCGCGCACGCCGCTCGCCGAGGCGGCACTGCCGCTGTAGCCCTCGGCAAGCAGGCGCTCCAGGTCGGCGCGCTTGATCCGCACCCGCCGCCCCACCCGCAGCGCGGGCAGCTTGCCCCGCTCGATCCAGTTGCGCACGGTCTGCTGGTTGAGCTTCAGCAGGCCGGCCACGTCGGCGACGGTCAGGTAGTCATCCTCCAGGTCGGACCTCTCCATCAGCTCAACTTCTCCAATTGAGACAAACTGGATGCAATTCAGTGGGTTATAGTAGCGGCCGACGAGGACGTCATCCATCCGATCGCCGGCGGGGAGAGTCTGCGAATGGGACCCGAGGAACAGGACGAGGAAGGCCAGGAGCAGGGGAAAGACCCCACCGGGAACGTCGTCCGGCTGCCCCGTGACTGGATCGGCCCGCGCGAGGAGCTGGTGCCGTTCGGACCTCGCGCGTGGGAAACCGACGACGAGGCCGTTGACGCCCCCGGCATAGATGAAGCGGCGACCGACTCCACCGGCCACGCGGCTGCGCCCAGCGCGGAAGATTTCTGGGGCGAGCACTCGGCTGCGGTTCAGGACGTACTTCAGGGGCCGCCGCCGCTGGACCCGGAGCTGCCCGGCTCCAGTGCGAACCGTGGCCGCGGCACAGCCCCGGTGAGGCGTAGCAGCCGGGCGAGGAAGGTCGGGGCGGTGGCAGCGCTTGTGGCGGTCGCGTCGCTGTTTGTCGCGTTGTCGTTTAGTCGCCTGACCGCTGGCGGCAACGGCGGAGCGCGGCCCGAGGACCGTGCCGGCGCCCTGCTGGGAAGGCTGGCTGCGCGACTCGAGTCGGCACAGTTGATGCCGCGCGTCGCGATCGTGTCGGCGACCCCGCAGGCGCAGCATGACCCTCGCAGAGAGGCGGCACGACGCGATCTTGCGAAAGCCGCGCCTCAGCGCGCCTCCCAGGCTGGCGCCGGGTCGGGATCCCTAGTCGACGTGGCCCGATCGGGATCTGCCACCGAATCCTCGGCCAGCTACAGCGCACCGGCGAAGGTGAGCTACACGCCCTCGCCATCGGGTTCCGTCACCTCCGCTTCCGCGCCCGCCCCTGCCACCTCCAACCGTACGGCGGCTCCAGTCACCCTCGCGGGGGCGCCGGCGTCTGCTGCGAGCAGCGGCGGCTCCGAGGGCGGCTCGGCCGCAGGGCCCACCGGCCAGGGCGCGATTGTCGGCCCCGCGAGCTGCAACTGCTGATCTGAAAGGCAACGGGAAGGATCTAGTGCTGACGCGTCCACTGCATCACATTCGCCAGAACGTGGTCGCCTACCTGGCGCTGTTCGTCGCCCTCGGGGGAACCAGCTACGCGACTCTGGCGTTGCCCGCCGGCAGCGTCGGCAGTCGGCAGATCCGCAACCACTCGATCACTGCGGTGAAGCTCGACCCGCGGTCGATCGCGGGGTCAATCAAGGCGTGGGCGGATTTGCAAGCAACTCCTCGCGGGATCGTCGCGGTGAGATCGAGCAGCAAGGTACACGTTCTAACGCTCAGTAACGGCGAGGGGGTCTTTTGGCTACGCCGACGTTTCAGTGCCAGCTGCATACCTCTCGTGACGCCCCAGGTCACTGGTTTCGGGCTGAACGGATACGTGACCGTGAACTTCACCCCGAAGAGCAGTTCCGTACTTGTCGTCGGACGCGCCAGCGACGGCACCACGCATCCTCAAGCGGCGTTCGTCGCCATCGTCTGCCCGTAGGAATTCGAGGATGCAAGTACACGCATGATCAGGCGGATTGCCATCTTCCTTGTCGAGGTCAGCGCTCTGTTGCTGTTCGGCTGCGGGGCGGCGAGAGCCGGCACCCTTCACGTTGATATCTGCGGGCCCAACGCGCGAGACGCTGGCAGCCTCTTCCCGGGCGACACAGGAGATGGCCTGAGTTCCACAGCGGATCAGCGGTTCAGTCCCCTGGTGGAATGTCCCACCGGCACGTTCGCCACCGGACTTGAGCTTACATTCGATGGAACAAGCGCTCCATACAACCGCAGCTCCGGATTCAAGGTGACGGCGCCTTCGGGGATCACCATCAACAGCATCCATGTGATTAGTGCTGGGTCGTTCGCCGTCGGCGACGGCAGCGGCTGGTGGGGAGAGTTTTATTGGAACGGCGGTCCTGGCCCCGCTGGTCGCAGCGGCGCGATCACCGACAGCTTTCAGTACTACGGCTGCTGCTCACAGACGAAGCTGAACAGTCAATCGGTCGGCTGGTTCATCGCTTGCGGATCGCGTTCCTGCTCCGGCTACGCCGACGTGGCTGTCGGTGAGCTGCAACTAACGGCCGACGAGAAGCGAGCGCCTGACATCCTCCCCGCCGGAACCGACAACCTCTGGTACCAGTCGGGCTGGGTCCGTGGCACCTGGCCGGCGGGGATTCACGCCAGTGACCCCTCAGGCGTGTGCCGTGCGTTCGTGTCCTTTGGCAGCTTGCCGGCACCGTTCTCCGGTACGCCGGAGTTTCCGAACCCGCACACTTGGAAGCAGTGCGCCGACCAGAACGTTTCCGCGCACGTGGATACGAGCACCTCCGTGGGCAGTCAGGGGCTTGGCGTGGGCACGATGAAGCTCGGGCTGGCAGCGACCAACTCAGCCGGTGTCACCGCTTCTCCGGCCAAGACCGTCTACGTCGACAACCAAGCGCCGACGGTGAGCCTGTCGGGCCCGACCGACGCCTCGACAGCGGCCGGCACCCAGTACATCACCGCCACCGCCGCGGCTGGTCCGTCTGGGGTCTCAGGGATCTCGTGCTCACTTGACGGCTCGCCCTACCAGTGGCATCCGGGCTCGGCCACTCAGATACCGGTGGCGGGAATCGGCACCCACGTCCTCTCCTGCTCGTCGTTCAACAACGCCCGGTCCCATGACGGCAGCGTGGCGCCGTCGACGCCGGTCGGCTGGATGTTGCGGATTCGCCAGCCGAGCTCACTCCTGATCTCCTTCGCCAAGCTGGTGGACGGGCTGCGATGTGCGCCGGTTCACGAACTCGTGCCGGGCGCCGAGCACTGGGTGACGGTCAAGCGTCAGGGCAAGCTGGTGCTGGTCCGAAAGCGCACACGGGCAAAGGTGAAGCGGGTAGTGCGCTGCCATCCGCGGACCATCCGCCGGCGGGTCACCACATTGGTAATCGTCCGCCGCGGCCGACGATTGGTGAAGGTCAAGCGAGTCAAGACGGTGCAGGTCGCGGTGGCGCCGCATCGGGTCAACCTAGCCGTACGCAGGCTGCCGTTCGGCCAGAGGACGACCGTCAGCGGCTGGCTCGGCAGCCCGGATGGGACGGCACTGCCCGGCCACCAGATCGTGGTGCTGACCGCGCCTGACAACGGAGAGAACCACTTTGCGCTCACAGCGGCATCGATCACGGCTGCCGATGGGAGCTGGAGCGCAGTCTTGCCTCCCGGGCCCTCCCGGCTGGTCGAGGCGGCCTACGGCGGCGGCGCGACCAGCGAGCCAACGTTCTCGGCGCCTGTGCGTTTGGTCGTGCCGGCCAAGGTCCAAATACGGGTGCGGCCGACGGAGGTGCCTTGGGGGTCCAAGATCTTGATCTCCGGCCGCGTGCTCGGTGGCTACATTCCGCCGCAATCCAACGTGCTGAAGCTGCTGTTCGGCGATGGTCCCAAGCCGCACACGATCGGGACTCCTGAGGTCAGACCCGACGGCCGATTCTCGATCCCAATCGCCTGGAGCTCCGGGCGCGGGGTGGTCAGATACTGGTTCGCCGTAGCCACCCTCTCCGAAGCGGACTACCCCTACGCCAAGGGCACCTCCAGGCGGGTGGCGGTCACGGTCGGTCTGCCAAGCCGCGGGCCATAATCAGGTGGAAGGGTGGCCGGGCGAAAACTAACGGCGCCTGGCATCTCAATCCAGCTAAGCTCTGCTCAGTGGTCGGCGACATTCTTCAGCCAACACATCTGCTCTTCGTCCTGGTTATTGCCCTGCTCGTGCTCGGACCCAAGCGGCTTCCCGAGGTTGGACGCTCGCTGGGACGAGGGATCCGTGACTTCAAGACGGCGATCAGCGGAGAGGACGAGGAGCCCGCTGACGCCATCACCAGTCACGTGCCCGACGAGAGCACAGAGCCGGTCCGTGAGCCGGTCGAGCACTCCAGCTAAGCGGTAGCTTCCGCTCCGGCTGGTCTCGCTGCCGAGTCCGGGTCCGGGGCGCCACCTGATGCCCACGCACGAGTCACAGCTTGCCGCATCGCGCAGGCGCCGACCTCGGTTGCGCCTCCTGGGGCGCATGCTGATTGGCTGCCTTATCGTGGTGGCAGCGGTAGCCGCGACCGTGGCCACCGGAACGCTGCTGGAGGTCAAGGCGTTCACGGACGCGCTCAAGCAGAATCCGCGCCTGGATCTCGGTCACGAGCTCGCCAGCGCCTATGCGGGCGGACCGCAGACGCTGCTGCTGATCGGATCCGACAAGCGTGCCAGAGGCGCCGTCGACGGAGGTTCGCCCGCGCACTCGGACACGATGCTGCTGGTCCGGCTCGATCCCGACCAAGCGGACACGACGTTGCTGTCGGTCCCGCGGGACCTTAAGGTCACGATTCGTCCTGACCACGGGCCGGCGACGACCCAGAAGATCAACGCTGCCTACTCGATCGGCGGGGCGAGGCTTGCCGTCAAGACCGTCAAGCAGGTGCTGGGCATCCAGATCAACCACGTGATCGACATCAACTTCGGGGGCTTCAAGGAGCTCGTGAACTACCTCGGCTGCATCTACGTGCAGGTGGATCGCCGCTACTACCACTCCAATCTGGGTCTGCCAGCCGACCAGGAGTACTCCGAGATCGACATCCAGCCCGGCTACCAGAAGCTCTGCGGCGCCGATGCGCTGGCCTACGTGCGCTACCGCCACACCGACACCGACCTCGTCCGCAGCGCCCGCCAGCAGGACTTCCTGCGCCAGATCAAGAACCAGCTTGGCGCGGCAGGATTGGTGTCACGGCGCTTCGGTATCGAGCGAATCTTTGGCAAGTACGCCGACACCGACATCCGCTCGGCCGACGACGTGCTGACCCTGCTGGAGCTCCTCGTGCAGTCGGCAAGCCATCCCGTCCGGCAGGTCATCTTCAACGCCACCCTCGGGCCCTCCTACGTGACCGCCGCTCCCCCGCAAGTCCAGCAGACCGTCCACGAGTTCCTGAGCGGCGGCGTCAAGGCCGCTCACCTCAGCCTCGGCGCCAAGCGCCGGACAAAAGCCGCTGGCGCGGGGAAGGTCATCACCCCACTCACGGCGGCAACTGCACAGGAGATCGCCCACGCTCGTGACGTCGCGCCGAGGATCGGGTTCAAGCTCTACTACCCCGTCAATAGGATCACGACCGTGCCCGCCGACCCGGATCTGCTCCGCTCCTACAGGCTCCACGGCAACGATGCCTACGTCGCGGTCGTGGCTCAGGGTGATCTCGGACAGTTCTACGATCTCGAGGGCACGACCTGGCAGAACCCTCCGATCCTGAGCAGCCCCAACCAGACGATCCATCTCGGGGGGCGCACGATGCGGCTCTACTTCGAGGGTCAGCGACTGCGGATGATCGCGTGGCGCGATGGTGCAGCTGTCTACTGGTTGACCAACACGCTGCAAGACACCCTCACCAACCGCCAGATGCTGGCGACTGCCGCCGCGGCCCAGCCGGTCCGGTAGCCCACGTGCCGGGTCGCTGCGCCGTCGGAGCACAGCGGTAGCTTGCTGGCGTGGCCTCACCCAGCGACAGTGTCGCCCTCGTCGCCCTGCTGCGCGCGGGCCGGCGTCCGTGGCCGGAGTACTCCGAGCTGGTGGAGCGAGCCGGCAGCGCCCGCAGCGTGTTGGAGCAGGAGCTCGAGCGAGGTGGCGAGCGACAGAGACAACTGTTCGGCGGCGACCGGGAACCGGCGCCGGAAGAGCTTCTGGAGCAGGCCGAGGAGGACGTACAACGCTGGCAGCAGCAGGGCCTGCGACTACTCAGCGTGCTGGACGCCGAGTACCCGGTCAACCTGCGCTCAGTCCACGACCGCCCGCCGCTGATGTTCCTCGCCGGCAAGCTGCGCTCGACCGACCGCCGCTCCCTGGCGGTGATCGGATCCCGCAGAGCTTCGGCCGCGGGCATCGAACTAGCGGGGGTGATTTCCACGCATCTCGCGGCTCTGGATTACACAGTGGTTTCCGGACTCGCCGCAGGAATTGACACCGCCGCCCATAGGGCTGCGCTTACCTCTGGCGGACGGACCCTGGCGGTGATCGGAACGGGACTACGTCGCTGCTACCCGCCCGAGAATGCGCAGCTTCAACGGACGATCGCGCGCCAGGGCGCGGTGCTCTCGCAGTTCTGGCCCGACGCGCCTCCGAGCAAGCGATCCTTCCCGCTGCGCAACACGGTGATGTCAGGCGTGACGCTCGGCAGCGTCATCGTCGAGGCTTCAGCGACCAGTGGTGCTCGCGTCCAGGCCAGGGCCGCGCTGGCGCACGGACGGCCGGTGTTCCTGCTCGGCTCGCTGCTGTCGCAGACATGGGCGTGCGAGCTGGCGCGCCGCCCAGGCACCCACGTAGTCGACTCGCCCACCGACATCACTGCCCTCGCCGAGCATCTGAGCTCAACCGGCGCCCTCACGGGATGAAGTCCGTCCGTGCCGACCGTGAAGGAGCTGACCGTCGGCTACGGAAGCTTCATGTTGAGCCCGCGGGACGGAAGCGGCGTGTGCGAGATCTGCTTCAACCTGACCGACGGCTACGGGCGCTGCTACGCCTGTGCTCATGGCCAGCGGTGCCTCGATGCTGTCGCTCCGATCTCCTACAGCGTCGCGCACGAGCAGCTTCATCATGTCCTCGCCGCCTACAAGCGGCTGTGCGGGCCGCGGGCGGTGCGCTCGCGCATGGAGCTCGCGGCGGTGCTGTGGCGTCATCTCGTCGCGCACGAACGCTGCGTAGCGGCAGCCGCGCAAGTGGCGAAGTTCGAGCTCGTGACCACTGTGCCCGCGGGAACGGTCGAGCGGGATCCAGGCCATCCGCTGCGCGCCCTCGTGCGGGACCTGGTCGAGCCGGTGCGGGCCCGCTACGAGCATCTGCTGGAGCGCTCGTCGGTGCCGGTTCCACCCCGCGAGTTCGACCTCCGCAGGTTCAGCGTCCGGCGTCAGCTGCGCGGGGAGACGGTGCTGCTGATCGACGACACCTGGACGACCGGCGCCAGCGCGCAGAGCGCCGGCGCCGCGTTGAAGTCCGCAGGGGCGGGGGCAGTGGCGGCGGTGGTGATCGGGCGCCATGTCAACCGCGACTGGGGCAGCAACGACTGCCGCCTGTCTGCCCTCAAGAGTCCGTTCGATTGGCACCGGTGCGCGCACTGCCAGATGAGGCCGCTGGAGATTGGGCGATCCGGTCCCTCGCAGCGTGGGGACCCGGTCAGCGACTAGACCGCGATACCCGCCCGCCGCTGCGACTCCTCGACGATGCCCTTCATCAGCTGGTTGATCACCGGCTTGACCAGCGCCGCCCAGAGACCGGCGGGAAGCGGAAGCTTGGGAGTCGAGTCGACCCGCCAGGTGAGCATCGTCTCTTCTCCACGGGAGCTGAGATTCACCGTCCCGGTGTGCTCCTTCGCGGGTACTCCCGACAGCGCTCGGTAGGCGAAGCGCTGCGGGCGCTCGAACAAGGTCACCTCCTCGCGGATCGGCGGACCGGCAAGTGCCAGCACGCGGATGGCGCCGGTGCCGTTCGGGTCCGGGGATCCCTCGCGCTCGAGCGTCGATGAACGAAGCGGCGTGATCCGCGAGTAGCCACGATGGTCAGTCAGCACGTCGAACACGAATTTCCACCGGAGCGGCGATCGTCGCGCTGAGGGTGAAGGTGGCCATGAGGTCGGCTATCCTAACCATCCCGCCGTGGGCACCTTCGCTAGCCTGCGCGCGGCGGATGCACCGACCTGGTCAGATCCATCCTGAGGCGACAGCCAAGGTGCGGCGTCCGTACGCGCCGCGCATGCCGCCGGGGCAGCGGCGCGAGCAGCTGCTAGACGCTGCGCTGAGCGTGATCCTGGACCAGGGATACAGCGGCGTCTCGATCGAGGCGATCGCCCGGGCCGCGGGCGTGACGCGGCCGGTGATCTACGACCACTTCCCCAACCTGGGAACGCTGCTGTATGCACTGGTCGAGCGAGAGGAGCACTACGCGCTCGCGCAGCTCGAGAGCGTGGTTCCCGCGGACCTCGGCGACGCGGGGCCCGGCGAAACCCTGCCGGCAAGCGTGAGAAGGCTGCTGGAGGAGATCGGCCACCGCCCCGCGACCTGGCGGCTGATCCTCCTTCCCCCTGCCGGGACTCCCGAAATTGTCCGCCAGCACGTGGAGCGCAATCGGGAGCTGACGCTGGAGCGGATCAAGCAGATGGTCAGGGCGGCGCAGGCGCGACCCGAGCTTCCGGAAGATCTCGACGTCGAGCTGGCCGCGCGCGCCATCCGTGACATCACTGAGGAGGCTGGACGGATGGCACTGACCGATCCGCAGCGTTACTCGCCCGAGCGCTACGAGCGTTTCGTGGCCTCGCTGATGCGGCTGATCTGGCCGCGTAATGACGCCGTGGGCTGATCGGCCCCTGTGCCGTTAAACACGACGGGGACCCGCTTCCAGGTCCCCGTCGCTGATCCCAAACACGCCCACGGCCGGGTTGGGCGTGTCCTCCGGGAGATTGATGCGATCGCTGTAACCGCGGCCGAACGCGAAAGTTGCGCCGCACGGGCAAAAGAATCTCTTGCCATACTGGGAGGCCCCGCCTGGGGGCGTAGCTCAGTTGGTTAGAGCGCCGGCCTGTCACGCCGGAGGTCGCGGGTTCGAGTCCCGTCGCTCCCGCTTCTGTGATGAGTCGGGACATAGGTCACAGCTGAGTCCCGACATAGGTCTCATTCTTGAGAGCTCGGCCATCGGCCGGGCTCGCGCATTTGGTTGCGCCAGTAGGTCTTGTCTGGCTCGATCTGGTGGCGGGAGAGGACCTCCCCGGTGGCGAGGTCGGCGACCGTGACTTGGTGGTCGTCGGCGAACGCGAGGACGCGTTTGCCGGCGTGCGCGTAACCGACGCCGAGGTGGTGCATCCGGCCGGCGCGGCGCAGGCTCATGTGGCCTTTGCTGTCGAGGCGGTCGTAGCGCAGGCGGTAGTGGGCGGGCGCGTGGCCGTTGCTGGCCGGCGCGGCTTTCGGCGTCGCGCGGTAGGCCTCGCTCGGCGCTCGACGCTCGAGGGCTCGGTGCGGGCGTCGTTCGTTGTAGTGCTCGCGGAACTCATCGAGTTGACGCTGCAGCTCATCGAGGGTGCGGGCTGTGGGTCGAGCTCTGAGCCAGCGCTGCAGCGTCTGGTGGAACCGTTCGGTTTTGCCTTGGGTCTGGGGATGTCCTGGGGACCCGTTCTTCTGGCGGATACCAAGGATCCGCAGGACGTATTCGAATGCGTTGCGCCCGCCGGTGAACCGGGAGGTGTAGACGCTGCCGTTATCGGTCAGCGTCGAGGCTGGCGGCCCGTAATCGTCGATGGCGGCTAGGAACAAGGCCACGACGTGATCGCCGGTGACGGGCTGATGGGCGGTACAGGAGAGCAGGTAGCGGGAGTGATCATCAAGCCAATTGAGGACCTCCACGTCGGTCCCGTCAGCCAGCCGCCAGTGGATGAAGTCCGACTGCCACATCTCGTTGGGCTGGGCCATCTCAAACCGTGTGTAGGAGCTTCTGGGCCGCTTGCGCGGCTCTGGGACGATCAGGCCTTCCTCATGCAGGATCCGGCGGATCGTTGACGTCGACGGCGCCCGAAGCCCCTCTCGCTCGAGGTGCCACGCGATCGTCACGGGCCCGGCGTCCAACCCATCAGCGGTCACCTGGCCACGCAACTCGATCACCCGCTGACGGACCGGCTCGGGCGTCGCGATCGGCGTCGTCTTCGGGCGGCGTGAGCGAGGCTCCAGCGCGTCCAGGCCACCCTCCCGGTAGCGAACCAGAAGGCGGTGCAGATGCCGACGGGAGATCCCGTACTCGACGGCAGCCGCGGTGACCGACAGCTGCTTGGAAACGACGTGGAGGACAGCAACGCGAGCTCTGGACATGCCCGCGACGGTCAGCCCACCCCCGGACAGGCACGCACCGGCGATCGCCGCTCCGGCGCTCGCTCCGCTCGCGCCTCCACGACGACCGCCCGTCTAGGTGTGACCCATGTCCCGACTCATGAGCGACCTATCACCTGAGACATATGTCGTGAACCCAGACACCGTCGCTCCCGCTTCAGGTTCTGCCTGCCAATGCGGCGCTTTGGTCGGTGTAACAGTCATTGCACCTAGTCAGCCGGACCTCCGGAGTAGCCCCGCGGAGTAGCGCTTGCGGCTGTCTCGAGCGCCGGACCCAGCGGATCGCGACCCTGTTATCGGGCTGCCGACCAACGGGTCGCCGAGCGACCGGCATGAGCTAAGTTGCATTGCTCCCGCAGCCGCGGCCCGCGCCAACCCATCTACGCGCGCGAGATACGACACCGAACACGGACGTGAGGTCGCCGCCTCCCATCCGCGCGCGTCACCCTTTCCTCAAACGGCCATAGCCCGTTGCTCGTGCGCGATCCTCAAAACCCGCGCGCGACGCGCGGGACCAATGCGCGCACGACCAGCCGCTCCCGTCTCCAGCACCACTCCTTCAAGGCCGGATCGCCCCAGAGCCAAGAAGAGCACTCGCGGGCGACAGTAGACCCCTGTGCGGATTGGTTCCACGTCCCGCACGATCCGGGACCATGCACGGGGCGGATGCTCGTCGCGATGCGGAAAGGAGGGCGCGCAGCCCCACCCGGCTCAAAGCAGAAGCGAGATCCGCCCGACTCGGCGCTGGGGAGAGTTCTGCCTGTGCGTGAATCCGGTAGCGCGCGAGGCTCGCCTGAGACTTCTGCATCGACAGTACCGTTAGCCGCGAGCGGCAAGCACCGAGGGAGTTTGGCGATTTGCGAGGCTCGCGCTGTCAGCGATGGCTAGACCTGCCTTCGTCCTGGGGCGGGTACCTGAGCTTGCGCCGACTGGTGACCCCTGCTGTCTGGCACCGGCAGTCTCCGGCACGTCCCGAGCGTCGAGATCGGCGACGGCTTTCCGCGAGCGAGCGGCACTTTTCACGCGCCGGCGACGATCCCAGCTGGGTGCGCTTCAGACCATTTCGGCGATCAGCGCCGCCGCCCGCGCGGCGCCGTCGGACTCCACGGGGCGGTAGTCGACCTCACGGCCGAGTTCGGATGCGATGGCTGCAGCGATCGCGTCCGGGGGCGACTCGTCGAACTCCATCCGCCGCCCCGCGCCGTAGCGGCATAGCCGGTGGTGGACGTGGAAGTTCTGCTCGAAGTGGTGCTTGAGCGGGAAGTAGATGAACGGCCGCTGGGTCGCGGTCAGCTCCATGGCGGTGGTGAGCCCGCCCTGGACGACGGCGAGGTCGCAGGCCGCCAGGTGCTGGTAGAGGTCGGGCACGTAGGCGCGGACGTCGAGGCCGTCGTGCTCGGGGAGCGACTCCGAGTCGATTCGCGGGCCGGCGATGGCGATCATTCGCAGCTCGGGGACGAGGCGCTTCGCCTCGGGGAGGCTCGCGATCACCCGGCGGAGGAGGTCGCCGCCGACACCCGACCCGCCGACCGTCACGAGGCATACGCGCTCGTCGGGGCGGTAGCCGAGTTCGCTGCGCAGCGCTGCGCGATCGGCGAAGGCCGCGGGGTCGATGCCGGTGACGTAGCCGGCGAAGCTGTAGTGCTGCTCGGTCCAGTCCCGGATATCGGGCAGCTCGGGCCCGAATCGCTCCGGAACGATGTCGTCGGGATCGCCGACGAACACGGCCCGGTCGCGAACGCGCGGGGAGCGCGCGATCTGCTCGATCATCTCGGCGTTGTAATCGGCGGTGAGGAACTCCTCGCGCGCACCGCCCTCCTGCATCGGTAGCCACCCGACGAAGTCGGTCAGCCACACGTAGTTGGCCGTCTTCAGCTCCGGGTTCTCGTGCAGGAAGTAGTCGAGCTCCCATGCTTCGTCGCCGATCCAGAGGTCGTACGGCTCGGCCGTGACGAGGTCGTGGAAGACCATGAAGTTCGCGACCAGGATCTCGTCCATCCGCCGGATCGCCTGGAAGGCGTGCAGGTCGTGCTCGGCGGACTCGGACTCGATGTGGCCGGACTCGTTCGCGAGCTCTGCGCTGGCGGGATGGATCCGCTCGCCGCGCGCTTCGAGCACCTTGGTGACGGGGTGCTGGGCCAGCCAGTCGATCTCCAGGTCGGGGTGGAGCTTGCGCAGCTCGTCGGCGATCGCCACGTCGCGCTGCGCGTGGCCGAGCCCGATCGGAGAGGAGATGTAGAGCGCGCGCCGCGCGCGCCCACGGGCGCGTGTCCATGCGGAGGAGGGGCGGCGGCGGTCGATGAACTCGCGCAGTAGGAGGTTGACCTTCACCGGATCTCGGGCGAGCGGAATGTGCCCGGAGCCGTGCAGCGTGACCATTTCTCCTCCGGTCACCTGCGCCAGCGTCTCGCCCTGGAGATGCGGGCGGATGAGGTCGCGGTCACCGTGGATCACGAGCGTGGGGCAGCGCACCCGCGCGCATGTTTCCCTGAACAACTCCTGACGGGAGATGCCGATCCCGAGGATGGTGTCGAGGATCGTCTGCGGTGTCGTCTCACGCGCCCAGCCGATGCAGTCCTCGATCTGCTTGGTGGAGTGCGGCTCGCTGAAACATCGGGCGAAGAAGAACTCCAGGAAGCCGACGTAATCGTGCTCGAGCCGGCCGCCGGCCTCGGCCCACTCCGGGTCGGTCTCGACCGCGTCTTCGAACGGCGATACGTCGCGCTCGGGGTGGTTGGACACAAGCGCCACCCCCGGCCCGATGTAAACGATGCGCTCGACGCGTTCGGGATGATCGGCCGCCAGGATCGTCGCCCACAGGGCGCCCGACGACAGCGCCACCAGGGCGGGCCGCTCGGTCCCGGTGGCGTCCATGACCGCGAGCGCGTCGCTGGCGAACTCGGCCGGGCTATACGCCATAGGGCCGCTGGGGCGGTCCGAGCGCCCATTGCCGCGACCGTCGAAGGTGACCACCCGACAGTGCCGGGAAAGGTAGGGGATCTGCGCCTTCCAGAAGCGTGAGTGGACGATCGACCAGGTCGGCAGCAAGACGACGGTCGGACCTCCGGAGCCGTAGACCTCGTAGAAGACGCGCACGCCTTCGCGCTCGACAAAGCCGGTCCGGTCCGGATACCGAGCGCGGGTCTGCTCCCGCCGGGGGGCGCCCGCGGCCTGGGACCGACTCGCAGGCGCCACCGTCTCGTCCGACGTGGTGGTCACGGCCGCGCCTCGAACACGAGGTTGAACGGCGTTTCGGCCGCGCGGCGGAAGCGCGTCAAGCCGCCGGTCTGGACGACGTCGCGGATCCGCGCCTCGCCGGCCTGAGCGCCCAGCGCCAGCCCGACCTCCTGCGAGAGCGACGCCGGCGTGCACAACAGGGTCGAGAAGCCGTAATAGGCGCGGCCGACCGGGTTGAGGTTGTCCTCGACGCGATCACCGGCTTTCGGCTCGACGATCATCCACGTGCCATCCGGCTTGAGCGTCGAGCGCACATGGCGCGCGGCGCTGACCGGATCGCCCATGTCGTGCAGGCAGTCGAACATCGTCACCAGGTCGTAGCCTGAGCCACTGTACCCCGCGGCCGGGGCGATCTGGAAGCTGACCCGGTCGGCGACCCCCGCTTCCTCCGCCCGCCGGCGCGCGGTCTCGATCGATCCGTCGTGATAGTCGGAGCCCACAAACGTCGAGTTCGTGAACGCCTGCGCCATCAAGATCGTCGATGCGCCGTGGCCGCAGCCGACGTCAGCGACCAGCGCACCCCGCTCGAGCCGCTCGACGACGCCCTCGAGTGCCGGCAGCCACTCGGCCACCAGGTGGGCGTTATAGCCCGGCCGGAAGAAGCGCTCGCAGCCCTCGTGCACGTCGTGCACGTGCTCGTGCCAGCCGAGTCCGTCGCCGCCGCGCGCCTTCTCCGTGATCCTCGGCGAGTCGATCACCGAACCGAGCGCGATCTGGAAGAACCCCGGCAGGTAGGCGGGGCTCGACTCGTCGGTCAGCGCCACCGTCTGCTCGGGCGGCAGCGTGTAGTGCCCGCTGTCCGGCTCATAGGCGACGAAGCCACCCGCCGCCTGCGCGTTCAGCCATTCGCGCACGTAACGCTCGGCGGTCCCGGTACGCTCGGCGAGCTCCGTGGGGGCCAACCCGCTTGTGCCGGCGAGCGCGCGGTAGAACCCGAGCTTGTCGCCCATCACGACCAGCGCGGCATTCAGCGTGGCGCCGACCTCGTCGACGGCCCGGAACACGAACTGCATCAGCTTGTCGCCGTCGACCTCGACGGATTCGGTGGTTGCGCCCATCTGACAGTCCTCCTCGATTGATTGACGGGGCGAGCGTAGGACGCGGAGGCCGCACTTCGCTTCCGGGGGCCACCTAGTCTTTCCCGTTGAGGGGACTGGTGCCGGAGAATTGCGCGATGCTCGTGGGCCGTGACCGTGAGCGAGGAGCCATCGAGCGTGTGCTCGAGCGCGCGCGGTCGGGCGAGAGCGCGACGCTGGCCCTCCTCGGCGAGCCGGGAATCGGCAAGACCGCGCTGCTCCAGCACGCCGAGGGACGAGCGCGCGGGATGCAGCTGCTCCGGGCGCGCGGCGTCGAGTCAGAGGCGCAGATTCCGTTCGCGTCGCTGCTCGAACTGCTGCGCCCGGCGCTCGGGCTGCTCGACCGCATCCCGGAGCCGCAGGCGCTCGCGCTCCAGGGCGCGCTCGCGCTCAGGCCGGCCCGGACCCAGGAGCGGTTCGCGGTCGGCGCGGCAACGCTCAGTCTGCTCGCCACGTACGCCGAGCGGGGCGCAGTCGCGGTGCTGGTCGACGACGCCCAGTGGCTCGACGGCCCTAGCGCCGAGGCGATGCGGTTCGCCGTCAGACGGCTGGTGGCTGATCCGATCGCGGTCCTGCTCGGAGTTCGTGAGGGTGAGCCCTCGCTGCTCGACGGCGCGGATCTCCCGACCGTCCGGATCGGCGGCCTCAGCCGCGAGGAAGCCGCGTCGCTGCTGGACTGGCTCGCGCCGGACGCCGCCGCCAGGCTGCACGACGCCACCGCCGGCAATCCGCTCGGGCTGATCGAGCTCGGCCGCGAGGCCGACGAGCTCGCGCTCGCGCCAGCGGGAGCCCCGGTCCTCGTCTCGGCGAGGATCTCCCGCGAGTTCCTGCGCCGGGTGGGTGAGCTCGACGAGGGCGAGCGACGGGCGCTGCTCCTCCTGGCCACCAGCGACAGCGGCGACGTTGCACTGCTGGAACGCGCATCAAGGGGGCTGGGCGTTGAGCTTTCCGCGCTGTCGGCCGCCGAGCACTCGGGCCTCGTGTCGGTGCGGGCCGGCTCGGTGGAGTTCCGCCATCCGCTGGTGCGCTCGGCGATCTACGCTGGTGCGCGCCCCGAGCAGCGCCGGGCGATGCACCGGGCATTGGCGTCAGCCCTGCCCGATCGCGACGTCGACCGCCGGGCCTGGCACCTGGCCGCGGCCGCCGCGGGCGTCGACGAGCAGGCCTCGGCCGCGCTCGAGCAGGCCGGGGTCAGGGCCCGCGATCGGAGCGCGTACGCGACGGCCGCGCTCGCGTTCGAGCGTGCCGGGAGGCTCGCGTCCGACGGCGAGCACCGCGCTCGGCTGGTGTTCGCCGCCGCCCGGCAGACCTGGCACGCCGGGTCCGCGCCCCGAGCGGTGGCGCTGCTGGACGAGGCCCGCGCCGCGACCGGCGAGCGCGTGCGCCGGCTCGAAATCGACGAGCTGGCCGGCCACATCGCGACCCGCCAGGGCCCCGTGATGCGGGGGCACGCGATCCTCACCGCCGCCGCCGAGCACGCCGATCCAGAACGTGCGATCGCGATGCTGGCCGAGGCCACCGGTGCCTGCTTCTACGCCGGCAATCCGGCCGAGATGCTCGTGGTCGCCGAGCGAGCCTCGGGTCTGGTGTCGGCCGGCGCGCCGGTGCGCACTCGGTTCCTGGCCTCGATCGCGATCGGGATCGCCCGCGTCGTCGGCGGCAACGCCGCCGCCGGCTCGGAGGTGATCCAGGAGGCGGTCGCCCTCGCCGGTGCATCGCCCGAGCTGCGCGACGACCTGCAGCTGGTTCCATGGCTCGCGATCGCGCCGATCTTCCTCCGCGAGGCCGGCGCCGGGCGCGTGCTGCTCGACCGCGCGCTCGAGGTCGCGCGGGAGCGCTCGGCGGTCGGGGCGCTGCCGCTCGTCCTAGACCTGATCGCGCTCGACCACGCCACCACCGACCGCTGGGCCCTGGCCGAGGCCACCTACCTGCAGGCGATCGGTCTCGCGCGCGAGACCGCCCAGCAGACGGACCTCGTGTTCGGGCTCTCGGGGCTTGCCCGCCTCCAGGCCCGCCGGGGACGCGCCGCCGAGTGTCGGGCCAGCGTCGCCGAGGCGCTGCAGCTCTGTGATCGCCTCGGGACGCGGCTACACGAGGTGTGGGCCGTCGAGGCGCTCGGCATGCTCGAACTGGGTCTCGGCCAAGCGGAATCCGCGATCGAGCACCTCACGCGCCAGCAGCGACTGGTCGAAGGGCTCGGCATCACCGACCCGGACCTGTCGCCGGCGCCGGAGCTGATCGACGCCTGCTGCCGGCTGGGCCGCACCAAGGAGGCACGAGCGCTCGCCGACGCGTTCAGCGCCGTCGCCGAGGCCAAGGGTCAGTCCTGGTCGATCGCCCGCGCGCTCCGCGGCCAGGGACTCGTCGCCTCCGACAGCCGGTTCGCCTGCACCTTCGAGCATGCCCTTGAACAGCACGCCGACACGCCCGACGTGTTCGAGGAGGCGCGCACGCAGCTTGCCTACGGGGAGCGGCTCCGCCGCGCGCGCAACCGCAAGCTGGCGCGCGAGCAGCTCCGCGCGGCCCTCGAGACGTTCGAGCTCCTGGATGCGCGTCTCTGGATCGATCGTGCGCGTGCGGAGCTCGTAGCGAGCGGCGAGACGCTCCGGCGTCGAGACCCGACCACGATCGACGAGCTGACGCCGCAAGAACTGCAGATCGCGACGCTGCTGGCCAGCGGAAAGACGACCCGCGAGGCGGCGGCGGCGATGTTCCTCAGCCCCAAGACGATCGAGTACCACCTGCGCCACGTGTACCTAAAGCTCGACATCCACTCACGGGAGGAACTCGCACGAGCGCTCCCGGCGCCAGCCCAGCCGTACGACCGTGGAAGCGCATGACACGTAGCCCAGCGGTGCAGGCGCGGGGTCGATCGCTCCCTCGACGAACCCCGCAATGACCGCCGAGATCGCGCCCCCTGCGACCGCGAACCGGGGAGCGGTAGCCATCGCCGCCGAACGCTTGCAAGGTTGCGGCGAGCAACTGCTGGAAGGCAGGAGTTGCCGAGAGGTCGCGCGCGACGGCGCTATGGAACGAACTCAGGCATCTCGTGACCCCGGCCAGCTTGCTACCGAGTCGGGAAAGAAAGCGGCCATCCGACAGCGTGACTGAAAAGGCGTGAACCGGCAGTGCCGACGTTGCTCTCGAACCCGTGACCCGATCGGCCGCGAGCCCTGCCCTGACTCCACGACGGGCATGACGGGCGTCGCGCTGACGGACCCCTTTTGCGCGGAGTTCAGGCACGCGCCCGTCAGAGTGCTAGCAGCATTACAGCTAACCATCGGGTCGAAAGGGAAGTCCTCAGCGCCGAGGGCCGGCTTCTCCATCGTCGCCGCAGCGGCCACGACGACCGGGCTACTGCTTCAGTCGTGCACCGGCCCAGAGCAGAAGGGCTACCGACACCAATCCTGACGGGACACGCCTGGTAGTGCGTGAAAGGATATCGACGATCGGGCTCGTGGCGATAAGAGGGCGCCCAGGCAATGCCGTCGCGACCCTGCTTTGGTGTCGCTGGAGCGATAATTGGGGCGGCGGTTCCGAGCGTCGAAAGCAGCTATTGCGGCAGAGGACCCAGAGACGGAGAGAAGCTCTGGATGAAATGGAGGGCCGCTGGCCGGCGCCGCGGCTTCCCAAGCTCGGGATCCTTGGTCAGCCGAGCGGTGAGGGCGGAATCTGCGTGTGACCGGTGATCTGAGGAAGCTCCATGACCTGTTCATCGGCGTAGCACCACGACCACTCCTCACCCGGCTGCAGCGAGCGGACCAGCGGGTGGTCGCTGCCGGCTGCGTGCCGGGAGGCGTGCTGGCGCGGGGAGGAGTCACAGCAGCCAACGTGACCGCACTCCAGGCAGATCCGCAGGTGCATCCACTCGGTCCCCTCACGCAGGCAATCCTCGCAGCCGTCGACCGACTGGGGCAGCTCGGTGACGGTGATCGTGCTCAGGTGGGAGCAGCTCATGTGAGATACCGTACAGGCCCCGCGAGCCGGAGCGCAGGCGAGTAGGCTCGCTTTGGATGCACGCCCCGCCGAATCCGGTTCTCTCGGACGCGCAGCTGCAGACACTGGCCGCGCACGGCGAGACGCGCAGCGCCGAGGTCGGGACGGTGCTCTTTCAGGTCGGCGACTCGCGCTACCCGTTCATGGCCATTTTGGCCGGCGAGGCGGCTGTGCTGGACGCTGCCGGCCACGAGATCATCCGGCACGGGCCGGCCAGCTTCCTGGGAGAGATGAACCTGCTCTCCGGCCAGACCGTCTTCTTGACGGCGGTGGTGACCCAGCAGCTTCGCTACATCGCCGTCGACCGGGAGGCGCTGAAGCCCCTGCTCTTCGACAACGGACCCTGTCCGATCTGGTTCTCTCGACCTTCATGGGGCGGCGCGAGGCGCTCCAGCAACAGGGCGGCGTTGGCATCGAGATCATCGGCCCGCAGCACTCTGAGCCGACGATGAAGATGGCCGAGTACGCGCGGCGCGCGCGCCTGCCCTACACCTGGCGCGACCCTGATCACGATCCAGAGGCGGCACGTCTGATCGATGGCCTGAGCGCCACCGAGCTGCCGCTGGTCAGATTGCCCGGTGGCCGTGACCTGCGGGACCCGTCAAGTGGCGAGCTCTCCCGCGCCCTCGGGATCGGCTTGGAGCTGGCGCCGCAGGAAGAGGTCGATCTGCTCATCATCGGCGGCGGCCCGGCCGGTCTGGGCGCCGCCGTGTACGGCGCCTCGGAGGGCCTCTCCACGCTGGTGCTGGAAGGCAGTGCCCTGGGAGGTCAGGCCGGCACCTCCAGGCGGATCGAGAACTACCTCGGCTTTCCGGCCGGCATCAGCGGCTCTGAGCTCAGCAGTCGAGCGATCACCCAGGCCCGCAAGTTCGGCGCGCGGACGGCAACGCCCTACCGGGCCCGATCGCTATCCCCCGGCGCGGAGCGCCACACGGTGGAGCTGGAGGAGGGACAGGTGGTATCGGCCCGGGCCGTGGTGCTGGCCACGGGCGCCGAGTACCGCCGGCCGCCCGTTGCCGGCCTCGGCGAATACGAGGGAATCAGCGTCTTCTACGCCGCCGGCCCCCCGGAAGCGGAGCGGTGCGGCGGGGACGCGCGTGGGCGTGGTGGGCGGCGGCAACTCGGCGGGTCAGGCGGCCGTGTGGCTGGCCAGGGGTGGAGCGCTGGTCACGCTGCTGCACCGGCGGGCCGATCTGCGGCAGATGATGTCCGAGTACCTCATGCTGGAGCTCGAGCGCCACGGCGTGGCGATCCGGGACCGCAGCGAAGTGGCCGATCTGCACGGGCACGACGGGGCACTGGAAGCCGTGACGCTCCGCGACGGCGAGCGGCTGGCCTTCTCATTCCTCTTTCTCTTTCTCGGCGCGGCACCGTGCACCGACTGGCTCGGTGACGTCGTGGCCCGCGACCACAACGGCTTCATCCTGACCGGAACGCAGGCGGGCAGCGCGGGCCTCCTGCAGACCAGCCTGCCCGGCGTCTACGCGGCCGGCGACGTGAGATCCGGCTCGGTCAAGCGATGCGCCACCGCCGTCGGCGAAGGAGCCATGGTCGTCAGCCTGATCCACGAGCACCTCTCAGGCACAGCCCGATCGGCCCCGGTCGCCTCAGCGGAGATCAGTCAGCGCAGGGTGCCGGACGGCGCACAAACCGCTGTGGCACGGTCGACCTCCAGCACGCGGACGTCTTGACGCCGGGCCTAGTCCTGCTCGTCCAGGGCGCTCGGTCGATAACAGATTAGGACGCCGCTGGCGTCCCGGTGGCCGTCCCCTACGCTGGGAGTAACCCGCCGTAGCTGTGCGGGCGCTATACGCACAGCTATTGGACCTCACGCGGCCATCTTCCGCTGCGCGCGTCGCCGCCTCCACCTCAGACCCTTTGACCATCAAGCGCCGCGCCAGAGGCCGCCCCCCCGGAATCGTTCTCCGGCACTTCTTCGGGCTGGCCACGCTACGGCTACTGCCGTGAGTGACCCGACGTACCCCCGGGTGGCGAACAGGAGGTGCGACGTCATGGGCCGGGTCGACACTCGCTTTCGCAGATCCACGACGTCGTGACCCGTTGTATCCGGAAGGGGTAGTCAGGCAGACGCTCGCTGGTGGCTGTTCGCGCGGTCCCTCGCGGGCAGGTATCTAATCTGGTCCGCGGGAGACCGATGAAAACAATTCCCAACCGCGGCCTACTACATGAAACGCCCACGTCGACCGGGGAGCTGAGGCATGACCGAGACACGCTTATTGGCTGATGGCCTGGGCTTCCCAGAATCTACGCGCTGGCACGATGGACGCGTGTGGCTGTGCAATTGGGGCGCCGGTGAGGTGCTGGCGGTCACGACCGGCGGCGAGCGTGAGGTCATGGCCCGGATCGCGCCGCAGACGATTCCGTTCAGCATCGATTGGCTTCCGGATGGACGGCTGCTGCTCGTGGACGGTCCTCAGCAGAAGTTATTGCGACAGGATTGGGACGGCAGACTTGAACCGATCGCGGATCTCTCCGGCCTTGGTGCGGGACCCTTCAACGAGTTGGTCGTGACCGCGGCAGGCACCATCTACGTCAACGGAGGCGCGGGCAGCGTCGTTTGCGTCCACGCTGGCGGCACGATCAGTGAGGTCGCAGCTGAGCTGAAGTGGCCGAACGGGATGGCGATGATCGCGGATGAACGGATACTCGTGGTCGCCGACTCGCACGCCGAACAGCTCCTCGCGTTCGACGTGGACGACGATGGGATGCTCTCGGACCGTCGTGTCTGGGCGGAGCTCGACCACGCTCCAGACGGCATCTGTGCCGACGCCGACGGCGCGGTCTGGGTGGCGAGCGTCCCTGGCGAACACTGCACACGTGTGGCAGAGGGCGGCGAGGTTCTCACCACGGTTGCCGCGGACCGGGGATGCTTTGCGTGCATGCTTGGAGGCGAAGACGGGCGGACCCTGTTCATCGCGGCGGCGCAGTGGCGCGGAATGGAGGCGGCGATGACAGAAGGGCCCGGTCTGACGGGGCAGCTTCTCGCCGCGCCGGACCAGCCCGCACCGCGGGCTGGCCGACCCTAACGGTGGACCGGACTGCTATGCGTACTCAGAGAGGCATCTCGACCTCGACGAGTCAACACCTGTGCTGATGATTCTGGCGATTATGAACCTCTCTACAGCGATGATCGGATGACGTTCGTCCTCATCCCTGGGGCCGGCATCGACCCTGGCGCTTGGTGCTGGACCATTGCCGAACTCGCGGCGCGTGGCGCTCAGGCTCTAGCGCCATTGCTTCCCGACGATCCGGACGCCGGGCCGAGCGCCCACGCCGATGCGGTCATCGAGGCTGTGTGTCAGCGATTCCGTGCTCGTGATGTCTCCGTGAGCAAGACACACGCCGCCGGCCTGAGCCGCGGGCGTGAGCGGCCGCTCCCGGACATCCTCGCCCGAACTGCCCGAAGAAATCGGGGCGTCTCTGACGAGGCCGACAAGCCTTACCTGCCGGGGTTTGCGTGGCGAGGACCCCGACCGGGTTCGCGTCCAGGAATCCACGCAGCTCGTCGGTCAGCGTGCCCACGACGCCTCCGCGTCGATCTCGGGAGCGAGGTAGCCCTCGGGCTCCTCGACGACCGTGTTGCGAAGCTCGCCGATCCCGTCGATCTCGATCCGCGACGACGTCACCGATCTTGAGCAGGCCTTCGGGGAACGGCTGGCGCACCGCGCCGATGCCGGCGGGCGTGCCGGTGGCGATCACGTCGCCCGGCTCAAGCGTGAACGCCTGCGGACAGATGCGCGACCTGCTCGAAGCAGTTGAAGATCATCTCGCGGGTGTTGCCGTCCTGGCGCAACTCGTCGTTGACAAAGGTGCTTAGCGCCAGGTCGTGCGGGTCGCCGAGCTCTTCGCGGCGTGACGAGCCACGGCCCGAGCGGTCCGTGGGTGTCGAACGACTTGCCCATCATCATCGTCGGCGTGCGCAGCTGCCAGTCGCGCACCGAGACGTCGTTGCAGATGGTGTAGCCGGCGATCACCTCGTGTGCGCGGCCCTCGGGAACGTGCCGGCAGCGTTTGCCGATCACGATCGCCAGCTCGCCCTCGTAGTCGAGCAGACTCGAGACGCGCGGCATGTGCACGTCCTCATCGGGACCGACGACACATGTCGCCTGCTTGTTGAAGAACACCGGGAACTGCGGCGCCTCCAAGCCGCTCTCGGCGATGTGGTCGGCGTAGTTGAGCCCGATCGCCAGGAACTTGCGCGGCAGAACCGGTGCGAGCAGGCGCGCCTGGGCCAGCGGATACTCGCGCGCCCGCCGCGCGAGCGCGCGCAGATGAACCGACCCTGCGTGCAGGGCGATCGCGGGCTCCTTCGCGAGCGTCGGGTCGGCCGCGGTCAGGTCGAGGACGGCGTCGCCTTCGATGATCCCCAGCGCAGCTCCTGCCCCGCTGTCAAAGCGGCAGAGCTTCATCAGGAGCGGTCCGGGATCTCGACCGGAGGCTGCTCGGGCGCGTAGCCCCCGGCCATCGCCTCGGCGTGGATGTCGGCGAAGCTCACCCCGCTGGCGTGGTCGGCCGCGATCCGATCGGGGTCGACGAACTGTCCGATTGGATTCGCCTTGAACTGCTCGGAACTGTGCATCCATTCGGTCGACTTGCTCCAATCGCCGAAGCAATCGACCTGCAGCTCGACGTGGTTGCCATCGGGGTCGGCGTAGTAGTAGGACAGCGTCATCCCGTGGTCCAGGCACAGGCTCGGCACAATCCCGGCCTCTTTCAGACGCAGATAGCCTGCGTTCAGCTCCTCAAAGCATTCGTACTCGAACGCGGAGTGGTGCATGCCCGTGCGGGTGTCCTTCTCGGGGTCCTCGACGAAGTTCGGGAACGCGAGCAGCGCGATCCGGTGGTTTGCTTCATCGTTTGACAGCCAGGCGCCGACCTCGTCCTGGAAGGTGACCTCGACGCTGACGAGCGTGCGGTAGAAGTCGATCATCTCCTGCAGCCGGGTCGTCTTGAGGTTGACGTGGTGGAACTTGGGGCGGTTCAAAGCGACGGCGTCCGTCATGCGAGCGCTCCTGAAGTAGCGGGTGTCGATGTGATCTGCAACTGGGATCGAAGGTCGTCGAGCAGTTCCGGTAGCTCCTGCGCGGAGGCCGCACTGCCGAAGACATAGAAATCCGGTCGCACGAGCACCGCGTAGACGCGGTGCTCTTCAAGCCAGGCGCTCAGACGCCCGTCCACGTCGTGTACGCCGAGGGTCGCGTCGGGAGCCAGCGACGCGACGGTCACGTCGAGCCTGTCGATGAGCCGGCGGTGCTCGGTCGAGAGGCGCTCGACCGGATCGCCCTCGGCGGTGATGAGCGTGAAGCCGCGCCCGACGACATCGTCGAAGCGGCCCTGGCGCCCTACCCGTGACACTACGCCCTGAACGCTCAGTGTCCCGGCCAAGGGGTCCGAGCCGTCCTCGAGTCGGCGGTGAACAACGCCGCCGGGGAGTGGCGCAAGGTCGAGTGGCGGTGGTGGGCCTGCCTGGCGGAGCATCGCGTCGCGCTCGGCGGCCAACTGCGGGTCGAGTTGGCACAGAACCCGTCCGAGCTCGACGGCCAGCCCGATCACCGCCTCATTCTGGGGCTGGCGCTCGAGTTCAACCGTGTCCAGCAGCTGCTCGTCAGCCAGTCCGCGCAGGACAAGATCAAGCTTCCACGCGACGTTGGCCACATCACGCAATCCCGAGCACAACCCCTGACCGAGAAACGGCGGGGTGAGGTGCGCGGCGTCGCCGACTAAAAGTACGTGACCCTTCCGCATTTCGTCGGCCAACATCGAGCGGAACTCGTAGACCGCGCTCCGTGTCAGCCGACCGTCCTGCGGCCGGTACCACGGCTCGAGCAGCGACCAGACCCGGGCGGGGTCGTCGAAGTCGGATGGGTTCTCGCCTGGCAACAGCATGAACTCCCAGCGCCGGTGGCGCGGGCCGCTCTGGACGAGCGTCGTGGGCCGAGCAGGGTCGCACCGCTGACAGGCGACCGGCAGATGGGCGAGAGTGTCCATGTCATGGGGCTCGGCGTCGACCACCAGCCACCGCTCCTGAAAGCCGAGATCGCGGCGATTGATGGAACTGGCCTCGCGCACGAACGAGTTCGCGCCATCGGCACCGACGAGCCACTGCGAGCGCACCACCCGGGTCTCGCCGGTCAAGGCGAGCCGACCCGGCTCCGCCTCGGTGACGCGCCGGAGCACCACCTCTGTCCCAGGATCACAGTCCTTGAGAGCTTCAGCGACCCATCCGCGCTCTACGGTCACTCGCGGCTGACCACGCCCCAGGCGGTCGAGAGCGTCCTCGAGCTCGGGCTGGAAGAACATGTAGTCCGACTCCCACCCCGAGCGCGCCGGCGACGGCATGTCGAAGTGCAGCAGCAACTCGCCGTCGGCCCCGAACCACTGGTAGTCACGAACGGGGACCATCTGATCCGCGAGCGCATCAGCTAGCCCGAGCGACTGCAGCAAGCGCATGATCTCGTGATCGAGGTGCACCGCACGAGGAAGCGAGTAGATCTCTCGGAAGCGCTCGAAAACCGCCACGCGGTGACCGGCTCGGCCGAGCAGCGTGGCCAGCACCTGGCCCACCGGACCGTACCCGACGATCACAACGTCGCAGTCGAAGGCGGTTGCTGCGGCTTTCTTCACACTTGGCAGCTTATCTCAAACCTGATGATTCCGTCAACTTTGACCGCTACATCATTGTGCGCTCCCGTTGTGGGGGGTCGCAGCTAGAAGCCCTCCCATCCACGAGCGCGGCCGGCGAAGCAAAGCCTGCGCTCAGGAGCCGGAGGCGGTGATCTTGGGCATCGGACGCCGCGCCACCTCAGCCGCGTCCTGTGGTGAGAGCCCGAGCATCCGAAGCACCCCCTCGGCGTGGTGGCGGTCCACGTCCCTCGGCGCGTGCCCCTCCAGGACGTCCCGCATTACTCCCAGCATGGCTCCCCCGGCCCCGAACAGCGCGACGCGCCTGTTGGGAATGTGGAAGCGACCCGCTTTGATGCCACGATCGAGATCGCGCTGGGCGAACGGCCCGAGAGCGGCAAGGCCAACCCGATGCGAGAGATCGAGGCTGATCAGTAGCCAGCCCCAGTCGGCGTCGGTGCGGGCGAGATTGACGAAGTAGCGATGTGCAGCAGAGACGACCTCCGCCGGGTCATCGAGGTGGGCGGTAACGGCATCGATGGCGGCGCCCTGAGCCGCGACCGTTTCCGCTAGCACCGCTTCGACGATTGCATCCTTGGAATCGAAGTGGTTGTAAAAGGATCCGAAGCCAACGTCCGCCTCGTCGGTGATCTCGTTGATCCGCGTGGTATCAACGCCCTGGCGGGCGAAAAGCACCGACGCGGCGTCAAGCAGCTTTCTCCGGGTTTGCTCGCGCCGGCGTGCGTTGCGGCCGGGGAGCGCCGCCGTACTCATCGGCGAAGACACACACGGCTGGTCATATCTGATGATGCTATCAGCGCTGGCTGGAGCTCGCGAACTTCCCGGTGGGACGCTTCCGACGCTGATAGGTTGGCCCCGTGTTCGCGGTAGCAGCAGCTCCGTCCTACGACGAGTGGGGCGCCACCTGTGACACGTTGCATGCGCACACGCAGGTCCTGGGGAAGCTGGCGGTGGTGCTGGCGCCGCCCGAGCCGCAGCTCCAGCACGCCGCGCTGCGCCTGACGGCGCGGGGCTGGGAGACGGCGCCGCTGCCAGCGCCCGACTGCTCCGGTGCCCTCGTGGTCGCGCTCGACCTCCGCTCGCACCAGGCAACCGTCGAGCACAGCGACGGCCGCGCGAAGCGCGTTGAGCTGATGCCGGACCGGCCGGTGGGCGAGGTTACGCGTGAGGTGCTTGGCGCCGTCGGTGCGCTTGGCGGCGAGGTTGAAATCGACCCGAGGCCGCAGGAGGTGCCGTGGTCGGTGCCGCTGGACGAGGACCGGGAGCACGCGCGCTACGACCCCGGGCAGGTCAGCGCGTACTTCGCGGCCGCCACCCGGGCGGCGCTGGTGCTGGCCGAGTTCCGGGCGCCGTACCGCGGGCGCTCGACTCCGGTGAATGCGTGGTGGGGGTCGTTTGACCTGTCGGTGAACCTGTTCTCCGGCGTACCTGCGGATCCGCCGTCGGAGGACTTCATCATGCGCAACGCGATGGACGCGCAGGAGGTCGCGATCGGGTGGTGGCCAGGCGACCCCCGGTACGGCCAAGCGGCCCTCTACGCCTACGCCCATCCGGCACCCGAAGGGTTTGCCACCGGGGTCCTGTCTCCCGCCGCGGCGCGGTGGGAGCCGGCTCTGGGCGAGTACGTCCTGGACTGGAGCGACGTCTGCGCTAGCCCCGAACCGCACGCGGCGGCACTCGCCTTCGCCCGCTCGGCGTTTCGTCACGCCTGCGAGCAGTGTGACTGGGATCCGGAGCTGACCGCCAGCGCCGAGGGAACGCCGCCGCCCATCACTTGAGCTGCGGAGCCCGCTGGTAGCGGGGCACGCCGAGCGGCACTCTCACCCGGCGGGCGCCGGGACGATGCCTGCCGCGGGCACCGCTTCGGTGGATTTGCCAGCCGCGAGGTCGAAGTAGAGGAGGGTGCGGCCGATCTCGACGTAGGGGGTGAGCAGGGCGAAGATCACCGACCCGAGGATGTTCACGGTCGCGGTTGGAGCGGTCGTGAACAGCAGCGCGAACCCGAGGATCGGTCCCGGTATCTGGCCCAGGGTCGAGAAAATGGTGATGATCCCCGCCGTCCGCCACCAGCGGCCGCGGACTCGTCTGGTACTGGCGCGCATCGCCTCGCGGATCGAGCGATCCTCGAACAGGATCTCCTGCTGGGCAAATGCCCAATGCACCCACTTGCGAATCGCGAATGGGATCCCGATGATCGTCACCGCCATCAGGATGAGCAGAAGCGTTATCAGCAACTGCACCGCAACGAGCCGCCAGATGCGGCGCCCCACCACTGACCAGGCACTCTGGAACCCAGCGGGCCGCCCGCGCTCGATGCTGCGCATCACGGCGATCACCAGGCCGGAGATGACCGGCCCGGCGATCGGACGCCCAATCCCAGCCGCGGTGGAAAACGAGGTCGTATCGCCCGTATCCTTGAACGACACGCTCGCACCGCTCGCGCCGAAGGCGCGAAGCACCAGCCACTCGAGCCCGTCGACCGCTCCGATCAGCACCGCTGAGGTGATCACGATCAGCACGAACGTTGCGCCATGGCGCCAATACAGGCGCCCGGCCACCAGCAGCAGCTGGCCGAGCGCCCGGGTCTGACGAAGCGGATACAACCCCACCGGCCGCCATCTCGTCAGGCTCACCGGCAACAGAACCAAGAGCACCGCGACCATGGCGATTCCAATCGCGCCCGGAGCTGTCTGCGCGGCGAGGTTGATGAAGCCGGAAACGTTCGCGACCGCACCGCAGAACGCACCGGCGACCGATGGTCCGATCAGCTGCGCGTCGGGCACCTTCGGGCTCGAATCTCGCGTTCCGTCCATCCACGTGAAGGGTTCGCGCCAGACGGTCTTGGTGTTAGGGCCCGTGGGCCCGTCGTTGAATCCAGCCTCGCGCTGGCCCCAGCGGCCCGTGTAGCTGAGCCATGCCAGCTGTCCATGGGTGCTGGGCACGTCCGGGAGCAGGATCGGCTGGGGCCGCAGGGTCATCAGCGGCTTGGTGGTGTTGTCACAGCCGACGCCCGATCCGTTCTGCCCATTGCCGAGGTACAGAGCCGAGTTGTAGAAGGTGGCGTGCGACCCGGCGGCGGAGTAGACGAGCGGATGCGTGCCGCGCCGCTTGACCTTGGAAACGTCCCAGCTGGCGTGCTCCCCGCCGGCGTGCTGGAACACCACGAGCTCGGTGGGTGCGCTGCTCAGCGCTTGGGTCGGCGTGGGGGCGTCGAAGGCAAGCTGCATCCCCTCCCAGTCGCTCTCGTGCAGATCGTTGAACTGGTTGAAGTAGTAGTAGAACCAGTACTGCAGCGTGAAGCCCGGGTGCCCGGGCTGATGCGCGATGTGGGCGTACGTCACCGCCGGCGCTCGCCCGGCGCGCCTGATAGCGGCGAAATCGCGGGCGTACTGGCAGCCGGGCGAAAGCGTATTGCCGGGCAGGTCGAGGTAGTAATCGGGGCCGCGGCCAGCGAGATCAGCTGCCGTAGGGGCGCGCCTGATGACCTTCGGGCCGCGCAGACCGACCTTCAGGAGCCTCACCCGGGGGTTTCCGAGGATCACGTTCACGGAGGTCGGCGGCCAATATTGCTCCTCAGTGCTGTCGCACGGAGCGTCGTGCTGCGCGCGCATCATCACGATTGGGGAGTACTTGTCCGCGAGCTGCTGTGCGGCGCTCATCGAAGCCTTCGCCGGCGCGGCAGTCAAGGACACCGCGGCCAGTAGCGCGCCCACCGCCCAGGCCAACCGATTCACGCTCATGACTCTGGCCCGACCCTTTCGCTCACCCTCCGATCCTCATGCCGCGGACGGCACCCTATTGGAACATCGGCTGAGAGATGCTCCTTCCCGAGGGCCGGATTGTCAGTGGACACGTCCACGGCCCAGGACGCTGAGAAGCTCGTCTTCGGCGTGGAGCGCATGCTGGGAGACTGCCGCTCGAGCGGGATCGACCAGCATCTCCTGCAACCTGCGAACGGCGTCGAGGTGATCACCGGTCCAGATGACCTTGACCCCGGTTGCGGTCGCGTGCCCGCCGGTGTCGTGGAGATCGCGCGCGACCGCGGCCACGAGCCGGCCATCGGCGACCTGATCGGCGATCAGCGGATCAGGGACCGATTCTGCGCCGGTGAGGCTGGCGGCGAAGTGGCCATACCATGTGGTCAGGTTGGTCGCGGCGCTGAGGAGCTCGTGCCGCACCGCGGAGCGGTCGCCGCTATGCCCATCGCCCTCCCAAAGATTGAGCAGAGCGTCGGCGGCGAGTCGTAGCCCGCCCGCGCTGGTCACGAGACTTGTCACCTGGGCGAGCGGGATCGGCTTCGAACCTCTCTCCGCCAGGTAGCCGCGGAAGGTGTCGTCGAGCCGACTGGAGGAGGAGGCGGTCTGCCTGGCCTGGTCAACCGGCGGGTCTGGCCGCGGCCCGGACGCGTCGCAGCGACCCACCCCGTAGGCCACCGCACCGGCCAGATAACCGACACTGTGAAGGTACGCATCTGACAGCGCTCGACCCAATGCGGCGGCTGCGCCTCGCGGCCAGAGAAGCACTCCAACGACCAGGCTGATGGCTCCTCCGATGGCGACATCTTCGATTCGCACGATGCCGATGTTCCAGCCGACCGGAACGAGCAGGTTGAACAGGACGAGCACGGTCAGCGTGAATGCGGCCTGTCCAGCTGCGAACGAGATCATGGCCGGCGCCAGGCCCGCGAGCAGGACGACAATCGGCAGCAGCGCCCACAGCACTGCAGTGTTGGTCCCGATCAGATAGACGAGCGCGCCCCCGACGATGAACCCGACGGTGGTGCCAATGATCGCGCGCAGAATGTTCTCTCCGGTGCTCAATGCGTTGGAGCGCAGCACGCCGAGGATGCCGAACACGACCCAGAACCCGTGCTGCACCGAGGTCACGTCGGCTACCAGGACCGCCAGGCTCAAACCACTCGCCCCGCGAACGCTGTTGTGAAGCCAGGACGAGCTCCAGCGGGCGTGGGCGGCGGTCCGCTTCTGCAGGGAGGTGACTGCACCGGCGAGACCACTCGGCTGACGGCCAACGAGCCGATCGAGCCAGCTACGCCGCTCGGCGGCGACGGCGAGCTCGGTGTTCCGCGCGATTTGCCCGACGACGAAGCTGAGCTCCTGGGCGCGGAAGCTCGGGTCGAGCGCATTCACGATCCCACGAGCAGACTCGGCAGGCGTGGTCGAGGACAGCTCGGCCGTCGGTAGCCTCGTCGTCGTGTCGTGCTCGAGTCCCACCAGTGCGGTCCTCAGGTCCTCTCGAGCGACGCGCAGGGGCTGGTCGGAGGCGCTCGATGCCCTCAGAAGCTCGGAGACCTCGGCCAGAACGTCAGCGGCAGCAACCTTGACGCTGCAGACTGGGTGGTTCGGCTCACGCGGATGATCCTTGGGCGCCGAGCGCAGCACGATCGTGTTCAACCAACGCAGCTCGTCGACCAGCCGGACCACCGCTCGCGCATCGCTGGCGAGCCCAGTCGGCCAATAGGGCGTGGCAAAGAACGCGCCATGCAGCCGCTCAACCACTCCGTCGGCGTCGAGGACCGCGGCGTGATAGATGTCGTGGTCAGCGGCGCTGCCGTCGCTCTTGACGAACACGACTTCGGCTCGGAGTCGAAGAGCCAGCTGCCGGCAGGCCTCGATCGCCATTTGCCTGATTGGGTTGCGTTCGGGCGCGGGCCACATCAGCGAGATGGCGAGCAACGAGACGAGCGAGGCCAGCCCCCAACCCGCCACTCGATCAGGCATTTGCGAGACGGGCCCCGGTAGCGAGACCGAAAGGATGAAGGCCAACAGCAGCGACGTGGTCGCGCCCGCGAGTACCGAACTGACCACGCCGGCAAACAGCACAACGAACGCGACTATTGCCATCGAGAGGACCGCCACGGGCGTCGACTGAGCGGCAAGCGTCCCGAGGCAGATCAGAATCGTGGACGCCACCGCCAGGCTCGCCTGGGCACGAAGCCGGTCCGCGACCCGCCCCGGGAAGTCGACGAACAGCAGCATCGCGAACGACCCGAAGGCCACGAAGTACGCCAACGTCTGGTTGCCGATGACCCGATCCGTCAGCGCGAACAGCGCAGGCAACAGGATCGCCGCCCGGCCGGCACGCCGTAGCGCACCGTGGTCCGGATCACGCGCGCGCAGCCAGCTCCGGCCGGAGGCGAGCAGGCTCACCCACGCTCGCAGAGAACCCTCACCAAAAGGTGCATCGACGAACGTAGTATTCCTGAATCTGCCTCCCACCGACGCTGCGCGCCGCACGGCGGCGCGACGGGTAGCATCCGGCGCGATGCGGGATGGGGTACGCAAATTTGCCTTGGTAGGAGTGCTGCTCGTCATGCTGGCGATGCCGAGCGCAGGAGTCGCGCTGACCGCGCCCCGGTCACTTGGCTTCCTGCACGTCGGTGGCGTTGGTGGTCCCGACCACATCCGCCAGATCACCGACACACAGGGACGCCAGGTGTTGTTGCGAGGCGTCAACGTCGACGGCCTCGTCGACTACTTCCGCACGGACCTGCGTCCGTCCTATCCCATCGATCCAGCTCGCTATGCCCGCGGTGCCTGTCCGCGCGATGACCCCAGCGTGGAGGGGGTTGTGCTCTGCCAGCGGGACTTCACACAGATGCGGACGCTCGGATACAACGCGATCCGGCTGAACCTGTCATGGAGCCTGCTCGAGCCTTCGCCAGGACACATCGACGGCCGGTACATCGACCGCATAGCGCAGGTCGTGGGCTGGGCCAGGAGGGCGGGCATCTATGTCATCCTCGACGTGCATCAGGACGCGTGGAGTAAGTACCTCTACTCCACGGGTGCGGATCACTGCACTGCGCCCTACCAGCCGATACGAGGTTACGACGGCGCGCCGCGGTGGGCCAGCATCCACACCCAACCGGTCTGCGCACTGGGCGGAACCCGGGAGCTCGACCCCGCAGTGGAAGAAGACTTCGCAAAGTTCTTCAATGACGCCAGGGCGCCTGACGGCGTCGGCCTGCGAGAGCACTTCTCGGCCGCGCTCGCGGCACTCGCCAGCCGCTTCCGAGGCGATCCGACCGTCGCCGGCTACGACATCATCAACGAGCCAACGTTCTTCGCCGTCAACGGAACTGACGCATCAGTGCTACTGCCGTTCTACGCCAAGGTCATCGCCCGGGTCCTGCGCCAGGTCCACGGCTTCCGACAACTGTTCTTCATCGAACCAGGTGCGGTCCGCGACTTGACTGACCGCAGCAACATCACCGTTAGCTGGTCGCGCTACAGCAGCTATCGCAATGTCGTCTACGCGCCGCACGTCTACACACGGACGTTCACGCCGCGCACGTTCCCAATGGACGGTGGCTACCTGAGCGCGATCGCCGACGCCAGGCACCTCGGCTTGCCGCTGTGGATCGGAGAGTTCGGCTGCAACCCGGCGGACACCCAAACGGTGCTCAGCGCTCATTACCGCGAGCAGGACAGGTTCGGGTTGGGCGGAACCATGTGGCTGTGGAAGGAGAACGCCAATGACACCAATCCATCGGTGTTTTGGGGCGTCTACGGGCCGCCGTTCGGTTCCGGCGTCCCGCAGCCCCAGCGCATCCGGCTGACTTCCCGGCCGTACCCGATGTACACCGCTGGGGACTTGCGCACGCTCAATTACGACGCTGCCACCGGTCGATTCAGCATGCGAGCGACATCACGCCGGATACCCGTCAGCGAGAGCTCGCGGGCGACCGTGCTTGTCATCCCCGGCTCGATCCGGTCGCCGATCACGACCTCCGGGGCACGCACGCTTATCGTCCGCCGTGGGAACGTCCGTGAGGCGTGGGTGTTCCCCAGCGGGGGGTCATACAGCGTGACGGTGGATCAGCCGCGACGCTAAAGCGAACAGCGGGGTAGCATCGGCGCGTGGCCGGCGCGACTTCGTCACTGACCTTGGGTCAGCGCTTCGAGCACCGCCTGGCTCGGGTGCTCGCCGGACTTCCGCCCCGAGTGCAGGTGCTCCTGTCCGGGCGGCCGCCAGTGCGGATCGACGGCGATACGCTTGCGCCGGAGGTACAGCTTTCCCTGGCGCTGTTGGAGCGCCGCGGTGAGCCGCCACCCGAAGCGCTCTCGCCAGAGGAGGCGCGTCAGGTCCGCCGCCGGCTTGCTGCCGTCTATAGCGGCAAGCCGAGCGAGGTTGGCGTGGTCCATGATCTGCTGATCGACGGGGCGATTACGCTCCGCGTGCGCCATTATGCGCCCTCCGAGCCCGGTGGTCCCAGGCCATTGCTGGTCTACTACCACGGCGGCGGATTCACCTATGGCGATCTGGATACCCACGACGAGGTCTGCCGGATCCTCTGCCGCCACGCCGGCGCGCACGTCCTCGCCGTCGACTATCGGTTGGCGCCCGAGCACCTATTTCCCGCTGCTGTCGAGGATGCGCGCGCGGCCTTGGGCTGGGCGTACGCGAATGCCAGCCAGTTGGGAGCCGATCCACGCAGGATCGGTGTCGCCGGCGACAGTGCCGGCGGCAATCTTGCCGCCGTCGTCGCACAGCTCGCCGCGCGCGATGGCGGCCCTGCCCCTGTGCTTCAGCTGCTGATCTATCCGGTGACCGACTTCACCACCCGACGCCGTTCTCGAGAGCTGTACGGGGAAGGGTTCCTCCTCACCAACGCCGAGATGGACTGGTTCGAGACGAACTACCTCGGGGCGGCTGGAGCGGAGGCGAGCGATCCGCGCGCGTCACCGCTGCTCGCCGCGGATCTATCGGGACTGGCCCCGGCGTTTATCGTCACCGCCTCGTTCGACCCGCTGCGCGACGAGGGTGAGGACTACGCCAGCGCGCTGAGCAACGCCGGAACGCCAACGCTGCTGCGCCGTTTCCCGGGCTTCATCCACGCGTTCATCGGGGCCACGGGTGTCAGCCGTAGCTGCCATGACGCGCTCGTCGAGATCGCGGGCACGACGAGGGGCATGTTCGCCGCCCGGGCACCGACGGACACCAGGTCTCCGCATCCGGAGGCCGCCGACAGCCTCCCGACCGCCTAGTCCGCGGCACCGCGCCGGCGCAGTCGCGCGGGCGTTCGGCCGGCGCCGCAGAGCATCGGCCGCCACGTGCCGGGGTGCCGGGATGCTGGTCGCGGGAGTCAGCGGCGCTTCAGGGGGACAGGCGAATCGTGCCGATGTCCCGGTAGGTGATCGGGCCCGCGGATCCCTGTGCGGTTGCGGAGAGGGTCGCCGTCGCTGTGACTGTCCCGCCACCGGTTGCGTTCGCGAACCGGCCCGTACCGCCAGTGATCGTGAACTGGCCGGTGAACTGATCGGTCGCTGAGGTAGGGGTCGAGGCGGACTGGCATACCGTGCCTGTGAACGACGTGGTCAGGACGTCTCCGTTGGCAGCGGTGTCCATGTTCGACCCGCTGGCCGGGCTACCGGGACCGCTGCTGCAGGGCGTCGGATTGCTCGTGGTCACCTCAGTGGCGTTGAAGCGGCCACGGCCGAGGAGCCTGCCTCTCACCGTGCCGCTGGATGTGGTCTGGTTCTGTACCACCGACACGATCGTTCCCGAGGCACGCAACCGGAATTGATGAGCCCGACCCCCGGGGCTCGCCACGGCTATCCCAGTGGAGATAGACAGCGCCAGTCCAGACAAGACCGCAAACCGCCTGTACATGAAGATCCCCTCTCTCGGCCGTGGCACGCGCTCGCTCGCCCGCGCCAGTTGGCCGTTCGGCCACTCGGCAGACACCGACCCTAGCCGCCGACGCGCCGACATGCAAGCACCCCCGACGCGGTTGTCCCCTCTCTCCATCGGCCACTGCAGGTACGCCGCTGACCGCAGCGCCTGCTTAGACTCCTCGACCGTGTCGGACGCTCTCCAGCGCAGCGTGCGTGTCCAGTTGCGCTGGCGGGACATGGACATGCTCGGGCACCTCAACCAGTCCGCGTACCACGAACTGCTGGAGGAGGGCCGGGCGGCGCTGATCACCGAGATCATTCGTCGGGTCGGAGACGATCACACGCACGGCAGCTTCGTTCTCGCCCACGTCGACCTGGACTATCACACCGAGGTGCGCAAGGATCACGGGGAGGTCGAGATAGTCGTGCGCCTGGCGCGGGTGGGGACATCGAGCGTGCAGCTCGAGCACGAGGTCAGGTTGCCGGACGGGAGTGTGGCCGCGTCCGGCAAGACGGTCCTGGTGGCGTGGGATTCGGCGAGCCGAGGGAAGCGCAGGCTCTCCGAGGCTGAGCTCGCCGCGTTCTCCTGACCGAGCCCATACGGGCAGCTGTCTGTGGGAAAGGGGCACCGCGCCCGCTCTGCCCGCGCCGGCACCGGTCCCGGGCTCCGGCGCCTGGATGCTCAGGATCTGTTCACGCTCTGGCCGCGTCGGTCACGGAACCGTCTGCGCGCTTCTTCGATCACGCCGATCGCGTCCTCCCGTGAGGACCACCCCGCGACCTGGACGTCGTGTCCTTCGCGCTTCTTGTAGGCCTGCAGGAAGTGACCAATCTCCTCGACCAACTGCTCGGGCAGGTCCTCAACGCCATCAACGTCCTGCCAGTTGGGATCATCGCAGGGAACGCAGAGCACTTTCGGCTCCTGCTCACCTTGATCCTTCAGCTCCATGACCGCGACGGGCTTGGCGAGGATTCCGCAGCCCGGAAACGTCGGCTCGGAGACGGCCACAAGCACGTCGAGAGGGTCCTCCCCGTCCGGTCCGAGCGATTCGGGCACGAATCCATAGTCGGTCGGGAAGACCACCGACGAGGACAGGAAACGGTCCAGCAGCATGAGCTGGCGCTCCTCGTCCCACTCGTACTTGTTTCGTGAACCCTTGGGGATCTCGATGATGCAAAGGACGTCGTCGCTCACCGTGACCGTCTACCCATCCGCGGCCAGCTCACGCAGCGGTCACCGGTCAGCCGTCTCCCGGCCCTGCCCGCCGGCTCGCGCAGGAAGCCGGCGCGCGCGGCCACGGCCTGATTAATCTGGCGCTCAAGCTCTCCCCGCAGGATCCTCGTTTTCGCCGAGCACAGACGTGAACATGGTCCTCTCAGACCAGGAAAGAAAGTCGATGCAACCAGCCCCAAGATGGACGCGCCGCGCCTGGGAACCGCTCGCGGCCAAGGTCCCCGAGGTGACCGTGATCTTCTGGGTCCTCAAGGTGCTGACCACCGGGATGGGGGAATCGATGTCTGACTTCCTCAGTCACAAGAGCATTCCGCTGGATGTCGTCGTCGGCGGCTTTGGTCTCGTGCTGGCGCTGGGCCTGCAGGTGCGCGCCCGCCGCTACCACGCGCCGACGTATTGGTTCGCGGTGATGATGGTGGCGATCTTCGGGACGATCGCTGCCGATGGCCTGCACAAGGGCGCCGGCATCCCCTACGTCGTCAGCACGATCGCCTTCGGGCTGGCGGTGGCCGGGATCTTCTTCCTCTGGCATCGCAGCGAAGGCACGCTCTCGATCCACAGCATCGTCACCGTCCGTAGGGAGGCGTTCTACTGGAGCGCGGTGCTGGCCACGTTCGCTCTGGGCACGGCGGCCGGGGATCTCGTCGCCTACCCGCTGAACCTAGGTTTCCTCAGCTCGGCCCTGGTGTTCGCCGTCCTCATCGCTATCCCGGCGGTGGCCTGGTGGCGTCGATGGCTCAACCCGATCGCTGCCTTCTGGGTCGCCTATGTCCTCACCAGGCCGCTGGGGGCTTCGATTGCGGACTGGCTTGGCAAGCCCCGGTCCTCCTCCGGACTGGCCCTCGGCGATGGAACGGTCAGCGGTCTTGGGCTTGCCCTGTTTGCTGTCCTCGTCGGCTACGTGGCTCTGACCAAGCACGACATCCAGCGGGAGGCGGCGTTGGGGCGACCGCCAGACGCACCGCTTCCGTCGACTTCGGAGGCAGAGATGGCAGAAGCCCAGCCCGCCGAGAGCTAACGCTCGCCACGGCTTCCAGAGCCCAGTCAGATCTCCGAGGTGCTCGCCATCTTACGCTAATGTCAGTTACGCACTCGTAACCTCTGCTCGGGCGCAGACTCCGCGAGGAGCCTCAGGTGCTGTAGGGTCGAACCTTCGAGGGAAAGACGAGGAGAATGGCGCAGGAGCACGCGAAGGTGATCATCGTCGGATCGGGTTTCTCCGGACTGGCGATGGCGATCCGGCTCAAGCAGCAGGGAATCAACGACTTCGTGATCCTGGAGCGTGCCGAGGAGGTCGGCGGCACGTGGCACTACAACACCTATCCAGGATGCATGTGCGATGTTCCGTCGCACCTGTACTCGCTGTCCTTCGCTCCCAACCCGAACTGGTCGCGGACCTACTCTCCACAGGCCGAGATCCGCGAGTACCTGCGCCGCTGCGCCGATCAGTTCGGGATCCGCCCGCATCTGCGCACCAACGTGGAAGTCAACAGCTCGAGCTGGGAGGCGCACGACGAGCGGTGGGAGCTCGATACCAGCGCGGGAACCTTCACCGGGAAAGTGCTGGTCAGCGGCGCCGGTCCGCTCACCGAGCCGCTGATCCCCGACCTTCCGGGACTGGAGCGCTTCCAGGGCAAGACGATGCACTCGGCGCGGTGGGATCACGACTACGCGCTGAAGGGCAAGCGCGTGGCCTCGGTCGGCACGGGAGCATCGGCAATCCAGTACGTGCCCGAGATCCAGCCTGAGGTCGAGCAACTGCACGTCTTCCAGCGGACTCCTCCGTGGGTGATGCCACACGGGGACCGGGCGATCACCGACGCTGAGCGGTCGCTGTATCGCCGCTTCCCGGTGGCCCAGCAGCTCGTCCGGGCCGGCGTGTATGCCAGCCGAGAGGTGCTGCTGCTCGGCTTCGCCAAGGATCCACGGCTGATGGAGGTGCTGGAGAAGCTCGCGCGTGCGCACATGCGCCGGCAAATCGACGATCCAGAGCTACACGCCAAGGTCACCCCCAGTTACACCCTCGGCTGCAAGCGCATCCTTCCCTCCAATCGCTGGTATCCCGCGCTCACCGAGCCGAACGTGGAGCTCGTGACCGCAGGCATCAGGGAGATCCGCGAGCACGCGGTGGTGGACGGCAGCGGTATCGAGCGAGAGGTCGACGCGATCATCTTCGGCACCGGCTTTCACGTCACCGACATACCGGTCGCCCAGCAAATCAACGGTCGGGATGGTCATTCGATCAGCGACATGTGGCAGGGCAGCCCCCGCGCCTACATGGGCGCTGCCGTACCGGGGTTCCCGAACCTCTTCCTGCTCCTGGGCCCGAATACCGGGCTCGGCCACAGCTCGATGGTGTACATGATCGAGTCGCAGGTCGAGCACGTGCTGCAGGCGATTCTGTCCCTGGACCGCAGCGGTGCCGGGACGATCGAAGTGCGCCCGGAGGCCCATGAGGAGTTCAACCGCGAGGTCGATGCGCGAATGAAGGGGACCGTCTGGGACACAGGCGGCTGCGTGAGCTTCTACCTCGATGACACCGGCCGCAACGCGACCTTGTGGCCTGACTGGACCTGGCGCTTCCGCCGGCGCGCGGTGCGCTTTGACGCCGACGCCTATACGCTGCAGACGCGCAAGCCTGTACCGGTGGCGGCATGAGCGGCATCTTCGAGAACCACCTGCATCCCGGGGCTCGGTCCCCGCACCGGCTGGCAAAGGGTGGTCGCTGATGCCCGCGGCTCGAAACGTCGACGAGCGAGCAAGTCGCCCGCGGTACGACCCAATGCTGTTCCGCGACCGTCCACGTCCGGCGCAAGTAGTGGTCGGTGGAGTGATACCGGCGCTGATCGGTGCGGCGGCGGGAGTCCTCGTCGGGGTCTCCAGCACCGGCTATTGGATCCTGGGGGCGCTGGCCGCAGTGGGCGGATTCTTCGCCGGGTTCGAGCATCTCGACGGCTGGGGCGGCGCCGATCGTGGCTTCTTTGGCGGCCTGATCTACGGCATCGCGCTGCTGCTCGTCCACGCGCTCGTGGGCACCCATGCCAAGGTCTCGCTGGGAAGCTTTCCGCCGTTCCTGGCTGTCGTCACGGCGATCATCGGGATGCTCATATCCGCCGCCGGAGGTCGCATTGCCCGAGCTCAGCGAGAGCGCGCGGGGCAGCTGGAGCGCTCCGATCACGCCGACGGTTCCTGATCGAGCCGGTGTCGGCCTTCCTGTTGGCATAGGTCAGCTCAGTGAGCGCGGCGGACGCGATCCCCGACGTCGAGGTGGCGATCATCGGCGCCGGCTTCTCGGGGATCGGCGCGGCGATCGCACTCAAGCGAGCTGGAATCGAGGACTTCACCATCATCGAGGAGGGCGATGGCGTCGGCGGCGCGTGGCATTGGAACACCTATCCCGGCATCGCCGTGGACATCCCCTCCTTCAGCTATCAGTTCTCCTTCCAGCCGCGCACCGACTGGTCCCGCGTATACGCGCCCGGTGACGAGCTCAAGGCCTACGCCGAGCACTGTGTGGATGCCCATGGGCTCCGTCCGCGAGTCCGCCTGGGCACCGGAGTGACGGGGGCGGAATTCGATGACCGGCGCGACCTCTGGACACTGACGCTCGGAGTCGATCGGACGCTGCGAGCGCGCCACGTCATCAGCGCCGCCGGCGTGCTCACCCGGCCCAAGCCCCCGGCCATCCCAGGGCTGGAGCACTTCCACGGAAAGACTATGCACACTGCCCGCTGGGATCATTCGGTGAGGCTTCAGGGCAAGCGAGTGGGGATCATCGGCACGGGCGCCTCGGCGGTGCAGGTAATCCCGACGATCGCGCCCGAGGTCTCGGAGCTGACGGTGTTTCAGCGAACCCCGATCTGGTGCCTGCCCAAGCTCGATGGGCCGTTGCCGGCGACAGTCAGAGTCGCCTTGCGACGGCTGGCTCCATTTCGTTGGGCCTCGCGGCTGGCCAGCCAGGCTTACGTCGAGCTGACCTTCCCCGCGGCCGCACACTACGCCAGCGTGCTGCCGATCGCCCGCATCGGCGAGCGCACGGGCCGGGCACAGCTGCGCCGCCAGGTTAGGGATCCGGCGATCCGTGCCCGTCTCACCCCGAGCTACAGCCTGGGCTGCAAACGGCCGGGCTTCTCCAACGACTACCTGGCCGCCTTCAACCGGGACAACGTCCATCTCCAGACGGAAGCGATTCAGGAGATCACCGCGGCCGGGATCCGCACCGTCAGCGGTGCCGAGTACGAGCTCGACGTCCTGATCCTGGCCACAGGGTTCAAGGTCTTCGAGTCCGGGAACATGCCCCCCTTCCCGGTTCGCGGCAGCGGCGGGCTCGATCTGGAGACCTTCTGGCACGAGCACCGCTTCCAGGCCTACGAAGGGGTCAGCGTTCCCGGTTTCCCGAACATGTTCACGATCCTCGGGCCCTACGGCTACAACGGCGCCTCCTACTTCACGCTGATCGAGAACCAGGCCCGGCACATTGTGCGCTGCCTGGAGGCGGCGCACCGTCGCGCCGCCACGCGAGTCGAGGTCAGCGCGGCGGCCCACGAGAGGTACTTCACCCAGATGCTCGGGCGCCGTCACCGTCAGATCTTCTTCCACGGCAATTGTCAAAACGCCAACAGCTACTACTTCGATGAGCACGGGGATGTGCCCCTGCGGCCCTCACTCACCCTGGAGGCAGCATGGCGCAGCGCGCGCTTTGACCTCGAGGATTACCGGTTCCAGACCGCCCCACAGGCTGCTGTCCGGCAACCGCTCAGCCTCGCGCCGGCGCGCTGAGCCTGCACCGAGGCGTGGCAACCTCCGGGCTCGCCCTGAACCGGGTGCGGCGCCGTGAACCGCCCGGTGAATACAGTTAGGCGATCAGGCTCCGGACGGCGACAGTGATCACGGCGCTGGTGCTGGCGCTGGCCGGTTGCGGATCCAGCCGGTCTGGCGACCCCCCTCCGCAGGCAACGACGGCGCCGTCCCCGGGGCCGGCGGTCGCGCCCCATCCGCAGGCGATCGAGCCGGTGGCGGGTGGGAACACATCGTCCCGCTCAGACTCCTCCAAGGATCCGAAGCGTTCCGGCAGCGCGGTGGCGAAGGCGGCCACGAACGCTATCCCCACCGCGCCCGCCAGCGTGACCAGCGCTCCTGCCGTCGGCGCCCCCAGCGACGCCGAGGTCCGCGCCGAGGTGGCGCGCTTCCAACGCGCCATCGCCCGATACCACCTGGACCGGCTCAATCTTTCCGGCGCGCTCCTCGATATCGCCCAGCTCCCTCCGGGCCAGTACTACACGAGCATCGCCTCGGTGTTCACCGACTACGGACTTCCTATCGCCTGCGGCGGCCTGCTGCGCGTCCCTGAGCTCGGCGTGGCCAACAAGACGCTGCCCTGCGGTACCGAGGTCATCTTTCTCTACGGCGGCAGAGCGATCCGAGTGCCGGTGATCGACCGGGGGCCGTACATCGCGGGGCGGGAGTGGGACCTCACCGGAGCCGCGGCCGAGGCGCTTCATTTCCCGGGGCTGGGCCCGATCCAGTGGCGACTCGGCTGAGCGAGCTTTGGCCATGCCCCCGCAGAGCCCGGAGATAGAGGCGGTCGTGTTCGATATCGGCGGCGTCCTACTCGACTGGAACCCGCGTCACCTCTACCGCAAGCTGTTTGACGACGAGCAGCAGATGGAGCACTTCCTGACCGAGGTCTGCACGCTGGACTGGCATGCCGCCCACGACCGCGGGCTGCCCGTGGAGCAGTCATGCGCCGCACTGGCCGCGCTCCATCCAGACCAGCAGGAGCTGATCCTGGCCTGGGCCCGGCGCAGCGAGGAAATGGATGCCGGGGAGATCCCGGGCACCGTCGAGATCCTCGCGGAACTGCTGGCTGCCGGAATCCCCTGCTACGCGCTGACCAACATGGAGCGCGAGACCTATCCGCGGCGGCTGCAGCGCTACCCGTTCATGAGCTGGTTCCACGGCACTGTGGTCTCATACCAGGAAGGGGTGATCAAGCCGGAGCAAGACATCTTCGAGCGCCTGCTGGCACGCTTTCACCTTCGAGCCGAGGCGACGGTGATGATCGACGACTCGGCCGCCAACCTGCGAGCGGCCGCCGGCCTGGGGATGAGAGCGGTGCCGTTTCACTCTCCCCTCCAGCTGCGCTCCAGCCTGGGCGAGCTTGGACTCGGCTGGGCGTTAGAGCAGCGCGCTGAGCACGAGCCGGAAGCCCAGGGCGAGCAGGCCGCCGGCGAGCAGGCGCTCGATCAGGCGACCGCTGAGGCGCTGCGAGAGCCAGGCCCCGAGCTGAGCTCCGAACACCACGCCCACTGACAGCGCGGCCGCACGTCTAAGCCCGACCCCGCCATGAAACGTGCCCGAGACGGCGTGCGTGATCGTTGCCACCAGGGCCATGAACGCGAGCACGAAGTGCGAGGTCGCAGTGGCCACGTGGGTGGGAAAGCCGAGCACCCCGACCATCAGCGGCACGTGCACGACCCCGCCGCCGATTCCCAGAAAGCTGGAGAGGAACCCGACCACCACGCTCAACCCGGCGCCTAGCCGCACCCGCGCGCGGTAGCGGTAGCGGTGGCCTTCGCGGTCCCGCAGATCACGCGGCGACCCGGCGGTTCCCCTCCCCTCACCGGGATGACCGGCTCCGCTCAGCAGCCACCCCGCCAGGAGCACCAGCGCGATGCCCATGATCACGTCAAACCCCGGGCGCGAGACCCGGTTGGCGACGATCACTCCGAGCACCGACCCGGGCAGCGTGCAGACGGCGAACACCATCCCAGAACGATGGTCGATTCGCCGCTGGCGGGCGTAGGCGAGCGTTCCCGAACTGGCATTGAAGAACACCACGACCAGGCTGATGGCGGTGATCAGCGCTGGGGTGCTGTGCGGGTAGACCAGCAGCAGAACCGGGGTGAGGATGAACCCACCGCCGGCGCCGACCAGCGTGCCGAACGCTCCCACGGCAAACCCGAGCGCCACCAGCAGCAGGGCGGTGGACAGCGGGAACGTCGACATGCCGACCGCCAGCAGCTCAGCGGCCGGCCTCGGCCCCGAACATCAGCCGGGCCCCGCTGCGCCCCGGGCCAGTGGTGAAGCTCGCCGTGGCGCGGCCCAGCACGAACTCGATTCGCTCCTGCTCAGCGGTGGTGACCGCTACCCGGCGGCCATCGTCCAGCACCTCACTGACCACCCCCGGCACCCGCGAATCCAGGTAGATCACCGTGACCGCAAGTCCCACCCGTGGCATCACCCTGAGCGGCATCACCGTCCGTATATCAGTCCGGCGCCGAGGACCGGAGTGACATCGGCCGCTGAAGACCAGAGTGACATCGGGCTGGGATGCATGCCCTCGGGGTCACCCCGGCCGAGATGTGCTGCCCACCGGCGCTCACCGGAAGATCGCCGTGACCTGCGCTCACCGGGTACAACACTGATCACCGGATACAACACTGATCTCGCGCGCGCCAGGAGCGCGAGTTCGGCTCAGGGCACCTCTGGCGTGTCGTGGGCCGATCTCGGCCAGGCGAGGGGGACGAGATCCGGATTGAGCACTTGCCCATCACTGGTCCGTGGCGACGAGATCCCGATTGAGCACACGCCGATGACTGGTCCGCGCTGGCGGTTCCTTGGTCCGCGCGCGCCGGTCGCGGTCAGCCGCAGACGACGGGGCCGGCGCATTTCCTGCCGAGGCTCGCAAGCCTCGGCAGGCTCGGCCGGATCAGACCGGCCAGCAGGCTCAGGCCGCGACCGGCACCTCGTCGAGGTAGCGCTCGCCCCGGTCGGCCTTCTCCACCAGGGACGGCGGCGGGCTGAAGCGCTCGCCGTAGCGGTCGGCCAGCTCCCGCGCACGGGCGACGAACGCGGTCGGACCCGAGCCGCCCTCGGGATGCTCATAACCGTTTATGTACTGGAGCACGCCGCCGGTCCACCCGGGAAAGCCGATCCCCAGGATCGAGCCGATATTGGCGTCGGCGACGGATTCGATCACGCCCTCATCCAGGCACTTGACCGACTCGATCGCCTCGGCAAACAGCATCCGCTCCTCCAAGTCACGCAGCGAGATCGACCCCGGATCCGGAACTGGGGGAAACGCCTCGCGCAGCCCCTTCCACAGGCCGCTCCGCTTGCCATCGGCGTAGTCGTAGAAGCCGCGACCCTCGAGCCGACCCGGACGGTCGTGCTCGTCGAGCATCCGGTCGATGACTTTCTCGGAGGGATGAGCGTCCCAGCCGCTCGAACCAGCCTGTGCCGCCTCCTTGGCTGCGGTGCGGATCTTGCGCATCAGCTTGAGGTTCAGCTCGTCGGAGAGCTGGAGCACCGGCGCGGGATAACCAGCCTGTGAGGACGCCTGCTCGATCGTCGGCGCCGGCACCCCCTCGATCAGCATCGCGATGCCCTCGTTGATGAACGTTCCGATCACCCGGCTGGTGAAGAAACCGCGGCTGTCATTGACGACGATCGGCGTCTTCTTGATCAGCTTGGCTACGTCCAGCGAGCGGTACAGCGTCTCGTCGCTCGTTTTCTCGCCCTTGATGATCTCCAGCAGCGGCATCTTGTCCACCGGACTGAAGAAGTGCAGCCCGATGAAGTCCTCCGGGCGGGATACGCCCTCGGCCAGGCTGGTGATCGGCAACGTTGAGGTGTTGGATCCCAGCAGCGCCCCCTCGGCCAGGTGCGGCTCGATCTCGGCGAACACCTCCGCCTTGACCTTCGGATCCTCGAATACCGCCTCGATCACCAGCTCGGCGCCGGCGGCGTCGGCGGGATCGACGGTCGGGGTGATCCGAGACAGCAGCGCGTCGGCCTGCTCCTGAGTGGAGCGGCCGCGGGAGACAGCCTTCTCCAGCAGCTTGACCGAGTAGCCCTTACCGCGCTCGGCGGCGGCGAGATCGACGTCCTTGAGCACGACCTCGATCCCCGCCTTGGCCGAGACATAGGCGATAGCGGCCCCCATCATGCCGGCGCCGAGCACGACCATCTTGGCCGGCTTGAACGATTCGATCCCCTCCGGGCGTCCGCGGGATCCCGACACGCGCTGCATGTCGAAGAAGAACGCCTGGATCATGTTCTTGGACACCGGGCCGGTGACCAGGTCGACGAAGTAGCGGCCCTCGATCTCGATCGCGTTGTCGAAGTCGACCTGCGCGCCCTCGACCGCGGCGGCCATGATGTGGTGGGGGGCGGGGTAGTTGGCCCCCTTGAGCTGCTTGCGCAGGTTGGCCGGGAAGGCGGGCAGGTTCTGAGCCAGCTTCGGGTTGCTGGGCGTGCCGCCGGGAATCTTGTAGCCCTCTGCGTCCCACGGCTGCACGACTGGCTCGTCGCCGACCCTGGACTTGATCCACGCCTTGGCCGCCGGAACCAGCTCCTCCCGAGTGGACACGATCTCGTCGACGATGCCGAGCTCCTTGGCCTTGGCCGGGCGATGGCGCTGGCCCTGCAGCAGCAGCTGCAGCAGCGCGTCGGCAATCCCGAGCATCCGCACCGTGCGGACCACGCCGCCCGCGCCGGGGAGCAGGCCCAGCTGGACCTCGGGGAACCCTACGACGGCCTGGGGATCATCGAGGATGATGCGGTAGTGGCAGGCCAGGCAGATCTCCAGCCCACCGCCGAGCGCGGCACCATTGATCGCCGCCGTGACGGGCTTACCGAGTGTCTCCAGCCGGCGCAGCTGGCGCTTGAGCTCGCGGACCTCCCCGGCCACGCGGGGCGCGTCATCTTTGGTCGCCTTGATCAGGTCGTTGAGGTCGCCGCCGGCGAAGAAGGTCTTCTTGGCCGAGGTGATGACCACGCCGGCAATCTGCTCCCGCTCGGCCTCCAGACGATCAACGCTCGCCGCCATCGACTCCCGGTAGGCGGCGTTCATCGTGTTGGCTGACTGTGCGGGGTCGTCGAGGGTGAGGAGGACGATTCCATCCTCGTCCTGCTCCCAGCGGATGGTGTTGCTCTCCGGCATCTAGATGGCCTCCACGACGGTGGCGATGCCCATGCCGCCACCGACGCACAGGGTGGCCAGGCCGTACTTGCCTCCAGTCCGATGCAACTCGTCGATCAGCATGCCCAGGATCATCGCCCCGGTGGCGCCGAGCGGATGGCCCATGGCGATCGCGCCGCCGTTGACGTTGACCTTGCTCATGTCCAGGCCCATGTCCTTGACGAACCGCAGCACAACAGCGGCGAAGGCCTCATTGATCTCGACCAGGTCGAGGTCGTCCACGCTCAGCCCCGCCTTGGCCAGGGCCTTGCGGCTGGCCGGAGCGGGACCGGTGAGCATGATCGTCGGGTCCGCACCGGAGACCGCCGTGGCCAGGATCCTGGCCTTGGGCTGCAGGCCCTGCTGGCGAGCAGCCTCCTGGTTACCGATCACCATCAGCGAGGCGCCGTCGACGATCCCCGAGGAGTTACCCGGCGTATGAACATGCTCGATCTTCTCGATCCAGTGGTACTTCTGCAGCGCGACCGCGTCGAAGCCGGCCATCTCGCCGATCGCCTGAAAGGAGGGCTTGAGTCCGCCCAAGGTCTCCACGGTGGTCCCGGGACGAATGAACTCATCGCGATCGAGCATGACGTTGTCGTTGATGTCCCGGACCGGGATCACCGACCCGTTGAACCGGCCCTCGTCTCGCGCCGTCGCGGCGCGATCCTGCGACTGGGCGGCATAGGCGTCAACGTCGGCGCGGCTGAACTCCTCCACCGTCGCAATCAGGTCAGCGCTGATCCCTTGGGGCACGAACGAGGTGTCGTAGTTGGTCTCGGGATCCATCGCCCATGGGCCGCCGTCGGAGCCCATCGGCACCCGCGACATCGACTCCACGCCGCCGGCCAGCACCAGGTCCTCCCAGCCGGAGGCGACCTTCTGCGCGGCGATGTTGACGGCTTCCAGGCCCGAGGCGCAGAAGCGATTCAGCTGCACGCCGGCGACCGTGTCAGGTAGGCCCGCCTTGATCGCGGCGGTCTTGGCGATGTCAGAGCCTTGATCGCCGATCGGCGAGACGCATCCGAGGACGACATCGTCGACGCCCCGCGGATCCAGATGCTCGTTGCGCACGAGCGCCTCGTGCATCAGGCCGACAACGAGATCGACCGGCTTGACGGTATGCAGCGACCCGTTGACTTTGCCCTTGCCTCGGGGGGTACGGATCGCGTCGAAGACGAGTGCTTCGGTGGCGGCCATGATCGTGTGACTCCTTGGATGAGAGAGAGCTCGGCGGGAGCGCGTCGGCGTCTCCAGAGGACGGCGGCGTTCTTATAGAAGCTAGCATTCTTGGCCTGATGCCAATCGCGCGCGGCGGGGCCCGCCCGGGCTTTGGCGGCGACGGCGTAGGCGGGGATCGAGGTCTGTTTTCGGTTCTCTCGGCGAGGCGTAACAATGGCGCATGAAAAGCACCCCGGTGACGGACAACCTCATCCAGCTGAACAAGTGGGGCTGGATCAACGCCTACCTCGTGCGCGAGGACGACGGCCTGACCCTAGTCGACACGACGATGCGGGCCGGCGACGAGCTGCTGGCGGCCGCCCGGCAGGCTGGGGGTGAGATCCGCCGCATCGCCCTCACCCATGGCCACGGGGACCACGTCGGCTCGCTGGACGCGCTGAAGGAGAAGCTCGGGGGCTCGGTGCAGGTGCTGATGCCCGAGCTCGACGCCCGGATCCACGCGGGCGAGAAGGTGATCGACGGCAAGCCGCCGGGTTCGTGGCCGAAGCTTGGGACCGTGCCCGACGTGCGGCTGGGTGCCGGTGAGCGGGTCGGCAGCCTGGAGGTCGTGCCGACCCCCGGCCACACCCCTGGTCACGTCTCGTTCCTGGACATGCGGGACCGTTCGGTGATCGTCGGCGACACCCTCACCAACATCGGCTCGCTATCCGTGTCCAACCACTTCTATTGGCGCTTCCCACTGGCCACGATGGGCACCTGGGACAAAGCCAAGGACCTTGACTCGGCGCGGGCGATCCGGGCGCTCGAACCATCGCTGCTCGCCGTCGGCCACGGACCGCCGGTGCGCTCTCCGAAGGCACCGCTCGAGGCGGCCGTCGCTGCCGCGGGAGGCTGAGGCGTCGTTCACCCACGTCATCCGTGACGGCCGCGAGGACGTCGTCGCGGTCGAGGAGCCGCTGGAGATCCGAGTCGACGGCGAGCCGTTGGCCGTCACCATGCGCACCCCCGGCCACGACGAGGAGCTGGCGCTTGGCTTTCTGCTCACAGAGGGGCTGATCGACGAACCCCGCCACGCCGGACCGACGGCCGACTTTGCCGTCAACACGATCGAGGTTGCCGGGCCACTGCTCGCCGACCCCGTCCGGCGACGGTTCTACACCGCGTCCTCGTGCGGGGTGTGTGGCAAGGGCGCACTCGAGGAGGTGGCGATCAACAGCCGTCCGCTTCCGGCCGGCCCCGTACTTCCCCGAGCGCTGCTAAGCGAGCTGCCCGAGCGCCTTGACCAGCCGGGCTTTGCCCGGACCGGCGGGCTGCACGCGACGGGGCTGTTCAACACCTCCGGCGAGCTCCTCCTCGAGCGAGAGGACGTGGGGCGCCACAACGCAATGGACAAAGTGATCGGCCGAGCACTGCTCGATGGGACGTTTCCCCTGGGCGAGCGGGTGCTGTGCGTGAGCGGGCGGCTGTCATTCGAGCTCGTGCAGAAGGCTGCGGTGGCCGGCGCGCCGGTGCTGGTCGGCGTCGGCGCACCGAGCTCGTTGGCCATCGCCGTGGCCGAGGATCGAGGGCTGACGCTGTGCGGGTTCGCGCGGGGGGAGCGGGTGAACGTCTACACCCACCCGCAGCGTTCAGTTGGTTGACGGGCCCGCTAGGGCGTGAACACCGAAGTCCGGCACGGTGCGCCGGCGCACACGTCGACTACCTGCCCATTCGGCATCAGGAAGTCGGACTTCTGCTGGCGCGCCGCCGGCGTGTTGCGCACATCCTCGTGCGGGTCGATGTTCGTGGACGAGTCGAGCGGTGCCAGGTTCTCAACCGGTGGCGGCTGCACGCGGCCCGGTCCGCTGTCCCAGATAACGATCGCCGACCCTCCAAACGGCCGCTTCGGAAGCGCCGGAATGCCGTAGAACAGGTTGCGGTCGCGGACGCGATTGGTACTGAGATCAAGTGCCGGCTCGTGCACGAAGGCCCCGATCGTGCGCGCCTCAACGGCGGCGGCGTACATGCTGACCTGGTGGTCGCCGTAGGCGATCTGCATCAGCACCGTGTGCGACGGGGTGTCCGGCAGCGGATCGGAGGTCATGTGCTGGGCGTAGCCATCGGGGTCGCCCCGATCCCACAGCTGCTGGATCAGATCGAGGATCACCGTGTACAGCGAGGGATCGCTGTAGCTGGGGCGAAGCAGCGCGGCGAAGGGCGCGAAGTCGGTGCTGCGCTGGACGAGCACGTTGCCGTAGTTCATCCCGCTGACGCCTAGCACCGCCCGGCGGAAGTCCGGAGCCACAGCGGTGGTCAGGCCGCCTTCGATGCCGCCCTGGCTGTTTCCGTCGTAGTAGAGGTTGGAGGTGTCGATCAGCGGCCGGCCGCCGGCCTGGAAATCGGCGTTGGCGGCAAAGCCGGCAGGGTTGCGCAGCAGCCGTCCCAGGTACAGCGTGTTCAGCACACCTTGCTGGAGGCGGTCGACGAGTACCGGGAAGCGGTTGAGGTCACTGATCGCGCTCACCGCCAGGCCGGTATCACCCTGCGCGAGGCCCCACCAGTCGGTGGCGCAGAAGACGATGTTGTGCTCGGTGGCCATCGCCTGCACGTTGCCGGCCTCGACCTCTGTGTGGGAGCCGAGCAAGCCGTGGCCGTAGAGCGAGATCCGCGCCGGACTCGCGGGAGTTGCTGAGTTGGGGACGATGCACTCGAACGGCGCGGTGGCGGTGTTGCCGGGGGTCTGGGTGGGCAGCGCATCGAGGGAGTCGCTGCTGTAGTGAAAGCCGGTCGTCGCCGTCGGGCCGCAAGTCACCAGGTAGCAGGGGACCTGGAACGTGCCCTGCACGCGCCGCAGCCCCGAAGCGAGCGTGTCGCTGCTCGTGATCTGGTAGCTCGGGGCGCTGCCCCTGACGAGCCCGTCGCCGAGGTGGCGGTCGCCGAGCTGGGCGAAGGCGTCATTGCGAATCGAGAGCAGGCGCGAGCTCAGGCTGCGCTCGGAGGCAACGGTGAAGTCCCAGGCCTCGTACAGGCTGCGGCGGCCGATCCCGGCTTCTCGGAGGCTGGCGAAGATACGGTCGTAGCGGCGGCGCTGTGCGCGTTCGCCGATCGGCAATCCTGCGCGGTCACGCAGCGCGGAGAACCAGTGGGGTGCCGGGATGAGGTTGCCGGAGGCGTCACGCAGATAGCGCAGGGCCACGGCATAGGTGTGGCCCTCGAGGAAGTTGCGGCCGGGATGGATGAGCAGGTTGGTGGCGGCCGGCGTGCCGGCGTTGGCATCGAGCTCTGACCAGATGAGCTGGCGCCGCCCGGTGGCTTCGTCGATGACCACGATCGGCGCGCGGCGGTCAAAGCTCTCGGCCATATCCAGCAGCCCCACCGGATTCGTGCGGCTGAATGCCTGCGCGTTGTCGAGTCCGGGGACGTGGAGGATCAGCGCGCTGCCGGGACTGAATCCGTCATTGCGGTCGTACTCGGCGGTGCTGATCGCGCTGCCGGCTGAGTTGACGGGCATCGCCGCCGCCGGCAGATCCACCCGGCGACCGGTGGGAGTCGAGCGATCGCGACGGGTCAGGCGGTTGTCCGGGAACGGGAGCAGGCAAGGCGTAGTTCCGTACGGCTGGCAGCTGGCCGCCAGGACCGCCGCGCTGCTCGCCGCCACGTCAGCGGCGCCGGCCCCTCTTGATGTCCGGGCCAGCGATGTGGCATCGGAGGCGCGCGCTGCCAGCGGCACCACCAACACGATCGCCGCCAGGGCCACCAACCACGGCCACCGCCGATAATCCGAATTGGTCGTGACTCGCATCGCTCTCCTCCTCGTCGCCAACGACAGGAGGCCTCAGGGTACAGATTTACGCGTCCGCCGCCACCCGCACCAGGTCCTCCAGCTCCTGCTCCGATGACCACGCGCCGACAGACGCGCGGACCAGTCCCTGGCCGGGGATGCTGCGCACGAGCAAGCGCTCCCCGGCCAGCCGATCCACCTCCTGCTGGGGATCGTCCACGTGCCAGGAGACGAGCGTCGAGCGTCCGCGCGGGGCCACGCGCAGTCCTCGCTCGGATAGGCCCTCGGCGAGTCCCGCGGCAAGCGCGGCGGCACGCTCATGCACCCACGGCCAGCCGGGCCGCTCCAGCACCTCCAGGGAGGCCAGGGCCCAGGCGCTGCGCAGGCCGGCGGGAAACCCGTGGTCAAAGCGCTTGGCGCTCTGCGCCGGCACGAGCTCGAGCGCGAGTTCTGGATCCTCCAACGATCCGTAGCCGGGCCATGGCACCAGCAGCTCATCGATGCGCTCAGCGGCGACATACAGGCAGCCGCTGCCCTCCGGCCCGCACAGCCACTTCTGTCCCGAACCGGCGTAGAAGTCACAGCCGAGCGCACGCACATCCACCGGCACTGCGCCGATCGACTGAGCCGCGTCGAGCAACACCGGCACGCCTGTGCTCCGCAGCTCAGGAACGTCCATGACGCGACCGCTCACCCAGGAGACGTGCGAGCACGCGATCAGCCTGGTCCTCGCCGTCACCTCGCCCGCGAGCTCGGCGAACCGCGCAGTCTTGACCGTCACGCCGTGACGTTGGATCGCCCGCCCGAGTGGAGCGAGCAGGCCCGGATGCTCCTCGTCAGTGGTGAGGATCTCATCGGCCGCCCGGAGATCCAAGCCCGCTATCACCGTGTTGACTCCGTCGGTCGTCGAGCCAGTCAGCGCGATCTCCTCAGACGTGCAGCCGAGTACTCGGGCATAGCCGGACCGCAGTTCGGTGGCAAGCTCCAGCACTCCATCGTGATACGCGCGCCCGGCGCGGCCAGAGCCGACCTCGAGCTCGATCCGCGCCCGCACCGCCTCCGCCGCCTGCCGCGGAAGCGGTCCCTCGGTTCCGGCATTCAGATACGACAGCCGCTCCAACACCGGAAACTGGGCTCTGAACGCGGCGGGGTCAGTCATCGCAGTGCCGCAGCCTATCCGCGCGTTCCCACGCGCACACCGGCCTTACGGCATTGTCTGGCCACCGCCTCGGCCGCAGCGCCGGTGAACGCGCCAGGATGGCCGACCGACCCGCACATGGCCAGCGCTCGGGTGCCGCACTGGTAGAGCTCAGCTCCACCGGTCGAGTAGGGGAGGTTCACCTCCACGCAGCCGTTGCCGCTGCGGTGGCTGCTGCTGGCGAGCGCAACCACGAGCACCACCGCCAACGACGCCACCGTCGCCAGCACGCCGCCGATCATCCACCGCTCCCGCCGGGAGAAACGGCGGCGGATGACTGCCTGCTGAGCATGACCTGGTGGAAGGATCAGCACGTGGCTCAGCGAGTCTAGGCCGCGGCAGCGAGCGGACCCAACCTGCCGCTGCTCAGCTCTTGTCGTTGACCCTCGTCACCGTCTCGGCGGACGGATGTGTGGGAGACCGAACGGTGGACCGGCGCGTGTAACGAGCGGGGGAAGCGCGTCACCAATTGCGTCGATGTGCGCACGGGGAGCGCGTGAGCAGAGTGAGCGCCGACGCGGTTGACACCCAAAGCGTTAGGGTAATAGGCATCTCGATGATCGGCGAGCTGATCACCCTTCCCATGCGCCTTGGTCTGCGCACCGCCAAGTTGAGCGTGTACACCGGCGTTCGCGCTTCCGAGCGCGCCTTCGCGCTCGCGTCGTTCGCGGTCAAGACACTCATCCCGGGGTCCACGTCACCGACGCCTCCTGCGTCCTGGCCGCCACCCCGCGCGACCCCGAGCGCGGCGCCGGAACCATCGTCGCAGACGACAACGACGCCGGCACAATCGCCCCCGCGCCCAGATCCTCGTCGCTCGCCGCAGTTCGGCGCGTCCTCGGACCCGCGCACCGACAACGGATCTGCCCCGGGACCGGCGCCGGTGCCGCTCGCTCCTGCTCCCTCCCCTCCGCCCCCCGCACCGGCGACGTTGAAGAACGAGCCCTCGCCCGCACCCGCGCCGAGGCACGTCTCGGAGGAGCGCGCCGTCGTGGAGTCATTCTCCGAACCCGGAGCAGAAGATGGAGCCGGTGCGCAGATCACCGTCGACGAGCCTTGGGAGGGCTACGCGAAGCTGAAGGCGCCGGACGTCATCGCTCGCGCCAAAACTGCGTCGGCAGCCGAGCTGGCCACCATCCAGCTCTACGAAGGGCTCAACCGCAAGCGCGCGACCGTCCTCGCCGCGGTCGAGCGCGAACTCAAGATCAAGAGCGGCAACCGACCGGCGGCCGACCAGACAAAAAAGGAGCATGCCAATGGCCGATGAACGCACACTCAACGAACGTGACACCAAGCTCGTGCAGTGGCTGAGCGAAGCCCACGCCAAGGAAGCCGAGCTGGAAGCCGACCTGACCGCGCACATCGCGCTTACGCAGAAGCAGTCCTACAAGAAGCGTCTGCGCGCGCACCTGAGCGAGACGCGTGACCACAAGCGCCGGGTCGCCGCGCGAATCAAGGCGATGGGTGCCAGCCCGGCTGCGCCCGGGCCGAACCTGCCCGGAGTGCCCGCCGCCGTGGGTGAGGTGGCGGGGAAGGCAGTCGCGGCGGTCAAGGGCCAGGTGGGAACCGCACGTGCGGCGATTACCGAGCAGTCGGAAACCCATCTGCGCAACGCCCAGGAGGAGCTGCGCGAGGAGCATGTGGAGATCGCGATCTACAACCGCCTGGAGACCTTCGCCACTGAAGTCGGAGACAAGGACACGGCGCAGCTGGCCAAGAGCATCCGCCGCGAGGAGGAGCGGATGGTTAAGTTCCTGGACGCAGAGCTCAAGCGGCTGGTCAAGGATGTCGTCCGGGCCGAGGTTCCCCGGAACCAGCGGACCACCGCCAGGCGCACGACGCGCTCACGCAGGACGACGACAAGGGCCTCGAGTGCGCGGAGATCAAGCGCTTCATCGCGCGGCTCCGGCTCGTCATCCCGCGGCTCCTCGTCCCGCGGCTCCGGTTCGTCGTCCCGCGGCTCCTCGTCACGCGGCGCGAGCTCGTCCTCACGCGGCTCCGGCTCGTCGTCGCGCAGCGCGGCTTCGCGCAGCTCGGGCTCCTCATCACGCAGCGCGGGCTCGTCGTCGCGCAGCGCGGCTTCGCGCAGCTCGGGCTCCTCATCACGCAGCGCGGGCTCGTCGTCGCGCAGCTCCGGCACGTCGGGCCGCAGCTCGTCAGCTCGTAGCTCGGCGGCGGGGCGCAGCGGAGCCTCGTCGGCGCGCAGTGGGGCTTCGTCGGCGCGCAGCACCGGAGCACGACGGAGTTCGGCCCGCGGCAGCTCGTCCGGCTCGGGAAGTAGCAGCGGCTCCGCAAGCGGAGGCGCCGGCAGCAGCGGCGGCGCCGGCAGCGGTAGCCCCGGCGGTGGAGCCAGCGGCGCCAGCAGCAGCGGAGGCGCCGGCGGGACGGGCCCCGGCAGCGGGAGTGGCTCCAGCAGCTGAGGTGGACGAAGCATGCTGCGCCTACCGGTGAGCTGCCTTCGAGCAGCTTCACCAAGGGCTGCAGTGGCCGTGGCGTGTTCTAGTTCCGCATATGAGGCGTAAGACACGACACGCGCTGGCTTGCGGGGGCCGCCTGCGGCCATCGCGACGATCGCACGGTTAGGAGCGACGCCGGCCGGGTACCGGTGGTGCGTGACCGACTTCGGATACACGATGATGTGCGAGCAGGCGCGTCCGGACCAGCTGGTCCGGGACCTGCACCTGGCCGAGGAGGCGGGCTTCGACTTCTCCGTGATCAGCGACCACTACCAGCCCTGGCTGTCCGAGCAGGGGCACTCGGGCTATGCCTGGTCGATTCTCGGCGCGGCGGCACAGGCGACCGAGCGCATCCCGTTGATGTCGTACGTCACCTGTCCGACCCTGCGCTATCACCCCGCGGTGGTGGCCCAGAAGGCCGCCACCGTGCAGATCCTCTCCGGCAACCGGTTCCGCCTCGGCCTCGGCGCCGGGGAGAACCTCAACGAGCACGTCGTCGGTCGGCGGTGGCCGGCGGTTGGCGTCCGGCACGAGATGCTGAGCGAGGCGATCGACATCATCTCCGCCCTGTTCGACGGCGAGCAAAGCCTCAACTACCGGGGTCGGCACTTCGATGTCGAGCAGGCGAAGCTGTGGGACCTGCCGGATCGGCGCGTGCCGATTGGCGTGGCCGCCTCAGGCCCGGCCTCCTGCCGCCTCGCCGGCGAGAAGGCCGACGTTCTGGTTGCGGTGGAGCCCAAGCCCGAGCTGGGCAAGATGTTCGATCAGGCCGGAGGCACCGGTAAGCCGCGGGTGGGACAGATCGCTGTGTGCTATGACACCAACCGCGACGCGGCGATCAAGCGCGCCCACGAGCAGTTTCGCTGGTTCGGGCTCGGCTGGAAGGTCAATGCCGACCTGCCCAACCCGGAGAGCTTTGAGGCGGCGACGCAGTTCGTCGATCCCGAGCAGGTGGCCGAGGCGCTGCCCTGCGGGCCCGACGTCGACGAGCACGTGGAGAAGATCAAGCCGTTCCTCGAGGCGGGCTTCACCGAAGTCGCGCTGGTGCAGATCGGCGCCGGGCACCAGCAGCAGTTCATCGACTGGGCGCAGCGAGAGCTGCTGCCGGCGCTGCGTTCCCTGTAGACCGATCGCGGGGCGGCCAAGCGTGTCTTGACCGTTGCCTGGCGTTGACGATTTGTGATCAGCGAATGCCGGCGGCGGTGCAGGCCGTCGCCGAGGTGCAGGACACGCCGTTCAAGGACCGTTGGGGTCCGCCCGGCGGGTTGCGGGTTGGCTGGATCGTCCAGCTTGTGCCGTTCCAGCGCTCGGCCAGCGTGACCTGGTTCCCGGCGCTGTTGACGTAGCTCCCGACGGCGGTGCACGCGGTGTCCGACGTGCAGGAGACCCCAGACAAGCGAACCGAGGTCCCGCCGCTGGGGCTGGGGGTGGGCTGGGTCGTCCAGCTACTCCGTCCCAGCGCTCCGCGAGCGTGACCTGTTGACCGGCGCTGTTGACATAGATCCCGACGGCGGTGCAGGCGGTGGCCGAGGTGCAGGACACTCCCGCCAGGGCGCTGTCGCTGGGGCTCGGCGTGGGCTGGAGCATCCAACTCGTGCCGTCCCAGCTCTCGGCCAACGTTCCCCCGGTCGGCCCGGAGAGGTTGAAGTAGGACCCGACGGCGGTGCAGGCGGTGGCTGACGGGCATGAGACCCCCGACAGGGAGTCGTTGGTTGCGCCCGAGACGTTAGGGGTGGGCTGAATCGTCCAGCTGGTTCCGTCCCACCGCTCCGCCACCGCCTGCCCGGACAACATTTCGATGTGGCCATTACCAACGGCAGTGCAGGCCGTGGCCGATGTGCACGACACACCCGCCAGGGAGATGCCACGCACGGCGCCTGAGGGAGCGGCGGTCGGCTGGATCGTCCAGCTCGTGCCGTCCCAGACCTCCGCCAGCGCCCTCCCATCGGCTAAGCCGTTGCCGACGGCGGTGCAGGCGGTGGCCGATGTGCACGACACCCCCGATAGGGTGCTGTCGGTTCCGCCGGTGGGGTTCGGCGTTGGCTGGATCGTCCAGCTCGTGCCATCCCACCGTTCGGCCAAAGTAAGGAGCTGCCGGCGCTATTGAGGTAATTCCCGACGGCGGTGCAGGCGGTGGGCGACGTGCACGACACCCCCGATAGGGAGCTGTAGGTTCCGCCGCTGGGGTTCGGGGTGGGCTGGACCGTCCAGCGCACGCCCGCCCACGCCTCCACCAACGTCCGCTGGGGAAGGGTGGTGAACGTCGCGTAATCAGCCGGCGGATCGGCCGTGGTCGAGCTGGGCGTGCCGTTCGGGCCGACGCACGCGTAGTCGGCGCCGCCGTCGGCCGAGCCGCAAAACACCCAACGATAAGTGCTGTTGGGCCGGAGGGCGGTGATCTTGGTCGAGAGCTCCACGTCGCTGACCGGCCCTGTGACCGGACCCTGCACCGGAGTCTTGACACTGGACCGCGGCTGAGACTCGTTGGCGTACCAGTATTCCCAATACCAGGTGCACCTCTCGCCGGTCGAGCAACTGGCGGTGGCGTGAAGCTGGCCGAGACCTCAGTGACCCTGGAGGCTCCGGTCGTCTTGCCGGCGCACGCGCTCAACCCCAGCATCGTCCCCAGCACCAACACCACCACGCCGAAGCGGCATCTCCCTAGCCTAAATCGCACGGCTCCTCTCAGGTGGCCAACGCTACTCGCGCCGACCCTCAAAGGCAAGGGCGCGACGGGCTCGCCGAAGCGGGGGAGCACAATCGAAGCCGGCTTCACCGAAGTCGCGCTGGTCCAGATCGGCGCGACAGATCAGGAGCAGTTCATCGACTGGGCTCAGCGAGAGCTGCTGCCGGCGCTGCGTTCGTTGTAGCCGCGCGGGACCAATACGTTCGAGGCGGCGCTTCGGCAGCCGTTTCGCTCTTGCGTGTTTAGGCGGAGCCGGTTATGTTGACCCCGGAGGGGAATGTGCGATCCAAGCTCATGAAGCGCCGACTCGGCGTAGTGATGTTTGCCCTCGCCGGAATGCTGGCGTTGAGTGCGTGCGCGGCCAGGACGACGGGGGCGAGTAAGGTCACGGACTACTCCGCGAGGCTTCATGCGACCGCCGCTGCGATGCGGGTGAGACATGTACTTGGTACTGGGAATACTGGCGCGCCGCCGCGACGCGCTCGACGAGCACCAAGACGCCGGTAGAAGGTCCGGTCACGGGGCCGACCAGCGACGTCAACCTGTCGATCAGGATCAAGGGGCTGGATCCGGATACGTCCTACCGCTGGGTGTTCTGCGGCTCGGTGGACGACGGTGCCGACTACGCCTGCACTGGTCCTAACGGCACGTTCGGCTCAACGACAGCCGATCGCCTCCTGACTACGCGACGTTCACCACCGTTGACCAGAGTGCCGTTGGCGCAGGCCTGGAACGGCACGACCTGGACGATCCAGCGAACGCCGAGTCCGCCGCAGGGCGGCAAACTGTCCGGAGTGTCGTGCACGTCCAACACAGCGTGCATCGCCGTCGGGACGCTCGCGGAGCGTTGGGACGGCACCACGTGGGCGATCCAGTCCATCCCTGCCCCAGCTTTGGGCGTCTCTTGCACGTCCGCCACGGCGTGCACCGCCGTCGGGACGGGCCACGGCGGAGCGTTGGGACGGCACGAGCTGGACGACCCAGACCGTGCCCAACCCGAGCGGCTAACGATGAGCGTCTCAACGGGGTATCGTGCACTTCGCGACAGCATGCACTGCCGTCGGGTATTACAAGACGGCGCTGGCGGCCACTTCGACGCTGGCAGAGGCATGGAACGGCACAGCTGGACGATCCAGCCCACCCCCAACCGACCGGCGGGTCCGCATGGCGCTGTCGGGGGTGTCGTGCACCTCGGCGACGTCGTGCACGGCCGTCGGGAGCTACGACGACAGCAGCGCTGAGACCAGCGTGACACTGGCCGAGCGGTGGGACGGCACCAGCTGGACGATCCAGAACACGCCGAACCCGGCAAATGTGCACGGCAGCTTCCTGTCGGGCGTGTCGTGCACGTCGGCCACCGCCTGCACCGCCGTCGGCAACGCGGCCGTCGAGATGCTCACGGTCGAAACGCTGGCGGAGCACTGGGACGGCACCAGCTGGACGATCGAGACGACACCCAACGCAAGCGGCGCAGATGCAAAGCGTCCTGTCGGGGGTGTCGTGCACGTCCGATACCGCCTGCACCGCGGCCGGGAACTACTTCAACTTGACCACATTATTCACCGGAACGCTCGCGGAGCGTTGGGATGGCACCTCCTGGACGATCCAGCCCACCCCTAATCGCACTGCTCGCAGCGAGCTGTTCGGGGTGTCCTGCACGTCCGCCACGGCCTGCACCGCCGTCGGCTCGGAGTAGGACCCCACTCGTTCCGAAGCACCCGGCGTGAGGCGGGATAGGGTGGCCCACCCCGTGGTCTGTACGGCCGCCGCCTCGCCCTGGGATGGGCCTGTTGGGCCAAAATGCGAACATCTGTTCGTGCCTGCATCAGGCCACGATCCTCCACGCCGACCTCGACGCGTTCTACGCCTCGGTTGAGAAGCGCGATGACCCACGCCTGTACCGGCGGCCGGTGATCGTCGGCGCCGGAGTCGTCCTGGCCGCGAGCTACGAGGCCAAGCACCGCGGCGTGCGCACGGCGATGGGCGTCGCCCAGGCCCGACGGCTTTGTCCGTACGCGGCGGTGGTGTCGCCTCGGATCTCGGCTTACAGCGAGGCCAGCCGAGCCGTGTTCGCGGTGTTCGAGCAGGTGGCACCGATCGTCGAGGGGTTGTCGATCGACGAGGCCTTCCTCGATGTCCGCGGCCTGGAGCGGATCTCAGGAACGCCGAGCGAGATCGCGCAGCGGCTGCGAGCACAGGTGCGCGAGCAGGTCGGCCTGCCCATCACCGTCGGGATCGCGCGGACGAAGTTCCTGGCCAAGGTCGCCAGCGCAGTGGCCAAGCCCGACGGGCTGCTGGTGGTTGCGCCCCACGAGGAGCTGGCATTCCTACACCCCTTACCGGTCGAGCGTCTGTGGGGCGTCGGCGCCGTGACCGCCGAGAAGCTTCAGCGGCGCGGCCTCACCACCGTCGGGCAGGTGGCCGAGCTCGATGAGGCCACGATGGTCACGATGCTCGGCAAGGGCTCCGGCCGCCACCTGTACGCCCTGGCCCGCAACCAAGACCCGCGTCCGGTGCAGCCTCGTCGCCGCCGCCGCAGTATCGGAGCGCAGCGGGCGCTCGGTCGTCGTCATCGGCCGGCGGAGGAGCTGGCTGTTGTCCTCACCGCGCTGGTCGATCGGGTCACGCGCCGGCTGCGCGCGGCCGGCAGGGCGTGCAGCACGGTGGTGCTTCGACTTCGCTTCGCCGACTTCACCCGAGCCACGCGTCAACACACCTTGAACAAGCCCACCGTGCTCACGCACGTGATCCTGGAGACAGCTGTCGACCTGCTCACCGAGTCGCTGCCGGAGATCAGGCGGCGCGGCGTCACCCTGATCGGGATCGCGCTAACCAAGCTCGTCGATGAGCGAAACCGGCAGCTGGCGCTGGCGCTGGACCGATGTGGCGATAAGGCGCGCGAGCTTGACCGGACCATTGATCGGGTGCGAGATCGTTTCGGCTCGGAGGCGATCACCCGCGGGGTGCTGCTCGGCCGCAACCCCGGCCTCACCGTCCCGCTGCTGCCGGACTGATCAGGATGGATCTTGCTGGCGGAAGCCGCACCACCCGTCCCGCTGCGGGGAGCGCGAGCGTCGCATCAGGTGCCGCGCGCGTGAAGTGAGTACCCGCAGCGCTCCTCGTAGGCCTCGATCAGGTTCAGCCACAGCTCGCTGCGGGTGGGGAAGGACGCCACCGCGTGCGCGAGCGACCGCAGCGGAACCTCGCCGACTACGGCGATCGTGGCCGCATGGAGGAAGTCAGCGATCTCGAAGCCGACGAACGTCGCCCCGATGAGCACCTCCCGGCGAACGTCGACCACGAACCGGGTCGTCCCGGGAGTGCCGCGCCCGTAGAAGCTGGCGCCGGCGCTTCCCGAGGTGGGGATATCAATCGCCTCGACCGGGAGTCCCTGCTCGCGCGCGTCCGCGAGGGTCACGCCGACAGCGGCGATCTGTGGATCGGTGAAGATCACGCGTGGAGACTGCGGTCCGTCTCCGCGCGCCAGCGCTTCGGTCCCGAGGATGTTGTCAGCGGCGATCCGGCCCTGGTACTTGCCGGCGTGAGTCAGCAGCGAGCGGCCGTTGACGTCGCCGATCGCATACAGCCAATCATGTCCGGGCACCCCCATACCGTCATCGACCTTGATGTAGCCATCCTCTTCCAACCCGATCGTCTCCAGCCCGAGCTCGGCGGTGTGGGGCTTTCGTCCGATTGCCACCAGCAACCGCTCGCCGATGACAGCGTCACCATTCTCAAGGCGCACGGTCACTTGATTCTGTCGGCGCGAGACCTCGGTGGCGCGCATCCCGGTCAAGACCTCAACCCCGGCCTCCCGTAGCGCGCTGCGCAGCTCGTCGCCGGCGATCGGCTCCTCGCGCGCCACCAGACGCTCCAGCGCCTCCACCACCGTCACCCGCGACCCCAGTGTGGACCAGGCCTGCGCCATCTCGACGCCGACCACACCGCCACCGAGCACCACCAGGCTCTCGGGCACCGAACCGGCGGTCGTGATTTCCCGGTTGGACCACGCCGCCGACTCAGCCAGACCCGGAATCGGTGGCATCAGCGCGCCGCTGCCGACCGCCACCACCACCGCCTGGCGGGCGAGGAGCACGTCGTCGTCGACGCGCACGCGGCGCTCGCCCTCCAGCCGCGCGCGCCCGCGCACCAGCTCGATCCCCTTTTCCTGCACCCACGGCAGCTGCTCAGAGTCGTCAAGCCCGTGTATCACCTCATCACGTCGCGCCAGCACGGCCGCTGAATCAAGCTCACCGGCGACCGCCTCGGCCACTCCGGGAACCCGACGGGCCTCCGCCAGCAGTTCACCCGGTCGCAGCAGCGCCTTGGAGGGCATGCAGGCGTAGAACGAGCATTCGCCGCCGACGAGCTCGCGCTCGACCAGCGCGACGCGGCGGCCGCGTTCGGCCAACCGGCCGGCGGCGACCTCCCCGGCCGGTCCGGCGCCCACCACCACCACGTCGAATTCCCGCTCCACCTGCGGGATCATCGCAGGGGCAGACGGGCGACGACGCGCAGCTCGCGAATCATCTCGGGGCAGGCGGGCGGCGGGACTGAACTCCCGCCGCGCCTAACCGACTCGCTCAGACCTTCCTCCCGCCGCGCCTAACCCACTCACTCAGACCTTCTCCGCCTTGCCCGACGGCACCTCGATCTCGCGCTTGAGGATCTTGCCCGTCGGCCCCTTGGGCAGCTCGTCGACGAGCCAGATCTCCCGCGGGTACTTGTAGGCCGCCACCTTCTCCTTCATGTAGTTGCGGAGCTCATCGGGAGTGGCGCTCTCGCCGTCCTTGATCGCGACGGCCGCGCCCACCTCCTCACCCAGCGACTCGTGCGGGACCCCGACCACCGCCGCCTCACGGACGGCAGGATGCCCGTAGAGCACCTCCTCGATCTCCCGCGGGTAGACGTTGTACCCGCCGCGGATGATCAGGTCCTTCTTGCGGTCGACGATGAAGAAGTAGCCCTCGTCGTCGACGGTGGCGATGTCGCCGGTGTGGAACCAGCCGCCGCGCATGACCTCTTCGGTGGCCTCGTCGCGGTTCCAGTAGCCCTTCATCACGAACGGGCCCTTGACCACCACCTCCCCAGGCTCACCGACGGGCACCTCCTTGTCGCTGCTGTCCACGAGCTTGAACTCGGTGCCGCCGACCGGGACGCCGATCGAGCCCGGCTTGCGCTCGCGCTCCTTGGTGTTGAACGACCCCATCCCCGTAGTCTCCGACAGGCCGTAACCCTCCAGCACCTTGCAGCCGAAGGCGTCGTCGAACCCGTGCAGGACCTCGACCGGCAGCGCCGAGCCGCCGGAGACGCACAGCTCCAGACTGGCGACGTCAAAGCGCTCACGGTCGGGGTGGTGCAGCAGCGCCGAGTACATCGTCGGCACACCGCCGAACGTAGTCGCGCGGTCGCGTTCGATCACCTCCAGCACCTTGCCGGGATCGAACCGCGGCACCAGCGTAAGCAGCCCGCGGGCACGGACGGCCACGTTCATGACCGAGTTCATCCCGAACACGTGGAACAGCGGCAGCGTGGCGATCGCCACCGATTCCGGCCCGGCGTCGACCAGCTCCTGCCCCACCTTCGCCCCCGCGCTCAGGTTGGTGTGCATCAGCGTGGCGCCCTTAGGCGTCCCCGTCGTGCCCGAGGTGTAGATGATCACGGCCGGATCCTCATCTGCGCGCTCGACCACCTCCTGCATCGGATCGGCGCCCCCGAGCAGCTGCTCGAACCCACCCGGCTCGACCAGCACGCACTCGGCCCCGGCCTCCTCCGCGCCCTCGCGAACGGGCTCCTCGAACTGGTGCCAGCCGAGTACCACCCGGGCCCCGGAATCCGACAGGTGGTAGGCCACCTCCCGCCCTTTGAGCAGCGGGTTCATCGGCACGACCACGGCCCCGGCCCGAAGGGCCCCGAAGTACACGATCGGGAAATACGGGACGTTGGGTAGCTGCATGCCGACCCGATCGCCGGGCTGGACTCCCTTGGAACGCAGCAGGCCCGCGGCACTAGCGGCCGCGGTGTCGAGCGCCCCGTAGTCGAGCACGAGGTCGTCGAGCTTGACCGCCGGATGGTGCGGATCGTCCGCGGCGGCGGACGCCAGCTGCTCGGCAAAGTTGGTCATCTGAACCCTCCTTTAACGGTTGCGACCATAGAGATCATGAGACTCCACCCACTCCTCGGCAACGATCGCCGAACCCAATGACAGCTCGCCACAGAGCACCGTGGCGGCGACGATCTCGGCGAACTTGCGCACGTTGCCGGCGCCGTAGCAGCCCAGCAGCTCCAGGCACTCACGCTGGGTCGCCAGGCCGGTACCGCCGCCGTAGGTGGCGACGATCAGCGACGGGATCGTGACCGAGTAGTAGTAGTCGTCGTCGGGCCGCAGCTCGGCATAGACGTAGGCGGCCGAGGACTCAGCAACGTTGGCGGCGTCCTGTCCGGTCGCGATGAACATCGCGGTGATCCCGTTGGCCGAGTGGGCGCCGTTGTTGTTGACCCCGGACATGAAGCCACCGAGGTTGGACACCTGCCGGGCGCGATACATCAACCTGCTGTCCGAGCGCATGATCCGATGGAACAACTCGTTGGGGATCACCGCCTCGGCGACCACGCGCTTGCCCCGCGTGTGCAGCATGTTCACCTGCGAGCTCTTCTTGTCGGTGGCGAAGTTGGACTCCAGGAAGTAGTGCTCGATCGCCGGGTAGTGCTCGACGATCCAGCGGCAGGCGGCCTGGGTGGCCTTACCGGTCAGGTTCTGCCCAGCGGCGTCGCCGGTGCTGTAGTTGAAGCGGGTGAACAGCATCCGGCTGGCTGAGTACTGCTCGATGTCCTGCAGCCGTCCCGAGCGAGTGGTGGTCTCGGCCGCGGCCTTGATCTCGTCGAAGTGCTCGCGCAGCCACCGGCCAAACTCCTGGGCCTCGCGCGCGCTGGGAAACAGAAACGCAGGCGCGCGCTGCATGCGGTCGTCCAGCACGGTGGTGGTCACGCCGCCGGCCTCGTGGAGCAGCCGCATGCCGCGGTTGTAGCTGGCGACCAGCGTGCCCTCGGCGGTGGCCAGCGGAACGTAGAACTCGCCCTGGGCATGCTCGCCGTTGACCAGCAGCGGCCCGGCGAGCCCGATCGGCACCTGCGCCACGCCGAGGAAGTGCTCGACGTTTCCGGCCGCGACCGCGGGATCGAAGGAGTAGCTGCTCACGTGCTCGAGCGAGGCACCGGTTCGCTCCCGAACGAACTCGGCCCGACGCGCCGCCGCCTCCCGCGTGTAGTCGTTGTCACGGTCGCGGGGGACCGGAACACGGCCGTCGGCGATGGCACTGGTCATTGGCTCTCCTCCTGTCGCGGACGCCTGACGTCACCACACCCATGATGGGCGGGTCTGACCAGTACTTCCCACCTTCGGTTTGACCCAAGCGCAGCAGGGCAGAAACCATCAGCGATGGGAGAGGCACCCACGGTCGCGGTGATCGGCGCCGGCTTCGGCGGGATCTGCATGGCGATCAAGCTGCAGCGGGCGGGGATACCGTTCACGGTCCTCGAGAAAGGGGATCGGGTCGGCGGGGTGTGGCGGGAGAACACCTATCCCGGCGCGGCATGTGACATTCCCTCCCACCTCTACTCCTACTCGTTCGAGCCCAGCCACGACTGGTCGCGCCGGTACGGGCAGCAGCCGGAGATCCAGAGCTATCTCGAGCAGTGCGTGCGCGAGTACGGCCTGGGCGAGCGGATCCGCTTCGGCCACGAGCTGCAGCGGGCGGAGTTCGACGGGCAGACGGCACGGTGGCGAATCACTGTCCGCGGAGGCCAAGAGCTCGAGGCGCGGTTTCTGGTCAGCGCGACCGGGCAGCTCAGCCTTCCCGCCGATCCCTGCGTCCCCGGGCTCGACTCATTCACCGGCGCCGTGTTCCACTCAGCGCGCTGGGATCACGAGCACGAGCTGAGCGGCGAGCGGGTGGCGGTCATCGGCACCGGTGCCAGCGCGATCCAGTTCGTGCCCCAGATCGCGGCGCGAGTGGCGCAGCTGCACATCCTCCAGCGCTCGGCTCCGTACGTACTGCCCAAGCCCGACCGGCCCTACACGCCGCTGGAGAAGTACCTCTACCGGCACTTCCCCTCGCTGCTGGTGGCCAGCCGCATGCGCCAATACGCATATCACGAGCTGCGCGTGCTGCCGCTGACCAAAGGGCTCGGCATCGGCCTCTTGCATCGCACGTGGGAGCGCTACATGCACAGCCTGGTCAAGGACGAGCAGCTGCGCCGCCTGCTCACTCCCGACTACCCGCTCGGTTGCAAGCGAGTGCTGATCTCAAACGACTGGTACAGCGCGCTCATCCGCGAGAACGTCGAGGTGATCCCCGCCGGATTGACCGAGGTGCGGGGCAACACCGTGGTAGCCGCAAACGGCACCGCGCGCGAGGTGGATGTGATCATCTTCGGGACCGGATTTGCCACCCACGACTTCCTCGCCCCGATGACGATCGTCGGACGGGACGGCCGTGAGCTGCACGAGGTCTGGCGCGAGCGCGGCGGCGCCGGGGCCTACATGGGAATCACCGTAGCCGGGTTCCCTAACCTGATGATCCTCTACGGGCCGAACACGAACCTCGGGCACAACTCGATCATCTACATGCTGGAGAGCCAGACCGATTACGTCCTCGAGGCAATTCGCTACGCCGGCGCCCACGGCGCCAGGTGGATCGATGTCCGGTCGCAGACGGCAGATGATTACAACCGGGAGGTTCAGGATCGCCTGCGGAACACCGTCTGGCAGGCCGGCTGTGACAGCTGGTACGTCACCGACAGCGGCAGGAACACCAACAACTGGCCGAGCTTCACGTTCGACTATCGTCGCCGAACGCGCTATTTCGACCCCGTCAACTACGAGGTCAGCGGCGCTCCGGCCACGGAGTCCGTGGCAGCATAAGCTCTCGATCCCAGAGGAGAGGCATGAACATGAGCGAGCTGACCGATACCCGACGCCAGGTCCTGACGGCGCTGTGCGACACGGTTGCGCCCTCGGTGGCCCAGGAGCCCGACCCGGACGGCTTCTTCGCCCGCCAAGCCAGCGACATCGGCGTGCCGCAAGCGGCCGAGCAGACCCTCGCCGGCCTGCCCGCCGAGCAGCAGCAGGGCATGGCCCAGCTGCTGGACGCCCTCGCCGAGCAGGGCTTCCTGCGCTCGTCAAGACGCTCGCGCGAGCAGCTGATGCGCAACGTCACGCTGATCGGCCCTGCGGCGGCGGCGGGAATCGGCGCGCTGACGACGCTCACCCTGTTCCTGTACTACGGCCTACCCGACGAGCGCGGGCAGAATCCCAACTGGCGCACCTTCGGCTACCCGGGACCGGTCAGCCCACCGCCATCGACCGAAAGGCCGCTGAGGCCGCTGGTGCCCGAGGAAGATACGACGCTCGAGGCCGATGTCTGCATCGTCGGCTCCGGCGCCGGCGGCGGCGTGATGGCCGGGGAGCTGTCAGCCCGCGGGCTGCACGTGGTCGTGCTCGAGGCCGGCGGCTACTTCGACGACGCCGACTTCAACCAGCTCGAGCTGGCCGCCTACCAGAACCTGTACTGGCGCGGCGGTCCAGCGGCCACGGCGGACCTGAACGTCTCGCTGCAGGCGGGAGCCTGTCTGGGCGGCGGCACAGTGATCAACTGGACCAACTCACTGCGGACGACCCCGTGGGTGCGCGAGCAGTGGGAGCGCGAATTCGGGTTGGAGGGCCTGGCGGGCTCGGACTTCGACCGTCATCTCGACGCTGTCTGGGAGCGGCTGAGCGTCAATGACCGCTGCTCGGAGCTCAACGGCTCCCAGCAGCGAATGAAGGCTGGTGCGGAAGCACTGGGTTGGAGCTTCGCCTACGCCAACCGCAACACCGACGAGAAGCGCTACTCGTTCGACACCGCCGGCTATATGGGCTTTGGCGATCAATCGGGCGCTAAGCGCTCGACGGCCAAGACCTACCTTCAGGATGCCTTCGAACGCGACACGGTGCTGGTGACTCGGTGCGCGGCCGAGAGGATCATCGTCCAAGGAGGTAGGGCCGCGGGCGTGCAGGCGCGCTTCAGCGATCCCCAGACCGGCCGCACGGCGGAGGTCACGGTTCGCGCTCCGCAGGTCGTGGTTGCCTGCGGTGCCCTGGAATCACCGGCACTGCTGCTGCGCTCGGGGATCGGCGGGCCCGCGGTTGGGGACTACCTGCGGCTGCACCCGTGCACTGCGGTGTTCGGCTACTACCCGGAGGACACGCAGGCGTGGCGGGGGGCTCCCCACGCCGGACTGGTGCATGAGTTCGAAAACGTGCAGGATGGCCACGGCTTCCTCATCGAGGGAGCGCAGTACACGACCGCCCTGGCGGGATCGGCGCTGCCGTTCACCGATGGGGCCGCGCACAAACGGGTGATGGTTGACTTCAAGCACGGTGCCTCGTTCATCGGGTTGCTGCGCGATCACGGTCACGGGCGAGTGACGATCGATCACACGGGGATGGCGGTACCCGCCTACTCGCTCACCGACGAGCTCGACATCCGCAACACCCAGCGCGCGATCGCCGCGCAGGCGCAGCTCCACCACGCCGCCGGGGCGCAGCAGATCGTGGGCCTCGCTGTGGGCGCGCCGCTGTGGCGCTGGGGCGATGACCTCCCGGCCTTCATCGCCCGGGTGCAGCGGATCCCGCTGCGCGCGGGGGGCTGGACCCTGTTCTCCGCTCACCAGATGGGCAGCTGCCGGATGGGCAACGACCCGGCGACGAGCGTCGCCGATCCGTGGGGCGAGCTGCACGACACCAAGGGGGTGTGGATTGGCGATGGCAGCGCCTTTCCCACCTCCTCCGGCACCAATCCGATGATTACGATCATGGGGCTCGCCCATCGCAACGCGGAGGCCGTCGCGGCCGCCGCGCCCGCCGCCACCACAACCGCCGCGTCCTGAAACGACAACTCCCGAGGAGCACGGAATGACGACCACCACCGAGTCCCCCGTCCAGCTGCGCGACAAGCTCTACATCGGCGGCGAGTGGCAGGCACCGTCGGGAGCGGGCACGATCGACGTGCTCGACTCGACCACCGAACAGGTCATCGGCAGCATCCCGGAGGGCGGCCCGGAGGACGTGGACCGCGCTGTCCGCGCCGCGCGGGAGGCGTTTCCGGGCTGGTCGCAGATCCCGGTGGACGAGCGGGCGCAATCGCTCCAGGCGATCGCCCAAGCGCTCGGCGAGCGGATGGAGGAGATCGCGACCTTGATCGCCCACGAGGTGGGGATGCCACTCAAGCTGGCGCACATGATCCAGGCCGGATTGCCGACGATGGACTTCGGCTCAATGCCGAAGGTGATGTCGGAGACGGTGTGGGAGGAGGAGGTCGGAAACTCGCTTATCGTGCGCGAGCCGGTCGGGGTGGTCGGCGCGATCACCCCGTGGAACTATCCGCTGCACCAGATCTCGGCCAAGGTCGCGGCCGCCCTGGCTGCGGGCTGCACGATCGTCGTCAAGCCCTCCGAGGTCGCGCCGCTGAACGCGTTCGTGCTCGCCGAGATTATCGACGGGCTGGGGTTGCCGGCGGGGGTCTTCAACCTCGTGACCGGCTACGGCCCTGTGGTCGGCGAAGCGCTGGCGGCGCACCCGGACGTCGACATGATCTCCTTCACCGGCTCCACCCGCGCGGGTCGTCGGGTGAGCGAGGTGGCCGCCGGAACGGTCAAGAAAGTCGCGCTCGAGCTGGGCGGCAAGTCGCCCAACGTGATCCTGGAGGACGCCGACCTGCAGCCGGCGATCGTCGACGGCGTGTCCAAGTGCTTCCTGAACTCCGGCCAGACGTGCAGCGCGCTGACACGGATGCTGGTGCCGCGCGACCGTCTGGCCGAGGCCGAGCAGATCGCCGCCGCGGTGGCGCAGCAGTTCAAGCCGGGTGATCCGTTCGCCCCCGAGACCACGCTGGGCCCGCTGGTCTCCGAATCTCAGCGGGAGCGCGTCCGGGGCTACATCCGCAAGGGCAACGAGGAAGGAGCCAAGCTCCTGACCGGTGGCGAGGAGGCGCCGGCGGGCCTCGAGCACGGGTACTTCGTCGCGCCGACGGTGTTCTCGGAGGTCACCCCGGAAATGACAATCGCCCGCGAGGAGATCTTCGGCCCGGTGCTGGTGCTGATGCCGTATTCAGACGAGGACGACGCGGTGCGGATCGCCAATGCCACCGACTACGGCCTCGCCGGCGGGATCTGGTCCGGAGACGAGGAGCGCGCCAAGCGGCTGGCCCGCCGGATCCGCACCGGGCAGATCGAGATCAACGGCGGGGCCTTCAACCCGCTGGCGCCATTTGGCGGCTACAAGCAATCCGGCCACGGACGGGAGCTTGGGCGGTTCGGCCTGGAGGAGTTCTTGGCGGTGAAGTCGCTGCAGCTGTGAGTTGAGCGCGCTCGCTTGAGGGCGCTAAGCGCGCTCAAAGAACGCGCGCGGGTTCCCCCGCAGCATCTGCTCGACCTGTACGTCGCTGACCCCCCGCCGGCGCAGCTCGGGGACGACGTCCTGGATCACGTGCAGGAAGTGCCAGTTGGGGGTGACCTGCTCGCGCAGCCCCGGCGGGAACCAGTCGGTGAAGCACATCGCGTCCTGGGAGAGCACCATCTTGTCGGCGTGGCCGCGCTCGCACATCGCCGCCACCGTGGTGACCCGCTCCTCGAAGGGCAGCAGTATGTCCAGGCCGAAGCGGTCCATCCCCAGCAGTGCGCCCGATCCGGCCAGCTCCTCCAGATAGCCGAGGTCGGTGGTGTCGCCGCAGTGGGCCAGCATCACTCGGCGGGGGTCGACGTCCTCCTCGGCCAGAATCCGCAAAGCATCACGGCCACGCTCGTGCGGAGCCGAGGTGTGGATGCAGATCGGGGTCCCGGTCTGCTTGTGGACACGACACACCGAGCGCACCACCCGCTCGACGTGCTCGGTCAGACCGGCGGCGTCGATCGCGCACTTGAGGATCGCGGGCTTGACGCCGCTGCCCTCGATCCCCTCGCGCAGGTCAGCCAGCATCAGCGCATCGAGCGGCTCCTCACCGTCGAGCTGAGTGCCGGGACCGATGAAGTGCCACGGGCGCGGCAGCACCTCGTAGGTGTAGAGGCCGGTGGCCAGAGTGACGTTCAGCCCGCTGTCCTCGCACGCGGAGCGGATCAGCTCGAGCGAGCGACCGAGGCCGATTGGACTGAGCTCCACGAGCGTGTCGATCCCCGCCTGCTTGACCGCCCGCAGCAGCTCTCGCGCCTTGGGCACCTGGACTTTCGGATCCCAACCGTTGAACCCGGGATGGGCGATCTGGATCTCCGCGGTGATGTTGAAGATGTGCTCGTGCATGAGCACGGTTCCGAGCTCGGAGCTGTCAAGCGGTCCCTGCAGAGTCTCGATCGTGGCCATGGGCACACCCTACCCCTCGGCTGAGGGTGAGTGTGAGGTATGTTGCCGACCAGATGAGCTTGCTCGATCGCTTCCGACTCGACGGGAAGGTGGCGATCGTCACCGGCGCGTCCTCGGGCCTCGGCGTGGCCTTCGCCGAGGGGCTGGCCGAGGCTGGGGCAGACGTGGCCATCTGCGCGCGTCGAGCCGAGCGACTGGAGCAGACCCGAGAGCGCGTGGAGGCGCTGGGCCGGCGCTGCCTGACGGTGGCCGCCGACGTCGCTAGCGTGGAGGACTGCGGGCGGGTGGTCGAGCAGACTGTGCAGCAGCTCGGCAGCGTCGACGTGCTGGTCAACAACGCGGGCATCGGCACTGCGGTACCGGCCACCCGCGAGGATCCTGACGACTTTCGCCGGGTGATCGATATCAACCTGTGCGGGTCCTACTGGATGGCGCAGGCCTGTGGGCGAGCGATGAAGGACAGAGGCAGCATCGTCAACATCGGCAGCGTGCTCGGCCTGACCACAGCCGGCATGCCCCAGGCGGCGTATGCGTCGAGCAAGGCGGCGATCATCGGCCTGACCCGCGACCTGGCCCAACAGTGGACCGGTCGCAAGCGGATCCGGGTAAACGCCCTGGCCCCCGGTTTCTTTCCCTCCGAAATGACCGATCAATATCCAGAGGGGTATCTTGAGCAGATGATCTGGCGGATCCCCACGGGCCGCACGGGTGAGGCGAGCGAGCTGGTTACGGCCCTGATCTTCCTGGCCAGCGACGCCGCGTCATACGTGACCGGGATCGTCCTGCCCGTCGACGGCGGCCTGTTGACCACGTGAGAGGAGAATCGAGATGGACCCACTGAGCCCGCAGGACACCTCGTTCTTGGAGATCGAGAATGACGTCAACCACATGCACATCGGCTCGGCGGGGATCTTCGAGGGTCCGCCGCCATCACCCGAGGAGCTGTTCGCAGGCCTGGAATCCAAGCTGCACCTGGTCCCGCGCTACCGCCAGAAGGTGCGCTATCCGCCCCTGCACGCCGGACCCCCCGTGTGGATCGACGATCCCCACTTCAACCTCACCTACCACGTGCGCCGTACCGCGCTGGCCGCCCCCGGAGGGGAGCAGGAGCTGCGCACGCTGGTCGGCCGGGTGATGTCACAGCAGCTTGACCGAGCCCGGCCGCTATGGGAGATGTGGGTGGCCGAGGGTCTCGGCGGCGGTCGCTGGGCGCTGGTGTCGAAGACCCACCACTGCATGGTCGACGGCGTCTCGGCGACCGACCTGCTCGCGGTGATGCTCGACAGTGAGCGTGAGCCAACCCGGCTCCCGGTGCAGCCCTGGACACCGCGCCCCGAGCCCTCGGCGGCGGACCTCCTCGCCCAGCCGCTGGCTCGGCGCCTGGTCAGCCCCGCGAATGCTGTGGGCGCGGTGCGACAGATGATCGACACCCCGCGCCAGGTGGCCGAGCTGGCGCTGAGCACGCTGAAGGGGACCGCGGCAATGCGGGCGCTGTTGCGTCCTACGCCGCGCAGCTCGCTGAACGGCCCGATCGGGCCCCACCGGCGCTGGCACTGGGGGCAAGCGCAGCTCAGCGACGTCAAGATCATCCGCGGCGCGTTCGGGGGCACGATCAACGACGTGGTGCTGGCCGTCATCTCCAAGGGCTTCCGCGAGCTGCTGATCAGCCGCGGCGAGGACCCCTGCGAACTGACGGTACGCACGCTGGTCCCAGTCTCGGTCCGCAGGCCGGGCGAGAAGGGCACCTACAACAATCGCGTGTCGGCGATGTTCGCCGAGCTGCCGATCGGAATCGAGGATCCGGTGGAGCGCCTGCGGGCGGTCACCACCCAGATGGAGGGTCTCAAGCACTCCCAGCAGGCCGTTGCCGGTGAGGTCTTGACCTCGCTGACCGGATTCGCGCCCGCATTGTTGCTGGCGCTGGGCATGCGGGCCGCCTTCCGGCTGCCCCAGCGCAGCCTCAACACCGTCACCACCAACGTCCCGGGCCCCCAGCAGCCGCTGTTCCTGGCCGGCCGGCGGATGCTGGAAGCAATTCCGTACGTGCCGCTGGGCGGAAGCGTGCGCGTCGGCGTGGCGATCTTCTCCTATGACGGCGCGCTGAAGTTCGGCGTCACCGGCGACTACGACACCGCCGCTGACATCGAGGTGCTGTGCGAGGGGGTCGAGCGAGGGATAGCAGAGCTGGTGCAGATCGCCCAGGGACCTGTCCGCAAGCCGCGAGCCGCGGGCAGGAACGGGCGTCGGGTCGAAGCGGCAAGCGAGTCACAGCGGTAGGCACACGACGGCCGGGACGGACCCCGCGGCAACGCGACCCGGGCTCTTAGCCCGGGTCCACCCGGCTCGTCAGCCCGAGCCGAACGAGCCAAAGCCGGCCACCATCTGACCGCTGCGCTCGCGGGCGTGCTCACCCATCGATTCCAGATGCTCCTCCAGGCGCCCGTGCAGGTGCCATTCGTCGCCGTGTCCGGTGACCAGGCCCGCCTGAGCCAGTCGAGCCAGGGCATGTGAGACCGACGGCCGCTCGGCGGCAATCAGGTGCCCGAGCAGGTGGTGGGTGAGGGGCAGCGGCAGCCGGATTCCGCCCGGCTCCACCTTGCCCCAGCGGGAGGCGAGATGCCACAGCAGTAGCGACAGCCGCGCCTCCAGACGCGGGTGGGCAGCGATCGCGCGCTGGACGTTGAGGCTGGCGGTACGGCGCGCGGCTCGGCGCAGCAGCGCGTGGGTGATCTGGGGCCAGAACCGCACCCGCTTGGCAAAGTCCAGGTCCAGCAGCGCGAAGCGGCCGGGGATCAGCGTGCGCCATTCCACCTCGCAGGCCAACAGCTCCTCGTCTCGCACCGGTCGCTGGATCAGGTCGCCGCTGCCGAGCAGCTCGGCGGCGATCCGGTCTCCGACCCTGACGTTGACCGCGAGCACGCCATCGAGGATGAGCACTCCCGGACCGCCCGAGGTGTGCGCCAGCCACTCCGGCAGCGGCAGCCGCCCGCACTCGGCCTCCAGGGTCAGCGCCACCGCCGCCGCCCGGGCGGCGGGCAGGATCTGGAGCTCCAGCTCGTCGGCCAGGTCAGCATCGAGATCGAGCAGGCACCGCAGCGACCGAGTCTGCCAGTGCGCGCTCCCGGTGAAGGCCACGGGAGGCTCAGGCGCGATGTTCAGCTTGTGCTCTCGGTTCATGTCCCCAGGTCACTGCCCAGTATCCACGCCGCCGGGGTTTGGAGCGACGCGAGAGGGAATCTATACCTGCTCAGGCCGCGAGGTCGCAATTCCGTTCCTGTCGCCAAAGCGCCGGTAACCAGGATTACCGTCACCCGGGTTACCGACGGCGAGAGGCCTGTGGACGCCGGTGATATACCGACCCGGCGGATGCGGGCGGCACAGGCCGACTGATCATCCGTCCGATAAGGAGAGAGCCTCGTGTGCTTGGCCATACCCGGGCAGGTGATTGAGATCGTGGACCCGATCAACCAGATCGCCAAGGTCGACGTGGTCGGGGTTCAGCGCAACATCAACGTCAGCCTGCTGGCCGAGGAGGAGGGCGGGATCCAGTGCGGAGACTGGGTGCTGATCCACGTCGGGTTCGCGATCTCCCGTATCGACGAGGAGGAGGCGAGATCGACCCGTGAGCTCCTGGAGGGGATCGGGCTGGAGTACGAGCAGGAGCTGGAGGAGCTCAAGGCGAGCGTGATCGAATGACCGCTCCCTCGGCCCCCGGCCCCGCTTGCGACTCTCATCACTGCATCACCTGCGGCGATGATGGCGTGGCGATGACGGTGCTCGCCGTGGACGAGCGCCGTGGGTTGGCCCTGTGCGCCGACGATGAGGACGTCCGCGCCAGCGTCGAGATCGCGCTGGTCGACCCGGTGGTCGCCGGGTCCCGGCTGCTGGTGCACGCGGGCACCGCGATCGCCGCCCTGCCCCCAGTGGCCTTCGGAGGCGGCCGATGAAGTTCGTCGACGAGTTCCGGGACCCGGAGCTGGGGCAGGCCGTGGCCGCCGAGGTGCTCTCCCTGGTGGAGCCGGGCCGCCACTACAAGTTCATGGAGGTGTGCGGAGGACACACCCATTCGATCTACAAGTACGGCGTCGATGACCTATTGCCGGCCAACGTCGAGCTCGTGCACGGTCCCGGCTGTCCTGTGTGCGTGATCCCGATGGGCCGCGTCGACGACGGGATCGCCCTGGCGCACATCGAGGGGGTCATCTTCACCTGCTTCGGCGACATGCTCCGGGTGCCGGGCTCGCAGGGAAGCTTGCTCCAGGCCAAGGCGGCGGGGGCCGACGTGCGGATGGTCTACTCGCCGCTGGACGCGCTGCGGATCGCCAAGCAGAATCCCGACCGGCAGGTGGTGTTCTACGCCATCGGCTTCGAAACCACCGCCCCCTCGACCGCGCTCACCCTCAAGCGCGCTCGCGCCGAGGGCGTGGAGAACTTCTCCTGCATGTGCAACCACGTCACGATCGTGCCGCCACTGCGGGCGCTGCTCGAGTCGCCCGACCTGCGCCTGGACGGCTTCGTCGGTCCCGGCCACGTCTCCACGATCGTCGGCGCACGACCGTTTCAGTTCCTGCCCGCCGACTACGGCAAGCCGATCGTGATTGCCGGCTTCGAGCCGTTGGACATCCTGCAGGCGATCGCGATGATCCTGCGCCAGCTGGACCAGGGGCGCTGCCAGGTGGAGAACCAGTACAAGCGCGTGGTTCCAGAGGAGGGCAACCTCCGCGCCCTGGAGGTGATGGCCGAGGTGTTCGAGCTCCGCCCGCACTTCGAGTGGCGGGGGCTGGGCTTCATCTCCCACAGTGGGCTAAAGCTCTCGCCGGCGTACGCCGAGCTCGATGCCGAGGTGCGCTTCGGGGTCCCCGGCGTGCGCGTCGCCGACCCCAAGGCGTGCCAGTGCGGCGAGGTCCTCAAAGGCGTGATCAAGCCTTGGGAGTGCAAGGTGTTTGGCACCGCCTGCACTCCGGAGCGGCCGATCGGCACGTGCATGGTCTCTTCCGAGGGCGCGTGCGCGGCCTACTACAACTTCGGCCGTTTCGCGCGTGAGCGGGAGGTGGTGTGATGAGCGAGTCCGGCACGGTCACCGCCCGCGAGCAGCGGATTCTGGGGATCATCGAGACCGCTCGCGGCAAGCAGGCCAAGTTCCGCGACGAGCACATCAACATGTCCCACGGTGCCGGCGGCAAGGCCACGCAAGGCCTGATCGAGGGCCTGTTGGTGCCGCTGCTGGGCGGCGAGCAGCTGGCGGAGATGGCCGACGCCGGCAGTCTCCAGGTCGACGGCGTCGGCCTGGCCCTGACCACCGACTCCTATGTGGTCAGGCCGCTGCGCTTCCCCGGCGGGTCGATCGGCGAGCTCGCGGTGAACGGCACGGTCAACGATTTGGCGGTGGCCGGTGCGCGGCCGCTGGCGCTGAGCCTGTCGCTGATCCTGGAGGAGGGACTGCCGGCCGAGACGCTGAGGGCCGAGGTCGAGGCGATCGCTCAGGCAGCTCGTGAGGCCGAGGTGAGCATCATCGCCGGCGACACCAAGGTGGTGGAGCGGGGTCACGCCGACGGCATGTACATCTGCACCACCGGGATCGGCGTTCGTGACCAGCGCGCTTCGCTATCGCCGACAGCGCTGAAGCCCGGAGATCGGATCCTGCTGTCCGGGAGTATCGGCGAGCACGGCACCGCGATCATGCTCGCGCGCGACGAGTTCGAGCTCAGCGCCGAGGTGTACTCGGATACGCGCTCCCTGTGGCCGGCGGTGGACGCGCTGCTGGACGCGGTCGGGCCGCAGCTGCACTGCTTGCGCGACGCCACCCGCGGCGGGGTGGCTTCGGTGCTCAACGAGCTGGCGCGATCGTCCTCGGTCGCGATGCTGGTGAGAGAGGGTGAGGTCCCAGTGGTGCCCGCGGTCGTGGGGGCTGCGGAGATCCTGGGGATCGACCCGATGTACGTCGCCAATGAGGGCAAGTTGGTGGCGTTTGTCGCGCCAGAGGGAGCGGAGCGAGCGCTCGCAGCGCTGCGCTCCGCTCCCGGGGGCGAAGCGGCGGCGGAGATCGGCGAGGTGCGAACCGAGCCACCCGGGATGGTCCTGGTTCAGACCGGGTTCGGCGGTCGGCGGGTAATGGACCAGCTGGTCGGCGACCCGCTGCCGAGGATCTGCTGAGGAGACCGGTGCACGAACTGTCGATTGCCGAGGCGGTGGTGGAGATCGCGCTCCGTCACGCCGCTGGGCGTCCGGTGGAGCGGGTCGAGCTGCGAGTTGGTCACCTGCGTCAGGTCGTCCCGTCGGCGCTGGAGTTCGCGTTCGAGCTGCTCAGCGACGGGACGGTGCTGGCAGGCGCCGAGCTGGTGATCGAGAACGTCCCGGCAAGCGGGCGCTGCCGCGCCTGCGGGATCGTGAGCGAGATGGCGAAGTTCCCGCTGCAGTGCTCGCGCTGCCAGGACCTGGACATGGAGGTGCTCGGCGGTGAGGAGCTGGTGGTCGAGGCGATCGAGCTGGAGGAAGAGATGACAACGAAAGGGGCAGGACATGGCCGTTGAAGAGAAGGCTGCCGGCGTGGACGAGGTCCACATCCTGTGGATCTCGGAGGGCATGAGCTGTGACGGCGACTCGGTGTCGATCACCGCGGCCGGTCAGCCCGGCATCGAGGACGTGCTGCTGGGTGCGATCCCGGGCCTGCCGAAGGTCAACCTGCACAACAAGGTCCTGTCACCGACGCTGGGAGGCGAGGAGTTCCTGCTCCCCTTCCGCCAGGCCATCGCCGATGAGCTCGACAAGCCGTTCGTGCTGGTGATCGAGGGCTCGATCCCCAATGAGAAGATCAACGGCGAGGGCTACTGGACCTCGTTCGGCAACGACCTGGCCACCGGTGAGCCGCTGACCCTGAACTGGTGGATCGACCGCTTGGCGCCCAAGGCATGGGGGGTCGTGGCGATCGGCACCTGCGCCACCTACGGCGGGATTCACGCCATGGCCGGCAACCCCACCGGCTGCATGGGCCTGGCCGACTACCTCGGCTGGGACTTCCGCTCCGCCGGCGGGCTGCCGATCGTCAACGTCCCCGGCTGTCCTGTGCAGCCCGAGAACTTCATGGAGACGCTGGTGTGGCTGCTCTACCAGGCCGCCGGCCTGGCCCCGACGATCCCGCTCGACGAGGCGCTGCGCCCGCAGTGGATCTTCGGCAAGACCGTCCACGAGGGATGCGACCGCGCCGGCTACTACGAGCAGGGAGACTTCGCCCAGGACTACAACTCCCCCAAGTGCCAGGTCAAGATCGGGTGTTGGGGGCCGGTGGTCAACTGCAACGTCCCCAAGCGCGGCTGGATGGCGGGCATCGGCGGCTGCCCCAACGTCGGGGGCATCTGCATCGGCTGCACGATGCCGGGCTTCCCGGACAAGTTCATGCCGTTCATGGACGCGCCTCCAGGCAGCGTCGTCTCCTCGAGCGTGACCGGCGTCTACGGCTCAGCGATCCGCAAGATGCGGGGGATCACCAACAAGACGATGAACAAAGAGACGAAGTGGCGCCACAACCGGCCCGAGCTGACCACCGGCTACCAGCCGCGCTGGGGCAACCAGTAGCCCTGACTTCGAGCTAGCGAGAGGAGACGGACATGGCAGTGAGGGAGAGCATCAAGCCGGAGGCAGGCAAGCTGGTCGACATGGCCTGGGATCCGATCACCCGGATCGTCGGCAACCTCGGGATCTACACCAAGATCGACTTCGACAACCGTGAGGTCGTCTCGTGCAAGAGCACGTCCTCGTTGTTCCGGGGCTACAGCGTGTTCATGAAGGGCAAGGACCCCCGTGACTCGCACTTCATCACCAGCCGGATCTGCGGGATCTGCGGCGACAACCACGCTGTCTGCTCCTGCTATGCGCAGCAGATGGCCTACGGCGTCAAGCCGCCACCGCTGGGTGAGTGGATCGTCAACCTCGGCGAGGCCGCCGAGTACATCTTCGACCACATCATCTTCCAGGACAACCTGGTGTTCGTGGACTTCTGCGAGCAGATGGTCAAGGAGACCAATCCCAGTGTGTGGGCCAAGGCCGAGAGCGCCGAGGCCAGAGGCGCCAACGTCCACGGCTACCGCACGGTTGGCGACATCATGCGCTCCTACAACCCGTTCACCGGGGAGACCTATAAGGAAGCGCTGCTGATGAGCCGGATCGGGCGGGAGATGATCTGCCTGATGGAGGGTCGGCACGTGCACCCCTCGACGGTGTACCCGGGTGGCGTGGGCACGGTGGCGACGCCGACGCTGTTCACCGACTACCTCAGCCGGCTGCTGCGCTGCCTGGACTTCATCAAGAAGGCCGTGGCGATGAACGATGACGTCTTCGACTTCTTCTACGAGGCGCTGCCCGGTTACGAAGAGGTCGGCCGACGGCGGATCCTGCTCGGCTGTTGGGGAGCGTTCAACAATCCCGCCCACGTGGACTACGACTACAAGAACATGGACCACTGGGGCAACGAGATGTTCGTCACCCCCGGGGTGGTCGTCGACGGGGAGCTGGTGACCACCAACCTCGTCGACATCAACCTGGGAATCCGGATCATGCTCGGCTCCTCCTACTACGAGGACTGGGTGGGCGAGGAGACGTTCGTCTCCCACGACCCGCTGGGCAACCCCGTCGACCAGCGCCACCCGTGGAACCAGACGACGATTCCCCGGCCGCAGAAGCGCGACCTGGAGGGCGGCAACTACTCGTGGGTGATGAGCCCGCGCTGGTTCGACAAGCGTACCGGCGAGAACCTGGCCCTGGACACCGGGGGCGGCGCCCTGGCCCGCCTGTGGGCCACTGCGCTGGCGGGCAAGGTCAACACCCCGTTCGTCAAGGCGACCGGTAACAGCGTGCTCATCAACCTGCCGCAGACTCCCAACACGCCCGAGCAGACGCTGGAGTGGAAGGTCCCCCAGTGGTCCAACGCGATCGAGCGCGACCGCGCCCGGATCTACTTCGTCGCCTACTCAGCGGCGATGGCCCTGCACTTCGTCGATCAGGCGATGAACGAGGTTCGTGCCGGGCGCACCAAGGTGTTCGAGGACTTCGAGGTCCCCGAGGAGGCGATCGGGTGCGGCTTCCACGAGGCGGTGCGCGGCGTGCTCAGCCACCACCTGGTGATCCGCGAGGGCAAGATCGCCAACTATCACCCGTATCCGCCGACGCCATGGAATGGCAGCCCGACGGACTCCTACGGCACGCCCGGACCTTACGAGGATGCGGTGATGGGCCAGCCGATCTTCGAGGAGAACGACCAGGACAGCTTCCGCGGCATCGACATCATGCGGGCGGTGCGCTCGTTCGATCCCTGCCTGCCGTGCGGAGTGCACATGTACCTGGGTAAGGGCAAGACGCTCCGGACCGTGCACCAACCGATGTTCGGCGAGCACAGCTGAGGATGGCCACGATCGCCACAGACGAGCCTGGCGCGCTGGTGGCCGACGTTGAGCGGCTGCTGGAGGAGGTAGACGGCCTGCCCGATCCGATCGCGCGTCAGAAGGCCACCGAAGTGGTCCAGGCGCTGCTCGAGCTCTACGGAGCGGGGCTCGAGCGGATCGTGCAGGAGATCGCCGCGCGCGACGACGGGCAGCTGGCGCAGGTGCTGGCCGAGGACGAGCTGGTGGCACACCTGCTGCTGCTGCACGGGCTGCACCCGGTTCCCCTGGCCGAGCGGGTGATGCAGGCCCTGGGAGAGGTGCGGCCCTATCTCGAGTCCCACGGCGGCGACGTCGAGCTGCTGGGGATCGAGGGGTCCGCAGTGCGCCTGCGCCTGGAGGGCAGCTGCAGCGGCTGCCCATCCTCGGCGATGACGCTGAAGCTGGCGATCGAGAACGCGATCCTCAAGGCGGCTCCGGAGATCGAGGAGGTGATCGCCGACGGCGCGGCCGATGCTGCGGGAGCCCGGCCAGGGGCGATCGGCGAGGCGACGCAGTCCCAGCCGCTGCTGCAGATCGAGCTGCCCGCGGCCGCCGCTCCGAGCGCCGAGCGCGGAGGGGAATGGACGATGGCCGGGGGGCTGCCCGAGCTCTCGGGTGGCGGGATGGTGGTCAAGCCCGTCGCCGGTCAGCCGGTGCTGTTTCTCAAGCTTCAGGACAGTTTCTACGCCTACCGGCCGAGCTGTCCGGCCTGCGAGCAGTCGCTCGGAGAAGGAAGCCTGCGCGCGGCGGAGTTGACCTGTCCCGGGTGCGGCAACCGCTACGACGTGCTGCGGGCGGGTCGCTGCCTCGACGCCCCCCAGCTGCATCTGGAGCCGGTACCGCTGCTGGTGGGTCAGGATGGTCTGGTCAAGGTCGCGCTGGCGGTGCCCGCCTAGGCGATGCCCACCCGCGTGTCAACGCTCGCCTCACCCCGGCTACGTCGGCTAGCCCAGCGTCGTGGCGACGAGCCCGGGCCAGGGTCCGGTCTTGCCGCCCCCTCCGAACCGGAGCACTGCGAGCTGTGCGGCCTGCCGGTACCCGATCAGCACCGGCACGTGGTCGACCTGCAGACCCGGCGGCTGCTCTGCGCCTGCCGCGCCTGCTCACTGCTGTTCGACCGCCGCGCGGCCGGCGGCGGCCACTACCGGCTGGTTCCCGACCGGCGGCTGCGCCTGGAAGGCTTCCAGCTCAGCGAGGAGACCTGGGAGCAGCTGCGGATCCCGGTGGAGATGGCGTTCTTCTTCTCGAGTTCGGCCACCGAGACCGTGATGGCGTTCTACCCCAGCCCGATGGGCGCAACCGAGTCCCGGCTGGAGCTCACCACCTGGCAGCAGGTGGAGCAGGCAAATCCGGTGCTGGCGGAGATGGAGCCCGACGTCGAAGCGCTGCTGGTCGATCGTGCCCGAGGGGCCCGCCGCTACTGGCTGGTTCCGGTCGAGGATTGCTACCGGCTGGTGGCGCTGATCCGCACGCGGTGGCGCGGCTTCACCGGCGGCAAGGAGGTGTGGGCGGAGATCGAGCAGTTCTTCGCCGACCTCGATCGCCGCGCCCGGACCTTTGAGCATCAACCCGCCCCCGAAAGGAGCTAGAGATGGCCAAGATCAAACTCGGCAAGCCACAGGTGAACATGGCCACGTCGGCGCGCACGCCCGGAACGATGCAGGGCAACGCCCTGGGCAGCTACGACAAGATGACGGGTCACAACCCTGACGGGACCTCCACGGCGGCTCGCTCGACTGGCATCAATCCCAACACCCACGGCCCGATCGACCCGAGCATGCCCAACCTCTCGCCGGCCTGAGGGAACGGACGCCGGCGGTGACAGCGATCGAGCCCGCGGGGGCGGCGCTCTGGGGAGCGATCCCGGAGCTGCGCTTCGACGTGTTGAGCGCAAGTGCGCTGGAGTACGCGGCCGCGCCGACGCTGAAGTTCGCGCTGCGGATCGAAGCGCTCAGCGGACAGCCGATCCGGTCGATCCTGCTCGACGTCCAGATCCAGATCGCCGCGCGCCAGCGTGGTTACGAACCGGCGGTGCAGGAGCGGCTGCTGGAGTTGTTCGGACTGCCCGAACGCTGGGGCACCACGCTGCGCACGCTGCCGTGGCTGCGAACGACGATCGTGGTGCCGGCGTTCACCGACGCGGCGGTCGTCGACCTGCTGGTTCCCTGCACCTACGACCTGGAGGTGACAGCGGCGCGCTACCTTGCCGCGCTTCGGGATGGAGTCGTGCCGCTGGAGTTCCTGCTCAGCGGCTCGGTGTTCTTCTCCACCCCCGAGGGCGCGCTGCAGACGGCCCGGATCGCCTGGGATCACGAGGTCGAATACCGCCTGCCGGTTGCGGTGTGGAAGGAGACGATGGCCCGCCACTTCCCCCACAGCGCCTGGCTGCGGCTCGGCTCCGACAGCTTCGACCGCCTGTGCACCTACAAGGCCCGGCACGCCTTCGAGAACTGGGACGCGACGATCGACTCGCTGCTGGGAGAGCAGGACAGAGCATGACACCGGATCCGATCCGGGCAATCGCCGACGCCGTCCTCTACGAGGGCTACATCCTCTGGCCCTACCGTCGCTCGGCACTCAAGAACCAGCGTCGCTTCACCTTCGGTGGCGTGTACCCGCCCGCGCACAGCCAGGCCCACCCTGACGATCCGGCCACGATGCAGACCGAGGTGCTGGTCCGGGGCACCGGGGACACGCAGGTCCAGATCACGGTGCGGTTCCTGCACGTCGTGCAGCGCTCGGTGGCGCGCCGTCGGGGCACGGAACTCGAGCAGGTCGACGAGCTGCTGATCGGTGGCCAGCGCCACCTGGCCTGGGAAGAGGCGGTCGAGCGGGAGATCCACAGCCCGCGGCTGAGCCTCGAGCATTTGCGCGCGGACCAGCGCCTGGCGATCGAGATCCCCGACGGCAGCGAGGTCGAGGAGCTACCGGGGGGCCCCGGTGAGCCGACCGGAGCGATGATCCGGGCCTGGAAGGAGCTTCGCGGCGACGTGTCGCTGTGCGCTAGTCCGCTGGGCGGCGACCTGTGGCGGGTGAGGGCGAGGATCGTCAATCACACGCCGTTCACGCCGGGCAGTCGCCAGCAGGCGCTGGAGCAAGCGTTCTGCTCGACGCACACGCTGCTGCATGCCGAGGCGGGGATGCTCATCTCGGCCGCCGATCCGCCGGCAGGGCTGGGGATGGCGGCGGCGGCCTGCACGAACATCGGAACCTGGCCGGTGCTCGTCGGGGAGGTCGGCGACCACAGCACGATGCTGTCCTCGCCGATCATCCTCGAGGATTTCCCGCGGATCGCCCCCGAGAGCCCGGGCGACCTGTTCGACGGCGGCGAGATCGACCAGCTGCTGATCCTCAACATCCTCACCCTGACCGACGAGGAGAAGGCCGAGATGGTCGCCTCCGATCCGCGCGCGCGGGAGATCCTGGAGCGGACCGAGGCGCTCACTCCCGACCAGCTGATGGCCCTGCACGGCACGGTGAGGGAATTTGGGATGGCGCGATGACCGGCAGCTACTGGGAGGAGCTGGAGCGACCGGGACCGGACAGCGTCAGCGTTCCCGGCGGCGAGCTGCGCGCCGGCAGCCGAGTGCGCCTGAATCCCCGTCCCGGCGGGGACGTTTTCGACCTGGCCCTGACGGGACGGGCCGCGGTGATCGAGGCAATCGAACAGGATCTGGAGGGGGCGATCACGCTCGCGGTGGTGGTCGAGGACGACCCCGGGCGGGATCTCGGCTTCGCCCGCCAGCCCGGCCACCGCTTCTTCTTCTCCCCTGCCGAGGTGGAGCCGCTTCCCGGGCAGCCCGAGCCAACCGCCGACACCCAGGCTCCGCGGATCCTGGTCGCGGGCATCGGCAACGTCTTCCTGGGCGACGACGGCTTCGGGGTGGCGGTCGCCGACCGGCTCTGGCGGCGCGAGCTTCCCCCGGTGTGGAGGTGGTCGACTTCGGGATCCGGGGCATGGACCTGGCCTTCGCCATGCAGGACGGCTATGACGCCGTCATCCTGCTCGACGCCACCCCGCGCGGCCAGACCCCCGGAACGCTCTATGTGATCGAGGTCGATCCCGACGAGCCCGCCGACGTGGCCGTCGACGCCCATGGCATGGACCCGGTGAGCGTGATCGGGCTGATCCGCACCTTCGGGGGGACGCCGCCGCCGATCTACGTGGTCGGCTGCGAGCCACAGACGCAGATGAGCCCCGAGGACGAGGACGTGGTCGCCCAGCTCACCGCTCCGGTGCTGGCGGCGATCGACCCCGCGGTGAAGCTCACCGAATCGCTGCTTGCCGACATTCGCGGCCAAACCAAAGCCCAGGAGGTATCCGGACGATGAAGGAGATCCGTATCAGCCCAACCGTGCAGATGATCACGCTGATCAGCCTTGTGGCGGCGATAGGAGCGGCCGTGGCGGCACAGCTGCCGGAGATCCGTCGCTACCTGAAGATCGAGAGTATGTGAGGAGACCAAGCATGGAAGAGAACAAGCAAGAGTCACAGCAGCAGCCGGTGGACCAGCCGCCGCACGTGGACAGCCCTACCGAGGGCGAGCACCTGGCCTCGCCCGAGCCCGGACACCCCGTGGGGGAGACGCAGCCGCCGGGAGGCATCCCCGAGGGCGCGCACGAGCATCCGGAGGACATCGACGAGACCACGCCCGACAAGCAGTCCAGCCCGTAGGAGCCATATGCACCGGACCAGAGTGAGGATCGTCGAGGACGCCCTCGACGCCAACAACACGATCGCCAGGGCCAACCGCGACGACTTCGATCGCCACCACGTGCGCGTCGTCAACCTGATGAGCGCGCCCGGCGCGGGTAAGACGACCCTGCTGGAGCGCGCGCTAGCGGAGTCGATGGCCGGCATTCGCGTGGGCGTGCTCGAGGGCGACGTCCAGGGATCCTTCGACGCCGATCGACTGGCCTCGCTTCACGTTCCCGTCACGCAGCTGAACACCGATTCGGGCTTCGGCGGCGAGTGCCATCTCGACGCCAACATGGTCCGCTCAGCGCTGCCGGCGCTGCCGCTGGAGGAAATCGACCTGTTGGTGATCGAGAACGTCGGCAACCTCGTCTGCCCGGCCGAGTTCCGGGTCGGTGAGGACCTGCGGGCGATGGTCTGCTCAGTCACCGAAGGCGAGGACAAGCCGCTCAAATACCCGCTGATGTTCCGCGCCTGCGAGCTGGTCGTGGTCAACAAGATCGACCTGCTCCCATACCTGGAGTTCGATCTGGACAAGTTCCTGCACCACCTGGACAAGGTGAATCCCGGTGTGGAGCGGATCCTGCTCAGCGCACGCACGGGGGAGGGCGTGCCCGCGTGGCGTGACTGGCTGCAGGCCGTCGCCGAGCGGGAGCCGGTGCCGGCTTGATCGAAGCCACCCGATCGAACAGCGTCGCGGCAGAGGTGGGAGCTGCGCTGGAAGCGCGCAGCCGTGCCAACGAGCAGTTCTTCACCCACGAGGCCCAGCGGCTGGCGCGGCTGTGCCACCTGATGGCTGAACGGTTCGCGCGGGGTGGCCGGCTGCTGGCGCTCGGACGCTCGCCGGCGGCTCGCTCGGACGCCCGCCACGTGGCCGTGGAGTTCGTTCACCCGGTGATCGTCGGCAAGCGCGCCCTTCCCGCCCTGGCTCTGACCGCTGAGGGCGGGGAGCTGCGCCGGCAGATCGAGCTGCTGGCGGGCTGCGAGGACATCGTCATCGCCTTCGGGGCCGACGAGGACTCAGGCGCAGCGACGAACGCGCTCGCCCTGGCCCGCGAGCGCGGCTGCCTGACCATCTGCTTCTCGGCCGCCGGCGGTGAGTGGGAGCTTCCACCGCCCAGCGCCGATCCCTACGTCCGCCAGGAGTTGATCGAGACGCTCTATCACGTGCTCTGGGAACTGGTACACGTGTTCTTCGAGCACCGCGGCCTGCTCACCGGTCGCGAGCAGCGCCGCAGCCACGACGCCGGAGCGAGCAGCTTCCTCTATCCCTTCCTGTCCGAGCGCGAGGACAACCTCTCGCAGGTGCTGGAGGACGTCAGGCGGTCGGTGCTGATGAAGGCGCGGGAAATCGGCGAGCTCCGGGCCCAGACGCTCGGTGACAATGCCGTAAGCCTCCTCGCCGCCGCCTGTGCGCTGCGCGAGCGCCTTCAGCGAGGCGGGACGCTGCTGGCGCTCGGTAACGGAGGATCGGCCACCGATGCGATGGATGTGGTCGCGGATTTCCGCGCCGGATCGGCGGGGGGCGGTGGATGGCCAGCGCTCGACCTGACCGAGGATCCGGGAATCCTGACCGCGATCGCCAACGACATCGGCACTGAGGCGATCTTCGCCCGCCAGGTGATCGCCTACGGTGATGAGCGCAGTGCAGTACTGGCGCTGTCGACCTCGGGGGGCTCGGCGAACGTGATCGCGGCGTTGGCCCAGGCTCGCCGTGACGGACTGCTGACGATCGCGATGGTCGGCTACGACGGCGGCAGGATCGCCGCCGAGCGACTGGCTGACCATGTCGTGATCACCCGTTCCGAGCACATCCCCCGCATCCAGGAGGCGCAGGCCAGCGCCTACCACGTCTTGCGGGAGCTGGTGGGGTGGGCGTAACCGCCCGCGTTACCGCGTCTCGGCCGTCTTCGCCGCGGCGGCTGCGAGTCCGGGTGGAGGGCACGGTACAGGGGGTGGGCTTCCGGCCCTACGTGTACCGGCTGGCCGATGAGCTGGCGCTGGCCGGCTACGTGCTCAACGACGCTCACGGTGTGCTACTGGAGATCGAGGGGCCGGACGCGGAATTGCGCCGATTCCTGGACCGCCTTGCCGCCGAGCCGCCGCCGCTGGCCAGGCTCGATCGGGTCGCGGTAGTGGATCGTCCGGTCACCGGCGAGCGCGCGTTCACGATCCGGATCAGTTCGCGGGACGAGCCCGCCGACGCGCCCGTCACCACCGACAGCGCCCCCTGCGAGGACTGCTTGCGGGAGATGGTGGATCCGTCCGATCGCCGCTTCCGCTACCCGTTCATCAACTGCACCAACTGCGGTCCGCGGTTCACGATCGTGCGCGGGGTCCCCTACGACCGGCCCCTGACCACGATGAACGGCTTCTCGATGTGCACCGCCTGCCGCGCCGAGTACGGGGATCCGCGTGACCGCCGCTTTCACGCTCAGCCGAACGCGTGCCCGAGCTGCGGACCGCGCTTGTCGCTGCTCGATGCTGCGGGTGACCCCACAGATCTCGCCGGAGCCGGCGATGTGGTGACCGCGGCGGTAAGCGCGTTGAGGGACGGGATGATCCTGGCCATCAAGGGCATCGGCGGCTACCACCTCGCCTGCCGCGCCGACGACGAGGCCGTGGTGGGGCGACTGCGGGCACGGAAGCATCGCGAGCACAAGCCGTTGGCGCTGATGGCCGCTGATGTGCACGCAGCGCAGCAGCTGGCCGAGCTGGACTGCCCTGGGAGAGAGCTGCTACGTCAGCCGCGCGGCCGATCGTCCTGGTTCCCCGCCGTCCTGACGCGCCCGTCGCTGACGCCGTCGCTCCGGGCGCCAGCGAACTCGGCGTGATGCTGCCCTACTCACCGCTTCACCACCTGCTGCTGCGCGACCACGGTGACGCCCTGGTGATGACCAGCGGCAACGTCTCCGACGAGCCGATCTGCTTCCGGGATGAGGACGCGCGGAAGCGTCTGGGGGCGATCGCCGACCGCTTCCTGGTCCACGACCGCCCGATACACACCCGCACCGATGACTCGGTCGTCCGGGTGGTCTCGGCCGGGCAGCGACGCGGAATGCTGCTGCGGCGCTCCCGCGGATATGTCCCCTCGAGCCTGCCGCTTTCCGGAGCCAGCGCCGACCGCCCGCTACTGGCCACCGGAGCCGAGCTGAAGAACACCTTCTGCATAGCCAAGGGCAATCGGGCGTGGGTCAGCCACCACATCGGCGACCTGCAGAACCTGGAGACGCTGCATTCTTTCAGCGAGGGAATCGAGCACTTCCAGCGACTGTTCGCCGTCGCTCCTGAGCTCGTCGTCCACGACCTGCACCCTGACTATCTGTCAACGCGATACGCGCTGGAACGCGATGGCGTGGAGCTGATGAACGTCCAGCACCACCACGCTCACATGGCCGCGTGCCTGGCCGAGCACGGCGAGACCGGATGCGCGGTCGGGGCGATCTTCGATGGCAGCGGCTACGGACCCGACGGGACGATCTGGGGTGGGGAGCTGCTCGTCGGCGACATCGCCTCGGTGCGGCGGGCCGGGCACCTGGCGCCGGTGCGGCTGCCCGGCGGCGAGCGCGCGATCCGCCAGCCGTGGCGGATGGCCTGTGCCTGGCTACAGGCGGCGGAGGGGGCTGAGCCGGCGCTGCCGGCGCCACTGCTCGGCAGCGTAGAGGCGGTCACCTGGGACCAGGTGGCGCGGCTGGCGCGCAGCGGGCTCGCCTCGCCGGTGACCACCAGCGTCGGGAGGTTGTTCGACGCCGTCAGCGCCCTGTGCGGGATCCGAGCACAGAGCCACTACGAGGGGCAGGCAGCAATCGAACTCGAGGCCCGCTGCGACGACCACGAGCAGGGCGAGTACGCGATGCCACTGCAGACCGACGAGAACGGTCAGCTGATGATCGACGCCGGTGAGACGATCCGCGCCGCGGCCGCCGATGTGCGCGCACAGGTGAGCCCAGCGAGGATCGCCACGCGCTTTCATCGCGGATTGGCGGCCGCGACTGTCGCCGCCTGCCTGCACGTGGCCGCGGACTCCGGGACCGAGGTCGCGGTGCTGTCCGGTGGCGTGTTCGCCAACCGCCACCTGCTGGAGGCCACGGCGGCCGGTCTGGCCCGAGCCGGGCTGCGGGTGCTGATCCCGCGGGCACTCCCGCCCGGCGATGGGGGGATCTCCTACGGGCAGGCGGCCGTGGCCGCGGCCACAGCGAGATCGGGCGCGTGACCGAGCTGCGGACTCGCTCCCTGGGCTCCTCCGGTCTCCAGGTTTCGATCGTCGGCCTCGGGTGCAACAACTTCGGCCGGCGCCTGGATCTCCACCAAACCGGTGCGGTGGTCGACGCGGCCATGGAGCAGGGAGTGAGGTTCTTCGACACCGCGGACGTCTACGGCCGCGGCGCCAGCGAGGAGCTGCTGGGGAAGGTCCTCGAGGGTCACCGTGAGCAGGTCGTGCTGGCGACCAAGTTCGGGATGGACATGGGCGACGGGCAGGGGCCGCGGGGCGGGGGCGGCTACGTCCGGCAGGCGCTGGAAAGCTCGTTGCGACGGCTTCGCACCGAGGTGATCGACCTCTACTGGTACCACCGGCCGGACGGGGTGACGCCGATCGCGCAGACGCTCGAGGCCCTGGACGAGCTGGTCCGAGCCGGCAGCGTACGGGCGATTGGCGCATCGAACTTCAGCGCACAGCAGATCGAGGAGGCAGACGCGGTGGCGCACGAGCGCGGGTTGACCCGCTTCACGGCGATCCAGAACGAATACAGCCTGCTGGTGCGCGAGGCCGAACGAGACGCGCTTCCTGTCTGCGAGCACCTGGGCCTCGGCTTTGTCCCCTACTTCCCGCTGGCCTCGGGGCTACTCACCGGCAAGTACCGCCGCGGCCAGGAAGCTCCTGCTGGGACCCGGCTGGCGGGGCGCGGGCAGGTCGCCTCGGAGGAGCAGTTCAATCTCGTCGAGGCGCTCGAGGTCTACGCCGGCGAGCGCGGCGTGTCGCTGCTGGAGGTGGCGATCGGAGCGCTCCTGGCACGCGACGCCGTCGCCTCGGTGATCGCCGGGGCGACCACGCCCGAGCAGGTCGCCGCCAATGTCCAGGCGGGGAAGTGGACGCCGAGCGAGGACGATCTCGCCGCGCTCCACGCAGTGCTCGGGCCACCCGGGTAGCTCTTTCCGCTCGCCGGCGTTTGTGGGCCACGCTGCGCTCCCGCTCAGTCTGCGTCCGGGCCATCCCTGGCCACCATCTCAGTGATGTTCATTTCTCAGCCGCACCGAGCCGCACCGCTCAGACAGAGCGATGCGGCGGTGCGGATTCTGAGGCGCTACTGAGCCCTACCCGATGACCCGGAACACGCCGCGCATGAACGGGTGGATCCGGCAGAAGTACGTGTAGGTACCTGGCTTCAGATTAGTCGGCGTGGACCAGTTCAGACGGCCTACGGCCGGGGTGCCGTAGCCGAGCTGGGCCGAGTCGAGGTTGCCGCCGCCGTTGGCCAGCGGATAGGAGATCCCTGTGTCGAGCCCACACGGTCCCTGACAGGTCGTCACCGTGTGGAAGATCGAGTTCAGGTAGAACGAGTTGCCGCCGCCAATTCCCCCGAACATTGCCTGCGCACTGGCGTCTGCGTTGAAGAACGTCAGCGAATGGCCCTGGGCGACGGTCGGGACACAGCTGGTTTGGTTCCGTTGCAGGTCGCCCGGTTGATACACAAAGTGCGCGATCGTCACCGTTGAACGCGAGCAATTCGGCAGGGTGGCCGGATTGGTGTATTGGACGGTGTTGCCGCCGTGATTGTTGTTCTCGTTCAGGTGCCCGTGAGTGACTGCGCCGTTCTCATCGAGCTTATGGGTAAAGGGATCGACGCCGGTCTGGTCGTTCCACGCCTCCCACACGACCATGATCCCCATCGACTCGTACCACGAAGCCCGCTTGGTCTCGTAGGTGGCGGAGATTCTCAGTGTGTCGCCGGCCTTGACCTGCGGACGCCAGTCCCTCGGGGTTCCGGTCATGGCCATATCCCAGGAGATCGGACCGCGTGGATCCCAGTAGTGCGCGTTGGACTGGAACAGCCTCACCGAGTTCGCCTCACTGCCCGGCGTTGCCCCACCTTGGGGTGTGGCGCCGGCGCGGATCAGGTCCAGATCGGTGTAGAGACCACCGGGATGGACGTGTCCGGCCGTGGCCACCAGCGTTCCGGGGTGGTCGACCGTGAACTGGTTCAGCGGTGCGCCGCCCCCGTACGGGTTATTGGCCATGTCCGGGAACGTGAACTTGCCGTTCTTGCCGCTGCCGCGGAGCACGTCGAAGACCGGGTAGATGTGGTGGGCCATGACGTCCATCCAGATCGGATGCACCGGCGTGATGTGCGCCGCAGCAGGTGCCGTGGCGGGTAGGAAGTCCATGTCGTAGGTGACGTAGACCTTCTTCTGGACGTTCGTGAGGTTGTGGAGCATGTAGTTGAAGACCCAGAGGTCCTTGGCGCCGATCGGGTACCCGTAGCCGGTCGGCACGTTGTAGACCGTCTTCTCCTCGCCGCTGGCGATGAACGGATAGAAGCCGGTGAAGCCGTTGCCCTCGCCTGCACCCGCCTGACCGTTGCTGAGCCAGACGCCGTGGTGGAGGTGGACGACGTCGACGCGGGGGATGGCACCGCAGCATTGCCCGTTGGGCAACGCATAGTGAAGGTTCGGGAACATCCGGACCATGTAGCCGTCGACGGTCGGCTTCGGAACGTGGCCGATCTGCGTGAGGATCAGGTTCGCGCCCGGCGTGACCACGTAGGGACCGGCAGCGAACTTCATGAACTGCGTACCGGCCGGGGTGCCGGCCAGCGGGTTCGTACCCTCCAGCTGGTCAACCTGTTTCCTGGGTTGAGCCTGCGCGACGGATGCGCCCACCGAAAACGCCACTAGCGCCATGATCATCGCCGCAATCCACGTTCGCCTCATCTGTTCTCCTCACGCACGCGCCGCTCCCGGCGACGCTCTCTGGACGGACCTTCCGGGGCCATTCTGACAGGTGGCGACGGAAACTGGCGCGCTCGTTGTACCGTTGGGGGCGAGCGCGGCTTTCAGACCCGCGCCGAGAACGTCCAGAACTTCCAAGGAGGCAGGGCATGAAGCTTCGTTTGATCGTCGTCGCCGTCACGGCGGCGCTCGCTGCGGCCGTTCTAAGTGCAGCGGCCACCGCGCGCCCCTCGGGCGCGCTCGTCAACCTGCGTCACACCCGGATCGGGGCGATCCTCGTGAACTCCGCCGGCTACACGCTGTACGCGTTCGGTCCCGACCGTCGCAACCAGGATGTCTGCGTCAAGATCCCTCAGTGCCTGGTCCTGTGGCCCGCGGTAACCACTCGCGGCACGCCACGGGCCGGCAAGGGCGTCAACAGCCGTCTGCTGGGGACGATCAAGCTGGGGCGCAGCCTGCAGGTGACCTATGCCGGTCATCCGCTCTACACCTACAAGTACGACACGCGTCCGGGCCAGATCAACAACGTGAACATCAACCAGTTCGGCGGACCTTGGCCTGCGGTGAACCCGGCCGGGCGCTTCGTCAAGTAGCCGCCTGCGCGCCCGCTTGGCGGCGGACGAGTTCGACCAGTACCTGAGGCGGTTCGGACCAGGAGTTGCTGGTTCGAACCGCCGCGGGCTGGTCGCCGGCGCACCGCGCTGCGCCCTACCATCAGCGATCGCGGGCGGTTAGCTCAGCTGGTCAGAGCGCCTGCCTTACAAGCAGGAGGTCGCTGGTTCGAGCCCAGCACCGCCCATGAAGCAGATGCCGGGGCTGGCCGGGTTTTCTGCCGTTCACCCCCGGCGTGCGCGTGCGCGGATTCGCCGGCATGGAAGCGCTATGGAAGCCTCCGCTCAATGCCCCGGCCACGCACAGGCCTCCATGCAACACCCGCCCTCTTATACGGGCGCGTCAAGCTGTGAGCTACGTCCAGAGGTCGAGGCATGGGCCGCAGAGCAGGAAACGAGCGGTCGTTCGCGTCCCGCTCGTTTCGCTTCCGCCGCTGACCCCCGTCATCGATGGGCCTCGAAGTCCGCCTCGTGGTTCGCGCATTCCAGCTGTTCCTTCTATCTCCAGCGATCCTCCGGTCCCGTGCGGCAGGAGCGGGCGGAGCCGCCGCGGCGCATCTGGGTGACGAAGAGCCTGGCGCGCACCAGCTGGGTCATGTGGACAGCGCCTCCTCGCCGAGCTCGCGCAACAGGTGATAGCTGCGCTTCAGCAGCTTGCGCGCGACCGACAGTCGCGCCCGGTTAGACCCGAGCCGCTCGGCCGCCTGCGCGTAGTACTCGTGGTCCGGGCTGCTAGCGCGCGCGGCGCACATCGTGGCTTCGAACAGCGCCCACCGCAGCGCCGGCGGTCCTTGGCGGCTGAGCTTCCCGGCCGCTCGTCGCTGGTCTGACTGATACACGGTGATGTCCAGGCCGGCATAGCGCACAGCGTCCCGCGAGGACGAGAACCGTCTGGCGTCGCCGAGCTCGGCCAGGATCGTGACCGCGGTCAGCTCGCCGACCCCGAACTGGCCCATCAGCGCCTGGCAACCTCTTTGCCGTCGCGCATAGGCCCGCAGCTCCTTATCCCGGGCGTCAGCTGGGCGTCGAGCGCGTCGATCATGCATAGCGCGATCGTGATCTGCTCGCGCGCCGCACCTGGGAGGGGCTGCGCGGCCAGCCAGCCGCGTCCCTCGCTGGTCATCAGGTTGCTCCGTTGCGGGCAGCCGTGGTGATAGAGCACGGCCTGGATCCGCTGCTGCCACTCGCCGCGCTGGTGAGACAGCGTGTGCCGCAGCCGGACCCGGGCGCGGAGATCCAGGATGTGATCGGACGGGATCCACGACTCCGGCAGCCGGCCGAGCATCAACAACTCCCGCACATGCCGGGCGTCCGCGCGATCGCTCTTGGCGCGCTTCTTGTTCCCGCGCCTGACTGCCGTCTCCGCCGGCTCGGCCAGATGCACCACCGCCGCCACCCGCCGAAACTCCTCGGCCACGAACCGCCACCCCGTCGTGGCCTCCAGCGCGACCTCGAGCTGCTGGCCGCGGAACTCCTCGCAGAACCGGCGCACCCCGGTGCGGTGCGCCGGCGCGATCCGCCGACGGAACACCTCACCCGTCTCGGTGTCAATGGCTGACCAGGGCGGTTTGGGCTCTGGGACATCGTGCTGACAGCCATTGTTGTGATCGCCGTCGTCAGGGCTTGTCTGGAGCGCAAGCGCCGGATAAGTCAGTGATCTGGACGCGGCCGCTGCGTGTCCTCCAGCCGATCACGCCGGCTGCAACGACGCCCGAGACCAGACAGCACGCTGCGCCGGCGAGCGCAGCCAGCGCCCACGTAATCCAGCTACCGGGAGGAATCCACTGCGCGTGGGGGATGAAGAACCAGGAGCCATTCGTGCCCACCGCGAACCGCCGCGCTGTGGTCCACCATCCGACGATCTGGGCGACCGCCGCCAGCGCTGCGGCTGCCGCCACGAGCGATCGCGCACCCGCGTTCGGGAGCCGCGCTCGGTGGCGATAAGAGCAGCTCGCCCGCGGCCAGGGGGAGGATCACGAGGAGGGGAAGCACGTATCTCGCCCGCCACGTCGGACCCCGTGCGGCGGAGCACGGCCGTAACCACGATCACCGCGGCGATCACGAGCAGGCACATCAGGCCGAATGCGCGTCGTCCCCGACGCCCTGCCACGCCGGCGGCGGTCGTGAGCAGCACGGCCGTGAGCAGCCCCCAAGCGACCGGAACCCACCACGGCAGCGGCGTGTCGGCCCAGCCGAAGACCCCGATCGCTTGACGGCCGATCGCGTCCAGATGCGACACCGACGGCCCGAGCTCGTGCGCGTACGCTGTTATCACCGGGGGGATGGGGCTGGGCCGCCACCTCCCAGACGATTCCAGCGAGCGCGCCAAGGGCGACGGCGCCCCCGTGGCGATGGCCCGGCGCGGCGCCGCGCGCAGTGAGCGCACCCAGCGGCGGCGTCCGGCGAGCAGCGCCACGCAGGCCACGGTTGCGCAAACGAGCGCGGGGCCCAGGGGACGGCTGGTGGCCAACACGACGCCGCTCGCGCCGGCCGCCGCCACACCGAGTGTGGCTGCTCGCCGCCGCGCGTGAGCCGCAGCAGCGACGCGCAAAAGCAGATAGAGCCCGCGATCTCCGGGCCGTCCTCGGGTTCAACGTCGATGAGAAGTACACGACCGCGGGCGTCAGCGCGCCGAAGAATCCGGCCAGCGAGATGGCTCCGCGCGAGTCGTCCCACAGGAGGAAGAACGCGAGCGCGAGCAGGCCGAGGAAACGACCGCCATCCCGAAGCCTCCCCAGGCGCATCGCCGCGAGTGGATCCCGCGTCAAATGCATCAGCAGCCCCGGGAGCGTGTAGACGTAGGGCGGTATGTCCCAACATAAGTGCTCGTGTCGGCCTCCCGCATCGAGCGGCGCCCCTGGCGCAGGCAGCTCGCAGAGACCGTCGGCGGGATAAAGCGAATACAGTCGAAGGGGCCGAACGCGAGGCCGGCCGGAACTCAGAACGTGCGGCTCGTGAGCCGCTGCCAGTGCGTCCTCAGCGCCTCCCTGCTCTTGAACAGCGCCGCCAGGGCGGAGCGCTGCCCGGCACTCAGGCGAAAGAACTGCGCCAAATCCGCGCGCCCGCGCGAGGGCTTGCCGTAGAGCTGGCCGGCGCCGACGCCCAGCGCCTTCACGTAGTGAGCCCCCTCGTCCGGCGCCGCCCCGGGCGGGTTGCCCTATAATCCAGGCGGCGCCAATCAGCACCAGGAACGCGCCGCAAAGCCACGGAACCGCTGCGACCGCAACGCGCCGCCGCGGAACCCCGCCCGGGCGACGGAGACGCCTCCGCCAAGAAGAGCGTGAACCTGAACGCTGGCGTCGAATTCGGCCGCCCGGGCCACGGTGCGCCCGCATCATATACGTACCGAGAAATGGCCCGCGCTCCCGTCGCCAGCGGACTCCGAGGGGCCCCGGCTCGCGGCGCGCCTTCCCAGCCTCGCCGCCGCACTCCGAATGATCGGGTTGCCGACACCTGCCCGACCATAGCCGTCCGTCAAGGACAATGCCAGGCTGTCGATCGCTATGCGCTCGCCCCAGCGGCTGGTACGTGCTCGCGGGCGAGGCGGACACATACCCCGCTGCTCGCGCGGGGTCGCTGGGGGCGGCCGAATCTGCCGGCGAAGTCCTTCCGGAGCACCGCTCGACGCTCGACGACTTGGCTTCTCTAAGGCTCTCCTGCTCAGCGCGGCAACCATCGTGGCGACCGCACACGCTGCGGCCTGGTGGAGTGCGGCATAGCGGTACGCTGTCGGCGCCGACACCGCGACACGGTTCCTGCCCAACGCACAGTGGAAACGCCAACGGGATGGCCACTTTGGCCGGCCGCGGTGATGGTGGGTACGTCCTGCTGCCTAGCGGTGGGCGTTGGCGCTGGCATCGAGCGCTCACATCGCGTACCCGGATCTCATGCGGCGGCAGCCGCGCGCGACGCGCGTAGGTCGCGGGCCGGCTGAACTGATGCATGCCGCCGCAGGGGCCGACCCGCAGTCGCCGACGAAGGTGTCGTTACAGCTGAGCGCCGCACGCAGATCGTCGGACGGGTGCTGTCCTATCCGCTCCTGGTGCTCGCGGTGGGCCCGGTTGTGAAGTTGCGACAGCGCCGGCTGCCGCTGGGTCGTGCTGCTGGCGCTCTTACTGGTCGCTACTCTCCCGCCCTGGCAACGTACGGCCTGCTGAAACGTGCTCCGCATAGCGGATGTTCAGTGCTGGTCTTTGCTGGCATCGCGCTGGCCGTCTTTTTCAATTCCGTCGTCTACCCAAAGCGACGGCGGCTGCGGACGACGGGGTGCGGCGGACAGCCGTGGCCGAGTGCCGGGTGAGCTAACCGAACGCGCAGCTTGACTGGCGGCGACGCGCGCGCGTCTGGCGCCGTTCCCCGCGTTTCCGCCGTCTGACTACAGCGCGCCACCGCCGCGACGACCGTCGCCTTGCGGGTAAACCCGTGTTCCAAGTTTGCGACGCTCCCATGACAGCAAGAAGCGAGCGTGGCTGCCAGTGGAGAGACTCGATGAGGTCGTCGAGCACTGATGTGGCCGCGGTACGTGCGCGAGCTGGCTGACGCGTGCCGCCGCACGATGCGTCGGCCTCGGATGCTCGCCGAGTACAGCGACCACCTCAAGCCGTAGGAATACGGTAACCGCATCTTGAAATCACCCGGAGTCATCGGGTTCCGTCGTGAGGTCACCTCTGCTCGGAGTGCTCAAGAGCGCCCGATTCGATGCCGATGACGGCAGATGGGCGCGTCGGCGTTCGACGAGAACGTTGAGACCGCTTTATCCCAAACAACGAGTTGAGGGGACTTCGATGGATCAGCGGGAAAGAAGCACGGGGCGGTGGCGTCTGGTGTTGCGTCGGTGCTTGCCGGCGGCCGGCCCCACCGTTGCTGTCTCTGTGTTCGGTGCAATCACGGGTGCGGGCGTCGCTGGAGCCGCGCCGGCGCCCCTTCCGACACCGGGGCCGGCAGCGCACGTCGCGCAGGGGAACTGCCAGAGCGCCGAGATCCCGCCGCACGTCAAGGGAGAAATCGTCAACGAGACGGATTTCAGCCTTCAGAGGGTCTACATGGAGACCGCCATCTCGAATCCCTGGTGGCCTGAGCCGACGGTAGTGGTGGCGCCTCGAGCAACGGGCCGCTGGTGTAACAAGGCGGGCGGTAAGAGCTCCAGCACCAGCGTGAAGATCGAGTACGCGGTGCACGACGGCGACAAGGTGCTCATTGAGATGAGCTCAGTCGGACGCGAGTCCTGCGTGGTCAACGGACCGCATCCCTCAGCATTCAGGTGCCGGATCATTCGTAGGTCCACCATTTCGGGCAGACAGCTGGACGTCACCTTTGGCATCTCCCGTGTGATGTCCCGAAGGAGGCGCTGAGGTCCCGGTAGCAATTTACCCCTCTCCTGAGGTTTCCGCCGTGGCCCAGATCGGACCCGATCGGCGACCGCTAAGCCGCCGGTGCACATTGACTCGGCGCCGGTGCGCGAACGAGAGCAGTCGCTGAACGAGTTGGCAGGACATGCCACCCGGGATCGGCGGGGCCTGCACGGCGAGCCCGGCGAGGGGCGTCAGGAAACCGCTTGTCAGGGCCGGATTTAAGATGGTTGGGTGCCCAATGCCAGCGTCCACCGGCTCGGCTTCGCGGTGAAGGTGCTTGGCGAGGGCGGTCTGCCGTCGCACGACACCCGCCGCTGGTCGTCTGGCCCGCACCTGCGCCGCTCGCTGGCCATGGTCCGCGAGATCGTGGCCTACCTCGACCGCCACGACCTTCGGATGTACCGGATGGCCACCGCCCTCGCTCCCTACGCCAGTCACCCGGACCTGCCCCAGTTCCATGACCAGGTGCGCGAGTGCGCGGAGGAGCTGGGTGAGCTCGGAACGGTCATTCGCGGCGCCGGGATTCGCGTCTCCACCCACCCCGGCCAGTACACCGTCCTTAACTCCGAGGATCCGGCCGTGCAGGCAGCGGCGGCGGCCGAGCTGGAGGTGCAGGCAAGCCTGCTCGACGCGATGGGCCTGGGCGAGGAGGCGGTGGTCGTCCTGCACGTCGGCGGCGCCGCGGGTGGGCGCGAGGCCGCCTTTGACCGATTTCGGCGCGGTCTCGAGCGCCTCAGCGACCCGGCCCGGGCCCGGCTCGTAATTGAGAATGACGACCGCTCGTTCGCGCTCGTTGACGTGCTTGCCCTTGCGGAGCGCACCGGGCTGCGCGTCGTGTGGGACGTCCTGCACCACCGCTGCCGTGACCCAGCGGCGATCCCCGACGCCGAGGCGATGTCCGCCGCCTTCGCCACCTGGCCCGCCGGAACGACGCCGAAGGTCCACTTCTCCTCGCCCCGCCTCGACGTTGAGGAGCGGGTTACGCGCCAGGGGCGCCGGGTCACCCGAGGGACCGTCCTGCCGCAGCTGCGCGCCCACGCCGACCTGATCGACCCGATTGCCTTCGAGTACTTCATCCGCTCCGCCGCGGAGGGAAGGCCGTTCGACGTCATGCTCGAAGCCAAAGCGAAGGATCTCGCCCTCCTGCGGCTGCGTGACCAGCTTGGCTGCCGCGGCCTCACCTGGTCACAGGGGCGGCTCGTTGTCCCGACGAACTCCGCAGATCAGTCCTCACGGCCTGGTGATCACGACCGGAAGTCGGATTAGCCGCACACCATGGTCATCACGCGCCGCTTGACACCCCGATCGGCCGCTCGACCGTCCGCGGCTAGGCAACATGGCTCACGATCCGATCCGGCCGGTACCTGACGAGCCTCGTGGTGCGCGCGCGCCCTCGCCACTGGTATGGGGCACCGCTTGGCGCGGACACCGCGCCTCTCGTCGACGCGGGCTGCTGTGTTCACCGATCTCCGATGGGAGTGTCCGAGGATCTGTGTAGGCATGATCGAACAGGAGCGTCATGCCTTTCCTTGGAGAAGAAGATCAAGTAGTTCCAGCGAGGGTTCCTATCCGGTCGGGCGCCGGCGAGCCGTCAGGCGAGGCGGCGCCCCCGCCTGGGATCCTTGAGCGGGTGCCGGAGGAGATCCGCCGCAAGTTAGCTTGGCTTGATCGCCTGTGCCGTCAACCACACCAGAGATGCAAGGAGGGCTGGCGCGAGCGTGAGGCTGGGGATCACATCCCCGTGACCGACGCCCGAGGCGCCGATGGCCACGACCATCGTGGCCGCGAGCAACCCCGCAACCGGCACCACCAGCGACCTGAGGATCAACAGCGCTCCTCCGCCGACTTCGAGCACCCCGGCAACCACCTCCAGGGCATTCGGGCACGGCAGGCCAAACGCGCGAAACGCTCTCAACTCCCAGGCGTGAAAGACGAACTTGACCAGCCCCGCCAGGACGAAGATCACTCCCGTGCTCACGGCAACCCGGCTGGCGGTCCGGTCGTTCCGCACCGACGCATCCGCTGTCGCGATCAGACGCCGCCTGATCTCATCAACCAGCGCATTCCGTCCAGAGATGCCCCGCGGGCCCGCACTCTTCACCAAAGCAGACTCGCACAACCCTAACCCCCAGCAGAGAGCGCGGCTCGCGTGGTCACCGATCCTGAGCCCAGAGCTGATCGCAACTGCGGCAGCGGCGTTTCCACGACCGTCGCTCTGCGCGGCTGAAGCGTTCCCTGTGTCCCCATCGCGGTGACCTCCCAGCTGTGGACCGACCGCTGCCGGGACGCGCGGCAACCCCAGCGGCAGCCGGACGTTGTGACAGCTCCGCTGGCGAGGTCAGCGAGGTCAGCCTGCGCCGTTGATGGCCCTCAGAACCACTCCTGACCGCATTGCGGGTATACCTCAACCATGATCACTCGACTCGACTTCATCGGCATCCCCTCGCAGGACGCCGATCGTGCCCGCAGCTTCTACCGCGACACACTCGGCCTTCGCCCCGACGAGCACGGTGGCTATGAGCAGTGGGCCGGCAATACGTGCTTCGGCATCTGGGAGCCCGGGAAGATGGGGATGCCGTTCGTCGCGCAGAAGGGCAACGCATGGGCGCTGGGATGCGACGATGTCGCCGCCACCCGCGCCGAACTCGAGGCCAAGGGCGTCGAGTTCGCCGGCGACACCTTCGACACCGGCGTCTGCCACATGGCCTTCTTCTCGGACCCGGACGGCAACGACCTCATGCTTCACCACCGGTACGCCCCGTACGCCTGACCATCGCGGCATTGCTTGCTGTGCGCACGGTCCCTAACCGCAGACCTGCTGCCTTGTTTCGATGGGCGTCTCGGTTCCGCTAGTGACGGTCTCGTTGGCTCCTTCAGACCAGGCTGCGCGCGCAATCCTCGATCGAGTCCTCCACTGGTCGTGTCGTCCAGCCCAAGGTTGTACGTGCCTTTTCGCTGGAGAACCACGACCGCTTACCGAGCTCTGAGACCACCGAGCGAACGCCGCCATCGAACAGCGCCATCACGCGAATCATCAGGTTTGGTGCGGTCCGAGTCGGCACTTTCTTCGCGGCTTCGCCAAGGCGCTCGCGTAGGACCGCTGCCGCTTCCGGCATCCAGAGGAAACGGTCGGTTGCGATGAAGCGCTCACCGCCCGCAGTCGGCTCGATGAGTGCACGGATGTGCAGATCGGCGACATCGCGAACGTCAACGAACGTGAACCCCAGCCGCGGCGCTGCCGGCATTCCCGACAGCAGCCGCTGGATCGCTTGCAGGGAGTATGAGTGGTCATCGCTGAGCGCCGGCCCGATGATCGCTCCAGGGTTGATCGTAGTCAGGCGATCCTCCGCTCCGACTGATCGGACGTGCTGCCAGGCGGCCTGCTCAGCGAGTGTCTTCGATCGGACGTAGGGCGTCCGCGAGCGGTCGTGCCCATCGGTCCAGTCAGCCTCGGTGTACGGCGCGGACTCAGAGCTGGCACGGCCTGAACGAACGGCCGCGATCGAGGAGGTCATCGCCACTCGCTCTACCCCGGAGTCCAGCGCGGCCCGTAACACCCGCAGTGCGCCATCACGAGCCGGGACGATCAACTCGTCGGGATCCTTTGGCTGAGACGGCGGAAACGGAGACGCGAGGTGCAACACGTAGCGGCACCCAGCAGCCGCGTCGGCCCATCCCGCATCGGAGGTGAGATCCGCGGCCAGGACCTCGACTCGCGCGCCGGGATCTAATCCGGCCTTCGCAACTGCAGCGAGCACGGCGCCCTCACGCGCCGGGTCACGAACCGTCGTCCGGACCTCGTAGCCCCGCTCCAACAGCGACGCGATGCACCATCCGCCCAAGAATCCCGTCCCGCCCGTCACCAGCACCGTGTCGCCCGTGACTCCCATGCCGACACCCTAACCCAAGCCGCGAGCCCACCGTCGATTGATCCCAAGGCAAGGTGTCAGCAGCGCAGAACCATCGGGGGGCAATCTCGGCGGCTTCTGATCAGCAGTCCAGAGGAGGCCCGGGCGTCAAGAATTCAGCGGCGGCGGCTGCCGCGTCCGAACAGCGCGACGATCAGCCACTCGGTCAGCTTGGCGGCGCCCTTCGAGTAGGGGAAGTAATACAGCTCGCGGTTCAGGCCGAACCGGGTGACCACGAGATTTTGGCGTTTGGCGTACTTCTGGATCCCGATTCGCCCGTGGCGTGCACCTATCCCGGACTCCTTCATTCCGCCGATCGGGATCTCCATCGCGAAGTAGTTGGTCAGCGCGTCGTTGACCACCACGGCGCCCGATTGCACTCGCCGCGCGACGAGCTCGCCGTGAGCTGGGTCCTCGGCAAAGACGCTCGCGTCCAAACCCATGTCAGAGTCGTTTGCCAGGCGAATGGCCTCCTCCTCGCTCTCCACGCGCATGATCGGCAGCGTGGGTCCAAACGTCTCCTCGCGCATGATCTTCATCGAGTGGTCTACCCGGGTCAGGACTGTGGGCTCGAAGAACAAGCCCGTGCCCGCCCGACGATGGCCGCCTACCTCGATCTTTGCTCCCTTCTCAACCGCGTCCCGCAGGTGTTCCTCGACGAGGTCGGCCTGTGCGGGAGACGTCACCGCGCCGATCTCCACCTTGCCGGCGGCGCCCGGGGCTCCTTGGCGCAGCCGTCCGACCTTCTCGACTACCTTGGCCACGAACGGCTCATACGCGTCGGCTTCCACATAGACCCGCTCGACCGAGATACAGGTCTGGCCGCTGTTCTGGAGCGAGCCCCATACGGCCGCGTTGGCAGCGCGTTCGAGGTTGGCGCTACTCAGCACGATCATTGGATCCTTGCCGCCCAACTCCAGCGTCAGGGGCAGCAGTCGCTTGGCGGCCTGCTCGGCCAGGCGCTTGCCAACCTCGGTTGAGCCTGTGAAGTGGAGCATGTCGACCGAGTCCACGAGTGCACCGCCGACGGTGCCACCGGGCCCGTTGGCGACCTGGAAGACATCGTCGGGAACGCCCACCGCGCGCAGTCCCTCCTGCATGAGCATCGAGCTCAGCGGCGTGAGGCTCGCCGGCTTGAGCACGACGCTGTTCCCGGCCATCAACGCCGGGATGGCATCACCGAAGTTGTTGATGAGCGGATAGTTCCAGGGGCCGATCACCCCCACCACGCCGTAGGGCAGATAGCGGTTGACCACCTTGCGACCCAGCAGTAGCGGCGAATGCGGCCGCTCCTGCTCGTCGGCCAGCCACTTGGGAGCCTTCTTGGCCCAGAAGCCCAGCGCGTCGGCGCAATAGAAGATCTCAAGCTGAGCATCTTCATAGGGCTTGCCGTTCTCCTCGCTCAGCGTCCGGATCACTCGCCGGCGGTTCTGGACCAGCCACCGGCGCATGTCTCGCATCAGCACCGCCCGGCCTTTGAAGCCGAGGGCATCCCACTCAGGCTGGGCGGCGCGCGCCCGGTTGACGAGCGCGAGCGTTGCCTCACGATCGAGCGATGGAAGCTCGGCGATCCGATCTCCGGTCGCCGGGTTGTCCACCGGCAGCGTTTTCGCGGTTTCCGTGCTGGTGGACTGCTGGTGCCGTTGCTCGGTCGTTGCCATCGGTCTGCCTCCCTGAAGAATCCTCGTGTGTCATGCAAGCCTACGGACCCTGTGCGGTGGAGGTCGGCCTGGCGCCCGTCGATGACTCCAGCGCGACAGTGAACATGGGTCTCAAGGGAGGTAGGTCACGATGTCGCTCAGCGGTAGACGGAGCGGCGGGTCCTTCTCCTGCCGCGCCCAGCCGAGGTGGATCAGGGCCACGAAGCGCTCGTCGGAAGAGATGCCGACGGCCTCGAGACCTTGGGGGGTCCTGAGGACCTCGGGAGTGCGCCAGTAGCCCGCGAGACCTCGGCCATGAGCCGAGAGCAGAACCGCGTAGACGGCACAGGCCGTTGCACACAGATCCTCCTGATCCTGGACAGGGTCCGCGGAGCGGAGCGCGCTCGCCACGACCAGGGTCGGGGCACGATCAAGCTTGGAACCGGCCTGCAGACCGGCGACCTGTTTTAAGCTCGCAAGCGCGAGCGGGCCAACGATCCGGAACCGCCACGGGTTCGTGAGGTGATGGTTCGGCGCCCAGCATGCCAACTCAAGCAGCTCGTCGATGACCTCGGCGGGCACGGGCTTCCGGTCAAAAGCCTTGTGCGTACGTCTGCTCCGGATCGCGTCCTCGATGTCCATCGCGCCGAAGGGTAGCCGTGGGTCTGGCCCGCCGACGGTGGTGCGGCAGCTCCCGCCAGCTTCGTTTCGGTGGGGTTTGTCACCACCCTTGACGTCAGCACATGTTCGGGCTGCTGGCCATCAACAGCCAGCTCGCGCAGGCACGTGGGTGACGACGTAGAGCACCTGCCAGCCTGCCGCTCGTGCGAGCCTGCGTACCTGCAGCGGCCTCCGCGCCTGGACCCTCCTCGGGGAGTCCGATCCGCGAGTGAAAACGATTCCGTTCGGTTCCTGGTCCCAATCGAAAGTCCGGTTCATGTTCGTCCCTAGGTCCCAGGCGAGCGTCGGCCTCATCAGGTAATAGGTCGTGACCGAGCCTCGGCAGGCGAGGATGCGACGGCGACCGCCGGCGGCCGCGATAGCTCTCGGGAGTGCGTTCAGTGCCTGCGACCACCGTCTCGCGTCAGCGACTTCCGGCTTCCAGGCGCGCGCATCGGCGATCGCCAGGGGCGCCAGTGCGGCCACGAAGGCTGCCGCCGCCAGCACCCCTAAAACTACGTGCAGACGCGCGGCGAGACCGGACCAGCTCCCCGAAGCCGATCCCGCTCAAGATGAACACGAGCGCAGTGCTTCCGAACAGGAAGCGACTCAGTACCGGATAGCCGTCCTGAGCCATCGCCGCGACGACTACCAGTAGAGCGACGGCGGCCGCCGCCAGAGCGAGCACAACAAGGTCGCGACGCAGAATCGCCATCGTCAACGCGGCAACGGCCAGGAGGAGCGCCGGACGATGAAGGAGATGGCCGGCTTGCTCAAACATGGTCAGCGCAGGGTGGGAGGAGTGATACCTCGTGTTGACGATTTCGAACTGCTTCGCGGCCGCGCTGGCCATGAACGGATTCCCGGACCCCGCCCAGTCCCCGCCGAACCACAGCAGCGGGAACATTCCCAACGTCACCAGGATCCAAGGTCGCCGCGCCCCCGGCTTGCGCCACAGGTACAACGAGTAGGCCCCGAGAATCAGGACGCCTTCTGGTCGCATCAGTGATGCGACAAGGAGCGCCGCGAGGGCAGTTCGCTGTCGTCTCTCCAGTGCGCTGTCGATCCCCCACAGCAGCAATCCAACCATCATCGAATCCGACTGCCCGTAAAGGGCGTCTTGGAGGAAGCCGCCCATGACGAGCAACAGCACGGCCGCTACCACGCCCGCCAGCCAGCCAGCTTTGCGCCGTGCGAGCCGGCAAGCCATCACGACGGCGAGCACCGCGCCAAGGCGGGCGGCCACCAGCCAGAGCGTAGGCGCGAGACATCCAAAGAGAGCGAACCCAGTGGTAAACACCACCGGACCCGGCTTCCAGGACGGGCCAGTGACGGTGTCCAAACGCAGATGTAAAACCTCACGACCCCAGACAATCCAACCCCAGGGATCGAAGTTGGCGGCCCTCTGGAAGGCCAAAGAGGCGACTGCGATCGCGATACCGGCGAGAGCGACCACAGTCCAGGCCGTCCCCGGCCCGGTCAGATATGTTCTGTCGAGGGGTCTCTGACCGACGCGCATGATGCCGATCCTGGATGAGGTTGGGAGTCGGGGGTGGCGTCCCTTCGCTGCCTGACCCGCCGCGGCTCGGGTTCCCAATCGGCTGCAGTCTATGTGTCTGTCCCTCCTTTGGGTCGCCGGTTCGCCCAGCTGAGCGTTTCCTCGAGGGAGCTGCGTCTGTCTTGGTTCCGCACCCCCAGAGTCAAGACCCGCGGAAGAGGCAATTGCCGCCTGACCGGAGCGACAGCCTGCAACCTCGCCGATCGCCTGGTCCTGAGACGGTTGCTCAACCTCCGGCTCGGGTAGACCCGCTTCCAGGAGGCGGAGAGAGGAGGCGAAGTGCCGCAGACAGGTGACACGCCAGGCGGCGAAGGAACCCGCCCCCCGGTGCGCTGGCGCGAAATTGCTGAGTCGGCCGAGTTCAGACGGCTCGAGTCGCTACGGCGGCGAGCGATGGCGATCACGCTCGGAAGCTTCGCCGTCGTGTTTGGCACGTTCCTGGTGTTGAGCGGATACGCGCGCCCGTTCATGCGCAAATCTGTCGACGGCGGCCTGACCGTGGCCTACGTGTGGATCCTCGCGCTCACGGTGTTCGCGTGGGTGCTGGTGTGGTCGTATCTGCGCTTCGCCGGGCGGCTCGAAGTGATGGCGCAAGAGATGCTGAGGCGCGGCGGTCACGGTTAGAGGCCGATGAGCTACTCCACGATCTTGCTCAGCGGCGCCGCGCCCGCGCGCGGCCTGACCATCGGCATCTTCATCGCGGTGCTGGCGATCGCCCTCGGCATCACCTTCTGGGCGGCGCGGCGGATCCAGTCGGCGACCGACTTCTGGTCGGCCGGGCGCGGCATCAGTGGCGCCCAGAACGGGGTCGCGATCGCCGGAGAGTTCTTGTCCGCGGCGGCCTTCCTCGGCGTCGTCGGATTGATGTTCCTCTCGGGCTTTGACGGCTACCTGACCGGGATCGCCGCGCTGCTGTCATTCGTGCCTCTGCTTGTGCTGCTGGCTGACCGGATGCGCCACGCCGGGCGCTACACCATGGCCGACGTGCTCGGGCTTCGCCTTCCCATCGGCCGCGTGCTTGTGGCGTCGGGGATCTCGACCATGTGCATCGCGGTCTTCTATGTCGTGGCGCAGTCGGTAGCCGCAGGATCGCTCGTCGAGGCGCTGGTCGGGATCCCCTACTGGGTGTCGGTACTCATCACCGTGGCCGCGATTCTCACCTACGTAGTGCTCGGCGGCATGGTCTCGACCACCTGGGTGCAGATCATCAAGGCGACAATGCTGATGGTCGGAGTGGCGACGATGGCGATCTGGGTGCTGGCCAAGTTCGGCTTTGACCCGATCAGACTCCTCAACCGTGCGGAAGCGCGTTCGGGCCACGGGGCGGCCTACGGTGGTCCTGGACTCGTCTTTCCCAACCGGGTGGACGAGATCTCAACCGGGCTGGCCTTCATGCTCGGCACGCTGGGGCTGCCGCACATCATCATGCGCTTCATGACCGTTCCCGACGGTCGCGCTGCGCGCCGATCGATTGGCTGGGCGGTGGGGCTGATCGGCGTCTTCTACGTCTTTGTGGCCATCATTGGCCTGGGCGGCCGCGCCATCCTCGGTCCCGCAGGCGAGAAGCTGGGCGGCCCGAGCGGGAACCTGATCGCGCCCTATCTGGCCCAGCACCTCGGCGGCGGACCAGGACAGCACCGGTGGGGACATCTTCTTCGCCGCGATCAGCGCCGTCGCCTTCACCACGATCCTCGCCGTCGTCGCCGGGGTGGTGATGGCCGCCTCAGGCGCCGCTGCGCACGACGTCTACGGGACCGTGTGGCGCAAGGGCCAAGCCACCGACCACGAGGAGATCGTCGCCGGTCGCGTGCGCCGTGGCCGTGGTCGGAGTCATCGGCGCGGTGATCGCGATGATCGCGGGCAAGACATTCAACGTCCAGCTGCTCGTCGGCATGACGTTCGCGGTGGCGGCATCGGCGAACTTCCCCGTACTCCTGCTGTCGCTCACCTGGCGCCGTTTCAACTCGATCGGCGCCGTGGTTCGGCATCGCCTTCGGACTGGTCTCCTCGATCGTGCTGATCATCCTCTCGCCGATGGTCTGGTCTCCCAAGACGGCAGCTCCGTTCCCGCTCGGCAACCCAGCCATCGTGTCGATGCCGATCGGGTTCCTCGGGTGCGTGCTCGGAACCTGGCTGGGCCGCCGACGAGCAGCTCGGCCTCGACACCTTCGACGAGGTCCGTGTCCGCAGCACGACGGGGCTGGGAGCAGAGGTCGCTCCGGGGCGCGCGCGGGCGCGCGGAGCCCACCTCCGAGGAGCCGGTGAGCCCGATCGGAGGTCGCGCAGCTCGAGATGAACAGTCGCGTCGGGCTGATCGTCCCGTCCTCGAACACAGTGGCGGAAGTCGATTTCCCTGCCGGTGGTGACCAGCAATCAAGCGGCGCTCGAGGCGGTGCTGGAGCTCCTCCCGCAGGTTTCCCGCCCATTCCCTCGATCGATAGGTCCGCGATAACCCTCGTGGACGTCCGGGTTTGATGAACCGGCGTCCGGGCTCGTGGCCGATCAATCTGCGATGGGCTGCTTTTCCCCGGCCGGCAAGCCCGACGCTGACTCCAGGCGCGGGATGTTGTCGGTGGCCGCGTCTAGCGCCTGGCGCGCGGCAGCGAGCGCCTCTTCCAGACTGGCGCGCTCGTCTGGATCGGCGATGCTGGCGCGACGACCCTGAGCGGCGTTGACCAGCGGCCCGATCACGTCCAGCGGCAGCGGGAAAACGATCGTTGAGCTCTGGTTGCCGGAGACCTCGATCAGCGTCTGCAGGTAGCGGAGCTGGATCGTCACCGGATTCCGACTGATCACGTCGGCGGCGTCGCTCAAGCGGGCCGCGGCTTGAAACTCCCCCTCGGCGTTGATGATCTTCGCCCGCCGCTCGCGCTCGGCCTCGGCCTGGCGAGCCATGGCATGCTGCATACGCTCCGGGATCTCGACGTCCTTGATCTCCACCGTCGTGACCTTTACTCCCCACGGCTCGGTCTGGTCGTCGATGATCTGCTGCAGGTGCTCATTCAGTTGCTCGCGTTCGGATAGCAGCGCGTCGAGCTCCGCTTTACCGAGGACCGATCGCAGCGTCGTCTGGGCGATCTGCGAGGTCGCGTCGAGCACGTGCTCGATCTCGATCACCGACCTGGTGGGATCCATCACCCGGTAGTAGGCGACGGCAGTGACGCGCGCGGGTACGTTGTCCCGGGTGATGACCTCCTGGGCCGGGATCTTCAGCGTGACTGTCCGCAGGCTGACGCGCACCATGCGATCGATCGCGGGCATCAGCAGGGTCAGCCCGGGCCCACGCTGATGGGTCACGCGCCCGAGCCGGAACACCACCCCACGCTCGTACTCCCGCAGCACGCGCACCGACGTGCCGACGACCACGAGCACCGTCGCGAGAAGGCACGCCAGCACGATCAGCGCGACGATCATCAGATCAGCTCCCAATCCTCGGCCCGGCGCACCCGCAGCGTCAGGCCATTGACACGTTCGACCACGACCTGATCTCCTTCCTGGAGGACTCCGTCATCCTCGTCGACTGGGTTGTGCCGCGCGTGCCACAGGGCTCCGTCGAGGAACACTTGTCCTGCCGGTTCCCGCCAGCGGCGAACGACGCCAACCCGGCCCGCGAGCGACTCCGCACCGGCACGAATCCGGGTGCGCCTGGATCCGGAGGCTTGACGGGCAACCACCAGCGTCCAGCCAGCCGCTCCTGCACCCAGACCCACGCCAACGGGGACCGCGAGCGCCGCGTCGCCACCCAGCGCCAAGATCACGAGCAAGCCCCCGGCGATCAGCGCCACGCCGCCGGCGACCCCTAACGCCCCGCTGGGCAAGTGCGCCTCGGCCACAACCAAGGCGGCGCCGCACACCACGAGCATGAGACCAAGGGCGGTCACGCGTATTACCTCTCCATGATGATACGCCCACGGCTGGGCCTACGGTGAAGACTTCAGCGGGAAGGAGGTTGGGGGAAGCTTGCTCTGCGGGATGACCGGGAGCAGATACGGCTTGCGCGGTTTCTGGTTGAAGTCGAAGTCCTTGATCAGGTTGCCGAGAATTGGCTCGTTCTCGCGAACGTCCGGTCGAGGGTCGGGTCGGCCATCGGTCTTGGGGTTCAGCCGCCGGCTGCCGAGGAAGTCATCCTCGATGAACTTCAGGTAGGCGTCGAAGGAAAGGGTCTGGTGGTCGACGTAGCCCTTGCGGGCGTAGGCGCTGATCACCAGACCGGGAACCCGGATGCCGTAGCCCTGGCCGTCGACGTGGGGCGGCGCGAGGTGATCGTAGAACCCGCCCCAGTCATCCCAGGCGAGGAAGATCGCCGTCGAGTCCCAGTCCTTGCTCCGCATCACGGCGTCGATCGCGTTGGTGACGTAGTTCTGCCCCAAGCTGATCCGCGCGGGCGGGTGTTCGCTGACGTCGCCGCTCGGGATCAGCCATGACACCGCCGGCAGCGTGCCGGTGCGCGCGTCGTGGATGAACGCGGTACTGGGGACGATGTTGCCGAGCTGGTGGTCCTGATGCACAGTCGTGAACCCAACCAGGGGGTTCCAGATCTCAGGGGTCTTGAGGTTCTGGGGCACCTGCGGGCAGGTCATCTCGCCATCGGCACAGTCGGGCTCGGTGCCCAAGGAGAGGTAGTAGCGCCAGCTGACGTGGTGCCGGTGCAACAGGTAGGTGATGTCGGTCCAGGCGTACGGCGGCTGGGCGTTGGGATTGGAGCTGTAGTGGTTGTCGGGCTCGCTGTAGTCCGTCAACGCCATGGGATTGATGATCGGGCTGCCGCCATTGAGGAAGCGATCGGCTTGGGCAAGATTGGTCTGGCAAGTCGTTGGCCGGTTCGGGATGCATTTGGCTGCCCACCCCGAGACCATGTAGAGGTGCGAGATCTGGCTCCAGGCGGTGGCGGGCTCGAACATGTGGTCCTGGAGGACGAAGTTCTTGGCGTAGGCCCAGTAGTGCTTCAGCTGGCGTCCGTCGTGATATCCCATCACGTCGTCGCAGCTGGTCGGCAGTCCTACCCCCAGGCACCCGAGGATGTCTGTGTCCAGCGACTTCGACGACGCCTCACGACTCCTGATGAAGCCATCCATCCTTCCGTGGTCGATGTCGGCGAGCGCGTTCTCGACCAGATGAGGCCCTCCGGAGCTGATGTCGCTGGGGTCGTAGTAGGGCCTCACGCAGCCGTGCGCATTCGGGTCAGGCACGCAGACCGTGAACTGGCCCCGCTTGTTGTGCGGGAGCCCGTCAGCGCCTGGGTAGGTCCCAAAGTAGTTGTCGAACGTCCGGTTCTCCTGCATGATGATCACCACGTGCTTGATCTTGTGGATGCCGGTCCTCGCCGCCGGCGGGGCGTGCCGGGCGGCGGCAACAGCACGACCGGATTGCGACCCGTCCGTCGTAGCGAGCGTCACCAAGGTCGCGGTGATCAGCGCCAGGGCCAGCAGCGTGACCGTTCGGGCTTTATCCCCCACCCCACCCCCGTGCGCGCGTAAACGCTCCCACATCTCCCACGCTCCCTCCACATCGACGCGTACCGAAGGCGCTGCGCAGCGGCCGAAGCGCAGCGCCTCAGGCCAAAATTGCCACGAACTCGCCGCTTGCGGCGGGATCATATGCGCTGCCGCATAGGATGAGATCCGAATGCCGGCGACGAAGCGGTTCGAGACACTGAAGCTGGTGGAGGACGAGGGCGGCGTTGGCCAGCTGGTCCTGAGCCGCCCCCAGCAGCTCAACGCTCTCTCGCCGCAGGCGCTGTGCGAATTGATCGAAGCGGCGCAGTGGTTCGACACGCGGCCTGAGGTGCGAGTGGTGATCGTCCGCGGCGAGGGCCGAGCGTTCTGTGCCGGCGCCGACCTCGAGACGATGCGCGACCGTCCCGACGCCGAGAGCGGGCCCCCACTGGAGGCATTGGATCTGGGACGGCGGATGGCCGACGCGATCACGACGATGGCGGCCTTGACCGTGGCGGCGATCCACGGACACTGTGTCGGCGGCGGTGTGGTACTTGCCGCCGCGTGCGATCTGCGGCTGGTTGCCGATTCAGCCAGCTTCTCGATTCCGGAGGTCGAGCTCGGCCTTCCCCTGGGCTGGGGCGGGATCCCTCGGCTGGTTCGCGAGCTTGGTCCCGCGATCACCAAAGAGCTGGTATTGACGTGTCGTCCGTTCAGCGCCGCAGAGGCACGGGAGCTGCGCTTCGTTAACGCGGTCGTCAGCGACGACGAGCTTCAAGACGCGGTAGCAGCCCTCGCGACCAGCCTCGCTGCCCGGCCGCCCTACGTTCTCGCGCAGACCAAGCAGCACGTCAATGCGGCCGCCGAGGAGCTGGCTTCCACCGCCCAGTCGTTCCGCGATGCACAGACACTATCCGTCGCCCTGCACGACGTCGAGTCCCAATCGGCGATGCGGCGCTACCTCAATCGCCGGAGCAGATAGCTACCGGGGGCGCACGACCAGCGCTACCGGGGGCGCACGACCAGCGATTGCCCCATCACCCGCCCGCTGCGGTCAAGCGCCTGTGCGCTGAGGTAGGTCTGAGCGGAGATCACGGTGTGGGTCTCGAACCCCTGCGTGGCCGTGGTCCGCAGCGTCTTCAGCGCCGTCGCTGACGGACCCCCCAGGATGCGCCAGGAGCTGACGCCGGTGGCGCCGTTCCAGCTGGCATACACGGTCGTGTTGTGGCCGCTGGTGTGCGCGGCGACGGCGGGGCGGGTGGTCGGTGTTCCGCTCCAGGGAAATCGGTAAGCGCGGTAATGGCTGTTTGCGTCCACGAATCGACCGTCGAAAACGAGCTTGCCTCGTTGATCGTATTCGCTGAAGTACGGCTGCTGGCCCCAGCCGATCATGTAGTCGCCATTGGACAACGCCTGCATGTTCCCCTCATAGAACGCCAGCAGGCTCGGAACGTGCTGGTAGGCCGCGACACGTGTGGCCGTGTGGTGGACGAAGTCGAGGGACAAGGTCAGCCCTCGGGATTGGTGGTGGAAAACCGAGTCTCCGGCGCCGTCATCGAACAGGGTGACGATCCGCGGCGAGCGAACACGGATGTCGTGCTGCCAGGCGAACTGCACGCCGGCCCCGAGCTTGAACGTCGAGTGCCGGCCACCCAGGATCCAGATCATCGCTCCCGTGTGGTGATCGATCTTGTAGCCCGCCCACGTGTCTCGCCCGGAAACGACGAGGTTGCCGTCGGTGTCCTGCTGGATCGCGTTGATGTGGAAGTAGTCGTAGGGTTGCTTGGCCGAACGTGCTCGGGTGGCGTAGCTATCGGTCAGCGGAACGTGATCGAGGCTGTCCCACTGGTAGAGCACCAGCCCGGTCTTGAGGTCGAGCTCCTGGACGACGGCATCGAGCACGACCTGGTTGCTGGAACTGTGAACCGAGCGGGCATCCCACAGAACCGGGTAGTAGGCGGTGATCAACGCCGTCCCCTGGGGCGTCAGCTGGAACTCGTGCAGGTCGGCACGGAGGCCGTTGCCGGCGGCCAGCGAGTAGAGCTGGCGGTAGCTCGAGTCGTAGATCACGTCCCTGCCGTTGCCGACGCCGAAGCTCACGTTCCCCTGCCACCAGGTGAGGACACTGGAACCGCCCAGCGTCTGGACCCGGAAGTCGGTGGCGAACGTGTTCCGGGGAAGTGGCTTGAACCAGATCAGCCGGCCAACGGGATCGATCAGCATCGGCCCGTTCTGGATCGGGCCGCCTTGCGGGCCGAGGAAGATGTCGCCGGCCGCGGCTGCACTGCTGCGCTTGAGGATCTTGATCGCCGCAGGCTGCAGGTCCGGTCTCGACTGGAAGTGCTGGACGTCGCCGCGGACCCGAGGAGAGAGCAGCACCGGCATGAAACCGAGCGAGGGTGCCGGTTTTGCGGTGATGAACTGGTAGCGGTCGCCAGTGCCGCCCACGATCGGCACACCAGCGGTGACCGTCACCCGCTCGCCGGAGGCGAATGGCCGGGTGGGGAGGAAGCTGCCACCGTCACCGTCGGAGTCGGCCAGCAATCGGCCTGGGTGAGCCCCGCTGCGCGAACCGATCACGCTGATCGTGCCCAGTTGTCCCACCGGAGCGCCGCGGAAGGTGATCTGCGTGTTCGGAGAGGCGACCCGAGCCCCAGGAATCGGATACGCGTAGACGGCGGCTGATGCTGCCCCCGCACTGGATGCGGCCGCCAGCGTCAACAGCATCGTCGCCAGCAGCACGATGACTGGCGGCAACGTTCGTCGGGGGACGCGGAGCACGGGGCAGGATGGCGAAGACAAGAGCACCTCAATTGTAAGGAAACCTTCATGGACCCAAAGGTTGCGCCGGTCGGGGGCCGACCTCGACCTCGACCTCGAGCGAGCGCGACCGCCAGACCGCGCTCGGCGGATCGGCATGGACGGCGCCAGTCCGAGTGGGCGATGGTGCATACTATTTCACGCTTCTCGAGGCCTTAGCTGCTCCGATCCCGCGGTCTGCGCTACGCCTCCTCCGGAGTAGCCGGAGCCTCTGAATGTCAGTCGAGACCTTTCCCGTAACGCCGGAACGAGCACCGGCCGAGCCACCCCACCCACCGTCAGGGCGGTTCATACCGCTGCGGCGCTCGCTCCCGCTCACGCGGGCGACGGCGTTGACGATGATCGGCGCCCTGACCGCGGCCTCGCTGCTGCTGCGCCTGCACGGCCTGCACTTCTTCTACTGGATCGACGAGGGGCTTTCGGTAGGAATCGCCTCGCACCCGCTGCGCCACATCCCGTCGCTGCTGCGTCAGGATGGCTCCCCGCCGCTGTACTACCTGCTCCTGCACGTGTGGATGGGCGTGCGCGGACACGGCGAGGCGGCTACGCACGAGCTGTCGCTGCTGTTTGCGCTGCTGACGATCCCAGCCTCCTACTGGGCGGGGTCGAGCCTGTTCGATCGCCGCACCGGGCTGTTCTGCGCTGTGCTCGCCGCCGGGGTGCCATATCTGACGGCCTACGCCGAGGAAACCCGTATGTACGCGCTGCTGGCGCTGCTGGCGATCATCGTCGCGGCGTCGTTCCCGCACGCGTTCGTGTACCGGCGCCGGCGCTACCTGCCGGTGTTCGCGATCTCGCTCACCGCCTGCCTGTACACCCACAACTGGTCGCTCTTTCTCGGGATGGCCAGCGTGGTGGCGTTCGGGATTTGCCTGTGGCGGGCCCCGCGGACCGAGCGCCGATCGCTGCTGCTGGATGGCGCCATCGCCTACGGAGCGGTGGCGCTGATGTACGCCCCGTGGCTCCCTACGCTGGCTTATCAGGCCCGACACACCGGCGCCCCCTGGGACCTGCCGCCAGTGTTCTGGTCGCTCACGCAGGCGGTCTATTTGATGGTAGGAGGGCGCGGCGCCGCGATTGCGATCCTGCTCGCCGGCGGAAGCGGGCTGCTGGCGCTGCGAGCGCTGAGTCCCGCTCAGCGCCGGATCCAGGTGGCGGCGGTCTCGCTGCTGATCCTCGGCTTCGGCACCCTGCTCGTGGCCTGGGTGTACGCGAAGATCAGTCCTGCCTGGGCGTACCGCTACCTGGCGGTGGTCGTCGGGCCACTGATCTTGGCCTGGGGGCTGGGACTGGCCCGAGGCGGACGGCTCGGCCTGGTGGCGCTGGCGCTGGTGGCTTGCTTCTGGACGCTTGACCCGCTGGCCACGGCGCGCGTGTCCAAGAGCAACGTGGCCTGGGTTGCCGCAGGAACACGAGCCAAGCTCGGCCCCGGTTCACTGGTGCTCTCAACCCAGCCCGAGCAGGTCCCGACGATCGCCTACTACCTGCCCCAGGTCAGACGGTTCGGAACCACGTTGGGGCCGGTCGCCGATCCCCACGTGGTCGACTGGCGCGATGCGCTGGCGCGCCTGAAGCGAGCATCGCGAGCATCGGTGCGGAGCACGCTGATGCCAATGGTCGACTCGGTGCCGGTCGGCCAGCGGGTGCTGGTCGTGGTGCCGATGAACTTCCCCAACACCCCGCTGTGGATGAAGCTGATCAAGCGCGATAGCAACCGCTGGATCCGAGCCCTCGAGCACACCCGGTCGCTGCGCCTGGTCAAGGAGGTAAGCCGGGGTATCTACTCGAGCGGGGTTCCAGTGAGGGGTTACCTGTTCGTCAAGCGCGCCTGACTGGGTCCAACGTGCGCGCCACGCAGGCACGCGGGTGATCGGCTACCGTCGACGGGCTCGACCGGTCGGTGTGCCTTTCAGGCGGTACCCTGACCGTCCAGATGCCTCGAAAGGTTCTCTTAACGCTTGTCAGCGCGCTCGGCGTGATTGGACTCACGGCTGTCGCGGGACGAACAGCCGTGACCAAGCTGACCAGCCAGCAGAAGAGGACCTCGACGATCCCAGCTGTTCGCGTCACCGTGGCACCCGTACCCGCGAAGTACCGGGCGCTCTATGACGCGGTGAACGGCGAGCTGAACGCCTTCGACCATGCCGTCACGGCTATGCGCCCCGAGAAGCCTTTGGTGAGAAGCCAGGGGCCTCCCACCGCAGGCGTCGAGCTGCTTGCCGCCAACGGCAACCGCCTGTCAGCTCTGTTGCAGCCGGGCGCTTTGAATCTGGTTGATCTCTCGCTCGATCGCTTTCGAGCGCTCGGCGTGGGCGGCGTGACCCTCGGCATCAAGTTACCGATGCTGTTGAGCTCAGCCACACCTGAGGCCGATCGCTATCTGAACTTCTACGCCACCGTGGCAAATCACATACGCGCCCGAAAGATGGCACTGTCGGTTGAGCTCGGCGCGCTCTTCTGCGGCACCGTGTACGCCGTCTGCACCAACCCCTTTGCCGGATCGTTCACGACCTTCGTCACCGAAACGGTGCTCCAAGCCCGCATCGTGATCAAGCGATTGCACCCGGACTATCTGACGTTGTTCTCCGAACCCGACACCGAAGCCGAGCTCACCGGCGCGCGGAGGCTGGACACGCCTGCTGGCGCGGCCCAGGCCGTAGCCGAGATTCTGGCCCGGATCGGACCTCGAGGCCGAACTCGCGTGGGCGCCGGAGCTCCATCCTGGCTCCCGACTTCATTCGCCCGAGCCATCGCCGCGCAACGGATTGATTACCTCGACACCCACATCTATCCCGTCGGCCCCCAGGAGGGAGCCAACGCCGTCGCCATCGCGGCAATCGCTCGGCAGGCGCATAAGCCCGTGGTGGCCGACGAAGTGTGGCTGTACAAGACCGACAATCCCGGAGCCGTTGGTGGCGCGGGAGGAGCCGATCAGGTGTTCCGCCAGGACATGTTCTCGTTCTGGCAGCCGCTGGACGCTCGCTTTCTGGCGACAACGGCGACATGGGCACGCAAGGCTCGAGCGGTCTACGTATCCGCTTTCTGGTCATGGCAGTTCTTCACCTACTTGACCTGGACTTCCGCGCTCGACGCAGATTCCTACACCCAGCTCACCTCGGCATTCGCGCCGCCACTCACCCGAGCCCTGCTGGACCGCCAGTCCACGGTCCCGGGGGTGAGCTGGAAGCGAGACCTTCTTCGTCAAGCCCACTAGCCCTTCGTTCTGACGCCCTCGGCCCCAACGGATCGGTGAGAAGAGAACGGCATCGCTTCCTCTCGTGCGCCTCCCGCCAAGTCAACGTACTAGCTTGTGCCGGTGGAAGTCCGTCTCAGCGTCTCCCGTGGCGATGGGGCCAGGTCCCGAAGCGGCCGCTGGGGGGAGACCACGACCTCGGCGTCGCGCAGGAGACGCAGTACCCGGGTCTCGCGGCCGTAGGCCAGCGGATTGAAGAAGAACTCATCGAGCGGGAACCACAGCCCGAGCCACGCCAGCACCCAGCCGAGATGGTCGGTGACTACGTGAGCGGCGCCGGTCTCAGGACGGATCGTCGTCGCCTCCACGGTCATCACCAGCCCCAGCGCGGCGATCGGCAGGCCGATCCGCAAGTCGCTTAGGCCCCCGACGCGCTGGGCGCGCATCTCCCTGCGGTTGTAGCGAATGCGGTGGTCACAGTACCGGCGCAGGGTCCGGGACAGCCGCTCACTCACCCCGTCGTCGATCTCCTCGGGCGGCAGTTGAATCCGCAGCCTGACCGCTCGCCAAGATCGGCGAGACCGCAGCTCGCTGATGCAGAAGTCGATCCCGGTGAGGAAGTTGCGGTATTCGGAGAACAGGTCCGTCTGGGGCATCTCGAACATCTCATGAGCGCGCATCAGCCGCAGCTCGATGAGCTGACGCTGGCGTCCGGCCGAGAAGCGGCTGAGGGGATTACTCATCGTTGAGGTTCCGGTCCCTCGGGCACGCCCAGATCTGGATCGTTTACGAAGGAAGCTTCGGGAGCGCCGGCGATGGCATCGCTCAACCGCCGCCGCCGCGCCGAGATGCGCTTCCAGCGACGCTTGGACCGAGCCAGCTTGCGCCCATCCGGGGCATAGAACCGGCGGGCCCAAGGGGAGCTGGGCGAGGCCAGGCGCACGGTCCCGAAGAGCGCCACCACGGGGATGAAGAGGCCGATCAGCCCCTGTAGCGGCTTGCCTTTGAGGCTGACCGCGGCGGCCAGGAGAACGTCGACGATGACGGCAGCGCTCAGCGTCTCGACTGACGACGCGTTGTTGGGAAGATCGAACGGAACGGCGCCGAGGACGATCAGCGCCCCGAGCACCGCGGCCACGATCACAGCGTCCAACGATGAGCGACCTTCTTCGCTCCAGTAGACGTCTCGGAGGTGAATCCACAGCGCGAACTCATCCAAGGTCAGGCCAGCGCCGATGCCGAACAGCGCCGCGAAGATCTCTGTGCGAGGGCTGCCGCGACCGATCGCGAAGCCGAGGAACCCGCCGAGCAGGAGCAGCACGATTCCCCACACCAGATGGTGTAGGTGTAGGCCGCCGCCCGTCTTCACGCTCCCGGGCCACCACGAGACCTTCGGGCTCCGCATCAGCCGTGCGCTTGTGCGGATGAACAGGAACGAGAGCAGAAACGCCCCCAGGAGCACAAACCCCGCACGGCGACCACTGTCGTCGAGAAAATGTGCCGGCAGCTCTAGACGCAGGCGCAACACGATCGCAGGCACAACGATCAACGAAGTCATTGCCCGGGCAGCACACCGCCCGAGCCGAGCTCGAGCCCAAGGTTGATCCAAGCGATTGCAGCATCGACCAGTTCGCGGCTGCCGTCGCCGGCGGCGGCGTCAAGCGGTCTGAGATCCACAGTCCGCGCGGTGCACTGGGCCCACCACACATTCCTTTTACCTGAGCCGAGAGCCAGAGTCAACGGTGGCTCCCCGAGCGCGCTGAGCGCGAGCGACTGTCGGCTTCCGCGAACCATGACAACCCCCTCCCCCTCGAGCAGTAACACATCTCTGTCTGGCACGGGCAACAAAGCGTTGCCAGGGGGTACACGTTTGTCTAGGTTCATCAGGATGTCCTCGCCGCAGCGGCAGGCTCGGCGTGGCCATCAGCGGCAACGAAGGCTAGAGCTGGCGGAGCCTGCGCGTGGCCAATACGAACATCCAGGATATGTACATCACGTCGATCGCCACCGATTCGGACGGCAATGTCTACATCGCATGGCTAGGAGGGCGAGGACACGCGAGGGGTAACGGCGGCACCGGCCTGCCCTACCTGACGATCTCTCGCGACCACGGGAGCAAGTGGAGCAAGCCGATGATGATCGCTTCCCCGGGAGTGGGTGAGGCGCGTCATGAGGGGGTCACGGCTACCCGGCTGTTCGTGATCAGCGATGCATTCGCGCCGGGTGGGGACGCTTGGGCGGCATTCCATTGTGCCTAAGAACGTGCTTGTCAGGGCAAACGAGTCGGCGTCCTCGGGCGCCTGGAACTGCCGTCAGAGCCCTGCTGAGCTGATCAAACGGGTTCAGTCGCTTTGCGGACATATCCAAAGTACGGTGCAGCGATGAGCGTGGAGGTCAGTCCCGTGCGCGGCTTCGTCCAGCTCCGTGAGTTCGTGTCACTGCCGTTCCGGCTGCATGCGGGAACCCCATGGGTCCCGCCCCTGAAGCTGGAGCGCTACGTGTTTCTGAGCCGGCACCTGAACGCCTATTTCACGCACGGGGAGGCCGAATATTTCCTCGCCCGCCGGGCGAGACGCGTCGTCGGCCGGATCACCGCCCAGATCGATCGTGCCTTCAACGAATTCCACGGCAACCGGTGGGGAATGTTCGGCTTCCTCGAGTTCGAGGACGATCCGCAGGTCCTCGAGGCGCTCCTGCTGACCGCGGCAGAGTGGCTCTCCGCCCGGGGCTGCGAGCGCATGGTGGGGCCGATGGACTTCCAGATGAACGACGAGAGCGGCGTGCTGACAGAGGGATTCGAGCGACCCCCGATGATCAAGCAGCCCTGGCATCCTCCCTACTACCAGCAGCGCTGTGAGGCTGCCGGGCTTCAGAAAGCCATGGACCTGCTCATGTGGGAGCGCCACGTCTTCGACGCCGAGCAGGTCAGTCCGCAGCTGCTGCGCGTTGCCGAGCGCGCTCAGGCTCGTTACCGGGTGCGCGTCCGCTCGATGTCACGGCGCCACCTCCGCCGCGACCTCGATGAGTTCGCCAAGGTCTACAACTCGGCGTGGTCGAAGAACTGGGGCTTCGTGCCGTACTCCAAGGAAGACCTCGATGGCTACGCCCTGGATCTCCAGCTGGTGTTCGCCCGGGACTGGTTCATGATCGCCGAGGTGGACGGCGAGACCGCTGGGCTGGCGATCACGGTGCCGGATATCAACCAGGTCTTGAGAAAGATGCGGGGTCGTCTATTGCCGTTGGGCTGGTGGTATTACCTGAACCGCAACCGGATCGTCGACCAGGTCAGGGTCGGCTTCCTTGGGGTGGTGCCGGAGTACCAGCACACCGGCGCCGGAGTGGCGCTGTACCTGGCCCAATTCCGCTCGGGCGAGCGGACGAGGCAGAAGGGGGGAGAGATGGGTTGGATTCTCGAAACCAACCACTCGATGAACCGGGCGATGGAAGCCCTCGGTGCCCGCATCGTGAAACGCTTCCGCGTGTATGAGCGAATGCTGGCTTAGCCGGGGACGTACGCGGCTGAGCCAGGCTCCGACGGGCGCCACTGCAAGATGGTCGCCCCCCACGTAAATCCGCCCCCAAAGGCGGCCAGCAGCACTTGCCCGCCGGCTCGGAGTCGTCCCTCGCGCTCGGCCACCGCCAACGCGATCGGGAGCGTGGCCGTAGAGGAGTTGGCGAAGCGGTCTACGTAATCCACGACACGGTCTGGTGGCAGCCCCAATCGCTGGCCCACCGACCGGATGATGCGTGAGTTCGCCTGGTGGTAAACGAACAGATCGATGTCCTCGACCGCCAGCTCGGCCTGTTCAAGCGCCTGCGTGGTCACCTCCGCCAGTGACTCCACCGCGGCGCGAAAGGTCTCGTGGCCGTGCATCCGGATGCGGCCATCGCGTTCCAGGCGGATCAGCTCTGCCCCGGCCGGATCGGCGTGGAGAAAGACCGGGCCGATGCGCCCGTCGCCGGCGCTCGGAGAGACCACCACCGCACCGGCGCCGTCGGCGAACAGCGGCGTCGTCTCCCGGTCGGAGAGGTCCAGGAAGCGAGAGAGGAAGTCGGCCCCCACAACCACCGCGTGGGTAGCTCGACCGGACTCGATCTGCCCGCAGGCCATCGCCACACCGGCCAACCATCCCGTGCAGGCGGAGCCGACGTCGAAGGCACCGGCGTTGCCTGCTCCGATCAGCCCAGCCACCACCGGCGCTGCGTTCGGCGTGATCTCGTCAGCAGTCGAGGTGGCGACAATCACCAGGTCGACGTCGCTGGCCTCGATGCCGGTTTGCGCCAGGGCGTCGCCGGCGGCCTGGGCGGCGAAGTCACTCAGGCGCTCTCCAGGCTCCGCCCAAGGACGCTCCCGGGTTCCAGTTCGCTTCGCGATCCAGTGCTCCTCAACCCCCAGCCTTCCAGCGATCTGCTGATTGGACACCCGGCGCGAGGGCACAGCCATCGCCACACCGACGATCGCCGCGCCGCTGTGGCCAGCTTGGCCCCGGCCCCGTCGAGCCGCAGCGGCACGCGAGGCGGGAGGGGTAGATCCAGCGGCCACGACTTCGAGTCTAACCCGGCCTGGGGGCTGGATTGGACCCGGTGATCAAGCTGGGGCGGGCTCCGGGAACTACCCAGCGAGCGCCTCTCGGTGCGCGCGGTGTGCAGGCCCGTGATGGCGTCCTCATGCGATGCTGAGAAGCTGGCCTGGTCGCCGTGACGATGAGCAGAGAAGAGCCGAGGGGAAGTTCGCACCGCTTCTCCATATCAGCGGTGGGCAACGAAGTTGATGGGGTCCCCTTGGTGGGAGAGGCGTTCAAATTCTGAGATGCCGAAAGGTCCATTTCCGTTGAGATCGAAAATTCGTAGGTCGACCTCGTCTACGAGCAGTGCATATAGGTCGCGTGGGCCGGTGTCATAGGCGCTCGATCCGGCAAGTGTGTGCTCGAACACGATTAACGGACGGGTCCGTTTGAGGGTTTCCAGCGCCCCCTGGAATACTTGCTGCTCCGCGCCTTCGACGTCCACTTTCATGAATGCCAACGGAGCGTCGGGGGAAAGCGCGTCATCAAGGCGCTCAAGCCGGACTTCAATCTGCTCAGTGTCAGCCGGGTAGTTGGGGGGAACCGTACAAAGCACAAATCCGCTGCAGCCTTCGGCGTCGCCGTGTACGTGCTCGAACGTCGACTGACCGGAGCGGTTCGATAGAGCCGCGTCACGTACGTCGACGCTGCCAAACGCCCTCCGCAGTTCAGCAGCTAGGTGTGGAAGTGGTTCGTAGGCCAAGTGCCGACCGTACGGTGCCACACGCATTATCTCGTGAAGGATGGCACCGCGGTGGGCACCGACATCCACACAGCAGGCATCCGGCTCTAAGCAAAACGCGATCAAGCGCCGCAGGTTTTCCATGTCGCGGCGGTCTCGCTCGAGAACGGCCGGCAACGTATCGTCGGCGCGGTCGCCCGCTCGAGGCCGAGAACCGGAGACGAACTCTTCGTCGAGATGACGGCGTAGCAGCTGCATTGCGCTACGGCGCCCCGTCTTTGATAGGTCGCACTTTGCTCCTAGCGCTGGTGATGCGGCCGTCGATCAACTTCCTGGGCAAGGAGGTCGCGCTGGGCACTGATCTCTCTTCTCAGTTCCGCCGCGATCAAGCTGATGCGATTGCCCTGCTCGTATAGGCCGGCGCGAAGCATGTGAAGCTCCCGGTTCACGGCCTCATAGTTGAGCTCCCGCCGGAAACGACCAGCTCGGACACGACACCTGGCGTCTCGGTAGCGGCGCGCCCGCGCTAGCGCCGCGGAGACGTAGTTTGTTCTGGCGGTCGACAAAGCCGATCCTCGTCGAGGTCGCGCGCGAATTGGAGCCAGCGGCTCCGCGCCTTCCTCCCGGCGTCGGAGAACGACGAGATCTTGGGTATCTGAGCCATTCGGCAGGTAGGCGACGAGGTCGAAGAAACGTGTCCAGTGCTCGAAGACATACCAAGGCGCGTGGAATGTTGAGTGGTAGAAATCAGGATGGGTCGAGCCGATGAACGTGTCATCGCTGATGAAGAGGATGCCGCGGGACTCGAGCTCGGTTTGCCAGCGGGCGATCGCCGGGTCGTGAGGTACGCCTGCTGCGCGTAGCCGATTCCAGCTGGATGCGCCCTCGACGGTAAGCAGGATCAGCGCGCCAACAGACGAGATCCGCCGAAGTTCCTCGAGCCAGAGATCCTGCAAGCGTTCATCGAGATGGGTGAACACGCTGTGGTTGATCACCAGATCGAAATGCTGATCGGGGTACGGGAGCGGCGGCTCGTGCGGAGCCTTCGTGTACTGCCCGTAAGGAATGTTCTCCCGGATCCAGTCGATCATCTCGCCGTCGATGTCCGTCCCGTGAATCTCAACCTGGCCGGCGAGATGCCCGAGGTGGCGGATGAACCGCCCGCAGCCACACCCGAAGTCGAGCAAGCGATCGAAGTCTGAGAGGGAACGATCCTCGAGCCCCAGAGCACGCTCGAAGCAATGCAGATGGCCCAGGGCGTGGACATCAAAGGCCTCCAGGCTCGCCTCGATGTTGTTCGCGTCGAACGGGGGGGCGATTCGGAGGATCAGGTCGGCCGGCGGGATCGGAGGCCGATCCGGAGCCAACTGGAGACGCATGATCCAGAGTATATGAGCCTGATCTGAATTCTTCGGTACCGCATCCCCGATCTGATGGCCTGTATTGCTACCGTCCCTGTCCGTGAGCGCGACGCTCCGCGATCCGAGGCCGAGCGCGAGGTCGCGGCTCGCCGCGGCGCCCGCCCCGGCGGTGTCGCTGGCGCACGTAAGTAAGGCGTTTCGACTTCCGCACGAGCAGTACCACACGCTCAAGGAACGAGCGTTGCACCCGTTTCGCTCGCGGCCGGCAGATGTACTTCAAGCCGTCGACGACGTCAGCCTCGAGATCCCGACCGGAGAGTTCTTCGGGATCGTCGGACGCAACGGCAGCGGCAAGAGCACGCTGCTCAAGTGCCTGGCCGGCATCTACGACACCGACGGGGGGACGCTGGACGTCAGAGGTCGCCTTTCACCCTTCATCGAGCTCGGCGTCGGCTTCAATCCGGAGTTGACAGCCCGCGACAACGCGATCATCAACGCGATCATGCTCGGGTTGTCGCGCAAGCAGGCGCGCGAACGCTTTGACCAGATCGTCGCCTTCGCCGAGCTCGAGGAGTTCATGGACCTGAAGCTGAAGAACTACTCCTCAGGCATGCAGATTCGGCTCGCGTTTTCGGTCGCGATCCAGGTCGATGCCGACATCGTCCTGATCGACGAGGTACTCGCTGTCGGCGATGCCTCGTTCCAGCAGAAGTGCTTTGAAGAATTCGCACGACTGAAGGCTGAAGGGCGGACGATCGTGTTCGTCACTCACGACATGGGCTCTGTGGAGCGGTTTTGTGACCGCGCGATGCTCATGGAACGCGGTCGCGTGGTGTCGATCGGAGATCCAGGATCGATCGCCCGGCAGTACAACGAGCTGAATTTCCGACGCGTGCGGGACGAAGCACGTACACAAGGCGGACCGCAAGCCCTCCGCCGCGCTCCGGTAGCCGAGCTCCTCAACGCGTGGTTCGAGTCTCCGGATGGCGAAAAGCTCGTCACCGCCGCCCAGGGAAGCGACTGCTGGGTTCGGATGGACGTCCGCTTCCACGCCGATGCCGAGAACCCGCTGTTCGCGATCGCGCTGCGCAACGATCTCGGTCATACCTCGTTCGCCGCGAGCACCCAGCTCGAGTACGGCGAAACCGGCCGCTTCGTGGCCGGCCAGCAGGCGGTCGTGAGGGTGCGATTCGAGAACTGGCTGGCGCCCGGCCGGTATCGCCTGACCGCATCGATCAGCCGCGACGGCACCGCTGCCGACACCTACGACCTGCGGGAGGACATCAGCTCGCTGATTGTCCATGCCGCCCGTTCGAGCGGTGGCGCGGTGGATCTGCCACACAACTTCAAGATCGATCGCCAGGCCGGACCGGAGTCCATCAACTAGACGAGTTTGCGGCTCGCTCCAGTTCTCCCGGATCGTGTGAGCAAATCAGCTCCACGTCTTCGGGGCGTCGATCGAGCGCGCGCAGGCGTTCCTGATTTTCGAGCCGGAGCTTGCGATTAACCTGGGTAAGGTTCTGGAACGCGCGCAGCGCCGGCGGACACCGATCCGGCGTCTCGATCTCGTGGTGGTGAAAGTACGCATCGCCGCAATGCAGCAGCCATCCCTCAGACTGGCGCACAGCCACCCCCGTGTGGCCTCGGCTGTGTCCGGGGAGAGGGATCAACAGGATCTCGTCGTCGTTGTCCGGTAGGGCGCGCACGCTTTCGAAGCCAAGCCAACGATCGCCAGCCAGCTCGTGGGTGACCCAGCGCGGTTGGTGTGCCCACTGGGCAGAGACGTAGCGCGGGCGCTCCACACGAGACGGACTCATGCCGGCTTCGTATTCGCGCGCGAACACGTGAACGGTCGCCGCGGGAAAGTCGGGCAAGCCACCGGCATGATCGAGATCGAGATGAGTAAGCACGATGTGGCGCACATCGGCGGGATCAAAGCCGCGCTCGCGCAGCTGCGAAACAGCCGTCTCCCCGGTCTCGAGTCGCGGACGAACGGCGGTTAGGAAGAACCTGCCCAGTTGACGCGGCTGGCGAATGTCGCCGCTCCCCAACCCGGTGTCGATCAGCACCAGGCCGTCAGGGCCCTCGATCAGCAACACGTGGCACACCAGCCGCGCGCTCGTCAGCAGCCGCCCCCGCCCCGCGATCAGACGGCCGCCCCACGGACACATCGTGCCGCAGTTGAGATGATGAACACGCCCGGTGGCCATCTCCCTCATCCTATGCGGGCTGAGCGAGAGAGGTATGGTGCCCCCATGGACAGTTCCGGAGCTCTTCGCCGCCAGCTGACCCCGCTGGAGCCGCTCATGAGTCGGATCGAATCAGCGGAAGCTCTGGATTCGGCTGGAAAGGCTGTGGGCAAAGCTGTGCGCGGGCGCTTGGGAAAGGGGCCGCTGAAGGACGCGCTCAGCGGTACGTGGCTCGGTCACGCGGTGCATCCAATGCTCACAGATGTGGTCATCGGCTCGTTCATGAGCGCCACGCTTCTCGATCTACTCACCGGCACCGGGGACAGTGCCGCCAGCGAACGGCTGATCGCGGTCGGCCTTGCCGCGTACCTTCCGACGGCCGCGGCTGGCGTCAACGATTGGGCGGACGCGGAACCGGTCGATGACGGCATCCGCCGAGCGGGCCTCGTCCACGCTGGATGCAATGCCATCGCGGCGTCTCTGTACGCAGCATCGTGGAGAGCACGCAGGCGAGGAACCCGAAGCAGGGGAGCGGCGCTCGGCTTCACGGGTATGACGATCCTGTTGGCCGGCGGCTATCTCGGCGGTCATCTAACTTTGAGCAAGGGTGTCGGCCCGGACCAGACGGTGTTCGACCCGGGCCCGACAGATTGGACACCGGCCGCAGACCCGTCTCAGCTCGTCGACGGCAAACCGCTGCGCACGGTCGTAGACGAGACGCCCGTGCTCTTGCTCCGTGACGGCGAGAACATCTTTGCCATCCACGATCGTTGCTCCCACCGCGGCTGCTCGCTCAGCGAAGGCAAGCTCGAGGGAGACGAGATCGTCTGCGCCTGCCACGGGTCTCGCTTTGATCGGCGCGACGGAGCGGTCAGGGGGGGACCGGCAACCGCCGCGCAGCCGAGCTTCCAGGTCCGTGTAGAAAACGGAAGAGTTGAGGTCCGCCGCATCGAACCGGCTTGATCGAGTCGCTTCGAGGCAGCTGGACCTAGCACCCCGCCGCACCGTTAGCATGCACAGATGCGGTTGTACCGCCAGTTGTTCGTCTGGCTTGGTCGCACGCGATGGTTCAGCTGGTTGTCGATCAACGTGCTCGTCCCCGTTGATCGCTTCTGTTATCGCCGCAGCGGCGGCCGCTTCTCGCTGTTGCATATCGCCGGAAGTCGGGGCGCAGCGCTGCCAACGTTGCTGCTAACGACGAAGGGACACAAGACCGGACAGCCACGGACGACGCCCGTGCTGTATCTCGAAGATGGCGATCGTGTCGTGGTCGTCGGATCCAACTTCGGCCAACCGCGACACCCAGCCTGGTCGACAAACCTGCTGGCTGAGCCACAGGCCATGATTCAGATTCACACGGATGAGAAGAACGTCCGGGCTCGATTGGCCAGCGAGAACGAAAAACGGCTGCTGTGGCCGAGGCTGCTCGAGCTGTACCCGACTTGGGAGGCCTACACGGATCGCACCGATAGAAGCTTTCGTGCGTTCTTCCTGGAGTCCGCCTAGCCTGAAGCCGATCGATAGCGGTGACCACTTCCTTGAATCGATGGGACCCACGCTGATCACGCAAGCGGCGCGGGCCCTATGTGGACCGCTGCGACGGCAGTCGCCGCAACTCAGGCGGTCTCGATCTCGGGGTCGACCCGCGCCGGCAGCAACTCAAATACTTGGTTCGCGACGCGATCGATGGACCGTCCGCGGGGGTTCTGGCCAGGGTGGGATCGCTCGCCGCGCTGCGCGGGTCGAAGACCGCTCCGTGCACGTGGTTGGGCCGCGGCGGGCGCTCGGCGATCTCGCGAACTGTGAGACCACGCGCCCGCTTGGCGTCGAGGATCAGCTCCGTCGCCTCCGCGCGCGTCGTGTTCCCACTCTAGTTGGGTGACACGGCCGCCCACCGTTGCGGTGGTAGCCTGGGGGAAGCCCAATGCACCCTTATTTGAGAAGGGGCTTCGCGGGCCCACCCGAACCGGAGAGTGGACACCATGCCCCATCTCAAGCTGTCAGGCACGTCGTCGAGAAGCACGACGTTTCGATCATGGGCCGCCCCGCTCCTCGCGGTCGAGGTCGCGTTGCTCGGACTGACCGCCTGTGGCTCGGCATCCTCCACGAGCAAGGTCAAATCGAAGTCGCCGGTCGTGGAGAAGAAGGCCGGCGCCTTCACGAAAGACGTGCAGCTCGAAGTGGTCAACGACCGCGCGGATGGGGGGTCAATAGACGTCTCCCTTTGCATCTCTCAGGCCGCCCCCGAAGTGCAAGGCGACTGTCCGTTCAACGGGTCCCTCGATAAGGGCAAGTCGGCCTCTCTGACCTCCGACACTGTCGGCGGATCCGTCCATTTCGAGATCCGCCGTTACGGCGGAGGCACCGTGGAGTTCAGAGCCGTCAATCCCAGCGTCGGCGAACCCTACTTCGCCCTGTGGGAGAATTCCGTCCACATTCAAGTTCAGAAGCACGAGCTCGTGGAGGGGGAAATAGTGCAGGCGCAGGTCGGCGGGATGCCCGTTCAAGTCGAGCGCCGGGGGGACACCGACGTCAAAGTGATGAGGCTGATCGCGAAATGATGAGGTGAGCCGGGGGCAGGCTGGCCCTCTTCGTCGCGGCCGGGGTCTTGTCGCTCGGACTGACCGCCTGTGGCTCGGGCTCCTCCATGAGCAAGGCCAGACGGAACTCGCCTGCCGTGAAGAGGCAAGCCGGCTTCGGCAAAGAGGTGCAGCTGTCGGTCCTGAACGACGGCCCGGCGGTGTCTGACGTTGCGAGCGTGTTGTAGCGCCCCAGCGACGCCATGGGCTAAACATCCGCTTTCGCCAGCCAGTTAGGGTCAGCTCCTCGACGGGGGTCGCCGCGTGCCATGAACTGGTCGATTGCATCAGCCCCCTTCAACGCCTCGAACAGCGCTTCCCACGAACGGCTCCGGAATTTGCCTGAATGCTCGACTGGCGTCGCCTCGGTCAGTGCAGGAGCCACCTCGCCGCCACGAAGGCTCGTCATCAAAAGCAATCCGATGCAGTACCCCCAACCGGATTCGAACCGGTGATCTCCTGCGTGAAAGGCAGGCGTCCTGACCGCTAGACCATGGGGGCGGGTCTGTCGATTCTAGGTATCGGGCCCGCTGATCCCATTGACCCCGCCTCAGCAATCATCTCGGCTCGGTCCGGGGCACGAAACGGTAAGCCTCTTCACCGGCGGAGATCGATCGCCGTCCGTTCCTGGTTCGCGCGCTGATCTCGCCTCACCGGGGTTAGATCCTCGCGCGGCGGGGAGAAGGTCATGACGATCCTCCGCTCATGTCCCCCATCGCGCGGGTCGCCGTGCGGCGGCTACGCCGCCGAATTTGCCGGACGGCTGCTCGTCCTGTGGAGGGGAGAATCAAGACGATGAAGGATGCCGCCATCGTCATCGGCTCAGGTCCGAATGGGCTCGCGGCGGCGATCACCCTGGCGCAGTCCGGGCGCAACGTCATCGTGCTGGAGGCCGCGGAGCACGCCGGCGGCGCAGTGCGGACCGAGGAGCTGACGCTCCCGGGATTCGCCCACGACACCTTTTCTGCGGTATATCCAGCGGCAGCGGCCTCACCGGTGTTCGAGCGGTTCCCGCTGCACGAGCACGGCCTTCGCTGGGTGCACCCGGAGGTCTGCTATGCCCACCCGCTCCCAGAGGGACGGGGAGCGGCGCTGTACCAGGATGTTGATCGGACTGCCCAGAGCCTGGAGCGGCTCGGTCCCGGCAACGGCGAGGCGTGGCAGCGCTTCGCCACCCCATTCCTCGATGGCTTCGACGCGATCCGGCGGACGATGCTCTCCGGCTTTCCGCCGCTCGCAGGAGCAGCACGCTTAGCTACCGCGCTGCGGCTAAATGGGATGATCGAGTTCGCGCGGCTGCTGCTGATGCCAGCGCAGGCGCTGGCTGGAGAGCTGTTCTCGGACTCCGGCGCCCGGGCCTGGCTGTACGGCCCCGCGATGCATGGTGACGTTCCCCCCGACAGCGCCGGGAGCGCGATCGCCGCGGCCTATCTGAACTTCCTCGGGCACGGGGTGGGCTGGCCGAGTCCACGAGGCGGCTCCGGACAGCTCAGCTCCGCGCTGGTGTCCTACCTCCGTAGCCTCGGGGGAGGGATTCGGACGCGGGCCGAGGTGCTGGAGATCATTGCCCCAGGCGGAGCCGTGATGGGCGTTCGGTTGGCCAGCGGCGAGCGACTGGGTGCGGATCTGGTGGTCGCCGACGTGATGCCGGGGGCGCTGGCGTCTCTGGCCGGCGACGCGCTGCCGGCGCGCTACGTCCACAGGCTGCGTCGCTACCGACTCGGCCCGGCGACCGTCAAGGTGGACTGGGCGCTGGATGGCCCGATCCCCTGGAGCATGCCCGAGGCGCGGGCTGCCGGCACGGTGCACGTAGGCGGAGATGAAGGCGCCGTGTTGCAAGCCACCTCAATGCACAATGGATTGCCCGCCCGCCCGTTCATGCTCCTGGGCCAGCAGTCGCTTGCCGACCCGAGTCGAGCCCCGGCCGGCAAGCACACCGCCTGGGCCTACACCCACGGCCCCCAGAAGATCGACTGGGCGCGGGAGACCGACGCTCACGTGGAGCGCATGGAAGCTCAGATCGAGCGCTTTGCCCCCGGCTTCCGGGACCTGATCCTGGGCCGCCATGTGCTCACGCCCGGCGATCTCCAGCGGCGCAACGCCAACCTCGTCGGCGGCGATGTGGGCGCCGGAAGCTACGCGCTGGACCAGGTGATCTTCCGGCCGGTTCCATCCCTCATCCCTTACCGCACGCCGGTCGCTGGGTTGTACCTCGGAAGCGCAGCGACGTTTCCCGGCGGCGCCGTGCACGGCGTCCCCGGGGACGCCGCTGCCCGATACGCCCTCGCCGCGGCGCCAATTGGGCGGCTCCGCCGGCGCAGCCGCTTTCCGCGCGGCAACTCGACCCCGTAGCCGCAGGGCACGGCAGCCGCTTCATGCACCCGGTCCCCGCGCAGCGGTGGCCGGTCATGGCCGCGGTTCCAGCTCCGGATCCTCCGCCACGGCGCGGCCGAGTGCCTGGGCAAAGTTGATCGGATTGACGTCGAAGAGCTCCATGCCGGCGCGATCAGTGACCACTGTGGGGATGGATAGCCCCTCGATCAACGGTCGAGCGACTCCCGTGTCCACGGGCGTGACCAGGCCGATCCACAGCGACGAGAGCCACGGTGTGATCAACGGCACCGGGATGCGGGGCCGCCGACGAACGTTCAGGACTTCAGCCATCCGGTCCAACATCTCGCCGTAGGTGAGCACATCCGGGCCGCCGATCTGAATCTCGCGCCCAGCCGAGGCCGACACGCTCAGCGCCTGGACCAAGTAGCTGAGCGTGTCGTCGATCGCGATCGGCTGAGTGCGATTGTTCAGCCACGCCGGCGCGATCATCGCCGGCAGCCGCTGAACGAGGTAGCGCAGCGTCCGGTAGGACTCGCTCTGGGGACCGACCACCATCCCGGCGCGGAAGTAGGTCAGCGGAGGTCCGTTCTCCCGGAGGGCCAGAGCCGTCTCGTGACGGCTGCGCAGGTGTTCAGAGCGCGGCTGGTCACCGAGACCACCGAGATAGATGATTCGTCCTACCCCGTCCGCGCGCCCCATCTGCGCGAATGCAGTGGCGGCGCTACGCTCGCTGGCGGCGAAGTCCCTGGAAGAGCCTCGACCCATGGAGTGGATCAGGTAGTAGGCCGCCTCTACGCCGCGACCCGCGCCCCGAAGCGTCTCCGGGCGCAGCACATCGGCCTCGTGCAGGTCAAAGCCCGCCCGTTCGAGCTCCCTGGCCCGCGAACCACGCCGGTCACGCACCAGGCAGCGAACCTCTCGGCCAGAGCTGGCCAATGCCGTCGCCAGGCGCCCGCCGATGAATCCAGTCGCGCCGGTGACGAGCACCCTGCCGCTCATAGCCTAGATGCTATTGGTCAGCCAGAGCCCCGAGCCTGCTCGACGCCGCGGGTTCAGCGAGCGCCAGGACTTCCACGCTGGGAGCACTCCGCGGATCAACTGGTCGCGGCGGCCGCCACCGCCGATGCCTGCCCATCGCGGGCCGCCTGAGCGTGCTCGCGGCTGTCACGTGAGGAGATCAATGCGGCGGCGAGAATCGCGCCGAGGAGCGCGAAACCGGTGCCAACCAGGAAGGCACGGTCAAAGCCCTTGGTCAATGCCACCGCGGGGTTGTGGATGCCGGCGTGAAACAACCCCTGCGTGCGGCTGTTGGCGACGGTGGCGAGGATCGCCAGACCGAGCGCTCCGCCCACCTGCTGAGAGGTGTTGATCAGCCCGGAGGCGAGACCGGCCTCCCGTGGCTCGGTCCCGGTAACAGCGGCGATCGTCACCGGGACAAAGGCGAGCCCGAGCCCAACGGCGGCGAGCAGCGAGGGCCCGAGGACATCGGCCAGGAACGACCCGCCCTGGGCGGGAACCTGCGAGAACCACAGCAGACCTCCCGCCACCAGCAACAGCCCGGCGACCAGCGGCGGCTTGAAGCCGACCCGGGTGACCAGCTGTGAAGCCCCGCCGGCGGACAGGATGATCCCCACCGAGAGGGGAAGGTAGGAGAGCCCGGCCTGGATCGGCGAGTCGTGCAGGACGTTCTGCAGGTACAGCGAGATGAAGAAGAACATCGAGAACAGCGACATCCCGATGAGCAGGCCGACGATGTTCGCGCCCCGCAACGTGCGCAGGCGGAAGATCGAGAACGGCATCAGCGGGTTGGCAGAGCGCAGCTCGATGCCCAGGAAAGCCACCAGCAGGACCGCGGCCCCGGCGAGCCGCAGCAGCGTCGCCGTCGACCCCCAGCCGGCGTTGACGGCCTCGACGACGGCGTACACGAGCAGCGCGAGGCCGGCGGTGACGGTCACCGCGCCCGGGAAGTCGAAGGTCTTGGAGGCATCCTCGGCCTTGCTCTCGAGCAGTATCCGCGGAGCCAGAAAAGCAGCAGTGATCCCGATGGGAACGTTTACGAACAGCACCCAGCGCCAGCTGAGGGCGCTGGTGAGGATGCCGCCGAGGAGCACGCCGGCAGCACCACCGGCGCCGGCGACCGCGCCCCAGATGCCGAGGGCGCGGTTGCGCTCGGCGCCCTCAGAGAAGGTCGTGGTGATGATCGACAGCGCCGCGGGAGAGACGATCGCCGCCCCCAGGCCCTGAATCGCCCGAGCGGCGATCAGCCAGCCCTCGGACTGAGCCAGCCCGCCGGCAAGGGAGGCGAGTGAGAACAGCACCAGGCCGAGCGTGAACATCCTCCGCCGGCCGAGCAGGTCCGCCATCCTGCCCCCGAGCAGGAGGAATCCGCCGAAGGTGAGCGTGTACGCGTTGACCACCCATGACAGATCAGCGCGGGCGAAGTGCAGGTGCGCGCCGATGGACGGCAGGGCGACGTTCACGATCGCGGCGTCGATCACGATCACGAACTGGGTCATCGCCAGCAGCAGGAGGGCGAGGTTCTTCGCCCGGGGGGTGTACAGCGACGGTGCCTCGGATGAAGTGGGCGGCGTCATGGAAGGGGACCTCCGGTTCCGGTTGCGTCCGCGACTATAGTGAACTATGATTCCGGTTGTCAAGGATTCCGGTGCTGACGGCCGATGATTAATACGATCGAGACTGAGCGTCCGCTTCGCGCCGACGCGCGCCGTAACCGCGAGCGCATCCTGGAGAGTGCACGCGAGGCCTTCGCCGACTCAGGCATCGACGCCCAGGTCGACGATATCGCGCGCCGGGCGGCCGTTGGTGTGGGCACCGTCTACCGGCATTTTCCGACCAAGGAAGCGCTGATGGTGGAGTTGGTGCGCCAGCGGTTTCGGATGCTCGCAGCCCTGGCGCAGGAGGCGCTGACCACCGAAGGAGAGCCGTTCACCGTGTTCGCCGAGATGCTGCGCCGCAGCGGCGAGGTCTGCGCGCGCGACGCCGCAGTCCAGCACGCCCTGACCGGGATGGGTGAGCACATCTGGGCCCAGGCGCGGGACGAGCAGCGGGAACTGGCCGTGGCCAGTGAGCAGTTGCTGGCTCGGGCGCAGCGGGCGGGGTCGATGCGCCGGGACGTGAGCGCGAGCGACATCGCGATGCTGATGTGCGGCGTCTCGGCCACGATGGCTCATCCCGATCCCCGCTTTGACTGGCACCGGCACCTGGAGCTGGTGATCGGCGGGCTGCGGGCAGCGTGAAAGCCCTTCCGGTTCTCGTCGCCGTGATCGCGCTGGCGAGCGCCGGAGTCGGCCGCGCGGTCACCGCCCCATCCCCATCCGACCCGACGTGCTCGGCCAACTACGTGCGCGGACCGTTGGCGGCGGCGCCCAACCTCCGATTCGGGATCGACCCCGAGCTCGCCGGCAGCGCCGGGTCGGTACAGAACGAGGTCAGGCCGATCAACAACGCCGCGGCCCTTCGAGCGCTACGGACCCTCCGCCCGCGCGGCAAGGAGCTGGTGTTGCGGGTCAACCGACTGTTCGAAGCCGACGGCGAAGCGGGAATACGCCGATTCCAGCAGACGATCGCTCGCTACACCCGGGCCGGGTTCGACACCGAGCTGCAGGTCCGCTACCACCCCGCTCCCCAGCAGGCCGGTGACATCGCCGCCTGGACGCGCTACGTCCGCCATGTCGTCGACGTGTTCGGGGCCAACCGGCGCCTGGTGGCGATGACGATAACCAACGAGATCAACCTGTCGATCTCCCCCAACACCTCCGACGGCGCGTATCCGAAAGCCGAGGAGGCGCTCGTGCAAGGCATCATCGCCGCACACCGGGAGGCGGTGCGCCGCGGCTTCACGCAGTTGCGCTTCGGCTTCACGTTCGCCTATGACCGCCTCAACCCCGCGCAGGACGCGGCTGTGTTCAATGGCCTGGCCCAGGGCGGAGCGGCCTTCCGCAGCGCGCTGGGCTTCGTCGGCGTGGACTACTACCCGGAGCTGTATCCCGGCCGTTCGGCCGCAATCCCGGCGGCAACTCTCCAGATGATGGCATCTATGCGCCGCTGCTTTATGCGACTCGGCGGATTGGGGCCGCGCGTCCCAATATGGATCACCGAGAGCGGCTATGACACCAGTCCTGGAACCGTCACCGGAGCCCAGCAGCGGACGGCTCTGCTGGAGATCGTCAACACGATCCGCAGTGCCGCCAGGACCTTCGGAGTCACCGACTATCGCTGGTTCAACCTCCGCGACAACCTCTCCAGCGCGCCTGGGTTCGGCGAGACCACCGGCCTGCTCAACGACAGCTACGTTCAAAAGCCTGCCTTCGCCGCCTACCGCCAGCTGATTCAGCGCTTCGGCAGTGCCGCCCGATCATCAGGGCACGCCCGCGTCCGGCGAGCGGGGTAGGTTCGCCGGGGACTCGCGGCGCTTCTGCCTCTTGCGCCGTCCCTGAGACGGTGGTTATACGCGCGCCGACCGGGTAGATGACGCGCATGGCTGAGAAGAAGGAAACGCGCAAGAACATCGAGCGGCTTCGCCAAGGCCCGCCTGCGGTTGAGGTCCCGGGCACCCGCACGAAGGTCAACCTGCCCAATCGGTCAGGCCTTCTCTGGTACGCGGGAATTGGCGTGATGGCCGCCGCAGAGCTGGTGGAGTGGCCGATCGCGCTGCTGTTGGCGGGAACGCACTTCGTCGAGAATCACTCCCACAGCCGTGACATGCAGGAGCTGGCGGAAGGCGTCGACGCGGGAGCGTAAGCAGGTCAGGTTCCGCGCCGCAGCTCCTCGTGGCAGATCAAGGCCGCGAGGGCTGCCGCCACGCGAGCATCAGCCCATCTCCGACGGTGAGCAGCACATTGTGTACGCGCGGATCCGCCTGCACCTGACGGGCGAACTCGCGAATGCCAACGGTGCTCTCGTCCTCGGCGTGCTCGTCGAGCGCGCGGCCGTCGCGGAAGAGGTTGTCGGCAACGATCAAGCCTCGCTGGGCGAGCTTCGGCACCACCGCCTCGTAGTAGGCGGGGTAATCCGCCTTCCAAGCATCGATGTAGACGAGGTCGAACGGCCCGTCGAGGCGGGCAAGAGTGTGCAGCGCGTCGCCGACGATCAGCTCGATCCGCTCACGGTCCGGGCTCGAGTCGATGTGCCGCCGCGCCGCCGCCGCGGTCTCCTCGTCCACTTCAAGCGTGGTCAGATGGCCGCCAGCCGGTAGTGCCGCGGCCATCGCCAGCGCTCCAAAGCCCGTGAAGGTGCCGATCTCCAGCACACGCTGGGCGCCGCCGGCGACGATCAGGGCCTCGAGCAGCCGCGCCTCGGCCGATCCGCTCATCATGCCCGGGGACGGGGTCTGCTCTCGGGTCCAGGCCGCCACCTCCCCAAGGTGACTCTGCACCGGAGTAGTGAAGTCCTGCGCGTACTTCACCGCCTCGGCTGAGACCAGCTCACTCACTCGGGAGACACTACCTCCATGCGCATCGCGACCCGCGTCAGCGGCGATGCCAGCTGACCGGCACGCCCTGAGTGGTCACCCGGGTAAACAGTCCGGGAGCAGGAAGGGGCTCGACGAACGGAGAGATGATCTGATCCCCGTTGGGTGGCTCAAGCGTGGGCAGGACCACCCTCACGTGGCTGACCACGACCGAGAAGGCTCCGTTGCTGGCTCGGAAATACGGAGCGTCTGAGCCCAACAGCTGCAGCTTCAGGGTGTGCCCCGGAGCCACGTAGTAACCGTTGCCGTGCAGTTGGAAGACGATCCGAGGCGATTGCAGCGGATTGGTCAGACGATAGCCGCCTCGGGTGACCAGGATCTGCTGCCCGTTCGGCGCCACATCCCACAGCCGCGAGTCAAGCTGCGCATCGTTACCGCTGGGACCGTTCAGGGAGATCCGAGCCACGACCGTTGGCAAGCCCATGAGCGTGAACCCGTTACTGACCATGGTGTAGCTGGCGGTTCCCGGCTCCTGCTCCGGGGTGAAGGTCTTGCAGCCGTTGCCGTTGGTGACTGGATCGAGCCCGGCAGCCACGGCAGGGTCCCCTCCCGGGCCGGTGACGGTCTGCGCGGCCGCGGAACCGAAGCGGACGATGCCGGGATGCAGCGCCGGCCAGCTGCGGGCCAGGAATGGCCCTCCATCGGGAGCGCTCGCGGGACAGGTGGTGGTGAACGCGGTCACGCTGCCGGGAGCCGGTGCCGGCTCATCGGCGGAGATGTTCACGTGCAGGTACCGGGCCAGGAAGGCCGCGCCCTGCTGGTTGAAGTACTGATTGACCGTCGGCTTGTTGGAGCCTCGCATGTGCCCCACGTCGCCGAACTGCAGGCTTACGTTTCCTCCCCAGGGGTCACGCGAGTAGACGTCGTTGTAGACCCGCAGCGACTGCGAGACCGGGAACAGATCGTCGTTCCAGCCCGACTGCATCAGCAACGGGGAGGGCGTGCCCGGGATGCCGTAGCCGCCGTGATGGGCGGCGATCAGGTCGAGGCTGGCTTGCGCCTGGGCACTGACCGGCTCTCCCGCGTTGAGGTATCCGATCTGCGTGGTCTGATCCCATTCGGCGTCGGGGCTTCCCGGCGGCTGGGGCGGCTCATAGAACCCGGTGATGCTCCCGAGCAGATAGAGGCCGTTGACGAAGCTGCTGATCGGTACGCCGACCGGAGAATTGGTGCCGGTGGCGCCGTCCTGACCGTTGGTGAAGGGATCGTAGTCGAGGAAGCGGCCGTTGGGCACCAGCGCGGTGATCAGGTCAGACCATGGCCAGCGCGGCCACGCCGCCGTGATCGACAGTGGCGTCCCGTTGGAACTCCTCCAGCGCAGGAAGGTGTTGGTCGGCACGCCGTCGCACGGGTCACCCGGAAGCGTGTCCGCCGCCGGCCCGGCGCAGCGGATGCGGTTACGCAGATATCCCAGCTCGACGCTCTGGCCACCACCGTAGGAGATGCCGCTGACGGCCAGCGCGCCCGGCTTGGCGATGCCCTCGTCGACTAGGCGACCAAGCAGATACTGGGTGTCGCGAGCCTCATAGCGCTGGTCGGCCAGGCGCACGAAACCACGGGCACAACCGGCGGGATCGCTGGCGCGCGAGGCAGCGGTGCCGCAGGAGCTGCCGAAGCCACGGGCGCTGTAGTTCAGCACGGCGAGGCCCTGGCTGGCGAAGAAGTCGCTGTTGTAGTGGTACGTGGTCGAGCCGTTGCCGCTGGGGTCGGTGGACTCGAAGTCGTGCTTCGAACCGCCGTAGCCGTGCAGCAGGACGATCGTCGGGAAGGGGCCATCGCCGAAGCTGGCCGGAGGCAGGGTCACGTCGGCGTCGAGCGGGACGCCGTCGAACGATGGCACTCGCTGGCTGCTGCCGTTGCCCGGACAGACGCGAACACCGTCGACTTGCGGGGGGTTGCAGCTGAGCCCTAGCGGAGCCGGAGTGGCAGCCGCGGCGGCTCCCGGGGCAACCAGAGCACTCAACAGCGCGATGACGACCAGTCGACCTCGACCCATGCGATCCTCCCTCGTTCCCGCTTGCTCCCGTCAGCAGGGGCCAGCCTACACGATCGCCCGCCTCGCGAACCCGAGCCAGCGCCGGCGTTGCGCGAGAGAGCGACTGCCTGGTCCGGCGGCATACGTTCGCGCTGGGACAACGTTCAGCCTGGAACCAACCAGCAGGGGTAGGCCCTCAGCGGAAGGTCCCGACCAGCTCAGAGACGAGGACCAGAGGAGAGACGATGCCGGAGGATCAGATGCAGGCGCCGTTTAGCCCCGGCCCGGAAGGACACCGGTTCGAGACGCCCCGAGTGCGCGAGGTGCCGACATACCCCCCGGGCCCGGCCAAGCCCCGCCCGGGAAGTTGCTTTGCGTCGGATTCGGAGACCGGTGCGGAGCCCTCATCGGAGGCTTAGTTCGGTCGGTCGAAGATTGGAGAAGGGATCGCTTCATCCCCAAGGAGCGCCTGGAGGCTTACGGACGACTGCGGCTTTGCCCCGTTCAGCATCGACATGAAGCCCAACCATGGCCTCCCCGGATCTCGCGCGGGACATCGCGTTCGAGAAGATCACCAATCGAGTCAAGGGAGCTCAACTGGCCTCCGAGGAGCTGGGGATCTGGCCTCCCAGGCGAAGCCTGACCGACTTGCTCCGGGTCCAGGTGTTGACCTGAGCGGACGTGATAAACAGAGCCGATGGGCACCATCCGGGTCTCCGCCGAACGCACGATCGACGCGCCTGCCGAGACGGTCTACGGCTACGTCGTGGACATGCGGGAGCACCACCCACGTTTCCTGCCTCCGGCGTTCTCCGGTTTCCAGGTCGAGTCTGGTGGCGTTGGCGCCGGCACGATCACGCGGTTCAAGGTGACCGCAGGCGGTCGCAGCCGCGACTACCGAATGCAGGTGGCCGAGCCGGAGCCAGGTCGGGTGATGACGGAGTCCGACACAGGCTCGAGCCTGGTTACCACCTATGTCGTAGCCGCAGCGGGCGGGGCGTCCCGAGTGCAGATATCCACCACCTGGGAGGGCGCCAAGGGCATCGGCGGCTTCTTCGAGCGGCTGTTTGCTCCCCGAGCCATGCGCAGTATCTATGCCGAGGAGCTCGAGCGCCTGGATGCCTACGCACGCGAGCGCGTTCACGGGGACGGCAGCACGAGTTCCTCACCGGGCTGAGCCTGCTCGAGCTGAGACTCGACGGCGCGCCTGACGCATCGTTCGCCGCTCCTCGCGCGTCGGGCGCAGCTTGAGCGGTTCCCGGCGCGTATGGCGAAGGATCAGGAACGCGATCGTTCCCCACATGGCGGGAATCCACAGGGAGATCGCGTGATAGACGACGGTCGCCGCCGCGGAGGTGGTCGCGTTGATGCCGTAGACGACGAGCATGCCGATCAGGCTGCCGTCCAGCACCCCGATGCCGCCGGGGATGGGGATCACGTTGGAGAGGTAGGCGATCTGGTAGGCCAGAACCACCGAAGCCAGGGACACCGTCTGGCCGGCGGCGGCGAAGCATGCGACCAGAACCGCGATGTCGAACCACAGGTATCCGATCGCGCCGAGAATCCGCCAGTCGGGCCTCAGCAATAGCTGCTGGGTATCACGGATGCTCATCGCGGTGGTGCGCAGGACCACGTGAAGCCGTCGTGGCAACCGCCGCGCCACCCCACGATCGATGACTTGAGGGAGCACCAGGAAGAACGCGAGCACGGCCACTCCGACGCCCGCTGGGAGGATGCTCAGCAGCGGATCGCTCGGCCCGGGCACGATGCCGACGAACAGCGCCAGCCCCGCGAGCACGAAGGTCACGACGTTGATCGCGCTTGTCAACAGAAACAGAACCGCGGAGCGTTCGGCAACTCGGGCCACCGGCGCGCCGCGCTCGACCAGTAGCCATGCCCCGACCGCGGCGCTACCCGCCCCCCCCAGCGAGACGGCGGCGTTGAATGCCAGCTCCGAGAGGGCGACGCGGGCCCCGAAACGGATCGGCGCGCGCTCGAACACCTGCAGGAACGCCACCACATAGCCCAGGCAGGAAAAGATCTCCAGGACCACCGCCACCGCCACCCAGCCGCCCTGCATCTGGGCAACCGTCCGGGCTACGCCGTGGAGGCCGGGGATCGCCAGCAGCAGGCCAACAACGATCGCCACCAGGACGGCAAGCGAGATCAGCCCATGGCGCAGACGACGACTTGCCTCCCGCCCCCCCGGCTCGGAGTCAGCCCCCGCGTCCTCGGCAGTCTCATCTTCGCGGTCGAGGCTCAAGCCGACGCTCCAATCATCCGACGGCTCCTGGACCGGGCGCCATTAATTGCGGGAGAACACCTTTTCGAGCAGGGTACTGTCAGGCATGCTGCCCTTCCGGCTGGGCCGCTCGTGCCGATCGCGTGCGGGCGGCCGGTGGCTCGCCGCGGGTTGGTTGCGCCCGCTCCTCGGCGTAGTGGTACTGACCGCCGCGCAGCAGCGAGGCGGCGGCGGCGAGCAGGCAGGCGGCGATGGCGAACGTGAACGCCTCGTGCAGGCCGGTGCGGAACGGGGCTGAGATCAGCTGGGGGAAGAACGATCGTCCGGTCAGCACCGCGTAGGCGTGGGGGTTGGAGCTGAAGGTCGTCAGCGCGTGCGTTCCCAGCAGGTGCTGGATCGGGTTATAGCCAAGGAATGCGGCGAACAGGATCGACACCGGCGGGAGGTGCGCGGCGTGGCCGGCGATCGCCGCTGAGACTCCTTGGGCCTGAAGACCGGAGCGTATCGCCTGCGGCAGGGTGGCCGCGAGGCCGGCGATCATCAGGGTGAAGAACACGCCGATTGATACCACCTGGGCGGAGTTCTGAAAGGTCTGGTTCATCCCCCCACCCGCGCCGCGATCGCCGCGGGGGAGACTGTTCATCACCCCGGCCCGATTGGGGGAGGCGAACATGCCCATCGAGATCCCGTTCAGGGCCAGGATCAGCGCGAATGCGGGATAGGAGAAGTTCGTCGGCAGCAGCAGCAGCAGCGCGAAGCTGACCGCCGCGCCGAGCATTCCCCCGCTGGCGAACGGACGAGCTCCGAAGCGGTCTGAGAGATAGCCGGACAGTGGTCCGGCGAACAGCATCCCAACCGTCAACGGGAGCATGTAGATCCCCGCCCACAGCGGCGTCTGGGCGAAGTCGTAACCGTGCTGAGGAAGCCAGATTCCCTGCAGCCAGATGATCAGCATGAACATCAGGCCGCCGCGGGCAACCGCCGAGAGGAACGTCGAGGCGGTGCCAAACGTAAACGCCCGGATCCGGAACAAGGGCAGGCGGAACATCGGATCGCGCACTCGCCGCTCGATCGCCCCGAACGCCGCCAGGAAAGCGATCCCCACGACAAACAGGGCAAGCACGCGGGGGCTCGTCCAGCCGGTGGTGTGACCGCCGTAGGGCCGGATCCCGTAGGTCACCGCGACCATCAGGCACACCAGCCCAACCGCGAAGGTGATGTTCCCCCACCAGTCGATCGGTCGTCGCTTGGGCTCGCCGCGCTCCTCGAGCTTCAGATACGCCCACACCGTCCCGAACAAACCCACGGGAACGGAGATCAGGAACACCAGCCGCCAGCTGATCGGCGCAAGCAGGCCGCCGAGCACCAACCCGACGAACATGCCGCTGACCGCGACGATGTTGTTGATCCCCAGCGCCGTCCCGCGCTGGTTCTCGGGAAACGCGTCGGTGATGATCGCCGCCGCATTGCCCATCAGGCAAGCACCGCCGATCCCTTGCACGATCCGAAAAACGATCAGATAGGTGGCTCCTGCGCGCCCGGTCAGCCAATCGACCGCCAAAAGCAGCGACGCCGCCGTATAGATGACAAAGCCCAGGTTGTAGATGCGGACCCGACCAAAGATGTCGCCCAGGCGGCCGACGCTGACGATCAGCACGCTACCCACGATCATGTAGCCGAGGATCATCCATAGCAAGTAGAAGCTGTTGGACGCCACCAGCGGATCGAGGTGAATGCCGCGGAAGATGTCCGGCATCGCGATCAAGGTGATCGACACGTCAAGCGTCGCCAGCAGCACCGCGAGCGTCGTGTTCGACAGCGCGATCCACTTGTACCGCGTATTCACGGTAGTCATCATACAGGTAAACTGAGCAGTTTGCCTGTCAGTAAATGGCTATAGTAGGTCGCTGATGCCGACTGAGACCGACCCGCCGCTCGTGGCCAGCGACCTGCGCGGAGTACTCGGGCAACTGGTCCGTCGCCTGCGGGCTGAATACCGCCTCCCCCTCGCCCACGGTGCCGTGCTCGGGAGGCTCGATCGCGAGGGCGCGCAGAGCGTCTCCGACCTCGCGCACGCGGAGCACGTCAGACCACAGTCAATGGCCCAGACGGTCGGCGACCTCGAAGCCGAGGGCCTCCTCGAGCGCCACCCCGACCCCGACGATCGTCGACGCGCATTGATCCAGCTCACCGAACGGGGTCACGCCATGCTGAAAAGCGAACGCAGCCGCCGTGAAGGATGGCTGGCCCAGGCGATCACCACCGACCTCTCCCGGGAGGAGCAGGCGGTCCTCAGTCACGCCGTGGAGCTTCTCCGCCGGCTCGCCGAAAGCTGACGCCAGAGCGAGGCTCCCATGGCTGAGGCCAAGGTCTCGATTTCAAAGATGCCGCGTGGCGTAGGTTCTCGCCTCGGTGTTGACCAGATTGATCAGGTTGCCGAGCGCGATCTGTCCGTCAAGGAGGTGCAGCCCCCAAGTCGCGTCAGGGCTCGGCTTGGGCGTCTGAGCCCCGTTGATCGGGGTGATCTGGAGCACATGTGCGTTGTTGGCCGCTGAGCACGAGGCGCGGTAGGCGTTCGGCTCGCTGACCCACACCGTTGGCGGCCTGGGCTGGGTCAGGCCGAGAAGCTGGATCCCGGCCGCGAGGGTGCTCTTGGGGTCGAACGGCTGGCTCGGCACGATCAGCCTGGCGACCGCGGAGCCGCCCCCCAGCGAGCTGGGATTGGTGCACAACACCGACTGGCCCGGCGTCGAGCTGACGCCGAACAGACTTCCGGTGACCACCGGGGTGTCGAAGGTCGAGAACGCGACCACGCAGCCGAGCTGAGTGTTCGACCGGCACGCGGGGATGTGCTGGAAGTCGCCGCCAATCCCCGAACCCGTCTTGACGAGCACGTTGCCGCCCATCAGGATCGCCGACAGCAGTCGCTTGCGCACGGCGGGCTGACGATCGACATCATCCTTGATCAGGCTCCGCAGCACGAATGCGCCCTGGGAGTGCCCGATGAGCACGAATGGCCGCCCGTGGTTGAAGTGGGCCAGGTAATCCCTGAAGGCGCTGCGCACATCGGCTAGCGGCAGCGCGTTGTTGGCCGGCGTGGTGGGATGGCCGAGGCCGATCGCCGATAGCGTGAGCTGCCGGTACATCGGGGCAAACACGCGGCAGTATTGGGAGTAGCGCGCTGCCTGGTAGCGCGCGATCGAGCGCTCCTGGGGGTCGATGTGGAGGTTGGCGTTGCCGGTCGTCTGGTCGCTGACCGTCGGGTAGACGTAGAAGCAGTCGGCTATCGGGCGCCTGAGCGGCCGGGGGTGCGTGACCGCGACAGCCCTGCCCGAGGGCGAGTAGACGGTGGTCGAGAGCCCGGGCGTGCAGGGGTCAGGTTGAACGCCGGGCTTGCACAGCCAAACAGTCTTCGCCGCCCCGGCGGGGGGAGCGAGGGCGGCGAGCATCAGCGCCGCGGGAAGCAGGACGGGCAGCAGACGGAGGTTCGATCGCATACTGCGAATCTATTCGTTGCCGGAGCGTGTGGCAACTGGCAACCATCACCGGGTGGCTGAGACGGGAGGCTGTGAACCAGATAGAGGCCAGCCGGTGTTCACGACAAAGCGCCGCGCCGGTAGGAGAATACGAGCCAACCCGTACTTCCGAGGGATGACGCTGGAGTCGTAAACCCGGTGGAAAGAGCGAAAGCGAAAGCCCTTCTGGATCGGCTCCACCAGGCGCAAAATGATTTCTACGCCGGCGGAGACAGCACCCCACTACTCCACCTCCTCCTGCCTGAGGTGAGGTGGGTGGTTCCTGGCGAGAACGCAATCGCCGGCAGCTACCGCGGCATCGAGCAGGTGGTCGATTACTTTCGCCGTCGAAGGGATCTCGCCGCTGGCACCTTCCGGATGCGTCGCAGAGACATCCTCACCGGTGATGCCAACCGGCTGGCCGCGCTGACCGACGGCACAGCCACGATCGCCGGCCACGAGCATCACTGGTCGACCGTCGGCCTCTACGACGTCTCTCCGGACGAGCGGATAGCCGCCTGCTGGCTTCTGCCTCTAAACCAGCGTGAGTTCGACTTCATCTGGTCGCGCTGAACGCGCATACACACCAAGCCGGCGCCGAATCAACGCATCGGCTCCGGCCCGGTGTAGGTGAACGTGCGGCGTTTGCCGGCGCCGCGCCCGGGTAGACCGACCACGGCAATTCGAGGATCGGAGATACGCGATGCTGAGCGACGAAGAAGCCGTCCGCGTGGTGGGCGCGGCGCTGGTTACCGCAGACGGTCGTGAGTTGGGCGATGTCGTGACGGTGGTCGCTCACGCGGCCGACAACCGCGCCGCCTGGGCGGCATCAACCGTGGGTGAGCGGCAGGTACTGGTGCCTCTCGATGAAGCGCGGTTGGAGAATGATCGACTGCTGGTCCGCTATACGGCCGAAGTGATCACCTCTGCGCCGAGCCAGGACGCCGAGACTCTGGACGCCGACAGCGCTCGGGTGCTCTACGAGCACTACGGCATCGACGATTCCGTACTGCGCGACGACTCCGGGTTTGCCACTGATACCGGTGGTCGTGAGCAGGGAACCTCGCGGGACCCGCGCGGCGGCGCCGGCGCCGATGACGGCGCCCAAGCACACCCCTGACACGGCGTGATCGTGGTGCGACGATCCCCGCTGCTCATTTGGTGATCCAGCCCCGACGTCATCGAGTCACATGTGGTCGCCCACGGCCAAACACGGAGTTGTCCAGCAGGTAACTGAGACTCAACCTGTCCCCCTCTCCGTTACCGTACGCAACTCGTACGCGGCGATCGTGTTGACGGTGGGAGGATGACGATGGACGATATGGATGAGGAGCGCGGCGGCGGGCGTCTGACGCGGCGCCAGGCCGTAGGACGCGCGGCGGCCGGTGCAGGCGCGGTCGCGCTCGGTGGGCCGTCGGCCGCGCTCGGCGCACGTATCCGCCGGCGCCGCGTCGACGTGGCCATCGTGGGAGCGGGGCTGTCCGGACTGACCGCGGCACGCGCGCTGACCGCCGCCGGTCGCAAGGTGCTCGTACTCGAGGCCCGCGATCGTGTTGGTGGGCGCACGCTGAACCACTCGATCGGCGGTGGCCATGTGGTCGAGGTCGGAGGTGAGTACGTTGGCCCCACCCAGGACCGGATACTGGCGCTCGCCGACGACGTCGGTGTGGGGACGTTCCTGGTCTACAACCAAGGGTCCAACGTCGAGGTGATCGGCGGCCGGCGGGTGCCCTATCCGGCTTCCTCCGGGGTGCCGACCGATCCCGAAACCGCGCAGATCCTCATCAATCTCGTCACCAAGATCGACCCGTTGGCCAAGGAGGTTGGGCCAATCACGCCGTGGAAGGCCGAGCGGGCAAGGCAACTGGACGCGACGACGTTTTCGGAGTACGCGAGGCCGTTCGTGAACGAAAGGGTGCGCCCGATCTTCGAGGCGGTCAACAACTCGGTCTGGGGAGTGGACTCCGATCAGCTCTCCATGCTCTACGTCGCCTCGTATGTCGCATCGGCGGGCGACCCCAAGAATCCGGGTTCGCTGCTGCGCCTGCTGACTACGCCCGGCGGGGCGCAGGAGCGGCGGTTCCTCGGCGGATCGCAGCTCGTGGCGCAAAGGGTGGCCGAGAGGCTGGGGTCGCGTGTGTTGCTGAGAACGCCGGTGACAGGGCTGACGCTGAGGAGCGGCGGCGTGCGCATCCACGCCAAGGGCCTTGAGCTTGACGCCAACCGAGCCATCGTCGCCGTGCCGCCGCCGCTCGCGCTCGAGATCACGCGCTCGCTCAGTCACCGGCGGGCCAAGCTCCTCAGCGGGACTCACATGGGTCACCTGATCAAGTCGGAGGCCGTCTATCCGACCCCGTTTTGGCGTGCCGAGGGACTGAGCGGCCAAGGGGTCAACGACGAGGGCATCGCCTCCGTGCCATTCGACAACTCGCCCCCGGACGGTAGCGTCGGCGTCCTGTTCGCGTTTACCGGCGGTCGCGCTGCCGACCGTCTGGCCAGTCTCTCTGCCGCTCAACGCCGCACGCAGATTCTGCAGCGCTTTCGCGAGTATGTCGGCGACCAGGCGCTCTCGCCGACCCAGTTCATCGAGCACGATTGGCGTTCGGAGAGGTGGACCGGCGGATGTCCGACCGGCATCCCGCGTCCAGGCATTCTGTCGCGCTACGGGGACACGCTTCGGCCCTCGATCGGCCCGGTGCACTTCGCCGGCACGGAGACCGCCGACTACTGGCAGGGGTACATGGACGGCGCCGTGCGGGCTGGAGAACGTGCTGCCGGCGAGATCCTGTCAGCGCGGAGGTAGCGTTCCAGGTCAGGAGGCGAGCACAGCGTCGGCCAACCGCCTCGCTGATCCGTCAGCGAAGCCCAGGTAGAGACGCGGTTCGATGAGCTCGACCTCTGACACGGATGGTTCCCCGGCCCCGTCTCTGATGAGGTCAACTCGCGCGTACAACGGCGTGCCGAAGCGATCGGAAATCTCGTCGTGGACGTCGCCGGCAAGCGACATCTGCTCCTCATCGGCTGCTCCGGGCGCGACAAGGTCCTCCTCGAGCATCGCCGCTGCGACCCGCAGCTTCCCCTCGGCGACGGGCGCAACACCCTCACGTCGTAGGACTGCCCGCTTTGTCAAGACATGCGAGACCTCGCCGCCGATGAAGACCACCGAAGTCTCGCCTCGCTCGTCAACGGCAGGAAGGTACGGCTGGACGAGCGCGATCCGCCCGCTGGCGTGGATCCGCTCGATCAGCTCGACCGCCGCCGACAACGATGCGAAGCGTCCTGTGTCTCGCGCTCCGGCGGAGATGTTCGGCTTGACCACGACCTCATGATCGAAGCCTGGAAGTGCGTCGCCCACGTTTACATACGTCGTCGACACTGAGCGGACCGCCAGATCGGCCAGATAGCGCTTATCCAGGTTGAAGGCAACCATCTCCGGTGGGTTGCGAAGGCGAGCCGGACCAACCGATCGACACCAGTCCAGGAACTGGTGATGGCGCCAGCTGTAGTCCCAAACCGAGCGGAGGATCACGCGGTCATAGTCAGACCAGTCGGTCGAGGCGTCATCCCAAACCCGAAAATCCGCGTCGAGAAGCCCTGCCGCGTCCTGGTCGTCATCCCCGCCCTGCGGGATCGCCGAGCAGGTCGCGAACGCGATCTTCATGCCACCAAGTTGCCATAGGACCGGACAAAGCCACCCTGTCGGCATCAGGGAGACTGGATCCCCTGAATGAACATTCGCGTGGCCAGCGCCGATGTCCGCTTTGCCCAACTCGAGATCCAACGCGGCATCTATCCCTTCGGCGGAGCCACGATCCGGCTCCCGCGCGAGGCCGGCTGGGGCAACGCCATGCGCTGGCTGCTCACCGGCGATGAATATGACGCCCGCGAAGGGCACCGCATCGGCCTGATCCAGGAGATCACCGAACCCGGTGCACATCTGGATCGCGCGGTCGAACTCGCCGAGGGCATCGCTGCCCGCTCCGCGCCACTCGGGGTTCGGACAACCCTCGCCTCCGCCCAGCGGGCCTTGAGCGACGGTCACGCAGCGGCTGCGGCGCGCCTCAACGACGACATGGTCGCCCTCCTGCAGACCGAGGACGGCGCCGAGGGAATGATGTCGTTCATCGAGCGCCGGCCCGCGAGATTCACCGGCCGGTAGGACGCAAACCGCTGCAACCGAGCTCTCTCCTTCCTGGGCCCGGCGGGGCGTTGATCTGTTCGGCGTCCCGCCGGGTGGTTTATGGCCTCTCGGGCTGCTGGTCGGGGTTGGTTGCGGGTTCAAGCACGAAGCTCTCGATCGCGATGTCAGGGTCAAGGTGATTGGAGCTCATGAACGCGATCACCTTCCGGCCGGTGAGCTGCTGGACCCCGTCGATCAGCTCCTTGCGCATCGTCTGCTGGTAGGCATGGCGCATCTCGAGCACCAACGGCGCCTGGCTGTCTGAGACCAGGCTCTGCTCGCCCTTGGTCAAGGTGTCGCGCAACACCACGCTCACGAGATCATCGCTGATCGAGGTTCGCGCCTTGGTCGGCCCGCGACCGGTATAGGTGTGCAGCAGCTGCACGACCAGGTTGGAGATCCGCGCCGATACCGACTGCTCGGCGGGTGCGGTCTCGGTGGTGCCGGTCATCTGCCGGCTCCTTCTCTCGTCTTCGGCCTTACAGCGACGGACCCGGGAAAAGCAAGGCGCGAAGACGGTTAGCAACCGTTCCTGGGACCAGCGTTGCCTCGCAAGGCCGGCCACCACGGTCACCCCACGAAAACTCGCCTATCCAACCAACGCTAGCGCGAAGCGGCCAGGTCCTCGTCACCGAGGCCGAGCGGGCACCCCGGATGACGCTCGGCCGCCCGGCGGGAGTACGCTCGGCCGCCCGTTCTGATCAAGTTACTATGGAGTCGGGCTATGCCACTGTTTGGTAGACGACCGGAACCGCTCAGCGAGAAAGAGCGTGAGGCCGCGGCGGTTGATCTGGAGAGGATCAGGGACGGAGGTATCCCGCTCGGAGCCGAACAGCGGCTGAAGGCTGCTGCCGCGGCGGCAGCGCCGGTCTTCAGCAGCGACCTGAGCGCCAAGGAGTATGCCCTCGCCCAGGCCTCGGGAATGACACCGATCGTCCAGGTAATGGGCTCATCGGTTGTCCAGCATGGCTGGCAGAACTACGGCTGGTCCTCGTACGGGGGCGGGATCCAGGAGATGCGCGCGTTTGCCCAGCCCTGGAACCTGTCTCGTCGGCGTTCGTTTGACCGGCTGCGCCAGGAGGCTCAGTTCGCCGGCGCGGACGCGGTCATCGGCATCGAGATGACCGCCAAGGGCTTCGCCGAGGACCCGGGCAACGTCGAGTACTTGGTCTTCGGCACGGCGGTCCGCGACACCATGCTTCCGGCCCGCGGTGGCTCCGGACCGCGGATGTGCGCGCTTCCGGGCCAGGACGTCGACAAGCTTCGCCGCATCGGAGCCGAGACACTAGGAGTCATCGGCCACACCTCCGTCGTCGGCGTCGCGCTGAGCCCGCAGGCCAACCGGATGATGCGCTCCTGGTGGGGCAACTTGGAGATGACCGAGATCACGCAAGGCGTCTACGCCGCCCGACACCTCGCGATGGACGAGGTGCACCGCCAAGCGCGCGAGATCGGTGCCAACGACATGGTCATCTCAACGCTCACTCACGACATCCACCATCGTGAGTTCGAGTCGGCCGGCTTCACCCAGCACTACTTCATCGTCGTCATGCACGTGCTCGGCACAGCGATTCGTCTCGGCGCGCACAAGCCGCATCCCGCCTCGCTCGGGGTGCCCGTCATGTCGATCAACCTCGGCGACTAATTCACCCCCTATTCCAGGAGATCAGCTGATGGCGACCTACGATCCGACGAGCACCGAAGGCCTAGCGGAGCACGCGAGCGAACGTCTCCAGATGAACGCGCGGGGGCTGTTTACCTCAGATCTATCGGTAAACGAGTACCTGTGCGTGGAGAGGGCCGGCTTCGAGCCGGTGGGGCTGGTCGTGGGCTCGAGCATCTACCACATCGGCTTCCAGCAGTCCAACTGGAAGGCCAGCCAGGAGATGGGCGTCCTCACGCAGGCGATGTACTCCGCACGGGAGCTTGCCATGACGCGCATGGAGGAGGAGGCCGACCAACTAGGTGCCGACGGCATCGTTGGCGTTCGTCTGGACATCGGTCGCTACGAGTGGGGTGCGGACATGGCGGAGTTCATCGCCATTGGCACCGCGATCAAGCACAAGGGCGGCAAGATCCATCGCGCGCCGAACGGACGCCCGTTCACATCCGATCTCAGTGGTCAGGCGTTCTGGACTCTGATGCAGACCGGCAAGCGCCCGGTTGGCCTGGTCATGGGCAACTGCGTCTACCACGTCGCCCACCGCGGAATGATCCAGGCGATGCGTCAGACAGGGCAGAATGTCGAGCTCGAGCAGTACACCCAGGCGCTCTACGACGCCCGTGAGTTGGCGATGGAACGCATGCAGAAGGAGGCCGAGGCAATCGGTGACGGCGTCCTGGGCATCGTGGAGGTCAAGCTCCACGAGAACAACCATGGCTGGGGCAGCCACGTGATCGAATTCTTCGCCGTGGGCACCGCGGTGGTGCCCAACGAGCATGCCGAAGCACGGCAGCAGCTGCCGGATATCACGCCGGTTCTGGACATCAACGACTGAGACGCGCGCCTGGTAGCGACCACCAGCGCTGGAACCACGTCTTCGCCCTGGCAAAGACACCGCGCCGGATCGGCGGCGGCGAGTCGTCTAACGAGTTAGGCTGGATGCGTGCGGTACCGGTGGCGCACGATCATTTCAGTGGCAATGGGCTCGCTCGTGCTCTCGACGCCCGCTCTGGCCCCCGCTGCCGTCTCGACCAGGCCAAAGTGTGACCCCATCGACCCGGTGCGCTGCCTGCTCCCCTGGCCCAACGACTACTTCACGAGGGCGGATCGTTCGATGCCCACGGGTCGGCGCCTCGCGCTCACCACGAGTGAGACGCCGACCAACGTCCATGGCGTGCACGTCGCCGCGGGGCCATATAACGCCTCCGACGGGTTCTCGCCCGGACAGACGATCGTCGTTCAGATCCCCGGATTCGACACGCCAGGGGCACTCAGGCGGACCGGGGTCGTGCCGCAGACGAACCTTCCCGATGCCTACGCGCGCGACGCGCCGGTCGCTCGTCATCGACGCGCAGACCGGCCGGCGCCATCTCATCTGGGTTGAGCTGGACACGCTGACCAATCGTCCGTCTGAGGCCGCCGTCCTCATCCACCCGGCTGCGGACTGGACCGAGGGTCACCGGTACATCGTGGTGCTGCGCAACCTGAAGACCGCCGACGGGGCGGCGGTTCCTCCCTCGCCCGCGTTTCGCGACTACCGTGACGGGATCCGCGGGGCCGCGGCCTTCGAACGCCGGCGCCCGCACATGGAGCAACTCTTCCGCACGCTCGCCAGGGCAGGCATAGAGCGCCGGAGTCTTGATCTCGCCTGGGATTTCACAGTCGCCACCTCCGACTCCCTGGCTGGACCGCATGCTCTCCATCCGAAACCGCGCCTTCGCCGCACTCGGAGACCGCAACCTGAAAGACCTCAAGGTCGCCGGCAGCTCACCCGCCTACGTCATCGACAACGTTGTGACCCCTTCCCGTGCGGAGGAGCCGGAGGTCGCCCGGCGCGTCTTCGGTCACGTCATCGTCCCCTGCTACCTGGACCGACGTGGCTGTCCCTCCGGCTCCAAGTTCGCCCTCGACGCCAGCGGCCTGCCCAAGCGCATTCCGGGCAACGTCTACGACGCGCGCTTTGAATGCGACGTGCCCCGATCGGCCACGCCGGCCCGTCCCGCCCGCCCCACGCTCTACGGCCACGGCCTGTTCGGTTCCGAGAGCGAGGTCGAGGCCACGAACGTGGAACAGATGGCGAACGACCACAACATGATCATCTGCGGTGCCGACTGGATCGGGATGGCCGACGAGGACATCGTGCCGGAGGCGATCCCAGCGCTGCTCGACCTCTCGAAGTTCCCGGCATTGCCCGACCGCCTCCAGCAGGGCTACCTCGACTTCATGTTCATCGGGCGGGCGCTCATCCATCCGCAGGGGCTCAGCCGCGCCGCCGCCTTCGAGACCGGCGGACGCTCACTCATCGACCGCTCGCACCTCTACTACTACGGCAACTCGCAAGGCGGGATCGCCGGTGGTGGGCTCACTGCCGTCGAGCCGGACCTCACGCGCTCGGCGCTCTACGTCGGCGCCATGAACTACTCCGTCCTGCTTACCCGCAGCGTCGACTGGAGCGACTACGCCAAGGTCTTCTATCCCGCCTACCCAGACCCGCTCGACCGCCAGCTCCTCATCTCGATGATCCAGATCCTGTGGGACCGGGGCGAGCCGGACGGCTACGCGCAGCACATGACCACCGACCCGCTGCCCGACACCCCGGCGCACAGCGTGCTCCAGCTCCTCGCATTCGGAGACCATCAGGTCGCGAACGTCCAGACCGAGGTGGAGGCCCGCACGATCGGCTCGCACCTGCGCGTGCCGGCCGTGGATTCCGGGCGCCACTCCGACCGCGTCCCCTACTTCGGCATCCCGCGGATCGGCCGGCTGCCCTACACCGGGCCGGCAGCGCTCGAGATCTGGGACATCGGCCCCCTCCGCGCGGCCGGGACCTGCCCGCCGAACGACTCGGGTATGTGCGGGACGCCAACGCCTCCGGCGGCCGACCGCTCCCCGTCCCTCGGCGTCGACCCCCACGATCTCGTCATCGACTCCGAGGCGCGCGTGCGCATGACGATCTCCGATTGGCTTGAGCCGCACGGGCGGCTCGTGAACGAGTGCGGCTCGCGGCCCTGCTACGCGGCGGGGTGGAAGGAATCCTGAGGATCGACGCGAGCGAGCTCGCACGGCCACCCGGCTAGCCGGCCGGAGCGCACGAACCGGGGCGCCGCTTCGTCGCCCTTCGCGGCCACGGTGCGCCGGCTTCCGCTTCACCCGGCTGCTGGCACGTCTAGCTGCGTGGACCCCGCCGCGGCCGGGTGCCCGGTTCCTGCCGGGGCATGCTCTGGGTTTGGGGGACTGTCGGGGCGGGGAGGGTCGCGCACTGGTTCTGGGTGGCCGCCGGGCTGGGCGGCCGCCCCTTCACACGCGGGAACCGGCGCGGGGCGAGACCGAAGTCAAAGGCCGCCGTCAGGTCTCCGCAGGCTCGGCGCCGCCACGGAGTGATGTTGGGCTCCCGGACCCCGAACCGCCTCTCCATGAACCGGATCATCGAGGTGTGATCAAAGGTCTGGCTGCAGACGTAGCCACCCGTGCTCCAGGGCGAGATGACGAGCATCCCGACTCGGAACCCGAGCCCGATCGGAAGTCCGCCGACGAATTCGCCCCCCGCCCCGCGCGGTGGCGTCAATGGACGGACGTGATCGAAGTAGCCATCGTTCTCGTCCCAGGTGAGCAGGAACACCGTCTTGCGCCACACCTTGGGGTGCGCGGCGAGAGCTTGAAGGTAGGAGAGGGTCAGATCCTCGCCCGCAGTGGGGGTGAACGGCGGGTGCTCTGACTCGGCTGTGGGGGCAACCAGCCAGGAGATTTGAGGCAGACGGTCGTGGGCGACGTCCTCAGCGAAGGCATCCGCGGTCAGGTAGGCCATCCCGCGCTGGTATAGCGGCGAGCTCTCGGGGGCGGCCTGGAAGCGCTTAAACAGGGCCAGCGCGTTGTCGCCGAAGTTGTCCTTCTGCTGGTAGACCCGCCAGCTGATGCCCGCCCGCTGCAGCCGCTCGGGATAGGTGGTCCAGGTGTAGCTCGGCGTGGCCGACGGGTTATCGATGACCGGGCCGCCCTGGCGTCCGGCCGGATCGATCATTCCCGTCCACATGTACAGGCGGTTCGGGTCGGTGGGGCCCATCACCGAACAGTGGTAGCCATCGCAAATCGTGAACGCGTCGGCGAGTGCGTGATAGAAGGGTGCATCCTGACGGCGGTAGTAGCCCATGGTCAGAGGACCGTTCGTCGCCCCGTCGGCGGCCCGGTGGGCGGTGATCCAGCCGTCCATGGCCCCATGCGCCCAGGCGGCATGCTGCACCTCCCAGGCGTGGGAGAGCGACGGGGTGCAGGCGGCGCTAGATCTGCGCGTATCGAGGTGAAAGGGCAGCTCATAGCCGTCGCGGTTCAGAGCATCGGGCTGATGAAAGACCGAGCGCCCGTTCCGCAGACGCAGGGCACGCTTGTCATCAAAACCGCGCACGCCGCTCAGCGTGCCGAAGTAGGAGTCAAAGGAACGGTTCTCCTGCATAAAGACGACGATGTGCTCGACCGCCTCAAGCCCCCGTCCCTTGGGCTTCGTCTCGGCCAGCGCCTCCACCACGCCCGCCCAGCCAAACGCGCCCAGCCCGGCCCCGGCTCCCGCGGCCAGCAGACCCCGCCGCGTCAGCTGATCGTTCATCCCGCCTCCTCCTCATGGCCGCGACCCGGCAGGAGGACCGTGGTTTCAGCCCTCAGCTGCCGAACAGACGAGCCGATTGTCGCAGATGGAAGCAGGCGGCCTAGGACGGGATGGACTCAAAGCCCATCGTGTTCTGGCTCCTGTCTGCTGGTTGGCGGTCAGCTGTGCGCCGGCGCCGCGGCGGGTGCGGCGGGTGCCGGGAGCTCAGGGGGGTCGTCGCTGCGGATGGTTGGGTGGGCGGGCAGCAGCGCCAGCGCCATCACGGCTCCGGCGGCGGCCACCCCGGCCGCCACTGAATTGGCGGCGTGGAAACCGCGGGACCCGACCGGGTGGAGCTGTCATCTTCAGGGCGGTGCGTCAGCGGCGGGGAAGCTAGGCCGGTCGGTCTACGGATGCGCAGGAAAATGTTAGGTGGCGTGTCGGTTTCGTCCGGCCTGGTTCGACGTGCGTGTACCAACCACCCAATACCAAGAGGAGGCAGGAATGCGTTTCATGGTTCTGGTCCCCGGCAGCCGCGAGTCCGAGGCGGGCGAGATGCCCAGCACGGAGGCGCTGGAGGCGATGACGAAGTACAACGAGGAGCTTGTCAAGGCGGGCGTCATGCTGGCGGGCGAGGGTCTGCATCCCACCGCCAAGGGCGCCAGGGTCCGCTTCAACGGCCGTGAGCGCACCGTCATCGACGGCCCGTTTACCGAGGCGAAGGAGCTGGTCGCGGGGTACTGGATCTGGGACTGCGCGTCGCCGGAGGAGGCGCTCGAGTGGCTGAGGCGCGCGCCGTTCGACGGCGGCGTGGAGGTCGAGCTCCGCCAGATCTTCGAGGCCGATGACTTCGGGGAGCAGCTGACGCCTGAGCTGCGTGAGGCCAATGAGCGGCTGCGCGAGCAGGCCGGCGGCCGGCGCTGAGGCCGTGGCGGCGTCGGCGGTCCATCGTGCGATCGACGCCGTGTGGCGAATCGAGTCGGCCCGGCTGATCGCCGGGCTGACTCGCATCGTCCGCGACGTGTCGGTGGCCGAGGATCTGGCCCAGGACGCGCTCGTCGCCGCGTTGCAACAATGGCCGCGGGATGGTATCCCGGACAACCCTGGTGCCTGGCTGATGGCCACCGCCAAGCGCCGGGGGATCGACGCGCTGCGCCGCCGAGTCGTGCTCGAACGCAAGCAGAAGCTGATCGGGCGCGAGCTGCAGATCCTCGGGCAGCTCGATCAGCCCGACCTGGTCGCGCGGCTCGACGACGTGCAGGATGACGTTCTCCGCTTGGTTTTCATGACCTGCCACCCGGTCCTCTCCAGGGAGGCGCGCGTTGCGCTGACCCTGCGCCTGCTCGGCGGGCTGTCAACGCCGGAGATCGCCCGGGCGTTCCTCGTCTCCGATGGGACGGTCACACAACGCATCGTCCGCGCCAAGCGCACCCTCGCGGAGGCCCGGGTGCCGTTCGAGGTTCCCGGTCGCGAGGAGCTGGCCGAGCGCCTGTCTGGCGGTGCTCGAAGTGATCTACCTGGTCTTCAACGAGGGCTATGCAGCGACTGCCGGCGAGCACTGGATCCGGCCGGCGCTATGCCAGGACGCCTTGCGCCTCGGGCGCATCCTCGCTGCGCTGATGCCGCGCGAGCCCGAGGTCCACGGCCTGCTGGCCCTGATGGAGCTACAGGCCTCCAGGCTACGGGCGCGGGTCGGACCGCACGGCGAGCCGGTGCGGCTCGCCGATCAGGATCGCGCCCGGTGGGACCACCTGCTGGTGCAGCGTGGCCTGGGCGGACTGAGGCGGGCGGAGGAGCTCAGCGGCGCGCTGGGCCCGTACACGCTGCAGGCCGCGATCGCCGCCTGCCACGCGCGGGCGCGCAGCGTCGAGCAGACCGACTGGCCGCGCATCGTCGCGCTCTACGACGGCTTGGCGGCGCTCACCGGGTCCCCCGTCGTCGAGCTCAACCGTGCTGTCGCGGTGATGATGGCCTTCGGCCCGGAGGCCGGCCTCGAGCTGATCGACTCACTCGCCGACGAGCCCGCACTGCACGGCTACCACCTGCTGCCCAGCGTGCGCGGCGACATCCTCGTTCGCCTGGGGCGACTCGCGGAGGCCCACGACGAGTTCGTGCTCGCGGCCGGCCTTTGCGCCAATGCCCCCGAGCGCGAGCTGCTGCTGTCGCGTGCGGTCGCCTGTGGTACATAAGGTCCTGCGTCTGGGGCGCTCGACGGCGGCGGCGGCAGCGGCTGCGGCAGCGGCAGCGGCAGCGGCAGCGGCGGCATATCCGCCTTGCAGAACGATAGCCGGTGCTGATCAGGGCAGGCTGTAGGCGTGCAGGCTCGATCCGTCGGGTGCGGGTGGGTTCCCGCCCAAGGCTCCCACGTAAACAACGCCGCCGGCGACGGCGGGTGAGGTGTTGCCGCCGATGCCGGGCGTCTGGCTCGCCAGTGGTGAGCAGGTCGCTCCGCCGCAGCCCGACGCGGCAAACTCATACAGCTTGTCTGACTCGACGTACACGACCCCGTTGGCGACCGCGGGAGACGAGGTGAGCGGGCCCCCGGTAGCGCCGGTCCAAAGCGGAGCGCAGATCGGTCCACCGCAGCCCGAGGCCGGGAACGCATACAGCTTGCCGTCGCTTGAGCCTACGTAAACGACACCGTTAGCGACTGCCGGCGAGGACTCCACCACGTCTCCGGTCCCCCCCGCCCACAGAGGTGTGCCGTCTGAGGCCTTGAACGCATAGAGATTGTGGTCGTCTGAGCCGACGTAGACCACGCCGTTGGCGACCGCCGGTGACGAATGGATTGCGGCGCCGGTGACGGCGGTCCAGAGCAGCGTGCCGTCGGAGGCGTTGAACGCGTACAAGTGATGATCAGCGGTACCGACGTAGACGACGCCGCTAGCCAGCGCCGGGGCGGTGTTGATCGCGCCGAAGGTGGAGGCGGTCCACACGGGAGTGCACGTAGACGCGCCGCAACTCCCGGAGAAGGCGTACAGGTTGCCGTTGGAAGATCCGACGAATACCGCCTGAGTGTTATAGGACCCGCTCGCCGTCACCGTCGGACTGGAGACCGAACCCCCGACGTCGCCGGTCCACAGCGGACCGCAGGTAGACGCCCCGCAACCCGCCGAGAACGCGTAGAGCTTGCCGTCGGAAGAGCCGACGTAGACCCCGTTGCCGTTAACCGCCGGCGTCGTGAACCCGACACCGCCGGTCATGGCGAGCTGGCCACTCCACAGCGGACTGCAGCTTCCTCCACCCGTAGCGCAGAAGGCTGGGAACGCGTCCAGCACAGGAGGTTGGTAACCGAAATCAGTAATGCCGAGGTACACCACACCGTTGGCCACAGCCGGAGACGACACCACGGAGTGCGTCGCGGGTTCGTGGAAGGCCCACCCCTCGGTAAGGCTCCCGACATTGCCCGCGCTAAGCGTGACCTCATACGGGTTGCTCCCGGTCAGGGCGGGATCGTGATGAAACTCCGGCCAGTCGGTAGAGCCTGTGACCGCGACAAACTTCTGGGTGGTGCTGGGGCTCCCGTCAGGACCAACGCAGACAAAGTCGCTAGCGGAGGCCTCCTTACCGCACGCCTGATACTCGTACTGGGAGCCGTCGCTCAGACCGCTTGCGATCTGGTACCACGGTACGTTGCTCACCTCACCGACGTTGAACGACGACAAGTTCGTCCACGTGCTCGTCCCCACCTGTCGGTAACGCATGAACACCGTGCAGGTTTGGTCGCAGGAGCCGATCGCGTTCAGCTGCGCTGACTGCGTCGTTTTGCCACCGATATTGGTCGCGCCTGTGGTCCGCCCCGAACAGCCCGCCAACGCCACCACCGCACCCAGCACCAGCAACCCGGCGCGCCTGCGGCCGCTCCACAAACCCACTAAACCCCGACCAAGCATTCCCACTCCCACGCTCGCGACCCTCGAAGCATATGCCCGCACCGGACGTGGGTCAATTGAGGTGTCCAGACGGCGGCGCCGCACCGTTAGATCATGATGGACAACTCACGGCCCTCCTCCGCCTCAAAGTAGAGAGACCATATGCCTCGCGGCGCCGTTCCCGTCGACGCCTCTTGCTTTTAAAGTCGGACTGTGTCGATGCCGCCGGCAGGGTTCGAACCTGCGACCGTCGGATTAAAAGATGCCTGTAGGCTAATTGTCGTAGCTATAGGCAGTTGAGAGCAGTTGGCGAAGGTTGGCGCAGGTCAGAATTGCCGACTTCGGGACAGATCTCGGGACACTTTTTCGCTGGCCGCTACGAGCCGGCCGGCGGGGGATACCGAGCTGCCGGCAGATCCCGCGCGCGGTCGGGAGCCTGATCTCCCGGTGGCGGGGCACCGTGGTGCGCTGACCGGTCTCGGTGTTCTCCCAGAGCTCGTGCTTGGTCGCCTCGCGGGCGAGCCGACAGCCGTGCGCCTTGAGGTGCCGCTCGAGCTGGCCCTTCTTCACGCAGCGACTTCGACGGACTCGACCGTCGCCCAGGCGGTCGCCGGAATCGGCTCACCTCGGTCTCGTCGGTCGGCGAGCACGAGCTCGATTGCGTCCCGCGCCATCTCTCGCGCCTTGTCGAGCGTCTCGCCCTGGGTCTGGACCTCGGGAAGCTCCGGCACGTGGGCGTATACCCAGCCGTCGCCGGCGTCCTCGAATACGACATGGAAGGTATGAGAGGGCACGCGAGAAGCGTACCGCCGACCAGCCCCGTTGCTGCCTACCCAGGGTGTGTCCGGTGCGCCTTCTGGCGCGGATTACTCCCGACGAACCACGACGTCGCGAGGCGGACGGAGGGTGGCGTCAGATATGGTCGCCTCGTGGATGCGTTGGCGCTCGTGGAGTCGGTGCCGGGCTGGCTGCGGCCGGAGGACGCTGAGAAGCTCTACAAGCTGGCCCACGATACGAGCGGTCCGATCCTCGAGGTTGGCACGTACCGGGGCAAGTCGACGATCCTGATGGCGCTAGCCGCCAAGGAGGCCGGCCATGAGATGGTTCTGTACACGTTGGACGTGGATCGCGCCGCTCAACGCGCCGCAATGGCGGAAGCTCAAGCGCGCGGCGTAGCGAGCATGATCGTGTTCGTTCGCGGCACGCTGTTCGCGTTTGCTCAGGCTTACCCTCAGCTCCGCCCAAACCTGACGTTCGTGGATGGAGACCACACCGAGGCCGGGTTGCTGCGCGACCTCGAGGTGCTCGAAAGTCTGGTGCCCTCCGGCGGTTTCTTGCTATTTCACGATTTCAACGACCCGCTCAATGAAGATCCCGCCTGTGCGGAGATTCGTGTGCGGCCGACGGTCGAGCGGAGCTGGGTCGCTAGTCAGTGCGAGTTCAACGGCGAGTTCGGATGCTGTGGGCTGTTCACGCGCCGCGACCCGCCACCAGCCAACGAGATCGCCGTGGCAGATCTCTTGCGGCTCGACAGCGCACGCGATCAGTACCTCCACCGTGTGCGATATCCGGCTGGTAGGGCGTATAAGCGACTCCGGGGTACTCGCCTGCACGCCGACGCCGGCTGATCGAGATCGGCCTCGAGCCAGGCACGCTGCTCGCCTCGCGCGGAATTCTTGTCAAGAAGCTCGCTTCTCCACCGGGCTACAAGCGGCAGTCTCCGTGAAGCCCCACTCGGGGTTGCCGTCGCTAATGGCATCGAAGAGTGGCCGGTAGCCACCGCCGCCGAGATTCGCGCGATGGAGACCGCCGGCTTTGCCGGCTCCCGCTTGGGATCGCGCTTCGCGCGATGCGACCCCGCAACGCCCGCGTTGATCATCTCGACTCGACGCACCCTCAACTTCAACCCCGCCAGAAACACACCGGGGAGAACACCTGAATGTCGCCGCTCGGTCGCATCGGATGCTTCTCCACCCGGGCCAGCGGATTGACCGGCACCCCCCACACGATCGATCTGCGCCCGCCGGAAGATCCCGTGCAGCTGAATCAGCAACTTGTTCTTGCTGCGATTCGACAACCCGGACACTGATCGCCGCCACCGCTCGATGTCCTCCGTCGTGATCTCCTCGAGTGGCCGCTCACCGAACGCCGGCAGCAGATGCGCCCTGAGCGCCGAGCGATAGTCGTTCAGCGTCGAGGGCTTGCGCTCCCGGTCCTCCTCGATGAACCGCAACCACTCCGCCGCCGCATCCGCGAACGTCGCGCCGCTCCGCGTCACCTCGGCCAACGTGCCGCGCCGCGCCTCGTCGAGCACCTGGCGCAGCCAGTCTTCAGCGAGGCGCTTGGTGTAGTAGCCGGACGGAGGGCGCCCACGATCTGACCACGCCAGACCGGTCTCTTTCTGCACCTGCCGCCCGTCAGGCAGCCGGTACTTCGCAAACCACATGTCTCCGCGCTGGCGCTCGACCCGGAACACATGCCCAGAGGGAGGAGCAACCGCAGCCATGTCCCAAAGGCCACTCCTCCTTGGGACAGATTCGGGACATAAATCGGGCTGCTTTGTCGTTGCCCTTTTCGAAAAGGCCGAGTTGCAGCTACTTCCCAATGCCGCCGGCAGGATTCGAACCTGCGACCGTCGGATTAAAAGCTGGTCATTTGCAGGGCAATCGCAGTAGCTACCGGCAGTTTCGGGCGTCTGTTTCTAGTTAGCGCAGGTCAGAAAGGCTGAGTTCGTGACGAGGTTCGCGACAAAATCTGCGGGGACGCACCATCGACGCGCCGCCGCAGTTCCCAGAAGTCCGGCGAGCCACGCGCCGCTTCCAACGGTTTGCAGAGATACGGTGATCGTGTGTGGCCGAAGGACGAGGAGCGGATCAAGGAAGAGGGGGCGGGAGTCGCTCGGCCAGCCCCTGCGACGCTCGCCTCCTCACATCTTGCGCAGAGCCTGGATGCGCTCGATGACGCCTGCAGTCCGGAAGCGGTGCTGACACCGCGCAGGATCTGGCCCTCAAGCAGTCGGATTCACCGCAGGCGCAAAGCACGCTGTCGGGAATTACCCAACGAAACTACTGTCTGACCGCGGCCCTGTTTGCCGCCTTCGCTGCTGAGGCATTCGTCAACAACTTCCTGGAAGTCCATGATCTGCGGTCGAAGGTCAGCGCTTCCAAGTACCAGAAGATCGACCGGGGGAGCACCTACAAGAAGTACGTCACCGGAGTGAAGCTGGCCTACGACGCGCTCTTCGATGACGGCGATGAGGTCATGCCGGCGATCGCCGAACTGTTCGAGGTTCGCCACATGCTGGTGCACCCGCGTCCGGGAATCGGACCTCCGATTGCGTACATGCCGGACCCGGGTTGGCGCTCGACGTACCCTCCGTCCAAGGTCGCGGAGTGGCTCGTCGCGGTCGCCGGCGCCGCTGAGCTGATGGAAATCCGCTGCTACGGCTTCGACTACAACTCGATCCCCGCCGCCTTGATCTGGCACGGTCGCCAGATCGTCCGGGACGCCGCCGCCCAAGCTGAGCCGCTGCCCAGTCCTGCCGAGCCGCCGCGGGCGCCTCTGATCGAGCTCCTCGCCGACGAGCAGAGAGCGCGCGCCGAGCAGTTTGCGGGGCTCAGGCTGACGGTGGATGAGCTCCGCGACGCGCGCCTGAAGCACGCCGCCGACCTGGGACCCTGGGACGCGTTTACTGAGTTGATTACGCGTCCCGTCGCTACTGATGGCCCACCAGCCGAAGCTTGACGTTGCGTCAGCGGTCCGGTCATCGGCGCCGACCGCTACGCGCCGCGGCGCGGCCAACACATCACCGCTCTGCCACCTTCCCCGCAAAGCGCTCGTTGGTGTTGACCCGCGCCCGCTACTGCTTCCGCGGCAACGCGATGGCCCGTCGCCCTCGCGCTGCGTGATGCCCTCGTCGCCAACTCGATCGTCAGATCAGCGACCTCCGGACGAGCAAAGCAGTCGTCAGCGGAGGCATCAAATGCGCCGCATCTGGCGGAAGGGGTCACGCGGTAGCGCAGACCTCGTTGGCCGCATCCCGCGCGCAGTAGCGACCTGTCGGCGGCGTCTCGGCTGGCGGCTCGAGCGGCGAAGCGGCCACCAGACGATCGGCCCCTCAGACTGCTGGTGTCGGACGAAGTCAGTTACGCGCTCGCCTCATGACCGGATGGCTGTTCTCGGCCGCCGGGTAGCATCGCGCGCGCGAAACCGCGGCTGCGAAAAGGTCGCTCTTGACGTCGTCGTCGTTCACTTTTCGCCGGGGAGCCAGGGTGGTCGTTGCGAGCTCGGCAGCTGCTGCACTATTGAGATCGGGCGGAGGGGGCGATGGGGGCTGGGACGCGAGCCGTTGCTGCGGAGTGATGAGTCTTAGATGGTGTAGGCATCGCTCACAGATCGGGTGGTGTTGGTTAGCTCTATCTGCCGCTCGGGGTCACCAGGCCGGCCTCGTAGGCGAGCACGACCGCCTGGACTCGATCGCGCAGGTCGAGCTTGGCCAGCACGCGCTTCACGTGGGTCTTGACCGTGGCGTGGCTGAGCACGAGTTCGCCGGCGATCTCGCCGTTGGACATGCCCCGGGCGACTAGGATCAGGACTTCGAGTTCGCGTGGGGTCAGCTCCGCTAGCGCGGGGGGCGGGATGCGTGGAGGGGCCGCGCGAGCGAACTGCTCGATCAAGCGCTTGGTGATAGTGGGCGCGATCAACGCGTCTCCGCCGGCCACGACGCGCACGGCGGCGATCAGCTGCTCGGGCACTACGTCCTTGAGCAGAAAGCCGCTAGCACCGGCGCGCAACGCGTCGTAGACGTACTCGTTGAGGTCGAACGTCGTCAGCATCAAGATCGCAATTGGGTGCTCGTCGTCGACCTCGGAGAGGATCCGCCGCGCTGCCTCGAGCCCGTCGATGTCTGGCATCTGGATGTCCATCAGCACCACATCGGGGTGGCGCCGGCGGACCAGGTCGATCGCGTCGCGCCCGTCGCCCGCCTCGCCGACCACCCGGATGCCCGGCTGTTCCTCGAGGATTGCCCTGAACCCGGCTCTGACCAGCGCCTGGTCATCGGCGATCAGAACCGAGACCGGTGCATCCGGGGGGGCCGTTGTTTCGGACATGGCGGGACCGTACCGCTGGTGTGTGGAGTCCGCGTCATCCCCTGGGATCACCGCGCGATCATCCCCAGTGGCGATGGCGAGCAGGTCGCGCGCCCGTACCGTCCGGCCAGGTGTACACCTACGAGATTGCGGGTTACGATCCGAGCGTGAACTGGGGCAGGCGTTGGGTCCTGCTGGCAGTCGACGTGTTGATCTGCGTCGTGCTGGTGGCGTTCGGGGCGAGCGTGGACGCGCGCTCTGATCTGGCCAACGGCACGACTCTGGATACATGGCTGCTTCCAATCGTGGTCCTGCCGATCCTGGCACGCCGCCAGTGGCCGGTAGGGGCCGCGGTCGCTCTGCTGGCAGGGGCGGTGATCAGTGGCATCCCCACGTTCGACCAGTTCCGGCTCGCGCTGGTGGTCCCGGCGGGGATGCTGATCCTGTTCTCGGTGGCCGCTCGGTGTGAGCTGCGCAGCGCGGTGGCGGGCCTGGGATTCGTGCTCGCGGCGATGGTATTCGTCGGTGCAACGGACCGTGTACTCGTGGGTGTTGGCGGCGTGGCGCAGATGGTCCTGTTCTCGTTCCCGCTGTGCCTGATCAGTTGGGGGGCGGGCCGCGCCGCTTGGTCGCGAGATCGCCTCGCCGACCAGCTGGCCGCTCAGACCGAGCAGCTCGAGCGCCAGCGTGAACGCACGGCCGAGCTGGCCGTCGAGGTCGAGCGCACGCGGCTGGCGTCGGATCTGGACATGGCTGCGCGCGTGCGCGTCCGCGAGATAATCGAGCTGGCAGAGCACATCGAGCCGTCGCTGGATGCCGATCACGGTGCAGCTCGGACGGCGTTCGCGCGGATCGAGCGGCTGGGACGCGAGGCGCTCAACGAGATGCGCGGGCTGTTGGGAGTGCTGCGCAGCGACGAGCGCGGGTCCCGCTCGCCGCGGCCGACCCTGGCTGAGATCGACGCGCTGCTCGAGGAGGCCCGCGCCGGCGGACGCCCGGTCGATCTCGAACTGCAGGGGGACAGGCGACCACTACCGCTGGGCATCGAGCTCGCGACCTATCGCGCATTGCAGCACGGCTTGGTGGCTATCGGCAGCGATCCCGCGGATCCGGCGATCGTCGCGCTCCGGTATCGCCGCGAGGCGCTCGAGCTGGAGATTCGCGGCGCACCGGGCGCCGGCGCCTGGGCGGAAGCGGCCGTGACGGCGGCGCGCGAGCGCATCGTCGCCCAGGGCGGGAGCTTCAGCAGCGACAGCGGGGCGGGACGGCGGGTACTGCGGGCGACGCTGCCCTTGGCGGCGGGACATGCGTGAGCGCGCGCGGTGCCTGTGGCGCTCCCTCAGGCAGCCGCGGACCGACCCGCTGATCGCGGCCGTGCTCGCGGCGATGTGCCTGACCGAGCTGCTGGTCAGCTCCGATGGCAGCGGCCTGGCGCTCGGTGTCATCGAGGTGCTGCTCTTGTGCGCGCCGCTGCTCGTACTGCGGACCCACCCCGTGCCCGCCACCTGCGTCGCCGCGATACTGATGCTCGTCGTCCGCCGAGTCGACGGATTTCCAAACCTCGCCGGGGACCTGGTCGTGTGTGCGCTGGCGTATTCCTGCGGCGCCCATGCGTCGCTTCGCAACGGGTGCCTCGCGGTGGCGGCGCTGATCGTCTCGATGCAGGTGGGCATGGGATTCTCGGAGTTCCCCAACATCGAGATTGCGTTCGCGACCATCGGGCCGTTCTGGGTCGGCCATGAGGTTCGCCTGCGCACCTCGGTGGTCGCGCGGCTGACCGAGCGCACCCGCGAGCTGCACGAGGAGCATGAGGCATTCGCGCAGCTGGCCGTACACCGAGAACGGGCGCGCATCGCCCGCGAGCTGCACGACATCGTGGCCCACCACCTCGCGGTGATCGTGGTCCAGGCGGGAGCCGGGCGGCTAGCCGGCTCGGGCAACCGAGAGCAGACTGCGGCGCGCTCTGCCGCGATCCGCCAGTCCGGCGGAGAGGCGCTGGGCGAGATGTCACGGCTGGTCGACATCCTTCATGCCGACGCCGGCGGGGCGCATAGCCGGACCGATCGGTGGGTCGCGCTGCTCGCAGAGGCACGAGCCGCGGGCCTCGACGTGCACATAACGCCGTCGGTGCCGGAGCTGGCGATCCCGGGCGAGGCCGCGGACACCGCCTACCGGATCGTTCGCGAAGGCCTCACCAACGCGATCAAGCATGCCCCAGGAGCTCGGGTCAGCGTGAGGCTCGCCGTCACGGAGCGGGCTCTCGAGATCGAGGTCGCTAACGAGGGCGGGATGGGCGCGGCGGCGCTTGCCCGGACTGGCGCCGGGCTGGGGTTGCTGGGGATGCGCGAGCGCGTCGAGGTCATCGGCGGTGCGCTCCAGGCAGGGCGTGACGGCGGAACAGGCTGGCGCCTGACGGCGACGCTGCCCGTGGCGGCGCCGACCGCCTCCCCGAGGTAGCGCGGGCGCCCGCGTACCTCTCCGGTATGACGCCCAGTTCGCCTCCCAGAGCGATGACCCCAGGCGGCGCCGACGGTTGACTCCAGGCCATGTTCAACCAACCAAAGGAGTCGGCAGTGAACATCCACAAGCGAGTCCTGGCGGCCGCCGCGGTGGCGGCAACAATCGGGGCGGGCGTAGCGGTTCCGGCGATCACCGGTGCGCAAGCGACGAGCCACAAGACGCAGACCCTCAACTTCTTCGACAAGCCCGTAACCACCACGTTGACCACGTCGAGCGGCAAGGTGATCAGTCGCCCGCCATACCCCCAGCCCCAGGCCGGCGACGTACTCGATGTCTACTCGTTGGACTATCCCGGTAACCACTCACACCACGCCAGCCACTGGACGATGAGCACGCACCTCAGCTGCGCGTTCGCCCAGGGACCACCGACGTGTGTCAGCAACGTCGCCACCGCCAGCTCGCTGCTCGTGTTCGACGGCAACAAGCTCGTCGGGGCTGTCGGCGTCTATCAGGGCGCTACCGGACAAATCCTCAGCGACAAGACGATCCCGAACACCAACAACCAATCGGACATCGTCCTCCGGATCAAGCGCCGCTGATGCAACCACCAGTTCCGCCACGGGTCGTCGGTCCATTGAGACCGGCGATCACCAGCGCCTTCAGCGGGTCCGTTCTCAGCAGCCGCTTGCAGTGCCACTTCGGAACAGCTTCGAGACGAACGGCATCACCCCTCGCGAGCCTGCGGAATCTCGATCTCAAGCTCACCCTCGGCCGTCTGCACGTGCCGGGGCCGAAACCCATTGCACAAACCGCGCTGCCGCTCCGGCCGCCGCTCATAGCAACCCGGCCCAACCACGTGTCGAACTCCTCCTCGACCGCCCGCTGGATGATCAACCGAGCCCCGAGCCGCGCGAGCTCAGACAACATCCTCTGCGGGCGATCGACCATCCCCTTTGACATCAGCTTGTCGATGCTCGCTTGTACTACCGCCGACGGCGGTACGGTGCGTCTCACGGCGTAGGCCTCCTTCATCGTCTGCCAGGACTTGAGGGAACCTACGCCGTCGCTCTGACAGCACCGGCTCGACTATTTACAGCAGTTCTGAGACGCGCCCTGGATCAAAGTAGGCTGACCGCTTCGGGCAAGGAGGAGGGTCCGGCCAAGACCGCCAGCTGACACTCGCTTCCATGCCGGCGGGGGACTCGGGGTCACCGCACTCGGAGCAGGCCGCGGGTCAAGGGCGCTCCGTGCTTTCAGGGCGGTCCACTGCTTCGGCTTTGAATGCGGTCTAGCGGCGGTCGCGTGGCGTGCCGACCCGGCTTACGGCGCGCAGTAGGCCTGGTGCCCGCCGGGCAGCGAGCAATACTAGGCGGTCGGCGGCGCGGAGATCACGTGTCTGGTTGGGTGCCGGCAGCGGTGCGGTCTCGGCACCGACGGCGAGCAGCTCCCACGACCCAGGTACGCCCTTGAGCTCGTGCTCGCCACGGGGCTGGAGGACGATCCCCGAGCCGGTCACGAGATCGCGGACGGTCCGCGAGACGAGTACCTCGCCGGCACCTGCCTGGGCGCTAACCCGTGCCGCGATGTTCACGGCCATCCCCGCGATGTCGTCGCCGATCACCTCGCACTCACCCGTGTGAATCCCCGCGCGGATCCTCAGATCGAGTTCGCCGGCGACGGCGCAGATCCGCTCCGCGCAGCGGATCGCGCGCGCCGGGCCGCCGAACGTGCTCAGCGAGCCATCCCCGATCAGCTTCACCACCCGGCCGCTGGCGGCCTCGACCTCGCGCCGCAGCATCCGCTCGTGCGCGACCAGCAGCTCCCGCCAGCGCGCGTCGCCAAGCAGCGCAGCTTGCTCGGTCGAACCGACGATGTCGGTGAACAGCACCGTCATCAGCGCCCGATCGGCGTGCATCTCGCGCGCCACGCCGAATATGAACTGCTCGACGCTGCGCTGCAAGCTGGCGAAGAACTCGGCGATGTCGTGGGTCTCCGGCAGCTCCTCGTAGCTGCCATGTGACAACAGCTCAGCCACGTACCGGTTGACGGCCTCGGGCAGCGTGTTGCGGTACGGGCGCAGCACCAGAGCGCGCGCCTGTACCGTCCGCAGGACGTCGCGCACGTCGGCGGTGCTCGCGATCTCGTGCTGGGTGCGGTGCATCTCCCTGCTGGCAAACGCACGCTCGAGCATTCCCCACACGCGCAGGTTGCGTGGGGTCGCAAGTCCTGGCATCTCCATGTGGAGCGATTCACCGCGACCCCATTCTTTGATGATGTGCTCCCACGCAAGCTCATAGGCCGCCACCTGGTCGGCGTCAGACCAGCCGACCAGCTCCTCCACCGGCGCCGACAGCCAGCCCTGTCCAAACGGCCCCAACAACACCAGCCCGTCGACCCGCTCCGGGAACTGCGCCGCGAATACCACCGCACCGAGACACGCGTCATAGGCGGCGCAGATCGTCGCGCTCGCAAACCCCGCCGCGTCCATCACCGCGCCTAGATCGGCGGCGCGCTCCTCAATTGTCGGGACGTGGTCGACCGGGTCAGACAGCCCCGTCCCGAGCTGGTCATACAGCACGCACTCAGCGCGCTCAGCGTGATGCACCCACATATCGCAGATCGCACCGACCGACCAAGAAAGATCCAGATTCCCCACGCTCGTGGGAATCCACACCAGCCGACGCTCGCCCGAACCGAACCGCTGGAAGGCAATGCTCTTACCCTCCCGGACTGCGTAGCGGACCTCGGGCGGAACCTCCATCGGTGACGAGATGCTAAATCAGGGTCCCCCGGCGCCATCACAAGCCGCGTCCTGCGCAACAGCGGTGCATCCCGCTGGAGCTGGCAAAAGACCGCCTTGGGCGAGTTCCGGCCAGGTGAGCTGGAAGATAAGCTGCGACGTGATGGTTTGGATCACTCGCCTGGTCAGCGCCATGGCGCTGGGTTACGTTGCCGTCGGCTTTTGGCTGCGGAGCCATCCAGATGCACTGCCCTACGCAGCGCGATTCTTCCTTGCACTACCACGGCGAACCATGCACTGGCGGCGCCTGATCGAGGTGCTCGCACCATCCACTCACGAGCGCGTGCTCGAAGTCGGTCCCGGAACTGGCTACTACTCACTGCCGGTGGCTCGCAGTCTTGACAGCGGGGTTCTTGATGTGCTTGACGTGCGCCAGGAGTTCCTAGACGACGTGGTGCGCCGCGCACAAGCAGCTGGCATCACGAACATCCGGACGACGCTCGGCGATGGCGGCTCGCTTCCGTATACCGACCAGAGCTTTGACGCAGCGTTCCTGGTCACGGTGCTCGGCGAGATCCCCGACCCGCTTGCAGCATTGCGCGAGCTGCACCGGGTCCTGCAGGCGGGCGGGCGGCTGATCGTGGGAGAGTCGATCGCCGGTGGCGACCCCCACCACGTATGGTTTGGCGTGCTGCGCTCCCGCGCCGAAATAGCGGGATTCGCTTTCCAGGACCGCACCGGTGGCTCGCTCGCCTACCTCGCAAGCTTCCGCAAGGCCTGAGGCCGGACAGCCGCACCGGGCTGCACAGACACTGGCGGTCAGCGGAGGATGCGGCAGCGAGTCTCATGCCGGACCATCTCGCCGCCACCGGGGTACTCACGGCCGCCGGGATCTCCTCCCGCTCCGCGCGCCACGGAGGGAAAGGAGTGGTCGCACCGGTCAGCCCTGGGCACCGGCCGACGCATAGGCACGAGCGACCAGCACGCCGCGTGAAGTACACGATCGCTACCTATTTCCCAATGCCGCCGGCAGGATTCGAACCTGCGACCGTCGGATTAAAAGTCCGCTGCTCTGCCAGCTGAGCTACGGCGGCGCTGAGGCGGATGATCGCGCATCGACCCACGAGCAGTCCAGCGGCCTACTGATCGAGCGCGATGGCCTCGATCTCCACCAGCATCCGAGGGTCGATGAGAGCGCTGACCTGCACCATCGTCATCAACGGTCTGACCTCACCGAAGGCCTCCCCGTGAGCCCGGCCGACCTCGTCTGCACGTGAGATGTCGGTGACGAACACGCGTGTCTGCAGGACATCACTCAGTCCGCGCGCCGCCCGCGCGAGCTCGTGCTCGATCTTGCGCAGGACCTCGGTCGCCTGCTCGTAGGCCGTCTCGCCGAGCACGGCTCCGCCAGGCCCGACCGAGGTGGTACCGCCGACGAGCACGAACCCACCCGCATGCACCACCCGGCTGAATCCATAAGCCTCCTCCCAGGGCGAGGGCGGGTCGCCCTCCAGGCGGATGATCCTTTCCGGCATCAGTGGCGGAAGTGGCGGCGGCCGGTGAAGACCAGCGTCACCCCGGCGGCGTCGGCCGCGGCCACCACGTCGGGATCACGGATCGAGCCACCCGGCTCGATGATCGCGGAAACCCCCGCCTGAATAGCCAGCTCCGGTCCGTCGGCGAACGGGAAGTAGGCGTCGGAGGCCATCGCCGCCCCGGTCAGCTCCGAGCGGGCCTTGTTGAGGGCCAGCCGCACGGAGTCCACGCGGCTCATCTGGCCCGCGCCGACCCCCACGCTGGCCAGGTCACGGGAGAGCACGATCGCGTTGGAGCGCACGTGCTTGCAGACCTTCCACGCGAACAGCATCTCGTCCCACTCGGCCTCAGTGGGCCGACGCGCGGAGACTACCTGCATCTCCTCGCGCTCCTCCAGGCGCGCGTCCCGATCCTGTACCAGCATCCCTCCCAGCACCTGACGCAGGTAGGGCTCGGTCATGTTCGCGCTCCGGCGCTCTCGGTTGTCGAGAACTCGCAGGTTCGGCTTGCTCGAGAGCACGTCCAGGGCGTCTTCTTCGTAGCCGTGAGCGAACACGATCTCCGCGAACTGGCCCACCAGCGCCTGCGCCAGGGGACGATCGACACCGCGGTTGAAGCAGATCACGCCACCGTAGGCCGACATCGGGTCACAGGCGAAGGCCCGCTCGTAGGCCTCCAGCGAGGTCGTCCCGACAGCGACCCCACACGGGTTGTTGTGCTTGACGATCACGCAGGCCGGGACGCGGAACTCATCGGTCAGCAGTCGGGCGGAGTCGAGATCGAGCAGGTTGTTGTAGGACAGCTCCTTGCCGCCGAGCTGAGCGACCATCGACAGGACGTGGGTGCGGGCCCCGATCTGGGCGTAGTAGGCAGCCCGCTGGTGGGGGTTCTCTCCGTAGGGCAACTCGAGCGTCTTCTCGAACGCCCTGACCATCAGCGGCGGGAAATCCTCGCGCTTCTCCTGAAACCAGCGGGTGATGGCGGTGTCGTAGCGAGCGGTGTACGAGAACGCCTCGGCGGCGAGGTTCTCACGCGTCGCCGGCGACAGCCGTCGCTCGGAAGCGCGCAGCTCCTCCAGCACCGCGTCGTAGCTCTCGGGACTGACCACCGGTGCCGCGTAGAGATGGTTCTTGGCCGCGGCACGGATCATCGTCGGACCACCGATGTCGATGTTCTCGATCACCTCCGCCTCGTCCACTCCGCGCGCGCCCGCGATGCGCTCGAACGGGTACAGGTTCACGCACACCAGATCGACGAGCTCCACGTCCTGCTCACGTGCGGCCCGCATGTGGTCGGGGTTGTCCCGCACCGCGAGCAGACCGGCGTACAACTTCGGGTGCAGGGTCTTCACCCGTCCGTCCATGATCTCTGGGAATCCGGTCAGGTCGGTGACCGTCCGGACCGGGACTCCGGCTGCATCCAGCTCCCGTGCCGTCCCGCCGGTGGAGATGATCTCGATTCCCAGATCGGCCAATCCCCGGGCGAACTCCGCGATTCCGGTCTTGTCGGAGACCGACAGAAGCGCCCGACCCACCTGCACCTCTGGCCCGTCGCCAGAGCCCGCTGAGGCGGTTCCGTCGATCGCGAACTGGCTTCGTTCCACAGCCCGCGACTCTACCGTTCGATGAGGATGCGCCTCGGGTTGTCAGGGTCGGCTCTGACCGCGCCGCGAGCGATCAATCTGACCGCCTCGGGCAGCAACTCGTGCTCGAGCGGGCGCAGCCGCGCAAGCACCTGATCAGGGTCGTCGGCGTCGGGGAGCTCGAGGGCGCGCTGCAGGATCACCGGGCCGCTATCAACGCCCTCATCGACGAAGTGCACCGTGACGCCGAAGATCTTGACGCCGTAGGCGAGCGCCTGATCGATGGCCCTGAGGCCCGGAAACGCCGGCAGCAGCGCGGGATGGACATTGATCACCCGGCCGGGGAAGGAGCGCAGAAACGATCCACTGAGCAGTTGCATGTATCCCGCCAGGACCACAAGCTCCGCCTGCTTCGCCAGCAGCCAGGACGCGATCGCGTCGTCTCGAGCCTGGCGGTGGGGGAACTCCGGCAGCGGGAACACGTTCCGCTCGATCCCCGCGGCTCGCGCTCGCTGCAGTGCCGGCGAGCCCGGCCGGTCCGAGGCAACCGCGACTATGCGCACGCCGTCGCGACCATGGGCGCAGTCGATCAGCGCCTGAAGGTTGGTTCCGGTGCCGGAGGCCAGGACAGCGACGTTCACCCGCCTCTCTCCTCCGCGTCTGCAGGTGCCCCCACGATAATCATGCCGCCCGAGACGCCGCGGAGCTTGCCATCGCCTGGGCGACGATAGCGGCGCTTCCGGCGGCGGTGCCAGCCCGCCTGGAGGGGCTCTAGACGCAGCTGGGGCGGCCGCCAAACGCGACCGCCCCAGCCTTCACCCGATCTCGTTCGAGCAACCCCTACGGTGCCCAGAAGCTCGTGATGAAGATCCTCTGGGCCTTCCGGCCCCGGGTTAGTGCGGGGCTGGCGATGCCGATTTCCTCGACGATCCCGTGACGAACCTTGGTTATCCACGTCGTGTTGCCGTGCCGGGCGAAGTACCAGTAGTTCAGCCCGATGTGGAACAAGTTGCCCTTGCCGAGGATTTTGCGCGCCGCAGCCAGGGTGGCGCCCGGCCGGATGCCGTGCAGCGAGTAGTACGCCGCCGAGGTGGTGGCGACCACCACCCGGTCCTTGTAGGCCTGCCGTTCACGGCGCGGCATTGACCTCCGCAGGGTGTTCGACGCGTAGCCTACCCGGACCCCGGTCGGCGTCAGGCAGAAGAAGTCCTGGTAGCGCCGACCGCGGTTGGAGCTGTGTGTGTAGGCGCGGTGCGCCGCCGCGCGGCTCATCCCCAGCCTCACGAGCCCGAGCGTCGTACCGGTCAACCGGCCGCTCGGACCGGGGCAGCGAGGCACGTAGGGCACCCTCACCGTGACCGGGGCACTGGTGGCGGGACGGCTCGCCCCACCCCCGTTGTAGGCCACGACAATACAGGTCAGCGTCGTCGCCTCATCGCTGATCCGAACCGTATAGGTGCTGCCCGTGGCGCCGACGATCGGGGTTCCGCCGCGACTCCATTGGAAGGTGAACCGGGTCGGACTCCCCGCCCAGGCGCCGGTCGAGCAGCTCAGCCGCTGGCCCACGGCGACGATGCCGTGGATGCCGGGCTGTCCTCCGCCGGGGCTCCCCCCGCTGCCCCCACTCGGCGTTCCGCCGTTGCCTGCACCCGGGGTTCCGCCGCTGCCCGGCTGCCCTCCCACCGAGGACACTGAAATCACCGGAGGCGACGTGTTGGTGGGCGAACCACCGTGGCTCGGTGAGGGGGAACCGCCCTGGTTGGGCGACGGTGTTCCACCTTGGTTCGGAGACGGGCTCGTTGATGGACCGGGCGGTGAGGCGCTCGGGCAGGGATTCCCCGACACTCCGGCCTGAGCCTCGCCGAGGACGATCTCGGCGCCGCCATAGAGACCGTTGAGGACGGTGATGTCAACGGCGCGTTGGGTTATCGCGGTCGAGGTTTTGATCGTCCGATTGAGCTCCACGTCGACCAGGCCGACGAGGGGAAGGCTGAACTGGCCGCTGGTCGTGATCGGTTGTCCGCTCCCGATATTCAGGCCGACCACGTTCGAACTCGACTGCGGCGTCGGTGTGCCGGCTTGGCACGTATAGCTCGCCGAGGCGGTCGCGACCTGCGCATTGAGGTTCAGCGAGCTCGGGAGCAGGGTCAGATCGGCGACTTCCGAGGATGCCGATCCGCTGTCCGAAGCGGAGGTCGTGGTCGCATTGATCACACCCGACCCACTCGAGACCAGGGTGTTGAGAGGAGGCGGCACGTTGGCGACTGCGGTGTGCTCACTTCCGCACGGATCGTTCATCGCATTGGCGATCGACGGCTCGAGATTCAGCAGGATCCCGGACACTCCTTGCACCCGCAGCGCGCTCGCGCGACAAGTGAAGTGATCGCCCGTAGCGGCGCTCGCCGGAGCCGCCAGCACCGTCAGCATCGCGCCCGCGCCGAGCAGGACGGTGACCGCGATGAGCGGCAAAGTCGCCCGCCGGCGACCGATGACAGAAGACAATTCACCCTCCGTTCGAGAGACAGGCCCCAGATGAGGAGCCGTTGAGCAGCATCGGGAGGCTTATCGACCGGTTTTCGGTCGAACTTGAGTAGCGGCAATTCAAACTGCACGCTTGCGCCCAGCATGCCCGACCTGATCGGGCGGGGGCCGGCCTCGGAACGGCGTGCGCGCTTCAGCGGGTAGACGACGGGCGGCTAGGCCCGAGCCAGCGGCAGCGTGGACTCGAGCGCGAACTTGCCTGTCGATCGCTCGGACCCGCGCAGCGGGTACTCGCCGCTGAAGCACGCGTCGCAATGCGTCTCACGGGTGCTGCCGACCGCCTGGTAGACGCCAGCGAGCGAGAGGTAGTGGAGCGAGTCGGCGCCCAACTCGGCCGCGATCTCGTCCCTGGTTCGGCCGTGGGCGATCATCTCATCGCGCGTGGACATGTCGATCCCGTAGTAGCACGGGTGCTTGATCGGAGGCGCGGAGATCCGCAGGTGAACCTCGGCGGCGCCTGCGTCTCGGAGCATCTGCACGATCTGACGGGTGGTGTTCCCGCGGACGATCGAGTCGTCGACGACCACCAGCCGCTGGCCCGCCACCACCTCGGGCAGCGGATTGAACTTCAGGCGCAGGCCGTGGCGACGGAGCTCCTGACCAGGCTGGATGAACGTGCGGGCGACGTAACGGTTCTTGATGAAGCCGTCGTCCTGGGGCAGCCCGGCGGCGCGGGCCAGCCCGCGCGCGGCGGCGTTGCCGGAGTCGGGCACCGGGATCACCACATCGGCCTCGACTGGCGCCTCCTGCCACAGGATCTCGCCCATCTTCGCGCGCGCGACCTGGAGCACGGTCCCGGCCATCCGCGAGTCCGGTCGCGCGAAGTAGATGTACTCGAACACGCAGAAGGCGTGGCGCTCGCCGCCGGCCACCAGCTTGGTCTTGATCCCGCGCTCGGTCAGCGTGACGACCTCGCCCGGTTGCACCTCACGCAGCAGCGTGGCCCCGATCAGGTCAAAGGCGCAGGATTCGCTGGCCACGCAGTAGACCGGCTCGCCGTCGAAGGCGTCCTCGATCATCCCCAGCACGAGCGGACGCAGGCCGTGGGGATCACGGAAGGCCACGACGGCGTCCTCGGTCATAACCACCGTCGAGAACGCCCCGCGCAGCCGCGGGAGCACATCGGCCACGGCGTCCTCGATCCGCTCGGCCGGATGCGTGGCCAACAGCGCCGCGATGATCTCCGAATCGGAGGTGGAGCGAAAGGGAACGTCACGCCCGCGCAGCTCGGAGTGCAGCTCCACCGCGTTGATGAGGTTGCCGTTGTGGGCCAGCGCCAGCGTGCGGCGGTCATCGCGCACGATCGGCTGCGCGTTCTCCCATTCCGAGGAGCCTGTGGTGGAGTAGCGCACGTGCCCGATCGCCATGTCGCCCACCAGCGAGCGCAGTGTGTGCTCGTCGAACACCTGGGCCACGAGGCCCTGGTCACGGATCGCCATGATGCTGCCCCCGCGCGGAGCGGTAGCGATGCCCGCGGACTCCTGACCGCGGTGCTGGAGCGCGAACAGCGAGAAGTAGGCCAAGCGGGCGACGTCGTGCTCGGGGGCGTAGATACCGAACACACCGCATTCGTCGCGTGGGCCATCGCGATGATCGTCGAGGAGAGGCACACCTACCCCTGAGTCAGCCTAGCAGCGGGTCTAGAGCAACCCGGCGAGGCCACGCTCCCAGCTCTCGGCCAGCGCAGAGACGACCAAGTCCAGCACGAGGGTGCCCGCGCCGCCCAAGTCCGCGTCGCTGAAGGACGAGCGACCAGTCTCGACGTAGAGTCGACCGCCGCCGACGTGCCCGATGATCCGCCACCCGCGCAGCGCCGGCTCGGGACCGGAGACCAGGAAACCCTGTCCCGGCGCCTCGGCAAACGGCGCCAGGGCCTCCGGCAACCGCACACTGGCTCCGATCCCACCGGCGATGCAGCACTCCGCCAGCGCCACCGCGATGCCGCCCTCGGCGATGTCATGGGCGCTGTGGAGTGCGCCTGAACGCACGCCGACCCGGACCTCTTGGTGCGCGGCCCGCACAGCTTGCCCCTCGATAGGAGGGAGTGACCCGCCGAGGGCGTGACCCTGGAGCTTGGACAGCTCCGAAGCCTCCGCGCGGGCGGGAAACGGGCCGACCAGCGCGATCGCGTCACCCTCGGCCGCAAATCCGAGTCGTCCGGCACGGGCGGCCTCGGGCAGCTTTCCCACCAGTCCGATGACCGGGGTGGGAAGGATCGGACCTGCCGGCGCCTCGTTGTAGAGAGAGACGTTGCCGCCAACGACCGGGATCCGCAGCTCCTCGCAGGCGTGGGCGATCCCCTCCACGACCTCCGACAGCTGCCAGGCAACGTGCGGCTTCTCCGGGTTGCCGAAGTTCAGGCAGTTGGTGAGCCCGAGCGGGTCCGCGCCGACACAGGCCAGGTTCGCTGCGCACTCGTACACCGCCTCGACGGCGCCCGCGCGCGGATCGGAGGCGACTCGCCGCCCGTTGCCATCGATGCAGACGCCGATCGCCGAACCGTCGGGCAGCGACAGGACGGCCGCGTCCGCTTCCTGGGGGCGGCGCACGGTGCGCGACTGCACCAGCGGGTCGTACTGCTCGAACACCGCCCGGCGGGAGGCGATGTTGGGCGAGGCCAGCAGGGCGAGCAGCACCTCCTCCGCCGTCTCCGCACCTGCGAGCACCGGCGGCGGCGGCGGATACAGCTCAACCTCCTGGGGCGCGGGCTCGAGGTCGTAGAGCGGGCAGTCGTCGACCATCACCGCGACCGGCAGCTCGCCGACGACGGCGCCGCGGTCCAGGACCCGCAGCTTGTCACCGGTGCTCACCGAACCGATCGGCGTGGCCAGCACCTCCCAGCGCCGGCACACCTCCAGCACGGCGCCGATGCACTCGGGCGCGACCACGCACAGCATCCGCTCCTGAGACTCCGAGATCATGATCTCGAACGGCTCCATCCCCGCCTCGCGCAGCGGCACCCGGGACACGTCGATCTCCAGGCCGACGCCGCCCTTGCTGGCCATCTCCGACGCCGATGAGGTCAGCCCCGCGGCGCCGAGATCCTGAAGCGAGACCAACAGCTGGTCCTCCAGCAGCTCCAGGCAGCACTCGAGCAGCTTCTTCTCCGTGAACGGGTCGCCGATCTGGACCGACGGCCGCTTGCCCTCGTCACCCTCCCCGAGCTCGGCGCTGGCCAGGATCGAGGCTCCGCCGATGCCGTCACGGCCGGTCAGCGCGCCGAGCAGCACGAGCGTGTTTCCGGCTCCGGCGGCGGCGCTGCGGATCAGCCGGTGGTGGGGGGTCAGCCCCAGGCACATAGCGTTGACCAGGCAATTCTGCTCATAGCTGGGGTCGAAGTAGATCTCCCCCCCGACCGTCGGCACCCCGATCGAGTTGCCGTAGTGGCCGATTCCGGCGACGGCGTGCTCGAGCAGGTAGCGGGAGCGCGGGGACGAGGCCGGGTCGCCGAAGCGCAGCGAGTCGAGGATCGCGATCGGGCGGGCGCCGACCGCGAACACGTCGCGCAGGATCCCACCGACGCCGGTAGCCGCCCCCTGGAAGGGCTCGACCGCGCTGGGGTGGTTGTGGGACTCGACCTTGAACGCCAGCGCCAGGCCTCCGCCGACGTCGATCACGCCGGCATTCTCGCCCGGACCCAGCAGCACGTGCTCGCCATCCTTGGGCAGCCGGCGCAGCAGCTTGCGGCTGTGCTTGTAGCCGCAGTGCTCAGACCACATCAGCGACAGCATCGCCAGCTCGACCTGGTTCGGCTCGCGGCCGAGCTTGTCGAGAATCAGTTCGTATTCGTGATCGGTGAGCCCGAGGGCGCGATGCCTAGACGAGGACGCCGCCGGCAAGGTGTGCTCGCATCGAATCGAAGATCCTCAGCCCGTCGGTGGAGCCGGTAAGCCCGTCGACGGCGTGCTCTGGGTGGGGCATGAGCCCGAACACGTTGCGCTGCTCGTTGCAGACGCCGGCGATGTCCTCCACCGATCCGTTGGGGTTGTGGCCGGGGGCGTAACGGAGCAGCACCTGATCGTGGGTGTGAAGGCGCCGGATCTCCTGCGGCGAGGCATAGAAGCGGCCGGTGGTGTGCTTGACGGGGATCGACAGCCGCTGGCCGGGGTGGCATTCCTGTGTGAACGCGCTGTTGGTACTCGTCACCTCCAGCTCCACCTGGCGAAAGACGAAGCGCAGGCTGGGGTTGCGCAGCAGGGCGCCAGGCAGCAGCCGGGCCTCGCACAGGACCTGGAAGCCGTTGCAGATCCCGAGCACCAATCCACCCTCGCGGGCAAACTGCGCCACTGACTCCATCACCGGGGCAAAGCGGGCGATGGCACCGGCGCGCAGGTAGTCACCGTAGGAGAAGCCGCCGGGCACGATGACCACGTCCACGCCGTGCAGGTCATGCTCGGCGTGCCACAGCATCACCGCCTGGCCGACGCGCCCCGCCGCCGCAGCCGCGTCGAGATCGTCACAGGAGCCGGGGAAGCGGACAACGCCGAGCTTCACGAGCTGGTCCTCGGGGCGGTTTCCAGCCCCTCGTTGTAAGCGCTGGGCTGTGCCGTGGGCGATTGACCCGTCGCGCCTCGGGCAACCTCGAGGATCTCGTAGTCCTCCACCAACGGGTTGGCCAGCAGTCGCTCGCACATCTCCGGCAGCCGCCCGGGGTCTTCGACGTCCAGCTCGATCAACCGCCCGACGTGCACGTTGTCCACGCCGGTGAAGCCGAGCGCCGGGAGGGCGCGCTCCACCGCCTGACCCTGAGGGTCGAGGATCCCCTGCTTTGGCCTGACCAGGACACGGGCCCGCAATGCCGTCAGGCCCCGGTGCGCTTGAGCCACTGCGCGAACGGCTCGCCGGTGACGAGCTCGTAGGCCTCCACGTACCTCGCGCGTGTTCGCGCCACCACGTCGCCGGGAATCTCCGGTGCGGGCGGGTTGCGGTCCCACCCGGTCGAGGAGGCCCAGTCGCGCACGTACTGCTTGTCGAAGCTCGGCTGCGCATGCCCGGGCTCGTAGCGGTCCACGGGCCAGAAGCGCGAGGAGTCAGGGGTGCAGACCTCGTCGCCGAGCGTCAGCCGGCCATCACGATCCAGACCGAGCTCGAACTTGGTGTCGGCGAGGATGATCCCGCGCTCCCGCGCGTGATCTGCCGCGTGCCCGTAGACCGCCAGTGAGACAGCGCGCAGACGCTCCGCCAGCTCACGATCGCCGACCAGCCCCACCATCCCCTCGAAGTCGATCGGCTCGTCGTGACCGGTCTCAGCCTTGGTGCTGGGGGTGAAGATCGGCGCCGGCAGCTGGTCTGACTCTTGCAGGTCCGGCGGCAGCTCGATCCCGCTGACCGCGCCGGTGGCCTGGTAATCCTTCCAGCCCGACCCGCTCAAATAGCCGCGGACCACGCACTCCACCGGCAGCATCGCCAGGCGCTTGACCACCATCGCGCGTCCTCGGACTTCCTCGGGGACGCCGTCGGTGACCGACACGAGATGGTGAGGGACGATCTCGGCCGTGTGCTCGAACCAGAATGCCGACAGGCCGGTGAGTACGCTGCCTTTGTCGGGGATCAGCGTGGGGTGGACGACGTCGTAGGTCGAGATCCGATCGCTGGTCACGATCAGCAGCGCGTCGTCATCATGCTCATAGATCTCGCGAACCTTGCCCGAGGCGACGAGCGGCAGGTCTGCGAGGGCGGTCACCGGCGCGATCCTAGCAACGGCATCGGCCTGGACGGCAGCGGCCGGGTGCGCCCGAAGGCACCCGTCAGGCGATCTCATCCAGGCGGCCGACGATCGCCGGCGCATAGCGGACGAACGGGGCGTAGTCAAAGAGCGCGTCGAGGTCGAGCCCGCTCGTCGCCGGCTCGCCGGCCAGCAGCTCGCGCAACGGCCGGCGCTGGTCGAGCGCCTGTTGGGCCAGGCCTTGGGTGACCCGGTAGGCGTCGTCGCGGGCCAGTCCTCTGCCGACCAGGGCCAGCAACACCCGCTGGGAGAAGATCGCGCCACAGGTGAGCTCGAGGTTCTCCAGCATCCGCTGTCGATCGACGACCATCCCCTCCACCAGGGCGATCACGCGGCGCTGCATGTGGTCGAGCAAGGTCGTCGAGTCGGGCAGGATCACGCGCTCGACCGAGGAGTGGGAGATGTCGCGCTCATGCCACAGAGCGACGTTCTCCAGCCCCGCGAGAGCGTTTCCGCGCAGGATCCGGGCCAAGCCGCTGACCTGCTCGGACTTGATCGGATTGCGCTTGTGCGGCATCGCGCTGGAACCCTTCTGATCGGATCCGAACGGCTCGCGAACCTCGCCGACCTCGGTCCGGGCGAGGTGGCGCAGCTCGATGGCAAAGCGCTCCAGGCCCGCGCCCGCGAGGGCAATCGCCTGGAGCAGCTCCGCGAGCCGATCCCGGGGAACGACCTGGGTGGAGACCGGCTCGGGCGCCAGCTCCAGACGCGCCAGCACCCGCCGTTCGAACTCCGGCGAGGTGGCAGCGTAGGTCCCGACGGCGCCCGACAGCGCGCCGACGGTGGCCTGGGAGAAGGCCTGCCGCAGCCGAAGCTCGTTACGGGCGGCCTCGAAGGCGAACCCGGCGAGCTTGACTCCAAACGTCGTCGGCTCGGCGTGGATCCCGTGCGTGCGGCCGACGCACAAGGTGTCCACATGCTCCCGGGCGCGGGTGATCAGTACCCGCACCAGCCGCCGAGAATCCGGCAGCACCACTTCGGCGACCCGTCGCAGCTGGAGCGCCAGCCCGGTGTCGAGCACGTCGCTGGAGGTGAGGCCGTGGTGGATCCAGCGACCGGCGCCCCCGGCGTCCGCCGCCAGCACATCGACGAATGCAGCCACGTCGTGGTCGGTTACCCGCTCACGCTCGACGATCTGCTCGACCGAGAAGCGTGGCCGCGCGGATTGCCAGCAGCTCCTCCGGGGTGGGACCCTCCATCTCCTCACACGCGGCCACCTCGACCAGCCGCATCGCCTCGAAGCGGGACTCCTCGGACCAGATCTCTGCCAGCTCGGGGCGTGTGTAGCGAGGGATCACCTGGAGAGCCCGGCAGCCCTTCAGGCCGCCAGGATCCGCGCCGCCAGCACCGCAGCGTTGCGGGCGTTGTCGATGCCCACGCACCCGACCGGGACTCCAGGCGGCATCTGAGAGATCGACAGCAGCGCGTCGAGCCCGCCGGCGACCGAGGTGCGGGTGGTCAGCGGCACGCCGATCACCGGGAGCTCGCTGTGGGCGGCGACGACACCGGGCAGAGCCGCGGACAGCCCGGCGCCGGCGATGATCACCCGCAGGCCGCGGAGCTTGGCGTTGCGCGCGTACTCGGCGACGGTATCGGGCTCGCGGTGAGCGGACATCACCCTGGTCTCCGAGCGGATGCCGCGAGCGGCCAGTTCCCTCTCGGCCGCCTCCATCGCGCCCATGTCGCTCTTGGAGCCCATCACGATGCCGACCACCGGCTCGCCGACCTCGAGCTCCTCCAGGCCGGCGGCCTCGGGATCGGGGAGCGGCTCGGGGTCGCTCACCGACTCAGCGCCGGCCACCGGCTCGGGCGCCTCAAGCGACTCCGAGCCGGCGATCGGCTCCGGGCCGGGATTGGTCTGCTCGCTCATGCCATCACCTCCAAGGCGATGTCGCGTCGCAGCTGCATGCCGTCGAATTCGATCATGTCAGCGGCAGCATAGGCGGACTCCCGGGCGGCGGCGGCGTCGCCGCCCAGCGCGGTCACGCTCAGCACTCGCCCACCGGCCGTCACCAGGTCTCCACCGGCCGAGCGGGCGGTGCCGGCATGGGTGACCCATACCTCCGGCGGCACTCGCTCCAGGCCACGGATCACCTCGCCGCTGGAGGCGCTGGTTGGATACCCGCGGCTGGCCAGCACAACCGTTACCGCGGCCTGCGGCGACCACCGCAGCTGGGTTCCAGCCAGTTCGTCGCGCCGGTCCGCTCCCAAGCCGCCATCGTGCCCGGCGGCCGCCTGCAACAGCGCCAGCAGGTCGCTCTGCAACCGGGGCAGGATCGCCTGGGCCTCTGGATCTCCGAAGCGAACGTTGAATTCCAGCACCTTGGGCCCGCCGGAGGTCAGCATCAGCCCGGCGTAAAGGACGCCTCGAAATCGGATCCCGCGGCGACCCAGCTCATCCAGCACCGGCTGGTGGATGATCCGGCAGAGCTCCTGCGCCCGTGGCGCGTCGACCGCGGGCACGGGCGAGTAGGAGCCCATCCCGCCGGTGTTGGGCCCCCGGTCGCCGTCGAAGATTCGCTTGTAGTCCTGCGCGGAGGCGAGCGGGAGGGCGCTGACCCCGTCGCACAGCGCCAGCAGCGAGCACTCCTGACCCTCCAGGTACTCCTCCACCACCACCCGCTCGGTCCCGAATCGGCGCTGCACGAGCAGCTCTTGGAGCGCGCGCCTCGCGGCCGGCTCGTCGAGGACAGTGATCACCCCCTTGCCGGCGGCGAGGCCGTCGGCCTTGATCACCGTCGGGTAGCTGACGATCGCATCCAGTCCAGCGTCGACGTCGCTGACGACCGCATAATCGGCGGTGGGCACTCCGGCGGCGATCATCACCTCCTTGCAGAATGCCTTGGAGCCCTCCAGGGCAGCGCCCGCCGCACCGGGGCCGAAGCAGCTGATGCCCGCAGCCCGCAGGGCGTCGCCGAGGCCGCCAACCAGCGGCGCTTCGGGGCCGACGACGACGAGCTCGACGGCGTGGTGCTCGGCTGCGGCCACGAGCGCGCCGACATCGGCGGGATCCGCATCCAGGAGCTGTGCCTCGGCGGCGATCCCGGGGTTGCCGGGGGCGGAAAGGATCTTCGGTCGCTGCGGCGACCTGGCCAGCGCCTGGACGATGGCGTGCTCGCGGGCCCCCGCGCCGACCACCAGCACGCGCGGAGGGCTCGCCGACGACGAGTCCTCAGATCGAGCCAATGAAGTCGTCGATCGGGATCGCGCTCAATGTTTCGTAGCGACCGGTTCCCCGCGAGCCCAGCTCCAGCGAGACCCTGGCGATTGTCTTCTCGTCCGGGGCTTCGACGACGTTGACGAAGTCGTACTGTCCCAGCGTCGCCCATTGCGCCTTGACCGTGGCTCCGAGCTGCTCGATCTCGCGGTTGACCTCCCGAATCCGGGAAGGGTTGTTCTTGATCGTCTGCACGCCGTCGGGGGTGAGCGTGGTCAGCATGATGTACGTCGGCACAACAGCCTCCTTCTCCGGTGGTGTGTGATCGCGCACTTGTACCACGAGCGACGCTGCTCGGTTCCGAGTCCGCGTGGACTGGGGATGACCACGCCGCCCGGCCGCGGCTGATCAACACCACTTCGCGCGGCGGCGTGCGCCCTGGCGGTCCGACCGGCGCGGTTACACGGCCGCGGCGGCCGGGGCCTTGGTCAGCACCAGCTCACCGCCGGCAGCTTCGACCGTGACACTGTCGCCGGCAACGAACCGGCCCTCCAGGATGGCCAGCGCCAGCGGGTCCACCAACCGCTTCTGGATCACCCGCTTCAGCGGCCGCGCACCGTAGGTCGGGTCATAGCCGAGGTTGCCCAGCAGCGTCCGCGCCTGATCGGTGAGCTCGACTTCGATCTCCCGCTCGCGCACGCGCGCGATCAGTCGCTGCACCTGGAGGTCGACGATCTCCCCGAGCTGCTGGCGAGTCAGCGGCTGAAACTCGACGATGTCATCGAGACGGTTGACGAACTCCGGCTTAAAGTGCGCCTCGACGCCCTCGCGTCCACCGGGAATGTTGGAGGTCATGATCAGCACTGTGTTCTTGAAGGACACGGTCCGGCCCTGGCCGTCGGTGAGACGGCCGTCGTCCATCACCTGCAGCAACACGTTGAAAACGTCGGGATGGGCCTTCTCGATCTCGTCCAGCAACACCACCGAGTACGGGCGGCGGCGGACCGCCTCGGTCAGCTGTCCACCCTCGTCGTAGCCAACGTAGCCGGGGGGCGCGCCGACCAGCCGCGAGACCGAATGCTTCTCCATGTACTCAGACATGTCGATCCGGATCATCGCCTCGGAGCTGTCGAACATGAACTCTGCCAGCGCCCGAGCGAGCTCGGTCTTGCCGACTCCGGTGGGGCCGAGGAACAGGAAGGTGCCGATCGGCCGGTCAGGGTCCTGCAGCCCCGCCCGTGAGCGGCGCAGCGCCGCCGAGACCGCCTCCACCGCCTCAACCTGCCCGATCACCCGCCGGTGCAGGCGCTCCTCCATGTGCACGAGCTTCTCGATCTCGCCTTCCAGCAGCCGCGAGACGGGAATCCCGGTCCACTTGGCCACGACCTCGGCCACGTCCTCGGCATCGACGTGATCCTTGAGGAACCGCGGCTCGATCCGCATGCCCGAGGACTCCGCAGACTCGGCCTCGGCCAGCTGCTTCTCCAGCTCGGGGATGGTTCCGTACTGAAGCTCGGCGGCGCGGCCGAGATCGGCCTCCCGCTGGGCCCGCTCGAGCTCGGTGCGGGCCCCGTCCAACTTCGACTGCAGGTCGGCGACGGCGTCGGTGGCAGCCTTCTCCCGCTGCCACTCGGCGTGCATTGCGGCCGAGCTCTCCTTCTCCTCGGCCAACGTGCGCTCCAGCTGCTCACGTCGCGCCACCGTCCCCGGGTCCTCGTCCTCCCCCAGCGACTGCAGCTCGATCTCCAGCTGCATGATGTGCCGGTCGACCTCGTCGATCTCGGTAGGCTTGGAATCGATCTCCATCCGGATCCGCGAGGCGGCCTCGTCGACGAGGTCGATCGCCTTATCGGGCAGGAACCGGTCGGCGATGTAGCGGTGGCTGAGCGTCGCCGCCGCCACCAGCGCAGAGTCCAGGATCTGGACCTTGTGGTGGACCTGGTAGCGCTCCTTGAGGCCACGGAGGATCGCGATCGTGTCCTGCAGCGAGGGCTCACCGACCATCACCGGCTGGAACCGCCGCTCCAGCGCCGGGTCCTTCTCGATGTGTTTGCGGTACTCGTCGAGTGTGGTTGCTCCGATGCACCGCAGCTCGCCCCGGGCGAGCATCGGCTTGAGCATGTTGCCGGCATCCATCGCCCCCTCCGCGGCACCGGCGCCGACGATCGTGTGCAGCTCGTCGATGAACACGATCACCTGGCCGCGCGCGTCGGTGATCTCCTTGAGCACCGCCTTGAGCCGATCCTCGAACTCTCCCCGGTACTTGGAGCCCGCGACCATCGCGCTGAGGTCGAGCGCCATCAGCCGCCGGTCACGCAGGCCCTCAGGCACGTCCCCGTCGACGATCCGCTGCGCCAGCCCCTCGACGATCGCCGTCTTGCCCACCCCGGGCTCACCGATCAGCACAGGATTGTTCTTGGTGCGCCGGGAGAGCACCTGGATGACGCGGCGGATCTCGTCGTCACGGCCGATCACCGGATCGAGCTGACCCTGAGCCGCCGCCTCGGTCAGGTCCCGCGCGTAACGCTCCAGCGCCTGAAATTTGTCCTCGGGGGTTTGGTCGGTGACCCGATGGCTACCGCGGACCTCCGCCAGCGCTTTGAGCAGTTGATCATGGGTGGCGCCGGCGCTGCGCAGAGCGTCGCCCCCCGGCCCCGGGTGAGCGGCAATCGCCAGCATCAGGTGCTCGGTCGACAAGTACTCGTCACCCAGCTCGCGCATCTCGCCCTCGGCCGAGCGCAGGACCTGCACCAGCTCGGTGGAGCCTCCGGCGGGATCCGCGGGTGAGCTCCCGCTCAGCTTCGGCAGCGCATCGAGCGCCGGCGCCAGGGCCTGGCGAACGGCGGCGGGTTCGACGCCCAGCTTTCGCAGGATCGGGGCAACGATGCCTCCATCCTGCTCCAGCAGCACCGCCAGCAGGTGCTGGGGCGTGGTCTGGGGGTTGCGTCGGCGCTCGGCCAGCTGGCCCGCGGCCTGAAGCGCCTCAGACGATTTGATGGTGAATCGATCAGGTTGCATCGCGGTCTCGATTTCAGCTCGGATAAATCTTAGTCAGTGTGACTGAGATTATGACATATGTGAGCTCGAATTCAAGGTCCGCGAACCTGACTCCTCGAGAGCGCTAGCCGACGATCGTGGTCACCCGGCCGGCGGTGACCTGGGCCGTCTCACCGTGAGGGCCGACGGCCACCCCGAACACCTCGGCCTCGACACGCTGGCGCTTGGCCAGCCCGGAGCGCATCGACGCCAGCTGGCCGCTGGAGAAGGGAATGGACACCGTCTGGGTTCCCGCCCGGCGAAACGCGTGGACGGTCGACTTGGCCGAGAAGGCGTCGCCTGAGCCGATCGTCACCACGGCGAAGGCATAGGCGCGGCAGGGCAGCGAGCAGTGCAGCTTGACCCTCAGCGAGCGAGCGCGGACCGGACGTTGCGAGGGGGGGACCGCTACTGACAGATTGCCGGAGCGAGGAAGCATGCCCTGGGCGACGAGGTCGAGTCCGGCGAGGTCGATGCTCCCGAGTCCAGACGCCGCATCGAATCCCGCCTTGGCGCTGCAGCAGCCGAGCGGCTGCCCGTTGCCGCTGAGGATGTAGGGACCGAGGTCGTTGTCACCGGAAATCACGTCGGAGAACACGCTGGCGCGCTGCGAGTTGGAGTAGATCGCGTACAGGAGCGGGTTCATGAAGCCCAGCATCTCCCGCGCATGGCGATGTAGGTCTCCATCTACGAGCGCCGCGCCTCCGGCCAGCAGAGGGGAGGCTGCGCTAGTGCCGCCGACGCTGTGCCAAGGCGGTTCGTCGGCACAGGCCGGATCGTTCGCGGCGGTGCAGTAGACCGCGTAGCCGGGCTCCAGATCGCCGAGCATGGACACGTCGGGCACCGCCCGCCGGGCTCCGCCCACGACGCGCTGCTGATAAGAGGGACGCCCGAACACATCGCTGAAGCCGCCGCCGCCGGCCTCCGGTGCCGCCGGTGCGTCGTTCCAGACGACCTGCTGCTGAATCGCGTTGGCCGCAGTGAGCGTGAAGTTGGTGCCGCCGACGGAGGTCACCCAGGGAGACGAAGCGGGATAGCTGACGGCGAGCTGATCGACCGGCTGACCTCGGGCGTCCACGCAGGCGGACGAGCCGTCGTCGCCGCTGGCTGCCACCACAGTGATGCCCGTGGCGGCGGCGAGCTCCACGTCGCGGTCGATCACGTCCAGCCCGGCGCGGCCGAAGGCGGCGATCATGTCGGGTTCGCACAGTCCCAGTGAGGCCGAGACGACCTGCGGTTTGGCTCCGGGCGTGATCAGGGGCAGCGCCAGCGACCTGGTCACCTCGGCGGCGTCGCCGGCATTCTCGTAGACGTCGATGCCAGCTAGATCCGGAGCCACCGAGTCCAGGACCTCCAGGTCCAGCGTCGACTCGCCACCGGGTGGGAGCGCCTGGTCCGAACCGATGTGGAAAACGCTCAGCGGTGGGATGGTCAATCCGAAGCACGTCGCGTAGGCGCGGAGGTCGGAGTATTTGAAGCCGTCGATCTCGATCAGCGCCACGCGCCCCCCCTGGCCGGCCAGCCCCGCGTGGCGCAGCGGCGTGTAGCCGTAGGCAGTCAGGTACTGATTGGGCGTAAAGCCCCCGCTGGCCGCGGCGGCAGGGCAGCCGGCGGGAGTACCGCCGGCCTGCGGGTATGCGGACCCGGTCCCCGCGGCGGCCGCGCGAGCCCGGGCTGTCGACTTGGCGCCGCCGTGAGCCACGGATCTCGCCGGCGGCGCGGATCTGCCGATCAGGGGGCGGGTGTCGAGCCCGACGATGCCGGTGGCCACGCCACGCAGCGCCGGCGGCAGGGCCACGGCGGCGGCACTGGCCTGTCCGCCGACTGCAGGGGCGACGAACGTCCCCGTGCCGGGAGTGTGGAAACGGGCGAGCTGGGTGCGGAAGACGCGCTCGGCGCCGGCAACGCTGAAGGTGGCCTCGGCGAACATCCCGGTCGGGTTGATCCGGATCTGCCGGGCTCCGGCGGCGGCCAGGAAGCGGGTAGCCCGGGTGCGGATCGACGCCGTCGCTCCGAAGCGGCGGGCGAGAAGCGCGATCGGCTCGTAGTGCCCGTAGAGCGGGGACGCCGGTGTCGACACCGCGTCGGCGAAGCTCTGCAGCCCACCTTCGTCGGCCACCAGCGGCACGACGATCTCCAGCGTCTGCCTCGCCGGCGCCGGCCCGAGCACGGTGGCACCGGCCGGCGGCACGCACGCGAGCAGCCCCGCGATCATCCCGAGCGCGATCGACAGCCGGCGCCAGACTGGACCCGCGGACATCGACAAGGCATACCCCCGGAGGCATCGAGGAGGAAAGCGATCCCTCCGGGACCGCCCACGGCCCGATCTTCTCACACCGGCGCCGTTATTGACGAGGGGGCGGGAGCCGGACCTCAAACCGCTGGAGATCACCGCGGCGGACGAGCTCGCCGCCCCCGGCGTAGGGCACGATGTCCGCCCGCAGCTCCCGCCGCAGCGCTTCCAGACGCTGCACCTCGCGGCTCAGCTCGCGCGCACGCCGCTCCAGCGCCGCGACCTTGCGCGACATCGTTTCCAGCTCCTCCTCGAGCTCGAAGACGCGCTCCACCCCGGCGAGGTTCATCCCCAGCTCCGCGGTCATGGCCTGGATCCTGCGCAGCCGCTCGACATCCCGGCGCGAATACAACCGCGTGCCCTTGGGCGAGCGCTTGGGCTCGATCAGCCCCCGCGCCTCGTACATCCGCAGGGTCTGCGGATGCATCTCAGCGAGCTCGGCGGCGACCGAGATCATGAACACCCCGCGTTCGGAGGAGACCTCGATCCGGGTCGTCGTCCGGCTCACGCGGCGCACCGACTCATTGCCACCGCGCTCTGGCATCAGCCGTCCCCGCCCGCCGCGGTCGCTGCGAACAGCTTCGCCCGGGGATTGCCGTTCATAACCTCGGACAGCTTGTCAACCGCCTCGGTCTGCTCGGGGGAGAGCGCGTCGGGCACGTCGATCACAAACCGGTAGTGGATATCGCTGCGGCCCTTGCTCCCGGGGCGAGTCGGGCCCTCCGCACGCAGGCGCTGCACGGTCCCGTGCTTGGTCCCTCGGGGCACCCGCAGCCGCTTGGACCCGTTCAGCGTCGGAACCTCGATCACCGCGCCGCGAATCGCCTCGGGGATCGTCAGCGGCACCTCAACCTCCAGGTGGTCGCCGGCCTGCTTGAACACGGGCGACTCGCTCACGCGCGTGATCACGAACAGATCCCCTGGAGGAGCTCCGCGCAGGCCGGGCTCGCCCTTGCCGGTAAGCCGAATGCGACTGCCGTCGCGGACGCCGGCGGGGATGTTGACTCGCAGCCGGCGGATGCTGCGCTGAGCGCCGCTGCCGCCGCAGGTCGGACACGGATCATCGATCACCGTTCCCGAGCCGTGGCAGCGAGAGCAGGGCTGGGAGATCGAGAAGATGCCCTGGCTCTCGGACTCGACCCCGCGACCGTTGCACACCGGGCACACCTTGGGGCTGGTTCCCGGCTTGGCTCCAGTGCCGTGGCAAGTCTCACACGGCTGCGAGGTCGGCACCGCCAGCGGGACCTGAGTTCCCCCCACGGCCTGGTCGAAGGACAGCGAAACCTCGGTCTCGAGATCGCGCCCGCGGGCCTCGCGGGCACGGCCGCCGCGCACGCCCCCGGTGCGTCCGCCAGCGGTGCCAGCCGCTCCACCGAACAGGTTGGAGAGGATGTCCCCGAAGCCGCCGCTGAACTGGCCGGGGTCAAAGCCGCCGGGCATCCCGAAGCCGCCGAACGCTCCCGTTCCCCGATCGTAGGCCTTGCGCTTGTCCGGGTCAGAGAGCACGTCGTGCGCCTGGGAGATTTCCTTGAACCGCTCCTCTGCCTGCTTGTTGCCGTGATTGCGGTCGGGGTGGTACTGGCGCGCCAGCTTGCGATAGGCCTTCTTGATCTCCTCGTCGGAGGCGTTCTTGCCGACCCCGAGGATCTTGTAGTAGTCAGGTCGCTCGGCCATTCCACATCACCGCGCCTACTGGGCGACGACAACTCGCGCCGGCCGCAGCACGCTGTCCCCGATCCGGTAGCCCGACTGGTAGACCTCGACGATCGACCCTGACTCGGCCCCGGGTACCGGCTGCTGGGCGACCGCCTCGTGGTGCTGGGGATCAAACGGCTCGCCGTGGGGCGAGAAGCGCTCGATCCCCGCCCGCGACAGGGCGGCGATCACGTCGGCATGGACGAGCTTGATCCCAGACACCAGCGCGGAGTCCGGACCGCCGTTCTCCTCACCGCCTGATGTGGGCTCGGCCTCGGCGGCCTCGAGCGCCCGGTCCAGGTTGTCAACCGCAGGCAGCAGCTCCTTGGCCAGCTTGGCGACCCCCCGCTCCTGAGCCGTCGCGGTCTCCCGCGCGGCGCGCTTGCGGTAGTTCTCGAAGTCGGCCTTGGTCCGCTGGGCCAGCGCCAGGTACTCCTCAGCCTTCCGGGCCTTGGCACTCAGCTCCTCCAGCTCGCGGGCGCTGCCATGCTCCTCGTCCGCGAGCTCGGAAAGGGAAGCCGGCGCCGGTCCGACCGGCGCCTCGGGCTCCCCCCCTGGCGCCTCGGGCTCCCCGAACGGCACCTCGGGCTCGGCCGCCGGTGCTGAGGGATCGGGGCGGTTCTCGCGGCGCTGATCCTCCCGCACCGGCTCCACCGGCTCTTCACGGTCGTGACGCGCTACCTCGTCCATCACCGGATCGCCGTGCGCAGGGGTAACCGGGGACGCCGCTGCCGACGAGGTCACGCGCGCGGCGGCCTCGTCGGCGGCGGAGCGGGCAATCCCGGCACCACCAGTGTCTGCGGCAGCAGGAGCCTTGCCGCGATCAGGACCCATGCGGCTCATCGACGACCTCGGCATCGACAACGTCCTCGGCACCCGCACCGTCGGGCGAGGCACCATCCGCGGCCCCGTTGGGCGAACCGGCGGCAGCCTGCTCCTGGGCCCGCTGGTACATCGCCTCCGAGACCTTGTGGAAGGACGCCTGCAGCGCCTCGGTCTTGGCGTTGATCTCAGCTGCGTCCTCGCTGGTGAGCGAGTCCCGGACCGTCTTGATCGCCGCCTCGATCTCCTCCTTGGAGGAGGAGTCGACGGACTCGCCGAGGTCCTTGACCTGCCGCTCGGCCTGGTAGGCGGCGTTCTCGCCGTTGTTGCGGGCCTCGGCCAGCTCGCGCTGACGGCGGTCGTCCTCGGCGTGCGACTCGGCGTCACCGACCATCCGCTTGATCTCCTCGTCGGACAGCCCCGATCCGGCCTTGATCTCGATCTTCTGCTCCTTACCGGTGCCGAGATCCTTAGCCGAAACGTTGAGGATGCCGTTGGCATCGATGTCGAACGCCACCTCGATCTGGGGGATGCCCCGGGGGGCGGGCGGGATCCCGGTGAGCTGGAACTTGCCCAGCGACTTGTTGTAGGCAGCCATCTCACGCTCGCCCTGGAGCACGTGGATCTCCACGCTGGGTTGGTTGTCCTCGGCGGTGGAGAAGATCTCCGACTTGCGCGTGGGGATCGTGGTGTTGCGCTCGATCAGCTTCGTCATGACGCCGCCCTTGGTCTCGATCCCGAGTGTCAACGGGGTCACGTCGAGCAGCAGCACGTCCTTGACGTCGCCGGCGAGTACTCCCGCCTGGATCGCGGCACCGACGGCGACCACCTCATCGGGGTTCACGCCGCGGTGGGGCTCCTTGCCGGTCAGCTCCTTGACCTTCTCCTGAACCGCAGGCATCCGGGTCATGCCACCGACCATCACGACATGGTCGATATTGGCTGCGCCCTTCTCCTTGGCGTCGGCCAGCGCCTGGCGGACCGGAGCGATCGTGCGATCGAGCAGCTCCACCGTGAGCTCGTTCAACTTGGCTCGGGTCAGCCGCGTGTCCAGGTGCTTGGGGCCGCTGGTGTCGGCGGTGATGAACGGCAGGTTGATCTGCGTCTCCTGGGTGGTCGAGAGCTCGATCTTGGCCTTCTCGGCGGCCTCGTAGAGACGCTGGAGGGCCATCGGATCAGCCGCGAGGTCGATGCCCTGCGACTTCTTGAACTCGGCTACGAGCCAGTCCACGATCGCCTTGTCGAAGTTGTCGCCGCCGAGGTGGTTGTCACCCGCGGTGGCCTTGACCTCGAACACACCGTCGCCGATCTCGAGCACCGAGACGTCAAAGGTCCCGCCGCCGAGGTCGAAGACGAGGATCGTCTGGTCGGACTCCTTGTCCAGGCCGTAAGCGAGCGATGCCGCCGTCGGCTCGTTGATGATCCGCTTGACGTCGAGTCCGGCGACCCTGCCGGCGTCCTTGGTCGCCTGGCGCTGGTCGTCGTTGAAGTACGCGGGCACGGTGATCACCGCGCTGTCGACGGTCTCGCCGAGATAGGCCTCGGCGTCGGCCTTGAGCTTCTGCAGGATCATCGCGCTGATCTCCGGCGGGGAGTACTGCTTGCCCCCGGCTTCCACGCGCGCATCGCCGCCCGGGCCGGAGACCACCTTGTACGGAACGATCGCCTCCTCCTCGCGCACCTCGGCCTCCTTGCGGCCCATGAAGCGCTTGATCGAGAAGACCGTGTTCTGGGGATTGGTCACCGCCTGCCGCTTGGCCACCGTCCCGACGAGCCGCTCGCCCGAGCCCGTAAACGCAACTACCGACGGGGTGGTGCGCCCGCCCTCCGCGTTCTCGATCACGGTCGGCTCGCCGCCCTCGAGCACGGCCATACAGCTGTTGGTCGTTCCGAGGTCGATTCCGATCGTCTTGCCCATGTTAGTTCTGCTCCTATCCAGTCGTAAAAATCTTAGCCGAGTTATAGCAGATCTGTTGCAGAAGGTCCAGGGCGCTTGAGCCGACGCGGACGTGGGGCGCGTGCTCAATCTGGATCTCGTCCCCCCCGCCTGGCCGAGATCGGCCTACGACACGCCAGAGGTGCCCTGAGCCGAACTCGCGCTCCTGGCGTGCGCGAGATCCGTGTTGTACCCGGTGAGCGCCAGGCACAGCGAGCGCCAGGCACAGCGATCTTCCGGTGGGCGCCGGTACTGGTCCCGGGGTCTGGGGATCCCGCGTTATCCGGTTTCGACCCGGCTCTGAGTGACGCTGAGGGCGGGGTCACCCGCCGGAGTCGGCGCGCACAGCGACCGGCTTCGGCCCAGGGAGGCGCAGCAGTAGCAGCGGCAGCACGAGCAGGGCGAAGATCGCGCAGTAGAGCAGCGGCTTCTGGAAGCTCTTGGTCGCCGCGCGCTCGACCGCCGCGTGCACATTAGCTTGGACCCGCGCCAGCACCAACCGAGTCGAGGGGCTGACGTTCTTCGCCACTTTGGCAAATGGGGGCCCAAAGTCCGGAAGCTGAGCTTGAGGTGCGCGGGCTTCGGCGCCCAGGAGCCCGTAGCCCAACTGCAGCTTCTGGTTGTTGGACATCGGCGCGCCGAAGATCGCCTTGACGATCGGGGGGAACGCTCGGCCGGGGGCGGCCTTGAGCTGATCCACGAACACCGGCGTGAGGATCAGCAGGCCGAGAACGAGCCCGGCATCGCGCGCGGCGATCGTCCTGGCCACACGCGCGAGCAGTTGGCCCCGGCCGCCCAGCGCCGTGTCGGTGAGCGCCGGAAACGACAATCCCAGTCCGGTGCCGCACAGCGCCAGCCCCAGGAGGGCCGGAGCCAGTTGACGATGGGTGAGCAGGGCGAGAATCGTCAGGCCCACAGCGAGCGTCACCGCCCCGATCGTGCCTGAGCGTGCCGCCGAGCGTCCATGAGTGAGCCGCTCAGCGATCGCGGTGGCCAACGGCAGAGCGGTGAGCATCGCCGCCGCACCCAGCGGTGTCAGTCCCCACACGTTGATTAGCAGCACGGTGGTCAGGAACAGGGCGCCGATCAGCCCCGCGGAGAGGAACACCAAGGCGACATTGGCGGTCAACGGGCCGAGTCTCCGGTCAGAGCCTCCGGCCACCGCCGGCTTGGCCGCGAGCTCGTCGGGCTCAGCCTCGAACGCCTGGTCAACACCGGCCCCGGGCGATCTCCAGATCGCCAACGCGGCCAGAGCAGCGACCGGCGCCTGGGCGAGGAATATCGCGCGCCAGTCGAAGACCTCGGTCAGGATGCCGCCGGCGGCCGGCCCGAGCGCCGCCCCGATCGCCGCCGCAGCCGCCCATCGGCCCAGCGGAGCTTCCTCAGCGCGCGTTGCCCCCGCCAGCCGTGGCAGCGAGCCGCACAGCAGCAGCGCGCCGCCCAACCCCTGGAGCACGCGGAAGAACACCAGCACCTTCAATGAGTTGGACAGTCCGGAGCCGATCGAAGCGCCGCCGAACAGCAACAGGCCGGCGATCAGCGCGTGGGTGAAGCGCAACCGCCGGGCGGCGAGTACCACCGACACCGAGCCCACGATCAAAGCGGCGTTGTAGACGGTGATGACCCAGGTGACATGGGAGATCGAGGTATGCAGGCGATCGACGATCTGCGGCAAGCCCAGCACCACGATCGAGGCGTCGGCAAAGGCCAAAGCCACCGCCGCGGATACCCACAGCCGCAGCCAGGCCTGGCTCGTGAGCGTCCCGCCCAGTGAGAATCGTCGGCGATCGATTTGCTTTGATTCCATCTTGACGTCGAGGCGATCGCCAGACAAAGGGCGGGCGCCTGCGGAGGCGTCGGCGCCGGTCTGCTGGTGCAGTCGACGCCCGGCTCGGGGGCGAGGCTACATGGACACCCGATTGGATGCGTTGCTCGTGGACCTACCCGCCGTTCCCGCGCTCGGGCACATCCGCCGCAGGACGCAGCCGGGGCAGTCTGGCTGCCGGGCCTGGCAGGTCCGGCGGCCGTGGCGCAGGAGGTTGAGATGGAGCTCCAGCTCATGGCCCGGCGGGGTCAGGCGCAACATCGCATCGTGCAGCTCCTCGAACGGAGCGCCGGGCCGGAGCAGCCCCAGCCGGGTCCCGACCCGGAACACGTGGGTGTCGACCGGGACCTCGCGCATCCCGAGGGAGAACAGCAGCACGCAGGCAGCGGTCTTGCGGCCCACCCCTGGGAGCGCGACCAGGTACCGCCGGGCCGCGGCCACGCTCAGTCCGCCCAGCCAATCCAGCGACAGCTCCGAGCCCGGCGCGGTGTCGGTGATCGCCTGCAGGATCTGCTTGATCCGCGCTGACTTGACCTTGGAGATCCCGCCCGGACGAATCGCTTCCTCCACCTGGTCCACGCCGGCATCACGAACCTCCGCCCAGGTGGGAAAGCGCTCCCGCAGGGCCAGGTAGGCGACATCCCGGTTGCGATCGTTGGTCGACTGCGAGAGCACGGTCAGGATCAGCTCGTCGATCGGCTGCCCATGGGGCTTGGCCGCGGGGATCCCGTAGACCAGGCGCAGCCGGTCGCGGATCGCGCGCACGCGGCGACCCGACGGCGGCCGCCAACCGCTACTCAAGGGCCCCCCAACGCTGGCAGGCGCTCGCCGCCCGGGCCACGGCCTCCGGCAGAGCGGCGGCGACAGCCGGGGGGTAGTAGCCGGCGAGCGCCAGCCGCGCCAGCAGGAAGCCACTGAGCACATCGCCGGCGCCAATCGTGCTCAGCACCTCCACCGGCAGGCCACGAGCATCGGCGCTCAACTCGCCCCGCAGGATCGCTCCACGCGGGCCGAGCGTGATCACCACCATGCGGGCTCCCGCCTTGTTCAGGGCCAGAGCTGCGCGCTCGGGATCGTCCTCCCCGGTCATCACCATCGCCTCGTGCTCGTTGCAGCGCACCAGCAGCGCACCGGGAACGCATGCGTTGGCGGTGGCGGCGGCATCGGCGTGCGAGCGCCAGCGGTGCAGACGCAGATTGGGATCGAAGATCACCGGTCGCTGGAGCGCCAGCGCCAGCTCCCGAGCCTGCATCGTCACCGCCCGCTCCTCGGCGCCGACCAGGGTGTTGGAGCTGATGAACAGCGCCGCCGAGTCCGTCACCGCCGGCTCGATCCGATCCTTCAGCGCGTGCACGACAGTGGCAATCGTGTCACCGTAGATCGAGTAGTGAGCTTCGCCACGCGCGTCCACCGCAACCAGCGCCAGGGGCGTCGGGCGGTCCGGCACCAGCGCAAACCACGAGATATCAACCCCCTCATCGGTAAGCCGAGCCAGCAGCCATCGGCCCCAGCGATCCTCCCCCGCACCTCCGGCCAAGGCCACGCTGGCGCCGCAACGCGCCGCCACCACCGTGGCGTTGGCCACCGTTCCCCCGAAGTGGGGAACGAAGCAGTCGGCCTCGGTTACGTCCTCTACCGGGCGCGGGCAGATCAGGTCGATCAGCGCCTCGCCCAGACACAGGACGCGGGACGGCCCCGGCGGAACGAGCTGACCGCTGTCGCTCACAAGCGCGGACGTTATCCTCGCCGGCGGGTGCGCGTCGAGGAGCACACGATCGAACTCGACGGATCGCCCGTGTTCTTCCGTACGGCACCGACAGCGGATCCTCAGCCCCTGTACCTGCACGGGATACCGACCAGCGCCGACGACTGGACGGAGCTACTGGGCCGCACCGGCGGCCTGGCGCCGGACCTGCTCGGCTTTGGACGCACCGGCAAGGGCGGCCAGCTGGATCTCACGGTCGAGGGTCACGTCGACTTCCTGGAGCAGCTGCTGGACGCGGCCGGTGTTCGACGAGTGCAGCTGGTGGCTCACGACTGGGGCGCGGCGGGCGGTCTGCTGTTCGCCCAACGCCACCCGCAGCGGGTGGAGCGCCTGATACTGATCGACGCGCTGCCGATGATCGAGGACTTCCCCTGGCCGCCGTCCGCGCGAATCTGGCGCCGGCGCCTGCTGGGCGAGCTGACGATGGGCGCGGTGACCGAGCGCCTGCTGGCGCGAAGGCTGCGACAGGGCACGGTGTCGGCGGACGTGTGGACCCCCCAGCGCGTGCAGGAGGTATGGCGCCACTTCGACCAGGGGACCCAACGGGCGATCCTGCGCCTGCATCGTTCGCTTGACGAGGATCGGCGGCGGCAGGTGGCCGAGGGGCTGGCCGCGCTGACCATGCCAGCACTGGTGCTGTGGGGAGAACGGGATCCGTGGTGGCCAACGGCCGTCGGCGAGGAGTATGCCCGCCGACTACCGGCAGCGCAGTTGGTGCGGTTACCCGATACGGGGCATTGGCCGTGGCTGGAACGGCCCGAGGCGCTCGAGCAAGTGGTCTCGTTCCTGGGGCGAGCATGACCGCAGTCCAGGCCCCGCGGATGACCCCGCCGCTGCTCGGGCACCGGCGGGCGGCACCAACGCTGGTGGCGGCCGGGCTGGCGCTCGCCTACGTGCTCGTCTCGCCGCCGAGCCTGGATCTGGCTGCACACCTGCTACGGGCAAAGCTGTTCCAGGCCGAGGGGTTCGGGCTCTGGAACAACTGGTGGTACGGCGGCCACCACGTTCCTGGCTACAGCGTGCTGTTCCCGCCGTTGGCGGCCCTGCTGACCCCGCAGGTTGTGGGCGCGGTGGCGGCTGTGGCCACCGCGACCGCGTTCGAAGCGCTGGTCTGGGGTCGCTGCGGCGATCGCTCGTGGTTGGCGGCAGTGTGGTTTGGCGCCGCGACCGCCACCAACCTCTTCACCGGCCGGCTGACGTTCGCGTTCGGGTTGCTGCCGGCGGTGGCGGCAACGCTGGCGCTGCAGCGACGCCGGCCATGGCTGGCGGCGCTGCTGGCGGGCGTGACCGCACTGTCCAGCCCGGTAGCGGCGCTGTTCGTGGCCGTGGCCGGTGGCGCCGTTGTCGTCGGAAGCTGGCTGGGCAAGCGCGACCCGCGAGCTGCACTGGCCGGCGCCGGCCTCGTCGCCGCCGCGCTGATTCCCGTGCTGGCTTTGTCGATTGCCTTTCCCGAGGGCGGCACCGAGCCGTTCACCTTCGCCACCCTGGGGCCGATCCTTGTTGTCACGGTGGTCGCAATCGCATTGCTGCCGCGTCGGGAGACGGTGTTGCGGGCCGGGGTTGTCCTGTACCTAGCCGGCTGCGTGCTCGCCTACGCCGTTCCCTCGCCGGTGGGCAGCAACGCCGCTCGCCTGGGACCGCTGATCGCCGGGCCGGTGGCCGCGCTGGTGTGGTGGCGGCAGCGGACGATGTGGCTGGCGCTGGTCGCGCTGCCGCTGGTCTACATCCAGTGGCAGGCGCCGGTGCGTGACGTTCGCACCGCCGCCGGCGACCCCTCCGCGTCGGCCGGCTACTGGCGGCCGCTGCTGCGGTTCCTGGGCCGTCAGAACGGGCCGCCGTTCCGGGTCGAGATCCCCTTCACCCAGTTTCACATGGAGGCCTACGAAGTCGCCCCACGCTATCCGAGCGCGCGCGGCTGGGAGCGGCAGCTCGATATCAAGTACAACCAGCTGTTCTACGGCCAGACCCTGAGTGCTGCCACCTACCAGGCCTGGCTGCACCGGCTGGCGATCCGCTTCGTCGCCGTCTCCGACGCTCCCCTGGATTACGCGGGCAGGCGCGAGCAGGCGCTGATCGGCCGGGGTTTGCCCTACCTGCGCTCGGTGATGCACTCTCGTCATTGGCGGGTCTACGCCGTCAGCGACCCCACGCCGATTGCGTCCGGCGCGGCCACGCTGCGGGCGATCGGGGCGAACTCGCTGACGCTCCAGGCCCTGCGGCCGGGAAGCGCGTTCGTGCGGGTCCGATTTACCTCATACTGGAAGCTGGCGGGAGCCTCGGGCTGCGTGCTTCCACGAGGGGAGTTCACAGGGCTGGAGCTGCGCTCGGCGGGACAGCTGCGACTGGTGATCTCGTTCTCGCCGAATCGGGTGGGCGCCCGCTCGCCCCGGTGCAGCACAACCCGGCCAGGCCGAGGGCGCCGCTAGCATCCCTGCGGCTATGCGGCGGCGACTGCGTGTGATCGATCAGCGATTGCTCCCGCACGGGTGGCGGGATGTTATCCGCCAGCTCGCGCTGTTCCTGGGCGCATACATGCTCTACCAGGTGGCGCGAGGGTTGGTGGATGGCGGCAGCGGCTACAAGCCATTCGGCGACGCGATGCGGATCATCGACCTCGAGCGGCTGCTGCACATCTTCGTCGAGCCGAGCATCCAGGCCTGGGCGGCGAACAAGCACTGGCTGATGGACTTCGCCGACTGGACGTATTTGAACGCGCACTACTTCGTCACGATCGGCGCATTGGTGTTCATCTACGTGCGCCGCAACGACTCGTTCTACTTCGTGCGCAACATGTTCATGATCGCGATGGCGATCGCCTTGGTCGGCTACGCCGTGTACCCCACCGCGCCACCGCGGCTGCTGCCCGAGTGGGGCTTCACCGACTCGATCTCGCAGTTCCTCGGCACCCCAGTCGACTACGGCCCGGGAAAGCAGTTGCTCAACTTCTACGCCGCCGTCCCATCGATGCACGTGTGTTTCGCGATCATGATCGGGTGGCCGATGTCGCGGCTGGTACGCCGCCGCGCGATCAGATTCCTGTGGATCCTGTATCCGCTGCTGATCACCTTCGTCGTCGTAGCCACCGGCAACCACTACCTGACCGACGTGTTCCTGGGCGGAGTCACGGCCGCGGGGTCGTGGCTGCTCGCCGGCAGATTGCTGGCGCGGGCACGTCCGGAGGTGTGGAGCTTCGGCCACCAGGCCGCAGCGTAAGCGGATGCCCCCGCAGACCAAGCCCTCGGACGGGAGCGCGCGTCAGTCACGCCGGTTGCGCACCCGCGGTGAAGGCCCGCGAACTCAGGAGCTGATGCGTGAGCGACTGATCGAGTCGCGGCTGACCCCCAACGCGATCTCGCTGACCGGATTCCTGCTCAACCTGGCCGCGGCCGGCTTGGTCGTCGGCCGGTCGTTCTTCCTGGCCGGAGTCGCGTTCATCGTCGGCTCGATCATGGACACGCTCGATGGTCGCTATTCCCGCATGTCCGGCAAGGGAACGCCGTTCGGGGCGTTCCTGGACTCGACCCTCGACCGCCTGGAGGAGGGGATCGTGCTCACCGCGGTGGCGGCCTACTTCGCTTCGCGCCACGACCAGGTAGCGGTCGCGGCCGTGGTCGCCGCCGTGCTGGGATCGCTGATGGTGTCCTACACCCGTGCGCGGGCCGAAGCGCTCGGGGTTGCGTGCAAGGTCGGGCTGGCCACCCGCCCGGTCCGGGTAGTGATCCTGGCCATCGGCCTGGTGTTCGCCAAGGGTGCCTCGATCGGCCACTTCGAGCTGCTGGCGCCGGCCGTCTACGCGCTCGCCGGCCTCACGGTGCTGACCACGATCCAGCGGATCGTGCACGTCCGGGGGCAGCTGAACGCGGCGGTCGAGCCGGGGTAGCGCGAGCGGAGCGGAGAGTCACCGTGCGGGTGCTCGTGAGCGCGGTTCCCGCCCTGGGCCACGTCGTGCCCCTGCTCGATCTGGCCGGCGCACTGCAACTCGCTGGCCACGAGGTTCGCTTCGCCACCAACGAGCAGAGCCATGCGGTGATTGCCCGTGCGGGACTCGCGCCCGTAGCAGCGGGGATGAGCAGCGTGGAGATGCGCCAGGAGCGACTGCGTCGCTGGCCCGAGACAGGTGCTCAGCCGGTGTCCACGTGGGCCACGCGGATGTGGGCCCAAGTGATGGCACCGAGCACGCTGGAGGACCTCCTCGAGTTGATGAAGCAGCGGCCGCCGGACATCCTCCTCCACGACGAAGGCGAATACGCGGCGCCGATCGCGGCGGCCAGGGCCGGCATTCCTTGGATCACCCACGGCTGGGGAAGTCCCCTGCGGTCGGCGAGCGAGCTCGCACAGCTCGAGGAGCTAGCCGGCGGGCTCTGGGCGTCCTGCGGCTGCGAGGTCCCGGCGGCGGCGGGCCTTTATGCGCACGCGCTGGTCAACCCGTGCCCGCCGGTGCTGCAGACCGAGCCACCGCCCGGCGCCTCGGTGGTGTGGCCGATCCGGCCGCGGCTGCTCGGAGAAGCAGGACCGGCACCCGAGGCGGACGTCTACGTCGGGTTCGGAACCGTCCCCTCCTTCGCCAACGCTGGCGCGGAGCTGAGCGCCGCAGTCCGGGCATGCACGGCTCGTGGCCTGCGGGTGGTGGTCACCGCCCCCAGCGAGGAGCTTCGGCGCGACCTGGCCGAAATCGACGAGCGGCTCGTCATCGCCCGTGAATTCGTGCCCCTGGCCAACCTGATCCCGTCGTGCCGGGTCGTCGTCTCCCACGCGGGAGCGGGAACCGTGATCGCCGCGCTCGCCGGGGGTGTTCCGGTCGTGCTCGTGCCTGGCGGGTCGCCGAGCCAGCTGCGCATGGCGGAGGCGTGCCACCAGGCTGGGGTCGGGCGCTGCTGCGATGCGGCCGGTGTGGACGCAGCGCTCCAGGAGGTGCTCTCCGATCCCACATTCGCGGCCGCCGCGGCGGCGGCGGCACGACAGATCGCCGACCTTCCCGCCGCGTCGGAGGTAGTCCCGTTGATCGAGTCGCTCACCACCTGACGCCCGACGACGCACCCTCAGGCCTGAGCGCCGCGGTGTAACAAAAGGAGCCCGGCGGGCGTACCTAATGTCGCCCCTGCGCGCCGGGCGCAGGCAGACCGTCACAGAAGGGACTACCTCCAACGTGAGCAATACGAATGGTTCCACCGACGGCGCCGCGGGCTCGAACGGCACCGGTCGCTACCAGCCGGACAAGGTCCGAGTGGCGATCATCGGCGTCGGCAACTGCGCCAGCGCGTTCGTGCAGGGCGTCCAGTACTACCGAGACGCCGAGCCCAACCAACCGGTTCCCGGCCTCATGCATGTCGATCTCGGCGGTTACCACATCAGCGACATCGAGTTCAGCGCCGCCTTCGACATCGACGCAGAAAAGGTCGGCAAAGATCTCTCTCAAGCGATCTTCGCCGGCCAGAACAACACCTTGAAGTTCGCCGGCAAGGTCCCGAAGCTCGGCGTCGAGGTCCATCGGGGGATGACTCACGACGGCCTGGGCAAGTACCTCAGCGAAAAGATCACCAAGGCCCCCGGGCCAACCGTCGACATCGTCGACGTGCTCAAGGAGACCCACACCGACGTCGTCGTCTCCTATCTGCCGGTCGGCTCCGAGCAGGCGACCAAGTGGTACGTGGAGCAGGTGCTCGAGGCCGGATGCGGATTCGTCAACTGCATCCCTGTGTTCATTGCCCGCGAGGACTACTGGAACAACCGGTTCAAGAAGGCCGGGCTGCCGATCGTCGGCGATGACATCAAGTCCCAGGTTGGCGCGACCATCGTCCACCGCGCGCTGGCGCGCTTGTTTCACGACCGGGGCGTCAAGCTGATGCGGACCTCGCAGCTGAACGTAGGCGGCAACATGGACTTCTACAACATGCTCGAGCGGGAGCGGCTGGAGTCCAAGAAGATCTCCAAGACCAACGCTGTGACCTCGATCATGGGCCACACGCTGCCCGCCGACGACGTCCACGTCGGCCCCTCGGACTACGTGCCGTGGCTCACCGACCGCAAGTGGGCCCACATCCGCCTGGAGGGAGAGGCCTTCGGCAACGTTCCCCTGACGGCGGAGCTGAAGCTCGAGGTCTGGGACTCGCCGAACTCAGCAGGCATCGTGATCGATGCCGTGCGCTGCTGCAAGCTGGCGCTCAACAACGGAATTTCCGGCCAGCTCGACGGCCCGAGCTCGTACCTGATGAAGTCGCCGATGCACCAGCGGCCTGATGACGAGGCACGGGAAATGACCGATAGGTTCGTGGCCGAGAACGCGCGCGGTGTGCCGGCCGCCAAACCGCGAGCCACGGCGGCCAAGTAACCAGCCACAGGGCGCTGAGGCCACGCCGCTCGCCGGCGAGGCATCGCTCTGCTTCTCAGAAGTCCTCCTATATTGCAGCCGGTGCTCTCGGAGCGGCTCGCCATCGCACAGGTCTCGCCGTTCGCGCTCGAGGCGGCTAGCGACGTGGGCGACTACGTCCAGCATGTCTCCGCTGAGCTCGGGGCACGCGGACATCGTGTCCTGATCGTCGCCCCATCCCAATCCTCGGCCCTGGTGCGGGACAGCCGCCGGGCGCTTCGTGGCGATCCCGAGCAGCTGCTTGAGCGCGCGCAGCATGGTCCGCTGGTGCTCGCCGTCGGCGAAGTGCTGCCATTCTCACCGGCGCGACGGCGCTCGGCCTCTCTCCCGGTCGACGTCGCGCGCACGATCGAAGAGGCGCTGTCGGTGCTCCCTCTGGACGTCGTCCACGTGCATGAGCCGTTCGCGCCCAGCGCCTCCAGCGCCGCGCTGCGACACTCGCGCGCGCTCAACGTGGGCAGCTTCCATGCTCCGACCGAGCGAATCCTCTCGACCCAGCTGGCCGCGCCGCTGACGCGGCTGCTGTTCTCACGCCTCGACGCGCGGACAGCCAGCTACCGGGCCACCCGAGATCTGCTGCAGCGCTTCTTCCCCGGAGAATACCAGGTGATCCTGCCGGGGGCAGCGGCGCCGGCGCCGGCGGCTCCTGGCCAGGGAGGGCCCGTGCGACTGGTGATCGTCGCTGATGAGGAGCGGGGTGCGCTGCGGATCATCCTGCGCGCGCTGCGCGGGCTGCCCGAGGATCTTTCCTGGCGCGCGACGGTCTGGTCGGCGCGACCGCTGGCGGCACCGGCAACCCTCAGCCGCGCTCTGCGAGAGCGGGTGGAGTTCCTCGGCGCCGAGGAGCTTCCCAGGGAGCAGGCGATCGCTGAGGCCGAGGTGATCGTGCTCGCATCCGAGGGCTATTCGCTCAGCCCAGGAGCGCTCCTGCAGGCACTCAGCGCGGGTGTGGTGCCCGTGGCCTCCCGGCTACCCGCCTACGAGGAGCTGCTGGGAGAGGGTCGCTACGGACTGCTGTTCGAGCCCGGCGATGTCGAGACGCTGCGGGCGCAGCTGTCGCGGCTGATCTCGGCGTCGCCGCTTCGCCGGCGCCTGCGCGACGACGCTGCGCCGCTGCGCGACACGCTGCGCTGGTCTCGAGTGGCCGACCAGATTCAGGAGGTGTACGCGACGTTGCTCGCTCGCCGTCACGATGGCCGCAGCCGGACACCGCTGGCCTCGCGGCTCACCTCTAGGTCGCTGATCGACGTCGACCTGCACATGCACACCGACCATTCCTACGATTGCGCCACACCGGTAGAGGTGCTGCTCGCGGAGGCCCAGGAGCGGGGGCTGGGGGCGATCGCGGTGACCGACCACAACGAGATCTCGGGCGCGCTGGAGGCCCGTGAGAAGTCCCCGGCCGGGCTCAAGGTGATCGTCGGCGAGGAGGTCAAGACCGCCGACCAGGGCGAGGTCATCGGGCTGTTCATCAGCGAGCGCATCCCGCGGGGGATGACGCTGCCGCAGACGATCGCCGAGATCAAGCGCCAAGGCGGCCTGGTCTACGTCCCCCACCCATTCGATCGCCTGCATTCCGTCCCCGATTACGAGCACCTGCTCGACGTGCTCGAGGGGGTCGACGCGATCGAGGTCTTCAACCCGCGCGTCGCCATCAACGAGTTCAACCAGGAGGCGGTCAGGTTCGCGGCCAAGTACCGGATCCCCGCCGGCGCCGGGTCTGACGCCCACGTGCCCCAGGGTCTGGGATCAGTCCGTATCCGGATGCGGGACTTCGACGGCGCCGAGGAGTTCCTGGAGTCGCTACGCGACGCCGACATCATCCGCAATCCGGCCAGCCTGCTCTATGTGCAGGCGTTGAAGTTCCTGCAGACCAAGGCGCTACCCGAATCGGCGCGGCGGTCAGCGCGCGACCGCCGCGTGCGTCGAGCCACGCGCAAGTCCTGATGCACCGGCAAGGACAAGCACGTCCCCTGTCCAATCCGGCAGAGATGCCGGCCACAGATGACGAGATCCGGGAGAAGTACCTGGAGCGGGCGATCCGCGAGCTCAACGCCTTCGCCCGGGAGCTGCAGAGCTGCCCGCATTGTCCGCGCGGAGCGCTGATGCCGGTGCTGGGTTCTGGCCACCCCCAGGCGGAGATCTTCCTGATCAAGTACTCGGCCCGACCGGCGGAGATCGAGGAGGGAGTGGCGTTCTATGGCCGCACCGGCAATGCGCTGATGAAGTCGCTGAAGCGGCTGGCGATCGACCCCCTCGCCGTCTACGGCACCCTGTGCGTGAAGTGTCCGCTCGCCGATCCCGAGCTGGCGGACCCCGCCTGTGTGGCTCGGCTGGCCGAGGAGCTGACCATAGTCGCCCCGAAGATCGTGGTGGTGATGGGCGAGGACACGCTGGCGGTGGTCAACGACCTGGACGTCCCGCTGCGGCGCGAGCTAGAGCCCGATCCCGGCGTGCTGCAGACCTTCACCCCGTCGATCGAGGCGCTGTACGTACCTTCGATCGACGAATCGCTGGACGAGGAACAGGCCAAGCGCGAGTTCTGGACCGCTTTCCGGGCGCTCGGCCAATGGTGGGCGGATCTCCCTCCGTATTGAGGGGAGGTAAACTCCGCTCCGGTGGACCTGGAGGAAAAGAGCCTTGAGCAGCTTGGCGAGCGTTGCGAGGAGTGCGGCGCAAAGCTGACCCCGGCAGAGCTGCAGGCGGCGATGGAGTCGGGTGGCCCCGCGCTGTGCGCGATCCACTCCGCTGAGGACGAGCCCGGGCTGGCCGCCGAGGATGCCGGGTTCGCCGGCGATTAGCGGCGAACCGGCAGGGCCTACATCTCCAGAACGATCTTGCCGAGCTTGCCACCCGCGGCAAATCGCTCGTAGGCGGCCTCAGCCTGCTCAAGGGGATAAGTTGCGGCGATCGGAACCTGCAGGGTGCCATCGGCGAGCAGCGGCAGCACCGATCGCTCCACCGCTCGAGCGCAAAGCGCCTTCTCCTCCAGCGGACGAGCCCGCAACATCGAGCCGTGGATCCGGGCCCGCTTGCTCATCAGCAGGCCCAGGTTCAGCTCTCCCTTGGCGCCGGCGCCGATGCCGATCACGGTGATGCGGCCACCGGTATTCAGGGCGCCGAGGTTGTCCGGCAGGTTCGGCGCGCCCACCAGCTCCAGGATCACGTCGAAGGGACCATGCTCGACGAATCCCTCCGGCTCGATCACCCGCGCCCCCAGCTGCGCGACGGCAGGCCGGGACTCGGGATTGCGCACCGTGGCGGTGACCCGGGCACCGGCCGCGGCCGCGAGCTGGATCGATGCCGTTCCGACGCCGCCGGCACCACCATGGACCAGCAGGTGCTCGCCACTTTGCAGCTGTGCCTGGGTGAAGATCGCGTCGTGGGCGGTGGTGAACACCTCCGGCACGCCGCCGGCCTGTGGCCAGTCGAGATCGTCCGGGACCGGCATGAGGACGCGCTCGTGCACGAGGGCCAGCTCGGCCTGACCGCCCCCGCCGACGATCGCCATCACGCGCTGGCCGGGTTCGAACCGGGTAGCGTTTGGACCCAGCCCCGCGACCTCGCCGGCCAGCTCGAGGCCCGGGATATCCTGCGGTGAGCCGGGCGGAGCCGGATACCGGCCGCGGCGCTGGTGCATGTCGGCGCCGTTCAGGCCGGCGGCCCGGACCCGAACGAGCACCTGACCGGCTCCGGGAACGGGATCAGGATGGTCCTCGACGCTCAGCTGCTGCTCGCGGATGGTGACGGCGCGCATCACTCCGAACCCTAGCGAGGCGGCGGCGAATCAGCTGGGGCCGGAGAGCCGCTCCAGCAGCGCCACAGACTCGATATGCGGGGTCTGGGGAAACATGTCCACCGCGCGCACGCGCCTCAGCTCGTAGCCCGCCTGCACGAGCTGCGCGGCGTTGGGCGCGAGCGTCGTCGGATTGCAAGAGACGTAGACGATCCGGCTCGGAGCGGCCTCGATGATCCGCCGCACCACCTTCTGCGAGAGCCCTGCCCTCGGCGGGTCGAGCATCAGCACGTCCGGCCGGCCGGCTTTGGCCACCAGCTCGCGCAGGGCCACACGCACGTCTCCGGCGAAGAAGCGGGCGTTGTCGATCTCGTTTGCGCGGGCGTTGGCAATCGCGTCGGCGATCGCCTCCTCCACCAGCTCCAGCCCCCACAGCTCCGCCACTCGCGGAGCCATCAGCAACCCGATCGTGCCGATCCCGCAGTACAGGTCATAGACCCGCTCGAAGCCACGCAGCTGCGCGTAATCAGCGGCAACGCCGTACAGCCGCTCCGCCATCTCGGTGTTGGTCTGAAAGAACGCCTGTGGGGAAATTCGCACTCCAAGCCCTCCGAGCTCCTCGTCGATCCGGTCATCGCCGGCGAGCAGCTCGGTCTCGCCACCTTGAGTGGTCTCGGCAACGCTGTCGATGCGCGTCCACAGCAGGCCCGAAGCGCTGGTGGCGGCCCGGGCCAGCCCCTCGCGATCTAGCTGTCCGGGGGCGGTCACCAACCTCACCTGAACCTGGCCGCTGCGCCGTCCTTCCCGGACGACCAGGTTGCGCAGCAACCCTTCGCCGCTGCGGCGGTCGTACGCCCGCAGTCCCTGTTCACGGCACCATTGCACGACCTCCTCGCGGGCCTGGTTACCAGCCGGCGAGGCCAGCAGGCAATCCTGCACCTCGACTACCTCATACCAGCGCCCGGGGGTGTGGAAGCCACACACGAGGTCGCCGCCGGCGTCGGCGCCAAAGGAGTACTCGAGCTTGTTGCGGTAACGCCATTGCTCCACCGCGGGCACGATCGGCTCCAGCTCGTAGCCGGCCAGCTTGCCGAGCCGCTGCAGCGCCTCTTGCACCTGATCCTGCTTGACCTGCAGCTGGCGCTCGTAGGGCAGCGCTTGCCATGGCACCCCGGGATGATCGGCCCTCTCCGGGATGCGGTCGGGGCTCGGCTGCAGGATCTCCACTGCCCGAGCCTCGGCATAGGCTCGCTTGGACTTGCCCACCACGGCCCGCACGGTGTCGCCCGGGAGGGCGCCCTGGACGAACACGACGTAGCCCTCCAGCCGTGCCACTCCGGCTCCCCCGTAGGAGAGCGTGTCGACGTGCAGGGTGAGCTCGTCCCCGCGGGAGGGTCGGGAGCCGGTGGAGACCGTGGTCATCGCCCCCTAGCATGGCAGCCGGGAGGCGGTGGCCCGGGGCGCCGTCCTCTGGTTTAGGCCAGGGCGCGCTCGATCGCTTGAAGGACCGTCTTGCGGTTGGCGTGACGGCGCTCGTGGTCACGGACCTGGCGCAGCTCGGGCCGGGCCCAGACCGGCTGAGGCGCTCCTGCACCTGGCTTGCAGAGAGCTCGTCGTAGCCAGGGATCGGGAACTCGGACCCGGTGCCGACGCTGCGTCGCGCCCGGTCGGCACCCCGCACGAGGCGCTCGACCGGCTCGGCGCGTCGGGCTCTCCGGGTTGCCGACTCGAGCTGGTCGCGCCCGCGGCCGACCAGTTGCTCGACCTCCCGAAGCAGCTCCTCGCTCTGCTGGCGTCCCCGCTTGACCAGCTCTGCCGCGAGCACGTTGGCATCGGTGCGCGTCACCCGCCCACGCTCTGCGGCCTCATCCAGCGTCTCCTGGATCCGCTCGCGGGTCAGCATCACCAGGTCGAGCTGCTCTGAGACCCGGTTCAGCAGCTCCTCGGCATCGAGGCCGTCTCCCGGCCGGCTGCCGGACGGGGTCGCTGGTCGACTCGAGCCGAAGGCGAACGTGACTTGGCGGGGCAGCGGCGACGCGGTCCCGGCTGGCTCTGCGGACCTGCGGACGTCTCGGAGTGGGCACGTGGTTCCTCCTGCGGACGTGTCCTAGCATCGAGCGTACCCGACCCGGGCGCTACCCACGCTTGACTGGGGATCGGCTACTCCGCTGGGCTAGCCGCGCGTTCCGTTCGCCAAGCAGCATCGCAGCAGCGCCTTCTGTGCGTGGCGGCGGTTCTCGGCCTGGTCCCAGATCCGCTGCCGCGAGCCGTAGAGCACCTCGGCGGTGATCTCCTCGCCCGGGTGCGCCGGCAGGCAGTGCAGCGCGATCGCGTTCGGCGCGGCGAGGTCGAGCAGCTGATCGTCGATCCGGTAGGGCGCCGAGCACGCGGCGACGCTCGGCGCTGGACTCGGGGTCGTCGCTCATGCTCACCCAGACATCGGTGTAGACGCGCGTCCGCATCCCGCACCGCCTCGCGCGGGTCCTGCGAACAGCTCGGCGCCGGCAACCGGTTCGAGCTCGAACCCGGGCGGCGAGGCAATCCTTACCCGCATGCCGGCGAGAGAGCCGAGGATGGCCAGCGACCGAGCTACGTTGTTGCCGTCACCGACATAGGCCAGCGTCAGGCCGTCGAGGTGTCCGAAGGTCTCTCGCAGCGTGAGCAGATCCGCCAGCGCCTGGCAAGGGTGGTGTCCGGCGGTGAGCATGTTGATCACCGGCACGGTCGCGTGAGCGGCCAGCTCGGCCACGAGCTCGTCGTCGCCGGTGCGGATCCCGATCGCGGCAACGTGACGTGAGAGCACGTAGGCGGTGTCGCGTACGGACTCCCCTCGGGCCAGCTGCATCTCTTCGCTGCGCAGCAGCATCGGGTGGCCGCCGAGCTCCACGATCCCGGCCTCGAACGACACCCGGGTGCGGGTGGAGGGCGCCTGGAAGATCAGCGCGATGTTCCGGCCGGCGAGCACCTCGAGCGCAGCGGAGCGCGCCTTCAGCTCCCGCGCCCGCTCGATCAGCGCCCGCAGCCTGTCAGGGCTCAGCTCAGCTCCGGTGAGGAAGTGCGCGGCCATAGCGGGCCGCGGAGTGTACGTTGAGCCCGGTGGCGCTGCGAATCCTGACCTGGAATCTCCAGCACGGGCGCGTCGGTGCCGCCGTCGGGCCGAAACCTCCGCGACGAGTTCGCGGACGCGCTGGCGGGTTGGAGCTGGGACGTTGCCCTGCTGCAAGAGGTGCCGCCCTGGTGGCCGCCGGAGCTCGGCCGCCGGCTGCACGCCGACTCGCGCCTGGTCCTTACCAGCCGGAACTCAATGCTGCCGCTGCGCCGGGCGATCGCGGTGCGCTGGCCCGACCTGATCAAGTCGAACGGCGGCGGGGCCAACGCGATCCTGGTCCGCCACCGGGCGATCCGCGTTCGCCGCAGCCTCCGGCTGCGGCTCCTGCCTGAGCGGCGCTGGCTGCTGGGGTACGATGCTCGAGGGAGGCATCTGGGTAGGGAACCTGCACGCGACCGTGCGCAACGACGCTGCTGCCGTTCGTGAGGCGCAACTGGCGGCGAGCACCCTGCTGCGCTGGGCCGGCCCGGCTCCGGTCGTGCTCGGGGGGGACTTCAACGTCCGCGCGCTGTCGCTGGCCGGCCTGGAGCTGGCTGCCGGACATGACGTTGACCTGGTGTTCACGCGTGGCCTGGGGATCCCGAGCAAGGCGGAGGTACTGGATCGTGGGAGCCTTTCCGACCACGCCCCCGTGGCCGTCACCCTCGGTCCCTGAGCGTGATCTGCTTCGCAGTGCGCGGTTAGGCCAGTCGCGAGGCGTGAGCGCGCACGAGCTCCACCACCGCGGGACTGGCGGTGGCCGGGCTGCCGCTGCCAAACGGTGGTTGGGGGTCGTATTCGATCCCCAACTGGATTGCCTGCGCCAGCTCCTCGCCGGCAATCTCCGCGGCGAGGGTCAGGGCCATGTCGATTCCCGCCGAAACTCCGGCGGCGGTGATCACCTTGCCCTCCCGTACGACCCGCCGCTGCACCGGCGTGGCGCCGAAGCGGCCGAGCTCGCCGAGCGCCAGCCAGTGGGTGGTCGCGGTCAGGCCCTCGAGGATCCCGGCCGCCGCCAGCAGCAGCGACCCGGTGCAGACCGAGGTCGTCCACCGCGAGCGCTGATGTGCGTGCCGCAGCCAGTCGAGCATGCCGGTGTCCTGGGTCAGCGTCCTCGTCCCGCGGCCGCCGGGGACGACGATCACCTCCGGCTCAGGCAGCTCGGCCAGGGAGAGGTCGGCGAGGAGAGCGAGCATCCCGGTCTCGGTCCGCTTGGGCCCCGGCTGAGCGGCCACGAAATGCACCTGGGCGTCGGGGAGCCGCGAGAGCACCTCGTAGGGGCCGATCGCATCGAGCGCGGTGAGCTGGTCGAAGATCGGGATGGCGATGTTCATGCCGACGCTTGGCGCCTCAGCGGGATCACGTTCACGGGCGGCGGAGCGAAACGCGTGCGATATTCGCTCGGGCTGAGGTGCAGACGACGGCCGAACGCGCGGCGCATCGTCTCGACCGCACCGAAACCGCAGCGCTGCGCGATCTCCTCCAGCTGGAAGTCCGTCGTCTCCAGCAGCGTCCGCGCGCGCTCGAGCCGCACCGATTGCACATATGAGGCCGGGCTCACCCCGACCTGGCGGGAGAACAGCCGGGAGAAGTTCCGCTCGCTCATGTACGCCCGCTGGGCCAGCGCGGCCACCGACAGATCCAGGTCCAGGTGATCGGCGATCCACGCCTGCAAACCGCGCAGCGACGGTCGTTCGGCAGCCTGACCGGCGAGGACGGTGCTGAACTGCTCCTGCCCGCCGGGGCGGCGAATGAACAGCACCAGCTGACGAGCCACCTGCAGGGCGATGTGACGCCCCAGGTCCTCCTCCACGAGCGCCAGCGTCAGGTCGATCCCCGCGGTCACTCCGGCCGAGGTGTAGACGCTGCCGTCGCGAACGAAGATCGGATCTCGCTGGACCTCGATATCGGGATGAAGGCGCTGCAGCGACGTGCACGCCGCCCAGTGGGTGGTGGCGCGACGGCCGGCCAGCAGCCCCGCTCGGGCGAGCAGGAACGCGCCGGTGCAGACCGACGCCACCCGGCGTGAGCGCGTGGCGGCACCGGCCACCCAGCTCACCAGCTGCGCGTTCTCGCGCGCCTGCCGCGTACCCCGGCCGCCGACGACGATCAGCGTGTCGATCGGGCTGGTGCTCTCAGCGATCGTCCGGTCCGGAATCAGCTGCAACCCGCTGGAGGTGCGAACAGGACCCGGCACAGACGAAACCAGCTCCACCCCGTAGCCGCGGCTGCCGGTGTCCGGGTCCGCGCTGCGGCTGGTCAGGGAGAGGACCTCCGAGGGCCCCGTCGCGTCCAGGGCCTGCATACCGTCGAAGACGAGGATCACCACCCGGCGAGGGTCGCTCATAGCCCGATGATTACGCCTAGGGGCCTTGGCCGCAACGACAACCACCGGACGATGTCGGCCAAGTGTTCGATTTTGGTGGGTCCGTCTCCGTCCCCCTCCAGAGGCTGCGCCTAACGGTTTCACCGGGATGGCCGCGGGCGTAGGACATTCGTTGCCAATATGGCCACAAATCTCCAACTCCAGGCCCGCATCAGGCACCTCCCGCCGACCCGGGCCGCGGACGGCCGCCTACCCACGCCCCGCTCCGCCGCCTACCCACGCCCCGCTCCGCCGCCTACCCACGCCCCGCTCCGCCGCCTACCCACGCCCCGCTCCGCCGCCTACCCACGCCCCGCGCGGAGCCCGAACCCCCGCAGCACCAGCAGCGCCTTCTCCCCGAGGGTGCCCCGTGCCGGTAGTACCCCCAGCTGCGTGGCCGCGTCGTAGAGGTCGAAGAAGCCCCGCACGCGTAGGAGCCGGTCGTGAGCCAATTCGCAGTAGAACACGCAATGCACGACGAGGAAGCGGTTGGTGGCCGGGAGCCCCTCGAGCGCCTCCCGGTGCGTGGCCAGCACCTTGCTCGGCGCGGCAACGTAGCGACCGTCGCTCAACCTGGGCCCGGTGCGCTCCATCCGAGCGTCGGGAAACCCTGTCCACAACCGCTCGGCGTGGCGGCCGATCTCGCCCGGCCCCTCCAGTGGCTCGCCGGTGACCGGATCCTCGTAGTGGACGTCGTCCTCGCAGAGCACGGCAAACGCCTCCGGATCCCGTCCCGACCACGCCGCCTCCCAGCCATCGATCAGCGCCTCGACGTTCATCCCGCGCTGGGAAGATCGAACACCGGTAGCCCCTCCTGAGGCGTCGAGGCCTGTGCGTAGCGCCGGCGCGGAATCCGCCCGGCGCCGCGGGCGAGCGTGCCCGCCTCCACAGCGAGGCGAATCGCCCGGGCCATCGCCACCGGGTCGTGGGCCCGGGAGATCGCGCTGGCGCACAGGACCGCGTCGCAGCCGAGCTCGATCGCGCTGGCCGCATCCGAGGCCGTGCCGACGCCCGCATCGAGGATCACCGGCACACCAGCGCGGTCGACGATGATCGACAGGTTGTATGGGTTGCAGATTCCCATGCCGCTGCCGATCGGCGAGCCGAGCGGCATCACTGCCGCGCAGCCGGCGTCCTCGAGGCGCCGAGCCAGGATCGGGTCGTCGGTGGTGTACGGAAGGACCACGAAGCCGTCGTCGACCAGGGCCTCGGCGGCAGCCACCAGCTCGACCGCGTCAGGCAGCAGCGTGTGCTCGTCACCGATGACCTCGAGCTTGATCCAGTCGGTCTGAAGCGCCTCTCGTGCTAGCTGGGCGGTGAGGATCGCATCGCGAGCGGTGTAGCAGCCGGCAGTATTCGGCAGCACCTCCACCTCGACGCGGTCGAGGACCTCGAGGATCGACCCCCGGGCGCCGGGATCCAGACGCCGTAGGGCAACGGTGCACAGCTCGGCCCCAGAGGCCTCAAGCGCTGCCGCCAGCACGCCGTGGTTGGTGTAGCCACCGCTGCCGAGGATCAGCCTCGAGCTCAGCCGGCGGCCGGCGATGCGAAGTTCCGCGGCGGCCATCGTCATCCGCCCTGCACCGCTGCCAGCACCTCCACCGCCGCGCCCTCGGGCAGCACGGTGTCGGGCCAGGCACTGCGGGGAACGACCTCGCCCCCGAGTGCGACCGCAACCCCGCGGCCCTCCGAGTCCTCCCGCAGCGACGCGACCAGCATCGCCACCGTCGCCGCCGCAGGGATCTCTCGCCGAGTGCCGTTCACGGTGATGATCATCGCGCAGCTCCGAGCGGAGTGCGCGCGAACCGTTGAGGGGAGAACGCATCGACGTCGATCTCCGGCTCCTGGCCGGCCAGCATCGCCGCCACCAGCTGGGCGGTGACCGGCGCCAGCAGCACCCCGCCGCGGTAGTGGCCCGTGGCCCAATGAAGGCCGGCGAGACCACCCGGCCCGATGATCGGCGCGTTGTCAGGCGTGCCCGGACGCAGGCCGGCGGAGAGCTCATCGATCACCAGCTCGCTGAGGCCGGGCAGCAGCTCGCTGGCCTCCCGAAGCAGCTCGAGCACGCCCCCGGCGGTGACGGTCACGTCGAATCCTCGCTCCTCCATCGTCGCCCCGAGGACGTAGCGGCCATCACCACGAGGCACGACGTAGATCCTCTCCAGCCGCAGCACCCGGTTGAGCAATCCAGGACCCGCGGGGTCGTGCATCCGCAGGATCTGTCCCTTGACCGGGCGCAGCGGCACCTGCGCGGCGGGGGGAAGGCCGGCGACTCGCCCCGACCACACACCGGCCGCCACCACCACCTGCTCGGCCGCGATCCGCCCGCCGCCGACCAGTGTCACGCCCTGCACGCGATCCTCGCGGCGATCGAGCTTTGCCACCTCGGCGTGCTCGCACACGGTCCCGCCGGCGCGGACCAGCGCATCGGCCAGCGCCGCAGTCAGCGCCCGCGGGTCGACGGCATGGTCCTCCGGGAGCTCCAGAGCCAGCCGCAGCGTCGGCGCGAGGGCGGGTTCCAGCGCCCGCGCCTGGCTGCCGCGCAGCCGCCTGACTGGGAGACCCAGCCGCTCACGCAGCGCCAGCGCTCGCGTCAGCGCCTCTGCCTCGTCGGCGTCATGAGCCGCCAGCAGCGTTCCGCAGCGCAGGTATCCAGGATCAACAGGCGACTGCGAGCGCAGCTCAGCGATGAACTCGGGGTAGCCACGCGCGGCCATGCTCCCGAGCGCAAGCAGCTGCGGCTCGGAGGGGTCCGCCTCGGCCACCGGGGCGAGCATTCCGGCCGCCAAGCGGGAGGTGCCGCCTCCCACCTGGCCACGTTCGACGACCACTACCTTGAGCCCCTTCCGGGCTGCCTGCCAGCCCACCGCGAGCCCGATCACGCCGCCGCCGATGACGACGACATCGGCTGATGATGAAAGGTGCTGATGCAAGTGGCTCCTCCCTGCGCCGGCATTACCCGGGTCAGGTTCAGACGGTCGGCGGAACGATCTCCGCCCTCTCAGCCCGCCGCTGGGCTCCCGTTGTGCCAATGCTAGCGCCCCATCCCTGCCAGACTCCGGGCATGGAATCAAGCGTGCGTCGTCTACGTGAGGCGCGGCTGTACCTCGTCTGCGACGAGCCCGAGGATCGCTGGCTGGAGGCGGCGCTGCGCGGAGGCGTGGACATCGTGCAGCTGAGGATGAAGTCGGCACGGGAGGAGCGGATACTTGCCGTCGCTGCCCGCGTCGCCGCCGCCTGCCGCCGCCACCAAGCACTGTTCATCATCAACGATCGCCCCGATTTGGTTGCCGTCACGGGAGCCGACGGCGTCCACGTGGGGCAGGAGGATCTCTCTCCCCAGCGGGCCCGTGGCCTCGTCGGAGAAGATCGGCTCGTGGGCCTATCCACCCACACGGCGGCCCAGATCGACGCCGCCGCCGGGGCCGGGGTGGATTACATCGGCGTGGGCCCGGTGCACGAGACTCCGACCAAGCCTGGCCGACCGGCGGTCGGGCTGGAGCTGGTTCGCTATGCCGCCGAACACGCGGGGTTGCCGTTCTTCGCCATCGGCGGAATCGGGGCGGAGAACGTCAGCGCGGTGCAGGCGGCAGGCGGCAGGCGGGTAGCGGTGGTCAGGGCGCTGGCCCAGTCTGCGGATCCCCAATGCAACGCGGCACAGCTGAGGAACGCACTGACGGTTGCGGACGGAGCTGCAGGCGAGCCGTCGGCAGCCAGGGAGGCCGGCGTTGGGACAGCGTAGTCGCAAGCGCGGGCAGCGCCAGCGCCCAGCACGTTCCTCATCAGCGCCCGCCGCTCCGGGCACGTCGGCGGCTCGCTCAGCGCCGGCCGAACCTTCGGTCCCGCGTGCCGGCCGTTCCGAGGAGCGCAATGCCGCCGTCCGCGCGACGCTCGCGCCCCTGGGGCCCAGCGAACGTCCGTGGGCAATCCGGATCGCGGTGGCGATCGCCCTGCTCGTGGGCATCGGCGACCTCGTCGACGTGGTCGTCGGTGGACGGATCAAGTTCGGCAGCGCACACACCAGCGTCGGCGGCGTGGTCCTGTTCTCGCTGATGATGCTCGTGTGCGCAGTCGGAATGTGGCAGCTGCGCTACTGGGCGGTGCTCGGGTTCCAGGCGATCCTGGCGATCGTCGTCCTGATCTTCTCGTTGCTCCTGATCCGGGCCAGCAACGTGCTCGGGTTCGCGGTGGCGATCGTCATCGTCGGCGGTGGCGGCTACCTGTTCTACAAGCTCGTTCGCGTCCTCAGCCGGCTGCAGCTGCCCCGTCCGCCCTGAGCCCGCGGCGGCGGCTGCGGCTGGTTCAGATAGGCTCCGGAGCCAATGGCGCAACCCAGCTACGACTGCCTGGTGATCGGGTCGGGTCCCGGCGGCTACGTGGCAGCGATCCGCGCCGCACAACTGGGGATGAGCACCGGGGTGGTGGAGAAGGATCGGGTCGGCGGGCGTTGCCTGAACTACGCCTGCATCCCCGCCAAGGCGGTGTTGCGGGTCGCCGACGTGCTCTCCGAGGTGCGCGAGGCCGGAGACTTCGGAATCAAGGTGGCCGAGCCCGAGGTCGACTTCGCCGCCGTGGGCAAGCGGCGCGAGCGCGTGATCTCGACGCTCACCGGCGGGGTCGGCGGCCTGTTCAAGAAGAACGGGATCGAGGTGATAGCGGGCGAGGCGTCGCTGGCCGGCGCCGGCAACGTAAACGTCGACGGCCAGACGATCGCCGCCAAGACGATCGTGCTGGCCAGCGGATCGCTGAAGCGACCGATCCCGGGCACCCAGTTCGGCGGACGGGTGATCGGGACCGAGGAAGCGTGGGCACTGACCGAGCTGCCAGAGACGATGGCGGTGGTCGGAGCCGGGGCCTCAGGGGCTGAGATCGCCTCGGCTTATGCGCGCCTGGGGGTGAGAGTGATGCTGTTCGAGGCGCTTGATCGAGTGCTCCCGACCGAGGACGCCGACATCTCCAAGGCGGCCGAGCGCGGGCTGAAGAAGCAGGGTATGAGCGTCCACACGAACACCTTGGTGACCGACGTGCGCTCCGGGGAAAACGGCGTTACCTTCACCCACGGAGAGCTGGCCGGCGATGTCGATTGGCTGGTCATCGCTGCCGGTCGCGGACCCGACGTGGACGCGCTCGGATTGGAGGCAGCCGGGATCAAGCTCGACGCCGGCGGCCTGATCGAGGTCGATGGCGCGATGCGGACCAGCGCCGCGGGCGTGTATGCGATCGGCGACGTCGTTCCCGGCCCGGCGCTCGCGCACAAGGCCTCCGACGAGGGGGTGATCGCGATCGAGGACGCAGCCGGCATGCCTACGCATCCGATCGAGTACATCGACATCCCCAGAGCGACGTTCTGCACCCCGAACGTGGCCAGCTTCGGCCTCACCGAGGCACAGGCCAGGGAAGCAGGTCACGACGTCGTCGTCGGCAAGGTCCAGTACGGCGCAGTCGGCGCCGGCACCGTCTACGGCGATCGCACCGGGGTGATCAAGATCGTCGGCGACAAGAGGTACGGTGAGCTGCTCGGGGGTCACGTCGTCGGCGCCAAGGCGACGGACCTGATCCAGGAGCTGGTCAACGCCCGCGAGCTCGAGGGCGGCTACCCCGAAGTCGCTCGCATCGTCCACGGGCATCCGACGCTCTCCGAAGGGGTAATGGAGGCGGCGAGAGCCGCCGACGGCTGGCTGATCCACGGCTGACCGGCAGTGCCCGTCCCGGGGGAGCGCCAGCCAGTCTTCTTCTACGACCTCGGCAGCGTGTGGTGCTACCTCGCCGCCGAACGGATCATGTCGGCGCTTGCGGTGGTGCCCGAGTGGGAGCCAGTGGTGGGTGCCGACGTGGATGCCGGCCACGACGCGCGGAAGCTCGATCGAGACCTGGTGGCGCGTCGGGTGGCGGAGCTGGGCCTGCAGCCGCTGCGATGGCCGCAGCGCTGGCCTCCCGATCCCCGGCCCTGCGCGCTGGCGGCCACCTACGCCAAGCGAGGGGGTCGAGCAGTGGCTTTCTCCCTGGCCTGCTTCCGTCAGCAGTTCGCCGGCGGACGAGACATCGGCGAGCCCGAGACCGTGCTGATCGCGGCCGCGGCGTGCGAGATGCACCCTGCCGCGGTGCTCAAGGGAATGGAGCTTCGCTCAACCGCAGAGGCGCTGCGGCAGGCGGGACAGCGAGCGCGAGCGGCAGGCATCGGCGAGCTGCCGGCGATCGCGCTCGACGGGCGGGTGTTCGCCGGCGCGGCAGCAGTGGAGTCGGCGGCGGCTGAACTGATCCGAGGCGGGCATTGAGGGCCAACCGCGCGTTTCGGTTGATCGTCGCCAGGGATGGCCACCAGCCGGCGTTCCTGGCCGATCCGCAGCGACACGACCGGATCGAGGTGGTGTCCGTCGACGACGGCGAGATCCTGCTCTACTGGAGCCTCCCGGCCAAGGAGGCGGCCCAGCTGCTGCGGGCGCTGCGGGCCGATCTCGCTGGGATGGATCGCGAGCAGTTCATCCGCGCTTGGGGTGACGCTGATACGCCCACCGATCCCTAGCGCTACCAGCTATGTTGCCGCCCATGGCTGACCCAGCGCAGGCACCCGCGGCGGCCGGCGGCGTCAAGGGCGAGGTTCAGGTGGCCGAGCCGGGGCGATCGGAGCGGGCCATCGCGCGGCGCAGCGCGGAGTCGCGAGCGACGGTGCCCAGCCTGGAGCTGGAGGTGGAGGTCCAGATGGAGCCCGCCCTGGCGATCGCCACCCGTACGGGCTCGGGAGTGACCGCGGTCCTGGTGCGCGCCTGCGCGCTGGCGCTGGCCGCGCATCCGCGGGCCAATGGCGCCTATCGTGACGGACGCTTCGAACGCTACGGGCGGGTCAACATCGGGCTGGTGCTCGCTACCGAGAGTGCCTACACGATCGCGACGGTGTTCGACGCCGAGCGCAAGCCGGTGCCCGAGCTGGGATCCGAGCTGGCCGATCTCGCCGTCCGCGGCGCGCGTGGGGAGCTCTCGCCCCCGGAGCTGGCGGGCGCGACGTTCACGTTCTGGGACGCGGGGCAGCTCGGTTTGTCCCGCGCCAGCGCCCTGGTGGTGCCACCCCAGGCGGCGGCGCTGACCGCCGGTGCGGTACGTGTCACCACGACGATGCGTGACCGAGCCGTCGTCACCGCGAAGGTGACGACGCTGTCGCTCGCCTGCGATCATCGGATCCTGTACGGGGCCCTGGCCGCGAGCTTCCTGACGGACATCAAGACTCGACTGGAGCAGGCGACGGTGTGAGACCCGCCGCCGATCCGACGAGGCTCAGGCCGGCTCGCGCAGCAGCATGCGGATGTCGTGGGCGAGATCCTCCGGGGTGAGCTGATCGGCCGGGAAGCCGACCCGCTCGATTCCCCGTCGATCGATCAACAGGACGAAGGTCGAGTGATCGATCGGCCCCTGCACCGGTTGGATCGCGTATGCGTGCCAGACCGCCCGCAGCGTCCGCAGCGGGCCATTCAGGAACGCCAGGCGGCCCACGACCTCGTGCTGGGAAAGGAACGCCAGCCGGCTGCTCCGCGTGTCCTCGGCCGGAGCGACGCTGACCCCGAGCGCGGGAACGCCCCGGCCTGCCTGGGGCAGCAGGTTGAGCGCGCCCTTGATCTGCTCGACCATGAACGGACAGGTGTCGTGGCAGCGGGAATGGATGAAGGTCAACACGACGACGCGGCCGCGGTAATTGGCGAGCGTCACCGGTCGTCCGTTCTCGTCCCACAGCGTGAAGCTCGTTGCCCGCAGCCCCGGGGGCAGGGTGGGCCCGTCGAACGCGGAGCTGCTGTGCCCCGGCATCGGCGCCGGCGTCTCACTGGACGCCCTGCCGATCACCAATACAGCGACGATCGCCCCCACCAGCGCCACCAGCATCACCAGCAGGATCCTCTGTAGCGCGGAGCCAACCATCGTCGTTGGTGATTCTGGCACCTCTGGCCGCGCTCGGACGGGGGCTTATCCTGCCGCCGGCCGGAGTTTAGGTGCGCTCCGGTGGCCGGCAAGGTCACCGTGGTCTGATTGGCCTGCGCGGGAAGCATCGCGCCATGGACCCCGTCGTCCAGCTCCTGCGCCAGCTCCGGCCCTCGATCGGCGACGAGCGCGTTCTGGCGGCGATCGCCGAGGTGCCGCGCGAGCGCTTCGTTCCGCTGGCCCATCGCCACCGGGCCTACGAGAACTGCGCCCTTCCGATCTCCTGTGGCCAGACGATCTCTCAGCCCCTGGTGGTGGCACGGATGCTCGAGTTGCTCCGGTTGGGCGGGCGGGACATCGTCCTGGACGTCGGCACCGGCTCGGGATATCACGCGGCACTGCTGGCGCGACTGGCCGCTCACGTCTACACGGTCGAGCGCCATGCGCAGCTGGCCGAGCTGGCCCGGCAGACGCTGGCCGACCTTAGGATCGCCAACGTCGAGGTGTTCATCGGGGACGGATCGGCCGGGCTGCCCGTCCACGCCCCCTATGACGCGATCAACGTGGCCGCGGCCACGGGCGATGCCCTTCCGGACGCTCTCGAGGCACAGCTCGCGCTTGGAGGACGGCTGGTTGCCCCCGTAGGTGAAAATCGACAGCGCCTGATGCTCGCCTGGAGAGGCCTGGATGGAGTCAGACGTCGTCGCCTGGAATCGGTCAAGTTCGTGCCCCTGGTGCGAGGAGCGCCTGAGCCGCGCTGACGCCGCCGAGACGCCGGCGCATCACCTCGACCGCTACCGGGCTGCTGTCGACGAGCACGAATCTGCGACCGAGCTGGCGACAGACCACCCCCAATGTTCCTGAGCCCGCGAACGGATCCAGGCACCAGCCGCCGGGACGCGAGGAGGCCGCGACGATCCGGCGCAGGACCCCTTCGGGCTTCTGGGTCGGATAGCCGGTCTTCTCCCTGCCGTTGGTGGGCACGATCGTGTGAAACCAGACGTCGGTGGGACGCTTGCCGCGGGCGGCCTTCTCGGGCCCGACCAGGCCCGGGGCCATGTAAGGCTCGCGCTGCACCGCGTCGGCGTCGAAGTGATGACCACCCGGCGTGCGGACGTAGACCAGGATCGTGTCGTGCTTGGCCGGCCAGCGCCGGCGCGGCTTGGCGCCGTAGTCATAGCTCCAGATCAGCTCGTTCAGAAACGCATCCCGGCCGAAGATCTCATCGAGCAGGAGCTTGCAATAGTGCGCCTCGCGGTAGTCGATGTGGAAGTACAGCGTGCCGTGGGCGGCCAGCAGCTCGCGCGCCGCCATCAGCCGCGGCTCCAGGAAGGCGAGATAGTCCCCAAACTCGTCGTCGTAGCTGAGCGTGCGCAGCAGGCGTGAGTGGTAGCGCCGGCCGCCGAAGCCGGTGCGCTCCCCTCCGTGGTCAGCGGCCATCGACAGCGTCCGCCGCCTCTGGGCGCGGCCGGTGTTGAACGGCGGATCCATATAGATCAGGTCAAAGCCCTCAGGCGGCAGCCGCGCCAACACGACCGCGTTGTCATCGGCGATCACCAGGTCGTCATCGAGCGCCGGCTGCTCCTGCGCGGACAGGATTCTCACCGTGGGCACGCTACCGGCGGCCGCGGCCGTCGTAATCGCAGCCGCTACAGTTTCCTCAGTGAAGTACGAACGCCTGCGGGGCCTACGCAACTCCGCCCTCGCCGTCCGCATAACCCGCTACGCACTTGGCTCCTGCGTCGCACTCGCGACCAGCGTGATCGTGTTCGCGCTGATGTACGTGCTCGGCGTCGGCACGACGATCGACTCGATTGTGGCCTTCGTCGCCGGAGCGGTTCCGAACTGGATCCTCAACCGGCGCTGGGCTTGGCGGGTCAGCGGCAAGGTCGCCTTCGGGCGTGAGATCCTCGGCTACGTGATCGTGTCGGTGCTCGCACTTGTCGCCTCCTCGGCTGCCACCGGCTGGACCCAGGAGCAGGTGGAGGGCATCCCCGCCCACCACGGGATCCGGGTCGCGCTGGTCACGCTGTCCTACGTGGCGGTTCAGGCGATCCTGTTCGCGGCGAAGTTCATCGCCTACGAGCATTGGGTCTTCTACGGCCGCAGCCGTGTGCGCGCCGCAGTGCGGTCTCGCCACCAGGTGTGGATGGCCGCGCGCGCGAACCGGGCCCCGTAGCCCAGGTTGCCGCCCTTCTTGGTCCCGGTCGCGTGGCGGCCCCGGTCGCGCATCGTCGTCGGCACCTCGGCCAGGCGGAAGCCGTGCAACGCCGCGCTGATCATCAGCTCCGAAGCCTGATACTGCGGCTGCTCCAGCACCACGGCGGCGGTCACATCAGAGCGCATCGCCCGGATCCCGCAGGCGGGATCGGTAATGCGGTGGCGGACCAAGACGCTGATCAGCCCCCCGAACACCAGTACCCCCAGATGGCGGGTGCGGTCGGTGGTGAGCTCAGCCCCGAGCCGACGCGAGCCGGACACGAATTCCGCCCTCCCCTCCAGGATCGGCGCCACCACCCGTGCCAGCTCCGCCGGCTCGTACTGGCCGTCGGCATCGACCGTCGCGATCACCTGCGCCCCGCGCGCGCGGGCCAGCCAGTAACCCAGTCGCAGCGCCGCACCCTGTCCACGGTTGACGGGAACGTCGCATACCAGCGCGCCCGCCTGCTCAGCCTGCGCCGCGGTCGCATCCTGGGCCCCATCGACGACGACGATCGTCTCGGTCTGCAGGCCTGCGGCCTCGCCCGGAATCTCGGCGATCACCGAGGCGACCGTCGGCTCCTCGTTATAGGCCGGGATGACCACCGCCAGGGGAGCGCCCAGGCCAGGTGGGTGAGCGGCGAGGAAGGCGGCGGCGGCGGCTCGCTCCTGGGAAGACAGCTTGGCCAGCTCGACCTCGGCCGAGAACGGTGTCGCCGACACCAAGGTCACGCGCCGCCTCCTGCGCCGACCGCTGCCGCCGGTGCGCCAGCGGCGATCGCATCCGGATCGGCATGCGACCATTCCTCCCAAACCTCGGCCAGACCTGCCTCGAAGTCAAACCGGGGTGACCAGCCCGCCGCCCAGGCGCGACTGGGGTCAACGATCACCGCCGGCATCTCTCCCGGCTTGGCCGGCCCATGGCGGACGTTGATCTCAGCACCGGCGACTTCCCGCACCGTCCGCACCACGTCGAGCACCGACAGCGACCTGCCGGCGCCGATCACTACCGGCCCCGCCCACTCCTCGCTCAGCAGCGCCAACCGGAACGCGGCGACGACGTCGGCGGCATTGACGTAGTCGCGCACCTGGGTGCCGTCGCCGTAGATCTCGAAGGCGCCACCCAGCCGAACCACCCGCATCAGGCGCGCGACGATGCTGTCCTTGGCCTGCATCCCCAAGCCGTAGACGTTGGTCAGCCGCAGGCATGCGCAGCGCACGCCGTAGGAGGCGGTGTAGGCGGACATCAGCATCTCCCCGGCGGCCTTGGTCGCGCCGTAGGGGGTGAGCGGTGTCAGGGCGGCGCGCTCGGTGATCGCGGGCGCCTGCATCGGTCCGGTGACCGCATTGGTGGAGGCGAACGCGAGCGCCTTGACGCCAGCGCGGCGCGCGCCCTCGAGCAGGCCGTGGGTGGCGGCGACGTTGGTCGCGTAGGTGAGCTCGGGCTGCTCAAGCGAGCGCAGCACCGAAGTCACCGCGGCCAGATGCACGACCGCCTCGAAGCCGCCTTCCAGCGCTGCCGCGAGCACGTCCGGGTCGGCGAGGTCGCCGACCACGATCTCCACCTGCGGATCGGGATGGGGCCGAAGGTCGATCACCCGCACGTGCGCCCCCTCGGCGGCGAGCAGCGCCACCACGTGCCGGCCGATGAAGCCTGAGCCGCCGGTGACGAGAACCCGGCGCCCACTCAGCCCGTCAGGGCCCTGGCCGGTCACGTCTGCGCCAGCGCACTCGCAGTATGGGGCAGCTCGCTCGTCGTCTCAGCCCAGCGGACCGTCGGCATGATCGCGCTCAGGTCGACCCGATCCCGGTGCTGCTCGACGACGTCGAACAGGTGGTCGATCAGCGTCGTCGAGAGCAGCGTCGGCTTGAGGCCAAGCCCCTCGAGGGCGGTGTGCACGACTTTGTAGTAGTGGTCGTAGGACTCCACCCGCGGATTGGCGACATGCTCAACCGTGGGTTCGCCTGGGAATTCGTCAGCGATCGTCTGAGCGATCTGATTGATCGACATGGACTCGGTCATCTGGTTGAAGACCCGGAACTCGCCTCTGTCGGCGGGGGTCTCCGAGGCCAGGCGGATGCACTCGACGGTGTCGACGATGTTGATCAGGCCGCGGGTCTGGGAGCCATTGCCGTAGACGGTCAACGGATGGCCGAGCACGGCTTGGATCACCATCCGGTTGAGCACGGTGCCGAACACACCGTCGTAGTCGAAGCGTGTAGCCAGACGCGGGTCGAGCTTGGTCTGCTCGGTGTCGGCGCCGTAGACGACCCCCTGGTTGAGGTCAGTGGCGCGCAGGCCCCAGATGCGGCAGCCGAACTCGATGTTGTGGCTGTCGTGGACCTTGGAGAGGTGGTAGAAAGACCCGGGCTTCTTGGGATAGATCATCCGGTCCTTGCGGCCCTTGTGCTCGATCTCGATCCATCCCTCCTCGATGTCGATGTTGGGCTGACCGTACTCCCCCATCGTGCCGAGCTTGACCAGGTGGATGTCACGGTCGAAGTCGGCGATCGCGTACATCACGTTGAGGTTGCCGACCACATTGTTGGTCTGGGTGTAGATGGCATGGGCCTGGTCGATCATCGAGTACGGCGCCGCCCGCTGCTCCCCGAAGTGCACGATCGTGTCCGGATGGAAGTCCCGGACCATCTGGTGCACGAAGGCGCCGTCGCACAGATCGCCGACGTAGCTCTTGACCGTCTTGCCGCTGATCTCGGCCCAGGCGGCGACCCGCTCATCCAGCGTCGCGATCGGAATCAGGCTCTCAACGCCCATCTCCTCGTCGTACCCACGGCGAGCGAAGTTGTCGTTTACGGCGACTTCATGGCCGAGCGCCGACAGGTGGAGGGCGGTCGGCCAGCCTAGGTACCCGTCACCACCAAGAACCAGGATTTGCATAGGGATGCTCCAATACCTTCAAGCTCGATGTGGATCTCCAGCGCGCTCGACCTGCAGGCGGCCCCGTGCGAACCGGCCAGAAGCTGAAAGATCGCCAGCAATTACGAGCGCACGAGGATAGCGACCGCTCCAACGGTAGTAGACCGGAAACGGCATAAGGTCACGATAAAGCGTGGTCCGGCGGCACGATTGGGGGCTGCTAGCGTCGACGCCACCGTTCGCGGTCAGGTGCCGGGGCGCCAACCCCTGTTGGGCCCGGGAAGCCTCTCTTGTCCCAGGAAAGCGAGTCAGCCCAGACCAGTCGCGGCGCGATTGCCGATCCGGGCGCGACTGCCGATCCACGCCCGATCGAACCGGAGGCCGCCGCACCCACCCGGATCCCTCGGTGGTTGTGGTGGACGCTGGGTGGCCTCGCTCTGCTGGTGATCTCGCTCGCGCTGGTGCTGTGGGCAGGTACCCGCCCCGGCTATGACCCCTACGGCTGGCTTGTGTGGGGCAAGCTCACGCTCCACTGGAAGCTGGACACCAATGGCGCTCCGTCATGGAAGCCGCTGCCGTTCCTGCTGACGGTTCCGTTCTCACTCCTGGGCCACTACGCGCTGTGGCTGTGGATGGTTACTGCCGTCGCCGTCTCGCTGGGTGGGCCGATCTTCGCCTGGCGGATTGCCTACGCGCTGAGCAAGCCTTCGTCGGGGCCACGCTACGGCGCCTACGCCGCCGGTGCCTTCGCGGCGGTGACGCTGCTCGGAATCCGCGATTACAGCCACTTCATCCTCAGCGCCCAATCGGACACGATGATCGTGTCCCTGTGCCTGGCGGCGATCGACTTCGGTCTGCGCGGCCGCCGCCGGTGGGCGTTCTGGCTGTGGGTGCTGGGTTCTCTGGGACGACCCGAGGTGTGGCCATTCCTGTGCCTCTACTCACTGTGGCTCTGGCGTCGGGAGCCGCCGGTGCGCGGCATGATCCTCGCCGGGCTGGTCCTGGTCCCGCTGCTGTGGTTCGGCGTTCCCGCGCTCACCGCCAAGAGTGCCCTCGCCGCCAGCGACAACGCGCTGAACTCGCCCCGGGAGCTCCACAGCAACAAGGTCCTGGGGACGATCGACCGCTTCCTCGACCTCCACGAGCTGCCGATCTGGCTGGCGGGGCTGCTGGCTACGCTGCTGGCGGGCATCAGGCGCCAGCGGTTCGAGTTGATGCTGGCCGCCGGAGTCGTGGTCTGGCTGGTGGTGGAGATCGCGTTCGTGCTGCACGGCTTTCCGGGGGTCCCGCGGTACCTGTTCGAGCCGGTCGGGGTAGTGTGCGTGCTGGCCGGGGTGTTCGTGGGACAGCTGGTGGTCGAGTTGCCTTTGCTGTGGGCAAGTCTGACCCGGCGACACGACGGCACCTTCGGAACGTGGGTGGCAGCATTGGCCGTGCTCGCGTTGGTGCTGTCGCTCGTGCCGGCCGGCGGTTCCCGCATCCGCATCGAGCGCTCCGATCTCCGGCACGAGCAAGCCCGAACGGCGCAGATCGATCGGCTGCACACGCTGCTGGCCAGGCTGGGGACCGAGCGGATCATGCGCTGTGGGCAGCCAAGCGTGCCGATCGCCTTCCAGAGCGTGTTCGCCTGGTACACCGGGATCAAGATCGGGGCGCTGTACGTCAATCCGGCGGCTGAGCGACGCCATCCCTCACCGTTGGTGAGGATCACTCCGGCCTCAGGCGGTGTCGGCTGGAAGCTGACCCCGGTTCACATCGGAGCGGCCCGCGCCGGCCTCTGCCGAGATCTGGTGACGCTGCGGTCCTGACCACCGCCGGGCGGCGAGGGCCCTGGCCCTAGCGGCCCGCTTGGGGCTGTCGCCGCGTCCGCGACGACCGTCGGGCTGCGAACCTGGCTTCCGGCGGTGTAGGTTCTACGCCGTGGAAGACGCAGTCCGCACCCCCGACGAGCGGCTGGCCGACCTGCCCGACTTTGCCTTTGAGGCACGCTACCGCGACCACGACGGACTCCGACTGGCCCACCTCGACGAGGGGGAGGGGCGGCCGGTGATCTTCTTCCACGGCGAGCCGACGTGGTCGTTTCTGTGGCGCAAGGTGATCCCGCCGGTACGGGACGCAGGGTTCCGCTGCATTGCTCCGGACCTGCCGGGCTTTGGCCGCTCGGACAAGCCGACCGATCTCGGCTGGTACAGCTATGACCGCCACGTCGCCGCGATCGCGCCGCTGCTGGAGGACCTCGATCTGCACAATGCGACGGTGGTCGTCCACGATTGGGGCGGTCCGATCGGCCTGCGCTTGGCCGCCGAGCACCGCGACCGGATCGCCCGGATGGTGGTGCTCGACACCGGCCTGTTCACCGGCCACCAGAAGATGACCGACGCCTGGAACCGGTTCCGTGACTTCGTCGCCCGCACCGAGGACCTGCCGGTCGGCCTGCTGGTCAGGGGTGCGTGTCAGCGGGATCCGGGGGACGAGGTCATCGCCGCCTACGATGCGCCGTACCCGAACCCGGAGTCCAAGGCCGGTGCCCGCGCGTTTCCGCTGATGCTGCCGACCTCGCCGCAGATGCCCGCGGCGGCGGCCGGTCAGCGGGTGCTCGAAGCGATGAAGGACGACACGCGACCGAAGCTCGTGCTCTGGGCTGATTCCGATCCCGTGCTCCCACTTGACGTCGGGCGTCGATTCGCCGCCGCGCTCGGGACCTCGGTCGAGCACGTGATCGAGCAGGCCAGCCATTTCCTGCAGGAGGATGCAGGAGCGCAGATCGGCGGGCTGATCGCCGACTGGCTGAGGACGGCGACCTAAGGTTGGTCGCGAAGCGCGGCGATGCCTCGCTTTCTCGACAGGCCCCTCAGACCTTCTCGGGCTGGCGCACTGCCTCCGTGGAGGTGATTTCTTGCTCGGCTGGGGCGATCGTCTCCTTCATCCGGGCCTCATAGGCGGCACGGGCCCCGTGGTCAGGGGCCATCAGCACTTGATCGCCCTTCATCAGACGACCGAGTCCCTCGATCGCGCGGCGGGGCATCAGCGCATTCAACCGCACCAGGCGGCTCATCGACTTGGGCACGAAGACCTCAAAGCGCCCGGTCTGCAGGGCCTCCACGATCGCGTCGGCGACGTCCTCGGGTTGCATCGCCTTGAACCCACGGGTCTCCGGCAGGCCCGAGCCGAGCTCGGTGTTGACAACCACCGGCATCACCACGCTGATGTTGACGCCGGTGCCGCGCAACTCAGCGCGCAGCGCCTCGCTCAGGCCGACAACGGCATGCTTGGTGGCGCAGTAGGTAACGCCGCCGGGCAACCCGGCCTTGCCCGCCGCCGAGGCGATCTGGACGAGATGACCTCGCCCTCGGGGGAGGAAGCGCCCCAGCGCGAGCTTGGAGCCGTGGATGACACCGTGCAGGTTGATGTCGACCATCCGCTTGGCCGTCGCGTCGGTCTCCTCCTTGAAGGGGCCGATCGGCATGATGCCTGCGTTGTTGACGAGCACGTCGAGGGGGCCGAGGCGCCGGTCTACCTCCTGCAGGAAGGCATCGAAGCTGGCGCTGTCAGTGACATCGAGTGGCAGCCCCACGGTGCCCGCGCCCAGCTCCTGGGCTGTGCGCTCGGCCAGCGCGGCGTCGATGTCGCCGATCGCGACGCGCGCCCCCTGCGCGATCAGGGCTGAGGCGGTGGCGCGACCGATACCGCGGGCGCCGCCGGTAATTGCCACCACCTGTCCGCCGAGCGAACGTAGGGGCTTGGCCATGAAAATCTCCTCCTGGTCGGTACGTCCTGCGAGCGCAGGTTCGGCAACGGTACCGCGCTCAGGGAATGACCGGCGTGCCGGGCACCTCGGCCATCAGGATTCACGTCGACTTTGACGGGGCCGCCCTCGGCGGCAGCGCCGGGGACCGCCGAACCATCGGCCGTGCCGCTCGGATCAACCGCCGTCGGAGCTTCCAGCGTGGAGTCAGCGGAACCCGGCGAGACGCTCGGCGTCGCTCCGGGCTGATCGTCGGCGACCGTGGACACGTCCGGTTGGGAGGTCGTGGGCAGGATTGTCGTGGTACCCGAAGTCCCCGCAGGTGGCGGCGAATCTGCCGCCGTAGGCTCGGGCGCCGCCACAGGTGTCGGTGGGTCGGGAGCCGGTGCCGCCGCCGCTGGCGTTGGGTCGGCCACCACAGGCTCCGGCGCGGCCGCCGATGGTGTTGAGTCGGCCACCACAGGCTCCGGCGCGGCCGCCGATGGTGTTGGGTCGGCCACCACAGGCTCCGCCGCGGCCGCCGATGGTGTTGAGTCGGCCACCACAGGCTCCGGCGCGGCCGCCGATGGCGCCGGGGCGGGCACCACAAGCTCCGGCACCGCTGCCGATGGCGCCGGGTCGGGCACCACAAGCTCCGGCACCGCCGTCGGTGGCGCCGGGTCTGGAGCCGGAGACACTTGCGCCGGCGCCTGTGCCAGTGCGCCGATCGCTTCTCCGGATCCCGGTGCACCCGCGGGTCCGACGGTTGGCCAGGTCAATGACGCCGCCGCAGGTGCGTGCGCCCCGAGGAGCCGCTCGCTGGCCGCCTCGGCGGGACCGGGCATCGAGACATGCAGTGCGTCGTGCGGCCCCATGCCCCCGCTTACGCTCGGCGAGCCGGCAGTGGTGGCCACCGAGACGCGCGAGCTGGGGCGAGCAGGGGAGACCCAACCCATCCGGCCGGCAGCTGCCGAGATTGACTCGCTCCCGTGCCCCGGAAGGACGCGACTCCCGGTGATCGCGACCGTACTTGCGGTCCCGAGTCCCGCCAGCAGCAGGCAGGTTGCACCCTTGATCAGGCCGCTCTTGAACGAGGCGGACACAACCAAGCCCGCACCGCCGGCACCGCCGGCCACGACGGCACTGCTCCCTCGGTCCGCCACCCTGCCATGCACGGCTTCCCGCAGCGCGAGGGCCGGAGCGAGGGGTAGGACGAACACGCGTTGGCGGCGTTCACGCGCGATCTGCCGGCGATAGTCCCGACAGCCCGGGCACTCACGCAGATGACGGCGGAGGTTGCCGCGCCGCAGGGCCGGGCCACGCTGAGTGGCCAGCTGCAGGCGAATCTCCGAGCAGTCGGTCTCACGCGCGGTGCGGGTGGCCAGTAGCGATTCCCGAGCCTGGAACACCAGCGCCTTGATCTTGGTTCGAGGAACACCGAGGGCCTGAGCGATCTGCTCGTGACTGAGTGCCTCGAGCTCGGCCAGCACCAGTGCCGCGCGCTGGTCAGGGGGCAGTCCTTGCATGTCCAGGACGAGATCGCGCAGATCCTCGCGGCGCTGGACCTGGACCGCAAGGCCCTCGGTCGCCGAGTCCTCGAGCTCGGCCACCGGATGGTCGCGCCGACGACGCAGGATCGTGTAGCAGCGATTGCGAGCGACGGTGAACAGCCACGCGCGTAGGTGAATCGGCTTCTGGGAGGAAACCAGCTCGCTGTACGCGATCAAGAACGTGTGCTGGACGGCATCCTCGGCCTCATGCACGTCCCCGAGGATCTGCCAGCAGAACGCCAGGAGAGCCCGGTGATGACGATCATAGGCGGCTTCGAAGGCCCTCGGATGGCCGTCTCGGACCAGTCGCACCAGCCCCGCATCTGAAGTGAGCCGCAACAGATGTGGAGCGGTCTCCCTCGCTACTCCTGCCGGCGCCTTCCCTGGCGCCGCCCTCGCTTGCATGTGCGGAGGTTACCAGCCCCACATCCACATTTTGGGAAATCAAGGCGCGAGGAGCTCCTCCCGCGTTCACCGGGGCCTCCGCTCTCCCGCGCGGCAACCAGCGCTCGTCCCGCCCAGCGGCAGCCTCCTCAGCTCCGCGGCGCTGGGGGGCCCGGCGGATCGACGATGTCTCGCCCGGTCGGCCGCAGGTGCCCGTCGAGCTCGAGCTGCCAGAAGTACCGCGTGAAGGTGACCCCCGCGCGGAAGCTCCCGACGTGCGGCGCCACCGTCTCCCCGGCGGCCATACGGACGATCAGCTCCGGATAGCTGCGCCCAGGCAGGGCCGCGTACATCGGCGCGGGAAAGGCGCCGCCGAAGCGCGTGTTTACGTCGGTGATCCCGAGCCCGACCTCACGGTCTCGGAACACCTGGATCGTGCACGGGCCACGCACCCCCAGTGCCTCAACGACGCGTGCGCCAAGACCCACCAGTTCGGAGTCGGCGATCACCGTGCCCTTGATCGACTCCCCGCCGCGGGACTCGATCATCGTCCGTGGGATCGCGTTGAGGCAGCGGCCGCTTAGATCCGACAGGCAGTCGATCGAGAACTCGGGGCCCTCCATCAGTCGCTGCACCATCGTCGGCTCCTTGACGTAGTCGACAAAGAACTCAGCGGCGGAGGCATCATCGGCCCGGTGGATCGAGCGCGCGCCCGAGCCCTGCCGAGGCTTGACCATCACCGGGTAGCCGGCCACCGGCTCCCCCGGCAGCACGGTCGCAGGCGAGGGAAGGCCCAACCGCGTCAGCAGTAGATGCGCCTCGTACTTGTCGAAGGTGGCGCGAGCGATCTCCGGGTCGGGGACGAAGGCGGGCAGCTGGCCGTCCTCGCGGGCCCGCGCCAGCACCTCCAGGTCGAGGTCGGTGAGTGGCACGACGGCGCCTACGCGATGGCCGGCGCACAGCTCTGCGAGCGCCGGAATGTACCCGGGATCGTCGATCGGAGGAACGGCACAGCGGTAGTGAGCGGCGTACTGCGCGGGCGCCAGCGGATTCGGGTCGGCCGCGATCACGGTCGCGTGCTGAGCGAAGGCTGAGACGATGTCGTAGCGCTTGCCCACACCGGTCAGCAGCACGCCTAGCTCACGTCGGGGGGATGCCATCCGCCACTCTCTCCCTTGTAGAGGCCGTGTCCGCCGAGGACCATCGCCACCGTCCTGGCCAGGATCCGCAGATCGAGCCACAGTGACCAGTGCTCGACATACCAGATGTCGAGCTCGATGCGCTCGCTCCACGGCAGCGACGCGCGCCCGTTGACCTGCGCCCAGCCGGTCAGGCCCGGCTTGACCTCCAGCCTTCGGCGCTGGTGCTCGGTGTACTGAGCCACCTGAACCGGCACAGTCGGCCGGGGCCCAACCATCGACATCTCCCCGCGCAGCACGTTCCACAGGTTCGGCAGCTCGTCCAGGGAGTAGCGTCGCAGGAACGCGCCGGTGCGCGTGATCCGGTCATCACCCTCCTGGATAGCGAGGCCGGCGCCGGTGAACTCGGCCCCGCGGACCATCGTCCGCAACTTGTAGATCGAGAACGTGACGCCATCCCGGCCGACACGCGTCTGGCGGTAGATCGGATGGCCGGGTGACTCGAGGCGGATCAGACCGCTGAGCACGCCGATCACCGGGCCAGTCAGGATCGAGCCCGCACCGGCGATCAGCAGGTCAAGCGCTCGCTTGATCAACGCGTGCCCTCGGCTGGTTCCCAGCCCGCGGCGGTGCCGTGCACCAGCCAGTCCCACAGCCCCGCGGCCAGCGAGGCCGTGGTCGAAAACGTAGTAGCGAGCCACCAGCAGCGGTCGCAGCGGCAGGATCCGGGCCAGCAGCGCGCCCAGCAGCACCGCCAGCTGCAGCGCCAGCGCGAGGGCGTATACCCACCCGGAGCCAACCAGCAGGACGCTGGTGATCAGCGCCCCCAGGTGCAGGAACGGCGACAGGTAGCGAAGCGCGCGATGGGAGACGATCATCAGTGCGTACAGTGGGTCATAGCCGCGGGGAGAGAGCATGCCGCCGCGTACGACGATCGGCCAGCCGTGGCTCATCATCCTGCGCTTGCGCGCGAATTCGCCCTCGAGCGTCGGCACCATCCTCTCGCTCGCCCGGGCCTCGGGAACGTACACGGCCCGCCAGCCGTGCTTGACCATGTTGAACGGAAACGACAGGTCGTGCCCCATGATCGGATCGACCACCAGGTATGCCTCCCGCCGGGTGGCGTAGATCGCGCCGTTGCCCCCGGTCACCGACCGAACGCGCGACTCCAGCGCCCGCAGCGCCATCTCGTAGCGCCAGTAGAGGCCCTCCTGGTTGGTGCCGTCTCCGGCAAACCGGACCTGTCCGCAGGCGTAGCCGACACGGGGGTCGGCGAACGCTTCGACCAGCCGCACCAGAGCGTCGGGCTCCCAGCTGACATTGGCATCCGAGAAGGCCACGAGCTCCCGCTGTGAGCGTTGGACGGCGGCATCCTGCGCCCGGACCTTCCCCGCGCGCGGCAGTTCCAGCACCAGATCGGCGCCCGCCGCCCGGGCGCGGGCTGCGGTGAGGTCGACGGAGCCGTCGCAGGCGACGATCACCTCCAGCAACCCGTCCGGGTAATCGAGCCGGCGCAGGTTTGCGATCCGTCGCTCGATCACGTCCTGCTCGGCATATGCAGCGACGACCACAGAGACGGTGGGAAGCGTGCCCACAGGGGATCCCTGCGGACGCCCTGGCCGTCCCTCTGCCAGCACGGCCAACAGCAGCGGATAGCCGACGTGGGTATAGACCAGCAGCCCGGTGAAGACCCAGAAGCAGATCGCGAGTACGGTCACGGCGGCGGATTGTGAAGGACGGCTCTCACCCCAGCACCTCGCGGTAGACGGCGAGAGTTCGCCGGGCGGCCAGATCCCACGAGTACGGACCTGCGGCAGCCGCCGTGGCACTACGGCGCAAACGTGCGCGGGCCGTCGGATCGGCCAACAACGAGGTCAACGTGCGGTGCCAGGCGGCGGGATCCCCCGGGGCGACCGACTCAGCGGCGCCGGCTGCGGCGATCTCGGCCAGGCCGCCGATGTCACTGACCACGGCCGGCGTGCCGAAGGCCAGCGCGGTGGCCAGCACGCCGGACTGGTCAAAGCGGTCGGTGCCCGCGTACGGGAGCACGACCAGATCCGCCCGCCGGAAGTACGCGGGCAGCTCGGAATCGGTGATGTACCTGGTCACGAACCGCACCCGCGGTGGAGCGGCCGCGCGCAGCGGCGCCAGCGGCATTCGCGGACGCCCGACGATCCACAGCTCGGCGTCCTCGATTCCGCGCCAAGCCGCCAGCAGCGTGTCGATCCCCTTGTACGGACGCAGCAGGCCGAAGAACAGCACGACGGGACCTTCGACCCGGGCCAGCTCAGATGGCAGCGGTCGCTCCTGCGACAGCTCGGTGAGGTGGGTAAACGCCCCGTGGGGAACCACGTGAACCCGGCTCGGATCAAGCCCGAGGCGCCGCACCAGCTGACCCCGCCCGTAGTCCGAGTGCGAGATCACCGCGTTCATGCGCTCGTACAGCGCCCGCTGAGCCCGTGTCTGCCCCGGGCGCGGCTCGCGGGGGAGCAGGTCGTGCGCGGTGAGCAGGAGCGGGCCGGGCGGGACCAGATGACCGTCGAGCCACTGCACGTCGAGCCATTGGAAGTGGGTCAGATCGGCGGCTCCTGCCGGCCCTCTCAGGGCGAGCATGTCCGGCACGTGCTGGGCGAGCTTGGTCACCTGCCGCAGCCGCGAGCCGGGGGCACCGAGCGAGTGGCGATAGAACATCTCCAGCCTTCGGTAACCCTCGCTCTGCGGAGCTTCACCGTAGGCGAAGCCGCTTGTGGCCAAGGTCACGTCGGCCCCGTGTCGGGCCAGCGCCGCGCACAGCGCGTGGTCGTAGGGTGGCGTAAACGCCGAGGGATCCACGACACAGACGCGCATCATCGGTGCCTGCCAATCATGTTCTCGTGGCCCCCGAGCGCATGTCGCGGCTCGACGGCCGGACATGTGGACTTTGGTCTCCGAGGTCACTCACTCAGCTGCCCACCAGTGGTCGCCCGCTCAGGGCCGCCAGACGTAGCGCCGTTGACCGCGCCTTGAGGCCGCCAAGGGGAAGTATGCGTGCCTCCCGCTCCCGCGTCAGCCGCCGTGCCGTCGGTGCCAACACCAGCAGCGAGATACGGTCAGCGCCGTGGTGCCTCCAGGCATCGCGCAGGCAGCGCAGCGGGTGGCGGGCCACCAGCGCCAGCAGTGCCAGGATCCGCTCGGCCGCGCCGTCGTCCTCCCGATAGGCGACCCGCAGGCCGCCGACGGCGACGGTGTCCGCGGTGATCACCTGCGGCCGTGCTGCCGCCTCCACGCGCGCCCCGTCGAGCGTTCGCGCGAGCTCCACCAGTGGGTCACCGGGCGCCGGAAAGCGATCGGCGACGACCACTGTGCGCACGGGCGTGGCCACGACCGCGGGGGCAGTTGGCCCATCGGGACGGTTGGGTTGGGCCAGCCCTCGTAGCTCCTCGGCGGCCAGCAGTACATCGAGTGCGAGGTGGCGTCCTCGCTCCCGCCGGGGTGGTTTGGTGGTCGCTCCGGTGGGCGCGGCTCTGCTTCCGGTGGATTTCGGCCCGGCTTCGGTGGGTCGATCCGGCTCGGTGGCGCTCCGTGCTCGCGCAGCGCCGAGGCCCGCCCGCACGCGTTTCGGGATCCGCTTCACTGCCGGCTGGGGGCTGAACCCCTCATAGCGGCGGCCCAGCCATGCTCGGCCGGCGGCATAGCCACGCCATTGGCGCCGCAGCTGCGCCACCGTGGCCCGGTATGTGTGCTCGACCCGTGCCTCCGGGCACAGCTCCAGCCGCCAGCCGGCGTGCTGCAGTCGCCAGCAGAAGTCGGTGTCCTCGGCCGCACGCAACCCTTCCAGGAACCCGCCGAGCTGCCTGAAGGCGCTGGCGCGCACCATCAGGTTGGCGGCGACCGCCCGCGGCAGGAATGGGTGGGCCAGATGTGCCCGCTGGCTGAGAAAGCTTCGTGCCGCCCCATACCGCCCCGCGAGGGTGGGCGCATCGGTCACCGACACCACCTCGCCGGCAAGAGCTCCCACGTCAAGGGCCACCGGATGCCCGAAGTAGGTGTCCAGCAGCGACGCAGGGGGCCGGCAGTCCGCGTCGAGGAACAGGATCCACTCGCCACGGGCCCTTCGAGCTCCGGTATTGCGCGCGTGCGCCGGCGAACGCTCACCGCGCGCGGGCAGGATCGTGACCCCGTCCGAAGCGGGCACGGTACCGGCGTTGTCGACCAGGATCAGCTCATCGCCGGGCCGCGTTCGCAGCGCGCTCAGCGCCTGCTCTGCCGCCAACGCTGCCTCGGCGTCACCGGCGAAGGGCATCACCACGCTGACAGCGGGCCGGCTCACGCGGCGCCCCCGGCCGGACCGGGCGGCCCGGGGCGAAGGCGCCGAGCCAGCCGCCGAAGCTGCGCCCGCTCCTGTGCGCTGGCAAAGCGCAGCCCGAACAGCACCATCGGGATCGCCAGCCACACTGCGGTCCGGCTCAGCAGCCCTACGGCCCCATGGGCGGGCAGCAGCAGCTCTCCGCCGGCGGCGAAGGCACCGATCACGGTCACCGTCTCGCCCAGGCGCAGCCATTCGAACTGGACCCGGAAGACGCTGCGAGTCAACCCGTGGATGACGGTGAGCATCACGGCATAGGCGCCGCAGAGCGCGATCCCTGCGCCCGCGATCCCCAACCGTGGCACCAGCAGCACGATCAGCACGACGTTGGCCACCAGACCAGCGATCGAGGCGGGGAAGTTACGGCTTGTCACCTGCGCCCGGCCGGCGATGACCAGGAATACCACCCACAACCCGTACATCGCCCAGCCGAGGGCCACCCACGGCAGCGCCCGGTAGGCGCCGTAGAAGTGAGGCGTGGTCAGCAGGCGCAGGACCCAGCGACCAAGCAGCGTCAAGGCCGCCACCACCCAGCCACTGACCAGCACGTAGTAGGTGGTGACCAGGCCGTAGAACCGCGACGCCTGCCGGTCGTCGGCGATCGAGTAGGCCAGCGGCGGCCACGCGTACTGGAACGCCCGCACAATGAAGGCCACCGAGCCGGCCAGCTTGACCGCGATCGAGTACAGGCCGGCGAGCGCGGTGCTCCGGTGATAGATGTAGTAACGGTCGACGATGCTGAGCGCGTACACCGAGAGCTCGGCTGGTACCGTCGGCAACCCAAAGCGCAGCAGTTTTGGCAACCGCTCGCTCCGCCGGCTCAGCAGCAGCGCCAGCCGCTCGCCCCCCAGGCGCTGCAGCCCCAGTCGGCCGCGCAGCGTCCACCACAACCCCACCAGGACGATCGTCGAAGCGCCGTAGTTGCCAAGCAGCAGACCGCGCGCTCCCTGACCCAGTCCGACCACGAGCACAACCGACGCCGCGATCGTCAGCACCACGTTGGTCAGCGAGGCGATGGCGTAGGTCCGGATCCGCTCGTCGACCCGGAGCAGCCCGTAGGCCAGCTCCAGGTTGGTGAAGCTCCACAGCCCCAGCACGGCGACCAGGAAGATGGACACGTCCCGGTAGCCGAGAACGATCCGGGACAACGGAGCGGAGGCAGCGGCCAGAACCGCCGCGGCGACCGTGGTCGTGATCAACAGGAACGACACGGCGCGACGGGCCAGCGCGTCCCGTCGAGTTTGATCGGAGTCGGTGTAGTAAAAGCGGAGGAAGGCCTCGATCATCCCGAAGCGAATCAGGATGCTCACGAAGATCACGCCGTTGGCCAACAGCTCGACCGTGCCGTAACCGCTGGGCGAGATGTAGCGGGTGTACACCGGCAGCAGCAGCACGGCGATCAGCTTCGAGACCACGTCTGCGACCTGGTAGGCAGCCAACGAGCTCACCAGGCGCTTGAGGAGCGCCGTCACGCCGCCACACGGTACGGATCGCGCCAGCGGGCGGCAGCCTTCAGCGACCGATCACTCGCCACAGGTTGGCAATCAACTCCTGCGCATCGACGTTGCCGGCCAGGCTGTGTCCGAACCCCGGCAGTCCGATCTCGACTACGACGCCGCTCCCGTAGTGAAAGCCGGCCACCGCCGCCGCCGCTCCGCCCACCCCCGCCGCGGTGGTGAACGTGATCCCCGGAGCGGGGTTGAGGGGCTGATAAGCGCGCCAGCCGGGTAGCGCTCCGGAGGTGCCGGTGAAGAGGCCGAGCTCGTCTCGCGAGACCGTGATCAGATCTCGCGTGCCTGCTACTACGCCCGGTCGCGCGCCGAAGATGTCAGCCCCGGCGGGCGCAGTGGGATTGATGGCCTGGCCCGCGTTCACGTCGACCTGACGACGCAGCGAGTCGAGGCCCAGCGAGACCACGTGACCTCCGCCGTGAACGTAGGCGCGCAGGCTCGCGCTCAGCGCCGGCGTCAGCCATCGCTCGGAGCCGGCCAGCACGACCCCGGCATGCCCGGCGAGCGAGGGCCCAATGCCATCGATCAGCCCCAGATCGGTGGTCAACTGGTAGGCAAGCCTGGACCGGTCCAGGTAGCCGAGCAGACCCTGCTCGTCAACCCAGCCGGCAGGGAGACCCCCGGCGAGGACGCGAGCCAACTTCACCGGGCCTCCGGCGTCGAGCGTGTTCGGGAGCCCGTCGCCGTTGTCGTCGACCCGGTTCAGACCCTGCCAGGTGAGCGCGGGTAAGACCACGAGAATCGGCGGCTCGCGCCCGGAACGGCCGCTGCCACTGGCCACCACCGGAACCGTGGTGGCGTGCGCACCCGAGCGCGCGGTGAGCAGGAACAACCCCGGACCACCCGGCGGCAGTGGGACGCGCAGCATCACCGCGGTGGAGCTTCCGTGGACGAGCGCCTGGGCCGCCCCGGCTCGCTGCAAAGCCCAGCTGTACGGCTGACGGCGGGAGTCGACGAGCACGTCGGCATCGCTTCCGGCGGGCACCGGGGCCAGTGGTGGCTGCACCGCCAGGTAGCGCACGGTCACGCCGGCGTGTGGGGTAGATCCACGTTGTGGTGGAAGCGAAGCGGGAAAGCGGCCGGTATTGCAGGCCTTGTCGGTGACCTCGAGACCGACCAGATAGATGCCGGCCGGCGCCGGCCGCTGCGCGATCTTCCCGTCCCACGTCGCCGTCGACCCGTTCCCTCGGGTGCGGAAGCTCTTGACCAACCGCGGACCGTCGGGAAGGTCGGTTCGATACAGGCGGACCAAGCTCCGGTAGCGCTCGTTGCCGCGAATGCGGATGCTCACCGAGCTGCCGCCGCCAGCCGGAACCAGCGCCGGGGTGACGTCGGTCACCACCGGCCGTGGCGGCGTGGACTGGACGATGACCGGAAGCGGCGCCTCCACGGTCCGGCCCTGCCCGAGCAGCGCGATGCGGAAGTGGTAGTCGCCGTCGGAGGCGATCCGGCCGTCGTCCCTCCTGCCGTCCCAGAGAAAGCTGCCGTCCGGATATCGCACCCGTCGTCGCATGTGACGGTTGGAGGCAAGCGTGCGGACGATCGTCCCCCCGGAGTCGACCACGTAGACAGCAACCTGGTCACTTCGATGGAGCAGGTAGAAGGAGAACCTGGACAGCCGGCGCGCCCCGCCGCACCCCGTCCCGGCGGGAGAGATGGTCTCGGGATTCGGCCGCCCAAGGCCGGCGATCAGCGGCGTGGTGACCTTCAAGTGCTGGGTGACGAAGAATGCCGCCACCGTGGCCACCGCCAGTGCGGTGAACGCGGTCAGCGCCAGCCGACTCAAATCGGCACCACGGCAAGGTTGGGAATCTCAAACTCGTGAAACGCGTCGAGTCCGCGCGGATCACGAGCGGCCAGCATCACCCGGATCGACCCGCCGTGGCAGACAACCAGCGCCGGCAGCCGGCCGTGGCAGCGGATCTCCTGCACCGCCGCCTGAACGCGCTGCTGCTGCTCCTGCAGCGATTCGCCGCCGGGAAACCGAAACGACGCTCCCGCCCGTCGCCAGGCCGCGTACAGCTCTGGCTCCTGACGCTCGATATCGACGAACCGCCTTCCCTCCCAGCGACCGCGGCTGGCCTCACGCAGGCGCGGGTCGAGACGGGGGATCAGTCCGATTGCTGCGCCCAGAATCTCTGCCGTCTCCCTGGCCCGCGAGAGATCGGAGGACCACAGCGAGCCGACCACGGGCCACCGCGCGATCCGCTCGGCCGTCTGTGCTGCCTGACGACGCCCGGTTTCGTTGAGCGGGGTGTCGGTGAAGCCCTGCACGCGGATCGGCGGGCGGTTGTCATCGGTCTGGCCGTGACGAACGAGCAGGACATTTCCGGTGGCGGGACCGCCCTCAGCCACGCCTGGGCATGCCCATCGTGTCTGAGCGCAGCCCAAGGCGGAGGGTCTCCAGCGAGAGCACATCGCCGGCGGCGATGTTGCCCAGGTTGACCTCGGCGCCGAAGCGGCGCACAAACCAGACCTGTTGATGCTTGCGAGGGGCATCGAACATGATCTTGGTGGCATCGATTTCGTGCACGATCTCGTCGATCAACCCCTCACGAACCTCACCAGTGGGCCGGAAGATCCCGGCGGTACCGGCTTCCCGACCCTCGGCGATGACCTTCCAAGCTCCCGCGGTGAGCTCCTCGCGCATCTGCTCGACCCAGCGATAGGGGGGCGTGATCGCGCCCGTGTCGTCCTTGGAGCCGACCTCGGAGAGGATTGTGAACTCGTGCGAAAGCGCTTCGATCAGCTCGAGCTTTCGCTCACGCTCCAGGGTGATCGTGCCGTCGGAAATCTCGAAGTGCCGCAGGCCGAGCTCGTGCACCCATTCGATCAGGCGATCGAGCCGGTTCTGGGAGATGGCCAGCTCGGTCAGCGTTCCCCCCAGTACTACCGGTATGCCGTGCTCCCGGTAGCGGTCGAGCTTGCGAACCAGGTTGCCCGTCGCCAGTGCCGTTCCCCAGCCGAGCTTGACAATGTCGATGGCGCTCCCGGCGACCTCGATCAAGGAGTCGACGTCGAGGGTAGAAAGGCCCTTGTCGAGCACGTGGGTGACGCCTTGCTGACGGGGTTTGGCGCTCCGATCGGGGAGGTCGAGCAGGTCCACCATTGGACGGCTGACCACTACTGGATGTTCGCGAGGTCAGAGCCGACCGTGACGATGACTGTGGCGCTGCACGCTGCCGGTGGGGGACACGCCACCGCCTGAGTACTTTGATCCACTGGCGCCACCGACGCCAAACCGAGCTTGAGCCTCGACGCCACCGCGATCGCGTCCTGCCGGTGACCGGGCGCGTAGGCCACCACCGTGGCGGTACGGGTCTGATCAGTGGCGGTGGCGACGGTTCCATGCTTGAACCCGGTGCCGGTCAGCTTCAACGCCACCCGGTGCGCGAGGCCTGCGGTGGCCGTCCCGTTGAGCACTGCGACGGTGACGGCCTCGGAAGCGAGCGCGCCGGTACGCGGATGCTGACGGGCACCAGGTGCATTGCCGGCGCCGGCGCTGCTGCTGGTGGCGGTGCTGTTGCTCCCACTGGAGGTGGCCACCAACAGGACGACGACCGCGGCTCCGACCACCAGGAGGGCTATCGCCGCCGTCAGGATCTGGCGGCTGCGACGAGAGCGGGCATCGGGAGCGGGCTCTCGGGAGATTGGGGCGGAGCGGCGCGCCCCCCCACCACTCGCCCCGGGGCTGACCTGGATCCTTGACGGCGGATCGGCAGCCTGACGCGCGGAGGCCGCTGCCGCGATGCCATTGCCGCCGGCGGCCGCACTCACCGGCGGCGGGGTGACCGCCGCGGCTGGACCGCTTGGGCGCTCAGGCGCAACCTTCGCCGCAGCCTGCGCGCTCTGCACCGCAGGGATCAGCCGCGTCGCGTCGCTCAGCGGAGGAGCACCGACCCCCGCCGGGGCCCCGGAACGGTCGGCAACCGCGGTGGCACCGGAGGCGGTGGCGCTCGTCGAAGCTGGAGTCGGAGCCGATTCGGGCCCGGCCGCCGATCGGGACCGTGCCACCGCCGCTGCCGGTCCCCGGGCCGCGAGCGGAGCCGATTGCGGTGTCGGGAGGGGTGGCTGAACCCCGGGGGCCGGCTGGCGCTGGGGAGCCTGCGGGGGCGCCGAGGTGGGCTGGGTCGACGAAGGCGCTGGGCGAGCCGAGGCGGGCTGGGTCGACGAAGGCGCTGGGGGAGCCGGCGCCGCCCCGGCCCGCGACAGCTGTGCCTGGCGCGCCTCGATCTGCTGCATCCGCTGCGCAGCCTCCGCCAGCTGCTCGCGCAGCGACGACGTCTCTCGCGCCTGCGCGAAGTAGAGCAGCACGAGGATGGCCAAGCCGATGATCGAGGCAAAGCCGGCGTCCGCACCCACCGAGCTGATGAAGTGATGAACCGAGAAGGCGAAGGGTATGGGACCCATCTCTGCCGTCGCAGTCTACGTGGCGATCCGGGCGCCTGATTGGCCGGCCGGCACGCCCCGCAGGCCGGCGAGCCGGGAGACGTGGTCGGCCAGGCCGGCGGCGTCTCCCTCCAGCACCAGGAGGTTGATCTGGGAGAACGTTTCCTCAACCCAGGCGGGGTCGAGCGGCTCCCGCTCGGCGCGGAGGATCTTCTGCGCCGGAGTCGGCTGTGGCCGCTCGTAGGGATTGAACAGATCCTCGTGGAACTTCTCCCCGGGACGCGCTCCGGTGATCTCGATGGCGATGTCCCGCTCGGGCTCCAGTCCCGACAGGGTGATCATCGTGTGGGCGAGATCGATGATCTTCACCGGGTCGCCCATCTCCAGCACGAACACCCCGCCGCTCCGGGGGTCGCCATCCGGGTCACTGAGCGAGCCGGCGCGGATGATCAGCTGCACCGCCTCGGGGATGGTCATGAAGTACCGCGTCATGCGCGGATCGGTGACCGTGACCGGACCTCCGGCTCTGATCTGGCGGCGGAAGATCGGTACCACCGAGCCCGAGGAGGCGAGCACGTTGCCAAAGCGCACGGTGGCGTAGCGCGTCCGCGGATGGCGGGCCGCGGCGGCTTCCACTGTCCACTCGGCCAGCGCCTTGGAGGCACCCATCACCGTAGCCGGCTTGACCGCCTTGTCGGTGGAGACGAGCACGAACGTGCCCACCCCCGTCTCTCCGGCGATCCGTGCGACCAGTCGCGTAGCCAAAGCGTTGTTGCGGACGGCCTCCACCGGGTTGAGCTCCATCATCGTCACGTGCTTGTAGGCGGCAGCGTGGAACACAACCGCAGGCCGATGCTCGGTGAGCACCTCCCGCATCCGCTCCTCCTCCTTGCAGTCAGCCAGCACCGGCACCGCCGTGCGCACGTGCCGGTCCTCCTCGAGCTCGCGCAGGATCTCGAACAGGTTGTCCTCGGCATGGTCGACCAGCACCAGGCGTCTCGGGCCGACACGCGCGATCTGGCGGCACAGCTCGCTTCCGATCGAGCCGCCGGCTCCGGTGACGACAACCACCTGCCCCGCCAGGTAGGCCCCAACCCGCTCGAGCTCCATTCGCACCGGCTCTCGGCCGAGGATGTCCTCAACCCTGACCTCGCGCAGCTGGTGGGTCACCCTCAGCTGACCGGATCCGTCGGCAAGCAGCTCGAACACCGTCGGAGTGGTGCGAACGGGAATCCCTCGCGCCCGGCACGCGGTGACCACTCTGCCGCGCAGCGTGCCTGGAGCCGAGGGAATTGCGATCACCACTTCGTCGGGCTCGACCTCGTCAAGGATCCGCGCCAGATCCTCCGACGCCGTCGTTCCCAGCACCTTCAGCCCATGCTCGTCCTTGATGCCCTGCTTGCGGGGGTCGTCGTCGACGAAGCCAACCGGTCGAAGGCCGAGCTGCCGGTTGCGGATCAGCTCCCGGACGACCAGCCGACCACCGTCGCCACCGCCGATGACGAGCACGTCGCGCGCGCCCTTGCCCGCCCGGAAGCTGCTGGTCACCCGACCCTCGACCACCAGGTGCACGAGGAACCGGACGCCGATGAGCAGCGCCAGCGTGAGCAGCAGGAACAGCGCGATCACGCTCGCCGGCAAGGTCACGGCGGTGGACTCAACTCTGAAGGTGTTGTGTCTGAAGACGAGCTGAGTGCCGGTCTGAACCGGGTGCAGCAGCGCGATCGCCCCGACGATCACGAGCGTGGCCACCAGCGCTCCCTTGACCACCGCCTCGTAGTCACGCTGGCTCACGTAGGTCCATAGCCGCTGGTAGAGGCCGAAGGCCGCCAGCACCGCCAAGGTCGCCGGCATGATCCACGGAATCGTGACCTCGAACAGCTGCTCGTATCTCTTCGGAACGTGGAAGTCGAACCTCAGCCGGTAGGCGAGGAAGTAGGCGAGGGCGACCAGAATCCCGTCCACGAGCAGCTGGGGCAACGAGTGGCGATGGACGGGGAGGGCCGCGGATGTGATCCGCCGGCGCATGCGGGGGCGATTCTAGTGGTGGCACCGGCCCAAGCGGCGATGATGGCCTTGGGCCGGGGAGCATCCGAAGTCGATGCCACACCAATTGCACCCTGAGGAACCTGTCAGCGTGCGAGCAGCGCCTCGAGCAGCAGCTCTACAAGCACCTCCGGATCACGCCTGACCCGCACCGGCGCGGGCGTGTCCGCTGGCATCCGCTTGACCAGCCTGACCTCGCTTGGCGACTGCAGGCGCCGCAGGCGCCCCTGCGTGAGCAAGCGCTCGTCGACTGCGCCGATCCGTCCCTCGAACACGGTGAACACCGGGGTCCCCAGCGCAGCCGCCTCCCGGTTCATCGTGCCACCGGCCGAGACCACCAGGTCGGCGTAGGCGATCAGCGACTGGGCGTCGATGGCGTGCTCGGGGACGATGAAGCCACCAGCTCGGGTCAGCTCCGCGCGCTGCTCTGGCGTACGTGGCAGCACCACCGTCTGGGCCCCGCGCAGCCGCTCCAGCACCGCAGCGAACAGATCGTTCTCGAACCGGTGGTAGAGCGATACCGCCGGCGGCGTGCGGATCACCCCGATTGGCTGTCCTGGGTCGAGCTCGAGCTGCGAGAGCACCGCCTGATCGGGCTCGAAGTCAGCCAGGTAGTACTCCTCCTTGAGGCCCGCGTAGGGGTGGAGCTTCCCGCGCGCCCCACAGCGGTACAAGCGCTCGGGCGGAATCGCGTCCGGAACCACCACCGCTTGGGCCAAACGGCAGTTGAAGTTGTGCTGAACCGTCGCCCACTCGTAGTCGAACGTCGTCGCGCACGGGATCCGTAGCAGCGCGGCGGCGACGGTGATGTCGTTAGAGCCGTGCCCAAGAGCGAGGTCAAAGCGCCGGGGGCGCGCCCACCGGACCAGCGCCGACGAACGCGCGGTCAGCCCCCATCCCTTGGCCACCAGGCCGCTGCCGCGATGGCGTCCGACCTCGGTGTGCTCGATCTGAAAGCGCCGGCACAGCTCGAGCGTCTGGGCGAAGTCCCGGGCGGTGACCTCGACCCTGTGACCGCGTGCCCGCAGCGACGCAATCACCGGACGCATCACCAGGACGTGCGGTGAGTTGGTGAGATCTACCCAGACGTTCACGTCGCCGCGGACGCGATCGCCGCGAGAACCTCGTGCGCCTGCTCGGCGCTCAGCACCGGGCTCATCGGCAGCGCCAAGTGGGTCCGGGCCAGCTCCTCGGTTGCGGGCAGCGGCGGCCCGAGGTCCGAGTAGGGGGCCATCGCCGGTTGGCGGTGCAGGGGACGGCGGTAGTAGCCCCGCGCCCCTATCCCGGCGCCGTTCAGCCCCGCCAGCAGCGCATCCGCCGCCTGATGGGTGACGACGTACAGGTGCCAGGCCGGCTCGGCCCCTGCCGGCACCACCGGCAGGCCGACGTAAGCACCCACCCCCGCCTGTTCGTAGGCCCCCGCCGCCTTCCGCCGGCCCTCGATCCAGCCGTCCAGCCGAGACAGCAGCACCCGCAGGATCGCCGCCTGCAGCTCGTCTAGACGGGAGTTGTAGCCGGCGTAGTCGAAGGTGACCTTGTCCCTGGAGCCGTGGAAGCGAAGCGCACGGACGAGCGCGGCGGTGTTGTCGTCGTCGGTGGCGATCGCTCCGCCGTCGCCGAAGCAGCCGAGGTTCTTGGAGGGGTAGAACGAGAACGTCGCGGCGTCGCCGAGGGCCCCGACGCGGCGGCCGTTGAGACTGGCGCCGATCGCCTGAGCGGCGTCCTCCAGCACCGGCACCCCTAGCGAGCGGATCTCGGGCGTCGGGGCCGGACATCCGAATAGATCGACGACGACGATCGCTCTCGTCGAGGGCGTGAGCGCGGCCCGGACGGTCTCGACGGTGACGTTGCGAGTGCCGGGGTCGATGTCGCAGAAGACGGGGCTGGCGCCGGCACCAACCACCGCCTCGGCACTGGCGTAGAAGGTGAACGACGGGACGACCACGTCATCCCCGGGCCTGACCCCCAGCGCGCGCAGGGCGATGGTGATCGCGTCGGTGCCGTTGGCTACGCCGATCACGTGGCGCACCCCGAGGTAGGCGCCGAGCTCCCGCTCAAACGCCTCCACCTCCGGCCCGAGGATGAACCGGCCGCCGTCCAGCACCCGGGCGATCGCCTGATCGATCTCGCCGCGTAGGGGCGCCAGCGCCGTGGCCGTGTCGAACAGTGGGACGGTCATCGGCGCCCAACCCTACCCGCGCTACGCTTGCCGCTTGCTCATAGCCGCCTCCGTCACCGATTCGCTGGTCACTCTGGCCACGCACGTGATCCGCGACCTCGGCCTGGCCGGGGTAACGCTCCTGATCCTGAGCTCGGGGGTGATCGCGCTCCCCGGTACCGAGGCGACGATGCTGTTTGCCGGCTTCAACGTCTACCAGGGTCACTTGACCCTTGTGGGCATCATCGTCTTCGGCGTGCTCGGCGACATCCTCGGCGCGTCGATCGCCTACGCCATCGGCCGCTTCGGCCGAGCGGAGCTGCTCGAGCGCCACGGCAGCAAGCTGCACGTTTCCCCGAGGCGGCTGGAGCTCGCCCACCGCTGGTTCGAGCGTCACGGGCCGCCGGTGATCTTCGTCTCCCGGCTGATTCCGCTGATCCGGTTGGTGTTCCCGTACGCCGCTGGCGTGGCGGAGATGCCGTTCGCGCGGTTGATCGCTTTCGCCGCGCTCGGTTCGGTCCTGTGGATCGGCGGGCTGGGGATCCTCGGCCGCGCCGTGGGCAGCAACTGGGTGCACTGGCGCCACAACCTGGAGTACGTCGACTACGCCGCGCTGGCGCTGCTGATCGCGGTGATCGTGTGGTTCGTCTTCAGGCGCATGCGCGGGCCGGATGAACCGGCCGTCGATGTCGTGTCCGAATAGCTCGCGGTCGCCCGACCTTCCGCTGGCCCAGGCGATCGCCCTCGGCGCCCTCCACGGCCCCGCGGAGCTACTGCCGATCTCCTCCTCAGGACACGTGGCGCTGATCCCGTGGCTGCTGCGCTGGCGCTACCAGGCGCTGGACGACGAGCTGCGCAAGTCCTTTGAGGTGGCGCTGCACGCGGGCACCGCCGCGGCGCTGCTGATCACGCTGCGCCGGGAGGTTGGCGATGCGCTGGCTGAGCTGAGCGCTCGCCGCCTGTCGCTGATCGCCTTGTCGTTCGCCCCTCCGGCGCTCGCCGGCCTACGCCTGGAGCGAACGATCGAGTCGCGGCTGGGCACCCCCGGTACCACTGCCGGCGGCTTGATCGCGGGCTCGGTGGTGATGGCACTGGCCGATCGCCGGCCACAGCTGCGTGCACATCAGGACGCGGGCGCGCTCGACGCGCTCGCGCTCGGAGTGGCTCAGGCGTGTGCGCTGGTGCCCGGTGTCTCCCGCAACGGGGCCACGCTGGCCGTCGCCCGCCTGCGCGGCTTCACGCGCGCCGACGCCAACATCCTCTCCCGTCATGCAGCGCTGCCGGTGATCGCCGGCGCCTCGGCACTGAAGATGGTGCGTTTGCAGCGGCGCGGGTTGGCGGCAGGAACCGCAGCTCCGCTGCTGGTCGGCGCATCGGCCTCATTTGTCTCCACGCTCGGGTCGACGTGGCTGATCACCCAGGTGGAACGGGACCGTTCGCTGGCTCCCTACGCGCTCTACCGGATCACGCTGGCCGCGCTGGTGCTGGCGCGGCTGCGGTCGGGGTCCGAGCGATGAGGGAAAATGCAGGCGTGAGCGGCGCCTACGCAGCAGCCGGAGTCGACACCGCCGGCGCTGATAGCGGCGTGCACGCCCTGGTGGCGGTGTTGAGCGCGATCGATCCCGGCCGCTCCCGGTTGGCTTTGCCGCTGCCCGGCCACTACGCCAGTGTGCTTGCGGTCACACCGGAACTGGGCATCGCTCTGGCCACCGACAGCGTCGGCTCCAAGGTGATCGTCGCCGAGCAACTGGGGCGGTTCGACACGATCGGGATCGACTGCATCGCCATGAACGTCAACGACCTGATCTGCGTGGGCGCGCGACCGTTGGCGATGCTCGACTACGTCGCAGTCGAGCGGGCCGACCCCGGTCAGCTGCGCGAGCTGGCCGTGGGACTGAAAGCCGGTGCCGAGCTGGCCGGCATCGAGATCCCCGGCGGCGAGGTCTGCCAGCTGCCGGAGGTGATCCGCGGCCACCCCTCGCCACACGGCTTCGACTTGGTCGGCTCGTCCTTCGGCACCGTGCCGCTGGACCGGATCCTCGATGGCTCGGCGATCCGTCCCGGCGATGCGCTGATCGGGCTGCCGGCTTCCGGGGTTCACGCCAACGGCCTGACCCTGGCCCGGCGAGCACTGTTGGAAGGCGGCGGTCTGACTCTCGACCTGCGACCGCCCGAGCTCGGCGGGGCGAGCATCGGTGCAGCGCTGCTGGAGCCCACCGTGATCTATGTACGTGCGGTGCTGGAGCTGCTGGCCAGCGAGATCCCCCTCCATGGCCTGGCCCACATCACCGGCGGCGGCGTGTTGAACCTGCTGCGCCTCGGTGAGGGAGTCGGCTACGAGATCGACCGGCCGCTGCCGGTTCCGACGATCTTCCCGCTGATCGCCGAGTGCGGGAAGGTGGCGCCGGCGGAGATGTGGGAGGTGTTCAACATGGGCTGCGGATTCTGCGCAATCGTGGCCGCCGAGCACGCCGAACGGGCAGTGGGGCTGCTAGGTGCCCATCATCCCGGAACGGCAACGGTCGGGAGCGTGAGCGCAGACGCCGGGCGAGTCAGCCTGCCGGCGGCGGGGCTGGCCGGGGGCGCCGACGGACTGAAGCCAATCGGCTGATCGCGAACCGCATCCTGATCACACCACTTCCACCGGCAGCGGCGCCCAGGAGCGGCGACTTTCAAGGGCCCCCGTACGGGTGCCGGCCGGTGGCATACCCGACGATCGAGAAGTCGGTCAGCCACTCCACCGGCGCTCGGTCATCGGTGTAGATCTCGCCGCCGTGCAGCGCCGGCTGGAGGCGTGCCGCCACCTCGTCGGCGAGGGACAGCAGCTCCGGAGGGAGCTCGCCGGCGCGCGCCGCCGACAGCATCCGTGCCCGGGTCAGCGGCTGCGTACTGGCCAGCACCAGAACGTTGGTGGAGCTGACCGGATCCCGCATCACCACCGGGAAGATCGCCCGCAGCGTGCCGGCCACGACCTTCTCCAGCGCATCGGAGCCAGGGATGTGGCCAACGTTGACGATCACCGCGCCGCCGGGGAGCAGATGAGCGCGCACGAGGACGAAGAACTGGCGTGTGAGCAGGTAGAACGGGATGTAGGGCTGCCGGTAGGCGTCGAGGAGGATTGCGTCGTAGCGAGATTGATCCGCGGCCAGCCACGGGCGTGCATCCGCCGTGTACAGGTGCAGCTTCTGGCCCCGCAGATCGAAGAATCGTCGGCCGATCCTGGTCAGCTCCCCGTCAAGCTCGACCGCATCCACCCGCACCTGGGGAAAGTAGTGGCCATAGGCGCGGGCGACCGTGCCCGCGGCATTGCCGAGGATCGCGATCCGCCTCGGAGCGCCGCGGACGACCGAGAACGGCAAGACCAGGAAGTCGTCCCAGTAACCGCCGGTCAGGTAGCTCCAGGGACGATAGTCAGAGTGGATAGCCACTCCTTCGTTGAGCTGGAGCCAGCGCTCGCCGGTGGGGAACTGCAATACACGGGCATACTGGTAGGGCGTCTCGGCTGAGAAGATGACGCGGGCTCCGGCAACGCCGGCGCCGATCGAAGGGCTCGGCACCGCCAGCAGCGCCGCGACGATCAGCGGGCCCAGCAGGTAGCGCCCTCGGCGCAGCCCCGCAACAGCGACCAGGCTCAGCGCGAGCGCGAAGACCAGGAAGGTCCGGTGGGTCCCGATCACCGGGATCAGCAACAGCGCGGCGGCAAACGTCCCCACCAGCGACCCCGCGGTAGAGATAGCGTACAACCGACCGGTCACCGTGCCCGCCTCGTCGACCCGCCCCAGCGTCAGGCGGTTGGCATAGGGAGCCACAGTACCCAGCAGCATCACCGGCACAGCCACGAGCACCAGCACCGCGGCCAGCGACCCGAGGAAGCCACCCACCGACAGCCCCCCGAGCGCACTGACCGAAAGGCGTAGGAACGGGTCGGCCACGAAGGGCACCACCGCCAACAGCAGCCCGGCGATCAGCACCACCGCGCACAGGCCGTGCAGATGCGGCCACCGATCGGCCAGCCGGCCGCCCAGCGCGTAGCCGGCGGAGAGGGCCACCAGCACCGTGGCGATCGTGTTGGCCCAGATGATCGTCGAGGCGCCGAAGTACGGCGCCAACAGCCGCGCCGCGGCAATCTCCGCCCCAAGGCTCGCCGAGCCGACCACGAACGCGATCAAGCGGATCAAGCGGATCAAGCGGACCCGCTCCGGCCCGAGTCCCGAAGCGCCGCTCGGGGAGAGCTCCCGCTCGCTGTCGGTGGCAGTCACCCCAGCATGTTCGCCGATGCACGCGCCGCTTGGCCGAGGCATCCGCCCGGCAGCGAACGGCGAAGGCGATGGAGATCTGTTGTCAAGGTGACCACGAATCTCCATGGTGACGGGCAGATCGTCGCGCTAGGGGCTGCCGTGAGACGCCGGCGAGCGCTGCCACCGCCAGCACCAGCAGCGACACGTCCGCCGCCACCCGGAAGCGGCCGATTCCCCATCCCAACGCGCTGACGATCACCACCATGGCCACCGGCGCCAGCAGCTCCATGCGGAAGCGGGGGATGCGGGCCAGCCCCAGCGCCGCCAAGGCGAGCACAGGATAGAAGAACACCAGGCCGGCAATGTCGACCCACCGGCGCCGCAGTTCGTGGTTTCCCTGCCGCAGCGGCTGGAACAGATCGAAGGTGCGCAGAACGCGCACTGTGGCGACCAGCGCTAGGCGGCCCAGGTGGTCGCGGGCATAGCGCCACGCCGCGCCGGTCGAGGCATCCCCCTCCAGCAGCTGCCGGCGAGTGCGGGCATCGGCCAGGCAGCGCGGGCTCCACCAGCCGATGTCGTGGCCGTAGTAGGTGTCGGGACAGTTGGCGCCGGCGATCAGGGTGTTGGCGTCGGTGGCCAGGATCGGGCGATCGAACACCACCAGGTTGCGGGCCACCCACGGCGCGAGGAGGACCGCGGCCGCCACGGTGACAGCGGCCACGTTGCGGCTGCGGCCGGCACGGCCGCCGGCCGCGGCGGCAGGCCACCCGAGCAGCGCCACCAGCAACAGACCCTCGCCGCGAGTCAGTGTGGCCAAGCCGACGGTCACGCCCAGCAGCAGCGAATTCCCCAGACTGGGTCGCTCCCGCAGCTCGATCGCCACCAGCAGTGACGCAACCACCGTGAGCACGAACAGCGGCTCGCTCATCACCAGTCCGTCGGCGGTGACCAGCGGCGGGTAGAGCATCGCCAGAGCACCGGCGGTCCAGCCGGCCCGCTCCCCCGCCACCCTCCGCGCCAGCAGCGAGATCAGCACCACGGCCAGGCTGCCGATCACGCACCCGATCACCCGATGGGCCAGCAGCGACCCCTCGCCCACGCGTGAGACCACCGCCAGCACCAGTGGGAACAGGGGCGGATGCTCCGCGGTCACGTGGGCGTGGCCGAGGATGCCACGGTACAGAAAGCGTCCCTCGGCGATCAGGTTGGCGGCGCTGTGGTAGTAGCCGGCGTCGCCGCCGACGCCCACCGGAGCACGGGCGATGACCAGGATGTAGAGCAGGCGAACGGCGAGCGCCCCGGCCCCGAGCAGCGCTAGGCGACCCAGATCGTGCCTGCGAACCAGGATGACTGGCAAGTAGCGCAAAATAGAGGTCAAACGGATGAACACGATCCTCGGCACGACGCTCAGCGGCCGCTACCGGCTGGAGGCGCGAATCGGCGCGGGCGGTATGTCGACGGTCTACCGCGCCCTCGACGAAACGCTCGAGCGCCGGGTGGCGATCAAGCTGATGAACCGCGAGGTCGCCACCGATTCCGACCAGCTCGAGCGGTTCCGTCGCGAGGCCCGCGCCGTGGCGCAGCTCTCACACCCGCACATCGTGGGCGTGATCGACGCCAGCGAAGACGAGGGCCGTCCCTACATCGTGTTCGAGTACGTCGAGGGAGAGACGCTCAAGGAGAGGATCCGCCGGCTGGGGCGCCTGCCCATCAGCGAGGCCGTGGCCTACGCGATCGAAATCGCCCGTGCCCTCGGAGTCGCCCATGCCCGCCACATCGTCCACCGTGACGTCAAGCCCCAGAACGTGCTCGTCGACGAGGAGGGTTCGGCCAAGGTCACCGACTTCGGGATCGCCCGCACACTCGACGAGGAGGGGCTGACCGTGGATGGGCGCGTCCTCGGCACCACCGACTACGTCTCGCCCGAGCAGGCTCTGGGGCAGCCCGTGACCGGGCAGTCGGACCTGTACTCGCTGGGCATCGTCCTCTACGAGATGCTGACCGGGGAGGTGCCATTCCGGGGCGAGAGCCAGGTGGCGGTGGCGATGAAGCACGTGCGTGAGCAGCTTCCCGACGTGCAGGTCAAGCGTCACGAGGTTTCAGCTGCGCTGGCTTCGGTGATCGACACCGCCACCGCCAAGCACCAGGAGGATCGCTACGCCGACGACGCCGAGCTGATCGCCGATCTGGAGGACGTGCTGGCGATCGAGACCGCACGGGCGGGGAGCGCCACCGGCGAGGTCACCACGGTGCTGCGGACACTGCCCTCAGGCACGCAGAACCGTGTCCCGTTCGGGATCCGCCACCGTGCACGCGTCGTGATCGCCACGGTAGTGGTCCTGGCGCTGGGCATCGGCGCCGCCGTGTGGCTGGTGACCCGCACGCACCGAAGCGCCGGCAAGCTGGCCCAGCCGGCGCCGGCCCGCGCGCCGACCCAGGACCGACTGTGCACGTCATGCGCGCATGGCTTCAATCCCCTGGGGGATCCGAAGAACGAGCATCCCGACCCCGGTCTGGCCATCGACAGCGATCCCAACACCGCGTGGACAACCCAGCACTACACCGACGACAATCTCAGCAAGGCGGGTACGGGACTGTACCTGGACGCCAGCCCGGGCTTTGCCGCGCGCGTGCTCCAGGTCAGGACCAGGACCCCCGGCTGGAGCACGACGATCTACGCCCGGACGACCGCGCCGCCCATGACCTGGCCCGACGCCGGCTGGCACCGCGTCGGCGGAGTGGCATCGGTGGCGGGAACCCAGACGATCCCGCTGAGCACCGGCGGCGTCCGCTACAGCTACTACCTGGTCTGGGTCACAGCCCTCGGCTCCCACGACCAGGTCGCGCTGAACGAGGTCACGCTGTTCCGCTGACCGGGGGTCCGGAAGCCGCGGTCAGAACCGGAACCGGGCCCGGGCCTGGTGTCGCTCCAGCGCCAGGCGCACGAGCCTGTCCAGCAGGTGCTCATAGGCGATCCCGTCGGCCTTGAACAGCGACGCGAACACGCTCGTCTGCGTGAACCCGGGGATCGTGTTGAGCTCGTTGACCAGAACCTGCTCTCCGTCTACGAAGAAGTCCACGCGCGCCAGCCCCGAGCACCCGACGCGCAGAAACGTACTCACCGCCAGCTGACGGACCTGCTCTCGCGCATGGGCCGAGATGCGGGCCGGGACGATCAGCTCCATCGCTCCCGGGGTGTACTTGGCGTCGTAGTCATACCATCCTGACTCGCCGCCCGCGAGCAGGATCTCCCCTGGCTCGGAGGCGATCGGCCGCGCGTTACCGAGCACCGAGCACTCGACCTCGAGCCCGCTCGCCACCGCCTCCACGATCACCAGCGGGTCGTGCGTGAACGCTCTCTCCAGCGCTCCCGCCAGCGCCTTGGACCCGTCAACCCGCTCGATGCCGACTGAGGAGCCCAGGTGCGCCGGCTTGACGAACACCGGGAATCCCAAGGGCGCCAATGCCCGCAGCGCCGCACCCGGATCATCGCCATGCTCCTCGATCCGCACAGCTCGGTAGTCGACCTGCGGGATCCCGGCACGGCCCATCAGCTCCTTGAACATGACCTTGTTCATGCTCACCGCCGAGGCCAGGACGTTGGCGCCGACGTAGGCCACGCCCAGGCATTCGAGCAGTCCCTGCACCGTACCGTCCTCGCCGAAGGGTCCGTGCAGGACGGGGAACACCGCGTCGGCGCCCTCCAGTCCACGGCCGGGAACCAGCCGCAGCTCGATCCCGTCTGCGCGCCAAACCCCGTCGCGACCGATCCTGATCTGTCGAACCTCGTGACCGGCCTGCTGCAGCCCAGCCGCCACCGACACCGCCGAGGCGAGTGAGACCTCGTGCTCGGAGGATCGACCGCCGCCGAGCACAGCCACGCGCAGGCCTGCCGTCACGTGTGCGTGGTGTGGGTCGACGTGGTCGTGGTCGTGCTCGTGGGGGTGGTGCTCGTGTTCGTCGTCGTCGTGGCCTTGAAGCGGCCAACCACGATCGTCACCGTGCTTCCCTTGTTGGCGGTGCCGTTGGCGGGGGGGTTCTGCGAGATCACGATTCCGTCGCGGTTCTGCTGGGTGACCTGCTGAGTGCGCTTGCTGACCGTGAAGCCGGCGCCGGTGAGGCTGGCGGTGGCGGCGTCGACGGTGTCCCCGGTGACTGAAGGCACCTTGGCCGTCGTCGGAGCCTTCGGAGCCGTGGCCACCACCAAATTGACGCCCGAGCCCGGCGAGGCGCTCGAGCCGCCGGCCGGGTCCTGGCTGATCACGTTGCCCGCCGGCACCGAGGTCGACTCCTGGGTGGTGGTGGAAACCTTGAAGCCAGCGCGTGTGAGCGCGGCGGCAGCGGCGGCCTCGGGCTGATTGGTGACGTCGGGCACGATCGTCTGGCCCCTTCCGGAGGAGACGAACAGGGTCACGGCAGAGCCAACCGGCACCGAGGCGCCGGCGGCAGGATCGGTACGGGTGGCCTCGCCTGCGGGTACGTCGCCTGAGCTCTCGGATTCGATCCGCGCGATCCTCAGCTGCTGGCGGGCGAGCGTGCTGACCGCCTGTGGCTGGGCCAGACCGGCGACCGAGGGGACGCTGGTGTTGCCGGGGCCCTGGGAGACGGTCAGCGAGACAGTCGAACCGGGCGCGGCCTTGCTCCCCCCCAACGGATCCTGGAGGATCACCGTGCCTGCGGGCTGGCGAGCGGGTCGCGAAATCAGGTTCGGGGTAAAGCCTGCGTTCTGGATCTGGGCCTGGGCGACACTCACCTGCTCGCCTGCGACCGTCGGGACGACCCTGGTTGCCGCCGGGCGCGTCAGCAGGTAGGCGGCCACTCCGGCACCGGCCAGCAGCACCAGCACGAGCAGGATCCAGATCCACTTCCCGCCGCTATCCGGCTCCGGCAATGGCCCACGACCGTCCGCGGGCGGGGGCTCGTCAATTACCGGGGCGGGATCCAGCGCCGCCGCGGCGACGGCCCCTGCTCCGGCCGGCACCGCCGCCGCCAGGGCGGCGAAGCTCTCCGTGCGCTCGCTCGGGGCCCCAGCCAGAATCGTCGCCTTGACCGCCTCGAGCGCCGAGATCAGCGCGTCGGCGTCGGCCGGACGGTCGGCCGGGTTCTTGTTCAGCGTCCACAGCACGACCTGCTCCAGCTCAGGCGGGATGCTGGGATTGATCTGCCTCGGCGAGATCGGCGACTCGGAGACGTGCTTGATGGCGATAGTCACCGCGGACTCGGCATCGAAGGGCAGCCTTCCGGTGAGCAACTCGTAGAGGATCACACCGACCGAGTAGAGGTCGGAGGCCGGGCTGACCGCGAGCCCCTGCGCCTGCTCGGGAGACAGATACTGAGCCGTGCCCATGATCGATCCCGTCTCGGTCATGTCGGAGGCCCCGGCGCGAGCGATCCCGAAGTCGGTGACCTTGGCGTGATCGCCGTCGTCGACGATCACGTTGTGGGGCTTGAGGTCCCGATGGATCACGCCCCGCCGGTGGGCGAAGCGCGCGGCCTTGAGGATCTGGATCGTGATCTCGATCGCCCGCAGCGGATCCAGCGGAGCCTCCTGGCGGATCAGCTGCTTGAGCGACGGTCCCGGAAGGTACTCCATGGCGATGTAGTAGGTCCCGTCGTAGGCGCCACGGTCATAGATGCTGACGACGTTGGGGTGCTGGAGGCCCGCCGCGGACTGCGCCTCGCGACGAAACCGCTCGACGAAGTCCGGATCCTCGGAGAAGCGTCGGTGCAGCAGTTTCAGCGCGACCTTGCGTCCCAGCTGCTGGTCCTGGGCCAGGAATACCTCGGCCATCCCGCCGGTGCCCAGCCGGGAGATGACCTGGTAGCGGCCGTCGATCACCGTCCCTTCATCCACCTCGGGCATCTCATCCTCCCCCAGATAGCAGCGTCTGGACCACGGCCTTGGCGATCGGTGCCGCCACGGTTCCGCCAAAGCCGCCTTGGGAGACGTCAACGGTGACGGCGATCGCCACCTTGGGATCCTGCAACGGAGCGAAGCCGATGAACCAGGGCTGGGTCAGGTTCGATCCCGGCAGCCCCTTGGACGCAGTTCCCGTCTTGCCGGCGAACTCGACTCCACCGCCGAGCTGAGCCGGGGTCCCGGTTCCCTCGTCGACGACCTTCTTCATCATCTGGGCCACCGCCTGAGCGGTCGATGACTTCATCACCCGGCTCATCACGCTCGGCCGGATGGTCTGGACCGTGCGTCCGTCGGGGTCGACGATCCGGTCGGTCAGGCGTGGCACCATCAGCGTGCCCCGGTTGGCTACGGCAGCAGCGACCATCGCCATCTGCAGCGGCGTCACTTCCAGGCCCCCCTGGCCGATGGCGATCCGGCCGATGTCCTCGTTCGGGCTGTTCGGCGGCAGCGGCCGTCCGTGGGACGAGAACGGCCGGCTGGCGTTGAGCTCGCTGGCTGGATAGTCCAAGGGCGGCTTGGAGTAGAAGCCGAACCGCTGCATGTACCCGGTCAGGGTCGCCCGGCCGAGGTGCTCGGCGACCTGGGCCCAGACGGTGTTGACCGAGTAGGTCAGCGCAGTCGTCAGGTCGATCGATCCAAAGCTCTGGTTGTTGTCGTTGTTGAGCGGCACTCCCGAGATCGTCACCGGTGAGCTGCCGTCGACGACGGAGCTGGGCGAGTAGTGGCCACTGTCGATCGCGGCCGTGGCGGTCACGATCTTGAACGTCGAGCCGGGCGGGTAGCCGGCCTGGGTGGCTCGGTTGAAGGTCGAGACGCTGGATCCGTGCGCGAAGGGATGGTTGTCGTCGTAGCCGGGAATCGAGATCATCACCTTGATCGCCCCGGTACGGGGATCCAGCGCCACCACCGATCCGGCCTGCCCGCCCAGCTGCTGGAGTGCGGTGCGCTGGGCGGTGGGATCCAACGTCGTGTAGACGTCGTCCCCGACTGGATGCGGGCTCAGCTGGCCGAGCACCGAGCCGATCCCGGTCTGCAGCCCACGCAACGCATCTCCGCGAGAGCGCTCGATTCCCGCCGCGCTGCCCAGCAGGGCGATCGAGTAGCCGACCGGCTGGGAGAACAAGCTGCCGGTCGGATAGGCACGGGTCCAGGTTCCATCGGGGCCGGCTACCGGCCGGGCCAGCACCGTCCCATCGGCGGCGAGGATCCTGCCGCGCTTGATCCGCAGCTCGTCGAACAGGGTGCGCTTATTGAGCGGGTTGTCGTTGAGCGACTTGGCCTCGAAAACTGTCCAGCGACTGGTCCAGCCGATCAGCAGCGCGAACAGCAGAGCGATCACGGCGAACAACCGCACGATTGGCGCCCTCATCGCGGCGGTCTCCGTGCCCGGTCGGATATCAGCAGCAACAGCGCCAGCAGCACCAGGTTGGCCACGATCGACGAGCCGCCATAGGAGATGAACGGAAGCGTCACCCCGGTCAGGGGAATGACTCGGGTCACCCCCCCGACGATCACGAACACCTGCAGCGCGAACACCGAGCTGAGGCCGACGGCCAACAGCGTCGAGAACGAATCCCGCGCCAGCACCGCGATCTTGAACCCACGGGCGACGAACAGCAGGTAGGTGAGCAGCACCGCCACAGCGCCGAACAGCCCCAGCTCGCCGGTGATGACGGCATAGATCATGTCCGTCTGCGGAGCCGGCAGCAGGTAGGCCGTCGGGTGGCTACCGGGGATGGTGAGCGTCGCCTGGCCAAACCCCTGACCGAAGAAGCCTCCTGCGGCCTGGGCAAACAGCGAGTTGGCGAGCTGGTAGCTGCCGCCGATCTTGTTGTAGAGCACCGGCGTGAGCGGGTGCAGCCAGGCTTCGATGCGATCGTGGACGTGCGCGACGTGGGCACCGGCATACCACGCTCCGACGGCGAAGGCCAGCGCGCCCACGACCACGAACGACAGCCTGTCGGTGGCGACGTAGAGCACGGCCAGCAGGCTGCCGTAGAACATCAGCGAAGAGCCGATGTCGTGCAGCAGGAACATGATCACCATGGCAATGCCCCAGATCACCAGCACCGGGCCGAAGTGCTTGATCGGCGGGATCGTCACCCCGAGGATCCGTCGCGCCCCCATCACCATCACCTGCCGAGTGTCCCGCAGGTAGCTGGCCAGGAAGATGACCAGCCCGATCTTGGCCACCTCTGCGGGCTGGAATACGAACAGACCGGGGATCCGGACGCCGAGATAGGCGCCGTTGGCCTGGTAGCCGATTCCCGGCAGCCGCGGCAGCACCAGTAGCGCCAGCGAGCCGAACACGATCACGTAGCGATACTGCTCGAGCTTGCGGTAGTCCCTGAAGACGATGATCGTGACCGCGAACAGCACGAGCCCGAGCACGAACCACTGGGCCTGCTGGCGCGCCAGCGTTGGATCGATCCGGTAAACCATCACGATCCCGAAGCTCGCCAGCAGTGTGACCAGCGGAAACAGGTAGGGATCCGCATAGGGCAGCGTCATCCGGATGACGATGTGGCCGGCAACGCACAGCGCCAGGAAGATCGCGCCGTAGGTCAGCGACACGTTGGAGAGGACATTGGAGCGCTGGATGAACACGCCCGCGAACCCGGCGGTGACCAACAGCGATGCCGGGATCAGACCGAACAGCTCTCGATTGCGGGCGCTCATCGGACCAGCTGTCCCAACTCCACCGTTCGAACCAGGTTGGAGGCGTCCTGCTGGGAGCGCAGGTGGTGGTTGAGCAGCGACTGGCGGCGATCGGCCGGGACGTCGGCGGCCGGCATGCCGGAGACGTAGAAGGTTTCGTAGAGACGGATGCCGCCAGGAAGCTCATACGGCAACCCGCGGTAGATGGCGACGATCCCCTGTGGGTTGGTGCCGATGAAGTACAGCTGGCGGGTGGCGAGATAGCCCCCGGCGAGGACCAGGAACAGCACGATCAGCACCGCCAGCAGCGCCGCGATCGGCTTAGCCCAGCGACGCCCGCGACGCCCTCGGGGCCGGGATGGCCCCCCTGGGTCACGGGTCCGGTCCGAGGCACCGGGGCCGCGGGGACGGATCCGCGCGGGGCTGGCGGTGGTGTCAGGCGGCCGCGCAGCGGCCGCCGCCTGTGGCCCGGTTGATGGCACCGTCGACGGGAGTGCTCCGACCATTGTCGGCTGGCCGCCATCGCTGCGAGCGCCAACCTCCTCCAGGCGGAACAGGACGACCGTGATGTTGTCCCTGCCCCCGGCCTCGTTGGCGTCATCGATGAGCCGATCCGCTGCCTGCTCCAGGTCGGCAGAGCTCCTGAGTACGGCGGCGATGTGCTCTTCGCCGATCATCGAGGTGAGGCCGTCGCTGCACAGCAGCAGCGCATCACCGGGACGAACCGGGTAGGTCCAAGTGTCGACCTTCACCGTCGGCTCAGGTCCGAGGGCGCGGGTGATGATCGAGCGCTGAGGGTGCTCCTCTGCCTGCTCCTCGGTGAGCTTGCCCTGCTCGACCAGTTCGCCGACCAGCGAGTGGTCGCGGGTCAGCCGGGTCAGCGTGTCCTGGCGGAACAGGTAGGCGCGACTGTCGCCGACGTGTGCGATCGCCACCTGGGTTTGGTCGAGCAGCGCCGCCGTCAGCGTGGTCCCCATGCCTGCGCGCTCGTGCTCGCTCCGCGAGAGCTCATGGATGCGATGGTTGGCCTCCCGCACACGTACCGCCAAGCGCTCCTCGGGTGAGCCGTCCTCGGGAAGCCCCTGCCTGAACACATCGACCGCAAGCTGGGAGGCGACCTCCCCGGCCTGGGCTCCACCCATCCCGTCGGCAACCACGAACACGGGCGCCCGAGCGAACGAGTTGTCCTCGTTGCCACGGCGTTGGCGTCCGGTGTCGGTCCTGACGATCGTCTCTGCGGCACGGAGCATGATCAGCCTGAGAGGGTCATTGCAGGTAGGTGAACTCGCTGTCGCCGATCCGGATCCGATCGCCCGGATGAAGCGGCTGCGGGCCGCTCAGCGGTTCCTCGTTGAGGTAGGTGCCGTTGGTGGACCCGAGATCCTCGATCACCAGCACCTGCCCTTCGCGGCTGATGCGGGCGTGTCGGGAGGATGCGAACGGATCCTCCAGGCGGATCTCCGCGTCGGCGCGCCCAAGCGTAGCGCCTCGGTTGGGTATCTCATAGGCACTACCGGGCTCATGCCCGGGCGCGCGCTCGACCAGCAGCCGCGGGTCGAACTCAGCTTCCTCGGCCCCAAGTAACCCGTCGGCAGCCGCGTATGAGCCGGTGGCGCTGGAGGGCACGGCAAACTGCGCTCGTTCCGGGCCTCGCCGGAGATCCTTGAGGGCGCTGCGGACAATCCACAGCAGAAACAGGTACAACACCGCCAGGAACCCAAACTTCAACCCCACCGAGACCGGCTCGAGCATCGGCGCCTAGTCCTCCTGGAACTGGATCGTCGAGGTGCCGACCTGGAGCTCGTCCCCGGGCTTGAGCACCTCGGGGCCCGCCAGCCGCCGGCCGTTGAGGCTCGACCCGTTGGTGGAGCCGAGGTCGGTCAGCACCCACGAGCCTCCGCGGGGGCGGATCTCCGCATGCTGGCGGGACACGTTGGGGTCGTCGAGGACGACGTCGCACTGGCGACTACGCCCGATCGTGACCCCGGCCGGCCCGACCACCAGGCGCCGTCCGTCGATCAGCAGCAGCGCACTTTGCTGCCGGGCCCGGGCGCGCTCCTCCAGCGGCTCGGCCACGCGACCGGCAGCGCTGTAGATCATCGTCCGGCCCGATTCCTCTGCCTCGGGAGGGGGATGGTCGGGCTCGGACGGCTGCTGGACCACCCGTGTCTGGATGCCGAACTCCCCCAGACCGAGCCGATCGTCGGTCTCGAACTCGATCACCGGACGCGAAAGCAGCGCCAGCCGCTCCCGACGGGCATGCTCGAGCAGATAACCTCCAAGCTCGGTCGCCAACGCCTCCTCGTAGGCGGCAAAGCGCTCACGGTCACGGAGCGAGAGAAAGACGCGGTACTCGTTCGGGACGTACGTGCGGCTGACCGAGAACGACTTGTGCTCCTCCATCTCCCGCGCCAGCTTGCGCGCGATCTCGACCGGGCGCACCTCCGTGCGGAAAGCACGGCTGAACGTGCCTTCGACGAGGCCGGCGATCTTGCTCTCGAGGCTTCTGAGGACACTCATAGCTGGGCCCTTCCGGGCCGTCTCATGCTACGGAAGTTGAAGTCAGGGACCGTGCGCGTGAGCCCGTCGTCGTCGTGCTGCGATCCTCGTCGGCGCCACCGCAATGATGCCTCCGGCCAGCGCCCCGAGAATCGCCTTCGGGGTGCTGATCGAGCCGCCAGAACCGTGATCGGCCGCGATCATCGCGTGCGTGACGGTGACTGTGACCACCGCCCATATCACGACCAACGCGCAGTCCCAGCCCAGCGAGCGGTGGCGCAGCAGCCACGGCAACACCGCGGCGGCGGCTCCCCAGGCGAGCGCCGCGGCCAGCATCCCCGAGCCCACGATTGGGACCAGCACATCGTGCACCGCCACCGAGGGCGATGTGGTCCAGAGCGCGGACGGCGGAAGTCCCGGTGGGCGGCGCGCGTACAGGTCGCGGCCGACCAGCGGGGAGGTCAAGCCCAGCCACACCCATCCGGTGATCCCCAGGGCCGCCCGCCGCCAGGCACCCCGTGAGACCAGTCCCGCCAGCGCCGGCCAGGCCCCCGCGAGCGCGAGCAGGCCCAGTGCCGGCGCGAGCACCGATAGGCCCCAGAAATGGCCGTTGCGGGGGAGCAGCAGGACCGGCACCAGCAGGGCCGGTGCCACCACCAGCGCTGCGCCGGGTCGCCCTTGGATCACCGCCCCGCTCGCCAGCGCTGCAGTCATCGCCAACCAGCCGACCCGCGGCAGCACCAGCACGAGCATCGCGGCGAGCAGCGCCGCCCCGGCCGGTGCCGGCGACGCGAACCCGAGGGCATGTCCAGCTACCCACCCCGTCACCAGCGCGGCGGTGCCGGCGCTCGCCGCTCGCGCCGGCCAGCGCGGATGAGGGGGACGATCGAGAGGATGCGTGATCGGCGCCTGCTCGAGCGGCGGGGCAGGGCCCGTGGCGGCAGCCGGCTCGAGCAGCGGCGTAGGCCCGCGGCCGAAGATCGGCTGGAGCGGCCGGGCGGGCCCCCGGCCCGCAACCGGCTCGAGCGGCGGGGCAGCCGCACCGGACCAGGCACCCACCACAACGCCGGGCGCGTCATCGACCACGTCCAGCGAGGCCGCCAGCGAGAGGCGCAACTCCGACAGGGTCCCCCGCTCGCGCGGGCGCGGCCTGAGGGCAAGGTCGACGCCGCGGCCGAGCTCACGCGGCAGGTCCCGACGCTGCCGGCGCACCGCCGGCAGGTAGGTGCCCAGGCGGCGGCCACGGGTGACTGCGGTGTTGGTGCGAACCGGGTTGATCCCGGTCAGGGCTTCGTAGACCACCAGGGCCAGCGCGTAGAGGTCGGCGGGCGCCTGCGCCTCCCGGCCCTCGGCCTGCTCGGGAGCCATGTAGGCGGCGGTTCCGACCACATCGCCGGTGCGGGTCAGCGAGTCTCCGCCGAGGACCCGCGCCACCCCGAAGTCGGTCAGCTTCGCCGGGTGCGCGGGGCTGGTCGGGTGGTCGGGCACGAGCACGTTGGATGGCTTGACGTCACGATGGACCACCCCGTGAGCATGGGCGTGGGTGAGGGCGTCGCAGAGCGAGATCGCGATCGCGACGATGTCTCGGTCCGACAGGCGCCCCTGGGTCAGCAGGGTCTGCAGTGTGTCGCCGCGCACCAGCTCTGAGACCAGGTAGGCCCCGTCGTCGTCGACCGCCGCCTCGTACAGGGTGACGATGCCGGGATGCGCCAGCCGGGCCGCCGCCCGCGCCTCGCGCTCGAAGCGGCCGCCGACGATCCGCTCACGCGGGACGATCTTGACCGCCACCTCACGGTCCAGCCGTTCGTCGTGAGCTGTCCAGACGACGCCGAAGGCGCCGGCTCCGAGGCGTCGGTACAGGCGGTAGCGGCCGAGAATGAGCTCGGCCGGCGCAGTGGAGCTACGGGTTCGGGCGGTCACCCCGGCGGGAATGGTGGGCGTGTCCGGCGTACCTTTGGTGGCCGCCGTGGAGACGGGGACCGTGTCCCGCGTGCGGCTTTGCGCAGCATCCGCCGGGCGAGCGCGGCGAGCTGTCGGCAGCTGGCTCGCGCGCATGCCGTACCTTTTCAACGTGTAGGCCCACGTCCCTGCGCAGGCACTGCTGCCATGGACTCCGGACGACGCCGACCCGGCAGCTGCGGGCGCTCCAGAGCGGCCGTGCATGGAGGGTTGCGCGGGCACGTCCAACCGCCCCGGCGGTCATACTGCGGTTCCCAGATTCCGCAAGGAGCAAGACAGGTTGTCGTTCTTCGACGAGGCGGACGAGCCTCCGGCAGCGCCGCGAACAGCGCCGCGTAGACGTCGCCCAGGAGGAGGCGGGCGCCGTCCTCCGAGCGATCATCAGGCAATCCAGATCCGCCGGCTGGTCGCAGTCGGATTGATCCTGCTCGTGTTGATCCTGCTCGTGGTCGGCATCCGCGGCTGCCAGATCAGCGCGCGCAACGGCTCGCTCAAGGACTACGCCAACAACGTCTCTTCGTTGATCCAGCAGTCAAACCAGACCGGCACCCAGCTGTTCGGCCAGCTCTCCGGCGGCGGCGGCAGCGCCAACGCAACCGCGCTTCAGAACCAGATCAACCAGACCAGCGTCAGCGCCAACAGTGAGCTCAGTCACGCCCAGGGCCTCGATGTGCCCGATGAGATGCGCCAGGCCCACCAGAACTTTGTCCTCACGCTGCAGATGCGCCGCGACGGGATTGCCGATACCGCTACGCACATCCAGCAGGCGCTCGGGACCTCTACCAACCAGGACGCAATCAACGCGATCGCCGCCGACATGGCCCGCTTCTATGCCTCCGACGTGGTCTACAAGGGCTACACCACCACCCGGATCGCCGCCGCGCTCCATGCCGCCGGGATCGGCGTCGGCGGCACCAACGGCGTCCAGATCGAACCCGGCCAGTTCCTACCTGACATCCAATGGCTGACGCCGGCGTTCATCGCCGGAAAGCTCGGCGCGCAATCGGCGACGCCGTCCGGCAAGCCCGCCCCCGGGCTGCACGGCCACTCGCTTGACTCGGTCAGCGTCGGGGGCACCACCCTGCAGAGCGGATCCACCAACACGGTTCCGCGCTCGCCGGTCCCGTCGTTCACGCTCAACCTCACCAACGGCGGCCAGAACACCGAGCGCAATGTCGTCTGCAAGGTGACTATCAGCGGTGCCGCCGTCAGTGGCCAGACCACGATCCCGCAGACCACCGCCGGCCAGTCGACCACCTGCACCGTCCAGCTCAGTTCCGCCCCACCGGCCGGGAGCTACACCGTCACTGCCGCGGTGGCGCCCGTCCCCGGGGAGAAGAACACCGCCAACAACACACTCTCCTTCCCGGTCACGTTCCAGTAGGACTGCTGGCGATCCGCTTATTCTTCGGGCCGTGCATCAGCTGACCAGCACGGTGGGGATCGTCGCGATCGCGGCCGCGGCAGTGGCGCTTGTCGCGCTAATGACCGCGGTCACGCTTGCCCTGAGGCTGCGCCGGGTTCGTGCCGATCAGCGCGCCGTGCTCGGTGAGGGGCGCCAGGATCTGGTCGGCCACGCCGCCGGGCTGCAATCGCAGTTCCAGGACCTGTCGGAATACGTGCAGGACGCGGCCGGTCGTCTCGATGCTCGCATGGCGCGGGCCGAGGAGCGGCTCGATCAGGCCGTCAGCTTCCGCTCGCTGATCCGCTACGACGCCTATGGCGAGATGTCTGGCCGCCAGTCGACCTCGATCGCCCTACTCGATGCGACCAAATCTGGGATCGTGCTGTCCTCGATCCACCACCGGGATCACGCCCGCCTGTATGCCAAGCGGGTACACGAGGGACGCTCGGAACTGGAGCTCTCACCCGAGGAGGACGAGGCAGTGCGCCTGGCCCTTCAGGGGCCTGCCCACGACGTTTCCTAGTCAAGTGCGCGTCGGCTACTTCGGCCCCCCGGGCACCTTCACCCAGGAGGCGCTGGACCGAGCGGCAGCCGGACGGAGGTTGGGGTCGATGCCCTTCCCGACCATCTACGACACCGTCGCGGCGGTGCAGGAGGGGCTGGTGGAGCTCGCGCTGGTGCCGATCGAGAACTCGCTCGAGGGCTCGGTCAACGCGACACTCGACGCGCTCGCCTTCGAGACCGAGGACGTCGAGATCGTGGGGGAGCTCGTGCATCCGATCCGCCATTGCCTGATCGCGCGCGAGGAGCTCCAGCTGGGGGTGATCGAGGTCGTCGTCTCCCACCCGCAGGCCAACGCTCAGTGTGCCCGGTTCATCCGCGCGCACCTGCCGCAGGCGCGCGTCATGCCCGGCAGCTCCACCGCCGAAGCAGTGCGGTTGGTTGCAGATCACGGTGGGGCCTGGGCGGCCCTCGGTAACCGGTTGGCCGCAGAGCTCTACGGCGGCGTCGTGCTCCGCTCCGGCGTCGAGGACGTCGCCGGCAACGAGACCCGATTCGTGTGGCTGGCACGCAACGCCGAGCCGTTGGGCGAGTTGGGGCTAGCGGTGCAGGGGGGCTCGTGGAAGACCGCGATCGTCTTCTGGGGCGTCGGCGCGGAGTCGCCGGGCTGGCTGGTGCGCTGCCTGTCTGAATTCGCCGCCCGTGAGGTCAACCTGACGCGGATCGAGTCGCGCCCGCGCAAGCAGGGCCTCGGCCGGTACATGTTCTTCGTCGATCTGGAGGGAAGGAGCACGGAGGTGCGGATCCGGGAGGCGCTGGCCGGGCTCCGCGAGCAGGTCCAGGCGCTGCGTGTCCTGGGGTCCTTCCCCTCCGTCTAGGGCGAGTTCGAGGTCATCTGCGAGCCGGTTTTTCCGGTCGTTGAGGCGGGTTAACGGGGCGGGGCCCCTCGCTACACTGCCGCCAAAGCCATGGCCACCTCAGTACCAGCGCCAGCATGGTCCGCGTCGCTACCAGAGCACCAGCGGCGCGGGCGAGCGGTTGGCCGGGTGCTCGTGCTCAATGCGACGTATGAGCCGATCAACGTCTGCACCGTTCGCCGTGCTGTCGTGCTGCTGCTCAAGGCCAAGGCGGAGATCCTGGAGCAGACCGAGTGGGAGCTGCACTCAGTTTCGACCACGATCGCCCGTCCGGTGGTGATCCGCCTGGTCAGCTACGTTCGCATTCCGCGGGACACGCACCGCCGTAAGATCACCCGGCGCGCGGTGTTCGCGCGGGATGACTGGACCTGCCAGTACTGCGGCTCCCGCTCCAACCTGACTGTTGATCACGTCGTGCCGCGCTCCAAGGGCGGCTCATCGACGTGGGAGAACATCGTCGCCTCCTGCGCACCCTGCAACCGGCGCAAGGGGAATGCGTCTCCGCGCCAAGCGGGCATGCGGCTGCTGCGTCGGCCCCGTACGCCCAGCCCCCACGTGTTCATCCAGGTGGCGAGCCCGACGATCCCGGCCGCCTGGCAGCAGTACCTCGCGGCTTAGAGAACGCAGGTCACGCGGCGTAGCGCCGGGCGGCTCGAGCCCGGGCCTTGGCCGCCTCCGTCTCCCGGTTCTTCGGGGGCGCGGCGCTCTGTAGCTCGCTCAACAGCTCCGTGGAGATTGCCGTCACTTGGCTCACCGCTCGCTCGAACGCCTCCGCGTTGGCGTTGGATGGCTTGGTGAAGCCGCTGATCTTGCGCACGTACTGGAGCGCGGCGGCATGAACCTCCTCTGAGCTGCACGGAGGATCAAAGTTGTGGAGCGTTCGGATGTTTCGGCACATGACCGCAAGCCTAGCGGCACGCCTCGGTAGAACGCGCGAAGGGCGCCGTTCGACGTCGGCGCCCTTCGCAAACTTCTCACTGACTAGGCCGAGGTGTGCGTGCGGTGCCGGAGGGACCAGTCCCGGCGCCCACCACGGCGGTGTCTCGGGTGGACTCCGCTAAGCGGGGTCAGTTTCCGACCTAGCGGCCAGACACCTCCAGGGTCCCGCGAAAACTGTCAGACAAGTTCGGACCACCTCCTTTCTCTGGTGATCGAGAGCTTATCGAACCAGACGGGCGACTTTCTAGGTCGTGGCCTCGTTGCCGTCGTCGACCTCGTCCTCCAACGAGGAAACCTCGCCCTCGCCGCTGTCCCCGATGGGGGTCTCGGCCACGTCAGCGTCATCCTCGGCCACGTCAGCCTCATCCTCGGCCACCTGAGCGGCGGTCGCCGCTTCTGACTCCACCACCAGCGCCACAGCGCTCACCTGGTCATCGTCGCGAATGTTCATCACCCTCACGCCCTGGGAGCCCCGTCCGTAGCGGTTGATCCCGCGCACCGATGTCCGCTGCACCATGCCGTTCTGGGAGATGAACACCAGCTCCTGGTGCTCGCGCACCACCAGTGCGCCCGCAAGCTGGCCCTTGTTCTCGGTCAGGGTGATCGTCTTGACCCCCATCGTTCCCCGGCCTTTAACCGGGTAGTCGGTGATCGGGGTGCGCTTGCCGTAGCCGTTCTCGGTCACCACCAGCAGCTCCTGGTCATCCCGGGCGACGTCCATCGCCAGCACCGAATTGCTCCGTTGCCCGACATTCATGCCGCGCACCCCGCTGGTGTCTCGCCCCATCGCCCGCACCTGGTTCTCGTTGAAGCGCGCCGCCTGCCCAGAGCGGGAGACGATGATGATGTCGTCGTGGCCGCTGGTGCGTCGCACCGCCACGAGCTCGTCGTCGTCACGGATGTTGATGGCGATGATGCCGTCGGCCTTGATCGGCGTGTTGTAGGCCCCGAACGCGGTCTTCTTCACCAGCCCTTCGCGCGTCGCGAACACCAGGTACTTGCCCTCGTTGAAGTCACGCGTGGCCAGCACGGATTGCACCCGTTCGCCCTCGCGCAGCGGCAGCAGATTGACCAACGCTCGTCCCTTGGCGGTGCGCGAGGCCTCTGGTAGCTCGTAGACCTTCAAGCGGTAGACCTTCCCCCGGTTGGTGAAGAACAGCAGATAGTCGTGCGTGGAGGAGACGAAGAGATGCTCGATGTAGTCCTCGTCCTTCATGTCCATGCCGGTGACGCCAACCCCGCCGCGCCGCTGCTGTCGATAGGTCGACAACGGCAACGACTTGATGTAGCCAGACCGGGTGATCGAGATCACCATCTGCTGGTCGGCGATCAGATCCTCGACATCGATCTCGCCCTCGGCGTGGGTGATCTCGGTGCGGCGCTCGTCTCCGTAGGCCTCCGCGATCTCCGACAGCTCGTCCTTGATCAGGCCGTAAACCCGGTTCTCGTCGCCGAGGATCTCGCGCAGCTCCTTGATCCGCTCGACGAGGTCGGCGTGCTCTTGCTTGATCTTGTCGGACTCGAGCGCAGTCAGGCGGCTGAGGGTGAGCTGCAGGATCGCCTGCGCTTGGATCACCGTGAGCTCGAAGCGCTCCACCAGTCCCTCGCGAGCACTCTCGGGGTTCCGTGAACCCCGGATCAGCGCAATCACCTCGTCGAGGTTGGCCAGCGCAATCAGCAGACCCTCCAGCACGTGGGCGCGGTCCTCCGCCCGGCGCAGCTCGTACTTGGTGCGCCGCACGACGATCTCCCGCTGATGGTCGGCGTAGTGCCCGATCACCTCACGCAGCGACAGCGTCCGGGGCACGTTGTCGACCAGGGCGACCATGTTGACGCCAAAGGTCGCCTGCATCGGCGTGTGCTTGTAGAGCTTGTTGAGCACGACCTTGGGAATCGCATCGCGCTTGAGCTCGATCACGATCCGCATCCCGTGGCGGTCTGACTCGTCGCGCAGATCGGTGATCTCGGAGATCTTCTTGTCCACCACCAGGTCACGGATCTTCAGAATCAATCCACCGTCGCCACCCTTGCGCACCTGGTAGGGAAGCTCGGTGACGATGATCGCCTCCTTGCCCTGGCCGATCGGCTCAATGTGCGCCTTGGCCTGCACCCGGATGCGGCCGCGACCGGTGGCGTAGGCATCGCGGATGCCGTCGCGACCGAGGATCGTGCCGGCGGTCGGGAAGTCGGGGCCCTTGACGTGCTTCATCAACCCGTCGACGTCGATCATCGGGTCCTCGATGTAGGCGATCGTGGCCCTGATCACCTCGCGCAGGTTGTGGGGCGGGATGTTGGTGGCCATGCCCACGGCGATCCCCGAGCCCCCGTTGACGAGCAGGTTGGGGAACCGCGCCGGCAGCACCACCGGTTCCTGCCGGGAGCCGTCATAGGTGGGGACGAAGTCGACGGTTTCGGCGTCGATGTCACGCAGCATCTCCGTAGCCAGGCGGTCCAGGCGGGCCTCGGTGTAGCGCATCGCGGCCGCGGAGTAGCCGTCAATGTTGCCGAAGTTTCCGTGGCCGTCGACCAGCGGATAGCGCATCGAGAAGTCCTGGGCCAGACGGACGAGCGTGTCGTAGATCGCGGAGTCCCCGTGGGGGTGGTACTTGCCCATCACTTCACCGACGATCTGCGCGCACTTGACGTGCTTGCGGTTGGGCTGCAGGCCGAGCTCGTTCATCACGTACAGGACCCGGCGGTGGACCGGCTTGAGGCCATCGCGCACATCGGGCAGCGCCCGGCCGACGATCACCGACATGGCGTAGTCGAGATACGCCGAGCGCATCTCCTCCTCGAGCCCGCGGGGCTCGATGTTGCCGCCGCCGATGGTGTCGATCGTGGACATCGCTACCGCCTAGACGTCGAGGTTGGTCACGAGCCGCGCGTTCTCCTCGATGAACGCGCGCCGGGGCTCGACCTGATCGCCCATCAACATCGAGAACACCCGGTCGGCGGAGGCCGCGTCCTCCATCGTCACCTGTACGAGCGTGCGGGTGGCGGGGTCCATCGTCGTCTCGCGCAGCTCGTCGGCGTCCATCTCGCCGAGACCCTTGAAGCGGTAGTAGTCGATCCCCTTCTGAGCCACGGCGAGGATCGCCTCCCGAAGCTCCTCGAACGTCGCCGCGTCATTGGACGCCTCACCCAGGCGCACCTCGAACGGGGGCGCGCCGACCAGCGTCTCCAGCTCGCGGTGAACGTCGGCGAGGCGGTGATACTCGTGCGCCTCCAGCGCCGTTCGCCGCAGGCGGTGGGTCGTAGCCAAACCGGTCTTGGCCTCGATCGTGCGCACCACCACCTCGTCGTCGTCCTGACCGATCAGCCGTGCGCTGAACGCCTCTCCGTTGTGCCGATCACCATTTCCGTCGACGTGACGGAGGAGTTGGCCGATATCGGTGACCTGCTCCTCCAGCAGTCGCGCCTGCTGGACGAAGGTGACCACTCCGTGCCCATAGCTGGCCCGCAGCGCCGCGGCCCAGCCTTCGTACTGCTTGAGCAGGCGAGTGAACTTCTTCCAACGGGTGTCGGTCAGCTTAAACTGCTTGGCGTGCCGATCGTAGACCTCGATCTTCTCGAACTTGTCTCCGAGCAGGATGTCCTCGAGGTCGGACTCCCGCTCGAGGTAGCGGTGCTTCTGTCCCCGCGTCAGCCGATACAGCGGCGGCTTGGCGATGAAGACGTATCCCGCCTCGATCAACGGCTGCATCTCCCGGAACAGCAGCGTCAGCGCCAGCGTGCGGATATGGGCGCCGTCGACGTCGGCATCGGTCAGCAGCACGATCTTGTGGTACCTGGCGCGCGCGAGGTCGAATTCGTCACGGACCCCGGTTCCGACGGCGGTGATCAGAGCCTGAACCTCGGTGTTGGCGAGGACCTTGTCGATTCGGCTTTTCTCGACGTTCAGGATCTTCCCGCGCAGAGGCAGGATCGCCTGGGTGCTGCGGTCCCGAGCGCTCACCGCCGAGCCGCCCGCGGAGTCGCCCTCGACGACGAACAGCTCGGCCAGCGACGGGTCCTTGACCGAGCAATCGGCGAGCTTGCCCGGGAGCGTCGAGTTCTCCAGCGCCGACTTGCGCCGAGTCAGATCCCGGGCCTTGCGCGCGGCTGAGCGCGCCTGCGCTGCCGACACCGCCTTTCGGATGACCGCGCGCGCGTCCTGCGGGTTCTCCTCCAGGAACTCCGCCAGCCCGGCGTTGACCACCGAGTGCACGAAGCCCTGCATGCCGGGGTTGCCGAGCTTGGTCTTGGTCTGACCCTCGAACTGCGGGTCGGTGAGCTTGGCCGAGATCACCGCCGTCAAGCCCTCGCGGACATCTTCGCCGGTGAGGTTCTCGTCCCGTTCGCGCAGCTCTCCCTTGTCCCGGGCGTATTTGTTCAGGGCGCCGGTGAGGGCCGAGCGGAACCCTGACATGTGTGAGCCGCCCTCGAGCGTGTTGATGTTGTTGGCAAACGAGAACACTGACTCCTGGTAGGAGGAGTTCCACTGCATGGCGACTTCGACCGCACCCTCGTCGCTCTCGCCCGAGAAGGACACGACCTTGTTGTGGATCGGCTCCTTGTTCTCGTTGAGGTAGGCGACGAAGTCGACGATCCCCCCGTCGTACTTGAACTCGACCTCGTGACCCTCGCCGCGCTCGTCGACGATCGCGATGTGCAAGCCGCGGGTGAGGAAGGCGGTGTCGCGCATCCGCTCCTCGAGCGTGGTGAAGTCGAGGTCGATCGCCTCGAAGACGTCGGGATCAGGGAAGAAGGTGATCGTCGTTCCGGTCTCCTTGGCCGCCTCCCGGCGCACCAGGTCGCCCTGCGGAATGCCACGGGCGTAGGACTGGGTCCAGCGGTGGCCGTCACGGCAGATCTCGACGTCCAGGCGCTCGGAGAGCGCGTTCACCACCGACACCCCGACCCCATGCAGACCTCCGGAGACCTTGTAGCCGCCGCCCTCGCCGAACTTCCCCCCCGCGTGTAGGACTGTGAGCACCACCTCTACCGCCGGGCGCTTCTCCTTCTGCATAATCGCCACCGGAATGCCGCGACCGTTGTCGGTGACCGTCACCGAGTTGTCGGGGTGGATGGTGAGCGACACCTCGTCGCAGTGACCCGCCAGGGCCTCGTCAACGGAGTTGTCGACGACTTCGTAGACGAGGTGATGAAGCCCGCGGGCGCCGGTCGAGCCGATGTACATGCCCGGCCGGCGCCGGACTGCCTCGAGACCCTCGAGGACGGTGATGTCCTGAGCGTCGTAGGTGCTTGAGGTTTGTTTGCGCCCAGGGGCTTTGTCGTTGCTTGCCAACGATCCTCCGATGACATCGAGACACCCCGGATACGCGCCTGTTCAGCGCACCGGAGCATCGGAAGTTTGGTGTACAGAACAATAGCACAGTGCGCGGCTGGAACCCCGGCCGGACCAGCGATTTATTCCCTGCAAATGCGGCTATTCCGGCACCGTTTGTGGCGTCTCTGTGACAATCCCGCAGCCGGCCCTGGAAGGGGTTGAGGGCGCGCGTTTCGGCGCGCCTCCGACCGGCCGTGTGCGATCCCAATGAAGACGCGGGCCGACGGCGTTCCAACGCCTCCCTACCGCTGCGGGTCAGCCACCGCGATGCAGCGCAAGCGGGAGATCGATCCGTTGCCCAGCTGACGGTTCAAGCGCTCGACGATCGTCGGGCCCATCAGGTCCAGCTCCTGCGCCCATACCGAAGCCGAGCACGAGATCGTCAGCACGCCGCCGCGCTCGCGCGTGGGAATCGCCTCGGCGGCGATCCCCGGTCCGACTACGCCATGCCACACCCGCTGGACCCCGCCCAGGAGCGTGTCGGGCTCCCAGCCGCCGCGCACCAGCTCGAGCGCGGCGGATACCGGGCGAGGGCTTCGGCGAGATGGGCTCACGCCGCCAGCGCGTCCTGAAGCACGCGCCCCGCCGCGACGCCGAGGCGCACGACGCCGGGGCCGCGCGCTCCGGGGACGTGGTCGAGGTCGGTGGTGGTGATGACCGATTGGCCACCCCCGGCGCGCAGCAGCTCCGCCAGCGATTGGCGTCGGGCGCTGTCGAGCTCGCTCATGACGTCGTCGAGCAACATCAGCGGTGGCGAGTCGCGGGCTGCCGCCAGCGTCTCTCGCTCGGCCAGCAGCAGGGCCAGCAGGGCCAGTCGCTGCTGTCCCTGGGAGCCGTAGACGCGTAGATCTCGACCGTCGCGCATCGTGGTCAACTCGTCGCGGTGCGGGCCGTGGCCGGTGAACCCTCGCTCCAGGTCGGAGTCGGCGCGCTCAGCCAGCTCGCCGGCCAGGGAGTCGGCGTCCACGGCGCCGGATCTGGGCCGGTAGCTGATCTGTGCCCCGTCCTCGAGTCCCAGCTGGTCGGCCAGTCGGGCAAACGGGGCCTCGAGCGCACCCACGGCTTGGCGGCGGTCGGCCATCAGGTCGATCCCGTGGCGTGCCAGCTGCTGGTCCCAGGCCAGCAGAGAGGCGCGGGAGCCGTGGCCGCCCCGGATTCGGTTGATCAGCGCGTTGCGCTGGGCGAGGGCCTGAGCGTAGGCCCGGCGGGTGGCTCTCCGCGCCGGCCACATGGCGGCTACGAACTGGTCCAGATGGCCGCGGCGAAGCATCGGCACGCCCTTGATCAACTCCAGGCGGTCAGGGAGGAACACGCTGACCAGGGGTCGGTTGGGAGCGTCGAGGATTCGCTCCACGGCGGCGCCGTCGAGCTTCATCCGCTTCGGCTGCCCCGGGGCGAAGCCGACTGACAGCTCGTGATCGCCTTCGTCACCGCGCGCGCTGACGATGACCCGGGTGGCAGTGGCTCCGAACCGAACCAGCTCCCGTTCGTTGCTGGTGCGGCACGATCGCCCGGTACAGCCGAAGTAGAGAGCCTCGAGCAGGTTTGTCTTGCCCGCGCCGTTGGGACCGGAGACCACGGTCAGACCCTCCCCCAGCTCGACCTCGGCGCCCTCGTAACCGCGGAAGTCGCGGAGGGTGACTCCGTGGACGACCACCGTCCTCCTTGGCTACACGTTCAGCCTGATGGGCATGATCAGGTACTTAAAGCGGCTGTCATCGCCGGCCTCGATGAGACCTGGACGCAGCGGGCTGATCAGCTTCAGCAGCACGTCGCCGTCCTCGATCGCCTCGAGCCCGGCGCGCAGGAACTCGGGATTGAAGCCGATCTCCAGCGGCTCGCCCTGAAAGGCGACAGGCAGCGATTCCTGCGCCTCGCCCACATCTGGAGTCTGCGCCGAGACTGTCAGCTCTCCCGGCGCAAACGCCAGCCGCAGCGGCGCGTTCTTCTGGGCCAGCAGGCTGACCCGGCGCACCACGTCGGTCAACTCCGAGCCGGAGAGCTGGAGCTCATGCTCGAACGCCTCGGGCAGCAACTGCCGATAGTTGGGGAACTGGCCATCGATCAGCCGTGAGGACAGAACCACGCGGCCAAGCACGAACAGCACCTGGTTCTGCCGCACGCTGACGCTCAGCTGCTCGTCCTCGCCATGGGCCGCGACCCGAGCCAGCTCCTGGAGCGCGCGAGCGGGGACGTTCACCTCGAACGCTGCGGACAGAGAGGACTCCAGCGCTGTCTCCTTGACGCTCAGCCGATAGGAATCAGTGGCCACCATCCGCAGTTCGCGTTCAGAAGCCGAGACAAGGATCCCGGTCAGTACCGGCCTGGTCTCATCACGCGAGGCCGAGCCCGCGACCTTCAGTGCTGTGGATACGAAGGCTTCCGCAGGCAAGGACACCGCCGACGCGGGATCAGGCTCGGGAAACGGTGGGAAGTCCTCGGCGCGCAGTGTGCGAATGTGGAAGGTGGCTTTGCCGGAGACAAGCTCCACGTCCTGCTCGGCAGCCCGCAGCTCGAGCGAGACGGAATTCGCCGGAAGGGAGCGAACGATGTCGACCAGCAGGCGGGCGGGGAGTACGACAATGCCCTCGCGGTCGACTTCTGCCGGTAGAGGCACCCGCAGGCCCACATCCATGTCGGTGGCTCGGAGCTCGCACATGGCCTCAGACACAGCAAGCTGCACGCCCGAGAGCGCCTGAATCGAGCTGCGCGTGGAGGCGACACGGCTGACGGTCTGGAGTTGTCCCAGCAGCACGTCTCGCTCGAGAGAAATCTTCACGATGAATACCTCAGAAGGAAGATAGAAGTCATAGAGCGAATAGAAGCTGTGGATAAGTGTGGGTTCATCCGCAACGAGCGAGGAAGTTGTCGCTTCAGCCGGACAGGCCAGTCTGTCAGGGGATCCGGTCGACTCAGTCCGTGATGATCAGCGCGGTCAGCTCACGGAGCTCACGTTCTGCATCTCGATCATGCGCGACCCGTTCGGCGACGCGCTTGCAGGCGTACAGCATGGTGGCGTGATTTCGGCCCCCGAAGGCCTCGCCGATTACCTGTAGTGGCGAGCCGGCGAGCTCCCGCGCAAGGTGGATGGCGAGCTGACGTGGCCACGAGATCCGAGCGGCTCGGCTGGAGGAGAGTAGTTCCGGCAGGGAAAGCCCGTACTGGTGGGCGACGACTTCCTGGATGCCGGCGATGGTCACGGAAGCGCCGGGTACCGGCGGATGTATCTCGTCGAGCACTTGGAGGGCGAGGCTTCGATCGAGCGGCCTCCCGGTCAGCGAATGGTGAGCCACAATCCGGATCAGGGCGCCCTCCAGCGATCTGACGTTGTCGGTCACCCGCTCGGCGATCAACTCCAGGACCGCCTCGTCGGTCAGCCCGATGCCGTCGAGCTCGGCCCGCTTGCGCAGAATCGTTAGCCGCGTGGCGAAGTCTGGGGGCTCCATGTCCGCAACCAGACCCGACGCAAATCGCTCGCGCAGACGCTCCTCCACGCCCACAAGCTGACGCGGGAGCCGATCACAGGTAAGCACCAGCTGGCGCCCGCTGTCATATAGAGCGTTGAAAGTGTGGAAGAACTCCTCCTCGGTCTTGGCTTTGTTGGCGAGAAACTGAACGTCGTCGATCAACAGGACGTCGGCGCCGCGATAGAGCTGTTTGAAGTGATCCAGCGAGCGTGAGCCGAGGGCGGTGATGAAGTGGTTGGTGAAGGCTTCGACTGTGGTGTAGCGAACGTCCGGGCTAATCCCGAAATGGAGCACGTAGTTGCCGATCGCGTGGAGTAGGTGGGTCTTTCCCAAGCCTGGCGGCGCGTGCAGGAACAACGGGTTGTAAGCCTGCCCCGGTTGCTCGGCGGCAGCCAGCGCAGCGGCATGCGCAAGACGGTTGCCGTCGCCGATGATGAACTGATCGAAGCTGTAGCGCGGGTTGAGACCGGGCGGCTGCTTCGGCTGCCGCATGGGTGAGCCGAAGCGTCCAGGCGCCTGGTTGTCCTGCCCGGCGAACGAGACCCGGGCCTGATCGCCGATCACCGCTCGCGCGCACGTTTCGATTGCGCTGCCGAAGCGCTTTGCCACCCACGATTGGGTAGCCGGAGGCGCCTGAAGGAGCAAGGTCGCGCCATCGACTGCCTTGAGCTCCAGCGCAGCCAGCCAGATTTCGTAACTGGACTCGCCCACTGTGAGTCTGAGCTGCGCCCGAATCTCACGCCAGGTTGAGCCAGGCTCAAGTTGCGCAGGCAGGTCCACGCACCCTCCTCAGGAGCGTTCAGGGAACATTGGTGAGGACCGGACAACCGGCGTCCGGCGCGCGAATATAACAGCGGCTCTGCGACTGCGGTCCCGCCCCTGGGGCGGCTTCGCGCAAAGCGCGGAAAAAGGGATTTGGCCGGTGGTGGCGAAGCGTTGCCGAGCGTGGCTAGCTGTCACCAATTTGGCGCGCGCGCCGTGCGTATACTGGGCCATACCCCGATTTCCCGGGCTCCTCAGTCATGAAACGCACCTATCAGCCCAAGAAGCGCAAGCGTGCTCGGACGCACGGCTTCCGCGCCAGAATGAGCACCCGCTCGGGACGGATCATCCTCAAGCGCCGCCGCGACAAGGGCCGCTCGCGCCTGACGGTCTGATGGGATCCCCGGCCGCTCCCCGGCCGCGTCATGGAAGGGCGAGGCTCTCGCGAAGCGCGGATTTCGACCGGGTGTTCCGCACTGGCCGCTCACACGCAGGCCGCGAATTCGTGCTCTACGTGTTCCCGCGGACCGAGGAGGAGGCACCGCGGTTGGGGTTGTCGGTGTCCAGGAAGGTCGGTGGTGCGGTGGAGCGGAATCGGGTCAAGCGGCTCATTCGCGAAGCCTTCGCGCACGAGAGCGACCGCCTGCCGGTTGGCACCGACGCGGTTATCGTGGCCAGACGGGACGCCCGGGATCTGGTGGAACGTGAGGGTGGGGCCGGAGTTCGCGCCGCCGTGGCCGAGTTGGTGACCCGTGCCGTGGATAAGCCGGGAGTACGGAGTTGAGCCCGGCCGGCCGCCTGGTGGTGGTGCCGATCAGGGTCTACCAGCGGCTGCTCTCGCCAGTGCTTGGATCCCGCTGCCGGTATTACCCGTCGTGCTCGGAGTATGCCGCGCAGGCAGTGGCCAGATTCGGCATACTCCGCGGGCTGGTGCTGGCCGTCTGGAGGGTCCTGCGCTGCAACCCCCTCAGCCATGGAGGTTTCGATCCGGTTGAGAACCAGCGGTTGTTTAAGCCCTGCGCTCCGGCCGCGCACGTCTGATCATGCTCGTCAACGCGAACATCTTCCAACCGCTGATCGACGTGTTCGAGGCGGTGCTGAAGTTCTTCCACAACTCCATCGGCGTTCCTTGGGGCTGGTCGATCGTGTTGCTCACCGTGGTTATCCGGGCGCTGCTCGTGCCCCTGACCCTGAAGCAGTTCTCCTCGATGCAGAAGCTGCAGCAGCTTCAGCCGCAGCTCAAGGCTGTTCAGGCGAAGTACAAGGACGACAAGCAGCGCCAGCAGCAGGAGCTGATGAAGTTCTACAAGGAGAACCAGGTCAACCCGCTCGGCTCCTGCCTACCGATGGTCGCGCAGCTGCCGGTGTTCATCTCGCTGTTCTACATGCTGCGCCAGAGCCTGCGCCGGGACATCTGTCCCACCATCCAGCATCTGCACGCAACGCCAGGGCACACCGTGCCCTGTGGACCTCATGGTGGCGCGAACTTCCTGTTCATACCCGACCTGACCGACAAGGCCACCGGCGCGGTGCTGATCGTGCTGATCGTGCTCTACGTCGGTACTCAGCTGGTGTCGAGTCGGATGATGGCAAGTCCAACCATGGATCAGACGCAGCGCCGGATCATCCTCCTGATGCCGTTGTTCTTCGTGGTCTTCATCATCAACTTTCCCGCCGGGGTGATCCTCTACTGGGTGACCACGAACACCTGGACGATGGGCCAGCAGTACGTGGTTCGCAAGCGGCTTGGCCCACCTGGCCCACCCCCGCCCGCCGCCGACGGGGAAGCCGATGGCCGATCCCAGCCGCCACCGCGTCCGGCCGCAGCTGGTAATGGATCCGGCCCGCTCGATGGCGCCGGCCGCCTGGCCGGCCTGCTCCGCGGTCGCGGCAAGGGCGTCGAGGGAGAAGAGGAAGAGGCGGCCGTCGGTGCCTCCCGCGGCGCCCGGGCTGCGGCTCCCCCGCCCCCACCGCGCAAGAAGAAAAAGCGCTCCGGACGGCGGAGGTAGGAGCATGGAAGGCCTGACCGAGGCGGGAGCGCGTGTTCAGGACCTGATGGGGCGGCTGGCCGGGGTGATCGCAGGAGAGGCCACCGTCGACGTACGCGAGGACGCGGACGGCGTGACCGGCGAGTTCGTCGGCGACGACCTGGGGTTGCTGATCGGGCACCACGGACAGACGCTGGATGCGATCCAGCACGTCGCCTACCGGGTGGCCTACCAGGGCGCGAGCGCCCGCAAGCGCGTGGTGGTCGATGCTGCCGGCTACCGGGACCGCAGAGCAGTGTCGCTGAAGGCGGCCGCCGATCAGGCGGCCGACGCGGCCGTCCACGACAAGCATCCGGTAGCGCTCGAGGCGATGAGCGCACTCGAGCGCAAGGTGGTGCACGAGCACCTCAAGGGCCGCCGCGACGTCGAGACCTACAGCGAGGGCGAAGAGCCGTCGCGCCGGCTGGTCGTCGCCCCGCTGGTGGAGTAGGCGTTTCACGTTTTTCTTGACGGTGAAACAGTCGCGCGGGGCCGCTACAACTTCCGGCGTGGGTTGTCTGTCTGACTTCGAGCGCGGCGTGGTGGTCGGACTGCTGATCGGCGAGGGGTCGTTCGGCGGCGATGGCAAGCAGCCGCAGGTGACGCTGCGAATGCACGTGCGCCACGAGAGCTTGTTCCGCTGGCTCGTCGAGCGCTTTCCCGACAGCCGGCTCTACGGCCCCTATCATCACGGTGGAAGGTCGTACTTCCAGTGGATGGCACGCGGCCGGGTACTCGTCCGTGACCTTCTACCTCTGCTCGAGAGCGAGCTGCATGATCAACTCGATGACCATGCCGCGGCGCGGCTGACCAGCATGACCAAACGCTACGAGCGGTTCATCGCCCGCGAGCGGGCTCGCGAGGAGATATGACGGCAGCCGGCGTCAGCGCCCTCGCGGGACGCTATCGCCTCGGCCCCGAGGCGGGGTTGAAGCTGGCGGCGCTGCTGGCCATGTTCGTCACCGACGCACGGGCCCCGACCTCGGTGCGGGACCCTGAATCGGTGCTGAACGACCATCTCGCCGACTCGCTCGTCGCGCTGGAGCTGGAGGCGCTGCTTGCCGCTCGCCGAGTGGTTGACATCGGTTCCGGCGCGGGCCTGCCCGCGTTGCCGCTGGCGATCGCGCTCCCGAAAGCGAGGGTCGTGGCGCTCGACAGCACCTCTCGCAAGACAGCGTTCGTCTCCCGCGCGATCGAGCACTGCGCGATCGACAACGCCTGCGCTGTGACCGCGCGCGCGGAGGACTGGACAGCGGGCGAGGGCCGATTCGACGTCGTCACCGCTCGCGCGCTGGCTCCGCTCGAGGTGGTCGCCGAGTACGCGGCGCCGCTACTGCGGGTGGGGGGCAGGTTGATCTCGTGGCGAGGCCGTCGCGAGGCGGGCGCGGAGGCTGCTGCCGAGGCTGCCGCACCGATGCTCGGCCTGAAGGTGGGGGAGATTCACCGCGTCGAGCCCTACGCCGGGGCCCAGCACCGCCACCTCCACGTCATCACCAAGGTGCAGCTTACGTCCGAGCGCTTTCCTCGCCGCGCCGGCGTCGCTCGTAAGCGCCCATTGGGCTCTGGCCAGCGCGCATCTGACCGCTCCCGCCGCTAGCTTCCGGGGCAAATGGGCACGGTGTACGCGATCGCAAACCAGAAGGGTGGCGTCGGCAAGACGACCACGGCGGTGAATCTTGCCGCCTGCGTGGCCGAGGCCGGTTACGAAACCCTGCTGATCGACATCGATCCCCAGTGCAACGCCACCCTAGGCCTCGGTCTGGCCAAGGATGCGCCGGTGACCGTCTACGACGTCCTCCTCGGCGAGGCCACCCTTGACCAGGTGATGCTCTCGACCTCGATCGAGCACCTGCTGGTGGTCCCCGCCGGACCGGATCTCGCCGGGGCGAGCGTCGAGCTCCCCCGGGAACCGGGGTCCGAGGCAAGGCTCCGCTCTGCGCTGGCGGCGGTAGGGGAGCGCTTCGCCTTCACGCTGCTCGATTGCCCGCCGTCCCTGGGCCCGCTGACTGTCAACGCCCTGGTCGCCGCCGACCGGGTGATCGTGCCGGTTCAAGCCGAGTACTTCGCGCTGGAAGGCCTCGCCGGGCTTCTGGACACGCTGTCGCTGGTACAGCGCGAACTCAATCCTCGGCTGACGGTTGCGGGAATGCTACTGACGATGCACGACGCCAGGACCAGGCTGGCCCAAGATGTGGAGCGGGAGGTGAGGGAGCATTTCCCGGAGCTGGTGTTCGAGACGGTGATCCCGCGCAACGTGCGAATCGGTGAGGCGCCCAGCTTCGGCCGGCCGGTGATCCACCACGATCCTCACTGCGCTGGCGCCGACGCTTACTTTGAGCTGGCAAAGGAGGTGGCCGCTCGTGGCTGAGCGGCAGAAGGGGATGGGTCGCGGGCTGGCGGCGATCCTGTCGGTCGCCCCCCGGGATGAGCCCGAGGAGCTGCGGCAGCTGCCACTGGAGCTGATCGAGCCCAACCCGAGCCAGCCGCGGCGTCACTTCGACGAGGAGTCGTTGCTCGCGCTGGCGGAGTCGATCAAGCAACGGGGCGTGCTCCAGCCGGTGCTGGTGCGGCCCCTGGTCGGCGGACGCTACGAGCTCATTGCCGGAGAGCGACGCTGGCGCGCCGCCCTGTCGGCCGACCGCGACACGATCCCGGCGGTCATCCGCCATCACGACGATGCCGCCTCCCTGGAGGTGGCGCTGATCGAGAACATGGCCCGCGAGGATCTCAGCCCGGTCGAGGAGGCGCGTGCGTGCGCCGCCCTGGTCGAGGAGCTCGGGCTGACTCGCGAGGAGGTCGGGCTCCGCGTCGGTCGTAGCCGGGTGGCGGTGTCCAACCTGATCCGCCTGCTCGACCTCCCCGACGAGGCGCTCGAGCTGCTCGACCGCGGGAAGCTGAGCCCGGGCCACGGTCGCGCCCTGCTGCTCGCCGACGATCACCGGCACCGTCGTAGACTCGCTCGCGAGGCCGCCGCCGGTGGGTGGTCGGTCCGCCAGCTCGAGTCCCGGGCTCGGACCGGCGCCACCGAGACCGCCGCCGGCTCGCAACGCCAGAGTCGACGGCGACTGCATCCCGACCAGGAGGCCGCCGCCGACCAGATCGGCGACGCTCTCGGCCAGGCCCTCGGCTGTGCGGTCGAGGTGACTCCGGCCAGAAACGGCTATCGCGTGCAGCTGTCGCTGCCATCGCTCGATGAAGCCCTGGATCTCGCCCGCCGTCTGCGCGTGCGCGCCGCCGCCTGAGACGCGGGGGCGGTGCGGAAGTGTTTCAATCCTGGGCCACGACAACCAGCTCAGGGGGTTAGAGAGTGGTTCTCGACGCGGACCTCGCTGCCCGTTTGGCGGGATGCTGCCGGATGGAACCCCTGGTGCCGCCGCCGCATCCACAAGAAAGCCCCCAGGACGGCCATCGCAATAGCGGTTGCGATCGAGATCGCGGCCCCGGCGGTCACCGATGCCGGCTGGTAGTGGAACGTGATCACGTGCCGGCCGGCCGAGATCGGGACAGCGCGGAAATTCTCGTTCGCCGCCAGGATCGGCTGCGGATGCCCGTCGACGGTAGCGTGCCAGCCGGGGAAGTAGCTGTCGTCGAGGATGAGGTATCCCGCACGTTGAGCGGTGACCTGTAGCTGTACTTCCTCGGCGCCGTCCTTGGTTAGTCGCGCCGGAGTGGGAGGCGGGGACGGTCCCGTTGGTGGTGGCTGGGCGCCCTCGATCACCGGGGTGGCTTCCGACTGGCGAGGAGTGGCGCTCACGGTGTCGAACAGCGCCACGGCCTGGCCTTTGACCGAACGCCATGAGTAAGCGACCCAGCTTCTCGGCAGCGCCCCCGGATTGACCTCGAGCCCGTTGGGATGCTTGGAACTGAAGAAGGGGAGCAAGACATAGCGCGTGGCGAAGAGGTCGGCTAGCCGCACGAACTGAGGATCGTTGGGTTCTACTACTGGACGGTCGGGTCCGCCGCCTCCGAGGGCCGTGAACAGGCGCTCGTAGCGGTCCGACGCGGGAAAATCGTACTCCCGGGGATCGAGCACGCCGTAGCGATCGGCGAGGTTGGCCGTAAACGTGACGCTCGCACCCATAACGCGCGAGCCTGCGGCGTGGACCTGGACATAGCGGACGGCGGCGGGCGCGGGGGGATCGGCGAGCGCCTGAGGGATCGCAGGCTGATATCCGTGGTTGAGCGTGATCAGATCGACAGCAGTGAGCGCAACCGCAAAGCACACCATCGCCACCCCCCGCTGGGTCCCGAGGCGCGCCAACAGGGCCAATCCCCCGATGCCCAGCAGCGCAAAGACGATCCAACGCCAGACAGCGGCGAGCTCTACCACCTGAGCCGAGGTCTCGTTGTAGCCGACCGTTGGCAGCTGGCGCAGCGCCGCAGTCCAATGCGCAAACGAGTGGTGGTCGATGAAGTGCCACAGGAGCCAGAGCAGTGGCAGCGCGCCCAGGATCGAGATCGCCCGCAGGACGCGTCGCTGCTCCCGTGCCTCGCCGTCGATCAGGCGCTGCAGTCCGTAGCCGGCGAGCACCGCTCCGGCAAAGGTCGCCATCACCAGCACGCGAGTAAGCGCGATGTAGTTCATGCCCGGCAGCGCCCGCACCAAGGAGTTCACCGGTGTCGGCAGCGCGATCGCCAGCGCCAGCGCCGCCAGAGCGGCAAAGAACAGCTGTGTCCTTCGCCATGGCCGGGCACCGAGGCCGCCGAATCCGAGCAGAAGCGGGAGCGTCCCGATGTACACCGTCCACTCTTGGTAGCTGTGCGAGCTGGCCTCGTACAGCTTGTCGGGACGACCCCAAAACTCAGGAAAGATCCAGCTGGCGATGATCGACGCCGACGGCGGCGGTCCACCGCGCGGATCGGGATAACCCTGGCCGAGGAACTCCAGGAACGGAATCGTCACCACCGCGCTCAGCATCAGTCCCCCCCAGACAGCGAGAGCAATCAGGCCGCCTCGCCTAGCGCACGTCCGGCTGTCCAGCCGCAGCTGACGATGCGCTCCCCAGAGCTCGAACACGGTCCATCCAGCCAGCGCCACGAGCACGACCAGCTCGCTCTCGGGATGGCCGGCAAAGAGCAGGACGCCGACGAGTGCGCTCAACCCGAGAACGTCGAGTGGGCGGCCGCGGCGGCAAACCGTGCGCGCGGCCAGGAACAGCCACGGCAACAAGATCCAGGCATTGGTCAACGGGTGCTGGATCCAGGAAAAGAGGTAGCTGGAGAACGCGAACGCCGTCCCGGCCAGCAGCCTGGGCCCCCAGCTGAAGCCCAGCGCTCGGCAGAACAGGTAGGTGCCGATCGCCGCGGCGAGCAACTTCAACGCGACGATGTAAGCGAACGCGGTCCAGAACGGCAGCACGAAGGCCAGCCACTGCGTGGGAAACAGCGGCGCCTGCTGCTGTGAGGCAAGCAGCGGCCTGCCTGCTCCCACATTCGGGTTCCACAGCGGCAACGAGCCATGCTCGAGCGACTGCCGCATCCGCCACAGGTCAGGGCCGAACTCCTGCACAGGGTCGGCGAGATCCGCGTTGGAGGGATGCACCAGACTCGCCGGCCGCTCCTGGGCAAATGTCGGCTGAAACAGCACCTGATCGCCGGCGGATAACACCTTTCCGCCCACCAGCGAGGACCACAGCAGCACCAAGATCAAGATCGCGTAGAACCCAATCGCGAGCAGCGTGTCGTGGCGCTGGCCCCATCCGACGAGTCTTGCTGCGCCCGGACCGCCAGGAGGTCTCATGCTGCGAAATATGCCAGCACTAGGACGATGCTGCCGAGGCTCCCATTCCTGGTCGGGTTCAGAGGCGGCCACCACTGATCGGTGGGCCGAGGACGACTACTGGCCAGCGGTAAGATCTCCTCCTGATGCGACTGGCGACCTGGCCCCTGCTCCGTGGAGATTCGAGGCGTGGCAGCGGGTACGCGAGCAGCTGGCCCAGACGCCGTCGCATCAGGCAACGGGCGATTAGCTCAGTCGGTTAGAGCGCTTCTCTGATAAGGAAGAGGTCCCAGGTTCGAGTCCTGGATCGCCCACCTCGTATCTGCAGGGATTTTGTCCGTAGTGCGACTGATCGCTCGCCCGGGCACCTGCGCACCATCGGCGGTCAGAGCGGAGCGACTCGCGCTCGGATGGGAACGACGCCGATGGCGCGCGTGAGCTAGCGCCTGCCCGCGCGTCTTCTATCAACAAACCCCGGCTTTGACGGTCGGGCCGACCAGTACCGGACGTGTTGACGAGGCGTCCACGCCGGGCACCGCGTCGACAGCCAACCAGCAGGGCGGAATACCGGGCCTCGGGCAGGGAGCCTCTGATCGCCAGCGTCGAATGCACGCTGCCGACGAGACCGGAAGGCGACCTGCGCTCCACAAGGACTCAGTGTGAAACGCACCTTTCTCAGCCTCAGCCTCGCCCTCATGGCGTGGTCCGGCGCGCTTGCCTCGACCTCCGCCGCCGCCAGCTCGTCCAGCGCGTCGGTGTCTGGCAGGGTGACGGCGTACGACGGCTCCTCGCTCACGATCCAGACCTCCGGTCCGCAATCGGGCGTGATCAATGCCCTGACCGCAGCGGCCCAGACGATCACGCGAGAGGACTTCCCGTACGTCTACGGGGGCGGACACGGCCAGGCCGGGATCGCGAGCGTGGGCGTGAAGGGCCCCGGTTACAACGGTCGCCGGCGAGGATTCGACTGTTCGGGAGCGGTCGCGGCCGTGCTCGCGGGGGCGGGCCTGTGGCCCGCGGGCACAGGCGTGCCCAACGACGCGGGCATCATCACGCAGCTGCGCAACGAAGGCCTGATCGTCCCGGGCCCCGGAACGGGCGCAGAGGAGGTGACCCTCTACGATCGGCCGGGGGTTCACATCTTCATGAACATCGACGGTCGATTCTTCGGAACCTCCGATGGTCGTAACGGAAACGCCAGTCAGCAACGAAGGGGAGCTGGATGGCTCAACGACGGCGCACCTGACACGATCAAGGCCTTGTTCAAGCGCTACCACCTCGTGTCGTCTGTTTTGCGCACGAGCGGAGGGGCCGGCCACAGCCTGACCTTGCGGGTAGGAACCGTCACTGGATCCACCAGGCACTTCGCTGTGGGTGAGAAGGTCACGGTGGCATACCGCGAAACCGGTGTGGGGGGTATGTTCGCTCTCTCCATCACGCTGCTCGGAGCGACCAGCCTGGGCGTACCGTGACCTGGTTGGGCCGCGGCGATCTCCCGGGTTGATCCCCCACACTCTCGGGCCAGGAGCCGATCGGTGGTGGGGAGACCTGCGCGCATTGCACCGAGCTTCGGCGCTTACGTATTTCTTAGCTGCCGCGCTCGTGAGTTTTGCCCGCGCGCGACGCCCTAACCAGTGGTGGTCACATCGTCAGTCCGAAGCTGAGCATGGGCGCCCCAGCAGGGGGAGTACAGCTTCGCCGAACGGGCATTACCCTTCGTCGGCCCGCCGTCGGGGCTCTCAGCACTCATCGCCTTCGGATCCCGATGCTTCATTCGTGATGATTTCGAGCGTCGTCCTGCGTACTCAGTCGGACGAGAAGCTGGCCTCCCTGGCTGGGCGTGGGTCAGAGGCCGCGTTCGAGACGATCGTCAACCGCTACCGGCGGATGCTCCTGGCCTACTGCCGGAGGCTGCTGCTATCCGAGAACCGCAGCGAGGACGTCGTGCAGCAGGCGTTTCTCGCCGCATGGGTGTCGTTGCGCACCGGAGCCGAGATCCGCCACGTCAGGTCGTGGCTATACCGCATCACCCACAATCAGGCGATCAACGTGCTGCGGCGTCCCGGCTATGACTTCGACGAGCTCCACGAGTCCATCCGCGGCAGGGAAGCGCCAGAGGCTGAACTCGAGCGCCGAATGTTCATCCGAGAGACACTCGCCGCCGTTGCGTCGCTGCCGGAGCTGCAGCGCCAAGCAATCCTGCTGACGGCGCTTGAGGGCCAGTCATATGAAGAGGTTGCGGTCGCGCTGGGCGTGAGCGATGGCGCCGTGCGCGGGCTCGTGTATCGGGCCCGAGTGTCGCTTCGCACCGCGGTGGCGGCGGTCTCGCCTGCCTCCCTCGTGCTGTGGGCCGCGGGAGAGAACCGCCGCTCGGGCACCATAGTCCAATTGGCCGCCGACGCCGGCATCGCCGGCGGCACCTCGGCCGGTGGTGCAGCAGTTGTGCTCAAGAGCGCGGCCCTTATCGCGACCTCGGCGGCGATCGTGGGCGGGACGGTCACTACTGCGATCGACCCACCGCTGCGGGCAAAGGCCCATCACCGGCAGCGAGCACGCGCCTCCGGATCGGCTCTGAAGCTGGCCAACTCATCGGTGACGCAGACCGCAGGACGTGTCGCGAGTGCCGACCCGCAACCAGCCGGTCGAGCCGAAGAATCGATCAAAGCGAGCGGCGCCTCCAGCACCTCCGGGGCTTCACGTACAGATCCAGAGAAATCCCCGTTTCACCTGGACCAGACCCCGGGCGTCCCGTCTAACTACCTCCGTCATGGCGGCGCGGCGTCGTCGACAAAGACGATGACGGTCGCGAAAGACAGTCCCGGCACGGTGCCACCGGACGACAGCGTCGGTGGACATCTCGTGCGCACCGACTTCTCGGAGCAGCGCGAGCCGGCCAAAGCGTCCGGATCGGGGTACCAGCGCCTCGATCAGGCGGGAGCGCTGGTCGCCGCCGGCCTGGGCAGATCACCGCAGCAGCAGGCGAGCGTGGCAGCCTCGTGGCCGTCCGGTGGCGGGCCTCGAAGCCCAGCGGCGCGAGCAGCGGGCCTCGGGAGCGGCGGGTCTGCGAGTAGCGGCTTCGGGAACGTCGGCTCCAGACACATCGCTTACCACGACGAGCCGTCGGGCGAACAGCGCCTAAACAGCCGCAGTCTCGGGATGCCGGGCACAAGTACAACCGCCATGAGGTCATCTCGGGCGCAGCTGCGGTGAGCGATGAGGACAGGGTGAGCCTGGGCATGCCGACAGCGGACGGAGGCGGTTAGGGGAAATCCATCTAGTCCTCGTCGAGCACCAGGAACACGGGCACGCGAGCGCGACGGCGCACACGCTGGGGTTCCTGGGACCACAACATGTCGCCGACTAGGCGGTTGCGATCCGGGTCAGCCGTCATCACGATCGCCTCACAGCCTCGCTTGGTCGCCTCATCGCAGATCTGCCTCGCCGGTCTGCGCGTCGCCAGCACATCACCGTCGACCTCGACACCCTTGCTTCGGAGCCGATTGATGGCGTCAGCAACGATCGTGCGCTGCCGCACCCAGTCGCGGTTGGTTGGCAACGCCCCCGAGTGGCCGTAAATCCGAACGATCGAGAACACGCGCACGCTCGCGCCGCGTGAGGCTCGAGCCCTCGATGACATCGACCACCAAGCACCGCGCACCTCCCCTCTCGGTTCCGATCCTTCCAAAAACACCGCGCGAACCCGGTTACTTGCGCGCAATTGTTCTGCCGCCTTCTTCCACTACGGCCACCTCGCGGCCGGCCGGTCCGAACTCGCCAGACCTGTCGTTCACCGGCAATGCGGAGGGTCCTCGGCAACGAGCCTCCGGGAAGGCGGCGAGGTTGATCGCCCTGCCGGTGAAGTGTCGTGCGATGTGATCGCGACGTGTTGATCGTCGGAGCCGGCCGGGTCTTGCTGACTGTCAGCGACAGGTTTGTCCGCACCGACCAAGTCCTGGATCCGAGCAACTCCGGTCGCACGCAGGTGCTCGATCAAGCCACGATTGATCCGCCGGGGCCAATCGGGTCCTTCGTACACGAAGCCGGTATATGCCTGCACGAGGGTGGCGCCGGCTCGGATTCGCTCCAAAACATCGGCTGCTGTCTCGACGCCGCCGACCGAAACGAGAACGAGGTCCCCTTTGGTCCTCGCGTGGAGCTGACGTAGAACCTCGAGGGCACGCCTCGTTAGCGGTGGACCTGAGAGTCCGCCTCGCTTTGCCCGGATGTCGGCACCAGACGCAAGTCCTCCCCTCGAGGTCGTCGTGTTCACCGCGACGATGCCGGCGAGGCCGAGATCCAACGCTGCTTGTGCGATCGCGTCAATCTCGGCGTCCTCGAGATCCGGCGAGATCTTGACCAGTAGGGGAATGTTGGCCCCCACCGTCTCGAGCTCGGCGCGCACCGCCCTAACCAGCCTGCTCAGGGCGTCGACGGTCTGCATGTCGCGAAGACCAGGAGTATTTGGAGAGCTGACGTTGAGGACGAGCAGGTCAGCCACCGCCGCTAGTAAACAGACCGAATCGCAGTAGTCGGCGATGGCGTCCGTCGCCGCCCGCGACTTTCCGATGTTGACCGCGATCAGCGTCTGGCCGGTGCGCTTGCGCAGGTATCTCGCCGCCGCAGCTGCACCCTGGTTCGGGAAGCCCAAGCTGTTGATGAGCGCGCGGTCGGCCGGCAGCCGATGGATTCGAGGACGGCGGTTCCCGCGCTGTGCCAGGGCCGTGACCGTTCCCACCTCAACGAAGCCAAAGCCGAGAGCGCCAAGTTCCTCGAACCATCTCAGGTTCTTGTCGATGCCGGCTGCAGCCCCGAGTGGGGTGGGGAAAGTCAGCCCGAATGCCCTGACCTGGAGGCTGTGATCGGCTGGGGCAAACAACCTTCGCAGAAGCGTCCTGAACCCCGGGACCTTCCCCAAGATCGAGAGCGTTCGCGCCGCGATCGCATGCGCGGCCTCGGGTGGAAAACGTTGAATGACAAGCTTGAACAGGATGCGATAGGTCAACTAACTGCTCCGCGGGAGGCGTCAGCCGAGGACACGCGTTCCGGCTAGGCTCGTACGATCGCAGGCTCAGCTCAAGCCTGCCGTGAAAGTCGATCGAGACCGTACCACGCAGGTGGAAACCTACCCGCGTCTCTGCACGATCAGCAGCGTCTTCGGCGACTTGCGGGCGCTGTCGAGCGCCGCCGCGGAAACGCCGAGAGTCTGGCTGAAGGTGCTCGTCGGCATACCACCAAACATCGTCGATAGTCCAATGTCGTTGGGCAGGCTGTTGTTGAAGACCACGACGAACTTCATCACCCCTGGACCCGGGTTCCTGATGTAGTGCGCCCAGCCCTGGGGGATGAAGCCGATGTCGCCCACCGAAAGGGTCTGAACGCGCTGCTCGCCATCGGGCGTGACGATGCCGAGCTCCCCCCGCCCAGCGGCGCAGTAGTCCATCTCCCATGCGTTTGGATGCCAATGTGGCTCCCGCAGTGCGCCCGGCTGGAGCACCAGGAAGAAGACTCCGGCGGCATTGCCTTTGAAGATCGGGAAGTTGTCCTCGGTCAACTCGGTGACAGTCCCACCGCGCGTGGTAGCAGTCGGCTTTGCCGAGGCCAGTGGAAAGTGGTAGCTGTCCTTGTCTCTGGGCAGCACCGGCGTTCCCCTTGAAGCATCGATCGACAGCGGTTCGTGGCTCGCAGGGTCGCTGGCGGCGGCCGCGGCCACGATCCCGCCGGCCCCTGCAGCCGCCCCCACTCCCACAAGCAGATCTCGACGCTTGATCCCGGCCATGGCCCTTGTGCTCCTCTCGATCTCGACGGCACCGTTCCTGCTGTTGCGGATAGCCCCGGCTCAGGCGAGGCCAACATCCGAATCGGCGCGGATGCGCACGGGCACAAGTACCGGTGGAGAGATTGCTTCCCTGTACGCGGGAACCTTCCTGGCTGCGCGTCGGCCTAGGCCTCACGCTGCCTCTGCCGGGAGGCACAGCTGGGAGATCTCTGGCGGCTGGTCGCCGTCAACCCAGGTGACGCCAGAACCGGACCCATTCCCGCTCGTGACCAATGCCGGATTGCAGCGACAGCCGAATCCCTTCCGGGCTCTCCGGCGGTAGCCCCTGGGCAAGCTGCTCATACTCGCGCAGTCGGTCTTCGTGGGCGGCAAGCTGGACCTGCGCCAGGGGGGAAGGTTCGGCACCCAGAAACAGCTGAAGCAAACCGGGGTCGCGGAGCTCAGTGAACTCGGTCGTCGGCGTGGCCAGCCACCGCTCGAGCGCGCTACGACCAGCTTCGGTTACGCGGAAGCGCCGTCGTCGACGGCCTTGCGATTCGCGCTCCTCTTCGAGGAGGCCCTGCCGGGCCAGGCGCTCAGGCTCGCGGTAGACCTGGTCGTGGCGAAGCGTCCACAGCCCGGAGATCGAGGTCGCCATCTGCTTGAGCTCGTATGGGGTTGCGACGCCGGCCCGCTCGATCAAGCCCAGGACGAGGTACGAAACCTCCGACAGGGAGCTCGGTGCCGGATCACCGGTGGGAGATGCTGGGGCCACTTGACAACCCTACCCCACCAAGGTAGCTTTACTACCATAGCACCGCTACCGTAGTATGGCTACCGTAGCAACGGCTTTATCAGATGATGTCGGCAACAGAGGAGATGGTCAGCATCCGGCCAAGATCGACCATCGAACTGGCGATGCGACCCGGTGGCAACTTCCACGGAGTTTCTTGCCCAGGTCTGAGATGAGCGCGAAAAAGGGTCATCACGCCTCGGCAGGTACCGGCCGGGAGACTGACGCAATTCGCGTCTCGGACCAGGAGCGTGAGGCCGCGGCGACGTTGTTACGGGAGCACGCCGTCGCCGGACGGCTCAGCATCCAGGAGCTAAGCGCTCGCCTGGAGGGGACTTTGGGCGCCCGGAACCGAGGTGAGCTCGACGCCCAATTCCAGGACCTGCCCGTCGCTTCACCTGACCGCCGCCGCAACCACAGACAAGCGGGCGCGCGGGGGCTACGGATCCACATGCACGCCTACCTCTCTGTTTCGCTCGCGATGATCGTGATCTGGGCGATGACCGGCACCGGCTACTTCTGGCCACTGTGGCCAATCCTCGGCTGGGGCATCGGCATCATTGCTCATCGAGCTTCCTGCGGCTCCGTCCGCACTACTCATCGGATGCGGCCTGATCGTTAGCGGTCAAATCCAACTCCCCTCTTCACAAACGCGGTCGAGTCACCGGTCGCGGCCTTGATCGGGGGGAGTGGTTGGCGGCGGGTCTCAAGTTGGGAGCGCGCGGACGATCTGGCCACGCGCCCATTCGAGATCGGCGTCCAGCTCCGCCCGGTCGTGAGCGGCGAACCGTCCACCTGCCTCCGAGGCGGCGAAGCCGATCATGAACGTGCTCAGCAGGCGCTCGAGGCGAGGGACGAGCGCATCGGGAACACCGGCGTCGCGCAACGCCAGGTAGACCGCGTCGCGCGTGCGTCGCGCTCCGGTCGTGGTCGCTGGCCGTCGTAGCAGCATCCCGAACACGTCGGGGTGGCGGGCAGCGGTGGCGCGGAGGCTGAATGCCATCGCGCGCAGGCGCTCCTGCCATGGGAGCCCTGGGTCGGGCAGCGGGAGCTCGGCGAGCAGTCGCTCGACCAGACCGTCGAGTAGGTCCTCCTTGTCGCGAACGTGGTGGTAGAGCGCCATCGGCGTGACCCCGAGGCGCGCGGCGACCACGCGCATGCTGACGCTCTCCAGCCCGCAGTCTTCGGCGATCGCGAACGTCGCCTCGAGCACTGACTCACGTGAGATGCGGGCTTGACGAGGAACCAAGACAGGTTACTGTACGCTGTAGATATACGATGTATACCAAACCCCTGTCAATCCTCATGAGCGACGGCTCGGGGCTGACCTCTAGGCAGGTGGCCACACAGGCCGCCGCAGCCGGCCACTCCGTCGACGCCCTCAGCCCGACGCCGCTGGGGCTGGCTCGGTTCACCCGCCACGTGCGCCGCGTCCATCACGTTCCTCCCTTCGGAGCCGACCCGTATGGCTGGCTCGGAGCCACCCTGGAGCGCCTGAAGCAGGGCCGGCACGACGTGCTGCTGGCGACCCAGGAGCAGGTCGCGCTGCTCTCGCGCGAGGCGCCGCAGGTGCGGGAGCTCGGGGTGGGGTTGGCGGTCCCCCCATTCGCGAGCTTGCTACGAGTGCAGGACAAGGCGGCGCAGGCGGCGACGCTGCGAGAGCTGGAGCTGCCGCAGCCTCCGACATGGTTCGCGCGCTCGGGTGCGCAGCTGCTGTCCCGCGGGTCACCCCCAGTGTTCGTGAAGGCGCCAATCGGGACGGCGAGCAATGCCGTGCGCTATGTGCGGAACGAGGAGGAGCTGATTCACGCTGCCGGCGAGCTCGACCTTGCCCCCGGTCTCGTGGTCCAGGATCCCGTGCCCGGTCCGCTGGCGATGATCCAAGCCGTGTTCGACGACGGATCGCTGGTCGCCTGGCACGCCAACCTGCGTGAACGAGAAGGAAGCTCCGGCGGGGCGGGCGTCAAGCGCAGCATCAGCGCCCCGGCCGTGGGCCAGCACCTTCGCCGGCTCGGCGAGGCGCTGTGCTGGCATGGAGCCATCTCGCTGGACGCCATCCTGACCCCCGGCGGCCCGTGCTACATCGATATCAACCCCCGTCTGGTCGAGCCCGGCAACGCCTGGCACGCCGGCGTGGACCTGGTTGGCGCGCTGCTGGGGGTCTCAATAGGCGAACGCATGAAGGCGCAGGCCATCGGGCGACCAGGAGTCCGAACCCACCAGCTACTGGTCTCGGTGCTGGGAGCGGCGCAGCACACCGGCAGCCGACGCGCGATCGCTCGGGAGATCGGCATCGCCCTGGCGGGCCGGGGCGCGTACGCAGGCAGCGTCGAGGAATTGACCCCGCGCGCGGGCGATCCGCGCGCGGTCGTTCCGCTTGCGACGGCGGCACTGGCCACGCTGGCCCATCCACCATCCTGGCGCATGTTCGCCGGCGGGGCCGTGTCAGCCTATGCGCTTACCCCCGCAGCATGGAGCCGGATCGTGGAGGGCTCGGCGCCGCCTGGAGCGCCAGTCCGCGGGCCGGGACCGGGGAGGATTGGACGATCGATGTAGTGGTCTGCCCGTAGGCCGCAAATCGTCCCGAGCTGGGTCGAGATCGCCGGCGTCACGTTGGTCCTCGTCGGCGTCTCCGTCCATCGCCCTCAGGCTCCCGAACAACCCCTACGCGCTGGAGAGCGATGCGGGACGGCGGATTCGCCGCAGATCAGGCGGAGCGGTTGACCAGCGGGCGGTAGCGCCGGCAAGGCTCGCCGCGCAGGCTTCCGCACGGCGGCAGAGGGGTGGGGATCCGGATTCCGGGGACGACGGGAAGGATCAGCCGCGAGGGCATCTGCGGCGAGTAGGCCAGCGACACCTTGGCTCGGCCGAGCGGGCTGGTGTCGGCAAACGACCAGACGGGCTGATCTCCACCCGGAGCGGTGATCGTCACCCGGATTCGCGATCCGCGCCGATAGGCATGGCCCTCGTAGTAGAGCGGGATGATCACCTGCGCCCAACGTCCCCTGGGAAGGGGCGCGACATCGTCGCGACGGAAGCTCGGGTACGGGGCCAGCAGCGTGCTCTGGCGCGGGTCGAGCTTACGTCCGCTGGTGCGCAGCCAGCCGGTCTGCACGAACGTCTCATTTCCGTCCGGCCTGACCTCGGAGATCGTCACCTGTAGGTCGACGCTCGGCGCCGATGCCTTGATCCAGGCCTGCACCGAGCCGCCGCCGACCGCGACCGTGTTCGCACTCAGGGGTGAGGTGATGTACGACAGGGCGCTGCCAGGCGGGTTCTGGAGCCAGTGATAGGTCGGCGTGGTGGTCCACAGGCCGTTGGTGCCCGAGGCGGTGTCGCCGGTGAAATCTGTCAGCGGGCGGGCGTGGGGATTCCACGTGAACGCGTCGGCGCCGAACTTGCCGGCCTTGCCCGGACTGAGCTTCCCGCCGGGCGTCAGGTACCAGGAGCGTGCCCGGGTTCCCGGGAGGGGAAAGCGGGGGAACGACTGCTCGAAGCTGGCCACCGGCACCAGTCTTCGGCGATGTGCCGGCGCCGTTGTCGAACATGATCCGGACCTGGGGCAGGCGCTGGAACGCCGCCAGCGCCGCCCCGTAGCTGGGCTCCTGCTGGATCGGATCGTTCGGCAGGTGCACATCAGAGATGCCCATCGCGGTCGTATAGATCGCCGGTGCCAGGCTCAAGTCGCCGGCGGACAGGTGCGGCTTCTGGCCGGCGACGTAGAGCTCGAGGAAGTCATACCAGCGCGTAAACGTCGCGGGGTCCAGGGAATCGATGTGCGCACCGTTGGTGAACGTGAACCACTTGTGTGCTGTGCCGGTGAAGTGCTGGGCCAGATCGGCACAGTGGCCGCCGGTCTGCTCGTCGGTCCACTGGCAGGCCAGGAAGGTCGGAACCTTGATCCGGTTGACGAAGGTAACCGGAGAGACCGGGGTCTGCGACCGAGGGGACGTAGTAGCGGTTGGCATGGATCTTGGCGATCAGGTTCACCGCCTTGCCGTGCAGCGCCTGGTTGGCCTGGCACACCTGGTCGCCCTGCTGGATCTTTTTCAGCGCCCAGGCCTGCCCGCCCGTGGCCGAAGCCGGCTTGGCGTCGTGAACCCGCTCCTGGGCCCAGGACAGCGCAAACCCGGTGTTCAGGATTCCGCCGGGATAGAGGGTGGTGGCGGTGTTGTCGATCACCGATAGGGGGGTGATGGCGGCCAGGCTCGGGGGATCGGTGGCGGCGACGAACAGCTGGCTGATCCCCCCATAGGAGATCCCCATCATCCCGACCCGGTGGTGCAGGACCCACGGCTGACGGGCCACGGTCTCGATCACGTCGTACCCATCCAGGCTCTGGAGCGGTTCGAAGTAGTCGAACGCGCCCCCTGAGCACCCGGTGCCGCGCATGTTTACGTCGACCACGGTGTAGCCGAGGAGGGCGTAGCCGATCTCCGAGATCCCGCTTTCGGCCCCCGCCGGGTTGGCATACCCGTACCCCGCATACTCGATCATCGTCGGATGCGGCCCCGGGCCGCCGGGCGTCCGTACGTCGATGGCCAGCTTGGTGCCGTCGCGCGTGGTCAGGTATCCGTAGCCACTCGTCGGCAGCGTCTGGTTGTAGACCCTCGTGCTCGGAGGAGCCGAGCGCAGCGACATGACGGTGACCGGCGGCGACGAGATCGGGTTGGGTGCACCCTGGGAGACGCGATAGCCGGATCCGGGGGCGACGTTGCGGAACAAACCTCCGCCCAGCGAGTCGGCAGGCTGGGCATCCACCTGATGGCCGCGCCGGCTCAGAACCAGTCGAGCCCCGGCGCGTGCGCCGGTGACGTCGACCTGCTCGACGCTGCCGCGGACGGTGAACGGCGTTGCCTGGGCGGCGAGGGCTCCGCGGCCGCCGGCGCCGAGGGCCCCTGCGGGAGCCAGCGCCATCGCGAGCACGACGGCAACGGCGAGAGGAAGGGCGCGCACGGCCGCCGGAAGTCTCGACTCCACGCGGACACCCTCTCACAAATCGCCGGCGACAGCCAAGTGACAACTGGCGGGGATGGCTCCAACCCGCATGAGGCTCGGCGCGCCGCTGCCGTCCTCGCTCTCGGGGTAGAACATCAGGATGCAATACGAGCAGCGCCGATACGAGCTCGCGTTCGTGCTCGGCGGGGGCGGCCTGATCGGGGCCCATGAGGTGGGAATGCTGCAGGCACTGGCTGAACGCGCGATCTGTCCCGACGTCGTCCTGGGGACGTCAGTGGGGGCGATCAACGGAGCGTTCTTCGCTGCCGATCCGACGCCGGGCGGGGTGCAGCGGCTGATCGAGCACTGGCACCACACCAACCCGAGCGAGCTCTCCAGCGTGACCATGCTCAGGCGGGTGTCCACGCTGGCTCGCACCGGAACCCACCTGCAGTCCTTCGAAGCGGTTCGCCGCCGGCTGATCGACGTGCTCCCGGCTGAGCGCGTCGAGGACCTGATGATCCCGTTTCAGTGCGTCGCGGCCTCGATCGAGCGTGCGGCCGAGCACTGGTTCGACTCCGGTTCGCTGGCCGAGGTGTTGCTGGCCTCCTGTGCGGTGCCGGGGCTGCTGCCGCCGATCAGGATCGGCGATGAGCACTTCATCGACGGCGGGATCGTCAACTCGATCCCGGTCAGCCGAGCCGTCGCACTGGGCGCCAAGCGCATCTACGTTCTCCAGGTGGGACGACTCGAGCAGGCGCTGAAGCCACCGCGCTGGCCGTGGGAGGTGGGGTTGGTGGCCTTCGAGGTCGCGCGGCGCCACCGCTTCGCCCACGACCTGACCTCGCTGCCCGAGAGCGTGGAGCTGCATGTGCTGCCCACGGGCGGATCGGTCGCCCCCGCCTACAACGACATCTCCGCCCAGCTGCGGGTCCGGCGCGTGGCCCGCAGCGTCGAGCATCAGATCGAGTCGGCCTACGAGGCATCGATGCGCTACCTGGAGCAGAGCTGATGCCGCCGGCGTGGATCCGGCGGCCACTGAGCATCACGGCATGGCTGCTCCTGTCGGTGATCTGCCTGTTGACCTCTCCGCTGCTGCTCGCCGTGGCCGCCGTGGCCGCCGCGGTGAGGGGTGAGCCCAAGCCGATGATCCTGGTCCGCGTCCTCCTTGCCTACTGCTGGCGCGAGCTGGTCACGCTGCTGGCGTGCGGAGCGTTGTGGTTGCTCAGCGGCGGCGGGCGCCTAATCGGCACGCGAGGGGTACAGATGCTCCACTGGCGCCTGCTGCGATGGTTCGTGGACGGGATTGCGGGGTCGGTGCTGGCGGCGCTGGAGGTGGAGGTGGACTCGGACTCTGCGCCCGCCGTAACCGAGGCGCTGGCCGATGATCACGCGGTGATCGTCTTCAGTCGCCATGCCGGTCCGGCCGACACGGTGCTGCTGGTCCACAGCCTGATGGTCCGCTTCGCCCGCCGGCCGAGCGTGGTCTTCAAGGAGGCGATCGCGCTGGATCCGTGCATCGATCTGCTTGCCCACCGCCTGCCCCACGCGGTGCTCGATACCGACGATCGGGTCGAATGCGAGAAGCGGATCGCGCGGGCATCGGCGGGGATGGACGAGCGGGGGGTCCTGCTCCTGTTTCCCGAAGGGGGGAACTTCACCCGCGAGCGGCGCCAGCATGCGCTGCGCTCGCTGCGGCGCAAGGGACGATCAGAGGCGGCCGCAGCGGCGCAGGAGATGTCGCACGTGCTCCCGCCCAAGCCATCGGGAGCGCAGGCCGCGATCGGGGCCAACCCGGATGCCCCGGTCATCTTCGCCGCCCACACGGGACTCGGGCTGGCTGCCTATCCACGCGAGCTCTGGCGTGACATGCCGATCGGGCGAAGGCTCCGAACCCGGATGTGGTTGGTTCCCCGCGCAGAGGTTCCCACCGACCCCCAAGAGCAGACGACCTGGCTGAACGAGTGGTGGAAGCGGATCGACGATTGGATCGAGCAGCAGCAGAGCGAGCGCTGAGCGCGGTCGAGCAGCTCGTACGCGGCCAGACTGCGTCCGGGTCCTCCCGCTTGGATCGGTCAGTCCGGTGGGGTAATCAACTCTTAGCCGGCTCCTACGGCGGTCACACGTTCACGTCCCACCATCTGCCACCCCAGGCAAACCAATTGGAGGTGAACGAACATGAAACGGATGAAGCTCTTGATCACCAGCGTGGCTGTCACCGCCCTGATCGCGGGGGGTGGCACGGCGATCGCCAGCGCGGCGACGTCGACTTCCCCATCGACCACGTCCTCAACGGCGACTAAGACCGCCGCCCCGCCCGCCCGCGGCGCGGCTCAGCCGGGCGGCCCTAACGGATCGAAGCACTGTCCGAACATGTAGGACCCCGTGCGTGTCGGCTGCCTCCGGCTTCTCGCCAGGGGCAGCCGAGCGTGCGGCACGAACGCCGGGCGCGGTCAAGCGGCGTGCCCGTCTCCGGCCGCCGCTCCGGCGAGCCGTTGCTCACGGTTGCGTTGGCGACGCTCGGCAAACGAGGCGACGATCACGCTGAGCTCGAACAGTAGGTAGAGGGGCACCGTCTCCAGCAGCATCGTGATGGCGTCGCCCGGAAGCACCGCGGCCACCAGGGCGCAGGCGCCGATCGCGTAGCGGCGGTGCTTGCGCAGCTGGCGGGGCGTGATCACTCCCGCCTGGGTGACGGCGAGGATCGCCACGGGGACCTCGAAAAGCAGGCCCATGGCCAGCAGGGTCGTGGCCGCGAACTTGTAGTACGGACTTGCCTGGACGAGGACGTTGAACTGCCCGCTGTTGAAGTTCTGGAAGAAGTGCACAGCTGCCGGCAGCACGACGAAGTACCCGAAGGCCACGCCGGCGATGAACAGCAGCGGCACGGCGGCGGTCAGGGGTAGCATTCGCCGTCGGTGCTCGGGCTCGAGGGCCGGCATCAAGAAGGCATAGAGCTGATGCAGCAGCACCGGCAGCGACAGGATCAGGGCAAAGATCAGGGTCACCGTCAGCGTCGTGGTGAACGGCTCGCCGATCCCGAGCGTCACCGGCCGGTCGCCCTGCGGCGGCGCCGAGAGCGCGGCGACGTCACGGCCGAGGCTGTGCTGGACTGCGGTGAGCGCACCGGCGGTGCCTGCATGAGGATGCTGGGCCGCCACCACACCGGTGAGGGTGCGCAGCTGGACGGCGATGTCCCGCGTGCTCTGCTGGACCTTGTAGGTGGCGCCCAGGGGACCATGTCCCTGGCGCACCTGCTGCTGGGTCTGGTGGGCCAGGGGCGAGTCGATCAGATGCAGGAGGCGGTGGTTCTGCCAGAAGCAGAAGCCAAACGCGACCACGACCGCCAGCAGCGACACGATCAGACGCGTCCGGAGCTCGTCGAGATGACCGACGACGCTCAGGGCGTCCTGATGGCCGATCGGCCGCAGCGCGCTTGGCATCCGCATCCGCATGAGTTGCCTTCAGACTCCGAGCAGCCGACGCTCAGGCGGCGGGAGCGGCCGGAGTGTGGTCGGGGGTGGTCTCAGTGGCGACCGGGGTCGGGGTCCGGGCCGCGTTCAGCTCGGTGGACGGCTCATTGCCGTTGATCGTCTCCTTGAAGCCACGCAGGCCGGCTCCGAGCGAGCGTCCCATCTCGGGCAGGCGCTTGGCGCCGAAGACCAGCAGCAGGATCACGAGTAGAAAAGCGATGTGGATCGGGTTGTCAAGTCCCATGTCAGTACTCCGTTTCGGTTCGAGTGGGTGGATGCATCAGGGTGATGGCGCGGCCCGGCGGAGGAGGAGGGAACTCAGCGGGGGCCGCGCCATCACGTTGGGGAGAAAGTCCTAGGCCTTGATCAGCGGTCCCGCCTTGGCCAGCACCTGAGCCTTGCTCAGCGGCTTGTCGAAGCCGCCGTTGGGCACCGGCGACCGGTTGGAGAGGAGGCCAATCGCCGCGGCGTGGCGCGCCTCGACCTGGACGATCGATCCCGCGGCGGCCAGATACTGCGGGTTGGAGAGCTTGGGCCCGGCACCGTTGTAGGCGCCGACGCCGGTGTTCTCCAGCACGTAGGCGAGCTTCAGGAAGCTCGCCTGGTTGGTGACCGGGAAGACGAACGTCGGCTTCTTGACCGGGGCTCCCCCGGCGGCCGTGATCGCCTTGGTCAGGGCGGCGACGTGCTCAGCCTCCTGGTCCCCAAGCAGCGTTGCCAGCGACCGCGCCTCCCCGCTGAGCCCGACCTCCTTGCCCTTGACCTTGTAGAAGTCGGTCTCCAGGTATTCCAGCGTCAGCGCGAAGTTGAGGATGGCAACGTCCCCGCCTCCGGCGGCGCCCAGTGCGCCACTGACCCAGGGGCCGACTGCAGTGGCGCCGTACGCGGCACCCGCGGTCATCGCTCCCCGAAGCAGGAAGCTCGCGCGACTCATGCCGTGGACTTCGACGGCTGCCAGCTCAGGGCTGGCGATCTCGGAATGTTTCATGTCAGTGTTTCCTCTCTGGAAGTTGCAGTCGGCTAGGCGATGAACGGCTTGACGACCTTCAGGACCTCGGCCATGGTCATCGGCTTGGCGAAGGCGCCATCGGGCGTGGGCGACTGCTTGAGCACCGTGTTCAGCGTCGCCGCGTGGCGCGCCTCGACGGTGTGAATCGCCAGCGCGGCGGCGAGGATCTCCTTGCTCTGGATATTCCCGGCCTGGCCGAGGTAGGCGGCGGCGCCGAGGTTCTCGACCGTCGCGGCCAGGTTGGTCACCGAGGCTGCGTCCTTGAGCGGAAACTTCCCCACTGGCTTGGCGGCAGGCTTCCCGAGGCTCATCGCCACCTTGTGCAGTGCGACGACGTGCTCGTGCTCCTCGGAGCCGAAGAGCTTGATCACCGAAAGGTTCTGGCCGCTGAACAGGCCGCTGCGGATGACGTTGTCGTAGAACTGCGCCTCCAGGTACTCCAGCGTCAGCGCGTAGTTGACGATCGCCAGATCCCCACCGCCGGCGGCGCTGGCGCTGCTCCCGGCCGCGGTCGTGGATGCGCTGGAGACGCTGGCACTGCTGGCGGTGGTCGAGCTGGAGCTCTTGGAGCTGCCGCAGGCGGCGATGAACGCGCCTAGGGCGGTTGCTGCCGCACCGCTGCCGATCGTCCTGCCGGACATCTTCAGGAACTTCTTGCGGGCGACGTCATCACGCGCGAGCTCCCGGACCGCTCCGTCGGCCGGCCGCTCTACCGTGTTGATGGATTCCGTCATGGTTCTCCTTGGTTCTCGCCCGAGCGCTTGCCCTCAGGTTCGTCCTCTCTACGGCGGCGGTGCCAACCCGGATCACTGATCCGAATCGGCAAGGCAAACGTAGCCAGGGATATGAGACTTCACCGCCCCCTGCGCGCAGGCGCTGCCGCACTCACCCTGGCTTGTGCTCTGGCCGCCTGCGGCTCCTCCTCGAACACGTCCTCGCCGGCGCGCCCGGCCGCGACGGCCTCCGCTGCGTCGGCCCCCGCCGACCCGCCGGCCCCCGCCAAGACGGTCGCGGTGACGATCCAGGGATACGCGTACGCGCCGGCGACGCTGACCGTCGCTGCCGGCACCCGGTTGAGGTTCACCAACCGGGACGACACGGCTCACACCGCCACAGCGACCTCGCCTCCGTTCGACACCGGCACGATCGATCCTGGCCGCAGCGCACGGGTGACCCTGACCAAGCCTGGAACCTACAGCTACATCTGCTCGTTCCATCCGTTCATGCACGCAACCGTGCAAGTCAAGTAGCAGTACCGCCAACCCAGACCTCAGATGTCCGCACCGCGGATCTGAACAGCTCGGGAACGCTACGTTTATCGCCGAGCGCAGCGCAGATCGGCTGCGACAATTGCCGTGATGGAGGATCACGTCCGAGGATCGGTACTGGTCGTCGACGACGAGCCGACGATCGCCGAGGTGGTGGCGCGCTACCTCGAGCGCGCCGGCTATCGGACGCGTGTGGCCGTCGACGGGGCGCAGGCGCTCGAGTCCGCTGCCCGCCAGCGCCCGGACCTGGTGGTGCTAGACCTGATGCTGCCCGGAATCGACGGGCTCGAGGTGATGCGCCGCCTGCGCGAGCAGGATCACCAGCGGGTGGCGGTGATCTTGCTTACCGCCAAGGGGGACGAGTCCGATCGGGTGATCGGGTTGCGCGTTGGGGCCGATGACTACGTGGTCAAGCCCTTCTCTCCCGCGGAGCTCGTAGCCCGCGTCGATGCGGTGCTGCGACGGGTCGACACCTCACCGGCGAAGGAGCTGCCGCTGGAGCTGATCGACATGACGATCGATCCTGCCTCCCGCCGGGTGCACGTTCGCGGCGAGGAGGCGCTGCTGACCCAGCGGGAGTTCGACGTGCTGCTGTTCCTGGCCCGGCATCCCGGGCGCGTGTTCTCACGCAACGAGTTGATGGACGCCGTCTGGCAGTACTCGTTCTACACCGACACCTCGACCGTGACCGTGCACATCCGCCGTCTGCGGGCCAAGATCGAATTCGATCCGGCCCAGCCGCGCCACATCCAGACCGTGTGGGGCGTGGGCTACCGCTTCCAGCCATGACCGCCGCCGCCGTCGGTCGCGTACGCGGGTGGGCAGGCTCGCTGTCGCGTCAGTTCGCGCTCGGCGTGGCCATCGTGGTCGCCCCGGTGCTGGTGGCGCTGGTGGTGATCGGGCTACTGATGGTCATCTCCGACCACGACGCCGTGCTGGTCGCGGCGATCGTCATCGGGGCCGGAGTGATCGCCGTTCCGGCTGCAAAGCTCATCGCGGGCGGCATCCTGCACGATGTCGAGGCTGTGCGCGACGGGTTGGTCGCGGTCGGGGAAGGGGCGCGCGAGGTGCGGATCGAGACGGCGGCGCGCGACGAGCTGGCCGAGCTGGCGATAGCGGCCAATGCGATGATCTTTCGGCTGCGCGGCGAGGAGCTCGCGCGGGACCAGTCCGACGCCGCACGCCGTGACCTCGTCGCCGCCGTCTCTCATGATCTGCGCACGCCGATCACCTCGCTTCGCCTGCTGGCGGAGGCGGTCGGGGACGACATCGTCGACGGCGAGCTGCGTCGCAACTACCTGGAGCGGATGCGAACCCACATCGACGTGCTGAGCGCGCTGATCGATGACTTGTTCGAGCTCTCCCGCCTGGAGGCCGGCGACATCCGCTGGTCCCTGGAGCGGGTGCCGTTGCGTGAGCTCGTCGGCGAGACGGTCGAGGCGATGCGGGTGCAGGCGGAGGTTAAGGGGATCGCGATGGTCTCCGAGGTGCCGGAGGCGCTGCTGCCGGTACGGGCAAACCCGGAGAAGCTCCAGCGCGTGCTGTTCAACTTGATCCAGAACTCGATCCGTCACACGCCGGCCGATGGCAGCGTGGTCATCCGCGCCGGGCTCGGTGACGACGGCGTCGAGGTCGAGGTAAGCGACGACGGCGATGGCATCGCCGCCGAGGAGCGCGAACGCGTGTTCACGGCCTTCTATCGCGGTGGAGCCGATGCGGCCCGCACCAGCGCCGGGGCCGGACTGGGGCTCGCGGTCTCCCGCGCGATCGTCGAAGCCCACGGCGGCCGGATCTGGCTGGGCGAGAGCACCGTCGGGACCAGCGTCCGCTTCAGCCTCCCGGCCGCGGGATAGCTCGGGCGGGCGGGACCAGCGATCCACGGCTGACCTCCGAGCGCGGGTAGATGCACGGCGAGCAGGTAGACGGTGCCGGCCACGGCCACGGCGCGCAGCGGGCGGCTGCGTCCCAGCGCGGCGAGCGGCAGCAGCCAGACCAGATACCAGGGCGCCAGCGAGGCGATCGAGGCCAGCAGGGCGACGAACGCCCAGCCGCCGGCGGCAATCGGGTCGGCTCCACGCCACGCTCGGATCACCGCCAAGATCGACCCGGCGCCGGCCGCGACCGTGCATAGCGTGCGTAGGATCGGGCTGATGTGCGTGCCGAGCGCCTCGGCCAACTCGTCGGGGCCGCTGAAGCGGGTGTCGAACCGGGCATCGGTGGTGATCCGGTGTAGCTGGTCGAACACGTGGGAGCCGAACAGCAGCAGCGTCAGGCAGCCGACCGCGATCGTGGCCAGCGCCGCGCCACGCACGGCTCGCCCTCGGCGGTGGGCGATCAACAGCACGAAGGGCAGGGCCAGCCCCAGCGTGACCTTGACCGCCGCTGCGGCAACCGCGACAGCCGGCGCAGCCGCGCCTCGCTTTCGCACCGCAAGGGCGATCGCGACCAGCACCAGAAGCACCGCCATCAGGTCGTTGTGGGCGCCGCTGACGGCGTAGAACAGCAGCACCGGGTTCAGGCCCACGAACATCGCCGCCCGCGCCGGATGGAGCCCACGGCGACGAGCGGCGTCGGCGGTCAGGAACGCGATCGCGATGCTGGCGGCCCCCGCGGCCAGCTTGTAGGACCACAGGGCCCCGGCGGCGGATAGCAGCCCGAGCGGCAGGCTGAGGAGCGTGAACGCGGGGCCGTAGGGACTGGCCTCGTGCTTCCAGTAGACGAACCGGAGGACCGAATCGTGCACCAGCGCGCTCGGGGGCGCGACGTATGGGTTGAGCCCGTGCAGCGCCGCCTCCCGTGCGTAGGCGATGTAACCGAACACGTCGGTGGAGAGGATCGTGGGCCCGAGGGTGAAGGCGAGGTTGGCGACCACGATCGCCGCCAGGGCCAAGTGCAGCGAGATCGACTCCGCGCAGGCCAGGGCGACAAGATACGAGCCCAACAGGATGATCAGCCCGACGCTCAGGTTGGCTGGCGACAGCGTTCCGGAGCTGCCGGCGAGAGCGTGGAGCGGGCCGTCGATCCAGGACGGTCCGGCGCCGGCGGGAAGCTCGAGCCAGCGTGGGGTGCCGGCCGCGGTGATGGCGATCCAGCTCGTCGCGCAGACGGCTGCGACCAGCGCCGCCACGCCGGCCCCTGCGCGTGCGGTGATCGGTGACCGGATCGCCGCGGCGGCACCCCGTCGGCCTGGCCGGCCGCGGGGGCTGATCTCGACCGGCGGGACGGGATGATCGTGGCTGCTGATGAGCGGGCTCAGCTTCCGGGGCTCAGCAGCAGGCCCATGTCGCGCACGGCGCGCATGGTTCCCCGCACGCTGCCGCTGACCTTGGAACAGCCGCCTACCCGCGGCCGGTAGGTGGCACCGACCTCCCCGATCTCCCAGCCGCCCGCGCTTGCCTTCAGCACCATCTCCAGCGGCCAGCCGAAGCCCCGGTCACGCAGATCCAGCGCCAGCAGGGCCTCGCGGCGGCCCGCCCGCATCGGGCCGATGTCGCTCAGCCTGACCCCACAGCGCCGGCGTAGCTCCAGCGCCAGCACCCGGTTGGCCAAGCGCGCATGCCATGGCCAGGCGCCCGGCTGCGCCACGCGCGCGCCCAGGCACAAGTCGATCTCGCCGGCGATGACCGGATCGGCGACCAGCGGCAGCTGGCGCGGGTCCAGCGACCCGTCGCAATCCATGAAGCACACGATCTCCGAACGCGCTGCCTGCAGCCCGGCAAAGCACGCGGCGCCGAAGCCGCGCTGGGGCTCGCTCACCACCCTGGAACCGTGGCCGACCGCCACCTCGCCGGAGCCATCGCGGGACCCGTTGTCGACCACCAAGGGGACGAAGCCGGCGGGCATCATCGCGAGCACGCCGGGAATCGCCGCCGCCTCGTCGAGCACCGGAAGGATCACATCGATCACTGGCGCCAGGCTACGCAGCCAAAGCTTACGCAGAGCGAAATTCGGCGGCGCGGCGCTTGCCTACGGGCCGCGCTGCCGTAGCGTGACAACGATGATCCTGGTCACCGGCGGCGCCGGCTTCATCGGCTCACACATCGTCGACGCGCTGGTGGAGAGTGGACGCGCCGTGCGCGTCCTGGACTCGATCCTACCCGCAGCCCACCGTCGTCCCCCGGACTACCTCAACTCGGCTGCCGAATACGTCCATGGCGACGTTGGCGATCCCGTCGTGCTCCGCCGCGCGCTCACCGGGGTCGCCGCCGTCTGTCATCAGGCGGCGATGGTCGGACTCGGCCAGGACATGCTGGACATCGCCGACTACGTGCGCCACAACGACCTGGCCACCGCGGTGCTACTGCGTGAGCTCGCCGCGGCGCGGTTCGGCGGCAGGCTGGTGTTGGCCAGCAGCATGGTGGTCTACGGCGAGGGCGGTTATCGCTGCTCTGTACACGATGCGGTCACGCCGGGTCCGCGTGCGGTTGAGGACCTGCGGGCAGGGATCTTCGCCGCTCGTTGCCCATCCTGCCAGCGGGCCCTGGAGCCGGTCGCCGTGGAGGAGTCGGCCCCGATCGATCCGCGCAGCGTCTACGCCGCGACCAAGGTCCATCAGGAGCAGCTCTGCGCCGCCTTTGCCCGGGAGACCGGGGTGACGGTCACGGCCCTGCGCTACCACAACGTCTACGGGCCGCGAATGCCCCGGGACACCCCCTACGCCGGCGTGGCCGCGCTGTTCGCGAGCGCGCTGGCCGACGGCAGGGCCCCGCGCGTATTCGAGGACGGTGAGCAGCTGCGTGACTTCGTCCACGTGCGCGATGTCGCCCGCGCGAACCTGCTCGCGCTCAGCTGTGAGGATCCGGTGGCGGGCGCGCTCAACGTCGCCAGCGGGAGCCCGCGCAGCGTCGGCGAGATGGCCGCCACCTTGGCGGTCGCCGCCGGGCCGGCAGCGCCGCGACCGCTTACCACGGGCGAGTTTCGCCTCGGGGATGTGCGGCATGTGTTCGCCTCAGCCCGGCGGGCCACGGAGCTGCTGGGCTTCACCGCCGGCGAGGAGTTCGCGCCGGGAATGGCGGAGTTCGCCCGGGCGCCGTTACGGGCGGCCTGAGGTGGCGCGCTCGTCGTGGGCCTCACCGGACCCCCGTGCGCGCGTTGAGCGCATTCCGGCGCCGGGCCCGGGCCAGGCTGACCGCGTAGGCCAGCCCGGAGAGTGCGAAGAGCACACCGCAGGTGATCAGCAGTCGGGCCAGGTAGACGTTCTGCCCGAGTCCGCTGGCGGCGCGGAACGTGGCGTCGCCGAGACGAAATACCTCAGGGAAGAACACCAGCAGCAGCAGCCCGCTGAGCAGCGCGGGGATCCGGACGTAAACCCAACCCAGGCTTCGCTCGGGCTGCGGCTCGGTGCGGCGCCCGTGCGCCGAACCGAACGCGATCCGGTCAAGCAGGGAGTAGAAGGGCAACAGGATCAGATCGTGCGCGAGGGCCGCGCCGAGGAACCAGACCACGATGCGGACGGTGTCAGAGGTTGTGTAGCTGTCAAACCAGCCGACCACACCGCCGGCGGCGATGAGCAGGCTGGCGAGCAGGCCGAGCAGATGCAGTGGGCTCGATCCGTAAGCGCTCCGAAATCGCACCATCTCCGGATCAGGCCCCCTCGAAGGTCATCTGGGCAGCCCACTTCGTGCAGTGCACACCGGGGATTGCCGGACCGATCACCCGGGCTGGAAAGCCGTGGTCGAGCGACAGGTCCGCGCCGCCCACCTTCAGCGCAAGCAGCGTGCGGGCATCGCTCGTCTGCTCTGAGCCCAGCGTCGCCGAGTCGAACGCCCCGTTCTGGGTGAGCGACCGCGTCGCAACGGCGAAACGGCCGTGCACGCCGACCAGGGCGGCCAGGTCGCTGATTCGCACTCCAGTCCAGTGCTGGGTTGTTGACCACCCTTCCACGCAGGCGATGGGCAGATCGTAGGAGTGCTGGACCATCGCCAGCAAATCGGCGCGTGAGAGCGATCGTTGCCGTCCCCCGGCGATCAGGTGAAGTCGCCAGTTTGACCCCACGTGGCTCGGCGCGATCTCGGCCGCCGCGGCGGTGCGGTTGATCGGAAACCCGTTCGGGCCGCTTCCATGCCGGTTGCGGGGGGCCAGGAACGCGAGACTGCGCAGGGGTCCGCCGATCGACTGCCCCGCCCCCTGTAGGAGCAGGAACAGGGAGCCCGCTCCAACCGTCCCGAGCAGCGCGCGGCGAGACATGCTCGCGGGGTCCGGGGGTGAGAGCGATCAGCCCGTGGTCGTCCTCCGAGAACGGTTCCGGACGGGTGTCGGCGAGGCTCTCGCGCAGCGGCGCCAGGCCTCGGCGGGCGGCGAGCGATCGTCGCATGGTTCCGAACTTGAGAGAGACGTGGAAGGCGAACGCTGCGGTGAACACCCAGGCGCCGTAGAGATGCGCGGTGGTGAAGAAGAACCCGAACAGGTAGGCGTACTGGATGTCGAGGATTCCGGTGGCGAACTCGAACAGCGCGCCGCCGACCAGCAGCGCCAGCGACAACCGCTCCAGGGCATGGGCGGGGCTGCGCACGGCCGGCCATTCGAACAGCCTCGGGATCACCGACCACAGCTTGGCCAGCACGATCGGAAACACCGCAAGGCCGATGCTCACGTGCAGGCCCTGGGTCAATGCGTACAGCCAGGCAGGGTGAGTGGGAAACGAGAACAGGTAGAAGTCCAGCGGGCCCAGCGGCCGCCCGACCGAGTTGCCTCCCAGCCGGGGGTAGTAGGCGACGTTGGACAGGAAGCCGGTCAGGGCAACGATCGGGATGCCGACCAGCAGCGCCGACCCCAGGACCGAGGTGAGCCACGGACCCCGCAGCGGGCTGCGCCAGAACGAGGCTCGAAACGGTCCCGGGCGGGGGTCGACGGGGATCCAGCCGGGGCAGGCGCATGGGCCTGACAGTGACACAAGCAACCGCATCCATCGCCGAGAATGCCAACCGTTAAGGCATTGTTTCTGGGCGCCGGCCACAGTCGACCGGCGCCTGTCATCCGGCTCACGGTGACCCGCGCCTGCTTTCGTTTTTCGTAATCGGAATCGCGGTCGACAGTCACTAGGTTGGTGGGAGTGAAGCCGTCAATCGCGTTGCTGGTGATCGCCAAGGAGCCGTTGCCAGGCGCCGTCAAGACGAGGCTGTCGCCGCCCTGCAGTCCTGATCAGGCGGCGGCACTCGCGCAGGCGGCGCTGCTGGATACGCTCGCCGCGGTCGCCCGCACGCCGGTCCGGCGCCGGGTGCTGGTGCTCGAGGGTGACCCGCGTCGTTGGCGGCAGACGGGCTTGGAGATCATCCCTCAACGAGGCTTCGGGCTGGGTGAGCGGCTGGCGGCCGCGTTTGCCGATGTCGGCGGCCCGGCGCTGCTGGTGGGGATGGATACGCCCCAGCTGACGCCCCAGCTGCTGCTCGACGGGATCGGTGCGCTAACGCGCTCGGGCACGGATGCCGTCCTCGGCCGCGCCCGCGACGGCGGCTACTGGAGCATCGGGCTGGCCCACGGCCACGAGCACGCCTTCGCCGGAGTGCCGATGAGCTCGGCCACGACATGGCACCAGCAGCGGGCGCGCTTGCGCGCACTGGGGCTGCGGGTGCACGAGCAGCCGGTGCTGCGTGATGTCGACACGATCGAGGACGCGGCTGCGGTCGCAGCCGAGGCGCCCGGGTCGCGATTCGCGCACGCGTTCGCCTCGCTGCAGGCGATGGCGGCGTGATCCATCCCCTCAGCCTCTACGGCGATGGCCTGCTCGGCGCCGCCCTCCCGCTGGCCCTGGCTGACTCGCAGCAGGTGCGCCTGCGCGACGGCACGGTGTTGCCGTTGCCCCTGGAGCGCTATCTCGGGGCCGCCGATCAGACCGACGAGCAGTTGCTCGGCGATCTCCGTGGGCCAGTCCTCGACGTGGGGTGCGGACCGGGGCGTCACCTGCACGCGCTCGCCGCCCGCGGTGTGTTCGCGCTCGGCGTCGATCTGTCCCCGGTGGCGGTGGAGCTGGCCCGGGGACGCGGCGTCCGAGCCATCGCGGGCTCGATCTTCGACGAGCTGCCGGGCATCGGTGCCTGGCGCAGCGCCCTTCTGCTCGACGGCAACGTCGGCATCGGAGGTGCTCCGGCGCGCCTGTTGACCCGGATCGGCAACCTTCTCGAGGACGGCGGGGAACTGCTGCTGGAGCTCGGGCCGCCGGGAGCCCCGACCCTCTGCACGCTGGCTCGGATCGAGGCCGGGCGCGCAGCCAGCAGCTGGTTCCCGTGGGGCTGCGTCTCGATTGATGACGTGGACGCAGTCGCCACCGCCGGCGGCTTTGTGACCTCAGCCCAGTGGTCACTGGAGGACCGTTGGTTCGCTCGCCTGCGGCACCGCGGCCTCGCGGCGCCGGCAGTTCTTACGCGCGACTGAACCCTCGTCGGCAGCGGGCCGGAGCGGCATCACGCTCGCTACCGTGAGCTTGTGCCGGTGCTGCACGCCGATCGCCTCACGAAGACCGTGGGGAGTGGTCGGGCGCAGCGACGCGTACTCGACCAGGTCGACGTCTCGGTGCAGGCGGACGAGGTCGTCGCCGTGCTCGGGCGGTCGGGCAGCGGCAAGTCCACGCTGCTGCACCTGCTGGGAGGACTCGATGCGCCGGATGCCGGCGAGATCATGCTGGCCGGCGAGCGGTTGACCGGGCGCAGCGCGCGGGCGCTGGCTCGGCTTCGGTTGCGACATGTCGGCTTCGTGTTTCAGCAGTTTCAGCTGATCGAGGAGCTGAGCGGAGCCGAGAACGTGCTTCTGCCGACCCGGCTGCCGGGAGCTCCCGGCGGCGGACCGCGCCGAGCGGCGGAGCTGATCGACGAGCTGGGGTTGACATCGGTGGCTGGGCACCTGCCGCATGAGCTCTCGGGCGGTGAGCAGCAGCGTTTCGCGCTCGCCCGCGCGCTGGTCAACGATCCCGAGCTCGTGCTGGCCGACGAGCCGACCGGGAGTCTCGACGCCGAGAATGGATCCGCTGTGCTGGGCCTGCTGCGCGGCCTCAGGGGCCGGGCGGTGATGATCGTCACCCACGAGCCGGAGGCGGCGGGGATCGCCGACAAGGTGCTTCACCTGGCCGACGGCCGTCTCGATGCGCCGGCTTTGGCCGGAGGGCGATCGGCGTGACCCGGACCGAAGCGTGAGGGCTGCGCTGGCCGAGGCTCGCCAGGCGCTGTGGCGGCGCCGGCGGCGGACGCTGCTGAGCGCGGTCGGCATCGCCCTGGCCAGCGCGATGCTTTCCGCGGCGATCGTCGTCGCCGACGGTCTGGGAGGCGGGTTCGATCGCGCCGCGCGAGCCGCCGGGCTGCCCGACCTGATCGTTCGCTTCGATCCCGAGTCGGCGGGCCGGGTGCGCCAGCGGATCGGAGCCCTGCCGGATCTGGCCGGCGAGTCCCTGCGCTATGAGTTGACCAACGTCGGCATCGCCGCGCAAGGACGCCGACGTGATGACGCGGTGGCCGAGGTCATCGGCTCCAGCCGGCGTCGCGGCTACGCGATTGTTGCCGGCGCGGACCTGCGCGGCGTGGGCCCGCAGGTGCTGCTCGAGCGCGGGTTTGCCCAGGTGTGGGGCGTGCGGCTCGGGAGCACCGTGTTCGTCGAGGGCCTCGGGGCTCAGCGCGTGGTTGGGTTCGTCGAGGCTCCGGACAACGTTGGCTTCCCGCTGGCCAAGCCCCGGTTCTACCTCTCGCGGGCGGCGATCGACGCTCGCTTCGGCTCCGAGCCCGATCCGCGCGTCAACTTCGCTGAGCTCTGGCTCCGGGATCCTCGCTACCTGAACGAGGTTCTGGTCCAGGCCCGATCGAGCAGCTTCGGGCTGCACGACATCCGTTTTGCCACCCGCTCGGGCCTGCGCGTGCTGCTCGACCAGGCGGCCGGGATCGTCATCGACCTGCTGGTGGCCCTGTCGGCGATCGCCCTGGTGACCGCCGGAGTGATGCTGGCCGCGGCAGCCCGGGCCGAGGTGCAGCGGCGGCTGGCGTCGATCGGCATCCGCCGCGCCGTTGGCGCGTCCGGCGGCCACGTCATCGTCGCCCAGGGTGGTGAAGCTCTGTTCGTTGCTGCGCCGGCAGCGAGCCTCGGGTTGGTGGTGGGCGTGCTGGCGACCTACGGCCCGGCGAGCCGGCTGCTGACCCTGTTGAACGAGCCCGCACCCGGGTTCGGCCTGGCGCTGCCGCTGATCGGGGGCTGGCTGGCCAGCGTCGCGATTCCAGTGGCCGCTGCCGTCCTTCCTACCTGGCGGGCGGCGCGGCGCCCGGTGGTGGGACTGTTGCAGGGGGCCGACGTCTCCGCTGGCGTGCGCGTGCCCAGGGGCGGCAAACAGCTGGTCCGTCAGGTGGGCCAACGCGGCCGCCGACGTGAGCGGCGGTGGAGCCGCAGAGGCCGGGGGCTGACCGTCCTCGGGGTGCGGTTGGTCGGGGCGCGGCGAGTCCGACTCGGGGCCACCATCGTCACGCTCGGGCTCTCGACCGCGTTCGTACTCCTGATGCTGGCACTGGCCTCGGCGCTGAGCAGCCTGGAGACCGATCCGGGGGCGCTGGGCAAGCGCTACCAGCTGACGGCGGCGCTGCCTCCATCGGCAGCGGCCCAGGTCGGGAGCATCACCGGCGTCCAGGCCGCGTCGCCGCGCTACGAGGTCCAGGCCGCGGACTCGTTTTCGCTCGGCGAGACGATCGATGTGATCGCCTACCCCGGTGAGCACACCGTGTTCGAGGCCCCGCCGCTGGTCTCCGGACGCCGGCTGCGTGGCCGCGGCGAAGCGGAGGTGGGTGCCGGTCTGGCCCAGGCGCTGGGGCTGGGTGAGGGCGAGACGGTTGCCCTGGCCCTTCCCTCGGGGGCGGAGCTGCGTCTGCGCGTGGCCGGGGTGGTCAGCTCGCTGGACCACGATGGCCGCGTGGCCTACGTCCCCGCCTCGACGCTTCTGGCCGCGGAGCCCTCCGCGCCCTCCCAGATTGCCGTGCGCCTGGTGCCGCACGCTGACCCCGCCGCGGTCCTTGCGGCGATGACCGCGCTCGGGGCCACGGCCGCACCTGCGAGCACAGCCACCGCTCGAGGCGCGCCCCTGGTTGCGGTGCTGCGAACGATTCTCAGGGCGGTGGCCGTGGTCGACGGTCTGGTGTGCCTGTATGCGCTGATCCAGGCGTGCGCGCTGACCGTGCAGGAGCGCCGGCGCACGATCTCGGTACTGCGGGCGTGTGGGGGCGGCCCGGAGGCGGTGCACCGGCTGCTACTGGGTGCGGCGCTGACGCTGGTCCTCCCCGCCGCCATAATCGGGATCGGTCTGGAGCGCTTCGTCCTTGGTCCCGCTATGGCCCGGCTGGCGGCGAGCTACGCGACGCTGCCGCTCGGCGCGACCCCCGGCGAGGTGCTGGCGACGCTGGCCGGCCTGGCAGTGACCGCGGTCCTGGCAGTGGTGTGGGTGGCCGGGCAAGCCGGACGCGAGCCGGTCGTGATGGGACTGGCGGCGTGACCCTCGATTGTCGGCGCGTGATCGGGATCTGGGGCAGATGAGGGCGCTCACCCGGCGCCAGGCGCTGCGCGATGGGTTGGTAGGGGCGGCCGCGCTGACGCTCGCCGGCTGCGGCTCCCGGGGCGGGCCCGGGGTCCCGGCGCCCTCGGGCTCGACCCTGCACTCGACTTGGGCGGATCCGGTCGGCGACGGGCAGCTGCGGGTGGCCACGGGCGAGCAGCTGCTCGATCGCCTCGAGCTGGGGCCGCGCGCAGCCCCGACCGGCGTGCTGGCGACAGTCGCGCACGTGACCGACGCCCACGTCCTCGATGCCTCCTCTCCGGCCAGGGTTACGTTCCTGGATCGCCTCGGGCCCCCGTTCCAGTCGACCTTTCGGCCTCAAGAGGCGCTGACCGCCCGGGTGCTCACAGGGGCAGTGGCTGCCGTCCGCGCCCTCGGCGCCCAGGTGGTGATCCAGGGGGGTGACCTGATCGACAACGATCAGAGCAACGAGCTCCAGCAGGCGCTGAGGATCCTGCACGGCGGCAGAGTGCACCCCGGAAGCGGCCCCGATGGGTACTTCGGGGTGCAGTCCGCGGCCGACGCGGATCCGTTCTACTACCGTCCCGACGTCGATGCGCCGAGGTATCCCGGTCTGCTGCGGTGCCGCCGTCACGCCCTTCACCAGCCCTGGCCTCGATGCCATCTGGCACCCCGTGCTCGGCGACCACGACGTGCTCGTGGCCGGGGAGATCGTCCCGACGACGCTGACCCGCTCGCTGGCGGTCGGCGACCGGGCGCTGTGGGACCTCCCCCGGGGGCTCCAGCTGCCCGACGCCGTCCGCCGGGCCGCGACGCTCTTGCCCGACGGGCCCCCCAACCCAGGCCTGGTGGAGGTGCTGCTGCAGCGGGCGCTGAGCGGCCCAACGGTGAAGGTGCCGGCCGACCGCGGTCGGCGTGAGCTGTCGATCGGGGAAGTCGTGGCCCGGCTATGGACGGCGAGCGCGGGCCCCCCGGGCGCAGGGGCGACGGCACCGAACCGCGGTTCCCGGCTCGATTACGCGTTCGACGTCGGTCAGCGGTTGCGGGTGATCGTGCTTGATCTCGTCCGCCGGGGAGGAGGATCGGGGGGCCTCGTGGCCGCCGATCAGCCGAGCTGGCTGCAGCGGCAGCTGACCGGCGCCGGTCAACGGTGGGTGGTGGTCGTCTCCCACCAGCCGGTGGCCACATCCTCGGGGGGCGACGCGCTGCTGGAGCGGCTAGATCACTGGCCGCGGGTGATCGCGATCCTGTCCGGTCACACGCACCGCAACCGGATCCTCGCGCGCCCCACGCCGGCGGGCGGCTACTGGATCATCAGCACCGCGTCGCTGATCGACTATCCCCAGCAGGCGCGGGCACTGCGGCTGCTGGCTACCGCCGGCGGTGGCGTGGCCATCCAGACCTGGATGCTCGATCACGTTGTCCCGGGGCCCCTGGGGCGGACAGCGCGGCAGCTGTCCTTCCTCGACGCCCAGGGGGGGCGCCCCGAGGAGCTCGCCGGCGCCCACCTGGACCGCAACGTCACCCTGTATCGACGCGGCGTGGCCTGAGCCGCCGCGCGCCGGTACAGGGCTCGGTCACGCGGCGGCGCGCAGTGACTCCAGCTCCGGGCTGCGGGCCAGCCGGTGCAGTCCCTGCTCCTCGAGCTGACGCGCCTGCTCCAGAGAGATCCCGAGCTCGCTGCCGGTTTGGCGCAAGGTCCTGGGCTCATCGCCGGCGAGACCGAAGCGCAGACGGATCACGCTGCGCTCATCCGCGGGAAGCTGGTTGACGACAGCGTTGACCTGCTGGTTTCGCTGGATCCCCGCGACCTCCTCGATCGGCTCGGGCCGCTCGCTGGCCAGCATGTCCCCGAGGGCGGTTTCTCCGTCCTCGCCGACTGGCTGGTCGAGGCTTGCCAGCCCCCGACTGAGCTCGCGAAGCTCGCTGACCTCGTCGACGGCCAGCTCCGCCGCGTGCGCGATCTCCTCGTCGGTGGGCTCACGCCCGAGCTTCGTGTTCAGCTCGGCCTCGAGCTTGCGGACCTTCACCTGGCGCTGAGCGACGTGGACCGGCACGCGGATCGTGCGCCCGTGGTTCTGCAGGCCGCGCTGGATCGCCTGCCGGATCCACAGGGTCCCGTAGGTGGAGAACTTGAAGCCCTTGCGCCAGTCGAACTTCTCGACCGCGCGGATCAGGCCGAGCATCCCCTCCTGGACCAGGTCCTCCATCGGAAGGCCGTGGCCCTGGTAGCGCCGAGCCTGAGCTACGACCAGCCTGAGGTTGGCGTTGATCATGCGGTCCTTGGCCCCCAGATCACCGCGTTCGATGCGCTGGGAGAGCTCCACCTCCTCGGCGGCGGTGAGCAGGGGATGGGCGCGAGCCCGCCGCAGGAACAGGTCCAGCGAGTCGGTGCCCACGGTTACCCCGGCGCCGACCGCGTCGATGCCGGGTTCGGCACGCAGACCGGCATGGCCGGCCTGACGCAGGTTCTGCCGTCGGTTGACGCCGCCCGCGGTCGTCCGCTTGGACCCGTTCTGCGCCCGTGGCGGCTGATTCGGTTGATGTCGATCGCCGCGCGCTCGCTGCGCGCCGTCGCGACCATGTGTCTCAAAGCTGCTCAGTTCAGACTCCGATACTCGTGTTCGATGGTCATCGAATTATAACACTTGTTCGACGTAAGTCGAACAATAGGGGCTGAGATCTTCGCTCTCCCGGCCGGCGCCGCGAGCGCGCGCGACCTCCGGCTCCCCTGCCGCTGATCGCGAGGCTACATCGGCCACCTTCCCGTGACCGACGTATCCGTACTTAGTTACCCCAAGAACGGCAATTGGCAACGTCGGTACGAGCCTATACTTGCCTCCCCCGGCCGATTAGGAGCACGACGTGCAGGAGATGGTGATCTACGGTGTGAGCTTCGACATGGTTGGCAAGCAGCCGATCGTGTTGCTCAAGACCGTCGAGAGCAACAAGTTCCTGCCCATCTGGATCGGTCATCCCGAGGCCGCAGCGATTCTGATGAAGCTCCAGGGAGCCTCGACCCCGCGCCCGATGACCCATGACCTGCTGTCGGACGTGCTCGGCGAGCTGGAGGTCGAGTGCACACGCGTCGCGGTGACCGAGCTGCGGGAGAACACCTTCTACGCCTCGATAAGCCTGCGCGCCAACGGCCGGGAAATGGAGATCGATTCCCGGCCCAGCGATGCCCTGGCGCTGGCGGTCCGCGCAGGCTCTCCGATCTTCGCCGCCGACGAGGTGATCGCAGAGTCTGCGATCGAGTTCGAGCACGAGGTCGAGGACACCGAGGAGGTGGTGGAGAAGTTCAAGGACTTCCTCGATCGCGTCACGCCGGAGGATTTCGCCGGCGAGGAGTCCTGAGCCCGCCTACAGCTGCGCCGAGCGCAGCGCCAGTTCGACCTGCTGGTGGTGGTGAATCAGGGCGGGCTCGTTGCGCCCGTAGAGGACCCCGGGCATCAACCCGGTCCGCAACGAGCGATGGATGTCCTGCTGCTGGCCGAAGTCCTCTTCGAACACCACCTTGGTGGTAAAGCGGATGTTCGCCTCCCAGAATGCTTGCTCCTCCTCGGAGGCGGGCGCGCGGGGAGCATAGAAGCGCACCGTCACCCGCGAGCGGTGGGGGTTCTCGGGCTCGGGATACATGTCCCAGAGCTCGGCATGACCGCTCATCGGCAGGTTGATGGCCACGTTGGGGAAGATGATGTAGACGATCGAAGCGTTGGCTCGCAGATCCCACTCGGACTCCGGGAGCTCGAGCAGCCTGGTCACCTCCTTGCGCATCACCACGCCCCGGGTGTTGGCGCCGAAGTTCTCGCCTACGAAGGGCGTCGAGAGCATGTCCGGAGCCAGAGTCTCGCGGTGTAGCGAGAACACGTGGTAGCTCTCCAGGAAGGTGTCGTGGATCAGCTTCCAGTTGGCCTCGAACACCCCCTCTCGCTCGCCCAGCAATCGCCAGCGGTCAAGGCCGTAGTCGGCCAGCTCCGGCCCGAGCCCGCTCAGCTCGGCCTCGACGTCGATCGATCCTCCCCCCGGGTTCAGCGACACGAGGATCAGCCCGAAGCGCTCGGCCACCGGCACCGCCACCAGCCCGAGCTCGCCGCGATCGATCTCGGCGAACGCGTCGCGCGCCAAGGGCTGGCCCAGCAGCTCCCCGTTCAGGTCGTAGGCCCAGGAGTGGTAGGGGCACTTCAGCGCCCGTCCCGGGCGACCGCGACCGGTGAACACGCGACCTCCTCGGTGGCGGCAGATGTTCAGAAACGCGCGCACCTCCGCATCCTCGCCGCGGATCAGCAGCAGCGGCACGCCCGCCACCTCGCGGGCCACGCAGTCACCGGTGCCGGGCAGATCGGCGCTCAACGCGGCCACCAGGGGCCGGGTCCGGAACAGCGCCTCGGTCTCCGCCTGCAGCCGTGCGGGATCGACGTAGATCGAAGCCTGCTGGCGGTAGACCGCCGGAGCCATCGTCGTCGTGTGGGCGGCACGCAGCTCAAAGAAGCGGCGCAGGATCTCCCGCTGGATCTGTGCCCTCATCGACGTCCCGGCGCGCCCAGGATGAGATCGATCAGCTCGTCAAAGCCGATGCCTTCGGCGTCGGCGGCCTGGGGCAGCAGGCTGGTCTCGGTCAGGCCCGGAATCGGATTGACCTCCAGCACGTACAGCTCGCCCAGCTCGCGCTCCATCATCAGATCAACGCGGGCGAAGCCCGCGCAGCCGAGCAGCTTGTAGGTCGTCAGCGCGAGCTCATGGGCGCGAGCGGTGGCCCCGGGGTCGAGCTCGGCGGGGCACACGAACCGCGTCCGCCCGATCTCGTAGCGGCTTTCGAAGTCATAGAAATCCTCCTGCTCGGGCAGGGCCTCGACGATCGGCAGCGCTCGCGGACCATCGTCCCCATCGATGATCGAGACCGCCAGCTCGCGACCGGAGACGTAGCGCTCGAGCAGCACCTTGCGGTCATAGGAGAAGGCCGCTACCAGCGCCGCCGGCACGTCGGCCGGGGTGCGGGCGAACTTGATCCCCAACGCTGATCCCTGACCGGCGGGTTTGACCACGATCGGGAACCGCAGGCGCTCCTCCATCGCCGGCAGCGCCGCCGCCGCTCCCAGCTCCCGGAAGGCGGTCTCGTTGAAGGCGAAGAAGTCAGGAGTGGAGATGCCGGCGTCGCGCATCGCGTGCTTGGCCAGCACCTTGTCGGCGGCGCGGATGCAGGCCGAGACGCCGGAGCCGGTGTGGGGGATGCCCATTGCCTCCAGCAGTTCCTGCACGGTTCCGTCCTCGCCGTCGCGACCGTGGAGCGCGACGAAAGCGATCTCCGGTGCCGCCTCGCTCAACCGCGGCACGAGATCGTGGCCGACGTCGATCGGGATCACCGTGTGCCCGCGACGCTCCAGGGCGGCCTCGACGCGGGTTCCGGACTTCAGCGAGACCTGACGCTCGAGCGAGCGACCGCCCTTCAGCACCGCAACCCGGGCCCTCGAGCTAAGCGCCGCGCGCGGCATCCAGCGCTCTCATGCGCCGCGCTCGAGTCCTCCGGCGGCGCGCTTGCGGGGCAGCCGCAGGACCTTTCCCAGCTCGTCCTTCACCGGCTCGGCGGTGTTGGCGCCCGGACTTCGTGAAGTGCGATCGGGGCCTGCCGGGGGAGCGCTTCCGGTCAGGGTGCCGTAGAGCGCCACCTGCTCGCGCAGCACCTCACCGATACGGCGCACCCCCTCGCGGATCTCCTCCTCGCCCACGCCGGAGAAGTTCAGCCGCATCTCCGAGCCACCACGACCGTCCACGTAAGCTGCGCGTCCAGGCACGAAGGCCACGTGCTCCTGTAGCGCCCGCGCGAGGAGGTCGGTGGTGTCGATGTAGTCCGGCAGCGTCGCCCAGATGAACAGACCGCCCTGGGGGTGGGTCCAATGCGCCTCATGCGGGAAGTGCTCGGCCAGCGCGTCGAGCATCACATCTCGCCGGCGCCGGTAGATCTCGATCAGCGAGCGAACGTAGTCCTCCCACGGCCCGGAGTCGAAGTACGCGCTGACGAAGTACTGCGAGATCGAGGAGGAGCACAGATCCGACGCCTGCTTGCCGATGTTCATCTTGGCCAGCACCGGGGCCGCGGCCACGGTCCAGCCCAGCCGCACCCCGGGAGACAGGATCTTGGAGAACGTGCCGGCATAGATCACGAACTCGTCGTCGAGCGAGAACAGCGTCGGCAGCGGCTCACCCTCGTAGCGCAGGAGCCCGTAGGGGTTGTCCTCCAGCACCAGCAGCTCACGCTCGGCGACCAGTCCCACCAGCTGCCGGCGGCGCTCGAGCGACATCGTCACCCCGGCCGGGTTGTGGAAGTTCGGCACGGTGTAGATGAACTTCGGCCGTCGCCCGCTCCGCTCCAGCTCGGCCAGGGTCCGCTCCAGCTCGTCGATCCTCATCCCCTCGCGGTCCATCCTCACCTGCACGACCTCGGCCTGGTAGGCGCAGAAGGTCGGCACGGCCCCGGGGTAGGTGGGAGCTTCGGTGACCACGACATCTCCTGGATCGAGCAGCGTCTTGCAAGCGAGGTCGATCACCTGCTGCCCGCCGGTGGTGACCAGCACCTCGTCGGGGTCGACGCTCATGCCCTCGGCTGCCATGACCAGGGCAATGCAGCGCTTGACCAGCATCAGACCCTCCGTGGGGCCGTACTGCAGGGCGCGGGCGCAGGACTCCGCGGCCACCGTTCGCATCAGCGAGGCATAGGAGTCCGGCGGGAAAGTCGAGGTGTCCGGCAGGCCACCGGCCAGTGAGATCACGTCCTGGCGCTCGGTCAGCGCCATCAGGTCGCGCATCGCCGAGGACTTCATCACGCTCGTTCGCTGTGCGAACAGCGACGCGTACCGTTCGATGTCCCGCGCTGCCGACCGCCGCCGCCCGCCGGCTCCGGAGCTGTGAAGGCCGGAGCCGCGGCTCATCGGTCCCTCTGCACTATCGTCACGCCAGATCACGGTACACCACACACACGGGGAGATACCTCCCGTAGACGCCGGTAACGGAGCGGGGACACCCCTCGCGGACCCCCAGCAGGTTGTTCCTCACCTCCAAGCAAATGCATCTCGTCTTCGACATCTTCCAAGGGGTAGGCGTGGCGGCGGCGGTCGGTATCCGCCCGTTCCTCCCGGCATTGGTGGTGGCTGCGCTGGCCGCCGGCGACGTGGAGATCGACTTCAGCAAGACGGACTTCTCTTTCCTGCAGGCCGCGCCTTTCCTGCTCGGGATCGCCGTGCTGGCGATCCTGCTGGCGTTGGCTGAGCGTCGCTTCGGTCAGCGGCGGCTCGAGCGCTCGCCTGGTGCAGCCGTGCTGGCGGCGGCGGGGATTGTGCTCGGGGCGCTCCTGTTCGCCGGGTCGCTGGCCCGCGGGCACCACGCTGTCTGGCCCGGTTACATCGGTGGTGTGATCTGCGCGGTGATCGGGATCCTGGCCACTCGGCCGCTGTTTGCTCGGGTGCGGGCACGGCTGGATCCGGGCGTGGCCCTGGCCCTACCGTTGTACGCCGAGGGCGTGGCCGTCCTGCTCGCGGCGCTGTCGGTGGTGGCGCCGCCGGTCGGCCCGGTTGCGCTCGCGCTGCTGCTCTGGCTGCTGGTGGCCGGTCGGCGACGCGAGGGCCAGAAGTACGCCGGGCTGCGGATCCTCAGGTGAGCACCGGCTCGGCCAAGAAGCTGGTGCTGGTGGTGATCGACGCGCTCAAGCCGGCGATGCTGGAGCGGGCGATCGCCGGCGGCCGGGCGCCCGCGCTGGCGCGTATCCGGGGAGAGGGGGTGTACGTCGATGACTGCGTGGCCGCGTTTCCCTCGGTCACGCCGGTGTGCGCGGCGACGATCGCCACCGGTGTGGGACCCAACCTGCACCGGATCCCGAGCATGAACTGGTATCACCGTGATGAGCGGCGCTACGTCGAATACGGATCGAGCTTCTCGGCTAGCCGGCAGTTCGGCATGCTGCGCTCGCTGACCGACACCGTCTACCGGATGAACGCCGAGCACCTATCGCCCGACCTCGACACGGTGTTCGAGTCCCTGGACGACGCCGAGCTCCGGACCGCGGGGACCACCTACCTGATCTACCGAGGCCGCCATCAGCACGAGGTGGCCAACGAGTCGGCGCTGGCTCGGATCGTCACCTCCACGTTGTTCCGGCGCACGATCGACGGTCCGATGGAGTTGTTCTACGCCGACCTCTACGCCAGCCGCAAGACCGGGTGCCGGGGTCAGCTGGGCATGCCCGGGATCCGTGATCAGCACACCGGCTGCGTTGGCGCCTACCTGGTGGAGCACGACCTGTTCGACTTCCTGCTGTTCTCGTTGCCCGATAACGATGCCTGGTCGCACAAGAACGGTCCCCACGCGCAGGTCACCTCGATCGCTGCCGCCGACCGCCAGCTCGAGCGCCTGATGCATGCCGCGGGCGGACCGGACGCGTTCCTGGCCGACCATGCCGTGGTCGTCTGCTCTGACCACTCCCAAGCTCCTGTCGAGGAGCGTATCCGCCTGGATCGAGCGTTCGCCGAGTTCGATGTGGCCGCCCCCGGCAGCGCCCGAGCCGCCGCTGGTGAGGTGGCCCTCAGTCCGGCCCAGCGCTCGGCGATGATCTATGCGCTCGACGAGGATCGGCGTGAAGAGTTGGTCGAGCGCTCGGTGGCGGCGGTGCGAGATCTCGAGGGTGTCGATCTGATCATGTGGCGCGCGGGCGAGCCGCCGGAGGCGGTTGTCACCAGTTCGCGCGGAGAGCTGCGTTTTGCCGCCGGAGGTGAGATCGTCGATCAACGCGGCGAGCGCTGGAGCATCGACGGGGACCCCGCCGCGCTCGGCGCCGCGATTCGTGACCGACGGTTCCTCAGTGCTGAGTATCCCGATGCGCTGCAGCGGATCTGGTCGGCGCTTTGCTGCCCCACCGCCGGCGACGTGCTGCTGTCGGCTGCGCCCGGCTATGAGTTTGTCGACTGGGGTGGTGCCGATCATGTCGGCGGCGGCAGCCATGGCTCGCTGCACCACTCCGACTCGCTCGGCGCGCTGCTGTGGTGCGGTACCGGACCTGGCGATCGGCGGGCACGGGAGCAGTGGTCGCTCCGGGACGTAGCCCCGATGATCCGCGAGCATTTTGGGGTCTCCGAGGGGGGTGGCGAGCATCACGATGACCATTAGGGACCGGTTAGCGCTCTACGCCTCCGCCTCCGATCAACCCGCTGTCGATAGATTTCTTCGCCATGTCCGATGAGCTCGCCACTGCCGTAGAGCTTTCATTCCGGGTCCGGATGCGCGCTGGCGTTCGGCACTCGCGCAACTGGCTGCAACTGGCCCGCTTCGCCGCCGTCGGCGCCAGCGGCTACGTGGTCAACCTGGCCGTGTTCGCCGCCTGCGTGCACCTGCTGAGGATCGACTACCGGGTCGCGTCGGTGATCGCCTTCGTGGTTTCGGTGCTCAACAACTTCTGGCTCAACCGCCACTGGACCTTTGCCGCCAGGCACGAGCATCCGCTGCGCCAGGCCGTCCGCTTCTTCGCCGTGTCGCTGCTGGCCTTCGGGTTTGCCTACGCGATCCTGATCGCGCTGGTCGACGGCGCCGGCATGAGCAAGGTGGCCGCTCAAGCGATCGCGGTGGTGGCCGGCATGCCGCTGTCCTTCGTGGGGCAGAAGCTGTGGAGCTTCCGCGCGTAGGCGCGAGCGTCGCCACCTTCATCGCACTGCTGGCCACGCTGCATGCCCTGGCGGGGGAGCCGTCGGCCGCGGCGGCCGCGCCGGCCGCAGGCGCCGGCAGTGATCTGAACGCTCCGGTGCTGGTCGGCGATTCGGGTCTGCGACCGCACGGCTACCGGCTGACGGGCGCCCGGGCGCGGCGGATCGCCGCCGCCGATCCGAAGATCGTGGTGGAGCTGCACCGGCACCCTGGCGCTGTCGCCTACGAGTACACCAAGGGCTCCGGGCGCTGGCAGGTGAGCTGGTTCTCTCCCGGGAAGAGGCCGACCGAGTTGGCTCGGGTCTACGTCGATGACGCCAGCGGGCGGGTCACCGAGGCGTGGACCGGCTTCCAGGTCGTCTGGATGATGGCCCGTGGCTACCCGGGGGCGTTTGGTCGCCGGGCTGCCGCCTGGTACGTTTGGCTGCCGCTGTGCGTGATGTTCGCCCTGCCGTTCCTGGGCCTTCGCGCTGCGCGGGCCCGGTCCCCGGTCTCGTCCGGCTGGTTTGGAGGCACCGTCTCCCGTTGGCGTCCATCGCTGCTGCAGATGGACCTGGCGGTGCTGCTCGGGTTCTCGATCTCCTTGGCGTTCTTCAACCACGCCGAGATCGGCCTGTCGGTCCCCCTGGCCTACCCGTTCCTGCTCTACCTATTGATCCGGATGTTGTTGCTGGCCTTCGGTCGGGGACGAGCGAGGGAGCCGCTGCGCCTGGTTGTCCCGCCCCCGTGGCTGGCCGTGGCGATCGTGTTCCTAATCGCCTTCCGCGTTGGCCTGAACCTCGCTGATTCCAACGTCATCGATGTCGGTTACGCCGGGGTCATCGGCGCCAACAAGCTGGTGCACGGAAAGCCCATCTATGGCAGTTGGCCCCAGGACAACGCCAACGGGGACACCTACGGCCCAGTCAACTACCTAGCCTACGTCCCGTTTCGGTCCGCGTTGGGCTGGAGCGGGACCTGGGACGAACTACCTGCTGCCCACGCGGCGGCGATCGCCTTCGACCTGCTGACCCTGATCGGCCTCTACGTCCTGGGCCGGATGGTGCGCGGACCGACCACCGGCATCGTTCTCGCCTACGCCTGGGCGTCCTATCCGTTCACGCTGTACGCCCTCAACTCCAACAGCGACGACTCGCTGGTGGCGCTGCTCGTGGTGCTGGCGCTGCTGGTCCTGCGTTCGCCTCCGGCACGCGGAGCCGGGGTCGCGCTGGCGGGATTGACCAAGTTCGCCCCGCTGGCGCTGGCGCCGCTGCTGCTGCGCGGGGTCGATCCGCCGCCCTCCCGGCGCTCGCTCGCTACTTACGTGGTCGGTTTCCTCACCGCCGGCGTCCTGGTGATGGTGCCGGTGCTCACCGCGGGCAACCTCGCCGCCTTCTGGCGAGACACGGTCGCCTACCAGGCCGGCCGTAGCTCGCCGTTCTCGATCTGGGGCCTCTGGGGAGGGCTGGGCTTCGAGCAGCATCTGGTGCAGGGGGCAGCGCTGGCACTGGCGCTGGTCGCGGGCGTTCTCCCCCGCCGGCGCGATATCGGCGAGCTTGCCGCGCTCGGTGCCGCGGTGCTGATCGCACTGCAGCTCGGAATCTCGCACTGGTTCTACCTGTACATCCCATGGTTCTTCCCGCTGGTCATGGTGGCGCTCCTCTACACGCCGGCTGGGGGGAATTTGGCGGACGAGGACGAAGCCCCGGAGGTCGTCCGCCCGCCGCTGAGTGCGGCGCTCAGCTGATCCCGGGCGCCGGTAGCAGCAGCTGCTCGATCGACTCCGCCCGCATCGGTGAGCTCGCCCGGATCAGCACCCCTCCCAGCCATGGGTCCTCGCCGGAGGTCTCGAACTTGACCGGCATCTTGGTGATCATCGATTGCAGTGCCTGCTCGCGCTTGACGCCGATCACGCCGCCGCGTGGCCCGGTCATGCCGACATCGGTGATGTAGGCGGTTCCGCCCGGAAGCACGCGCGCGTCGGCGGTGGGCACGTGGGTATGGGTTCCGACCACCGCGGTGACCCGACCGTCCAGGTGCCATCCCATCCCGATCTTCTCGCTCGTCGCCTCTGCGTGGACGTCGACGAGCACGTGATCGGTCCGCTCGCGTAGCGAGTGCAGCACCGCGTCGATTTCGCTGAACGCGTGCCGCCCGGCGTTCATGAACAGGTTGCCGGAGACCGATATCACCCCCAGCCGCACGCCATCACAGGTGACCGTGCAGGTCCCGTGTCCGGGCTGACCGGCCAGGAAATTGATCGGTCGCAGGATCCGCTCCTGGGAGTCTAGGTACGGGTAAACCTCGTGGTGGCGGTAGGTGTGGTTGCCGAGCGTGATCACGTCGACTCCGGCGGCAAACAGGCTCTCGGCGATCTTGGAGGTGATGCCAATTCCCCCGGCGGCGTTCTCACCGTTGATGACCACGAACGTCGGATTCAGCCGCTCCCGGAGGTCCGGCAACAGCGCCAGCAGCGTCCGCCGCCCGATCCCGCCGACGACATCGCCCACGAACAGAATGCTGATTGCTTGTGCGTTCACGCTTCTCGCCGCGCATACTTCCAGTTGCATGCAGTCGAGGCTTTCCAGGCATGGCCGTAAGGTTGGACCGTCGACCGAGCCCAGAGCCGCCGAGAGCGCGCAAGCGGAAGCGGGCAAACCAGCCCCTGGGGCCAAGGAGTCGCGTGAAGAGGCCCCGCGTCGGCCCGGAGCCCACAAGCCGCATGAAGAGGCCCCGCGCCGGGCCGGAGCCCAGAAACCGCGTGAACAGGCTCCGCAGGGAGATCCGGCCGCGCCCCCGCCGGATCTGAGCGCCACCGAGCCGCTGGTGGCTCCCGTGGTGGTGCCGCGTTGGATCCAGCTCGTCCTCCTGCCGATCGCTCTGCTCGGGCTGTGGGCGCTGGCGCGGGCGGCCGGGCCGGTGCTGCTGATCCTGGTTGCCGCGAGCACGATCGCCCTGATCCTCAACCCGCTGGTGAGCATCATCGGTCGCCGCCAGGTTCCGCGGGCGGTGGCGATTCTGGCCGTCTATGTCGGCGGCCTGGCGGTCCTCGGTGGCGTGGGGGTGCTGCTGTCCAATCCGGTCTCCACCCAGATCAGCCGCTTTCAGCACGACGTGCCCCAGCTGGTGCATCAGGCCAACCACGATCTGAGCAACGTGCAGAGCTGGCTTGACCGCCAGGGCATCAACATCCACGTCCAGCGGCAGGGACAGACCGCGCTCCAGACGCTGCAGAAGACGATCCTCAAGCGCTCGGGGGACATCGTCTCGTTCTCGCGTGATCTGCTGGGTCAGATCGTCACCTTCTCCTTCGACCTGGTCCTGGTGCTCGTGCTGTCGGTGTACCTGCTGATCTACGGTCGGGACATCGGGCGCCTGACCCGACGGATCATGCCGCCAGGCGACGGCACCCCCGAGGACGACTTTCCGCTGCTGGTCCAGCAGGCGGTGTTCGGCTACGTCCGCGGCCAGATCATGTTCAGCTTGATCATGGGGGTCAGCGCCGCGCTGGCGCTGTGGATCTTCGGAGTGATCGGGATCTTCCCCGACGGCGCCCACTACGCGCTGTTCTTCGCCGCCTTCTACGGGCTGATGGAGTTCATTCCGTACATCGGCCCGATCATCGGTCCGCTGCCGGCTGTCCTGGTGGCTCTGTTCAACGACCCGATCAGCGCCGTCTGGGTGATCCTGCTGTTCGTCGCCCTGCAGCAGCTCGAAGGTCATGTCGTGGCGCCGCAGGTGTTCCGCATCTCGCTGCGGATCAACCCGATCCTGATCATCCTCGGGCTGCTGGTCGGCTACCAGCTCTACGGGATCGTCGGTGCCCTGGTGGCTCTGCCGGTCGCGGCGGTGATCCGCCAGACGGTGATCTACCTCCGCCGCCATTTGGTGCTCGAGCCGTGGGCGGTTCGGGGAGCTGGCGCCGGGCCGCTGCCTCTCAACTCCGGGGGTTGCCCTGACTGCGGCTCGCCCACCGGCACCGCCGATGCCTTCTGCCGGTCCTGCGGGGCTGAGCTGGCCCCGCGGGTTCGAGTACCGCGCTAGCAGGCCGCGCTGGGTCCGCGCGGACATGGGTCCCGCACTGATCACGCTCAAGGTGCCGCACCAGTGATCACGCTCTGGGTTCCGGCACCAGTGATCACGCTCAGCGTTCCGCACCAGTGATCACGCTCTGGGTTCCGGCACCGGACCCGACAGGTGCTCTATACGACAAACGCCCCCGAGCCCGTGCGGGGCTGACACGTCCGCCACCTCCACGGTGGAGAACACGACAGCGACCGCAAGAGAACGCGGGATTTGTCGCTTTACGCACGCCCAAGGACAAGTCGATCTCGGCGACCGCGCCACTCCTCCGCGCCCCGTCTGCTTGCCCGCGCCGTTCAGCGTCGGCCGCGCTCAGATCAGAATGTCAGCGCCCGACGGTCCGCCGGAACATCACCAGGCTGATTGCCGCCACGATCAGTGCGATGATCGGCCAACCGGCGCTGGTCACCCCGACCGCCGCCAGTACCAGTCCGATCACCCCGATCGTCCCGGCGACGCCGCCGGTGACCACCAGGCGGTAGGCGCGCCGCTCGCGCACCTGGCGCGGTGTGTAGCTCCCCCGCTTCTGGATATCCGCCATGACGTAAGCGTACCGTGCATCACGTCCGGTTCTCGGACTACCGCGCTCCGCACCTGTAACCGGACCGCGATCATCCTGCTCCCTCGCCGACCAACACGTCATCGCCAGTATCCTCAACTGAGTCATGCCATTCCCCCAGACCCGCCTGCGGCGTCTGCGCGCCACCCGCGCGCTGCGGGGTCTGGTACGCGAGACTCGCCTCTCGGCCGCCGACCTGGTCCTGCCGATGTTCATCGCCCACGGCCTCGACCGCCGCGAGCCGATCGAATCGATGCCCGGCGTCGATCGCCTGTCGATCCACCACGCCGTCGCTGAGGCCGGGCGGGCGGCCGAGCTGGGAATCCCCGCGGTACTGCTGTTCGGGTTGCCGGCGAGCAAGGACGAGGAGGGCTCCGGCGCCTGGGACGATGAGGGAGTGGTGCAGCTGGCCACACGCGCGATCAAGGAGGCTCAGCCTGAGCTGATCGTGATCACCGACCTGTGCCTATGCGAATACACCAGCCACGGTCACTGCGGCGTCGTGTCTCAGCTGGATGACTCGCGCACCGCCGCGGTCCAAGAGGCAGAAGGCCGACCCGGTGGCGAGCGCGACGGCGCCGTCGACAACGACGCCACGCTCGAGTTGCTGGCCCGCACGGCCGTCTCCCAGGCCCGCGCCGGAGCGGACATCGTCGCCCCCAGCGACATGATGGACGGCCGCGTCGGGAGCATCCGGGGCGCCCTCGACGACGATGGCCTCTCCGACACCCCGATCCTCGCCTACTCGGCCAAGTTCGCGTCTGCGTTCTACGGGCCGTTCCGGGAGGCTGCCGATTCGGCTCCGGCGTTTGGTGATCGCCGCGCCTACCAGATGGACCCAGCCAACGGACAGGAGGCGGTGCGCGAGGCCCGCCTCGACGTCGAAGAAGGCGCCGACATCTTGATGGTCAAGCCGGCGTTGCCCTACCTGGATCTGATCCGCCGGATCAAAGATGAGACGGCGATGCCGCTGGCCGCCTACAACGTCAGCGGCGAGTACGCGATGCTCAAGGCGGCCGCTGCCGCCGGGTACCTTGACGAGCAGGCGGCTGTGCTCGAGGCGCTGACCGGCATCCGCCGTGCCGGGGCTGACATCATCATCACCTATCACGCAAAGGAGGCCGCCCGATGGCTGCAATAGGCTCGACCTCGCCCGTCGACCGCTCCACCACGGCCTTTGGTCCCAAGCTGCGCGCCCGCAAGCACGGTGCCGCGATTCCGCTGGAGGACGTCGACCGGCGGCTGCTCAACCTGATGCAGGGCTCGTTCCCGATCGCCCCTCGCCCCTACCAGCAGGTCGCCGGGGAGGCAGGGATCGAGGAGGACGAGGTGCTGGCACGGGTGCAGCACCTACTGGCCGAACGCATCATCCGCCAGGTCACCCCGATCTTCGACACGCGCGCTCTCGGCTACTCGTCGATGCTGGTGGCGGCCAAGGTCGATCCCGACAACCCCTGGCGTGCCGCCAACGTGATCAACGAGCACCCGGGTGTCTCGCACAACTACTTGCGCAATCACGAGTTCAACATCTGGTTCACGATCGCCACCGAGCCCGGATCGCCGCTAGGGCTGGAGGGCACGCTGGAGGTTCTCAGCCGTCTGGCCGGGGCCGAGTCGATCCGCCAGTTGCCGACGCTGAAGCTGTTCAAGATCCGCATGGACCTGGAGATGGAGGGCGGCACGGAGGCCCTGTCCAAGACCGTACAGGCGCTTCCCCCTGCCGAGACCGAGGCTCAGCCCTACGACGACTTCGACATCGCTGTGATCCGGGCGTTGCAGGGCGATATGCCGGTGGTCTCCGAGCCCTACGCGCCAGCCGCAGCCGAGCTGGGAATCCCCCAGCAGCGACTGCTCGACCACCTGCAAGCGATGCAGGAGCGCAGGCTGCTGCGCCGTGTCGCCGCGATCCTGTTCCATCGCCGAGCCGGCTTCAGCGCCAACGGCATGGGAGTCTGGAAGGTACCGGCCGAGCAGATCATGGAGATCGGGCCGCGGATGGCCTCATTCCGCGGGATCTCACACTGCTACCAGCGTCCCACCTACGAGGACTGGCCCTACTCGGTGTTCACGATGGCCCACGGCCGCTCCAAGCAGGAGTGCGATGCGATCCTCGACTCGATCGCCGCCGACACCGGGATCGCCGACCGCGCCACGCTCTACTCCTCAACCGAGTTCAAGAAGATCCGCCTGCTCTACTTTTAACGGGGAGTTCCGCGCCTGGGAGCGCGAGCACGCCGGGGTGTGAGCACCCGTACGTACAGCACCGCCCGCTCCAGCGAGCTCTACCACCGAGCCCAGGAGCTGCTGCCCGGCGGCGTCAACTCACCGGTTCGTGCCATGCGGTCGATTGGGCGGGACCCGATCTTCATCGCTCGCGGAGCGGGGTCACGGCTGACCGACGTCGACGGCAACGAGTACGTCGACTGGGTCGGGTCGTGGGGGCCGCTGATCGCGGGGCATGCCCACCCGGCGATCGTCGACGCCGTGGCTTCGGCCGCCACCGAGGGGACGACCTTCGGTGCTCCCACCGAGCGCGAGGTCCAGCTGGCGGCCGAGGTCAGAGAGCGGATTCCGTCCGTGCAGATGCTGCGGATGACGTCCTCCGGGACCGAGGCCTCGATGAGCGCGATCCGGCTGGCCCGTGCCGTCACCGGTCGCGAGCGGGTGCTGAAGTTCGCCGGCGCCTATCACGGTCACGTCGACGGCCTGCTGGCCCAGGGCGGCTCGGGCCTGGCCACCCACGGGATCCCGGCCAGCCCGGGTGTCCCGGAGGCCGCCGCCAACGCCACCGTGATCGTCCCCTGGAACGATCCCGAGGCAGTGATCGAAGCCACCGAACGCTACGAGCTGGCAGCGATCCTGGCGGAGCCGGTACCAGCCAACATGGGGGTCGTTCCACCCATTGCGGGCTTCCTCGAGCTTCTGCGCCAGCGCGCGGATGACACTGGAGCGCTGTTGATCTTCGACGAGGTGATCACCGGCTTCCGGGTCGGTGCCGGTGGTGCGCAGGAGCGATATGGGGTGCTCCCCGATCTGACGATCCTGGGCAAGATCATCGGCGGCGGCCTGCCCGCAGCCGCCTACGGAGGTCCGCCGGCACTGATGGAGCAGATCGCTCCAGCCGGCGACGTCTACCAGGCCGGGACGCTCTCCGGCAACCCGCTCGCGGTGGCGGCCGCGCTGGTGACGCTCGAGCTGCTCGACCCATCCGCATACGAGCGGTTAGCCAACATCACCGCCGCGATGGTCAGCGGATTGTCGGCCGCCGCCGCGCACAGCGGCGTCGCGATTCAGGTCCAGGCCGTCCCCGGTCTGCTGACACCGTTCTTCAGCGCGCGCCCCGTGCGCGACTACGCGGGCGCCACCGAATGCGCACTCAACGGCTACGGCGCCTGGTGTAGAGCGCTGCTGGCCCGTGGCGTCTACCCTCCGCCGTCGCAGTTCGAGGCCTGGTTGCCATCGTTGGCCCACACCGACGAGGACATCGAGCGGACGCTCGCCGCCGCCGCCGCCGCCTTTGAGGAGGTTTCATGAGCGATGGCAACGCGCAGAGAGGCCTGTGGGCGCTGCGTGCCGCCCTGGCTCAGATCGGCGGTCCCTTCAGCGAGGTGCTGCGGGCTGAGGAGGAGCTGCAGCCTAAGCTCCCCGAGTCCGGGCCGCCTCAAGTGGCTGCCGCGGGCCCCCGCACTCGCGGCCACGAACGCGAATACGAGCTGCTCCTGGAGATGATCTACGAGGGCTCGCTGCTGCACTACGGAGAGCCTCGAGTGCTCACCGTCATCGACCCCGACCTAGGGCTGCTGCTGGGAGACCAGCTTTACGCCCTGGGTCTTTCTCGCCTGGCGGCACTCGGCGACGTGCAGGCCGTCGGCGAGCTGGCCGACGTGATCTCGCTGCTCGCTCAGGCTCACGCGCGGGCTGATCGCGGCCTGGCCGACGCCGTCTGGACTGCCGGAGCGGCGGCGGTGGGCTGGGGCGCCGACCACCAGCTGATCCGGGCCAAGGAGCTGGCCCGCCAGCAGCAGCCCGAGGCAGCGGCGGCCCTGCGTGTGGTTACCGCGGACAAGAGCGGGAACATAACGTCTGCGGAACCCCGAGATCGCGTTGACGGTAAGCTTCAACCGGCGGTCAGCCAGCCGCACGACAGGTAGACAGCAAGTGCCAGATCGCCACCAGCAAGGACAATCGAAGTACACCCTAGATCGGCAGATGCCGGGTGCGTTCGAGGGCGAGACCGTCACCCGGCGACGATTCATGAATGTCTCCGTCCAAGCAATGGGCGGCATCGCCGCGGCTGCGTTCACGCTCCCGGCGCTCGGCTTTGCCATCGGCCCGCTGTTCAGCCGCGTTCCCTTCCAGTGGCAGCCGATCGGCGTGCCCTCGGACTTCCCCACCGACACCTACGTGACCAAGACGATCACGATCGTCCCGGGGGTCGGCGAGGTCGGCAAGTCGATCGCCTACGTGCGGGCGCGGAACCCGGCGATCGACACCGAGCACGAGGATCAGTACAACCACTTCATCGCGCTGTCCTCGCGCTGCATGCACCTTGGCTGTCCGGTCCGCTTCACGCCGGCGGCGGGACGCTTCATCTGCCCCTGCCACGGCGGGGTGTACGACTTCCGGGGGATGGTCTCGGGCGGTCCCCCCGTGCGGCCGTTGGACCGCTTCTACACCCGCCTGAACAACGGTCAGGTCGAGATCGGGCCCCGGTACTCGGTCAACTCCGAACTGCAGCGGTTCTCTCCCCGTGACCCTGCCGAGCCGCTCGACGGCATCGGCCAGTTCCTCTATCCCAAGCGGTTCTCCACCTCAGTCATCCCCAAGGACTAGCAGCGCATGCCCCGGCTTCCCGCTCCGCCACTTCCGAAGGTCCTACAGCCCAAGCCCCGCCGCCCCGGGTCGACCGGCACCTCCGCCAAGCCGGCGGTCGAGGCCGGGCTGACCGTCGTCGACTGGATCGACGAGCGGACCTCGTTGTCGGGTGGTGTCCGCTGGATGCTGTTCCGCAAGGTCCCGCGGGGAGTCAACTGGTTCTACACCCTCGGCTCGGCCACGATGTTCGCGTTCCTGTCCCAGGCCGTCACGGGCGTGTTCCTGGCCATGTACTACCGGCCCGACGCGCAGGGCGGAGCCTACGAATCGATCCGCTACATCACCGATCAGGCGTTCCTGGGACAGTTCGTGCGCGGGATGCACAAGTGGGGGTCCTCGGTGATGGTGATCCTGATCTTCCTGCACATGGCGCGCACGTTCTTCTTCGGCGCCTACAAGTATCCACGCGAGCTCACCTGGGTGATCGGCGTCGTGCTGCTGATCCTGACGATGGCGATGTCGTTCACCGGCTACCTGCTGCCGTTCGATCAGCGCGCCTACTGGGCGTCGATCGTCGGGGTGAACATCAACGGCACCGGACCGTTCATCGGCCCTTACCTGTCCGACTTTCTGCGCGCCGGTCCGGAGTTCGGTGCTACGACGCTGTCGCGCTTCTATGCGATTCACATGATGCTGATACCAGGGGCGATCGCCGCCCTGATCGGCGCCCATCTGTACTTGATCACCAAGCTGGGGATCTCGGCCCCCCCGTGGCTGCGGGTCGAGCCCGACCCCGATCCACAGTCCGAGCTGCAGCCGGACCGGGTTGAGGTGTGAGGATCCCGTGAGCCGAGGGTCGCTGCGATGAACCAGGCCGAGAAGGAGGCATACCTCCGGGAGTACTCGATCCTGAAGAACTCGGGAAAGCCGTTCTTCCCCTACATCGTTGCCAAGGACTCCGCGATGGCGGTGATCGTGATGGTGGTGATCATCTTCCTGTCGCTGATGTTTGGGGCCGAGATCGGACCCAAGGTCGACCCGACCACGACGACCTACGTCCCCCGACCCGAGTGGTACTTCTTCTTCCTGTTCGAGGTCCTGCGCGTGATGAAGAGCGTGCCCAAGTTCACGCCGATGGCCACGATCGGCGTACCGACGATATGCATGATTCTGCTGTTCCTGCTCCCGTTCTACGACCGCAGTCCCGAGCGAAGGATCGAGCGGCGCCCGGTGGCGCTGGCCGCTGGTCTGGCCACGATCGTCGCCGTCGCCTACCTGACCTACTCTGGCGCCGCGACCGGCTCGCCGAACTCCGTGGATATGGTGGCACCGGCCAGCCTGAGCGCGTCGCAGCTGCCCGCCTTCAACGCCGGCAAGCTGATTGTGGGACAGTCGGGTTGTCTGGCCTGCCACGTGATCGGCGAGAACGGCAACAACGGGCCAGGGCCGCCGCTGACCCACATCGGCTCGAAGCTTCGCCCCGACGCGATCGCCTCGACGTTGCGCAACCCCACTGCCCCGATGCCGTCGTTCAAGAACCTCGCCCAGCAATCGCCGCAGAAGTTCCAGAACCTGGTCTCGTTCCTCTCCGAGCTCCAGTAGTCGACGCGATCCCTGCCGTGAGGGCGAGTGCCGGATCCGTCGCCTCCAGTGGCGCGGGAACCCTCGACGAACCCCAGGTGCGGGCGATGTTCGACCGCATCGCGACCTTGTACGACCGCATGAACACGGTGATGACGGCAGGCCTGCACCACCGGTGGCGGTCTCGGGCCGCCGACCTGGCCGGGCTGGCCCCGGGCGCCCGGGGGCTCGATGTGGCCACGGGAACCGGTGATCTGGCCTTTGCCCTGGCCCAGCGGGTCGGTGACCGTGGCCAGGTCGTGGGCTGTGATTTCTCGCCCCGGATGCTGGAGCTTGCGCGCGCCAAGGCGACGGCGGCGGGGGTCAGCGCGCAGGTGCGCTTCGAAGCCGCCAACGCCCTCGCGCTCCCCTATCCCGATGCGGCCTTCGATGCCGCGACCGTCGGCTTCGGCGCGCGCAACTTCGCCGACCTCGAGGCCGGCCTGCGCGAGCTCAGCAGGGTCGTCAGGCCAGGTGGGCGCGTGGTCGTGCTCGAGATCACCTCCCCCACTCGCTCGCCGCTGTCCTTCTTCTTCAAGCTGTGGTTTGATCGCGTTGTCCCCGCCCTCGGTCGAGTTGCCGGCGACTCTCAGGCCTACAGCTACCTGCCGAGCTCGGTGCGCAGGTTTCCACCCCCGGAGAGGCTGGCGGCGATCATGGCCGCCTGCGGGCTCCGGGACATCCGCTACGTGCTCACTGCCGGTGGCATCATCGGCCTGCATGTCGGTGTGCGCGCATGAGCGTCCAGGCCGTACTCGACGCCGGGGGGGCGGAGGTCCCGCGGCTGATGGCCAGGATCGAAGAGCGGATGGTCGAGCTGACCTGCGGCCATGGGCCGCTGCTCGCCCGCCACGCCGGCGAGACGATCAGCGCCGGCGGCAAGCGCCTGCGGCCATTGCTGGTCTGCCTGGCTGCCGGGGTGCCGGTTCTGGATCGTGCACCGCTCCTGCGGGTGGCGGTCGCGGTTGAGCTCGTGCATGCCGCCACGCTGGTTCACGACGACGTGCTCGACCGCGCCGCCACCCGTCGCAGTCGTCCGACTGTGGTCGCCACCGCCGGGCGCCAGATGGCCACCGCCACAGGGGACCTTCTCTTCTCGCGGGCGTTCGCGGAGCTGGCGCTCACCGGCTCGGTGGAGGCGATCCGCATCCTCACCCAAGCCTGCTCCGGGCTGGCTGCCGGTGAGTTGATGCAGCGTGCCGACGCCTACGACGGCGATGTCGGCGTGGGTCGCTACCTGGAACGCTGCCGGCTGAAGACCGCCGTTCTGTTCCGCGCCTCCTGTGAGCTCGGCGCCCTGGTTGGCGATGGCGACCAGCATGCCCTGGGTGAGTTCGGCGAGCGGATCGGCCTGGCGTTTCAGATCCTCGACGATGTGCTCGACATCTCCGGCCCTCCGGAGCGAACGGGCAAACCACAGGGTACGGACCTCCTCGACGGGACGATCACCCTTCCGGTGATTCTCGCCCGTTCCCGTGACGCCGGCCTGGCCGCATTGGACCTGCGCGAGATTGGCACAGCGCAGCGCGCTGCGAACGTCTGCGAGCAGATCATCGCCACCGGCGCTCTGGCTGATTGCCGGGATCGAGCGCTGCAGATGGTTGGCGATGCCAAGTCGCTGCTTCCGGCCCTCGATCCTGGACGGCGGACGGCGCTCGAGCTCGTCGCCGACGGCGTCGTCGACCGCTACGCCTAGCCCGCGTCTAGAAGTCCTCAGGCAGAATCAGATCGGCGCGGAGCGCGGCCGTGAATCGCTCGATGCTCTCGCTCATGTTGACGTGGGTCAAGCTTCGGAGGTCGTCGAGCATCTGCGCCACTCCCTCGTCGAGTCGCTCCTCGAGCTGGTCGATCTGCTCCTGCGCAAAGGCGCCAGCTCGCATCCAGCTGCAGTTCGGACACCGAAGGATGAGCTCCCCCCGGTCCAAGCCGGCGTCGTTCCAGGTCAGCGGCTGGACCAGCTCGGACCCGCATTGGGTGCACACGTGGAGCCCTCGTGGTGGCGCCTCGTAGTCGTCAAAGCGGACGACTTCTATCGAGCGACCGCTGGGGAGGACGATCCGCCGGACCGATGGTTGTGCTGGTTGGTCGTTCACATGTTGCTCCCGGATGTGCACTTCATCGGCGCAGCGCGGTTCGAGCTTGAGCACCGAACGGGACGCCTTCGCGATGAGGCTCGCGTCTGGACCCACGACCGCTAACCTTGGAAGCCCCTCCCGAGGCAGAGTGAGATGTTTCGCAATCCGACCACCGATCTGATCGTCGCCTTGGTCATCGTGCTGCTGATCTTCGGGCCCAAGCGGCTTCCCGGTCTCGGTCGTCAGCTCGGTCAGGGACTGCGAGAGTTCAAGGAATCGATCACCGGAGACTCGCCCCACGAGGATGAGCCTGACCGACCGGCGCTGAGTCGAGCCCCGGAACCGGCTGCGGGACAACCGGCGCCCGGTGTCGCTCCGGAGCCCGAGCGGGCTCCCGCCGAAGCCGGACCCGAGCGGCATTCCTGACTGGCGCGCCGGGAGGTAGCGGCGATGGCTAAGGTGCTCCGCCCGATCGGGTTCGAAGATCGGCTCAGCGTGATCGATCATCTCGATGAGCTGCGCTCGCGGTTGATCATCTGCGTGATCGGGCTGGTAATCGCGTTCGGGGTCTGCTTCTGGCAGAACCACGCGCTCCTGAACGTGCTCAACCGGGCGCTTCCGGCGTCACCGAAGACGAGCGCGAACCACCTGTCAGGTCTCACCAACGACTCCGTCAAAGCCGCGCAGGACTTCTCGGCTCTGGCCGGCGACCTGCGCGGTCTGGCGGCCTCGCCCGGGCAGAACAGGCACGACCGCCATCTGTTCGCCGCCGCTGCAGCTCACGCTGAGGGGGCAGCCAAGTCGCTTCCGCAGTCGATCCCCAAGCGCCTACCGATCACCATCGGGATTGGCGAGCCGTTCACCACCACCCTCACCGTCGCGGCGTACTTCGCGCTGCTGTTCGCGCTGCCACTCCTGATCTACGAGGCGTACGCATACGTGATCCCCGCGCTCAGCTCCCACGAGCGGCGGGCGGCGCTGCCGCTGATGGTGGTGGCACCGATCCTGTTCATCACCGGCGTCGTGTTTGCCTATCTGATCGTCCTGCCGCCGGCGGTCCGATTCCTGCAGGGCTACAACAGCCAGAACTTCGACATCCTCGTGCAGGCTAAGACCTACTACACGTTCCAGATCCTGACCATGCTCGGGATCGGCTTGGCCTTTCAGTTGCCCCTCGGCCTGTTGGCGCTGCAGCGGCTCGGCGTGATCAACGCCCGGACCCTGACCCGGAACTGGCGCTACGCTACCGTCGCAATCGCCGTGATCGCCGCGGCGATGCCCGGGGCGGATCCGGTCACCACCGGCCTGGAGATGCTCCCTCTCGTCGTGCTCTATCTCGCCAGTATCGTGATGCTCAAGATTGCCGACCGCCGCGCCGCCGCGCGGGCTGCAGCCGAGCTATCGCCTGCGGGTGAGGGCTCGGACCTCGCCTAGTCGATGCTGTTCGACCTTCGTGGCCGCGGCCGCCGCCGCACCGTGCAGGTGATCTACCTCGGCCTGGCGGTCATCATGGTCGGTGGCCTGTTGCTGGTCGGTGTCGGCACGGGCAGCGGAGGCGGGATCCTCAACGCATTCACCAACAATGGCTCCGGCGGTGCCCAGACCCAGGTCGTTGGTCAGGCGGAGAAGAGCGCGCTGGCTCAGACCAAGCTGCATCCTGCCGATCCCGCCGGGTGGGCGGCGCTCGTGCAGGCCCGCTGGACCGCGGCCGGCCAGGGGAGCAACTACAACGCCGGCACGAGCACCTTCACCGCTGCGGGCAAGCAGGAGCTGACCGCGACGACCCAGGCCTGGCAGAAGTACCTCAGCCTTGTCCGCAACCCCGATCCAAACCTCTCCATCCTGGCCGCACGTGCCTACTCCGGCCTGGGCAACTACGCCGCTGCGGCCACCACCTGGGAGACCGAGACGCTGGCCAATCCCAACCAGTCCAAGGGCTTTCAGTGCCTGGCCGCCAACGCGTACGCGGCCAAGCAGACGCGCAAGGGTGATTTGGCCGCGGCCAAGGCGGTTAGCCTGGCCCCGAAGGCGACGCGGTTGACTCTCAACCAGGCCCTGCAGCAAGCCAAGACCAGCCCCCAGGTTGCCCAGAGCTGCTGAGCCGGTAAGGCCATGAGCGAGGCCCGGGGGCGGCGGCCACGGGTAACATCGGTGCCAGGGCCGTTAGCTCAATTGGCAGAGCAGGGGACTCTTAATCCCAAGGTTGGAGGTTCGATTCCTCCACGGCCCACCTGAAAGCCCCGTAAATCGGGGTTTTTTGTTGGGGCAGATACCGGCCAGATTCAAACCATGTCCCCAATATGTCCCCGAGATCGGCGTAGACTTTGCATCGTAAGCGAAGTGATTCGGGTTCCCACGGGGCACGTCCTGCGGGTCGAGCGGGCGCGGGGACCCGTGTGGTACGCCAAGTACCGACTGCCGGACGGGCGCCAGGTCCAGAAGAAGCTCGGGCCCGCCTGGACCGATCGCGGACGTCCGCCGGCCGGCTACTTCACCAAGCGTCTGGCGGAGGCGTGGCTGCGGGACGCGCTTGATCAGGCGAGACGCGGGACGCTCCCGGGGCTCGTCCGCACCGGTGCCACGCGCGAACGCCCGCGATGAGATTTCCATGCCCGCCGGGTCTTGGAGACCGAACCACCGTTCACAGACCCGGACCACAAAGGAGCCTCACATGGACTGGAGCCTCGAAGTCGCTGTCCTACCGGTCAGCGATATCAACCGCTCGATCGAGTTCTATCGCGACCAGATCGGCTTCGGTCTTGATCACCACACGCAGAACGGGCACATGGACGTCGCGCAGCTAACCCCGCCCGGTTCAGGCTGCTCGATCGTCCTCGGCAATTTGCCAGCGCAGAATCAAATGGCACCTGGCGCGATGAAGGCTCTCCAGCTCGTCGTTCCCGACGCGGCAGCAGCACGGCAGGAGCTGCTCGATCGTGGCGTCGACGCGAGTGAGCTCAGCGTGGTCACCGAGGCAGATGGTGGCACGTTCTTCGGCTTCAACGATCCTGACGGGAACTCATGGGCGGTTCAGGAAATCAAGGCCCGAGCCAGCAAGCCGCTGATCCCTAAGGACCACGTCGGCCTCGGCGCGTGGGCCGGCCGCTGAACGACGGGGCGTAGCTCCCGGCTGGCTACCTCCACTCCGGCGCCGGAGTCAACATCGATGGCGTGGGCGCTCTGGCCCACGCGCGCGTGGGAGGTCCGGCGCGGTCTCCGCGGGTGAGTGCATCCACGCGATAGCGCTGGCGCGGTTGGGGACGGTCGTTGCGCTGGCGCCCCTCGGCAATGCCTGGGCACGAGTCGGTTGTCGGTCCGGCACAACGTCGGCCCCGCTTTCCGCGCATCGCAGGTACGGCGATGCCGCGCTCGGGATGCTCGCGTAAAGCAAAGCAGGACTGACCGGCACCATCGCCGAAGCGGTGCTCAGGTCCATGAGTGCGCCTCGCGTACTGGTCTTTGAACCTGGTGGGTCACGCCGCAGGAGGCGCCCCGAACCAGGTCGTCAGCGCTTCCTGGAGTCCGACTCGGGTTCGGTCTCCAACCCAGGCAACGTACCCGTCGGGCCGGATCAGCACGGCAGTGGGAGGCTTGACCACGCCGAGTCCCGGGAGCTCCCACTCCCCGTCGTAGCTCGCGTCGATCAGGTTGATCCGGTCGGCCCGCGGCGTGATGTCGAGGTCGCCGGGCTGGCCGAGGTTGAGCAGCACCGGACGGCCTTCGTGCAGCAGCTCGAAGACACGCGTCGGCCCTTCGGCGGTGACGAGGTCGAGGTCGGGCATCCGGCGTCCGAGTAGCGAATGCCCGTCCCCCAGCCGGTAGCGGATGTCGAGCCCGGAGACGATCCCGGCAAGCCGCTTGCGAGGCTCGTCCAGGCTTGCCAGCTCCGACACGACGTCGACTAGCGCCTGCGTGCGCTCGTCCTGGCGTTGGAGCGCGGTCAGAGCCATCGTGTGCTTCAGCCAGCGGGCAGCGACCGGGTGACGCTCGTCGTAGTAGGTGTCCAGGAGGGTGTCCGGGGAGGTCCCGTCGACGACTTGTGCGAGCTTCCATCCCAGGTTCACGGCGTCCTGAACACCGAGGCCGAGTCCCTGTCCCCCTACCGGGTGATGCACGTGCGCCGAGTCGCCGGCGAGTAGGACTCGTCCAGCGCGGTAGGCCGCGGCCTGGCGAGTCATGTCGGTGAACCTGGAGATGTACGCGGGGCTATGGAGCCCGAAGTCGGTGCCGTACAACCTGAGCAGGGCCTCACTGAGATCACGCAGCGTGGGTTCGGTCGCGGCTCCGACGTGCGGTTCGGTCACCATCACCCGTACCGGCCCCGACTCGTTGTAGACCACCTTGCCATCGCGGATCTCATACTCCAGCCGGCTGAGCCCGTGGACGCCGACCGCGTCGCGCCGCATCCCCAATTCCGGCTCCTCGGTCATCTCGACCTCGGCGATCAGGTGGCTGACCGTCGGATCCCATCCGGGAAACTCGATCCCGGCTGCCCTGCGGATGACGCTGCGTCCTCCGTCACACCCGACGAGATACTGCGCCCACAGGGGCGCGCCGTCGGACAGCTCCACGTCGACCCCGCTGTCGTCCTGGGCGAAGCCTGTCACCTCACATCCGTAGAGGACGCGGACCGGAAGCTCGGTGATCCAGGTGGCCAGGATCCGCTCGATCTTGCTCTGCCAGATGCCGAGCGTGTATGGGTGACGCGTCGGGAAATCGCTCATGTCCAACGCCGTTCTGCCGAACGTCGCGACCTGAACCACTTGGCCCTCGGCCAGAAACCGATCTGCGACCCCGCGCTGATCGAGCACCTCGATCGTGCGCGCGTGAAACCCGCCGGCCCGTGAGCCGACCAGCGCATGATCGCGACGCCGCTCAACCACCGCGACATCCACCTTCGCTAGCGCCAGCTCAGCCGCCAGCATCATCCCGGTTGGTCCCCCTCCAGCAATCGCCACAGCATGCTCACTCGCAGGCATTTCGCTCCTCTGTTTCGTCGGCTAGGACCCTGCGGCGGGCGATTATGCGGCACAAATCAGAACCTCATGAGGGCCTCCTGTGCGGTATAAATTGAAAGTGGAGAGAGCGGGCGTGAGGTCGTTTCTCGTCGTCGGGCATGACGGGAGCAGCTCCCGCATCCGATGCCCGCGACACCAGGACGGGACTCTCTCAGCGCTCATCGCGACGTCCTGCTGCTTGCCCGGCTCGAGACCGACGACCCGCCGGCGGCGCCGACCACCCCCCGACTCCCCCGCTGGCCGCGCGTTGCGGGGAAGTCGACGCCGCGGGCCGACAGGCTCGCCTCGGATCGAGAGCAGGGTCGTTCGCGACGGATGGCTTCCGTCCCAGCCGAGCTCGAGGACGCTCTCTAGCGGCGGAGCTCGGCTCTTAGCCGGGCAGCGAGCCGCACGGAGGCCTCGATCTCGACTCTGCGTATCGAGACACTCTCGACGTTCAGTCCGAAGGGAACGCCGATGCGCCGGCAAAAGGCGATCAGCTCGATCGCCGTCGCGACCGCTTGATCGTAGGACGCGTCGAGGGTGTCGTCGGCATGGCGCAGATCGTTCGCGATCCAGCGCGGCACGTCGACACCGAGCCACTGGAGGAACTCCAATGTCTTCATTGAGCCACAGACTGAGAATGTGAAGACGATCGGCACCGGCTCCAGGTTCTGGGCGGCGCACTCGTAGCGATAGTCGGAGACCAAGTCCTTCGCAGCGTTGACGTCGTAGACGACCTGGGTAACGAAGAAGGAGCAGCCTGCAGCCTGTTTTGCGATGAGCCGGAGGTGCTCATTGCCCTCGCGCGCGTGCCGCTCGGGGATCGCGACTCCGCCGAGCGGCAGGTCCGGCCGGACTTCGGTCCGGAGCTCGTATGACCGCGAGAGCGAGGTTGCAACCGCCTTCTCGCGGGATGAGGCCCCGACGAACACCGACAGCGCTCGGGCCGGATCCTGGTCGCGGAGCCATAAACGGAGGCTGCCCTCGGCGTGCTTGCTGACCGCGCGGTAAACGATGGCAGGCACGTCTAAGCCCACGAGATCACGAGCGAGGTACTCGGCCGGGTCCATCGTCGGCAGGAACGGGAACGGCCGTTCGTTGGGATTACGGTCGCTCTCGTCATCGATGTCGTAAAGAACGAGGCCATCTATCCCCACCGACCGGAGTCGCGCGAGGGTGACCTCAGCGATCTGCCTGGTCTGCTCCGGTCCGGTCGCCAGCCGCGGTGGCGTCACCGCGAAGATCAAGAACTCACCCATCCGATCGGCGATGCGCTGCTGTAGCTCCACGCGCGGAACCGTAGCCAACCGTCGATGCTCGGCCCGACGCCGGCTCTGTGCACTCCCGGTGGGCCGACTGCCCAATGTGACCAGCGGCAAGCCCGTGACGGTGGGGCTGTCTTGGACTCAACTGAGGCCGGATTAGGCGATCCGCACGCTCGTGCGAACACGAAAGCAGGTGTCAGGCGGCACGTCGTGCCCCACGTGCTTGTAGCCAGGAGCAGGGCGGAGACCCGGCCGGCACCCGGCGGATGGTGCCTACGCAAGAGCGTCCGCGCGCTACGTCGGACCTCGATCTCGCTGACGAGCGCAACGCGCGACGAGCAATAGTCACGCGGGTAGACGCGCCGGCATACGGCTGGACGATAGGTGGGTCAGTAATCGTTCGAGGGAGGACGTATGTCATCCACCGTGCTGCTGGATACCTGCGGTCCGTCGGCGCTCGCCGGCGACCCTCTCCAGCTTCCACCAGGGCCGGCCGCCACGCAACAAGGGGCAGCGCTACCCGGCTGACCCGCCGACGGTCGAGGAGATCATCGCGGTGATGCCCCGGTACGGACGCCGAGGCGATCCGGCTGCGTGGCCTGATCATCGTAGTGGGCTTGGGAGCAGCTGGCTCCCTGACATGAACGTGCAGCCGCTCCTCCTCACGCGAAAAGAAGAAAACTGAAACGGGCCGTCGCGGAACAACGTCGGGCTCACCCTAGCGGCGATTCCAGACCAATCGGCGGCTCCCGCCCGCGTCCGCGTTTTACGCGGCCACGATCGCTTTGGGCCCTCAAGACAACGAACGCGGACGATCGCAAAGGCGACTGAGCAGCCGTAGCGGAACCTGCTTCGGCGAGGAGGGAGACGCTAGCTCAACCGGGGGGCTAGCGAAGCGGTGTGGATAGGCGTAGGGTCGAATACACGGTCAACCAACGGGAGGAAGCATGATTTTCATCACGACGTACAAGATCAAGTCATTCCTCAGCAAGGACGAGACTAAGAAGCTGTTGGAGGTCTTTGCCAAAGAGGGTGCGGCGCCTGGCACAACAGCGCACTACGTCGCCGCTGACGGCAGCCACGGCGTGGTGATCGCGGAATCGGACGATATAGAGGCCGCGTACCGGAACATTCAGAACTACACGCAGTGGGTCGAGTACGACACCAAGGTGATGCTGACCGTCGAGAAGGCCGTGCCGCTCCTCATGGACGCGCTTGGCTGATGTCGGCTTGAGAATGCTCGCGCCCGGAGGTTCAGGTTCGCCGCTCCTGCTTTGCGCGGCGGCACGAGCACGTCGCAGCCGCCGCGCGGCTGCCCGCGCCGCGCGCGAAGCAGGCTCGTGGCTGACGATCGCTTTGGCGGTCCGAATGCCGCAGACCGGACGATTGGATCGGCGACATTCCGATCGCCAGGATCCGACCGGGGCACGCGCGCCCCGCCCAATTGCTGCTTGATGATCAAACCGACACTCTCCTTGCGCGTGCCGGGACATGTTTTCCGCGCGCGCGAAGGAGGGTCATCCGTCATCCGGCAACGAGGCGCGGCGCGGCGTGAAAGCAGGTCTGCCGCCTCTCGTCCGATGCATACCGCCCGGGGTCAAACAGGACCGGCCGGCTCAGTCGCACGCGACTACCGTGGTGTGTTCGAGGCGATCTGGATCGGCGGCCCCATTGTCGGGTACCGGGTCGCAAACGCTGATCGGAGACAAGGTCAAGTTCAAGGCGTTGCCGCTGCCGCCCCACACCGCGTCGGGGATCCAGAACCGGCCGGTGCTGGGCGCCAGTACCTGCTGATGAAGCGCCAGTGATCGAGTTCGGCAGTGTAGGCCCCTCGAACACGCTGACTACGTCTTTCGGGTGACGGTGCCCACACCATCGGGCCCGCAGCCCGACCTCGCTGTCGCCCAGCGGACAGGCGTCGCCGTCACCCGAACGGCGGCCACGACGACCGAGCGCGAAGCGCTCGACGCCAAGCCGATACCCACGATCTCGCGCCGACGTTGGCACACGACATCTCATGTGCTGACCAGCTCCATGTTGAGGTGATGCGGCACACCCGACTGCGGGGGACCTGCGCTCTCTAGCTTGTCGCGCGGGCCGACGAGGAGGTAGGAGCTCATCGGTCCTTTGCCCTTGACCTCGATCGCACCGCGCGACCGGAGCTCGTAGCGTTGGTGCAGCAGCTGATAGGTCCGCTCGGTGACCTGGATGGTGCCGGGTAGGGCGTGAGATTCCATCCGGCTGGCGGTGTTGACGGTGTCGCCCCAGAGGTCGTAGATGAACTTCGCGCGACCGATCACGCCGGCGACGACGGGCCCCGTGTCGATGCCGATTCGCACCTGTAGCGGCAGGCCGGTCTCGCCCACGATGGACGCCACCTCCGGCCCCATCGTCAAAGCCATCTCGGCGATCGCCTGGGCATGATCCTCCCGTGGGAGGGGGACGCCGGCGGCGGCCATGTAGGCATCGCCGATCGTTTTGATCTTCTCGACGCTGTGACGGGCGGCGAGCTGATCCCAAGCCGCGAATACCCGGTCGAGCAGGGCAACGAGATCCTCCGCGGAGAGTCGCTCGGACAGCGGCGTGAAGTCGACGATGTCGGCGAACAGCACGGTCACCTCCGCGCAGGCGTCGGCGATGATTGCGTCGTCCCGTTTCAAGCGGGAGGCCACTGGCGCAGGAAGCACGTTCAGCAGCAAACGCTCGGATTTGGCCTGCTCACGCTCGCGCTCGCGCACGAAGTACCCAAGCAGCGCGGACGCGGTTGTTGCGACGCCGGCGATGTTGAGAGCGAAGAACGCAACCGCGACCGGGCCTGGGATGCGCGCCGCGTGGGCCGCCAGAGCAGGATCGATCGCGCTGGACACCGCGACCAGCGACACGAATGCCACGAGCCAGGGGACCGCTTCTCGCGCGCCGACGAACAGGAACGCGCCCATCGGCGAGGTGAACGCCCAAAGGCAGACGGCCGAGGAGGCCTTGAAGCCACCCAGGCTCCATTGCAGCGCGAACGGCAGCAGCAGGCACAGCCACAGCTGGCTGCGCCGGAACAGCGAGTAGTGGCGTGTCCGCGCGAACGTGTAGATGCTGGTCGCCGAGGCGAGCTGATAGGTGAAGGGGATCGCGGCCGCCACCCACAGCCCGAGCGCCGCGTAGGTCGCCACCCACACGAACGCCAGGCTCGCGATCAGCGCCGAGGACAGCACGAGCACGGCCTTCCGCAGCCGCAGCTCCTCGGAGTCCGATGGCGAAGCGCCGACCTCCGCCAGCCGTTGCAGCCAGGCCGGTGCTTGTCGGAGCCTCGCGTGCGATGCTCGCGGTCCCAGCCTCGAGTGTCACGGGCGCGCTTCGAACACGAGGTTGAACGGCGTCTCGGCGACGCGCTGGAAGCGGCTGAAGCCGCCCTGCTCGACGACGTCCCTGATCCGGGCCTCGCCGGCCTGGGCCCCGAGCGCGAGGCCGACGTCCTGTGACAGTGATGCGGGTGTGCACAGGAGCGTCGAGAAGGCGTAGTAGGCGCGGCCGACGGGGTTGAGGTTGTCCTGCACGTTGTCGCCGGCGTGTGGTTCGACGATCATCCAGGTGCCGTCATCCTTGAGCGTCGAGTGCACGTGGCGGGCGGCGCCGATCGGGTCGCCCATGTCGTGCAGGCAGTCGAACATCGTCACCAGGTCGTAGTCGGCACCCATGTATGCGGCCGCGGGCGCGACCTCGAACCGGACCCGTTCGGCGACGGCGGCCTCGGCCGCGCGTTGGTGTGCGGTTACGATCGACCCAGCGTGGTAGTCGGAGCCGACGAAGGTCGAGTGCGGGAACGCCTTCGCCATCAGGATCGTCGAGGCACCGTGGCCGCAGCCGACGTCCGCGACCCGCGCTCCGCGCTCGAGCTTCTCGACGACGCCGTCGAGCGCCGGCAGCCACTCCGCGATTAGGTGCGCGTTGTAGCCGGGGCGGAAGAACCGCTCGCAGCCCTCGTGCACATCATGGACGTGCTCATGCCACCCGAACCCGTCGCCGCTGCGCGCTTTCTCCACGATCTTCGGCGAGTCGATCAACGAGCCCAGCGCGATCTGGAAGAACCCTGGCAGATACGCGGGGCTGTCCGGATCCGCCAGCGCGACCGCCTGCTCGGGCGGCAGCGTGTAGCGGCCGCTGTCCGAGTCGTAGGAGACGAACCCCCCAGCGGCCTGCGCGCCAAGCCACTCGCGCATGTATCGCTCGGCGGTGCCGGTGCGTTCGGCCAGCTCGGCGGGGGTCAGCCCTCCTGTGCCCGCTAGCGCGTTGTACAGGCCGAGCTTGTCGCCCATCACGACCAACGCCGCGTTCAAGGTTGCGCCAACCTCATCCACGGCGCGAAACACGAACTGCATCAACTTCTCGCCGTCGACGTCGATTTGTTGCTCGATGATGCCCATGACTTCCTCCTAGGCTGGTTGTTGTAAGCCAATTCGCGTCGCGGGTCCCGGACTTGGTCCGGCGGCGGACCGGACCGTTGGCAGCCACTCCGGGGGGAGGGCGGCAGGCACAGGCGGGAGCGCATCAGCCCCCGATCGCGGGTAGTCCGGGATCAGCCGTAGGGCCGCGATGCCGGACGGCCGGTACGCGATGATCGGCCGCAGATCCTCGTGCATCATCAGCAGCCGGATCGACGTCAGGATCTGTAGATCGGCCGCGTTGGAAGCCCCGCTTCCGATCGTCCCGCTCTCGACGAGCATGTCGGCGTGATCGAGCAGTTCGGGCAGCCACGCGAGGTCCTGGCGGACTTGCTCGTCACTGGCCTCCGACACCGCCCGGCCGAAGAACAGCATCACGGGCTTGAACGCATACCCGGCGAGCGTCGGTATCGGCCAGCCGACCACCTCGCGTGCCATCCAGGCGCGCACCGCGTTGTCTCGGATACCCGCCCACCGGAACACCCGGCGCGCGATCGCCTGAAGCTCGTCATGGCCGAAGCGCTCGGCCTGCTCGACCACCCGACGTCGCTCAGGATCGCTGGGGAAGATCCCCGTGCCGGGGGCGAGACGGTGGAGCTCGCGTACGATCGCCAAGCTGCCCTGCACCTGGCGACCGTCGAGCTCGAGCGCCGGGACAGTCCACTGCGGAAAACGCTTCGCGCGGACGATTACCCCGTGCAGGCCCGGAAGCAGGTCGTGCGCCTCGAACGCGAAGCCCGTCAGCTCGAGCGCCATCCGAGCCGCAAGCACAGGATGAGAGTGCTTCATCCCATACAGATGCACCCGCGAGTTCGCATCGCGCCGCCTCGCGCCCGTCGAACGCCCAAGAGCTGCGTCTGCGTGTCCCATCGCTCTCCTGTGCTCGCGCCGTTTGACACGGCGAAAGTACGTCCAGGCAGCCGGGCCGTCTATGAGGTATTCGCCTCATACACGGCCGGCGGGTATGCGAACGCCGCTACCGGCGAGGGGTCGCGAGAATCTGCGGCAGGCCTTCGACTCCCTCCCCGCCGGCCAGTAGACCGTGCTCGGTAGCGAACAGGCCGGCGGCGGCGCGGCTCGAGACACCAATCTTCGCGTAGATGTGCTCCACGTGATTGCCGACCGTCTTCGGCGAGATCTCAAGCCGCCGGGCGATCTCCTTGTTCAACAGCCCCCGCGCCAGCAGCCTCAGGATCTCGACCTCGCGTAACGTCAGTCCGGCCAGTCGCTCCGCTCGCCGCGTCCCCTCATGGCCCGCTGCCCGCAACACGGCATCCACCGCATCCCCATCGAGCCGGCCGTCGCGGGCCTCGGCCCGCAGCTCGCCCACCGCCTCGTCCGCTGACAGCGCGTTTCGATGCGGACGGGGTTCGAGCATCGCCTGGTACGCGTCGGCCGCAGCGAGGATCCGCGCCGAGAGCGACAGCGCGGTGGCCCTCAGCCCGCGTGGGTAACCCGATCCGTCCAGCCGCTCGTGATGCTGCGCCGCGAGTGCCCCCAGCGGCGCCAGCACCGCAGAGGACGACAGGATCCGCTCGGTCAGATACGGGTGCAGCCGCACCCGCTCCCACTCGACGACAGTCAGCGCCCCGCGCTTGTCCCAGATCGTGTTTGGCACCCCCAGCCGCCCCAGGTCGTGAACCAGCCCCGCTCGCCGCAGCACCCGAAGCTCACCATCCGGCAAGCCGGACGCGCGTCCCGCCTCGGCTGCCAAGTCCGCCACGGCGCGAGAATGGCCCATCGTGTAGGGCGACTTCAGGTCGGCAAAATCGGCGATCGCCTCAAGCGCCCCGTCGAGCTCGGCATTCGACAGCGTCCGACGCAGGCCTGGCTGGGCCTCGATTACCGCCTCCCAGCTCGTCGCATCGGCAAGCGGCGCCAGCAGCTCGCGCGCCCCGTCACAGAAGCACTCAACAACCGCGGGATCAAACTGCGTGCCGCTCCGCTGCCGCGCGACCGCCACCGCCGCATCGACACCGCTCTGGCGGTGGAAGACCTCAACCACGTCCGCGAGCTGGACCAGCCGCACCGGCTGGCTGATGGCGCTGCCGGCGAGGAGCCCGGGATCCCCGTTGCCGTCCCAACGTTCGAACACCTGCAGGAGTGCCTCGCGCACCGCCTCGCCTAGACCCAGCCGGCTTGCCAGATCGCCGGCGAGCAGGCAATGGGTCCCGTGCATCGACTCCATCGCCGTGCGCCCCGACACGACAAACTCGAGCATGGTCCGAGCCCGGCGCACCGACGGCTCGCCCGCGCCCACATGCCGCATCGCAAACCGCGCCTTGTTCATCCCGACCAGATCGATCGCGTACAGATCCCCCTTCGCGCTGATCTCATCGCCAAACCACCTGGCCTGCTCGTACGCGTCGGCATGACAGCCCACCCACGCCAGCAACATGACGTAGTAGACGACCAGGCACTCAGACTCCTCGAGCGCGAACTGCTCGCCAAGCCCCAACGCCAGCATGCACGCCCGCAGCACGTGCTCCATCGGCTGAGCAAGGCCCAGATCCGTACCCAGCGACAAAGCGGCGACCAGCTCGGCAAGACAGACACCCGAATCTCCGTCACCGGCAACCACAGCCCAAGTCTACGAGCGACCCGGAGTAGAGTCCGCGGAGATGGACGGTGGGATGTCCTTCGCCGACGTCCAGTCTGCCGTTGACGGTGCGCCCGCGCGGTCTCGCCATCGGCAAGCACGCGCGGTCGCTTCGCCGTTAGCCCGACGCTCTGCCTCGCTTGCCGCGGAGAGGCTGCAGGACGGATATCGTCCGGGCGATGCTGCACGTGTTTCACCGAGAGCACGCCGGGCGGCCGAGAAGGGTTCTGTGGCTGCTCGAGGAGCTCGGCGAGCCATACGAGTTGACGATCATGAACTGGGAGCAGGGCAGCGGCTTGGAGCACCGGGCGCGCCAGCCACTGGGACGCGTGCCTGTTGTGCAGTTCGACGATGGCTACGTGTTCGAGTCGGCAGCAATCTGCCTGCATATCGCCGACCTGTACCCAGACGCTGGCCTGATCGGTGGGCTAGGTACATACGCGCGAGCGCTGGCGTACCAATGGTCGATCTTCGCCCCTGCGGAGCTGGAGCCGCCACTCATTGAGGCTGCGATCTTCCGTGAGGCCCAACCCGAACGCGCGGAGAAGGCACGCGCACGCTTTTTCAGGGTGGCCGATGCCATCGCCCAGAGCCTCGATGGCGACAAGTATCTCGTCGAGGCGCGCTTCGGCGTGGCCGACGTGCTGGTCAGCACGGCACTCTCGTTTGCCAAGCGCGCGGAATTCCCGGAGCCGTTCCCACCGGTGCTCGATGACTACCTGCTGACGCTCTTCGAGCGTCCCGCCTATAAGCGAGCGCTCGCGCGCGCATCTGCGCCCGCGGCCTCCTCATAGCGGTCGCGCGCGCCACGGCCCACCGCGGGCTCTTCGGTGAGCTGCGTGGCTTCCGGCTGTTCCCATGCGGTTGGCTTCGTGCAGGCCGTCCGAATCCGGCGACTGCTCGGAAATCGCGGGGACACCCGCATCCGTGGGACAGCGGGGGTGGTGTCCCGCAACGGATCCCCTAACGGCCACGGGATCCTTGGGTGGCCCGAGCCCGCGCCGGTCCGAGGTCGGGTATTCAGCGCCTGGTCTCGTACCTGGTCAGGAGCACGCCGTCGGGAAACGTCCGGGTCTCTACCAGGTTCAGGTTCACCCAGTTGTCCAGGGCCGTGAAGAACGGCGTGCCGCCGCCCACCAGGACCGGGTGGGTGACGATCGCGTACTCGTCGATCAGCCCGGCCCGCATGGCCGCCGCGGCGAGGGTGGCGCCGCCGACGTCCATGGGACCGCCAGCCTCAGTCTTGAGCCGGGTGATCTCGGTGACAGCGTCGCCGGTGACCAGGCGGGCGTTCCACTCGACCGCGCTGGTCGTCGAGGAGAACACCACCTTCGGCATGTCCCGCCAGCGGCGGGCGAAGTCGATCTGCGCCGGTGTGGCGCCAGGCTGCTGGTCGGCGGTCGGCCAGTGGGAGCTCATCGTCTCCCACAGTTTGCGCCCGTACAGCGCCAGGCCCGTCGCCCTCACCCGGTCGGACCACCACTGGAACAGCTCGCCGCTCGGCACGCTCCAGCCGAGGTCGTCGCCGGGCGCGGCGATGTAGCCGTCCAGGCTCAGGTTCATGCCAAAGGTCAGTTTCCGCATTGCGTCAGCCTCCCGTGAGTCGGTATGCGGCGTACAGACCAACACGGCGCGGAAAATTCATCGGTCAGACCACACCGAGGGCCGGTTGACCACCGCGCCAAGCGGATGCTGCGCACGGAAGGGAACCCTCACCGGGCACTTTGCTGCATAGCTGGCGCTTTTCCCCGTGTTCGCATGCAACCTGTCCCGCAAGACCCGCCCGATGAAATGCCCGGTGAAGGGGCGACAACCGGGACCCGACACCACGCCGGCGTTCACGCGCGAGCGAGCGCGTCGGCTGCCGACTCCTGCGCCCCTGCGTTGGACGAGACGCGAGAGCGCGACCACGTCGCGCGCGGAGTTCCGGATCCTCAAGGGGATGTTTAAGCAAGGCTGGTAGACGGCCCGAGTCGCTGCGCCGGATGGATCACGCCGCGCGGCGCGAGCCATAGCGCTGTCGGGGTCGGGCGGCCTCCCCTGAGGTCCCGACCAGCGCCCCAATCGTTCGCCACGAATACCCGCTGGCTCGTGCCCGGTCGACCGCCTCGACGATCGACCGTTCCGCCTTGGCGCGCGACTCAATGGCGCGCCGCAGTGCTTTGAACGCCTTGGGGTCCCGCTCATCGCCGGGACTGGGCTCATACTCCCCAAAGCGCTTGGCGAGCTCTTCGCTGTGATCGAGGATGTCTTGGACGGTGCGGGGCAAGGCGATCAGGTGAGGAACTTCTCGCGGGCTGGCATTGCGTGCACGATGACCGCCCCGGTGGTCGCGTCGGCAACGCCGATCTCGTACAGCGCCCCGGACACGCCGCCGCCAACGAGCATCGTCAAGCCCTCGTCGAGCTCGAAGATACGAATTGGGTTGCGTACGCGTGCAGCATGTCCCCGTCGCCGACTCCGTGCTTGCGGGCGCTGACCGCGATGACCGGGTGGGCACGGATATCAACAAGTTCCCTTGTTGGTCGGTCGGGCGCAAATGCCTGACCTGGGAGGATCCAGCTGGCGCCATCCGCGGATCGCACGCAGACCTGCATTCCTGGCGCCACGAGCATCTCGGCGATCGCGGCGAGAGCCCCCCAAAGCGCGGAGAGGGTGCCTCCCCCTCACGACTGCTTTCACGATCTGGGCGCTGTCAGAGCCGACGATTGGTATGGCGACGACGGAATGACGCCGTGCTCGGGCCGAGCGCTTTGCCACGAAGGCATCCGTTCCGGTGCCGTCGACCTGATAGATCGCTGCGCGATAGGCGATAGTCACAGCTTCGTGCTCCTTGCACGCAGCCGCAGCTAGCTGCGCACCGCGAGGGCGGACGCCCTCCCCTTCTGTTTCGGCTCGACCAGGTGGCAAACCAGTAACTGCTCCTTGACGTTCCGGCATCGGTGACTCAGACGGTCTGGCGTGGGAAGAGGCACTTTTGGCACGGGTTGGACTCGGCCATGATCGCCTGGTGCAGACACCTCCACAGACGCGGTATGCGCAGAGCCGGGGAACGAGCATTGCCTTTCAGGTGTTTGGGGCCGGGCCGGCGCTGTTGATGGCGCCGCTGCTGCCATCGCACCTCGATCTCATGTGAGCTGCCGCCGACGCGCACGTCCATTTCAACCTCACCGCTGGAGCCGCCGAGTGGCTTGAACCATTGGCTGAGTAGGCGGGGGTCGGTCCAGGCCCGGAAGGCCTCAATAGGTGGTGCGGGCAGCGTCCTGCGCACTTGCACGAGCGCTTGCGAGCGGCGGGGCTCACTCATGGGAGCTCTCCGCATGCTGGACCAGGAAGGTGGCGAGCGAGTCGAGCTGCTCGTCCCAGAACCGCCCGTGACGCACTATCCACTCGACCGCGCTGAGCAGCGAGGCGTCGCGCAGTCGGCAGTGGCGCTCGCGACCGCGCTTCTCGCGGATGAGCAGCCCGGCGTCGGAGAGCACGCGGATGTGCTTGGAGATGGCTGGCAGCGAGAGGTCAAAAGGTGCGGCGAGCTCGGTGATCGTCGCCTCGCGTTGGGAAAGGAATTCCAGGATCGCCCGCCGGGTCGGGTGCGCGAGCGCCGCGAACACCTCGTCCAGGGATGCGCCACGTTCGCTTGCGTCCACGAGCACGAGGTACTCCGATCTAGCCGATGACGGGAGTGACGGTGCTCCCGGTCAGCTGATATCCGATGGAGCTCAACGTCCCAGAGACGCAGGCAGCGGCACTCGCAGCGTCCCCGTGTAGCGAGACGAGGACAAGCCCGGTGCCGGACACGCGCCCAGCGAGGGTGGCGGCGAGTTCGGTGGTCCCGCCAAGTCCATGGGTCACCACGTGGATCGTGGTGTGCGCGACGGGGAAGGTCAACGTCCTGACGCTCGTCGTGTGCGCGGTCGAGCAGCCGATGTTGCCGCGCCCGCGGGCGGGGAAGATCACCGGGTTAGCCTTCCGGTGGACCCCGTCGATCGTTCCGGTGCACGTGCCGCTGGAGCGATCCGAGTACCTCACCGGACGGGGCGCCATCCCGACCGGATGCCCGAACGTGATGCGGCCGGTGAGCGTGCAGGCACCCTGGAGGCGGTGAAACCTGGCCGCCGTGGCGGCCGGTGCCAGCAGGACCGACGCCAGCGCAGCGCTCACCATCCAACTGAGCCAGCGCATCCTCAGCGCCCCTCGGTGAACCATCCTAAGCCTCCCTCTACTCGCTCAACGAGAGGATACTTTCCGCGAAGGTTAAATGTCAACCCAGACCGCAGCTCCCGTCGAACCCCGAGACGCTCCTCCACGAGTGAGGGACCGGTGAGGTCTATCGCTAACGGAGCGGGCGAGCGCGGTCGTCTCAAGTGGTCCGGGCCGTGGCCATCAGCCAAGATCTGGAGGTCGCCGCCCAGCGAGGGACAGCGACGACACGGCGATGGCGAGCAGGACGACAACGCCCAGCACGGCGAATGCCGCCGGGAGCCGCGGAGCGATTGTATGGGCATTGAGAACGGCGCCGATGATCGCTACCGACATCAGGGCACCGGCCTGGCGGGTGGTGTTCTGCACCCCTGAGGCGAGCCCGGACTGCTCTTCGGTGACGCTGGCAAGCAGCAGCGAGGTCAGCGCCGAGAACGACACGGTGCTGGCGAGGCCGACCAGCAGCAGGCCGAGCGCGATCAGCCCATACGGACTGCGGGCGTCGGTCGGCGCGAGCACCGCGACGCCGAGGGCGCAGCCGAAAAAGCCCGCGACCAGTAGCACCGGATGGCCGAACCGGCGAGACAACCGACGATAGATCAGAAAGGGCCCGGCTAGCGTCCCCACGGTTAGAGGGAGCAGCGCGACACCCGTCGATCCAGGAGTCCAGCCGCGGAGCAGCTGGAAGTAGAGAGACATCAGGAAAAGCGTTCCATAGAACAGGAACCCCATCAGCGCGGCGCAGATCACGGCCACCGTGCGCACGCGGTCCGCGAAGAACGCACGCGGCAGCATCGGCTCACGGATCCGCCCCTCGGTGGTCCAGAATGCTACCCCGACCAGCACGCCGGCGATGAGCGTGCCGATCGTGATCGGTGATCGCCATCCCGACTGCCCGCCGTTGATGACCGCCGCCGTCACCAGGCCCATCGCGATGACCGCGGTCAGTTGGCCGAACCGATCGACGCTACGGGCACGACGCGGCGTCTCGGAGATGCTGATCCGCCCCAGCAGCACGCTGACGATGCCGATCGGCAAGTTGATCAGGAACACGCTGCGCCATCCAAATGTGTCGATCAGCAGCCCGCCCACCAGCGGGCCCGCGGCGACCGCGCCCGCTCCGATCCCCACCCATATCACGGCAGCGCGCGCCTGGCCGGCACGGTCGCCGAAAAGGTAGGGGATGAGCGCAAGCGTCGCCGGCAACAGCGCCGCCGCACCCACACCCTGGGCGACCCGCGCCGCGATCAGGGCGAGGATGGACGGTGCCGCAGCGCAGGCTGCGGACGCCACGGTGAACAAGCCGCCACCGAACAGGAACATCCGTCGCAACCCGATTCGGTCACCCAGCGCACCCGCTGTGAGTAATAGTCCTGCGAGTGTGAGCGTGTAAGCGTTCAGCACCCACTGAGCGCCGGCCAGCGAACCCTGGAAGCCGGCGCGGATCGCGGGCACGGCGACGTTCAGCACGCTGCCATCAAGGATGATCGCGAAATAGCCCAGGCAGATCGCCGCGAAACCAATCGACGCCCGCCGGAGCTCCGTTGCATCAATGATCACGAGAGGGCGAGTCCGAGCCCCCGTTGCGCCTGCGCCGATTCCGCGATCGGCGGTCTGGCTGGATCGATCAGGCCGATCTGCACGAGCACCGACCCAGTGTCCCCGTAGGTGGCTCGCCGGTCGTCCTGCCGTCGATGAACCCCATCACTACGACGGCCGAGATCCGGACGCCGCGTCCCGCCGGTGCGACACGCGCCAGCCTGACCGGAGCCTTGCGGTCATGTCCGAATCGACTTTGCAATCCTCGGTGACGGTCGGCTGAGACAACTTACGACGAGATTGTCATCGGCGGAGGTCATGTCGACGATTGGAGGCTAGCGGGGCTACGTCGTGCCGACTCGAGTTTCGCGTCCAGTCCACTCGCGCTCCCGTAAGGCAGGTTCTGGAGTTTGCCGGTAGAGGTTTTCGGGAGCGAGCCGACTTCGATTGCGCCGGGGCACTTGTAGTGAGCGAGCCGCTGGCGGCAGAACGCGATGATCTCGCCAGCGCTCGTCGTGGCGTCGCGGTTGAGTGTGATCGCTCAGCACAGGAACTGCTCGGATTGACTTTTCGTATCACCGCGGTCACAGCGGATCACGGTGACGTCCGACAGCGCCAGCTTGCCCCTGATGCCGAGCTGCGCGAACGCCTCATTGCCACCGCGACTCCAAAGGCTTCCAGCAGTAGCCTTCCCTGCCGTCGCGCAGGAACTGAGAGGATTCTCAGAGTGTCCGAGATGTGGGATAGCGTCGCACCCGGCTGGGAAGCCAACGCGGGGTTCGTGGACGGGCAGCTGGCGCTGGCCACCGAGGCAATGCTGGACGCTGCGGGTGTCGGCGAGGGTGATGCGGTGCTTGATCTCGCGGCCGGTCCCGGAGGAGCCGGTCTCGCTGCCGCCGAGCGCGTCGGATCCAGCGGAAGCGTAGTGCTCGCTGATGTTGCCGGCGAGATGACGGCGGTCGCGGCGCGCCGTGCCAGCGCCACGGCACAGGTGAGCACGGCTGTGTTTGACCAGAGCGCGATCCCCAGCGCGGAGGTCAGCTTTGACGCAGTCATCAACCGTCACGGGCTGATGTTCGCTGAGGACCCGGTAGCGGCCGTCGCCGAGGCCGTCCGGGTGCTGCGACCTGGAAGGCGCTACGCGGCGATGACGTGGGATCGCCGGGAGCTCAACCCATGGCTCGGGCTGGTACTCGATGCGGTGAGCGATCAGTTCGGGGTGCCGTTCCCACCCCCCAACGTTCGCGGTCCTTTCTCGCTCGACAACGTTGATGCGCTGACCTCGGTACTGGAAGCTGGCGGTCTTCTGGAGGTGACAGTTCACACGATCGCCACTCCGATGCACGCAGCCTCGCTGGATGATTGGTGGGAGCGGGTGCCAAAGCTCGCGGGTCCGCTCGCGGTGGCTCTCGCCGGCATGGAAGCCAACGTCCGCGAAGCGATCGCTCAGCGCGCCAAGCGCTCAGGTGCCGAGAGGGTGAGCCACGACGCGGACGGGCTCGTTTTTCCTGGTTCAGTCCTGATCGGCTCAGGCCAGAGACCACCAAACTGAACCGCTGGGCAGCAGGGACAGGCTCACCCTCTCGCCCGTGGTAAAGCATGCGCCTTCGCTCACGGGTGACAACGCGCGCGTCAGAACTCCGGTCCGCTTGCCTAGGCCGGTGGCCATGGCCCGTCTAGAAAGCAGCCGTCGTCTTGCCGGTGTCGCTGGATGAAAGTAGGCTTGCCCGGAGGTTTCCGGGACTCGGAGGGAGTCGGGATGCGACGGTTTGCGGTGGTGGTGTTGACGTCTGGTGTGGTGCTGGTGTTGGCCGCGTGCTCGGGCCAGACGACTGGGGCGACAAAAGTCACCGATGGCACGGCGACGCTTCATGCCACCGCTAGCTGCGGCACCGGTGAGACGTGCACCTGGTATTGGGAGTACTGGCCTGCCGGCGGCCCACGGTCAGCAGGCGCAAAGACCCCGGTCCAGGGCCCCGTGTCGGGACCTGCCAGCAATGTCCCGCTGTCGGTCAGGCTGACGGGCCTGGATTGGAATACGACCTACCGCTGGGTGTTCTGTGGGTCACCGAATGATGGCGGCAACTATTACTGCGTTGGTCCAAACGGCACCGTTGGTTCCGCGACCGCTGATCCGCCGCCGGACTACGCGACGTTCACCACGCTTCCTAGAAGGACTCTGACTGAGGGGTGGGACGGCTCGATGTGGACGGTGCAGTCAGCGCCAACCTTGACCTCCGACATCCCCCCCCGGCTCAGCGGTGTGTCGTGTACTTCAGCGAGTGCATGTACCGCGGTCGGGACCTACGACGACGGCTCGAACACTTTATTGCCGTTGGCGGAACGTTGGGACGGGTCGACCTGGACGACCCAGACCACACCTACTCCTCCAGGCGCCTTCGATACCCAATTCGCCTCGGTCTTCTGCACGTCGGGGACGTCATGCACGGCAGTCGGGGAGTACGACAGCACTTCCGGCTACGCAACCCTGGCCGAGCACTGGGACGGGACTTCCTGGACAATCGAACGGACCCCACCGCCAGTCATCGGCAGCGATTCCTTCTTGGAGCTAGATAGCGTGTCCTGCACCTCGGATGCGGCATGCACTGCTGTTGGAGAAGGCACCGACGAACGATCTTTCGTCTCCACTGCAGTGGTGGAACGTTGGGACGGCACTAGGTGGACAGTTCAGAGCACTCCCAACCCATCCGGCCGCCGCCTTCATGGGGTGTCGTGCACGTCGGCAACCGCTTGCATTGCGGTCGGAGAAAATGGCGACGGGACCACGCTGGCGGAGGTCTGGGACGGCTCGACGTGGACGGTGCAGCCGACACCCGGAGCCGGCCTCATGGAGAGCGTGTCGTGTACTACGTCGACTGCCTGCACCGCTGTCGGGTACTCCGGCGGCTCCTCCAGTGCCACATCCTTTGCGGAACACTGGGACGGAACAGCCTGGACGGCGCAGACCACGCCGACCGGAAGCAGCACTGAACTCCAGGGCGTGTCATGTACATCCGCCACGGCTTGCCAGGCGGTGGGACAACGCTCGGGCGCGAGCGATGGCTACACCCACACCGTGGCTGAGCGTTGGGACGGGACGAGCTGGTTGCTTGAGCCCACACCCCGGCCGATCGGCAAGTTCGCTGACCTGCAGGGCGTGTCATGCACGTCAGCGACGCAGTGCACCGCCGTCGGAGAGCGGTAGCTCTAGCCGCCCTCGGCGATTGAGGGAACGCTCAAGCTTGGGCCGCCTCAGGCCGATGGCCGAACGCCGCGTCAACTGCTGCCAGCGTACGCTTCAGCGCATGTATTTCGCGGTGCGCTTGGAGCGCGGTGGTCCGTGGGATTGGTCGCGCGATCTGCGCGAGCAGGACGGTTGGGAGGAGCATGCGCGCTTCATGGATGCTCTCGTCAACGAGGGGTTCATCATCCTTGGCGGCCCCATCGTCGGTCAGCGCGAAATCCTTCATGCGATTTGCGCGCCCTCCGAACACGCCGTCCGAGCCCGGCTCGCACAGGACACCTGGGCTGAGAATGGAATGCTCGCGATCCGATCGATCGAACCGTGGACGATCCTGCTCGACGGCCGGACCACCTAGCCAGCCCGCAGATGCCGGAGCATGGCCTTGTGGCGCTGCGGCCCAGCTACCCGATCAATACCCCGCGGCTTCAGCTGCGGCCTCTGTCGGGCGTCGAGCTCGCCACCAGCGGACGTCTCGTTGGAGACGTGGTGCTGTTCCTTCGTTCGGCACGCGCATCGGTAACGACGCGACCCAGCACGGCGCCCCTGGGTCCCTCGGTGGGACCGTGGGGTGCGTAGGCACGCTCCGCCTAGCCTCTGCGCTCCTCGGAGGTAGGGATCCCTCCAGTGGGCTGCAGTCGCACGTCGCTGCGGATCGGGTCATCAGGTGGCGCCGACCGACTACAGCAGGAGCCGCTCGACCACCGCATCCACGGGCTACCGAAGCGGCTCGAGCGTGCACTGTCGCCGCCTGGCGTGGCCCGCTATCTGCCGGTGCGTTCGCGGTGTTTGCACCCCGGCCAGCAGCAGGGCCGGCGCTGGCCCTCCTCCAGCTCCTCCCGGGTCCGCCGGATGCGGCGCTCCCGGGTGGTGTTCTGCTTGGCGTCCTCGACCCAGCAGATGAACTCGTTGCGGGCTAAGGGGGTGATGTCCCTCCAGGCATCGAGTGCCGTGGCGTTTGCGATCAGCGCCTTACGCAGGTCCGCGGGCAGTTCGTGCACCACCCCACCGGGCACTCTCTGGCCGCCCACGGGCCGATGGTACTTGGCCGGGGGCACCGCTTCACCGTCCGCTTGCTTCTTGGATACGCCCGCCCGCCCGCGCGTTGCTGTCGGGAGACAGGAGCTTCGCGCGCGCTGAGCAGGGAACCTGTCGATTCCGCGTGGTTGCGCCAACCGACGCTGGTAACCCGGAGCGATCGGAGCGCGTCTGTCCCCGATGGGGCGGGCTCAGCTCAGCCTCAGCTCACCGCCTTTTTCACGAGCGCGGCGATCCTTGCCTCTGCGGCGGCGGTCAACTCCTTCAGCGCGAAGTCGGTCGGCCACATGGCGCCGTCATCGAGGTTCGCCTTGTCGCTGAAGCCGAACGTCGCGTACCTCGTCTTGAACTTCTGCGCGTCCCTGAAGAAGCAGAGGACCTTGCCGTCCTTGGCGTAGGCGGGCATCCCGTACCAGGTTCTCGGCGAGAGGTCCGGGGCGCTGTCTTTGATGATCTCGTGAAGCCGCTCGGCCATGACTCGATCCGCGTCCTGCATCTCGGCGATCTTCGCGAGCACCTCGCTTTCGCCGCTCGCCTTGTCCTTGGCCGCCTTCAGCTCTTTGCTGCGCTCCTTCATCGCGGCTCGCTCCTCGGGTGTAAACCCCTGCGACGCCTTGCGCTTCGCGGTGGTTCGCTTAGCGGACTGCTGCTTGCTGGTCTGCGGGCTCATGGAAATCTCCTCATGCTGTGCCAGTGGTGGTTACGGTCGGTGACAGTCAGTACGGCTCGTGGCTGCGGTTCAGGTTGCCTGGGAGCCCGCGGACGCGGTTGTCGCGAGCGGTGTAGGTCGCTCGTCTTTGTCTCCCGCTGGCTCCCAGGCGAACTCGTCCGGGTCTGAGAAGGAGCCGGCATCGCTGCAGATGACGATCCGGTGCGATCCGCTGCCGTCCGCGGAGACACCCGCGTCCTTGGCCAGGGCCCGGCGCTTGTAGAGCGCCAGCTTGATCTGGCTCGACGGGGCGGCGAACTCGACGTACGTGTGGGCAAAGCTTCTGCCAACCGCCAAACCGCGGTCGAGGTAAAAGCGCTTGCTCGCGGCGACGTCCGCGGCTCCCAGCAGCAGAACGATCTGGTCGATCTGCCTGGTGGCCGGGCCGGTGTTCTTCTTCTTCGACGTCGCGACCTTCCAGATCGTTCCGTCCGGGGCTTGCAGGACGCCGCCGTAGCCCCAGAGTGACTTCGAGACCGGCTTCAGCGGAGTCGCACCGGCCTCTAGCGCGGCACCGATGAGACCGTCGACCGTGGCCGGCTGGGACACCACGAGCGACAGCGTGAACCCACGAAAGCCGCTCGTCGGCGCCTGCGAGGAGCGCAGACCCAACCTTGGGCCCAGCCCGAAGGCCGCGGTGTAGAACCGCTCGGCGGCTGTGGGGTCGGGGACTTCAAGGGTGACCGACTCGATCGAGGTTATGGCAGGGCTTGTCGTACCGGAGGCTGGGTGCGAAAAGCTGGTCATGCTCACTCCTTTGGTCGTGGGTCGCATGGTTGGCATTGCTGGATGCAGACCATGATGGTTACATACTATTGTGGTGTTTGTCAATCATTGTGTCTGTCCAGCGCATGTGCCAAGCTTGAGCGGATGACCGCATCTGTCGCGACCGACATCGAGGTGGCCGAGTTCGCCGGGCAACTGTTCTTCCGACTCTGGCGGGCCTCGCATACGCGCACCGCGGAGGCGCTGGCTTCAATCGGCCTTACCCCCGCGCTATTTGCCCTTCTGAATGTGCTCGGCGCTCGCGACGGAGCGATCCAGCAGCAGCTGAGCTCCGACATGGCGATTGATCCAAGCGCCATGGTCAAGCTGATCAACGAACTCGAAAACTCAGGCCTGGCCGAGCGCCGACGGCGGGCCGGTGATCGCCGCGCGTGGGAAGTCGTCATCACGCCGAAGGGTCGGCGCACCCTTGAGCGGGCCAGAGGGGTGATCACGCAGGTCGAAGCCGAGGTGCTGGGCGGGCTCAGCGAGGCCGATCGCCGGCAGCTGCTGACGCTCTTGCGCCGAGCGCTCGTCTCGGCGCCTCCTCAACCTCCGTGGCGATCCGAGGAAGGAGACTGAGCTACACAGTCTGGGCTCGGCTCCTGTTGCTCCTCTCGCGGGGCTGCGTCAGAACCATGCGTTCCGACGCCTGGTGGTCTGGGGCCGCCCGTAACCCGGGGCGTGCTGGGTCATGGAGCTGAGGTCCACTGGTTGATGAGCTCGCTGGTGATCCAGCGGGCGACGCTTTCGGGATAGGGAGCGGGCAGTCCGAGGACGATGTGCTGGAAGCCCGCGTCGACGGCCTCCGCGATCGTTTTCCGGGTCATCGCGGCGTTCTCGTAGGAGACTCGCAGATGGATCGAGCGGGTAATCGAGGCGGGGTCGCGACCGATCTCGGCACAGAGGCGGTCCAGTAGGGCGCCTCGCCGGACGCAGTCGTCGAGGTCGCCGCCGGGAATGTTCCACAGGTCGGCATGCTCGGCGACCACGCGCAGCGTCGCGGTGGTACGTCCGCCGATGATTATCGGCGGATGAGGCCGCTGGACAGGTTTGGGATTACAGAACGCTCCAGCCAGGTGGATGTAGGAGCCGTCGAAATCGAACGATTCGGTCTCCGTCCACAGGCGCCGGATGACAGTGCACGCCTCGGCCAGGCTTTCGACCGCCTGGGCGAATTCGAGGTAGGGCAGGCCGTGCGCGGGGTACTCGCGCCGGGCCTCGGGGGGGTTTGGCCGGGAGCCCACTCCGATCCCGAAGTCGAGCCTGCCGTCGGACACGACGTCGACGGTGGCGGCGATCTTGGCCAGCATCGCGGGCGGTCGGAAGCGGTTGCTGGTCACCAGCAGCCCGAGGCGCAGCCGTTCCGTCTGCCCGGCAAGGGCCGAGAGCAGTGTCCAGCCCTCGAAGATCGGCCCGTGGGGATCGCCGCCAATTGGCAGGAGGTGGTCGAACAGCCACGCGTGCTCGATCTCCGGGATCGCGTCCGCCTCTTTCCAGACCCGCAGAATGTCGCGGTAGCTGACCTGTTGCGGCGCGGTCGCGATCCCAAATCGCGGGCTGTTCATGTGCGGCATGGACTGTTTCCTCCATCAGGGGGTGGACTCTCGGCGCCACGGCGGATGGCTGATTCTCCGCTGTGACACCATGACAACCGGAACTTTGCTCCGCAAAGCTATGGAGCATCGGAAACCTCTGCATCGGAGTCGATGACGACTCGCGCTACGACGCCCGCCGCATGCTCGGGCTGCTCATCGCCGGGCTATCACGATCGCTCTGATCCGCCTGATGTGGCGATCGCGACCGTTTGTGCGGCCGTCTCGCGGCTGGCCGCGGTCGGCGAGGGCTGGCGCCTGCCGGCGAGCAGTCCGAGTCCGACCAGTCCACCGACGAAGGCGATCGCTGCGATCATCCACGTTGCGCGCTGATAGGCGATGAGCGTCGCGGGCTGGGAGTGCGGGGTTCCCAACACGGCGATCAGGGTAGCCACACCGACAGCCAATCCGACCTGGCGGAGCATGTTCACGACCGCCGAGCCGGTCGCGAATGCGTGCGGGGGCAGCGAGGATGCGCCTGTGGCCATCAGCGTCGGGAGGGTGAGCCCAACGCCGATCCCGGTCAGCAGCATCCCGCCGAGCATCTCACCGGTGTAATCGGGTGCCAGCCCGATCGCGAGCGCCCACCAGGCAGCGCCAAGCGCGAAGATCGTCGATCCCCCGGCGATCACGGCTCCCGCTCCGAACCTGGTGGTGAGCCGGCCGGCGATGAGGAACGAGAACAGCGGCACCATCAGCGGGCCAGGCGCGATCGACAGCCCTGTGAGGAGCGCCGACCAGTGCCAGACGTCCTGGGCCCAGAGCACCCGGGAGAGCAGCATCGCGCCGAACGCGGCCGAGAACAGCAACGCCACTACGGACGCGCCGGTGAAGGGCCGCAAGCGGAACAAGGCGCGGTCGATCAGCGGGTTGGGGTGGCGCGCGAGCTGGGCCGTGAACAGTCCGAGCGCGGTTACGGCGAGCGCGAGCGAGGCGATCGTCCTCCCGTTGGCCCACCCCCAGGCGCCGCCCTGGACCAGGCCGAGCGACAGCAGGCCGACACCGCCGGTGACCAGCAGCGCCCCGAGCGCGTCCGGCGCCGGCGACTGGTGGCCGGCGACGTGCGGGAGTCGCCGCCAGCCGACCGCCAAAGCGATCAACCCGATGGGAACGTTGACGAAGAACACCCACCGCCAGCTCGCCGCGACAAGCAGACCACCGATCACCGGACCCAGAGCGGCGGCGAGCCCCCCGACCGCGGTCCAAGCGCGAACCGCGCCATGGCGACGCTCGGCCGGGAAGCTCGCGAGGATCAACCCCAGCGAGGTCGGTGTCAAAAGCGCCGCCCCCGCCGCCTGCACGACCCGAAAGACAACCAGCATCGGCAGGCTGCTCGCCGCCCCACACGCCGCCGAGGCAGCCACGAACACGGCCACGCCGAGCAGAAACCCTCGCTCGCGGCGATAGCGCTCCGCTAGGCGCCCGAACAGCACCAGCAACGCCGCGTAAACGATCGCGTACCCGTTCAGCACCCACGAGAGATCAGCCAGGGCCGCTCCGCGCAGATGGAAGTCCCTGCCCATCTGCGGCAACGCGACGTTGACAATGAACAGATCGAGGCTCGCCAGCACAACCCCCGCGCACACGATCACCAAGATCAGTCGCGGCGAAGCGTCAGGACGCGACGGCCTGGCGTGAGATGACTGGCTTGGGGTGGATGAAGGTCGCTCCGCAGACATGGTTATCGGTGATTGAGTTCTTTGAAGAGACCCACACGCTACTCCATTGCGTTCTGTGATGCAACCCACTATCCTGAGGGCATGGAGCGCAAGAGCTTTTCCGACATGCGGTGCTCGGTCGCGCAGTGCCTGGAGGTCGTGGGCGAGTGGTGGACGTTGCTGATCGTCCGCGACGCCTTCCTTGGTGTGACCCGCTTCGACGAGTTCCAGAAGCGACTCGGGATCTCCCGCAACGTGTTGAACCAGCGCCTGGCTCGCCTGATTGAGCTCGGCGTGCTCGCCAAGGTTCCGTATAGCGAGCACCCACCGCGATTCGACTACCGGCTGACCGACAGGGGCCGCGACCTGTGGCCCGTGATCACCGCCATGCGCCAGTGGGGCGACAAGCACGCCGCGCCAGACGGGCCACCCGTGCGACTGATCCACGAGGAATGCGGCCAGATCTCCGAGCCCGAGTTGGTCTGCTCCGCGTGTGGTGAGCTGATCGGCTCGCGCGACGTCCAAGCGATCCCCGGGCCAGGAGACGTCGAGGACCTTGTTCGCGTGGGCTAACTCAGCTGCGGAGCAGAGACCCGCGTCAGCAACCAAGCGATGCGAGCAATGGTCGACCTGCTTCTCGCTCAGCGGTCGTTCCAGCCGGCGCCGGTCATTGCATACTCCTCGGCCCGTGCCCGCATCAGCACCTTCAGGAGCTCGATCGGCAGCTCACGGTCGTAGGGGAGCTTGATGAAGCCCGCACCGGCCTCATAGCCGGCAGCCTTGACCTCGGCCTTCTGGGTGGCGAAGAACGGTGGTGGGAACCGCAGCGAGCAGTGGTTCTTGAAGTTCTGAAGCATCCACAGGGTCGTCTTGTCGCCGCGAACGTACACCGGCAGGTTCCACTTCAGCTCCTCCCGCGCCTCCGGGTCGGCATCGAGGCTCAGCTCCCTGAGCGCCTCGAGGTGCGGCCGCTGGACGTCGTTGAGTTGCGCGAAGAAGTCATCAACGCTTGAGCGCTTGGGCATCGGCATGGCGTCAGCGTACCTCTGCAGAGCGCGCTGCTGGCGTTCTGCGTTCCGAAGCTCCGTTGAGCTACGCCCAGCGGTGAGGCGCTCCCGGGAGCTTGGGGCTAAGATCGCGCGTCCGGACCGCAGGACCAGGTCGTAGAGCGAGGAGGCTGTCACATGATTCGAGCACGTCATCTGCTGTCGATCGCTGTCGCCGCCGTGGCGCTGTCGGTCCTGGTCCAGGCGCCCGCGAGCGCCGCACCCGCTCCTGGCCGTCTCATGCGGGTGGTGTGGATGAACGGCTTCCGCGCTCCGGGCACACCGGCCCCTCTGGACAAGGTCGGCGTGCTCAAGATCGGGCCGGCGCACGCGCGCAACGTGCTCGTGTTCGAGCCCGGGACGACGGCCGGCAGCGCCTACATCGTGCCGTTGGCGCAGTGGCTCGTGCGCACGCTGCCGGGGTGGCAGGTGTGGTCGGTCGAGCGCCGTCAGAACCTGCTCGAGGACCAGTCGGTCCTGACGCGCGCCAAGGAGCGCAAGGTGGGCGCGCGGGCCGTGTACGACTACTACCTGAACTGGATCCTCGACCCCTCGATCAAGCGCCACGTGCGCGTCCCCAGCGACGCCAGCGTTCAGTTCGCCAAGGACTGGGGGCTGAACGTCGCCGTGCAGGACCTGCGGATCGTGATCCGCGCCGCCCAGCGCTTGGGCGGCAAGGTGGTGCTCAGCGGGCACTCGCTCGGCGGCGGCCTGGTCACCGCCTACGCCACCTGGAACTTTGGCGGCCGCCCGGGCGCCCGAGGGCTGGACGGGCTTGTCTTCGACGATGGCGCGAGCTTCGGGAGCGCGGTGAGCACGGCGCAGGCGACCAGCGATCTCGCGAAGCTGAGGGCGACGACCTCGCCGTGGGGAGGCATCACCGTCCCGCTCAAGGGCCATGGCGACATCCAGCTGCTCGGCCTGATCAGCACTGCGGGTGCGCTGGCCGCGGCCCAGCAGCCGAACGTCCCGTCGATCGGCCAGGGATTCCTCAGGACGCTGCTCGGATCGCTGCTGACTCCCCTGCAGCGGCTGACCAACCTGGCCGTGTTCGCCTACGACACCAACGTGAGCACCTCGAAGCTGGGACAGGCCGTCTTCGCCGTGCTGGCCCACGAGGGCCGCGGCATCTCCGCGCGGGCGGTGCACGGCGTGTACGGGTGGGACGCCCGGGGTGCACTGACCCCGCCGCGGCGGTGGGCGGAGATGCTGTCCGGTGTGGGCGTTGCCGGCGCCGACGGCGTGGAGTGGTACTTCCCCGCGCGGCTGACACTCGACACGTCCGACGCCATCAACAACGGCATCGCCGCGCCGGCGCAGAAGGTGCTGAACGTTCAGGCTACGATGGGCGACAAGCTGCCGCGCAAGCTGCTCATGTATGCGTTCGGCGCGGCCGGCGGGCAGGCGATCCTGCAGGCTACCCGGCAGCTGGCCCAGCAGTCTCACATCCCCGGGCGCAATCTGCTGCTCATCAGCCGCCAGGGGATCTATGCCCACAACGACCCGGCGGGCGCCTTTCCCCAGAACGTCTTCTTCACCGGGCTCGTGCGCTTCCTGCGCCGGGTTCAGACGCAGCGCTGAATCAGGGAAGGTCCGGCCCTGACTCTGGCGCTGGGACGGCGCTCCTACGACAACGTCGGCGCGATGTAGTGGACAACGCCGACATCGCCGACCGGCTCGACGCCTTCGCCGCGGTGCTGGAGCTGGGCGACGCCAATCCCTACACGATCCGCGCCTATCGGCGAGCGGCCGAGACAGTCCGCCAGAGCGCGGTGCCGGTCACCGAGCTCGTGGCCGCCGGCCGGGGTCGCGAGCTTAGGGGCATTGGGCCCGGGATCGAGACTCGCCTGCGCGAGCTCGTGGGCACGGGACATATTGCCGAGCTCGCCGAGCTCGAGCGTGACCTCGTGCCCGACCTCGTCGGCCTCGGCCGCTACCTGGGGCTGAGTGCCCAGCGCGCCATCGACATCGCCCGCGCGCTCGACATCCGCACCGCAGGCGAGCTGCGAGAGGCGGCGGCGGCTGGCCGGCTGCGCGGCGTGCCTGGCATCGGCCCCAAGACCGAGGGACAGATCGTGTCGGCGTTGAGCCGGGAGACCGAGTCCCGCTCGCCACGCGGCCTATGGCTCAACCGCGCCTGGGAGCTCGTCGGCGGCATCGCGCGCGCCCTCGATGCCGAACCTGCCGGCGACGTGCGCCGCTGGTGTGACTCCTGCCACCAGCTCGCGGTTGTCTGTGAAGCGTCACGTCCCGACGCGGTGCTGGACCGATTCGCGGAGCTGCCCCAGATCGTCGCCGTGATCGAGCAGGGCGAGCACCACGCCATCGGGGTCACCGTGGACGGGGTCCCAGTGAAGCTGATGATCCCCGATCCCAGCTGGTTCGGGACCGCTCTGATACGCGCGACTGGTTCGTCCGACTATGTGGCGGCGCTCGAGCCGCTGCCCGACGGGCCCAACGAGGACGTGGTTTACGAGGCTCTCGGGGTGCCCTGGTGCCCACCCGAGTTGCGCGAGGCCCCGTTCTGCGGAGAGCCGCCGCCGTTGGTCGAGATCGAGCGGATCCGCGGGGACCTGCACTGTCACACGACGTGGTCAGACGGGCGGGCGAGTATCGCGGAGATGGCGCGCGCCGCTCGCGCTCGGGGCTATGAGTACCTGGCCATCTGCGACCACACCCCGGCCGTCGGGGCCGTGCGGGGGCTTACCCCCGATGACGTCCGCCGCCAGGGTGAGGAGATCGCGGTCGCCAACGCGGAGCTGGCGCCGTTCCGGGTGCTGCGCGGGATCGAGTGCGACATCCTCCCCGACGGGCAGCTCGACCTCCCCGCCGACGTCCTTGCTGAGCTCGACTGGGTCCAGGTCAGCGTGCACAGCGGGCAGCGCATGGGCGGCGCTGAGATGACCAAACGGGTGGAGGAAGCCCTGCGCCACCCCGCCGTCCGCTGTCTCAGCCACCCCACCGGCCGCCTCATCAATCGCCGTCCGGAGAACGCGCTGGACCTGGGGCGGATCTTCGACGTCGCGCGGACGCAGGGCGTCGCCGTGGAGGTCAACGGCCTCCCCGCCCGGCTGGACCTCAGCGGCGAGCACGTGCGCGACGCGCTGCGTGCCGGCGTTTCGATCGTGTGCTCCACCGACGCGCACTCCCCGGCGGGCCTGGACAACATGACGCTCTCCCTCGCTACGGCACGCCGCGGGTGGGCCGCGGCCGCCGACGTTCTCAACACCCGGCCGCTGCAGGCTCTCCTGAGCCGCGACAGACGTCAAGCGCGCAAACGTTAGGGCGTCCCACCCTGCTATCCAGCGTCCGGGTCGGCTCGAGCCAGATCGCGGCCCTCGGCGAGCTGAGTCGGGTCGAGCACACGCCTCTCCGGGGCCTAGACCGAAATGGTGGCGCCGGACTTCGCGGCGATCAGTCGCTCGCCCATGTCAGCTGCCGCAAAGGCTCGACGTAGCGAATCCAGGTCATCAGAGAAGTGGGTCCAGTCGGCAACATGCAGCGGAACCACCGTGCGCACCCCGAGCAGCTTTGCTGCCTGGGTAGCGGCACCACTGGAAAGCGTGAGATATGCGTCTCCGAGGTAGGGCATCTGCGCTCCGCCCGCGAACAGCACGGCGATATCGATAGCGCTTGTTCGATCGGCGATCGTCCGAACGACGTCCAGCGAGGCGTTGTCACCGCTCACGTAGACCGAGGGCAAACCTTCGCTGGTGAGAAGAAAGCCGGTGACCTCGCCGACCAGGTCCTCGGAACCGTCTGGTCCATGCTGTGCCGGCAGGCCCATGACGTGGATCGACCCGCCATCCGCTCGGTCGATCTCGATGGTCGTCCAGTTCGCGAGCGCGCTAGCACCGGCGCCCAATCGCTCAGCACCGCTTTTCGTCGTCAGCACTCGCGAAACGCTCGCCAAGAACTCACGTCCGGAGTCGTCGAGGTTGTCCTTGTGGTGGTCGTGGGAGAGCAGGACGACATCCACCTCGCCGACCTCATCGGCGCTCAGGGCCGGACCTCTGGTTTTGGTCAGCGTGACTCCTGGGCGCGGCTCGTAGGATCCGGGCGGATCGAAGGTCGGATCGGTGATGAACCGGACGCCGCCGTACACGAGCACCGCAGTGGGTCCGCCGACAAGGGTGACCTGCAAGGCGGCCCGTGGTGGTTCGCTCATTGAACAATGATAACCTGCGGCCGTGAACGCTGCACGGCTGGTGGAATCAAAGTGATCCTCGACGAGCTTCAGCACCCGATCATCCAGGCGCCGATGGCCGGCGGCCCTTCGACAGTGGCTCTGGCCGTCGCGGTCAGCAACGCCGGAGGGATGGGCTTTCTCGCCACCGGCTACGGCCGCGTGGAGACGATGCGCACCCAGATCCGGGAGTTGCGTGCCTCCACGGACCGGCCCTTTGGCATCAACCTGTTCGTTCCCGGGTCTGACCGCTATGACGAGGTTGCCGTCGAGCGGTACCTCCACCAGTTGGCAGCTGAAGAGCGGCGCTACGGGTCCGCCCTCGGGCTCCCCCGCAACGACGATGATGATTGGGCGGAGTTCCTTTCCGTGCTGGACGAGGAGCGCCCCCCGGTGGCCAGCTTCACCTTCGGATGTCCCACCGAGGAGGAGCTCGCCAGCCTGCGCAGCGTCGGCATCTCAACCTGGGTGACGATCACTGATCCAGCTGAGGCGCTCGTCGCGCAGCGGCGCGGGGCGGACGCGGTGATCGTCCAAGGCCTCGAAGCCGGAGGACACCGCGGCGGGTTCCGCGACGACGGCGACGGCGTGGAGCTGGCGCTGCTGTCGCTGCTGCGCCTGACGCGCACCGCCTGTGAGCTGCCCCTGATCGCCGCCGGCGGGATCGCCGACGGCGCCGCGCTCGCCGCCGCGCTCGCCGCCGGAGCGTCCGCGGCACAGATCGGCAGCGCCTTCATGCTCGCCGACGAGGCCGCCACCCACCCAGCGCATCGCGAACGCCTCGCCAGTGGCGCGCCGACAGCGTTCACGCGCGCGTTCAGCGGTCGCCAGGCCCGGGGAATCATCAACCGCTTCCAGTCCGAGTACTCCGCGCTCGCGCCTCGTGCCTACCCGCAGATCCACTACGCGACCAGCCCGCTGCGTGCGCGTGCCCGCGAGCGCGACGATGCCGATGGCTTCAATCTCTGGGCCGGCCAGACGCACACCCTGGCCCAAGCGCTCCCGGCCGCGGACATCGTGCAGACCCTGGCGGCGGACGCTCGCGCCGCCGTGGCCCGCGCGGCAGGGCGTCTCGCGCGTCAGCCGGAATGAAGCCGGGAATGCATGCGGCGACGCGAGCACGTTGTTCGGGCCCCTGATGTCGCTCCGCGGCATCATTTAGATCAGCCCGGTTCGTTGATCGCACAGTCGCTACGCTGGACGCGGTGCTCCCCAGCGACTACGCCGCGCAAGACTGCCTGTTAGCGCGCGCCCTGGAAACGGTCGGCGAGCGGTGGACCCTGCTGATCGTCCGTGACGCGTTCTTTGGTGTCCGGCGCTTCAGCGACTTCCTGGGTCATCTAGACATCCCCAAGGCGGTGCTCTCCGAGCGACTGAAGAACCTGGTTCGCGACGGGGTGATGCAGCGCAGCCCAGATCCTGAGCGGCCTGGACGCGAAATCTACGAACTGACGCCGGCGGGCCGTGATCTGTGGCCCGCCATCTATGCGTTGCGCAGCTGGGGCGCGCGCTACAGGGCGCCCGAGGGCCCGCACCGGGTGTTCACGCACATCACCTGTCGTACGGAGCTCGAGCATGATGGATCCTGCTCGGCCTGCGGCATCACACCGGCAGCCCATGACGTCGTCATGTCGCTGCGCCCCGGCGTCTCGCAGCTGCGCGAGGACCCGGTCGCGCTTGCCCTGCTCGAGCCACACCGACTGCTGGAGCCGCTGAGCAAGCGGCCTCTGGTCACGGCGGCAGGCGAGGGCGATCCCGGCGCGGGCTAGCCTGGTGATCGGCAAGTCCGGTTTCGTCGGACGAACTGGGAGCTGAGAATCGACCTGGCCTGATCGCGAATCAGCGCGATTCGCGGCGGCACGCCAGCGCGATCGCGGCCCCGATCAGGCACAGGACGGCAGCTACTGCGCTCGCCAGGTTCCACCCCTGGGCCAACCCCGCCGCTCCCGGATGATCGTCACCCGCGGCCAGCAGCGCCGCCACGATCGCGACTCCGGCCGCCCCGCCGACATAACGAGCGTGTTGTTGGCTCCGCTGCCCATCCCGGCGCGCGCGCGCGGGACCGACTCCACGGCCAGACGTCCGAGCGCTGCATTGGTCACTCCGTAGCCTGCCCCGAGTAGGATCAACTCCGGCGCGAGACGCACCCAGCTCGACTGCGGCGAAAGTCCGGGGATCGCGGCGAGCCCAAGCGCCCCGCACAGAAAGCCGAGCGCCACGCGATGACCGGAGTCGAAGCGGTCAGGAAGCCGGCGGACCTGGAACGCGACGGCTCGAGCATCGGCTCGTCGCGGCGTCGCTCGACGCCGACAAATCCGGCAAGCAGCACGAAGCTTGCCGCCAGCGTGCCGAGGGTCCCGGGGCGTCCCCAATCCCGGCGGCTGAGCGTGAGGCCCGCGATCAAGCAGGCCATCGCCGAGCCGAACAGCGCTGCCCCCGCCACGTCGACGCGTCGGGCCGAAGCCGCTCGTGTCTCGACGAGGCGATACTGCGGGGATCAGCGCGGCCTCAGCCGCGGCCTGAAACCAGTAACCCGCCCGCGCGCTCGGACGCCTATCTGTTTCTGCTCACCGAGACCTACCCGCCGTTCCAGGACGAGCACACACGCATGGCCGGCACGCGGCTTCCTTGCCCGGAGGGTCGGAGCTCCAATCCCGGTTTGAGCCTGCTTCTAGCCGAACTGACCTACCGCCCCTAGAAGCGGTGGATCGCTGAAATCCAGCCCGGTCTGCTTGTAGAGCGAGGCGAGGTCACCGAGCCAGGTGCCCGCGTATGAGCCGGTGATGGTTGGGATGGTTGGCTTATCGCTGCTCCTGGATGCGTGAGGCGTGCCCGATGCCGGGTGGCTCGGAGACGTAACCGCCCGCCAGACGTCGTTGGTGGGTCCGGGATCACGAATCGGCTGGGCTTGTGCACCCACCCGCGCCATGTCGACCGGTTGGCCGTAGAGCCCCGAGGCCGGGATCCTCTGGAGCACCCGCCGCTGAACTCGGCTGATGCCCGGGAACCGCCCCGTCCACGTCGATCCATGGATGCCGTTCAGGCCCCAGATGATCTCGGTGTAGCTCCGGTTCCAGAAGAACTCGGGAATGATGGAGGGCCCGAAGTTGGTCAGCCGGCGGATCGCTTTCGACTTGACGTCGACCGCGTAGAGGTCGGAATGAAAGCCGCCCCGGCCCGTGAAGTCCGACAGGAACTGCAGGGTCTGCGAAGTGCCGGTGTCGGGGGCGTCGAAGTTCGTCCGCATCGCGGCCGCGACGATCAGGTCATACCAGGACTGTTGGGTGTCGTTGCGGTCAGACATCATGATCACCGTCTTCATGTCCGGCGTGAAGATCGATTGCTCCTGATAGGCGGGTAGGTTGTCGCTGATCTGGGTCACGCGTGGGTGCTCGAGCGATGCTCCTCGGCCGTAGAGGCGCATGTAGTAGAGCTGCATGTGGCCCCATCCGGGCGGAGCCGACTGATAAGGCGAGTTGTGGCCGCCGGCCGCGGAGAACAGGAAGCCGCTGCCGTCTGGGGCCCACGGCTGGGTCTCGTAGGCGCCGTAGGGCTTGCCGACGACGCGGACAAGCTGCAGTGACGGTATGCCGTTCCTGACCGTGAAGTCGCCGACGAGCATCTCCCATGTCTGGCCGCCCGCAGACTGCGGGTGGGCCTCGGTGTGGGTCCAGACGATCTGCTTCCCGTCTGGAGACCAGTAGGCGTGGAAGTTGTCGTAGGGAACCCCGGTCGCCGCGGTGAACCTCTTGCCGGAGTCGGGGTCAGAGGTCGTCGTCAGACGGTACGGCCGCGATCCGTCCTCGCGCATCACGTACAGATCGCCGCCGTAGCCACCCAGGCCCGGCACACCCGTATGCGTGGGTTGCTGACCGTAGGACTCGAACAGGATCCAGTCGTCTTGCGGGCGATCCTGCGGCAGGCCGTTGGGTCCCTTGATCGTCTGGCAGCTGAGGCAGCGCTGGTCGCTGCCATTGAGTCTGGAGCGGTAGATCTGGGTCAGACCCGCGCTGTCGAGCTGGGTTGACAGGACCCGGCCGTCGGGCGTCCACGAAGGGGCCTGGCCAAAGTTGTAACTGTTCTTGGTGATCTTGAAGGTGGCTGCGAAGTAGGGGCCGATCAGTGACTGTTGCTGCGCGGTGGCCTGGCCGGCTGCAAGCAGTGAAGCGATACACAGCATCAGCGCGACCGCTGCCCCGCGCACGCTACGCCGTCGTGCATGGTTCTCTAAGCGACTGCGCACAGGCTCCTCCTCCAGGTAATCGATACTGCCGGGTTCGGCTAGCCTCGTCTCGATCTGGGTGCGAAACAGGGCGTATCCAATGTCCGGGCATCTTGCCGCTTATCGGGAGGAAGGGAATGAACAAGCGCATTGTTGGCATCGTTTCCACGCTCGCGGTCGTCGTCTGCGCGTCGGTTGCCTCGGGGCAGGCCTCCCGAGGAGCTGTCGCCCCAGCAGCTGCCTCAGCACAGGCGCTGTCTCGCTATCCGATCTTCGAAAATCCGCGGTGGCGTGGCTATGACGAGGCTCCGAGTAGCGCCGTGGTGCGGCCGGTGCGGGTGCTCGCGGTCAGCGGGAGACGTGTCGGACCCGCAGGCGCTCGCGAGCCCGTCCTCGGGTCAGACCACGACCCTGACGTACACCTCCAGCGGATCGGTCCCGTCGCTGGTGCTCGACTACGGCAAGGACGTCGCCGGCATCGCCAACTTCGGCGTGGCGGCGACCTCAGGCACAAGGATCGAAACCACGTATTCCGAGACCCTCAGGAACCTGGGCGAGGACGGCGCCGCCAGCGTGGCCCTGTTCGACGCGGGAAACCCGCAGCGAACCGATAGCTTCCCGGTGACCCACTCGGGAGTGGTGAGCGCATCCTTGATTCAGGGCGGTGAGCGCTACGAGCGGGTGACGCTGACCACCCCCGGCAGCGTGACGCTGAGGACAGCGGGGATTCGTTTTACCGCCTTGCGCGAGACGCCGTGGGCGATGCCGGGGCGCTTCCTCTCCAGCGACGATCTGCTCAACCGCATCTGGTACGCCGGCGCCTACACCTTGAACCTCAACCAGATGACACCGGGCACGGCGGTCGTGCCGGGTGCCATCAACCAGCAGCACCTGATCCTCGATGGAGCCAAGCGCGATCGTCTCGTCTGGAGTGGAGACCACCTGATCTCCGATCTGACCGACTACTACGTGAGCAATCCCGCCTATGCCCGGGACTCGGATGCATTGTTCCTCGAGCATCCGGCAACGACCGCGGGGCAGCTGACACCGGCCACCGGGACGATTTCGCAGCCCGGCCCGCTACCCGGGGTGTGCTCTCCCAATCCCAAGCGAGACGCCTGTGACACATGGTCGGCGAGCTACTCGATGGTCGTCATCACCGCCCTCTACAACTACTACCTGTATACAGGGGATCTGGCCCTGGCCCGCCGGAACTGGACGGCGGTCATCCGCCAGATGAAGTGGGATGCCGAGCAGGTTGGCTCGGATGGGCTCGTTGCCGTCAATCCCGTCGACGATTCCGATTGGAATATCGAGCGGGTCAGCGGCGAGTTGACGTACGTCAACGCCATCTACGTTCAGGCGCTGCAGTCCGCCGCCAAGCTGGCTGCCGCGCTCGGTCGTCGCCGCCAGGCCAGAACCTGGTCGGCCGCCGCGCATGCGGTCACGAAGGCCGTCGATCGTGACCTCTGGAATCCGAGGACCGGCGTCTACGACGCGAGCACGAGTGAGCGCGGATCGGTCGTGCAGGACGCCAACGTTACGGCGATCCTCGCCGGCATCCCGAGCGCTGCGCGGGCGCGTGAGATCTTGCGCGTGCTCCAGCGAGCGCTGCGCAGCCGCTTCGGTCCCCTGAACGTCAGCAGCCCCGTTCCGTCCGGCTATACGCACGACATCTCGCCGTACATGGGCAGCTTCCATGTGTTGGCCGACTTCGCCGCCGGGAACGAGGCCGCGGCACTGTCGATCATCCGCCAGGAGTGGGGCTTCATGATCTCGCACGACCCGGGAGGCGTCGAGTGGGAGCGAATCCAGCTCAACGGGATACCGGCCCCCGGCGCGATCGCCGACAGCTCCGCGCACGCCTGGTCGACCGGCCCGACCGCCGCTCTTTCGCAGTACGTGCTCGGCGTGACCCCCGCCAGACCTGGCTACAGCCAATGGACCGTTGCGCCTGAGCCCGGCGTCCTGCGGTGGGCGCAGGGCGTGGTTCCCACCCCCCACGGGCCGATCAGCGTGCGCTGGGAACGAGGCGGCAGCGCCACGTCGTTCAAGCTCACCGTGATCGCCCCGAGTCGGCAGACGGGCGTGGTCGAAGTGCCGCTGCTGGGGCGGCGGCGGGTGATCGCCATGGACGGACGGATCGTGTGGGACGGGCGGCACGCGGTCGATGGCGTCCCGGCGCACCCGGTAGGCGATGCGATCGCGTTCGCCAACCTTGGTCGCCGGCATACGTTCGCTTGGATCGGCGCGGCGGCTTGAGCAGCGTGATGCCCAGTCGGCGAACCGGTTGGCGACTGGCGTACCTGGTCGCGCTCGCGTGTGCGGCTGGCGTAATCGCCTCGATCGCTGGCGCATATGCGGCGCGCGCAACCGGTATCAAGGCACGGGCACAGTGGCGGGTGGGGTGGGGTGTGGCGATGGATGACCTCACGGCTCCGTCACTCTGGACGGCGCATCCAACCGCGCCGGGCACACCTACCCCGCCAGGAGTGACCTATCGCTTCACCGTCCGCCCGACGCTCTCGGGTCCAGCGCTGCGCCTGCGCTTCTCAAACTCCAAGGACTCGGTGTTGGCCTCCGCTTCGGGCACGCAGCCCGTGAGTTTCGGCGCTATCCGAGTGGGAGTTCGCGCCGGCACCCGGGGCGCGAGCCTGGTCCCCGGCACCAACACGACTGTCACCTTCGGCGGCAAGCCCACAGTGACGATTGCTTCCGGCGGGACCGTCGTGAGCGACCGCATCACGCTCCCTGTGAGGCAGTTCGAGGATCTTGCGGTCAGCGTGTACGTACCCAGATCGGTCGTCCCGCCGCTGCACCCGCAGAGCTACGTGACGCAGTACCTGACCGGTGCCGGCGCGGGTAACCGCACCAACGCGAACTCCGGAGGCGCCTTCACCGTCGTGCAGGAACCGATCTACTGGCTGGACGCGGTCGACGTTCTGACGCGCGCGCCCCGGGCGATCGTGGCGATTGGCAATTCCATCACCGACGGCGACCAGGGGCCCAACTACACCGACGACTTCGGGATGAACAGGTACCCGACCTTCCCCGACTTCCTCGCCTGGCGGCTCGCCTCGCTCAGGGGGTTCCCTCAGACGGCGGTGGTCAACGAGGGCGTCAACGGTGACTCGCTGAATGGCCTCGGCGGTAACACCGAGGGCCTCGAGCGTCGACTGGAGCACGATCTGCTCGACCTGCCCGGGGTCACCGACGTGGTCCTGGAGATCGGCACCAACGACATCACGCTCGGCAAGAACGCCCCACAGATCATCCACGGGATCACAGAGATCGTCGCCACCCTTCACCACCGTGGGATGCGCGTGATCGGAGCAACTCTCGTGGCCCGGGGCGACTACGCAGCCCACACCCCAGCGACCGACGCTGTCCGCGCCCAGGTCAACGATTTCATCCGCACGAGCCGGATCTTCGATGGCGTCCTCGATATCGCGCGGGCGATCGGGTGGCCCGGCAACGACAACCTCTACCAACCGCGCTACGACTCGGGCGACCATCTCCATCCCAACACCGCCGGCTATCGGGCCATCGCCTACAGCCTGAATCTCACGGAGGGCCGAAGGCTGGCAGGCACGCGAGATATGCGGTTTGCTGCTCAGGCTGCGGGTTCTGCTCATGCAGCGTCGTGCCCGTGGATGAACAGGTCGTTGTCGGCGAACGCGCGTGCCGCGGGGCTGCTGCAGGCGATGTCGGTGTCGGAGAAGGTCGCGCTGACCTACCGACAGTTCCCGGACCCCAGCCACATTGACCCGGTCGGATTCATTCCGGGGATGCCGAGCCTGTGCATCCCGAACCTGGTGTTCAACGACGCCGGTCAGGGCGTCGCCGACATGCAGACGGGAACGACGGCGTTCCCCGCGCCGATCGCTCAATCCTCGAGCTGGGATCCGAACTTGCAGTACAAGTTCGGTCAGGCGCTCGGGCAGGAGGCGTGGGGCAAGGGGATCGACGTGCAGCTGGCTCCCGGGATCGAGACGGACCGGGTACCGATGAACGGCCGTAACTGGGAGTACATGAGCGAGGATCCGTTCCTGTCCGGCGAGAGCGCCGCGGCCGAGGTGCGTGGCGTGCAGTCCCAGCACGTGATCGTCACGCTCAAGCACTTCATCGCCAACAGCCAGGAAACGGACCGCGGCAGCACGACCGCCGCCGTCGATCTGCGCACCCTGGAGGAGATGTACGCCCCGCAGTACGACATTGCGATCCGACAGGGCGGTGCGATGGGCGTGATGTGCTCGTATAACCGCATAAATAGTGTCTTCTCGTGCCAAAACGCGTCGACGCTTGGGATGCTCGACAAGCAGTTCGACTTTTCGGGTTTTGTCGTCTCTGACTGGGGGGCAACACATTCGACAGTGGCATCGGCCAATGCAGGGCTCGATATCGAGATGAGCATCCCCCCGGGCATCTATTTCGGCCCCGCGCTCGAGACCGCGGCCCGGGACGGTCAGGTATCGCTGGGGGCGCTGAACGATATGGTGCTGAGAACCTTGCGCGCAATGTTTCGGGTAGGGGTGTTCGACGATCCCCCGGCGCCGCAGCCGGCGGCGTCCCGCGCCACCGTCTCAACCCAAGCGGACGTGGCCCTCGCACGGCGGGTCTCCGAGGAGGGCACCGTGCTGCTCAAAAACGAGAACCATCTCCTTCCCCTCCTGGGTCGGCACCGCACGATCGCGGTGATCGGCCCGGACGCCGGACAGGCGGGGGCCGAGAACGAGTACAACGGCGAGGGCAGCGGCCACGTTGGGGTGGGCGGCCAAGTCCCCATAGTGAGCCCCCTGCGGGGAATCGTCAAGCGTGCGGCGGCTCGGGGGGACAAGGTGGTCTATGCCGATGGATCGGACACTACGCAGATGGTCGCCGCCGCCAGGACGGCGGGCGTGGCGGTCGTGTTCGCCGGGGATTCCGAGACCGAGGGAATCGACCGGCCAAACCTCACACTGACCGGTGGCGTCTGCATCGCCTTCGGCTGCGCGCCGCAGCCGATCGACCAGAACGCGCTGATCGCCAAGGTCGCAGCCGTCAATCCGAACACGATCGTCGTCCTGGACACGGGCGGCCCGGTGCTGATGCCGTGGGTCGACCACGTCAAGGGGATCTTTGAAGCCTGGTATCCCGGCGAGCAGGACGGCAACGCGATCGCCACGCTGCTATACGGCGACGTCGACCCCTCAGGCCACCTGCCCGAGACCTTCCCGGCGGCAATGCGCGACCTCCCTATCCGCTCCGTTACCCAATGGCCAGGGGTGCCCACGCCGGGCGACGCCGTCGGGCCGCACTCGCTCTACTCGGAGCGACTGCTCGTCGGCTACCGCTGGTACGAGACCGAGCGGATCAAACCACTGTTTCCCTTCGGCTATGGCCTCTCCTACACCACGTTCCGCTTCGCGCGACTTGCCGTCCGAGTCACGCGACCCCGGGTTTCGGTTACCTTCACGTTGACCAACACTGGTCACCGCGCCGGCGCCGACATCGCCCAGGTCTACGTCGGCGATGCGCGCGCGGCCGCAGAGCCGCCTCGGCAGCTCAAGGGCTACCAGCGTGTCTCGCTGCGGGCCGGCCAGTCCAAGCGCGTGATGATCTCGCTGAACCAGGTTTCGTTCGCGCACTGGAGCAACCGCGCCAACACCTGGGTGGTCGCTCCCGGGAGCTACGCGATCTACGTCGGCGACAGCTCACAGCGCCTCCTACTTCGGGCGACTCTCAACCGCAGGTCACAGCGACTTCCCTCGAGCGCCTACTGAGTCGCGAAGTGTCAATTCGATCAGTCGACTGCTGCGGGCCCGGCGCATGAACTCCAGCGTTCGCTCACGGTTGTGGCAGGTCGGGCGCGGGTTCGTCGCCGCCATGCCCGTTGACGTTGGGTTCAAGGAACTCGCGGACCGCCTCGAGACCGCCGCGCAGCGCAGCCGCGTAGCCGCGGCGACCCCGTTCGACCTGGCACCGGTCATGTCCAGAGAATCTCCCACCCGCGACGAAGCTCGGCCACGGGTCCACGATTCTGGGGTTTTTCCTAGGGGAACCCCAGTGCGAAGGTATGGCGTCTGTGGCATGCTCGTCTCCGATTGCAAAGCGCACTGGAGAGGGCCATGGCAGTGGAGCTCGTAATGCAGGTTTCGCGCGGCGAAGGCGATCGTCTGATCGGCACGGTTAGGCCAGCGCGGGAAGCAGATACCCGCGACTTCTCAGGCACTCTCGAGCTGATGCGCGTGTTCGAGGAACTGGTTCCGGTTACTGACGGCAGCGACGAGCCGGCAAGCCACCGGGGTCCCAACTGATGCCCGGATCGTCGAAATCCATCGCCGGGGCGGCCTCGTCACCTGTGGGACGGCCGTGGAGGGTGCGCCGGCTATGACCGGAATCCTCTACGGTCTGGCGCAGTTCTGTGTCCGGCGCCGGTTCGTGGTCGCCGCCGTCTGGGTTGCGCTGACGATCGTGGTCGTCGCGGTATCGCATGGACTCGGTGACAACACCAACGACAACCTGTCGTTGCCCGGAACCGGCAGCCAGCACGCGACCGACACCCTCACCAAGTCCTTCCCGGACCAGGCCAACGGCACCAGCCCAATCGTCCTGCACGCCCCCAGCGGAAAGCTGACCGACTCCAAGTACTCGACCGCGGTCAACAACGCGGCCGCCGGCGTGGCCAAGGAGCCAAACGTTGCCTCGGTCGTCAACCCGCTCACCTCGCAAGGCGCGGGTGCTCTCAGCAAGGATCAGACCACCGGTTATCTGTCGGTGACGGTGTCGGTGAGCCCGGGATCGCTGTCGGTCGCCGACGTGCAGAAGATCATCGATGGGGCGAATCCGGCTAAGTCCGCCGGGTTGCAGGTGGAGACGGGAGGACAGCTTGGCCAGAAGGTTTCCAAGACCTCAACCGAATCCAGCGAGGTGATCGGGATCATCGCGGCGATGGTGATCCTGGCCCTCACCTTCGGCACCGTGGTGGCCATGGTGCTGCCGATCCTCAATGCCATCGTCGGCTTGCTCATGACGCTGGCGATCATTCGCATGCTCGGTCACGTGGCCACGGTTCCGACGGTGGCGCCGACGCTGTCGACGATGATCGGCCTGGGCGTCGGGATCGACTACGCCCTGTTCATCGTCACGCGCCACCTGCGGGGGCTGCGCGACGGGCTCGAGCTCCATGAGTCGATCGCCCGGGCCACCGCGACATCGGGCGGAGCTGTGTTCTTTGCCGGCTGCACCGTCACGATCGCGCTCATATCCCTGGCTGTGGCCGGTATTCCGCTGGTCACGACCTTGGGGCTGATGGCCGGTATCGCCGTAGTCGTGGCGGTGCTTGCGGCGCTGACGCTGCTGCCTGCTCTGCTGGCCATCGTGGGGCCGCGCATCAACTCATTGCGCGTTCGCACACCCCCGAGCGATGAACAAGCCCGGCAGGGCCTGTGGGCGAAGTGGGCCGGCGAGATCGCCAGGTTCCCGGTGATCGCCGGCCTGGTGGCACTGGCCATCCTGATTCCCCTGATGATCCCGCTGGGATCGCTGACCCTGGGCCAGCAGGATGTTGCCGCCCTCTCGACTTCGACCACGGCGCGCAAGGCCTACGACTTGATCTCGAAGAACTTCGGAGCTGGAGTGAACGGGCCGCTGTTGATCGCTGTCTCGCTCAAGTCGCCGGCGGCGGCAGCTTCCTCCTCCTCGTCGGGAGGCTCGAGCTCGTCCTCAGGGGGCTCGAGCTCCGGGAGTAGCTCTCAGAGCGATCCCCGTGCCTCGGATCCGCGCCTGGTGACGCTGCAGAAGGACGTGTCCTCCACCTCCAACGTTGCCGGGGTCACGCCGATCCAGATCGACAAGGCGGGAACCACCGCCTACTTTAATGCGATTTCCAAGTACGGACCGGCGGAGAATGCCACTACGACCCTGGTTAGTCACCTGCGCTCGAGCGTGATCCCAGGAGCCGAGAAGGGCACCGACATGACGGCCTATGTCGGCGGCAGCACGGCCGCCTACGAGGACCTCGCCGCGAACATCTCGAGCAAGCTCCCGCTGCAGATCCTGGTGGTCATCGCCCTCAGCTTTGCGTTGCTGATGCTGGCCTTCCGAACCGTGGTCATTCCCGCTCAGGCCGCGATCATGAACCTGCTCTCGATCGGCGCCTCCTATGGCGTGCTCACGGCGATCTTCCAGTACGGCTGGCTAAGCGGCCTGATCGGGTTGAGCGGGCCGGTACCAATCGTCTCCTATGTCCCCCTGTTCATGTTCGCGATCCTGTTCGGTCTGTCGATGGATTACGAAGTGTTCCTGGTCAGCCAGATCGAGGAGCACGTTCATGCCGGCGAGGACAACAAGAGCTCGGTCATATCGGGGCTGGTCACCAGCGCCCGTGTGATCACCGCCGCTGCCCTGATCATGGTGTTTGTGTTCGGCAGCTTCCTGCTCAACGGCGACCCGACGATCAAGCAGTTCGGGATTGGCCTGGCCGTGGCCGTGATCCTCGACGCGACGGTGGTTCGATGCCTACTGGTGCCTGCGCTGATGGTGCTGATGGGCAAGGTGAACTGGTACCTACCGCACTGGCTTGATCGTGCCGTCCCGCACGTGAGCATCGAGGGGGCCGAGTTCTTCGAGCAACGCGACCGGCAACCGGCGATGGATCGGGAGCCCGTTCCCGCCGGCCCGCGCGCATCCTGAGCCGGGGAGAGTCTCGACGCGACCGTTGGGGCAACCTCTCAAGGGCTGAGCGAGCTCCAAACGTACCCACCGCAGAGTCGGCGAGCTGGTGAACCGAGACCTGATCAGCGTCCTCGCGTCTTCGATCGTGTCCATGTTCAACCCGTCGCTGCTGGCCGCGGTCACGGTCATGCTGCTCCTTCCGCATCCCCGGAAGCTGATGCTCGGCTACTTGTTCGGGGCCTACGCAACCAGCATGACCTTCGGCCTCGTGTTTGTGTTCTCGTTGCACGGCTCGGGCGCGGCCGGGACTTCGAAGCACAAGTTGAGCCCCGCTGGGGACATCGTCGCTGGCGTGGTCGCGATCGGGCTCGCGCTCGTCTTGGCCAAGCGACTCGACGCTCCGCTGCGCGAACGGCGCGAGCGACGAAAGGAGGCGAAAGCGAAAACCCGCGAGCCTCAGGAGAGCTGGCCCCTGCGGCTACTGGGCCGCGGGTCCATGCGGCTCACGTTCTTGGTTGGTGCCGCGCTGAGCTTTCCCGGTGTCAGCTATCTCAGCGCGCTCGATCACATCGTCAAGCTTGATCCTGGAGCCGTGCCGAAGGTGCTGCTCGTCGTGTACTTCTGTGTGATGCAGCAACTTCTGCTCGAGCTCCCGCTGCTCGGCTACCTCTTCGCACCGGAGCGGACGCAGGACGCTGTGACCGGGTTCAGAGCCTGGCTTGACCGTAAGGGCCGTGGCCTGGCGACGACCGGCGCCGCCGCGATCGGCATCGTGCTGTTCATCCGGGGTGTGACTACGCTGAGCTGATCGCTGTCCCGACTGCTCTGCGGCCAGGGGCTTTACGTGGTGGAACGGGTCAGCGCGGGGCCGCACCGGCCTGGGGTTGGTCCGGTCTCACCGCTTGCGCTGTGATCGATCCAGCCAGGCGCGGCCCGAGCTGATGGCGGGAGCGAATCCCGATCTTGCTGAAGATGTTGGCCAGGTGGTACTCGATTGCCTTCGTCGACAGGTAGAGCTCTGAAGCCACCTCTCGATTTGACCTGCCCTGGGCCACGAGCCGGGCCACGACCTGCTCACGTGCGGTCAACCCATAGTCACTGGTGCCTCGCGCCTGGGTCCGTATTCCGCATGCCGCCAGCTCGACGTCGCATCGCTCCACGAACGGCCGAGCGTCCAGCGCCTCAAAGCGCTCTCGCGCGGCGTGAAGCGCGGCGGCGGCAGCCCTGCGGCTCCCGGCTCTTCGAAGAAACTCTCCCTCAGCTAGCGACAAAGAGGCCCCAGCAATCGGCGAGGCGGTGGTCTGAGCCACATCTTGACCCTGGCGAAACGCAGCCCGGGCCGTGGCCGCGTGTCCCCAGGCGTGTTCAAGAATGCCGCGGAGGCGGCAGATTCCGACCCGGACCACGCCGTTGACGCTGCCTCCCAGCGCTTCTTCAAGCTCGATGAGAACGCGGCGGGCGTCCTCGAGTCGCCCTGTGCGGAGCATCGCTTCTGCCGCCAGCAGCTCCGAGGTCCGATGACCAAAATCCGCGGCTACCCGCCCGGTGGACGAATCCTCCAGGGGCGCCAGCGCATGCAGGACCGCCGCCCAGTCGCCCCCGACGCGAGCGAGGTTGGCGGCCGCGATACCGGCGTAGTAGATGCTTACCGGAAGGGGAGCCAGTTGAGCGGCACGCTTGGCCGCCTCGACATGCTCGGTGGCAGAAATCCAGTTTCCGCGCCCCGCGTGAAAGAAGCTGGTGGCGGCATGGACGAAGGCAAGCTCCCAGAGTTGGTCGCTGTCTTGAGCCAAGGAGACCGCGAGGTCGGCGTGAACCAGGCCCTCGTCCCAGCGCCCGAGGTGGTATTCGGCTTCGGCCAATGAGCCGTATGCGTTGGGAAGACTGCGCAGCGGTGTCCCGCTCCGAGACCACCTGATCACCGCCGAGAGGTCCTCAACCGCACCCGGGAGCTCGCCGCACCAGGCCTTGAGGTTTCCGCGGGTAGCCATCAACTCAGGCTCGAATGGCTGGGGGTGAATGCGTCCCGGCGACAACCCATCGAGCAACGCGACGCCCGCGGGGGCACGTCCCGACATCGCCAAGCCGAGCGCCAGCGCCTGTTTCGCCGTCACCTCAACGGTTGCCGAGGATTCGTCGACGTCCAGGGCCCGACGCGCCCAGGTGATCGCGTCTGCGCCCTGGCCGGCATAGGCGCAGACGATGGCCAGCGAGGAAGTGACCGGTCCCAGCAGCTCCGGATACCTGGAGAAGTCCGGGCGCTCGATCACTCCGCGAAGTGCCTCCTCGGCCTCTGGCAGATGACCCGCCGACGCAGTCAAGGCGCCGAGGATGAAGCTCCTCCTGGGACTGTCGCTGCACGCTATGACCTCATCGCGGAACCCGTGAGCCCGCGGTACATCTCCGGCCACGCCCAGCCACTCGACCGCTCGCAGCAGCGCCGCCTCTCGCACCTGGCGGCTATCGGCGACGCGCGAGGCCCACAGCAGATGCTCGATTCCGACCGATAGGGCGCCGGCGCCGACCTCGTCCTCCCCGGCCGCGACCAGCTCGGTGGCCAGAGCATCGTCGGCGCCGTCGCTGGCGGCCACGCGGTGGAACAGCGAAGCTGGTCCCGCGGTCAGGCTCGCCCACGCCAAGTGCAGGGCGTGACGCCGCTTGGGCGAGAGATCATCGTAGACCGCAGCCCGCACGAGCGGGTGCCGAAAGCCCACCTCCTCGGGGATTCGCGTGCGCACGAGCACGAGCAGCTCGGCGGCGAGCGCCTCCTCCAGAGGATCCAACGGATCGCTGAGCCCCGCCACCGAACCGGCGAGCGTCAGCGAACACTGACCTCCGGCGACCGCCGCGGCGGCCACGAGATCCTGCGCCTCGGTGGTGACGCTGGTCAGACGAGTCAGGACAGTCGCGGCAAACGACTGCGGAGCAGGCAATGGACCCTGGTCGAAGGCCAGCGCTTCAGGTGGCAGCTCGTTCAGCAGGGCCTTGATGCGCAGCGGATTGCCGCCGGTGTGCTCCCGTAGGCGCTCGGCAGCAGCGAGCGTCAGGCCGCCGAACTCGAGCGAGCCGGCCAACTCACGCACATCATGGGCACCCAGCCCAAGCAGCACTACGCGCCGCGCGCGCTCGGAATCGGTCAGCAGCTTCGACCAGCCCGGACCGAGCCGATCCAGGCCGTTGGGGCGACTGACCACCACAACCAGCACGCGATCGGCGTAGAGGCGGCGAAGCGTGAATAGAACCACGGCAGCCGACGGTTGATCCACCCAGTGCACGTCGTCTATGACCAAGACCAGCGGCGCGCTGCCCTCCAGGGAGCCGAGCAATCCGAGCAGCTCCGCCCCGACCGCGAACACGCTGCCCGCCGATCCACTGCTGAGGCCGTCGTTCAGCGGCTCCGATCCCGAGGCCGGGCTGGCCTGCGCGAGGATCTGCGAGAGGACACCAAAGTCCAGGGTCGCTTCGGTCTCATCGCCACTGGCCTCCAGCGTGACGATGTCCTCCGCCGAGGCCAGGAACTGGCGGACGAAGGCGGTCTTGCCGATTCCCGGCTCGCCTTCGATCCACACGATCTGCGGATCGGACGCTCGGGCCGCCTCCAAGGCGGCGGACATCACGTCCAGCTCGGCTTGGCGCCCGACGAATACACCTCTGCTAGCGAGCAACCTCTCGACCATGCCGCCCCTCGATGCGCAGAGCAATGCGCGGAAACAACCCGGGGCCACCCTACCACCCGGACATGATCCGGCGCCGGCCCTTCCGCGTATCACACAACCTGGGACCCGCCGGTCGGCGTCGACCCGGAGCTGAAGTACAACTAAGAGGACGGATGTTTAGCCCGCGGGCCCAAGGCGAGTAGGTCCTAACCGGCAAGCATGATCCTCACCAACTGATGTGGCGGAGGTTGTTTCGATGAGTCCCGAGCGAACGTACGCATACCGCAGGGTGGTCAAGACCCTTGACGAGCTGGGCCCGAGCAAGCTGCTGGGCGCAGAGCAGGATCGGATCCGTGATGCTGCTGACCAGTTGATCTTCAGCGCCGATCTGGAGGCCGATCTGGCCGCGCGCGAGGCACTCATCGACGTCGAACGCCTATGCGAGTCGCTGGTGGAGAGCGGACGGTGGGAGCAAGCCACGGCGGGTCGCCTGCTCGATGACGTCACTGACTGCGGGCCGTCACCGTCCCCGTGCCTACGCGCGGCTTGACCATCCTCGGGGTGGGCCTCGTCACTCGAGCGGCGACAAAACGGCGGAAGGCAGCCCAGTCACCGCACCGCCACCCCGTGCAGCAGCACGCGTAACGCGATCACCAGCAGCCCGAGAATGATTCCCACCGCAGTCTGGGCGACAAAGTCCGCGGGCGCGAGACGGTCCTTGACGCCGACCACGAGCTCGACCAGCACCACCACAACCGCCGCAACCCAGGTGGCGGCGACCACCGCGCTGGTCAGCCGCACCTGCGCGACCCAGCAGATCACCAGCGACAGCAGCGGCACGGCGGCGCCGGCGAGGATCGAGGTCTCGCGTCGCACCACCCCCAGCAGCACCTCGAGCTTCAGCGGCTGGCTTTGCTCCGCCCGCAGCTCGGTGAACTCAGCGTACGAGTGGGCCAGCCAGTAGAGCGCCAGGGCGATTATGGCGGCGGCCAGCGTGCTCAGGTAGGTCTCATGGATGGCGCTCTCGGCCGACAGCACCGCTCCGACCGCGATCGAGCCGTAGACCAGCCGTCCGGGGTTGGAGAGCATCCGTTGAATTTTGGCCACTATCGAGGCGGACGCCCCCAAGGAGGCGTTTAAAGGCGTGGAGTGGGTAAACCTTGTCGATGAACAGCGCCCAGGCTTATTCGCCAGAGGAGCCGAAGCCGCTTGGCGGCTACGCAATCCTGCTGATGGTCTTCCAGCTCATGGTCGCCCTGATCGCCGTGCTCCTCATGAGATCGCGCAAGCGGCTGCCCGAGCAGATCCCCACCCAGGACCTGGCTCTGATGAGCGTGGCCACGTTCAAGGTCAGTCGGCTGATCACCAAGGACAAGGTGACCGCGGCGCTGCGGGCCCCGTTCACGCGCTATCAGGGGGATGCCGGCCCCGCCGAGGTATCAGAGCAAGCGAGGGGAACCGGGCTCCAGCGGGCGATCGGCGAGCTACTGGCCTGTCCATACTGCATTGCGCAGTGGATCGCCACCGTGCTGCTGGCGACTTACGTGTGGCAGCCGCGCCTGGCTCGTACCGTGGCGTCGGAGCTTGCCATCCTGACCGGAGCCGATTACCTGCAGCAGGCGTGGGTGGCTGTGGACAAGGCCGCCTGAGGCGAACGCCCAGGTGCGGGCGGCGCTGCTGTGCTGGAACGTCGCCGGGCGACTCAAGCGCCTGCCTGAGCAGGCCGAGCTGATCCTGGCCGTCCGGCCGGATGTTGTCTGCCTGCAGGAGGTGACCTCGGCCACCTCTCCGCTGTGGACCGAGCTGCTGCTGGGCGGCGGCCTGACCCACATCACCGCGTGCGACGTTGCCGCTGCACGCGCGCAGGGACGTTCCCGCCCGTTGAGCACGCTGACCGCGAGCAAGGTCTCGCAGGCGGTGGCCTCGGTGGAGGGCCTTCCCTGGCCTGAACGCGTGCTGGCCAGCCGGATCGACCAGTTGGAGTTGATCAACCTGCACTCGCCGATCAGTCCCAAACCCCATCTGGCGAAGGTCCGTACGCACGAGGCGGTGCACCGGCACCTGGCTGGAGGATCTGGTCCGCGGGCGGTCTGTGGGGACTTCAACACGCCCCGTAGGGAGCATCCGGACGGGCGGGTCTGGACCTTCGCGCGGACCCGGCGCGGGCACCTCAGACCCGACCGCGGAGAGCGCTGGGACCAGGCGGAGCTGTCACTGATCAAGGGACTGGAGCGCCATGGCTTCCGCGATGCGTTCCGGGACGTCCACGGCCTCGAGGTCCGCGCGCTCAGCTGGGAGTGGCCGACGTCGGGGGGCGGCTACCGTCTTGACCATCTGATCGTCTCCGACCACGTCCGCGTCGAGGCGGTCGGCTATCTCCACGACTGGCGGAAGGCCGGTCTCTCCGACCACTCACCCTTGTTCGCCCGGCTGTCCTGGTCATCGGGTCCTTGAGGTGGAGCACCCACCTCCCGAGTCGGGCACCTTCTCACCCCAGGCCGGTTTCAACCCGCCGGCCGCGGGTGATCAGATACTGGACACAGTGAAAGGACTGCGATGGCCCCCCGCACGCTCGAGCAGCAGCTGACCAAGTACCTGACCGATGTGCATTCGATCGAGGAGCAGGCGCTGGTGCAGATGCGTCTGGCCCCGAGGATCGCCGGTGACCCCGAGATCGCTTCGGCCTTCGCTACCCATGAGCGTGAAACCGAGAGGCACGAGACTCTGATCCGAGAGCGGCTGCAGGCCCGCGAGGCACAGCCCTCGACGGTGAAGGACCTCGCTGGAAAGCTCACCGGCGCCGGCTTTGCCCTGTTCGCCCGGCTCCAGCCCGACACCCCCGGCAAGCTGGTCACCCACGCCTACTCCTACGAGCACATGGAGCTGGCGGCCTACGATCTGCTGGGCGAGGTCGCCGAGCGGGCGGGCGACGCCGCGACGGTTAACGTCGCTGGCCAGATCCGTCAGCAGGAGCAGGCGATGAGCGAACGGGTGGCGGGACTGTTCGATCGCGCGGTGCAGGCTTCGCTGGGCGAGAAGGGTGCCGAGGACCTGCAGGAGGAGCTGAACGGCTACCTGAGCGATGTACACGCGATCGAGAGCCAGGCGACCCAGCTGCTGAACAAAGGGGCGAAAATCGCCGGCTCGGGGGAGCTGGCCTCGACCTACGAACATCACTTGGCGCAGACGCGCGAGCACGCGCGGCTGATCGAGGAGCGGCTGCAGGCTCGGGAGGCGAGCCCATCGAGGCTCAAGGACACTGGGCTGAGTCTGGGGGGGCTGAATCTTGGGGGCTTCTTTGCGGCTCAACCCGACACGCCGGCGAAACTGGCCGGCTTCTCCTACGCCTTCGAACACCTGGAGATCGCCGCCTACGAGCTGCTCATCCGGGTGGCCGGACGCGCGGGCGACGGCGAGACCGAAGCGGTGGGCCAGCAGATTCTCCAGCAGGAGCGCGCCGCCGCCGAGCAGATCCAAGCCCGGTTCCCCGTGGCGCTCGACGCTTCCCTGCGCGCGCAGGGGATCGACTCGGGTCACTCCGCTAGTTCTGGCTAGCTACGGCCGGCCACCGACGCCGGTCAGCAGCTCACGCACCCGCGCCGGTCCGCTGGTGTGGCGAGATAAAGGCGGCGTGTCCAGATCCGCTCCCTGCCGAAGCCCTTCGAGCAGCTCCTCCAGCGCCTCGGTAGCCGAATGTCGTGGCGCCCAGCCCAGCTCGGCGCGGACGCGCCCGGTGTCCATCAGTGGCACTGCGAGCGCCATGTCCAGCCACCCCGGCTCGCTCGGCTGCAGGCGCAGGGCATAGCTGGCCGCGGCGAGGGCGCGCACCGGGCCGACTGGAAGCTTCAGCGCACGCGCGTGAAAGATCTCGGCCAGCTCCGGTGCCCCGATCGGCGGGTCGGCGGCGAGGTTGAAGGGCCCGCGAGCGTCGCTGCGCACCGCCAGCCGGAAGGCCTCGCCGACGTCGAGCGAGTGCACAGCCTGGAAGCGAAGCCGCGGGAGATCCGGCACCACCGGGATCAGCCCGGGCCGGATCATGCTCCCCGGCAGCAGCGGGCCGGCGAACAGCCTGCGGATCTCCGTCGCCGCCTCTCGCTTGAAGATCAGCCCCGGCCGCATCCGTACCAGGCGTAGCGTCGGCTGTTCACGCTGCAGCCGGTCGAGCTGGCGCTCGACGGCGGCTTTGTGCCGGGCGTAGAACGAGCTCTGGATCCCCTCCGTCGGCCACGACTCGTCGACGAACCGATCCTTCGGTCCCGGTGAGTAGGCGCCGACCGAGGAGGAATACAGCAACGCCGGCACGCCGGCCGCCACCGCGGCGCGGAACACCCGTTCGCTGCCTCTGACGTTGACGGCGTGGGTGAGCGCCTCGTCGCGACCGGGCTGGATCAGCCACGCGAGGAGGATGACCGCGTCGGCCCCCCGCAGCAGTTCCGTCAGCTCGTCGGTGGCGATGTCGGCGGCGGTGAAGCTCACCCGCTCGGGGCTCACCGCCGGCCGGCGGCGAGCGACGGCGACGAGCTCCTGCACCTCCGGATCTCCGGAGAGCGCCGTGAGCACGCTCGTCCCGACGTTGCCGGTCGCGCCGATCACCACCACTCGCATAGATGTCCTCTACCCGCGAATGGGGCGGGGAAGCCCGCGAATCGCCAGGGAAGCCGCGCAGCGGCCCAAGGACCCGGTAGGTCAGTTCAGGTGTACGTCCGCGCTGGTCGGGTAGCTCGCCAGGGAAAGACAAACCACTGCAGAGGAGAGAAGTCGCATGAGCACCAGCAGCGAGACCGGTCAGGTCACCGGCACCAAGGACAAGGACTACAACCTGATCTGGTTTACCGAGCAGTGCCTGAGCAACGCGCTGCGACTGGAGCAGTACATCCAGGACGCCGAGCGCGATCGCGACTCCGACCTGGCCGATTTCTTCCGCCGAGCACAGGGAGAGAGCCGCAAGGGGGGAGAGCAGGGCAAGGAGCAGCTGCGCAAGCGGCTCTCATCCTGAGCCTGCCGGACTCCGATCAAAGCTCATTCGGGAGAGGGGGCGGCGATCGCCGCCCCCTCCCGACGGTCGGCGTCAGCGGCAAAGGCGTGACCTGGCGCCTGGGCACGGATCACCAGCATCTCCTCCTCGTCCCCGGGGGATGGCGGGAGCATCCCCCGCCCGCGCAGCCAAGCTGCCCGTTCGCGCAGGATTGGACCGAGCGGACCGTGATGGCGCAGAGCGACCTCGGCCTGCAGGCCCTGAGCCGTGAGTTGATCGAGCGTCGCCTGCTCGCCGCACACTGCTGAGTGCACCAGCAGCATCACGCCGCCGGGGCGCAGGTGAGCCCCCGCTCTGGCGCATATGCGATCCACCAGCGCGCGGCCATCCGGACCGCCTTCCCAGGCGCGCGCGAGACCACGTCGAGGCAGCTCTCCGCGGCCGGGAGTGGGCACATAGGGTGGATTGGCGACGATCAGGTCGAAACGCTGCTCGGCCACCGGCTGGAACAGGTCTCCTCGCCGGGACTGAATCTTCACGCCGTTGAGGGCACCGTTCAGCCTCGCTGCGAGCATCGCGCGACGGGAGACGTCGACGGCCACCACGGTCGAGCATCCGCGCTTGGCCGCGGCGATCGCGAGTACTCCACTGCCGGTGCCCAGGTCCAGCCCGTGGGCCCGCGCCGGCAGCCGCTGCCGGCGCAGTACGTCGATCAGCAGCCAGCTGTCGCTCGGAGGCTGGAACACTCCAGGTAATGGAAGGAGCCGCACGAGAGCGTGGTGCTATCCCGGCGCCGGAGCCGGCAAACGCGCTGCCCGACGCCGACGCGTTGCGGGCCGCGTTCAATGCGCCCCAGCCATACACGGTGGGCATCGAGGACGAGGTGATGCTGCTCGATCCGGACACGCTCGAGCTGACCCCGGTGGCCCAGGGGCTGCTGGGGCGATGTGGCCAGGGGGATCCGTTTAAGCTCGAGCTGCCCGCGGCTCAGCTCGAGATCGTCCCGCCGATCTCGCAGTCGGTCGACCCGCTGGGGGAGGCGCTGTTGAGCGCTCGTCGCACCGTCGCCACCCGGGGCCGTGGATTGGTGACGCTGGTCTCTGCCGGCGTTCATCCCCTCAGCAGCGGGATCGGCGAGCTGAACCACCTGCCGCGTTACCGTCGCACGCTGCGCGAATACGGCGTGATCGCCACCCGGCAGCTCGTCTGCGCGCTGCAGGTGCACGTCGCCGTGGGAGACGCCAACGCCGCGTTGGCGGTCTACAACGCCGCCCGCAGCTATCTGCCGCTCCTGGCCGCGCTGTCAGCCAATGCGCCGATCTACGAGGGCTGCGACACTGGCCTGGCCTCGGTGAGACCGAAGCTCGCGGGCCTGCTGCCGCGGCAGGGCGTGCCGCCGGCGCTGGAGAGTTGGGAGGTCCTGGCCGAGGCATATCGTTGGGGGGCCACCGCCGGTGCCTTCTCCGAACCGCGAACCTGGTGGTGGGAGCTGCGGCCCCACCCCGGCTATGGAACGCTGGAGTTCAGGGTCCCGGACGCGCAGAGCAGCGTGGCCGATGCCACCGCGATCGCCGCCCTCATCCAGGCGCTTGTGGTCTGGCTGGCCGAGCGTCACCACTCCGGAGAGCAATTTCCGATCGACCCGACGTGGAGGATCGAGCAGAGCAGCTGGTCGGCCTGCCGCGACGGTGTGGCCGGTACGATGGCCGATCTGCGCAGTGGTGCTCAGCGTTCGACTTCCGAGGCCCTGCTCGAGCTCGTCGAGGCGCTGGAGCCCGTGGCGCGGCGACTCGGTGGCTCGGCGGGACTCGAGCGCGCGCGCGGATTGGCTACTCGCAACGGCGCGATCGTACAGCGGGAGGTGTTCTGCCAGGGTGGCCCGCGGGAGCTGATGCGGTGGTTGGTGGCGCGCTTCCTGGCCCCGAGTGCCGGGTAGCAGAAGGGCATGACGGCGACCACGCGCCCGCGCGGGGTGATCAGCGAGGCGCTGCTGCAGGCACTCGATCGCGATGTGCACGCGCTGAAGCTGCGCCCGCTCGGTCCCACGCCGGACCTGCTGAGCGACGAGGACGCGCAGCTCTCTCTGTACCTGTGCTACGAGCTGCACTACCGGGGGCTCCCGGGGGTGGACGAGCGCTGGGAGTGGGAGCCGACGCTGCTGGCGCTGCGGCGCGAGCTGGAGTCCCGCTTCGAGCAGGCCCTGCTGGAGGCGGTGCCCTCGGGGGTGGACCCCGCCCCAACCGAGATCGATCTGGCGCTGCGGGAGATCTCGCAGCGAGACTCGCCGCCGCTGTCCAGATTCGTCCGCTCCAGCGCCACGCTGTCCCAGATCCGTGAGTTCCTGGTGCACCGTTCGGCCTATCAGCTCAAGGAGGCCGATCCTCACTCCTGGGCCATTCCCCGCCTGTGGGGCGCGCCCAAGGCAGCATTGATCGAGATCCAGGCGGACGAGTACGGCGGCGGCCGACCCGAGTGGATTCACGCGGAGCTGTTCGCCCGGGCGATGCAGGCCCTCGATCTCGACCGCAGCTACGGCGCCTACCTGGACCTGATACCGGCGGTGACGCTCGCCACCGTCAACCTGATGTCGCTGTTCGGCCTGCATCGTCGCTGGCGGGGAGCGATTGTTGGGCATCTGGCTCTGTTCGAGATGACCTCCTCGATCCCCAACCGCCGCTACGGAGATGGCCTCCGGCGCCTGGGGTTCGACGGAGATGCGACCCTGTTCTTCGACGAGCACGTCGAGGCCGACGCCGTCCACGAGAACGTCGCCGCCGTGGATCTCGCCGGTGGTCTGGTCTCCCAGGATCCCTCGTTGGCCCGATCAGTGCTGTGGGGGGCAGAGGCTCTCGCCGCCGTGGACGAGCGCTGGACCACGCACCTGCTCTCGTGCTGGCGCGACGGTCGTACCTCGCTGCTGGCCGAGCTTCCGGATCTCCGGGCCGCTAGCTGTCGCCGGCCGCCGGACGCTCGTGAGCCGATGGGGCTGCCGGCGCGCTGAAGCCGATCAGCTTGTGGGTGCCGTCGCAGAACGGGCGCAGTCGCGACCTTCCGCACCGACACAGGGCCACGGTCCGGCGCTTGCTGGCGATCGCGTTCCCGCGGTCGTCGAGCAGCTCGAACGCTCCCCGGATCAACAGCGGACCGTCACGATAGGGGGTGATGAGCACGGCGTCTTTGGACACCATCCACCAGGCACTTCCCGTCCCACGCGACGCTCAAGCACCACGCGGTCCCGCCCCCACCCGATGCTCAAGCACCGTCCGAACCGCGTTTGCCGAACCCCCTTGCGGGTAACCGAGGCTCAGATGCAGCGCTCGCGGTGCGGTCATAGTACGTTTCCTACGTGTCCGAGCATCCGCACCAGCCTGGTGATCGCCCGGTGATAGCCGCCGATCGAATAGCGTCAACCGAGCTCTTCGTCCGCTGGCAAGAGCAGCGGGACGTGCGGGCACGTGAAGAGCTGGTGGCCCGGTTCTTGCCTCTGGCCCGGAAGCTCGCTCGCCGCTACAGCGGCGCTCACGAGCCCTTCGATGATCTCCTGCAGGTTGCCAGTCTCGGTCTCGTCAAGGCGATCGACCGTTATGACATCAGCCGCGGCACTGCATTCTCGTCATTCGCGGTGCCGACAATCCTCGGCGAGCTGAAGCGCTACTTCCGGGACCTGGGCTGGTCGGTCCACGTGCCTCGGGGTGCGCAGGAGCTGGCGCTGAAGGTCGAGGATGGTCGTCAGCAGTTGATGACCCGCACCGGTCGGCCCCCGAGCGTTCCCGAGCTGGCCGAGTTCCTGGAGCTGAGTCTGGAGGAGGTGCTGGAGGCGCTGGAGACCGCCGGCGCCCATCACACCGCCTCGCTGGACTCTCCTCGCGAGGATGGGGAGGAGGATTCGGGCACCCTCGCCGATGCCTTCGGTCAGGTCGATGACCGCTTTGAGCTGGTCGAAGCCAAGGTGACGATCGCGGAGGCGGCGAAGCATCTGGGGCCCCGCGAGCGGCGGGTCCTGCTGCTGCGGTTCGTCGAGGATCTCACCCAGAGCCAGATCGCCGAGATGATCGGCGTCTCGCAGATGCAGGTCTCGCGGATCCTGCGCCGGGCACTGGATCAGCTGCGGGAGCTGACCCAGGCCGAGTCGCTTCCCGAGCGTTGACGGCTCTCGGCGGCGAGCGGTGAGCACGCTTGCCGTTTGGAACCGGGCGCGACCGGGAACGGCCTAACCGACCACCCTGCCAGTGCAGAAAGTGAGGCGCAGGGAACCCGACTATGCCTCCCCTCAACCGTCAGGTCGAGCTCTCAGGCGAGCCGTGTGTCAGCCTCGTGCTCGACAGCCGGGCTGAGACCCTGACGCTCGTACGGGCGATGCTCAGCGCCGTCGCCGAATGGTTGTCAATCGATCCGGAGCTGGTGGACGATCTCAAGACCGCTGTCAGCGAAGCGTGCAACAACGTCGTCCGCCACGCCTATCCAGATCAGCCATCGGGCCCGCTGTCGGTGGAGCTATACGTGCTCGAGCACTCGTTGGTGACGTTGATCGGCGATCGCGGCGTGGGCCTCGATGACCGCGCCGAGCAGTCGGATCAGCTGAAAGTGGGTATCCCGGTGATCCGCGCGCTCACCGAGCATGCCGAGTTCGGTACCCGCAGTGCGGGCGGCACCGAAGTGCTGATGTCGTTCGCCGGAGTCCGCGGGGGCCGGCGCCTGTTCCAGCCGCGCGGCGAGCCGCTGCCACCGGACGGCCTTGCCAGCCAACTGCAAGGAGATGCGGTTGGGTCGATCTCGCCGGTTGATCTACTGGGAATGGTGCTCGGGCGCGTTGCCCGGGCGCTGGCCGCGACGGCCCAGTTCTCGCTTGATCGCTTCTCTGACTTGTACCTGCTGACCGACGCACTCACCGCACAGGTGACCTCGGCGGCGATCACCAACCGGATGGCTTTCGCACTTGAGGTCCGGGGCCCTCGCCTGGAGCTCTCGATTGGCCCGCTGAGCCCCGGAAGCGGCGAGAGGATCCGCGCCGAAGCTGAGCGGGACGCACGGTCCTCGCCTCTGGCGCTGCTCAGCGATCAGCTCCACGTCGACCCCCTGCCTGGCGCGGGGGAGCTGCTGCGGGTGGTGATGCTCGACCACGGGGCGCAGTAGCCTCGAGCTGGCCTGCTGAGCCGGTGGCCCTGCCCGATGCGTTTGTCCTGCGCGGTAGTCTTGACCCTGACCGGCTCCGTCCGCGGGCAATCCTAGGCTACGGTCCCGAGTCTGATGGCTTCAACAAGGAGGGTGAGATGGTTGCGCTCGTCGTGCTGCTGGTAATCCTCGCCGTGTTCGGTGGACTGGGATTCGCCGTTCACCTGCTGTGGTTGGTGCTGGTGGCCGCGCTCATTCTGTGGATACTGGGGTTCTTCATCGGCACCGTGGAAGCCGGAGCTTCCAGAGGCCGCCGGCGCTGGTACGGCCGCTGGTAGCGATCGGCGCGCCTCAGCTTTCTGCCGCCGGCGCCTGCAGCAGCGCCGGCGACTCCTCTTCGTCCTGAAGCAGGTCGAGCACCGCCTGCTCCAGCCGCGCGCGGTCACGCTCATCGGCGATGTCGATCTCGCCCAGCCGCTCTAGGCCGGCCGCGATCGTCCAGCCCGACAGGTACCGATCGAACACGCGTGGATCGATATAGGACCGCCGCGCTACCGCGGGCGTGTTGCCGAGCATCTCGCTGACTCCGCGCACCGCCCGGTCGATCGCGCGCTTGCGGGCGGTCTTGCCGGTGGCCAGCGGCGCATCGGCGCCCACAGACACCGAGGCCAGGACCGTTGCGTTCCACGTACGGAAGTCCTTGGCGCTGAACTCGTCTCCCAGAACGAGCTTGAGGTACTCGTTGATGTCGTTCGAGCGAACTCCGCTCCACCCGCGTCCGTTGCGGTAGGCCAGCAGCTCCGGCGGACCGCCGCGCCTGCGCCTGAGCGTCCGCACGAGGTCGCCGCTCAGCGGGTCGGTGATGGTGTGCAGCCGGCGAATGCCGCCCTTGCCGGGATAGTCGAACACGATCGTCTCGCCGCGTAGGGTGATGTGATCCTTGCGCACCGTCGCCAATCCCACGCCATGGTCCTCGTCGGCGTACTGCTCGGAGCCGACGCGGAACAGACCCACGTCCAGCAGTCGCACCGCGCATGCCAGCACGGCGCCCCGCGTCGGCTCGCCCCGACCCAGGTCCCGAGCCAGTTGCCGCCGCAGGGCCGGCAACGAGCGGCCGAAGCGCTCCATCCGCTCGAACTTCTGGCGGTCACGGCGCGCGCGCCAGCGCGCGTGGTAGAGGTACTGCTTGCGCCCCGCGGCGTCGATCCCGGTCGCCTGCAGGTGGCCCCAGGGATCCGAGCAGATCCAGACGTCCTTCCATGCCGGCGGAATCGCCAGCGCGCGCACCCGCTCGATCGTCTCGGCGTCGGCGATCCGGGTGCCGTCGCCGTCGAGATAGAGAAAGCCCCGGCCCCGGCGTACGCGCTGCAGGCCGGGACCAGAGCAATCTGAACGCCGCAACCGCGGCCGTGGACTCGTCGTGACCATGCTCGACCCCTCTACCCGCGCCGGGGTCCCTGCTCCCTCATCGGCTCAGAGAAAAGGCCCGCCCTCGGAAGGGCGGGCCTCATGCGCGGCGACAGTCTGCGGAACGGCTACGCCAGCTGCCTGATCTGGCTGACGACGTTGCCGACATCCGAGCGGACGGAGTCCGCCTGCCGCGACGCCCCACGCTGGGCGCTGCGAACATCGTGGCGCAGGTCACGGCGCGTGCGCTTCAGCGTCCGCTCGCTGCGGTTCAGGACCCGGGCGCCACGGCGCTCGAAGCGATTCAGCTCGCGCACCACACCGCTCAAGTTGGTGTAGGTCCGGGCTGTCTGGGTGATCGAGTCGCGTAGCTCGGCGGCGGCGCCGACCTGGATCAGCAGCGCACGCTCGGCCTGACGCCCGACGGCGTCCAGGCGAGCAGCCGCCGCCTCTAGGCCACGATTGGCGGTGCGGCCGGCCTGGCGGCTGGTGCGCCGGGCGGCACGCGTGGTCTCCTGGGCCGAGCGCTGGGCCGTGCGCTGGGTCTCGCGCGCGGAGGCCCTGGTCGCCGATGCGCTGCGCTTGGTGGCGTTGCGCTTGCGCGTCGCCGCCGCCTTCTTGCCTGCAGCCTGGCGCTGCGTGGTTGTCTGTGTCGCCATTGATGTGCTCCTCTGCAATCGTTGTAGCGCTAATAGTCGGTTTCCCGTTGCGCGAAAATACCCCAAACGTGCGTTCGGGTTACCCTGATGTCAGCTCTCCGCCAAATGAACGATGTGCGCTACACCTCAGAGCAGGCTCACGGGCTATCCGCCGATCTGCTGGCGCGCTTTTTGCGCTACGTGCAGATCGACACGCAAGCGCGACGGGATCGAGAACGCTCGCCCAGCTCACCCGGGCAGCTGGAGCTGGGGCGGCTGCTGGCCGAGGAGCTGAGCCAGCTCGGGCTTGCCGACGTGGTCCAGGACGGCAACGGCTACGTGACCGCGACGCTGCCGGGGGTGGGCCCGACGGTGGGCCTGATCGCGCATCTGGACACGAGTCCGGATGCTCCCGGTGCGGGCGTGGCGCCGATCGTGCACGAGCGTTACGGCGGCGAGGTGATCGAGCTGCCCCGCGGAGGGATCCGTCTCGATCCTGCCACGATGCCCGAGCTGCTGGGCAAGGTCGGCCACGACCTCGTGACCGCCGGCGGTGACACCCTGCTTGGGGCCGACGATAAGGCTGGCGTGGCCATCATCATGGCCGCGCTGGCCCAACTCAGCGCCAACCCCCAGCTGCCGCGGACGAGGCTGCGGATCTGCTTCACCCCGGACGAGGAGATCGGGGAGGGAGCCACGCTTTTCGACATCCCCGGTTTCGGAGCGCACTGCGCCTACACGATCGACGGGTCTGAGCTGGGAGAGCTCCAGGACGAGACCTTCAGCGCGCAGGAGGCGATCGTCACCGTCGAGGGCGTGGACGTCCATCCCGGACAGGCCACCGGCAAGCTCGTCAACGCCCTGCGGCTGGCGGCGGAGATAATCAGCGGGCTGCCCGCGGAACTGACGCCGGAGCGCACCGCCGAGCGGCAGGGCTTCATCCACGTCTACGAGCTGCGAGGTAGTGCGGCCAAAGCACAGATCCGGGCGATCGTTCGCGACTTCGACGATCGGCGGCTCGGTGAGCACGTCGAGCTGCTCGAGCACACCGCACAGCAGGCCGCGGTTCGGGAGCCGCGGGCCAGGGTGCTGGTCGAGGTTCGCACCCAGTACCGCAACATGCGCCGACACCTTGACCAGGTGCCGCACGTGCTGGGCGCCGCCGAAGCGGCAATGCGCGCTGAGGGGATCGAGCCGATTCGGGCTCCGATCCGTGGCGGCACCGACGGCTCCCGGCTGAGCGAGATGGGCTTGCCGACGCCGAACATCTTCACCGGCGGTCACGAGTACCACTCGGTCCGCGAGTGGGCCTCGGTCCAGGACATGGCCGCAGCGGCATCGACCGTGGTGCGGCTGGCGGGCGAGTGGGCCAAGCCAGGGATGGGGACGGCTGGCGAGGGCGCCGGTGGCGGGGTCGATGGCGGCCCCCGGGCGCGCTGAAGTAGGCTCTGGTCGGATGAGCGAGTCGGCTTGCCTGGCCAGTCTCGACGGGGAGATCATGGCCGCCGAGGAGGCGACGATCCCCGCCACCGACGAGGGCCTGCTGCGCGGAGACGGGGTCTTCGAGGTGATACGCGTCTACGACGGGCGGTCGTTCGCGCTGGAGGAGCATCTGGCGCGGCTGGAGCGCTCGGCGGCCAATCTGCGCCTGCCGGTCGACCTCGAGACCGTTCGCGCCGAGGCCCACCGGCTGCTGGCTCGTGCCGGCGCCGGACCCGCCCACGAGGCGCTGCGGATCGTCCTCACCCGGGGCGGGCGCCGATTGCTGCTGACCGAGCCACTGCATCAGATGCCCCCGCGGGTCCGCTTGGCCAGCGTCACCTATGCCCCGACGCGGCTGCTGGACGGCGTGAAGTCACTCTCCTATGCCGCCAACATGCTCGCCGGAAGACTGGCCCGGGAACGCGGCTTCGACGAAGCGCTGCTGGTCACCCCGCACGGACGCGTGCTGGAGGCGCCGACCAGCTCGATCTTCTGGGTCAAGGACGGTCAGGTACTGACGCCGCCACTGGAGGAGCACATCCTGGCCTCGATCACCCGCGCCCTGGTGATCGAGTCGACCGGGGCGCGCGAGCTCGCCGGCACGGTCGCCGATCTCGCCGGCGCCGACGAGGCGTTCCTGGCCTCGACCATCCGTGAGGTGCAGCCGGTAGCAGCCATCGACGAGACCAGGTTCGAGGGCGATGGACCGGTGACGGCGGGGGCCGCGGCGGCACTGCGGGAGCGGATCAGCGCGGAGCTTGGCCGCGGGTGAGGATCCTCACGGTGATCGGCAACCGCCCGCAGTTCATCAAGGCGGCGGCGGTCTCGCCACGACTGCGCGAGCAACACGAGGAGCTGCTGGTCCACACCGGGCAGCACTTCGACGATCAACTCTCGGCGGTGTTTTTCGCCGAGCTGGGGCTGCCCTCCCCTGACCGTCAGCTGCAGGTCGCGCTTGGGTCCAACAGCTCGCAGACGGCGAGGATGCTGGGTGCGCTCGAGCCGCTGCTGACCGAACTCTCACCCGATGCCGTGCTCGTCTACGGCGACACGAACTCGACCTTGGCGGGCGCGCTGGCCGGGGCGCAGGCCAAGGTACCGGTTGTCCACGTGGAGGCGGGGATGCGATCGTTTGACCGCTCGATGCCCGAGGAACTCAATCGCGTGCTCGCCGACCACGCCAGCTCGCTGCTGCTCTGCTCCTCGCCCACCGCGGTCGAGAACCTGCGCGCCGAACGAACCACCGGCAAGGTCGCCCTGGTGGGCGACGTGATGGTGGATGTGGCGGCGGCGGTGCAGCCGCGCGCCCGGGAGCGGGTTGACCTCGTGCGTGAGCACGGGGTACAGCCGGGGGAGTACGTGCTGGCCACCGCCCACCGGAGCGGCAACGTCGACTCGCCGGACCGCCTGGAACGGCTGGTGGAGCTGCTGTGTCAGGTGCCGTTGCCGGTCGTGCTCGCGCTCCATCCGCGGACGGAGGACCGGCTGCGCCGGACCGGCCTGTGGGAGCGCTTGGTCGACGGAGGGTTGGTGATCACACCACCGCTGGGCTACCTCGAGTTGACCGCGTTGCTGTGCAACGCCCGCGCAGTGATGACCGACTCCGGCGGGTTGCAGAAGGAGGCCTACCTGGCGGGAGTGCCGTGCATCACGCTGCGGGTGAGCACGGAGTGGGTGGAGACGGTGGAGCAGCGTTGGAACGTGCTCGTTGACCTCGACGCCGAGGCAGCGATGAGGGCGCTCGAGAGCGCCCCGCCAGAGACCAGGCCGCCGCTGTACGGCGACGGCCACGCCGGCGAGAGGGTTCGGGACGCGCTTACACTGATGTGGCGATGAGCTCCGGGGGAGCAGATCAGACGCCGTTGCGGATCGGGGTTGTCGGGCTCGGCTACTGGGGCCCGAACCTGGCCCGAAACTTCGCCGCGCTTCCGGGTTGCGAGCTGAGCTGGTGTTGCGACGCCTCTGCGGCTGCCCGCGAACGTTTCACTGCGCGATTCCCGGATGTGCAGACGTCCGCCGAGCTGGCTGAGCTGCTGGAAGATCCGCGGCTGGACGCGATCGTGTTGGCGACTCCGGTTCCCACGCATGCACAGCTGGCGGTGCGGGTGCTGTCGGCGGGTAAGCACTGCTTCGTCGAGAAGCCGCTGGCGCAGTCGCTGGCCGATGCACAGCGCGCGGTCGATGCGGCGGCCGAGAATGAGCGAGTGCTGATGGTGGGCCACCTGCTCGAGTACCACCCGGGAGTGCAGGCCCTGGCCGATCTCGCCGCCTCCGGTGAGCTCGGCGAGATCTACTACATCTACGGTAACCGGCTGAACCTCGGCCAGCTGCGCGCGGACGAGAACGCCCTCTGGAGCCTGGGCGCGCACGACGTTTCGGTGCTGCTGCACCTGGCTGGCGAGGAGCCGTGGGAGGTTGTGGCTCACGGCGAGTCCTATGTGCGCAGCGACGTCGAGGACGTCGTCTTCTGCTTTTTGCGCTTTCCCTCCGGGCTGGCGGCGCACCTGCACCTTTCCTGGCTCGATCCCCACAAGGAGCGACGCTTCACTGTGGTCGGCTCGCGGCGAATGGCGACCTTCGACGACATGGCGCTGGAGGGCAAGCTGACCATCTATGACAAGGGCTTCGACGAGGACAGCCGCGGCTACGGCGAGTACATCACCCGCAGCGGAGACATTTTTTCACCCCGGATTCCCAACATCGAGCCGTTGCGGCTGGAGTGCGAGCACTTCGTGCACTGCATCCGCACCGGCGCCACCCCGCGCTCGGATGGGGCCAGCGGCCTACGCGTGGTGGCGGTGCTCGAGCGGTTGCAGCACTCGCTGGACGAGGCTCGCCGCCAGCAGGTGGAAAGCGGCCCGGTGCGGGTCACTGCCGATGGCTGAGCTTCCGAGGGAGAGCCGTGTCTCGGAGGACGCGGAGGCGGCGGATTGGGAGTCGGAGGGTTGGCCGGCCGCGGGCCCAGGCGCCTGGGTGTCACCGCAGGCAGAAGTGGCGGCCGGCGTTGTCCTGGCTCCCGGAGCGGTGGTGCATGGTGGGGTGAGGATCGGCGCCGGCAGCGTGATCGGCGCCGGGACCATCGTCCAGGAGGGGACGAGGATTGCCGAGGGCTGCGTGATCGAGGATCACGCCGTGCTGGGCAAACGGCCGCGACTGCGACCGGGATCGAGGGCCGCGGCCTCCACGGTTGATGGCCTAGAGCTGCGCACCGGCGTCACCGTCTGCTGCGGCGCGGTCGTCTACGCCGGCAGCCTCATCGGCGAGCAGGTCATCGTCGGCGATCAGTCGCAGATCCGCGAGCGGTCGTGGATTGGGACGCACACGGTGGTCGGTCGGGCTTCGACGGTCGACTTCGATGCTCGCATCGGCCACCGTGTGCTGATCCAGACCGGCGTGTACATCACCGGTGGCTCCGTGGTCGAGGACGACGTGTTCCTGGGACCCGGCGTGCAGACCACCAACGACGACACGATGGGACGCCATCCCGTCGGTGAGCCCCTGCAGGCTCCGGTCCTCCGCCGTGCCTGCCGGGTAGGAGGTGGCGTCGTGCTCGTGCCCGGCGTGGAGATCGGCGAAGAGGCGTTCGTCGCCGCCGGCGCGTTGGTCACACGTGACGTCGGCCCTCGCCAGGTGGTGATGGGCGTGCCGGCGAGGGTCGTGCGCCAGGTGGAGGAGGCGGACCTGCTCGAACGCTGGCGCTGAGGCACGACGAGGCGGGCCGGCGCTGAGGCGCGGGGAAGGTGGCCCGCGCTCAGACGCGGCGGACGCATCCGTGGGGTAGGTTCCCACCGTACCCCCGGATCAGGAGGAAGCGATGGAGACTTGGGACATACGCACGCTGGAGCTCGAGCCGCACAAGCCGCAGGTGCTGCGCTCCGATGACGACACGCGCGTGATCGCCATCAACCTTCCGGCCGGCGAGGAGCTGCAGGATCACCAGGTGCATGAGCGGGCCTACCTGGTGGTGGCGGATGGCTCGGTTGAAATCGATCAGGATGGCAAGGTCGTCAAGGCCGAAGCCGGATCGGTGGCCCACTTCGACCCCAACGAGCGCCATGCCGTGCGCGCGGTCGCCGACGCGCGGCTGGTGCTGGTGCTGGCGCCGTGGCCGGGGGAGGGCCACCCGTCGCGGCGGTAGGTCCCGGCCATTCGTCAGCGAGGTCTCTGGCGACTCTCAGGCCGGTGATGGCGATCGGGGGCGATTGACGGGTTAGGCACCGGGGCTCCCCCGAGCGTTGTCGCGTTGACTCCCTGTGAGGGGGCTAGCACAACAGCGAGATCGAGATTCCGGGTCAATGCCGAGCTGGACACCTGGTCACCTGCTCGATCAGGGGCCACCGCTTACCAGTCTCGGCGAGAACTGGTCGAAGCTTCACGCGCGCGCGGCGGCCCGCCCAGGCGCGCCGGCCGTGTCTGCCCCCGCCGCGGTCCAGATCACCTCATCTCGTCCCGGCCCCACACCGATCAGCGCCACCGGGACCCGCACGAACTCGGAGACGAAGCGGAGATATTCGCGTGCTGCCGCGGGCAGGTCGTCTTCGCTGCGACATTCGCGTATGTCCTCGGTCCATCCCGGCAGCTCGTCGTATTCGCCGGTCGAGTGATGGAGCACCGACTGGTGGTAGGGGAAGTAGTCGAACTCGGCACCCTCCGCCCCCCGGTAGCGAGTGCAGATCCGGATCGGGTCGATTTCCGTGAGCACGTCCAGCTTGGTCACCGCCAAGGCGGTGAACGAGTTGATCCGCGCGGCGTAGCGAAGGGCGACGAGATCGATCCAGCCGACGCGGCGCGATCGGCCCGTGGTCGTACCGTACTCGCCCCCGCGCTCGCGCAGCTCGTTGGCGGCGGGTCCCTCCATCTCGGTCGGGAACGGCCCGGCGCCGACGCGGGTGGAGTACGCCTTGGTCACGCCCCAGATCTCGTCGATGTCCTTGGGACCGACACCGGCGCCGATGCATGCCGCACCGGCCACCGGGTTGGAGGAAGTGACGAACGGATAGGTTCCATGGTCGATGTCAAGCAGCACGCCCTGCGCGCCTTCGAAGACGACCAGCTGGTTGCGGTCAAGGCTTTCGAGCACCAGTCGGCTCGTGTCGGCGATGTAGCGCTCCAGACGGTGGCCGTAGGTGAGGTACTCGTCGGTCATCGCCTGCAGGTCCAGCCGCGGATCCTTGGCGAAAGGGCGCAGCGACAGCCGCTTGGGATCAAGCGCAGCGATGATCTTCTTCTTGAGGATCTTCTCGTCGAGCAGGTCCTGGACGCGGATCCCGAGCCGGGCCGCCTTGTCGGCGTAACAGGGCCCGATCCCACGTCGGGTGGTGCCGATCTCGAGCTTGCCGAGCTTCGCTTCGCCCGCATGGTCGAGCATCAGGTGGTAGGGCATGATCAGGTGAGCGTTGGCGGAGATCCGTAGTCCGGTCGTGTCGACGCCGCGCCGCCGCAGCTCGTCGAGCTCGTCGGTCAGCACGTGCGGGTCGATCACCACTCCGTTGCCGATCACGCAGAGCTTTCCGGGATGGAGGATGCCCGAGGGCATGAGGTGCAGCTTCCACGTATCGCCGCCGCGCACGATCGTGTGTCCGGCGTTGTTGCCACCCTGGAAGCGCACGATCGCGTTGGCCTGCTCGGCCAGCAGGTCGGTCACCTTTCCCTTGCCCTCATCGCCCCACTGGGCCCCGATGATCACGATTCCCGCCATCGGGATCAGTGTACGTGGGGGTGAGAGCGCTACCGCGCTACGGTTTGGCCGTGGACGAGAAGCGCGACGCAGAGAGGCTGAGCGCCGAGCAGCTGGAGCGAGCGGCCCGCGAGGAGTTTTTGGCCGAACGCGCGCCCGAGGATGACGAGGCCGATCAGCATCAGCGGCGCGCGGACAAGGCGCGATACCTCCAGGAGAAGCTCCAGGAGCGCACTCGTTCAGAGCGCGACCGCGACCGGTAGTTCCTGTCCGAACCATCGCGCCCAAGGGCCTCCCGGCTCGTTTTGCCGTCGTTACCCTTGGGTAGCCGAATAGGCATCCACGATCAAGGAGAAGGCCATGAGCGATGGAACATTCGACGACGCCAAAGGACGGGTGAAAGAGGCCGCGGGAGACGTAACCGACGACGAGAGCCTCAAGAACGAGGGTAAGGTCGACAGGGCCAGCGGGACGGTCAAAGACAAGGTCGGCGGCGCCGCGGACGCGGTCAAGGACGCGGTCAACCCCGACGATTAGCTTCGACGGCGACTGGAGCTACGCCTAAGCCAGGCGTAGCTCCACCCGGCGATCGTGCCCGTGCAGCGGCAGCTGGAGGCACATCTCAGTGAGGCGAGAGACGGTACGCTCTGAGATCTGGATGCCGAGCTGATCGTGGTCGAGGTTGGTGGTGATCACCATCGAGCGGCGGTCCTCGTAGCGCGCGTTGACGATCGAATACAGCTCCTCCAGCACCCAGTCGGTCGTGCGTTCGGCGCCGACATCGTCGAGGTGCAGCAGGTCGACGGCAGTCAGGCGATCGAGCAGCTCGACGTGCGATCGCTCGGCCCGATGGGAGTCGCGGATCTCGTTGAGCAGGCGAGGTAGCGAGTAGATCGCCACCGAGCGGCCGGCCTTGAGCGCGGCCTGGGCCACCAGCATCGCCAGCGTTGTCTTGCCGGTCCCGGTGGGTCCGACGAACCACAGTCCCTGCCCCTCATCCAGCCGTTGATCGATGCGATCGACGAAGCGGCGCGTTTCGCTGACCACGACGTGCGGCTCGATCTCGGTTACCGGCGCGCGCTCGAAGGAGACGTCTCGGTAGCGGCGGGGGATCACCGCCGAGAGACTCCGAGCCTTGCACTGGGCGACGAGCTGCGGCCGGCAGCGGCAGTCGTAGGCGGTGTTCGTCGCTTCGTCTACGATCAGGCCCGAGCCGTCGCAGAGCTCAAACGGGCAGCTGCTCATTGCGGCTCGTCCGCCGACTCCGTGACCGTCCGCTCAGTCATGCCGCGAAGCGCTCGCCGGCATAGTTCATGAACTTCGGATACTCCTTCTGGAAGGTCAGCACGACCTCGCCGACGGGGCCGTTGCGGTGCTTGGCGATGATGATGTCGGCCTCGCCGGGGCGCTCTGACTCCTTGTCGTAGTACTCGTCCCGGTAGATGAACATCACGAGGTCCGCGTCTTGCTCGATGGCGCCGGAATCGCGTAGATCCGATAGCACCGGACGCTTGTCACCACCGCGCTGCTCGACGCCGCGGCTCAGCTGCGAGAGCGCGATCACGGGCACGTTCAACTCCCGCGCCAAGCCCTTGAGCCCACGAGAGATCTGGCTCACCTGCTCGACCCGCCCGTCCACCCGGCCCTCGTGGCGCATCAGCTGTAGGTAGTCGACGATCACCAGACCGAGGCCACCCTCGAGCTGATGGTGCAGCCGCCGCGCCTTGGCCCGAACCTCGAGCACGCCGGTGTCGCTGGAGTCGTCGATGTACAGCGGCGCTGCCGCGAGGCGCTGACAGGCCTCCAGGATCTTCGGCCAACGATGCTCGGCCACCTTCCCACGGCGCAGTTCCTCGCCCTTGATCCGGGCCTGCGAGGCAACGAACCGCTGGGCCAGCTCCGACTCGGACATCTCGAGCGAGAACAGGGCGACGGCGTGCTTTGCCAGCACTGCGTTCTCGGCGATGTTGGCCACCAGCGCCGACTTCCCCATCGAGGGGCGGGCGGCGATGATCACGAGGTTGCCGGACTGGAAGCCGCCGGTCTTCTCGTCGAGGTCCTTGAACCCCGACGGCGTCCCGGTGAGGGAGGTCTTCAGGACCGAGAGCCGATGAAGCTTGTCGGTCTCGTCCTCCAGGATGTCCGCGATCGACCGAATCTTCTTCTGCTGATCATCGTGGGCCACCTCGAGCATCGCCCGTTCGGCCTGCTCGACCAGCTCGCGCGCGGGGGCCTCACGGGAGAGCACGCTGGCCTGGATCTCGTAGGAGGCGCTCAGCAGGGCGCGCATCTGCGCCTGTTCGCGCACGATCCGGCCGTAGTCACGGGCGTGTCCCGCGGCGGGCACCCAGCCGGCCAACTCCTCGATCGCCTCGGGTCCCCCGATCTCCTCCAGCTTTCCGCGCTCGCGCAACGCCTCGGACACGGTCAGATGGTCGATCTTGCGATCGCCGTTGTGCAGCTCCAGCATCGCCTCGAACGCCAGCGCGTGCCGCTGCACGTAGAAGTGCTCGGGCCGCAGGTGCTCCTCCACCAGCAGTGAGAACAGGTGGCGCTCGTCGAGCAGCACCGCCCCGAGCACGGACTTCTCCGCTTCCGGGTTGTGTGGCGGGACGGCGATGTTCGGGACCGCGCTCATGTCGACGATCGAGTCTAGGTCGGGGAACGGCGGCCAGCCCAGGCGCTTTCCGCACACAGCAGGAAGTTCAAGATCCTCCCGGGCGCCGACTGACGTTCACCAGCTCGGAGATTCAGCTGAGCTTGACCCGGCCAGGGCTTCCGGAAAGTAACGCTCGGCGACGCGGATTCAGCCGGCGACGCGGATTCAGCTGAGCTTGACCCGCCAGGGTCTCCGGAACCTAACGCTCGGCTACGCCGCCACGACCATCGTCTTGACGGTGGCGATCACGCCGTCGGTGACCTCCACCGCGACCATGTAGGTGCCAACGTTGCGGATCGGCTCCTCCAGCTGGATCTTGCGCCGGTCAACCTTGAGTCCTCGAGCGTCGCGGATAGCGTCGGCGATGTCCTGCGGGGTGACCGAGCCGAACAGCCGCCCGTCGTCGCCGGCCTGCTGGGGGATGGTCAGCACCGTGCGGCCGAGTGTCGCCGCGCTCTCCTGAGCGCGCTCCTCGGCCTCGCGCTCCGCCCGCTCCGCCTGCTCACGCCGTCGGGAGGCGGCCTCGATTGATCCCTTGGTGGCCGGCTCGGCCAGCTTGCGAGGCAGCAGGAAGTTGCGCAGGTAGCCCGACGAGACGTCGATCACCGCGCCCCGCTCGCCGAGCGCTTCCACATCCTGGAGCAGAATTGCCTGCGGCATCGCTGCCCGGTCCTAGCGGTCGCGGTCGCGGTCGCCGCGACCACCGCGCTCACGATGGTCGCTTCCGCCTTCGGCTACATAGGGCAGCAGCGCAAGCTCACGCGCGCGCTTGACGGCGCGGGCGACCTGGCTCTGGTGCCGGCGACAGGCGCCGGTAATCCGACGTGAGCGGATCTTGCCGCGCTCGGAGATGAACCTCCGCAGCGAGGAGAGGTCCTTATAGTCGACCTGGTCGACCTTGTCGCGGCAGTACGGGCACGGCTTCCGGCGTCCGGAAGTCGGGCCGCCCTTCCTGTCGCGCCGGCGAACCGGCCTTCTACGTTGCTTGGCCAACTGTCATCACCTAACTGATCTGAGCTTGCTCTCGGTCAGCTGCCTAGAACGGAATGTCGTCGTCGGCAGCTCCGGCACCCACGGGAGCGCGCTCAAAGTCACCGGTGTCGATCGGAACATCGCTCTCGCTGGCGCGAACGCTGCTCGAGAACCCGTTTCCGTTGCCGCCGCCGGCGTCGTCGCGCCCGCCAAGGAACTGCACGGATTCAGCGATGATATCGACAGCCTGGCGCTTCTGCCCCTCGTTGGAGGTCCACTCACGCCAGCGCAGCCGCCCATCGACCGCCACCGGACGTCCCTTGGCGAGGTAGCGGGCGCAGTTCTCGCCCTGCGCACCCCAGACCGTGACGTCGAAGTAGTTCGGCTGATCCTCCCACTGGTTGGTGTCGCTGTTCTTGCGCCGGCCGTTGCACGCGATTCGCAGGCTGCAGACGGTCGTGCCGCTCTCGGGCAGCGTCCTCAGCTCGGGATCCCGAGTCAGGTTGCCGGTGATGATCACCCGGTTGATGTTGGTTCCTGCCATGTGCCGAGCTCCTTTCAGAGGAACGTGGGGAAAGCCTTGAGGCGAGTCTATGCCTGCCTCAGGCGGCAAAACCCGGTGTCCGCGGAAAATGGGCCGAAACGTTGCACAGTCGCGGGTGACCGGTGACACGTCGACACGAACTTGGCACGGAGTTCAGCGGCAGCGCGCGTCAATACGCGCGTTCGCGGGCTTCAGGACTCGCTGTCCTCGTCGGACGGGGCCGCAGGATGAGATGGCCCGACAGCGGCCCCCACCAGTGGCGGCGCTGCCTCCGGAGCGGGCGGAGTTCCGGGAAGAACCTTGATGATGCGAAAGCGCAGCACCCCGTCGTTGATCCTCAGGCTGTGGGAGAGGGATTCCAGCAGCGAGCGCGGCCCCGAGAACTGAAGCAGGTGGTACTCCGCACTGCCCTGATGCTCGATGCGAAAGCTGAGCGGGCGCGTACCCCACTGCTGCTGATGCTCCATTCTGCCGCCGCCGCCGCTGATCGCTGCCTCTACGTCAGACAGGATCTTGCTTCGATCTTCCTCGGTGGAGGTGGTCGAGAGCAGCAGGACGAGGTCGTAGATGGTGGGAAGTGAGGCCATAATCGATGCCCCTGCGGGCCGGCGCCGACTATAGCAACGGGGGTGCGATCCGCCCCATTGGGCTCCAGCAGATAGGCGTGCGGACAACACCTCGGTATAAGGGCGTCATGACAGAAAAGCCAAGCCTCCCGATCGTCCAGCTGGAGGACCAGCAGGCGCTCCGGCAGTGGCTCGAGGACAATCACGACACCGTCGCCGGTGCGTGGCTGAAGCTGGCCAAGAAGGGCGCGCCCGTCCCTACCGTTACTTACGCCGAGGCCGTAGAAACAGCCCTGTGCTACGGCTGGATCGACGGCCAGCTCCGCCGGTTCGACGAGCACTACTACCTCCAGCGATTCACTCCCCGTCGGCCTCGCAGCAGATGGTCACAGGTGAACCGCGCCAAGGCTGAGCAGCTGATTGCCGATCGGCGGATGCGGCCGCCGGGCCTGCGTCAGGTCCAGGCAGCCCAAGCGGATGGCCGCTGGGCGGCGGCCTACCCCCCGGCCAGTCAGGCGGCGGTGCCGGAAGATCTCCGCCAGGCGCTGCAGCGCCACCCGCAGGCCGAGGGATTCTTCGAGACGCTGACCGGAGCCAAGCGGTACGCCTTCCTGTATCGACTGCACAACGTGAAGGATCCGAAAGCCCGGGGCGAGCGGATCGCGCGCTACGTCGAAATGCTGGCAGCCGGCAGGACGCTGAGCTGACGTCGCCGACTATGGATCTGAGGCCAAGACAGGCGGGGTCCGGACAGTCCAAATCGCACAAGCAGCACGTTGACCCTCACGACCCCTTGCGCCGGATGTCCTCGAGCTGATCATCGATCCAGTCGCCGGGGTCACGCGCGGTCACGATCGACGTCAACCCGTTGTGTCGGCGTTGACGCTCCTGCACCGGCATCGTCAGCGCGGCGTGGATCGAGTCGGCCAGCTCCTGGAGGTCGAACGGGTTGACCGACAACGCGTAGTCGCCCAGCTCCTCGTGGGCGCCGGTGTTCTCGGAGAGGATCGAGACGCCGGCGCGCTCGTTGACCATCGGGCCCTCCTTGGCGACCAGGTTCATGCCGTCGAACATCGCGTTGACGATCAGCACGTCGTAGTGCTTGTAGGCGGCAACCGCCTCTTCCAGGTCGTCGCGCAGCTTCAGCTGGATCGGCATCCAGTCGGGCGAGCCGTGGCGATGGTTGACGACTGCCACCACCGCCTCGATCCGCTCCAGGTATTCGGCGTACTCGGGCACGTCGGTCCGGGAGGGCATCAGCTGCGCGATGAACGTCACCCTCTCCCGGAATTCGGGGTGCTGTTCCAGGAACACGTCGAAGGCGCCGAAGCCGCGGAGCACGTTCTTGCTCAGATCAGCGCGATCCACCCGCAGGATCAGGTAGTCCCGGCGGCGGCGCAGCAGCTCGTCCTCGAACTGCCGCGTCCGGTCGTGCCGGGCGACCGCCTGCACGGCGCCCGAGTCGATCGGCAGCGGGTAGTTGCGCACCCACACCTCCCGCTCCTCAGAGTGGACGATCCCGCGCTGATGATCGACGTCGAGGTCAAGCAGGTCCTCGCAGCACTGCAGGAAGTTGCGCCGGTAGGAGCGGGTGTGGAAGCCGATGATGTCGTTGGCCAGGATCCCGGCGTAGATCTCCCGGCGCATCATCGACGGAAGTACCCGCCAGGAATCCGACTGGCTCCACGGGATGTGGACGAAGTGGTGCAGGAACGCGTCCGGACGCACGCGACGGATCAGCCCCGGCAACGTGTACAGGTGATAGTCGTGGACCATCACGACCGGGTTCTGCACCCCGTCGATCTCCTCCAGCACAGCGCGCGCCAGGTCCTCGTTGACCGCGTTGTAGCCGAACTCGAACGCCTCGGTCTCGTTGCGGCGGATGTCCGGTGCGTTGGAGAGATCCCAGAGGTAATGCTGGATGAACCACAGCATCGGGTTGGCGATGATGTTGTAGAAGCGCTCGTAGGCGTCGGTATCGGAGGCGACCAGCTTGACGCTGTACTCGCCACCGTCGGGGGCGCGCACCGGAAATGGACGGCCGTCGTGGCGCTCCGCGACCGCTACGTCCTCGTCGGTCATCGCCGAGGCGATCCACGTGACCTCGCGGTGGGAGGCGAGGCCGGTGAGTGCCGTCACCAAACCGCCAGTGCCTCGTCTCACCTCGCCATCGGGCTCGAAGGTCACAGGACCTCGATTGGAGACCAGCACCAGGGGAGCCTCGGCCATCTGCGGATCCTCTCAGACAGCCATCTGCTCGAACAGCGCCAGCCAGTCGCGCAGCAGCCGCGGGGTCAGAAAGCGCCGGCGCACACTCTCCTTGCCGGCACGCCCCAGTCGCTGGCCCAGTTCCGGATCGGACAGGATCTCGACCGCCCGCTGGGCGCACTCCTGCGGGCTGGAGACCAGGAAGCCGGTCTCGCCGTCGCTCACCTGCAGCGGAATCCCGCCAACGTTGCCGCCGATGAACGGACGTCCCTTCCAGATCGCCTCCGTGACGGTCAGGCCGAAGCCCTCACGCGTGGACTTCTGGATCACCACGTCGCAATGGGACTGGAACGCGTTGACCTCGATCGCCCCGACGTTGTTGAGGTTGTTGAGGATGTGGATATCGGGATCGCCGTCGGCGTGGGCGACGGTGGCGTTGAAGAAGTCCCATCCCTCCGGATCATCGGTAGCCATCGAGCCGACCAGCGCCAGCTGCACCTCAGGCACCTGCTCCTTGACGATCCGGTAAGCGTCGATCACACCGAGCGGGTCCTTCCAGGGATCGAAGCGGGAGACCTGGCACAGCAGCGGTCGGTCGATGTCGATCCCGAACTGCTGACAGATGTAGGTGGCGTCGTCGGGGGCAAAGGCCATGTTCTTGGGCGCCAGCGGATCGATTGCCGGCGGCACGATGTGAGCGTCGCCCTGCAGCCCCGCGGGCACGTAGACGGGCATATGGAACACGGCGCTGGGAAAGCAGTTGAGGTCCGGGAGCAGCCGCCCCAGGGTGGACTGGTTGGGCGAGGAGAGGTCGATGTGGCAGCGCCAGATCCAGTGGCGGGCCTTGTCTGTGACCAGCGAGCAGATCGCAGCGGGCTGCGGGTCGTGGACGATCGCCACGTCCCACCCTGTGCTCAGCTCCCGGGCATTGATCTCGCTGTAGTGCCGCCAGGTCTCCCATTGCTCCTCGGTCAGGTCTTGAGGGTTGCCCTGCAGGGCGTTGTGCATCACCTTGGTCGCGTTAAAGAACTCTTCGCGACCATAGATCACCTGCCACTCCACCTCCAGCCCCACGTCGACCATCAGCGGGATGAGCGTGTACAGGATCTCGGCGACGCCGCCGCCGAAGGCAGTCGCCGACAGGTGGACGATCCGCTTGCCCTCCAGGCGCCGGGCTCGCTCTCGGATCTCGTCGACCAGTGGCCGCCCCACGATGCTGGCGTAGTCGGAGAGGTGTTTGTGGGCGACGGCGACGGGTTGGAGCATGGCAAGCGAGCGCTTCGCCCCTGGAGCAAGCGGCAGCGGCGCCAAGATACACGCCGGAGCCAGTGAGGGACCCTCGCGCCGCCAGCAACACTCAGACGCCGACGCCAATGAAGGACATGCGCGTCGCCAGGGAAACTCCGCGAGCCGCCGCGCGGGACAGTCAGCCTGTCGATGCCTGGAGCCGCCCGATGCCCTCCTCCACCGCGCGCACCAGCTGGGCGTGGAGCTCCCGGTTGGCCGCCGAGATCGAGGACATCTGGAAATCGTGGCCGGAGCCCAGCAGGCGGGCGCGATCGAGCGGCGCGCCCCAGCCATCGCTGACCACCCCGCCGGCCTCGATCACGCACAGCCACGGCGCCGCGAGGTCGTAAGGGGAGTTGTTGAGCACCTGTCCGCCGCCGAGCCGCTCGAACTCGGCTCGCATCCCGGGCACATCATCGACGAGCCGTGAGCCGACCTCGATCACGGCGTCGAGCTGACCGGTGACGATCCGAGTCATCGAAAACGCCTGCGAGCCGAGCTCGAACGTTCCCCCTCCGACCGAGGAGGCGTCGATCAGGTCGCCGATCACCTCGACGCTGGGCCGGACCGGACGTCCCCGGAAGCCGTAGCTCCAGAACATCCGCCCCACGTCGACTGCCGGGCTGAGCCGGACGGAGCGACTGGCGCTGATGCCGTGGCCGCGACGAGCCAGGAACCAGTCGCCGGACTTGATCTCAACCACACAGCCGACGGTCACGTCGGCCATCGTCGGCTGGCCATCGCCCAGGGGAGCCAGCGCCACCGCCACGCAGGCTGACTCGAGTCCCGCCATCGCCGGCCTGGTTCCGTCGATCGGATCGACCACCAGCACGTGGGTTGCGTCGGCGGCAGCGACCAGGCCGCGATCCTCTGAGAAGAACGCCAGCCGGGGAGCACGCTCGGCCACGAACTGCTCGAGTGCCGCCTCGGCGAGCTCGTCTACCGCGAACGTCACGTCGCCGCCGGCCCCTGCCCCCCGCTGAGCTCGCCCGGCGTAGGAGCCGAGCTCTGGGCGCACCCGAGCTCGCAGCAGGCGGGCCAGCTCCAGCACGAGCTGGGGGTCGGGCTCGTCGTTGCGCCCGCTCATCCCGGCAGCTCGAGCATGAACGCGGTCTCCCCACCACCCGAGCGCACGGTCAGCCGCCCGCCCATCCGCTCGGCCAGCTCACTGGCGATCGCCAGTCCGAGGCCTGACCCCTGCGCCCCGTCGGCGGTGTAGAACGGCTCGAAGATCCGCTGGATCGCCGGCGATTCGATCCCCTGCCCGTTGTCCCGCACGGCCATCCGGACGACCCCGTCCTCCCGGCCTGCGGTGACCCCGATCTGCGTGCCCGAGGGGGTGTGGGTGAGGGCGTTGTCGAGGAGGATCCGCAGGATCTGAGCGACCCGGACCGGATCGCAGAAGGCCTCGATGCGGCGCGCCGACAGCCGCAGCTGCAGGTGGGAGTCGTGTTGGACCAACGAGGGCTCGAACTCGCCCGAGACCGAGCGGGTCAGCTCGCCCAGGTCAACGCTCTCGGGCCGCAGCTCCAGCGAGCCGGCCTCTAGCCGGGAGAGATCCAGCAGGTCCACGGACAGCTTGCGCAGGCGCTCGACCTGGTCACGCAACTGCTCCAGGAACCGCCGCCGCGTCTCAGGGTCGAGCTCCTCGTCCTCCAGCAGCTCGACGAACCCACCGAGCGAGAAGATCGGCGTACGCAGCTCGTGCGAGGCGGTGGCGATGAACTTCTTGCGGGCGAGGTCGAGCTGCGCCAGCTGGCGCTGCATGTCGTTAAACGCCCGGGCGAGCTGTCCGAGCTCGTCCCGAGAGCCCACGGGGATCGGATGCTGGAACTCGCCGGCGGCGATGCGCTCGGCGGCTCGCTCCAGACGCTTGACCCGCTGGGCCAGCGCCCGGGCGAGCAGGTAGCCGCCGATCAGCGCCAGCAGCAGCGCGATCCCTCCGGCAACGAGGATCTCGTGGCGCACGGTGGCTACGTTGCCGACGATGTCCGAGACCGGATCCGAATAGATGATCACCCGGACGATGCGGCCCTGGTAGGAGACCGGATAGGCGGCCTCGGCGACCGTGCCCGCGCCGGTGCGCTCGGTGGCGGTTCGCAGCTGACGGGCTCGGACCGCCTCATAGGCGACGGGAGCCCGGATCGCGCCGGCGGCGCTCGGATTGGTGGAGTCGGCGAGTGGCGAGAGCTGCGGGCCGCCGGGCGTGACGGCGACGCTGATCGACAGCAGCGTGACCCGCGCCCCGGAGGTCAGGGCGGCGCTGTTGACTCTGGACTTGATCACCGGCAGCGGGTCGTCGGCTCCGACGGTGCGGGAGATCGGCCCCGAGTAGCTGCGGGCAGCGCCGGCCAGCCCGCTCAGCTTCTCGGAGATCAGCCGGTCTTGTAGCCCTGGGACGATGTACACGTACAGCGCGCCGATGGCCAGGAACGTAATCGCCGAGAACACCAGCGCCAGCCGGTTGCTCAGCGAGGTACGCACGATTCCTCCTACAGCTCGGTGTCGCGGAAGCGGTAGCCGACTCCGCGCACGGTGAACAGATACTCGGGGTCCTTGGGGTCGCGCTCGATCTTCTCGCGCAGATGGCGGATGTGCACGTCGATCGTCCGCGGGTCCCGGTAGGCCGAGTCGCCCCAGATCCGCGCCAGCAGCATGTCCCGCGTGAACACCCGTCCGGGGGCCCGGGCCAGCGCGGCCAGGATCTCGAACTCCACGAACGTCAGCTCGGCCTCATCGCCCCGAACCCTGACCGTTCGCTTGGGAAACTCCACCCGCAGCTCGCGTACCAGCAGCGGTGCTTCGTCGGGAGCGGTCTCGGTCGGACGGCTCATCTCCGTCCGGCGCAGCGCCGCCTTGATCCGGCTGGAGAACTCGCGCAGGGAGAACGGCTTGGTGATGTAGTCGTCGGCGCCCAATTCGAGCCCCAGCACCTTGTCGATCTCCTCGGATCTGGCGGTCAGCATGATGATTGGAACCGAGCTTCGGCTGCGCAGCCGCCGGCACACCTCCAATCCGTCGAGCCTTGGCAGCATCAGGTCGAGCACGACCAGGTCGAACGGCTGCTCGTCGAAACGATCCAGGGCCTGACGCCCGTCGGTGGCCTGAACGACGTCGTAGCCCTCCTTGCGCAGCGGGTAGGAGAGGAGCGTCTGGATCGACTGCTCATCGTCCACGAGCAGGATGCGAGCTGTGCGATCTGACACGGGTTCTCGACTCTCTGTTGGCAAGGGTAGGCCACCAATCCGATCCCCGCCCGGCCGGCGGGGATAACCTGCGTACTCGATGCTGGATCCGCGCATCTACCGGATGGGCTTTGTCGTGGTCGCGCTGGCGGTGGTGGTGCTCGCATTCTCGCTGGTCGACCAGCAGGGTTCCCTGAGCAGCACCCTCGCGCCCGAGGCCTTCAGCGGTGAGAACGCCGCGGGCCTGATGAGCTCGTTGGCGCAGGCAAACCCGGAGCGGCATCCGGGCTCGACCGGCGACGAGGACGTGGCTTCGGCAGTGGCCGCTCGGCTGCGCCAGTACAACTACAGCGTCTCGGTGCGTCTGTTCCGAGGTAGCACCGTCGACGGCAGGCGGACGCTGGAGAACGTCATCGGCGTACGCCCAGGGCTCGGGGGAGGAAGCATCGTGGTGCTCTCCCACCGGGATTCGCTGCACTCGCCCGCGCCCGCGGACCTGTCGGGAACGGCCACGATGCTCGAGCTGGCCCGCGCTCTGGCGGGTGAGACCCAGCACCGCACCGTCGTGCTCGTGTCCACCAGCGGCTCCGCCGGGATGGCTGGCGCCAGCACGTTGGCGCGGACGCTGCCAGGACCGATCGACGCGGTGATCACGCTGGGGGACGTGGCCGGTGTGGGTACGCACGCGCCGGTGGTGATCCCGTGGTCGACCGGCGAGAACGTGGCCCCCGCGCTGCTGCGCAACACGCTCGCCGCCGCGCTGACCGCGCAGAGCGGCCTGCAGGCCGGAGGCGCCGGGCTCGCCGGACAGCTCGCGCACCTGGCGTTTCCCATCACCTTGAACGAGCAGGGGCCGTTTGGAGCCCGCGGCATCCCCGCGGTGACCCTGTCGCTGGCCGGGGATCATCCGGTGCCCGCCGACGAGCCGATCAGCGTGGATCGCCTGGGGGCGATGGGGCGCGCGGTCCTGCAGACGGTCAACGCGCTCGACGGGGGCCAGGACGTCCCCCGCGCGGTCCCCTACCTGCTCCTCTCCGGCAAGGTGGTGCCTGCCTGGGCCATCCGGCTGCTGCTGCTGGCCCTGCTGGCGCCGGTGGTACTGGTGGGTGTGGATGGACTCGCCCGGGCGCGCCGCCGCGGCTATCGCGTTGGTCTCGGCATCGCCCAGGCCCTGGCCCACGGGCTTCCGTTTCTGATCGTGGCGCTGCTGGTGATCGCCGCACGGGTGCTCGGGCTGCTTCCTGACGCGCCGCCCGGTCCCGTCGCCGCCGGCGAGGTGCCTCTGCACAGCGGGGGCCTGGCGTTGCTGGTGGGACTGGCGATCGTGCTGGCGGGCGGGTGCCTCCTCGTGTACCGGTTTGCTCGCCGCCCGGCAGGCAACGGGACACGGGAGTCAGCGATCCCGCACGGAGCCGATCCGGCCCAGGCGATCGGGACGCTGATCGTGATGTGCCTGGTCACGCTTGGACTGTGGACGCTAAGCCCGTTCGCCGCCATCCTCGTCATCCCGGCCCTGCACCTGTGGCTGTGGCTGCTGGATCCCGAGCTTCGATCGCATCCGGCCGTGTCGATCGCGCTGCTGACGCTCGGCGTCGTCCCGCCGGCGCTGGTGATCCTGGACTACGCCCGCACTCTGGGCCTGGATCCGGTCGAGGTGATCTGGAACGGTTTGCTGCTGGTCGCCGGCGGCCAGCTGAGGCTCACGACCGTGGTGGCCTGGGCTCTCCTGCTGGGGTGCGGGTACAGCGTCGTGGTGATCGCGGTGCAGACCCTGCAGCGTCCTGGGCTTGGGGACGCCCCGGTCACCGTGCGCGGCCCGGTCACGTATGCCGGCCCAGGATCGCTGGGCGGCACCGAATCGGCGTTGCGACGATGAGAAGGCTGATCCGGGACGTCTCGTCGGTGCTGATCATCTCCGGTCTGCTGCTGGTGGTCGACGCGGCGGTCACGCTCGTTTGGCAGGAGCCGGTGACGGCGGTGATCGCGATGATCAAGCGCAGCGAGATCGACAATCGCTACCTCTCCTATCGCAGCGCCCCGCTCACCCGGGTGGACGTGAGCGCACTCGCCGCGCTGCGGTCGATGCGACAGCGGGTTCGGTTTCTCGCTCGTTTGGAGGCGCACAAGGTGGGCACTGGCGACGCCATCGGGCGGATCAGGATTGCCAAGATCGGCGCCGACTACGCCGTCGTGCAGGGCACCGACACGCAGTCGCTGGAGAAGGGGCCGGGCCACTACCCGGGGACGGCGTTTCCCGGGCTCGGGCGGACGGTGGCGATCGCCGGCCACCGGACCACCTACCTGGCTCCGTTTCGGCACATCGACCAGCTGGTGAGCGGGGACCGGATCGTGCTGCGGATGCCCTATGCGGTGTTCACATACGTCGTCCAGTACCGCAAGATCGTGTTGCCGACGGCTCTGTGGGTGACCCGGGATGTCGGCTACGAGCGCTTGGTGCTGTCGGCTTGCAATCCGCTTTACAGCGCGGCTCAGCGGATCATCGTGTTCGCGCGCTTGAGCGACGTTCAGCCCACCGCGGCGGCTCAGCGCCACGAGTGAACACGAGTGCGGCGGCTGCTGGGCGGGTGGGCGTGGCCGACATGCCGGCAACCATCGCCGGCACCGCGTTCACAGCGAGTGTTCGTAGCCGGTCAAGCCGGCGCGTCCGCCAGGGTCGGTTTCGCCGCTGAACGCGATTCCCGGCGGCCCGTCGACGACCGATCCGATCCAGCTCACGCCGGAGCCACCGGGCACGGCCGCCAGCAACTCTTCGGCTCTGGCCCGTGCCCGCGGCGGTACGCAGGCGCACAGCTCGTAGTCCTCGCCCGCGGTCGCGGCCAGCTCCCGGGGATCGGTTTCCAGCTGCCTGGCCACCTCGGGCACCCCGTCTTCCAGCGCCAGCGCCGCCAGCGACAGCTCGATTCGCACGCCGCTGCGAGCGGCGATGTGGGCCGCATCGCTGGCCAGGCCGTCAGAGAGGTCGATCATCGCGGTGGCCCCGGCCTGCGCCAGCGCCCGGCCCTCCTGCAGGCGTGGACACGGCAGCGCGTAGCGGTGGCGGAGCCCCGCGGCAGCCTCGCCGGACAACCGTGCCCGGCCCTCGAACAGCGCCAGCCCTGCTCCCGCTCCGCCGACTCGCCCGGTCAACCCGACGAGATCACCCGGACGGGCACCGTCACGCCCGACGAGCTCACCGGGATCGTCGCTCCAGCCGACGACGGTGAACGACACCATGAGCACGGGGGCGCGGGTGATGTCGCCTCCGGCGATCCGCACCCCGGCTCGCTCGGCCAGCGCCTGAGCTCCGCGGACGAGCGAGATCGCGTCCGGCGCGGCGCCGCCGGCCGGCAGCCCCAGCGCGAGGTAGGCCTCTCCGGGTAGCGCAGCCATTGCCGCCAGGTCAGACACCGCGCCGGCCAAGGCGCGATGGCCGATCTCGGCTGGTGAGAGCTGGTCACGGTGAAAGTGCACCCCCTCGACCATCGTGTCGATCGAGGTCACCGCGTAACCTCGAGCACGGACCACGGCGGCATCGTCTCCGATCCCCCGCAGCAGTCGCCCGCCCCCGCGCGGCAGCTCCGCCTCCAGCCGTTCGATCAGCTCGAGCTCACGCACGAGCATCCGCCCGCTAACGATGCCGGTAGACGATTCGCGCCCGGTCCAGGTCGTAGGGAGAGAGCTCCACCCGCACGCGGTCGCCAGGAAGGATCCTGATCCGGAAGCGGCGCATCTTGCCGGCCACGTGACCCAGCACGACCCGGTCCATGTTGTCGAGCCTGACCCGGAACATCGCGTTGGGGAGGGCCTCGACGACCTCTCCCTCCAGCTCGACCTTTTCTTCCTTGGGCATGGCGGCGCCAACGCTAGCAGGGCGCCTGGCGGCTCTCCGCCGATCAGGGGTGATGCTTGACGTTTGCGCCCCCGGTGGTGGGGGCGTGCCCGCCGCCGCCCGATTGCGGCGTGCTGCCGTTGCCGTTGCCGTTGCTGTTGCTGTTGCTGTTGCCGTTGCGTTCCCGGGCGGCCCCTGAGGCGGATGGGCATACAGCGTCGGGTTGTCATACGGAGAGCTGGAGGTGGTGGTCGAAGATCCGGATCCGTTCGAGGAGCCGGACCCCGATCCGCCCGAGGCATCCGATCCCGAGCCGCCTGACGAACCTGATCCGGAATCATTGGAGGAGTTGTTGCTGTTGGCGCCACCAGCCGAGAAGTTGCCGGAGAACGCGGTCCCGCTCCAGGGCGTGCTCGGTGGCGGAAAGTCACTGCAGAAGCCGTCTGAGGCAACGCTCATGTAGTCGTGCCAGATCGGCGCTGAGAGCGTGCCCCCGAAGCCCGGGCCGAGGCCGTTGACGTCGTTCATCGAGGTGGTGGCGTTTGGGTAGCCGACCCAGACCGCAGTGGTGAGCTGAGGCGTATAGCCGTCGAAGTACGCGTCGGTGTAGTTGCTGGTCGTCCCGGTCTTGCCCGCCGCGGGGCAGCCGTAGTCAGCGGCGGTTCCGGTGCCGCTCTGGATCACCGTCTTCAGCACCTGGGTGGCGGCGTAGGCCTCGCCGTCGGTGAACACGCGGCGGCTGGGAGGGTTGCCCAGATCGCTGACGCTGCCGTCGGGGAACACGACCTTGCTGATCGCCGTAGCGTCGTGGTGGATCCCACCGCTGGCCAGCGTCGCGTACGCGTCGGCCATCTCCAGTGGCGATACCGCGACTGCGCCCAGCGCCTCAGACGGGAATCCGGTGAGGGGGGAAGTGATGCCCATCGCGTGAGCAGTGGCGCTCACTTTGGCCATCCCCAGGTCCTGGGCGAGCTGTGCGAACACCGTGTTGTCGGAGATCGTCGTCGCCTTGGTCACGCTGATCGTGCCCTGGTAGCTCTTCTCCGAGGTCTGGACGTGGTAGTCGGGATAGGCGGGCAGCCATCCCGGGAACAGCTCCTTGGAGGTGTAGTCGGTCTGGTTGGGGTCCCCGTCGTAGTCGTGGATCAGCGTCATCAGCGAGAACACCTTGAACGCCGAGCCGGTCTGCCGGTGTGACTGGGTGGCGTAGTCGAAGTTCGTCTGCCCCGAGCCGGAGCCGTAGCTTCCGGTCGTCGCCATGGCGACGATGTGACCGTTCCGGGGATCGAGCGAGACCAACGCCGCCGCCGGATCGCCGGGTTGTCCCTCGTTGCTGAGCAGGGCCTGGCGGGCTTCCTGCTGGCGCTTGAGGTCGATCGTGGTGTAGACCTTGAGGCCGCCACGCTCCACGGTCTTCAGGCCAAAGCGCTGGATCAGCGTCCGCTTGACGTAGTCGAACACGTACGGCTCGCGCTTGGCGGTGTAGGCGTTGTTGCGCTGCAGCTGCAGGGGCAAGCCAGCGGCGGCATCGGCCTGGCCGGGAGTGATGTAGTGGGACTGCACCATCGCGCGCAGCACCTGCTGACGGCGGTGGCGGGCGAGTCCGGGGGCCAGGAACGGGTTGTACTGAGAGGGCGCCTGCGGCAGTCCCGCCAGCAGCGCCATCTGGGCCAGGTCCAGCTGCGACACCGGCTTGTCGAAGTACATCTGCGAGGCGGCGCCGACACCGTAGGCGGTCTGTCCCCCGAGCGTGCCGTAGTCGACATCGTTGAGGTACTGGGTGAGGATCCAGCTCTTGGCCCGCTTCTGCTCCAGTTCCTGGGCCAGCTTGGCCTGGACGATCTTGTACTTGAGATTGTGGTGCTCGCGGATCTGCGTGGGCAGGTAGACGTTGTCGACCAGCTGCATTGTCAGCGTCGAGCCGCCCTGCACGCTGCGCCCGCCCCCGAACACGTCGCGCACTCCAGCTCGGAGGATGCCCTGGTAGTCGACGCCGCCGTGGTGGTAGAAGCGCCGGTCCTCGATCGCGATCGTTGCGTTCTTGAGCGTCTGCGGGATCTGACCGCCACTGACGTAGGTGCGCAGCACGTCGGAGGAGATGTACCCCAGAAGGCTGCCGTCGCTGGCGAACACCTCCGAGAGCTGGCCGGGATCCCGCGGCTTGAGCTGGCTGATGTCCGGGGCCGAGTCGGCGACGCTCACCACCCAACCGGTTACTCCCGCCACGCCCAGTACCAGCCCGCAGACCAGCAGCGCGGCCAGGATCGACATCGTCCGCTTGACCGGGGATCCGTGGTTGCGCTTGCGGCGGCGCTGTCGTTCGCGTCGGCTCATGGGCGGTGGGACAGGAGGCGGCGCCTGAATCGGCTCGCCGGCAGGACCGCTCAGTCTAGCTGTGCCCAGGTGTTTCGCCCCGCAACCGCGCCATCCTGCTCGCCCGAAGCCGCCCCCACGCCGGGTGGGGGCCCGAGCGCCATCGCGCTGGCGGGAAAGCCGGTCAGGCCGGGGTGGCCGCTCCCGCTCTGCGTCGCCCCAGCTCACTCATGGCCTGCTCGCGGAGCTTGTACTTCTGCACCTTGCCGGTGACGGTGAGCGGGAACGACTCGCAGATCAGGATGTGGCGGGGGATCTTGTAGTGGGCGATTCTCTGGCGAGCGAAATCGCGCAGCTCCTCGGCTTCCAGGGGTCGGTCCGCCCTCGGGATCACGAAGGCGACTATCTCCTCGCCGTAGCGCTCGTCGGGTACGCCCACCACCTGCACGTCGGAGACATCGGGATGGCCGAAGAGGAACTCCTCAATCTCCCGCGGATAGACGTTCTCGCCGCCGCGGATGATCATGTCCTTGATCCTGCCGACGATCTTGACGTATCCGTCCTCGGCCATCACCGCGAGGTCTCCGGTGTGCATCCACCGGGCGGCGTCGACCGCCTCGGCCGTGCGCTCGGGGTCCTCCCAATAGCCGAGCATCACGCTGTAGCCGCGGGTCTGGAACTCCCCCGCGCTGCCACGGGGCATGGTGCGCCCGGTCTCGGGATCGGCGATCCGAACCTCCACGTGGGGCGCCACGGCGCCCACGGTTTCGGTGCGATGCTCGAGGTCATCCTGGGTTCCAGTCTGCGTCGACACCGGTGAGGTTTCGGTCATGCCGTAGCAGATCGTGATCTCGTGCATGTGCATGCGCTGCACCACCTTGCGCATGACCTCGACCGGGCAGGGTGCCCCGGCCATGATCCCGGTGCGCAGCGAGCTCAGGTCGTAGCGCTCGAACTCGGGGTGCTCGAGTTCAGCGATGAACATCGTCGGCACGCCGTAGAGCGCGGTGCATCGCTCCTCCTGGACGGCACCAAGCACCGCAGCCGGCTCAAAGCTCTCCGCCGGCAGCACGACGCAGGCGCCGTGTGAGGTTGCCGCCAGGTTGCCCATCACCATCCCGAAGCAGTGGTAGTAGGGGACGGGGACGCAGATCCGGTCATGCTCACTGATCCCGCATCCCTCGCCGACGAAGAATCCGTTGTTGAGGATGTTGTGGTGGCTGAGTGTCGCCCCCTTGGGGAAGCCGGTCGTGCCGCTGGTGTACTGAATGTTGATCGGGTCGCTGAAGTCCAGCTGTGCCGAGCGCGCTCGCAGCTGATCGATGCCGGCGCCCGCGGCCCCCGCCAGCAGCTCCTCCCACGAGGGCGTGTCGAAGAACACCGCCAACTCGAGCTGTGGCAGCTCCGGACGCGCCTGCTCGGTCATCTGCACGTAGTCGCTGACCGGAGTGCGCGCAGCGGCGATCAGCATTCGGCAGCCGGACTGCGAGAGGGCGTACTGCAGCTCGTGCACGCGATACGCGGGATTGATGTTCACCAGCACGATGCCGGCCCTAGCGGTCGCGTACTGGACCAGCGCCCACTCGACTCGGTTAGGGCTCCAGATACCAACCCGGTCGCCAACGCCGATGCCGGCGGCGATCAGCGCGCGGGCGAGACGGTCGACCTCGGCATCGAACTGCGCGTAGGTCAGCCGGATGCCCTGGTGGCAGCTGACGATCGCCTCGCGATCGGGGTGCGCGGCGGCGGTCCGTCGCAGGTTCTCCCCGATCGTGTCTCCCAGCAGCGGCGTCGTCCCGGTGCCGTGCGCGTAGGAGCTCCGCTGGCTGGCCATCGGTAAAGCATCGCGGCTGAGCGGCGGGAGTTCAAGCTGCTTGCATGATCACGATGGGCTCCGCCCCTCAGCGCTCGCCTCCAGCTCGCCGCGCCCTGCTCGTCGACGTGCTCGGCACGCTGGTGAGGCTGACGCCGCCGGTGGCTCCGTTGCGGGCCGAGATGGCCGCCCGCTTTGGCGTGCACCTCACCGAGGCGCAGGCCGCGGCCGCGCTGGCCAGCGAGATCAGCTACTACCGCCGTCACCTCCAGCAGGGAAGCGACCTCGCTCGCCTGGGGCAACTTCGGCGCCAGTGCGCGGAGGTCCTGCGGGCAGCGATGCCGCCCAGCCGCGAGCTGATGGAGATCTCTCCCCACGCGCTCACCGAGGCGCTGCTGTCGTCGTTGCGCTTCAGCGCGTTCCCGGACGCGGCCCCGGCGCTGCGTGGGCTGCGCCGGCGGCCGATCGCGATCGTCGCCGTCAGCAACTGGGACGTCTCACTGCACGAGGTCCTGGCCCGCCTGTCGCTGGCCGAGCTGCTGGACGCAATCGTCACCTCGGCCGAGGTCGGCGTGCGCAAGCCCACGCGAGAGGTCTTCGATCATGCCCTGGCGCTGGTTGGGGTCGAGCCCCAGGATGCTGTTCACGTCGGCGACAGCATGGAGGAGGACGTGGCCGGGGCTCGCGCAGCCGGGATCGAACCGATTCTGCTGGCCAGGACCCGACCGGCGGGGCACCCCGCAGGAGTGAGAGTGATCTCGAGCCTCCGGGAGCTGGCCGTCGACGCCTAACCTCTCGGGCTGATGACGAGCGTTCCTCCGCCGCGGACCTCGAGCCCCCAAGCCGCCGCCCCGGCGCCACCCGACTTGCGTGCCGGTACCGCGCCCCCCTCGTGGCGGCTGTGGATCGCTCCGGCGGCGATCCTGCTCGGGCTGGGGATCGGTCAGATCGGCGTGATCGTCGTCAACATCGTCGGCCACGCGGCCGGCGGGTCCAGCGTCAGCCATCCCTCGCCCGCGGTCAGCATCGTCAGCGACGTCGTCGCCGACCTGGCATTCGTGCTCGCGGCGATCTACTTCAGCTCCCTCGGTCGTCGCTCCCGCCCCCGTGATTTCGGTTTTCGCCGGACGCCATTGCGCGGCGCCGTCCGACTCGTCGTGATCGCCGCCGCCTCCTACTACCTGCTCACCTGGGCCTATGCCGCGGTGCTGAACCTGCACGGCAAGGACCGACTCCCGAGTGAGCTGGGGGTCTCCCACAGCACCGCGGCGCTGGTGGGCGCGGCCGTGTTCGTGTGCGTGATCGCGCCGATGGCAGAGGAGTTCTTCTTCCGCGGATTCCTGTTCGGCGTGCTCGCGCAGTGGCGGATTTCCGTCTTCGGGCGAGAGGCCGGCGTGTGGCTGGCGGCGCTGGTGGTCGGGGTCCTGTTCGGGCTGGCCCATACCGGATCCGCGTCCCCGCAGTATCTGGTTCCGCTCGGCTTCCTGGGCTTCGTGTTGTGTCTGCTGCGCTGGCGGACGCGCTCGCTGTATCCCTGCATGGCGCTGCATTCGTTCAACAATTCGCTGGCTCTCGGCGTGAACGAGCTGCACTGGGGAGCCGGCGCGATCCTGGCGTTGATCGCGGGAGCGTTGGTGGTGATCGGAGCTCTCACCGGTCCGCTGGCGACAAGGTCGATACCGGAGGCGAGAACCGCGGCGAGCGGAAGTTGAACTTTTTTCGTGCGCTTGCGGCGGTGGTACCCGGCGGCTGATTTACTTCTCGTTCATGTTTCGCGTCAGCAAGCGAGCTCTGGCCCTGGTTATCGCCGCGGCTCTGGCTCCGGCGGGCGGTGCCGCCGGGCCACAGCTCCGACTGGGGCGGAGACCACAACCGGCACAGCTCCGACTGCACCGGAGACCACCACCGGCACAGCTCCGACTGCACCAGAGACCACCACCGGCACGACGCCCGCCCAACCCGTGGCTCCAGCCCCCGCCGCCGGATCGCTGAGGCTGTACCTGCCGGACGTGTTCGTGATCTCCCGCCAGGCGGTCACCGTGCCCGGGCGGAAGCTGCACGTGGAGGGCGTCGTCCGACCGTATGTTCCCGGGCAGTGGGTGACCGTCGAGACCTTTCTCGGGCGCCGGCTGATCAAGCGCGACCGGCTGCGCATCAAGCCCTCGCGCACCCGCACCTTCGGTCGCTTCATCGAGCCGGTGGTCAGCCCGAGGGCGGGCCTCGTGACCGTGAGCGTCACCCATGCTCGCAGCGCTCAGCAGCTCGGCTTTCGGTCTCAGCGCCGCTACGCCGCGCTTGCCGAAGGAATCGGCTTCGGCTCCACCGGCCGATTCGTACAGCTGGTTCAGCAGCGACTGGCGGCGCTGCATCTGTACCTGCCTCAGACCGGCGTCTATGACAGCGGCACCGGCCTGGCCGTCGACGCCTACCACCGCCTGCTCGGGTGGGGGACCTCGCAGACACTGGGCGGGGCGACGATCAGCGCGCTGCTGAACGGGCGCGGGCGGTTCCGGATCCGCTATCCCGGCCACGGCCACCACGCCGAGGGCAGTCTCGGCCAGCAGCTGCTGGCGCTCGCCGACGGCTCCCAGGTGCGCTACATCCTTCCGATCAGCTCGGGCAAGCCCTCGACGCCCACGGTGCTGGGCGACTTTCGGATTTACCTGCGCGATCCGGGCTATCTACCCGACGGTATGTACTACTCCAGCTTCTTCATCGGCGGCTATGCGATCCACGGCTACGACCCCGCGCCCGATTACCCAGCCAGCCACGGCTGCATGCGGCTGCCGATCCAGGACGCGATCTTCGTCTATGACCGGCTGACGTACGGCGACTGGGTCGACGTCTACTCCTGATCGACCGCCGGAGCGCCGCCGCGATGCCGCTCGAGGAACCGACGACCGCTCGGGAGGTGCTGGTGGCCGAGCTGCGCGAGCACGCGCTGGTGATCGGCGAGGTCGTGCTGACCAGCGGTGCCAAGGCTCAGTACCTGGTCGACGCCAAGCGAGCGATCCTCCGCCCTCGTGGGTTCGTCGCCCTGGCCGCGCTGGTCGCCGCACAGGCGCGGCAATGGCGGGCTGGCGCCGTTGGGGGGATGACGATGGGAGCCGACCCGATCGCTTGCGCGGCTCTGGCCGGAGGCGCCGAGGTCAAGGCCTTCTTCGTGCGCAAGGAGCTCAAGGAGCACGGACTCGCGCGGCGGATCGAGGGGCCCCCACTGGAGCCGGGCGAGCGCTGCATGCTGGTCGAAGACGTAGTGACCACCGGCGGCTCGACGATCCGCGCGCTGGAGGCGGTCCGGAGCGAGGGGCACGAGCTGTGCGGGGTGCTGGCGATCTGCGATCGTCTCGCCGGCGGGGGCGCGGCGATCGAGGCCGCCGCGGGCGTACCTTACTTGAGCCTGACCACGATCGACGAGGTTTACCCCGAGCGCCCGGACCGTGAGGCGCTGGTGGAGTGACCGCTGCCGGCGGCGGGACTGCTGCCCTCGGGCGGGATCTGTCCCCGCCCACCGACGATGAGCGTCACCCCGCCACTCAGCTGGGTAGCGTGCGGCAGGCACGCAGGTGCTGGTGAAGCGCCTGCACCCGCCAGCCACCGCGGGCCGTCGGGGTGTAGAGCACGATCGGACGCGTGCTGGCGATCGCCGGAGGATACTTCCAACCGATTTTCACGACGTTGAGCCGCAGGTTCCAGGCCAGGATCGTCTGCCATTGCAGTCGGGTCAGCGGCTCGCCGCAGCGACGAAGACGAGCTGCGCCTCCGAGCCGGCCGACCGTCCTAGCCAGCCGGTTGATCTGCTCTGTCCGAGTCCGCTGGACCCGGAGATCGAGGCGCTGGGCTCGGCTCCGGGAGAGGGCCGTCGGCACCAGCGCGGCGAGGACCGCGACCACGGCCACGACGCCGATCCAGCGCGGCAGCAGGAGGAAACCCAGCTCCCCGCTCAGCAGGCGCCCCACCATCACCGCTGCGATCACCACCATCACTCCGGCAGCCTCGAACATGTATCGGGGCAGGCCCGGCCAGCCATGGAGCGCGAACGCGATCTCGACCACCACCCAGCCGACGACACCCGCGGCGAGGACGAGGACGATCCGGTCACGACGCCAGGCGGCTACCACCACCGACAGCAGCGCGGCGAGCTCCAGCGGAGCGGCGTGCAGGTTCAGGAAGCGGTCGATCGTCCCCAGCACCTTGTCCCCCCGCAGCGCGCGTCCTGAACCGAGCGCGTTGCTGCCGGCCACGAACGGGCTGCGTGAGCTCAGCGCGGGGATGCCGAACCACAGCGCCGCGAGCACGAACACGCCGCTGACGATCAGCCGGCGCATCGACGGGATCGCGCGCCAGGCCCAGACGCAATACAGACCCAGGAACGGCCAGGCCTCGGGTCGGCCGAGGCAGGCGAGCGCGCCGAGCACGAACGTCCAGCGGGGCCTGGCGCTCAGGTGGCAGTCGATCGCGCCCAGGCAGAGGGCGACGATCATCGGGTCGGACTGTGCGCTGAGGACGTAGTGAAAGTAGTTCTGGATGCCCAGCAGCGAGACCGCGGCAAACGCGCCCGCCGCCGGCCCGGCGTAGCGGCGCTGCGCGGGAGCGGCGGTCAGCCGGTGGGCGATCCGGGCCGCGAACACGACGCCGCTCAGCGACACGGCTACCGAAGTCAGCAGCCACAGCCACACCTGGTAGTGGCCCGCCAGCGCGAACGGCACCGTGAACAGATACGGCAACGGCTTCCACGATGGCGCGGCATTGGTGTCCAGTCCTCCGGAGATCGTCTGGCGCCCCCAGACCAGCCAGCCGTAGGGGTCAAAGCCCGGCCGCGTGCGCGCCCACAGCACCAGGACGACGGATCCGGCCACCAGCACCACCACGATCAACAACGACGACCCCGGAAGCGCTCGTCGTTGCCGGGGTGTAGACCGTGGAAGAAGCGAGATACGGGCCGGGCCCGGGAGTTGACCGATCGTGGATGAGGCCACGGCGTCCGGCTGGCTTAGTGGATCGGAGCGCTGATGTAGCTGGTGACGACGCCGCCCGGATGACGCCTGGTGAACAGCACCGTCTTCTTCAACTGTGAGCAGGCGCGGAAATGCCTCCGGTGCAGGCGCCAGGGCAGCACCGACCAGCCGCTGTGCAGCGGTGTGAAGAGCACGGTCGGATGATGCTGACGCAGCTCCAGCCTCGGGTGGTGTCCGAGGATCCCGTCGTTGAGCCCAGTCATCCAAGCCAGGATGCTGATGTACTCGACGGTGGTCACGGGACGCCCGCATTCCCTGACCAGATCACCGCCGCCGACGCTGTCAACCGCCACCTGCAGGCGGTTGATCGAAGCCGCCCGGGCACGCTCGTGCCTCATGTCCCGGTGCTCGGTGCGCAGGCGCGCGAGGGCGCCGGGGACGAGGCTGAGAACAATCAGACCGACCAGCAGCGCGCCCGCCCACTGGGGTACCCGGTAGCGGAGCAGCCTCGGCGCTACGTCCAGAATCCAGGCCACCGCGACCCCGGCCAGGACGACCATGACCCCCGCCGGCTCGAACAGGTAGCGCGGTACTCCTGGCCAGCCGTGGAGCACGAATGCGACCTCGACGATCACCCAGCTCACCGCGCCGCCGGCCAGGATCAGCAGCACCCGGTGGCGACCCATCCAGGCGATCACGACCGCAGCCAGCGCCAGCAGCTCCACGACCAGGTAGTGGAGAGCCGTAAAACGGTGGATCGTGCCGACGATCCTGTTCTGGTGAAGCTCCCGCGGCGAGTTCTGCGCCAGCTGCCCCGCGATCAGCGGCTGCCCGTTGGTGATCATCGGTACGCCGAACCACAGCAGCGGTACCACCGCCAGAGCGCCGGCAACCAGCCACCGCAGCGAGGGGACCTTTCGCCAGACCCAGATCGAGTACAGGACCAGAAACGGCCATGCCTCCGGCCGGCCGAGGGAGGCCAGAACCCCGAGCGCCAGCGCCCAGCGTAACCGTCCGCACAGGTAGCAATCGACCGCGGCCAGGCACATGGTCACGATCATCGGGTCTGACTGGTTGCTGAGCACGTAGTGCATGTAGCTCTGGATCCCGAGCAGGCCCGCTCCGGCGAAGATCGCACCGGCCAGGGCCGGGCGCCGGCCCAGCTCCAACAGCCGGCACAGGCGGTAGGCGAGGCGACCGGCGAAGATCACTCCCGCCAGCGCGATCGTCACCGAGATCGTCATCCACAGCCACAGCGCGGTGCGGCCGAACACGGCGAAGGGCACGTCGAACAGCCACGTCAGCGGCTTCCAAGATGGAGCGCCGGCGAGGTCCAGGTTCAGGTGCAGGGTCTGGTAGCCCCAGATCAGCCAGCCGTAGGGGTCATAGCCGGGGCGAGTCCCCGCCCAGCGTACGAGCAGGAACGACAGCAGCACGAGGGCCGCCGCCCCGATGAGCCACGGGTGACGGCGGACCGGCACGGGGACCCGCGCTCGGGGTGAGGGCGGAGGTTCGGAGATCTTTGGCTCGGGAACCGCCGCTGCTTGCAGCGTGCTCTCGGACACGAGAACCAGTCAAGCTATCAGGACTGCCAGCCGGTGCCTGGCAGCGCCCTCGGCAGGAATCGAACCTGCATCCCGCGCTTAGGAGGCGCGTGCTCTTTCCATTGAGCTACGAGGGCGGGCTGACCCCGGTCGGCGCCGTCGGTAGGGGCGACCGGAACAGAGGTTATCCCTGCGCAGCGGTTGGTTGGGCGCTGGTTAGGGATGGATGACAAGCGAGCGGCGCTGTGGTTAGCTCGGCATCGTGCAGCAGGGATCGCAGGCACGCCGGGGAACTTCTCACTTCAGTCCATGAGCGTTGGCGCGTCAGAGTTGCTGGTCGAAGGCGAAGCGACGCTCGACGCCGTCGAGCTGATCTCAGGAGAGATCAGCGCTCGGTCGCCCACGGCTCTCTTCTGGCGCCGCTTCCGGCGCGACCGAGTGGCGATGGCCTCGGCCGGTTTCATCGTGCTGCTGATTCTGATCGCGATCTTCGCGCCGCTGATCGTCAAGCTGTTCGGGCTGCCGGGTCCGTCGGCGCAGAACCCGAACCTGACCGATGCCTTCGGCACTCCGATCGGTCCAACCGGGGCGCATCCGTTCGGGGTCGATCCCCTGGGCGAGGACGTGATGTCACGGGTCATCTACGGCAGCCGGGTCTCGCTCGAGGTGGGGATCCTGGGCACGGCGCTGGCCACCCTCGTCGGCCTCACCCTCGGTCTGTTCGCCGGCTTCTACCGCGGTCGGGTGGACACCCTGCTCTCGCGCTCCGCCGACATCGTGCTCTCTTTTCCCACCCTGCTGTTCGGCCTCGGGATCGGTGCCGCGTGCGCGGTCAACGGCTGTCTCAGCGGTGCGATCCAACCCGGCGTCACCACCGTGCTGATGATCATCGTCATCTCCGGCTGGACCTACATCTTCCGGATCGCCCAAGGACAGGTGCTGTCGCTGCGCGAGAAGGAGTTCGTGGATGCCTCGCGCGCACTCGGCGCCTCAAACCGCAGGATCATGTTCAGGGAGATCCTTCCCAACCTGCTGGCGCCGCTGATCGTCTACTCGAGCCTGCTGATTCCGCAGAACATCCTGCTGGAGGCGGCGCTGTCATTTCTGGGTGTAGGGGTCAAGCCGCCGACATCCAGCTGGGGGCAGATGATTTCTGATGCCACCGCGAACTTCCAGAACGTGTGGTGGTACATGCTGTTCCCGGGGATCGCCTTGCTGTTGACCGTGCTCGCCTTCAACCTCGTGGGCGATGGCTTGCAGGACGCGCTCAATCCCCGGGGGGACCGATGACAACCGAGTCTCACAGTTACAAGGAGGAGTCGATGAAGGTTTCGTCCCAGCGGATCGCGCTCGTCGCGGTGATCTTCGGCCTGGTCGCCGCACTCGCCGGGTGTGGCTCCAGCAGCTCCAGCAGCAGCAGCGGTTCCGGTAGCGCCAGCAGCGGGCTGAAGCCGGCGCTGGACGGCTCGGGCCAGAGCCTGACCGGGGGCAAGAAGGGCGGCGTGCTGAGCGCCTACAGCCACGAGGACTACGAGCACCTCGACCCGGGTCAGTCGTACTTCGCGCTCGATTACACGATCGATTATGCGACCCAGACGCCGCTCTTCTACTTCGCCCCCAACAACTCGGCCACGGCGACGCCGCTGCTGGCTTCGGGCCCGGCGATCGTCAGCGATGGCGGAAGGACCGTGACCGTCCACATCCGTCACGGCGTCCACTTCAGCCCACCGGTCAACCGCGAGGTGACCGCGGCCGACGTCAAATACGCGATCGAGCGGGGCGCCAACCCGAACGTTGCCAACCCGTACTTCCCGTCCTACTTCTTCAACATCGTCGGCGCCAGCAAGGCGACCGGTGGGCCGATCCCCGGGATTGTCACACCGGACAAGTACACGGTCGTCTTCCATCTCACCGGTACCTACGGGACGTTCTTCATTGGTGCCCTGTCGCTTCCGCTGTCCTCGCCGGTGCCTCGGGAGTTCGTGGCTCCGCTGGACAAGCACAAGCCGACCACGTTCGGCACCGACTACCTCACCGCCACCGGGCCGTACATGCTCAAGTCCGACGCCACCGGCAGGTTCCTCGGCATCGGCTACCAGCCGGGTAAATCGGCGACGCTGGTCCGCAACCCCAACTGGAGCTCCAGTGGCGATCCTCGTCCTGCCTACCTGGACCAGATCAACGTCCAGATCGGCGGCGACACCAACGTCATCGGTCGTCAGGTGCTGACCGGATCGCACTCGCTCCAGGAGGACACCCCGGCCGGTCCAATCGTCAAGCTGGCCTACCAGAAGTACTACAACCAGCTGATCGCGACGCCGGGCGCGGGTGACCACTACGTCGCCCTCAACAACCGCACCGGCCCGTTTGCCAACGTCAACGTCCGCAAGGCGCTGTGGGCGATCCTCGACCGCCAGCAGATGATCAAGCTCGACGGCGGCCAGGTGGTGGCCCAAGTCGGTACCCACTTCATCTACCCGACCTCGGCCGGGTATGACGAGTCCGGGGGGGCCAAGGGGCCGAGCGTCGACTACAACGCCAGCCCCGGGGGCAATCCCACCGTCGCCGCCAAGTACATGAAGCTGGCCGGCTACGCCAGCGGCAGGTACACCGGCAGCACCGTGGTGAAGATCGTCGGCTCGACCGGAGATCCGGCCGACAAGACCTCCCAGGTGGTAAACCACGCCGTCCAGGCGCTCGGGTTCAAGACCAACTTCACCCTGGTCGACCAGTCGGCGATGTACGCCAAGTACTGCGGTAACCCACAGGCCAAGATCGACGTCTGTCCCAACGTCGGCTGGATCCGAGACTGGTCTGACCCGCAGACGGTGCTCGACCCGACGTTCGCCGGCTACAACATCGTCTCCAGCAACAACTCCAACTGGGGTCTGGTCAGCTGGCCGGACTGGCCGAAGTCCGCCGGCGGTACCTACGTCAGCGGGCCGCTCACCCCGATCGATCAGGCGATCAAGTCGGCCGAGACGAGCACCGGCACCGCCGGCCGGGCCCAGACGTGGGCCAAGGTCGACGGGATGCTGGTCGACCAGGCGGTCGCCGTCCCCTGGGTGTTCGACATCCAGCCCAACATCATGTCCAAGGACGTCGTCCCCGTGAACGACCTGTGGGACGAGGGGACGTTCGACTACGCGTTCACCTCGCTGAAGTAGAGAATGCCGCGCGGGGCCCCGGCGCCGGGGTCCCGCGCCCGGCGCTGAGACCAACCAGCCATGGGCCGCTACATCATCCGCCGTCTGCTGTGGGGAGTGGTGCTGCTGGTCGCGGTGATCGCGATCACCTTCATCCTCTTCTACGTTTTCCCGAACGTCAATCCGGCGATCCTGCGGGCCGGCAAGGCCACCAACCCGCAGGTGCTCAAGAACATCGCCCACGACCTGGGCACCGATCAGCCGGTCTACGACCAGTTCTGGCGCTACCTCAAGGCGCTGGTCCTGCATTTCAACCTCGGCTACAGCTACTACAGCGGGGCGCCGGTCAAGGGCCTGATCCTCGACCGGCTCCCGGCGACGATCTCGCTCACCTTCGGCGCAGTGGTCGTGTGGCTGATCGCCGGGTTTGCGGTCGGCATCACCTCCGCCCTGAGGCGGCGCTCGAAGCTCGACCGGGCCGCGATGGGAACCTCGTTGGTGCTCGTCTCGGCTCCCGTGTACTGGCTCGGACTGCTGACCGTGTTCCTGTTCTCGGCCGACATCGGGCGGTTTCCGATCTCGTTCCTGCACGGCTCGGGCAGCTACGTGGGGCTGACGGTCGACCCGATCAAGTGGTTGGAGTCGCTGCTGATGCCCTGGGTGGTCCTCGCCGCCAGCTTCGCCGCGATCTACGCCCGGCTGCTGCGAGGGAGCCTGCTCGAGGTCATGGGGGAGGACTACATCCGCACCGCGCGGGCGAAGGGAGTCGCGGAGCGCCGGGTCGTGATCAGGCACGGCGTACGCTCGGCGGTGACCCCGCTGGTGACCGTGCTCGGGCTGGACATCGCCTTCCTGCTCGGGGGCGCGGTGCTGACGGAGACGGTGTTCAACATCCCCGGCATCGGCAGGCTCAACTACGACGCGATCACCCACGGTGACTTCCCGATCGTCCAGGGCACCGTGCTGCTGGCCTCGCTGTTCGTGATCGTCGCCAACATCCTCGTCGACATCGCCTACGCCTACCTCGACCCCCGGGTGCGCTACTCGTGAGCCGGCTGCTCGAGGTCACCGACCTGCGGGTGCAGTTCCCGACGGAGGACGGGGTCGTGCACGCCGTCGACGGGATTTCCTACTCGCTTGCGCCCGGCGCCACGCTGGGCATCGTCGGCGAGTCGGGATCGGGCAAGACCGTGTCCTCCCTGACCCTGCTCGGTCTGACCCGAGCCCAGGGCGCGCGCGTGGAGGGACGGATGGTGTTCGCCGGAGAGGACCTGGTGGCGATGTCCGAGGACCAGCTACGCCAAATTCGCGGCAACGAGATCGCGATGATCTTTCAGGATCCCCTGTCGGCGCTGCACCCGTTTTACAAGGTCGGAGGGCAACTGGTGGAGGCGGTGCTCAGTCATCGCCAGGTCTCGCGTTCCGCCGCCCGCGTGCGAGCGGTCGAGTTGCTGGAGCTGGTCGGGATCCCCGACCCGGGACGGCGGGCGGACCAGTACCCGCATGAGTTCTCGGGCGGCATGCGTCAGCGGGCGATGATCGCCATGGCCCTCGCCAACGAGCCGAAGCTGCTCATCGCCGACGAGCCGACGACGGCCCTGGACGTAACCGTCCAGGCGCAGATCCTGGCCCTGCTGGAGGATCTGCAGCAGCGCCTGGGGATGGCGATCATCATCATCACTCACGACCTCGGTGTGGTGGCGGAGATCGCCGATGAGATCGCGGTCATGTACGCCGGCCGCATCGTCGAGCGAGGCTCGACCGAGCAGATCTTCACTTCTCCTCGGCACCCATACACCTGGGGGCTGCTGAAGTCGATCCCGCGCCTGGACAGCCCCCGCAGCCAAGCGCTGGTGCCGATCGCCGGCCGCCCCCCGAGCCTGATCAACCGTCCGCCGGGCTGTCACTTCCATCCTCGCTGTCCCTACGTCCGCGAGGCCCACAAGCGTCTCGACCCGCAGCTGGCTCAGGTGCCGGGCGAGACCGGCCACGACGTCGCCTGCCTGCTCGAGAACAGCGTCCGGGCCAGCATCTGGCATGGCCTCCAGGCCGGACATGCGCCCTCCTCCCTACGCTCCCTCGCGGAGCCCGGTGAGGCACTCCGCACGTCGGCGGCCCTCCCGGGAGCGAAGGAGGAGGGCGCATGACGGCCGTCCGGGAGGCCACCCCCCTGATCGAAGTCCGTGACCTGGTCAAGCATTTTGTCATCACCCGGGGGATCCTCGTCCAGCGCAAGGTCGGCGCGGTCAAGGCGGTGGATGGTGTCTCGTTTCAGGTCCGCCGCGGGGAGACGTTGGGGATCGTCGGCGAGACCGGGTGCGGCAAGAGCACCACCGCGCGGCTGCTGGTGCGCCTGCTGGATCCCACGTCGGGGCAGATCCTGTTCGAGGGGGAGGACATCGCCCGGCACCGGGGCGATCGCCTCAAGGCGCTGCACCGGGAGATGCAGATGATCTTCCAGGATCCGTACTCGTCACTGAACCCGCGCAAGACCGTGGGTTCGATCATCGCCGAGCCGTTCGCGATCCACAGACTGCTGGCGGGCGAGGGCGAGCGCAAGCCGCGGGTGCAGGAGCTGATGGACCGCGTCGGGCTCAACCCCGAGCACTACAACCGGTACCCGCACGAGTTCTCCGGAGGCCAGCGCCAGCGAATCGGCGTGGCCCGCGCGATCGCGCTGGAACCGAAGCTGCTCGTCGCCGACGAGCCGGTCTCAGCTCTTGACGTCTCGATCCAGGCCCAGGTGCTGAACCTGCTGCGAGAGCTACAGCGAGACATGGGCCTGACGCTGATCTTCATCGCGCACGACCTGTCGGTCGTGCGCCACATGTGCGACCGGGTGATGGTCATGTACCTGGGGTCGCTGGTGGAGACGGCTCCCAGCGACTCCCTGTACAGCTTCCCTCGCCACCCTTACACCGGCGCCCTGCTGTCCGCGGTTCCGGTTCCGGATCCCGGCGGCGGCCGGAGGCGGCGCCAGCTGCTCTCCGGCGATGTGCCCAGCCCGGCCAACCCTCCGTCAGCCTGCCGGTTCCACACGCGCTGCCCCAAGGCCGAGGAGATCTGCTCCGAGAAGACCCCCCAGTTGGAGGTGAAGGGCTCGCCGGCGCGGGGCACGCTGGCCGCCTGTCACTTCCCCCTCACCGAGGAGGAGGTGGCGCTGCGTCTGCCGGCGGCGCTGTCGGCGCGCGAGTAACCGCGTCCGGCTTCTGGCCGCACGTCGCTCCGCTCCTGGATGCCGAGGTGACCGCTTCCCTCATGCGGCAGTTATCCCGGTCCGGCATCCTGCGGGCCCCTATTCCTCGTCCTCGACGTACAGTGACTCGACCGCCAGCTCCTCGCCGCGGTTGCCCCACAGCTTGACCTCGAGGTAGTCGCCGCGATAGTTGTCGGGGGCGATCAGGGTGAAGCGCTCGTCGACCAGCTCGCACTGGTCGACGGCGAGGTTGGCCAGCTCGGCGGTGACGATCGCGCCGCCGGGCATCAGCGGCACCCCCCAGACCAGCGTCATCTCTGCCGCCTTGCCTTCCTCACCGCGCCAGCTGCCGATCACGTCGTCGTTGAGGTCGAGCTTCCAGTCGGGATTGGACTCGGCCACCTCCGAGGTGAAGTCGGCCCGGGCCTGGAAGTCAGCCGGTCCGCCTGAGCCCTCGGCGAAGGCAACGAAGCCGAACAGCTCGTAGCCCGCGGTCGTTCGGGCCACGGCCGGGATATAGGTCGTGCCGGCATAGGAGCGATCGGGAAACCAGGCGATCTCGCCGGGCTCACCGAGTTCCTCGTCGCCGGCCTCGATCTCTCGGCAGGCGGCCAGGAAATGTTCACGCAGCGTGTCGGCCCAACGGCCGTAGGGGATTCCCTCCTGGGGCGGCTCGGCGGCGAAACTGATCACGAAGCGGTCGGTCGGCGGCATCGGGGCGGGAGCCTAGCGCCGGCGCCGCAGAGCGGCGATCAGAAGGCGCCGCGCCGGCTGAGCACGGCGGGGATCGTCTTCAGCAGGATCGAGAGGTCGAGGAACATCGACCATCGCTCCAGGTAGAGGAAGTCCAGGCGCACGAGGTCGTCGAAGTCGAGCTCGGATCGTCCGGAGACCTGCCACAGGCCGGTGAGCCCGGGGAGCACGAGGTACCGCTTCTTGTGCCACTCCTCCAGCCGCTCGAAGTCGCGCATCGGCAGCGGCCGAGGGCCGACCAGGGACATCTCACCCCGGACGACGTTGAGCAGCTGCGGAAGCTCGTCGAGCGAGAACCGTCGCAGCATGCGGCCGATCCTGGTCAGGCGGGGATCATTGCGGATCTTGAACAGCGCTCCAGACTTCTCGTTGAGCTGCTCGAGGTCGCCTTGGACTTGCTCAGCGTGCTCGCGCATGGTTCGGAACTTCAAGCAGGCGAACGGCTGGCCGGCCATTCCCGGTCGCACCGAGCGATAGATGACCGGCCCCCGCGAGCTGAGCTTGATGGCGATCGCAATCATCAGCAGCAGCGGCGAGAGCACGATCAGCCCGGCGGTCGAGAGGACCAGGTCGAAGGTGCGCTTGAGCGCGTAGTCGAGGCCCTCGAACACCGGCGGGCGCAGGGTGAACAGCGGCACCGTCTGACCGGGTACGAACTCCGCGCGATTGATCAGGATCTCCATCGTCGTCGGAGCGATGTTCACGGTGATCCCGCGTTGGTGGCAGACGTCCACCAGCTCCACCGCCTTATCCTGGGGAAACTCTGGATCGGCGATGATCACCTCCTGGACCCGCTCCCGGGCGACGATCTGCGCCAGATCCTCCAGCGGACCAAGCGAGCGCAGGCCGTTCTCCGGACGCGTGGTCAGCGATACGTAGCCGACCAGGAGGACGCTCGTCCGCGCCCGATCGGCCAGCGCGTGGGCGACCGCCTCCAGATGTTTGCCTGAGCCCACCAGCAGCGCCCGTCGTTCGTAGCCAGCCTGCTCCAGTACCCAGCCGGTCAGAAGCAGGTGAAGCGCGCGCAGGCCGGCGATGTAGATCGTCCCGAACACCAGCGCCCCGTAGAAGATGAAGTAGCTTGAGAAGTGCTCGCCGTTGGCCAGCGCGAACACCAGCGCGATGACCGTCGCCTGGAACAGGGCGGTCGCGATCCGTCCCAGGCCCGGGCGGCGCGTGCGTTCGGAATACAAGTCGGCGCGGGCGAACAACAGCACCGTCAGCAGGCAGGCAAACGCCAGCGATGGCTTGGCGTCCCGCCAGGTGGCGGCAAAGGTGAACTGGTCGTGGAGCGCGTGCCTCAGCCCCACCCCGGTGAGCAGTGCGGTCGTTACCCCGACGAAGTCCAGCACCAGCAGCGACACGATCCGCCCCACCCGACGCAGCGTCTCCAGCCGCAGCAGGAACGACAGCGCCGGCGGCCGCTTCCGGCGTACGTCGTGCGTGGGCGAGGGCAGTGGGTCGGGACCCGCGAGAGTCCGCTGGGGGCTGTGCTGCGTGGCCTCTCTCTGTTCCGGCGTCACGTTCCTCCGGGGCCGTCAACAGCCCCCCAGGTCAAGTAACGATCCTCTGCCCTCGAAGTTACGAGGTAGATGGCGGGGCCCGTTACCGCGGGCGTACCCGCGAGCGGCCGCGACCTACCGCACGGCGCCGACAAGGACCTCGACGCCCGACTTCTCGATCGTCCGGCGCAGCCCCTCACGCAGGTCGATCGTTGGCTCCCAGCCCAGGATCTGCCTGGCGAGCGAGATGTCGGGCTGGCGTACCTTGGGATCATCGGTGGGCAGCGCCTCAAACACGATCTCCGACCGCGAGCCGGTGACCTCTACCACCGCCTGAGCCAGTTCCAGCAGCGTGAACTCGTTGGGGTTGCCGATGTTGACCGGATCGTGGTAGCCGGATTCGGCCAGCGCGATGATCCCACGAATCAGATCGTCGACGTAGCAGAACGAGCGCGTCTGAGAGCCGTCGCCGAAGACGGTAATCGATCGATCCTGTAGGGCCTGGCGCAGGAAGGTTGGAATCGCCCGTCCATCATGAGGCCTCATCTTGGGACCGTAGGTATTGAAGATCCTCACGATCGCCGTGTCCACGCCCTGCTGGCGGTGGTAGGCCATCGTCAGCGCCTCGGAATAGCGTTTGGCCTCGTCGTAGACGCCTCGCGGTCCGATCGGGTTCACGTGACCCCAGTAGCTTTCCGGCTGGGGATGGATCTCCGGATCGCCGTAGACCTCGCTGGTCGAGGCGGTCAGAAATCTGGCGCGATGCTGTTTGGCCAAACCCAGGGTGTGGTGGGTTCCATAGGAGCCGACCTTGAGCGTGTGCAGCGGCAGCCGCAGGTAGTCGATCGGGGAGGCGGGGGAGGCGAGGTGATAGACGAAGTCGACGGGTTCCTCGACGAAGTAGGGCGTGATGATGTCGAGGTTCAGGTGGATGAAATCGGGGCTGCGGATGTGCTCGATGTTCGCCAGCGAGCCGGTTTCGAGGTTGTCCACGCAGATCACGCGATGGCCGCGCTGCAGCAGCTCCTCGCACAGATGCGAGCCGAGAAACCCGGCGCCGCCAGTTACCAGGCACGTAGGCATTGCTCCACAATCTACCGTGACTCCGCTTCAGGAGCACGCTCGAGGTGCCGTCGGCCTCGGCCGCCCGATCTCAGGCGCCGCCGATCGCTCGCCGGAGCACGTGCGCGTCGCCGCGCCGGATCGTCACTTTTTCGGAGTCGAGGTGCTCGAGCAACGCCTGTGCGAACTTACGCGAGGTGCCGAGGTCGTCCCTGACTTGGGCCAGCGTGACCGCCCCGCCACCGCCGGCCAGCGCGATCACCCGCCGGCGGACCTCGGAGAGCACGTCGGTGTGGTAGTGCAGGGTCTTCGACACCCGGATCGCCCGCCCCGTCGCCCGTAACGCGGCGAGATCGTCGGTGTTCAGCTCGGAGTCAGAGGGTGGCTCCAGGCCCGCGTCCCGCAGCTGCGCCTCCAGCGCACGGGCGCTCGGGCTCAGCGAGGGTGGCTGCGCCGGCGCGGGGCGTGACGCAGTGCGCCGGGGCTGGGCTTGCGACTCCCGAGCAAGCCGTTCACCACCCGCAACCTGCGCCTCCGTAGTGCTGGTGGCCAGCCTTTGCAGGCGGGCAAGCAGGTCGCGGCTGGGGCCATGTCGACGCGGTCGAGCATCGAGTACGCCGCCGCCGCCGATCGTGTCCGGCGGCGCGATGCGACGGATCACCAACCGGTCCCCCCTCCCGGCGATCAGCGGCCGCTCGAGGCGAATCTGCCAGAAGCGGCCGCCAAGCCAGGCAAGCCGGGCCGGCGACTCCGAGGTGCCGTGGTGGACCTGGACGCGGTCGCCGGATTCCGGCTGGCGGTCAGGGTTTCGGAACTCCAGCAAGACGTCAAGCCGGTAGGTCGGGCGCAACGGCGAACCAGCGGCCACGATCACGTCTCCCCGTGCGACCTCGCCGGCTGACACCCCGGCCAGGTTGGCCGCCACCCGTTGACCAGCGGCGGCGCGCTCGACGGGCTGATCGTGGACCTGGAGCGCTCGCACCCGGCTCCGCAGTCCCTGCGGACGCAGCTCGATCTGCTCCCCGCGCCCGATCTCCCCGGCCCACAGGGTGCCGGTGACCACGGTGCCGGCGCCTCGGATCGTGAACGCCCGATCGACGTACAGCCGAGTCTCCCCCGGTGCTTGTGCACGGCTGCGCACCTTCTCCGCGGTGCGCTCCAGCGCCGCCGTCAGGGCGTCGAGCCCCTCGCCGGTGCGGGCGCAGACGGCGAGGACCTCCGCTTCCGGCAGCAGCTCCGCCGCCTCGAGCATCGCCCGCTGCGGATCAGCCAGGTCGGTCTTGGTCACCGCCACCACCCCCCGTCTGACCGACAATGCTTCCAGCACCGCCGCGTGCTCCCGCGTCTGGGGCATCACGCCGTCGTCGGCGGCCACCGCCATGAGATACAAGTCGATGCCCGTGGCGCCGGCGACCATCGTGCGGACGAAGCGCTCGTGGCCGGGGACGTCGATCGCCGACAGAATGCGACCGGAGGGCAGCCTGAGGCTGGCATAGCCGAGCTCGATCGAGATCCCGCGCGCGCGCTCCTGGGGGAGGCGGTCGGTGTCGACTCCGGTCAGCGCGCGGATCAGTGCCGTCTTGCCGTGGTCGATGTGGCCGCCGGTCCCGAGCGTCAGCGGAAGCGAGCCGGTCATCGCCGCCCGAGCGCCGCCCGAACCGCGGCGGCGACCAGCGCGATGTCATCCTCGGTCAGCGTCCGCGGATCCAGCAGCAGGCGGCCGTCCTGGACGCGCCCGAGGACCGGAGGGTCCCCGCGTCGGAGCATTGCCGCCAGCCGATCGGGATCGGGTGCGCCCAGGGCCACCGCCGGTCCGGGCAGCTCCAGCAGTGGCAGCGAGCCCCCGCCGACCTTCGCCACCGCGGTGACCAGCTCGCAGCGGTCGGGGCCGATCCCCTCGCGCAGCGCCCTTGCCCGGACGGCGAGCTCGTGCTCCCCGGCGGTGAGCATCGTCAGCACCGGGATCTCACGCCGCGCCAGCGCCGGATCACGGAGGAGCGTCAGCGTAGCCTCCAGCGCCGCCAGCGAGAGCTTGTCGATTCGCAGCGCTCGGGCCAGCGGATGTGCGGCAGCGGCAGCGATGCTCTCGTACCGACCGACGAGCAGACCCGCTTGGGGACCGCCGAGCAGCTTGTCGGCAGAGCAGCAGACGAGCGCCGCACCGGCGGCCAGTGATCGCCTCAGCGAGGGCTCATCGGCCAGCTCGGGGATCGCCTCGGCAGCCAGCACCCCCGAACCGACATCGTCGATCACCGGAGCACCGAGCCGGCACAGAGCCTCGATCGGGACCTCGTGCACGAACCCCAGCGAGCGGAAGTTCGATGGATGCACGCGCAGAATCGCCCCGACTGCGCCGTCTGCGTCCTCCAGCGCCCGCGCGTAATCCGAGGCCCGCGTCCGGTTCGTCGTCCCGACCTCGATCAGTCTCGCCCCCGACTGGGCGATCACCTCCGGGATGCGGAAGCCTCCGCCGATCTCCACCAGCTGACCGCGGGAGACGATCACCCCTCGTCCCGGCCCCGCCAGCGCCGCGACGGCCAGCAGCACCGCCCCGGCGCCGTTACCGACCACCAGCGCTGCCTGCGCCCCCGTCAGCTCCTGCAGCAGCCCCTGCACGTGGGCCTGACGACTCCCGCGCCGTCCGTCCTCCAGGTCCAGCTCCAGGTTGCAATACCCCTCCGCGGCGCGCGCCACCGCCTCACGCGCGACTCGAGCCAGCGGCGCGCGCCCCAGATTGGTGTGGATGATCACGCCGCTGGCGTTCAGCACCCGGCGCAGGGATGGGCTGATCGCCTCGGCCAGCAGCTCTTGGGCGCGCGATCTCAGCTCGCCGTGAGCGGCGCGGCCCTCGACGATCGCCGCCCGCCGCTCGGCGATCGCCCGGCGGGCTGCCGTCACGGCCAGTGAAGGAGCGGCGCCCTGGACCTGCAATGACGCCGCCAGCTCGTGGACGGCGGGCAGCGACCTCAGCTGGGCGTCGTTCCCTTCACCCACTCGCCCTCCTCCTTCTTCCAGATCGGAACCCGGGCCTTGATCTCGTCGATCAGCTCCCGCGCCCCCGCGAACGCCGCCTCACGGTGCGGCGCAGAGACGGCAACGAGGACCGAGGCCTGCGAGCGCGGCACGCGGCCGACCCGGTGCTCGGCCGCCGCGGCGCACAGGCGGTGGCGGCGAATCGCCGCGGCCACGATCTCGGTGATCGTCTCCTCGGCCATCGGAACGTAGGCTTCGTAGTCGAGCTCGGGCACCTGCCGGGTAACCCCGGAGAAGGATACGATTGCTCCGGCGCGCGGATCCCGGACTTGCTCCAGCAGCGGCTCGAGGGCCAGCGGCTGATCGGTCACGCGCACGTGCCCGGCTCCAAGCCGCTCCCGCGAATCGCGTCGCGCCACCGATCCGCCGGAGACCGGCGGGATCAGAGCGACCTCGTCGCCAGCGTGCAGGGGCGACTGAGGCCTGGCGTATTCACGGTTGACGGCCATCACCACCGGGATGCCGTCGGTTACCGCCCGCAGGCGCTCCAGGGCATCCGCGACGCAGGCGCCCTCGGGTAGCTCCAGCTCGAGCGTGTCGGTACGGGCACGCTCACGCAGAGCCGCGAACAGTCGCACTTCGACGAGCATCAGCACAGGCTAGCCCCCGCCGTCGCACTGTTGGCAGGCCGTTAACCGTTGCCTGCGATCGACCTGAGTTCCATATCCTGACCCTCCGAGGTCAACCGAAGAGCGAGGAGTCAGATGCGTATGAGGAGGAGGAGCCTGGCGGCGTTCGCGCTGCCGGCGATCACAGCACTCGGGTTCGCCGGTTGCGGCAGCAGCTCGTCGAGTAGCACCAGCTCGTCCAGCTCGACCGGCTCGGCGAGCTCGTCGACGTCCGCCGCGGTTTCGGCGGCCGATCCAGCGGTGGTCAAGCTGGTCCCGGCGGCGATCAAGTCAAAGGGCACGCTGACCGTTGCCGCCGACGCCAGCTACGCGCCCAATGAGTTCATCGGCAGCGATGGCCATACGGTGGTCGGGATGGATGCTGATCTGGTCAAGGCACTGGGCGGACTGATGGGGCTTAAGGTCAACGTCGTCAACGCGACCTTCGACAGCATCATTCCCGGACTGGCCGCGGGCAAGTACGACATGGGAGCATCTTCTTTCACCGACACCAAGGCGCGTGAGAAGACCGTCGACTTCGTCGACTACTTCATCGCCGGCGAGGCGTTCTTCACCAAGGTTCAAGGGGGGACGTCCATCTCCAGCCTCGGCGCGCTGTGCGGGCATGCCGTGGCCGTGGAGAAGGGCACCACCGAGGAGACCGACGCAACGACGCAAGCCGCGGCGTGCAAGAAGGCCGGCAAGCCCGCGGTCACGGTGCTCTCGTTCCCGGATCAGAACGGAGCCAACCTGGCGCTCTCGAGCGGCCGTGCGCAGGTCGGCTTCGCCGATTCGCCTGTCGCCGCGTATCAGGTCAAGACGTCGGGCGGCCACTTCACGCTCGTCGGCGTGACCTTCTCCACCGCGCCCTACGGGCTGGCGATCCCGAAGAGCAGCGGCCTGACCAAGTCGGTGCTCGCGGCCCTGCACGTGCTGATCAAGAACGGCACCTACAAGGCGATCCTCACCCACTGGGGGGTCGAGTCCGGGGCGATCACGACCCCGAAGGTCAACGGAGCCACGAGCTAGGCGTCAAACTATGGCTTGAGAGGTGAGCGCCTCCGAGCTATCCGAGCAGCGAACGGGACGGCCCGAGGAAATCGAGGCCGTCCCGGTCCGCCGCCCCGGGCGCTGGATCGCCGCGGCGATCGTGTTGGTGATCGCGGCTTCGCTGATCCGCGCGGTTGTCGTCAACCAGAACTTCCAGTGGCACGTCGTCGGTCACTACCTGTTCAACTCCCGGGTGCTCCACGGCGTGCTGGTGACACTCGAGCTGACGGTGATCTCGATGGGGATCGGGATCGGGCTCGGGGTCGTGCTCGCGGTCATGCGCCGATCGCCCAACCCGCTCGTGTCCGGCGCCAGCTGGCTGTACATCTGGTTCTTCCGCGGCACGCCGCTGCTGGTCCAGCTGCTCTTCTGGTACAACGTCGCCGCGCTGTTTCCGACGATCGACCTCGGGATCCCCTTCGGGCCCTCGTTCGTCCACGCTCACGCGAACACCCTGGTCCCAACCTTCGTCGCCGCCCTGCTCGGTCTCGGCCTGAACGAGGGCGCGTACATGGCGGAGATCGTGCGCGCCGGGATCCTTTCGGTGGACGAGGGCCAGAGCGAGGCGGCGCAGTCGCTGGGCATGTCGAGGCTGGCGACGATGCGGCTGATCGTGCTCCCCCAGGCGATGCGGGTGATCATCCCGCCAACGGGCAACGAGACGATCTCGATGCTCAAGAACACCTCGCTGGTGAGCGTGATCGCCTACACCGAGCTGCTCTACTCGGTGCAGCAGATCTACGACGTCAACTATCAGACCATCCCCTTGCTGATCGTCGCCAGCATCTGGTACCTGGTGATGACGAGCGTCGCCTATGTCGGCCAGTACTTCATCGAGCGGCGCTTCGGCCGCGGGTTCGCACGCGCCGACCAGCGGCGGAACAAGCTCTTCTCGCTGCGAGTCCGGCACAGCTACACGTGAGCGAGGCGATGGTCAAGGCCGAGGGGGTGCACAAGCGCTTCGGACGGCTCGAGGTGCTCAACGGGATCACCCTCGAGGTGGGGGCGGGCCAGGTGATGTGCCTGCTCGGGCCCTCAGGGTCGGGCAAATCAACGTTCCTGCGTTGCATCAACCATCTGGAGAAGATAAATGCCGGCCGGCTGCTGGTCGATGGCGAGCTGGTCGGCTATCAGGAGCGTGGCGACAAGCTCCACGAGCTGAACGAGCGCGAGGTCGCGCGCAAGCGGGCGGAGATCGGCATGGTCTTCCAGCATTTCAATCTGTTCCCGCACATGACCGCGCTGCAGAACGTCACCCTGGCTCCGATCCGGGTGCTCGGGACCTCACGGGAGCAGGCGCAGGGGCGCGCGCGGGAGCTGCTGGAGCGCGTCGGTCTCGGCGACAAGCTGGACACCTATCCGGTCGCCCTCTCGGGTGGTCAGCAGCAGCGGGTGGCGATCGCCCGCGCGCTGGCGATGCGGCCGAAGCTGATGCTGTTCGACGAGCCCACCTCGGCGCTCGATCCCGAACTGGTCGGTGATGTCCTCGATACGATGCGCCAGCTCGCCCACGACGGGATGACGATGATCGTCGTCACGCACGAGATGGGCTTCGCCCGGGAGGTGGCGGACGAGGTCGTGTTCATGGACCAGGGTCAGGTGGTGGAGTCAGGTCGCCCGCGTGAGGTGCTCGACAATCCGCGCCAGGAGCGCACCCAGACGTTCCTGCACAAGGTCCTGTAGACGCCCCGGGAAGCCCGCCTCGGGTCGAGCAGCGCGTGGTGACCCCGGTTCGGGTCGAGCAAGGTTCCGTGGACGCCACGCCCGGTCCGCAGCCGGCCCTGATTCAACCGCCCGGGTAACCTCCTCTAGGATGGCCACGACCGACGAGCACCGCACGATCGCGCCGATCGTCGGCCCCGATGATCCCCGTCACTTCACCGATTCGGGAATCGAGGTCCGGCCGCTGTACACCGAGCAGGACCTGCCCCCGGATCTGCCGCAGCGGCTCGGTGAGCCGGGGGCGTACCCGTATACGCGCGGGGTGCACCGCGACATGTACCGCAAGCAGCTGTGGACGATGCGCCAGTACGCGGGTTACGCCAGTGCCAAGGAGTCAAACGAGCGCTACCGCTACCTGCTCCAGCACGGTTCGACCGGCTTGTCGATGGCCTTCGATCTCCCCACCCAGCTTGGGCTGGACTCCGATGACCCGCGCTGCCTGGGCGAGGTTGGTCGCACCGGGGTGGCGATCGACACGATCGACGACATGCGGACCGCGTTCGACGGAATTCCGCTCGACAGAGTCTCGACCTCGATGACCATCAACGCGCCCGCCGCCGTGCTGCTGCTGCTCTACGAGCTGGTCGGAGAGGAGCAGGGGGTGGCGTCCGGACAGCTGCGGGGAACCACCCAAAACGACATCCTCAAGGAGTACATCGCCCGCGGGAACTTCATCTATCCGCCTCAGGGGGCGATTCGGCTCACCACGGACCTGTTCGCCTACTGCAACGACCGGGTGCCGAGGTGGAACACGATCTCGATCAGCGGCTACCACTTCCGCGAAAAGGGCTGCTCGGCCATTCAGGAGGTGGCGTTCACGCTGGCCAACGGCATCGCCTACGTGCAGGCGGCGCTCGACGCCGGGCTGGAGATCGACAAGTTCGCGCCGCGCCTGGCCTTCTTCTTCAACGGGCACAACAACGTCTTCCAGGAGGTGGCCAAGTTCCGCGCTGCACGCAGGATGTGGGCGGAGATCATGCGTCGGCGCTTCGGGGCCGAGGACGAGCGCTCGTGGCGGCTGCGCTTCCATACCCAAACCGGCGGTGTGACCCTGACCGCCCAGCAGCCAGAGAACAACATCGTCCGGGTGGCGCTCCAGGGTTTTGCCGCCGTCTGTGGCGGAACCCAGTCGCTGCACACCAACGGCTTCGACGAGGCGCTGGCCCTGCCGACCGAGCGGGCGGCGAAGATCGCCCTGCGCACGCAGCAGATCATCGGTTACGAGTCCGGCGCCGCGGACACCGTGGATCCGTTCGCCGGCTCCTACTTCGTCGAGGCGCTGACCGATGAGATCGAGGCCGGCGCGGCCGAGCTGATCGCCAAGGTCGACCAGCTCGGCGGATCGGTGCCGGCGATCGACTTCATCAAGAATGAGATCGAGGAGTCGGCATTCGGCTACCACGAGCGCTACCGGATCGAGCAGGACATCGTCGTCGGCGTCAACCGGTTCGTCGAGGACGATCCCGAGGTGCCGGACATCCTCCGCGTCGACCCCGAGTCAGAGCGCCAGCAGCTGCAGCGGCTGGCCCAGTTCAAGGCCGACCGAGACGCCGATTTGGTGGCGCGGCGACTGGAGGAGATCCGCACTGCGTCCAACGGCAGCTCCAATCTGCTGCCCGTGCTCCGTCAGGCCCTCAAAGACCGCTGCTCGATGGGAGAGGTCTGCGGCGCGATGAAGGACGTCTTCGGGGAGTATCAGCCGACGTTCTGAGCTCGCCGGTGGTGCTGGTCGGTGCTCTGACAGCCCGTGGCCTGCAACGCCGGGAACGCCGGAAGGACTCCCACGCTCCGGTGGCGAACCCCGAACACATGACAGAGCACGAGGTGAGCCGGACCCTGGTCAAATCACCGCCTGAGCTGTGGGCTCAATGCAGCCAGGTGGAATTGCTGACTCGGCACCTTGATCAATTCGGAGAGATTCACATCACCAGGCTCGAGCCGGAGACCACTGTCGCCTGGGAGGGCGAGGACGTGCGCGGCACGGTGCGGCTCGAGCCGTCGGGGTGGGGGACGAAGGTGATCCTCACCGCCCGACACCCATCGCCGGTTCCCGCGCTCAGCGAGCCGCTGAGCGAGCCGCTCAGCAACCCGGAACCGGCGGCGCTCACGCGCCGCGGCTGGTTCGCCCGACTGCTGGTGCGGATGGGGGTCAGGAGCGAGGTCACGCTGGAGCTGGAAGAACCCACCCTGGCGCAGCCGCCCGAAATCGAACCGCCCGCGACGCCGGACGAGGAGGCGCTGACCGCTGCCCTCGACAGCCTCGGGGCAGCCCACCACCGCCCGTTCTCCCGCGCTTGAGCCACGCCGGCGCCCGGGATCGCAACAGCACGCTCGCAAGTACACTCGCGCAGCCAATGCGCGACAAGGCTCCCGAGACCTACGACGAGAAGCTCGCCCAGCTGCAGGAGCTGCGCGAGGAGGCAGTCCATGCCGGCGCTCAGGCCGCGGTCGAGAAGCACCACGCCAAGGGCAAGTACACGGCCCGCGAGCGGGTCGAGAAGCTGCTCGATCCGGGCTCCTTCCAGGAGCTGGACACGTTCGTGCGCCATCGCACGCACGAGTTCGAGATGCAGAAGAACCGTCCGTACGGTGATGCGGTGGTCACCGGGCACGGCACGATCGAGGGCCGCCGGATATGCGTGTTCAGCCAGGACTTCACCGTCTTCGGCGGCTCGCTGGGCGAGGTGATGGGCGAGAAGATGTGCAAGGTGATGGATCTGGCGGCCAAGATCGGCTGCCCGGTGATTGGGATCAACGACTCCGGCGGGGCTCGGATCCAGGAGGGAGTCGTGTCTCTGGGCGCCTACGGGGACGTGTTCGTGCGCAATGTCAAGTGCAGCGGCGTGATCCCGCAGATAAGCCTGATCATGGGCCCCTGCGCCGGTGGTGCCGTGTACTCCCCGGCGATCACCGACTTCATCTTCATGGTCAAGGAAACCTCCCACATGTTCATCACCGGCCCCGATGTGATCAGGACGGTCACCGGTGAAGAGGTCGACTTCGAGTCGCTGGGGGGCGCCATGTCGCACAACTCCAAGTCCGGCGTCGCCCATTTTGCCTCCGACGACGAGGACGCCTGCCTGGAGGACACCCGCTACCTGCTGTCGTTCCTGCCCCAGAACAACCTGGAGATCCCGCCGAGGGTGATTCCAACCGACGACCCGCTTCGGATGGATCCCGAGCTGGACAGCGCCGTCCCCGACAACCCCAACAAGCCCTACGACATGCGCCAGGTAGTGCGCCTGATCGTCGACGACGGTGAGTTCTTCGAGGTCCACGAGCACTACGCCCGCAACATCATCTGTGGCTTCGCGCGGCTGGACGGCTACGCCGTCGGGGTCGTCGGCAACCAACCGGCGCAGCTGGCTGGAGTGCTCGACATCGATTCCTCGGCCAAGGGAGCCCGGTTCGTGCGCACGTGCGATGCCTTCAACATCCCGCTGATCACCTTCACCGACGTCCCCGGCTTCCTCCCCGGCACCGCCCAGGAGTGGGGCGGGATCATCCGCCACGGGGCCAAGCTGCTCTACGCCTACACCGAGGCGACGGTGCCGAAGATCACGATCATCACCCGCAAGGCCTACGGCGGCGCCTACGACGTGATGGCCTCAAAGCACATGCTCGCCGACTTCAACTTCGCCTGGCCCACGGCCGAGGTCGCGGTGATGGGCCCTGAGGGCGCGGTCAACATCATCTACCGCCGGGACATACAGTCCTCGCCTACTCCTGACACCCGGCGGCAGAAGCTGATCAACGATTACAAGGCCCACTTCGCCAACCCCTATGCGGCCGCCGAGCGTGGCTACATCGACGACGTGATCGTGCCGCACGAGACGCGACCGAAGATCATCACCGCGCTGGACACGCTGCAGACCAAGCGCGAGCCCGGCCCCAAGCGCAAGCACGGCAACATCCCGCTGTAGCCGCCACCCATCGGGAACGTGGCCGTTTCACCGCCGCCAACGGCTAGAGACGCAGCGTTACGCCGCTGACCGATCCCTCCCGCCAGGCGGCCAGCGCGGCGGCGGCGACGGCCAGGTCCTGGATTGCCAGCCCGGTGGAATCGAACAGCGTCACCGACTCCGGCCCTGGCCGTCCCGCCGCGTCGCCGGCGAGCACCGCTCCCAGCTCGATCACACGATCCCGGGTGACCAGACCCGCCGCGACCGCTCCGGTGAGCTCGCCGCCATGAGAGGCCTGCGTCCACTCATCGCAGAACAGCGCGCACGCGGCCACCGCCTCAGGAGTTGCCTCGGCCTTCCCTGGTCCGTCCGCGCCGAGCATGTTGAGGTGAAGCCCCGGCTGGAGGTCTCCGACCTCCAGCACCGTTTCCACCGCCGGGGTCACGCAGCACACGATCTCGCAGCCAAGCGCCTCGTCGCGGCGGCCCGTATGCCAGCCGAGCTCGTCCGCGACCACCGCGGCGGCCTCCAGCCGTGGGTCGAAGCACACGCCGGGGCCGTAGCCCGCCGCCGCCAGGCACCGAGCGGTCCACAGCCCATGCAGTCCGCAACCGACGATCCCGACCGTCGCCGCACCGGGTGCCGCCAGCGCGCCGGCGGCCACCGCCGCGACGGCGCCGGTGCGCAGAGCTGTGACCGAACGTGCGTCAAGGAGCATCAGCGGCTCGCCGGTGCGCGCGTCGGACAGGCATACGATCCCGGTCACCGTGGGCAGACCACGGCGCGGGTTGCCCGGGAACGAGGTGATCCACTTGAGCAGCGCGAGCTCGTCGCCGAGTGCGGGCATGGCCCGGAAGTCGCCAAACGGCGGGCTGTCCAGGTACACCTTGGCCGGCATCGTCCACTCGCCGCGGTGAAACCGCAGCAGCGCCTCGCGCACGCGCTCGATCGCCTCCTGTGGCGAGACCGCGGCCAGCACCGCGTCGTGATCGAGTACCGCCAGCTCGGCCATCGCCGGCCACGATACCCTCGGCGCCCAGATGAACCGCCGACCGAAGCTGTCGATCATCGCGCCGAGCGCCACTCCGGAGGAGGCAGCCGCCGTGGTGGCGGCGCTGGAGCAATTCATGCGGGCGACCGCGCCCACTCCCGTCGAACCGGAGCCGGTGGCGAATCGCTGGCAGCAGGCGGCCTTGCATGAGGGCATCGCACGGGAGCCCCAGGGGCCGCTGCCCTGGCAGTGACCGTGGCTGGAGACGACGGGCGGCCGGCCTGCCCTGATCCGCCGGGTCCGACCCGATCCGACCCGGTCCGACCCGGTCCGACCCGGTCCGACCCGGTCCGACCCGGTCCGACCCGGTCCGACCCGGTCCGACCCGCCGGATCGGGGTGTACCACCGCGTCCGGCGGGTCTGGCGCCCGTGCAGCGACCGTGCTGTGGCGCCTGTGCAGCGCCCACGATGTGACGCCGCCTCCGGCGCCCGTGCTGTGAGGCCTGTGCGCCGCCCGTGCTGTGACGCCTGTGCGCCGCCCGTGCTGTGACGCCTCTGCCCCGCCGGGTGAGAACATCGTTCTGTCTCTGTGCCAGAACCCGCGCAGGAAGTTGATCTCCGGCATCGGTGCGAGACAGTGGGGGCATGCTCCCCGAATCCGCTCCCAGCTGCTTAACCCTGAACTGCCGCACGGCCACAGCTCGAGATCGGCTGCGGACTCCTCTGGGGTGCTCAAGAGCGATCTCGCGTTGCTCGGACACGCGAGATCGTCGTTGTGCCCACGCCGGTGCGGCCGCCTGAAGCGAGCCGAGAGTGAGCGTCGCCTCCGACCGAAGCAGGCGCGCAGTGAGCGCGGCCGAGCGCGGGCATGCAATCGCCACGATCGCGGCGCGACAGCGCACGATCGTCACTCGGGCGCAGCTGCTGCAGGCCGGCTTCAGCCGGAGCGCGATCGCCCACGGCCTCGCAGTCGGGCGGCTGCACCCCGTACTGCGCGGTATCTACGCCCTGGGCTGCGGCCAGCTGCCGCCGCTGGCGCTGGAGCAGGCTGCGCTGCTGGCCTGCGGAAAGCGCTCCTTCCTGAGCCACGGAACGGCGGCAGCGATCTGGGAGCTGCGGCCGACCCAGAGCGACGGTACGCATGTGTCGGTGGTGGAGGGCGCGGTGCCCTCGGGGCGCGGGATCTGCGGCCACAGAGTTGAGACGATCGCTCCCGGAGAGCTGCGCCGGCGCGACGGCTTGACGCTGACTTCGCCAGCCCGGACCATGATCGATCTCACGCCGCGGCTGAGCGAGGACGAGTTACAGCGCGCGCTAGACGCCGGCCTCGCGAGGCAGATTCTCAGCGACAGGGAGGTGCGTCAGGTACTGGCGCGTCATCCAGGCCAGCGCGGCGTTGCTCGGCTGCGGAGGCTGGTTGACGACGAGCCGAAGCTGATGATGACCCGCTCGGGGGCTGAGCGGCTGTTCCTGGAGGTACTCCGGGCCGGCAGGCTGCGCATGCCTGAAGTCAACTGCCGCATCGGTCGCTTTGTGGTCGATTTCGTCTGGCGTGCAGAGCGGGTGGCGGTCGAGATCGACGGGTTCCGGTTCCACCGCGGCCGCCGGGCGTTCGAGAGTGACCGGCGTCGCGACGCTGAGCTGGCCGCCGCGGGGTGGATCGTGCTGCGCTTTACCTGGCGCCAGGTGACCCAGGAGCGTGAGTCCGTGCTCGTGCGGGTGGCTCAGGTGCTGGCCGCACGCCCCGCTGCGTGAAGGCGGGAGCTTCGTCAGGCAGGTACTCGCCGCGCCGCCTGAAGGCGGCAGCCTGATCAGGCAGGGGTCCGCCGCAGGCCTTTCGCTGGAGGCAGGAGCCGGCACCACCAGGCCGAAACTGGTTTATTCAGATTGCCTTTTGGTACATTCATTGCTTCCTCGACGGCCGACACAGGAAGGACCGATGGAGCCTGCATCGCTCGACAACGCCAAGACGAAATCTCCTCGCAGCGGTTCGTTGGAGAATCCGGAGCTGCTCGAGAGCGTCCCCGGGCACGTCATTCCCATCCTGCAGCGCGAGTTCGACGACTTCGACACCGAATCAACTCGCTACCTGAAAGGCCAGTCGCAGGAGGACGACTTCATCAAGTTCCGCCTCAAGCAGGGCGTTTACGGCCAGCGACAGCCTGACGTCCAGATGATCCGGGTGAAGCTGCCGCTGGGGGGGGTGAACCCTGATCAGTTGGACGCGTTCGCCGACGTCATCGAACGGTACGTTCCCCTGCGCAAGGGCCACATCACCACGCGCCAGAACATCCAGATGCATCATGTGCCGCTGCCTGAGGCGGCCAAGCTGATTCGGGAGCTCGGGGACGCAGGTCTGTCCAGCCGCGAGGGGTGCGGCAATACGATGCGCAACGTCACCGGAGACCCTCGCGCGGGCGTGCTCAGCGGCGAGCTGTTCGACATCACGCCCTATGCCGGCGCGTACGTCCGCTACTTCGTGCGCCATCCCACCACCCAGGCGATGCCGCGCAAGGTCAAGACCGCGTTCACCGCCACCGATGAGGACAACGCGATCACCAAGATTCACGACATGGCGTTCCTGCCGCGGATCCGTGACGGCGTCCGTGGGGTTGAGGTGCGGGTCGGTGGCGGCACCTCGATCATGCCGCGGCTGGCGCCGACGCTGTACGAGTTCGTGGAGCTCGACAACGGGGACTACCTGAAGGTGACCGAGGCCTGCATGCGGATCTTCGATCGCCAGGAGTGGCTGCGGGTCAACCGGGCCCGCGCCCGGATCAAGGTCCTGATCGACAAGATCGGGATCGACGAGTTCCGCCAGCAGGTGGAAGAAGAGCTGCAGGGCGATTGGCTGACCGGCCGCGACTTCTCGCTGGCGGAGATCATGTACGACCATGACGAGGAGGCTCACGCCTCGGCCCAGCGCGAGAGCTACGCCTCTGCCAATGGTGACCTGCGTGAATTCGACCGCTTCGTCTCCACCAACGTCCTCGCGCAGCGCCAGGCCGGGTTCTCCACCGTCGAGGTCAAGGTCCGCCGCGGCGACCTCACTCCTGAACAGCTGCGGGGGCTAGGTCAGATCATGCGCGAGTACAGCGGCGGCTACGCCCGCACCACCGTGCACCAGAACCTGGTCCTGCGGTGGGTGCGTGATGAGTCCCTATATGAGGTGTGGCAGCGGTTGACCGAGCTGGAGCTCGGCGACGCCGGGGCCGACGAGATCACCGACGTGGTCAGCTGCCCCGGCACCGATTCCTGCAAGCTGGGGATCACCAGCTCGATGGGCCTCAACCAGGCCGTTCAGGAACGCCTGGTTCAGATGCAGCTCGATGACGAGCTCACGCGACGGATCCACATCAAGATGAGTGGCTGCCCGAACGGGTGCGGCCAACATCACATCGCCAACATCGGCTTCTACGGCGCCTCGATCAAGGTCGGCGCGCACACGATTCCCGCCTACATCCCCCACGTCGGGGGGACCTATGAACGCGGCGAGGTCCAGTACGGACAGCGGCTGAAGGCGCGCTTGCCGGCCAAGCGCGTGCCCGATGCCGTCGAGCGCTGGGTTCGCTTCTACGAGTCCGAACGTAGCGAGGGTGAGGCGTTCAACGCGTTTGTCCAACGGGTTGGCACCCAGGAGTTCGAGGCCAGGGTCAAGGACCTGGCGATGCCGGCGCAGTTCAGCCTGGAGAACATGAGCATGTTCATCGACTGGACCAAGAATGCGCCCTTCGAGGTCATCCGGGGCGAGGGCGAGTGCGCCGTCTAGCCTCTTCGTCACCATGAGCACCACGGTTCCCGACCTCGAGCAAGCCTCGGCCCAGGAAGTCCTGGTCTACGCCGTGGAGCAGTTCCATCCGCGGCTGACGATGGCCTGCTCGTTCCAGAAGGAGGAGTCGGTGCTCGTCCACATGCTCACCGAGATCGAACCCGAGGCGCGGATCTTCACCATCGACACCGGCGTCCTGTTTGCGGAGACGGCTCATACCTGGAAGCGGTTCGAGGATCGGTTCGGCGTGCAGATGGAGGTCATAGATGCGCGCAGTCCCGGCGAGCCGTGGACTGTCTCCCGCTGCTGCGGTGCGGCCAAGGTCGACGCGCTGGAGCGCGGGCTCGCCGACGTGGACGCCTGGATCACCGGCATCCGCCGTGAGCAGGCGCCGACGCGTGCCGCGTCGCCCAAGGTACAGCGTGACCAGCGCCGGGGGATCTGGAAGGTCAACCCGCTCGCCGACTGGACCGAGAAGGACCTCTGGGGCTACATCTTCAAGCACGAGCTGCCCTACCACCCACTCCACGACCACGGCTACTCCTCGATCGGCTGTCAGCCATGCACGCAGCCAGGAGAGGGTCGCGAGGGTCGCTGGATTGGCCAGGACAAGACCGAGTGCGGGATCCACGTGAGATGAATCCCGTCGGCTACGAGCTCTCGCATCTGGAGACGCTGGAGGCGGAGTCGATCCACATCTTCCGTGAGGTCGCCGCCCAGTTCGAGCGACCGGTGCTGCTGTTCAGCGGGGGCAAGGACTCGATCGTGCTGCTTCGCCTGGCCGAGAAGGCCTTCCGGCCGGCGCGGTTCCCGTTCCCGATCATGCACGTCGACACCGGCCACAACTTCCCCGAGGTGATCGAGTTCCGCGATCGGATCATCGCGCAGCTGGACGAGCGGCTGATCGTCGCCAGTGTGCAAGAGACGATCGACGCGGGCAGAGTGGTGGAGGAGGCAGGCCCACGGGCCTCCCGCAACCGCCTGCAGACGACCACCCTGCTCGACGCGATCGAGGAGCAGGGTTTCGACGCGGCCTACGGCGGGGCGCGTCGTGACGAGGAGCGGGCCCGGGCCAAGGAGCGCGTGTTCTCGTTCCGTGACGACTTCGGCCAGTGGGATCCCAAGGCGCAGCGGCCCGAGCTTTGGTCGCTCTACAACGGGCGGATCCGCAAGGGCGAGCACGTCCGCGTGTTCCCGATCTCCAACTGGACCGAGCTCGACGTCTGGCAGTACATCGACCACGAGCAGCTCGAGGTTCCGCCGATCTACTTTGCCCACACCCGGGAGGTGTTTCGCCGGGACGGGATGCTGTATGCGCTGAACTCGCACGTCGAGCTGATCAACGGCGAGGAGGCCTTCCAGGAGTCGGTTCGCTACCGCACCGTGGGCGACATGACCTGCACCGGGGCGGTCCGCTCCCAAGCCCAGACCTTGCCCGAGGTGGTGAGCGAGATTGCCGCCAGTCGCATCACCGAGCGCGGCGAGACCCGGGCCGATGACCGGATAACTGAGGCGGCGATGGAGGATCGCAAGCGCGAGGGGTACTTCTAGGGCCGATGCCGGGCGCGGCCACCAACGGACACATTGTCGGTACGCGCGCCAGTGAGCTGCTGCGGATCGCCACCTCGGGATCCGTGGATGACGGCAAGTCGACGCTGATCGGACGGCTCCTGCACGACTCCAAGTCGATCTTCGAGGATCAGCTCGAGCATGTGCGTGCGACCTCACAGCGGCGCGGGGACGGCTACGTCAACCTCGCGCTGCTCACCGACGGTCTGCGCGCCGAGCGCGAGCAGGGAATAACCATCGATGTCGCCTACCGCTACTTCTCCACGCCGCGACGCAAGTTCATCATCGCCGACACTCCCGGCCACGAGCAGTACACCCGCAACATGGTCACCGGGTCCTCAACCGCCGACCTGTCACTGGTACTGGTCGACGCGCGCAAGGGGGTCAGCGAGCAGACCCGCCGACACACGTTCATCACCTCGTTGCTGCGCATCCCCCACCTGGCGGTGTGCGTGAACAAGATGGATCTGGTCGACTACGACGAGGCGGTGTTCTACCGCATCGTCGACGAAATGACCGATTGGGCAGCGCGGCTGGAGATCCCCGACATCACCTTCATCCCAATCTCGGCGCTGCACGGGGATAACGTTGTCGACCGTTCCGAGTCGATGTCCTGGTACGGCGGAGCGCCGCTGCTCTACCACCTGGAGCACGTGGTGATCGCCTCCGACCGTAACCTCACCGACGTCCGCTTTCCCGTGCAGTGGGTGATCCGCCCGATCAGCGAGGAGCATCACGACTACCGTGGGTACGCCGGTCAGATCGCCAGCGGGGTTCTGGCGCCAGGGGACGAGGTGATGGTTCTGCCGAGTGGGCGCCGCACCCGGATCGCGGCGATCGACACCTATGACGGCGAGCTGAAATCGGCGTTCCCGACGATGTCGGTCGCGCTGCGGTTCAAGGACGATGTCGACATTTCCCGTGGCGACATGGTCGTCGACGTCGACGACGCGCCTGCCCCGACCCGAGAGATCGAAGCGATGATCTGCTGGATGGCTGAGGCCCCGCTGGTTCCGGGGGGCCGCTACGCGATCAAGCACACGACCCGCTCCGCGCGTGCGGTGCTCGACGAGCTCGAGTATCGCGTCGACGTCAACACGCTCGCCCATGAGGCCGCCTCCGCGGTGGGGCTCAACGACATCGCCCGGGTCCGGCTGCGCTGCAGCGCGCCCCTGATGGTCGATCCGTACGTGCGCAACCGAACCACCGGCAGCTTCATCCTGATCGATGAGACGAGCAACGACACCGTGGCCGCCGGCTTGGTGTTGGCAGCCCGTTAGCAGTCCGTTTTCCCGCCCAGCAGCCGTCGGGGCGGCCCTTATATTTGTCCCTTCGTGTCGGCCCTCACCCATACGCGCCTGCGCCGCCTCCCGGCGGCGGTCGGTCCCGCCGTGTTCGTGCTGGCCACGCTTACCCTGGTGATGATCTTCGGTGTCCCCTATCAGCGGGACCTGGTCGCAGTGTGGCTCCTCCTCGGTTTGTTGAGCTGCTCGCTGTCGGATCTGCGGGGGTTTGCGCGCGGAGCGGTAGGCGACTGGCTGCCGTTCATCGTGATCCTGATCGCCTATGACTCCCTGCGTGGCAGCGCCGGCCACCTGTTCGGTGTGCACTATCTTCCCCAGCTGCAAGTCGATCGATGGCTGTTCGGTGGCAGCGTGCCCACGGTGACGCTTCAGCACTGGCTCTGGCACGGCCACGTCGTCTGGTATGACGTCATCTTCTGGTGCGTCTACCTGACGCACTTCCTGGCCACGCCGCTGCTGGCGGCGGTCCTGTGGAAGCTTGACCGCCAGCGGTTCCGGAACTTCGCTGTGCTCGTGGCGGCACTGTCGGTAGTCGGGCTGATCACCTATGCCCTGTTCCCCGCGGCGCCGCCGTGGATGGCCAGCCAGGCCCACCTGCTCTCGCCGACCGTCCGGATCGTTCCGCTGGTGTGGCGTAGCCTCGGGCTGCACTCGGCGGGGTCGTTGGTCGAGCATGGCTACAAGTACGCCAACGATGTCGCCGCTGTCCCGTCGCTGCACGCCGGCTTCTCGCTGCTGATCGCGATCACGGTGTGGCCGCGCAAGCACAAGTGGCTGCGGCCGCTGGTGGCGCTGTACCCGCTGGGGATGGCGTTCTCACTCGTCCTCGGCGCTGAGCACTACGTCTTCGACATCCTCCTCGGGTGGCTGTACACAGCGGTGGTGGTGGTGGCGGTCCGCCGGGGGGCGCGCCGCTGGGAGACCCGCCGGGTCTCAGCTGGGATCGCCGGCGGCCCACGCGGCGAGCGCCCGCAGTTGGTGCCGGAGCCGGCCTATGCCGAATCAGTAGGCGGGATCTAGACCTCGTCGATGTCCGGTCACTCGTGCTCGCCGCGCGGGGGCGTCACCCCTCCGGTGGGTCCCGAGCCGCCGCGGCGTCAGGGGCCTGAGCGGGCAGCACGACCGGACGGCTCGCCGGCTGCCTCGCAGGTAAAGTCTCGCTGCGGATGTTCTCCAAGATCCTGATCGCCAACCGCGGCGAGATCGCGATCCGCATTATCCGCGCCTGTGAGGAGCTCGGCGTGCAAACGGTCGCCGTGTACTCCGAGCTCGACCGCGATGCACCCCACGTGGAACGAGCAGGCGAGGCCTACCTTCTGGGTCCCGGGCCGGCAAGCGAAAGCTATCTGTCCATCGAGAAGCTGCTCGACGCCGTCGAGCGCTCCGGCGCGCAAGCCGTGCATCCCGGGTACGGGTTCCTGGCCGAGAACAGCGCGTTCGCCAAAGCACTGGAGGATCACGGGGTCACATTCATCGGTCCGCCGGCATCGGCGATTGAGGCGATGGGGTCAAAGACGCGCGCGCGGGAATTGATGGCCAAGGCCAAGGTGCCGATCGTTCCCGGTACCACCGAGCCAGTGCAGACGCTCGAGGATGCCCACCAGGTGATCGAGGAGACGATCGGCTATCCGGTGGCGGTCAAGGCCGCCGGCGGCGGCGGTGGAAAAGGGTTCCGGGTCGCGCTCAGCCACGACAAGCTGAAGGATGCCTTCGAGGGGGCCGCGCGCGAGGGCGAGAAGTTCTTCTCGGACCCGACCGTGTACCTGGAGCGTTACCTGCCCGACCCCCGGCACGTGGAGGTTCAGGTGCTGGCCGACACGCACGGCAACGTGATCCACCTGGGCGAGCGGGACTGCTCACTGCAGCGCCGCCACCAGAAGCTGATCGAGGAGGCGCCTGCTCCCGCGGTGGACGAGGATCTCCGGGCGCGGATCGGAAAGATCGCCACCGAGGCCGCCGCGGCCGTCAAGTACACCGGCGCGGGGACGATCGAGGGACTGCTCCAGGATGGCGAGTACTTCTTCCTGGAGATGAACACCCGCGTCCAGGTCGAGCATTGCGTGACCGAGATGGTCACCGGCATCGACATCGTCAAGGAAGGGATCCGGGTCGCGGCGGGTGAGCCGCTGTCGATCACCCAGGAGCAGCTTGAGATCCGAGGTCACGCGATCGAGTGCCGGATCAACGCCGAGGACGCGGCCAAGAACTTCGCCCCCGCGCCCGGGACGATCACCAATTACCGCGAGCCGGCTGGGCCCGGCGTGCGCGTCGACTCGGGCGTCGCTTCCGGCTCTGAGATCTCACCAATGTACGACCCGATGGTGGCGAAGCTGATCGTCTGGGATGTGGACCGCGAGCAGGCGACGCGGCGGATGGTGCGGGCGCTGCGCGAGTACGAGATCGGGGGGTTGAAGACGCTGCTCCCCTTCCACGAGGCCATCCTCCAGACGCCACAGTGGGCCGCTGCCCAGACCTGCCGGGACCTGATCGAGGATCGCCAGTGGCTGAAGGAGCTGGCTGTTCCGCCCCCTGAGGCCCGGGCTTCCGAAGCCGAGGAGGAGCCCAAGGTCCAGCAGGACTACACCGTCGAGGTCTCGGGCAAGCGCTTCGAGGTCAAGGTGATCGGGGCGGCGTTTGCGGGCGGCGGCGGGGTCAACGGCGCCGGGCCGACCGGCGGCGCCGCGCGCAAGCCACCCCGGCGGGAGCGCTCCTCCAGCGCCGGCGGCAGCGGCGGCGACACGCTGGCCTCGCCGCTCCAGGGCACGGTGCTCAAGGTTGCAGTGGAGGCTGGCGCGAGTGTCGCGGAGGGGGCGCTGGTTTGCGTGATCGAGGCGATGAAGATGGAGAACGAGATCACCGCCCACAAAGGCGGAACGGTCAAGGACCTACCGATCGCCGTCGGGGCGTCGGTGGCCAGCGGGGACACGCTGGCGGTGATCAACTCCGAGGGTTAGGCCTAGTCGGCGCCCGCTGCCGCTGTCCGCACGTTGCGCTCGTGGATCTGTCGTTGCGCCGGGCCGCGCCGCCCGGGGGGCAACGAAGCGCCGGCGCCGTCTCGCTTCAGCGCGATCAGATAGGTCCGATCCTCCGCCAGCACCCGGAGCGCATCCCCGCGCTCCAGCGGGATCCCGTGGCCAGGGATCATGGTCTGTGCCCGCGCCAGCAGCGTCTCCAGCCGCCCCAGCGTCTCCAGATACATCTCGAGCGAGCCCCCCGCGGAGAGCATCGGAATCTCCACCGGGGAGAGGTAGTCGCCGCAGGCGAGCGAGGCCGCCCACGGGATCCAGTAGGCGGTTCCGTCGGCGGTGTGTCCCGCGGCGGGATGGAGCTCCAGCTCCTGCTCGCGCTCGTCCGAACCGAGGGTAAGCCGGCCGGGCAGCGGCAGCTCCTGGATGCCCGTGAGCCGCAACGGTGGCCGGCCAGCTACGTAGTGCTCGTCGTCGAAGGCCTTCAGCGCCCGCTGTGCGGCTCCCGGTTCGGCGGCCAACCGCGCGGCGGTTGGCTCACCACAGCCGAAGGGGATCTCGGCCAGCACCGTTCTCGCCAGCAGGTGGTCCCAATCGGCGTGGGTGCAGAGCAGCCCGGAAACCGGAAACCGCGCCTGACCGAGCACCTCCGGGAGGGTCTCGAGCTCCTCGGGGAGCACGGGCGAATCGATCACGAATCCCTCCTCGCCAGCGCGGACTGCGGTGCACGTCGTCTGCCAGATCGCGCTGACGAACACGATCACGTCGGCGTGGATCGCGAGCGCTTTCAGCTGATCCCGATCAGCTTCGACGCCTCGCGCAGGGTCTTGACCTCGGCGTCCGGCTTCTTCTGGCCGGACTCGAGCTGCTTGCCCGAGCGGTTGACCCAGATCACCGGGATCTTCTTCTTCAGGCACGGCTCGACGTCGTGGTAGTAGCTCTCAGCGACGTGCACCCAGCCCTTCTTGCCCCCGATGCGCCGCTCGCATTCGGTGAAATGAGCCGGATCCGGCTTGTAGGAACGGACCTGCTGAGCGGTGACGACGAGATCGAAATCAAGCGGAATGTGGCGGCGCGTCTGGCCGAGCAGCTTGTCGTCGATGTTCGAGATCAGCCCGATCTTGTGCTTCTTGGCGATCCTCGCCAGCACCGGACTGGTCTCCTTGAACGGAGTCCAACGCTGTACCGAGTCAGGCAGGAAGCCTGAGCGGGAGGGCTCCAGCGGCCACCCGAGCGTCCTGGCGATCTCGACCGCGGTGCGCCGCAGCACCTCGGCGTAGAGCTCGTAGGAGCCGGCTTGGATCTTCTGCTGGACCTCGTGGAAGAGCGGGATAAGCTCATCCCGCTCGATCGTGAAGCCGTCGCGCTCGGCCTCGCGCCGGAAGGCCTCATAGGCCCCGGTCTCCCAGTCGATCAGGGTCCCGTAGACGTCGAAGGTGACAAACGAGATTTGCTTTGGGATCGCCATGGCGCGGGCATGATGCCACGGCGGCACTTTAAGTAGAGTCCTCCCCCCGATGGATCTGCTCGAATATCAGGGCAAGCAGCTGTTCGCGCGCCATGGCGTTCCCGTCCCCGACGGCCGGCCCGCTACCACGGTGGAGGAGGCGGTGGCCGCTGCCGACGACATCGGCTATCCCTGCGTGGTGAAGGCCCAGGTGCAGATCGGCGGCCGCGGCAAAGCTGGCGGCATCAAGGTCGCCCAGGATGGTCCCGAGGCCCGCCAACACGCCGAGGCGATCCTGGGGATGGATATCCGCGGGCTCACCGTACACGAACTGTGGATCGAGGGTGCCTCGCAGATCGCCGCGGAGTACTACGCGTCGGTGATCTTCGATCGCTCGGCCAAAGCTCCGCTGGTGATGCTCTCCACCAAGGGTGGGATGGACATCGAGGCCGTGGCCGACGAGGACCCGAACGCGATCGCGCGGCTGCACGTCGACCCGCTGCTGGGCTTCCAGGACTTCCACGGGCGCCGGCTGGCCTTCCAGGCGGGCGTGGACGAGGACGTCGTTCGCCCTGTGGGGGCGATGCTGGCCAAGCTCTACGACACGTTCATCGTCGAGGACGCCACGCTGGTCGAGGTCAACCCGATGATCATCACGCCGGGCAGTTCCGACGCAGGCAGCGCACGTCAGGTCAAGGCCCTCGACGCCAAGGTGACGCTGGACGACAACGCGCTCTACCGCCATCCCGACAACGCTGGCCTGCGTGACCTCTCGCAGGAGGATCCCCAGGAGCGGATGGCCAAGGAGCGAGGGCTGACCTATGTCAAGCTGGACGGCGATATCGGCATCCTCGGCAACGGCGCCGGACTGGTGATGTCGACGCTCGACGTCGTGGACCAGGCCGGGGGCAAGCCCGCGAACTTCCTCGATGCCGGCGGCGGATCGAAGGCCGAGGCGATCACCAGTGCGGTCGAGGTGATCCTCTCCGACGAGAAGGTCAAGGCGGTGCTGTTCAACATCTTCGGGGGCATCACCCGCTGCGACGAGGTGGCCAAGGGGCTGATCGAGGCGTTTGCCCAAATCAACCCGACGGTGCCGTTCGTGGTTCGCCTGGACGGGACCAACGATCAGGAGGGTCGCCGCTTGCTCGCCGAGGCCAACCTGCGGGGCGTCCACGCGGAGGCGACGATGGACGGCGCGGCCAAGAAGGTGGTCGAGCTGGCGGGCGCGGCCGGATGAGCATCCTCGTCGGCGGCGGGACCAGACTGTGCGTGTCCGGGATCACCGGCCGTGAAGGCACGTTCCATTCGCTGCGCAACCGGGAGTACGGTACCCAGGTCGTGGGCGGGGTCACGCCCGGTAAGGGGGGCCAGAACGTGGAGGGCATCCCCGTCTTCAACACCTTCCACGACGCCGTCGACCGGACCGGCGCCAACACCGCGATGGTCTTCGTCCCGCCGCGCTTCGCCGCCGACTCGATCCTCGAGGCCGAGGATGCCGGGATCGAACTGATCGTCACCATCACCGAAGGCATTCCCGCCCACGACGAGCTGCGCGTGTACAACGCGCTTGGCAAGAACGGGCGTTCCCGGCTGGTCGGCCCCAACTGTCCGGGAATCTTGTCGCCGGGCAAGGCCAACGTCGGGATCATCCCCGCTTCCTCTTAAGCAGGGTAATGTCGGCGTCGTCTCCCGCTCGGGCACCTTGACCTACCAGATCGGCAACGTGCTGGCCCAGAGTGGCTTCGGCAACTCGACGATCGTCGGGATCGGCGGGGATCCGGTGCCCGGGACCGACTTCATCGACGTGATCGGCATGTTCGAGCAGGACCCTGAGACCGAGCTGATCGTGATGTGCGGTGAGATCGGCGGCGACGCCGAGGAGCGGGCCGCGGAGTTCATCGAGGCCCAGGTCTCCAAGCCGGTGGTGGCCTACATCGCCGGCTTCACCGCGCCCCCGGGCAAGACGATGGGGCATGCCGGGGCGATCGTGTCCGGTTCCCGGGGTACCGCGGTCGCCAAGGCGCAGGCGCTCGAGAGCAAGGGGGTCCGGGTTGGGCGCACGCCCACCCAGGTGGCCGAGGTGGCGGTGTCACTGCTGGGGGCCGTGGGCTCGGCCTCGAGCCACGCCTGAATCCACGGAGGCGCGCCTGAACCCGCGGAGCCGTGCCCAGAGCGCCCGGAGCCGCGGCCAGAGCGCCCGGCTCGCGCCGAGAGCGCCCGGCTCGCGCCCAGAACGCGCGGAGCTGATCGGCCATCATTGGCCCTGATCGTCAAGGGGTCGGTCCGAGAAGAGCGCTAGCCTCGACGATTCCTGATGCCGCAGCCGAGCCCAGGGCAGTCTGAGCTTGACGCGCGCCTGGCGGAGATCGACCGCCGGTTGCGTGAAATTCAGGCTGACCTGGTTCCAGAGCGTGAGCCTTCGCCACCCGCGGCCATCGATCCGGTTCCGCCGCCTCGCGGACCCCCACCCAGTGTCGATGTTGCCGGTCCCTCCGCTCCCGAGGCGATTCCGCCAAGCGACGAGCCGGACCTTCGGGTGGAGGATCCGACCCCCCCGGGCGACGAGGCGACTCCTCCGGCCGGGGACCCGAGCCCTCGGTTGGATGACGTCAGCGGCACGACCGGCGACCTGGGCCGCCCGGCCGGCGACACGAGCCGATCCGCCGATGACCTGACCCTCTCGGACGACGTCGCTAGCCGATTCGTGGATGACACGGAGCCCCCCGCGGCTCCCGCCGAGGATCACCCTGAGCAGCGCGGTCGATCGGGCCCGCTGGCGGCGCTGTTGCAGCGCTCCCGGCGGCGCCGCGACCTCCGGGAGGACCAGCCACTTGGCGATCTGGCGGCACTGGCGCAGATGCACGATCAGGTGTTGGGGGCGATGCGGGAGCTGATCGAGGCCTACGGGGTGACGCTGCGTCGGCTGTCTCAGGAGGACATGGCACCGCCGCTCGAAGTGGCGCTCTCGGCGGGCCCGTTCGCCAGCACCGAAGCCGTGCAACGGTTCGTCGCGGAGCTCTTGCGGCTGGAGTCGGTGCGCGAGGTCATCGTGCGCGGATACGAGGGTGAGAACCGGGCGCTGCTCGAGCTGCAGCTGGCCGTGCCGAGCGCGTAGTCTTCAGATCGTGGCCCAATCGATCTCCTTCGCGCGCGGGGCACCATCGTTGGACATCGTCGACGTCGACGGGCTCAGGGCGGCGGCGGCCGCCGCGTTTGCCGGCGACCCGGCCGGCGCCACCGCCTACGGCACCTCGGTCGGCTATCTCCCGCTGCGCCAGTGGATCGCCGAGCGCCATAGGGTGGACCCCGAGCAAGTGATCGTCACCAATGGCTCGATGCAGGCCGATGCGTTCATGTTCGACGCGCTGGTGGGCGAGGGGGACACGGTGATCGTTGAGCAGCCGACCTACGACCGTACGCTGCTGTCCCTGCGCCAGCGCGGTGCCGACGTGCGCGCGGTGGAGCTGGAATCAGACGGGCTCGACGTCTCCGCCCTGCAGCGTGTGCTGGCGGCCGGAGCCAAGCCGAAGCTCGCCCACGTCATTCCCAACTTCCAGAACCCGGCTGGCTACACCCTGTCGGCCGATAAGCGCCAGCGCCTGATCGAGCTCGCGGACGCTCACCAATTCATGATCTTTGAGGACGATCCCTACGTCGAGTTGCGCTTCGATGGGCGCCCGCTGGCGACGATGCTTTCAACTGGAGGCGAGTGCGTGGTCTACGCCTCCTCCTTCTCCAAGACCGTCTGCCCCGGGATCCGGGTCGGGTATCTGGTCGGGCCCGCCGAGCTGATCGCCAAGATCGCCAAGCTCGCCACCGGCGCCTACATCTCGCCGAGCATGGTCTCGCAGGCGATCGTCTTCCAGTTCTGCCGCTCGGGCGCGCTCGAGCGCTCGATCGAGACCGTCAAGGTTGCGCTCCAGGAGCGCGCGCGGACGCTGTGCGAGGGGCTTGCCCGGGAGCTTCCGGACGCTCGCTTCATCGCGCCGCAGGGAGGCTATTTCCTCTGGGTGGACCTGCCACGCGGCACCGACGTGGCCGCCCTCCTCACCGCGGCCGCCGAGCGAAACGTCCAATTCGTCAAGGGCTCAGACTTCGTCCTCGATGGCGCGGAGTCCAGCCTGCGCCTGGCCTACTCAGGAGTAACCCCCGACGAGATCGAAGAGGGCGTGCGTCGCCTGGCGCAGGCCTACGAGGAGATCTCCTCCGGCGCGAGCGCCGATGCGGCCTGAGGAGATCAGCGGCTTGGCTGGCGGCGGTGCTCAGCGGCCGTAGCGCTCGCGGCCGAGGACCAGCTGCTCGGGCAGCGCGGTGCGCGCCGGTGGGGACGGATCGGCCAGCACCGAGACCGTCTCGGCGACGCTGGCGGTGACGGTCGAGCTTCCGTGCTGGGTGGCCATCGTCACCAGCTCGGCGTCGCTGGAGAGGATCTCGCCGCTCAGCCCGGGCTCGATCCCAGCCGTCTTCAGGTAGTGCAACAGATCCTCGGCCTCGTTCTCCAGCCGGAGGATGCGCACCTGGGCGCCCGGCTGGCAGTCGGCCAGCGGGACCCCGACGATCCGCTCTCCGACCTTGATCGGGTGACCGTGCGGACACGTACGGGCATCGCCCACCGCCGAGCGCACGTAGGCCTCAAACCGGGGAGTCATCGCGTGCTCCAGATGCTCGGCCTCTTCGTGCACGTCGTCCCACGGAACCCCGACGACGTCGGTGAGGAAGCGCTCGATCATCCGGTGGCGGCTGACGATCCGTTGCGCGTGCTCGCGGCCGGAGGGCGTGAAGTCGATCGCCCGGTCAGCATCGCGGACGATGTACCCGTCGCGCTGCAGTCGCCCCAGCATCTCGTGCACGGTCGGGGCTGAGAGCTGCATGGCTCGCGACAGGTTGGCGCCGGTCATCGGCAGGCCGGCCTCCAGCAGCCAGTAGAGCGACTGCAGGTACTCCTCCTCGGCGGCTGTGGCCTGATCTGCCGGCATCGGTTGATCCTAGCGACGGGCTCCAGCTGCGCCGCCTCGGCCCGCGGTCTAGGATCGTCGGTGGGATGACGCTGCCACTGAACCCGCCGCTCGAGCCTCAGCTGGCGCGCTCCAGACCGGACCTCCCGATCGGAGAGGACTGGGTCTACGAGCCCAAGTACGACGGCTTCCGGGCCATCGTGTTCGTAGACGGCGACCAGTGCACGATCCAGTCCCGCTCAGGCAAGCCGCTGTCCCGCTACTTCCCGGAACTGTCGTTCGCCCCCGGCCGCTACATCCTCGACGGGGAGATCGTGATCGACGGCAGCAGCCATGAGGAGCAGGACTTCGACGCGCTCCAGCAGCGGATCCATCCGGCTGCCAGCCGGATCGAGTTGCTGGCCGAGCAGACCCCCTCGCGCTACGTCGCCTTCGACCTGCTGGCGCGCGAGGACGAGGTGCTGCTGGAGCTCCCGCTGAAGCAGCGCCGGGCTGCACTGGAAGCGCTGGCCGACAAGCCGGTCAGAGTCACGCCGCTGACCGAAGATCCGACCCAGGCCGAGCCGTGGCTGCTGCGCGGCGAGGGCGTCGTGGCCAAGGATCGACGCGCTCCCTACCGTCCCGGACAGCGGGCCGGGATGGTCAAGGTCAAGCGCGTGCGGACGATCGATGCCGTCGTCGCCGGATATCGCCCCGGCAAGGAGCCCGACACCGTCGGCTCGCTGATCCTCGGTCTCTATGACGACGCCGGGACACTGCACATCGTCGGTCACTCCTCGGGGCTGAGAGCCGCCGAGAAGCGTGCACTGGTGGGGCGGCTGGCGGACTACGAGACCGGCCGGCGAGGGCACGGGGATCCCAGCCGCTGGAAGAACGAGAAGGAGCTGGAGTGGATCGACCTGCGGCCAGAGCTCGTGGTCGAGGTCACCTTCGACCACGCCAGCGGCGGTCGTATCCGCCACGGTACAAAGATTCTCCGCTGGCGCGAGGACAAGCCCCCGCGGGACTGTCGCCTTCAGCAGATGCAGGGTTAACCCGAGATCATCCGGGTTGGCCCCGGGTCGCTGCACGCGCTTGGGCTCACTGCGCAGCTTGCGAAAATGTGGCGGCCACGGGGACATCGCCCAGCCCCGGCGCCTCCTGGCGATGAGCGCCCGCGCGCGATACTGGCCCCGTGCCGCCCGTCACCGCCGCTCCCAGGACTGTGGTCGTGGCCCCGGATTCGTTCAAGGGCACGCTCAGCTCGGGCGACGTCGCCCGGGCACTGGCGGCCGGCCTGAGGGCAGGCGGAGCCGAGGTCGATCTGTGTCCGATCGCCGACGGCGGCGAGGGCACGCTGGCGGCGCTCGGCCCGGCGCTGGGAGCGCAGGAGCTCAGTGCGGTGGTCGGCGATCCACTTGGTCGCCCGGTGCAAGCTCGGCTTGGGCTGATCTCGGCGCAGCGCGGTCGACCCCCGGCGGCGGTGGTCGAGGTCGCGGCGGCGAGCGGTCTCGCGCTGGTGACTGGAGCCGAGCGTGACCCGGTGGCCGCGACCACGTTCGGGACCGGAGAGCTGATCGTGGCTGCGGTGCGGGCGGGGGCTGAGGTCGTACACGTCGCGGTCGGCGGCAGCGCCACCACTGACGGTGGCGCCGGCGCAATCCGGGCGATCCGCGCCGGTGGCGGTCTGGGCCGGGCGAAGCTGGTGGTGCTGTGTGACGTGCGCACGCCGTTCGAGGACGCAGCGCGGGTGTTCGCGCCGCAGAAGGGAGCTGACGCCCAAGAGGTGCGCAATCTAACGGCGCGGCTGGGCGCGCTGGCACGGCGCCTCGAGCGGGATCCGCGGGGCGTGCCGATGTCCGGCGCAGCCGGCGGACTGGCGGGAGGGTTGTGGGCGGCGTTCGCGGCCGAGCTCGTCCCCGGGGCGGCGTTCGTGCTGGACGCCGTCGGCTTCGACGCGCGCATGCGAGCGGCCCGGGCGGTGGTCACCGGCGAAGGGCGGCTGGACAGGCAGAGCCTCGCGGGCAAGGCCGTGTCCGAGGTGGCGACCCGGGCGCGCCAGTCGGGGGTTCCCTGCTACGCCGTGGTCGGGTCCGGCCAGCTCGACCGCTTTGGCCAGCGAATCCTCGACCTGGAGGCAGTGATCGAGGCCGGCACCCCGGCGGAGCTGGAACGGGCTGGGACCGAGCTCAGTGGTCTAATCTGGCCTTCCAGTGGCCAAGGTGTTCCCGCAGATCGATGATCACCTGCAAGGCTGGATCGAAGCCCAGGCGCTGTTCTTCGTCGGTACCGCTCCCCTGGCCGGCGACGGACACGTCAACGTCTCGCCCAAGGGCCCGATCGATACCCTGCGGGTGCTCGATCCGCGCACGGTCGCATACCTGGATCTGGTCGGCAGCGGCGCGGAGACGATCGCGCACCTGCGTGAGAACGGACGCATCGTGATCATGCTCTGCGCCTTCCGGGGACCACCGCGGATACTTCGCCTGCACGGACGCGGGACGGTGCTCACAGCCGACGAGCCGGGGTTCGAGGAGCTGGTCACCGGGTGCGCCTTCATCGAGCCACAGGTGCCCCAGGCGCGGCGTGCGGTCGTGCGCGTGGAGGTCGATCGGATCGCCGACTCGTGTGGATACGGGGTGCCGCTGATGCGCCTGGAGGGGGTGCGGCCCCATCAGGATGCGTGGGCGGCGAAGAAGGTCCGGGTCGGCGGCGCCGACGCGCTGGTCGACTACCAGCGCGAGAAGAACGCCCACAGCATCGACGGGTTGCCGGCGCTCGATCGGCTCTAGCGGCTGGTCGGGGTGGCCGGCTACCGCGTGGGCATCGACCGGGAGCACGCTAACGCTTGATCAGTGCCTGAATGCTTCGCGCACCTCCGGCCGCTGGGCGGGAAGCGGTCCCTGGAGCGACTGGAGGAAGTCGGTCTGCTCGGCGAGGTGTTCGAGCAACATGTCGGCCATCTCGTGGTTCATTCCCGCTCGCACGACGATTCGCAGCACGCTCAGATCCTGCCGGTTCTCCGGGAACGTATATGCGGGCACCAACCAGCCGCGCTGGCGCAGGCGATCGGAGACGTCGAACACGGTGTAGTTCTCGATCTCAGGATTGAGCGCGAACGCGAACACCGGCAGCTCGCTCCCGTCGCTGAGCAGGTTGTAGGGCGCCATCTCGGCGACCGCACCCGACAGCTGGTGGGCCACGTCCTGTGCGTTCTGCATCACCCGTCGGTACCCCTCGCGTCCCAGGCTCGTGAACATGAAGTACTGCGCGATCACCTCGCTCCCGGGGCGCGAGAAGTTCAGCGCGAAGGTCGGCATGTTGCCGCCTAGGTAGTTGACGTTGAAGATCAGCTCCTGCGGCAGCGCCGCCTGATCTCGCCAGATCGCCCAGCCGACTCCCGGGTAGACCAGCCCGTACTTGTGCCCGGAGGCATTGATCGACTGCACGCGCGGCAGCCGGAAGTCCCACTCGAGCTCCGCAGCCAGGAACGGCGCCACGAACCCGCCCGAGGCCGCATCGACGTGGACGGGTACGTCAAGCCCGCGCTCCTCGTGGAGCTGATCCAGTGCGGCGGCGATCTCTCTGACCGGCTCATAGCTGCCATCGAACGTCGAGCCGAGGATCGCGACCACGCCGATCGTGTTCTCGTCGCATCGCTCTACCGCCTCGTCGGGGCCGAGATGAAAGCGGTTGCCCTCCATCGGCACCATCCGGGGCTCGACATCCCAGTAGCGGCAGAACTTCTCCCAGCACACCTGGACATTGGCGCCCATCACCAGGTTCGGGCGATCAGCCGACTCCTTCGCTTCCTGTCGGCGCTGGCGCCAACGCCACTTCATGGCCATTCCGGCCAGCATCGCGGCTTCGCTGGAGCCGGTGGTCGAGCAGCCGGTGGCTTGCGCCTGCTCCGGCGCGTTCCACAGCTCGGCGATGATGTTGACGCAGCGGGCCTCGATCGCCGCCGTCTGCGGATACTCGTCCTTGTCGATCATGTTCTTGTCCGCGGTCTCGGCCATCAGCTTGGCGGCGGTGGAGGGCATCCACGTCGTCACGAACGTCGCCAGGTTCAGCCGCGCTTGCCCGTCGAGCAGCAGCTCGCTGGAGATCAGCTCATAGGCGGTGTCGGCCCCCAGCCCCGATTGGGCCAGGCTATGGGTCGGCATCTCGGCCATCGATTCGGGATGGTGAACCGGTGCCGCGAGTGGACGGTGACGGCGAGTCTGGCTGCCGTGTCGGTTGAGCGCCATCGGAGCTTCTCCTTGGTCGGTGGAACTTGCGCTGTGGAAGGCGGGCGAGTCGCAGGAGCGCGGCGGCTCCGCGAGCGCGGAGGCGGGACGCCCGCCGTGGACGGTGGCGGGCGCAGAGATCATCGCGCATGCGCCGGGGCTCCGGCCTCAGCTCCAGAGCGCGTGCAGCTCCGGTGGCTTGCGGAACACCAACCCGCGAGTGCGCGCGTGGCGCGCGGGATCCAGGTGCAGGTCAGGCAGCTGCTGGAGCAGCATGGCGATCCCGATGCGCGTCTCCAGCCGCGCGAGGTGGATCCCGACGCACACGTGAGGTCCCTGGGCAAAGGCCAGGTGACGGCGGGCCTCGTCACGGGTCAGATCGAAGCGATCGGGGTCGACGAACACCGCCGGGTCCCGATTGGCGGCGGTGATGGAGATGCGGACGAGCTCGCCGGCGGCGATCTCGGCCCCGCCGAGCCGCACCGGGCGAGTGGCGTAACGGTCGACCACGGCCGCTGCCGGCTCGAGCCGCAGCGATTCCTCGATGGCCGTGTTCAGCAGCGGCGGCTCGAGGCGGATTTGGCTCAGCGCGTCGGGGCGCTCCAGTAGGTGCAGCAGCACCCCTGCGATCATCCCCTCGGTCGTCTCGATTCCTCCGAACAGCAGCACGGCAGCGTTGGCGATGATCTGCTCACGGGTCAGGCCCGACCCGGTGGCAGCCGCGGCCAGCAGCGAATCGCTGCGAGTGGATTGGATCACCGCCTCCAGGCGCTCCGCCAGCCGTGCAAACGCCGCGCGGCCGCGTGTCCCGGTACCGGTGCCGGCGGTGATCTCGGTCACGCCGGCGACAATCGACTCGTAGCAACCCAGCACCAGCGGCACCTCCTCTCGTCCCACACCGAGGGCATGACTGGCAAGTGTGGCGGCGAGTGGGGCGGCAAATTCTCGTCGCAGCTCGCCGCCGCGCCTGGGCCGCAGAGCGTCGAGCAGCGTGCCCGCTTCGTCCTCGGCGGCCCGCTCGAATCGCGCTCTGACCGCGCCGGCCCGGAACGGGGCCACGAACGGCCTACGGTGGTGGTCATGTTCGCAGCCGTCGAGGCTGAGCATGCTCGGGCCGATCACGCGCGCGGTCGAGAAGCGGGGATCCTCCACGGTGAACGTAGCCGCGTCACGCATCGCCTGTGCGGCGAGCTCATAGCGCGTCACCAGCCAGCCGTTCAGGGCGGGGACCCATGACACCGGCTCGTACCGGCGCAGACGCGCGAGCAGCGGATGCGGCTCCCAGTCCAGCTGCGCCGCGGTCACCTGCGCCCCGAGGGGGTAGTGCTCGCCGGCAGCCATGGGCGCAGGGTGTCATGGTTGCCGTGGCGACTCGCAGCCGAGGTCGAATAGGTATCGGACGAACCTGGCGCGGTCGCGGTCGGGGTTGAAGGGCTCACTGCCGTCACGCAGCAGGGTCCCGATCCGCTCCAGGTCGTAGAGCAGCGCCAGCTTGCCCGGTGGATCGTCCCATTCACCGCCGTCGTAGCGCTCGACCCAGGCGGCGAGCGCCGCCAGCGCCTCGATCTGGATGTGGTCCTCCCACCACCCGGCGCGGATCGGGAGCCGGTAGCGGTGATGCAGTCGGCAGGTGTCCTGCCACAGGCGCTCGAACCACAGCCAACGCTGGAGCGGGAGGAGCTCGCGCCAGTCCGCCGGCCAATGCGATGACTCCTGCACGTCGCTGTCCGCGTCGGCGACCCACCTTTCCTGGTCGGCGCCCAGACCGCTCATGAGCCTCCCAGCTTCTGCAGCCGCCGGTCGGCGAACCACATCCGCAAGCGCACGATCGTCGGCGGGATGCGTCCGTAGAGCAGGAGCGCCTGACCGGGTGGGAGCTGTCGCAGCTGCTCCGGCGCGACCAGCGGGCGCCGGCGCCTGCCGCTCGACCGCGTGGTACCCCCAGCGCCGGTGGTGTGGGTTAGCTCCCGCGCCTCTTCCTCGCCGACCAGGCCCGCGAAGTAGCGCAGCGTCTCCAGGTCCGCGACCCCCGGCAGCAGCATCCGGGCGCGATGACTGTTGACGACCGTCTCGGCCTGCTGGCCGTAGCGCGTGCGGGCCTGCGCGAGGTCGTGGAAGATGGAGACGAGCTGGATGTTGTGACTGGGAGCGGTTGAGGCGACCTCGGCCAGGTTGGGCAGCGGGGCGACGTTTCCGGCTTCGTCCAGGCACAGCAGCAGCGGCAGCTCCAGCCGTCCGCCGGCGAGCGTTGCTTTCTCGTAGGCTCGATCGACCACTTCTGAGAGCAGCGCGAGAAAGATCGGGCGCAGCAGCTTCGAGGCCTTGGCGTCACCGATCAGGTACAGCGTCGCCGGCTCGTCCAGGAGCCGGTCGGCGGTGATCTCGCACGAGCTCGCCGACCGGGCCACGCGGCTGAACCGGTAGGCGCGCAGCAACGTCTGCGCCGTGGCCTCGATCGAGGAGCGCGTCCGATCGGCTTGTGTCTCGAACGCTTTGACCGCGTCGTAGGCGGCATAGGCGTCGGCCAGCTGCTGTTCATCACTTGCCTCTCCGGTGGCCTGCGCCAGAGCCTCGTCCAGTTGCCGGGCGCCCTGCCCGTAGACCCACCGTACGACCGTCTCCACGGTGGCACCGGCACGTGCGGCCGCGTACAGCAAGGGCGCCAGTCGTTGCTCGGCGGCGATTGCCCAGAAGTCGCCACCCTCGACGCCGCGCCGGTCCAGCTCGCCCGCCGCCGCCAGTCGCCAAGCTACCTCCAGTGCGCCGTCCCAGGTCCGGGCCTGGCGCAGCGGGGACCAGGTGTGCGAAGGCACTCCCGCCAGCGCGAACGGATCGAACACGAACACCGGGCCGAGCTCGCGGCGGCGACGGATGGTGGCACCGAGGAGGTCGGTCTTGATCGAGGACGCGACCGCGGGACCATCCCACTCCAGCAGCGCCGGGACGGCCAGGCCCGCCGACTTGCCCGACTGTGGTGGCCCGAACGCCACCACCGCATGACGCTGCTCGGCGTACAGCAGACGAGTCCCGCGGCGACCGAGCACGAGCCGTCCAGCGCCGCGCTTGGTCGGAGGCGAACGCAGCGCGCGCAATTCGGTGCCGCGGGCCCAGCGAGCTCCCCCCGTATGCCCGCCCGGTCCGCTCCGCCCCATCCGCTTGACCGCGAGCGCCATCGGTCCGAGCAGCAGCGCCACCAGCGCCAGCGCGGCGTAGAAGCCGCCGGGGCCGGGGAGGCGGGGCCGGGCGGAGGCGGGCCAGGCTGTCCCGGGGTCGGATAGGCGCCCCGGCAGCCGGGTGAGCACGCTCAGCAGCTGGTCGGGATCAACCCGCGGCCAGCCGTGACCGAACACCGCGCCGGCGAGGCCGCCCCATAGCCAGACGATCATTCCCGTTGCCAGCCCGGCGCCGATGATCACCAGCATCGCCGTGTCAGAGATGCCCTCGGAGCGATTGCGGCTCATTCGCGCTGGTCTCCGTCGTTGCTGAGCCGCATGCCCGTATCGGTGTTCGTCAGCTGCGCCTCCAGGCGCGAGCGGTAGTGCTGGACGACGAACGAGCGGGCCCCCACCCGCCACAGCGCCTGTCCGGTGGAGAGCATCGAGATCAGCTGCGACTCGGTCTCCGAGAGGCCCAGCAGCTGGCGGGTCATGGGCACCTGACTCTCGTCCTGGTGGTACACGACCCGGGTGGAGGCGTCGGCGATCAGCCCTTCCGCGATCCGCGCCGCGCGCGAGCCGGCGTCGCCGGCCGCCTGCAGGTCGGCGAGCTTGTGCAGCACGACCAGGTTCATGACTCCGAACTGCCGGGCCAGCTTGAAGTTCGACTGAAACCACTCCCCGAGGCCGGTGTGCTGAACGATCTTCCACGATTCGTCGGCGACATTGATGAGGCGCTCGCGCCCGGGCCGTTCGGCCATTTGCGCCAGCAGCGCGCTCATCCAGGCGGTGGCGCAGGCCATCAGGATCCCCACCGCGGGGGAATCGCGCACCGCGTGTAGATCGAGCACCAGCAGCTTCGCGTCGAGGTCGAGGCCCGGGGTCGTAGGACCATCGAACATCCCCCGCAACGGTCCCTCGCACAGATCCTGCAGGGCCAGGGCCACCCGCCGTACATCGGCGGCAAGTCGCTCCACTCCGGTTCGCAGGCGCTGCGCCATGTCGGCCACGGGGGCAAACAGCAGCCCGGCGATGTCGGGGAGAGTCGGCTCCGCGCCCCACGCGCGCACCGTACGCAGCGCCTCCCGCAGCGCCGCGGCCTCGATCTGGGTCAGTGGCGCGCCGACCGCCGTCAGCGCCACCGCCCGCAGCAGATCGAGCTGGGCGTGCTCCTCGGGCCGTGAGGCGAGCGGATTGAGCCGCACACCTGCGCCCGGAATCAGCGAGATCGGCTCCACCCCCACGGCCGCGCACAGCGGGCCGTACTCACGCTTGACGTCGAGCACGAACGCACGCCGGCCGAACAGCAGCATTCGCCACAGCAGCGTCTTGACCAGCGCGCTCTTGCCCTCCCCGAGCTTTCCGAGCACGATCACGTTCGGGTCGTCGAGCGTCCCCTCGCTGTACAGGACCCACGGGTCGAAGCAGAACGCCCCGCCGCTGCTGTCACGCCCGACGAAAACTCCCCGGCCGCCGAGGCCGCCCGCGGCCATGAACGGATAGATCGCCTGGGCGTGCCTGGTCGTGGCCCGATGAGCCGGTCGCTCAGCGGCGCGCCGGCTCATCGCAGACCCCGGCACAGCGGCAGCGTGAAGGTGAAGGCGTCGGCCTGCTGGCCGTACATGCGGTGTAGCTCCAGCCGCGCCCGGGCCGCGTGCTCGAGGACCTCGGCGCCGGCGCGTCGAAGCTCCTCCTGATCACGTCCGGACACGGTCACGAACCCGGTCAGACGGACCTCGCCATGGCCGGCGGCGAGCTCTGACTCGCGCCGGCCCGTCGCCTCCTGGACCTGACGCTGGCGAGCCGTCTCGGACTGACCGAACCGGTGGCGGAGGTCGCGGTCGGCCCGGTCGCGGGTAATCGCCGCCTCCACCTCGCGGGTTGATCGCTCCGGGGGAATTGGCTCGAAGGTCACCGCGACGGTCCGGACCACGCTCGAGCGGCCGAGCAGCGCGTCCATGAACATCGGCGAGACCTCGACGCGCGGCCAGCCGGCGATCCAGTACGTGGCATGCAGCGCGCCGTCGCAGCGGTAATGATCCCATGCCTCACCCGCGCCGAGCGGCCACGCGTTGGCCTCCGCCAATCCGTCTCGGCTGGGATCGGCTGCGTCGAGCGTGGTCAGCTCCGCTCGTGCGTAGGGGTCAAAGGCGGTCCGCAGCGCCCGGGCCACCTGCCCGGAGCTGAGGGCTCCAAGCACCTTAACCTCAGCGGCCTCCAATCCCCGCGCCACCCGTTCTGTCTCCTCCAGCAGCGCCCGATCGACGGCACCGGGGCCGCCGCCGCGTACCCGACGCGCGTCGACCTGCACCGCGACCAGGATCTCGTGCTCCTGCGTAACTCTGGCGGTGGTGCCGATCAGCTCCAGGTATGACTCGATGATCGCCGTTCCCCGGAGCGGGATTTCCGGGTCTCGCTCGGAGTGCAGCCAGCGCGCAAGCTCGTCTCCCTGTGCCGGCGCGGTTCGCTCCACCCAGGCGATTCGTCTGATTGCCGTGCTCCCCGCTCCCGAGAGGACGAGACCCCAGCGCGCCAGCCGCCGCTCCTGGGATTCCGGGTCCAGCAGCGAGAATGCGCCGACGCGACATGCCAGCACGGCGGTGAGGCGTCGGCCCGAGCGCTCGGACAGGGCTCCGATTGGGCGGCCGCGGTAATCCAGCGTGGCGATCCGGACCTGGCGCAGGGCTCGCGGTGGGTGCGGAGGCATCTCATCCGGCGGGTTGGTGATGCGCGTTCGGGACAAAGGCGTCCGCATCCCCCGGCGCGGCGCCGCCGAGCGAAACCGCCGGCGGCCGGTGAGCCGGCGGGCCAGGAAGGTGATCGCCAGCGGTGCCCACTCGTCCGCGCTGCGCCGGCCGAACGGAGTCAGCGTCACCGCGCAGGCGAGGCCGAAGACGCCAGTGGCCAGCACCACGCCCGTGGCCGAGGGCGCAGCGTCGAGGGCCAGGATCGCCCCCAGTGCGCCGACAGCGATGATCGCCGCTTGCCCGGCGCGCATCGCCCCCAGCAACCCTCGTCGCTCCAGCGGTCCGAAACGATAGGAGAGACGGGTGAAGCTCACCGCGCACCATCCCCGGGTTCCTGACCGGGCGGAAGTGGATCGTGATCCTCAGCAGCCTCGGGGGTCTCGGAACCGTCCTCCCCCGGTACCGGATTGGGCGGAAGCGCCTCGAAGCCGATCCTCGGCACGTCGGCGAGCAACGACGGGGCCTGATCTGTCTGTCGATGAGGTGGGGTTTCGACCTCGATCGACGGTGTGCCAACGCCGGTGGTGTCGTCGAGGGCCGATGAGGCTCCTTGGGCTGCCGCTTCGCCTGCGCCCGCCGGCTCGTCGCGGGAGTCCGCTGGACCCACGGTCTCAGCCGGCGCGGCTTCGTCTTCGGCGGCGCCGTCGAGCTCCGTCTCGCCACCGGCGGTCAGGTCTGGAGTCGTCTCGGGTGCTCCACGCTCGCCTGTGGCTCGAACACTGTCCACCTTCTCGGCCTCCGATCTGGCCCCGTTGCCGCCGGCACCCCCTTCTGCGCTCTGATCGGCCTGGCGCCGCATCGCCGCTGGCAACGAGTTCAGCCAGTCGCTGACGTTGCCGGCTCGGGCATCGACCTGCTCATGTGCCGGACGCAGTTGGCCGGCTTCACCTCGCAGCTGTCCCGCCGCGGCGCTAGCCAGCTCGGTCATCGGCAGCAGGCGCACGAGCGTCCATGGCGCCAGGGCCGCCAGGCTCACCAGCACCAGTCCCATCAGCATCCCGCCCACGCCGCCGTTTCCGGTCTGCCCGAGCGCGGCACCGCCGAGCGAGAGGACCGAGACGACCACGAACTTCGACAGGATCAGCGCGATCAGGACCTCGATCGTGCGGGTCGCCCATATCCGGCGGGCCGGCCAGACGAACGACGCGAACATCAGCGGCAGCATCAGCACTACGATGTAGATCGCGGCGTCCCGCATCAGCATCTCCACCCACAGCAGCACCGCTGCTCCCACCACCAGCAGCCCGACGAAGAACGAGACGAACGGCGCGCGCGAGATCAGGTCGAGCGTCCCGCTCACGAGCCCCAGCTGGGCCAGAAACCTGGTACTTGCCCCGCCTGCGGCGGAGGTGACGACGGCGGAGACCCCGTCGGAGGCGGCCAGTAGCAACATCGTCACCGGCGCCGCAATGCTCACCGCCAGCAGTGACAGCGGCAGGTAGCCGAAGGCGGCGCGCAGGAGCAGGGTGAGGTCGGACCGGAGCAATGCCTGAATCGCGGCCGCGAACAAGAACGGCAGCGTCAACAGCGCCCCAATGCCGCCGATCCGCCAGTAGGTCGAGGAGAACCACGTGGTCCGCAGCTGCGGGCTGGTCGTCTTGTCCAGCAACGACGCCGTGAGCTTCAACGCGGTTCTCGCCCCGCCCAGCACCCAGCCGCCAACGGCGGCGAGGCCGGCGACGAAAGCGGCTTTGCCGACGGCGCTGCTGCTACCGCCCCCGCCACCGCCGCCGAGCAGCGCGTTGACGGCTTCGCCGACGTGACCGGTGAGCAGCTTCTTGCCGGCGCCGATCACCCGGCTGCCGTTCTGGACGACTTTGCACGCTTTCCCGGCTATGCCGCTGATCAGCCCGGTGACCCCGCAGATCGGCTTGAGTGGGTTCACGGCCACCGCCGAGGGCGGCTGGGACAAGGCGGCACCGCCGATGATCGCCAGCGTCAGGACGGCGTTCACGACCATGCCGCGCGGGTGAGGGCGCATCACTTCGCCTGCGTCCCGAGGTGCTGGAAGAAATTGACCAGGCCGGGTGCGGCGCCGACGATCAGCGCCGAGGCGCCTGAGATCAGCGCCGCCATCCGCCCGCGGCCCGCGTACTGGTGGTTGTGGGTGTGGGAGGCGACCGCCCATAGGGCGGCCCCGATGAAGGCGCCGAGCAGGGCGATCACCAGCGCCCAGGCTTCGGCCCCGTTGACCAGCTGCTGGAGCACGTTGCTCCCGGGCAGGGCGTGGAGATTCGGCTGGGCGCCGACCGCTGGAACCATACTCAGCCTCCGAACCAATTGAATGCTATTGACACAATAAGAGCCTAGCAACTATATTATAAGCCCGATAGGGTTACTTAGCATCAACTTAGTTTCAATTCATCCTATGAGGCCTCAACCGATCTCACCAGCCGCGGCGCCAACTCCCTTCCTTGACGTGGATGCGCTCTATCGCTTGCTGGCGCTCCGGCTGGCGCGCATCGTGCGTGGTGATGTGGATGCGCCCGAGGCGGTGATCGAGGACGCCTGCCAGTTCGCCTGGAGCCGGCTCATCTGCCATGCCGGCCGGGTCCGCCAGGAGACGGCCCTGTCCTGGCTGGCCCGGACGGCGATCCGCGAGGCGTTCAAGTTGGTTCACCGCGACCGGCGAGAGGTCTCGCTCGACGCAGCCGCGGAAGAGGACCATCTCGCCGCCACGCTGGTGGCACCCCTGCCCGGCCCGGAGGAGATCGTCGAGTACCGGTCGCGACTGGAGCTCGTCGCAGGCCTGTCGGCGCGTCAGCAGCGGATGCTGTGGTTGCATGCATCGGGACTGTCCTACGAGGAGATCGCGCTCAGCACCGGCGCCACGAGGAGAACCGTTGAGCGTCAGCTGCTCCGGGCTAAGCGGTCGGTGCGCCAGATGGCCGGCGCGTAGGTGGAGCGCGCCGGCGGATGACTGCCACCTTGACGCGCGCACCGTCGGACGGCGGGGGTGGAGCAGCGTCGAGGAGGTGCTACCGCGCCCGGCCGCGCTTGCGCCGCCGCCGCTCGGCCGGGCTCGGACGGCGCTGCTTGGGCCTTGGCTTCTTGGATCCGAGGCGACCGACCCCGTCGCCGCTCGCCGCCGCGGCGCGCTGACGGACCGGAGCCCGCCGGCGAGCGTCTCGCCATATGAACACCGAAATCCCCACCAGCACCACCACCGCCCCGATCCCGATGGCGAGGGCATTGCTGCCGCTGAGCCCGCTGTCGCTTCCGGTGGAGGAGGTGGTCGCGGTGGTGGTGACCGTCGGAGTGCTCGCGGTCGGGACGGCGGCCGGTGACTGCGGAACGCCGGGCGAGAACGGAGTACCACCGCTTCCCGGACTCAAATTCGATGACGGAGCGGTGACCGCGGCGGCCGCCGAACCGGCGAGCGTCGCCGACGCTACCGTCAGCGCCGCGACTACCAGTATCCGCGCCAACCGGTTACGCACCGGCGCTAGTGCTCCGAAGCGAGCGGCTGCTCCATCGCCTTGGTGTCAGGCGGCTTGATGTAGGGCTGCTCGGGCTCTTGATGCTCCTCGTGGTAGACGCTCTCGGCGTTGACTGCCCAGATGTCGTGGTTGGTGCCGAGGAGGATGTTGTCGACGGCGCGCATCGCGGTCAGCATCGAGTGGTCGGAGTTGTTGTAGCGGTGCAAGCCGTTGCGGCCGACCTGAATCAGGTTGGGCACGCCCTCCAGCCAGCCCCGGATCACGTCGATCCGCTCGGCGTACTCGGCGTCATAGATCGGGTAGGCCTTGTGGACGCGAACGGTGAAGCCGAACTTGATCTTCTGATCGGTGACCAGTCCGAGCTGCTTGATCTCCCGGGTGGCCAGAGCTACCAGGTCGTCGTCGTCCATGCTCCAGAGCTCGTCGCCCTCGAAGCAGAAGTACTCCATGCCGATCGAGCCATCGGTGTCGTTGGGCACCATCCAGGGGCTCCAGGAGCGGAAGTTCTGGATCCGCCCGACCGTCACCCCGGGCTCGTGGATGTAGATCCAGTTGTCGGGAAACAGCTCCTCGCCGTCGATCACCAGCAGGACGGTGAGGAAGTCTCGGTAGCGCAGGCCGCGGGCGGCGTCGCGGACCTCCCCTGGCGCGTCGGGCTCGGTGATCCCGACCGTCGTTCGCAGCGGTAGCGAGGAGATCACGTGCGAGGGAGTGAGCGTCTCGCCACCGGCGACGACCTCGGTAACGCGTCCCGATGCGGGATCGATCCGCAGCCGCGTGACCGGAGCGTTCAAACGCACCTCGCCGCCATGCGCGCGGATGTCCTCGGTCATCTGCTCCCACATCTGCCCCGGGCCGTAGCGCGGGTAGTTGAACTCGGAGATCAGCGACTTGATCTTGTTCCCCCGGTTGCCGAAGAACGCCGACTTGGCAGCGCTGAAAAACGACAGCCCCTTGATCCGCTGGGCCGCCCATTCGGCCCGGATCTCACTGGTCGAGACGCCCCACACCTTCTCGGTGTAGGACTTAAAGAAGTGATTGAACAGGCGGCGGCCGAAGCGATTGGTGACCCAGTCCTCGAACGTCTCCTCGCGTCCCTTGGGCTTGATCGCAGCAACGACGTAGGACAGGCCGCACAGGAACAGCTCGAGCGGGCCGAGCTTCTTGATCACGTCCATCCCCTGCAGCGGATAGTCCAGGAACTTGCTCCGCCAATAGATCCGGCTCTGGCGCGGCCGCTTGAGGAACTCCTCCTTCATGATCTCGTGCCAGAGGTCGTCGACCTCTTTGACCTTGGTGAAGAAGCGATGGCCGCCGAGGTCGAAGCGGTAACCGTTCCTCACTTCGGTGCGGGCGATCCCACCCACCTGGTCGGTGCTCTCCAGCACCAGGACGGGCTTGCCCTGCTTGGCCAGCAGGTATCCCGCGGTCAACCCGGCCGGCCCCCCGCCGAGGACGACAACGGGATGCTGCCGGGTGATCTCGGGATGTGGCCCAGGCGCTGCCGATGAAGAGGTTTCGGTCATCTCAGAGTTCACGCGATCTTCTTGTAGAGGACGGCACTGTCAGCCACGCAGCAGGAGCCGCGATAGTTGTGCGGGGCCACCCAAATCGGCTTGAGGCTTTGATCGGCCGAGAGGATCTCTCCCCACTGCGCAGAGCGCCGCCTGACTAGCTCTGTCCACGGCGCTTCCCAGCTCTGGGCCCCCTCGGTCAAGGGGCGCACGAACAGGATCTGCTGGCCGGGCCTGAGGGTAGCAATCAGCGGTGTCAGCGTCGCCCGCGGGTTGGCGTGCTGCAGCCGGGACAGGGCGTGCACCCAGTTCATCGACTGTGGATCCTTGGTAACTCCGGTCGTATCCGCGAACCGTAGCCCCGTGGGCAGGTAGTACCACGCCAGCGGCGTCTGCTCGGGCTGACCCACGATCACCAGATCACCCGCGTGCAGGTAGGGGTTCATCTCGCCGGCGAGATCGCGCATATCGGACTTGTACTGCGGGGTATAGGACGCGGGGTTGGCCCAGAAGACGACGGTCAAGGCCAGCGCGATCAGTCCTACTCCCCGCGCGCGTGCCAGGCCCCACGCCGCCAGCAGCAACAACGCCGCCAAGATCGGCGCAAAGTAGCGGTACTGCCAGGCGGGCGAGAAGCGCGAGACGACCCAGCCGAAGGCCAATGTTCCGGTGGGGATGATCATCAGCGTCCACATGGTCAGCCCGTCGGGCGTGGTCCGGCGTGAGCGCGTCCACAGCGCCGCCAGACCAAGGGCGCCGGCCATCACCAGCGCGGTGGTGGCGCGATCGCCGCCCATCAGGTTGCGCGAGATCTGCACCGGCGCGCCGAAATTCGGCGCCGTGTCCCATGGGCTGCCGGTGTGAGTGGCCTGGTAGAGCAGCGTCGGCAGCCAGGGCAGGAACAGGACCGCTGCTGCGCCGAAGGCGAAGATCCCGTCTCGCAGCAGCCGCGAACGATCACTGCTGGTCACCCATACCGGGATCAGCGCCAGCGCCGCACCGACGCCGAAGAAGATCCCCCAGGCGTGCGTGTAGAGCATCAGCGCCTGGCAGACGGCGAACATGATCAGGTATCGCCGGCGGCCGAAGATGAAGCCATGGATGAAGCCGGCGGTGGCCAGCAGCCCGAGCAGCGCCATCAACGTGTACATCCGGGCCTCCTGGCTGTACGCGCTGAGGAAGGGATTCATCGCGAACAGCACCGCGGCGATCAGCGCGGCCCGACGTCCGAAGAGGCTTCCGGCGACCCAGGCACCGGCAGGAACGATCAGCAGGCCGAAACCCAGCGACAGCGCATGGGTGGCGGCTTCGCTGGAGCCGGCGATGCTCATCCACACGTGCAGCAGCAGGTAGTAGAGCGGCGGCGACCCATCGTGGCGCAGCACCCCGGGGATCGCCGTCAGCGAGTGGGAAGAGATGCCGACCGACAACGCCTCGTCCATCCAGAACTGACCGCTCAGGTAGCGGGTCCTCAGGAACGCCGACAGGGCGACGAGCAGCACGATCGGGACGACCACGGTGACCCATCCCGGAAGCCGGTCGAGCCACGCCGGCGTACCCAGGTCGAAGTCCACACGCGGGCGTCGTGGTGCGGCGACGGTTGCCATCAGCCAGCTCAGACTAGTGGGAGCAGTGCTCGTAGACCTTAAAGGTCCGGTTGCGAAGGACGATCTGGTAGGGGGTGCTGGGCCAGGTGCTCAGCCTCGGGAGCAGGTGCGCGTGACGGTGCTCACGGGTCTGGAAGATCACGTTCGGCGCCGGTGGCGGAGGGCCGCTGCCGACGGGTGCGGCCTCGACCTGCATCGTGTGCACTCCGAGCGTCCAGGCCAGCATCGGCACCTGGAAGCCCTCGGTCATGACGCTGCCGCAGGCATAGATCCGTCCGGCTCCACCGAGCCGGGCCACCGCCGCGGCCGCGCTCGATCGCAGATGCGCCTGGTAGACCAGCGAGCCGTGCGTGCGCTGGATATCGATCAGGTTCTTGCCGACCTGGTTGGGGACGAGCACGAACACGAGCGCGGTCACTACGACGGCCGTATTGCTCACAGCCACCGCGTGAGGGCGCAGGGTGGCGATCCGCAGCGGCAGTTTCCGGGCCAACGTACTCGCCAGCCAGCCGAAGGCAACTCCGCCGGCAATCTCGATCAGCGCCGCCCCGAGCACGAGGTAGCGGTCGTTGCCGGAGAAGCCGGCCTGGGTGAGCACGGCGATCAGCAGCCACCACGTGAGACCGAGCGCGCTGGCGACCAAAAGGGTGGCCAACGCATGCTCCCGCGGCTCCGCCTCACGCCAGCTGCGCCACCCATCGCGGGACCGAAGCCCGCGGAAGAGCGTCCAGGCGGCGGCCGCGGCGCCGAGCGCGGCGGCGACCTTGATCCGCAGCAGCACGGTCGGCCACGCGTGCTTGACCAGCTCCGAGCAGAATGGGCAGCTGGAGAACGCGGCGCTGTTGGACCGCGGCGTGTGCGCTCGGCTCACGCCGCGAAAGAAGTGACCCGAGCCCCAGTACTCGGGCAGGAACCAGAGGATCGGAATCAGCGCGAACAGCCCGACCACCAGCTTGCGCGCGTCTGGGTCGCGCCAGAACAGCCAGAGGCCGTACGGTCCCCAGAACAGCCACAGCTCGGGACGGTCCAGCGCGGCGGCGAAGCCGACCGCGAAAGCTTGACGCGGGGCACCATCGAGATGGCGCTCCACCGCAATCAGCACCAGCGCCGTCATGAGCCCCTCGGAGTAGCCGAGCGCGCTGTTGCTGGCGAAGCCGTCGGTGAATGCCAAGCCGACCGCGGCGATGGCGCCGCCGAGCACGGCGGGGCCGTAGCTGACGATGGTCGATACGCGCTGCTCGGAATCGTTGACCGCTCCTGCCTCGATGGCCCGAACGAGTCGGACGCAGAGACGGAACACCATCGCCACCGCCATGACCGCACCCGCCCGCGCCACTACCAGCCAGAGGTCGGGCGCCGCCTTGCCGAACAGGGCGAACACGGTGCTGAAGAGCACCGTCAACGGCTTCCAGGTCGGACCGCCGGTGGTGTGGAGGTTGAGATGCACGATCTCCCGCCCCCACACCAGCCACGCCCACGGGTCATAGCTGGGCGTGGATGGGAGCAGCAACGAGATCGCGGCGATCAGCAGCGACAGAGCGCCCAGCGCCAGGTACAGCCTCGCCCCCTCAGGGCGTGCCCTCAGCACGGCCCGGCACGCCCCCGCTGGGGCGCCCGCGGCCGGCGCGTAAAGCTCGGCAGTGGGAACAGACACGGGATGATCTTCAGCGCACCCGAGGAGCTTCGAGTGCGACGATACGCACAGGTCGCGCGGGGTGCGCGAGCATCGCCGGTCATTCTAGAGGGCGCAGCGGCACCCGGCCGGACACGGGGATCATGACGGGGACCGGGGAGGACCCCGAGTTGCCAGCGTCCGATCGCCGGGGCGCAGGCGCCGGCGTCATCGGCAGCCTGTTACCCGCTGACCCCCTGGGCCAGGCAGCCCTCGATCGGCTTCAGCTCCTGGTCGGACATCGCGTTCGGGAACAGCAGTGCGCTTCCGATCACCTCAGCCCCCTGCACCTGGCCGGAGATCTGCGCTTCCTGGGCGGCCCCGGGAGTGGGCTCGAACCTGACCCGCGCCTGCGTGGGAGCGGCTCCGAGCAGCAGGTCGGTGGTCCCGAGCTTGAGCACCGGCAGGTGCAAGCCCTGTAGGCAGGTCAGGTGCCTTCGGCGCGGATCGTCGATCACGCCGCGGCCTGCAGGCTGGCTCGACCCCACGCTGGTGCCACCAGCCTTCGGCTTGGCGGTCGAGCCGCACGCAGCCAGCGTCATGACGGCCAATGTGGCAGCGATCGTCAGCCGTGATCGGGGCATGGCCGCAGGCTAGAGGATCGCTATCAGCACGCTTCTCTACGCTGGGCGGCGTGTTCACGCTTGCCGCGCTGACCGGGCCGCTGCCGAAGGCCGGCGTGGTGGCGGTGGCGCTGTTGGCGGCGGGAGCGATCCTGTTCTCCGACGCGCGCGCGCGCGGGATCTCGATGCTTGGCGCGCTGTTGTTGGCGCCCGTGCTGCTGCTGGAAGACATCTGGCACTCGCCCCAGCTGAGCCTGCTTCACCGCCATCCGCTCCTGGCCGTCGCTGTGGTGGGTCTTGGACTGTGCGGACTGGCGGCCGGCGCCCGTCTGCTCTCAAACCGTCCGTCGCTGCTGGCTCCGTTGGCGGTGCTGGCGTTGCCGTTCAGGATTCCGATCTCGGCCGGGGGCACGACGTCGAACCTGCTGGTGCCGCTGTACCTGGTGGTGGGGGCGGGATCGTTGTCGGTGATCTCGTGGGCGCTGGTCGGTTCCCGGCGGGTGGCGGGCCCCGGGGGTCCCCAGGGTCAGGCGTCGCCCCCGGACCGAGCGTCCCCTTCGGACTCGGCGCCTCTCCCGCGCCGGCCGGGCTGGATTGACCGTCTGCTGGCGCTGTACGTCGTCATCTACGCGTTGCAGTCGGTGTACTCGCCGGACTTCGAGAAGGCCCTCCAGCAGATGGTCTTCTTCTATGTCCCGTTCACGCTGCTGTTCTGCCTGCTGCGCGACCTTCGGTGGTCGCCGCGGCTGGTGCGCAGCTGCCTCCAGGTCGTGGTCGGGTTGGCGCTGGTGTTCGCCGCCGTGGGGTTTCTGGAGTATGCGACCAAGACGATCATCCTCAACCCCAAGCTGATCGCCGCCAACAATCTGCACGCGTACTTCACCGTCAACTCGGTGTTCTTCGACCCGGATATCTTCGGGCGCTTCCTGGCCCTGGTGATGATCCTGCTGGCCACGGTGCTGCTGTTCGAGCGGGAGCGCCGCGCGCAGCTGGTGGCCATCGCCGTGCTGGCGATCCTCTGGTGCTGCCTGGTGCTGACCCTGAGCCGGTCCAGTCTCGGCGCGCTGCTGGTGGGACTCGGTGTCCTGGCCGCGATCCGCTGGCGCCCGGGACGAGTGCTGCTGTTGGCTGGAGCGGTGGTTGCCCTTGGCGCCGCCGCGCTGCTCGTCACGCCGAAGACGTTCGGGCTCAACCAGGGCCTCAACGGCGCCTCGAGCGGCCGGGCGAACCTGGTCAGCGGCGGCATCAGCATGTTCGGTCAGCGCCCGTTGACGGGCTACGGATCGGGTGCGTTCGTCTACGAGTACCGAGCCCAGCATCCCGGCAGCACGCAGACGCTGTCGGCCTCGCACACGATTCCGATCACCATCGCCGCCGAACAGGGCCTGATCGGTGAGCTTCCATACATCGCGCTCGTGGTGGTCGCCGGGCTCAGCTTGATCGCCGGCACCGCCAGCGATCCAGTACGCACCGCGGTCGCCGCCGCCTTCCTGGCGCTCGTGTTCCACACGATGCTCTACGCCGACTTCCTGGAGGACCCGATGACCTGGACGCTATTGGGGATCGGCGTCGCCCTGGCCCACGGCGCCCGGCGCCCGGCGCAAGTCGCGCGGCCACGCCCGGCTGCGCCCGTGGCGGCGGTCCCCGCGGAAGGAGTCGCTGGCGGCTAGTCCGGCAGCGGCAGGAGCTCGGTTCCGTCCAGCGCCAGCCGCGCGCCCGGCAACTCCGCCCGTGCCTCAGCGACGAGCGCTTCGAGCCCCTCGACGAACGGCGGGAGGTGGGTCAGCAGCAGTTGTTGCACCTGCGCCTGCTCGGCAACGGCGACGGCCTGCGCCGCCGAGGAGTGGATCTCCTGGTTGCGGGGCTCGGCCGACGGGAACCAGGCCTCATGGGCCAGCAGCGTGCAGTCCTCGGCAAACCGCGCCGACTCCGGGTCGTAAGCCGTGTCGGTGATCCAGGCCAGCGCGTCATCGAAGCGCAGGGCCACGGTCGGTGCCGAATGGCGGTCCTGCCGGCGGATCGCCACCCGCGTACCGGGAAGCTCCAGCTCGCCCCGGGGAAGGTCCCGGACGGAGATGTCTTGAGCCTCGAGTGGGACGGGATGAAACGGCTCGTGGGACAGGCGCGCCAGCATCTCGGCGGTGGGCGCATCGTAGAGCAGCTGCCCCGGTCCCCAGACGACTGTCTGGGCGCAGTCGCCGACCGCGGGCAGGTAGGCGAGTCCCGCGATGTGGTCGAGGTGGAAGTGCGTGAGCAGGATGTCCAGACGGGTGATCCCAGCCAGCAGCTCGGGGCGCTCCACCAGGCGCCCCACCCCGGTGCCGGCGTCGATCATGACTGCGTTCTCGCCGCTGCGCATCAACGCGCAGGCCGTATGCCGGCCGTGAGCGGGGAACCAGCCGCCCCCACCGAGGATCACCAGTGACTGCACCATGGCTCGGAGTATGTCCTGCTCGCGCTGGTGATCACGCCGGCGCGGCGTTGGCGGCAGCCATGACCGTGACGAAGATAATGTCCTCTCGATGTCCAAGTTGACAGGAGCAAGGCGATGATGACCTCGACCACCCGCTGGGTGCTGGCGCACAGACGCATCGTGACCACGGCGTGGATCCTGATCACGCTTCTCGGCATCGCCACCGTGGGACAGTCCACCAGCGCGTTCAGCAAGAAGTTCAGCGTCCCCGGCCGCGAGGGCTTCGCCACCAACGACCGGATCCTGCAGCTCTTCCACCAGGGCGGGCGCAATGCACCGGTGGTGCCGGTCGTGACCCTGCCCGCAGGAGTGTCGGCGTCCTCGCCCCAGGTGCGGTCGGGGCTCGAGCAGGTGGAGGGGAAGCTGCGCCAGGCCCTTCCGCACGTGAGGGTCGCGTCATACGCCGACACCGGCGATCGTGCCTTCGTGTCCGCCGGCGGCCGCACCACCTTCGTGCTGGCCTATCCCCCGCCCGACAACGAGTCCTTCGGCAACAACACGGAGGCGGCCAAGGCGGCGCAAGCGGCGCTCGCCGGCGTGACCATCGCCGGTGCGCCCGTGCAGGTGACCGGAGTCGACGCGCTTCAGAGTCAGACCAGCAGCGGCAAAGGTCCCGGCGTGTTGCTGGAGTCGCTGCTCGGCGGTGTCGGCGCCCTGGTCGTACTGGCGTTCGTGTTCGCCTCGCTGCTGGCGCTCGTGCCGATTCTGATGGCGATCGTCTCGATCATGACCACGTTCCTGGTCCTGTGGGGGGTGGCTTCGTTGACCGACGTCTCGATGATCGTCGAGTTCCTCGTCGCGCTGATCGGCCTTGGCGTGGCGATCGACTACTCGCTGCTGGTGGTGGTGCGCTGGCGCGAGGAGCGTGCCCATGGACACGAGGGCGAGGAGGCGGTCGTGCGCGCGATGGCGACTGCCGGTCGCGCCGTTGCCTTCAGCGGCACCACGGTGGCGATTGGGCTGCTGGCGATGGTGGTGCTGCCTTTGCCGTTCCTGCGCTCGATCGGCTTTGCCGGCATGCTGATCCCGCTGGTCAGCGTGATCGTCGCGATGACGCTCCTGCCCATCGTGCTGCTCAAGGTCGGCGGTCGCCTCGACTGGCCCCACCTGCGCAAGGAGGATCGGGCCAGCCGCTCCTGGACGGTGTGGGCCCAGGCGATCGTGCGTCGCCGCCACGTCGCTGCCGCGGGCGCGCTGGTGGTGCTCGCCGTGCTGGTGCTGGCGGCCACCTCGCTGCAGCCGGGAAGCGCGAACCTCGACACGCTGACCAAGCACGGGGACGCACGTGCAGGGCTGGTTGCCCTCGAGCGGGCCGGAATCGGTCCGGGCGCGCTGGAGCCGATCGAGATCCTGTCGCCCGTGACCGAGGCAGCCCGGGTGGTGGCGAGCACCCGCGGCCTGCCCGGCGTCCACGGAGCGGTCGCCCCTGGCGGGCGGCAGTGGCAGCGCTCGGGGACGGCGCTCGTCAACGTGCTTCCGCTGGCCGACGGCTCCAGTGCGGCCGGACGGGAGACGATCGATCGGGTCCGCGACGCCGCCCACGCCGCCGGTCCCGGTGTGCGCGTCGGAGGCATCGGTGCCGAAAATGCCGACTTCGTCTCCGCCATCTACGGAGGCTTTCCGGTGATGATCGCGCTGATCGCGCTGCTCACCTTCCTGCTGCTGGCGCGCGCCTTCCGCTCGCTGCTGCTGCCGCTCAAGGCGGTGGTGCTGAACGTCATCAGCGTCGCCGCCGCGTGGGGTGTGATCACCTTCGTCTGGCAGGAGGGTCATGGTTCCAGCCTGCTGTGGGGGATCGCCGCCACCCACTCGGTGACCGCCTGGATCCCGTTGATGGTGTTCGCGTTCCTGTTCGGACTCTCGATGGACTACGAGGTGTTCATCCTCTCCCGCATGCGCGAGGAGTTCGATCAGACCGGCTCCACCGACACCGCAGTGGTGCGTGGCATCGGCCGCACCGGCAGGCTGGTGACCAGCGCCGCGCTGATCCTGTTCCTGGCCTTCGTGTCGATGGCCTCCGGACCAGAGACCGACGTCAAGGTGTTCGCCACCGGTCTGGCCGCCGGGATCCTGCTCGATGCCACGGTGATCCGAGCGCTGCTGGTGCCGGCGGTGGTCTCACTGTTCGGCCGCTGGAACTGGTGGCTGCCGGAGCGGCCCGCGCGCTTGCTGCGGGTGGAGCCCTCGCTACCGCCCGCCCGATCGGCCGAAGGAGCCGCCGGGTGAGCAGGGGATCACCACCAGGGCGCGGGGTGGCCGCCGTGCCGCTACCAGCCGCTACCGGTCGACCAGCCGCTACCGGTCGACCAGCCGCTGTCGGTCGAGCAGCCGCTGTCGGTCGAGCAGCCGCTGTCGGTCGATCAACCGCTACCTACAGCGGCGTCGTGTACGCCCCGGTGATGCCCCCGTCGACCATGATTGTGGCCGCGTTGACGTAGCTTGATTCGTCGCCGGCCAGGAACAGAGCGACGCTGGCGATCTCCTGGGGCCGGGCGAAGCGACCCATCGGTACATGCACCAGACGGCGAGCCGCCTGCTCGGGATCCTTGGCGTAGAGCTCGCGCAGCAGCGGCGTGTCGACGGGGCCTGGGCACAGGGCGTTGACGCGGATGCCGCGGCGGGCGAACTGCACCCCCAGCTCGCGGGTCAGCGCCAGCACACCCCCCTTTGAGGCGGTGTAGGAGATCTGCGAGGTGGCCGAGCCCATCACGGCCACGAACGAGGCGGTGTTGATCACCGAGCCGCCACCCCCCGCCAGCAGATGCGGGATGCCGTGCTTACAGCACAGGAACACGCTGCGGAGGTTTGACGCCTGCACTCGTTCCCAGGCCTCCAGTGAAGTGTCGGTCACCGAAGCGTCCTCGGTTGGGGAGATGCCGGCGTTGTTGAACAGCACCGTCGGCGTTCCCACGCTCGCGCGCACGCCCGCGTAGAGCTCCGACACGGTCTGTTCGTCGCTCAGATCCGCCTGCAGCGACAGCTCACCGACTCCGTGCTCACGCAGATCCACCCCCACCACGCGGGCCCCCTCACGCTGGAACAGCTCCGCGGTGGCGGCGCCGATCCCGCCCGCGGCCCCGGTGACCACGCACACCTTGCCATCGGAGCCTCATCCGGCGGTTGCGTAGTAGATCGACTTGACCTCGGTGTAGGCCTCCACCGCGTGGGGACCGAGCTCACGGCCGTACCCGGACTGCTTGAAGCCGCCGAAGGGGGTGCTGACCCGCACCGAGGTGTTGGAGTTGATCGACAGGACGCCGGTCTCCAGCCCGCGGGCGACGCGCAGCGCCCTCGCGCCGTCACGGGTCCAGATCGAGCCACTGAGCCCATAGATCGTGTCGTTGGCCAGACGCACGGCCTCGTCCTCGTCGGTGAAGGGGATCACCACCGCCACCGGTCCGAAGATCTCCTCCCGTGCCGGGCGGGCGCGGGGATCGACCGGGCACAGGACCGTGGGCGGAAACCAGTAGCCGCGTCCCTCGGGGACGCTGCCGCGGAATGCCACCGGGGTCTCGCCGTCCACGAACGAGGAGACCGTGTCGCGCTGGTCTGCGGAGATGAGCGGGCCCATCTCGCTCTCGGGAGCGAGCGGGTCGCCGACCCGGATCGCTTTGACCGCCGGCTCCAGCAGGCTCATGAAGCGATCGAGCACGGTGTCCTGAACCAGCAGTCGGCTGCGCGCGCAGCAGTCCTGACCGGCATTGGCGAACACCGCTGCAGGCGCGGCGGCGGCGGCGACCTCCAGGTCGGCGTCGGCGAACACGATGTTGGGCGACTTGCCCCCCAGCTCCAGCGTCACGCGCTTGATCGTCGCCCCCGCCCCGGCGGCGATCTGCCGCCCCACCTCGGTCGAACCGGTGAAGGCGATCTTGGCCACGTCCGGATGCTCCACCAGTCTCCGACCGCAGGTGCGGCCGGGGCCGACGACGACGTTGACGACCCCGGGCGGGAGCCCGACCTGCGTGACGATCTCGGCAAAGCGCAGAGCCGACAGCGGCGTCAGCTCGGCGGGCTTGAGCACGACCGTGTTGCCCGCCGCCAGCGCCGGCGCCAGCTTCCAGGAGGCGATCGTCAGGGGGAAGTTCCAGGGCACGATCAGGCCGACGACGCCGAGCGGCTCTCGCACCGTCAACGCCTGGCCTCCCGCCACCGGGATCGTCTCCCCGAGCAGCCGCTCCGGCGCTCCGGCGTAGTAGCGAAAGGTCGCCGCCACCATCTCCATCTCTGCGCGTGCGTCCTGAAGGGGCTTGCCGGCGTTACGGGCCTCGAGCTCGGCGAGCTCGTCGCGGTGGTCGCTCAACGCGTCGGCGAGCGCGTGCAGGTGCGCGGCACGCTCGCCCGGACTTACCGCGCGCCAGCCGGGAAAGGCCTGGCGCGCTCGCGCAACCGCGGCGTCGATCTCGAGCACACCGCCACGCCCCACCGTCTCGAGTACCGCCTCGGTGGCGGGCTCGAGCACCTGCAGCGTGTCGCTCACGGAGTGGACTGCGCGGGTGCGGCTCCAGGGGCGACGGCGGCTCCGTCGCTGAACTCGATCGTTCGCACCGGCCCCTTGAAGTACCGGCGCGCCGAGATCAGGTACCACAGCGTGACTCCGGTCATGACCGCGATCGTCACCAGCGGCGCGTAGTTGACCGAGGACCAGCTGAAGCTCTTGCCGAAGTAGACGCCGGCGGGCGTGAACGGCAGGCAGAAGATGATCACGCAGATCGCCACCCACACGAACGCGATCGGGTTGATCCACCGGTACTTGGCGCCGAGCGTCCAGGGCCCGGGTTCAAAGCGCTCCCGCAGCCGCCAGCGCAGGAACACCGGGATCGTGTAGGCGATGTACAGCCCGATCACCGAGATCGAGGTCACCGCCAGGAAGGCCACCGGGGTGCCCTTGGAGTTGGGGAAGAAGGCCGGGAAGGTGATCACCATCGCGAACAGCACGACGAAGAACACGGCCCACGTCGGAGTCCGGTTTCGTCCCAGCCGGCGCCACAGGTTGTGACCGGGAATGGCGCCATCACGGGAGAAGGCGAAGGTCATCCGGCTGGCGCTGGTCACGCAGGCCATGCCACAGAACAGCTGCCCGATGGTCGAGATCAAGATCACCGCCTTGGCGGCGGCGGAGGAGAGCGACGTGGTGAAGATTTGCAGCGCCGGGAAGCTGGCCTTGAGGATCGCCGGCTCCTGGCTCTTCTGAATGGCAAAGGTGATCGCCAGCAGCACGCTCCAGCCGATCACCGCCGAGTAGAACACCGAGCGCCACACGCCCTTGGGCGCCTGGATGGCGGCGTCGTGGGTCTCCTCGGACACGTGGGCGGAGGCGTCATAGCCGGTGATCGTGTACATGGTGAGCAGGAAGCCGACCGGCAGGACGTAGAACCAGTACATGTGGCTGCCGAAGCCGCTGTTGTTGATCCGGTGGCCGAACACGTAGGAGAAGCTCGCGTGGTGGGAGGGGACGGCCACCAGCAGCACCACGATCACGGCGACGCCGATCACGTGCCACCACACCGAGACGCCGTTGAACACCAAGACGAGGTGGCTCGAAAAGACGTTGACGAGGCCGTGGAGGATCAGGATCGCCGCGAACAGCGCGAAGTTGACGTGGGCGCTGTAGTGCACGTTGGTGCCGGCAGCGGCCTTGGTGAAGTTGAAGATGAAGTGGACGTTGTAGAGCCCCAGCAGGTTCATCAGGAAGCTCGCGCACACGTAGTCGACTGAGGCGACCACCGCGACCAGCCCGATCAGGTTGAACCAGCCGGTGAACCAGCCCCATCCCGGGCCGCCGAGACGGGAGGCCCAGAAGTAGATGCCGCCGGCGGTGGGAAAGGCGGAGGCGAGCTCGGACATCGAGAAGGCCACGCACAGGATCAGCAGGCTGATGAGCGGCCAGGCGATCGAGATCGCCACCGGTCCCCCGTTGTTCAGCGCCTGGCCGTAGGTGGTGAAGCACCCGGCCAGTACCGAGATGATCGAGAACGAGATCGCGAAGTTGGAGAAGCCGCTCCAGCCCCGCCTGAGCTCCTGGGCGTAGCCGAGCTCCGCCAGTCGCTGTTCGTCGGTTGACAGTGTCTGCGTCTCGGCCACGCGCCTCTCTCCTAAAGGTCTGATGGTCCTTCCTTATGCCCGAACGATATGCGGGGTCCCGGTCGCAAGTCAAGGCTCTCCTGGGAGCAGGCCGGCGAGGACGTGCTCGGTCCCGCGCAGGTGCTCGATCATCGCCCGCGCCGCCTTCGCCTCGTCGCCTCGGCGCAGTGCCGCCAGCACCCGCCGATGCTGATCGTTGGCCCAATGAAGGACCTCCGGGGGATGGGCGATATGGGAGATCAGCTCGGTCATCGAGCCCTGCACCTCGGTACTGGCCGTGATCAGCCGCGGGTTTCCGGTGGCCTCGGCCAGGGCCACGTGCCAGCGGATGTCGAGCTGCCGGTAGGCGGGGAAATCCTCCAGCGCCTCGTCCAGTGCGCCCACCAGCTGCTGCAGTCGCCGAAGGTCCTCGGTGCCGGCGCGCTCGGCGGCCAGCACGGTCACGCCGACCTCCACCCCGATCCGCTCGTCGCACACCTCTCGCCAGGCGGCAAGCAGCTTCCTTGACGGCGGCGGCGCCGGCGGCTGCGGGCTGGCCACGAACGTCCCGCCGCCCCGCCCCCGAGTTGCTTGCAGATGTCCGCTCTGGCCCAGGGCGACCAGGGCCTGGCGCAGGGTCGAGCGCGCGATCCCGAGCTTGGCGCACAGCTCGCGCTCGGCCGGGAGTCGGGTTCCGGGCATCAGCAGTCCCAGCTTGATCGCTGTCCCCAGCCGCTCGACCGTCTCCTCGAAGGCGGTCTGTGAGCGGACCGGCGCGAACAGGGCATCGAGCGAGACCGCAGATTCGAGTCCCGCGAGGTCGCTCACAGCCGCCGCCGGCGGCCGCGCGGGCTCATAGCCGCTCGAAGCCGCGGACGCGCTCCCAGTCGGTAACGGCCGACTCGAAGCTGGAGAGCTCGACGTCAGCAGCGTGTACGTAGTGGCGCACCAATTCCTCGCCGAACGCCCTCCGGGCGATCTCACTGGTGGCGAACAGGTCCCGCGCGTCGCGCAGGGTCGCCGGCAGACGCGGCTTGTCGGTGGCTCGGTAGGCATTGCCGCGGAATTCCGGCTCCAGCGCCAGCCCGCTCTCGATGCCGTGGAGACCGGCGGCGACGATCGCGCTGAGGGCAAGGTAGGGATTCAGGTCAGAACCCCCGGCCCGGTTCTCGAAGCGCAGCGAAGGTCCCTCGCCGACGACTCGCAAGGCGCAGGTGCGGTTGTCGTGGGCCCACGCCACCGTGGTCGGCGCAAACGAGCCCTCGGCAAAGCGCTTGTAGGAGTTGACATTGGGCGCCAGCAGCAGCGTCAGCTCCCGCAGCGCCTCCAGCTGGCCGGCGAGGAAGCTCTCGAACGTCGTTCGGTCGCGCTCGAACAGCGGGCCGTGGTCGTCGGCCAGCGAAAAGTGGATGTGACACGAGCTGCCCTCGCGCTGGTTGAACTTGGCCATGAAGCTGATCGACATTCCCTCCTGGGCGGCGATCTCCTTGGCCGCGTTCTTGTAGATCGTGTGCTGGTCGGCGGCGCGCAGTGCCTCCTCGTAGCGAAAGTTGATCTCGTGCTGGCCGAGGTTGCACTCCCCCTTTGAGTTCTCCACCGCCAGCCCGGCCGCCTCCATGTCGTTGCGGATGCGGCGGATCAGCGGTTCCACTCGACTGGTGCCGAGCAGGGAGTAGTCGATGTTGTAGAGGTTGGCCGGCTGCAGATCCCGGTAGGCCTTGGCCCAAGCCTGCTCGTAGGTGTCACGGAAGACCAGGAACTCCAGCTCGGTGCTGGCGTTGGCGCCCAGGCCGCGGTCGCGCAGGCGCGCCAGTTGACCTCTCAGCACCTGACGGGGCGAGGCGACCACGTCACTGCCGTCGGACCAGGCGAGATCGCTCAGGCACAGGACGGTTCCCGGCAGCCACGGCGCCGAGGACAGCGTCGAGAGGTCCGGACGCATCACGAAGTCGCCGTAGCCGCGTTCCCACGAGGACATCTCGTAGCCCTCGACCGGGTTCATCTCGACATCGACCGCCAGCAGGTAGTTGCAACCCTCGGCAGCGTGCTCGACGACCTCGTCCAGGAAGTGACGCGCGGTCATGCGCTTGCCCTGCAGGCGTCCCTGCATGTCGGTCAGCGCCAGCAGCACAGTGTCGATCTCGCCCCGGTCCACCTGCTCGGTCAGCGTCTCGAGCGTCATCGCGTTGCCCTGGCGGCGACCGCCCTCCTCGTCAACACCGGCGTCATCCAGGATTGAAGGTATAGGAAGCGAGCCTTAAACGCTAGGTTTCGCTGATGGCCGAGATCGAGGCGATCCTGGATGCCCTATCCGATCGCCTGGGGCCGCGCCGGGGCCGGGCGCGACCGCTGCCGGGGGGGATCACCAACCGCAACTATCGCATCACGATGGGCGACGCCGAGTACGTGGTCCGGCTTCCCAGCCGCGACACTCAGCCGCTGGGAATCAGTCGCCAGGCGGAGCGACTCGCGGCTGAGAGAGCGGCCGAGCTCGGCATCGGGCCGGCGGTCCTGGTCGCCGACGAGCGTTGCCTGGTCACCCGCTACATCCCCAGTGGGCCGATCGACCCCGAGCGGCTGCGAACCCGTCCGCAGCCGACGGCAACCGCCCTGCGCGCGTTCCACGACTGCGGCCTGCAGCTCCCGACGCGCTTTTGGGTCCCCGAGCTGCTCGACGCCTACGCCTCAGTTGTCCGTGACCACGGCGCCGCCCTGCCGGATGCCTTCGAGCCGGCCCGCCGGATCGTCGGCGAGATCGCCCAGGCGCTGCCACTCCGCGACCCGGTCCCGTGCCACAACGACCTGCTGTCAGCCAACCTGCTCGGGCCCGCGCCGAACGGGGACGCATACGCGACCACGGTCCTGGTCGACTGGGAGTACGCCGGGATGGGCCACCGGCTGTTCGATCTCGGCAACCTGGCCGTCAACAACGAGTTCGACGACGCCGCCCAGGAGGAGCTGCTGCGTGCCTACTTCGGCGAGCCGCCTGCGTCCGGTCGGCGCGCGGCCCTGTCGCTGATGACGATTCTCTCCGACGCTCGCGAGGCTGCATGGGGAGTGGTGCAAGGGGTGGTCTCCGAGCTCGACTTCGACTTCGACAGCTACGCGGCCAGGCACTTCGAACGCCTGCTGCAAGCGGCGGCGGATCCGCGACTGGAGGCTTGGCTCGATGCCGCGGCCGCGTGAGCTCCCATCGCGTGCGCGCATCGTGATCGTCGGCGGCGGCGTCGGCGGCGCATCGATCGCCTACCACCTGGCGCAGCTCGGCGAGCGCGACGTGATCGTGCTCGAGCGCAACGAACTCACCAGCGGCTCGACGTTCCATTCCGCAGGGCTGGTTGGTCAGCTGCGCTCCAGCCTGTCGCTGACGCGGATGATGATGGATTCCGTCGCCCTCTACCGCCAGCTCGACTGCGGCTGGGTGGAGTGCGGCGGGATTCGCCTCGCCAGCACACCCGAACGCGAGCAGGAGGTGCTCCGCCAGGTGGCGTGGGCAAAGACGTTCGGGCTGCCGCTGGAGCTGATTACCGCTGCGCAGTCGCGCGAGCTGTTTCCGCTGATGGTCAACGACCATGTCCGCTGCGCCTCCTACCTGGCGACCGATGGCTATCTGGACCCCTCCCAGCTGACCTACGCACTGATCGATGGCGCCCGAGCCGGCGGCTGCCAGGTGTACACGCACACGCGCGTGAGCGAGATCATGGTCGCCGACGGGCGCGTGCGCGGCGTGCGGACGCAGTGGGGGGACGTTGAGGCCGAGATCGTCGTCAACGCCGGCGGCATGTTCGCCGCCGAGATCGCCCGCATGGCCGGTGTGCGGGTGCCGGTGGTGCCGTTCGCGCACGAGTATCTCGTGACCCAGCCGTTCCGCGAGCGAGTCCCCGGCGAGCACCTGCCCACCCTGCGAGACCCGGATCTGCTGATCTACTTTCGTGAGGAGGGCGCGGGCCTGGTGATGGGCGGCTACGAGCGCTCATCGGCACCGTGGGGACTAGACCAGCACCAGCTCGACCGGATCCCGGAGGACTTCAACGGCCGCCTGCTGGAGGAGGACTGGCCCCGCTTCGAGGAGATCGCGCGGAACTCGGCCCGGCGGGTTCCGGCGATGGAGGAGGTCAAGGTCACACGGCTGATCAACGGTCCCGAGGCGTTCACGCCCGACAACGAGTTCTGCCTGGGGGAAAGCGAGGTGCGCGGGTTCTTCGTCGCCGCCGGTTTCTGCGCCCACGGTCTCGCCGGCGCGGGCGGGATCGGCAAGCTGATGGCCGAGTGGATCCTCCACGGCGAGCCCGAGATCGATACGTGGGAGATGGACATCCGCCGCTTCGGGGCGCACTACTGTTCACCGGGCTATACCCTCGCCCGGGCCACAGAGGTCTACGAGACCTACTACGACATCCGCTACCCCGGACACGAACGTCAGGCCGGTCGGCCGCTGCGGATCTCCAGCGCCTACAGCTGGCATCGCCGCCACGGAGCGATTTTTGGCGAGAAGTCGGGGTGGGAGCGGGTCAACTGGTACGCGGAGAACGAGGCGGCCGGTGACCATGCCCTGCGCCCCCGGGGATGGGCGGGCATGCACTGGTCCCCGGCGATCGGCATCGAGCACCGCGCCACCCGCGAGGCGGCGGGGCTGTTCGACGAATCCTCGTTTGCCAAGCTCGAGCTCAGCGGGCCCGGGACGGTGGGGCTCCTGAAGCGCCTCTGCGACAACGACGTCGTCCGCGAGGTCGGCGCGATCACCTACACGCAGATGCTCAACCACCGGGGCGGGATCGAGTGCGACTTCACGGTGACCAGGCTCGCCGCTGAGGAGTTCGCGATCGTCACCGGGACGGCGTTTGGCAACCACGACGCGAGCTGGATCCGCCGCCACCTTCCCGACGACGGCTCGGTGCTCCTGCGCGACGTGACCTCACGGCATCCTAAACGATTCCTGTCATCGACTGTGCGCTGACTGACACTGGAGTTCGGCTACATGCGGATGCGGGAGCTTACCGTCGGCCACGTGCCGGTCCGCGCCCTGCGGGTGTCGTTCGTGGGTGAGTTCGGGTGGGAGTTCTACTGTCCCACCGAGTACGGCGCCGAGCTGTGGCGGGCGCTGTCGGAGGCCGGGCAACCGTTCGGGCTCTGCGCCTGCGGGTACCGCGCGATCGACTCGCTGCGGTTGGAGAAGGGCTATCGGGTGTGGGCCGCCGACATCACCGCGGACGAGACGCCCCTGGAGGCCGGCCTGGGTTTCTGCCTGCGCTCCGACCGCGAGTTCATCGGCGCCGGCGCCCTGCGGGAACCGGCGCGCCGGTTGCGCTGCATCGTGCTCGCCGACCCGCGCTCGGTGGCGCTCGGCAACGAACCGGTGCGGATCGACGGCGAGGTCCGGGGAAGGGTCACCAGCGGCGGTTACGGCTACACCGTGGAGCGTTCGATCGCCTACGCGTATCTGCCCGCCTCGGTGGAGGTTGGCCAGACCGTGGAGGTCGACATCTTCGGTTCCTGGATCGGCGGCGAGGTCAGCGCCGAGCCGCTATTCGATCCCGACGGCGACCGGGTGCGGGGGCGCTACCCGGCGTAGTCGTCGCCCCTTCCCGCACCCCCGCGCCGCACCCCGGCGCGGGCGCCGATAGCCTTGCCGGCCGCATGGCCGTCACCGTCGTCGGATCGATCGCCTATGACGCCGTAAGCACCCCGTTCGGCTCCCGCGAGCGGATGCTGGGCGGCTCGGCCGTCCACTTCGCCCTCGCCGCCTCGTTCTTCGACGAGGTGCGGGTCGTAGGGCCGGTCGGTGACGACTTCGGCGAGAACGAGCTGGCGGTGCTGGCGCGGCGGGGGGTCAACACCGATGACATCGAGCGCATCGCCGGGGGAAAGACCTTCTTCTGGCGCGGGGTCTACGGTTGGGACCTCAACGACCGGGACACGCTCGACACGCAGCTGAACGTGTTCGCGGACTTCCAGCCGAAGCTCTCCGCCCCCTCGCGTCAGTCCGAAGTGCTGTTCCTGGCCAACATCCAGCCGGATCTCCAGCGCGAGGTCCGGGACCAATGCGAAGGTGCGCGCTTTGTCGCCTTGGACTCGATGAACCTGTGGATCGAGACGGCACGGGAGTCCCTGATCGAGACCATCTCCGGTGTGGACTGCCTGCTGCTCAACGACGCCGAGTTGCGTCAGCTCACCGCCGAGCCGAACCTGGTCCGTGCCGCCGCCAAGATCCGCGGATGGGGTCCGCAGGTGGTGGTGGCAAAGCAGGGTGAATACGGCGCCGCGCTGCTCTCCCGCGAGGGCTTCTTCGCCCTGCCGGCATTCCCCTTGGAGACGGTCGTCGATCCCACCGGCGCCGGTGACACCTTCGCCGGTGGCTTCATCGGCTACATCGCCGCCCATCCGAACGAGGAGCTGGGTCACGAGCTGCTCACTCGCGCGATGGCCTACGGCACCGCCCTCGCATCGTTCAACGTCGAAGCGTTCGGGACCGAGCGAGTGGTCGGGCTCGCCCGCCAGGAGATCTCCGATCGGGTCGTCGAGCTCCAGCGGATCACGAGCTTCGTCGAGAAGCCGGTCACGTTGCGCGGCTGACCGGCCGCCGATCGCGGCCTTGGGGGGTGACATCGGGCGCTGATCGAGCTAGGATCGCGCCCAGTGACCTGGGGATTCCTGTGGCTGATGCTGGCGCTGAAGATTCCGCTTGCCGCGCTCATCTACCTGGTCTGGTGGGCGATCAAGCAGGAGCCCGAGGACGCGCAGCCCAAGGATGACGACGGTGGCGTTCGGCGCCCCCGGCCGCACCCCCGCAAGCCGTTTCCACGCCATCCGCGCCGCGGACCCCACGGCGACCCGGCGCCGGCGCCGCCGGCACGGGTGCGAACCGTCCGCGCCCGCGCCCGGACCTTCGGTCACTGAGGCCGCGCGCGCCCGGCCCGAGCCCCGGTCGCCGGCGCTGCGGCAATCCGACGCCACTGGCACACTTCCCAAGGCAATGAGCTCCGCTCCCGCTCCTGCGTCGGTCCTGTCCGACGGCACGATCCTCCGGCTCGTGTACGACGGAAGGATCCGGATCGATCCCTGGGATCCGGATCTGGTGCAGCCGGCCAGCGTCGATCTGCGCCTCGGAGACTCGTTCCGCGTGTTCCACAACCATCGGGCCTCGGCCATCGATCTTCGCCAGCCCCCATCGGGCCTGACCGAGGAGGTGACGATTGCTCCCGAGGAATCGTTCGTGATCCATCCCGGCGAGTTTTGCCTCGGACGCACGCTCGAGTGGGTCGAGCTGCCTGATGACGTCGTGGCTCGGATCGAGGGCAAGAGCTCGATCGGTCGCCTGGGGCTGATCGTCCACGCCACCGCGGGCTTCTGCGACCCGGGCTGGAAGGGCACGCTGACGCTGGAGCTCAACAACCTCACCCGGATACCGATCAAGCTCTACCCGGGGCTGGAGATCGCGCAGCTGTCGTTCATGTCGCTGGACCGTCCCGCCCAGCGCCCCTACGGGAGCCCCCAGCTTGGCAGCCACTACCAGGGGCAGCGGGCCGCCACCGAGAGCCGCTACGAGGGGGGCCGCCCGCGCGCGGAGGAGAGAGATCCGCGGCGCGATGTCGAGCGCGGTCAGAGAGATCCCGGACACGATGTCGAGACCGCTCCGAGCCCGCGCAGCGCCGCCCGGATCGGATAGGCTCGCGCCGGATGCTGTCGTCGCTAGTGCTCGCTGCTGGTGAGCCCTCCAAGGTTCCCTTCTTCATCGCGGGCGGCTTGTTCGCCGTGTACGCAGTCGTGCTGGCCGCCGTCGGCATCACCCGTCCGAACTTTCCGGGGGCCGGCGGCGGCGCCCGCGCGGTCATGGCTCTCAGCTTTCTGCTCATGGTCATCGCGATCGCGATGGCCATCGTCACCGACAAATAGGCCGGGACCGCTTCCGCCTGAGCGGCCGGGGTACTAGAGTCTGCGGGCGGTCTCGCTCGCCGCCACCGCGAGCCGGAGAGACCACCGGCAAACGCGAGAGGAGTGCCCGTGACAACTGAGACGCAGCAGCAGGATGGTGCCGACGTAGGCAGGTCGGAGGACTCGCTCACCGTCACCGACAACCGCACTGGCAAGCAGTACCAGATCCCGATCCAGGACAACACGATCCGGGCCACCGAGCTGCGCAACATCAAGGTCGACGAGGACGACTTCGGCCTGATGACCTACGACCCCGCGTACATGGCCACCGCGTCTTGCCGCTCCGGGGTCACGTTCATCGATGGCGATAAGGGGATCCTCGAATACCGCGGCTATCCGATCGAGCAGTTGGCGGAGAAGTCGAGCTACCTCGAGGTCGCCTACCTGTTGATCCACGGCCACCTCCCGAGCCAGCAGGAGCTCGACACCTGGAACCACGAGGTCACGATCCACACCTTCGTGCACGAGAACGTCAAGGAATTCATGCAGGGATTCCGCTACGACGCCCACCCGATGGGGATGTTGCTGGCCTCGGTCGGTGCCCTCTCGACCTTCTATCCCGAGGCCAGCGCGATCAAGGACGAGGCGATCCGCTACATGCAGGTGATTCGGTTGATCGCCAAGATGCCGACGCTGGCCGCGTTCTCCTACCGCCACAACCGCGGGATGCCCTACGTGTACCCGGACAACGATCTGAGTTACGCCGGCAACTTCCTCTCGATGATCTACAAGATGACCGAGCTGCGGTACGAGCCCGACCCTCGGCTCGAGCACGCCCTCGACGTGCTGTTCATCCTTCACGCCGACCACGAGCAGAACTGCTCCACCAGCGCGGTGCGCAGCGTCGGCTCCTCGCAGGTCGACCCCTACTCATCGGTTGCCGCTGGCGTGGCGGCGCTGTATGGGCCGCTGCATGGCGGTGCCAACGAAGCCGTCCTGCGGATGCTGCGGCGGATCGAGGCGACCGAGAACATCCCGGACTTCATCCAGGGGGTCAAGGATGGCAACGAGAAGCTGATGGGCTTTGGCCACAGGGTCTACAAGAACTTCGATCCTCGGGCGAAGATCATCAAGCAGGCGACCGAGGAGGTGTTCGAGGTCACGGGCAAGAACCCGCTGCTGGACATCGCCACCGAGTTGGAGAAGATCGCGCTGGAGGATCAATACTTCATCGATCGCAAGCTGTATCCCAACGTCGACTTCTACTCGGGTCTGATCTACGAGGCGCTGGGGATGCCGGTGGAGATGTTCCCGGTGCTGTTCGCAATCGGCCGCACCAGCGGCTGGATCGCGCAATGGCTGGAGATGATCGACGATCCCGAGCAGAAGATCGCGCGTCCGCGGCAGATCTACACCGGTCCGCGTGGGCAGGATTACGTGCCCGTGGAGAAGCGGGGCGGGGGCTCCTAGATCACGCTGCGGTGCTGAAACCACGCGCCGGTAGTCATGCTCGAGGGGAGCGCCCGCTCCTCTACCGAGCGCCGGCGCGCGTGTGAGCACACCCACAGAAAGGCGCGACATCGCGACCTAGGCTGATGTCATGGAGATCGTACGTCTACGCAGCGGCCGCGAGGTGATCATCCGCTCGATCCGGCCCACTGACGCCTCGGAGCTGGAGGCCGCCTACGACCGGCTCTCGCCGCAGTCCAAGTACCTTCGCTTCCTCGCCCCCAAGCCCCACCTGAGCCGCTCCGATACTCGCTATCTGGTGCAGGTGGATGGGGTCAACCACTTCGCGCTGGTCGCCACCACCGTTGACCAGCCCAAGCACATCCTGGGTGTTGCCCGGTTCGTGCGCCTGTCCGAGGACCCGCAGGCAGCTGAGTTTGCGATCGTCGTCGGCGACACCTTTCAGCATGAGGGTCTCGGCGGCAAGCTGATCGAGCGGCTGGCCCAAGCGGCCACGGCACGCGGCATCACCCGTTTCCAGGCTACGGTGCTGGCCGAGAACGTTGCCGGCCACCGATTGGTGCGGCGGCTGCCTGGCCGTGTCGTCCACCAGCGCAATGCCGGAACCGTCGACGAGTTCGAGATCGACCTCGCCGACGTAGGCGAGCGCCTCGCAGCCTAGCCACGCGCTCGGCGGGCTGACCAGGCTTCGCCCGGCTCATGCCATCATCGCGGCGCAATGCCGTGGAAGCTGACGATCCGCACCGGGTCCCGCGTGCAGCGCCAGCGTTTCGATTCGCTGGAGCAGGCCCTCAGCGCCGCCGAGTCCCGTGCCCGTGAGCTGTCCCATGGCGGTTCTCGGCCTGCCGTCGACGTCAGGTTCAGGCGCTTTTCGCCGGTCGAGCAGGTGGCGGCAAGGATCGAGCTCGCCGGTCCCCAGCGACTGATCCCGTCGGTATGGGCCGGCCTCGACGTGCGCGGCGATGGCTCGACCGAGGCCTATGTGGGCCGGATCAGGCGTGAGCTCATCGAGCAGCGCGGGGGGGAGACGCCGTACCGCGCGCTGCGCCGGGTGCTCCGCTCACCGGAAGGCCGCTGAGCGGCGATCAGCGGGCATTTGCGCCGCCACCTCCAGGAACCGTCCGCACAGCCCTCTGCCGACGTCGTTCCAGCGGTCGATCTCTCGCTCGGTCTGGGCGGTCAGGGTGCCTGGATCAACCTGGGCCCCGACCGCGTCGGGATCGTTTCCGTACGTCTGCACCCAGCATCGGGCGTCGCCGAGCGTGACCTCGGCGTGGAACTGGATGCCCCAGGCGCAACTCCCCAGGCGGTAAGCCTGTACGCACACCCGGCTGTGCGCCAGGGCGACGGCGCCCGGCGGCAGCACGCACTCATAGCTGTGCCACTGAAACGTGGTCGTGCGTGGCGCCAGCGGAGCGAGGACGGGATCGGCGGCACCGGCTTGGCTGATCTGCATCTCGTGCCAACCGATCTCCGGTCGGGCCGCGCGCCGAGCCGCCCCGCCGCCGGCGTCGGCCAGCAGCTGCGCTCCCAGGCATACGCCCAGCAGCGGCACGCGGGCCGCCAGCACCCTGGCCAGCAGCGCCTTCTCGACCCCCAGCCAGCCGTAGTGGTGCTCCTGATCCGGATGCGCCGCGCCGCCAAAGCTCATCACCGCGTCAAACCCCAGAGGATCCGCCGGCGGCTGCTGGTCCGCTGCGATCGACCAGGTGGTCAGCTCCCACCCATGCCCGGCTGCCGCCTGGGCGAACACACCCGGTCCAGCGTCGACCTGATGCACGATCGCCAGCGCGCGCATCAGCGCTAGGCGAGCACGAGCGTCGCTCCGTGGCGGCGCAGCCAGCGCGACTGCTCCCGATAGCCGGGGCACCAGGCGGCCAGCAGCGCCCAGAACCGAGGCGAGTGGTCCATCACCTCCAGATGGCAGACCTCGTGCCATACGACGTAGTCGAGCACCCGCTCAGGGGCCAGCAGCAGCCGCCAGTTGAAGCTCATCGCGCCCGAGCCCGAGCAACTGGCCCAGCGGGTCCGCTGCCCGCGGATCGTCAGCCTGGTGTAGGCCATTCCGGTGCTTGCGCAGGCACGATCCAGCCGCGGCGCCACCTCGAGGCGCGCTGCGCGGCGATACCAGCGCTCCAGCGCTCGGACCCGCTCAGGCCCCGCCGGCACCAGCAGTTCGCCGGCGCCACGCCGATGCACGCGGGTCCGGCCGGGCTCGGGGACGAGCGACAGCAGCTCTCCCAGGTAGGGGACGGTGCCGCCTCGCGCCGCCACCAGCGCCCGTGCCCGCTCCAGCTCAGCCATCCGCCGCTCGATCCACGGCCGCAGCTCGATCACCGCGGCGGCGGCGTCGTGCGCCGGCGCCCGACGCGGGAGCACGACCTCGACTTCGCCTGTCGGATCGACCGTCACGCGCACCCGCCGGGCGCGCTCGGACCGACGCACGCTGTAGGCGATCGACTCCACGGCGCGACAGGGTACGGTGCCGAGACGACATGGCCGCGATCCCCGAGCCACCGCAGGCACTCAGCGACGGCACGATCAGCCTCAGGCTCACCGCCGAGCGCGACATCCCCGAGATCCTGATCGCCTATCAGGATGACCCTCAGCTGCACGTGCGCCTGGGCGAGGAACGACCACCAAGCGGCGCGCAGCTGGGTCAGCGCCAGGATTACGCCGCGCAAGCCCGGACCTCCGGCACCCAGGTGACGCTGACGATCGTGCCGGCGAGCGCGGATGTGTGCGTTGGTCAGGTGTACGCGATGGGCTTCGACGCCGAGCAGGCCCGGGCCGAGCTGGGCATGTGGCTGGTGCCGCACGTGCGCGGTCGCGGCTACGCGCCGCGCGCGCTGCGCTTGGCGTCGGCTTGGCTGTTCAACGTCTGCGGCCTGAGGCAATTACAGTTGCTCACCGACCCGGACAACCAACCGATGCTTGCTGCCGCTCGCACCGCCGGATTTCACCCGGACGGGACCTACCGGGAGGACGAGTGCGAACGCGGCGGGCGCGTCGAGCTGACGATCCTGTCGCTTGCGGCCGCGGAGCGAACGCGCTGATGAGCGACCGGCAATGGCGGGTGCAGTTGCCGCCGGGAGTGCGGCCACCTTTCGAGGTCTACGTCAACGGCGTGCGCCAGGAGCTCGGCGTCGACTACCGGATCTCCCGCGGGGCGCTGCTGTTCGGACGCGAGCTGATCAGCCAGAAGCTCGGACGATGGGCGTGGTTTCTCGGCTTCTGGGGGATCGGCACCTACAAGCGCAACGACGAGGTCGACGTGCGCTACGAGGTGGACGGCCGACCGATGGTCGCGCACGCGTTGCCGATCATCCCCCCCGATTGATCCGGACTCGAACCGTCGCCAACGGCCCGGGCACAGACCAGCGCACCCGCTAGGTCCTGATCACCTCGCGCCGCACCCACGGCTGTAGCAGCCGCAGGGCCGACAGGATCGCCCGGGTCGCCGGAGAACGGTTGAGCGTGTAGAAATGGATACCCGGCGCCCCACGGGCCAGCAGCTCGGCGCACTGCAGCGTCGCGTAGGCGACCCCTAGCTCCACCACCGCGTACCGGTCCTCCGCGCGCCACTCCAGCGCCTCCAGCAGCGCCGCAGGAATCGTGGCGCCGCACATGCCGGTGATCGTCTTGATCTGCCCCACGTCGGTGATCGGCATGATCCCGGGCACGATCGGCACATCGATGCCATTCGCCCGCGCCTGCTCGACGAAGTTGAAGTACAGCTCGTTGTCCATGAACAGCTGCGTGATCAGAAACGATGCGCCGGCATCCACCTTGGCCTTCAGGAAATGCAGGTCGTGGGGGAGATCGGGCGCCTCGGGGTGGACCTCGGGAAAGCAGGCGGCGCCGATGGCGAAGGGATAGTGCTCCCGGATCATCGCGGCCAATTCGGTGGAGTAGCGAAGACCCCCCGGATGTGCGCTCCACTCGCTCTGTCCCCGGGGAGGGTCTCCGCGCAGCGCGAGCACGTTCTCGATCCCAGCGCGCCGCATCCCGGCCAGGGTCTCCAGCAGCTCCTCACGGGTGGAGCCGACACAGCTGAGGTGGGCCATCGCCTCGATCCCCAGGTCCCGCTTGATCCAGTGCGTCAGCTCCACCGTCCGCCCGCGGGTGCCGCCGCCGGCCCCGTAGGTGACCGAGACGAAGTCCGGGTGCAGCGCGCGCAACTCCTCGAGCGTGGCCCGGAGGTTGCGCTCGCCCTCGTCGGTCTTCGGGGGAAAGAACTCGAACGAGAAGACGGGGCCGTCGCTGGCGGCGATGATCTCGTCGATCCGCACGGTCGATTCAGGCTAGCAACCTTGACACGAGCATGTCAATGTTGGCGGCGCCAGTGCTCGGCGCCTCCGTCGGACTGCCGCGTGATCCGTCCCTCGATCTCCAGGTGGCGCAGGTAACACAGCGTCTCCGACAGCCACCAGCTCGCGCGCTGCTCGCCCATCGGCGCTCCGAACACGTGCGGGACGATCTCAACGGCGGTGTGCGAGGCGCCCCCGTCCAGGGCCTCCACGACCGCGTTGACCCGCTGGTGCACGAGCTTGCGGTTGCCCTCGACGTGGCCGTGAACGTCGACGAACGGCTTGCCGTGACCGGACAGGCACAGCCGTGCCTGCAACCGGTCGACGACGTCGAGTGAGGACAGAAACTCGCCGGCCGGATCGGGCGTCCAGCCGTAGTCGTAGAACGGGGAGATCCGCCCCAGCAGGTGGTCGCCGGAGATCATCAACCGCCGCTGGTTCTGGAACAGGCATACGTGCGAGGGCGCATGTCCGGGGGTCTCGTACACGCTCCACGGTCCCAGATCGGTCTCGATCTCCACTCCGGGGAGCAGGTCGCGATCGGGGTCGACGAGCTGGGCCACCCCCGAGGGCATCTCCCGCATCCGCTCGGCGTAGCGCTCGAGCGCCACCTCGGGCACGCCGCTCTGACGCGCGACCTCGATCCGGCGGGCCAGCACGAGCTCGGGCTCCTCCTTGGAGCGAAACGCGTGCTGGTGGTTGGGGTGCATCCACAGCTCACAGCCGGCACGTTCCAGGATCGGCGCCGCCTGACCCCAGTGGTCGGAGTGCGCATGGGTGCAGACCAGTAAGCGCACGTGCTCCAGGCGCAGGTTGACCTGCTCCAACGCGCGCTCCAACTGGGCCAGCGAACCGGGCAGGTGCATGCCGGTGTCGACCAGCACGATCCCCGATCCCGCGGCGACCGCCCACGCGTTGCAGTGCGGCACGCCCGGCCAGGGCAGCGGCAGCCGCAGCCGCCACAGCCCGGGCAGCACGCGCTCGCCCCGTCCCAGCTCTCGCTGCCTGTTCATCCGCCCCACGATATTGCCGGCGCGTAGACTGCGCGCAGCGATGGAGATCGCCCGCCGCTACTTCGACGCTTTGTCCGCGCATGATCTGGATGCGGCGGTGCAATGCTGGAAGCCCGGATCCATCGATCGATTCGTCGGCGGCCCCGAACTGATTGCTCCCGAGGGCGTCCGCGAGTACTTCCGGGCCGTGTTCGCCGCGTTCCCGGACTTCGGATTCGAGATCCTCGACCTGACCGCCTCCGGCAACCGCGTTGCCGTGCGCTGGCGGGCCCGGGGGACGTTCGCCGGACCCGGGACCTTCCGGGGCTTTCGTCCCAACGGCGCCCAGATCTCGCTTGAGGGCTGCGACGTGGTCGTGGTTGGCGAGGACCTGATCACTCACAACGATGCCTACCTCGACAACGCTGACCTTGCCCGCCAGCTCGGCTTCCTGCCCCCCGTAGGCTCCAGGAGCGACCAACGGCTGACCAAGCTGAGCAACGTCCGAACTCGGCTCCACCACTGGCGCCACGGCGCGGAGCCGGAGTGGATAGCCGAGGGCGTGTGGGTGGTTCGCGGCGGCCGTCCGCGGACGATGAACGTCTACCTGATCGAGGACGAGGGTGGCTTGACCATGTTCGATGCCGGCATCTCGGACATGACCGGAGCCCTGCGCGCGATCACCGCCCGGCTCGGAGGCCTGCGACGGATCGTGCTCGGACACGCCGACTGTGATCACCGTGGTGCCGCCCCGGGACTCGAGGTGTCGGTCCTCTGCCATCCTGCCGAGCGCGAAGCGGCGGAATCCGACAGCACCTTTCGTCCCTACTGGCAGCTGTCGCTGCTCGCCCCCCCGGTGCGCCCGATCTTTCCCAAGCTGCTCACCAGCTGGGACGGGGGAGGGGTGCGGATCGAGTCAACGGTGCGGGAGGGGGACGAGGTCGCCGGCTTCCGCGTGATTGAGCTTCCCGGCCATGCCCCGGGGCTGATCGGGCTGTTCCGCGAGGACGATCGTTTGGCCCTGGTCTCCGATTGCTTCTACACGCTCGATCCACAGACGGGGATCAAGAACGCGGCTCACGTGCCCCATCGCGCCTTCAACCACGACACCGAGCAGGCGCGGGCGTCGATCCGCAAGCTGGCGGCGCTGGAACCGGCGGTGGCCTGGGCCGGCCACGCCCGCCCGGTAGCCGGAGACGTGGTGGCCCAGCTGGAGCGGGCCGCCAACGCCCCGGCCTAGCGGTGGGACGCCGCCACCGCCAGCGCGAAAAGCTCGTCGCGCCGAGCAGCGAGTACCGCGACGGCGACGCCAACACGCTGAGGCTGCGCGGCGCCCTCACCCCGGCCAGTCGCCGCGAGTACGCCTCGGCACTGGAGGGCGGCCGGCACCGCGAAGATGCCCAGCAGCGAGCCCTGGAGATCCTGTTCGAGCGGTTGACGGTGTCGTGGACGATCGCGGGGCTGGAGCTGACCCGCCAGCAGGAACTACTCGGCCGCTACCGGATGTCCTCAGGGCCCGAGCGCCAGTTCGTCCGCGACGCGATCCGCGAGCACGTACAGGCCAACTTTCCCGAGCTGCCGGTGCCGTGATCGATCCCGATCGGTTCGCGGCGCTGCTGTGTGACTGGTGTCTGGAGGTTCAGGCCGCCCAGCAGGTGCTGATCTCCACCAGCACCCTGGCCGACGCGCCGGCGCGCGCACTGCACCGCGCGGTGCTGGAGCGCGGGGCGTGGCCGCTGCTGCGACTGATGCCGCCGTGGTCCAGCGGCGACTTCTACGCCTACGCCCAGGTCGCGCATCTCGATCGCTTCGCGCCGCTGGAGCTGACCGAGGTGCAGGACGCCGACGCGGTGCTGAGCCTCACTGCTCCCGCCAACACGCGCGCGCTGGCGGCGGTCGATCCCGCGCTGATCGCTCGCGCCGGCCGAGCCCGGGCCCCGATCCAGGAGGCACGCCTGGCTCGTCGCTGGTGCGGGACGCTGTGGCCGACGCCGGCGCTGGCGCAGCAGGCGGGAATGAGCGAGGACGCCTACGCGGTCTTCGTCCGCGCAGCGCTGCTCCTCGATCAGCGTGACCCGGTGATGGCGTGGCGGGACCTGAGCCAGCGTCAGGCGCATCTGGCCGCACGCCTGTCACGCGCAGCTGAGATCCGCATCGAGGCTGAGGGCACGGATCTGCGCCTGCGCGTCGATGGGCGTACCTGGATCAACTCCGACGGGCGCCGCAACATGCCCAGCGGCGAGGTGTTCACGGGGCCGGTGGAAGACTCCGCGCAGGGGAGGATCCGGTTCACGATTCCCTCCAGCCCCCGCGGCGTCGAGGTCCGAGGGGTGGAGCTGACCTTCGACGCCGGCGAGGTCGTCGCCGCCCGCGCCGACAGCGGCCACGAGTACCTGGAGGCCGCATTGGCGACCGACCCCGGAGCCCGCCGGCTCGGAGAGCTGGGCATCGGCACCAACGCCGGAATCGACCGGCCCACCGGCACGATCCTGCTCGACGAGAAGATGGCCGGCACCGTACATCTGGCCCTGGGCCGCTCGTACTTCGAGACGGGGGGCACCAACGCCTCCGCGCTGCATTGGGACCTGATCTGCGACCTCCGTCAGGGCGGACGGTTGACTGCCGACGGGGAGCCCATCCCATAACCAGACCCCGACGGCGTCACGGCAGGTCCGCGAGGCAGGGGCACGCGTGCAGTAGCTTCCAGCGCCCATGCGTCGGACCAAGATCGTCGCCACCATCGGTCCGGCCTCACGCGATCCGGAGACGCTCACGAAGATGGTGCAGGCGGGGCTCGACGTCGCCCGGCTGAACTTCTCCCACGGTGACCGCGAGCTCCACGCCGAGAACGCGCGCCGCGTTCGGGAGGCCGCGGACCGGGCCGGGCGGCCGGTGGCGATCCTCCAGGACCTGCCAGGGCCGAAGATCCGGATCGGTGCGCTGGAGGGAGGGATCGCGGAGCTCAAGCCCGGCGAGACCCTGACCCTGCGTTGCGGAGTGGACTCGATCGGCGACGGGACGTGCATGTCGGTCAGCTGGGGGGGCCTGGCCGCTGCGGTGCAGGCCGACGATGTGGTCTACCTGGCCGATGGAGCGATCCGGCTGCGGGTCAACGCCGTGCGCGAGGACGACGGCGAGGTCGAGACCGGAGTGGAGATTGGGGGCAGCGTCGCCTCCCGCCAGGGACTCAACATCCCTGGCTCGGCCAGCGGACTCCCCGCCGTGCCCGAGGAGGACCTGGAGATGCTTCACTTCGGCGAGAAGATCGGCGTTGACATGGTGGCGCTGTCATTCGTCCGCACCGCCGAGGACGTGACCAGCGTACGCAAGCACACGCGGCTGCCGCTGATCGCCAAGATCGAGAAGCCCCAGGCGGTCGACGCCGCCGAGGAGATCCTGCATGCCGCCGATTGCGTGATGGTCGCGCGTGGAGACCTGGGGATCGAGCTGGCGATCGAGGAGGTGCCCATGGTCCAGAAGCAGCTGCTGCGGGCGGCGGGGCGACTCGCCCGCCCCTCGATCACCGCGACGCAGATGCTCGACTCGATGGTCTCCTCATCGCGACCCACCCGGGCCGAGGTCGCCGACGTGGCCAACGCGATCCTGGACGGAACAGACGCGGTGATGCTCTCCCAGGAGACGGCGATCGGCGCCTATCCCGTTCAGGCCGTGGAGATGATGGCCGCGGTCGCGCTGCGCACCGAGCGCTCGCTGCCCTACCAGCAATGGAACCAGGACCGCGTCCGGCGCGACGCTCGTGATCCCGCCTACACCGTCGCCGCCGGCGCCTGCGCGGCCGCCCGGGACCTGCACCTGGCGGCGCTGGTGGTGCCAACGCTGTCCGGGCGCTCGGCCCGGCTGCTCTCGGCCCACCGGCCTGAGGTGCCGATCCTGGCTCTCAGCCCGGGCCGGGAGACCGTGCGCCGCTGTGGGCTGATGTGGGGCGTACAGGCGGCTTCGATGCCTCGCCACGAGATCACCGAGGCTTTGATCGCCGACGCCGCTCGACGCGTCGTCGAGCTCGGGTGGGTCAAGTCCGGCGAGCGGGTGGGCATCACCGCCGGCCTGCCGAGCGGGCGTCCGGGGACCACCAGCCTGGTCCAGATCCAGCAGGTGTAGCGCTCGCCGACCCGGCGGCGCCACCGTGCCGCTGCGAGCTACGCCACCGCCCGCCCGTAGAACGTGGCCTCCTGCTCGCCCAGCTCGGTCGCCGGCTCATCACCGTAGAACCACTCGCGCGCGATGCGGTGGAAGTTGCCGCGGGCGCGCAGCTGTGAGATCACCGCCAGCGTCAGCACCTCCATGCGCCGGCCGAAGATGTGATCGGGCGGTGCCGATTCGTGGCGTAGCTGCCCGAAGTACTCAGAACGGGGATCGCTCATGTCGATCAGCACCTGAGTCGCCCACTCGGGCGTCAACTCGATGTACTCATCGGCCGTGTACCAGGAGGTGGCCGCGCGGAAGTGCTCGAGCACCTTGTCGGGGTCGAACTTCTCAGGCTCGGGGAAGAAGCCGGTGGCGGTGCCCAGGCGCATGATCGTGTCCTTGTCGCCCTCGATCACCGCCCGCGCCACCCCCATCTCCAGCTCCACCGCCCCTGCCGGCATGCGCTTGAACAGCCCGAAATCGAAGAACGCCACCCGGCCGTCGTCCAGCAGCATCGAGTTGCCAGGGTGGGGATCGCCCGAGAACTGATGGTGGCGATACAGGCAGCCGAAGTAGAAACGGAACAGGATCTCGCCCATCCGGTCGCGTGCCTCCTGCGGGTAGCCCTTCACGCGCTCGAACCCCGTGCCGCTGACGAACTCGCTGACCATCACGCGCTCGTGCGAGAGCGAGGTCAGCACCTGGGGGACGAAGATGAACGGGTGCCCGTGGAAGATCCGCGCCAGCGCCCGCTGGTTCTGAGCCTCCAGCTCATAGTCGAGCTCCTCCTCGATCCGGCCTCGAATCTCCTGCCCAATCGCCTTCGGATCCATGCCGGGAGCGATCCGCTTGGCCAGCCGCAAGATCAATCCCAAGTTCTGCATGTCGGCGCGCACTGCGGCAGCGACGCCCGGGTACTGCACCTTGACCGCCACCGCGCGACCGTCGTGCAGCCGCGCACGGTAGACCTGGCCGATCGATGCGGCGGCGATCGGCTCCTCGTCGAACTCGTCGAAGACCTCGCTGACGCGCTCACCGAGATCGTCCTCAATCACCTGGCGCATCTGCCTGAAGGTGACCGTCGGCGCGGCGTCGCGCAGCGCCGCCAGCTTGCGCTGGAACTCCTCGCGGTACTCCTCGGGCACCAGGCCGACATCCAGGAACGACATCACCTGCCCGACCTTCATCGCCGCGCCCTTCATCGTGCCCAGCGCGGCCACGATCTGCTCGGCCGCCTCTACGTGGCGGCGCTCGAGCGCCGCTTGGCGGCCATCCGGGGTTCGGGTCACGTTGGCCGCGCGGGTGCCGGCCTGGCGAATCGCCTGTCCCGCAGCGAGCCCCCCGATCTTCGCGGTTCGCCCCACGCGGGAGCTGGGGATCTTCTCCTTCGCCACTGTCGTCGATTTTACGTCGGGGCGACTTGAACCTGAGACCCCGGGACGATGTCGTCGGCGCCATCGGGCCAGCGCACCCAGGCCTTGTGGCCGCCGTCATAGTCATCGCCCAGCAGGATCAGCGTTGCCGCTTCGCCCATCGCCGTGCACCGCTCCTGACCCTCGGGATCGATGCCGCGCCAGATGCGCACGAAGCGGTTGTGCTCCAGCTCCTGGTCCACAGTGGTGGGTTCGGTGTGACCCGGGTGAATGCGGGTCTGTGCCGGCAGCTTCAGGAGCTCTTCCATGATCGAATGCCTTAGGTCGGCGTAGGTCGTGTGGCCCGGTGCGCGAACACCGCCGACCGAGCCCTTGAACAGCGTGTCGCCGGTGAACACGTCGGTCTCGTTGATCAGCAGCGACACCATCCCCGCCGTGTGCCCCGGGGTGTGCAGGGGCACGATCTCCAGCGCGCCGCACGAGATCGGCTGTCCCGGGATGATCGCTCCGCTGGCCTGCGGCACCCGATCGCGCTCGGCATCGTGGATCAGCACCGGCGTGTCAGGGTGACGCTCCAGCACCCGGTCCAGCTCGGCGACGTGATCGTGGTGATGGTGGGTGAGCAGCACGTGCGTGAGCTCGAAGCGCATCCGCGCCAGCACGTCCAGCAGTGGCGAGACCGGGCCCCCGGCGTCGATCAACACCGCCTGCGAGCCCAGCTCGTCGGCGACCAGATAGGTGTTGGAGAGCCACTGCTCGTTCATCGAGCGTTCGACGATCATCGCGCTCCAGCGTATCCGCTCGCTTGCGCTGGTCGCCCTGGGCGACGGTTGGCGCGACGCTGCCAGCCCGTCGGCACCTTCATCCTGCCTGTCGTAAGCTGGACCCATGGGGCTCATCCACACCTGCTATCGCATCACCAACATCGACCGCTCGGTCGCCTTCTACCGGGCCTTGGGGTTCGAGGAGATCGGGCGCCTGCCGATCCGTCAGGAAGCGATCAACGTGTTCATGGGCCTGCCTGAGGACGGGCCCGAGCCGCGCCTGGAGCTGACCTACAACGTCGGCCAGGACGATCCGTATGACCTCGGCACCGGTTACGGCCACATCGCGATCACCACCCCCGACCTCGAGGGCGCGCTCTCCCGCCTGGGCGAGCAGGGGATCGAACCCGAGCGGGCTCCCTACAGCGTCTCCGAGCACGGGCCGCGCCTGTGCTTCGTCCAAGACCCGGACGGCTACCGGATCGAGCTGATCGAGCGAGGGGAATAAGTCCGGGTCCCCGCCAGGAGTTGCACCAACCGGAGTCCGGGGTAAAGTGGTGCTGTGCACACCGCGGTGGTGCCGGGGCGCCGGGCGCATCGGTGGCCGGGTTGGGCGCTCGGCCCGGTGCTGTTGACCGCGCTGTGCACGGCGGCGGTGGCGCTGCTCGTCGTCTTCGGCCTGCGGCTGACGTTCTTCAACGACGACTGGTACATCCTGCTCCAGCGCGGGGGCCTGTCTTCGGTCCTGAAGCCCTTCAACGGGAACATCGTCATCCTGTTCGTCGCCGTGTACCGGGCGATGGTCGCCCTGTTCGGCCTGCACTCGCAGTTGCCCTACCGCCTGTTCCTCGGCCTGTGGGTTGCGGTCCTCGGGGTCGTCGTGTACCTCATCGTCAGGTCGCGCCTGGGGACGGCGATCGCGGTGGCCGCCGCAGCGGTTACGCTGTTTCTCGGAGCCGCCTGGGAGGCGCTGCTGTGGTTCGCCGGATTTGGCGATTTCGCGCCGGTTGCGCTCGGGCTCGGGGCTCTGCTGGCCTTGGAGCGGGACACGCCCCGGCGCAACGTGGCCGCCTGCCTGCTGCTCGTCCTGTCGGTACTGACGTTCAGCATCGGCATTCCGTTCTCGTTGGGGGCCGCAGTCGTGGTCGCGCTCCGTCGACGGCCGCTCCAGGCCTGGATTCCCGCGCTGCCCGTCGGGCTGTTCGCCGTCTGGTGGATCTTCTATGGATCCAGCCAGCGCTCCGACTTCTCCCTCTCCAACCTGATGCACCTGCCGCGTTACGTGGGGGACTCACTCGCGGCGAGCCTGGGTGCGATCATCGGCCGCCAGCGGGCCGGTTACCTCGCCCTGGTTCTCGTCTGCCTGGTGGTGGTGCTCATCTGGTGGAGACAGGGTCGGCCTCGCGCGTGGCTGATGGTCTATCTGGCGACTGCGCTGTGCTTCTGGACGCTAAGCGGACTCAACTACTCCGTGGGACGGGAGCCGGAAGCGAGTCGCTACGTCGCCTTCGACGCTCCGCTGATGATCGTGATCCTGGCCGAGCTGTTCCGTGGGATCAGGTTCGTACCGACGGCAAGAGCGGTCTTTGTCGGGGGAGCCGCGGCCTCGATTGCGCTAAACGCGGCGAACCTCGAAGCCGGGTTTGACTTCATGCAGGTGCACGCCGCTTACGCCGAGGCCGATCTCGGTGCTCTGCGCCTGGTGGACGGGCGAGCGCCGCCGGGCCTTCGCCTCCTGACCCCGATCGCCGGGGACCCCTACCTCGGAGGTGTGACCTCAGGCCGGTACTTCGAGGTGACCAGAGAGCATGGGACGCCAGCCTACTTCGGTCCCGCTCAGCTCGCGGCTGCACCCGTACCGGAACGCGTCGCGGCTGACGGCGTGCTACTGGCTGCGGGGGGACTGCAGCTCGTGCCTTGGCTTGGGCGTCCGAAGCCCCATGCCTGTCAGCGGGTTAGGATCAACGGCGCTGGCCACGTCGCCGAGTCCTTGACCGGACGGGGGACGATGATCGAGAACCTTTCCCCGGCACCCCTGCTCCTAGAGGCCTACCGTTTTGCTCCCGCTGCGCTCGCGCATCCTGTCTCGTTCCTGTCCCCCTTTGACAGCACCCTGATGACGATGGCTCCCGACGACGCGCAAACTCCCTGGGGGCTGGTGCTGGTGGACCCCGGTCCCGAGAGCCAGCTCGTGGCCACCTGTGAGCTCCGATCCGAGCATGTCGAGGACGCCCCGCTTTCGCGGCTAGCACCCCCGCCCCTGCCAGCTTCCATCGCCCCCATCCCAGGATGACGACGCTTCCAGCCAGCCCCACAGCTTCGGCTGCACCCACAACGTAGAGCATGCCTGCCTTCTCACATGGCAAGCGAGAAGAGAAGGAACTCTCGCCGTGAGTTACGCGCCTGCGCTTCCCGCGGCTCGTGAGCCGAAGCTCGGATCTTCAACTCGGCGCTTGGCCGGGCGTGGCGGTGACGTCGCCGCTCTCGCAGCTTATGTCAGCCTTTGGCTGCTGTTGTTTGGCCGCCATGCGCTAGTTGATCCTGGCCGCCTCTGTTCGTGCGTCGGGAATGGTGATCCCGCGGCTTACATGTGGGGTTTGGTGTGGTGGCCGCACGCGCTGTTTCATGGACTGAATCCGTTCGTGTCGCATGTGATCTGGACGCCCGCCGGGGTCAACGTCGCTGCGTTCGGCGCTCTCGTACCTGCTCCGAGTATCGCGGTCGCTCCGTTCACCGAGCTGTTTGGCCCAATTGTGGGTTATAACGTTCTGAATCTGCTGGGGCCAGTACTGGCTGCGTGGTCGGCTTTCCGCCTGTGCCGCTATCTCACAGCACGTTGGCCGGCGTCTTTCATCGGGGGGTACATCTTTGGGTTCTCCACCTATGAAGCTGGACAACTGCTGGGGCATCCGAACCTGATTTGGGTCTGGTTGGTCCCGGCTGCTGTTCATCTCGTCCTATTGCGTTTGAGTGAGCGGGTGAGCGTGCGCCGCTTCGTTGTGCTGATGGCGGGTCTCATTTGCCTCCAAGTCTTCACCTCAACCGAGATCTTGCTAACCATGGTCCTGTTCGGCGGGTGTGCGCTGGCGTTGGCATATCTGTTCTGCCGTAAACTACGCGGTGGCATCGCCGCGCTTGTTCGGGCGCTGCTCGCGGCTGGCACGGCAGCGGCTGTGGTCTCCAGTCCGTACCTGTATTACGCGCTGAGTTCTCGATCGACGCTTTCGTGGCGACAGATCGGCAACGAGTACTCAGCTGACCCCCTGAACTACGTGCTGCCCACCCCGGTGACGTGGCTCGGACATGGACTCGTCGCCTCGGTGGCCAATAGTTTCAACTCGCTCGACGGAGGCCTGCACGGCAATTTCTCCGAGAGTGGCGCGTACGTCGGGATCCCGCTGCTCTGCGCGGTCATCGCGTATCTCGTCGGGGTGCGACGATCGGCTCACGCCAAGGTCCTGATAGCCATGCTCGTGCTCCTGTTCATTGCGTCGCTGGGACCGTTTCTGCACGTCGCGCACGCGCCGGCCGGGGAGCCGATCAACACCATCTATCACCCCGCGATTCCCTTGCCATGGTGGATAGTGAACCACCTGCCGGGCCTCAACCAGGCGGCATCGGTCCGCTTTTCCATGTACGTGTTTCTCGTTGTCGGGGTGACGGTAGCGTTATGGCTGGCGCAGGCTCAAGGCTCGCGCCGGTGGCGATGGCTCGTTATCGGAGTCGGCGTAGTGATGTTGCTGCCAAATTTCAGCGGCAGCTATTGGCGGGGACGACCCACTGACCCTCAATTCTTCTCTACGGCCGTGTACCGCCGCTACCTGCATCCCGGTGAGACGGCGCTCGTCCTTCCCTACGGGTATACCGGCAACAGCATGCTCTGGCAAGCGCAGACGCATATGTACTTCAACATGACAGGCGGATACGTGGGCCAGGAGATCCCGCCCAGCTATCGAACTGAACCGCTCGTCCCGACCTTCCTGGGTCAAACCGGGGCGGGACGGATCAATGACCTTGCGACCGCACTGCGTAGCTTCATTTCACGCAGGCGAGTGGAGGTTGTCATCGACGCGTCGCCGGGCATTGACGAATGGAAGCTCGTGCTCGCCTTCCGGGAAGGACTGCACCCGATAAGTGCGGGGGGTGTAGTTCTCTTCAACGTGCCCCCCGCCTGGTATCGGCGAGCCGCAGCGACATAAGGCAAGTGCGGGGAAGCAACGTCGAGCCAGCCAGTGCCCGAGGGCTCCGCAAGGGAACATCTCCGGGCCAGCTCGAACGCACCCACGATCGCGTCTTGAGAGACAGCTTCTAGATGCAGCCCGCTGGATGCCGCTACCTTTTCCTCCGTGGCGCAGACCAGCAAGATCGCCTACCTGCTCGAGCGCCTGTCTCAGGGGATCGCGGCCCACGACCGGGAGAACCCGGACCACCGCAGCTGGGGGATCGGGATGTCGCACTTCGACATCGAACGGCTGGGACTCGAGGAAGGCGAGGAGATCCTGCCCGGCATCGTGCTCCAGGCCGACGGAGGCGTCACCGGAGCCTTCCGGGTCCTCTGCGACGGCGATCACGACACCGAGCTGACCGAGGAGGACGCGGAGATCACCGACGCGGTGGCCGCCGAGGAAGCCGCCGAGCCGGTATACGCTCCGAGTGCTCCAGGCCCTCCAGGCCCTCCAGGGGCGCCGGGGGACCCTGACGAGGCGCCGGAGGTCCGGCCTCCGTTCTGAGCCGCCGGGGCGGCTAGCTCCGCGGCGGCTCGATTCCCGCACGTCTGGCGACGATCGCAGCCAGCCGCGCGATCGTCGGACACGCCAAACCGTGACCGGCGGCCGCTCGCAGCACCGATCCGGCGATGGCATCCAGCTCCGGCTCGCGGCCGGCGGCGATGTCACGCTGCATCGAGGAGCCGAGCTCGGGGTGGGCCGCCTCCAGCTCGCCCAGCGGCTTCGCCGGGTCGATCCTGGCCCCTTCGGCGACCGCCACCGCCACTGCTTCCTCGATGCACTCGATCAGCGTCCCGCGCCACCGTGGATCGTCACGGATGAACCCGATCTGGCGATCGCAGGCGCTGGTGGTGCAGGCAAGCGCGTTCAGCCGCACCAGCTTCGACCACAGGATCTGGGCCTCACCCGTGCCGACTTCCGCCGGGATTTCCGCGCCTGAGAGCATGCTCGCGGTCCGCTGCAGCGCCGGGTCCAGCGCCTGATCGTCGGCGGCCAGATCCACCCGCAGGAACGGGCTGGTGTGCACGATCCGTCCTGGCTGCGGACGGTCAGCCTCGATCCTGATCGTGCCGGCGGCGACGCGCCCGGCGGCAAAGCGCCGCCGCAGGACGACCATGTGATCGAGGCCATTGAGCAGCGGCACGACGAGCTCCGGCGGCTCCCGGATCCGCTCCAGCGCATCCTCGAGTCCAGTGGCCTTGGTGGCCAGGAACAGCACCTCCACCGGCTGATCGAGGATCGGCGCCGCCGGCGGCCGGGCGTGGAAGTGGCCCAGGCGGACGCTCTGGACCTCGATGCCCCGGCGGCCGATCAGGGCGGCAGTCCGCTCACGAGCGATGACCGTCACCTCGTTGCCGGCGCGCGTGAGGGCGGCGGCGAGAAAGCCGCCGACGCCACCGGGGCCGAGGACCGCGATCGCCGCCATGGCTGCCAACGTAGCGAGCTGGGCTGCTTGATCATGGCCCCCAGGTACGGGAACCAGCTCCGATCGGTTGCCTCAGCTCCGTGCTCGCAGCGGGTCGAGCAGCACGCCCGGGTTCAGCGCACCGCTCGGATCGACCGCGAGCTTGGCACCGCGCAGCGCGGCGGCGAATGGATCGGGCCGCTGACGGTCATACCAGGGGCGATGATCGCGTCCGACTGCGTGGTGGTGGGTAATGGTGGCGCCGCCGGCGATCAGGATCTCGGAGGCCACTTGCTTGATATGGGCCCACTGCTCCAGCTCGGCACCTGGGTCTGCGGGAGCGAGCACGGTGTAGTAGGGCGCAGGACCGTCGGGATACACGTGCGTGAAGCGGCAGGTGACCGTGCCGGCGCCGCACACCTCCTTGATCGCCTCCGGCACGGCTTGCAGCACCGCTCGATGGAGCTCCGGGAAGCGATCCCAGGTGACGGCGGTCTCGAAGGTCTCCGAGACCACGTCCATGGCCACGAGTATGTCCCGCAGGTAGGGAGCACGCAGGAAGGCCTCTCGCCAGCTCCCGAGCGACTCCGCGCCTGCGGCCCTCGGCGCGGCGGAGCGCTCCCAGGCACCGCCGTGGTCGTGGCAGAGCGCCAGCGCGAGCCTCATCCAGGCGTCCACGTCGTGCTCTGCGGACTCGAACCCCAGCATCAGCAGCGCGGCCGTGCCGTCACCGGCGCCAGTGATGCGGGCCTCCAGTGGATCGATCAGCCGGCAGGACTCCGGGTGCAGACCACTCTGCGCCAGCGCCCTTACCGCTTGGGCACCGGTGAGGAAGTCGGCAAATCGCACCGCGGCCGAGCTGCGGTGGCGCGGCCGCGGACGGACTCGCACCCATGCCTCCGTGATTATCCCGAGGATCCCCTCGGAGCCGATCAGCATCCGGTCCGGCGAGACCCCGGCGCCGGATCCCGGCAGCCGCCGTGACTCCCACGTGCCCGCGGGAGTGAGCGCGCGTACCGACTCAACGAGATCGTCGATGTGCGTGTACAGCGTCGAGAAGTGACCTGCGGCCCGAGTGGCGATCCAGCCGCCCAGAGTGGCGAATTGGAACGATTGCGGGTAGTGGCGCAGGGTGAGTCCGTGCCCGGCCAGCTGATCCTCCAGCCGAGGCCCGGTCGCGCCGGCCTGGATCCGCGCGGCCCGTGAGACGGGGTCCACCTCCAGTACACGGTCTAGCCCCCTGAGGTCGATCGTGACCGTTCCGGCGTAACCCTGACCGACGTCCGGCTCGACGCCGCCGACGACGCTGGTGCCGCCACCGAACGGGATCACCGCCGCGCCGGCGCCCAGCGCCCAGTCGAGCACCGCCTGGATCTGATCCTCATCGCGCGGCCGGGCGACGACATCGGGAAGGTGCCGGAACTCTCCGCGGAAGCCGCGGACCACGTCGCTATAGGAGCACCCGTGGGCGTGCAGGGCGCGTTGGTAGTCATCGCCGACGCAGATCTCGGCCAGCCCTGCTGGGGTGCGCAGGCGCGGGGGCGGGAGCGCCGGCAGCGGCGCCGCCGGCCGTGGTGAGGTGCGGCCGAAACCAAGGTGGGCAGCCACAAGCTCCGCGGTCGCCCGCTGCTCTGCCGGAGTGGGCTGCTCGTCCTCATAGCCCCATCCCCAATGCTTCAGTCGCCGCGACACGGGCCCTCAGCCTACCCCGCTACCGTTTCCCGGCGTGGCGAGTGCACCCGCTCTGCTGGCCCGCGGACCCTGGGAACCAGGCCAGGTCGAGGTCACCTGGCGGGCCGAGACCTACGATCCCACCGTCGGCGCGGTCCGCGCGGCCGACGTCGCGCTGGATGCATTGCGCCAACGCGGATCTCCCAGCCACGACGGCCTGGCCGCGCGACTGGCCGGCTATCGGAGCGATCCTGCTCGGCTGCGGCTGGAACTGCAGCCCGCGCGGTGGGCGCTGCGCCTGAACGTCGAGGACGCGGTGCAGAGCATGTCGGTGCTGTGCATCGTCCGCGCGGCCGACGGGCGGTGGCTGGCCGGCCGCCGGGCGGCTTGGCTGGCCTCCTGGGCGGGACGGTGGGCGCTGGGGGCAGGCGGCTCGGTGGAGGTAGACGAGAACCCGACCGAAACGCTGGCCCGCGAGCTGCAGGAGGAGTGGTCGGTGCAGGCCGAGCGGATGCAGATCGAGGCGCTGGTGGCGCTGCCGAGCCGGGTCGTGCTCCTGGTCGGCCAGGCCTGGCTCCCCGCGGGTGCGTCGGTTGCCCCCGACCACGAGCACGACGAGTTTGCATGGTGGCCGGCGAAGGTCGAGGAGTGGCCGGTGGAGGCCGACGAGCCGCTGCGGCGGATGGCGACGCTGCTGAGCGCGTCGTGACGCCGTGACGGCGCGACGCGTGATCACCTTCCGCCGACTGGAGGTAGCCTCCTTCACCCACTCGACCATCTACCTCGCGCTGCTGGTGTGCGCGTTCATCGCCGGTAACCCGCAGCCGGAGACCTTCATCCTCGGACTCAGCCACGGGCTGTTCTGGATCGCCATGTCGGTGGTCTGCATCCTGGCCGCGCGCCTGCGGATCATCCCCTTCTGGTTAGCGGTGACCGTGACGGTCCTCGGCGGGCTGGGACCGTTTGCGGGATCGGTCGGGTTCGTCATCGCCGAGCGTCGCCGCGGTGACGGAAACCAACCATCTGTACCCGTACGCACGCGTTACAGTTGAAGCCGATGGCGGTCGACGCGAGCACGGTTCAGGTCGTGATGCCGGCGATGGGGGACTCGGTCGCCGAAGGGACGGTGTTGGAGTGGCACAAGCAGGAAGGCGACGCGGTGGAGGTCGACGAGACGATCGTCGAGATCTCCACCGACAAGGTGGATGCCGAGGTGCCCGCGCCGGTCGCCGGGACGGTGACCCGGATCCACGCCGGCGAGGGCGAGTCGGTTGAGGTTGGTGCGCTGCTCGCGGAGATCACCACCGCCGGCGGCGGCAAGGATGGCGGCAATGACCACCCTGCCGCCGGCAACGGCCAGGGGTCGGTCGGCAACGGCCGCGACCGGAACGAGGACGGCGAGCGGGGGCGCCACCGTGACCCCGGCGGCGCCGGCGTTGGCGGTCTCGGCCGAGTCGCCCCCGGCGACCCCCGAGGAGGCGGCCGCTGGAGCCGTGACCGAGGCCCAGGGCGCGGCCGCAGGCGATGCGATCACCGGCGAGACGATCGACATCGTCACGCCCACGGGCGGCGAGTCGGTGACCGAGGGCACGATCCTCGAGTGGTCGGTGAAGGTTGGGGACGCGGTCAAGGATGGGGACACCGTGGTCGAGATCTCCACCGACAAGGTGGACATGGAGTTGCCCGCCCCCGCCGACGGCACGATCGTCGAGATCCTGGTCCAGGATGGAGACACCGTCACCGTTGGCCAGGTGATCGCGCGGATGACCGCCGGGCCCGGGACGAGCTCGGCAGCCGCTTCCGCCCCGGCGCCGGCGGCGACTCCAGCTTCCGATCCCGCAACCGGCTCCGTTCGCATCCCGAGCGGCGGCAACGGCGCCGAGGTCGATGCGTCACCGGTGGCCCGACGGATTGCCGCAGCGGAGGGAATCGACCTCTCCCGGGTCACCGGCAGTGCGCGTACCGGTCGGATAACCAAGGCCGACGTACTCGCGGCCGCATCCGGAAACGGTGAGGCTGCCGTGGCCGCGCCGGCTGGGACCGGGGCGGGAACGCAACTGCTCAAGGGGAGCGCGGCAGCGCTGGCGCGGTACATGGACGAGAGCCGCTCGATCCCCACTGCGACCTCGTTCCGGACGCTGACGGTGACCACGCTGGACGCGCGCCGCAAGCAGCTCAAGAACGCCGGACAGCGCGTCTCGTTCACACATCTGATCGCCTACGCGATCGCCCGTGTGGGCACCGAGGACATGCCGGTGATGGCCCACCACTTCACCCAGATCGACGGCAAGCCGCATCGAGTCGACGACCGGGCGGTGAATCTCGGCCTGGCCGTAGACGTCGAGAAGAAGGACGGCGGCCGCACGCTGATGGTGCCGGTGATCCGGGATGCCGGCCGGCTCTCGTTCGGGAAATTTCTCGACGCCTACAACGCACTGGTCGAGAAGGCGCGCACCAACACGCTCACCGCCGATGATCTCACCGGGGCCAACGTCTCGCTCACCAACCCGGGCGGACTCGGGACCGTCGCCTCGGTCCCGCGGCTGATGTCCGGGCAGGGGACGATCGTCGCCACGGGCTCGATCGCCTACCCGGTGGGGCTGGCCAGCATCGGCGCGATGATCGGAGCCGAGAAGGTCATGACGATGACCTCCACCTATGACCACAGGATCATCCAAGGCGCCGAGTCAGGGCGCTTCCTGGCCCGGATCGAGGCCTACCTCCAAGGCGAGGAGGGCTTTTACGGGCGCGTGTTCGAGGACCTCGGCGTGGAGCTTCCCGAGCTTCCTCCGCCCCCGGCTCCCGCTGCCGCCGCAGCCGCCGCGAGCACGGCTCCGGCCCCGCCCGCGCCGCCGGCTGCGCTCGACGAAGAGTTGCTGCAAGCCGTCCAGGCTGCCTCCTCGCTGGTCAAGGCACACCGGACCCACGGTCACCTTGCCGCCAGGCTGGATCCGCTGGGGCGCGAGCCCGGTGGCGATCCCGCGCTCGACCCCGAGCCGCTCAGCCTGACGCCGGAGCTGATGGCGCGGATCCCGGCGAAGATTCTGCGCATGTACGTTCCGGGGGCGACGCTGGCCGACGCGCTACCCCATCTGCGCGAGACCTACTGCGGCCCGATCGCCTATGAGATCGAGCACATCTCCTCACACCGCCAGCGGCTGTGGCTGCGGGAGGCGATCGAGTCAGGGCAGTTCCGCAAGCCCCTGACCAACGAAGAGAGCAAGGCGCTGCTCAAGCGGCTGACCGAGGTGGATGCGCTCGAGCGCTTCATGCACAAGGCCTACTTGGGCCAGAAGCAGTTCTCGATCGAGGGCCTGGACATGACGGTGCCGATGCTCGACGAGCTGATTCAACTCTCGGCTACCCGCGGCACCCGCGAGGTGGTGATCGGCATGGCCCACCGCGGCCGGCTGAACGTGCTGGCCCACAACCTTGGACGGGCCTACGACACGATCTTTGCCGAATTCGAGGGGACCTCCACGCTGGAGCCGATCACCACGATCCCCCAGGGCGGGACCGGTGACGTCAAGTACCACCACGGCGCCAGTGGCGCTTACCAGCTGGCCAACGGCGAGACGGTGATCGTGCGCCTGGAGTCCAACCCGTCGCACCTGGAGTTCGTCTCGCCCGTCGCCGCCGGCGCCACCCGGGCAGCGCAGACCGCTCGCCAGGGCCCGCACGCCCATCGCGACACCAACGCGGCGATCCCGGTGATCCTCCACGGTGACGCCTCCTTCCCGGGACAGGGGGTGGTTGCCGAGACCTTCAACCTGCAGGCCCTCGACGGCTACACCGTCGGCGGCACCGTCCACCTGATCCAGAACAACCAGGTGGGGTTCACCACCGATCCCGACGACGCCCGCTCCACCACCTGGGCCTCAGACCTGGCCAAGGGCTACGACGTCCCGATCATCCATGTCAACGCCGACGACGTCGCCGCATGCATCGCGGCGGTGCGGCTGGGCTTCGCCTTCCGTCAAGAATTCGGCCACGACGTCCTGATCGACCTGATCGGCTATCGACGCTTCGGCCATAACGAGGCCGATGAGCCCGCCTACACGCAGCCGGAGATGTACCAGGTGATCAAGAAGCATCCCCCGACGCGGGAGATCTTCGCCAAGCAGCTGATCGAGCAGGGGGTCGTGACCGAGCAGGAGTCCACTGAGATGACCGACCAGGTGTGGTCGGTCCTGACCGAGCGCCACCAGGAGCTCAAGGAGCGCATCGCCCGGGCCAAGGAGATCGAGCATGCCACGGGCGAGTACCAGCTCGATCGCACTGCCTCGCCCGAGGTGCAGACGGCGGTCCCCGCCGAGCGTCTCAGGGTGCTGAGCGAGGAGCTGCTGGCCGTGCCCGACGGCTTTACGGTGCATCCGAAGCTGGTCAAGCAGCTGGAGCAGCGTCGTCAGGCGCTCGATTCCGAGCAGCCGGGAATTGTCTGGGCCCACGCCGAGTCGCTGGCTTTCGCCTCGCTGTTGACCGAGGGGATCCCGATTCGGCTCACCGGTCAGGATGCCGAGCGAGGGACATTCTCCCAGCGGCACCTGGTCCTGCACGATCCCAAGACCGGGCAAGAGCATTGCGCGATCCAACACCTCCCCGGGGCGCTGGCGCCGATGGAGCTGCACAACAGCCCGCTGTCGGAGATTGCGTGCCTGGGCTTCGAGTACGGGTATTCGCAGGAGGGTCCGGAGACCCTGGTGCTGTGGGAAGCCCAGTTCGGGGACTTCGTCAACGCCGCCCAGGTGATCATCGATCAGTTCATCGTCTCCGGGATGGCCAAGTGGGGCCAGACCTCACGGCTGACGCTGCTGCTGCCCCACGGCTACGAAGGTTCGGGCCCCGAGCATTCCTCGGCGCGGCTGGAGCGCTTCCTTCAGCTCGCCTCCGAGGGCAACATCCGCGTAGCCAACCCGACCACTCCGGCGCAGTACTTCCACCTCCTCCGGCGCCAGGCGCGGATCGCCAAGCAGCGTCCGCTGGTGGTGATGACGCCCAAGAGCCTGCTGCGGCTGCCGCAGGCCGCCAGCCGCATCGAGGATCTCTCCGAGGGGCGCTTCCGCCCGGTGCTGACCGAGCCGGGGCTGGATGCCGACAAGATCCAGCGGCTGATCCTGTGCTGCGGCAAGATCTACTACGACCTCACCGGCCACGCGGATCGCGCCGACGCGGGGGGCGTGGCCATCGGGCGGGTCGAGCTGCTGTATCCCTTCCCTCAGGGGGAGATCCTGAAGCTGGTGCAGAGCTACCCCAACCTCCGAGAGGTGGTGTGGGTGCAGGAAGAGCCACGCAACATGGGCGCCCGTGCCCACATGTCACCGCGGCTGCTGCAGATCCTCCCCCACCATCTGGACTTTGGGTACATCGGGCGCCCGGAACGGGCCGCCTCGGGCGAGGGCTATCCGATCGCTCACTCCCTGGAGCAGAACCGAATCGTCGCCACGGCACTGGATCTGTCACAGCCGGTCTCGCAGTACCCGCGCAAGCTTCCCGGCGAGCGATAGCTGGACACCGGGTGTAGGGTGGGCGTGCCGGTGGGGCGGCGTCGTATTCACCCTCGCATCACTGGCGTGGAGAGGTTGTTCAACCGTCTGATTGGAGGATTCGGTGCTGCGTGTTCTTCCCTCTGCGACCCGGCAGCGGCGCCGCGGCGCCGTCGCCTCTACATCGCTCGTCCTCAGCCTGAGCGCGCTGCTGGCCGGCGCCGGCGGAGCCGCGGCCGCCACCGGCCCCTACGTCTCACTGGGTGATTCCTACACCTCGGCGCCGCTGGTTCCCTATCCCACCGGCAACCCGATCGGCTGCGGGCGCTCGACCAAAAACTATCCCTCCGATGTCGCACGGACGATCGCCCCCAGCTCGTTCACCGACGCCAGCTGTGGCAGCGCGACCACGGTCAACATGACGCAGCCGCAGTCGGTGCCCTTCGGCGGGACCAACCCGCCGCAGTTCAACTCGCTCTCCGCCGGGGACGCGCTGGTCACGGTCGGCATCGGCGGCAACGACGCCGGCCTGATCGGTGTTGCCGAGACGTGCGCCGAGATCGACATCCTCCAGCCGTTCGGAACTGCGTGCAAGAACCACTACGACTCCGGCGGCTCTGATCCGAACGTGGCCGCGATCAACGCCACTGGTCCTAAGGTCGCAGCGGTTCTGCAGGGAATCCATCAGCGAGCGCCCCAAGCCCGCGTGCTGATCGTCGGCTATCCCGACGGCCTGCCGGTGAACGGCCACGGATGCTGGCCGTTGGTGCCGCTCTCGAGCGGTGACGTCACCTACTTCAACTCACTCGAGCAGCAGCTGAACTCGGTGATCGCCGGCGCCGCCTCGTCCAACGGCGCGAGCTTCGTCGACACCTTCAGTTCCAGCATCGGCCACGATGCCTGCAAGCCCTCTGGGGTCGCCTGGGTCAACGGGATCGTCCCGAACTCGGTCGCCTACCCGCTCCATCCCAACCAGCAGGGCGAGCAGAACATGGCCAACCAGGTGCTGGCGGACCTGGGGTAGGCTCGATACGGCAGGCTGTGGGTCGGCGATCCCGCCAGTGTGTCACCCTTGGCGGGATGGGCTTTCGCCGCGACGGCTCCCGCCGTGACACATCGCGTCTGCGCCTGACGCCGAGCCTCGGCGTGCACGACATGGCGATCGATCTGGGCACCGCCAATACGCTGGTCTACGTCGCCGGCCAGGGGATCGTCGTCTCCGAGCCGTCGGTTGTGGCCTCCGAGGTCGAAACCGGAGTGGTCCACGCCGTCGGCGCCGATGCCGAGCGGATGATCGGCCGCACCCCGGCCACGATCTCGGCGATGCGGCCGCTGCGTCACGGGGTGATCGCCGACTTCGAGGTCACCGAGGAGATGCTGCGGTACTTCATCCGCCGAGTCCTGAACCGCCGCGCGGCCCATCCACGGCTGATCGTGTGCGCGCCGTCGGGGGTCACCGAAGTGGAGAAGCGGGCGGTCGAGGAGGCGTCGCTGGCCGCGGGGGCCCGGCGCGTGCACCTGATCGAGGAGCCGATCGCGGCGGCGATCGGTGCAGGGGTGGCGATCGAGGAGCCGATCGGGCGCATGGTGGTGGACGTGGGCGGTGGCACCAGCGAGATGGCCGTGATCTCGCTCGGGGGGATCGTCGTTTCCCGCTCGGTCCGCGTCGGCGGCTACGAGATGGACGAGGCGATCGCCGCGCACCTGCGCAACGTCTACGGGCTGGCGATCGGCTCGCGGACCGCGGAGACGATCAAGATCACCATCGGCTCGGTTATCCAGCTAGACCCCGAGGAAACGATCGAGGTCCGCGGGCGCCACCTGCTGAGCGGCCTACCGACCGCGGTGAAGCTGCGCAGCGACGAGGTTCGCAGCGCGATCCGGGTCCCGGTCCGGGAGATCCTGCAGGCGATCCGCGACACGCTGGAGGAGACGCCTCCGGAGCTGGCCAGCGACATCGCCCGCGATGGCATCCTGCTGGCGGGCGGGGGCACGCTGATCCGGGGCTTCCCAGAGCTCGTCGCCGCCGAGACGGGGATGCCGGTTTTCCGGGCCGAGTCGCCCCTGACCTGCGTCGCCTTCGGGTCGGGCCAGGCGCTCGATCACTTCGATCAGCTGACCGTCGCCTCGCGCCACCGCCGACTGGCGACCACGCCCGATTGGCGCACCGCCTAGCGCTGGTCGAGCCGGCGATCGCCCGTCGGGCGGCGAGAACTAGGAGGACAGCGTCGCTCCGCCGGCTTCAGGTCAATGGATCCCGACGATCCCGGCGCAGACCCACTGCGAGGCCCCCGAGCCGCCGTTCCAGATGCGTCCGGCGACGGCATCCTGCTCTGCCTTACTGGCCAGATACGCCGCCGGGCCGCTGCCGCCGTACAGAGTCCAGGTGCTGGGGAGGATCTGGTAGTAGCCCGAGGCGCCGGCACTGTTGGGGGCGAGGTTCTGGCCACCTGATTCGCACAGGACGATCGCGTAGGGAATCGCCCAGCCGCCGGAGGGACCGAGCGCCGGGCCGGAGGCGGCCGGCGAGGATCCGGATGGGGAGGACGGCGAGGACGAGGAGAAACCGGAGGGGGAGGAAGACGAGGAGACGGGCGAGGATGGAGCTGCCGCCACGGCGGCGGCGGCCTCGGCAGCTCGCGCGGCCGCCGCCTGCTGCGCGCGGATACCGGCGATCTGCGAGCGCAGCTGATCTCCGCGGGCGCGGCTTACCGCCAGGGCGTTCTGCTGGAGCGCCCGCACGCGAGCCAGCGCCCCCTGCTTAGCCGCCAGCAGCCCGTTCATTCCGGCCAGCGCCCGTACCTGCAGCAGCGCGGCCTCGGTAGTGCGACGATCGGACGCTTCCAGGATCACCAGCCTGCGGGTGGCGCGGTCCGCTTGGGCCTTGGCCCCCCGAGTGAAGGAGATGATCGACTGCTGCTGCTGCTCTGCCCGGTGCAGGAAGTCCAGCTTCTCCAGCAGGTCGGTGAATCCTCGGGCGTCGAGGACGACGCTGACCAGATCCGGCCGCTCGCCCTCGTAGCTGCTGATCAGCTGGCGAGAGAGCAACATCCGTGACCACGACAGCCGACGTTCCAGGCGAGCCAGCAGCCGGCGCTCTTGGATCACCGCACCCTGGGTGAGGGCAAGCGTCGTGCGATCGCGACTGAGCTCGCCTCGTACCTCGCTCTCACGTGACTGCACCAGAGCGATCTGCGAGTCCAGCGAGGCGATCAGCCCGGAGAGCCGGCCAAGACTCCCGGACAGGCTCTGCTGGCGTGCCTGCTCGGAGCTCAGCTGCGAGCTCAACTGATCCACCGTGGCTCCCGCGGCAGGTTGCGGCGGATCTCCGCCGGCCACGGCGAGGGCGGTGCCGACCACGAGCAAGGCGGCGATCAGCTTGACACGGTGAAGGCGACGGCTGGACATGCGTGCGGCCTACGGGGTTAGCTGTCGGGCTCGCGCTCGTGGGAAAGCGCTACGCGGCATCAGCTCGCGATTCGCCCCAGGGACCTGGGTTCCCCGCTTCCCCGCTATGAGCAGGGAATTCGGCGCGGCCGACGATACCAGGACTCCGGCTACGCCTATGCTGCGCCGGATGAACTCAGCGCGGGCGAACCGGATCTTGGCGCGGGTTCACGCGGTCCCGGTTGGATTCGTTCGCACTTATGGCGATGTCTCGCCGGGCGCACCTCGCGCCGCCGGGGCGGCACTGCACGCCAGCGGGGAACCAGGGCTTCCGTGGCACCGAATCGTCCGCGCCGACGGTTCGCTGGCCAAGGGAGCCCGCCAGCGGGCGCTGCTGGAATCGGAGGGGGTGCCGTTCTGCGGGGAGCGGGTCGACATGCGCGCGGCGCGACTGCCCGAGGGAGCGCTGTGAACCGGCATGTGGGTCCAGCGCCAGATCATGCTCGAGCCGCGCACGCGCGGCTTTCACTTGATCAGCGGTGAGGTACTCGGCGCGCTGCCGGAGCTCAACCATCTGCAGGTCGGGCTGCTGAATCTCCTGATCCAGCACACCTCGGCATCGCTGGCGCTGAATGAGAATGCCTCACCCGAGGTCAGGCAGGACTTCGAGACCTGGTTCAACCAGGTGGTGCCCGAAGGCGCACGCTACTGGACCCACACGCTCGAGGGTGCCGATGACATGCCCGCGCACGTTAAGGCCGCACTGCTTGGCCCGGCGCTGACCCTGCCGGTCGCCGACGGCCGCTTGGCCCTGGGGACCTGGCAGGGCATCTACCTGTGTGAGCATCGCGATCGAGGAGGCTCGCGGACGGTCGCGGCGACGGCCTGGGGCGAGAGCCGCTGAGCCGCTCAGCGACCCCGCCACTGCGGCGGACGTTTCTCGGCGAATGCTCGGGCCCCCTCCCGGGCGTCCTCTGAGGCCATCACCGGACCCACGATCTCGCCCTGGCGCCGCCAGAACTCGTCCCGGGACCAGTCGACCGACTCGGCCAGGACTCGCTTGGTCGCGGCCAGCGCCAGAGGCCCGTTGCCGGCGATCGCTCCCGCGAGCTCGAGCGCGGCCGCCAGCGCTTGGCCGGGCTCGGCCAGACGGTTGACCAGCCCGAGCTCATAACCGCGCTCGGCGGCGATCGGCTCGCCGGTCAGCGCCAACTCCGTCGCGAGGTTTCGGGGCAGCATTTGCGGGAGGCGCAGCAGAGCTCCGCCCGCTGCCACCAGCGAGCGCTTTACCTCCGGGATCCCGAGCCTGGCCCCGCGGGCGGCCACGATCATGTCGCAGGCCAGCGCCACCTCCAGCCCTCCGGCCACGGCGAACCCCTCGACTGCGGCGATCAACGGCTTGTTGGCGGCGCGGCGAGTGATGCCGGCAAAGCCGCGGTCGCCGGCGTGGGGAGACTCTCCCTCCACGAACGCCTTCAGGTCCATCCCGGCGCAGAAGCCCTTCCCGGCGCCGGTGAGCACGCCGACAGTCAGCTCGCCCTCGGCGTCGAGTCGGTCCAGCGCTTCGGCGATACCCTCGGCAACGGCTGCGTTCACTGCGTTGCGCTGATCGGGCCGGTTGAGCGTGATCACGAGCACGCCGTCACGATGGTCGGTGAGGACGGCTGGTTCTGCGTTCATGCCGCGAACAATTTCAGCTCGGGCTCGCGGTCGCCTCGCAGGACCGCCAGATCCACCTCCACGCACTGGATCCCTCGCGCCTGGGCCAGCACCCGCGCCTGCGGCTTGATCGCCTGGGCGGCGAGCACCCCGCGGCAGCAGGCAAATGCCGGGTCCAAGCGGATCCGCTCCAGGTAGCGCGCGAGCTGCTCGACCGCGTCGATGCCGGCTACCCGCTTTATCTCGACCGCCACCCAGCCGTCGTCGCCGTCCCGGCACATCAGGTCGACGGGGCCGATGTCGGTCACCCATTCGCGCCGGACCAAACGGAGCCCGTCCCCGCACCAGCGCGGTTGCTCGGCCAGCAGCTCCTGCAGGTGCGCCTCCACCCCGTCCTTGGCCAGAGCCAGCGCACCGTCCTGGTCCGGAGATCCCATCTCGTGGCGCACGTCCGAGAGCACGCGCTCGAGCTTGATCTCCAGCCGGTCCTCGCTGGAACCTGCGCGCCTGCGCACCACGATCAGCTCGGCCGAATCCTCGATCACCGTGGGTGGTGTCATCCAATTGAGTGGCTTGTATCCCCCCGCATCGGCATGTACGAGCACGGAGCCGTCGGCTTTGACGATGATCAGCCGCAGCGCCTGCGGCAGGAAGGCGTCAAGACGGCCCGAGTAGCGGACTTCGCAGCAGGCGACGAGCAGGCGCATGGCGGAGAACGTAGGCGCTGAGGCGGACGGTGCGCGAGGTGGACATCCGTGATCGGAGCCCCGTATCGCGATCACGGGTGGGGACTGACCCGAGCGCGCCTATCATCGGCGCTGATGCGCAGCCAGCTTCGCCCCCTGTTCGATCGCGTGGTGATCAAGGAGCTCGATCCCGACCGGATTCGCCGCTCCGGATTGCTGGTGCCCCCGGGCAGCGATGAGCCCCCGCCCCAGCATGGGATCGTCCTCGCCGTCGGACCGGGGCTTGACTGGTGGGACCACGTCGGAGTACGGATGCCGGTCCGGCCCGGCGATCACGTCGTCTTTCCCGCCTCGGCCGGCGCATGGGTGGAGGTGGAGGAGGAACGGCTGCTGGTTTGCCGGGTTGGGGAGCTGCTCGGAGTGCTGGAGCAGGCCGACGAGTGCCCGCGTTGCGGCGGCCGAGGGCTCGATGGTCATCAGACCTGCCCGGTGTGCGGCCGCGAAGGGTCGCTCGCGTAGCCGAAGCCGGCGGTGTCGGGAACGCGCTCCGGAAGGGGTGGGCCGCCGTGCTCACCGCCTTGACGACGGTCAGGCGGCGGCGGTCTGCTCCGCCAGCTCACGCGGACGCAGCGCCTGCATTCGCGCCCGCAGCTGGGTGACCTCGCTATCGCCTCCAAGCGCGAGCGCGCGCTCGCAGGCCGTTACGCATTCTTGCGGACGGTCGGTGCGGGCAAGCGCGTGGGCGTAGGTCGACCACGCGGCCTGCGAGCGCTCGTCGATCATCGTCGCCGCATGCGCGGCCGACACCTCGGCTCCGACGTCGCCGGCCAGGTGGTAGGCCAGGGCCAGGTCCAGCAGGCCCTCTAGGGAAGGACCGATCCCCCGGGCGCGCTCGAGCGCGCTGATCGCCCCCGGGCGGTCCATCAGCTGGAGCCGCAAGCGGCCCAGTCGCTCCCACGCCGAGGCGTCGGTGGGAGCTCGCTCCGCGGCCCGCACGGCAGCATCGGCGGCGAGGTCATAGGCCCCCATGTCCTCGTAGATCCGGGAGGCGAAGCGCTCCGGCGTCGGGCGATCGGTCTCCACGCGGGACCAGTCGCGGACCGTGCGCGCGGCGGCGGGAAGGTTGCCGGCCTGCCAGAAGGCGGCGGTCAGCAGCCTGAGCACGGCGGGGTTGGCGGGCTCGGCATCGCGGGCGTAGACGAGCCGCTGGGCCGCCAGCCCCGCGTCACCCTCGGCGAGTGCGTGCTGGGCCGCGATCATGAAGCGCTGCACCCGGTCGGCCCCGGGATCGGGAGTCGAGAAGTCGACGAACTGGAGGGAGCCGGCCGGAACCGTTCTCACGCCGACCGAGAACAGCACCCGGGCCCACTGTTGGACGTCGTCGCCCTCACCGGAGAAGTAGATGCCGCTGACCGTGCCCACGCCCCACTCGGGGTAGGACACGCAGCGGGCGTAGCGGTGCACTACCGAGTGGTCAGGGACCCGGGCGCCGAAGGGGTCGTGCTTGGCCCGGTCCTGCTCCTGGGCCTGCTGGCGCTGCTCCTCCTCGTAGGCGCGACGCCCCGCCTCCGCTCGGGCCCGGCGGGTGGCTGCGGCCGAGACCTTCACTGCTCCCCTGCTGACCCGTCCCCCGCGTGAGGACTCGGCCAGCTGCTGAAGTTGGTCAGCGGCTTCGTTGATCGCCTGGAGGTGGCGCTGGTGCTCGTGCTGGCGCCCCGCCGGCGCGATGTCGGGATGCCAGCGCTTGGCCATCCGGCGACGAGCCAGCTGCACCGCGCGCTGGTCGAACGGAGCCTCGAGCTCCAGCAGGAGCATCGCCTGTTCGACGTCGAGGATCCGGGGCATCGGCCCCTACGTTAGCGGCCTCCCCTCGGCCATCAAGTGCAAAAAGAGTGTGGCAACCCGGGGCAGATCGCCTGCGCGCGCTTATCGTCGGACGATGACGGCCAGTCGCCCCAGGAGCACCTCGCGCCAAGGTCTGCTCACCGCCGTGGCGCTCTTCGGCGGGGTCTGCACGGCAGGAATCGGCGCCGCTGTACTAACCGTGCTGTTGGGCGTGCTGGCCCAGCAGCAGGAGTGCTCGACCACCGCCGAAGGGCTGGCATCGGCGGTCGCGCTCGGGCCTCCCGGTAGCGGGCAGATGGTCGGCGCCAGCGAATATGGAGGCCCCGGCGACCCCAGCTCGGGGACCACCGGTGCGCGCGGTGATGACCTGGTGCTGCACCCAGACAGCTATGCCGAGCTGGGCGGTCTCACCTGGCAGACGGCCACGGCGATGGGCGGCCTGGCCTACATGACGCCGCTGCGCATTACCTGGAGCCGACATTCCGCGATCGCCTACAAGCGCGACTTCGGTTTCGGGGGTGGTCCCGTGGCCGGGTTGCCTCGGGTGATTGACCTGTGGTGGGAGCTCGCGGGCCGTCTCGGCATCCCCTACGAGAACGGGTTGTGGTCTGGACCGGTCAGGGTCCAGCGCCCGGCGGCCACGGGCGCCGGCAACCTGTTGGATCAAGCCGCGCTCGGCAGCGACCCGGGACAGGTCCAAGCCGCCACCACTGCGGCCTGCGCTCCCGGAGGGCTGACCGCGTTGGCGCTGACGCCGGGATTGCGGGCACGGCTGCTCTCCGACGGCTTGGCGGCGGCGCCCGCGTCCGCGCCGCCGGCGGTCAGGGAGTTGATCGCCGCCGGCAACCAGATCGTCGGCAAGCCCTACGACTACGGCGCCGCTCATGGCCTGCCGCTGTCGGAGATCGCGCCCGCCTATGACTGCTCGAGCAGCGTCGAGCACCTGCTCTACGGAGCTGGGTTGCTGCCGGTCACCTACGGCGCGGCCTCCTCGCAGCTGGAATCGTTTGGCCTGCCTGGTCCCGGGCGCTGGGTCACGCTCTATGCCAACTCCGACCACGTCTTCATGTACGTCGCCGGGCTGCGCTGGGATACCCACGATGCCGCCGGCCCGGGCGACGGTAGCGGGGACATCGGCTGGCATCCGTTGATCCGCAGCTCAGCCGGCTTCGTCGCGCGGCATCCCGCTGGATTGTGATGGCCGGCGGCCGCTCCTCATTGGCCGCGGCGGCGCTGGGCGCGGTGATGGCGAGCGGAGTGATCGCGGGCTGCGGTCCGCTTGGGGCCCCTTCCCACCGGTCGGGGAGGAGCGGCTCGAAGCTGGCCCAGGTTCAGGTCAACCACGAGTATCCCTCTCCGCCTGCGCCCGCCGAGGAGCCGATGGGTGCCAGCCCTACGGCCGCGGAGGCGGTCAGGAGCTTTGCCCAGGCCTACACCAACTGGGATGCGGCCACAGTCGCGCCACGACTTCGTGATCTGGCCGGCCGCAGTGTCGGCCAGGCCCGATCGGCGATGGAGCTGGCCGCGGCACAGGTTGGGGGTGACTACGAGCTGCAGCGCGGCGGGATCGCCAACCAGGGCACGGTCGAGGCGGTGGCGCCGTTGGCGGGCGGTGGTGATCGCTACGTGGTCGTCACTCGCGAGCGCACCACCGCCGCGCTCAGCACCGCCTATCAGGGACTACAGCCGGCCTGGCACGTGACCATCGCCGCGGTAAGGCGAACGGGCGCGGGGCGGTGGGCGGTCAGTGGTTGGCAGCCGGAGAGCTGAACGCGCCGCCTCCGACCCGCCGGCGAGCTCGGCCCGGACTGAAGGCGCGCGTTAGTCCAGCGTCTTCCCGTTGGCGGTCAGCGTCACGTCGATGTTGCTGCGGGTGGCGGCTGAATACGGACACACCTGATGTGCGGCCCGGACCAGCTTTGCCGCCTCCTCGCCGTCGCCGACGTCGGGGAGCGTGACGTGTAGCTCGGCTCCCAGCTTGAAGCCGCGCTCGGGCGTGGGGTAGAGGCTCACGCGGCTATCGATCGAGACGTCCCCGAGGTCCACCCGCTCGCGCCGGGCGACGGCGTTGAGTGCGCCCTCAAAGCAGGCCGCGTAGCCAACCGCAAACAGCTGCTCGGGGTTGGTCCCCGCTGGCTCCTGACCCTGGGCCGGGGGGCGCAGCTGGACGTCGAGCGCGCCGTCGTTGGTCTGTCCGTGGCCGTGCTCCCGTCCGCCGGTGACTGTCGCCTCCGCGGTGTAGATCGCCTTCGCCATGCTGCCTCCAGTCGCTCGCTGATCGGTTCTGTGAAGGCTACCGTCCCGCGTCGAAGCCATTTGGCGCCACCCCTGTGTGCGAATGCTTCAGTGGCTCGGCGCGGGAGAAGCAGCCCGAACGTCAGCGCGAGGCGACGTTGAGCGCGACCGCGGCGGCAAACAGCGCTACCGCCAGCGCTCGCACCACCAGGCCGGCCCGGTCGCCAGGGCGGCCCGTGACCATACCGACGATCGCCAGCGCCATACAGGCAATCGCTCCCAAGGCGAGCACGGCGGCAACAGCACGCATTACCTCCAGTGTTCTACCCTCGACCCGAGTGTCGGCACAGTACATCTTCACGACCTACAGGCTCTCGCGGCGTTTTCCGCCTGACAAGCAGGTCCTCAGCGACATCTCGCTGTCCTTTTTACCCGGGGCGAAGATCGGCGTGCTCGGCTACAACGGCGCCGGCAAGTCGACGCTGTTGCGGATCATGGCCGGCCTGGACACCGAGTTCGACGGCGACGCCCAGCTGGCGCCGGGGGCGACCGTCGGGCTGCTGGAACAGGAGCCTGACCTCGATCCGGCCAAGGACGTGCGCGGCAATGTCGAGGACGGTGCGGCGGAGATCCGCGCGCTGCTCGATCGCTTCAACGAGCTGTCGATGAACTACGCCGACGAGACCGCCGAGGAGTTCGGGCGGGTGCAGGAACAGATCGACGCCGTCGACGGCTGGAACCTCGACACCACGCTGGAGATCGCGATGGATGCGCTCCGTTGCCCGCCGCCCGACGCCGACGTGACCACGCTATCCGGAGGCGAGCGCCGCCGTGTGGCCCTGTGCCGGCTCCTGCTGCGCCAGCCCGACCTGCTGCTGCTCGACGAGCCGACCAACCACCTCGACGCAGAGTCGGTGGCGTGGCTCGAGCGCCACCTCCACGAGTATCCGGGGACGGTGGTGGCAGTCACCCACGATCGCTATTTCCTGGACAACGTGGCCGGATGGATATTGGAGCTCGACCGCGGGCGAGGGATCCCCTATCAAGGCAATTACTCGGGCTGGCTGGAGCAGAAGCGGGCGCGCCTGGCATCTGAAGCCCGGCAGGAGAGCGCACGGCAACGAACGATCGAGCAGGAGCTGGAGTGGGTGAGGATGAACGCCAGCGCTCGCCGCAACAAGCCCCGGGCTCGGCTCAACGCCTACGAGGCGCTGCTGGCCCAGGATCGCAACGTCAAGCTCGACCAGGTCCAGATCCACATCCCCGCCGGCCCGCGATTGGGAGACGTGGTGGTCGAGGCCGAGGGCCTGCGCAAGGCCTACGGTGAGCGGGTGCTGATCGACGAGCTGTCCTTCCGGCTCCCCCCCGGGGGGATCGTCGGCGTGATCGGCCCCAATGGCGCCGGCAAGACGACGCTGATGCGGATGATCACCGGCGTCGAGCACCCCGACGCCGGCAGCCTCCGGGTGGGCGAGACGGTGGACCTGGCCTACGTCGACCAGTCGCGCGATGCCCTCGACCCGGAGAAGACGGTATGGGAGGAGGTCTCCGGCGGTGCCGACCAGATCCCGCTCGGGGATCGGACGGTGAACAGTCGCGCCTATGTCGCCGGCTTCAACTTCAAGGGCACAGACCAGCAGCAGAAGGTGGGCAAGCTCTCGGGCGGTGAGCGCAATCGATTGCACCTGGCCAAGCTGCTGCGCACCGGCGGCAACCTGCTGCTGCTCGACGAGCCGACCAACGACCTCGACGTGGATACCCTGCGCGCACTGGAGGAGGCGCTGCTGAGCTTCGCCGGCTGCGCGGTGGTGGTCTCCCACGATCGCTGGTTTCTCGACCGCATCGCCACGCACGTGCTGGCGTTCGAGGGAGACTCACAGGTGCACTGGTTCGAGGGCAACTTCGAGGCCTACGAGAGCCATCGTCGTGAGCAACTCGGGGCCGAGGCTGATCGGCCGAAGCGGATCAGCTACAAGAAGCTCGTACGGGGGTAGCCGCGCCGGGTAGGATCCACGCGATGCCGGTGAATCGATCTCAGCCCGTTCTCATCACCGGCTGCTCCTCCGGTATCGGCCGGGCCACCGCGGAGCTCCTGGTCGAGCAGGGCTGGAACGTGTACGCCACTGCGCGGCGGCCGGAGACGATCGTCGACCTGCAGCAGAAAGGGGCCAAGACGCTGACTCTCGACGTCACCGACGAGGCCTCGATGGAGGCAGCGGTGGCGCAGCTGACCGACGCCGAAGGCGGCGTGGGGGTGCTGATCAACAACGCCGGCTACAGCCAATCGGGAGCCGTCGAGACGGTGGCCATCGACGCCGTCCGGCGCCAGTTCGAGACCAACGTGTTCGGCCTTCTCCGTATGTGTCAGCTCGTGCTCCCGGGCATGCGCCAGCAGCATGGCGGCAAGATCGTGAATCTCGGCTCGATGGGGGGGAGGCTGACGTTCCCCGGCGGCGGTCTCTATCACGCCACCAAGTACGCCGTGGAGGCGATCAGCGACGCCTTGCGCTTCGAGGTGCGGGGCTTTGGCGTCGACGTGCTCCTGATCGAGCCCGGGCTGATCGTCACCGACTTCGCCGAAACCGCGACCGGCACGGTGTCCACCGACGAGACCGGGCCCTACGCGCACTTCAATCAGGCGGTGGCGAAGATCACCACCGACGCCTACCACGGGCCGATGCGCCGGCTCGGGGGTGGCCCTGAGGCCGTGGCCAAGACGATCGCGGAAGCGCTGGCGGCAGCCCGTCCACGGGCGCGCTACCCGGTCACGCCCAGCGCGCACCTGATGATCAACCAGCGCCGGTTCACTCCAGACCGTCTGTGGGATCTGATGATGCGGGCACAGTTCCCGACGCCGAAGGCCTAGGCGCGCCGGCGCCTCAGCGGGCAAACGACACGTCCGCCTTCAGGGCCAGGGCAAAGGCCGCGATCAGTCGCGCGGCGGCCTCGATGTCGGCCAGCGAGACCATCTCCACCGGTGAATGCATGTAGCGGCAAGGAACCGAGACCAGGCCGGTGGGCACGCCTGAGCGCGAAAGGTGGATCGCGTCGGCGTCGGTGCCGGTGGCCCGCCCCAGCGATTCGACCGTGAACGGGATGGTCTCCGCCTCGGCGGCGTCATGGAGCTGCTCGAACACGAGCGGATGAAGCGTTGTCCCGCGCGCGATCACCGGGCCGGACCCGAGCTCGCTCTTGGTGATCTGACCGAGCTCGATGCCGGGTTGGTCGGTGGCGAAGGTCAAGTCGACGACGATCGCCACATCGGGATCGTGGGCGAAGGCACTGGTGCGCGAGCCGCCGAACGACGTCTCCTCCTGAGCAACGGCCAGCGCGGTGACATCGCCGGCGGCGCGCCCGCGCTCGGCCACGATCCGGGCGGCCTGCGCAGCGATGAAGCAGCCGACACGGTTGTCGAGCGCTCGGGAGATGATGCGATCGTGACGCAGCTCCACCGGCCCGGCCTCGATCACCGCTACGTCGCCGATCCGTACCAGCCGGCGCGCCTCCTCGCCGTCCTTGGCCCCGATGTCGATGTGCAGGTCCTTGGTCTCCGGCGCCTGCTTGCGATCGTCGCCCTTCATCAGGTGAATCGGCTTGCGACCGATCACGCCGGTGATCGGACCGCCGCGGGTGGACAGCCTCACCCGCTGGCCCACGAGCACGACCGCATCCCACCCGCCGACATCGCCGATGCGCAGGAAGCCGGCCTCGTCGATGTGGGAGACGTGCAGGCCGATCTCGTCGATGTGTCCGACCACCACCAGCGAACGTCCCCCGCCGGTCCCGCCCACCCGGGCAAATGAGGAGCCGACGGTGTCGCTGCCGACCTCGTCGGCGAACTCTTGGCAGGTCTCACGCCATACGCACGCGGGATCGCCCTCGTGTCCGGAGGGGCCGGTCGCGGTGAGCAGGCTCTGCAGCAGCGGCGGGATAGTCACGCGGGCAAGGCTATTGCAATGCTCCGCGCGTCACGACGGCCACCAACCCGATCAAGCTGCCAACAACTCCCTGAGCACGAACTGGAGGATGCCGCCGTGACGGAAGTACCGCTGCTCCTTGGGCGTATCGATCCTCACCGTCGCTGTGAACTCCTGCTCATCTGCCTTGACCTTGACCTGACGCGGCATCTCCTCTCCCTCGGTGAGGCCGACGATGGTGAACCGCTCCTGGCCGCTGAGGCCCAGCGACTCCGCCGACTCGCCGTCGGCGAACTGCAGCGGGAGAACCCCCATCCCGACCAGATTCGAGCGGTGGATTCGCTCGAAGCTCTCGGCGATCACCGCACGGACCCCGAGCAGCCGCGTGCCCTTCGCGGCCCAGTCCCGGGATGACCCCGAGCCGTATTCCTTGCCGGCGAGCACCACCAGCGGAATGCCCTCGTCCTGGTAGCGCATCGCAGCGTCGTAGATCGGCATCTGCTCCTCAGTGTCGCCGCCGAGATACAGGGTCACCCCTCCCTCCGGAAGAGAACCCCCGCCTCCCGGCTTAAGCTGATTGCGCAGCCGGATGTTGGCAAACGTCCCCCGCATCATCACCTCGTGGTTGCCGCGCCGGGAGCCGTACTGGTTGAACTCCTTCGGCGGTACGTCGTGCTCGATCAGGTACCTGCCGGCGGGGCTGTCTCGCTTGATCGAGCCGGCGGGCGAGATGTGGTCGGTGGTGACGCTGTCCCCCAGCACCGCCAGCACCCGGGCGTTCTCGATCTCGGTCAGCGGCTCGGGCTCGGGCGGGAGGTCTTCGAAGAACGGCGGCCGGCGGACGTAAGTCGAGTCCTCGTCCCAGGCGAACCGTTCTCCGGTGGGCACCTGCAGGGAGTGCCAGCGCTCATCGCCATCGAACACCTCTGCGTAGCTCTTGCGGAACATGTCCGACTGGACGGCATCCTCGACCGTTTCGGCCACCTCGGCCGCGGACGGCCATATGTCCTTGAGGAACACCGGCCGGCCCTGTTCGTCCTCACCCAGCGCCTCGTCGTAGAGGTCGATGTCCATCGTTCCCGCCAGGGCGTAGGCCACACACAGCGGTGGCGAGGCCAGGTAGTTCATCTTCACGTCAGGATTGATCCGGCCTTCGAAGTTGCGGTTACCCGACAGCACCGAGACAACGGCGAGATCCTCCGCCCCGACCACCTCGGAGATCTCGTCGGGCAGCGGACCACTGTTGCCTATGCAGGTCGTACAGCCGTAGCCCACCAGGTTGAAGCCGAGGGTTTCGAGCGGCTCGGTCAACCCGGCGCGGTCCAGGTACTCGGTCACCACCTTGGAGCCCGGAGCCAGCGAGGTCTTCACCCACGGCTTGACCTGGAGGCCCCTCTGCACGGCGTTGCGGGCCAGGATCCCGGCCCCCAGCATCACCGACGGATTGGAGGTGTTGGTGCAGCTGGTGATCGCGGCGATGACCACGTGCCCGTGGTCGAGCTCGGTCTCGGTGCCATCGGCAAGCCTCACCGGCGTGGTAGTGCGCACGCGCTCGGAGACCTGCGCTCCTCCCGTTCCACCCTCGGGCTCGTGACCGGGGCCGTTGACCCGGTGGGTGGAGACCGGGTCGCTGGCCGGAAAGCTCTCAGAGACTGTCTCGTCCTGGTCGCTGGATTCGGGGAGGAGGCCGTCCAGGGCCATGCGGAAACCGGCCTTCGACTCGGTCAGCGAGACCCGATCCTGGGGCCGCTTGGGGCCGGCGATGCTCGGCACCACGGTCGACAGATCCAGCTCGATGGTGTCGGTGAAGGTCGGCTCCTCGGATTCCTCGTCGTGCCAGAGACCCTGCTCCTTGGCGTAGGCCTCGACCAGGTCGCGAAGTTGCTTGGGCCGTCCGGAGAACTCGAGGTAGCGCAGCGTCTCCGCGTCGATGGGGAAGATCGCGCAGGTCGACCCGAACTCCGGCGACATATTGCCGATCGTGGCCCGGTCGGCCAGCGGGAGGTTGGCCAGTCCCGGCCCCGAAGAACTCCACGAACCTGCCGACGACACCGCGCTGGCGCAGCATCTCGGTGACCGTCAACACGAGATCGGTGGCGGTCGCGCCCTCCTGGAGATCCCCGCTGAGCCGGAAGCCGAGCACCTGGGGAATCAGCATCGACATCGGCTGGCCGAGCATCGCCGCCTCAGCCTCGATCCCGCCGACGCCCCAGCCGAGGACGCCGAGCCCGTTGATCATCGTCGTGTGAGAATCGGTGCCGACCAGCGTGTCGGGATAGGCCAGGCCACGCTCCTCGTCGACGAACACCACCCGCGCCAGGTACTCCAGGTTGACCTGGTGGACGATGCCGGTGTCCGGCGGCACAACCGAGAGGTTGTGAAATGCCTCCTGGCCCCAGCGCAGGAACGCGTAGCGCTCCTGATTGCGCTCGAACTCCAGCTCGGCGTTGCGCCGGAACGCCTGCTGGGTCCCGTAGACGTCGACCTGCACCGAGTGGTCGATCACCAGCTCGGCTGGGACCAGCGGGTTGATCTTCGCCGGATCGCCACCCATCGCGCTGATCGCGTCGCGCATCGCGGCCAGGTCGACGACGCCGGGAACGCCGGTGAAGTCCTGCATGACCACGCGCGCGGGAGTGAACGAGATCTCCTGGCTGGGCTCGTCCTTGGCGTGCCAGGTGGCCAGCGCCTCGATGTCCTGGGCGCGGATCGTCTCGCCGTCCTCGTTGCGGAGCAGGTTCTCGAGCAGGATCTTGAGCGAGAACGGCAGCCGCGCGACGTCGAACTGGGCCTGAAGTGCGTCGAGGCGGAAGATCTCGTAGTCACGCTCGCCCACCGTCAGGCGGGCCTGGGCGTCAAAGCTGTTGTGGCTCACATCGTCCTCCTGATCCGTGGTCCTTGTAACTGTAATGCTGGGCGCCACCGGCCAGAGTGGCGATTGGGAGGTGCCTGGCGCGGGCTCCTACGCAACTCTTATCGACGTCTTCGATCCACCTTCAGGCGGGGGACGATTCTCCTCCGCAGTCGCCCACCAGGCTCAGAAGGAGACACGATGACGTTCCTGATCCGTACCACCGCCGGTCTGACGCTGGGCGCCGCCGGCACGCTGCTGGCGGCGGCGCTGTACACCGAGGCCCACCGGGCTCCGGACCAGTCCTAGCCGTGAGTACGGAGTCGATCGCTTACCCCCTTCGGCCCGCAGGCGAGCGGGCGCCGCTGGCACCGCCGCGCCGCCTGTACCCGACGAAGCGGCTGCCGCGGCCTGAGCTGTTGGGCCTGATCGGGCTGACCTCGATGCTCAACCTGTGGGGGCTGAGCATCAACGGTTGGGCCAACACGTATTACAGCGCCGCGGTGCGCTCGATGACCGCAAGCTGGCACGATTTCCTGTTCGTCTCGCTCGACCGCAGCGGGCTGATGACCGTCGACAAGCCGCCGCTCAGCCTCTGGGTCCAAGCACTCTCGGCCCGGGTGTTCGGCTTTCATCCCCTGAGCCTGTTGGTGCCCCAGGCGCTGATGGGGGTGCTCGCGGTGTGGCTGCTCTACGACCTGACCGCGCGCCGCTTCGGTCGCAGCGCCGGATTCGCGGCCGGCCTGGCCATGGCCATCACGCCGGTGGTGGTCGCGATCAGCCGACACAACAATCCCGACGAGTTGCTGTTGCTGTGCTCGGTCGCGGCGCTGTGGTGCGCGCTGCGGGCGCTGGACACCCTGCGCACGAGGTGGCTGGTGCTGGCGGGCGTCGCGGTCGGGCTGGGCTTTGAGACCAAGATGGGAGTGGCACTGTTCGTGGTGCCGGGAATCGCGTTGGCGTGGCTGTGGATTCGAGTGCTCGGTCAGCCGGACACCCGCGCTCGCCTCCGTGGAGCCGGTCAGCTGCTGTGGGGCGGGATCGCGATGGTGCTCGTCGGCGGTGCCTGGCCGCTACTGGTGATGCTGACTCCGGCCAGTGATCGTCCCTGGATCTCGGGCACATCCGACAACAGCATCTGGTCGCTGGTCTTCGGTTACAACGGCATCGGCCGCATCGCCGGCCAGGCGGGAGGCCCCACCGGCGCCTCGGGCCTGGGGACGGTTCGTCGTGGGCTGGCGATCCCGGGTGCCGCCGCCGGCACGGCGGCTCCGGCGGCGGCCCGGGCGGCAGTCTGTTCGGCGGTGCCACCGGTCCGCTGCGACTGCTGCAGTCGGGGCTGGGTGATCAGGCCGGATGGCTGCTGGGCTTTGCCGTCGTCTCGGCCCTGGGGCTGATCGTGCTGACCCGGATGCGGCGCCGAGATCCGCGCACGGCGTGGCTGCTCGCGGTCGGCGGGGCGTTCGTTGCACCGCAGTGGTGTTCAGCTTCGCCGGAGGCATCTTCCACCCCTATTACGTCTCGCTGCTGGCGCCGTTCGCGGCCGCGCTGGTCGGGGCGGGAGTCGGCGTGATGCTGCCCGCGCCGCTCGGCGTGGGCACGGTCGCCGGCGCCCGCCGGCTGGCTCCGCTGGCGATCGCGCGGTGGTGCGGTCACCGAGCTGGTCGTGCTCGGTGGGCTCGGCGGTCGGCTCGGCTGGGCGGGACCGGTGGTGATCGGGCTGGCTGTTGCCGGATGCCTGGCGCTGCTGGCCGGACGTTCCTCACGCGTGAGGGCGGCTGCGCTGGCCACGGCGCTGGTCGGGCTGGTGGTGGCTCCGACGGCGTGGGCGGCCCAGACGCTCGGTCACGCCACCAACGGCACCTTCCCGGCCGGTGGGCCCGCGACCGCCGGCGGACCGGGGACCCGGCGGCTTTGCCACGCCTGGCCGGCGCTGGGACCGCAACCTTCGCGCCGAGAGGTCTCGGGCCGGGTCCGGGCGCGCCACCCGCTCCCCCGGGCCTCGGCCCACCGCCCGGCGCACCGGGAGCACCGGGAGCACCAGGAGCCGGAGCCGGGTGCACTGGTGAACGGTTCTCCCTTCGGTCGCGCCAGCAGCGGCCTCGGTGCGGCGATCGCCTACGCCCGCGCCCACGGCGGTGGCACGATCGGCGTTGCGAGCCAGAGCAGCGCCGCCGCCGCGATCATCTCCGACGACGCCGACGTGGCCGGTCTGGGAGGGTTTTCCGGCCGTGAGAGCTCTGTCAGCACTGACTGGCTGGCGGCGCAGGTTCGGGTGGGTAGGCTTAGCTGGGTGATCCCCCAGGACGCCTCTGGGCCGAGGCTCCCCGGCGACAGCCGTCCGGGTAGCACGTCTGCCTTCGCTGCCGTGGCCCGCGCCTGCCGGCCGATCAAGCTCGGCTCCTCGGGGACGAGCCAGGCCGTCACCATCTATGGCTGCCGCGGTGCAGCGACGGCGATCGTCAAGGCGGGTGGCAGGTGATCCCGCCGCTCACACGCCCGCGCGCATCGTCGATGCGCGCTTGGATCCGCGCGCTGGTGGCGTGGAGCACTGCGGCGATCGCGCTGCTTGGGCTCGCCGCCGCCACGGCCGCTCCCGCTGATGCCGACACGACCTCCAGCTCCAACTGGTCGGGCTATGCCGTGCATCGCGCCGGCACGAGCTTCAATCGCGTGCTCGGGGCGTGGGTCCAGCCGGCCCCGCATTGCCAAAGGGGTACCCAGACCTACTCGGCGGCCTGGGTCGGGCTGGGCGGGTACACCGGGGCCTCGGACGCGCCTCGAGCAGATCGGCAGCGAGAGCGACTGCTCCGCCTCAGGCGCGATCCAGTCCAGTGCCTGGTTTGAGCTCGTGCCGGCGCCTTCGCGCACGATCAAGTTGCGCGTCCGGCCAGGCGACGCGCTGGTGGCCACGGTCAGCGTCAGCGGGCACAAAGTCGTCCTCTCGCTCGCTGACAACACGACGCACCGTGCCTTCCACACCACGATCCGCGCCGCCACCGTCGACGTCTCCTCGGCGGAATGGATCGTCGAGGCTCCCTCCGAATGCGCCACCGCCGGGGAGTGCCAGACGCTGCCGCTGGCCGACTTCGGCTCGGTCGCGTTCAAGCGCGTCTCGGCGCGAGCCGCCGGCGGCCACGTCGGTGGGGTCTCGTCTCGCTTCTGGAGCTCGACCCAGATTCGGCTGATCCCCGACTTCGGCCAGGGCGGGCAGGAGTTCGTGGACTACGCGGGGGCCGGTCTGGCGGCGGGCACGGCGACTCCATCGGCGGTGAGCGGGCCAGGAACCTCGTTCCGGGTGAGCTTCGGGACGCTGGCCGTGCCGGGCGGCCGGTTCGAGGCTCGCCGGGCCAGCGTCTTGACCGGGCGGATCGTGCATCCGCGACGGTAGGGCAGGGTCTCGATCCCGGCGGCCGAGCGGAGCTTCAACCCTGGCCGCAGAGCAGGACTACAGCCCCGGCGGGTGGCGGGCGACGAAGCCCGAGGTGTCGGTCATCGACTGCGACCAACGGGTGCCGCCCTCCGACAGCGCGACCGTGTCGAACCGCCAACCGGCGATGACCATGAACGCGTGGCCGGCATTGGCGTAGACGGTGATCCAGCGCCCGGGTCCGGGATCGCCCCAGCTCTCGAAGCCAGTCGAGTCCAGCGGCGAGCTGAGCAGCCCCGCCGCCGCCAAGCGCGTAGCTGACCGATCCGGAGCAGTCATAGCCGCTGTCGTGGAAGGAGCCATGGCCCCCGCCCCAGACGTAGGGCAGGGTGGCGATCGCATTGCCGGCCGCGATCACCTCGGCCACTGCCGCCGGCGCGCCCGCTGGTGGCTGCACCATGCCGCCGCTGTCGAGCGCCACCGGGCTGGTGGGCGCTGACCCGACCGGTGTGGCCTGGCTCGTGGCTCCCGACGCCGGCGCCGTGGTCGCCGCGGCAGTCGCCGCGGCCGCCGCCGCTGCCCGCCTAGCCTGTTCGGCGGCACGGCTCTGCAGAGCGCTCAGCTGCCCGAGCAGGAGCTGAAGCCGCGCCGAGTCGTGGGCGCGTGTGCCCAGCTGCGCGATCTGCCGCCGCAGCAGCGAGGCATGCAGCTGCCGCGACCTGGTTTCGCGCCACCAGCACCCGATCGGTCAACGTCCGGCGTCGCTGCTCGAGCTCAGCCAGCGCGGCGGTCTGGGTGGCCACTGCGGCCCGCGCGGTGCGTGTGTTGGCCAGGATCGACGCATCCTGATGACCCACTCGCTGCAGGAAACTCACCTGCTCGAGCAGATCCTTGAATCCCCGCGCGGAGAGGATCACGCTGATCAGGTCAGGACGACTGCCCTCGTAGCCGGCGACCAGGTTGGCGGCCAGCAGCCGGGAGGCCACCTGCATCCGATTCTCCAGCACGACCAGCCGTGCCCGCGCCGCCAGCAGATGCCGCTGGGTATCCCGCAGCTGGTCCTCGCGTGTGCTCAGCTGTCCTTGGATCGCCGCCAGTTGGCGTTCGGCGTCCTGCAGGCTCCCGGAGGTCTGGCTGATCTGCGTGCTGTCGGCGGCGATCGTCGATCGCAGCGTGCCCGCCGCGGTTTGGCTGGAGTCGATCTGGCTCTGCAGATCTCCCGCGCTGCTGCTGGTCAGCTCGCTGCCCAGCATCACCGCGAGCGCGGTCACGATGACCAGCGCGCGCATCAGAATTCTGGCGCAGGCACGGTTCATGGGTGGACTCTGTTGGCGACAGGGCTCATCGGGAAAGCTTGGCCGCCTGGGACACAGCGACGGGGATCGAGCGCGTCAAAGACGCTCGGAGCGAGAGTCTCCGTTCGTCTTGCGCACCCTGCCCGGGAACGACCGCGGCGGACCGTAACATGCCTCATCGCTTCGCCGGCGCGTGGCCCTGCCTCTGCAATAAATCCTGCAAATGGTGCCTTTGCCAGCTTGTGCCCGCGGGGGTGGGCCACACACTGGAGTCGGCATGGCATACTCAGCGACCATGCGCCTGCTCAAAGCAACGATGATCATGCTGACACTCCTGGCCCTGATGGCTCCGGCCGCAGCGCTGGCTACCAGCCCTTCGGCCGGTGACCAGCAGTACACCGATCCGCTCAGCGGGTCCTCCAACTCATCTTCGAGCTCGTCCGGGTCCTCGGGCTCGGGCTCCGGGTCAACGGGCACGTCGGCGGGCGGCTCGAGCTCATCGTCGAACGGCGGCTCCAGCGGCTCGACCGGCTCGAGCGCGGGCACGACATCCGCGGGAGGCTCGACCTCCACCGGGAACACGACCTCCGCGGGAAGCCAGAGCGGCACCGCAGCGTCCGGCTCGGGCTCGTCCACGAGCACTGCAGGTCACACGCTCCCGTACACCGGCCTCGACCTGTGGCCGGTGATCGGGATCGGAGGCGGGATGCTCGGCGCCGGAATCCTCCTGCGGCGGCGGGTGCAGCGAAAGGCTTGAGTGCTACCGCGGCGGGCTCGCGATCCTCGGTCGCGGGCTCGCAGGCGGTGGTCGCGATCAACCTTCGCGCCGCCGTGCGCGAGCAGATAGGAGGAGTCGAGCGGTACGCCCGGGAGATGGCCGGACGGCTTCCTGCCCTACGCCCCGGCCGCTACCGGACAATCCGTCCGCCGGAGGCCCTGGCCTACCGGGCCGGTCACGTCTGGGAGCAGTTGCTCCTGCCCGTCCGCGCGCGCAAGGCGGCGATCGTGTACTCGCCGGCCAACCTGGCCCCCGTCCTTTCCTCGCGCAATGCGGTGGTGATTCACGACGTCGCGGCGCTACGCCATCCGCAGGCCTACTCGGCCTCGTACGTCGCCTACCAGCGGCGGATGCTCCCCGCGATCGCGCGACGAGCCCGGCTGGTGGTGACCGACTCGGAGTTCTCGCGCCTCGAGCTGAGCGATGTCCTCGATCTCGATCCGGCCCGAATCGCCGTCGTCCCCTGTGCGGGTTGACGAGCGATTCAGCCCGCGGGTGGACGCGGAGGCCCTGCGAACCCGGTACAGCCTGCGGCGGCCCTACGTGCTCGCGGTCGGCACCGCGTCAGCGCGGAAGAACATCTCCGTGCTGTCCCCGGTCTCACGGGCGCTGGCCGATGATGGGGTGGAGGTGGTGCTGGCCGGGTCTGATCGCGGCTACCTGCGCGGCGCCGCCGGGGAGGACACTGCCGTGCGCCGGCTTGGTTACGTCCCGGAAGGGGATCTGCCGGCGCTCTATGCCGGCGCTAGGGCGTTCGTGATGCCCTCGCTGCACGAGGGCTTCGGGCTGCCCTGTCTGGAGGCGATGGCCTCGGGTGTGCCCGTGGTGGCTGCACGGGCGGGCGCGCTCCCGGAGACCTGCGCGGAGGCGGCGAGGCTCGTGCCGCCGGACGATCCCGGTCAGATCACGGATGCGCTGCGGGCCGTGCTGGTCAGCGGAGAGACACGTCAGGCCTGCATCCAGGCCGGTCTGCGGCGCGCGCCCCTGTTTCCCTGGAGCCGGACCGCCGCCCTCACTGACGCGGCACTGAGCGCGCTGCTGACCGAGGCTTGATCGGGGCCAGGAGCAGCGGTCTCGGTGGTCGCGCTAGCTGTCCCGAGGTTGACCTCGGTCACCTCGGTGCGCGCTGCCGGGTGGCCAGCAGCGCCCGCAGCTGGCGCCGTTCACGGACGCTGGGGCGTCTGAGCGCCGCCTTGATCGCCGCGCGGCTGAGGAAGGTGAGCGCCTGGGCGCCGTCGTCGAGCCTCGCCCGTCTGGTCCCCAAGCCTCGGGCGACCGCGTCATGGCGGGTGCTCGCCAGCAGCTCGAACGGTTCTGAGCCAAAGGTCCGCGCGGACGCGTGGGCGCGGTGGTGGAGAACTCTTGCCTGTGGCCAGAACCAGGTTTCGATCCCCTGCCTGATCCCGCGCAGACCGAGGTCCAGATCCTCGCCGTAGAGGAAGATGCCCTCGTCGAACGGGCCCAGCGCGCGGAAGGTCTCGGTCCGGGCCAGCAATGCGCAGCCGACCGCCCAACCGACCCGTCGGGGGGCGTGGGCGCGCCAAGGGGCCAGCGGCTGCGCGAGCGCGTCGGGCAGCGACGCCGCGGGCACGAGCGCCCGCACCAGATCGGCCGCCGAGGTCGGCAGTGGATGCACCGTGTCTTGGCGGGCACCTTCGGGATAGAGCACCCGCGGCGCCAGCAGCCGCGCGGATCCCGCTGGCGTCAGCGCTTGGTCGGCCAGCTCCAGCAGCGAGTTGTCCAGCAACTCGACGTCGGGGTTCAGCAGCACCGTCACCGGCTCGCTCACCGAGGCGACCCCGGCGTTGCAGCCCGCGCCGAATCCCGCGTTTGTACCCAGATCGATGACCGACGTCGATGGGGTCGCCCGCGCCACCGCGAGCGAGTCGTCATCCGAGCCGGAATCCACCACCACGACGCGGGAGCCGGGGAGGTGACGCGCCACCGACGACAACATGCGACCCAGCTCCGCTGACGAGTTGTGGGTCACAGTCACGATTGCCAGCTCGCTCGGCGTGACCCCGGGCGGCTCACGGCGGCGGGAAACACGCTGGGTCGCCGCCACCCAGCGGCGTCGGCTTTGCTCCAGCTCGAAGTGCTCCTGCACGCGTGTGCGGCCTGCGGCCCCCAGCCTCGCCAGCAGCGGGGGGTCACTGACGATCTCCACCAGCGCCTCGGCGGCGGCGGCGGCATCGCCTGGGGGGTATCGCCGCCCGCAGGAACTGTCCACGATCTCTGCCGGTCCGGCGGCATCAGGGACGATCGCGGGCCGGCCCGCCGCCAGCGCCTCCACCACCGCCATCCCGAAGGGCTCGGAGGGTGCGCAGTGCAGCAGGCAACCGGCCTGCCGCAGCTCCGGCAAGGGGTCCGCCACCTGCCCTACGAGCTCTACCGCGCCGGCCAGATCGGGGGCCAGAGCACGGGCGCGCAGACGCTCGACCAGCTCCTGCCCATCCTCCTTAAAGGCGCTACCCACTACCCGTAGCCGCAACTGTGGACAGCGCTGCCGGGCCAGCGCGCAGGCCTCCAGCGCCAGGTCAGGGCGCTTCCATTGCACCAGCGCGCCCAGCACCAGCACCTGGGTAGGGTGCTCGGGCTCACCCGTCGGCGCAAAGCGGCTGAGCTCGATCCCGGGATAGACGATCGTCAGTCTGGGACCCAGGGCTCCGCCTGGGTCGATGTCTCGCGCCGCAGTGTGCGAGAGGGCGAGCACCAGCTCGGCACGCGCGGCGGCCTTCCGCACGGCGCGCCCGACCACCGGTCCCGGCAGCAGATCGTTGTGCTGGAAGGCGATCGGGGCACGGCCTCGAGGTCCGAGCAGGCAAGCCAGCGCCGACCTCATACCCCAGGCGACGACGAGATCAGGATCGAGATCGCCGAGCAGCCTGCGTACCTCGAGCTTGTGCGCGGCCAGTTGCCGCACCGCCCCGAGACGAGCTCGCGCGGACCCTCGCAGCAGCAGGCTGCGCTCCCGCAGCACGAACACGTGCCTGTCCTGAGCGCGCGCGGCTCGGGCCAGCGCGCCTTCTGGGCAGGCGAGCACCACCTCGTCCTCCACCGCGCTCGCATAGTCGAGCAGTATCCGCTCGGCGCCCCCCATCGCGCCGGAGTAGCTGACGAACATGGTCAGGGTCACAGCGCACGTCAGGCTATCCGGCCGGCGGCCCGTTGGTCGCTCGGATCGGCGCGGAGGTCTCATAGACTGAGGCCATGCGGCTTCAGCAGGAGACCAGCGACGTCGAGGCTCGCGTTGCCCTCGTGCACGACTTCCTGCTCGACGTGCGCGGGGCCGAGCGCGTGTTCCTTGAGTTGTGCCGGATGTGGCCGAAGGCGGACATCTTCACGGCGATCTACGACGAGGAAGGCACCGAGGGGAGGTTCGCCACCCGAAACGTGCACAGCTCCTTCCTGCAGCGCCTCCGTCCTTCGGCGCGGACGTTCCGTACTCTGTTGCCGCTCTATCCAGCGGCGATCGAGTCGCTCGATCTCTCTGAGTACGACCTGGTGATCTCGAGCTCCTCCGCTTGGGCTCATGCGGTCCTGTGCGATGCGCGGACCGTACATGTGAGTTACTGTCACAACCCATTCCGCTACGCCTGGAATGACCGCGCACGGGTACTCGCACGCACTCGGGATCCACTCACCAGAGCGATTCTGCGCGGGGTTTTTCGTCGCTGGCGCCAGTGGGACTGGATCGCGGCGCAGCGAACCGATCGCTACGTGGCCAACTCGCGCGCAACGCAGGCGAGAATTCGAGCCTACTTTGGTCGCGAGGCAGCCGTCGTCTATCCCGCGGTGGACACCGGGCGGTTCTCGTTGGGGCGTGTCGGGGACTACTACGCGCTGGTCTCGGAGCTGATGCCGCACAAGCAGATCGAGGTCGCCATCGAGGCGTTCAACCGGCTGCGACGCCCGTTGGTCGTGGTGGGCGACGGTCCCGATTCGCGGCGGCTGACCCATGCCGCCGGGCCGACGATCCGCTTCGCCGGCCGGGTCTCGGATCAGGAGGTTTCGGAGATCCTCCAGGGAGCGCGCGCGCTGGTCGTCACAGCGGTGGAGGAGTTCGGCATCGCCGCGGTCGAGAGCCAGGCCGCCGGCCGTCCCGTGATCGCCAGGCGCGGAGGCGGGGCGCTCGAGACGGTCGAGGAAGGGGTTACCGGGTGCTTCTGGTCGGGCGGCCCGGGGGAGCTGACTCAGGCGCTGGAGGAGTTCGATGACGGCGCGGTGGATCCGCAGGCGTGCAGGGCACACGCAGCCCGGTTTGACGTCAGCAGCTTTCGTCGGGGGATCTTTGAAGAAGTGCGCCTGGCCACCGCCGACCGGTCACGGTCCCCAGGCGAGCGTCAGCCACTGGCGGCTGCGCGACTGGTTCGACGCGCGGCCCGGGCACCGTAGCCCCGGTCGGTGCCGTGTCCCCGTCGCCAACGGCGGCGTCTGATCGGGCTCCAGAGCCGATCCGGGAGCGCCACCGTCGTCACCTTCGGACGCCTTCCGGGCAAGGAAGACCCATAAACTGTGACGATGCCATCCACCCGGAGCTCAATGTCGGTGATCGTCCCTGTCTTCAACGAGGAGGCGGAGATCCCGAAGATCGTGCCCGTGATCCGTCAAGCGCTCGAGGAACGCGGCGGCGAATGGGAGATCATCGTCGTCGACAACGCGAGCACGGACGCGACCATCGAGCGCTTGAGCATCCACCTCGAGGATCCGCGCATCAGGCTGCTGCGCAACGAGGTCAACCGCGGCAAGGGCTTTTCGGTGCGCCGGGGAATGCTCGAGGCCAAGGGCGACCTGCGCCTGATGTGTGATGCCGATTGTGCCCCGTCGCTCACCTCGTTGCCGGCGATGGAGGCCGCGACTGCCGAAGCCGAGGTCGTTGCCGGGGTCCGTAACGCTCCGGACTCGCAGGTCGTGCGCCACCAGCCGCTCTACCGTCGTGCGGTGAGCCTCGGCTTCATCCTTCTCTGCCGCGCGGTCATGTCCGAGCCGCTGCGTGACGTGTTCTGCGGCTTCAAGCTGTTCACCGCGGCCGCGGCCGAAGAGGTGTTCACACGATCGCGGATCGAGGGGTGGGCGTTTGATGCCGAGGCCCTCGCGCTCGCCCGAGCGCTCGGCTTCCGAGTCCGCCCATGCGGGATCGCCTGGGTCAATCGCCCGGCCTCACGGCTGTCGATTCCGCGTGTCGCGGTCCCGGTGCTGCGTGAGCTCATCGCGACGCGCGCCCACGTGCGCGCCGAAGTGCCGGGTGCCCGTGTGGCCCGACCCGCGCGTCCGATGACGGCATCCACGCCGGACCAGATAGCCACCAGCGCGCCGGACGAGACGGGCCCGCGAGCCTGAGTCTTCCCCGGCGCGCAGTGCATCGCGCGTCCCGAGCCGGCTCGAAGGATCCTGGGCGGCCATAGAAGGCAAACTGCATGGACCGCAGCGGCGCCATGTGTATGCTCCGGCCCATGTGCTCCCGCATATGGGTCACCATCCCGACCTTCAACGAGGTCGGCAACGTCGAGCGCATAGTCCCCGCCGTGCTCGAGCAGCTCGAGCGCGTGGCGCCCGGCGATCATCGCCTCCTCATCGTCGACGATAACTCTCCGGACGGCACGGGGAAGCTGGCGGACCGACTCGCGCAGCAGCTGCCTGCCGTCGAGGTTCTGCATCGTCAAGGGAAGAAGGGCCTGGGTGAGGCGTACCTGGCGGCGTTTGAGCGAGCGCTCGCCGGTGGGGCAGAGCTCGTGATCGTGATGGACGCCGACTTCTCGCATGACCCCGCGCACTTACCTTCACTCATTGCGGCCGCCGCCGAAAGCGATCTCGTCCTGGGGTCGCGGTACATCACGGGCGGCCAGATCGCCGATTGGCCGCGGCTTCGTCGCCTGCTCAGCCGTGGCGGCTCGCTCTACGCGCAAACGTTCCTGGGTGTCCACGTGCGCGATCTGACCACCGGCTTCCGCTGCATACGCCGCCAGGTGCTTGAGGCAGTCGGGCCGTCGACCCTCCGCTCTCAGGGCTATGTCTTCAACATCGAGCTGACCTATCGGACGCTGCTCGCTGGGTTCCGGGTTGAGGAGGTTCCGATCGTGTTCCGAGACCGGACCGTCGGACGCAGCAAGATCTCGCTGTCGATCGCAGTCGAAGCGCTTCTCCTCGTTCCGAGCCTGCGCTTCCCTGTGCTGGCCCGCGCGGGCCCCGCGACGCAGGCGGGGCTGGCCGGGGCGGCGGAGCCGAACCCGGGGGATGCACCGAACCTTTCCCAATGGCCGGCGACGGGGGCTGGGACCGACGCGGTGCACGATGTCGCCGAGTCCTCAGTCTCCCACCCCGGCGGAGCAGCCTATGTGCGAGACCCGCAGACCTAGGCCAAGCTCTCATCCACAGTTCGGTGAGGTTGGGGTCTCCCAGTAGCTTATGGGTAGTCGGCGAGGCCAGGCGCCGACTGGTCACCGAGCAGGATCTGCCAGGACTCGATTTTCGCAATGCGCAGCAGATCCATCGGCGTCCACGGATCTTGCGCGAGCCGTGTCCGCTCGACTTCCTGGTTCGGCGTCTACGAGCGGCAGGATGGTCGGTCGATTGCCCAGCAGCCCGCCGGCGACGACGAAGCCGTCGTCCACGAGCGCACTCATGAACGTGCCGTGCTCGCCCCAAGCCTCCCGCTCGGCCGTCGGGCGGGAGGGGTCGAGGCTGACACGTTCACGAGACACGGCGTAGTACGCCACACGCGGAAGGGCTCCGAGGGCCCCCGCTCGCCGAGCTTGTCGTAGGAGGCGCGCCAGGTGCGACTTCGTCGCGTGTGGGCACGCCCCAGCGCCTGGCAGATAACTCTATCCTGGCCCGCGCTGCGCTAGATTCCCCGCCGTGAACCGCCCAGACCAAGCTGTCAGTGTGACAACCGCGCCACGCAGTTTTGAGTGCGCCCTCGCCACGGTCGCCGCGGTCGAGGGCTGGATGACCGACGCCCAGGCTCGGCGCCTCTGGGATGCAGCCGCCCAAGTGCGCCCTCCGGGCCGGATCGTCGAGATCGGCTCGTTCCACGGGCGCTCGACGATCATCGTGGCCCTGGCAGCCCAGGAAGGGGTCGAAGTACTCGCCGTCGACCCGCACGGCGGCGGAGACCGTGGCCCGAATGAGTACGTTCCCGACGCGGCGTTAGGCGAGCAGGATCATCGCACCTTCCACGCAAACCTCGAGCGAGCCGGCGTCGAATCCCGCGTGCAGCATGTGCGGCGCCGCTCGCTGGATGCGTTCGCGCAGATCGCCGGCCCGGTCGACATGCTCTACATCGACGGGGCCCATCGTTACCGCTTCGCAAAGGACGATATCGAGCACTGGGGAGCACGCGTGCGGCCCGGGGGCAGCGTGCTCATCCATGACTGCTACAACGCGCTCGGTGTCATGCTCGCCCAGATCCGGTTGCTGTTTCTCTCCCGCGAGTGCCGCTATGTCGGGCGGTCGGGGTCGCTCGCCGAGTATCGGCGCGAGCGACTCTTGAGCGCCGCACGGGCCGCAAACACGCTGCGCCAGATGGCAGGAATCCCCTACTTCGTGCGCAATCTCGCGGTCAAGGTGCTCATCGTCGCGCGGCTGAGGCCACTGGCCCGTCTTCTCGGTGAGCGCCGCCACTGGCCCTATTGAGAGGCCGTCATCTCCGCCGTGAGGTCCGGCGTGAGCGGCCGAGATGCCGATCTCGGCGGCGATCGTGCTGCCCAAGGCTCAGGCGAACACGGTCTGCGCCGGCGACACGCGTCGATGATCGACCAACTGACCAACGCGGCCAACGCGCGCTCTCGGCGGGGCCGTGCTGACGCGCGCTGATCGATGAAATCAGCACCGTCATCCCGGCCGTGCGCGAGGCGCTGCTGGCGCGCTTCCGGCGGATGGGGAGATGCTCGTGGTCGACAACTCGAGCCCGATGCCACCGCCGCGCGCATGCAGCGCTTCCTCGAGGACCCGCGCGTGCGCCTGCTGCGCAACGAGGTTAACCGCGGAAAGGGCTACTCAGTGCGCCGCGGGATGCTCGAGGCGCACGGAGAAGTGCGGCTGATGTGCGACGCCGACTGCGCGCCCCCGCTGTCCTCGCTGTCGCGGATGGAGGCGCTGACCGCGCAGGCCGAGGTGGTCGCCGATTCCCGAACACGACAGGGGCAGAGGTGTCCCGGCACCAACCGTTGCGCCGGCGCGCCGCAAGCCTCGGCCTCATCTTCCTGTGCCGGCGGGTGATGGGCGAGCCGCTGCGCCACGTCTTCTGCGGCTTCAAGCGGTTCGGCGGCCAGGCGGCCGACAGCGTCTTCGGCGCAGCTGCATCGCGGCTGGGCCTTCGACGCGGAGGCGCTCGCGCTCGCGCGTCGCTCGGCTACCGAGTGGCGCCGTGCGGCATTGCCTGGGTCAATCGTCCCGCCTCGCGGCTGTCGATTCCGCGAGTGATCGTGCCCGTGCTACACGAGCTGATCGCGGCGCGGTCCTTACGTCCGCGCGGTGGCGGCCAGTGCGGGCACGGGGGACGAATGGCACGCCACATCCGCAACGCTCGAAGAGGCCACGCCCGCGGACTGAGCCGCCTGCTCGAGGATATCCTCGCCGCTGCAAACGCGTCTCGCGGCCTACCAGAGAGGATCACCAGATCGTTGAGGGCGCCCATGGGGGCCAAGATTATGGACCCTGCGCCTGTCTCGCGCGGGCGAGGCGCCGGCACTGCCCAGCCCTGGTCGGGTCGGCTAGCGTCTGTCGCCGGGTGACGCGGGCGCGCGGTTTTGTTTGCTCGGAGTCGATGCGTGAGACGAGGTAGAGCGGTCGGGATCACTTGGTCGTGGACGTGCGCCAGGTAGCGGCCCAAGACTCCGACGCTTATCAGCTGCACGCCCCCAAGGAAGAGCACCGCGACCAGGATCCAGACGCCGATCAAGGTGTGGATGGCGCCGAGTAGCGTGAGGATCAGCACGACCGCTGCCGCCAGGCCGCTGATCGTTGCCGAGAGCGCGCCGATGTAGGTGGCCAGCTGAGCGGCACGTCGGAGAACGAGGCGAGTGCCTGGAAGGCGAGTCGGAACAGAGCCGGGTACGACGCCCCGCGTCCACTCTTGCGCCCGGTTCGACGGTATTCGATCGGGACCTGGGTGAAGCCGACCCAGGCCACCATCCGGCGGAGGAACCGGCGCCGCTCGGGCATCTCCCGGACGGCGTCGACCATGCGACAGGACACGAGCCGAAAATCGCCCGCGTGCCCCTGGTCGTGGTTGACTCAGTCTTCCAAACCGCTAGCGTACCTGCGCCGCAAGCCCCGGGCGTGCGCTATCGGGACCGTAGAGGTGCTTTCGACGCGCGTCGTGGGGTTTTGTTGCGAGACCGCGGTGCTCGCCAGACGAAACCTCGATATGGAGCTCCGTTCGCGGTCTGCGTTTCGTGCCAGGCGGACCTCGTCCGACGGCGTTGCTCCGGGCGCACGCGCGCCTCACGTCGCCGTGCACCCACCACGCGAAAAACAAATGTAGGCGCTCGCATCGAGGTCATCGTGGGTGATGATCGTCTACCCAAGGTGGCTCCAGACTACCGACTCCACGACACCACCAATAACCAGGGTAGGCAATCCAGGACTCCAGAACCACTCGGTCCTTCGGGCGCACGGCCGCGCCTCGATTCGCTCGCAGGGCTGGCTATGGCGATGGCCTCCTGGAATACGCCTTACCCTGGTCTGAACTCGTCTTCCGCGCCGACCGCGGCGCAGGAGCCGGCTCTCCGGCAGATCGGCGACGGAGCACCGCGTAGTCGCCGAAGCGGCGGACCTCCAGGTATCTGTCGGCGAGGTAGCGATCGAGGATCCGGACCCCGCTCGAGCGCCCGGCGCCGTCGGGCTCGGGCTGGGACGCGACGGGGCTGAGCCAGCGAATGACCAACGTGGTCGCTGACCGCTGCAGGGCGGCGACGATCTCGCGCTGCACCGGCGCCGTGGTCACGACACCGGGCTGCATGACGTCGTAGCGCGTCGCGTTCTTGCGTTGAAGCAGTACGTAGACCAGCGGGTTGCCGACCTTGACGATGTCATACCGGGGGTTGGCGACGAACACCGGGTCGCTCGGCGGCACGCGCGCGCGCACGTAGCGGACCAGTTCGTCGAGCGAGCGTGCCTCGGACGTTGGTGCCTCTACGCCATCCGCGACGTCCACCTCTATCGTTGCCAGGGGCGGCGAGTCGAATATCTGCATGCGCTTGCGATCCAGGCCGTAGAGGGCGATCGCCGCGACAATCGCGACGAGGACCAACGTGGACGCGCGGCGGCGGGCACGGCGCTCCCTCGCGGCGGCGGTCGCCAGCAGAATTGGCAGCACCGCGGCCAGCGGGACGTAGTGGAACTCGTCGGCGCGCGCCAACAGATACCCTACGCCAGCGGCAGCCAAAGGGACAGGAGCCCACGCGCCCAGCGGCGCGCGCCGACGGACCGCCACGACGGTCCAGAGCGCAGTCCCCGCGAGGAGCACGTACGGGAAGTAGAACTCGAGCAGCTTGCTGGGCCCGAGCGGGCCGTGGTAGGCGCCCGGAAGCGGGAGCCGCTGGAGCCCCTGCTGGTTGAAAGCGAAGCCCAACGTCTGGTCCCAGAACGCTCGTGGCGCGGCAACGACGAAGGGCGCGAGCAGGATCGCGCCCACGAGCGCGGCGGCGACCGCCGCGCGCAGCGCCTCGCGACGGCCGATCGGCGCTGCTGCCAGCACGGCGCCGGCCGCCGCCGCGAGCCCAACGTCGGCCCGAAAGGCGATCGCGACGCCGGCGAGCGCCCCGGCGCCTGCCGGCGAGCGCCGCACGAGCATGATCGCCCCGAGCCCGAGCGCGACCGCGGCAGGGTTGGGATTGGGGATGCTCGGGAACGCCATCGCCGTGGCCACCGCCAGCCACGCGGCGAGCGCGAACGACTCGGGCGCTTCGCGGCGCGTCAGCGCGTACGCGAGCACGCCGACGGTCGCGTCGAGCGCGACGCGGACGATCCGCCAGGTGAGCAGCGACGGCCCGAACACCTGCTGCAGCACGCCAAGCAGATACGGCTGGCCGGGCCCGTAGTTGCAGTAGAAGTCGCGGTAGGGCAGCTGTCCCTGCGTCACCCGCGCCGCGGCCTGGAGCATGATGCCCTCGTCGTGCGGGTTGATGCCCTGCAGGATCGTGATGCCCGACAAGAAGGCGCCAAGTGCGAACAAGACCGCATAGCGGGTCCGCTCGCGAGCTAGCGCCGAAGCCACGCGCTGTTCGATAGCGCTCGTCTGACGCGAGGCGCTGAGCGGGGCCGACTTCACGCGGCCAAGCCTAGATGAGTGATTCTGGATTGGGGTTGGGCGAGGAGGGAGTAGGAACGGCGCTGAAGTTTGGCGTTGCTACCGCAAACCTCGACCAAGGAGGCCTCCTGCACGCCGGACTCGACGCCCTCCTGATCGCACTTCATGTGGCGGCGGATGATCTCGTGCCCAGGCGCCGCGGGGCGGGCGCGCCACCGCGGATCAGGGATGCCGAGCTGATTGCGCTGACCGTCGCGCAAGTTCGTTCGGATTGCCCGTCGGAGCGCAGGTTCTTGCGTTTCGCCAAGCAGCGGGCCCCGCAGATCTGCCGGCTCGTCAACGTCCTGGCAAACATGTCACCGTCGTTTTGCGAGCGACAGCACCTGCTTGACTCCGCGCCCGTGACGTGGCCTGCCTCGCGCGAGACGGTCAAGCGCTCGCAGCTCGCCGGGCACGCCGCCTACGGCTGGTGCGCGGGCATTCCCGCCCGTTCTGCGGGTTCGCCTCTATGTGCTCTGCACTCACGACGGGATGCCGCACGGTTTCTGCTTGGCGCCAGCGAACAAGCCCTAGCGCGAACTCGCCGCCTCGCTGCCCGAGCGTATCCTCGCGGCCGGCGAAGTGGTCATCGGCGACGAAGCGATTCGCCGCCAGGAACTCGAGCTGATCGTCGCGTCGCTCGGCGCCCAGTTCGTGCGTCCCGTCCGCCGTGACGAACAACTGCGCTTCGGCTCGCTCGGCGCCCGGCAGATTCAGCCGGCACTAGTCGATGAACATCGACCCGATCAAAACGACGAACTCGACCGCCGCCAACGCGGCCGGCGCCGCCTCCGAGCGAGCCTTCATAGCCGCTGCCTCTACCGAGACTCGGCCACACGGGAGCAACACCCACGCTGGCTTGGGGGAGGCCGCAGGCCGCTCAGCGGGCCGGCAGAAGCGTCAGCCTGAGCACTCGCTTGGGCGGCGTCTTCCGGCGCGAACGGATCTACGGGATCGGGGTATTGCGGCACCACGACACGTGCGATCATGGAGACGATGATCGGGACCGCCGCGACGAGCCCGGTGGCCAGCACGAGGCTGCGCTCGACGACCCATCGCCGTGCCTCCCGCGCCCAGGCCGCCAGCCCGCCTCCCCCGCCGCCTGGGCGGCTCGTGACCGCTTGCGCCGGCAGGCCGACAGCTGTCTCTCCACGCGCCATCACGGCGCATCCCAACCACGTCACCCGCGGTGGCGCAAGGCAGCCTGGGAGCTGCGAGTTGGCGCGCCACAGGCCCGCGCTAGTCGCCGACTGCGCGGCCGTCGCGCTCGAACGTTCTGGCGCGCCCCGCCAGACCAGCCGGGCCACACCCGTGCCGACCTGACGACGCTCCATGACGCGCTAGAGTCGCACTTTCGTGTCGGTGACGGGTGCAACAGCGCGATGCCGAGAATCCGCGTGACGCGCAGCTTTGGCTTTTGGCTCGTCGGCAGCGTCGCGCTGAGGGTCGGCATCCGGGTCGCTCATACCCTCCTGGTTGGCCTTGGCCTCCACCGATCTTCGACGACGAGGTCTACTACGCCACCCTCGCGCGGCCGATCGCCCACGGCGCGGGCTTCGTCCGTGCAGCCCCGTGGCTGGGCGGCCACCTCGCCGCGCCGACGGCAGAACGCGCCCCGCTCTATCCCTTTCTTGCTCGCCGGGCTAGCCAAGCTGGGCGTCCCCGCCGACGCCCAGCGGCTGTTGGGGCAGTGACCGGCGGGGGTGCGATTGTCGCCGTAGGGCTGCTCGGGGCGAAGGCTCGTCGGGCACCGCGCGGCTCTGCTCGCGGCGGGGATCGCCGCCGGCTACCCCACGCTGATCGCGGCTGACGGCGGCTCATGACCGAGTCGCTCTACGGCCTCCTCGCCGCCGGCTCGCTGATCGCCGCCTATCGTCTCCTCGACTCTCCGAGCTTCCCCGAGCGGCTCGGATCCGTCAGAATGCCCGTGGGCGACGACCCCTCACGCGCCGTGGATCTGCGGCAGGCCTCCCGCGCCCGGCCAGCCACCTCTGTTTGGACAAACCCCGGCTCCAAGTCCAGGGTGTTTCGACCAGCAAGACAAGCGCGTCAAGTCGCCACGCCCGCAAGAAGAGATATGGAGGTTTAGTGACGATTGGGTCGCGGACCGGCTCCGCGGACGACATGCGAAGGGTGCAGCGGGGAGATGGGGGTCAGCCTGCCGGCGGCGGGAGCGACACGCCGCCAGGTGGGCGCCCGGATGGACCCGCTGGGCTGGGCAGCGCTCGGGGACGGGCGTTGACTCAGCGTTGGCTCGTCCTAGCCACCGGCCTCGCCGCGGCAATCCCAGTGATCGTTGCCACGGCACAAATCGTGGCGGACCGCTGGGTGCCCCTCGGCGACGACGCGTTAATCGCGGTCCGCTCTCTCGACGTTCTCACCAGGCACTCGCCGCTGGTCGGCGAGGTGTCCTCGGGTACGTCGACGATTCTCGGGCAACCCGCGTTCCACCTGGGTCCGCTGCTCTACTGGTTGTTGGCGCTGCCCGCTCGCTTCATGGATGCGAGCGCCCTGGAGGTGACGATGGGGCTGGTCAACGTCGCGTCGGTGATGGCGATCGTGGGCCTCGCCCACAGGCGCGGCGGCCGCCCGCTGATGTTCGCCGCCGCGATCGCCGTTCCGCTCATGCTGGCCTCGGTTCCCGCTGACGCATACGCCGACGTCTGGAACCCCTCGGCTCCCCTGCTGCCGTTCACGCTCTTGGTGCTGCTCGCCTGGTCGCTCGCGTGTGGCGAGTATCGCCTGTTGCCGGTGTCCGTGCTCGTCGCGAGCTTCGTCGTCCAGTGCCATCTCACCTACCTGCTCCCGACGCTGGGGGCGCTCGCCGTCGGACTGGGTGGGCTGACCGGATGGCGACGGTCGCTCCGCGGCCGTCGCGATTTACATGGCCGGCAATCGGGCGATCCACGGCGGGCGGCGCGACGTTGGATCATCGGCGCGGCGGCCGTCGGCCTCGTCTGCTGGAGCGCTCCCCTGCTCGACCAGGCTGTCCACCGCCCGGGCAACCTCGTCCTCCTTGAGAGGGCGGCCGTGGCCAAGGTCCCCAAGTTGGGCGTTAGTGATGGCTGGCATGCCCTTGTCCGGGCGGTCGGCATCGTTCCCTGGTGGCTTCGCAAGCCGCAGGTTGCGATCGTGCGGGTCGCCGACCTGATAGCCGTCCCCGGCGCGCTCGCCGTCGCCTCAACCGTCCTGATCCTTGGCGGGCTGGCCGCGGCGATGCTGGCCGCCCGTCGTCGCGGTCGCCGCGACGTCGTCGCCGCAGCGGCGCTCGGCTTCGTGCTCTGCGCCGCGCTGGTGCTCGTGACTGCCTCCACGCCGAGGCAGTTCGCGGACACGCTCAGCTACAGCCTGTGGTGGGCTGCGCCCGTCGGAATGTGGGTCGCGCTCGCGCTGGGCTGGTCGCTGTATGCATTGCTCGGTGCCGCTGGTCGCCTCGCGCCGCGGCGCGCGCTCGCGCCGTGTGCGTTCGCCGGCGTCCTAGCCGCGGCGGCGGTTGGCAGCGCAGTGGCGACCAGCGCGGATCGGACACGAGAGCCCTATCGCGAGATGCGCACCATCGCGGCCCGCCTAAAGACCGCCCTACCGGGCGACCGCGCAACGCGCGTCGATGCCTCGTCCACCGATGCCACCTTCATGGCGCTCGGTTTCCAAGCGGGGATCGTCTACGCGCTTCGGGCCGAGGGGAGGCCAGTAACGGTATCTGGCACCAACCCCGCTGCGTTCGGCTCAGGTTATGAGTCGCGCGGCCGCGCCGACGAGCAGGTCGTGCGCGTCGATGTCGATAGCCCGCCGCCCGCCGGGGGCCGAGTGATCGCCCGCTTGGCGGTGCCCGACTATCCAGCGCCGCGGGATCCGTTTGCCCCCAAAGTCACGCCCGAGCGAGCGGTCGTCGTGACGTTTCTGCCGGCCAGCGCGGGTCACTAGAACTCGAGGACCAGCGCCAGAGTCGGTGGCGCGACGCCACGGTCAGCGCAGGTGGCGCTTGTCGCGTGCGCGGGTGCCAGGGCTGGCGCCCCGCCGGGCCACCCCGGCCGTTCCATGACCCTCAGCGACGCGCTGGCCGGTGTGCTGCTGACCCTGATCTGTGGGGGCCGACCGGAGGCGCCCGGCTCCTGGGCCAAGTTCCGTCGGAGCGGCAGCTGAGCGTCACCGCGTCCGGGATCGCGATCCCGGACGCCGGGCACTAGACCGGCATCGCACCGACCTGACGACCCTCCACGACCCGTTAGAGTCGCACCTTCGTGTCGGTGATGGGTGCGAACAGCGCGATGCCGAGAGTGCGCGTCGCCAAGCACAGCTTTGGCTTCTGGCTCGCGGTCATCGTGGCGCTGGGGGTCGGCATCCGGGTCGCCCACACCATCCTGGTGGCGCCTTGGCCTCCCCCGATCTTCGACGACGAGGCCTACTACAGCACGCTTGCGCAGCTGATCGCCCACGGCCAGGGATTCATCCGACCCGCCCAGTGGTTCGCCAGCCACCTCGCCGTGCCGACGGCCGAACGCGCCCCGCTGTTCCCATTCTTGCTCGCCGGGCTGTCCAAGCTGAGCGTCAGCCCTGACGCCCAGCGGCTCTTGGGGGCGGTGACCGGCGGCGGGGCGATCGTCGCTGTGGGGCTGTTGGGGCGACGGCTCGCTGGGCCCCGCGCGGGCCTGCTCGCAGCAGGGATCGCTGCCGCCTACCCCACGCTGATCGCCGCCGACGGCGCGCTGATGACGGAGTCGCTGTACGGCGTGCTCGCCGCGTTCTCGCTGGTTGCCGGCTACCGCCTGCTCGACGCTCCGGGCGTCGGCCGAGCGCTCGTCCTCGGGGCGGTCGTGGCGTTGGCGGCGCTGACCCGTGGCGAGGGCCTGCTGCTGCTGCCGCTGCTGCTGGTCCCGTTGGTGCGCCGCGCCGGCGGGCTGCGGGCGGCTGCGGTGGTTTGCCTGATGTTCGCGGTGGTCCTGGCGCCGTGGACGGTGCGCAACTTGATTGTCTTCGACCGTATCGTCCCTGTCGCGACCGAGGGGGGCGAGACGCTCGCGGGCGCCAACTGCGACTCGGTGTATCACGGTGGCAGGCTGGGAACCTGGGATGTGACCTGCCTGAAGCCGTTCGGCCGCGGCAACGAGGCGGCCGAGCTCGACAAGGCGGGCCAAGAGGGGGTCCGCTACGCCCGGGACCACTTGGGGCGGGTCCCGCTCGTGATGGCCGCCCGGCTGGGACGCACGTGGGGGTTCTACTGGCCCTTCCAGGTGCCCGAGGGCCGCTCGCAATGGGTCATGCATCTCGGGGTGGCGATCTACTTCGCTCTTCTTCCCTTGACCGCCTACGGGTTGGTTGTGCTTCGTCGCCGGCGGGTGGGCGTCTGGATTCTGCTTGTACCTTTTGCCACGGCCACGGTGACGACGCTGTCTGGCTATGGCAATCTGCGCTTTCGACACTCGGCCGAGCTCTCGCTCGTGGTGCTCGCCGCGGTCGCGTTGGACGGGCTGTGGCGGCGGACGAGCGTGCGACTCCCGGCCGGCGCACGGACCGCTCCGCCCCGAGCAGCCTCGCTCACCAGCCGCGCGGCGAGCCGTTGAAGGTCAGACTGGGCTCAGGCGCCCTCGCCGGCCTGCGACGTTTCTCCGGGTGCCCGAGCCTCGCTCTCGCCGGCGGTCGTCCCGCGTGAACGGGGCTCGCCGGCGCCGGGCTCGTCGTCTCCCTCGAACTCGTCGGCCTCCAGCTGCAGCCGCGGACCGGCCAGATACGCCAGCAGCCCGCCGAGCACGATCAACACGGCGAACACGAGCGAAACGAACCAGCCGAACCTGAGCGTGTAGTCAACGTGAGCCCCGAACAACAGCTTCCCCGGACGGCTGGTCCCCCGGTAGACCACGATCGCCAGCGCGACGATCGCGGCGGCCAAAAGCGCCAGCGCCGGCGCCGGCGAGCCAGCGAGCACCCTGGCCAACAGCATCCCGGCAAACAGCAGCGCCAAAGCCGCAGCCACCACCAGGTAAACATCGGCGTTCTGCAAAGCGTCAAAAGCGCTGTACGAAGGGACCTTGATCTCCCGCCCCCCGATCCGCCCCGGCAAATCCAGCGCATACCAGTCCAAAAACATCGATGCGATCAGAGCGATCGCCGAAACGGCGGCCACTGCGGCGGGCGGTGTCTGTGAACGAGTCCTGATGGCCGGTGGACTCTACTGGATTCGGTCTCGGTGGGAGCCGCCGACGACCACGGTCAGCTGCTTACCGCCGCGGGCTGCCAACCCCGGTCGCTTATCCCACCCGACTACGCGCCGCGTGATAGTGCTCCCTCGCCCATCGGCTCCCTCGAGGTCAGCATCGCGATCGAACATGCAGCCGGTGAATCGAGTCAAACACGACCCCCGGGCGACAGACGTGCATCCGAGTGCTTCAGCCGTCTAGACCTAGCGTAGCCGACGCCCGCCATAACGAGAACGACGACGAGCGCCAGGGCGCTCACGATCCGCCCGACGCGCCAACTGGCCGGCTGGTAACGAAACTCCACGCGGTGGCTACCGGGGGCGAGCCGAATCCCTCTGAGGAGGTAGTCGATCCGATGCACGGGAACCGACTTCCCATCGACCGTCGCCTTCCACCCGGGATAGTAGGTGTCAGTCAGGACGAGGATGCTTGGTCGGCGTGCTGCCGCGCGCACGACCACTCGCTCGTCGCCGTAGGAGGTCAGTTGGGCGCCGCCTGCATATGTCGCCTGACCGGCCAGGTCGGGGCTTTCGCGGACGCCCGGAATCGAATCCTCGCTGACAGCGACGCGGCGAGCCCGGAACGCAGGCGAAGTGGTGGCACGAAACGCACTGTCAGCATCGGAAACGACCACCTGACGATCGACCACGAACACTCGCGGCACGGCCCGACTGTTGGCGTAGACGCGTCCGTCCGGGCCGCTGTAGGCGACGCTGAGTCCTGGGGTGCGGATCAGGGGTTCAGTCGGGCCTTGAAGCAGGTCGGAGACGCTGAGGAGACTGAGCGCGCGCAGCGCCTGAGGAGAAGAGCCCGCTCCGGTCGTGCAGAAGACGAACGCGCACGCGCCCGGGGCGATCTCCTCTCGCCAGAAGCGGAAGTACCTGTTCTCGATCGGATAGTCGTACCCGCGGGCATCGAAGAGGCCGTACCGCAACGCGATATTGGAGGGCAACGGGTTGACCGCGAACGGCTCTGTGGGAACGAGGCCAACGAAGCGGTTGGGGCGGCGAGCCTGCAGGTAGTGGAGCGCCGGTGTGGTCGGCTGGATCGCGGTATGCATTGCGATCGCCGGGTTAAAGCCCATGTCTGCCTTGAACAGGTCGGCGACGATGAGCAGGATGGCCAAGCCGGCGAACGCAGGAGCCCTCAAGCGGTCCGCTAGGCGCAGCGTCACGAGCGCGGCTCCGGCTGCGGCGAGGAGCAGCCATTCGAGGAGCGACGCAAGTCGAATTTCGCCTACCACACTCGCGAGCTCTTGCGGGCTCGCGCCGAGGCGCAGGTGTGGCGGAGTGGCGAAACCCCATGCGATGCGTAGAGCGTTGCCCAGTAGCGAGGCTGAGGGCAGACCCGCCGTCACGCTCACCCATATGATCGGCGTTACTAAGACGACGACGGCGACCACGACTGTCGCCCGCTGTCTCTTGCGGGCGCTGGTGGGCTTAACCAGCTCGTCCAATCCCCATCCCGCTAGCAGCGCCACGCAAAGGACGACTACCACCACGAGCCTTGTGTTCTGGGAGACGCTGAAACCCGGTAGCGCTTTGACGATCCCAAAAACCGGCGAGGCTCCAACCACCACCAGCAGCGCGCCCGCCCCGACGACGGCGATGGCAGCGCGCTCGAGGCTGGGACGCACGACCAGCGCCGCAAACGTCAGCATTAGCGTCAGCGCTCCGACATAGAAGGCGCGGTCGTAATCATGCAGATACGGGGCCTGAAAGTCGACCACCGTCCGTGTTGCGCGCCCCCAGTAGTCATGCAGGAAGATGCCGAGCAGGTAGCGCGACGGTATGTGAAGGTTTCCAAAGCTCGCGCGGTTGGACACGTCGGCGGAGTGGTTCAGCAGCTCCAGCAACGGGACCAGCGCCAGAGCAGCTAGCGCAGTCCCGAGGATGACCGCAGAGAGGAAACCTCCGAGGCGCATAGCCAGCAGGCGAGGGTGCGAGCCGACGCCGTGACGATGCTGAACGAGGCGAAGCACAAAGAAGACCGCCGTGAAGGCAAGTACGTCAAAGCTCGACTCCGGATGCCCGCCGAGGTATTGCAAGCCGATGACGCTCGCCAGCCCAGAGATGGCGAGCAGATCTGCTCTGCGCGCCAGCCGGTCCGCAAGCAGCCACAGCCACGGTAGAAACGCCCAAACACTGGTGTTCGGCCAGGACAGCCACGCGACGAACCAGAAGCTGAACGCGAACACCACGCCGGCGAGGAGCGCGCCGCCGAATCGCATACCCAGCGCGCGCCCGAGCAGGTAGGTGCCGAACGCCGCCACGAACAACTTCAGCGCTGCCATCAGTCCCAGCGACCACCAAAACGGCAGCGCGTACGCGGGCGCGCTGAATGGAGAAAACACCGCTGACTGGCCGTCCGCCAGAAACGGGCGTCCGGCCATGATCGCCGAATCCCACAGTGGGATGTGCGGCAGACTGCTGCGCGTGTGCAGGAGGAACGGCTCGAACACGAGCGCCTGGTCCCCGAGCTCGCGCAGGCCCGGGATGCCGGGCGGCGACGACGCGATCCACGGCGTGGAGTGCCACAGCACGTCCGAGGACGACAGCGTCCTTCCGGGCACCAGCGCCGGACTGATGAGCACGAGCGACAGCACGGCGTAGACGAGCGCCGCAAGAAGACACGGCCGCATGAACCGACCCGCAAGAGCGACAGAGATCCTGCCGCGAGGATTAAGGCTTAGGTTCCGGAAGCCAGAACTACCCATCCGTCGTCGCAGCGGACGAGCGGTACGACGGGTCGAAACTGGTCGCGCCGAGTCGTCGGGGCGTGATCCGTAGATTTCCCCAGCCGCGAGCCGGGGGCAGCTCGCCCCTAATCCCATTCCGTCGGCCTGTATTGACCTGCTGCTGGTCGGGTGGGACAGGCCGCATGAAACCACCGACGACCAAGGCTCGCGCGATCAGCTGCATGCCGGCCCACTCTAATTCAACGGCGCAGCTGCTGGAGCTGGCTGCGCCCCGTTTGCTTCCCGTGGGTACCTACGACGACTCAGACGAACCCGAGCTTCACCCCATGCTGCACGAGGCATCCGCGTAGGCGCCTCACGCGCGATCGCGGTCTACCTCCGCTTCGCCG
>CAWBDB010000005.1:0-724096 GCA_963787535.1 uncultured Solirubrobacterales bacterium
TTCTTACTGAAAGACCCCGTTGCCTGAGCGTAGGCGGCGGGGTCTTCCTCATTGGCAATCGCGGTCGGGAGGCCACGACGGCGCGCAAGGCTGTCTGGCCTGGACGCCCCGCAGCCTGACGGAGCCGCGACCGGGGCGCACGAGGCTGACGGGGCCGCACGAGGCTGACGGGGCCGAGGTACGGCCGAGCTGACACAGACTGCGGCAGCGCGAAGACAACCTGGCACCATCTGAACATGCGCGACGTTCGCAGGTTCCTGCGCGCCAACCCGCAGGTGCTGGTCCTGCTGCTGGTCTGCCTGATCCTCGGGATCGGGACCTTCCTGGCGGTGGTGGTGGGCCTGGTGGGTTCGGGAAACGGGAACGTCAGCGGCGACCCCTCGGGGGTGATCGGGTTGGCGACCGGACTCTGACTCACTGAGCGCGGATGCTGTCGTCCGCAGGACTCTGACCCTGCTGTGGGCCGATAGCCCCTAGCGACCTGCCGCTCGCTGCAGCTGGGCCGCGCGGGATCCTCGGACCGGAGAGATGCAGTGCGCGGGTTGAGCCGGCACGGCGCCGTGCCGGCGCGTCGGCTCCCAGCGCACCCTCCGGCGGTGGGGATGGGGGTGGTGATCGGTGGACCGAACGGCGTCATCCGCCGCCGGCTGGGTTCTCTCGGCGGGATGGTCAACGAGGAGGTCATCAAGGCCGGCGAGCCAGGTGCGGAGACGGGCTGCTGAAGGACGGAACATATGTTCGTCCAGAGTAGGCAGGGGGGCGGACGGAATCGCTGCTAGGACTGCAACTTCGCTTGCAGCAGCTCGATCACGCCGAGGCCGGATCGCCGAGCAGCTCCTCCCGGCGCGCCAGCAAGGCATCGATGACCGTCTGCAGGTGCTGGTCGAAGTCAATGCCCAGCTCCTCGGCCCCCACCCGAAGGTCCTCGCGGTCGACAGCGGCGGCGAAGCTCGGTTGCCGCAGCTTCTTCTTGACCGATTTGGAGGTCATCCCCACCAGTCCCTCCGGCCTCACGTAGGCGACGGCGAGCACGAACCCGCACAGCTCGTCGACGGCGTACAGTGCCTTCTCCATCGGCGTCTGACGCGGAACACCCATGAAGTCAGCGTGGGAGGCAACGGCGCGGACGAGCTCAGAGGGATAGCCGCGTCGCTCCAGCTCGGCCACCGCGTGGCGCGGGTGGCCGTCTTTCAGGTTCGGATAGCGCTCATAGTCGAGGTCGTGCAGCAGCCCGGCCAGCCCCCACAGCTCGGGGTCGCCGCCGAACCGGGGCGCGTAGGCGCGCATCGCCGCCTCCACCGCCAGCATGTGGCGGCGCAGCGACTGCGACTGCGTCCACTGACAAAGGAGGGTCCAGGCGTCCTGACGCGAAAGAGGGGCCGCCATGGCTGTTACCCTAGCTGAGCGCCCGGGACCCCCCGCGCCGTACGCTTCCCCGGAAGCGGGTCACGAGCAAGAACGGCCGGTCAAGGCAGCGCGAGCCGGGCTGCGAACGGCCCCATCCACTACCACGGCGCCACCGATCCCGATGGAGAAGTTCGTAATCGAAGGGGGCGTGCCGCTCTCCGGCACGATCGTCCCAGCAGGGAACAAGAACGGTGCCCTGCCGATCCTGGCTGCGTGCCTGCTGACCGAGGACGAGATGATCCTCCGCAACGTCCCGAAGATCAGCGACGTGGTGGCGATGACGCTGCTCCTGCGGTCGCTGGGAGCCCGGGTGGACTGGCGGGGACCGAGCGAGGTCTCGATCAGTGCCCACGATGTCGACTGCCACCGGGTCGACCGCCAGCTCGCGGAGCGGATCCGTGCGTCGTTCCTGCTCGCCGGGCCCCTGCTGGGTCGCTTCGGCCGCGCGCACATGCCCCCTCCCGGGGGCGACGTCATCGGCCGCCGGCGCCTCGATCCCCATCTCGACGCCTTCCGCGCGCTCGGCGCCAGCATCGACCACGCTCGCGACATCCTCATCGAGGCGCCGGCGACGGGCCTGGCGCCCTGCGACTTTCTGATGGACGAACCGTCGGTGATGGGCACCGAGAACGCTTTGATGGCCGCGGCGCTGACTCAGGGAACGACGGTGATTCGTAACGCCGCCTCTGAGCCGCACGTCCAGGACCTGGCGCGGATGCTGGTGACGATGGGCGCTGAGGTCGAGGGGATCGGGTCCAACGTGATGACCGTCCACGGCACCACCAGCCTGCGCGGGTGCACGCACTCGATCGCGCCCGACCACATCGAGATCGGGTCGTTCATGGCTCTGGCCGGAGTGACCGGAGGCGAGCTGGTGATCAAGGACACAGTGCCGCAGGACCTGCGGATGATCCGGCTGGTGTTCGAGCGGCTGGGGCTGCGGACCGACGTGCGCGGAGCCGACGTGATCGTTCCCGGATCGCAGCAGCTGGTGATCCGCAACGACGCCGGCGACTACACGCCCAAGGTCGAGGATGGCCCCTGGCCGGCGTTTCCGGCCGATCTGACCAGCATCGCGCTGTCGCTGGCCACCCAGGCCGAGGGCTCGGTGATCATCCACGAGAAGATGTTCGAGAACCGGTTGTTCTTCACCGACAAGCTCCAGCTGATGGGCGCCGCGATCACGATCTGCGACCCGCACCGGGCGATCGTCGTCGGCCCGCGGCGGCTGCGGGGCGAGCGGGTCGAGTCACCGGACATCCGTGCCGGCATGGCGATGCTGATCGCGGCGCTGTGCGCCCATGGCGTGACCGAGATCGGCAACGTTCGGCAGATCGACCGCGGCTACGAGCGGATCGACGAGCGCCTGCGGGTGCTGGGAGCGCGGATCGAGCGGCTCGACGACGGACTTGCGTCCGTCTCGGACGAGGCCGCCTCCGCCTGAGCGGTCCGCCGCTGCGTCGTCCGGCAGACTCCAGGACGATGATCCATAGGATCCCCAATGGCACACGTGACGTGCTGCCAGACGAGATGCGCGAGCTGCGGGCGATGACCGAGCGCGTCGGGGCGGTGTTCGAGCGGGCCGGCTACCGAGAGGTGTATACACCCGCGCTGGAGTACGAGGCGACGTTCGAGCGAGCCGGCATGACCGCCACACGCCCCGCCTACCGCATGTTCGACGAGCATGGCAACGTCCTCGTGCTGCGCTCGGACACGACCGTGCCGATTGCTCGGCTGGTGGCCACGCGTTATGCGGCGGCCGAGTTGCCGCTGCGCTTCAGCTACTTTGCCCACGCCTATCGCGGCGTGCGCCCGCAGCGCGGGCAGTCACGGGAGCTCCTGCAGGCGGGGGTGGAACTGATCGGATCCCCGGGTCCAGAGGGCACGGCCGAGGCCCTGACCGTGCTTTGTGCTGCGCTCGATGCGGCCGGTCTGAGGACCTACAGGGTGGGAGTGGGGGACGCGTCGCTGTATCCCGCGCTGCTGGAGGAGCTGCGTATCGACCCGCAGCGCCGCGAGCTGATCCTGGAGGAGCTGGTGACCGGGGACTTCGTCGGGATGGAGCGTGAGCTGCAGACGCTGGGACTGTCAGAGCCCGATCTGGAGCTGCTGCTGCGGGTACCGCGTACCCGCGGCGGCCCCGAGGTGCTCGACGAGCTGAGCGGACGGTTGCAAGCCGCCGGCATGGGGATGCGCGCTTTGCACGCCCTGCTGGCGCCTGAGGTGGCGCAGCGGGTGATCTTCGACTTCGGCCTGGTCCGGAGCCTCGGTTACTACACCGGCGCGGTGTTCCAGGTCTACGACCCGGCCCACGGCGTCCCAATCGGCAGCGGCGGTCGCTACGACGAGCTGCTGGGTCGCTTCGGGCGGCCGCTGCCCGCGGTTGGCTTTGCCCTCGGCGTCGAGCGGCTGCATATCGCGCTGACCGCGGAGGAGCGAGGCCGATGACCGGGCTGCGGATCGCAGTGCCGCGCGGGGCCCTGTTTCAGGACACCCTGGACCTGCTCGACCGGCTGGGGCTGGAAACCCGCGAGGTCCGTGAGAACGACCGCAGGCTGCTGTTCGAGCGGGTCGGGATCGTCACCATGCGCCCCTCCGATGTCCCGACCTACGTCGAGGCGGGCGCGGCCGACATCGGGATCACCGGCAAGGACGTGGTGATGGAGCAGTCAGAGCGCGAGGTTTACGAGCTGGCCGACCTCGGCTACGGCCATTGCACCATGGTGCTGGCCTCCGAGGCCGGGGAGGACCGCGCCAGCGAGGCGCTACGGCGGCTGGGGGTGGTGAGGATCGCCACCAAATATCCCCGGATCGCCGCCCGCCATTTCCTCCAGACCGGACGCCAGGCAGAGATCGTCGAGGTCAAGGGATCGGTCGAGCTGGCGCCCCTAACCGGGCTCGCCGAGGCGATCGTCGACCTCACCGCCACGGGCACGACGCTGCGCGAGAACGGGCTGGTGGTACGCGAGGAGATCGCGCAGTGCACGGCGCGGTTGATCGCCAATCGCGTCGCCCACAAGCTCAAGGCAGCCGACATCGATGCCCTGCTGGAGCGCGTGAATGCGGTTTGAGATCCAGGCGCTGCGCAGCGACCCGATCACGGCGGCCTTCGATCTGCGCGCGCTGGTGGCGGCTCCGGTGGGTGTCGGCCAGCAGGTGGCGGAGATCGTCGCCGCGGTGCGGACTGGCGGAGATGCCGCTGTGCTCGAGTACACCGAGCGCTTCGACTGTCCCGGCGTGCGGATCGGATCACTTGCCGTCAAGGCGGACGTGCTCGCCGTCGCGGCTCGTGGGCTGGCGCCGGAGCTCCGAGAGGGCCTGGAGCTGGCGATCGCCAACGTTCACGCGGTGGCCAGCGCATGTCAGCTTCCGCGCGAAGTCATGATTACGCGTGAGCAGCAGCGGATCCGCTCGCGTCGCGTCCCGGTCGCCCGCGGCGGCGTGTACGTTCCCGGAGGCCGGGCCCCGTACCCGAGCACCGTGGTCATGGGGGTGATCACCGCGCGCGCGGCCGGGGTGCAGGAGGTGGCGGTGTGCGCGCCGCCGGGACCCGGCGGCGAGATCGACTCGGTGGTGCTGGCGGCGTGCGAGCTTGCGAGGGCCAGCGAGGTCTACCGAATGGGGGGCGCACAGGCGATCGCGGCGCTGGCCTTCGGCACCGAGACCGTGCCGGCGGTGGACGTGGTCGTCGGTCCCGGGAACCATTACGTCCAGGAAGCCAAGCGGCAGGTGTCCAGCCGGGTCGGGATCGACGGCTTCGCCGGGCCCAGCGACCTGCTGGTGATCGCCGATGGCGACTCTGATCCCGAGCCGCTGGCGCTCGACCTGCTGGCCCAGGCCGAGCATGGGCCGGGAACGCTGGTCATCGCGATCTCGCCCTCCGGGCCGCTGCTGGAGCGGATCGCGGACCTGCTGGGCCAAGGAGAACCCAGCGACGCGGTCGCTCGGCTGGTCCGCGTCAGCAGCATGGAGGAGGCGCTCGAGCTGGCTCAGGCATTCGCCCCCGAGCACCTGCAGCTGGTGGGTTCGCAGGCGGAAGCGCTGGCGCCACGGACGACGCGGGCCGGCTGCCTGTTCGTTGGCGCCGACGCCGCGACGGCGTTCGGAGATTACGTCGCCGGCTCCAATCACATCCTGCCCACGGGCGGAGCGGCCCGCTTTGCCTCCGCGCTCTCGCCAACCCACTTTCAGCGCAGCTTCAGCGAAGTCCGAATCAGCGATCCGACCGCGCTGGCGCGAGCCGCGGCGCCGCTGGCGCGTGCGGAGGGATTCGAGCTCCACGCCCGCTCGATGGAAGCGCGTATCCGGGACAATGGCGGCCATGACCCGCACCGGTGAGATCGAGCGCGGCACCGCCGAGACGCATATCAAGGTAAGCCTGACCCTTGGCGGCAGCGGCACCGGCAAGCGTGACACCGGGGTGGGGTTCCTCGATCACATGCTCGACCTGCTCGCTCGTCACGGCCGGTTCGATCTGTCCGTCCGGGCCACCGGGGATCTGCAGACGGGTGCGCATCACACGGTCGAGGACGTGGGAATCTGCATCGGGCAGGCGCTCGACCGGGCCCTCGGCGACCGTGCCGGCATCGTCCGCTACGGCCACGCGGTCGCCCCGATGGACGAGGCTCGTGCGGCATGCGCGATCGACGTCTCCGGGCGCGGGCTGTGCGTGTTCGAAGCCGAGCTGCCGCCGGGGGCGATCGGCAACTTCGATCACGAGCTGGCCGAGGAGTTCTTCCGGGCGCTGGCCAACAATGCGCGGTTGACGCTGCACCTGACCGTCCAGGCGGGGACCAACGTCCACCACGTGATCGAGGCCGCCTTTAAGGCTTTGGCCCGGGCGCTGCGGGTCGCTACCGCGCTCGACCCGAGCGAGCAGGGCGTTCCCAGCACGAAGGGAGTCCTGGGATGAATGCTCGCCCGCGGATCGCGGTCCTCGACTACGGGATGGGCAACCGACGATCGGTACAGAAAGCTCTACAGCATGTCGGCGCCGACGCGGCCATCACCCGGGTTCACGCCGAGCTCCGCGCCGCCGATGCCCTGGTCGTTCCCGGGGTGGGCGCGTTCGGGCAGGGGATGGCCAACCTGCGTGACCTGGGACTGCACGAGCTGATTCGGGAGCGCGCGCTTGAGCAGGCCCCTCTGCTCGGGGTGTGCTTGGGCATGCAGCTGCTGTTCGACAGCTCGCTGGAGCTGGGCTACGAACCCGGCCTCGGCCTGATCGCCGGGGAGGTGACACCTCTGGACAGCGGCGGGCTCCGGCTTCCCCACATCGGCTGGAACGAGGTGGTGTTCAGGCGGAGGTCGCCGCTCACCGACGGCCTGCCGCAGAGCGGCTGTCCCTTCTACCACGTCCACTCTCTGGCGGCGCGGCCAGCCGATCCGGCCCATGTGATCGCCACCACCGAATACGGGGAGCGGTTCCCGGCGATTGTCGGGTGCGGCTCGGTGCTCGGGGTCCAGTTCCATCCCGAGAAGTCATCGCGCCATGGTCTGCGGATGCTGGCCAACTTCGTGGCCCTGTGCCGCGAGCAGCGGGGGGCGGCTGGCACAACCGCGGCGCGGGCATGATCCTGCTGCCGGCGATCGACATCCTGGAGGGCAAGGCGGTTCGCCTGCGGCAAGGAGAATTCGATGCCCCCACCGTGTATGACGAGGACCCGCTGGATGCCGCGCGCCGCTGGGTGCGCTCGGGAGCCCGCGCCCTGCACGTAGTCGATCTCGATGGGGCGCGAGTCGGAGCGCCGATGAACCTGGAGCACGTGCGGCGGATCGCTGCCGAAGCCGGCGTTCCGGTACAGGTCGGAGGTGGCCTGCGGGACGAGGATGCGCTGGCGACGGCGATCGCCGCCGGCGCCGCGCGCGTCGTGCTGGGCACGGCGGCCTACAGCGACGTCGATCTACTCGACTCGGCTCTGGACCGCTACGGCGATCGGGTGGTCGTCTCGGTCGACGCGCGCGGCGGACGTCTGGCGGCCTCCGGCTGGACCGACCAGACCGAGATCCCGGCGACGTCGGTGGTGGAGCGCCTCTGCACCCGCGGGGTACGGCGATTCGTGTACTCCAGCATCGAGCGCGACGGCATGCTCGAGGGCCCCGACCTGCAGGCGGTATGCCAGATCGCGGAGGTGGTCCGCGGCAGCTTCATCTACTCTGGAGGGATCTCCTCGCTGGAGGATCTCCAGACACTGGCTGCGCTGCGCCAGGTCAACCTGGCCGGGGTGATCGTCGGCAAGGCGCTCTATGAGCAGCGCTTCGATGTTGGCGAGGGTCAAGCTGTCCTCGAGCCCCGCCGTCGCGCCCACCGGGGCTCCTGATGCACTACAAGCGCGTTATCCCCTGCCTGGACGTCAGCGGCGGGCGGGTCGTCAAGGGCGTGGGCTTCATCGACCTCCGTGACGCCGGCGATCCGGTCGAGCTGGCCGCACGCTACGACGCCGCCGGGGCCGACGAGCTGGTGTTCCTGGACATCACCGCCACCTCGGACAAGCGCCGGACGGTGGTGGAGCTGGCGCGCGCAGCGGCGGATGAGCTCTTCATCCCGTTCACGATCGGCGGGGGGATCCGCTCGATCCACGACGCCCAAGCGGTGCTCGACGCGGGCGCTGACAAGGTCTCGATCAACTCCGCGGCGCTGGCCCGGCCGGAGCTGATCGATGAGCTGGCACGCAACTTCGGAACGCAGTGCGTGGTGCTGGCGATCGACGCCAAGCGGCGCGGCAGCTCCGGGAATTCGACGGTGGCCGGAGCCGCACGCCGGTCGGCGGACGGGGGGGCGGGGGTGGCGGAGCGGTTGGCCTGTGGGAGGCCTATGTGGCCGGAGGGCGCACGTCCACCGGACGCGACACCGTGCAATGGGCGCAGGAGGGAGTGGAGCGGGGCGCCGGCGAGATCCTGCTCACCAGCATGGACCGCGACGGCACCAATGCCGGCTATGACCTTGAGCTGACCGCGGCAGTTGCGGCCGCCGTCAACGTGCCGGTGATCGCGTCGGGAGGGGCCGGCGAGCTCGACCACCTGGCGGCGGCAATCGCCTCCGGGGCCGACGCGGTGCTATGCGCGTCGATCTTTCACTATGGCCATCACACGGTCGGTGAGGCCAAGCGAGAGCTCGCTGCGGCGGGGGTTCCGGTGCGCTCGCTGTAGGTTCCGTCGCGGCCGCGCGAATGTAGGTTCGTTGCCGCGGGCGCCGCTGTAGCTCGTAAGGTCCCGTGGCTCGGTGTAACCGATCCGCAGCGCTTTTCCCGCTGAGCTCGGACGTGGCGTGTCCTGGTATCGATATACGGAACTCAGACACGCCAGGTCAAACAAGCGGCCGGGTCCGAGCGCGTAGATGCACGGAGAGAAGCCGTCCGATGCGAACAACGCGCACTGTATTTCGCGTGGTGTGTGCCTGATGGTGATTCGAGGCCGCCTATGCGGCCTCTTCCACATAACCCGCGGCGGCGCATGTATCGCAATAGGCGGCCGGCGGTACACGAGGCTCGTAGCAGCCGGGACGGCAGCAGGTGGACGAGCGCTTGGGACGACCGCGCCCGATGCGGGCGGCGGCGGCATCCTTGAGCTCTTCACGCATGCGGTCGAGCTCCGCGGCGTGATCGCCACAGAACCGTCGACCTTTTAGGGCCGGCTGCTGGCAATGACTTCCACTACGACAGCGCATAGAAGATTTAGGATAGCAAGCCCCGCATCTGAGGCCCTCCTCAGCGGCGCGGCAGCATCTGGTACAGCGTCGTATACCCGGACAGGTAGATCGCGTGAAAGTCGGCGATCACCGGATTGAACGCCCCGTCGGGAAACGAGAAGACCTGGCGCCCGGTGCGGATGTTCAGGCCCTCGGTGTCCTTGGCCGCCAGGTTGGAGAAGTACAGGACGTCGCCGATGATCGTACCCGCCCCGGAGATCTTCCCACCGGCATTGTGGGTCCAGCGGATCGCCCCCGACCGGGCGTCGAAGGCGTACATGTTGCCGTCATAGGAGCCGACGAACACGGTCGGTCCCAGCCCGCGCACGTTTGTCACCGCCGCCGAGCCGTAGACGTATGCGCCGGTCCCGGTAGCCCACGCCAGCTCCCCCGTCCGCGCCGCAAACGAATAGACGCGGCCGTCGGTGTTGCCGAGATACACGCGCCCGAAGGCCACCGCCGGCGTGGCGTAGAACTGGCCCGAGCCGAAGCCGAAATGGGCTCCGTCGGTGCTGACCGCCCAAACCTGGCGCCCGGTTGCGGCCCTGACTGCGTACGCGCGCCCGGCATAGTCGCCGAAATACAGGATTCCATCCACGAGCGCTGGGCCACCCTTGACCGGGCCGCTGGCGTGGTAGGTCCAGAACTGGTGGCCGTCACGGGCGCGGAGCGCGTAGATGGTCCCGGTCTGGTCGCCGAAGTACACCGTCGAGCCCCAGGCAATCGGGGAGGACTCCGTGCCCGATGGGATCGTCCGCGACCAGACGACACGGCCGGTGATCATCGACAGAGCCACGAAGCGGCCATTGCCCGGGTTCTGACCGGCGTTGGGGTTGGTAGAGAGCAGCGGGATGAACACCAGCTTCTGAGCCACGCCGATAGCCGGGGAGGCCGCCGCCAAGGTTCCGACGCTTCGCGCCCAGAGGACCCGGCCGGTGCGCGTGTCTATCGCCTTGGCCGAGCCGTCGTCATCGACGAGGTACAGGGTCTTCTGGTAGATCACGGGCGGGAACTCGAGCAGAGCCTGGTCGTCGAAGCGCCAGCCCACGTGCAGGGGGGGCGCCAACGAGCGAGCCCCGTCGAACAGGCGGGTGCGGCCGGCATCGAACCCGTAACGGGGCCATTCGAACGTGTCGACCACCGCGGGCGGCTTGGCCGGGGTGGTCGTCGTCGAGGTGGGGCTGGTGAACGACAGATCTGGGTGGGAGACGTTGCCGGGGGTGTGGAGCAGCACGTACGCCGCCGTGCCTGCGGCGATCAGCAGCAGCGTGGCGACGCCGAGGCCCCAGCGCCGCAGGCGCCGCGAACCGGAGCTCGGCATGTGCGCCATGCTAGTAGCCGTCGGCGGGCTCGCCGCGGCCTCGGTTCCGGCGCGAGAAGATCCCGTGATGGACCCGCCACCGCCCGCTGAGCTGCTGGACCGCCTGTGGTCGTTGCCGGCGGCACAGGCACTGCTGAAGCGTCTGGGGGACGCGCCCGGGGTGTACATCGTCGGCGGCGCTGTTCGTGACTTGATCCTCGGACGCGCCCCGCGTGAGCTCGATCTGGTCGTCGAAGGCGGCGCCGAAGAGGTGGCAGCGCGGTTGGGGGGGGTCGTGCGCGTGCACCGGCGCTTCGGCACTGCCACCGCTACCCGGGACGGCTTGACCTTCGACATCGCCCAGTCCCGCCGAGAGCGCTATCCCCACCCGGGAGCGCTGCCCGAGGTGTCGCCCGGTCCGCTGCAGGAGGACCTGCTGCGCCGCGATTTCACCGTCAACGCCATGGCAATCGCCGTCGCCGGGGAACGGGCCGGCGAGCTGCTGAGCGCTCCGCAGGCGCTGGCGGACCTGGAGAACGGAATGCTGCGCGTCCTGCACGACGGGAGCTTCGTCGATGACCCGACCCGGCTGCTGCGGATGGTCCGCTACGCCTCTCGGCTGCGCTTCGGCGTCGAGCGCCGTACCGAGCGGCTGGCCGCCTCGGCGCGGGAAGGTGGGGCGCTGAACACCGTCAGCGGCGCTCGGATCGGCGCCGAGCTGCGATTGCTGGCGCGCGAATCCGATCCGGTCCTGGCCCTGGAGGCGCTGCACCGGCATCGGCTCGACGTGGCCATCGACCCGAGCCTGGGGCAGCGTGATCCCGCATTGTCACGCGATGCGCTCGCGCTGCTCGGCGACCGGGGAAGGGGCGACCTGTTGGCGCTGGGGCTGGCGATGCAAGGGGTTCCGGCGTCCCACCTGGGAACGCTGCTGGATCGGCTCGGGTTTTCCGCGGGGGAGCGGAAGGTGATCGATGCGGTCGCTCGGGGGGCCGAGCGGATGGCCACGGCGCTGGCGCGGGCCTCACGTCCTTCGCAGATCGCGTCGGCGGCCGGGAGTGGGCCTCCGGAGCTGGTGGCGGCAGCTGGTGCCCTCGGACCGACTCCGCAGGCGGAGCAGTGGCTGAGCCAGATCCGCGAGGTCCGCCTGCAGATCACCGGTAAGGACCTCCTTGCCGCCGGCGTCCAGCCGGGACCTGCGGTGGCGACAGGGCTGCGAGCGGCGTTGGCGGCCAAGCTCGACGGGCGCGCCGGCGGAGCCGAGGCCGAGCTGGCCGAGGCTCTGCGGGCGGTGAGCTTCAGCGCGTGACCGAGCTCCGGCGCCTGATCGGGCTCCGGTCGGTCCACTAGCCTGCCGGCGGTGGCTCCATCTCCATTCTTCTGGCATGGTCAGCATCTCGCGGTCGACTTGCCCGGCGCTCGCGCGTTGTTCACGACCCGCCGTGGAGGTTGCTCGCGCGGCCCGTACGCGAGCCTCAACCTCGGGCGCTGGACCGACGACGACCCCACCGACGTGGAGCGCAATCGAGAGTCACTCCAGCAGGCTCTCGGCGTCCGCTTGGCGTTCGGGGGCCAGGTGCACGGCACGCACGTGCGCCGGGTGACAGCGTCCCCGGACCAGGATCCGCGGGCGGGCACTGCGCCGGCGGAGGCCGACGGCCAGCTCACCGCGCTGGCCAGGGTCGCCCCGATGGTGCTGACCGCGGATTGCCTGCCGATCGCGATCGGCGGCGGAGGGGTGGTGGGGATGCTTCACGCCGGCTGGCGCGGACTGGCCGGCGGAATCATCGCCCGCGGCGTCGCCGCGCTGCGCGAGCTCTCAGGGAGCGGGCAGCCGGTGGTGGCGGCGATCGGGCCAGGCGCTGGATCCTGCTGCTACGAGGTCAGCGAGGACGTCCACGACCAGTTTGCGGCCCGGGAGGCCGATCTGCGCCGTGGGTGCAACCTCGACCTGAAGGCGATCGCGACGCTGGAGCTGCGGCGAGCCGGAGTGGCTGACGTCCACGATGCCGGGCTGTGCACGATCTGCTCGGATCCGGCGCTGTTCTACTCACACCGTCGCGAGCACGGCGTCACCGGCCGGCAGGCGGGAATCGCGTGGTTGACCAGCTGAGAGCGCTTGATCCCCTTACTGTGAGAGCGAACCTCGACCGTGTGCGGGCGGAGATCGCCACCGCCGCCGAGGATCCGGCGCAGGTGCAGGTGCTGGCCGCGGTCAAGTACGTCCCGGTGGAGCTGCTTGGTGTTCTCGCGCAGGCGGGCGTGGGGCTGGTGGGGGAGAATCGCGCCCAGGAGCTGGCCGCCAAGGCCGCGGCGTTCCCGAATCGTTTCACCTGGGACTTCATCGGCCACCTGCAGAGCCGCAAGGTGGCGCAGCTGATCGGCCACGTACGCTACATCCACTCCGTGGCCAGCGACTCGGTGCTGGAGCAGCTACGGCGCCACGCCGCGCCTGGTCTGGAGGTGCTGGTGGAGGTCAACGTCGCCCGCGAGCCGGGCAAGAGCGGCGTCGACCCCGAACAGCTCGGCGCGTTTCTGGAGCGCTGCCCCGTGACCGTCGCCGGGCTGATGACGATGCCGCCCCAGACCCCGCGCCCAGAGGACAGCCGGCCGCACTTCGTCCAGCTGCGGCGGCTCGCTGAGCGCCACCGGCTCCGGGAGCTGTCGATGGGAACCAGCCAGGATTACCTCGTCGCCGTCCAGGAGGGGGCGACGATCATCCGCCTGGGGAGCACGCTTTACCGCGCGCAGGCTTGAGCCCGGGCGCCAGCGCGTCATAATCATGGCAGGGAAAACTCGCCCTGGCGCGAATTCTGGACACCAATGGCCTTCCGCGACACCTGGCACCGCACGCTCGTTTACTTCGGCTTGGCCGAGGACGAAGCCTACGAGGAGGAGGTCGAGCCCTACCAGGAGCCGGAGGTGGAGCTGCAGGACAGCTACCGCGAGCGTCCCAACGTTCGTCGCCTGAGCGCGCGCCGGCGTCGTGACGAAATCGACGACATCTTCGCCGAAGATGCGGTCAGCGACCGGCGGACGACAGCGCTGCGCCCGGTGGGCGCAGGCCGTGGCAACGGACGCGGCGGCGACGTGAGAGTGCACTTCGTCGCCCCCAAGAGCTTCAACGACGTGCAGGACGTCGCCGACAAGTTCAAGGAAGCTATACCGGTGATCATCAACCTGCAGGGCACCGATACAGACCTATCGAAGCGCCTGATCGACTTCTCCAGCGGGCTGACCTATGCGCTCGACGGCGGCATGCAGCGGATTGCCGACAAGGTGTTCCTGCTCACGCCGCGCAACGTCGAGGTCTCGGCCGAGGAGCGCGCCCGGCTGGTGGAGAAGGGCTTCTTCAATCAGTCCTGAGGTCGTCCGAGCCCAGCAGTTGGGCGCGACGGTAACGTAGAGCTGATGCAAGTCGGCTTGATCGGCGCAGGCAACATGGCGCGCGCACTGGCGCGCGGCTGGGGAGATCCGGTGCTCTGCTGTGATGGTGGTTCGGGACGCGCGCAGGCGCTGGCTCAGGAGCTCGGAGGGGAGGCATGTGAATCACCGGGCAAGGTCGCGGCTCGGTGTGACCTGGTCCTGCTGGCACACAAGCCCGGACAGCTGGAGGCGATCGCCGATGAGGTCGCGGAGGCGCGAAAGCCGATCGCCTCGGTGCTCGGAGGCATCTCGATCGCCTCCCTGCAGGCCGCCTATCCCGGCGTTCCGGTGTTCAGGCTGATGCCGAACACGCCGGTGGAGGTGCGTCGCGGCGTGAGCTGCATCAGCGTTGCCGCGGACGTCGAGGAGGCGCTGGCGCAGCAGGTCGTGAGCCTGTTCAGCCGGCTGGGTAAGGTGCAGCGAGTCGGCGAGGCACAGCTGGACCCCGCGTCCGCGGTGATGGGAGTGGGACCGGCATATCAGGCGCTGCTGGTCGAGGCGCAGGTCGACGCGGCGGTCCGTCATGGCCTGGAGCCGGTGCTGGCAGCCCAGCTCGTAGCCGAGACGATGGCTGGGACCGCAGCCCTGCTGGAATCACGTGGTTACGACACGTTGGAGGTTCGCCGCGAGGTCACATCCCCCGGCGGAACCACCGCCCGGGGCCTCGCCGCGCTGGAACGAGCCGGGGTACGGGGAGCGTTTCAGGATGCGATCGATGCGGTTCTGGGCCAGGCCGGGCGCTGATGCTCCTAGAAGCCCTGAGCAGGGTGGACATCGCCAACTACGTCGATGCCCTGTTCGAGGTCTACATCCTGCTGATCCTGCTCTACATCCTCTTCAACCTGCTGTTCTCCTTCGGCGTCCGTCTACCGTATGCGCGGGCCACCGACATGGTGCTGGGCTTCCTGCGCGACGTGTGCGAGCCCTACCTGCGGATCTTCCGGCGCTTCATCCCGCCGCTGGGGATGATCGACATCACGCCGATGATCGCGATCATCGTCCTGGTGATCGTGCGAACGATCGTCGTGAACGCGATCGCCGGCTGAGCCACCCGTGGCGCTGATGGTGGTAGAGGGCCAGGCACCGTTCACGCGCGCCGGTGCCTTCGTCCGGGCCGCGCTGTTGATGGCCGCGGTCGTCGGCTTGGACCAGCTGACCAAGCATACGATCGCCACCAGCACCGCCGCCCAGGAGGGCCGGAGCGTGTTCCTGGGCGTGCGACTCGTGCATGTTCGCAACCAAGGCGTCGCCTTCGGCTTCTTCTCCGGCGGCGGCGTGATCGTGCTGGCGATCACGCTCCTGGCTCTGGCGGCGCTGGTGGTGTACTTCACACTGCGACCCGCGCGGGCATGGCTGTGGCTGCCCACCGGCCTGCTGCTGGGCGGGGCGATCGGGAACCTGATCGACCGGGTCACACAGGGATCGGTGACCGACTTCATCAAGCTGCCTCTGTGGCCGGCGTTCAACCTCGCCGACACCGCGATCACCGTGGGCGTGCTGGCCTTGCTGTGGGTGCTGGAGGGCCCTGGTGATGGATCGCGATGAGGGCGGCGAGCGCGAGCTGGAGGTTCCGGCCGCTGCCGCCGGGATGCGCCTGGACCAGTTCTTGGCCGGACCAATCGAGTCCCGGGCCCAGGCGCAAAGCCTGATCGAGGCGGGCCTGGTCCAGGTCGACGGACGGACCCGCCCCAAGCGCCATCGGGTGGCGGCGGGCGAGCAAGTACGAGTCAGCGACGTTACCTCGACGCCCGCGGCGCCTGTCTCCGCGCCCCCGCTCTCGATCACCCACGAGGACCCATACCTGCTGGTCGTCGACAAGCCGGCCGGAGTGGTCGTGCATCCGGCTCGTGGGCACCGCAGTGGGACGCTGGCCCAAGCGCTGGCCGGCCGGGCGTCCGGGGGCGAGGAGCCGACGCGGCCGGGGATCGTGCACCGCCTGGACAAGGACACCTCAGGGCTGCTGGTGATCGCCAAGAGCGATGCCGTGCACCGCGCGCTCAAGCTAGCCCTATCGGAGCGGCGCCTGCACCGGGAGTACTTGGCGCTGGTCGAAGGCATTCCGCCCGCGCGTAGCGGCACGATCGAGGCCCCGATCGGCCGAGCCCGGCAGGACCGCAAGCTGATGTCGATCGACACCGAGCAGCCCCGGGAAGCGCGAACCCACTTCGAGATCGTCCGGACATTTGCCCGCCATGCGCTGCTGCGGGTCGTGCTCGACACCGGCCGCACCCACCAGATCCGCGTCCACCTGGCGGCGATCGGCCATCCGGTGTGCGGAGATGCGGCTTATGGCGGATCAGCATGCTTCGGGCTCCAGCGCCAGTTCCTGCATGCCGGACGGCTCCGCTTCGAGCATCCGGTCAGCGGTCGAGCCATCGATCTCGAATCCGACCTACCGCCCGACCTGAAGCGTGTGCTGGAAGCAGCCGCCGGGGAGCCGGTCAACGCATCCGCGAAGGGGTAGGGCCGGCGGGGCGGCCCGTCCAAAGCCGCCCCGCCGGAATTGCGAACCGAGCCACCGGAGGTAGGGGAAGGGAGGTTCGGCCCGCGGGGCGAGCATTGCCGGAGGTAGGGGAAGCAATGCTCGCTGTATTAGGAAACGTACCGCCTCCACCTAACCTGCGTAAACTTTTCTCCGAAATTGGTCCTCAACCCCCGCTCGCGCGGGCCGCGGCCCTGCCTCGGTAGACCACCGAGGTCGCGGACCCCACGGACGGGCGCACGTTCAACCTACATCCAAAAAGGGAGCAGTAACCGTGGCTCAAGTCGGAATCAGGGAGCTGCTGGAGGCCGGGGTGCACTTCGGCCACCAGACGCGCCGCTGGAACCCCAAGATGCGCCGCTTCATCTTCGGCGAGCGGGACGGCATCTACATCATCGACCTGCTGCAGACCCAGGCGCTGTTGGAGAACGCACGACGATTCGCCGACGATCTGGCCCGGCGCGGTGGCATCGTTCTGTTCGTGGGCACCAAGAAGCAGGCCCGGGACACGGTCAAGGACACGGCCGAGGCCGCCGGCATGCCATACGTCAACCACCGCTGGCTCGGCGGGCTGCTGACGAACTTCCAGACGATCTCGCTGCGGACCAGGCGGCTGCACGATCTGGAGCGCTACGAGACCGAGGGACAGCTGCAGCTGCTGCCCACGCGTGAGCGGATGGCCGCGCAGGCCGACCTGGAGAAGCTGCGAGCCAACCTCGGCGGGGTCAAGAACATGCAGCGCGTCCCTGACGCGATGTTCGTGATCGACCTGAAGACCGAGGTCATCGCGGTTCGCGAGGCGCAGCGACTCCGGATCCCGATCATCGGGCTCGTCGACACCAACTGCGACCCGGACGGGATCGACTACGTCATCCCCGGCAACGATGACGCAATCCGCTCGTGCGTCGCCGTCACCCGCGCGATCGGTGACGTCGTCGCCGAGGGTCACGGCCTGTTCCGGGCTGAGGAGGAGCGAGCTCGGCTGGAGCGCGAGCGTCAGGAGGCCGAGGAGCGTGAGCGTCAGGAGGCCGCGGAGCGGGCCCGGCAGGAGGCCGAGGAGCGCGAACGTGAGGAGGCCGAGGAGCGCGCCCGCCGGGAGGCCGAGGAGCGCATGCGTCGGGAGGCCGAGCAGACGGCGACCTCGCAGCCGGCTGAGCCGGGCCTCCAGCCACGCATCAGCGCCCAGCAAACCCCCGAGCCGGCTCTCCAGCCGAGCGCAACCGCTCCGCAACCGTCTCAGCCGCCGTCCCAGCCGCCATCGGTACCGGAAGCGGCGCCCGTGCAGACCGGCTCGGCACCCCAACCGCCGGATGCCACCGATCCCATGGGGGAGCCGGCAACCGAAGCCGAGCCGGCAACCGAAGCCGAGCCGGCAACCGAAGCCGAGCCGGCGACCGAAGCCGAGCCGGCGACCGAAGCCGAGCCGGCGACCGAAGCCGAGCCGGCAACCGAAGGTCGGCCGGCCCCCGAGCCCGAGGGGACTGGCGCCCCCACGACTCCCTCGGCAACGGGAGGGGATGGCGAATGACTGCCATCAGCGCCAAGGACGTAAAGGCCCTGCGCGACCGCACCGGCGCCGGTGTGCTGGCCTGCCGGGAAGCGCTGGCCGACTCAGGTGGCGAGTTCGAGAAGGCAGTGGAGATCCTGCGCGCGCGGGGGGAGGCGCAGGCGGCCAAGCGCTCCGGTGCGGAGGCCAGCGAGGGCGTGGTACAGACCTACATCCATTCCGGCAACCGGATTGGGGTGCTGGTCGAGGTCGACTGCCAGACCGACTTCGTCGCCCGCAACGAGAAGTTTGTCGAGTTCGCGCGGGACCTGGCCTTGCACATCGCCGCCGCGGCGCCGCTGGCCATCGACGAGGACGAGGTGCCGACGCAGGAGCGGGAGCGCGAGCAGCGGATCGCCGCCGAGCAGGCGGCCGATCGCCCGGAGAACGTACGCGAGCGGATCGTCACCGGCAAGCTCGACAAGTGGCTGGACGAGGTCGTGCTGCTGCGCCAGAAGCACGTTAACGAGGACAAGCACGGCGGTAAGACGATCGAGGAGCTGCGGGCGGCGCTGTCGGCGGAGACCAGGGAGAACGTCGTCATCCGGCGCTTTGCCCGCTTCGCGGTCGGCGGTTGAGCGCGGTGAGCGCAGGGTCGGCCAGCAGGGCCCCAGCGTTCACGCGAGTGCTGCTGAAGCTCTCCGGGGAAGCGCTGATGGGGGAGCTCCAGTACGGCACCGATCCTGAGCGAGTGGCGGCGATCGCCACAGAGGTGGCGGCGGTCCACGGGCGCGGCGTGCAGGTGGCGATCGTCGTTGGCGGTGGCAACATCTATCGCGGTCTGGCCGCCGCCGCCAAGGGCATGGACAGAGCCACCGGCGACTACATGGGGATGCTGGCCACGGTTCTCAACGCGCTCGCCCTCCAGGACGCTCTGGAGAAGCAGGAGATCGCCACTCGGGTCCAGTCGGCGATCACGATCTCGGAGGTGGCCGAGCCGTATATCCGCCGCCGGGCCATGCGCCACCTGGAGAAGGGCCGGGTGGTGATCTTCGCCGCCGGTACCGGAAACCCGTTCTTCACCACCGACACCGCAGCCGCGCTGCGCGCCGCCGAGCTGCACGCGGAGGTGGTACTGATGGCCAAGAACGGGGTCGAGGGGGTGTATACCGCTGACCCCGCGACCCATCCGGAGGCCGAGTTCATTCCCGAGATCAGCCACAAGGATGCGCTCACCCGCGGGCTGCAGGTAATGGACTCCACCGCGTTCGCACTGTGCATGGACAACAACCTGCCGATCGTCGTCTTCAACATGGCCGACGGGCGCAACATCGACAAGATAGTGTCCGGGGAGAGAGTGGGGACGGTGGTGAGAACATGACCGAGATGATCGATGAGCTGCTGGCCGACGCCCGTGAGCGGATGACCAAATCGGTGGATTCGATGCGGCACGAGTTCGGGTCGGTACGCACCGGACGGGCGAGCCCGGCGCTGCTGGACCGGATCTCGGTCGACTACTACGGTGCGGTGACGCCGCTCAAGCAGCTGGCCACGATCAGTGCCCCGGAGCCGCGGTTGTTGACCGTCCAGCCCTACGACAAGACCTCGATCAAGGCGATCGAGCGCGCGATCCTGGAGTCCGACGTGGGACTGACCCCCAACAACGACGGCAACCTGATCCGCCTGGGAGTGCCCGAGCTGACCGAGGAGCGTCGCCGGCAGCTGGTCAAGGTGGTCAGGCAGATCGCCGAGGAGGGCCGGGTGGCGATCCGCAACATCCGGCGCGACGTGATGCACGATCTGCGTGAGCTCAAGGAGGCCGGCGAGGCCGGCTCAGACGATGAGCACCGCGCCGAGGGAGAGCTGCAAAAGCTCACCGACGGCCGCATCGGCGAGCTCGACGAGGCGCTCAGGCACAAAGAAGAAGAGATCCTGGAAGTGTGAGGTGGCCGACCCCCGGGGCGGTCCCGCGCACATCAGCGCTCGCTATGTAGCGATCATCACCGACGGCAACGGTCGCTGGGCCCAGGCCCGGAACCTGCCGGTGATCGCCGGGCACGAAGCCGGAGCCGACACCGTCAAAGCGCGCCTGCGCGACGCAGTGAGCTTCGGCGTCCAGGAGCTGACGGTGTACTCGTTCTCGACCGAGAACTGGAACCGGTCGCAGCCGGAGGTCGCCGCTCTGATGGAGATGTTCGCGCGGCGGGTGGAGGCCGAGACCCCGGAGCTGCACGCCGAGGGGGTGCGGATGCGGTTCATCGGCCGACGCACCGCACCCGTTCCCGCAGCGCTGGTGGAGCGGATGGAATGGGCCGAGGGAGTGACGGCGGCCAACACCAGGATCACGCTGTTCGTGGCCTTCAACTACGGGGGCAGGGCCGAGATCATCGACGCCGCCCAGACCTTCTCCGGAGACGACGAAGAGGCCTTCCGCCGGCACCTGTATGCGCCCGAGATGCACGATCCCGACCTGATCATCCGCACCAGCGGCGAGCAGCGAATCTCCAACTATCTGCTGTGGCAGGGCGCCTACTCGGAGCTGGTGTTCCGGCCGGAGCTGTGGCCGGACTTCTCCCGGGAGGCGTTCGAGGACAGCCTGGAGGAGTTCAGCGCTCGGCGGCGGCGGTTCGGGGGCCGCTGAGGTGCCGTCCCCATCCCGGACCCGCGGCCGGTCTGACCTGCTCTCGCGGATCCTGGTTGCGGTCCCGGCGGCGATCGTCGCGATCGTCTTCGTCGACGTCGGCGGTCTGCCCTTCGCGTTGTTCATGATCGCCGTCGGCTGCGCCTGTCTGCACGAGCTCTACCGCCTCCTGCACCGCTGGCGGCCAGTCTCCGCGGTGGGATTCCTGGCCCTGACGGGAATGGTGCTGGCGGCACGCTACGGAGGCCAGCGCGAGGTCCTGGGCGTGGCAGTGGGGGCGTTGCCGGTGCTGTTCCTGGCCGTGCTGGGACGAGGTGGACGGGGACGGGGCCGCCCCACGGTGACGATCGCCTCTACCGTGCTCGGTGTCTACTGGGTCGGGTTGGCGTTCGCGCACGCCGTTCTGCTGCGGCAGCTTCACCACGGCAACGCGATCATCATCGACGTGCTCATCGGGACCTTCCTGGGCGACACCGCCGCCTATTTCGGCGGACGGCTGTTCGGACGGCGGCCGCTGGCGCCGGAGATCTCGCCCCACAAGACGGTCGAGGGGCTGTTCTGCGGAATGCTGATCGCGATCCTGGCCGTGTTCTTCGCCGGGCTCTACCAGAGCTGGCTGACTCAGGGTGATGCACTGCTGCTGGGTCTCGTGGTGGCGGTTCTGGGACCGCTCGGAGACCTGTTCGAGTCGACCATCAAGCGGGATTCCGGTACCAAGGATGCGGGCACGATCTTCGGCCCACACGGGGGCGCACTCGACCGCCTCGATGCGGTGATGTTCACGATCGTCGCCGGCTACTACGTGTGGGTGGCGGTGATGCGCTAGGGCCCGGAGTCACCTCCGGCGGCCGGTCCGGTCCGCTGGCCGCCACTCTTCGCGGCAGCGAGGGCGCTGAGCCCGCTTACAATCGCGGCCCGTGCCGCGTCGCGTCGCGATCCTCGGTTCCACCGGCTCGATTGGAGTCCAAGCGCTGGACGTGGTCTCCCACGCCGATCCCGACGAGCTGCGCGTGGTGGCGCTGAGCGGCGGCCGCGACTGGGAGCAGCTGCTCGCCCAGGCTCACCGGCATGGAGTGCACCGGATCGCGATGGCCGATCGGGACGCAGCGGCGCGGGCGGCGGAGGCGTGGACCAGGGGACAGGTCCTGGCCGGACCGGACGGTCTGGTGACGCTGATCACCGACTGCCAGTGCGACCTGGTGCTGAACGCAATCGTCGGCTCGGCAGGACTAGTGCCGACGGTGGCGGCGCTCGGTGAGGGCATCGATGTGGCGCTGGCCAACAAGGAGTCGTTGGTCGTCGGGGGCGAGCTCGTGACCCAGCTGGCGCAGGCAACCGGCGCGGCGATGATCCCGGTCGACTCCGAGCACTCGGCGCTACACCAGCTGCTGGCCACGGAGCGACCCGGGACGGTGGAGCAGCTGATCCTCACTGCCTCCGGCGGCCCGTTCCGCGGCCGCACGCGCGGCGGAGCTCGAGAGCGTGACGGTGGAGCAGGCGCTGGCGCATCCGACCTGGGCGATGGGCGGCAAGATCACGATCGACTCCGCCACTCTGATGAACAAGGGGCTCGAGGTGATCGAGGCCCACCACCTGTTCGGCACGCCGTACGAACGGATCGAGGTCGTCGTGCACCCCCAGTCGATCGTCCACAGCCTGATCTCGCTGTGCGACGGAGCGACGCTGGCCCACCTAGGTTATCCCGACATGCGAGTGCCGATCTCCTACGCCCTGCACTACCCCGATCGGGTCGACGTGCCGGTGGCCCCGCTCGACCTGGTGGCGCTCGGCAGCCTCAGCTTCGAGCCGGTAGACGAGGGGACCTTCGCCTGCCTGCGTCTGGCCCGTGAGGCCGCTCGTGCGGGAGGGACCGCTCCCTGCACGCTCAACGCCGCCAACGAGGTCGCGGTGCACGCCTTCCTCGCCGGCGAGCTGCGCTTCCCCGGGATTGCCGCGGTGATCGAGGAGACGCTGTCGGCGCTGCCGGCCACGGCCGTTCATTCGTTCGAAGTGCTCGGGGAGGCCGACGCCCGTGCCCGCAAGGTCGCGGCCGCCCTAGTCTCCGATCGTGTCGGCGAGGCTCGTTGACCCTCGCGCCGGCCGCTGTTCGGGATGCCTCCCTGTCCACATTCGCCGGAAACGACTTCTTCATCGTCCGCATGGCCGTGCAGGACCTGTGGATTCAGCTTCAGAATGAAGCGAGCGGACTCGCCTAAGCCGTCCTGCCGCCCGACGGGGGCTGTCACACTGAGGGGACATGTCCTATCTCCTGGCCCTCCTGGGTTTCGCGGCGCTGATCATCCTGCACGAGATGGGCCACTTCGCCGCGGCCAAGGCAGTGGGGATGCGGGTGGAGCGCTTCTCGCTGTTCTTCGGACCGCTGCTGGTGAAGGTTCGTCGCGGTGAGACCGAGTACGGGATCGGTCCGATCCCCCTCGGCGGCTACGTGAAGATCACCGGGATGAACCCTCGGGAGGAGATTCCCGACGAGGTGCGCCCGCGGGCCTACTACAACCAGCCACCCTGGAAGCGCATCGTGGTGATCCTCGCCGGGCCGGCGGTCAACCTGGTGCTGGCGATCGTGATCGTGTTCGCGGTGTACTGGGCCAACGGCTACTACGTGAGCACGCCGCGGATCGGCGCCATCGAATCCGGCACCGCGGCGGCAACCGCATTGCGCCCCGGCGACAAGGTCGTCTCGGTCGACGGCCAGGCCGGCACCTCTGACCAGCTGCGCAACCGGCTCGCCAGCCATCGCTGCGCCGGCGCGCAGACCGACGGCTGCCAGGCCGCGACCCCGGCGCGGGTGGTTGTGAGTCGTGCCGGTCAGCTGCTCACCTTCAGGTTGCGGCCGCGCTACAGCGCCTCGGCGGAACGGCCGCTGCTGGGCTTCGTGTGGGGGGAGCGGCACATCGCCGTCGGTCCGGCGAAGGCGGCATCGCTGGGGACAAGCGATCTGTGGGCCGAAACCACTGGCACCGTCTCGCGAGTCGCCAGGATCTTCGAGCCGAAGGAGCGGGCGCAGGTGCACGGCACCGTCTACGGCTTCAAGGTGACCCAGCAGTCGTTCGCCAAGAACACCACCACCGCCCTGTTCGTGCTGGCGCTGATCTCTCTGTCGTTGGCGGTCATCAACCTGTTCCCCTTCCTTCCCCTGGACGGTGGCCACATCTTCTGGGCGTTGGCCGAGAAGGTGCGAGGACGGCGGATCCCCTTCGAGGTGATGGAGCGCGCGGGCGTGGTCGGCTTCGTACTGATCCTGATGCTGTTCGCGGTCGGCCTCTCCAACGACATCTCCGCGCTGTCGGGGCATGGCTTTGCCACGCCGTGAGAGGTCCCATCCCGCGCCCAAAGCGATAGCCTGAGCAGCGGATCATCCCTATAGCGGAGGAGAGCATGGAGAGCAGCACGATCACCGCGACGGCTGGGCGCGCCGTCGACGCCCCCACCGTCACCGAAGCGCTGCGCCGGACCGCGGTCAACCATCCAGAGATCGTGGCCGTTCGCACCGCCGACGACAGCGTCTCGCTGACCTGGGCGCAGCTGCTGGCGCGAGTGGACGCGGTCGCCGGGGGTTTGGCCAAGCTCGGCGTCGGACGCGGCGACACGGTGGCGATCATGCTCTCCAACCGCCCCGAATTCCCGATCGTGGATCTGGCCGCGGCGATGCTGGGAGCAACTCCGTTCTCGATCTACACCACCTATCCCCCCGGAGAGATCCGCTACCTGTGCACTGACGCGCAGACCAGGATCGTGGTTGCCGAGCAGCAGTTCCTGCCGGTGGTGCTGAAGGCCCGCGAAGGCCTACCGCAGCTCGAGCACGTGATCGTCGTCGACGGGGAGGCATCCGCGGAGACGCTGTCGTTGGCCGAGGTCGAGGGATCGCACCCCGACTTCGACGCCGCCGCCACGGCCGCGCAGGTCGGTCCCGACGACGTGCTCACGCTGATCTACACCTCGGGGACGACGGGACCGCCGAAGGGCGTCCAGCTCTCCCACCACAACATCATGGTCTCGGCCAAGGCGATCGAAGAGGTCATCCCGATGGAGACCGGCGGGCGGCTGATCTCCTGGCTGCCGGCCGCGCACATCGCCGAGCGGATGGCCCACCACTACATCCCGGTGATCTACGCCGGCACCGTGACCTGCTGCCCGAACCCCCGGGAAGTGGTTTCCTTCCTGCCCCAGGTGCACCCGACCTGGTTCTTCGCCGTGCCCCGCATCTGGGAGAAGCTCAAGGCGGGGCTGGAGGCGATGCAGGCCGCCCAGCCGGAGGAACAGCGGCGGCCGGTGCAGGAGGCGATGCAGGCCGCGATCGAGCGCGTTCGACTCCGCCAGCGCGGGGAGCCGGTGTCCGAGGAGCTCGAGCGCAAGGTCGCCCAGGCCGACGAGCAGATGTTCTCCAAGCTGCGCGAGATGCTCGGCCTAGACCAGGTGATCGCTGTCAATGTCGGTGCCGCACCGACGCCGGTGGAGGTGCTGGAGTTCTTCCACGCGTTGGGGATCGAGTTGGCCGAGCTGTGGGGAATGTCGGAGACGTGCGGATTCGGGACCTGCAACCGCCCGGGGAAGGTGAAGATCGGAACCGTGGGCCCCCCCTCACCCGGGGCGGAGGTCAAGCTCGCCGATGATGGCGAGCTGCTGATCCGGGGCGAGTTCGTGATGATGGGTTACCGCAATCAGCCCGAGCGGACGAGCGAGGCGGTCGATCGCGACGGCTGGCTGCACACCGGTGACATCGCCGAGATCGATGAGGAGGGCTACGTCAAACTCGTCGATCGCAAGAAGGAGCTGATCATCAACGCGGCGGGCAAGAACATGTCACCGGCGAACATCGAGGCGGCGATCAAGACCGGCAGCCCGCTGATCGGCCAGGCGTGCTGCATCGGCGACCGCCGGCCGTACAACACCGCGCTGGTCGTCCTCGATGCCGATTACGCGCCGCAGTGGGCCGGCCAGCATGGTCTGGAGGCCAAGAGCCTGCAGGAGCTGGCGCAGGAGCCCAGGGTGATCGAGGCCGTGCAGGCCGGCATCGACTCCGCCAATCAGCACCTGGCCCGGGTGGAGCAGATCAAGAAGTTCGAGATCGTCCGCGGCGACTGGATCCCAGGGGGGGATGAGTTGACGCCGACGATGAAGCTCAAGCGCAAGCCGATCGCGGCCAAGTACGAGCGCGAGATCGAGGCGATGTACGGATAGTCAACGCACGGTGATCCGCACCTGGCGGCTGTAGACGGTGGAGGCCGCCGCCAGCTGAGGATCGTCTGGCGGGTAGCGCCAGCTCAGCCGCACCGTGCCGCTGGCGGGAAAGTTGACGCCGGTGTCGAAGTAGCCCCGAGGCCCGGTGAGCTTGACGATCTTGACCGTGGTGAACGAGGCGCTGGCGCGACGCGCGAACTGGATTTGCACAGTCTCGGGGTCGGTGGGGACGTCCTTCAGGGCGAAGAAGACCGGCCGGGCGCAGCCCCACACCTCCAGGCCGTGGCCGCGCCGGGTGCTCGTCCGGGGCAGGTAGAGCGGCAGGCGCCAGGCGCCGTAGGTCACCTTCGGACGGCCGCCATGGTTGATCAGCCCGCTGGCAAAGCCGCCGTAGCTGTTGGCCGCCGATGGGGCCAAGGGATCGGTCAGGAGGTACTGCATGAACGACATCACCCGCGGGTCACGCCAGGAGATGTACTCGGCCTGGTTCAGGTACGCGGCCGCGGTCGTCGGCGACACCGAGGGAGCCGTCCGGCTCGGGTGCTTGGGCGGACTGGTGAGGTAGCCATACTCGGTATTCCAGATCGGGAGCTTCCGCTGCGACCCATACACCCGCTGCAGGCGGTCGAGGGCCCGCTCCAAGCGGCCGAGGTCAGCGAGCGAGGAGTAGTCGGGGTCGTTGGGTTGCTCGGGTCGGGTCGATACCAGCGCGAGTAGGGGTGATCGGCGAAGCCGCTGGCGTCAAACAGTGCGGGATGTCGGGCCCGGAATTCCCGCCTGCCCGCGGCAGTGGTGGGGCAGCCGCGCACGGCGGCGGCGGCGCCGGTCAGCGGCCGGTATGTCGAGTCCGCGCAGTAGAGCACGCGCAAGAAATTCAGCGGCTTCATGCCCGAGAACAGGCCCCAGGGAAGGATGCCGTGACCTCCGACCGGCGGATAGCCCCGGGGGGCGACCTCGCCGAAGAGGATCGTGTCGCGGCCGTGGCCGGTCTGCTGCAGCGCCCCCCAAGCGGCGTCGAGCAACTGGCGGTACATCCACGGGCTGTGCTCGATGCTGAGCCGGCCGGGCAGTCCCTGCGGGGCCAAGCTGGGGCCATAGTCGGGCTCGTTCCAGATCGACCAGAAATTGACGCGGGGAGATCATCTGGGTTTCCCGGATCGAGCCGGCGGGTCCTGGGGTTGTAGTTGCCGCTATAACGCTCACCGACGGCGTGGACGAACGCGCCGTACTCGGCGGCGTTCGGCTCCCAGTTGGGATGAGGCTTGCTCCGGGGCGCCCCCGGCCCCGTCGCCCACAGCGGCGCCCCGCCGGCGAGGTCGAGGTTGACGATCATTCCCGCCGCCTGGGCCTGCTCGATCGCGTTGTCCCACGGCCGCCAGGCCGAGGCCGGATACGAGCTGGGATCAGCGGCGCGGAACCGGCGGGGCCGCCGGTGGGAGCCGCGCGCTCGGCGCAACGCTGTCCCACATCAGGAACAGCCGCACGTGGTCGGCACCGAGTGCTCGGAGCTTGGAGAGCGTCGGTGCGGGGTTCGAGATCAATCCGGGATCCTCGAACATCGCCACCTGCTGGTGAGAGGCCAGGGCGGGGGCGCAGAGCGGGCCCAGCGTTGCCGCCGCCAGGCACAGCACGATCGATCCAGCCGCGGCCAGCTGCTTGGTGGTGATCATCATGTGGGCTCAGCTCACCGCGACGGCGACGGTCCGACTGTGGATGGTCGATCCCGACGGATAGCTCCACGACGAGCGGATGGCGCCCGTTCCGGGCAGCCTTTCTCGGACGTCGAAGTACCCGCCCACGTTGTCTACCGGCACCGTGGCGATGGTGCGAAAGGTGGCTTGGCTGCCGCCGCGGAACTGGATCTGGACGTGCTGGGGAGCACCGTGGCGGTCAAGGCTGGCGAAGTGAGCGGGACGAACGCAACCCCAGACCTCCACGGCATGACCGGAGGCGGCTGAGGTGACCGGCAGGTACAGCGGCAGCCGGTAGGCGTCCAGCGTCGGCTTGGGCGTGCCGGTGTCAGTGAGCAACCCGGTGGCAAACCCGCTGGCCTGGGGATACGGGTCGTAGAGGAGGTACTGCATCGTGGTGGCCAGGCGTGGGTTGCGCCAGGTGAGGTACTCGGCCCAGTTGAGGTAGTAGCCGGCGGTAATGGGGGAGAGGAAGTGACGGCCGAAGTGGGTGGTGTTGTTCGGCGGATCGGTTATGTAGCCGAACTCGGTGTTGTAGATCTGCAGTTGTCGGCTGGAGCCGTAGGCGTGCTGAAGGCGGTCTAGCGTTGAGGCCAGACGGGGGAGCTCGGCGAACTCGGCGTAGTCGGGATCGTCGGAGTCCACGTTGGTCGGCGGCAGGTCGAAGGGATACGGATGGATTCCAAAGCCGCTGGCCCCGAACAGAGCTGGGTGGCGGCCGGGAAACTGCCGTGAGGCCTGGGCCGTGGCGGGACAGCCGACCGCCGAGGCGGCGCTCCCGCGCAGCTGGCGGTAGTCGGAGTCGACGCAGTACAGGGTGCGCAGAAACGGCAACGGCTTGGTGGTGGAGAAGTAGCCGGGCAAGCCCTGGGGAAAGGCGCGGGTCACCGGACCCTTGAACCCCCTTGGGGACAGGCTGCCCATGATGATCGTGTCGTGGCCATGACCGGTGGCCTGCAGCGCGTTCCAGCCGGCGTCAAGGAGGCCGCGATACAGGGCCGGGGAGGTCGGCACCGACGATCCGGCGAGTGCCTGCGGGGCCAGATCCTGCCCGTAGTTTGGTTCATTCCAGATCTCCCAGAAGCGCACCGCGGGTAGCGGCGCGCACGAGCGGCATTGACGGTAAGCCCCGCTGTAGCGCTTGGCCATCGCCCACACGAACTGCCCGTACTCGCTGGCCGAGGGCTTCCAGTACAGCGCCTCCGGGCCCGCGGGAGAGCCTGAGGCGACCGCCCACCGCGGTGCCCCACCGGTGATCAGGAGGTCGACGCCAATCCCGTCACGACGCGCGTCGGTGAGCAGCCGGTCGTAGGGCAGCCAGGTCGTCGACGGATAAGCCGCCGGGTCAGCGGCGTCGAATCCCGGCGGTCGAACCGCCGAGGTCGGGTCGGGGGCGAGGAGCTGCCACTGCACCTGCATGCGCACGAGCCCCACCCCGAGGTTGCGCAACGTCGACAGCGTTCCGACGGGGTCGGTGAGCATGTGCGCGGGCTCCTGGAACATCGCGATCGGGGCCCGGGACCGGCCCGCCGACGCGGAACGGCGTGAGGACAACACGATCGCCAACGCCACCACCCCGACCAGCCCGAGCCCGAGCAGGAGGGCTATGCCTGAGCGTGATATCTGCACACGGATCGCGTCGCTGGCCGGGAAGTGCGGCCGAGCGATCAGCGGACGGTGACAGTCACGCTTCGGCTGTAGATGGTCGGACCCGACGGATAGTGCCAGGCGAGCCTGACCGTGCCGCTGCTCGGGAACCCGACCGGTACGTCGAAATACCCGCGAGAGGAGGTGAGGCCGACCGTCTTGATGGTCGTAAATGCGCCGCGCGCGCCGCGGCGGAACTGGATCTGGACGCTTTGCCGGCCGCGGGCGAAATGCGCCGGGCGCACGCAGCCCCACACCTTGAGCGAACGCCGGCGAGTGGTCGAGGTGACCGGCAGGAAGATCGGCATCCGGTAGGCGTAGTAGTCGGCCTTGGGAGCTCCGTGGTAGAAGATCAACCCGGCGGCGAAGTTGCCGAGCCCAAAGATCGCGTTGCCGGCGTGGGGATTGGGGTCGTAGAGCAGGTATTGCATCGTCGTCGCCAGCCGGGGGTTCTGCCACGACAGGTACTCGGCCCAGTTGATGTATGTGGCTGCGGTGTTGGGGGAGACGAAGTGGTTCGTGCGATTGGGCGGGTTGGTCTCGTACCCGTACTCGGTGTTGTAGATCGGTAGCCGCCGGCCCGAGCCGTAAGCGTGCTGTACGTGGTCGAGTGCGCTCGCCAGCCGCGAGATCTGGCTGAACTCCACGTAGTCGGGATCGTTCGAGTCAGCCTGGGTGGGGGGCAGGTTGAAGGGATAGGGATGGATTCCGAAGCCGCTGGCGCTGAACAGAGCCGGATGCTGCCGGCGGAACTGCCGTGAACCTGCGGCTGTGGCCGGGCAGCCCACAGCGGCGGCGGCGCGGCCGCGCAGCTGGCGGTTGCGAGAATCGACGCAGTAGAGCGTGCGGACGAACTGAAGTGGCTTGGTGGTCGAGAAGTCGGCGGGTAGGCCCTGGGGGAACCGGGAGCTCGGCCTGGCGTTGAAGCCGCGGGGGGAGAGGCTTCCCACGAGGACGGTGTCGTGACCGTGGCCGGTGCGCCCGAGCGCGCTCCAGCCAGCATCGAGCAGGCTCCGGTAGATCGAGGGCGAGGTGGAGACGCTGGATCCCTTGGTCGCCTGCGGCGCCAGCGACTGGCCCCAGTTGGGTTCGTTCCAGATCTCCCAGAAGCTCACCCGCGGCAGCGGCGCCGAGGCTCCGGCGGGAACGTAGTGCCCGCTGTAGCGGGTGGCGACGGCCTGCACGAAGCTGCCGTACTCGACTGCCGAGGGCTTCCACTGGTAGTAAGGGCCCCGGGATGGCTGATCGCGGCCGGTGGCCCACTGGGGCGCACCGCCGCCGACCAGCAGCAACAGGCGGATACCGTCGGCTTGGGCATCCTTGACGATCGTGTCGTAGGCGCTCCAGGCTGCGGCAGAATATGCGCCCGGGTCAGCGGCATGGAAGCCGGCGGGGCGCCGGCGGGATTTCGCGTCGGGAGCGAGGTACTGCCAGTGCAGGTAGAACCGGATCGCGCCGACGCCGAGGCTTCGCAGCTGCTGCATGGTGGCGGCCGGATTGGAGACCAGTCCCGGGTCTTCCTCGAACAGCGCCAGCTGCGTGGTGGAGGCGTGGGCAGGGCCGGGCACCGCCAGCGGCAGGCAGATCGACGTCGCCATCGCGGCCACCAGGACTATGGCGCGGATTGCTGTGCGGGTCTGGATCAGAGGGCTCATGCAGAGGACGAACAGTTTGCCGCAGGGCAAAGTTGCGGGCGCCGGAGCGATCACGGCACGTTCCCCGCGCGCCGGGACGCTAGCGAATCTAGCGAATCGTGACCGAGACCGTGCGGCTGTGGATCGTGGTTCCGTCCGGATAAGACCAGGCGAGTCGAAGAACACCGCTACCCGGAAGCACCTGCGGCAGGTCGAAGTAGCCGTGGGGGTTGGTGATCGGGACCGTCGCGATGGTCTTGAAGGCGGCACCGGAGCGGGGTGAGAACTCGATCCGCACGCGCTGATGAGAGCGGGCGGGGAGGTGGTGGGCCGGGCGCAGGCACCCCCACACCAGGAGTCGCTGGCCGGGATGCCCGCGCGTCACCGGCATGTAGACCGGGAGGCGATAGGCCTGGTAGGTCGCCTTGGGTATGCCGCTGGCGAACTCCAGACCGGTGGCGAAGCCTCCGAGCGCGTTGGCGCTGGGCGGATCGATGAGCAGGTACTGATCGTAGGAACGCACCCGGGGATCCCGCCAGGAGATGTACTCCGACCAGTTCAGGTAGTACGCGGCCACCGCCGGTGCGACTGCCCTGGCGATCGTCTCCGGCGGGTCGGTGTGATAGCCGAACTCGGTCGAGTAGATCGGAAACCGGGTGTCCGAGCCATATGTCCTGTTGCCCCCTGTCCAGCGTCCGCTCGAGGTTCCCAAGCGTGGCCAGCTCGACGTAGTCGGGCTCACCGGGGGTGGCCACGTCAGGCGGCACCTGGCCCTGCGGGTAGGGGTGGACCGCCACTCCGCTGGCGTGGAACAGCGCCGGGTGCTCTGCCGGGAAGGATTGCCTGCCGGTGGCCTCGGAAGGGCAGTCCCGCTGCGTCGCAGCCATCCCTCGCAGCGGCCGATAAGCGGCGTCGACGCAGTACAGGGCGCGGATGAACCGCAGCGGGACCATGCCCGAGAAGTTGCCGGGGTTGTTGCCGGTGGTGATGCCTCGCGGAGCGAGCTCGCCGATCAGGATCGTGTCCTTTCCGTGGCCGGTCCGGTGCAGTCCCGTCCACGCGGCGTCCAGCAGGCGGCGGTAGAGCGCAGGTGCGACCTCGACGGTGGAGAAGTCGACCGCTTGGGGGGCGAGGTTGGGCCCGTAGTTGGGCTCGTTCCAGATCGACCAGAAGTTCACCCGGGGCAGCGGCGAGGAGGCGCCGGCCGGGGTGTAGGTGCCGCTGTAGCGCGACCCGACGGCGGCTACGAAGGCGCCAAAGGCGCGCGGCGACGGCTTCCAGGCCGTCCGGTACGGTCCTCCCGGCGAATCGCGTCCGGCCGCCCACAGGGGGGCTGGACCGCTGAGCATCAGATCGACTCCGATCCCCCGAGGTCGGGCGGCGCGGACGATCCGGTCATAGATCGACCATCCGGCGGCTGGGTAGGCCGACGAGCGTGAGCCGTCAAAGCGCCGAGGGGGCCGCTGCCGGCTGGCTCCCGGGGCGATCGCCGCCCACGGTACGTACACGCGTACGCGATCAACGCCCAGACGTCGCAGGTGATCCAGGGTCCGGCCCGGATCGGCATGCAACTGCGGATCGGCTTCGAAGATCGACACCAGACCCGGACGGGCCTGCGTCACCACCGTCGCCTGATGTGAGGCGCCGCAGCCCCCCAGCCCGACCACGAGAGCAAGCGTCAGAACCACCCCGGGCATTGAGCGTCGGCCCTTGCGAGAGGCTGTGAGCAAGCGAGCCAGGATACGACTTGCGGTTCGTGGTTCGGGGACTCTTGCCCTTTCCCGCCGGAAGCGGCAACGCGACCGTGGTCCCGGTGTTGCTGATGCGGAAGGCGCCGAAGCTCACCAGCAGGTCGGTGGTGGGATCGCCGGCGGCGAACGCGAACAGTCCGACGTGGACGTTGGTCAGGCTCGCGCCGGTGTTGTAGAGCTCGGCGAAATGGCTGCCGTCGAAGGAGTAGAGGGTGCTGTAGCGGGGGCCGCGCTTGACCATGCGCAGCCACACGGTGGTTGCGCTCGGGGGGGTGGGGAGGGTTGCCACCACCTGTGTGATCGGCGTCCCCGATAGGGAGTCGGCGCTGGTCTCGCTGAGCTGGGTCCCGCCGGAGCCATACTCCAGGTCGAGCTTCAGGTAGTTCTGGTCGTCGGCGTAGGCGATCAGGCCACCCTGCTGGGTGGGGGCATGCGGTGCGCTGCTGAAGTGCACGCGGGTCTGCATGCTCCAGTCGCCGAGCGCGGGTTGCAGGAGGAGGTTGCGCGCGGTGTGGCTGCCGAGGTCGCCCGGTTGGGCGAGGATCGTCAACGCGCCCGGGAACAGATGCTCGCTGGCGGGATCGTGTCGGAGCCAGGTCCACTGCGAACCTAGGCTGTTGGCGGAGAACGTGTCACTGCGGGCGGAACGAGCGAAGTTGACCCGGTAGGTGAAGCCGATCCTGTCCGGCCCGGTCACGCTGACGGTGGCGGTGCCGGGGATGCCCGCAGCCTGGGTCACCTGCATCCGCGCCCGCCGGTCCGGCAACAGGGCGCTGATCCTCGGCCGGGCTAACCCCGGGGGGACGAGCACGTCGTAGTCGTAGGTGTCGGCGGCGAAGGTCGACAACGGTCGCCCGTTGACCGACAGTCCCGTCAGCTCGGAGAGAACCCGGACTACGAACTGGGTCGAGCGGCTGACACCGTTCAGGCTGATTGTGGCGGTAATCGTCGCCACCCCGTTCTCCACCGTGCGCAGCGTCCCGTCGCTCTGCACCGAGACCACCGCAGGGCGGTTGCTGCGCAGGCGGAGCCGGGCGCCGGTGGGCAGCGGCCGGTCGCGGCCGGGGCTGAGGTGGCCGTACAGCGACTGGTCGTTCATCGACACGGAGAGACCAGGTAAGACGGTTGTTCTGAGCGGGAACATGACCCGCCTTTGGATCCCGCGGGCGGCGTCTCCGGACATCGTCGGCTGCGCGCTGAGCGCCGCCAGCACCGGCTGAGGCTGCCGGCTAACCTGCAGATACCCGCCGAGCTCGATGTCACTATCCAGCGCCGAGGCGGCGATCTGGATGCCGTATCGGCCGCCCGGCACCACGAAGTGGCTGAGTCCCGGGTTGAAGGTGCCAAGGTCGGCGATCCTCAGAGTGAAGGTCAGCGCCTTGGTCTGGCCTGGGAGCAGGAACACCTGGCGAAAACCTTCCAGTCGCTTGATCGGCTGCCTGCCGTCACCGGCCCCCGGTGAGGTGACGTACAGCTGGATCAGGTCTTCTCCGGACGCAGTGCCCGTGTTGGTGGCGTCGAGGGTCACGTGGACCGTGTCCGCGTCCGCTCGCGATCGGGAGACACGCAGGTTGGAGCTCCTGAAGGTGGTGTAGGAAAGCCCGTAGCCAAACGGGTAGGACACCGCTCCGCGGTAATACATGTAGGTTCGCCCGGGGTTGCCGGTGGCTGGGCGGATGCCGTAGTCGGTGATCGGCGCCAGCGGCTGCTCGCTCTGATACCAGGTAAACGGCAGGTGTCCACTGGGGTCGTACTTGCCCAGCAGCACGTCGGCCAGCGCGTCGCCGGCTCGCTCCCCGTCGTAGCCGCTCCAAACCATCGCCGGGACGTTGCCCTGGAAGCCGGCGAGGTCTACTGCGCCCACAGTGCCCATCACCGCGATCGTGTTTCGGTTTACGGCGGCGACGGCGTCGAGCAGCTGTGCCTGCGCCCCCGGTAGCGCCAAGCTGCTCCGATCCTGAGACTCGCCGGCGGTCGACCGGTCGGTCCCCGCGTACACGATCACGTCGTCGTAGTTGGCGGCGGCACCGACGGCGGCCGGGTCGATGTTGGTCAGTCCGGCCGCGTTGCTCCCGCTGGTGAAGCCGTTGTAGAAGTCGACCGTCGCGCTCGGATCGATCGTCTGGATCGCCCGCTTTATGCCGGCGTAGGGGGTCACCTCGTTGGCCTGGCCGGCGGGATCCTGGATGCTCGAGTATCCGCCGAGGTACATGTTGGCCTGATTGGCCAGGGTGCCGATGACCGCCACCCGGAAAGGGCCGCTCCGGGGCACGGCGATCGGCAGCAGCTTGCCGGCGCTCCCGTCGCGGCGGGTGGTGACGGCGTTCTTGAGCAGCACCAGGGCGTGGTCGCCCACGCGCCGCGCCAACGCGAGCCGGGCCGGCGTCTCGGTGACCGCGCGGTTGGCGTCGCCGTTGACCCAGGTGCCGGGCCGCAGCCGTGCCCGCGCCGCTCTGACCCAGGGCTCACTGGCGATAGCACCGAACTCGCCCAGCTGCATCCGGGCGGTGAACAGGCGTACGAGCGAGGTGTCGAGATCCCCGACGTTGTAGGTGTCGGTGGTGGTCCGGATGCCCTCTCCGACCGCCGCGGGCAGGAGGTTTCGATCCGTGAGGAGGTCATACTCACTGGTGCAGTCGAGGTCGACTCCGGCGGCGTTGGCGAAGGCGTGGGCCTCGGTTCGGTTGAGGGGACGGCTGTAGCCCCGGGGGCGCCAATTGTGGTAGGTGACGATGCCGTCGACTGCGTCGCAGTCGGAGGTGAAGTAGCCGCCGAAGCCAAAGGTCTGGCGGGCCAGCGTGCCGATCAGGTGCGGGTTGGCCACCGCGGGTGTCCCGTTGATCGCGTTGAATGCCGACATCATCGCTCCGGGGTGGGTCTGCGCGGTGATGAGTCGGAATTGCGCCGTGTAGTACTCGCGCAAGGTGCGCTCGTCGATGTCTGATGATCCGTTCAGACGATTGACTTCGCTGTTGTTGGCGGCGTAGTGCTTGAGGGTGGCGATCGTCTTCAGGTATCCGCCGCCGGCCGGCAGCAGGTGGCCGCGCTCATCCTTGCCCTCCATCCCGTTGACGTATTGGGCGGCGATGTTGGCGGTCAGCAGCGGATCCTCGGAAAAGGTCTCGTCGTTTCGCCCCCACCGGGGGTCGCGGGACAGATTGACGGTGGGGGCGAAGAAGTCCAGGTCATAGGCGTTGTCGGGCACGATCTCCCGCGCCTCATCGGAGATCGCGCCCGCTTCGCTGTACATCAAGCCCGGGTCCCAGGTGGAGCCGAGCGCCAGATCGCTCGGGTAGGAGGTGGTGTTGAACAGCATCGAGGTCGTGCCCGACGGATTCAGCTGCAGGCGTGAGACCCCATGCAGCGACTCGTTCCACCAGCCGTAGGCGTTCACGCCGAGCCGGGGGATTGCCGGCGACTGGCCTGAGACCATCTGCGAGGCCTTCTCGGCCAGGGTCATCCGGGCGATCAGATCGGCCGCTCGTTCGGCTGGCGAATAGGCCGGGTCGCGGTAGATCGGGAGGTGGAGCACGGTTTGCGCTCGGCCCACGGGCAGCGCGATCAACGCCGCCACCGCGATGAGAGAGAGGGCGGAGGTGATCAGCAGCGAGCGGGCCCGCCACGACTGGAAGGGACGATGCTCTAGACCGCGCAGGGGGCAGGACCCTACACGTCGCTGACCCGAACAGGTTTCGCTCGCGGTCGGACCCGGCGAAATCGGCCTAGTCTGTGCGGCGATGGCGAGACGGTTCCTGATCCTGATCGTGGTGCTGGGCAGCTTGGGCAGCTCGGTCCCCGGCCTCATCAGCCCGGCCGTGGCCGCGGACGGGCCGGCCGCGGTGATCGCCGACTGCAACTCCCACAACCAGCTCACCCGCGCCTACCCGCCGGCTCAGTTGCGAGCTGCGCTCGCGACGATGCCGGCGAGCCTCAAGGAGTACACGGATTGCTATGACGTCATCGACCGGGCGCTGATCGCCCGGCTCAGTGACTCTCACTTAGCCGGCGCGGCGACGACGACCAGTTCCGGCGGGTCCTTTTTCTCGGCTCCGGTGATCATCGTGCTCGTGGTGTTGCTCGCCGCCGCGGGCAGCTTCGGCGCTGTGGCGCTGCGCCGGCGCAGCCGCAGCGTCGGCTGATCCGCCTCTCCTGGCGCCTCTACACTGATCCTATGGCCTCACAGCGGCAGATTCTGGTCGGCAGCGTGCCCATCGGCGGCGGCGCGCCGGTCGCGGTGCAGACGATGACCAAGACCGAGACTGCCGATCTGGAGGCGACGATGAACCAGATCGCTCGCGTGGCCGAGGCCGGCGCCGACATCGTCCGGGTCGCGGTGCCGCGTGAGAAGGACGCCGAGGCGCTGAAGACGATCGTCCGGCAGTCGCCGATCCCGGTGATCGCCGACATCCACTTCAACCACACGCTGGCCCTGAAGGCACTCGAGGCGGGCGCGCATTGTGTCCGGCTCAATCCCGGCAACATCGGCGGCCCGGATAAGGTCGCACAGGTGGCAGCGCGCGCCTCTGAGCTGGGCACGCCGCTGCGGATCGGCGTCAACTCCGGTTCGCTGCCCTCCCATCTGCGCGAGCTGGAGTTCGAGAATCCGGTGGAGGCGCTGGTGAGCGCGGCGGTGGAGTTCGTGGCCCTGATGGAGCGGCTGCGATTTGAGAACTTCAAGGTCTCGATGAAGTCGACCAGCGTGCCGAACACGATCGCCGCAAACCGGCTGCTGTCCGAGCGCATCCCCTATCCGCTGCATCTGGGCGTCACTGAGGCGGGGACCAAATGGTCGGGCTCGCTCAAGTCCGCGGTCGGGCTGGGGACGTTGCTGGCCGACGGCATCGGCGACACGATCCGGATCTCGCTGTCGACCTTCCACGCCGAGGAGGAGGTCAAGGTCGCCTGGGAGATCCTCAAGGCGCTGAAGCTCCGCGAGCGCGGGCCGGTGCTGATCGCCTGCCCCACCTGCGGGCGACTGCAATTCGACATGGACACCGTCGTGGCTGAGATCGAGCGTCGGCTGGAGGCCTACCCGGACCCGATCGAGGTGTCGGTGCTGGGCTGCGCGGTCAACGGGATCGGAGAGGCGCGCCACGCCGACTTCGGGATCACCGGCGCCAAGGACATGGGGATGATCTACTCCCGCGGCGAGCCGCTGAAGAAGGTTCCCACCGAGCGGCTGGTGGACGAGCTGTTCGCCGAGATCGATCGCTATTACGAGGCGGGCCAGCGCGTCATTCGCGATGAGGCGTACGCTGCCGAAGCGCGGGCCTGGCTGGCCGAGAATGAAGACGCCACCGCGGTGACACCGGAGCGGCTGGCGGCGATGGAGGCCGCGGCCGCCGACGCCGAACCCGCCGATGCGGGATCCGCGGCCGCGGGGCCGCCCGTCCGCCTGGGCGAGGAGCTATCTCCGGTCGCCGGACGGCGCTTCAGCCGCGCCTAGCCGGCCCGAGGCAGGAGGAGCGCCCGGCGCCGGCGCGCCCTCCCATTATCTACCGGACCTTCTGGAAGCCCTGGCCGACCTTCGACCAGTTGACGACATTCCACCACGCCTCGATGTAGTCGGGGCGGCGGTTCTGGTACTTGAGGTAGTAGGAGTGCTCCCAGACGTCGACGCCGAGCAACGGCGTCCTGCCATCGCTGACGGGATTGTCCTGATTGGGGGTGGAGACGATCGCCAGTCCCGACCCGTCGTGAACCAGCCAGGCCCAGCCGGAGCCGAACTGATTGACCCCGGCGTCCTTGAACTTCGTCCTGAAGTCACCCACCGAACCGAATGCCGACTCGATCGCCGAGCGCAGGTCACCGTCGGGTTCGCCGCCTCCATCGGGGGACATCCACTCCCAGAACAGAGAGTGGTTGAGGTGGCCACCACCGTTGTTGCGCACGACGCCGCGCTTGTCCTCGGGGATCTGGGCCAGGCTCTCGATGACCTCTTTGATCGGCTTGTCCTCCCACTCAGTGCCCTGCAGCGCCCCGTTGACCTTGTCTACGTAGGCCTGGTGATGCTTGTCGTGGTGAAAGCGCATCGTCTCCTCGTCGATGTGAGGCTCCAGCGCGCTGTAGTCGTAGGGGAGAGGCGGAACTGAGTAGGCCACGGGCGATTCTCCTTTGGCGCCTTGCTTATGCGGTGGTTGCACTTCTATCAGAAGCGGTTGCTCGCGCCCGGGTACGCTTCCGGGCCGCGGCCGGTGCCGGTCGCAGCCAGCGATGACGCGCCTGTCCAGCTACTTCCTTCCCACCGAGCGCGAGCCTCCCGCCGACGCGGAGGCGCTCAGCCATGTGCTGATGGTCAGAGCGGGGCTGATTCGCCAGGTGGGCTCGGGACTGTGGTCGTGGCTGCCAGCCGGCTGGCGCGTACACCAGCGAGTGGTGCAGATCGTCCGGGAGGAGATGGACGCGATCGGCGGCCAGGAGATGTTGATGCCGGTGCTGCACCCGGCCGAACCGTGGCGGCGCAGCGGTCGCTACGAGATCGAGGAGCTGTTCAAGCTCCAGGACCGGCGCTCAGCCGAGATGGTGCTGGCGATGACCCACGAGGAGATCGTTACCGGCCACGTCGCCGCCGCGGTGCGCTCCTACCGCGATCTGCCGATGATCCTCTACCACTTCCAGGTCAAGGAGCGCGACGAGCCGCGGCCCCGGGCGGGGGTCCTGCGCACCCGCGAGTTCATCATGAAGGACTCCTACAGCTTCGATCGCGACCAGGAGGGGCTGAACCGGAGCTACGAGAGGCACGTCACGGCCTACGACCGGATGATGGATCGCTGCGGCCTCGAGTGGTACGCGGTCGAGGCCGACGTGGGGATGATGGGCGGCTTCGGCGCCCACGAGTACATGGTCCCGTGCCCGGCGGGGGAGAACGACGTCGCCCTCGCCGCGGGCTACGCGGCCAACGTCGAAGTCGCGTCCGCCGATGCCCAGCCGGTCCCTCCGGCGCCCCGCCTCGAAGCCCCGGAGCTGGTTTCGACGCCGGGCCTCACCACCGTCGAGGATGTGGCGGCATCGCTCGGCGTCGTCCCCGGTGCCCTGCTGAAGGCCTACCCGGTGGTGCTCGACGGCGACCAGATGCGGCTCGTGCTCGTCCGCGGCGACCACCGCGTCAACCAGATCAAGCTGGGGCTGGCGCTCGGCATCGAGTTCCGGCCCGCCCATCCGGATGAGGTGGCACGACGGCTTGGGCCGCCCGGGTTCATCGGCCCGGTTGGGGCGGAGCTTCCGATCCTGCTCGACCGGGCGGCCATCGGCGGCAGCTACGTCACCGGTGCCAATCAGCCGGATGCGCACCTGCGCGGCGTCGAGCCCGGTCGCGACTTCGACTTCGAGCCGGTCGACGTACGTACCGTGGTAGCCGGGGATACGGTGAACGGAGCGGCGATCCGGATCGAGCCGGCGATCGAGGTGGGGAACATCTTCAAGCTCGGCACCCGGTTCTCCGATCCGCTCGGCGCCACCTACCTGGACGAGAATGGACACTCGCAGCTGGTGTGGATGGGCTGCTACGGCTTCGGCCCAGCGCGCGCGGCTGCCGCTGCGGTCGAGCAGTACGCCGACGAGCATGGGATCTCCTGGCCGCGGGCGATGGCGCCGTTCGACGTCGAGCTGGTGGTGCTCGGGCGCGCAGGCAGCGAGGAGCGAGCGCTGGCCGAGCGCCTCTACGTCGAGCTGCAGGACGGGGGTCTGCGGACGCTGTATGACGATCGTGACGCCGGCCCGGGGGAGAAGTTTGCCGACGCCGAGCTGCTGGGGTGCCCGGCACGGGTGACGATCGGGCGCCGCACCCTCGCCGCCGAAGAAATAGAGGTGCAGATCCGACGCGGTCGCCGGTCGCGGACGGTCCCCGTCGACGGCGCGGCGAAGGCGATCGCCGAGCTGTGGCGAGAGCTACCCTGAGCAAGCGCCGCCTGTTTGGGCTCGACCGCTCCGGACCGCCGCCAGCGGCGACGCGTTCCGACCAGCCGCTGCGCCCGTGGACGCTCCCGAACGCGATCGGCTATGTCCGTCTGGCCGGCATCCCGGTATTCCTGATCGTCGCCCTGTCCAGCCACGACGGCCGCTCGCCGGCGGCGGTCATCCTGTTCGCGGCAATCGGGTGGGGGGACTACCTCGATGGCTTCGCCGCCCGCCTGACCGGCCAATACAGTCGCCTCGGTGCGCTGCTGGATCCGGTCATCGACCGCCTGCTGGTCGTTTCCGGGATGGTCGTGGCGTGGCGGTTCGAGCTGCTGCCACGGTGGGCGATCGGCGTGGTCGTGGGCCGGGAGTTGTCGATGCTGGCCCTCAGCCGCTACGCGCTGGCGCGCGGAGTGGAGCTGAGGATCAACTGGCTCGGAAGGCTCGGCGTGGCGCCGACGATGGGAGCGCCGTTCTTCGCCATGGCCGGAGTGCATTGGCTCGCGCTGACGCTGATGTACGTAGGCCTGGCGCTGTCGCTGAGCGCCACCGTGCTCTACCTACGTGCCGGACGGCGGCAGCTGCGCGAGCGGGCCGAGCAACTCTAAAGCTCAGATTGACCCTCGGGGATCCGGAGGTATACTCTGCCGTTCGACAACACCGATTTCCGCAGGACGGGGGTTTGGCTTCGCATGGACACGTTTCCCGATCTGGGTGCCTTGAGCGATCAGGAGCTGAAGGATCTGATCAGGCAGCTCACGGAGGAGGAGATGGAGGTCTCCTACAAGCGCCGGATCCTCCACGGCAAGATCGACATCCTCCGCGCGGAGCTGGTCAACCGGCTGCGCAAGAAGGACGAGGGCGGCCAGCTCGTGATCTCCGGCGCGGATGTCGAGCAGCTCACCGACATCCTCTCCGGGCGCGTCGCGAGTTCGGACTCAGAGTAGACGGGACTCGGTGCCCGTGGCCCAGCACTGCCAGGAGTGCGGCTTCGCCAACGCCGACGGGGCCAACTACTGTCAGCGTTGCGGGGCGTTCGTCGGCGGCGGTGAGCCCACCCCCGGCGCCACCACCGCCACCTACCGGGTGGGGGAGACGGGCGAGATCGAGGAGCTCAACCTGGAGGACGTGACCGCCCGGGGCGCCGCACTGGTGATCCGAGCCGGCGGTGGCCGAGCCGGAGAGAGCTTCCCGCTCCAGGAGGATCGCCTCAGCGTCGGTCGGCGCCCCGACAGCGAGATCTTTCTCGACGACGTGACCGTGTCCCGGGATCATGCGATCCTCGTGCGCCGCGGCCACGACTACTACCTCGACGATTGCGGCTCGCTGAACGGCACCTACGTCAATCGCCGCCGGATCGAGTCGCATCGCCTGACCGACGGCGACGAGCTTCAGATCGGCAAGTACAAGCTTGCGTTCCTGAGCCGCTGATGGCCACCTCCGATACCCGTAGCCCAGAGATCGAGCTGCCCGAGCCGCGGCCCGAAGAGGCTGAGCGGCTGCGGCAGAAAGCGGTGACCATCGGCGCCGTGTGCAAGGCGCTCGAGCAGGAGTTCCCGGACATCTCGATCTCCAAGATCCGCTACCTCGAGGACCAGAAGCTGCTCGCGCCGCGGCGCACCCAGGGCGGCTACCGGCTCTACACGCAGAACGACATCCAGCGGCTGCGCACGATCCTGCGCCTCCAGCGCGACGAGTTCCTACCGTTGCGGGTGATCCGCCAGGAGCTGGCCGGGGGTCGCTCCGACCGGGAGGTGGCCGCCGCCGGCGACGGGCGCTCGCTGCGCCGCGCCAGCGTCTCCGCTCGCGATCCAGGAGCGCTGTACTCGCTCGCGGAGGTGGTCGAGGATACGAGCGCCGATCCGAAGCTGGTGCGTGAGCTGGAGGAGTTCGGGGTGATCAAGGGCGAGAATCGCGGCGGGGTGCGCTATTACGAGGAGACCGAACGGGAGATCGTGCGCGCGGTCTCAGAGCTCGCCCGCTACGGGGTCGGAGGCCGGAACCTACGGGTTTTCCGCAGTTCCGCGGATCGGGAGGCGCAGCTGCTGCAGAGCATCCTCGCCCCGGCGCTGCGCTCCCGCAACCCTGAGCGCCGCAAGGAGGCGATCGAAGCGCTGGAGAACCTCGCCTCGGTTACCACGTACCTCAAGCACCTGCTGCTGATCCGAGACCTGCGCAAGATCGCGACCTGAGCCGTGACTGTCGCCGGCGTGGACCTGCGTGCGTACGTACGTGACATCCCGGATTTTCCCCGTCCGGGGATCGTGTTCAAGGACATCACACCGCTGCTGCTCAATCCCGCCGCACTGGACGCGGCGGTGGCGCGGCTGGTGCAGTTCGCCAAGCCGCTGGACATCGACCTGGTGGTGGCGGCCGAGGCCCGCGGGTTCATCCTCGGCGGGGCGCTGGCCCGGGCGCTGGGCGCCGGGTTCGTTCCCGCCCGCAAGCCGGGCAAGCTTCCCCACCAGACGGTCAGCGCCGAATACGCGCTGGAGTACGGGATCGACGCGCTCGAGGTTCACGCCGATGCGCTGGGCGGCGGGGCCCGGGTGCTCGTCCACGACGACCTGCTGGCCACCGGCGGTACCGCCCGCGCACTGTGCGAGCTGGTCAGTGGCCTGGGTGCCGAGATCGCGGCCTGCGCGTTCCTGGTCGAGCTTTGCTTCCTGTCCGGGCGCTCGCAGCTGGAGCCACATTTCGTGCACGCGCTGATCGGCTACGAGCAGCCGTGACGCGCACGCGCCGCAGCCGCGTGATCGCTGCCGCGCCGCAGCAGATCTGGAAGCTGATCGAGGATCCTCACCACCAGCCGCGGTGGTGGCCGGGCGTGCAGCGGATGGAGGGGGTCACCGAAGCCGGCTTCACCCAGGTGCACCTGACCAAGAAGGGGCGACCGGTGCGCATCGACTTCACGCTGATGTCCTCTGAGCCGCCTCACCGGCGGATGTGGCAGCAGGAGATCGAGGGAACCCCGTTCGAGCGGGTGCTGGGGGAGTCGGTGACCGAGATCGTCCTCGAGCCCCATCAGGCTTCGACCCGGGTGACGATCGAGCAGCGCCAGCAGCTGCGCGGCTACTCGCGCACCGGCGGGTTCCTCCTGCGGCGGGCCACCGGGAGCAAGCTCGATGATGCACTCGAGGCGATCGAGCGGCTCCTCGGCTCCGAGGCTGTCGACGTCAGCTCGACAGGCTGAGCGCGCCCTGGAGCACGATCTTGCTCGGGATGCGGGGCTTGGACTGCGTCTCCAAGGTAACTAGCAGCTGTTTGTAATGCGCGGCGCCGGCGGGAAGCACCCCCGCGGTCTGGAGGACGCCATTTGCCTTCACGCCGGGGTTGACGAAGCCAAGGATGTGGTTGTCCGATGGCGAGTTGTAGAGCCATACCGCGTAGGCGTCGTGGGTGGTGTTGGCGGGGATGCCCTGGGCGCGGATCACCAGCCCCTCGTTTGCGCCCTGCTTGACCACGATCGCCACACCGCCGACGCTCTTGCTCCCGGTGGGGGAGGTGAGGGTCACCTGAGCCACCGGCTTGGCCTGCCCCGTGGCCGCGCCCGAGGTGGCGCTGCTCGCGCCGGAAGCGGCGGTGGTGCTGGCCTTCGTGCTCTTGCGGGGTGCCGAGCCGCCGCCGGCGATGATGATCACCACGACCACGACCGCGATCAGCAACCCCAGACCAAGCACAATCGCTCCTCCGCGCCGTGAGCTGACGCGCTGGCGTGGGGAGGGCGCGCTCCCGCCGGACCCGGGCTCGAGGTTGGACTCCGGTCGGTCTGCGGCGGCCACGCGCTCGCCATCGGAGTCCCGCTGCGGAGGCGCGTCGGCGGCGGGCACCGACTGGTGATCGGACTCGCCTCCCGCCGGCGCCGGTCTGGCCGTGGCGGGCACCGGGTCGCGCTGCGGCCGCGCCGTCGGCTCACCACCTGGTGGCGGCGATGACACCTGGTCAGGCTGGGCTGAGGCCTGCGCAGTGGGGATCTCGGGGAGCGGCTCGGTGGCCAGCGGGGTGAGCTCGGCGGCGACCACTCGAGCCCAGGCGCGCTCGCCGGCGGAACCCGCCAGCCGGCTCCGGACGTCCTCGCTGACGGCTCGCGGCAGCTGTCCCAAGAGGTAGTCGGTGATCAGCGCGCGGCGGCTGGAGTCCAGCTCGCTCTGCGGGCCAAGGGCATCCAGCGCCGACAACGCTCGCTCTCGCACCGCGGCACGGTCGATGGCCAGCATCGCGGCGATGTCGTCATAGCTTCGTGCGCGCTGGAGCACGAGCTGCAGTACCGCACGCTGGTCCGCGGGCAGGCTGTCGATTGAGGCCATCGCGTGTCGTAGCGTAGACAAGCCCGCGGGCGGATGACGCGGCTTGTCAGGCGTTAGGGTGGCGGCGCATGAAGCCCCGCCTCCCGTATTTACCGTCCTCGGGCCTCGACCAACTGTTGGGGCTGGAACTGCTCGAGCTAACCGATGAGCTGGCTCGAGGCCGAATGCTCGTGCGCGAGCAGCTCAAGCAGCCCGCCGGGCTCGTCCACGGCGGCGTGTACGCGGCGATCGCCGAGAGCCTGGCCTCGATCGCCACTGGGGTGGCGGTGCGCGAGCAGGGGCTGATGGCGATGGGCCTCTCCAACCAGACCAGCTTCCTGCGGCCGATCACCCGCGGAGCAATTCACGGGCTGGCCCGGCGCCGGCATCGTGGCCGCAGCACCTGGGTGTGGGAGGTCGAGGTGAGCGACGACCAGGACCGGCTGTGCGCGCTGACGCGGATGACGGTCGCTGTGCGTCCGCTGCCGGCTCAGCGACCGGCGGCACCATGACCGAGCCATTGCCCGGCGAAGGCGCGCAGCAGCGGATCCCGGGGGGAGTTCACGCGCAGCAGCCGCGTCCAGGCCAGCCCGACGAGCCCCACGGTTCCCGGTCGGCGCATCAAGATCACCGCCTGTCCCGCGCTGGCCAGCCGCGGGGTGAAGGGGCCAAGCTGGCGGGCCAGCGCGACCAGATCGCTGGGAGGTTGTGGGGTGCCGTAGGCGATGACCACGTTGCCGACCTCCAACGCCTGAAGCAGCTGGTCGTCGCTGAGCCCGCTCCCCTGGCGCAGTACCGGCTCAGGGACGTGGGGGCCGCTGGTCGGAGGATCGGAGTCGTAAGCAGGCCGCGGCTGTCCCGGAGCCAGGTGCGCGTGACCCTGGTCGGAAAACTGCTGACCGAGGACCGCACCCCCGGTGCTGACGCCGGCCTGATCCCGCCCGGCGAAGAAGCCCGACAGCAGCGCGATCAGGCCCAGCGACAGCGCCACCGAGGCGAGCGCGATCGCCACGCGCTCCAGCGCGGTGGTGGCAACCTTCACCCTAACGTGGGGGCGGAGCGATCGGCGGCTGCTCGGGAGCCCTTCCGCCGGCCGTACGAGGTGGTGCCCGGCGCGGCCGAGACCAGTTCCCCGATCGCGGAGCTCAGCGCGTCAGCGAGGCTGTCCACGTCCCCGAGCGCGTCGTAATCGGCGGTCAAGCCGAAGTTGAGCTGGCCGTGGTAGCTCATGATCGCGATCCCGACCGCTGTGTTCTCGCTCAGCGGCACCATCGGATAGAGCGCCTCGAGTCGACGCCCGAGCACATACAGGGGGAACTGCGGGCCAGGAACGTTGGTGACGACCAGGTTGAACAGCCGCTGACGGGCCTGCAGGCGCGCCGCCTGAGCCATGATCGTCGGCGGCGCGAAGCCCGAGAGCTGGGTCAGGACCTGTGCGCCCACGGCCTGGCCTGACTCCTTGATCCCGGCCATCGCCCGGCTGATCATGGCCAAACGGGCGACGGGATCGAGCTCGCCGACCGGCAGCGGTGCCCACATCGCGGCGACCCGGTTGCCCAGCGCGCCGCGCTCGACGTCGGCTCGAATCGACACCGGGACCAACGCTTTGAGCACGAGGTCGTCAGTGCTGTGCCCCTGGCTGCGGAGGTAACTCCCGAGACCTCCGGCCACGGCCGCCAGCACGACATCGTTGACCGTTCCCCCCAGCGCATTCTTGACCGACTTAAACTGATCAAGGTCACCGCGGACCCAGGTGAAGCGGCGGTGAGGCCCGATCCGCCGGTTGAACGGACTTGGCGGGGCCGGTTGCAGTCCTTCCCGGGTTACCGCCCCGAGCCCGGCCAGCGCCATGCCGAGCCGCTCGGCCATCGACCGCGGTCCGCGCAGGGTGTGCCTGATGCCGCGGGCGAGCTCTCCCGGCACCGTGGCTCGCTCCACCAGCGCCTCGCCCAGCAGTTGCGTGCCACTGGGCAGCGGTCGGGGCACCCATTCGTGCTCGGGAGGTGCAACCGGCATCGGATCCGGCGAGGTGTCGAACAGCACGGTGGCGATATCGACGCCCGAGACGCCGTCGACCAGGGCGTGGTGGGTCTTGGACAGCAGCGCGAACCGGTCCCGGGCCAGTCCTTCGACCAGCCACACCTCCCACAGCGGACGATCGCGGTCCAAGGCCTGGGAGAAGACGCGGCCGGCAAGTCGCTTGAGCTCGGATTCGCCACCCGGGCGGGGCAGGGCCGTGTGGCGCACGTGGAAGGAGATGTTGAAATGGGGGTCGTCGACCCAGACCGGGCGTCCCTGCTGCAGCGGCACGAAGGCCAGGCGCTGCCGGTAGCGGGGGACGAGGTGCAGCCGCGAACTGATCGCCGTCAACATCTCCTGATAGCCGGGGGCCGTCCCCTCGAACACCGCGCACGCGGCGACGTGCATGTGTGCCGAGTCACGTTCCAGGTGCAGGAACGAGCTGTCGAGTCCGCTCAATCGGTCGGGATTGGCCACACGGAGATTCTTGCAGGGGCGCCGTGTCGACGACGAATCGCACTGTGCGCACGCTCACACAGGGCGGCTCCTGGAGCTGCCACCCTCTCCGAGTCGTAAATCGACCTGCCGAATCCTCCTGCCCGGTGCGGGAGTGAGCGGGGGAACCACCTGTGGGGTGAAGCAGCGCCTTCATCCGACCGGGGCGAATCGATCGTCCGGTCCGAGGACCGGCCGCGGTTGTAGCGACCACTTGCGAGCACCGTCCCAGTGCGGTGCGTCCGGTGGCCGCGAGCCCGTCAGCTAACCCCGTAGGCGCCCGTCGAAGTTCAACAGGAGGTCCTCCAATGAGGCCCAAGCTGATGCTGCGCATGGCGCGCCCGGTGCACCTGGGCGTAGCCGCAGCGATCCTCGCTATTCCCGCCGGCGCAGTCGCGCTCTCCGCCGGACAAGCTGATGCTCAGAGCGCGATCCAGATCACCCTGACTCCCCACCGCGCAACCTTTGGCGCGAAGGTGGCGATCAGCGGCAACGCTACGATCGCCCAGGCCGGCCAGAGGCTGGAGCTGCAGTTCGCTCCCGCCGGCAGTGCCACCTGGCAGACGCTGACCGCGGCCACCGCGCGCGCAGACGGCACCTTCCGCTTCACCGCGGCGGCGCGCCGCAGCGGTCGTGTGCGCGTCGTCCCCGCGGTCCAGACGCCGGTCACCGGTGCGGACAGATCCCTGATCAGCCGTGCCCCGTCTCCGGCCGCCACCGGTGGGGTCTCGGCGGTGTCAGCGAGCTCGGCGCAGCCGATCACGGTCGCGGCGCGGTTCGCGGTGCCCCGACGGTCGCTCACCATCCCGGCCGGCCAGCGTGGACACGTTCGCGGCAAGCTGCTTCCGGGCCTCGCCGGCCGGCGCGTGCTGCTGCTGACCCGCGCCGGGCGCGGCTGGCGCACCCTGGCCACCGCTCGCACCGGCCCGCGGGGAGGGTTTGATCTGCCCGTGCCGGACACTGGTAGTGGGCAGCGGTGGCTACGGGTCGGCTTCGGCGGCGATCGCGCCAACGGCCCGGCACTGGCCAGGGCCGGCAGCGTTACCGTCGTGCAGCCCAGCGTCGCCTCGTGGTACAACGACGGCGGCGCAACAGCGTGTGGCTTCCACGCCTACTTCGGCGTCGCCAACCGGTCGCTGCCGTGCGGTACCAGAGTGACGATCAGCTACGGCTCCCGCTCGGTGACGGCGGTCGTCGATGATCGTGGCCCGTTTGTCGGTGGCCGCGACTGGGATCTGAACCAGAATACCGCCGGCGCGCTCGGCTTCGACGGCGTCGACACCGTGTGGACGTCCCTGTAGGGGCCGGGAACGCCGCCCGAAACCCGGGGTAGGGCGCAAACGCCGCCCGGCTCAATCAGGGCGTTGCAGTGAAAGCTGAGGCTGGGGCACCGCCGGCGGTCCCAGGGCCATCTGCCCGGTGTCCTAGCCTCAGCTCCCATGCCGCAGCGGTGCGTTGCCCATCTCGACATGGATGCTTTCTACGTCTCGGTCGAGCTCCGGCGGCGCCCGCAACTGCGGGGCCGTCCGGTGATCGTCGCCGGCAGCGGTCCGCGCGCGGTGGTAACCACCGCCTCCTACGAGGCGCGTCGCTTCGGCGTCGGTTCGGCGATGCCCGCCGCCCGAGCCCGGCGCCTGTGTCCGAAGGCCGTGTTCCTGATTCCGGATTTCGCCTACTACCGGCAGGCGTCGGCGCAGGTGCTGGCAATCGTTCGCGCGCATGTGTCCAGCGTCGAGGTGATCGGGCTCGATGAGGCTTACCTGGAGCTGACCGGACCCCCGTCACCGCAGGCCACGATGCGCCGAGTGCAGAGCGAGATCCGAGCTGAGACGGGCCTCGGATGCTCGGTCGGCATCGGGCCGAACAAGCTCGTGGCCAAGGTCGCCTCCGATGCCGAGAAGCCGCGCGGGTTCGTGGTCCTGTCGGCGGCGCAGGCGTGCCGCCGCTTCGCTGCGGCGCCGTGCGGGCTGGTCCCCGGAATCGGTCCCAAGACAACCGAGCGCCTGCGCGGGCTGGGGATCATCACGGTCGCGCAGCTGGCTGAGGCCCCGTCACAGGAGCTCGCCGCGGCCGTCGGAGCGCGACCGGCGGTCGAGCTTCAGCGTCGGGCTCGGTTCCAGGACTCCGCTGCGGTCACGCAGGAGCGAAAGGTGGTCTCTGAATCCCGGGAGACCACCTTCGACTCGGATATCGCCGATCGGGCCGAGCTGGAGCGGGCCTTGCGGGGTCTGGTGGAGCAGCTGTGCGCGACGCTGATCGAGCAGGGGCGGGCGGGACGGACGATCGGGATCAAGGTCAGGCTGGACGATTTTTCCACCCACACCCGTGCCCGGACTCTCTCGGAGCCCGTCGGCGCCGCCGATCGCGTCAGGCCGGTGGCGGTGGATCTGCTCCGGCGGTTCGCCCCCGTCCGGCCGGTGCGGCTGATCGGGGTCAGGGTGGCGGGGCTGCAGCCGGCCGCCGCGGGCGTTAACCGCCAGCTCTGCCTGGCCGTGTGAGTCCGCACGGCGGCTCTGCTTCAGGCGCGCGGTGCCTCGATTGGCTTCTGGCTTCAGTAGAGCGCTGAGGCCAGTCGGCGCCGACCCTCGCGGGCGAGCGGATGCTCGACGCCGAGCTCGTCGAGGACCCCGACGATCACCCGCCGGAGCTCCTCACGCGCACCATCGGCTGAGGGCAATGCGGCCAGCAGCAGATCCAATCCGCGCCGGTGGTCGCCCTGATCGAGCGCGGCGAAGGCGTCACCGAGCTCCGGCGGCGGTGGCGAGCTGCCCCCGGCCGCAGCCCGCTGGAGCTGGATCCGGGCTCTGAGGCCATCGGCCTGGAAGCTGCCGGGAACTCGCTCTAGCACAGCCAGCGCCTCGTCGATCTCGCCGCGGCCGTGGATGAGCCGCGCCAGCGGTACCGCGGCGTCGGCGCGCGTGGGCTCCAGCTCCACCGCCGCGTGCAGCGACTGCTCATCGCCCTGGGCGATCAGCGCATCAACCGGCGAGGGCAGCAGCGAGTCCAGGAACTGGTCGATCGCCGCCGGCGGCTGGGCGCCGACGAACTCGGCGAAGACCTTGCCGTCGCGGAAGGCCTTAACCGCGGGGATCCCCTGGATCCTAAAGCGTTGCCCCAGTGCCGGGTTGGCGTCGACGTCGACCTTGACGAGCTGAAGCTTTCCCGCTCGGGCCTCGGCGGCTCGTTCCAGCGCCGGCCCGAGTTGGCGGCAGGGTCCGCACCACTGGGCCCAGAAGTCGACCACCACCGGCAGGGTGTACGAGCGGTCGATGACCGCGGATTGGAAATTGCTCTCGGATACGTCCATGGACCGATGGTAGAAAAGTGTGATGGGAGAAGGGTGATGGCAGAGAAGCTGATCGAGGCCGGCGACGTGATCCTGGGGGCAGAGGAGTCCGGCCCCTCGGCGAGCCGGGACTCGGCCGCGCGGCTGCCAGTGGTGCTGCTGCACGGCCTGACCGCAACCCGGCGCTACGTGGTCATGGGATCGCGGGCGCTGCAGCGGATCGGTCACCGGGTGATCGCCTACGACGCCCGCGGCCACGGCCGGTCGTCGGCACCCGCCGAGGCCGGCAACTATCGCTATGAGGATCTGACCGGCGACCTTCGGGCTGTGCTCGACGGGTTCGGGCTAGAGCGGGCGGTGCTCGCGGGAGCCTCGATGGGGGCGCACACGCTGCTGGCGTTGGCGCTGTCCGATCCCGAGCGGGTGGCCGGCATGGTGGTCATAACGCCCGCCTACGAGCCGTCATCGACACTGGCGCCGGAGCGGCTGAGGCGATGGGATGCCCTCTCTGACGGTCTGCGCTCGGGCGGGATCGAGGGGTTTCTGGCCGCCCACGGCCTTCCCGAGGTACCCGAAGCCCTGCAGGGGACGGTGGTGAAGGTGATTCGCCAGCGTCTCGCCCTGCACGAGCACCCGGAGGCGGTCGCCGACGCGCTGCGCGCGGTGCCGCGCTCGCGGCCGTTTGCACGCATCGAGGAACTGGGCTCGCTGTCGACTCCGGCGGTCGTGGTGGCCAGCGACGATCAGGCCGACCCCGAGCATCCCCGACGCGTGGGGGAGGCCTATGCGGCGGCGATTCCCGGGGCGCGGCTGATCAGCGACGAGCCTGGGCGCTCCCCACTCGCCTGGCAGGGAAGCCGCATCTCAGCGGTGATCGCCGAGCTCGCCGCGGGGCTGTGAGCTGAGCTGTCGATTTTGCTCCTGTCGGCGCGTCAACCCAAGGTGACCCGCTGGGGCGGCCCGTCGGCGGGAGCGAGATAGCTGTTGCCCCGGAAGTGGACGCGCACCGTCAGATGTACCTGACGGCGCTTGGGACCACGCCCGGGAAGGTGCTTGAACACCGTGATCGCGCCGAACCGACAAGCGGGCGTCACCGGGACCAGGGCGAAGGCCACCTGCCGGCGACCCAGGAAGAAGTGCACGGTGGCGCTCTGCAAGCATGACAACGACGCCGGGAAGGCCGATGAGAGCACCCTGCCGGTGGTGACGAACACGTACGGGCGGTGGGGGGCCCGGCGCGGCGTGGTCCGTGCCGTGAGCCTGGGAACCGGGCGCGGCGAGGGGAAGGTGACGAAGCCCCCGTACTGCCCGGGGATGGGGAAGAAGCCGCTGTGGACGGCGACGATCCGGTAGTGAAACGTCGTTCCCGGCGCGAGGCCGTAGACCGTGAACGACACGGCTGTGGGCGCGTCCCCGACCGGGATCGTCTGTGGACTCGTCTCCGTATCGGCAGCAGCGGGAGCACCGTTCTGGCCGTACTGGAAGAAGTACGTGGTCGCTTGATGGTGGGGATTGATGACGCCGGTCAGGGTCACAGCGCTCGAGCTCAGGACCAGGGCACCGCCGGTGCCGGCATCAGGCGGAGGGTTGCCCGCTGTCCTGAAGCGGCGGCTGGTGCTGATCGTCCCTCCGTTCTTGCTCAGGGCGGCGACGCGGTAGAAATAGGTCGTCCCCGGCAGCAGACCGTCGATCTTGGTCGCCACCGACACCGCGCGGGTGCCGCTTCCCGCCGCCTTGAACGGGCTCGCCGTCCCGTAGCTGGTCGTGAGCCCGTACTGGAACTGGTAGTACGTCCGGGCACCATTGGGGTTGACCGTGGCGTGGAGGACGGCGGTGGAGGCGGTGATCGACGAGGCGGGGCCGACGGCCACATTCGCCGAGGATGCCGCCTCGGCGACGCCGGAGCCGAGCAGCGAGCTCGCCAGCAGGCCGGTCAGGAACCTCAGGGTCAGTCTCATCCCGCCTCCTTTGACGTTTCGCAGCCTCAATACCAGCTCACAGCGCGAAGTTGCGGCAGCCGCGCGCCTACCCCCGGTCATTCCGGATGCGTGCTGATCGCCACTCCGGAGCCGGAGCCGCGGGGATAGACCGAGATGGTCACGCCCTCACCGGGGCGGCGGGCGGTGAAACTAGCGCTATAGGCCGAGCGCGAGGACGAGATGATCTGCCATCCGCCTCTGGCGAGCACGCCGCGGTAGAAGCCCCCGACCGTGCTGACCGGGGCAGGCGTGGTCAGGACCGTCGACCCGGAGATCTTGCTCACCACCGCCGACGGCCGATAGTCCGGAATACTGCCTGAGGGGCTCCTGGTCGCGGGCGCCGCGGTGGGACGGGGGGAGTGGGTTGATGCCCCCGTGGTTGCCGCAGAACTGGCCGAAGGGGAAGAGGCCGTCACCGTCTTCGTGACCGAAGTCGTGCTTGATCCGCCGCAGGCGCCGATGCCCGCCGCGATGATCGACACGGCGCCCGCCGCCGATACCCGGCTCAGCCACCCTGCCGCCAGCCTCCGGTTCAGCCGCCCTGCCCACCATCCCTCGCGCACATCATCCTCCTTCGCCGGCTCGCGGTGTCGAGCGAAACTCGGTCAGTCGCGCGCATTGTGACGGGCGCGCCGGTCGCATTGCCGCTCGCCTTAGCCTGGCGCTGGACGAGGTCTGGCCTCGCGTCCTCGGTCGGGAATCGTCAGCGCTGCCCCGGGCACCGCGGAGTACGCTCGCTCGTCGTGAGCGACCGCTTCGACACCGGGCGGATGGAGGCGTTTAGTGACGCCGTGTTCGCGATTGCGATCACGCTGCTGGTGATCGAGATCTCTGTCCCCGGCGATGCGTTCAGGAACCTGTGGCGCGGAATCGCAGATCAGTGGCCGTCATACCTGGCCTACGTGACCAGCTTCTTCACGATCGGGGGCTTGTGGATGGTCCATCACGGCCTCTTCCGGCGAAGCCGCCACGCCGATCAGACCGTGCTGCGCATGAACCTTCTGCTGCTCATGACGGTCGCGTTTCTGCCGTTTCCGACCAGGCTCGCCGCGCAGGCGATCAGCATGACCAGCGCTGAGCGTCCGGCGATTCTCTTCTACGGCCTCACGCTATTGGCGATCGGGACACTCAGCACCGTGATGGTTCGCTACGTGGCCGCGCGTTCAGAGCTCCGGCTCGACCACGTCTCACGCGCCGAGCTCGAGTCGCTGGCGCGGCGCACCCACCCGAGCCTGGCCTTCTACGGTCTGATCCTGATCGTTGCCTTGGTGGTGCCCGAAGTGGCAGCGTTCGGGTTCTTGGTGGTCGCGGTCGTCCCCGTGCTGCTGATTCGCACCGATCCGCATCAACGGCCCGGCAAAGATCCGACGACCGGGTCACGGTCCAGCGAAGATCAGGCGATGACCTCGAGGCCCAGCGAAGACCAGACGGTGATGTGAATCAATGCGCGATAATCGATCTTATGTAGACCTGAGCGGCAGTTGAGGGGAGACCTGGCCCGGCTTAGGGCCGCGGCGGTCCTCAGGCGGTGCGGGTCAGGCGCCTGCGGGCGAGCCTGCCGGCCTCGGTGGGCGCCGCGGCTTCGCTAGGCACCAACGCCGCCTGGCGGGAGAGGAAGTCGTACTCGAGAACCTTGGCGGCAGGTATGCCTGGGCTGAACAGGAATCCTTGACCCTGGTTGCAGCCGCTTTCGACCAGCAGTCGCCGTTGTTGTTCGGTTTCGACACCTTCGGCGTGCGGGTGCATGTCCATGTTCTCGGCCAGCTGGATGATCGTGCGCACCATCACGATGGCGTTGGGTGAGGTTTCGAGATCGGCAACGAAAGACTGATCGATCTTCAGGAACGTCGCCGGCATTTCCCGCAGGCGGCTGAGTGAGGACAGCCCGACGCCGAAGTCGTCGATCGCCAACCGCAAGCCACGCTGGGTCATCGCCGACATGAGCGCGATTGCTCTGTCGGGATCGCGCAGGGCGGTCGACTCGGTGATCTCGATGATGAGGTGCTGTGGGTCCACACCACTGGAGTCGATCGCTTCGAGCATCCGCCCGAGGAGCGCGGGCTGACTCAGTTGCCGGGGCGAGAGGTTGAAGGCCACGTCAAAGGTGTGGCCGCCTCGCTGCCAGGCGCTGGCCTGTCGACAGACGTCTTCGAAGGCCTGGAAGCCGATGGTCTCGATCAGGCCAGTTTCCTCGGCCACGGGGATGAACTCCTCCGGCGCCACGAGTCCGCGCTCAGGGTCCTCCCAGCGCAGAAGCGCCTCGACGCCGATCAGCTGCCCGGTGTGCAGATTGACCGACGGTTGGTAGTGCATCACGAACTGGTGGCGATCGATGGCTTTGCGCAGGCGGGAGAGCAGCGTGAGCTGTGAGCGAGAGACGGCGTGGTCGTGTTCGAAGAACGTGAGCGTGCCGGGGCCGGCCGTGCGGGCGGCGGAGAGCGCGCTTTGCGCCTGCGCCAGCAGCTGTTCCGACGCCGGCGCCGCGTCCAGATCTCCGGAATCGAGCACGCTGATGCCGACGCAGGAATCGAGATACACCTCTTCGTCGCCCACGGTGAAAGGCTCGGCGATCACGCCTTGGATGGCACGAGCCACCGCCCTGGCGAGCTGCCGGGGGGTCGATTGCGACTCCCCCCCGGGTTGGCCTTGCTCGCCGTGGAGAGCGGAGATGAAGACGAGGAACTCGTCGGCAGAGCGACGGGCTACGAGGTCCGCGGAGCGGGTGGCCCGGGTGATCCGGCTCCCGGCTTCGCGCAGGAGCGCGTCGCCGGCCCGGGGTCCGAGCCCCTCGTTGGCGAGACGGAAGCCGTCGAGGTCGACCGCGAGCACGCTCACCGCCCCTCCCCGGCGCAGCCGGCGCAGCAGCGCGAGTCGCAGGTCGTCGGCGAACTTTGCCTGGTTCGGGAGCCCGGTGATCTTGTCGTAGTCGCGATGGTCGAGGTCAGAGCGCATCTGGGCGGCGGCAAACACCCCGACCGAGAACAGCAGGCCGAGCGGGCCGAGGAACTCGCTGGGGTGTGTCCAGACGCTGTGGGGGTCGATCCCGAAGGTCACCACGACCAGCACCACAAACAGGTAGAGCAGGCCGCTGATGATCCCGGCCAGGGAGAAGCGGGCGATGAGGGAGATCACCCCGATCGCCAGCCACGGCACTGCCGGGCTGTGTGGGCCGCCGGTGAGAGCGATGCCGACGCCGAGCGAGGTTTGGGTGACCAGCCAGCCTGCGGCCGCCCAGTACTCCGGGTAGCGACGAGTCTCCAGCTTCCGGTAGAGCGGGATCGAGCCGGCCGCGCAGATCAACAGCAGGACCAGGGCCGTCCAACCGGTATCCCGCGTCGACCCGACGATCACGCCGGCGAGGATCACGAACATCGCCGCGCGCGCCGGGCCCACCCAGCGGACGGTGGCCACCATCCGCTCGCGGTCGAGCTCCGTGCGGCAAAGCCACGAATAAACTTCCATCATGGACGTTTCGGCGTTTGGCCGGGATTCCTTGATCCCCTGCTATCGGGACGGATTGCTCGCCGATTGCAAGATCGGCGTCTTAGATGCGCCAGCCGGCACCTCCAGCTACGGTGGCCAGCGCGCATCGCCGTCTCAAACGAATAGGAGCGGGAGTGTCTAGCGAGCGTTTGACGCGCATCGACCTGCCTGCCGACCGGCTTCCGGCGCGGTGGTACAACGTCCTCCCGGATCTGCCCCGGGCACCGGCGGAGTTCGTCGACCCAGCCACGGGGAACCCGGTTGATGAGGCCTATCTATCACGGCTGTTTCCCGCCGCTCTTGTGGCTCAGGATCGGTCGCTCGAGCGCTGGATCTCAATTCCCCGTGAGGTTCTGGACGGATATCGGATGTGGCGCCCCACGCCATTGTTCCGGGCGCACGCGCTGGAACGGGAGCTCGATACGCCCGCGGAGATCTACTTCAAGTACGAGGGGACCAGCCCGTCAGGAAGCCACAAGCTGAATTCCGCCCTCGCCCAGGCCTACTTTGCCCGCCAAGCGGGGATCGAGCGGCTGGTGACCGACACCGGGGCCGGCCAGTGGGGCGTAGCCCTGTCGATCGCCGGGGCAATGATGGGTGTCGACGTGCGCGTGTACATGGTCCGAGCCTCTTACCACCAGAAGCCCTATCGGCGCTACATGATGGAGACCTTCGGCGCGCGGGTCCTGCCCAGCCCGGGGGACTCGACGGAGGCGGGCCGCGCGTTGCTGGCCGAGGTACCTGATCATCCGGGCAGCGAGGCGACAGCGGTGTCCGAGGCGCTCGAGGTGGTTCGAGATGATCCCGGAGCCCGATTCTCGATGGGTGCGTTCGCCAACCACGTGCTGTTGCATCAAACGGTGATCGGCCTGGAGACCCGGGAGCAGCTCGAACTGGTCGACCGCGAGCCCGACTACCTGATCGCCTCAGTGGGGTGCGGCTCGAACATGGGTGGGTTTGCCCTGCCGTGGGTGGCCGACAAGCTGAACGGCATGGAGCTGACGATCCTGGCCGCAGAGCCCAGCGCGTGCCCGACCCTGACCGAGGGCGAGTATCGCTACGACTTCCCAGACGCCGCCGGCACCGGTCCCTCAACCTTGACCTACACCCTCGGCCACGACTTCGTCCCACCGCCGATCCACGCCGGCGGGCTGCGCTACCACGGGGCGGCGCCGCTGGTGGGACTGCTGCGACACGAGGATCTGCTCCAGGCCCAGGCATACCCGCAGACTGAGGTGTTCACGGCCGGCTCCCTGTTCGCGAGCCTCACGGGGTTGGTGCCGGCGCCGGAATCGGCACATGCCATCCGTGCCGTCCTCGATGTCGCCGATCGATGTCGGCAGGAACGCCGCAAGGCCACGATCGTGTTCTGCTGCAGCGGTCACGGCCTCCTCGATCTGGAGGCTTACGGCCGCTTCAACACCGGGAAGATGCAGGACGTCGAGTCGATGACCGAGAAGGTCGCGCTATGAGGTCCTATGGGCTGCTGATCGACGGACAGGAACGGGAGGGGCAGGGCTGGAACTACACGGTGCGGGCGTCGGCGCTGATCGCCGATCCGGCGGGCGCGTTTGGCCTCAAGCGCTCACTCGAGCTGGGAACTCATGCCCACGAAGACGCACCGCCTGAGGTGGTCGGCCGCTGTGCGTGGGGGGGCGACCGGGAGGGCGCCGAGGCGCTCGAGGCGGCCGCGCGGGCGCGCCGTGAGTTCGGCCGGACTCCCCCCCCCGTGCTCAGGGCCATGTCTGAGGAGTTCGGTCAAGCGATGCGTGACCGCGCCGAAGAGCTCGTGGAGATCCTGATCGCCGAAGGCCATCCGCGACGGCTCGCGGAATGGGAGATCCGCGGGGTCATCGATGCCACCGGTCCCGAGACGATGGACTGGTACCTGGGCCAGATGCACAGCGAGATGCAGTACGGGCCGCGCCGGGTCGTTCTGGCCCGCAAACCGGACGGAGTCGTCTGCCTGAACCCCCCCCAGAACGCCGCCGGCTCCAACGCGGCACTCGGCGTCTCCGCGCTGATGGCGGGAAACACGTTGGTGGTCAAGGCGCCGCGCTCGACGCCGTTGAGCGTGATGTTCCTCTATCACGAGATCGCGGCGCCAATCCTGCGGCGACACGGTGCCCCGTCCGGGGCGCTGAACATCATCAGTGGCGATACCCGCCGCATCCTGCGGCAGTGGATCACCAGCCCGCTCGTGGACGACGTCATGTTCTTCGGCGACAGCGCCGTGGGCATGAAGTTCGGCGCCGACTGCGTCGCCGCGGGCAAGAAGGCGGTGCTCGAGCTCTCAGGCAACGACGGGATCGTGATTTGGCGCGATGCCGATCTCGACGCCGCCGCAGCCGCGATGTGCGAATGCTTCTACGGCTCGAGCCAGATCTGCATGGTCCCCAAGTACGCGATCGTGCACCCCGAGGTCGCCGACGAGCTGCTCGACCTCGTCCTCCAGCGCGCGCAGACCATCCAGCCCGGATTTCCGGAGGACTCCGAGGTGGTGCTGTCCCCGGTCCTCAAGGCCGATCGCTTCTTCGACTATCTGGCCGAAGCGCGCGAGAGCGACGCCAACGTGCTGTGCGGGGGTCATCGCGTGGACGTCACGGGAACGCGCTCCGCGATGGGCTTGTTCATCGAGCCGACCGTGATCCGGGTCGACGGCCTCGAGGATTCCCGGCGACTGAGCTGCGTCCGCGAGGAGACGTTCTTCCCAATGCTGCCGGTCGTGGTCGCCGATGGCGCCGGAGAGGACCTGCTCGATCGGGTCATCGCCTTTGTCAACGCCAACCCGTACGGGCTGCGTAACTCCCTCTGGTCAGCTGATGACCTCGTCGTGGAGCGATTCGTGGCCGAGGTGCACAACGCCGGCTTGCTCAAGGTCAACGACTCCCACATCGGGTTCGCGCCGGTCCTGGCCACCCACGGTGGGACCGGCTTGACCGGTGGTCCCTACGGCGAGCTTCACTATCCGATGCTCAGAACCTCGCACCTCCAGGGAGCCTCGATCGTCCCCAGCGAGGTGTTCGCCGCCGAGGATCTGCTGGCCCAGCTCAGCCTTCCCAGAAGCTCCCACGAGCGCTGACCCGATCGGGTAGCGTGCCGCCCAAAGGTGAGCTTCTCAGACGCTCGTTCCCAGGCCATCCCCCCCACCCCGACCGGGGCGGCCGACGCCGCGGATGGGGCCAGCGTCCCCGGCACCGAGGCTGGCGGCGCGGCGTCGTCTAACCGCCGTCGCTGGGTGCTGGCAGCGACATCGCTGGGGGCGGGTATGGCGTTTCTCGATGCCACGATCGTCAACATCGCCTTTCCCAGTATCCAAAGCTCATTTCCCGAGGTCTCGCGCTCGTGGTTGTCGTGGGTCCTGAACGCTTACAACATCGTCTTCGCCGCGCTTCTCCTACCCGCAGGCAGGATCGCGGACCTGGTCGGCCATCGACGGGTGTTTGCCATCGGCGTGGCGATCTTCGGGGGTGCCTCGATGCTGTGCGCCGCCGCTCCCTCGGCGGCGATGCTCGTGGCGCTTCGCGCAATTCAGGCCGTCGGCGCAGCTCTACTCGTGCCGACGGCGCTGGGATTGCTGCTCGACGAGTACCCGATCGCCGATCGCGTCCAGGCGATCGCCGTGCTCGCGAGCGCCGCGGGACTGGCCGCCGCTAGCGGACCAGTATTCGGTGGACTGCTGGTCAACGTTTTTGACTGGCGTGCCGTGTTCGTGGTCAACCTGCCCATCTGCGTCGGCACCCTGTACCTCACCCGGCGGTGGGTGCGCGAGCAGCGAGACGCTGAAAATGGGCGCCTATCGGATGTGCTCGGCATCGTGCTGTTCGCCGGCGGGATGGCGCTGCTGGCTCTGGGGTTGACGAGACAGGATGCCTGGGGATGGGGCGACATCCGGGTCAGCGGCAGCCTGCTGGTGGGTTTGCTTCTGTTCGCGGCGTTCATCGTTCGCTCGCGTCGCCATCCGGCGCCGGCGATCGAGCTCTCGCTGTTCAAGCTGGGGTACGTGCGGATGGCCAACTGCGCGCTGATCATCTTTGCCGCAGCGTTCTACGCCAAGATCCTGATCGACGTCCTGTTCCTGACGTCGATCTGGCATTACTCCGTGCTCGCCGCGGGTGCGGCCATGACTCCGGGTCCGTTGATCACCGCGATCCTGGCCGCTCCCGCCGGGCGGCTGGCCAATCGCTTCGGCGCCGCGCGCATTGCCGGCGTGGGCGCGGTCATCTACGCGCTCGGTTGCGCCTGGTACGCCCTCCGCGCGAGCGGGTCGTCTCACTATCTGGCGCAGTGGCTGCCTGGAGCCGGGTTGACCGGCATCGGCATCGCCTTCACGTTCCCCAGCCTCACCAGCGCCGCGGTCATGGCCCTGCCGGTCAGCCGATACGCCACCGGCAGCGCGGTCAACGCCGCCGCGCGTCAGCTCGGCGGCGTCCTCGGCATCGCCATCGCGGTGTCGATCATCGGCGCCGCCAACCACGTCGCGCCTCACCGAGCTTTCGTGCACGCCTGGATCTATGCCGCCGTGAGCTCAGCGCTCGCGGCTGTCGTCGTCCTCGCCCTTGGAGGTCGACGGAAGCTGTTTCTGGCCAGCAACCAGCCATGAGCGAATCCGAGCCGGCAATCGACGAAGAGATGCTTCGCCAGGCGCTGGTCAGCGCCGTCCCCTTCAACGCCCTGCTCGGAATCGAGGTGCTGGAGGTCAAGCGGGGCCGCGGCGTCGTGCGCTTGCCCGCGGCCGAGCATCTTCGCAACCACGTCGGCAGCCAGCACGCCGGAGCGTTGTTCCTCGCCGGTGAGGCTGCGGGCGGCGCGGCGTTCGTCGGCGCCTTTGCGGCGTCGATGGGTGAGATCACCTTTCTGTTGCGCGGTGCGCGCATCTCCTATGAGCGCCTTGCCCGTGGTGAGGTGCTGGCCACGTGTGAGATCGGTGATGAGCTGGAGCGCGTTCGTCGCCAGCTGGACGCCGATGGACGGGCCCGGTTGACCGCCCACGCCGTCCTCACCGACCCTGAAGGCGGCGAGGTGTGCACGGTTGAGCTCGATTACTCGGTCCGCGGGTCCTAGCGCGCAGGCCGGATAGCCATTGGGCCAACTTCCGGCCCCAAGGCACAAGGTTCTCGGCAAACGACCGATACTGCCGAAGTGGAGAGGCCGCAGACAGCGACTTCGTGGCTCTGCCGTGGGGACACGGAACGTAATCGGCTGCTGGATATGGAGCGGCGATTGCGGCCCGTACGGGCAGTGTCGTTGCTGATCCTGGGGCTTGCACTGGTCCTCGCCGGACCTTCCCTGGGCTGGTGGACGCTGGCCCCGCTCGTGCTCTCCGCCCTCGCCTTTGCCGTCGTGGACCGCGGCCTGGAGACCTCCGCCCGCCCCGAATTCAAGCTCGCCGGCGCGTGGCTTGTGGCCGAAGGCGCGATCGCCGCCAGCGTCGCGCTGACCGGGGGACCCCGAAGCCCCGCAGTCACCTGGCTGGCGATTCCCGTGGTCACGCTCAGTGCTCGCTTCGGCACACGGGGAGTGCTCGCCGGCCTGGCTTGCGCCGCGGGATTGATCTTGGTGGTGACGGTCGGCGTGGATCCCAGCTACGTCGTCAGTCATCCGTCCACCGCCATCTTCCCTGTAGCCCTACTCGGGGCGATCGGCGTGCTGTCGACCGCATTGATGCGGTCTGATCTCTACCACCGTGGCGCGGCGGCCATCGATTCCCTCACCGGCATGCTGAACCGCAATGCCCTCAGCTCGCGCGCGTTCGAGCTCGCCCAGCAAGCGATCATCGCGCGTGAGCCGATCGGGATGATCATCGGTGATATCGACCGCTTCAAGTCAATCAACGATGTCTACGGGCATGCGGCCGGGGACGCCGTTCTCCATGCTGTGGCGTCTCGGCTGCGGGAGTCACTGCGCGCCTTCGATCTTGCCTACCGCCTGGGAGGCGAGGAGTTTCTGGTCCTGCTGCCAGGAGCCACGATCGAACAGGCTACGACGGTCGCAGAAGGCCTGCGCTGCGCCATCGCCGAGCAGCCCGTGGCCGACCTGCTCGTGAGCATGTCGTTCGGAGTGACCGCCAGTCGGCCGGGAGAATTCAACTACGACACCGCCTTCGTAGCGGCCGATGACGCACTCTACGAAGCCAAGCACGCCGGTCGAAACACTGTCCGCAGTCATGCCATTGAGGTGGACGGAAACGGCAACAGAGCCCCTGATGGTGCGGTTGTCGCTCACCTTCGTGACGGCGGATCCCTAGCGCACCGCCGCCGCCTCCGCGGTCTCTCACCCACTGGCCAGAGCGCTCCCGGACTTCGCGGCGCCGCCTCCGCAGGGCGGAGGTTCAGCGAAGAGGTATAGGCCATCCGACTGGGTGTGGGCGCCGGCGCCCCGGCCTTCAGAGGGTCTCGGGGCGTGCCGAAGAGATCGCGGTGAAGACTCGCCGTTCACACGCGACAAGGTCTGGAGCGCGCCCAGCGAGTCATGCGGGCCCTGGAGAGCTGGGGGTGGCGCCGGCAAAGGTGCTGCTGCTCGCCGCCGTCCCGGCGGTATGCGTGCTGCTGCTCGTCGCTGTGCCCGCCCAAGCCGCAGGGACGGCGGGTGCCAGCGGTGGATCCTCGGTCAGCAGCCGCGCGTCCAGTCCTGCCGGCTCAGGCGGTGCCCCGATCGCAGGCCTGGCCCCGACTCGAAGGCCGACGCCCGCACCTGCACCTCCCAGCAAACGCACCGGCGGGAGCTGGTTGGGGCAGGTGACAATCACCGAGTACTGGCCCGCACCGGAGTCGTGGTTCCGGGGTCGGCTCGTGTCCGCGCCGGGATTGAGCGGCAAGCACAGGATCGACTGGCTCTACTCCGCCACCGGTGTGTCCATGGAGGGCGAAGGGCTTGGCCTCGATGGCCGGATGTACCACATCGACTCGCTCGGCGACGGCGGCTGGGTGACCGCCTCGGGCGCGCCCACGGCTGCCTCAGACGGCTGGTCGGCGGGAGCCCCCTACTGGCGGGCGGGCGGCTACTGGCGCAATCGCGCGGGCGGGGTGACATTCCCGCTGCAGGCTGGCGGCTGGAGCGCAGGCACCGGAAGCCGCTACGTGCCGCTGCGACGCGTCAGCTTCGCCGCCGGACCCTCGCTGCCGCTGCGCTTTCTGCAGTCGATCGCCGTGGATCCGAGGGTCATCCCGCTGGGTAGCCGGGTCTACATCCCCGCCTACGCGCATGATGGCTACGGCGGCTGGTTCGTCGCGCAGGACACCGGCGGCGCGATCACCGGCCACCACATCGACGTCTACCGACGGCCGCCCGCTAGTCCGTCGCAGTCTGGGCAGTACCTGACAGCTCGGCGCGTCTACGTGGTCAAGCCCCAGTCCTGAGCCTGGTCAAAGCCTGAGCCCTGAGCCTGGTCAAGCCTGATCCTGAGCTGGCCAAGCCTCAGCGCTGAGCCGCGCTCTAGACTCAACGGGCGATGGCCAAGCAGCAGCGAACGATGCGCGTCGAACAGCGCAGCCAGCTGGCAGCGATGCAGCAGATGGAGTCGCGCAGCGACGAGGAGCTCGAGGCCGAGACCAAGTTCAAGGCGGCGGCCCAGGCGATCTTGGGCGCCCGCGCCGCGGAGCGTTATGACGCCAAGGCAGCGCGAGCACACTTCCAGCGGGCCCTGGCCTCGGCCCGCCCCCAGGAGCGGCTCCAGCTGCGCCGGATGGCCGACGCCTCGATAGCGCTGGCCGAGCGGCGGCCGGAAGATCTAAAGCGGGCTACGGAGCGACTCGGGGTCGAGGCTCCGAGCTCGCGTCAGCTCCGCGGCCTGCGGCTGATGGGACTGCTGGCGCCACCGGCGAGCGCGGGTGCGCTGGCGCGGGTGCGGGGCATCGTGCTGGTGATCGTGCTGATCATCCTGGTGCTGGCGATCGGCTTCGGGCTGGTCAACCTCCTGGCGCTGCCATTCGGCGGCATTGCTTTGGATCTCAGCATCTTCTACGGCTTCGTGCTGGTGGCGATTGCGCTCGGCGTCCTGGCCTACTTCGGGCGACGACGGCAGAAACGCGCGCAGGCCGATAGGGCCCAGCAGGTCGCCGGCCGCTCGGGCTGAGGTGCGAGCGCGGCATGTGCGGTCGCTATACGCTCACCGCGCCGAACCCGGCTGAGGTGCGGGCCCGGTTTGCCATCGCCGACTCGGTGCCGGTGCGCCAGCGCTTCAACATCGCCCCCGGCGATGACGTGCTGGCGGTCACCACCGACCGCCACGGCCAGCCCCGCGGCGAGCTGCTGCGCTGGGGGCTGGTGCCATTCTGGGCGCAGACGCCAGACGTCGGTCTGAAGATGATCAACGCCCGGCTCGAGACCGCGGCGGAACGTCCGGCCTTCCGGCGTGCCTTTGAGCGCTTCCGGTGCCTGATCGCCGCCGACGGCTTCTACGAGTGGCGGGGCGCTGCGACCGACCCCAGCCCCGACCGACCGAGCGGTGGGGCCAAGCAGCCGTTCCACATCACCCGGCAGGACGGCCGACCGTTCGCCTTTGCGGGCCTGTGGTCGAGCTGGCATGGGCCCGGCGGCGCCGCGTTGCGCACCTGCACGATCATCACCACCGCCGCCAATCCGAAGATCGCTCCCCTCCACGACCGGATGCCGGTGATCCTCACGCCTGACGCAGAGTCACCCTGGCTTGACCACAGCACGCCGCGCCCGCAGCTCTACGAGCTGCTGTCCGGACTCTCCGCCTCCAGCACCGCATTGCGTCCGGTCTCCATCGCCGTCAACGACGCTCGCTACGACGGCCCCGATTGCCTGGCACCGCCCATCCCCGACCCGCAGGCCGCGCTGTTCTGATCGCCCCCTTCAGCTCGCGGTCGAGCAGCACCTCCACCGCGCAAGCACAGCGGTGGCGGCGCTTCCGCCGAAGCGCAACAGGGCGGCGGCTTAGCATCCGGGAAGCGAGGAGACGGACCGCGCAGACGCGGTGGCAGCGGCTGCGCCCGCGATAATCGGCGGGCCGTGGCCCCCCTCTCCCCCCTGCTGGCCGGTTACGACCACGTGATCCTCGACCTCGACGGCTGCGTGTACTTGGGTGACGAGGTCGTCTCGGGCGCGCCCGAGGCGATCTCGGCGCTGCGAGCAGCGGGAAAGGGGATCGCCTTCGTCACCAACGATGGTCGCCGCGCCCCCGAGGAGTACGTGCGCAAGCTGTGGGCGCTGGGTGTGCAGGCCGCGCTGGAGGATGTGGTGAGCGTGGGCAGCGCGATCCAGCACGTGCTGGCTGAACGGGGGCGGGCGAGCGCGTACGTGATCGGCTCGGCGGCCATCTTCCGCCACGTCAGCGATTCCGGTCAGCGAATCGTCAACGGCACCGATGCGGAGACGAGCGCCGAGCTGGTGGTGATCGCCGGCCACGACGACCTGCGCTTTCACGAGCTGCGCGTTGCCACTCAAGCGGTGCTGGCGGGGGCGGAGATGATCGGTGCGGGCCGGGACCGCACCTTCCCGACCGACGGCGGCCCGTGGCCGGGCACCGGCGCGATCGTCGCCGCGCTGGAGTACGCCACCGAGCGGATGGCTCGGGTGGTCGGCAAGCCCGATCCGCAGGTGTTCCTCACCGCGCTGGACCGGCTCGGCCCCGGGAGAGCACTGGTGGTGGGCGACCGGCTCGACTCCGATTTGGCCGGCGCCGAGGCTGCCGGCTTGGACGCGGCGATCGTGCTCAGCGGCGTGAGCTCGGAGGCGCACGCCCGAGCGGCCGAGGATCCGGCGCCCGTGGCCATCGCGGAGGACCTGCACGCATTGGTGTGGGCACGTTGAGGCTGGCTCTGATCGTCAACCCGCACGCGGGGGGCGGACGGGCGGGACGGCTGCTGCCCCAGGTCCGTGCGGCGCTGGCCGACCGGCAGCTCGAGCACACGATCACCCTGACCCGCGACATCGAGCATGCCCGTGAGCTCGGCCGCGCCGCCGCCGGCGCTGGAGAGCTCGCGGTCGCGTTCGGCGGCGACGGACTCGTCGGCGCCGTCGCCGGCGCGATCAAGGACCTTGACGGTGTGCTGGGCATCCTGCCTGGAGGTCGTGGCAACGACTTCGCCCGGGTGCTGGGCATCCCCTTGGATCCGGTGGCGGCCTGCGCGGTGCTCGCCGGCGGGACGGCGAGGGCGCTCGATCTGGGCCAGGTGGACGACCGGACGTTCATCGGCATCGCCAGCTGCGGCTTTGACTCCGAGGCCAATCGGATCGCCAACGAGACGAGGATCGTACGCGGCAACCTGGTCTATGCCTACGGAGCCCTGCGGGCGCTGGCGCGCTGGCGTCCGGCGACGTTCCAAGTCATCTTGGAGCAGGGTCAACCCCGCAGCTTCACCGGCTACTCGGTCGCCGCCGCCAACTCCAAGGCCTACGGCGGCGGGATGCTGCTCGCGCCCGAGGCCTCCCTCGAGGACGGGCTGCTGGACGTGGTGATCGTCGGTGCGGTGTCGAAGCTGCGGTTCCTGGCGCTGCTGCCGACAGTGTTCAAGGGGTCCCACGTGCACCAGCCTCAAGTTCACGTGCTCCGCGCGCGTCAGGTGAGAATCATCGCCGACCGCTCGTTCACGATGTACGCCGACGGGGATCCAATCGCGCAGCTGCCGGTGACGGTGAGCGCGATCCCCGGTGGCGTGCGCGCGATGGTGCCGCGATGAGTGCTCCGCTGAGCGCAAAGATCGCGGCCGCCCGAGCGGTCGGAGAGCTGGCTCGTCGCGCCGGGCGCGGCGGTGGCACAAGCCTGCCCGGAAAGGTGCTGATGCGCCTGGAGCCGCACGCGATCACGCGAGCTCGCCTCCCGGCTGGACGACGGCTCGGTGGTGATCTCGGCCACCAACGGCAAGACCACAACGGCGACGATGATCGCCTCGATCATGGAGCGCGCGGGCACGAGCATCGTCCACAACCGCGCCGGCGCGAACATGGCTGGTGGCGTTGCCTCGACCCTGCTGGCAGCAGCGCGCCCCCGGGGCCGGATCGAGGGCCGGCTCGGGCTGTTCGAGGTCGACGAGTTCTGGCTTGATCGGCTGAGTGCCGAGCTGCAGCCCCGGGCGGTGCTGCTCGGAAACCTGTTCCGGGATCAGCTCGATCGCTATGGCGAACTGGAGGCGATCGCCGACCGGTGGGCGGCGGTGGTCGCCTCTCTGCCGTCTTCCGCGCGGCTGATCCTCAACGCCGATGACCCGCTGATCGCCGACCTGGGGCGCGATTTCCCGGACGTGACCTACTACGGCGTGGAGGATCCGACGCTGGCGCTGGGGCGAATGCAGCATGCCGCCGACTCCAAGCACTGCCGGCGCTGCGGCGCCCCTTACGAGTACGAGACCGTGTACCTGGGCCATCTGGGTCGCTATCGCTGTCCGAACTGCGGTCGGCAGCGACCCGAGCCGTCGGTGCGAGCGCAGGAGATCGAGCTGCAGGGCACCCGGGCGGCAGCGTTCGCGCTGGTCACCCCGTCAGGGACGAGACGGATCGAGCTGCCGCTACCGGGTCTTTACAACGTCTACAACGCGCTGGCGGCGGCGGCTCTGTGCCTGGCGCTCGGGGTGCCGCTGGCGGTGGTGCAGGAGGGACTACGGGTGAGCAGTGCCGCCTTCGGCCGGGCCGAGGTGGTGCGCGTGGGCCGGCGAGAGCTGACCATCTTGCTGATCAAGAACCCGGCCGGGGCAAACGAGGTGCTGCGCACGCTGGTGCTCGAGCCGGGTGAGCTCGATCTGCTGGCTGTCCTCAACGACCGCATCGCCGACGGGCGGGACGTGTCGTGGGTGTGGGACGCCGACTTCGAGCTGCTGGCGGGAAAGGTCAGGCTCGTCACCTGCGCAGGCACGCGTGCGGCCGAGCTGGCGGTGCGCCTAAAGTACGCGGGGCTCGCGCCCCAGCAGCTGGTCCTCGTGCCCGACCTCTCGCAGGCCCTCGATGGGGCAGTCGCGGCCACGCCTCCGGGGCAGCGGCTGTTCGCGCTGCCGACCTACACCGCGCTGCTGGAGCTGCGTGAGGAGCTGGCCGGCCGCGGGCATGTCCAGCGCTTCTGGGTGCCGGGTCGAGGTGGAGGACCATGAAGGTGATCTGGCACGACCTGGAATGCGGCTCCTATCGAGAGGATCTGGAGCTGTGGCGAACCCTGGCCCGCGCCCGTGGCGGCCCGGTGCTCGACGTCGGCGCGGGCACCGGCCGGGTCGCCCTGGAGCTGGCGCGCGCCGGCCACCGCGTCAGCGCGCTCGACGTTGACCGCGAGCTGCTGGCTGAACTGGGTCGGCGGGCTGCGCGACTGCCGGTGCAGACGGTGCTTGCCGACGCGCGGGAATTCACGCTGCCGCAGCGATTCTCGCTGTGCCTGGCTCCGATGCAGACGGTGCAGCTGCTGGGCGGTGATCAAGGACGGTTGCGATTCCTCTCCTGCGCGCGTGCTCACCTGCGGCCCGGAGGGCTGGTGGCAGTGGCGATCTCCGAGGAGCTCGAGCCGTTCGAGCCCCGCGCGGGATGGCCGCTGCCGCTGCCGGACCTTTGCGAGCGCGACGGGATCGTCTACTCCAGCCAGCCGACGGCGGTCAGGTCCCGCGCGGGTGGCTACAGGCTGGAGCGCCGCCGAGAAGTGGTCGACACCGGGGGCAGCCACGAAGTCAGCGAGAACGCCATCGACCTCGATACCGTCAGTGCCGGCCAGCTCGAGCAGGAGGCCAGGCGCGCGGGCCTGCGGCCGGCCGGGCGCGCTTCGATCCCGTCCACCGACGAATACGTCGGCAGCACGGTGGTGATGCTCGATGGGTGAGACAGGGCTCGAGCTGCGCGTGTGCGCGCTCTATCCCGACTTGATGAACATTTACGCCGACCGCGGCAACCTGCTGCTGCTGGAGCAGCGCTGCCGCTGGCGTGGCTTGGGCTTCTCGCTGCAGGCCAGCGGGCTCGGCGAGGAGCTCGATCCAGAGGCGGCCGACCTGTACTACATCGGCGGCGGCCAGGATCGAGACCAAAAGCTGTGTGCGCTGGATCTGGCCCAGGTGAAGCGGGACTCGCTGCACGCCGTGGCCGCACGGGGCGGAGTGATACTCGCCGTCTGCGGGGGCTACCAGCTGCTCGGTCGTTCTTACCAGCTCGACGATGAGACCCTGCCGGGAGTCGGCCTGGTCGATCTGAAGACGATCCGTGAGCAGGGGCCGCGACTGATCGGCAACGTGGCCGTCGAGGTCGAGCTGGAGCCAGGCCAACGACGGGTTCTGGCCGGCTTTGAGAACCATGGTGGGCGCACCCACCTCGGCCCCGGCACGCGACCGCTGGGGCGGGTCCTGCGCGGCCACGGCAACAACGGCACCGACGGGCTTGAGGGGGTGCGGCAGGGCAATGTGCTCGGCACCTACCTGCACGGCCCGCTGTTGCCCAAGAACGCCTGGCTGGCCGACTGGCTGATCGTGGCCGCGCTCGGCCTTGGAGCGCCGCTGACGGGCCTCGACGACGCCCTCGAGGAGGCCGCGCACGCCGACGCGCGCCGAGCGGCAGGGCTGTGAACGTGCCCTGCGGCCGGCGCTGGACCGAGCGGGTGGTGGTCGGCTTCCTCGGCGCCGCGGCCCTGTCGCTGGGGGCCACTGGGTGCGGCTCTGGGGGCGCACCGTCTGCCTCCTCGAGCACGGGGCCGAGCGTGACCGCGACCGCGAGAACTAGCAGCGCCGCCACCGGGACGGCCGCACTCCCCGGGACCGGCAAGCCGCAGATCACGGTCGGCGACAAGAACTTCACCGAGCAGTTCGTGCTCGGCGAGCTGTACAAGCAGGCGCTGCAAGCGCGGGGATACAACGTGTTCCTGAACCGCAACATCGGGCCGACCGAGGTGACGATCCCGGCGGTCAAGAGCGGCCGCGTCGACGTCTATCCCGAGTATCTGTCGGTGTGGAACACCTCGGTAGCGGGTGATGGCCGCCGGTTCGCTACCGAGCATGAGGCCTACTTCGCTGGGCAGCGATACGCACAGGCTGAGGGGCTGCAGCTGCTCACTCCCACCCCATTCTCGGACACCACCGCGATCGCCGTCACCCGACCCTACGCGGAGACCAACGAGCTCGACGAGCTCCCTGACCTGCGGCGGGTCGCCGCGACGCTGACTCTCGGTGCTCCACCCCAGTTCCAGCAGGATCCAGCCGGGCTCCCTGCCCTGCAGCAGGCATACGGATTCGCGCCGGTGAGCTTCGCGACGCTGGCGGTCGGGGCGCAGTACCAGGCCCTCGACCAGGGCAAAGTGCAGGCCGCCGATGTCAGCACCACCGACGGCCAGCTGGCCAGCGGCAGGTACAAGCTGCTGCGCGATCCCTTACGGGTGTTCGGGTGGGGCAACGTCGTCCCCGTGGTCTCGGCCCGGGCGATCGCGGCCGAGGGGCCGGCGTTTGCGGACACGATCGATCGCGTCGACGCTCTGCTGAGCACGCCGGTGATGCGGAGACTGAACGCCGGCGTCGACATCTACGGCCAGACTCCCGCCGCGGTGGCCAAGCAGTTCCTGCAAGAGCATGGGCTCGCCGGGGCCACTGGCGGATGACGGGGGCGGAGTGGTAGTCACTCGCCGCTGGAGCCAAACCCTCCCGCGCCGCGGGGTGAGAGGGCCAGCTCATCGACCTCTGCCACCGCCGGCATCTCGACGCGGACCAGCACGAGCTGCGCAAGCCGATCGCCCGCCTCCAGCTCAAAACTGGCGGCGCGGTCGCCATTCAGCAGCAGCACCTCGATCTCACCCCGGTAGCCGGCGTCGATCAGCCCCGGAGCGTTGACCAGCGAGATCCCGTGGCGGCGCGCCAGACCCGAGCGTGGAAGCACCAGCCCCGCCTGGCCTGGCGAAATCTCGACCGCGATCCCGGTGCGGACGGCCTGCCGCTCCCCAGGGGCCAGCAGCGCCGGCTCGAGGGCGTAGAGATCGAGTCCGGCGTCGCCGGGATAGGCGCGTCGGGGTAGCTTCGCGCGCGGGTCCAGGCGCCGAACGTGCAGGCTGCTCATGCCCGGCGCGAGCTGAGCGCAAACGGCTGAAAGCGCGCGGCCACCGTCGGAGGGAACCCGGGCGCGCACATGGACGCCGTCCGGAAGCTCCTCGCGGTGCAGGTCGCCGGCGATGTGGTGCAGCTCCGCGAGCTTGCCTCCATCGCCGTAGGGGATCAGCAGCTCCACCTCCTGCAGCCTGCGCTCGAACTCCCGCTCGATCGCCTCCACGACCTGCTCGAGTCCCTCGCCGGTGTGGGCGGAGACCAGCACCGCATCAGGGTGGCGGCGGGTGAGCTCGGCCCGGCGGAGGGGATCAACCAGATCGGCCTTGGCCAGCAGGAGAATCCGCGGTGCCTGCTCGGCGTCGATCTCCGCCAGCACGTCCTCCACCGCCCGGATCATCTCGGCCAGCTCCTCCTCGACGGCGGAAGCGTCCACGACATGGAGAATCAGGTCGGTTAGCCGAGTTTCCTGCAGCGTCGCGCCGAAGGCCTCCACCAGCTGGTGGGGCAGCTTGCGAATGAAGCCGACGGTGTCGGTGAGGAGGTAGTCACGGCCTCCCGCCCGCAGCACGCGCGTGGTCGGATCGAGCGTGTGAAAGAGGCGGTCGCGCACTCCCGCCTCGGCGCCGGTCAAGGCATTGAGGAGCGTCGACTTGCCGGCGTTGGTGTAGCCGGCGAGCGCAACCGAGGGCAGCTTTGCCCGCTCGCGCTCGGCGCGCATCACCGTCCGGCTGGAGCGGACCTGCTCGAGCCTGCGCTTGAGGGCGGCGATCCGGCTTCGAGCCAGGCGCCGATCGGTTTCGATCTGCGTCTCGCCAGGTCCGCGCGTACCGATACCACCGCCCAGCCGCTCCAGGTGCGACCACAGACCCCGCATCCGCGCGAGGTTGTACTCCAGCTGCGCCAGCTCGACCTGGAGCTTGCCGTCGGCGCTGTGCGCGTGGGCGGCGAAGATGTCGAGGATGATCGCGGTCCGGTCGACCACGGGAACACCGAGCGCCGATTCCAGGTTGCGCTCCTGGCGCGGGGAGAGCTCGTCGTCGCAGGCGACGAGGTTGGCGTCGGCGCGGTCGAGCTCGGCCTTCAGCTCCGCCAGCTTCCCTGCGCCCAGGTAGGTGTTCGGATGCGGCTGCTGGCGACGTTGCACGAGCTCGCCGGCGGCCGCGACGCCAGCGGTGCGCAGCAGCTCGGTCAACTCGACCAGCGAGTCCTCCTGCTCCCCCGGCACCGCCGCAATCAGATAGGCGCGCTGCCGTGCTCGTCCGGCCCCATTGGTGTCTACCTGCACATAGTCGATGTTAGCTGCGGCCCAGCGCGGCAAGACCGCAGCTCATCCGAGCCTCCGGATACGTTCCACGGCCTCCAGCAGGCGATCGTCAGGGGTGGTCAGCGAGATCCGGAAGAACCCCTCGCCGCTCGGGCCGTAGGCGCCGCCCGGGGAGATCACGACCGCAGCCTGCTCGAGCACGTGCTCGCAGTAGGCCGCCGCGGATTCAAAGCCCGCAGGCACCGGGGCCCACACGTAGATCGTCCCCTTCGGCGGCGTGACCCGCACGCCCGCCTGGGCGAGGGCGTCACAGACCAGGTCGCGCCGGCGCTGGTAGATCTCGTTCATCGCCTCGACCTGCCCGTCGACGCCGGGACCCAGGGCCGCCGCGCCGGCGAGCTGGATGGCCTCGAACAGACCGGAGTCGATGTTCGACTTCAGCTGCCAGTAATGTGAGATCGCCTCAGCGTTGCCGACAATCGCCGCGCAGCGCCAGCCGGTCATGTTGTAGCCCTTGGACAGCGAGAACACCTCGACGCCGACGTCCTTGGCCCCCGGGGTGGCCAGGAACGACGGAGCCACGTAGCCGTCGTAGGTCGTCTCGCTGTAGGCATTGTCGTGCACGGCCAGGATCTCGTGCTCGCCGGCCAGCGCCACCACGGCCTCGAAGAAGCCGTCGGGGACGATCGCCCCGGTGGGGTTGTTGGGGTAGTTGAAGAACATCAGCCGGGCAGCGCGGAGATCGCCGAGCGCGATCGCCCCCAGATCAGGGACGAAGCCGAGCTCGGGGACCAGTGGCATCCCCACCGGCTCGCCCCCGGCGAGAATGGGACCGCCGCTGTACACCGGATAGCCGGGGTCGGCAGCCAGCGCCGCCTCACCGGCGTCCAGGAAGGCCAGGTTGAGGTTGAAGATGCACTCCTTGGCCCCGATCGCCGGCATCACCTCGCTTTCCGGGTCCAGCTCGACGCCGAAGCGGCGGGCGTAGAAGGCCGCCACCGCCTCACGGAACTCGGCTCGGCCGCGGTTGGTGGGATATCGATGGGTGCCGGGATCCGCCACTGCCTGCTGGGCGGCTTCGACGATCGGGGCGTAGGTCGGCGTATCGGGATCACCGATTCCGAGGCTGATGACGTCGATCCCCTGCGCTCGCTTGGCCACGATCTTGCGCTCCAGCTCCGCGAACAAGTACGGCGGGATCCGCTCCAGGCGGCTACTCGGTCGCATGCAGCTCCTTCAGGAACTCATCGGCCAGCGCCCCTGCGAACACGGGCACCGCCCAGCCGGTGAGGTCGACGTTCAGGTCCTCCCCGACCTCGACCTGCAGCTCGCCGCCGTCGAGTTGCACCGTGACCGGCGAGCTTCCGCCCGCCAGCACGTAGGCGACGGCGGCGCCGGTGGCCCCGGTGCCGCTGGCCGAGGTCTCGCCGACCCCTCGCTCGAAGATGCGCGCCCGGATCCGCCCGGGTCCGGTCTCAGCGAACCAGGAGACGTTGGTGCGGTGGGGGAACAGCTCGTGGTGCTCGATCTGCGGGCCGAGCGCCGGCAACTGCAGCGCCGCGAGCTCACCCTCGTCACCGACGGCGATCGCACACTGAGGATTGCCCACCTGCACGTGCTGGAAGGACCAGCTGCGTCCGGCGGCGGTAAGCTTGGCCCGGCCGTCGGGGGTTCCAGCCGGGTAGTCGTCGCTGTGGGTGCGCGCGGTGCCGAGGGCCATCGTGCACGTGCACGGGGAGGTGATCCGAGCCTGGATCGCGCCCGCGGCGGTGGCGATCGAGAACTCGTCCCGGCCGCTCCATCCGTGCCGGCGCAGATACATGACTGCCTCACGGGCGCCGTTACCGGAGAGTTCCGACTCCGAGCCGTCGGGATTGAAGATCCGCAGCCGCGCCACCACCCCGGGACGGCCGGACTCTGAGAGCAGCAGGATCCCGTCAGCGAACACGCCGGTGTGCGGTGCGCAGATGGCCCGGATCCGGGTCGCAGTCAGCTCGAAGGGGAGATCCCGCGCGTCCACGATCACGTAGTCATTCCCGAGGGCGTGCCACTTCTCGAAGTTCACGCGGCAGCAGTGTAGGTACCGTCGCGCCAGCATGGCCGATCGCCTCCGCACCATCTCGGGCTCCACCGGGCTGCTGATCGGGGTGATCGTGGTCTCGCTGCTGATACGAACGGCCTGGATCGAGCAGCCCTGCCACAGCCCCTGTCGGTCAGTCGCTGATCACCTTCTGGTCTTCGATGAGAGCTACTACGTTCCCGCGGCGCGGGTGATCGCCGGCCTCAGGCCGCTGCCCGGCCAGCAGTACGCCACCGCGCCGAGCGGCGATGACCCCAACTCCGAGCATCCGCAGCTGGTCAAGCTGGTGATCGCGGCGGGGATCGAGGTGCTGGGTGACGGGCCGCTGGCGTGGCGGCTCGGGAGCATCCTCGCCGGGACGCTGGCGATCCTCGGCATGTTCGCCTTGGTCGGCGCCGCGGGTGGCGGCAAGGTGACGGCGACGGTGGCGGCGACGCTGATGGCGGCCGACAACCTGATGATCGTCCACGGCCGGATAGCGACGCTCGATGCTTACGTGCTGGCGGCGATGGTCTGGTCGGTGGCGCTGTACCTGCGCGGCCGCTGGCTGGTCGCCGGCGCGGTACTCGGCGTCGGGGCGTGCGTGAAGCTGGTGGCGCCGTATGCGCTGGCAGTGGTGGCGGTGCTGGAGCTGCTGAGGGTCGGCGCTTTGGGCGTCGCGGATCGCCGTGCGGCGCTGCGGTCGCTGGCGGGAATGGCCGCGGCAACTGTGGTGGTCGGGCTGGGGTTGCTGCAGGCGCTTGACCTGGTGGCACCGCCGTATGACCCGCAGACCGGTCGCCTCGTCGGCGGCGGGGCGCTGGGCCACCTCGCGCACATGCTCAGCTACGCGGCGGCGCAGGTCAGCCCGCACGGGCCGCGTGGAATCGCCTCCTACCCGTGGTCGTGGCTGCTCGACCTCAAGCCGATCGTCTACCTGAACATCAATCCGGCGGAGCCGACGCCTGGGCTGACCGGCGATCACCCGGCCGTTCACTTTCTCGGGATGATCAGCCCGCCGATCCTGCTGGCGGGGCTGCCGGCACTGGCCTGGATCGGATGGAGCCTGGTCCGTGGCCGGGCTCGGCCCGGCGGCGAGGCACCACGGCTGGCGCTGGCCTGGTTCATCGGGACGTTCCTGCCGTTCGCCGCGCTCAGCCTGCTGCTGCAGCGCACGAGCTACCTGTACTACATGGTGGTGGTGATGCCCGGTGTGTACGCAGCCGCCGCGCTGGTGGTGGTGCCGCTTGCCCGCCGCCACCGCCGCTCGGTTGCGGTGTGGGCGTTCCTGGTGGTGGCCGCGGCGGCGATCATGTATCCGTTCACGCCCTTGCCGTAGGTGCGTTTCCAGTCCAGAGCGTCAGGCCCCGATCGGCGAGCTGCTCGGGGGTGGCGCCGGTGGCATCGAGCACGTTGACATCGGCAAGCTTGCGCATCCAGGTCAGCTGACGACGGGCAAGGTTGCGCGTCCGGCGCTTCATCGCCTCGAGGTCACCGGTCAGGAGCTCGCTGAACCCGAGTGCCTTGCGGGCGGTGTCGGATGCACCAGCGGCGTTGGCCCGTTGCACCTCCTCACGGGCTCCGGCCGCCACCATCGCCTCCACGCGAGCATTGATGGTCTCGTAGAGCCGCTCGCGCTCCATCACCAGTCCCATCAGCAGCGTCGGCCGGCGGGTCGAGGCGGTCCACAGTTCGGACTCGTCGGACGGCGGCTCCAGCTCCCCGGCGTCATGCAGCTCCAGCGCGCGAACCACTCGCTGACGATCTCCCGGCTCGATCTCCGCGGCCGCCCTCGGCGCCCGCCGGGCCAGCTCGCCGTGCAGCGACGCCGAGCCTCGGCGCTCGAGCTCGACCAGCCAGCGTTCGCGTACGCCCTCGGGTGGCGGCGGGCGCAGGCTCAGGTCAGTCAGCGCTGCCCGCAGGTACAGCCCCGTGCCGCCGACCACCAGCGGGCGCCGGTCCTCGGCCAGCAGGCCGTCGATCTCGGCATGTGCGAGCTCGGCGTACTGCCCGGCGCTGAAGGCGGCGTCGACGGGGAGGAACGAGAGCAGCCGGTGCTCCAGCTGCGCGCGCTCGCTGGCCCGGGCCGCCCCGGTCAGGATCTCCAGGCCCTGATAGACCTGGAGCGCGTCGGCGGAGATTGCCACCGGCGCCTCCCCCAGCTCCCGCAGCCGAGCTGCCAGGGCGATCGCAACCGCGGTCTTGCCGACTCCGGTGGGGCCGAACAGCGCGATCACCTCCTCCCGGGCCATAGCGCCAGTATCGCGGGAGGTAGACTCCCCCCGCGCATGAGTGACAACCAGCTGCTGAGTGGCCGGGTGCTGGTCACCGGTGCCACCGGGGGCATCGGCCATGCCATCGCCCGCGCCTTGGCCGCGCACGGGGCGACGCTGATCCTCAGCGGCCGGCGGGGCGAGGTGCTGGAACCGCTGGCCACCGAGCTCGGCGGCCAGGCGGTGATCGGCGATCTGGCGGTGCGCGAGGATGTGGCGCGGCTCGTGCGTCAGGCCGGCGATCTCGATGTGCTCGTGGCCAACGCCGCTCTGCCGGCGAGCGGCCTGCTGACCGAGCTGACTCAGGAACAGATCGACCGGATGCTGGAGGTCAACCTGCGGGCGCCGATGGCGCTGGCCCGAGCCGTGGCGCCGGGGATGATCGAGCGGGGACGTGGGCACCTGGTGTTCATCTCCTCGCTCGCGGGCAAGGCGGCCACGCCCGCGTCCTCCATCTACTCCGCCACCAAGTTCGGCTTGCGCGGCTTCGCCCTGGGGACGCGCCAGGATCTGGCTCCCTACGGCGTCGGCGTATCGGTGGTGCTGCCCGGTTTCATCCGCGACGCCGGGATGTTCGCTGATGCCGGCATCGAGCTGCCGCGCGGTGTCGGCACTCGCTCGCCCGCGGATGTGGCCGCCGCTGTCGTGCGCGCGGTGGAGCGAAACCGGGCCGAGATCGAAGTTGCGCCCGCCGGCCTACGCGCCGGCGCCGCCTTTGCCTCCCTCGCGCCGCACGTGGCCGCGATGGTCAGCCGCCGGCTGGGGAGCGATCAGACCGCCCGCGACCTCGCCGCCGGGCAGCTCGACAAGCTCCCTTAGGACCGGGACTACTCGCGCTCGAGCGCGTGCTCGCTGGTGACCGTGGCCAGCGCGGCGATGATCTCATCGGCCAGCCGCGCGCCGTCGGTGGCGCGCTCAGGCGTCGCCTGAATCCGGACCACCAGGTCATCGCCGGCGAGCTCCTCCAGCAGCACCTTGGCCGCGCTTCGGGTCGGTGTCGTGATCTGGTCGTCCAGGATCTGCTGCACGTGGCTTGGCCTGATCCCGGAGCGCAGGCACACGCGGACGTCGACTGAGTCCGGTTCGCGCAGCGGCACCACCGCGGCACTGAGGACGACGTTGTTGGGGATCTGGATACGATCCTCCCCCCTGGCCAGCGTGGTGTAAAGCAGGCCCAGCGAGCTGACCACGCCCTCGATTGTGCCCCCGACGGCGCCCGCCTGCAGGCGCACTCGCTCCCCCACTCGGAACGGGCGGGCGCTCAGCAAGACCATCCCGGCGATCAGGTTGCCAAGCGTCTGCTGGGCGGCAAGACCGAAGATGACGGCGGTGAACGCGCCACCGAGGGCGACCGTCTGCGGCGAGATGCCGGCCACGTCGAGCGAGATCAGCAGGGTGATGGCCAGGGTCACGAGTCGGATCAGGAAACCGACCGTGCCCGCCGTTGCCGGGTCCATGCGCCGGAAGAAGGTCGGTGCGGCGGCGCGTCCGACATCACGCGCGAGCGCCCAACCGAGCGCCAGCAGCAGGATCACGGTGGCGATTCGGATCGGCGTGAGCCACTGATCGGCGGTGCTCCGACCGAGCAGCTGGTTGCGATGGCTGTAGGCGACATAGACAGCGATCAGCAGCGGCAGCAGCAGGGCGAGCTCGCGCTGGGCACGCCGCAGCGCACGTTGGCTGACGCTGGCGGCTAGGCCGACTCGCTCCCAGGCCTCGCTGCGGGTTTCGAACATCCGCTCCAGGTAGAGGTCCCGCTTGGTTTTCAGCTTGGGTCTCATGTGGCTACCGGCCTGCGTCTCATGCGGCTTTTAGCCGTGGCTCGTAGTTTCGCTCGTACTACCTACCACCGCCGCCAGGCTTGGGTTTCAGCAACTGGGCGCGAAGATTCCCTCAGAATAGGCGTGGCTGGAGCCTGGGTGGTGATCGGTCAGCTGTCACCGCCGTCGTGACCTCGCGGTCACCCTCCACCGTGGTCGTGGCGCCACGCATCCGCTCTCCGGGGGGCAGATCCGGACCGCGAACCAGTCCCGCCAGCCGCTTTCGCTCCGTCGGCTCGGCATAGGCGCCGCGCCGGTAGAGCTGCTCGTAGTGGCTCACGAGCTCGGGCCGGTGCTGGCGCAGCCATTCGAAGAACAGACCGCGGACCTCGCTTCGGAGGTGCAGGGCGATGCCGCTCACGTAGGAGGCGCCGGCCTCGGTGGCCAGCTCCAGAATCCGGGCTACCTGCTCGGGCTGATCGTTGATCCCCGGCATCAGCGGCGCCACGAGGACGCCGGTGGTGATCCCGGCGGCGCTCAGCTCCCTGACCGCCTCCAGCCGCGCTCGCGGGTTCGGCGTGTGCGGCTCGGTCGCGCGCCAGGCTCGCTCGTCGAGCGTCGGTACCGACAGCGCGGCGCTGAAATCAGTGCATTGCGAAAGCTCTCGCATCAGCGGCAGATCCCGCAGCAGTAGCGGCGACTTGGTCAGGATCGAGCACGGGTTGCCGGCATCGCGCAGCGCCGCCCACAGCCCCGGCATCAGCCTGTACCTGCCCTCCACCCACTGGTAAGGATCCGTGTTGGTGCCAAGCGCGACGTGCTCTCCCCGCCACGAAGGGCGGGCCAGCTCCGCGCGCAGCAGCTCGGGCGCGTTGACCTTGACCACGATCTCTCGTTCGAAGTCACGTCCGGCGTCGAAATCGAGGTACTTGTGGGTGGGGCGGGCGAAGCAGTAGGCACAGGCATGCGTGCAGCCGCGATACGGATTGATCGTCCACCGGAACGGCATCGCCGAGGCATCGGGCACGCGGTTGAGGATCGACTTCGCCCGTACCTCGTAGAACCTGGTCCGAACCGCATCCGGCGCCTCGAAATGCCGCACGATCGCTCCATCCCGATAGCCGGGAAGGCGCGCGCGCTCCTCTTCCTCCAGGCTAAGGTTGCTCCATCGCATCGAACGCATGTTCGCATAGGTTGCGGACAGACGCATCGGCGCAGACGGCACCCGCCGGACGCCGGAGGAGGATGGCGTCCGGCGAGGCCGCTGCGAGCTGCACCGTCTCCGGCACAGCCGCCCCGTGCGGGGAACAAGCGTGATTCTCCTGCCACCGTGGCGCGAGGGTGTTGCCGAATTGTTGCCGCCGCGTGTCTTTCCTCAGGCGCCGCTGCCGCTGTGCGTGACCTCGGCGAGGGATCGTGGCGGCTGTGACTGCGCCGCGCGCGCCTGGGCCCGCCCGGCGTTCCAGCAGCGGGCAATCCGCCGGCCGAAAGCCTTCGGCGTCTCGGCGTAGAGTCGCTCGCCGACGTAGCGGGCCTCGGTCTGAAGTTGCTCACGACGATGATCCACGAGGCCGATGAGCGCGTCGTGATCTACGGCCAGATCGGGCGCGAGGCGCAGGATCGTCTGCCTCAGCACCCCGAGATCGTGGTCGTCGCCGAGCAGGTCGGCCAGGCGATGGGCCTCCTTCACCTGCCCGCGCACGGTGGGGCCACCAACCGGCGCCAGCAACCGGAGCTGGTACCACAGGTCCTTGACGCGCTTGCGCCACTGGTGCAGGTTCTCCAGCGACGGCTCGGATCGAGCGTCGACGAAGGCCCTGCGCCCGCGGCCGTAGCTCCTGACCAGCCCGCCCTCCAAGGTGCGCCAGCCGCCGCGCTCGAGCTTCCAGTCATCTACGCGCGTCCGCACTGCGCGAAGATCATCCGCCGCCGCCGCAGCTGCCGAAGCGCCGGCCAAGCGCTCACGCTCTGATCGACGCTGACGATCTAGCCGCTGGCGAAAAGCGTCGAACGTGCTCTCCGGCAGCTGTCCGGCGTAGCGCTCGGAGAGCTGATCGAGGGTTTGGATCATCACATCGGCGTCGCGTGCTCCCGAGAGGCTGCGGGCCGCCTCCCGTAGGGCCGCGTTCTCCCGCTCGCGCTGCTTGCGCGGCAGCGTCCCCCGCGCCAGTCGCAGCAGCGCCCGCTCCTTCTTGAGCGCCTTGCGGGCGGTGTGCACAGCGCCAATGGGCTCTGAGTCGATTCGCTCCTCCAGCTCCCGCACCGCGCGGTCGAGCTGCTCCCCGGCACACCGAGCGAGCGACTCCGGCACGCTCTCCTCGGGCTCAAGTCTGTAGGCCATTCCCGCTCCTTTCTCTCCCTGGTGTGAAAATCAGCTACCCCTCGGGCTCGGTGGGCACGCCTGTGGTCGCAACTCAGCGCGCCGTGGGGGCCAGCAGCGACTGCAGCCCGGTGAGCGTTTGGCTGGTGGCGCCCACGACCTCCACGTCGGCCAGCTCCCCGATCGCGGCCACACCCTCGAAGTTGACGACCTTGTTGTGGCGGGTGCGGCCACGGAGGCGGCTCGGATCGGTGCGTGAGGGTCCTTCCACCAGCACCGGCAGTACGCGCCCCACGAACCGCTGCGCCCGCTCACCGGCACGCCGCTGGACGACCTCCACCAAGCGTTCCATGCGCGCCACCTTGACCTCGTGAGGCACCGGGTCAGGAAGGGTCGCGGCTTCGGTTCCCCGGCGCGGCGAGTAGACGAAGGTGAACGCTCCGTCGTAGGCAACCTCGTCGACGAGCTGCAGCGTCTGCTCGAAGTCACGCTCGGTCTCACCGGGGAAGCCGACGATGACGTCGGTGGTCAGAGCGCAGTCGGGCAGGTGCTCGCGGATCTGCGCAACTCGATCCAGGTAGCGTTCGCGGGTGTAGGTGCGGCGCATTCGCTTGAGCACCTCCGTCGAGCCCGACTGCAGCGGCAGATGGATGTGCTCGCACACCGAACCGAGCTCGGCGTGGGCACGGATCACGTCCTCGCGCATGTCCTTGGGGTGGGGGCTCGTGTAGCGGATGCGATCGATGCCCTCGATGCCATCCAGCTGCGCCAGCAGGCCGGCGAAGGTGAGTCGCTGCTGGCGTGGCAGATCGCGCCCGTAGGCGTTGACGTTCTGGCCCAGCAGCGTGACCTCACGCACGCCCTGCCGGGCCAGCTCGGCCACCTCCAGCACGAGTTCCGTCGGTCTCCGACTGACCTCGCGTCCGCGAGTGGAGGGGACGATGCAGTAGGAGCAGACGCAGTTGCAGCCGACGCTGATCTGAACCCAGGCCTGGAACTCGCGCGCCCGCTTAGCTGGGAGATGCCCGGTGAAGCCCTCGAACTCGAAGAAGCCCTGGGCGGTGAGCGAATCGCTGGTCAGGAACTCCGCCAGCTTGTGCACCTGCCCCGGCCCGAAGGCCACGTCGACGAAGGGAAAGCGGGCGAACACCTCGTCCTTGACCGATTGCGCCCAGCACCCCCCCACTCCCACGATCCGGTCGGGCCGCTGGCGCTTAAGGCGCTTGGCCTGACCCAGGTGCGCGGTGAAGCGGTTGTCGGCGTTCTCACGAATCGAGCAGGTGTTGAACAGGATCAAATCCGCATCCTCGCGCCTGGCAGCCTCGTCGTAGCCCAGCGACTCGAGCATGCCCTTCATCCGCTCGGAGTCGTGCTCGTTCATTTGACAGCCGAAGGTGGTGAGGTGGTAGCGCTTCTGCATGTCTGGAGACTCCCGCTCGTCGGCAATCATGCCAGCCCCGGCGGGACCGCACCGTCGGCATCGTCTGCGTCAGCCAAAGCAGGGGTCGTGAAGGCAACCAGTCGCGTCTCCCGAGGCGCAGCGCCGGATCGTCAGCGCTGAGCTCGCGCCCTGAGCGCCGGGCGTCCGCCGGGCGGTCAGCAGGTCGCGTTGTACGTGATCTCCACCAGGCCGTTGCCGCTCTGGACGTCCGCTTGTACCGGAGCTGAGCAGAGGGCGCTGGGGGTGATGTAGCTGGAGCCGCCGCCACCGCCGGTCGCCAGGTCGTAGTCGGTGTTCCCCTCCCCACCGGATGCGCCGCCGCCACCTCCGAACCAGCCTCCACCTCCGCCCCCGCCGCCGGTTCCGAACTCAATTGGGGCGCCCCCAAACCCCGTGTTCGAACCTCCGGTGCCGCCGACGCCTGGGTCGCCGGAGGTGCCGTTCCCACTCCCGGCCCCTGGGCCGGTAGTGGTTGCGCCGCCGCCGCCCGCCTGGGGAGGGCACGGCCCGGTCAGTCTGTCGCACGAACCGGGCTGACCGTTGGTCCCCTCAAGGCCGCCGGCGCCGCCAGCCGAATAGTAGCCTCCGCGGATGCCGCTCCCGTGGCCACCCCCGCCGCCGGCGACGAGCAGCCGGGTGGCCAGGCCGGGGCCGCTGCGCACTTCCGAGGCACCACCGCCTCCCCCGCCTCCTTCGCCTATGCTCGCGCCCCCGTAACCGTTGCCCCCGTCACCCCCACCATCGCTTCCCCCGGCACCACCGTCGCCTGTCGTAGAGGCATCGCCTCCGCGCCCGCCCACCGTGATGGTCAAGGATTCGCCCGGGGTCACCGACAATGCGGCGCGAACATAGGCGCCCCGACCGCCCGGCGGTCCGAGCGACAACCCACGGCCGGCGCCGCCCTGGGCGCCGTAGACGTCGAACTGGGCCGTGGTCACGCCGTCGGGCACCCTCCACGTGTAAACCCCCGGCGTGTCGTACACCACCGACGGCCCCAGCACCGAGGCCGCCTGCGCCGCCGCCGGAACGAGAACCGAGCTAATCGCGGGCAGCCCCACGATCCCCGCGCTCGCCACCGCCATCTTGCGCAGCGCCACCCGGCGCGTCTCCCCCTCCTGGCCGCCCGCCGGCGCCTCCAGCAGCCCGAGCTCACTCAGGCGAGCCAGCGTTCCCCCACCCGCCCGGCGTCCACCGAGCAACGCGCGACCAGGGCCTGGATGTCGAGACGCCCGTCGCAGGCCCGCCAAACCGCCGCCGCCTCAGCGTCCAGCGCATGCGCCAGATTGCTCGTCCCGTCGTATATCAGCAGTCCCCCATCAAGCTCCTCGACGATCAAGCCCGCGGAGCGGGCGAGCGGGAGGTCTGCGTGCGTTGGAATCTCTCCTCGGATCGTGCCGGCCGGGCAACACGAATTCACCGCCACCCTACGCCCAGCGGCAGAACCTGTCAATGCTCACAAACCCGGAGTCGCGACCGCACCTGCTGATCCGATCTGGCAACGGGCGCAAGGCGGCCTAATCGTCTATGTGCACTTGCGGAAGCGCGTGGTGACGTGGTACCGCCTCATCGCTGGCAAGGCTAGCGGTGTGTGGACTCGCCGCAATCTGGTTTGCTTTCTGAATGCCTTGACGGCTCGCCCTCGGCTTGGAGCCGGTTACCGGCGAGTGTGACCGGCGCTGGCCGGCGCGCGCTACCCGAGAGACCTTCTCCCGTCGAGGATCGGGAAACCCGGCGGCACGGCGCACAAGGTGCCGCCCGAAGTGCCTTCGCATAGCGCGGGCGAAGGAGGATCAAAATGTCCAGCTTGCGTCGTCGTAGATCGTTGCGACCGCTACTGATTGCGTTGGGGCTTGCGTTCATGGGGTTGGTGGTTGCGCCAGGAGCGTCGGCCGCGGTCCCGCTCGATACGGTGGCTGTGACGGGAAACACAGGCGACGGTGCCTTTGCCAGCATCGACATCATCGCGCCGTGCTCGAGCAGCACCTGCGCTACGGGGCCGGGGCCTGGCTTTGTGAACTACGAGGTCGCTCCCTATTCTTTCCCCGTTTCTGGTTCGGTGACATGTGTGGGCGTTACGGGACCGGACCAAGGCGTAGGCACTTCAACTGCGCCGACCACCGCGGTGCGGAGATTCAGCACCAGTATTGGAATCGATGAGGTGACCGTCGTGGACAACGGAGGCGACGGCGCCGACACTTTCCAGGCTGGGCCAGATAGCAGCCGTGGCCACATCGACACCGACGTAGTTCGCGAACGGCTCGACGTGTCCGCGGAGCAGGCCCTCGCCACACCCGAGGTCGAGGATCGACGCGGACGGGCCACCAAAGTGCTGCGCATACGCCGCCAAGACGCCGTAACGGCTCAACTCTCCGATGCCGGACAGGTAATCCCAAACGCCAGCTTCCCACTCATCGCGGGCCGCTTGCACCGTATATCGCGACCGCGACATCGGACGCGGTATCCCCCATCGTGCTCGGGTGGTGTCCACCCTGGTGAGAAATGAGGCTACCTTCGGATGGCGGTCCAGCAGTTCATGGATCTCTGGGTCGATGGCGGGACGCATGTCGTAAGGTGGCAATGCTTCATCGTCGCGCGATCAAGAGTAGCGGCGGCAAGGACCGCTTAGCGCGCGACTCAGCGCCGCTCATGCGGGAACGAAACCCGGAAGCCGCAGCTCCAGCCTCGTCCCCCGCCCATCCTCGCTCCCGCGGACGCATACCTGCCCCCCGTGCGCCTGCACGATCGCCCGCACGATGGCCAGGCCCAGTCCGGCGCCGCCGCCGGCCCGGCTGCGCGCGGGATCGGTGCGATGGAAGCGCTCGAACACCCGCTCTCGCTCCTCGGGGACGATTCCGGGGCCGTCGTCGCGGACGGTGAACAGCAATTCGTCGCCCTGCCCGCACCGCACCTCCAGCGCCACCAGGCCGTGTTCGGGAGCGGTGTGCTCGATCGCGTTGCGGGCGAGGTTGCGCAGCGCCTGGGCGAGCCGGTCGGGGTCGGCGAGCAGCCGGCCGTCCGGGACCTCCCCAAGCTCGAAGCGGCGCTGGGCGGTTAGGCTGACTCCATCCCACAGCTCGGCGACGAACGGGTGCAGGTCGATCGGCTGCAGCCGCAGGAACTCCCCCTGATCGGCCTGGGCCAGTAGCAGCAGATCGTCCACCAGCCGGCTGACGCGCGCGATCTCAGCCTGCAGCAGGCGCTCCACCCGGCGCACCTCGGAGGCCGCCGGGGCTCGGTCGGCGGCGAGGACCTCCAGCTGCCCGCGCATCACCGTCAGCGGCGTACGGAGCTCGTGGGAAGCATCGGCGATGAATGCCCGCTGGCCGGCGAATGCCTCCTGGAGGCGATCGAGCATGTGGTTGAACGCCTCCGCCAGCACTCGGACCTCAGTTCCGCTGCCCGACGGCGGAGCCATTCTCGGAGCCAACTCGCCGGCGTCGATCCTGCGTGCGACCGCCGACATACGCCGCAGCGGAGCACTCACCCTGGCCCCGGCCAGGTAGGAGGCGATGAGCGCCAGGACCAGGGTCATCGCGCCCGCCAGCGCGAATGCGCGCGCGACGCTGTGCTGCGCCCGCGCCACCAGCGCCAACGGCTCGCCGGCTCCGACCACGACGCCGCCGCCGCTGCCCAGCGAGCGCTCGAGCACGCGGACGCGCCCGACATCGGCGATCGAGGCGTTGACGTAGCCGGGCCGGGGCCGGCGCAGGAGCCGGCCGCGGAAATTCTCCTCAGCTTGCTCGGCGGCGCTCTCCCCCACCTCGGCGTGCGTATAGCCGAACAGCTCGGGATGGTTGCTGACGATCGCGGTACCGGGCACGATCACGAATAGCAGCGTCGAGGTGCCGGTGTAGGGTTGGGCGTTCAGGTAGGCCCTCGCCCGAGCCGCGACCGCCCCCGGGCCTGCCCCCTCGACAGGCTCGAGCGCCTGGGCGAGCTGCGCGCTATGAGCGGCGACGTCACGCTCGATCTGGCTGCGGATCTGGGCGCCGGTGCTGAGGTACACGACGGTGAACACGACCGTGGCCGAAATCAGCAGGATCCCTGCGACCCACGCCGTCAGACGCCAACGTAGGCCGGCCGGCAGGCCGCTAGGTAGCCGTGGGGCCGCCATCGAGCCGGTAGCCGACCGAGCGGACGGTGGCGATCGGCGGCCGGTCGCCGTTCACCGTCAGCTTGCGGCGCAGGTAGCCAACGTATACGTCGACCACGTTGGTTCCCGGGTCGTACTCGTAGCCCCACACCGCGCGGAGAATCTGGTCGCGACTCAGCACTCGTCCGCGGTGGCGCACAAGGTAGGACAGCAGCTCGAACTCGGTCGTTGACAGGCGAACATCCTCGCCCCGCCGTCGCACCTGCCGACTGATCAGATCCAGCTCGATGTCACCGCTGCGCAATTGCGTAGCCGGCGCGTGCGCGGAGGCGCGCAGCTGCGCTCTGATCCGCGCCACCAGCTCGCTGAGCGAGAACGGCTTCGTCAAGTAATCGACGGCCCCGGCATCGAGCCCCCGCACCCGATCATCGACCTCGCCCAGCGCGGTCAGGGCGATCACCGGCAGCGCCGGCTTGTGCTGGCGCAATCGGGCGAGCACCTGCAGGCCGCTGGCTCCCGGGAGCATCATGTCGAGCACGACCAGGTCGACGGGACGGGTGGTGGCGGCCTCAGCGCCGGAGATCCCGTCCGGGCTCGAGATGACGTCGAGCCCCTGGCCGCGCAGCCCCCGCTCGAGAAAGTCGACGATGCCGGGCTCGTCCTCGATCACCAGGATCAGCGCTCGCATCGCCGCTGCTAGCGCGCGTACTCCACCGCGCGGGACTCGCGGATCACGGTCACCTTGATCTGCCCCGGGTACTCGAGCTCCTTCTCGATCTCCCGCGCGATCTCGTGGGAGAGGAGCGTGGCCTCGTCGTCGTCGACGTCGCCGGGGGCGACCATCACCCTGATCTCACGGCCGGCCTGCATGGCGTAGACCTTGTCCACGCCCCGATGCCGGGTGGCGATCTGCTCCAGGTCACGCAGCCGCTTGACGTACTGCTCGAGGGACTCGCCGCGGGCGCCGGGGCGGGCACCGGACAGAGCATCGGCCGCCTGCACGACCACCGCCTCGATCGTCTGCGGCTCGACCTCGTTGTGGTGGGCCTCCATCGCGTGGGCCACGGACTCCGATTCACCGTACTTGCGGGCCAGCTCACCGCCGACCAGCGCATGCGGTCCTTCGATCTCGTGGGTGACCGCCTTGCCGATGTCGTGCAGCAGCGCGGCCCGGCGGGCGGTGGTGGCACCAGCGCCGAGCTCCTGCGCCATCATCGTCGCCAGCCGGGAGACCTCGATCGAGTGCGCCAGAACGTTCTGTCCGTAGCTGGTCCGAAACCGTAGCCGCCCGAGCAGCTTCACCAGCTCCGGGTGCAGGCTCTGCACCCCCGCCTCGAAAACGCCCTCTTCGCCCAGCTCGATGATGTGAGTCTCCAGCTCGGACTTCGCCTGGTAGTACATCTCCTCGATTCGTGCCGGATGGATTCGTCCGTCCTGCAGGAGCTTCTCCAGGGTCATCCGCGCGATCTCCCGGCGGACGCCATCGAAGCCGGACAGCACTACGGCGCCCGGGGTGTCGTCGATGATGAAGTCGACCCCGGTGAGGTTCTCGAGCGCCCTGATGTTGCGGCCTTCCCGGCCGATGATCCTCCCCTTCATGTCGTCAGTGGACAGCTGAACCACCGACACCGTCGTCTCGGCGGCGTGACCCGCGGCAAGCCTCTGCATACACACCGAGAGAATGTTGCGTACTCGGCGCTCGGCTTCGCGCTTGGTCTCCTCCTCGATCTGGCGCAGGCGCCGGGCAGCGTCATGGCGCGCCTGGTCCTCGACCTCCTTGAGCAGCAGCTGCTTGGCCCGGGCCGCGGGGATGCCGGAGATCCGCTCGAGTTCTCGGAGCACTTCACCGCGGCTCTCGGCCAGTCCGGTGCGCTCGTGGCGGAGCTCAGCCTCCCGCTGAGCGACCGCCTCCTCGCGTCGGGCGAGGGCGGCGGCCCGGTGCGGCGAGTCCAGCTCGGGGTCCACGAGTCCCGCCGACGGCGACGGCGGGACAGCGAGGGCGCCTCCCGCGGCGGACGCGATCGGAACCGGAGCGGCAGCGCCACGTACAGAGGCGGCAGCGCCCGGGACCGAGGCGGCAGCGCCACGTACAGAGGCGGCAGCGCCCGGGGCTGACCGAGCGTGAGGTGCTTGGCCTCCGGCGCGGGCGTAGGCCACGGCGCCGGCCACGATGCCCACCGCGATCAATGCTGCGGCGGCGATGATTTCCATGGTCGTTCCTCTCCTGTGGGCTCGGCCGGGACCGAGCCGGTTCACAGCGCGCTTAGATTTTGGAAGCGACCGAGCGGCCGTGCGCGACGCACGCACGGTTGCCGGAGCGGCAGTCCGGGTGGACGCCGCGCGCGGCTCTAGCTGGCGGTGTCTCTGAGCTGGGCCCTGAGGGTTCGGTGCGGGATGGAGGCCATCGTGATGGGTGTCGTCGACTGACTTTTCCGGTTCCAGGTTCTACGAAATTTGCTGGTGTTTTGCGGCCCGCAGGCCGTTCGTTCGCTGCATGGCATCGTAATACTGCACGCCAATCAGCGCAACGCACGCCAGGGTGCTGTCAGCAATCAGGCGGCCTTGAGGCCGCGGGCATGAACGGCTAGCGCCTCGAGCGCGAGCTCGGCGGCATAGCCCTTGCGCACGAGCATGCCCAGGGCCCGGTTGCGCTCCCGCCGCTCCCGTGGCGGCTCGGGAAAGCGCCGCCGCAGCAGCACCAGCGCCCGGTCGAGCTCCGTCTGGGACGATTGGGCGGGCTCGAGCGCCCGCTCGATTAGCTCGCGCTCGATACCCCGCTCGGACAGGACTCGGCTGATCCGCTCGCTGCCCCACCCGTCCAGCTCACGCCGGTCGGAGACGAACAGCTGTACGTATCGGGCGTCGTCGAGATAACCCTGATCGATCAGCACGGTGACCGCCGTGGCCAGCGTCCGCGGCTCGATGCCCTCGCGCTCGAGCCGACGCCTCATCTGCGCCACCGTGCGCTCGCGCCGGTTGAGGTAGGCGTAGCCGGCACCGAGTGCGTGCTGGAGGGCCTCCTCGTTGGAGCTGTCGCTCTGGCTTTTGGTCACGCCTTCATGGCATCATGCCGCTTGGCCGGTGACTGCCGCCGCCGCCGGCTCGACACCTGGCCCCAGAGCATGGTCAGCTGCGGGCGCAACCACGCTGCCGGTGTCCTCGCGCGGCTCGATTGGCTTGACCAGATCGTGACCGAGCCCGAGCACCGCGTGGATCTTGCCCTCGATCTCCTTGGCCATGTCCTGGTGCTCGTCGAGGAACGACTTGGCGTTGCCCCGGCCCTGACCCAGCCGCTCGTCCCCGTAGGAGAAGAACGAGCCCGACTTGGTGATGATGTTGTGCTCGATCCCGTAGTCGATCAGGCAGCCTGAGGTCGAGATGCCGCGGCCGAACTCGATATCGAACTCGGCCTGCTTGAACGGCGCCGCGACCTTGTTCTTGACCACCTTCACCCGAACGCGGTTGCCGACTGCCTCGGTTCCATCCTTGAGCGTCTCGATCCGGCGGATGTCGAGCCGCTGAGAGGCGTAGAACTTCAGCGCCCGACCGCCGGGCTGGGTCTCAGGCGATCCGAACATCACGCCCACTTTTTCCCGGATCTGGTTGGTGAACACGCACAGCGTCTGGGTGCGGTTGAGGTTGCCGGTGAGCTTGCGCATCGCCTGGGACATCATCCTCGCCTGCACGCCGACGGTCTGATCGCCCATCTGGCCCTCGAGCTCGGCCCGTGGCGTCAGCGCCGCGACCGAGTCGACCGCGATCACGTCGACGGCGCCGGAACGAATCAGCATGTCCACGATCTCCAGCGCCTGCTCGCCGTGATCGGGCTGGGAGACGAGCAGCTCGTCGATGTCGATTCCGATCTGTCGCGCGTACAGGGGGTCCATCGCGTGCTCGGCGTCGACGAATGCGCACACCCCGCCGAGCTTCTGCGCCTCGGCGATGATGTGGTAGACGAGAGTGGTCTTGCCAGAGGACTCCGGGCCGAAGATCTCGATGATCCGCCCGCGGGGAACGCCGCCGATCCCCAACGCGACATCCAGTGACAGCGCTCCGGTGGGGATCGCGTCGACCGCCACGCGCGCTCCCGGATCGCCCATGCGCATGACCGTGCCCTTGCCGAACTGGCGCTCGATCTGCGTCAACGCCCCTTGCAGGGCAGCCTGCCGCTTGGCGTCTGACCTGACCTCGGACGACCCGCCGGACCCGGCGCCGACCTTGTGGTTATCGCTCATCTTGTCGCTCTAGCTCCTTCGACTCTCGCGCTTTGGGCAGTTCACGGTAGGGGCCCGTGCGGACAGAAGGCAAACCTAGAGATCCACGCTGTTACAGGGCAAGGCCCGTTCGTGACGGGACTGGAAAAGTCAACTGCTTTCTTGCCCGGGGACCGGTCCCCCGTCCCTGAGTCCGGAAGCCGTGCGGGCGCCATCCTACGGCTGGGCCACTGGCACCCCAGGCAGCTCGGGCTCACCCTCCGGGGCCATCAGGATCGCGCCCTCCCCAGAGGTGTACGCCTCCTCGCCGTGCTGGACGACGTCCATCCCCAGCGCCTCCTCGCGCTCGGACACGCGCAGCGGCATCACCAGCCCCATCACCTTGAGGATCACGAACGTGCCGAAGAAGGCGTAGGCGGGCCCGGTCACCGCCGCCAGCGCCTGCCAGCCGAGCAGGCCAGGATGGCCGTAGAGCAGTCCGTTGGAGGCGCCGTTCCAGGAAAGCTGGGCAAAGAAGCCGATGAACAGGATGCCGGTCAGCCCCGCCAGACCGTGTGCGCTGAGCACGTCGAGGGTCTCGTCGAGGCGGGTCCGGGGGCGGAGCATGATCGCGAAGTAGCTGGGGAACGCCGCCAGCGCACCCAGGAGCATCGCCCACCCAGGGCTGATGTAGCCGGCGGCGGGCGTGATGCCCACGCAGCCGACGATGATCGCGGTGGCGGCCCCGATCGCGGTGACGCGGCCGTCCCGGATCAGGTCCAGGACAAACCACACCACCAACGTGCAGGCCGGAGTCAGCAGCGTGTTGGTGAAGGCGAGCACGCTCGGATGCCCGGTGTTGTAGCCGCTGCCGCCGTTGAAGCCGAACCATCCAAACCACAGCAGCCCGGCGCCCAGCAGCGCGTAGACGGCGTTGTGGGGCAGGATCGCCTGGCGCCCGTAGTCCTTGCGCGGTCCTACCGCCAGCGCGGCGGCGAAGGCCGAAAAGCCGGACGCCATCTCCACCGGCACGCCACCGGCAAAGTCCAGCGTGCCGTGGCGTACCAGCCAGCCTCCTCCCCACACCCAGTGCGCCAGCACGGGATACACGAGCACCGACCACAGCACCATGAAGATCAGGAACGGGCCGAAGCGCATCCGCTCGACGACCGCCCCGGAGACCAGCGCCGCCGTGATGATGCAGAAGGCGGCCTCGAAGGTCATGAACAGCAGGTGCGGGATCGTGGTCCCGGCTCGGGGGGTGAAGGTGACCCCATGCAGGGCCAGGTAGCCGAAGCCGCCGATGAAGCCGTTGCCCTTGCTGAAGGCGAGCGAGTAGCCGATCACCGCCCAGGCCACGGTCACCACGCCGAGGGCACCAATGCTCATCATGAACGTGTTGAGCGTGTTCTTGGCCCGCACCAGGCCGGCGTAGAACAGACCCAGCGCGGGCGTCATCATCAGCACGAGTGCCGTCGCCACCAGCATCCAGGCGGTGTCGCCGGTGTCGATGCGAGCACCCGCGGCGACGATCAGCGCGCCGCTCATCGGTCGACGGGGGTGACGGCGTCGGTGTCGCTCTCGCCGGTGCGGATCCGCACCACGCGCTCCAGCGGCACCACGAAGATCTTGCCGTCGCCGACTTCGCCGGTGCGGGCGCCATGACGCAGCGCATCGATCGTCGGCGCCAGGAAAGCGTCGGAGACCGCGATCTCGAAGCGGACCTTCTCGGAGAGCTCCATCTTCACAGTGGTTCCGCGATAGGTCTCTACGCGGTCAAGCTCGCCCCCATGCCCCTGCACACGCGTCATCGACAGGCCACGTACGTCCGCACGGTAGAGCGCCTCGAGCACGTCGTTGGCCTTCTCGGGCCGGACGATGCCGATAACCAGCTTCACGGTGTGAGCTCCTTCCTGATGGCCGGCCGGTCAGGAAGTGCGACGACGGCCGGCGCTGCGGACAGCGGCGCGCGAGGCTATCGCATCATTGCCTGCGCCGGAGACGAGTGTCACCGATCGCAGGCGCTCGTATCGCGCTCCGGCGGGCCCGGGTCGCGAACGCATCAGCGCCAGCAGCGAGCCCTCAACCGACGCCTCCGGAGTTACCGGCAGCAATGGCAACGATCCCGAGACCCCCCGCCGCAGCCGCGCCACGGTGACGTGGGGCAGGAACGGTCGGGTCTCGGGCTCATACCAGGCGGCGGCGGCCAGTGCGCGAGAAAGCTTCCGCTGCAGGGCGGTTAGCGCCCCGTCGTCGTCGCGGAGACCGACGGCCAGCAGTCGTGGGTGGCGCAAAGGTAGCCACAGCGCCTCCCGCAGCTCCAGCGCCGCCGCGGGAGAGTCGCCCATTGACTGACAAACCTCCCCCACGGCGGGGATCGCCGCTTCCGGCAACGAGCCGAGAAAGCAAAGGGTCACGTGCAGCGATTCTGAGGCCATGGGACGCAGCGCGTCGCCGCTGGCCGTCAACACCGGCTGGGACCACGTGCGAAGCGCCTCCCTGACCGCCGACGGCAGCTCCAGGGCTACGAACAGCCGGGCGGTAGCGATGCTCACGCGCCGCTCAGCAGCCGGCGCAGCAGATGCATCGTGACCGTCGTGGAGCGATCGCGCACGTCGGCCCGCCCGCCGGGGAGCCGCACGCTGCGGGTGATCCGGCCGGTGCTGCCGAGCTCCCCACCGTCCTCGCGGGCGCACACCGAGAAGTACACGAGCCCAACCGGCTTGGCTTCGCTTCCCCCGCCGGGTCCGGCGATTCCGGTGATGCCCACCCCGAGCTCGGCTCCGAAGCGCTCGGCCGCGCCATCGGCCAGCGCCTGCGCGACCTCGGCGGAGACCGAGCCGAAGCGCTCGATCAGCTCCGCCGGCACGCTCGCCAGCTCGGTCTTGGCCGGGTTGGAGTAGGCGACCACCCCGCCGGCGAAGTGCGCCGAGGAGCCGGCACGCTCGGTCAATCGGGCGGCCATCAGGCCACCGGTGCAGGATTCCGCCACCGCGATCCTGCGCCCGTGCAGCAACTCCGCCACCTGCTCGTCGACCGTGGTGCCATCGCGGGAGAACAGCGTGTCCGAGTGGCGGGCGGCGATGAACGCCAGCAGGGCATCGTAAGCGTGCTGGTCGGGGGGCTCGTAGCGGGTGGCGATCTCAATCTCGCCGCGGCGCAGGCAGGTGGTGATCTCCAACGGCGCCAACGGCACTCCGGTGGCCGCGGCGGCGCGCAACGTGTTGGCGATCTCGGACTCCGGGATGCCAAACAAGCGCACGATCTCCCGCCGGTAGGTGGTGGCGTCGCGCACTGCGTTCTGGAACGCCCGGGTGCCGCGAGCCGTCTCCCACATCGGCTGCAGCTCCCGGGGTGGTCCAGGCAGGACAACGACCGTCGGCCCCGATCCGGAGGCCGGCGGCACCACCAGCCCCGGCGCGGTGCCCACCGGATCGAGCACGGTGGCGCCCTCGGGGATCACCGCCTGCTTGCGGTTGGAGGCGCGGATCGCATCGGCGTCCAGACCCGGCCAGCGGCTCATCATCGGGCGCAGGATCTCCGCAATCCGCTGCTCGAGCTCGGGGTCGAGGATCATTGGCCGCCCGCTGAAGCGTCCCACCACCTCGGCTGTCAGGTCATCGGCAGTCGGACCCAGTCCGCCGCTGGTGATCACCAGCGCCATCCCCTCCCGGTCCATGAACCGCAGCGCAGCCAGCAGGTCGTCGGAGCGGTCGGCGACGATTTGGATCATCGCCGCATCGACGCCGATCTCCCGTAGGCGCTCGGACAGCCAGGGTCCGTTGCGGTCGGAGATGATCCCGGTCAGCACCTCGGTGCCGGTGATCAGGATCCCCGCCCGCGGGTTGCCGCCACTCACACGCACCTCGGCTGCCTGGCGGCGGATAGCGGCGAGGAGCCGCGCGGCGTCAGCAGAAGACCAATCGAGCTCGACGACGGCGATACGGGCACCGGGGTGTCGTTGAGCCTCATCCGCACCGACGCGTTGCCGAGCGTCAGCAGCAGCTTCGGGGCAGTCTGCACCGGGATCGTCTGGCCGGCGGCGAAGATCCGGCCGGGAATCAGCTTCCGCCCGGCGGCGTCGACCAGGCAGATGTAGACGGTGCCGGTGGGCACGATGCGCAGGCTTACGGTGTGCGGGACTGCCGCTGCGGGCGGGCCCCGAGACACCCGACGGCGGTGCCGCTGCCCGGGCGACGCGCGCGCACCCGCGGGCTGAGTGGTCTTCGGCTTGTTGTTGGCGCTACCGAGGATGTAGAGCACGACCACCACGGCGACCAGGACGGCGCCGATGATCGCCCACGGCGGCAGCAGCGGGCCCCGGGCGGCCCGCTCGCGCTCGCGGTGCAGCGTGGCCACCGGGCGCAGCTCGTGGTCGGACGGGTGCTCGTAGCGGCGCTTGAAGTCATCGACCAGCAGCCGGCTGTCGAGCCCGAGGTAGTCGCCATAGGTCCGCAGGAAGCTCTTAACGTAGACCGGCCCTGGCAGCAGGTCCCATTCCTCGTTCTCGATCGCCCGCAGGTACTTGGCCCGGATCTTCGTGCGCGCCTCGACCTCACCGATGTCGATCCGGGCGCGCATCCGCGCCTCGCGTAGGGTTGAGCCGATGTCCGCCACCGAGCAGACAGGCTACCGCCGCCCGCGCCTCTGAAAGCGTCGGCAAATCGGCATCGCGCGAGCCGAGAGCCGGCCACAGCGGAGCGCTCGGTGCGGCGTCACTGCTCGTCGGGCGGATCGGCACCCACCGGTGGTGGCACCGGTGTAGTCCCAGGGGCGCCCTCGGCGAGATGGGTGAGGATCCGGGGCACGTCGGCCTCGGTGATCAGCACCTGCCGCGGCTTTGAGCCCTCGTAGCCGGAGATGATCCCGCGGCGCTCGAGCATGTCGATCAGTCGGCCGGCGCGCGTGTAGCCCAGTCGCAGTCGTCGCTGGAGCATCGAGGTGGATGCGGTCCCCATCTGCGCCACCAGCGAGATCGCCTCGTCCAGCAGCGGGTCCTCGTCGGGGTGCAGCTCAGGGTCCTCGCCCTCGCCGGCGCCCTCCGCCGGCTCGACCTCCTCCAGCAGCTGCGCCTGGAACTGCGGCTCGCCCTGCCGCCGCCACGCGTCGGTCAGCTCCAGGATCTGCTCCTCGTCGATGTATGCGCCCTGGATCCGCTGCACCTTGGAGGAGCCGACCGGCGAGAACAGCATGTCCCCCTGACCGAGCAGCGACTCAGCGCCGTTCTGATCGAGGATCACCCGCGAGTCGGTCTGGCTGGAGACTGCGAACGCGATCCGCGAGGGTACGTTGGCCTTGATCATGCCGGTGATCACGTCCACGCGCGGCGACTGGGTGGCCAGCACGAGGTGGATTCCCACCGCCCGCGCCTTCTGGGCCAGGCGGATGATCGAGTCCTCGACGTCGGCGGGGGCGACCATCATCAGGTCCGCCAGCTCGTCGATCACGCACAGGATGTAAGGCAGTGACGGCTCGCCGCGCTTCTCCCGGGCGCGGTTGAGCTCGGGCAGCGACCGGGTCCGTGCCAGCGACATCGTCCCGTAGCGCTGCTCCATCTCCTTGACCAGGTTCTGCAGCGCGTTGGCGGCCATCCGCGGACTGGTGATCACCGGCGTGAGCAGGTGCGGGATCGACTCGTAGTGGTTGAGCTCGACCTGCTTGGGATCGACCAGCACCAGGCGGACCTCGTGCGGCGTCGCCCGCAACAGGATCGAGGACAGCATCGCGTTGACGCACGCCGACTTGCCGGCGCCGGTGGTGCCGGCGACCAGCATGTGCGGCATCTTGGCCAGATCGGCTCCGATCGCCCGCCCGGCGATGTCCTTACCGAGCCAGACGGTGAGCGGAGACCAATCAGGGGGAGGGTCCTGGAAGACATCGCCGAGGTGGACGATTCGCCGCCGCGCGTTGGGGACCTCGACCCCCACCGCCTGCTTGCCCGGGATCGGGGCGAGGATGCGGATGTCGGTGGCGGCGAGCGCGTAGGCCAGGTCGTCCTTGAGGTTGGCCACCTTTCCCACCTTCACCCCGGGAGCCAGCCGCAGCTCATAACGGGTGATGTGCGGTCCGGTGACGCGCCCGATCACCGAGCCCGAGATCCCGAAATGCCCGAGTGTCTCCACCAGCGTCCGCGCCACCTGCTCCTGACCCTCGGTATCGGGCTTGGCTGCCTCACCGGTGGCGCGGGTGAGAAACCGCGAGCCCGGTAGACGCCAGACGAAGTCGGGATCGTCGGTGATCGAGGCCCGGTAACGGCCCTGCGGGGTCAGTTCCTCGGCGCCGACGGGGACGTTCTCCTCTTGGCCATCGGCATCCTGGGGCTCGCCCGCCACCTCCTGGGGCGCGGGCTCTGCCTCGGGGTTGTCGTCGAGATCCTCGCCTCCGAGCGGCTCCTCGGCGGCGATCGGCGGTGCCTCGACGTGCGTGGCGCGGATGATCAGCTCGGCCGTGTCCGGCTCCGGTGGCAGCAGCGGCTCGAGATCGGGCGCCGACCCCTCTCCGCCGACGGCACCTCGGGCCAGCGGCGTCAACGGGGCGGGCCCCGCGGCCGTGGCTTGCCGGGCCACAGTCGATGCCAGCTCACCCGAGCGGCGCAGCGCCCGGCTGGTCCCGACCAGGCTGCCGCCGGTGGCGCGGATCACCCCGGCCAGCGTGGCCCCCGATACCAGGATCAGACCGGCCAGGAACAGGAACACGGCGAGGATGTCGGCCCCCAGGCCGGAGAGCAGATGGGCCGCCACCCACAGCTCGGCCTGGCCGACGATTCCCCCGCGGACCTCGAAGGCCGACGGACGCCAGAAGGCGTGAGTGCCGGCGGATCCGGGGCCAAGTCCCAGCGTCCCCCCGGCCAGGGCAAGCGTCAGCGCCGCCACCAGGCAGATCGTGCCGGTGCGCATCGGCCGGTTCGGCGGGCGCAGGTCCCGGGCCAGCACCATGGCTCCGCTCCCGATCAGCATTACCGGCACCGCGAGGCCGAGCTCCCCGAGCACGAACTTCGTGGCTCGAACGGCACCATCTCCCAGGGCGCCGCCACCCCAGTGCAGGTAGGCGATGCCGGCGAGGAAGATCCCGACAGCGATCAGGGCCAGGCCGATTATGTCGACGTGGTGGGCCTCCAGCTGCATCGGCAGCGCCAGCGATGGGCGCGCGGCCAGCAGTGATCGCCGCGCGCGCCGGGGTGGCGCCTGGCGCCTGCGGGTCGGCTTCTTGCGGGCGGCGGCCATGTCCGAAGATGGGGCTTCGACACGCGGGGCGGGCCTCCTGCCCCGATCAACCAGGGCTAAAGAACGTCCGGCGGCCGCCAGCGGCCTCGTACCATCTCGGTGAATGGTCGATTACGAGCGACAGCCCCGCGTGCTCGTCGTCGAGGACGACGACGCGATCGCCCAGGTGCTTCAGCGCTCACTGCGGATGGAGGGATACGAGGTGCGGATCGCCGGGGACGGGATCAGCGCGCTCGACCTGGCCCATGCCTTCCTGCCCGATCTGGTGATCCTCGATCTCGGGCTGCCGCGGCTGGATGGCATCGAGGTCGCCAGGACCCTGCGCCGCAGCGACGACGTGCCGATCCTGGTGCTCACCGCCCGGGATGCGGTCGAGTCTCGGGTGGAGGGCCTGGACTCGGGCGCCGACGACTATTTGGTCAAGCCGTTCGAGCGTCAGGAGCTGCTGGCCCGCCTGCGCGCCCTGCTCAGGCGCCGGCCTCCGCGCGGGCAGGCCACGCTGGCGGTCGGTGATCTGAAGCTCAACCCGGACACCCACGAGGTCACGCGCGGCGAGCGGACGATCGACCTGACCCAGCGCGAGTTCGAGTTGCTGGAGTACCTGATGCGCAACGAGCGGATCGTGATCTCCCGCCAGCGGCTGCTGGACGAGGTTTGGGGCTATGACCCGTTCTCGATGACGAACACGATCGAGGTGTTCGTCTCCAACCTACGACGAAAGCTGGAAGCGGGTGGCGAGCCTCGGCTCCTACACACGATCCGCGGCGCGGGCTACGTTCTCCGCGTATAGGTCGCTTCCGATCCGCTGGCGGCTGGCGGGCGGCTCCGCGGCGCTGACCTTCGTGATCCTGGCCTGCTTCGCGGCCATCGTCGGCGTGCTGACCACGCGCCAGGTGCGGACCCAGTTCAACGACGAGGTCCACTCGGCCGCAGACCAGCTGGAGCGTCACCTGCACCTGACGTTCAATCACGGCGTGCTCGACTGCGTCGGTTCGACGATCCGCCTCAGCGACTACGCCAGCGCCGAGCAGGCGCAGATCCGCATATACGACGACACCGGTGGCCTGCTCTGTACCCAGAATCAGGTGCTGGTCAAGGGCGTGAAGCTATCTCCCGCAACCCCGGCGTTCGCGCCCCCCACCGGCCCCGGCACCTTCCAGGAGCGCGGCTACCGGGTCGACGTCCGCGAGCATGGGGTCTCTCCCACCGGCGAGGTCCAGGTGCTCTATGCCCGTCCGCTCTCCGACGTTGACCACACCCTGGCTCGCGTGCAGTTCTTCCTCATTCTCGGGGTGCTCGGCGGGACCGTGCTCGCGTTGCTGGCCGGGCTGGCCACGGCGCAGCGGGCAATCCGCCCGATCGCCGAGTTGACCGAGGCGGCGCGTGAGGTGGAGCTGACTCGCGATCCCAGCCGCCGCCTGCCCCATCCCGAGGCCGACGACGAGGTCGCCGAGCTGGCGCGCACGCTGGAGGGCATGCTCGCTGCGCTGGACTCCGCGCGCGCCAACACCGAGTCGATGCTCGACCGCCAGCGGGAGTTCGTAGCCGACGCCTCGCACGAGCTGCGCACGCCGCTGACCAGCGTCCTGGCCAACCTCGAGCTGCTGGCCGAGGAGCTCGGGGGAGAGCAGGCGGAGACGGCCCAGGCGGCGCTGCGATCCACCCGCCGGATGCGCCGGCTGGTCGGCGATCTGCTGCTGCTGGCTCGGGCCGATGCTCATCGAGAGCAGCAGCAGCGGCCCACCGACCTCGGCGACGTGCTGATGGAGGCCGCCGGTGAGCTGGGGCCGCTGGCCGAGCACCACGAGCTGACGATCGAGGCGGAAGCGGCTCCGGTTCCCGGCGTGCGCGACGACCTGCACCGGCTGACGCTGAACCTGCTCGAGAACGCTGTCCGCCACACTCCGCCGGGAACGCGGGTGTGCGCTCGCACCGGAATCGAGGATGGCGGCGCGATCCTGGTCGTGGAGGACGACGGTCCGGGGATCGCCCTCGAGCTCAGGCAGCGGATCTTCGAGCGGTTCGTGCGCAGCGGCCGCGACGGCGGTCGCGGCTCGGGGCTGGGGCTAGCGATCGTGCGCGCGGTGGTGGAGTCTCACGGGGGCACGGTCGCGCTGGAGCATCCGCAGACAGGGCAGGGAACACGATTCGTGATCCGGTTGCCGACCGGACCGCCGGCGGGCGCGCCCGAGAACGGACCGGGCCCAGCGCAGGAACAGGCCGCGAGCGGCGGTCAGACCTCGGCCATGAGCGGCGGCGATCAGACCTCGACCACGACCGGCAGCACCATCGGCCGGCGGCGCAACCGGTCGTAGACGAAGGCGGCGAGATCGTCGTGAAGCTCCTGTTGGAGCAGGTCGATGTGCCGCAGCCCGTCACCGGCCGAGCGCTCCAGCGATCGCGTGACCTCCTCACGGATGTCGGCCACCAGCTCGTCGGCCTGCTCGATGAACGGCACGCCCCGGAAGATCACCTCGGTGTCGGCCACCGGCTGGCCCGACTGCTCGGAGATGGTGGCCACGACGATGAAGATGCCGTCGGCGGACAGCATCCGCCGATCGCGCAGCGCGACGTCGGCGGGGTCGCCGATGTCGACGCCGTCGACGAAGATCATGCCTGCCTGCTCCGGTGTCCCCAAACGGGCGCCGAGCGCGTCGATCTCCAGCGGCAGGCCGTTCTCGGCGCGGAACACGCGCTCGGGCTCGATCCCGACCGCGTCGGCGATCTGAGCGTGGAGCTGGATGCGCTTGTGGTCGCCGTGGACGGGGAGCACGTATCGCGGCTTGACCAGGTTGAGCATCAACTTCAGCTCCTCGACGTACCCGTGGCCGGAGGCGTGGATCGGAGCCTCGCGGGGGGTGATCACGTTGCAGCCGATGTGGTAGAGGCGATCGATGGTCTCGTTGACCGCGCGCTCGTTGCCGGGAATCGGGGTGGCGGAGAAGACCACCGTGTCGCCGTCGTGGAGCTTGATCAGGCGATGGTCGTTGTGGGCCATCCGCCGCAGCGCCGACAACGGCTCCCCCTGAGAGCCGGTGGATATCACCACGACCTTGTGATCCGGCCAGTCCTCGACCTCCTGGGGCTGGATCAGGATTCCCTCCGGTAGGTCGATGTGGCCCAGCGAGCGGCCGATGTTGACGTTCTTGCGCATCGAGCGTCCAATCAGCGACACCTTGCGCCCGAGCGTCGCCGCGGCGTCGATCACCTGCTGGACCCGGTGGATGTTGGAAGCGAAGCTGGTGACGATGATCCGACCCTCAGCGCGTGCGAACACCTCCTCCAGGTGCGGGCCCACCCCACGCTCGGAGGGCGAGAAGCCAGGACGATCGGCATTGGTCGAGTCCCCGCACAACAGCAGCACCCCCGCCCGGCCGAGCTCGGCCAGCCTGGAGACGTCGGCCGGTGAACCGTCGACCGGCGTCTGGTCGAACTTGTAGTCCCCAGTGATCAGCACGGTCCCCAGCTCGGTGGTCAGAGCGACCGCGCAGGCGTCGGGGATCGAGTGCGTCATGTGGATCAGCTCTACCGTGAACGGGCCCGCGGTCATCTGATCGCCGGGGGCGAGGTCGTGCAGCGCGCACTCGCGCAGGTTGTGCTCGTCGAGCTTGGAGCGCGCCATCGCCATGGTCAGCCGGCCGCCGTAGACCGGCGGCGCAGACGAGCCGCCGAGCTCGCGCAGCACCCACGGCAGCGCGCCCAGGTGATCCTCGTGGCCGTGGGTGATGACGATCGCGTCGATCTCCTGCGCGCGCTCGCGTAGGTAGCTGAAGTCCGGCAGCACCAGATCGATCCCCAGCATGTCCGCGGTTGGGAAGCGCAGGCCGGTATCGACGACGACGATCCGGCCCTCGGACTCGACCACCGTCATGTTCTTGCCGATCTCGCCCAGGCCACCAAGCGGCAGGACGCGTAAGGTTGTACTCACGTAGCGGCGGGCTGCAGCAGTCCGTGGCGTTCCAGCAACGCCCTGATCACCGCCGTTTCGGATTCGTCGAGCGCGACGTAGGGAAGCCGGGGTCCCCCCACGTCGATGCCGATCAGCTTCAGCGCCGCCTTCAGGCTGCAGGCCAAGGGCGCGATCAGCAGGTCGCGATATACGTCCCGGAGCTCAGCGTCGATCTGCCGGCGGTGCTCGGGCTCGTCGACCATCCGCCGCATTGCCCTCCCGAACAGGTGGCTGCTCGTGAGGATCCCGCCGGGTTCGCCGAGATCGAGCACGTCGGCGAGCATATCGTCGTTGCCGGCGTAGATGCTCAGGCCGTCGACCCTGGCCAGATTGTCCGGGTTGGCCTGCTTGACGCCGACGATGTTCTCGATCTGACCCAGCTCCGCCAGCAGGTCGTTGGGTAGGTCGGCGGCGGTTCGTTGGGGGATGTTGTAGAGCAGGATCGGCCGGTCGGTGGCGCGCGATACCTCCTGGTAGTGGCGGACGATCCCCCGCCGGCTGGGCCGGTTGTAGTACGGGTTGACCGATAGCAGCGCGTCGGCGCCGAGCTCGGTGGCTCGCGCGGTCAGGTAGACGGCGTGGCGGGTGTCGTTGGAGCCGACACCGGCAACGATCGTCGCCTGGCCGCGCATCTGCGCCACCGCCAGCTCGATCACCCGGAGGTGCTCGCCATCGTCCAGCGTCGCCGCCTCGCCGGTGGTGCCGCACACGACCAGGCCATCGGAGCCGTGCTCGACCAGGTGGTTCATCAGCACCACCATCGCCTCCTCGTCGAGCCGTCCCGCCTCATCGAAGGGGGTGACCATCGCGGTCAGGATCGCGCCGAGTTCGGTGGCCATGCCGACGACGGATTATCGCAGGGCGTCGGCTGAGCCGACGCCTCCGGGTGTTTGGTCGTGAAGGCTCAGCTTGAGCTGCCGATGCCCTCCGGAGCCTGCTCACCACTGCCGCGGATCGCCGGGCCGCGATACGGTCCCGGCTTGGCCCGTGGCTGGCCGCCCGGGAACGCCAGGCGGAGGATGGTCCGTTGGACGCTCCCCAGCTGCTGGTGCAACGGGCCGGTGTTGTAGGGAAGCCGGTAGCGCTCGCAGATCTCGCGGACCCTCGGCGCGATCTCTCCGTAGCGGGTCGAGGGCATGTCCGGGAAGAGATGGTGCTCGACCTGGTAGCTGAGGTTGCCGCTGATCACGTGAAACAACGGGCCGCCGTCGATGTTGGCCGCTCCGAGCAGCTGTCGCACGTACCAGGCACCCCGGCTCTCGTCCGCCGCCTCCTCCTCGGAGTAGGTGTAGGTCTGGTCGGGAAAGTGCCCGCAGAAGATGATCGCGTAGGACCACACGTTGCGGATCAGGTTGGCGACCACGTTGGCAGCCACAACGCGCTTGAACGGCCCTCGGAAGGCGCGGCGTTCTACGAGCTCCCGGACGACGCGCTCACCCATCGACCGCCGATTCCGGGCCCCTCGTCGCACGAACCGGCGTGCCCGGTCGCCCGTCTCCTCCTGGCTGAGCTCGCGGTTGCCGACCACCGCGATCTCGATCGCCACGACGATCAGGGCGCTCAGCAGCGGCCACGCGATGTAGTCCTTCTGGATCTGGGTTCGGGCCTTGACGCCGATTCCCTTCAGCTCCCTACGCAGCTGCTCGACGTCCTTCTCGCCCTTGCGGATGGCTTCGAAGTCGAGGTCGTGAACTGCCACCCCCCACTCGAACAGCCACGCCAGGATCAGGTTGTAGAGCGGCTGGAGGAGGTAAACCGGATGCCACTTCTGGTTGGGATCGATCCGCATGATCTCGTAGCCGAGATCGCGGTCCTTGCCGCGGATGTTGGTGTAGGTGTGGTGGATGTAGTTGTGAGAATGACGCCAGGCCTCGGCGGGCGAGGCCGTGTCCCAGTCCCACGCCCGGGAGTTGATCACCGGATCGTTCATCCAGTCCCACTGGCCGTGCAGGACGTTGTGGCCGATCTCCATGTTCTCGAGGATCTTGGCCATGCCCAGGCTCGCGGTGCCGAGAGCCCACATCGGCCGCCATCGGGAGGCGACCAGCTCGATGCGACCGATCAGCGCCAGACGGCGTTGAAAGGCGATCATCGAGCGGATGTAGCGCGCGTCGCGGTCACCGAGGTCAGCCTTCACCTGCTGGTGAAGCTGGTCCAACTCCCTGCCGATCTGCTCGATCTGCTCCGGGGTCAGCCGGTGCAGCGGGTTCTCCTGGGGGTCACTCGTGTCAAGGCCGCCGGGCCGGTGGCCGTTCTGGGTCGCGATCGCCATGTTTCTCCTCGGTCTTGGGTCCCTTGAGCCTAGAGCTCGATCTCAATCGGTCCTTCGGGCGCGTTGATGCAGGTCCGGATCATCTCCCCCTGCTGGCCGAACACCTCACCGTTGCGCAGATCTCGTACACGCCCCGAGCGAAGCTCGCCGACGCAGGTGTGGCAGATGCCCTCGCGGCAGCCGTAGGGCAACTCCACCCCCGCCTCCTCACCGGCCACGAGGATCGGCTGGCTGCCGTCGGATTGCGCTTGTCCGCGTGACTTCAGGAACCTGATCGGACCGCCTTCACCCTCGCCGCCCTCACCAAGGCCGAGGCGGGGCTGAAAACGCTCCATGTGCAGGCGCTGCGTGTCGCCGTGCTCCTCCCAGTGCTCGGTGAAGAGGTCGAGCATCTCCCCCGGGCCGGAGACGTAGGCCTCGCGCTCGCGCCAGTCGGGGCACAGCCGGTCGAGGTCCTGAGGACCCATTCGCCCGTACTCGCGGGTGAGCTGTTCGTGCAGGTGGAAGCCGGGACGACGGCGGGCCATCTCCCGGAGCTCGGCGCCGAAGATCACGTCATCGGTATGGTGGGCAGAGTGCAGGAGCACCACGTCGTGCATCTCGTCGGCATGGTCGAGGTGGCGCAGCATGCTCATGATCGGCGTGATGCCGCTGCCGGCGCTGATGAACAGCAGCTTTCCCGGCAGCTCATCGGGAAGCATGAAGTCGCCCTCGACCCCGCCCAAGGACACGATCGTGCCCGGGCGGCCGCGCCGGACCAGGTAGGGCGAGACCTTGCCTTCGTCGACGTTCTTGACCGTGATCGAGATCAGGCCGTCCTCGCGCCACGGATCCGAGGTCAGCGAGTAGGCGCGCCAATGCCGGACCCCGTGGATGTCCAGCCCGATGCGCAGGTACTGGCCGGGTCGGTGCCCAGACCAGCGGTACCCTGGCTTGATCAAGACGGTCGCGGCGTCCGCGGTCTCGTGCCGGATTTCCTCGACCTTGCCGCGCAGCTCCCGCGTGGACCACAGCGGGTTGATCAGCTCGAGGTAGTCGTCGACGAGCAGTGGCGAGCTGAATGCGGAGAGCATCCGCAGCACTCGCCGCTGGATCGGGTGAACGTTGGGGGCTGCGCCTCTTTCCGGCATCTGAAGTACGCCTCTCCGGATCCTACCGACGAGTAATATCCGTCGCTCGGAGGGTTATAACAGCTTGTCGCCCCGTCCTACGCTTGCCCACTCTGCTCCGTCGCCCGCACGGCGAGCGGGAACACGCGGGATGCCGCGCGCTCAGCGCGAGCAGCTGATCCTGAACGTGGCCGGCCACGTTTTCGCCCGCGATGGCTACCACACCGCCTCGATGGAAGAGATCGCGCAGCTCGCCGACGTGTCCAAGCCGATGCTGTACGCGTACTTCCAGTCCAAGGAGGGCCTGTACGTGGCCTACATCGCCCGCACCGGACGAGAGCTGGTGGAGCGGCTGCAGCCAGGCCGAGGTGGACAGGAGCCGGCGGGACGCCGGCTACGCTCGCCGGTGAGCGAGTTTCTGAAATTCGTCGAGGAGCATCGGGACGGCTGGAGGGTGTTGTTCAGCGAGGTCAGCTCCAGCGGGCCGCTGGCCGAGGAGGTGGCTCAACTGCGCGGCCAGATCACCGATGCCGTCCGCCGGCTGGTGGAGCGCGGTGTGGCCGGGGGAAGGCTGCCCCCGGGGGCCACCGATGCGATCGCCCACGCGATCGTCGGCGCCGGAGAATCGCTGGCCAACTGGTGGCTCGAGCACCCGGAGATCGCCCGCGAGCAGGTGGCGGGCTGGTATGCCGGGATCGTGGAAGCGGCGATGACGGCGGCGATCCGGCCGAGGCTCAAGCGAGCTTGAGCCTCGGCCGGAACGAACTAGGCGCAGACCCGCGCCGGCTCGCTTACGCGGGAGCTTGCCCGTTTCGCCCGGCCTCACCGGATCGTGATCGCCGCCCTCCGGGGGAGATCACGGGAGCTGGTACCGACGCTGACCACGTAGCGTCCAGGCAGCGCCGCAAATGACCGGCTCGAGCTCCGCCAGACGGAGAAGCTCTGGCGGTCCAGGCGCAGATGGACGGTGGCCGCCCCGCGGGCGTGCAGCCACAGCTTGACGAACCCCTTGAGCTGACGCGGGGGCTCGCCGGCGGCGGGGGGGTCACCCAGGTAGAGCTGTACAACCTCAGCGCCGGTGCGGGCGCCGGTGTTGGTCACCCGCAGCGAGATGTCGTAGTTCATGGACCCCAGCGGATGGACGTGGAGCGAACCGAGCGCAAACGTGGTGTAGGAGAGCCCGTAGCCGAACGGGAACAGAGGCCGCTGGCCGAAGCGGTCATAGAAGCGGTAGCCGACAAAGATCCCCTCGTCATAGCGGACCTTCCCGCCGAGGCCCGGATATTGCGCCGGGGCGGTGGCTGGACCCTCCCGCTCGCTGACGGGGAAGGTGACCGGCAGGCGCCCGGCGGTGTCCACGTCGCCGAACAGGGTGGCGGCAATTGCCGCACCGCTCTGCTGGCCGGGATACCACGCCTCGAGCACTCCGGCGACCTTCGACAGCCACGGCATCAGCACCGGACCGGCGGTGTGCAGGACCACGACCGTGCGTGGGTTGGCCCGGGCGACGGCCTCGATCAGCTGGTCCTGGTCGCCAGGCAGGGCTAGCGACGGGCGGTCCATGCCCTCGCTGGTGATGTCGTTGGCGAACACCACCGCGACGTGGGCGCGGCGCGCCGCCCGCACCGCCGCCGTCACCAGGCCGGGAGCCGGCGGCTGCCAGCCGAGGCCCAGGGACGCGCCGACGATCGAGGAGCCCGTCGAGTAGGTGAGCTCGATCGGCACCGGCCGGCCGGCCTTGAGCTCGGTCACCCCCTGCAGGGCGATGATCGGGCCGCCGGGATCCGCGGTCAGACCGCCGAGCCCGCGGTCGGCGCGGGAGAACTCGCAATTACCGCTGACCACGAGCCTGCCGCCGACGTACAGTCGGACGATGCCGGCGGCGGCGAGCGAGAAGCGGTAGCGGCCGGTCCGTGGCGGTGTGAGCGTGGCCGTGAAGCGGGCCGAGTGGGCGCCTCCGGTATCGGGAATCGGGCTCAGCGGCTTGATCACGCTGTGGAAGTCGACCGACGGCACCGCGCGGGTCAGCAGCGTCGGGCCGGTGAGGTCGCTGCTGGTGTAGTAGGCCGCGCGCCACCCGTGGTCAGCACCGGCGGACAGGACCCGGGGGGCGATCGGCGCCAGCGGCACCACCCCGAGCGTGCCCGGCGTGTAGCTGACTCCCGTCGTGCCGCCGGCGCGGGCGCGGATGGCGGCGATCGGAGTGATCACCGGTCCGTGGGCCACGGCGGGGGATCCGTTCTCCTCGATCTGCGTGCCCGGGCCGGCGTCGTGACCGATCACCGCGATCGACCGAGTGGCCGGGGTCAGTGGCAACACACCGCCTCGGTTGCGCAGCAGGACTGTCGCCTGCTCGGCGACGCGGGTAGCCAGCGACCGATGGGCGGGAGTGGTCGCTGTTGCCCCGGCGCTGCCGTGGCCGGGATGGTCGAACCGGCCGACGGCGAACATCGATTCCAGGACGTGCATGACCATCGCGTTCAGCCGCTGGGGCGAGATTCGCCCCGAGCTCACGGCGGCAGTGATGATCGGCAGCTCGCTGCCGCCGGCGGCGGTAGTCAGGCTTCCGAGCTGGAAGTTGTCAACGCCGGCGTTAGCGGCGGCGACCTCGTCGCGCACCGCCAGCAGGGCATCGGGCTCGACGAAGCCGGTCAACCCCAAGCCCCGCAGCGTCCCCAGCGTGGCCGGGTTCTGACACGAGGGAAGGTCGTTGATCTGGTTGTAGGAGCACATCACCGAAGCAGCGTGGCCGCCGGCCACCGCGGAGTGAAAGCCCGGGAAGTAGATCTCCTGCAGCGCCCGCTGACTGACCTGGTCGTTGACTGCGGGGGTGGCCAGCGGATTACCCAACCGGCCGATCTCCTGGTTGTAGGCGGCGTAGTGCTTGACCTCGGCGATCACGTGATGGCGCTGGATGGCGCGGATCTCGGGCGCGACCAGGGTGCTGGTGAGGAACGGATCCTCGCCCAGAGTCTCGGCCTCACGGCCCCACTTCGGGGTGCGCACGATGTTGATCGTCGGTGCGGCCAGCAGCGTGTCGCCCTTGCTCGCCGCTTCGGCGCCGAGCGCGTCCCCGTAGCGCGCCGCCACCGAGGAATCCCAGGAGGCGGCGATCGTCTCCGCGTCGGGGAACGCGGTCACGTGCGTGCTGCCCTCGCCGATCCCGTTGGGGCCATCGACGAAGGCCAGGGGTGGGATACCCAGGCGCGGGATGCCCGAGCTACCACTGACCACGAGCTCGATCTTCTCGGCCGGGGTCATCGCCGCCAGCAGCTCGGCGGCTCGGCGAGCCGGCGGCTGATGCGGGTCCGACCACGGTGACACCGCGGCAGGCCCGGCTCCGGAGCGGGCGGAGCCGGCAGTTGTGCCGGGTCCAGCGAGCAGCAGGAGCACCGCTGCCACCGCCGATGGCCACGCCGCCCGCGCGCGCGCTGTCTGTCGGTGCCTGGTCCGGATCAGGCGCCTCATCATCTCAGCGATCCTCCCCCTCACCCAGCAGGTGCTCCAGCCCAACCGTCGGCGAGGATGGTAGCGAGGCCACCTTGCGGATCGCCAGCAGCACCCCGGGCATGAACGAATCGCGGTCGACGGAGTCGTGGCGGATGGTGAGCGTCTGACCGACATCGCCGAGGATCACCTCCTGGTGGGCCACCAGTCCCGGCAGTCGCACCGAGTGGATCGGGATCTCTCGGGCCCCGTCCCCGGCCGCCTCGCGCATCAGCTGGGCGGTACGTGCGGCGGTGCCGCTGGGCTTGTCGAGCTTGCCGTCGTGGTGGAGCTCGACGATCTCGCCGGCACTCATGTGCCGGGCGGCCTGTGCGGCGAACTGCATCATCAGCACCGCGCCGATGGCGAAGTTTGGAGCGATGAAGATGTTGGCGCCGCTGCATCCCTGCAGCTGGGCGGCATCGAACCCGGTGGTCCCGATGACCACGTGCACCCCCGCCGCTGCCGCCGCCCGCGCGTTCTCCACAGCGGAGTCGGGAATCGTGAAGTCGACCAGCACCTCGGCGGCATCGAGCACATCGGGCAGCGACGTGTCAAGCGCGGGGTCCGCGCGCCCGCTCAACTCCAGGTCGGCAGCGTCGGCGACCGCCCGGCACACCGTCTCCCCCATCCGTCCGGCCGCGCCCGCGACCGCGACCCGGATCACCGCACCGGCTCGCTGACGGCGGGGACGGTGCCCAGCGGTGCCAGCGCTTGGTCGAGAGCCTCTTCCTCAGGGCCGATGCCCACCGCCGAGAGCCGCTGTGGATCCCACAGCTCGCCGGCGAGCGCGCCGAGATCCTCGAGCGTCACCGCGTCGATGCGGTCCACGACCTCATCAAGGGAGAGCAGCGGCGCGCCGGCGAGCAGCTCCGAGCCGAGGCGGTTCATCCGCGCTCCCGTCGACTCCAGGCTCAGCACCACCCGGCCCTTCAGGTTCTCCTTCGCCCGGGCCAGCTCCTCGGCGGTGCCCGGCTGCTGGCGCAGGTGCTCCAGCTCGGTGGCGACGACGGCCAGCGCCTCGGTCAGGTTCTCGGCCCGGGTGCCGAGGTACAGGCCGATCTGGCCGGTGTCCTGGAAGGCGGCGGTGAACGAGTACACCGCGTAGGCCAACCCGCGCCGCTCGCGCACCTCCTGGAACAGCCGCGAGGAGGAGGTGCCGCCGAAGATCGTGTCCAATACGCGCAGGGCGAAGCGGCGATCGTCGTGACGGGAGAGCGCCGGGCCGCCAAGGCACACGTGAAACTGCTCGGTCTCCTTGCGCTCGAAGCGTCGCCGGGCGTTGCTCCGCTGCGGCGCGGGAGGCATCGGTGGAGCCGCTCCGCTCGAGATCTGACCCAGCCGCTCGTCCACGAGGGCCACGAACGCTTCGTGACCGATCGCGCCGGCGGCGGCGATGACGATGTTCGAGGGCACGTAGCGGTCGGCATGGAAGCGCGCGATCTCGACCGCCGGCGTGTTGGCCACGATCTCGGCCCGGCCGATGATCGCCCGGCCCAGGGGATGGTCTGCGAACACCGCCTCGCCAAGCACGTCGAAGACCTTCTCCTGGGGGTCGTCCTCGTACATCGCGATCTCCTCCAGGATCACCGCCCGCTCGGAGTCGATGTCCTGCAGCGCCGGACGGAAGACCATGTCGGTCATCACCTCCAGCGCCTCGGGGACGTGCTGGTCGATCACCCGGGCGTAGACCGAGGTGGTCTCCTTGCCGGTGCCGGCGTTCAGCTCCGCTCCCATCCCGTCGAAGATCTGATCGATCTGGAGCGACTGGTACTTGGAGCTGCCCTTGAACAGCAGGTGCTCGAGCAGGTGGGAGAGGCCGGCCTCGGACTCCCGCTCGCCGCGGGACCCGGTGCCGATCCAGAAGCCCAGGGACACCGAGCGCACCGAGGGCATCGCCTCGGTCACGATCCGGACGCCCGACGGCAGCGTCGTCAGCCGGTGCTCCTGGGCCACTGGGCCGCGGCTAGGACCGCGGACGGTCCGGGTCCCGGTCACGCACGCGGCCGCCCTCGCGGTCGCGCTCCCGAGCCCCGCGGTCACGGCCGTCGCGACCACCGCGATCGCGGCCCCGATCCCGATCCCGTCCCCCGCGGTCCGGTCGGTCCCGGCGGGGTCCGCCATCGCCACTGCCGACCGAGGCCAGCTCCTCGACGCTCTTGCCGGCGACGTCCGGGTCCTCAGCCATCCGCAGGCCGATCCGCCCGCGTTCGCGGTCGACCTCGACCACGCGCACGGCGATCTCGTCGCCCTTGTTCAGCACTTCCTCGACCGTGTCGATCCGGCGGCCGGGAGCGACGTTGGAGATGTGCAGCAGGCCATCGGTGCCCTTGGCCAGCTCGACGAAGGCGCCGAAGGTGGTCGTCTTGACCACCTTGCCGGTGAACTCGTCGCCGACCTCGACCTCCTTGGTCATCGTGCGGATCCGGTCCACGAGCGCGTCACCACGTTCGCGGTCGGCAGCGTAGACGAGCACCATGCCTTCGTCGTTGACGTCGATCTGGGACTCGAACTCCTCCTGCAGGGAACGGATCGTCTCCCCACCCTTGCCGATCAGCAGGCCGATCTTCTCGGGGTCGATCTGGATCGAGGAGATTCCGGGAGCGTGCTTGGAGAGCTCGGCTCGCGGTCCCTCGATGACCTTGCCCATCTCATCGAGGATGAACTCGCGCGCGACCTTGGCCTGCGCCAGCGCGTCACGCATGATCTCGAAGGTCACGCCGGTGATCTTGATGTCCATCTGCAGCGCGGTGATGCCGCGCTCGGTCCCGGCGACCTTGAAGTCCATGTCGCCCAGGTGGTCCTCGACCCCGGCGATGTCGGTGAGGATGATGTAGTCGTCGCCTTCCTTGATCAGGCCCATGGCGATTCCGGCCACGGGACGATCAATCGGCACGCCGGCATCCATCAGCGAGAGGCTGGAGCCGCAGACCGAGGCCATCGAGGAAGAGCCGTTTGACTCCAGGATGTCCGAGACCACGCGGATCGTGTATGGGAACTTCTCCTGGCTGGGGATCATCGGCACCAGCGCGCGCTCGGCCAGTGCTCCATGGCCGATGTCACGACGCTTGGGACCGCGCATGAACCCGGCCTCCCCAACCGAGAAGGGCGGGAAGTTGTAGTGATGGAAGTAGCGCTTGGTCGTCTCCAGGCCGAGCGTGTCCAGTCGCATCTCTTCGCGGGTGGTGCCCAGCGCGACGACGCTCAGCGCCTGCGTCTGGCCGCGGGTGAACAGCGCTGAGCCGTGCGTTCGCGGGGTGACCTCGACCTCGATCGAGATCGGGCGGATCTCCTCCGAGCTGCGGCCATCGGGGCGCTTCTTGTCGACGGCGATCCGCTCCCGGATCAGGGTCTTCTCCAGCTTGTCGAAGGCGCGCTGGGCATCGGCTCGGCGCTCGGCGTAGGTCTCAGCGTCAGGCTCGCCGGCGTACTGGGCCAGCACCTCCTCCTCGACCGCCTTGGTCGCCTCCTGGCGCTCGAGCTTGTCCTCGACCTGCGTGGCGCCAGTGAGCGCCTGCCCGTGGGAGGACTTGATCTGCTCGAGCAGATCGGAATCCACCTGCGGGACCTCGACCTGCAGCTTCTCCTTACCCGCCTGCTCGGCCAGCTGGCGCTGCGCTGCGCAAATCTGCTTGATCGCGTCGTGGGCGATGTCCAGTGCGTCGAGGATCTCGGCCTCGGGGATCTCGCTGGCGCCGGCCTCGACCATCAGGATCGCGTCCTCGGAGCCGGCGACGATCAGATCGAGCTCGGTCTCGTCCAGCAGGTCCTCTTCCCGCGGGTTGATCACGAAGTTGCCGTCGATCTTGCCGATCCGGACCGCGCCGACCGGCATCGGGAACGGGACCGGCGAGATCATCAACGCCGCCGAGGCACCGTTCATGGCCAGCATGTCGTAGGGGTTCTCGTGGTCGACCGACATCGGCAGGGCGACCAGCTGGGTCTCGTAACGCCAGCCCTTGGGGAACAGGGGGCGGATCGGGCGGTCGATCAGGCGCGCGGTCAGCGTCGCCTTCTCTCCCGCGCGGCCCTCGCGCTTGAAGAACGACCCCGGGATCTTTCCTGCCGCGTACATCCGCTCCTCAACGTCCACAGTGAGCGGGAGGAAGTCCACGTCGCGTAGGTTCCCCGCGGTGGCGGTGCAAAGCACCATGGTGTCGCCCGAGCGGACGACGACGGCGCCGGAGGCCTGCTTGGCCAGCTTGCCGGTCTCGAACGAGATCTCCTTGCCTGCGATCTCGACGGTGACGCGCTTGACGGCGTCAGACATATTCAATTCCCTTCTGCTCCACCCTTCGGTCGGCGGAGTGCTCTTTGTCTCTCTTCTGTTCCGAACCCGATCGATAGTAGCGGCGGGCTTGGCGGAAGGCCGTCCGGCGGGCGCTGGCGGCCGTGGGGAAGGCTGCGAGCGGCGGGCGGTGGCCGACGGAGAACGCGGAGGTGTTCGATCTCGTCAGCTGGGCGATTTGTTGCGAACAGCATCGTTCAGCGCCGCCAGGCAGTCCCGACCTGCGTACATCCGCTTCCCGACGAACACGGTGGGAGTGGTCACGACGCCGGCCCGGACCCCGGAGCGGAAGTCGTCCCCGACCCGGGCGCGGACCGCGTTGCCGCGCCGATCGCAGTCGAAGCGATCCAGGTCCAGGCCCAGCCGCTCGGCGCGCTGCCACAGGTGCGGATCCTCCAGCCGCCCCTGATCGGCGAATAGGAGGTCGTGCATCTCCCAGAACCGGCCCTGCCGCGCGGCCGCTTCCGCGGCGCTGGCTGCGGCCCAGGCGCGCGGGTGCGACGAGCTGACGGGGAAGTGACGAAATGCATACGCAAGCGTGCGCTCATGCAGCGCCGAGGAGAGCATCGCGCAGAACGGGCACTCGAAGTCAGCGTATTCGATCACCACCATCTCGCCGGCTCGACCACGCAGGTGATCCCCGGTGCTCAGTGGCGGCACCGGGGCCGAGCCGAGCGGCTCAACCACCGAGCGCGTCGAAGATCAGGTTCGCCCCCGGAAGATCTCCGGGCGACGGCGCCTGATAGCTCCAGCCGACGGTTCCGGCCGGGTCGACCAGGACCAGTGCGCGTTGCGCGAAGCCGCCCTCGTGCAGCACCCCGAAGGCCCGGCAGGTCGCACCCTTGGGCTCGAAGTCCGAGAGCTGCTCAATGTTCACTCCAAGCTGGCGCCGGAACGCGGCTTGCGAGGGGCCGGCGTCGCAGGAGACGCCATACAGCGTCACTTCCCGGGCGGCGAACTCCTCCGCAAGCGCGTCGTAGAGGTTCATCTGATCGGTGCACACCGGGCTGAAGGCGAAGGGATAGAAGATCAGAATGCTCCGGCTCCCGGCCAGGTGCGAGCGGCGGAACTCGCTGCCGTCCTCGCGGCGGAGGCTGAAGTCGGGCACTGCGCTGCCGGGCGCGATGACGCCCGCGGCGCTCACCGGCGGAGGCCGAGCTCGCGGATCAGCGAGCGGTAGCGCTCGAGGTCGGTTCGCTGCAGGTAGTTGAGGAAACGCCGGCGGCGGCCGACCAGCATCAGCAGCCCGCGGCGCGAATGGTGGTCCTTGCTGTGCGCGCGCAGGTGCTCGGTGAGCGAGTTGATGCGCTCGGTCAGGAGGGCGACCTGGACCTCGGCCTTGCCGGTGTCGCCCGGGCTCTCGCCAAAGCGGGAGATCAGCTCCTGCTTGCGCTCTGAGGTCAGGGTCATGCGGCGGACGAGGCTAGCAGACGCCTCAGGCGCAGCCCGGAGGCCTCATCCACACAGTTCCCGCGCGCGCTGGGCGTCACGGTGCATCTGCTCCAGGAGGGCGTCAGCCGATTGGAAGCGCCGCTCACCGCGAAGCCGGGAGAGGAAGTCGAGCCGCAGCGTCTGTCCGTAAAGGTCCTCGTCCCGGTCGATCAGGTAGGCCTCGATCAGCAGCCCGCGCCCGGTGCCGAACGTCGGCCGCACCCCCACGCTGACCGCGGCGCAGGCATCGCCGGCCCGGGCAACATACACGCCGTGGCCGGGACACACCAACTCCTCGTCGGGGACGATGTTGGCGGTGGGGAACCCGTGCATACGTCCGCGCCGCTCCCCGGCCACGACTTGGCCTCGCAACTGGAAGGGAGCGCCGAGAAAGCGGGCGGCGAGCTCGACCTCGCCCGCCAGCACGAGACCACGGATATGGCTCGAGGAGACGATCTCCCCGTCGAGCTCCACCAGCGGCACGACCCGGGTCTGGAAGCGATCGTCGCCCACGAGCAGCTCGGTGTCCCCGGCCGCCCGATGACCGAAGCGAAAGTTCTCCCCCACCGACACGACCGTGGCGTTCAGCCGGTCGACCAGCACATCGTCGACAAAATCCTGCGGACTCTGGCGAGCGAAGCCCTGATCGAACGGGATCAGCACCAGCTCGCTCACACCGAGCTCGGCGATCAGCTCGATCTTGACCTCCAGGCTGGTAAGCAGCTTCGGCGCCGCCTGCGGGTGCACGACCTGCAGCGGGTGGGGCTCGAAGGTCAGCACGGTGTCGCTGCCGGCGATCACCGCCCGGTGGCCCAGATGGACGCCGTCGAACTCACCGACGGCGACCCTGCGGGGACGCCGGGGCGCGTCCGTGAGGCTGCTCACCTGCATCGGCGCGGAAGCCTACGCGGATCTGAAGCCGACGACCGGCTTCAGATGGCCGGTATCGATGATCGGCTCGGCCAGGGCGATCAGTCCGTCGCCGTCGATCAGGCGCACGGTGCCGGCGGCATCTCCGGGCACGGCCATCCCGTGGCTTGCGCGACGAGCCTGCTCGCGCTTCAGCTCGACAGCGGGCAGGAAGGACAAGGCCTGGGCCAGGGGCAGAAGCCGTTCCGGGTCGGCGGCGGCGACGTCGAACTCGCCAATCCTGGTGCGCCGCAGCTCCTCGCAGTAGGCGTCCCCGAGGGCGGCCACCAGACTGCGCACGTAGGTCCCACGGGAGCACTGGATCTCAAAGCCACGCCGCTCGCCGACCTCGCCATCGGGTGCGGAGGCGCGCCAGAGCTGCTGGAAGCGATAGATCTGCACCTCACGCTCGGGGAGGTCGACCGGCCGGCCGGCGCGCGCCAGCGCGTAAGCGCGGCGCCCGCCCACCCTCACCGCCGAGTACGCCGGCGGTCGTTGCCGGACCGGGCCCGTGGGCAGCGCCAGCTCGCGGTCAGGAATCACGCCCGTGGGCACGATCACCCCATCCGGATCTCCGGTGCTCGATACCGCCCCGAAGCGCGCCGTGACCAGGTAGGTCTTGGGCAGGGCCATCAGGAACCGCTGCACGCGGGTGGCGCGGCCGACCAGCAGCAGCAGCAGCCCGGTGGCGAAAGGATCCAGAGTGCCGGCATGGCCGACCTTGATCCCCCGGCCGAGCCGCCGTCGCAGTCCTGCGACCGCGTCGTGGGAGGTGATGCCGGCCGGCTTGTCGTAGAGCACCACCCCGTCGGCGGGCCCGGCGCTCACGGCAGCTGGCGAGTCAGCTCGTCCCGCAGGAACGAGACCAGCTCGTCCCAGTCCATCCCCGTGCTGAAGCCGGCCGCCTGACGGTGACCGCCGCCGCCCTGGAGGCGAGCGATCGCCGACACGTCGATCCGAGGGTCGCTGGCCCGCAGCGAGACCTTGCGCTGGGGATTCCCGTTGCCGGCGGCCTCCTCGGCGCCAGCGCCGGCGCGGTCGCGCACGAGCCCGGCGATCGCTGTCCCCTGGACGGCGCGGAGGTGGTCGACGACACCCTCGGAATAGCTCTCCTCGGCGCCCGACTGGCTGAAGTCCTCCGCGCTCAGGGCGGTAAGTGTCAGCCTGCCTCCGTCGTAGCGCTGCACATTGGCCAGCCCCCGCGCGAGCAGCGCCAGCTTGCCGTAGGGCACCCCTTCGTAGACGCGGCGGTAGATCTCGTGGGCGTCGAGGCCGGCCTCGATCAGCTCGGCCGCCATCCGGTGTGCGCGCGGACCAGTGTTCTCATACATGAACCGTCCGGTGTCGGTGATCAGCCCCACGTAGAGCGCCTCAGCGATCTTCGGCGTGGGTCGCACGCCCAGGTCGGTCATCAGGCCCCAGACGATCTCCGCCGTGCAGGACGCCTCCGGATCGACGAGGTTGACGGTCCCGAAGCGGGTGTTGTCGTGGTGGTGGTCTATGTTGAGGATGTGGGCGCCGGGCCACTGCAGGGCCTCGGCGGGATTGCGCTCCAGGTTGCCGCAGTCCAGGAACATGATGGCGCGTTCTCGCACGTCCTCAGGGGGGGCGTTGACGAGTCCGTCGAGGGGCAGGAACCGGTACTCGTGGGGCAGCGGAAGATCGCCCTCGGCGACGAACATCACGCTGTCCTTGCCCAGAGCAACCAGCAGCTGCTGCATTGCGATCAGCGAGCCGAGCGCGTCGCCGTCGGGATTCTCGTGGGTGACGACGATCAGCTTGTTCGCGGCACGGATCTCGGCCAGCACCTGGCGGCGGTCGGAGCCCGCGCCGTCGTCAGCCATCGGCATACTCGTCCAGCAGCTCGGAAATCCGCATCCCGCGATCGACCGAGTCGTCGTACTGGAAGCTCAGCGCCGGGGTGTGCTTGAGGGTCAGCTCGGTGGCCACACGATGCTGCAGGAAGCCGTGGGCCGAGCGCAGGCCCTGGAGGCTGGCTGCCCGCTGGGACTCGTCGCCGAGAACGCTCACGTAGACGCGGGCGTGGCGCAGGTCTGGGCTGGTCTTGACTCCGGTCACGGTCACGAATCCGACGCGCGGGTCCTTCAGTTGCGAGGAGATCGCCTCGCTCAGCACCGCCCGCACCGCCTCGTCGACGCGCCGCATGCGGCCGTCGCTCATCCTATCCCCCTGATCGGATCGGAAACCGTCGCCTGGAGCGGACGCCTCACGGCGTCAGGTCCTCCACCGAAGCGATCACACGCTGCACCCGCACTCCCTCCGGGCAGCGGGCCAGCAGCCATCGCTCTACGCCATCGGCAGCGGCGTGGAGCGTCGACAGCGTCCCCCCGGTCAGCGACGCCGTCAGCTGCGCGCGCTGCCAGAGATCCTGGTGTCCGGTCTCGGCCACCGCAGCGCCCAGGCGACCATGGAGCTGGGCCTTGATCGAGGAGAGCTCCTTGCGCTTGGCCTTGAGGCTCCCGGCCAGCGGGAAGTGCAGCTCGATCACGAGCACGGCCACGAAGCCGCCGCCGGACACGATCGCCGGGCGATGGTCAGGCGAGCTCGCGCTCGACCTGGCGGGTGGCGTAAGCCTCGAGCACATCGCCCTCCTTGACGTCAGCGTAGTCACGGAGCACGATGCCGCAGTCAAAGCCACTGGCCACCTCGCGGGCGTCTTCGTTGAAGCGACGCAGGCTGGCGATCTCGCCGTCGTAGACCACCGTCCCGTCGCGCACCAGGCGCACCTTGGCCCCACGGGTGATGCGTCCCTCGGTGACGTGAGAGCCGGCGATCGTGCCCACCCGAGAGGCGCGGAAGAGTTGTCGCACCTCGGCGCTGCCGAGCATCTCCTCGACCTCCTCGGGGGCGAGCATTCCCTGCATCGCGCTGCGCAGTTCCTCGATCGCCCGGTAGATCACCGAGTAGTGGCGGATCTCGACTCCCTCGCGTTCGGCCAGCGCCCGGGCGTCGCCCACGGGGCGGACGTTGAAGGCCAGGATCACCGCATCGGAGGCCGCGGCCAGCATCACGTCGGACTCGGTTACCGCGCCGACTGCGCGACGGATGACGTTGACCGACACCTCCTCCTGCGGAAGCTTGGCGATCTCGTCCTCGATCGCTTCCAGCGAGCCGGCCACGTCTGACTTCAGCAGCAGGTTCAGCTCCTGTACGCCGCTGCCGAAGATGTCCTCCAGCGACACCCGTTTGCCCCGCTGGCGCGCCAGCGACTCGGTCTTCAACCGTACCGCCCGCTCCCCCGCCATCTGGCGCGCGCGACGGTCGTGCTCGACCACGCGCACGCGCTCACCGGCTTCGGGGACGCCGTCGAAGCCGAGCACCTCCACCGGCTCACCGGGCAGCGCGGCGGCAACGCGGTTGCCGAGGAAGTCGTGCATCGCTCGTACGCGGCCCCAGTGGGCGCCGGCGACGAGGGCGTCGCCCACCTCCAGGGTCCCGCGCATGATCAGGATTGTCACCACCGGCCCCCGCCCGGGATCCAGCTTGGACTCGATCACCGTCCCCGAGGCGGGAGCGTCAGGATTGGCCCGCAGCTCCTCCAGCTCTGACAGGGTGACGATCGTATCCAGCAGGTTCTCGAGGCCGTCGTGGGTACGGGCGGAGACCTCGACGAAGTCAGTGTCTCCTCCCCACTCCACCGGCTGCAGCCCGAGGGTCGTCATCTCGGTGCGCACCCGGGTCGGATCGGCTCCCTCCTTGTCGATCTTGTTGATGGCCACCAGCATCGGCACCTCCGCATCCTTGGCGTGATCGACCGCCTCCTGGGTCTGCGGCTTGACGCCATCGTCGGCGGCGACCACGATCACCGCCATGTCGGTGACCTTCGCGCCGCGGGCGCGCATCGCGGTGAACGCCTCGTGGCCCGGAGTATCGAGGAAGGTGATCGTCTTCTCGCCGTGGTGGACCTGGTAGGCGCCAATGTGCTGGGTGATCCCGCCCGCCTCACTCGCGGCCACCTCGGTTTGGCGGATAGCGTCGAGCAGCGAGGTCTTGCCGTGATCGACGTGGCCCATGATCGTGACCACCGGCGGGCGCTCGACCAGTTGCTCGTCGGCGTCGTCGTAGATCGGCTCGGAGACCGTCTCGTCCTCAGAGTGGACGATCTCCACCTCCTTGCCCAGCTCGGAGGCGAGGACCTGGATCGCCTCGTCAGAGAGCGTCTGGGTGAGTGTCTTCATCTCTCCCAGCGCCATCAGCTTCTTCATGATCTCCGGCACCGACACGTTCAAGTACTCGGCAACGTCCTTGACCGTGGATCCCGAGTTGATCCGGACCGCGTCGGGCTCGGCGACAGCTGCCCGGGCGGCGGGGCGCGATTCGGCTTCCTCGTCGTACACGCCACGGCGGCGACGTCCGCGGCGCTGGCGCCGGGGCGGCTGATTGGACTGAGGGCCGCCACCGGGGGCGCGACGGGAAGCCTGAGAGTCGATCACCACGCGGCGGCGCCCGTGAGCCGATCCGGGGGCGCGCTCGCCCTGGAGTGAGTCACGGGTGGGCCGTTTGGGCTGCTGGTCGCCGCTGCCGTCGGCGGGGCGTTGGGGCTCGCCATCGACCACTTGGCGCTCCTCGGCCGCTCGAGGCTGGTCGGCTGGTGGGCGCTGGTCGGCTGGTGGGCGCTGCTGGTCGGCTGGTGGGCGCTGCTGGTCGGCTGGTGGGCGCTGCCGGTCGGCTGGTGGGCGCTGCTCGTCGACGGTGCGACGTTGCGCGCCGCCAGTCCGTTTCTTGCCGCCGGCCTTGCGCACCGCCTCCTGGGCCGCCGGCGCGCTCGCCGCCGGTCCATCTCCGGACCCGTTGCCGAGCACGCGCTGGGCGGTGGCCACGTCTACCCCCGAGGAGGCGGACTTGACGTTGATCCCCGCGGCTCGGAGTCGGTCGAGGACGTCCCGGGCCGCAAGCCCGTGCTCCTTGGCGATCTCGTGAACTCGCTTGTTCATCAGCCTCCCAGTGTAGGGCGCCTAGGCTGCCGCCTCGGGCTGCCCCGCGCTGCTGCTCTCGCTCGTCGCTGGCGGCTCAGGCATCTCCTGTACCTGGTCGCCCTCTTTGCCCGCCAGCGCTTGGTGGGCATCGATCCCGCAGTAACGCGACCCCGGCAGAGCGGCGTTGGGGCAGCGACGGCCGTTGGAGAGGATCGCTGCGCAGCGACCCTGGGCTTCCTCCTCCTCGTAGCCGTGCTCGGCCTCCTCGGCGGCGAACTCGGTCTCGGAGCGGATGTCGATCCGCCAGCCGGTCAGCCTCGCCGCCAAGCGCGCGTTCTGGCCCTCGCGCCCGATGGCCAGCGACAACTGGTCGTCGGGGACGATCACCGTCGCCTGCTTGCCGGCGTCGTCGACCAGGACCTCTCGCACCCGCGCGGGCGAGAGTGCCTTGGCCACGAACCGCGCCGGCTCGTCGTTGTAGGGGATGATGTCGATCTTCTCGCCGCGCAGCTCGGAGACGACCATGCGCACCCGGGAGCCGCGCGGCCCTACGCAAGCGCCAACCGGGTCGACCCCGTCGACGTGGGAAACCACGGCTATCTTGGAGCGATACCCGGGCTCACGGGCGACCCCGGTGATCTCCACCAACCCGTCAGCGATCTCCGGCACCTCCAGCTCGAACAGCGACTTGATCAGCTCCGGGTCCCGGCGGGAGACGATGATGCTCGGTCCCTTGGTGGAGTTGGAGACGTCCTTGATCACGGCCTTGATCCGCTGGGAGTGGTCATAGCGCTCGCCGTCGACCTGCTCTGACTTGGGCAGCAGCGCCTCCACGCGCTCGCGCAGCTGGACCAGCGTGTAGCGGGAGTCGGACTGCTGCACGATCCCGGTGATCAGCTCGCCGACCCGGTCGCGGTACTCCTCGAACATCATGTCGCGCTCGGCCTCGCGGATTCTCTGCAGGATCACTTGCTTGGCCGTCTGCGCCGCGATCCGCCCAAAGTCGTGCGGAGTGACATCCTCGGTATCGATCTGGTCCTCGAACTCCTTGACCTTCTCCAGGTCGAGCTCGGGCTCGAGCGGTTCGCGCATCTCGCCGGTCTCCGGATCGAGGACCGGCTCCTGCTCAATGGTCGCCTCCACCAGCAGCTGCTCCTCCAGCTCGGGCGGGATCTTCAGCTCCCAGACCAGGAAGTCGGCGGTTTCGCGGTCCATCTCCACCTTGGCGTAGCGTGCGGCACCCGGGGTCTTCTTGTAGGCCGAGAGCAGCGCGTCCTCAAGCGCTTCCATCAGCTTCTCCTGGGAGATGTTCTTCTCGGCTGCGAGGCCGCGCACGGCCTCGACGATCTCTCTCGACATGGTCAGTCTCCGGGGACTAGGTTGGAGCGGGCGATTTGCTCGTAGGGGATCGTGACCACGCCGCTGCCGGAGGCAATCGTGACATCGCTCTCGGAGGCGCCCACCAGCTCGCCGGTGACGCTGCGACGACCCTCCAGAGGAATCGTCTTCGATCTCGCTCCGTCACCACGCAGGCGCACGCGCGCGCGCCGACCGAGGAACCGGCTGTAGTGCTGTGGCTTGGTCAGCGGACGGTCCTGCCCGGGCGAGGACACTTCCAGTGAGTACTGCGCACGAAGGTCGTTCAGGTGGCCAGACACGCGTTCGCAAAGCGCGAGCGTCACGCCTTCGGGATGATCGATGAAGAGCCGCAGTGTGCTGCCGGCGACGATCTCGGCGAGCAGCACCTCGACGGCGGGCTCGCTGGCGGCGAGCCGAGCCTCGATGTCGCTCTGGAGTGGTGCACTCACGATCTCCTCCGTCATAAAAGTCATAAAAAAAGCGGGCCAGCGCCCACTTCCGGAACTTCACCGGGAAGCGCCCGGCGCACAAGCTAAGAAGCTGAGGGTAGCACTTCGGTAACCGCGCTCCGAGGCCGCGCGGGCGCCCTGACGGGGGCCAGAGGCGGCGCGGAAGCCCCGACGGGTCTACTGGCCGGACGCCCCGGCGGCGCGCCGGGCCTGATCGCGGTAGCGACGGTAATCGCCTCGGGCCGGCTGCATGCCCGCTGCCTGGGCCAGAGGTTGCCGGGCCTCCGCGTGGCGTCCCAGCATCTGCAGCGAGCGACCCAGGCAGAAGAGGGCGAAGTCGTTGGTCGGTGCCCGGTCGATCACCGCACGGAACTCCTCCGCCGCCTGCTCGTAGCGCTGGGCGTGGAACAGCGCGCGGCCGAGCGCCTCGCGCACCGACGTCTTGTCCGGCGCCAGGTCACGCGCTCGAGTGAGCGGGATCGTCGCCTGGTGGTTGTGACCGGCCTCGAGCAGCTCGGTACCGCGGCGAAAGAGCTCGTATGCATCGTTCATCGTCAGCCCTCTAGTTTAGGCCCCATCTCCCCGTGGTCATCGATCAGCGCAATCGTCGCGGCGGCAGCGCCCACAGGGCTCGGGCGCGGCCGCTGAGGCCGAGCCCGTGGCCCAGCTGCGCGCGCAACGCCCGCCGCTGGGCCGCGGTCGGCGTCAGCGGGGCGAGGGCGAAGCGATTCAGGCGCAGCGCTCGCACGTAGGCCGCAGCCTGGGGACTGGAGCGCAGCCGCTCCTCGAGCGCGGCCAGGGTAAGACCAGGGATGGCGGGTCGCCCGCACCGGACCAGCGCCCGCTCCAGCTCGTCGAGCAGTTCCTCGGGCTGATGGGGCCGGCGGAGAGCCAGCGCCAGGGCGAGACCACCCGCGCTCAGCGCCAGCACGCCAGCCAGCAACAGCGGTCCGGCCAGGGAGCTACTGCCGCCGCCGGCGCGGGCGACGGCGCCGGGTGAACGCGCGGCGGGGGGAAGCTCCCGGTGGCGGCTCAGCAGCGGGCGAGCGGCGGTGCCGAAGCGGGCGTGTGGCGCCGACAGCGCGACCGTGTCCGAGCGGGCCGGAGCGGAGGCAGGCGTGGGGTCGAAACGAACCCAGCCGAAGTGTGGGAACCAAACTTCGACCCAGTCGTGGGCATCGAGGTCGCTGACGATCCACTGGTGAGTGGCGCTGTCGTAGGTGCCAGTGGTGAATCCTCCCGCCACCCGCGCCGGTAGCCCCCCCATCCGCAGCAGCAGTGCCATCGCCCCGGAGAACTGCTGGCAGTAGCCGCGCCGGGTGGAGAACAGGAAGCTCTCCAGCGGCCAGCGAGCACTCGGCGGGTTCTCGTCGTAGACGTAGCCATGGCGAAGATTGGCGAGCACGCTCTGCACGAACGCGTAGGGCCCGGTGGCTCGTGCCGCCAGGCTGCGCGCAAGCGCATAGGCTCGCGCGTATGGCGATCCCGCCATCCCCGCAGTGGGAGCACCGTGGAAGGGGCTGAACACAACCGCCGTCTGCCCATCCCCGGATGAGTCGGCGGGCAGCAGGATCGAGCGGTAGTCCGCCAGCGCCGGCAGCTGATAACCCTCCTCGCCGGTGTTCCCGGCGGCGATCAGCTCGGCCGGCCCCGGCATGGGCGAATAAGTGCTCACGTGATAGCTATCTCCAGGAATCAGCTCCGATACCGTCGTCCAGGTCCCGGGAGCCAGGCTGGGCTGGGCCGGCGCGCGCAGCTGCTGGGGGGCGCCGGCGAAGCCGGCGGCGATCACATCCGGGGTCTGCATCCCGCGCACCGAGACCTCGATCGTCTGCGTGAACCGCACCCGCGCCGCCGGATCCGGCGCCGGCAGCGAGGCCGAGGGTGCGATCCCGGGGATGAAACCGCGGCCGTCGAACTGGTCCAGATCCTGTGCCTTCCAGTAGTCCGGGTGCAGGGCACGCACGTCAAACACCTCTCGCCCAGCCCGAGGCCAGTGCAGCGGCCCGTAACGCTGGGCAAAATCAAACTCATCCAGCTGGACCGCCGACAGCCTGCCCGCCAAGCCCTGGAAGTTAAGCCACGGTCGGTGGGAGTCCAGCGCGGGCGCGATCAGCATCGCCGCGGCGCCGGCCGCGATCGTCAGCGCGAGCGTCAGCGGCACGTCCTTGCCGCTGAGTCGCTCTCCCCATACCAGCGCCAGCAGCAGCCCGAAAAGAATCAGGCCGTGCAGGTAGGGCAGCTGGGGTCGCAGCAGTGTTGACGGCAGCACCGCCAGCACCAGGAGCGGCACCGCGGCGGCGGCGGATCGGCGCGTTGTCACCGGCCGAGGCGCCAACGCCAGCAGCAGTGCGGCCGCGAGCAACAGCGCTCCGGCGCCGAGGACGATCACTGCCCGCGTCCACCGGTCGCCATCCTGGTAGGGCACCAACAGGCGCGGCAGCGTGCTCAACCCCGTGCCGATCCAGTGCGCGCCGACGGCAATCCGCGCATGCACGAGCCAGCTCAGCGGGAACCCAGCCAGCGGGAAGATCGCCAGGGCAGCGAGGGCTGCTCCCGCCACGCTCAGCGCCCGCGCGCGGATGGCCAGCACCGGTAGTACGCCGGCGATACCCACCGACAGCCCCACCATGGACAGCAGCCTCCACGCCGGTGCGGGGCTCAGCAGCGTTCCCCAGCGCAGCGCGCCGTAGAGCGACATGGCGCCGAACGCGGCCAGGCCAACCCGCGCGCGTGCCGCCGGATCGGAGGAGCTGGTCGGCGTGGCGCGCCGGGCGCCCACCGGCGTGAGCACCGCTGCCGGAGCGCCACTGCTCATGCCCGCGCCTCCGCCGGGCGGACCCGGTGCGCCCGCCCCGCACCGGGGCGAGAGCCGAGCAGGTAGCCGCGGCAGCCAGATACCTCGAAGCCAGCCCTCGCCCCCGGCGGTCCCGGCAGCGGGCTCGGGAGCACCAGCGCCGGCCGCCGGCTGGAGGAGGCCAGCGTGGCCGGCAGGCGCTCGATCGTCTGGGCGGCGACGTAGAGAAGACCTGACTGCGTGGTCGCGGTCGAAAGCGCGGGCGGCCGGGCGGCGGGCCCCCCTGTCACCAGGGCAAGCCGAGCGTGCACCGCGGGCCACCGGGACAGATCGGTGCCCACGGTCAGCGGGCGGCGGTCCCCCGGCAGCAACAACCGGCACCCGCCCCGCCGGCCCAGCGCAAGGGTCAGCGAGGCCGTTGCCCGCACTGCGGCGTCCAGCAGCTCGGGGGCACCGTGGCCGCGCGGATCAAGCACGATCAGCGGCTGCGTGTCGCCCTCGGGGGTCAGCCGGCGCTCCAGCAGCACGCCAGTGCGGGCCAGCGCCGGCCAATGGATTCGGCTGGCCGGAGCCCCCTCCCGATAGGGTCGCAGGCCGTCGACGTCGACCGCCGCCAGCGGTTCCCCGGCCCCGTCTGCGAGATCCGCCTGCCACCATTGCTCGCCCGCCGGCATCGCCCAGCGAACGGGCTCGGTCCGGGGCAGGATCAGCAGCTCCTGGGCCGGCTCCTCGTCGATCCGTCGCGCGCAGGCCAGGCCGAGCGGGTCTCGGACGATCAGCGACGGCGGCTCCAGACGATGGAGGCCACGACGGTGCATACGCGTAAGGACTCGCACCTGAGCTCGAGCGTCACCGCCCAGCAGCGACAGGGGCCGGCCAATCGCCACCGGAACGCCCGCCAGCGGATCGTGCACCTCTGCGCCCGGCAGGCCGAGCGGACCACGCCGAATATCGATGATCGCCTCCAGCGGCTGATCCTCGACCGCGCGCTGCACCGGCAGTCGCCGGCGTACGCGCGCTCCGTGCGCACTTGCCCGCACCCACAGGGGCGTGAGCGTCCCGAGGAGCACGAGGGCGACGGCCACAACCAGCAGCGGCGAAGAATCAAAGGTCAGCGCGCATACCGCCAGCGTCAGGCCGGTCAAGGCGACACTCCGGGCCGGTTTCATCGCCGCCGGCTCACAGCGCCCTCACCGACGCGATGGCGTCGGCAACCGCCTCCGCGGTTCCGCTGCGAGGATGCTCGGGCGCCATCACCAACCGGTGGGCGAGGACGGGTTGGGCCAGTGCCTGCACGTCATCCGGCAGCACGTGGTCACGGCCGTGCATCATCGCGTGGGCCTTGGCTGCGCGGAGCAGCAGCAGCCCCGCCCGGGGGCTGGCGCCCAGCTCCACGCGCGGGTCCTCGCGGGTGCGCCACAACAGCCGCACGATGTAATCGCGCAGCGCCTCAGAGGCAAGCACGCGGGTGGCGGCATCCTGGGCGGCCAGCACCTCCGCGGCGGTGGCCACCGGGGCCAGCGCGAGGACACTGTCACCGTCCTGGTGGTCGGCAAGCATCCCCGCCTCGGCCTCGCGGTCGGGATAGCCGAGGGAGATCTTGACCATGAACCGATCGACCTGCGCCTCGGGCAACGGGTAGGTGCCCTCGTACTCGACCGGGTTCTGGGTGGCGAGAACCAGGAACGGCCGCGCCAGCTCGTGGGTGTGGATGTCGACGGTAACCCGCCGCTCCTGCATGCACTCCAGCAGGCCCGATTGGGTTTTGGGCGAGGCGCGATTGATCTCGTCAACGAGCACGATGTTCGCGAACACCGGACCCGGGCGGAACTCGAACCGCCCCTCCCGTTGGTCGAAGACGTTGGTACCGACCACGTCCCCGGGCAGCAGGTCGGAGGTCCCTTGGACCCGCGCGAACTGGCAGTCGATCGATCGACTCAGAGCCCGCGCGAGCGCGGTCTTGCCGACCCCCGGGTAGTCCTCGACCAGCACATGTCCCTCAGCCAGCAGCGCTACCAGCAGATGCTCGAGGGTCTGCGCCCTGACCTGGACGGCTCGGGTCACGTTGGCGGCGATCCGCCACGCCAGCGCTGCGGACGCCTCAGGCTCGTGTGGGGCTACGGGTAGCTGCTCTGGCTCCGGCACGACTCTCCTCCCTGACCGTCGCCAGCAGCCGCTGCACCTCGTCCAGCACTGCTCGCGCCACCTGCTGCTTGCCGGCCCGGGCCACCTCCGCGACGCCGCCGTCGGCGGTCAGGATCGTCACTTCGTTCTCGCCGGCATCGAAGCCGATGCCGGGCTTGGCAATGTCGTTGACGACGATCGCGTCGAGCTGCTTGCGGGTGAGCTTGGCTGCGCCCAGCTTGACCGCCTCGGCCCCGTGCTCGGCGGCGAAGCCAACCAGCAGCTGGCCGGGACGACGGCGCGGGGCCAGCGCGGCGAGGATGTCAACGGTGGGCTGGAGCTCGATCCGAGGTACGCCGTGGTCCTTCTTGAGCTTGGTCTGAGCCGGGCTCGAGGGACGGAAGTCGGCCACCGCCGCGGCCATCACCAGTACGTCGCAGTGCGCAAACCGGCGCTCGCAGGCCTCGGCCAACTCCGCTGCAGTGCCGACGAGGACCACCTCAACGTCAACGGGTGCCGGCAGGTTTACGTTGGCGGCGATGACTGTCACCCGGGCGCCACGGCGGGCGGCCTGCTCAGCCACGGCGAAGCCCATCCTCCCCGACGAGCGGTTGCCGATGTAGCGGACGCTATCGATCGGCTCCCGCGTGCCCCCGGCGGTGACCAGCAGGTTCACCCCGCGCAGCGACGGCGATCCAAGCATCCCCTCACATGCCGACAGCAGCTCCGCCGGCTCTGCCAGCCGCCCGATCCCGTGCTCGCCGTGGGAGGCCAGCTGACCCTCGCGCGGAGGGATCACGGTGACGCCGCGGGTGCGCAGCAGGGCGAGGTTGTCCTGAGTGGCCTGATGCCGATACATGCGGTCGTTCATCGCCGGAGCGATGGCCACCGGACACGCCGCGGCCAGCGCCGCGGTGGTCAGCAGGTTGTCGGCGATGCCGTGGGCCAGCTTGGCGATCGTGTTGGCGCTGGCCGGCGCGACCAGATACATCTCAGCCCGCTCCACCAGCTCCAGATGGCTGATCGGCGCGCGCTCGGGCAGCGACTCGCCGGGATAGCTGCCGCGAGCCGGATCGGATTCGAAGTCGTCGCCAAGCACGGGAGCGCCGGTGATGGCGGCAAACGAAGCCCGTCCGACGAAGCGCTCGCTGGCCGGTGTCTGGATCACGCGGACGGCGTGGCCGGCGTTGACGGCCAGACGCGCGGTCTCCACCGCCTTGTAGGCCGCGATCCCGCCGCTCACGCCGAGGAGCAACCGGGCCATCGCGCTCGGACCGCTTCTACCGGTAGTGGTATTTGACCTTGCCCTGGGCGACCTCCTCCAGGGCGATGGTCAGGTAGTTCTTGGAGCGGGTATCGACCATCGGCGGTGGGAACTCGTCAAACGTCCCCTCGCCGAGGTTGTGGTAGTAGGAGTTGATCTGGCGCGCGCGCTTGGCGGCGACGATCACGCTCGCATAGTCTGAGTCGACGTGCTCGAGCAGCTTGTCGATGCGGGGAGAGATCAAGGCTTTCCAGTCCTTCGGATCGTGGTCGCCACAGGTTAGCGGGCCTCGGCGTAAGGCTCGTCGCACTGATCCCGGCGACCGGTTACCGAGTCAGCAGCGTGACTCCAGCGCCCGCCTGACGATCCGCTCCAGCTCACCCGTGGCCTCCTCCAGGCGATCGTTGACGACCACGTTTGGGAACTCGGGTTGTGACTCCAGCTCCGCTTGCGCTGTCCGCAGCCGCTCGCCGACCTGCTCGGCGGCATCGGTGCCGCGACCGATCAGCCGCGCCCGCAGCGCCTCGGGGGAGGGCGGCGCGATAAACACCGCGATCGCATCCGGGAGCGCCTCACGGAGCCGGCGCGCACCCTGCACCTCGAGCTCCAGCACGACCGGCGAACCGGTCCGCAAGCGCCGAGCCAGCTCCGCTTGCAGCGTCCCGTAGCGGTTGCCCGAGTAGATCGCATGCTCGACGAATTCCCCCCGCTCGGCGCGACGAGCGAACTCATCCGGGGCCAGGAAGTGGTAGTCGCGTCCGTCCTGCTCACCCGGGCGCGGAGGACGCGTGGTCGCCGACACCGACAGCTCGAGCTCCGGGACCCGCTCCATCAGCCCCCGGATCAGGGTCCCCTTCCCCACCCCTGACGGGCCGGTGATGACAAACACCGCGGCCACCTTGGGGATCTGGTTTCCCGCCGCGCGGCTAGCGGCGGCGCATCAAGGCGACGAGCTCGGTCCGCTGACGCTGCGAGAGCCCACCGATGGTCTTGCTCGGTGAGATCCGGCACTGTGAAAGGATCCGGTTCGCCTTCACTCGTCCGTACTTGGGGACGGCGAGCAGCAGATCGAACACCTTGGCCGTCTCCAGATATTCGGGCGGGGCAAGCAGCAGCTCGTGGATCGGCTGCCGGCCGGCCTTGAGGTCACGCTTGAGCTGGGCCCGCCGGCTGCGGATGTCGTTGGCGCGTTGGAGCGCCTCCATACGCTGAACCAGGGAGCGCTCGGGCGCAGCGATGGACTTGGGTAGCGATTCGCTGACCGGCGGCATCGGCGGCGACTATACATCTTGCCCCCGGTGCAGCCAAGGCCAAATCCCCCAATTCAAGTAAAGCTCTAGCTGAGGTTGAGCATTGTCGAGGATGGTTCGGGGAATAGCTCATCTTTGCAGGGATTCCACGCCGGGTGGTCGGCGCTCAACGCACTCCGGCCGAGGGCGCGTGGATCTCCTGCAGCGAGAGCACCTCCGGCTCGCCGCGGCGAGCGGCAGCGATCGATCTGGCCGCCGCCATACCTCCGGCGATCGTCGTGATGCAGGGGATGCCTCGGGCCACCGCGGCCGAGCGAATCTCGTAGCCGTCGGCGCGGGCTCCGGTCCCGACCGGAGTGTTGATGACGAGATCCACCTCTCCCCGCTCGATCCAGTCGCCCACGTGGGGTGATCCCTCGCCGATCTTGTTGATCGTCTGGGTCGGGATGCCCATCCGCTCCAGTGCCAGCGCGGTGCCGCGCGTGGCGACGACGTGAAAGCCGAGGTCGTGGAGCGAGGTGGCGATCCCGATCGCCGCGGGCTTGTCACCGTCGGCAACGGTCAGGAATGCGGTACCACCACTGGGCAAGCGCGCACCGGCGGCCGCTTGAGCCTTGGCGAACGCGGTCGGAAAGTCCCGGGCGATGCCCATCACCTCGCCGGTGGAGCGCATCTCCGGACCGAGCAGCGAGTCGGCGCCGGCGAAGCGATCGAAGGGGAGCACCACCTCCTTGACGCAGACGTGGCCGCTGGGAACGTGGGCAGGAAGCTCGAGCTCGGCGATCGTCTCCCCGAGCATGATCCGGCAGGCGAGCTTGGTCAGCGGCAGGCCGATTGCCTTGGAGACGAACGGCACCGTCCGCGAGGCCCGCGGATTGGCCTCGATCACGTGCAGCCCCTCCTCGCCGTGGATCGCGAACTGCACGTTGAGCAGGCCGACGACGCCGAGCGCCTTGGCCAGACCGGCAGTCTGGCGCGAGATCTCGGCCAGCATCTCCTCGCCCAGCGAATGCGGTGGCAGCACGCAGGCGGAGTCCCCAGAATGGATCCCCGCCTCCTCGACGTGCTGCATGATCCCGCCGATCCACACCTCGCTGCCGTCGCACAGCGCGTCGACGTCGACCTCGATCGAGTCCTCCAGGAAGCGGTCCAGGTAGATCGCCGTCCCGCGTACGGTGCCCACCCGCTGCAGGTACTCGGCCAGGCCATCGACGCTGTACACGATCTCCATCGCCCGGCCTCCGAGGACGTAGCTTGGGCGCACCAGCAGCGGGAAGCCAACCTGCGGAGCACGGTCGAGCGCCTCCTGGGGAGAGCCGGCGGAGGCATACGGTGGCGCCTTGTAGCCCAGGCGATCGAGTAGCGGCGCGAAGCGGGCGCGGTCCTCGGCGAGGTCGATGGCCTCGATGCCGGTCCCGAGGATTCTCATCCCGGCTTGATGCAGACCGGCGGCGAGCTTCAGCGGCGTCTGGCCGCCGAACTGCACCATCAAGCCTTCGAGCTCGCCGAGCGCCTGGACTCCAGCCCCGCCCATCCGCCCGGCGCTCGAATCACCCAGCTGCGACTGCTCCACCGCGCATACGCCGAGGACGTCCTCGAGCGTGAGCGGCTCGAAGTACAGCCGGTCGGAGGTGTCGTAGTCGGTGGAGACCGTCTCTGGGTTGCAGTTGATCATCACCGCGGCGCGCCCAAGCTGGCGCACCGTCTGCGCCGCGTGCACGCAGCAATAGTCGAACTCGATCCCCTGGCCGATCCGGTTGGGTCCCGAGCCGAGAATCACGACGGTCGGGCGCTCGTCACGCTCCACCTCGTGGCGGGGCCCGTTCGGTCCCGGACGCTCCCACCCCGAGTAGAAGTATGGGGTCCGGGCGGCGAACTCCGCCGCGCAGGTGTCGACCGACTTGAACGTCCGCTCGCCGGCGAACGGTGCCTGGGGGTCGCGCACGAGCTCGTCCAGTTCTCTCAGGAACCAGGGATCGATGTGGGTCAAGCGCTGCAGCTGCTCCGGCGGGGTGCCGCGGCGCAGCGCCTCCAACAGGTGATCGAAGCGCTCCGGTCCCGGCTCCTGTACCAGTCTCAGCAGCTCCCGGACGTCCGGCGGCGAACCGGGCGGCGAGTCCAGCTCGCGTGAGCGCAGCGCCTTGGCGAACGCCTGCTTGAACGTGCGCCCGATCGCCATCGCCTCGCCCACCGACTTCATGTGGGTGGTCAGCTCCGATTCGGCCCCGGGGAACTTCTCGAATGCGAACCTCGGCCACTTGATCACGCAGTAATCGATCGCGGGCTCGAAGCTGGCCGGCGTGGCCTTGGTGATGTCGTTGGGTATCTCCTGGAGGGTGTAGCCGACGGCGAGCCGCGCGGCGATCTTGGCGATCGGGAACCCGGTGGCCTTGCTGGCCAGTGCGCTGGAGCGAGAGACTCGCGGGTTCATCTCGATGACCACGATCTCGTCGCTCTGGCGGTTGACCGCGAACTGGACGTTGGAGCCTCCGGTCTCGACCCCGACGGCGCGGATGACGGCGATCGCCTGGTCACGCAGCGCCTGGTACTGCCGATCGGTGAGCGTCTGCTGCGGCGCCACACAGACGCTGTCGCCGGTGTGGACGCCCATCGGGTCGAGGTTCTCGATCGAGCAGACAATGACCACGTTGTCGGAGTGATCGCGCATCACCTCCAGCTCGAACTCGCCCCAACCGAGCACCGACTCCTCGATCAAGGCCTGGCCGATCGGCGAGGCCTTGATGCCGCCGGCGACGACTCGCTCGAGCTCCGCCTCGCTGCGCACGACTCCGCCGCCGCGGCCGCCGAGAGTGAAGGCGGGGCGGACGATGAACGGCAGTCCCACGCCCGCCAGGGCGTCGCGCGCGTCGGCGACGGTGTGCGCGATCGCACTGCGCGGCACTCGGAGTCCCGCCGCAGTCATCGTCTCCCGGAAGCGCTCGCGGTCCTCGGCCCGGTCGATCGCCTCGTAGTCGGCGCCGATCAGCTCGACCCCGTGGCGCTGCAGCGTACCGTCCTCGTGCAGCGCCTTGGCCAGGTTCAGCGCCGTCTGACCGCCAAGTGTCGGCAGTAGAGCGTCGGGCTGCTCGCGCTCGATCACCTGGGCCACCGTCCGCGGCAGCAGCGGCTCGACATAGGTGGCGGTCGCGAGCTCCGGATCGGTCATGATCGTGGCCGGGTTGGAGTTGACCAGTACCACCTCGTAGCCCTCCTGCATGAGCACGCGGCAGGCCTGCGTACCCGAGTAGTCGAACTCGGCCGCCTGCCCGATGACGATCGGGCCCGAGCCGATGAGTAGGATCTTGTGGATGTCCCCGCGCCTGGGCATCGGCGCTAGACCGCCTGCCGGATCTGGTCCACGAAGCGGTCGAACAGGTACAGCGAGTCGTGCGGCCCCGGGCCCGCCTCCGGGTGGTACTGCACGGTCGCGCCGGGTACGTCGTGGAGGGTGAGGCCCTCGACGGTACGGTCGTAGAGGTTGATATGGGTCAGCTCGGCGAGGCCGAAGTCGGTCTCCCAGCGCACCGCCTCGTCGCGATCGATCGTCCTGGCGCCATCGGGACCGAGCACGGCGAAGCCATGGTTCTGGCTGGTGATCTCGGTGCGGCCGGTGGTCAGGTCCTTGACCGGGTGGTTGGCGCCATGGTGGCCGAAGGGCAGCTTGTAGGTTTCGAGTCCCACGGCGCGGCACAGCAGCTGGTGGCCAAGGCAGATGCCGTAGACGGGCAGCCTGCCGACCAGCGCGCGGATCGTCTGCACGAGAGGGTCGAGCGCGGCCGGGTCACCGGGGCCGTTGGCCAGGAAGATCGCGTCGGGCTCCGCGCCCATCAGCGCTTGCGCGGTGGAGTGGCAGGGATACAGCTGCACCGTCGCCCCACGCTGGCGCAGGTTGGCGATGATCGAGCGCTTGACTCCGGTGTCGATCACCGCGATCCGCGGTCCGTCGGCCGCCCCCTCGCCTTGGCCGGAGAGGGTCAACGGCTTGCTCGGGGTAACTTCGCGGGCGAGGTCGCGCCCCCGCATCGACGGTTCCACCTCGAGCAGCGAACGCGCTTGGTCGTGGTCGACGCGACCCGGGAACACGCCACCCTTCATCGCTCCGTGGTCACGGATGTGGCGGACCAGCGCCCGCGTGTCGAGGTCGGTTATCGCCGGGATCCCGCACTCGGTCAGCCAGCTGGTCCAGCCGCACGCTGCGCCGCCGGGGCTCAGACGCTCCCGCTCGTGATCCACCGCCGCCCGCATGATCGCCGCCCGGGCATGGATCCGGTCTGACTCCATCGCCTCCGCGCTCACTCCGTAGTTGCCGATCTGCGGGTAGGTGAAGGCGATCAGCTGGCCGGCGTAGCTGGGGTCGGTCATCGCCTCCTGATAGCCCGACATCGAGGTCGTGAACACGATCTCGCCGACGGCGTGGGTATCGGCGGCGCAGGCGATCCCATCAAAGCGTGTGCCGTCCTGGAGCAGCACGTACGCGGTGGACCTCATCGCAGCGCTCCCGCCTCACTTCGCACCTGAGCTCGGAAGGCGACCGCGCCGGCAGCCAGCGTGAGCCGGACCGCGCCGTGGAGCGTGCGGCCGTGAAAGCAGCAGTTCTGCGAGCGGCTGGCGTAACCGTCGGCGCCGACCTCCCACTGCGCCCCGAGATCGACCAGGCACAGGTTGGCGGGCAGGCCGACGGCGATCCTCGGTGCCGGCAGCCCGTACAGCTCGCCGCCGGCGGTCATACGCTCGATGATCGTCTCCAGCTCCAGCTCGCCGGGCAGCACCAGCTCGGTGTAGAGCGCCGCAAACGCCGTCTCCAGCCCGGTGGTGCCCATCGGCGCCTGTTCGAAGGGCACCTCCTTCTCGTGCCGGGCGTGCGGGGCGTGGTCGGTGGCGATGCAGTCGATCACCCCGCTGCGCAGGGCCTCGATCAGGGCGCGCCGGTCAAGCTCTGAGCGCAGCGGCGGGTTCATCTTGAAGCGGCTGTCGAGGGTGCGCACGACGTCGTCGGTGAGGGTCAGGTGATGGGGCGTGGCCTCGGCGCTCAGACGGCCACCGACCGCCTCGGTCGCGGTCTTGGCGGCGGCCAGCGCCTGCACCGATTCCCGGCAGGAGAGGTGCTGGAAATGGACGGCGGCGTTCTCGTAACCGGCGATTGCCGCGTCCCGGGCGACCATCGTCGCTTCTGAAATCGAGGGGATCCCGGCCAGGCCGAGTCGCGCCGAGACCGGGCCCTCGTGCATGACGCCAGCGCCCGACAGCGCCGGGTCCTCCTCATGTAGAGCGATCACGCCGCCGCTCAGCCGCTGGTAGGCCAGCGCCTTGCGCAGCATCCCCGCCGAGACCACCGGCTTGCCGTCGTCGGTGAAGCCGAGCGCTCCCCGGTCGCCAAGCTCGGCCATCTCGGTCAGCTCCTGGCCGCGCAGGCCGCGGGTGATGGAGGCCAGGAACCCGACCGGGATGCGCGCCTGCCGGCGGGCACAATCGACGAGCGATCCGAGCAGCGCGGGATCGTCGAGCACGGGATCGGTGTTGGGCATCGCGATCACAGCCACGAATCCCCCGGCGGCAGCTGCTGCGGTGCCGCTGTCGAGATCCTCCTTGTACTCCTGCCCGGGGGTACGAAGGTGCACGTGCGGATCGACGAACCCCGGGAACAGGTGCTGCCCCGCTGCCTCGATCGTCTCGCCCCCCGGCGGTGCCGGAAGGGATCCTGGACCCCCGATCTCGGCGATCATCCCGTCGCGGACCAGCACGTCGTGGCTCTCGTCGATGCCGGTGCGGGGGTCGAGCAACTGGCCGCCCCGAATCAGCAGCTCTGCCGGCGAGGCGGGGCAGACGAACAGCTGCTGTTGCTCGGCGATGGTGCTCACGCCACCGCCGCCAGTACCGGCGAGCCGACCAGCAGCTCGTACAGGACCGCCATCCTCACCGCCACTCCCGCCTTGACCTGTTCTCCGATCAGCGCCTGGGGCGAGTCGATCGCATCGGCCGAGAGCTCGAGGCCGCGGTTGACCGGACCGGGATGCATCAGCAGCTGCCCGGTGCGCAGGCGCTGGCCGCTGACCTGGTAGCGCGTGGCGTACTCGCGCAGCGAGGGCACGTAGGACTCGCGCATCCGCTCGTGCTGCATTCGCAGCACGTAGACCACGTCGGCTTCCTGGAGCTGGTCCAGACTTGCCGTCGCCGCGCACCCGAGCGCCTCGATTCCGCGAGGGATCAGGGTCGGTGGACCGGCCACGGTGACCGATGCTCCCATCCGGGTGAAGGCGAGGATGTTGGAGCGGGCCACGCGTGAGTGCAGCACGTCACCCACGATCCAGATGTTGACGCCGTCGAGAGAGCCCAGTCGGCGGCGCAGCGTGAACACATCGAGCAGGGCCTGGGTCGGGTGCTCGTGCTTGCCGTCCCCGGCGTTGATCACCGCCGCCGGGGTCCACCCCGCGATCAGCTGGGCGGCGCCGGCGTGCTGGCTGCGGATCACGATCGCCGCCGGGTCGTAGGCGGACAGCGTCTGCACGGTGTCCTTGAGCGACTCGCCCTTGTCGACGCTTGATCCCGTCGAGCGGACGCTGACCACGTCGGCGCTCAGCCGCTTGGCCGCGAGCTCAAAGCTCGAGCTCGTGCGGGTCGAGGCCTCGTAGAACAGGTTGACCACAGCGCGTCCGCGGAGCGCCGGGACCTTCTTGATCTCCCGCCCGGAGACCTCGGCAAAGGACTCGGCACGGTCGAGGATGCGCTCGATCCCGGTTCGGTCCAGGTCGTCGATCGAGATCAGATGCCGACCGACCGGCCTGCCGTGGGCTCGGCCCTGCTCGGCACGCGCGCGCTCGGAGTCCACGCCGGCTCCCCGGTCCTCCGGCGAAAAGCTCATGCCGCGTTCACCCTGGGGAAGCTCATGCCGCCTTCGCCTGCCGGGAAGCTCATGCCGCCTTCGCCTGCCGGGAAGCTCATGCCGCCTTCGCCTGCGGAAGCTCATGCCGCCTTGGCCTGTGGCTCGGGCGCGGGCGCGGGACCGATCGTGACCTCGTCGTAGCCGTCGACCTCGCTCACGCGGACGTTGACCCGCTGATCCTGGGAGGTCGGGAGGTTCTTGCCCACGTAGTCGGGGCGGATCGGCAGCTCACGATGCCCGCGGTCGATCAATGCTGCCAGCTGTACGCGGGCGGGTCGACCGAAGTCGAAGATCTCGTCAATCGCGGCGCGGACCGTGCGGCCCGTGTAGAGCACGTCGTCGACGATCACGATCGTCTGAGCGTCGACGGCGAACTCGAGGGTGGTGGCGTTGACGACCGGCGCTGCGGGCCGGATGGCGAGATCGTCGCGATAGAAGGAGATGTCGACGAACCCCAGTGGAACCGGGTGGGGCAGCAGCTCACCGATGAGGGCGTGCAACCGCTGCGCCAGGTAGGCGCCACGACGCTGGATCCCGACGAGGGCGACGTTCCCGTCCGGGTTCTTCTCGACGATCTCGTGGGCGATCCGCACCAGCGTGCGGCTCATGTCGTTGCGGTCGAGTACGACCGTAGGGGCTGACAACGCGCTCCTTCCTGGCCTCACAGGACCGGGTTAAAGGGGCCGACCTGTGCAGCGTAGCAATGGGCTCGGCGCGCGTGCCCGCTCCGGTGGGAGCGGCACGATGCGGCTGTCGCCAAACCGGCTCAAATACGGCGGGTTTCGCGACAACCCCGTTGGCCGGCTCAACTACGGCGGGTTTCGCGACAACCCCGTTGGCCAGCTCAACTACGGCGGGTTTCGCGACAACCCCGTTGGCCAGGATCATTCCTCATCGGCGCTGCGGCGGTAGAGGACGTGCGGCAGGCCGGTATGGAGAACGTCACGCTCGTAGCTGAAGCCGGCCTTCTCCATCACCCGCCGAGAGGGAAGGTTGCTCGGCAGCGTGAAGGCGACGATCTCCGGCAGTTGCAGCTCTGAGAACGCCACCTGCACCGCCGCGTCGGCGAATTCGGTGGCCAGGCCCTGCCCCCAGCGATGCGGAACGATCGCCCACCCGACCTCGATCTCGGCTCGCCCGCCGACGAAGGTGTGCTGTATGCCGCCCCGACCGACCATCGTGCCGTCGCCACGGTCGCGCACGAGCCAGAGGCCAAAGCCGAACCGCTTCCAGTGGGCCACCTTGGCCGCGATGTTCTCGATCACCTCGGTCTCGGTCGCGGCTCGACCCCCAGGAAGCAACGTTCTGGCCACACGCGGGTCTCCCAGCAGCGCGTAGACCTCCAGGCGGTGGGCCGGCCTAAGGCGCTCCAGACGCAGGCGCGAAGTCTCGAGCAGCTCGGGCGCGCCGACAGAGCCAGTCACCGGCCAGGGGTGACCATCCGCTCAGCCGCGGGCGCCGAACCCGTCTCACTGGCGAGTTCACCGCTCCGCGGCTCCCGCTCGGGCCAGCGCACCAGCTCAGGGCGACCGCGCTCGGGCAGCGGGACCTGGATCTCGTCGAAGTCCCGGGGCAGCACCGACGCGGCGAACACTCCGCGGGCCTCGTCCCGGAGCTGAGCCACCGGATAGCGGGTGGAAATGTGGGTGAGGGCCAGGAGCTCCACCTCGGCCTCGACCGCCAGCGCCGCCGCCTGAGCGGCGGTGGAGTGCCCGGTCTCGGCGGCGCGGTCGATCTCCTGGTTCGCGAACGTCGCCTCGTGCACGAGCACATCGGCGCGGTGCGCGGCGACGCGTAGCGCCTCGCACGGCATCGTGTCACCGGAGATCGTGAGCTTGCGGCCGGGACGCGGGGCCCCCATCACCAGCTGCGGCGTGACCCCGCGCACCGCCTCGCCCCGCTGCACGCGACCGAACTCCGGACCCGGCGTCAACCCCAGCTCGCGGGCGCGACTGGGGTCGAACACGCCCGGGCGTTGGTGCTCGAACAGCACGTAGCCGTAGGCGAGGCTACGATGCCTGACCGGCACGGCAGCGATCGCGTAGCCGTCTCGGTCGACGCTTTGGCCTGGCTCCAGCTCGACTAGCCTCAGCTCGTACCGAACCCGGCCGGCGAGCCGCAGCGCCGGCAGCACCAGGTCACGGAGCCCGGGCGGACCGTGGATCGCCAGCGGCCGGTCACGGCCACGGAGGTCGAAGGTCTTCAGCAGTCCCGGCAGCCCCAGCCAGTGGTCAGCATGGAAGTGAGTGAGGAAGATCTCGGTCAGGTCCATCAACCCGACGGAGCTGACCAGCTGGCGCTGCGTCCCCTCACCGCAGTCGAACAGGATCCGGTCTGCGCCCCGGCGCACCAGCAGTGCCGGCAGGCCGCGGCGGCGGGTGGGAATCGACCCGGCGGTGCCAACGAAGAACAGCGACAGATCCATGTTTGCCAGTTTGTCAGCCGAGCGGGATCAGCCTGAACGCGATGCTGCCCCGCTCCACGACGGCGATCCCCATCGTGTGCGCCGGCGCTCGGCGGCGCTCGGTGGGGCTGCCGGGGTTGAAGATCTGAAAGCGGTCAGGCGCGCGCTCGTGCAGCGGAATGTGCGAATGGCCGAAGACCACCGCGTCGACCTCGGGAAACCGCGCCCGCATCCGGGCCAACCTCCCCGTCCGCGGCCCGGAGTCATGGATCAAGGCGATCGTCGCCCCAGGCGCGGTGACGATGCGCGTGGGCGGTAGCGCCGCACGAACCGCCTCGTCGTCGACGTTGCCGTGGACCGCTGCGACCTCCCCGAAGGACTCCAGCTCGCGCAGCACCTCCAGCCTGACCAGATCCCCGGCGTGGATGATCAGATCGGCCCGTCGCAGCCGGTCGAGGCATCCCTGGGGCAGTCGCCGCCCGCGGCGCGGCATGTGCGTATCCGCGATGATCGCGATCTCCATCGGATAACCTGATAGCACCGCCGGCCCAGCCGGATCCCCGCGCCCGTAGCTCAGGGGATAGAGCGTTCGCCTCCGGAGCGAAAGGTCGCACGTTCGAATCGTGCCGGGCGCGCTCTATGAAAGCCCCGCATAGGCGGGGTTTTTTGATGCCCGCAGCGGTCAGGGCATGGCTCGGGAGGGTCGCAGAACGGTCCCACTGCCCATTCACTGCCCAATCATCCCCCGCACGAGGCCTCGTAGCCGGTCCCGCTCCCCCTCCGGCGCTCATCGTGTGTGCGTAAACCCGGAGCGTGGTCGTCGCGTCCGCGTGGCCGAGGATCGCCATCACGCGCGGCAGCTCGAACCCGCAGACGAACAGCAGCGAGCAGCACGTGTGCCGCAGCTTATGCAGCGTCAGGCGCTCCGGCAGCGGAGCCTGGCCCCGGTCCGCCAGGAGCTCGTCAGCGCGCTCGACTGCCGGCTGACATGCAGGTGCTCGAACGAATTCTGGAGTTCTGCCGCCTGGTGGCGCGCCCACCGGGCCAGCTCTGCGTTCACGGTCACGTCCGGGTCGTCGTCGGCGTTGACTTCGACGCTGCGCTTATGGCGGCGTGATTCGCCCGATCCTGTTGCTGTTCTGCTCGGTGAACCACAGCGCCCCGTCGGGACCGGCCGTGATTCCTCCGGGCTCGCTGAGGGAGTGGGGGAGGGTGTATTCGGTGAACGCGCCGGAGGTCGTCACCCGCCCGATCTTGTTACCGCTGTTCTCTGTGAACCACAGCGCACCGTCGGGCCCGGTGGTAATCCCGGACGGGTAGCTGGTAGCAGTCGGGATCGGGTACTCGGTGATCGTCCCGGCGGTCGTGATTCGTCCGATCTTGTCGCCCACGGTCTCGGTGAACCACAGCGCCCCGTCGGGCCCGGCCGTGATCATCGATGTCAGACTGATGGATGTCGGGATCGGGTACTCGGTGAACGCGCCCGAGGTCGTCACCCGTCCGATCTTGTTGGCGCTGGGCTCCACCTCGGTAAACCACAGCGCCCCGTCAGGCCCGGTCGCGATCCCTCTCGGGCCGCTCCCTGCAGTCGGGATCGGGTACTCGGTGAACGCACCCGAGGTCGTCACCCGCCCGATCTTGTTGCCACTCTCCTCGGTGAACCACAGCGCCCCGTCAGGCCCGGTCGCGATCCCGCTCGGGCCGCTCCCTGCAGTCGGGACTGGGTACTCGGTGAACGCCCCGGAAGTCGTCACCCGCCCAATCTTGTTGCCTTGAAACTCCGTGAACCACAGCGCGCCATCGGGACCAACCGTGATCCCGGACGGGAAGCTTGCACTCGTCGGGACCGGGTACTCGGTCAACGCGCCAGAAGTGGTGATCCGGCCGATCTTGTTGGCGTAGTACTCGGTGAACCACAGCGCGCCGTCGGGACCTGCTGTAATCCCGACGGCGATGCCCCCCGGAGAAACCGGGTACTCGGCAATCGTCACGCCCGAGGCTGCTTGTGCCGCCGTGGGGACGAGGATCGAGCTGATCGTCGGAACGGCGGCCAGTCCCGCGGCCGCGAGCGTGAGCTTGCGCAGCGCGTCCCGGCGCGTGTCACCGCCCTGATCTTCCGGGGTAACCTCCAGCAGCCCTAGTTCTCTCAAGCGGGAGAGGGTGATCTGGACGTTCTCGTCGCTGGCGTGGCAGCGCCCGGCAAGGGTCTGGGTGTCAGTGCGCCCGTCACAAGCGCGCCACACCGCAGCCGCCTTCGGATCCAGCGCGTGCGCCAGGTTGCTCTCGCTGTCGTACACGAGTAGTTCGCCGTCCAGCTCCTCGGTGATCAGCCCTTCCGAGCGGGCGAGCGGACAATCAGACGACATACGAACCACCTCTTTCGGCCCCGGCCCCCAAGGGCGCACCACGGAGTCTGGCACCACCGACCATACGCCTATCTGCTCGCGGCGGTCTAGGGTTGCTTGGGGCAGCGACCGGAGTGCGGGCTTGCGGGGTTACGTGCAGCTGACCAGCCCCGGACAGCTGAAGTCCATCTTTGTGCTGTTGCAGCAAGCAAGATGATCCAATCCCATGTAACTCGTACAGGTCCCGGCCGGATAGCAACATCCCTCTTGATTAGACATCTATCTAAGAACGTCGTGGGGTGCCCGGCGCAACACGTCTGACCAGGGGAGAGGCATTCCCCCGGTTGCACGCAGGAGCCTTGTGCGGCTGCTGTGGGGACGAGGATCGAACTGATCGTGGAGGCTGAGGCGACCCCGACGCCTGCGATGGTGATTTTGCGTAGCGCGGCGCGGCGCGTGGTGCCTTCCTGATCGTGCTGCGTGGCTTCCAGCAGCCCTAGCTCGCCCAGTCGAGCCAGGGCGTCGCGGACCTTCTCCTCGGTGGTGTGGCAGCACCCGGCGAGGGTCTGGGTGTCAGTGCGCCCGTCACAAGCGCGCCACACCGCGGCCGCCTCGGCGTGCAGGGCGTGCGCCATGTTGCTCTCGCTGTCATAAACGAGCAGCTCGCCGCCGAGTTCCTCAATGATCAGGCCCTCTGCGCGGGCGAGCGGACAATCCCGCGATATGGGAACCACCTCCTCCTCCTCGATCACGCGACGTGCGTCGGGCGGCGCGCCACGGCCAAACGTACTCCCCGCCTGGCTACGGGTCAAGGCTGGTTGACGGCGTCGGAAGTTGCTCGCCCGCAGGTGCTCGATACGGCTATCGGCGCCCCTTAAGATCCCCCGCCGGTGGTGCGCGAGCGCCCGCTGCGATCGCGCGCAGCGAATGTCCCTGCTCCCATAGTGCCGCCACAACCTCCCGTCGCTGCTCAGCCGTCAAATGACAACGGTCGGGCGTTCAGCGTCCTGGCGATCTCTTGCGTCGGACGCGCGCCGGGTCGTTTGGGCACCGCACCATTCTCACTGCCTAAACCCCCCTGAATCGGGCCGAAATCGGCGTCCCGAGCAGTAGCGACGCTGGCGCGAGATCCCTGCACAAAGGACTCTTCTTGATGGTCGCCGAGTGACGGCCCCGGCTCCTCCGAAGCGAAAGGTCGCACGTTCGAATCGTGCCGGGCGCGCTCTACGAAAGCCCCGCACACGCGGGGGTTTTTCATGCTTCCAGTCAGGTCGCGCCCCCTTGATGTGCTCTCGGAGGCGGTCCCTGCTGCCCATTCGCTGCCCAAACGTGGACGAGGCTCGCGCGGCCTTCCGCGAGCTAAGCGAGGAGGCGTCGCTGCTCGCGCGCATGGACTCATTGCCGCTACCCGATCTCCTCGCCCGCCGACAGCGGATCAGCATCGGGCGCGACCACACGCCGCGGGCCGGAAGCTAACTGGCGGGCCGTGGCACAGGGGGCGCACGGTGCTTCCGTCCACACCCGAACCTACGTCCACCCGCCGAAGCGGTCAAGCCCTGCTTGCGGCACCGACCGGAGTGCGGGCTTGCCGGTCTACGTGCAACTTGCCCCTTCCCGGCAGCTGGGGTCAAACGTGTAGCCGTTGCAGCAGCGACCATGGGCCAATCCCATAAAAGGAATACAGGTCCCGGCCGGAAGGCAACATCCCTCTTGATTAGGACAGTCTGAAAATGTCAACCCCGTGGGGTGCCCGGCGCAACACGTCTGACCAGGGGAGAGGCATTCCCCCGGTTGCACGCAGGAGCCTTGTGCGGCTGCTGTGGGGACGAGGATCGAACTGATCGTGGAGGCTGAGGCGACCCCGACGCCTGCGATGGTGATTTTGCGTAGCGCGGCGCGGCGCGTGGTGCCTTCCTGATCGTGCTGCGTGGCTTCCAGCAGCCCTAGCTCGCCCAGTCGAGCCAGGGCGTCGCGGACCTTCTCCTCGGTGGTGTGGCAGCACCCGGCGAGGGTCTGGGTGTCAGTGCGCCCGTCACAAGCGCGCCACACCGCGGCCGCCTCGGCGTGCAGGGCGTGCGCCATGTTGCTCTCGCTGTCATAAACGAGCAGCTCGCCGCCGAGTTCCTCAATGATCAGGCCCTCTGCGCGGGCGAGCGGACAATCCCGCGATATGGGAACCACCTCCTCCTCCTCGATCACGCGACGTGCGTCGGGCGGCGCGCCACGGCCAAACGTACTCCCCGCCTGGCTACGGGTCAAGCCTGGTTGGCGGCGTCGGAAGTTGCTCGCCCGCAGGTGCTCGATACGGCTATCGGCGCCCCTTAAGATCCCCCGCCGGTGGTGCGTGAGGGCCCGCTGCGATCGCGCGCAGCGAATGTCCCCCCTCCCGCAGTGCCGCCACAATCTCCCGACGCTGCTCGGTCGACAATTGCCGTCTAGGCCATGAATCCGGTCGCCTAGCTGGCTATCCGGTAGCCCAGTCCATCGTGGCGCCAGCGCCAACGGCGAAGACTCCAGCCGATCCTCTTTGTCGCCCGTTGCACCCCCAAGCCGGGCGAAGCGCAGCTCAGCAGCCTCTTCCGGGATTGATCGTCCCCGGAGCCAGGCAGGCGATCTTGATCCTTGGCCCCTGCGCGGCGCGCATCGTAAACAGATAGTGCTTGCCGATCCATCCGGTCCGGACGATCGCGATCGTGATCCGCGCACCCGCCTGAAGTCGACGCTGGCTGAAGAAACGACCTAGGTTGATGCTCGCGGGATGCACTGCCGGGCACCGGCTGCTTCGGTGCGAAGTGCAGCGCTTGGACTTGACGGGCGTCGTGGTCCGGGGAGGAAGCGCCGGACAACCGCGGCCGCGGCAGGCCATGATCACCGTTGCGCCGGGGGGCGGTCCGTTCACGGCCAGCGTGAGCACCTTGGTATAGGTGGGGGTGTAGAAAAAGGTCCACTGCATCGTGGAGGTGATCGTGCCGAGCACCCGGGGAGACAGCTTCCGGATCCTCACCGACTGGCCCGAGGAGAAGCGGGATCCGGCGAAGTTCGGATCGCCCCCGTAGCGGGCGGTGATGAGATGCGAGCCGGGCTGGCCGTAGCTGACTTTGCACTTGGCTGTAACCGAGCCTCCGACACCGCTCTCCAGCGACTGAGCGAGGCAGGCGCGGATCGGCTTGCCGCCGTCGAGAAACTCAATTAATCCCGACGGCTTAACCGGCCCGGAGTGCGCAGGCGTGACAGTGGCCGTGTAGGTCACGTTCGCCCTGACGTTGACGGTTGGGTTCGAGACGTCGAGAGAGGTGAGAGTTGCATCAGCCGCGACCCGGAGGTTGTACGTAGCACTCACTGAACCGGCAACGGTCGAGCCGGCGCTACCCGAGAACACGGCCCGAAGTTGCGCAGGGGAGATAGCCGCCGCAAACGACGTTTGGCACATAACGGACACGCTCTGGCTGAAGCCCGAAACCGGAACGCTCTGGCATCCCCCGATCGGAGCATCGCCGACGTCGAAACTAACCGTCCCCGAGGGGGATGCGGCGGTCGTGGACGAGGTGACGACTGCGATCAGGGTCACGTTCTGGTTGGTCACCGGAGAGACCGGGACGACCAGCAGCGACGTCGTGCTTCCGTTGGCCGTCTGAGCCAAGGTGGCACGGCTGACCAAGTTCGGGGAGACCGAGGTATCGGTGGCGGTGATCGTGGCCGACCCCAGCGTGGTGGAGCTCGTGATCGTCGCCGTGTAGGTGCCCCCGCCGAGGTTGGCAACGGGTCCGATCCGCTCCCCCGGATCACTGGAGCGAAAGACGACCGCATCTCCGTTGACCGGTTGCCCCCGGGCGTCGGTGACTGTTGCCGTCACGGTGCTCGTGGAGCGTCCGTCAGCGACGATCGAGGTCGGGATCGTTCCGACGGTCAGGCGGGTGGCCGGGTTGGTGGTGACCGGAACGACGGTCTGGGTCAGAGTCGCGGAGCTGGAAACGCTGGCGGTGGTATCGGTGGCGGTGATCGTGGCCAAGCCGGGGGTGGTGGAGCTGGTGATCGTCGCCGTGTAGGTGCCGTCGCCGTGGTTGGTGACGGGGCCGATCGTCGGACCCGAGCCACCGGAGGAGCCGGAGAAGCTCGACGTGAAGAGGACCGTGTCACCCGAAACCGGATGTCCCTGGGCGTCGACGACCGTGGCCGTCGCGGTGCTGGTGGATCGGCCGTCGGCGATGATCGAGCTCGGGATCGCGGTGACGGCCACGCTCGCGGCCGGACCCGCGGTTTGCCTCAAGGTGGCAGAACCGGACAGGTTCGGGGTCACAGACGTATCGGTGGCGGTGATCGTGGCCGAGCCGGGGGTGGTGGAGCTGGTGATCGTCGCCGTGTAGGTGCCGTTGTGGTGGTTGGTGACGGGGCCGATCGTCGGACCCGAGCCACCGGAGGAGCCGGAGAAGCTCGACGTGAAGAGGACCGTGTCACCCGAAACCGGATGTCCCTGGGCGTCGACGACCGTGGCCGTCGCGGTGCTGGTGGATCGGCCGTCGGCGATGATCGAGCTCGGGATCGCGGTGACGGCCACGCTCGCGGCCGGACCGGCGGTTTGCCTCAAGGTGGCAGAACCGGACAGGTTCGGGGTCACGGAGGTATCAGTCGCCGTGATCGTTGCCGACCCGAGCCTGGTGGAGCTGGTGATCGTCGCCGTGTAGGTGCCGTCACCGTGGTCCATGACCGGGCCGATCGTCGGACCGGCGGCATCCGAGGAGCCGGAGAAGCTCGAGGCGATGACGACCGTGTCACCCGAAACCGGATGTCCCTGGCCATCGGTGACCGTGGCGGTCACGGTGCTGGTGGACGTCCCGTTGGCAACGATCGACGCCGGATCGAGCGTGACCCTGACTGTGGCCGCCGCTGCCAGCGCCGACGACGGCAGGAGCAGCACCGCTCCGCCGGCCGCGACGGACAGGATCATCGCCGCCGCCGCACTGAAACGGCGGACATCGCCGGCCCTCAGAGCCCACCAAGGAGCCGGACTCCAGCCTCGAGGTCCTCTTATCCGCGGATCACGAAACACGTCAATAAAGCTCCTGAATCCTGCTCAAAGTGCATGAAAGCGTATTATGGCTACAAGGCCAAGGCGATGCGACAGGAGCTACCGTGGAAGTAGGTTCGATCTTCGGACACCGGGCCGCCGGTGAGCAAGCGCGGCCATCTCGAGAAGCTCGGGTCGTGCGAGGAGCGCCGCGTTCGCTGTTGGTCCTCGGCCTCCTCATGACCGTCGCGTTCGCTATCGCCTTTGTGGCCGGAGCGGCCACGCGCAGCAGGACCACGACGCACGCTGCTCCGGCAGCGACTGCGGGGCCGCAGGGAATCCAGCTGAGTGTGACCGGGCTTGCGCCGGTCGGTCCCGTCCCGCAGCTCACCGTTCCGTCCGGCTCCCAACCAGCTCCTGCCCCGGCAAGTCCGGCACCCGCCACCGTGGCTCCGGCCCAACCCGCCCACGCCGCCGGCGCTCCCAGCAGGGGTTCCAGCTCAAGCGGCAGCGGCGCGAACGCGACCGTTGCCAGCAGCAGCTCGAGCGATGCCGGCGGCAGCGCATCCGACGCCGGCGTCAGCTCTGCCGGAGTGAGCGCTTCGTCGCCTGCCCCCAGCGTCGTTTCCACCCCGCCATCAAGCACCGCCCCGGCGGGAGGCAGTGGCGGCGGCGGGGCTGGGTCCGGAACGACCAGCGCTGGCCAGGGCACCGGCATCAGCAGCAACAGCACCGGTGTTGCCCACGGCGGAGGCTGACCGCCTCGCCTCAGCCGACTCGGTAGCCGAGCCTCTGAAGCTCCGCAAAGGCTGTATCGAGCGCATCGCTGGCGTGGGTCAGCGATGCGGTTGCGGCGGTGTACGCGCTCGCGTCTGCGCGTAGCGTGGCCTGGGCCAACGCTCCGTACGCTTGGGCGGTGATCTGCAGCGCCGACGCCAGCGCCGAGTTGGCCGCACGGGCCGACCCCGGTCTGAGGCCGAGAAGAGCGGAGGCGGCGGTGGCGTGCGCCGCGGCCAGAGTGGTTTCCGCCCTCGCCTGATCGGGAGCCGCTTGTCCTTGGCTCAGCTTCGGAGCGGCCTCGGAGCGGGCGAGGTTGAGCTTGCTTATCACCGCTCCGAGCGCTGAGGCGTACCCTGGATTCACCCCCAATGTTGTCCCTGAAGGCGATGTGACCGTTGCCAGGAGCCGCTCGCAGGTGCTCGTCCAGTCGCTGTCCGGCCTGCCCTCGAGGCACAGGCCCAGGATCGTCCCGGCCGATGTAGGAAGCGCGTACACCGACTCCGGAGTGTTCTGACCTCGAGGCAGCAGGTTCAGGTATCGGTAGAAGGTGCCCTCCCCAAGCGTGACGAGCTGTGCCCGTGGTGGACCGGCAAGGGTCGCCAGTAGAGCCTGGGGCAAGAGGCTCGGGTCGGTCGTTGCTGTCCTGCCGATGACCAGCATCTCGCCTGGCCGCGCCCCCGGCGTCACGGCGACCACGTCGGCGAGACCGAGGTTGGCAACGTCTCGCGGTGCCGGTCGTCGCCATCCGGACGGAAATGAGAACTGAACCGGTCCCACCCGCGAGTGCTCGTTGAGCGGCGTCAGCGATTGATTGTGTTCCGTCGCCCGCGCGACCGTGAAACCGAGCGCTGCTGCCAACAGGGTGGCGCTGGTCGCGACCGTCGCCACCGGCACCCGGGTCGGGGTCGGCCAGTGGAGTTCGCGCACGCTGCGCGCTCGAGCAAGTGGGCCGCGCCTCCTCGCCCCCGGGTCGCGTTCGGTGAGAACGGGGCCGCGTGTGTCACCGATCCCGCGGAGGACCCACGCCCGGCGGAATGCGTCATATCGGAACAGCGGCCGGAGGAGGACGAGAACGACCCGGGGCAGCTCATGGCGTCCACGGCGTTCGTGCTCGCGACGGGTGCGTTCTCGGGCCAGCGCTGCCGCGGCAGCATCGACAGCGGCTGCGAGATCCGATCCGGACAGGCGCGCGGCCTCCGACTCGCGTTGGGTGAGGACCGGTCCATGCTTGTCGCCTATCCCCCGGAGAACCCAAGCTCGGCGCAAGGGCTCGTATCGGAACAGCGGCCGGAGGAGGACGAGAACCGCATACGGGATCTCATGGCGTCGACGAGGAGTGGTACGGCGCAACGGCAAGGGCACGCAACCTGGGAGCATAACGCCGGATCTGCCCCCGGCCTCCAGTGTGGAGACCTCGGACGGGAACCCCTGGTCCCGAGGCCAGGAGGTGGTGGGGCCGCGCGCGGCGGTTACCGAGGCCCGGACCTACCGCACGGTCACAGCCACGCGGTAGTAGGCGGGCAAGCTGGTTCGAGCCGCCGGGGCCTGGCCGCTTACCCGGGGCGGCTGGTGAGGGTGAACTGCACTGAGCCGACGGATCGTTCCCAGCCGGCAATGGGCGCCGGCAAGGCGCAAACCGGCCTGAGCCACCGTGAGCTGGTGCAGAGACGGGACCACACAGCGCGCCGGCTGCGCGAGCACCCGATATGGGGCGAGCACCGCGTCCTCGACGATCACTGCGGCAGAGTCGGCGGCCACTGCCACCCGCCCACCCGGCTGGAACTGCCAGTAGCTGTGCGAGGGAATGCCTTCCACGACACTGCCCACCGCCGGGACCGGGTTCAGCTTCGCGAACTGAGCCTGGGCGATCGTACTAACGGGCTGTGGGCCCCCGAACGGCGTCCAGCTGCTGATCGGTAGCGCCGCCCCTCCGGCGATGCGGTAGACGGTCGCGCTGCCGCTGATCTGCACGAACGTCCCGTCCGGGAAGAGCGGACCAGCCGACGCTGTGGCACCGTCGACATAGTCGCCGTCGATGTTCATCGTCACGCCGCCGTAGCCCACGTCAGCTCCGCCGGAGTATTGGTGGATCCGCTGATGAGAGCCCCAGTCGGAGGCGGGCACGTACGGATCAGCGGCGGTGTGCTTGTTGTTCCAGTTGGCTATCCACAGGTCGTCCGGCTCCACAAACGTGGTGCCGCGGGCGGCGACGAGGTCACGGATCCCCGATGCCGCGCTGCTGTAGACGCCAGAGAGATAGCCGGCCTGGTGCAGGCTGGAGGTCCAGGCCGACAGGAATGCCAGCACCGTTCGGGTGGCGCCGGCGCTGGTGGAATAGGCCTCCAGGTCGAAGTAGATCGGGTTGCCGGCGCCCAGTCCCACCGCCTTCGCGCTGGAGACGGCATCGCTGGCGGCGGCCGCGCCCTGCGCGGCGGCTTTGCCCGGAGCAATGCGGGCGCAGCCGCACGTGGTCGTGGGGGCCTGCAGCCCCACGTAGGTCGGAATCAGGCTCCAGCCCGCCGCGGTTTGGGTGCTGACCCAGGATGCGGTCAGGTTGGGCTGCGCGCAGGCCATGTTCCCGCCGCCCAGGTAGATCCCCACGGCCCGATACGGCGATGCCTTCCACGCTGACAGCGCCGCGCTGCTCGGGGTGGCGCAGGCATCGAAGCCGAGCGCCGGAGTTGTCGCCTGCGCACGGGCGCGAGCGGTGGGGACCCCGGCGCCGGCGCCGGCGGACGGGAGCCCAGTGCCGCCATCCGCGGAGGTGACTGGCTGCCGCGCTGCGGCGGTGGCGATCGTGGCGGGCCCGGCGCGGAGGCTGCGCACCCGCAGGGCCTGCTCGATCAAGCCGGGGCGCTGATTCCAGGTCGCGGTGAGCATGACCCTGCCGTGCCCAGAGACGATACGGACCGAGTTCAGGCTCGGGGAGACCCCCGCGTCGGCCGCGGCCGCCGCCCCGACCCCGGCGGCGTGAGCGCTGAGAGGCTCCAGCAGCAGGGCCTCGGTGCGTCCGGCGGCATGGGCCGGGCAACGCTGGCCCGGGCTGACCGGACCCAGGTAGACGGCGTGGCGATCAAAGCGCACGCAGGTACCTGGATCGCGGGTCAGGTCGTAGACCGGCCATGCCTCCGGCACCCGGATGCCGTAGCCGAGGTAGCGCACCAGCTTGAGCCTCGTCGTCTGGGCAGCGGCGAGCGACGGGCAGCTGCAGATGACCCCCACGAGCACAGCGAGTGTCGCGACTCTGGACGGGCGACTCACAGGCTGGCGATGCTAGCCGATGCCCGTGAGCCGTCGGATCAGCGAATCTGTGTCGGGCTGGTGCCCGGCGAACGGTCTAGATCGCGGGCGGGGTGGGGTCCGGCGGCAGCGGTCCCGGCTCCGGCGTGGGGGTCGGCGGCTGGGGGTCAGGACCACCCGGTCCGGGCGGTCCCGGCGTCGGCGCACCCGGTCCGGGCGGTCCCGGTACCGGAGGCGTGGGGCCGATAGCGACGAGCTGTGTGGGCTGGATCATTTCTTCTCACTACCCACCCGGGCTGGTTTACCTCGCCCGCCCGCTCGGGTAGGCGCGGGTGATGAGGGTGCTGGTTCTGACCAGTGAGCCGATCTCGGCTCCACAGCTGCGGGAGGCGCTCCCGCCGGAGATCGACCCCGAGCAGGGCGAAGTGATGATCGTCGCGCCGGCGTTGCAGGCCAGCCCGCTGAAGTTCCTGTTCTCCGACGCCGATGAGGCGATCGACCGGGCGCAGGCGGTATATCGGGAGAGCGTGGAGCGGCTCGGCGAAGCGGGGGTCTCGGCCCACGGCGATACCGGCGAGAGCGATCCGTTGGATGCGATTGCCGATGCGCTGCAAACCTTCGCCGCGGACCGGATCGTGCTGTTCACGCGGGCCGAGGGCGAGCGTTACCGGGAGGACATCGACCCGCGCGAGGTCTCTGAGCGCTTCGGCCTTCCGGTCGATCAGGCCGTTGCTCACGGGTCATCCAGCGGGGGCTGACGCTCCAGCTCCCGAACCAGGCGATGTGCGTTGGCGGGGGCGAAACCCTCCCAGTCGTTGTTGAAGTAGCCGTAGACCTCGTGCTCGTTGCGCCACGCGGCGATCCGCCGTGCCCACTGGTCCAGCTCGCTCACCGAGTAGTTGCCGCGGCGACCCCGCGCGCCCCAGTGAAAGCGGATGAAGCGCCACGATGCGGTCGCCTCCGTGAGCTGGAACCGCCGCGAGGGATGGTCACCGATGGTCAGCGCGACGCCATGCTCGCGCAGCGCGTCCAGCACCGCCGGCGCGAACCAGCTGTGGTGGCGGAACTCGATCGTGTGCCTCCCGGCGGGTAGCGCCGCGAGCCATTCGCGCAGCCGCTGGTCTTCCCGATGGAAGTTCTCCGGCAGCTGCCATAGCACGGGTCCCATTCGCCCAGCCTCCATGAGCGGGGTCAGCGGCTCATAGAAGCGCGCGATCCCCTCGGCCACCCCGGCGAGGCGCCGGATGTGAGTCAGGTAGCGGCTGGCCTTGACCGCGAACTGAAAATCCGGTGGGGTCTGCGCGACCCATCCGGCGACGGCGTCGCGACGAGCCAGGCGGTAGAAGGTGGAGTTGACCTCGACGGTGTCGAAGCGCTGCGCGTACAGCGACAGCCACCGGCGCTTGGGCTCCCGCTCCGGATACAGCCGACCGCGCCAGCTGTCGTACATCCATCCCGAGCAGCCAATGCGTACGGGCTTCACGCCAGGGGTATGACGTCGCTTAGGCGATGAGCACGCTGTTCGATCCCGGAGACTCCCGCGCGGACCGTCCTCCCGCTCCGGTTCCGGAGCAGCCGGAACCCAACCAGCTGCGAAAGGCCGCCCAGCGTTGCCGGGCCTGCGATCTTTGGGAGCCGGCCACCCAGGCGGTGATGGGCGAGGGAGCCGCGGACGCCCGGCTGATGCTGGTCGGCGAGCAGCCTGGGGATCGCGAGGACGTCGAAGGCCACCCCTTTGTCGGACCCGCCGGCGCGGTGCTCGACCGTGGACTGGAGCGGGCCGGGATTGCTCGCGCCGAGGTCTACATCACGAACGTGGTCAAGCACTTCCGCTACCAGAGTCGAGGCAAGCGACGGATCCACCAGACCCCCGACCGCTGGCAGGTGTCGGCGTGTCTGCCCTGGCTGCGGGCGGAGCTGTCGCTGGTCCATCCAGAGGCGCTGGTGTGCTTGGGCGCGACATCCGCGCAGGCGCTGCTTGGGCCCCAGATCCGCATCGGCCGGGATCGCGGGCGCCCGGTTCCCTCCGATCTGGCCGAGTACGTCAGCATCACCAGCCATCCCTCCGCGATCCTACGGGTTCGCGAGGTTGACGCGCGGGCGCTGGCGATGGAGCAGTTTGTGAGCGATTTGAGGGGAGTGGCGCAGCGGCTGAGCGCGCGGTAGTGGTATTCGAGGAGCGCTTCGATGGCTAAGGCCCGGATCAGCCGCCACCGGCCGGGGACCGGGCGCGCCGGCGCAGCGGTCGCCGCGGCCGCCGCCGCATAGCGGCTCCGTCGCGGCGCTTGAGATCCAGCCGCTGCGCCAGCCGTGAGGCCAGAGCCATGATCGTCAGCGCCGGGTTGGCCGACCCCTGGGTCGGCATCACGCTGCCGTCGGCGATCAACAGGTTCGGGACCTCCCAGGCCCGGTGGTCGGCGTCGACGACGCTGAGCTCCGGGTCCGACCCCATCCGGCAGCCGCCCACGAGGTGCGCGTAGCGGTCGATCTCCAGCACGTCCTGGGCTCCGGCAGCTTCGAAGATGTCGTGGAGGGTGCGCTTGGCGAAGGCGATGTTCTTGCGATCGTTCTCACACTGGCTGTAGTCCATCCGCGCCACCGGGATCCCGTGGCTGTCGGTGACCCCCCCGGCGACGGTCACGCGATTCTCGGTCAGCGGCAACAGCTCGGAGAGCACGCCGAGCGTGTACCAGTGGTTGTAGTCACGCATGTACTCGCGCAGAGCATGGCCCCAGTGACCATCGGCAAGTACGTGCTGAGCCCACTCGATCGGGAGCGGCCCGACGGTCTGGATCGCGAACCCGCGGGCAAAGCCCCGGGCGGGATCGGTCTCGTAGAACTGCTCGGAGGAGATCTCCGGCGGCGGCGCCTTGTACATCCGCATCTCGTCCGGGAAGCGCCCCGCGACCTGAGGGGCACCCTGCACCATCACGCAACGTCCAACCTGATCGTTCCCATTGGCCAGCCCCTGCGGAAACCTCTGGCTGGTGGAGTTCAGCAGCAGCCGGGGGGTCTCGATCGAGTACCCGGCGACGGCAACGGCGTCCGCGTGTTGGAAGCGCTCGACGCCGTCGCGCAGGTAGCGCACGCCGGTGACCCGCCCTGACCCCTCGTCGATCTCAACCCTGCTGACCATGCAGCCGGCGCGGAACTCGGCCCCGTGCTCGATCGCGTCGGGGATGTGGGTGACCAGCGGCGAGGCCTTGGCGTTGACCTTGCACCCCTGCAGGCAGAAGCCGCGGTAGATGCAGTGGGGCCGGTTACCGAAGCTGCCGTTGGTGATCCCCACCGGGCCGACGCGGATCTCGATCCCCAGCTTGCGCGCCCCTGCCCAGGCGATCTCGGCCCCGCCGGCGACCGGATGGGCGGTGTGGGGGTAGCCGTGGGGATCCCCCCACGGCCAGTACTGGCCCGACCACCGGCAGCTCGAGCTCCACCCGCTCATAGTGGGGCTTCAGATCCCAGTAGGAGATCGGCCAGTCTTCCCCCACCCGGTCTCGGGAGTGGACCTCGAAGTCGGAGGGATGAAAGCGTGGGCAGTAGCCGGCGTAGTGGACCATCGAGCCGCCGACGCCGTGGCCGGAGTTGTTCTTGCCCAGCTGCACCGGATCCTGCCCTCCGGTGACCCGGTCCTGGGTCCAGTAGAGCTTGTGCGAGCCGGCCTCGTCGGAGACCCAGTCGCGGTCGGGATCCCAGAACGGTCCTGACTCCAGCACCACCACCTTCCAGCCGCGGCGGGCCAGTCGCTGGGCCAGCGTCCCCCCGCCGGCGCCGGCGCCGACGATCACCAGGTCGACCGAGTAGGACTCGTCGTAGCGGGCCATCCGCTCCTGGGGTACGGCCCGGCGGTGGACGTCGAGCAGGAACGCGGAGTCGTTCTCCGGCGGGCGCAGCCCCCCACGAAGAAGGGTTCGAGCACCATGGGCAACCGATGAGCGGCTCACGTGCCCTCCACCCCACGCTGTGGCGTGTCCTTGACCGGATCGCGCTCAAACGCCGGTGCCCCCTCCCAGCTCTCGCGTTGTCCGGCGCCGAGGCGAGCGTAGCCGCGGGGGTAGGCGGGGCCGCCGAAGCCGATCTCGTTCCACGCCCACGGGTGGGAGTAGAACGCGCTCAGCACCGCCCTCATGACCACGCTCCACGCCTTGCTGGGTGGTAGCTCGTCCCACACCTCGCCGTGCAGCTCGCCGTCGGAGAAGGCCTGGATCACACGGTGCTGGACCTCGGCGCCGGCGCCGGCGAAATCCCCGGCCCCGTGCTGGCGCGCGGCGGCGTCCAGACCCAGCGCCACCCGCCGCCAGGTCTCCGGGTCCTCGGGCATATCGGCGTAGTGGAAGCCATCGAGCTCGCCGGCGAACAGCTTTGCGTCGACCATGTTCAGGACGGGGATCTTCGGCTCCCGGTCCTGGGCCATCACCCGGTCGCAGAACGCGCCCAGGGTGATCGCCTCCTGGTGGGTGAAGAAGCGGATCGGGGGGACCTGCTCCACGCGCTCCATCACCATCCGGCGCGTGACCTCGTCCCAGCGGTCGGCCTCATCGAGCACGTTGTAGTCCGGGTAGCGTCCGTGCATCTGTGGGGTGACGCCGTTGCGCTGGCGGGGGAGCTCCTCGGGGGAGGCCGGCTCCCCGTCGGGCCGAAGGTTGGGCAGATGCTCGGGCTGGCGGAAGTCGCGGCCGGCCATCTCACCGCTCGCGCCCGAGCGCCGCCGCGGCCAGTCCCATGCCCCCGACCAGCGCCAGCGAGCCCGGCGCCAGCAGCGGCGGTCCCATGACGATGTTGAACATCGGCTCTTCGGAACCCGCCCGGCTTGCGCGCGACGCCGCGAACGTGGGTGATCACCCCGACCGCGCCGTCCAGGCAGTACAGCGCCGAGATCGCCGGCAGCCAGGTGCGGGCGGCGCGCTCCGAGCGAACCCCGGCGATTCCGGCCGCGCGTCAGTGCTGGAGACAGGGCCACCGGAGTCCACATCCACTTGTCGCCGAACGAGCCGCGGAAGTGCTCGAAGTAGATCTCCAGGCCGAGCGGGAGCGCACTGAACGCGGTGGCGCCCGCCAGCGTGCGCTGCATGCGTCCGTGGGAGACGTTCTCCCACCACCGTTGCCAGCCCCGCTCGGGCGCAGTGGCGCCGCCGCAGCGGCCAGACTAGGCCGCATAACGCTCCGCCTCGGCTCGCTTGAGCTCCAGGCCATTGCCGGGGCGCCCGAGGTCGGGGTACAGCGCGCCCTCGCGGGGGCGGGCCGACCCCGTCGAACAGCAACCGCTCGATCCGCACGTGGTCGTGGAAGTACTCCAGGTGCACGAGCTCGGACAGCGCCAGCCCGGGATGGAGGTGGATCGACGGTCCGCAGTGCAGCGACAGCGGCAGGTGGTGCGCCGCGGCACAGCCCGTCGACGCGCAGCAGTTCGGTGATACCGGCGCAGCGGGTGACGTCGGCCTGCAGCACGTCGACCGCGCCGGCCTCGAGCATCGACTGGAAGTAGCGCGACGTCGTAGCCGTACTCGCCGGCGGCGATCGGCATCCCCGCGGGAGCGCGGTCACGGATCAGCCGCAGCCCCGCTAGGTCGTCGGAGGAGACCGGCTCCTCGAACCAGCTCACATCCGCCTCGTGACGGAAGCGCTCGGCCAGCGCCAGCGCCTGCTTGCGCGAGTAGGCGCCGTTGGCATCGACGAACAGCTCGGCCTCGGGGCCGATCGCCTCCCGTGCGGCGCGCACCCGGGCGGGATCGTCCTCGGCGAGAGCTGCCGATCTTCATCTTGACCCGGGGGATGCCCTCCGCGACCCAGCCCGACAGCTGCTCCCGCAGCCGCTCGAGCGGATAGGCGGTGAACCCGCCGGAGCCGTACACCGGCACCCGGTCGTGCGCCATCCCCAGCAGCGTGGCACAGCGGCAGCCCCAGCAGGCGAGCCTTGAGGTCCCACAGCGCGGTGTCGACGGCGGCGATGGCCATCGAGGCGATACCGGGCCGGCCCAGGTTGCGGATCGCCCGACCATCTGCCCACGCCGCCCGCGGGGCCAGCGCGTCGGCGCCCTGAACCAACGACTGGAGCTTTGACTCGATCAGCTTCGCCGTGGAGAGGTCGGCGTAGGTGTAGCCCAGTCCCGACTCATCGCCAGCGTAGGCGTGCACGACCACGATCGTGGTCGAGTCCCAGGCCAGCGTTCCGTCGGCCTCGGGCGCGTCGGTGGGAACGGTGAAGGCCCCGACCTCCAGCTCGCTCGACCCGGACTCTCGGTTCGGCGCCACGGTCGCGCTCATCGCCCGGCAGGAACTCCTGGAGCTTCTGCTTGAAGGACTGCCCGATGATCTCGCCGCGCGTTCGGGATCTCCAGCCGATCAGCGCCGAGGCGAGCGCCTTGGCCTGCTCGATCGTGATGTGCGGGGGCAGCGGCGGCACCTCGGGGTCGGTCACCGCCTCCAAAACCACCGGCCGGTCGGAGCTCAGCGCCGCATCCCAAGCCGGACCGACCTGATCGGGGGCGTCGACCCGGATCCCGCGCAGCCCGAGCAGCTCGGCGTAGCGGGCGTAGGGGAAGTCAGGCAGATCCTGCGAGCCTTCGAACTTCGGATCGCCGGACATCGCCCGCTGCTCCCAGGTGACCTGGTTGAGGTCGCGGTTGTTGAGGACGAGCACGATCAGCCGCTGATCGGACCCACCGGTCGCGGTACTTGGCGATCGTGATCAGCTCGTTGATCCCGTTCATCTGCATCGCGCCGTCGCCGACCAGCGCGATCACCGGACGGTCGGGGTGGGCGAACTTCGCCGCGATCGCGTACGGCACGCCGGGGCCCATCGTGGCCAGCGTGCCCGACAGCGAGCGCCATCATCCCCTCGCGCAGACTGCACGTCGCGCGCGTACCAGTTGGCCGAGGAGCCCGAGTCCGAAGACGAGGATCGCCCCGTCGGGCAGCCGCTTGAGAGAGCTCGTGGAAGACCAGCTGCGGGTTGAGCGGGTCGGCCGCTCAGCTGAGCCCGCTCGTCCATCAGCCTCCACCACTCCCCCACCTCGCCCTCGATCTGCTCGCGCCAGCCGCGGTCCTCCTTGCGCCTGCAGGCGCGGGATCAGCGCCCGCAGCGTCTCGGCGCTGTCGCCGACGAGGTTGACCTCCATCGGGTAGCGGATTCCCAGCATCTTGCCGTCGATGTCGATCTGGACCCCACGGGCCTGGCCCTCCTCGGGCAGGAACTCCGAGTACGGAAAGCTCGAGCCGACCATCAGCAGCGTGTCGCAATCCTGCATCAGCGTCCAGCTCGGCTTGGTTCCCAGCAGCCCGATCGAGCCGGTGACCCAGGGCAGCTCGTCGGGCAGCACCGCCTTGCCGAGCAGCGCCTTGGCCACACCCGCGCCGAGCAGCTCGGCCACCTGCGCTGACCTCCTCGGAGGCGTGCAGCGCGCCCTGCCCGACCAGCATCGCCACCCGCTCGCCGGCGTTCAGCACCTCGGCCGCCCGGTCGAGGTCGGCGTCGGCGGGGACGATCCGGGGTCTGGCGTAACCAGGCCCGGAGTGCACGGTGCCGTGCTCGCGCGGTGGCGTCGGGGACGGCGTCGCCCTCCTGCAGGTCGTTGGGGATGATGATCGCGGTCACCGTGCGCTCGGCCAGGGCGATCCGGAACGCGCGGTCGACCAGGTGGCGGATCTGCGCCGGCTCGGTCGCCATCTGCACGTACTCATGGGCGACGTCCTTGAACAGGGTGGCCAGGTCGATCTCCTGCTGATAGTTGCCGCCGAGGCCGGCGCGAGCCTGCTGGCCGACGATCGCCACCACCGGCTGGTGATCGAGCTTGGCGTCGTAGAGGCCATTGAGCAGATGGACCGCGCCCGGGCCCGAGGTGGCCAGGCACACCCCCACCTCGCCGGTGAACTTGGCGTGGGCGCAGGCCATGAACGCAGCCATCTCCTCGTGCCGGACCTGGATGAACTCCGGGCGTTCACCGTCGGCGGCCCGGCAGAAGGCACCCAGGATGCCGTTGATGCCGTCGCCCGGATAGCCGTAGATGCGTCGCACGCCCCACGTCAAGAGGCGCTCCAGCAGAAAGTCGCCGACGGTCTGGCTCATTCAGGCTCCTCTTTTCGTCACAGCGTCGGTGCCGGGTGCGTCGGGAGCGTACCCCAGCCGACAGCCGGTAACCGGCGGTAGGTCAGCGCGCTTACACAACGAGGACCTCAGAGCCCTGGCCATTGGGGGAGGCTTCCGCCATCCAAGGAGGACCGACCTCGGATAAACACCACCGAGCCCTCAGCCCCGGCGTCTCCGGTTCTCCCAGACCAGCTTCTTGTATCTGGCGGTGTGGGCTACGGCCAGGCAGAAGGTCTTGGCCGTCTGAGGCAGTGACCGCAGAAAGCTTGGATCCATGAACCCTCCGGCCTTATCGTCGAAGGAGCCGTGGGCACCATGGTCGGCGTCGCCGTCCGCGGGCTGGTAGAGGTTGACGGGGCGGTCAGGATTGGCCGGCTGCGAGGTCAGCTGAGTCTCCCAGGCGCCGATCGCCGCGTACTGGTTGCCGAGGCCGGGGGCAAGCCTGGCCACCAGCACCAACATCTTGTTCCATGACCCGACTATTTTGTCCCGCCGACCGTCAAGCGCCGCCGCGACGATGAACTTGGCCGGGATCTCAGGCTGGTAGATCGGTGGGACCGGCATCGGGTGATGCGACATGGCGTTCTCGCACCAGTCGAACTGCGGGGTGTTGACCGCCGGAAGGTGGACCATGCTCATGCGAACCTGGCTGTTGGTATGGAGCAGCTCCGCCCGGGTCGACTCAAAGAACCCTCGACAGGCGAACTTGGACGAGCAGTAGGCCGACTGCAGCGGGATCCCGATGAACGCCAGCGCCGAGCCTACGTTGACGATCGAGCCGCGGTCGCGGGGGCGCATTCTCGCCAGCGCTGCCTTCGTGCCCCACACCTGACCGAGGAACGTGACCTCGACCGCCCGCTGGAAGTCGGCTGGTCCGACCTCCCAGGAGGGCGCGAACACCGTCGTCATCGCGTCGTTGACCCAGACGTCGATCGGCCCGAGCTCGGCCTCTACCTGGCTGGCAGCGCGGTCGACCTGCTCGAACTGGGACACGTCGGTGGGGATCGCCAACGCTCTGACCCCCGCGGCCCTGGCCTCGCTCGCCGCCGCCTGGAGCCCAACCTCGCCTCGCGCCAGCAGAGCCACGTCGAATCCGCGCTCGGCAAACGCGCGGGCGGTCGCTCTTCCCACTCCAGCCGAGGCTCCTGTGATCACGGCAACTCGAACCATGGCGCTCACTCTCCTTTCGATGGCTGCCCGACCAGCGGCTCAGCACCTGCGGTTTCCTCGCGGGCGACGAGCCTACAGTTGTCCTGATCGGATGAGCCCGGCGATCACAGAGTCCAGCGACAGGGATCGACCACGCAGACCGGGAATCTCCGGACGGGGCACGTTGGCGATCCTGGGGGTGCCGACGCTGGGGCTGGCTCTGTCGATCACGATGGTGTCCACGTATCTGCCGAAAGTGGCGCGCCAGTTCACCGCCTCGAGCACCGTGATCGGCGTGATCGTCGGGGCGGAAGGAGTGATGGCGCTGTGGGTCCCATTGGTCGCCGGCACATGGTCGGATGGCGTCCGCTCGCGGCTCGGTGGGCGGCTGCCGTTCGTGCTCGCGGGCGTTCCGGTGATCGTGGGTGGATTGGTGCTGATGGCGTTCGTGCAGTCTCTGCTCGCGCTGGCGCTGGGGGCGGGGATCTTCTTCGTCGGCTACTTCGTCGCCTACGGCCCGTATCGGGCGCTTTATCCGGACTTGGTCGACCAGCAGCTGACCGGGCGCGCGCAGAGCATCCAGGCGCTGTGGCGGGGTGCCGGCACCGGCATCGCCCTGGTCGGCGGGGGCGTTCTGCTGTCGCTCGGGCGCCCAGTCCCGTTTCTGTTCGCCGCTGCGGTCCTGCTGGTTGTGGTTGGCCTGTTCGCGGTTCTGCTGGTCCGCCGAGAGCTGTTTCGCCCCCACTCGAGTTCGTCTCCGGGGATTCGGCGGACCGTGGGGGAACTGCGTCGGCTGTTGGCTCAGGAGCCGCGACTACGATCATTCCTGGTCGCCAACGCGCTGTGGGAGATGTCGCTGGCGGCGCTGAAGACCTTTGTCGTCCTCTACATCACTGAAGGTCTCGGGCACAGCCTGAGTACGGCATCGCTGATCATTGGTGCGGCGGCCGTGTTCGTGTTGATTTCGGCTGGGCTGAGCGGCAAGCTCGCCGATCGCTTCGGCAAGCCGCGGGTGATGTTCCTCTCTCTGGTCGTGTACGGCCCGGGATTGCTGTTGCCGTTCCTGTCGCGGACCCCGATCCTGCTCGCGGCGATCCTGCCGGTGGTGGCGATGGGCGGAGGGGTCGTGATGACGCTGCCCTACGCCGTGCTGATCCCGATGATGCCGGAGGGAGAGCACGGGGCGTTGACCGGTTTCTTCAGCCTCACCCGCGGGCTGGGGACGTTGCTCGGGCCGCTGGTGGGGGGAATCGTCATCGGGGCGCTGCGGGGTCCGTTCTCGAGCACGCACGGCTACCAGGCGATGTGGCTGGTCTGCAGCGCAGCCATCTTCATCAGCATCCCGTTCAGCCGTCAGTTGCTGGCCCGTCACCCGCAGCCGGCGTCGTCCAAGTAGCTGCGGGCGGCGCTGGGGACCGGGTCCGCGAGCTCGACGACCAGCGAGGACCAGGAGAAGTCGCGGGCGCCCATGCCCTCTCCGGTGATCGGGTCGTAGTACTCGCGCAGACCCGCCACAGCAACCGGCGGCATGATCCGCAGCGCCAGCTCTTCGGCCTGGGCGTGGTAGCCGAGCCGCAGGAGCCCGAGCCACAAAAGCCACGCCGAGTTGATCCACGTGGGTCCGCGCCAATACTGACGCAGGAACAGAAACCGGTCCCGGGTGGAGAAGCTCCGCTCGCTCGCCGATACCGACGGCGGGGGAACGGGCAGCCAGAACTTGGCGGGATCGAGCAGATGCTCCTCCACGAGCCGGCGCCCGATCGCCTCGGGCAGATCGGGCAACGCCAATGGCGATAGCGCCGCCCACGTCAGCACCCGATGGTGTCGGTCCTGCCGATGGGACCGGCGTGAGCGCACCAGTTGATGAAACAGACCCGTGCGCTCGTCATACAGGCGCTCGAGCAGCACCGGCGTGAGCGACGGGCGACCAAGGGCCAGCCGCGAGAGGTTGTGCAGGACGTTGGTCGCAGTGCCGCAGACCACTGCTCCCCCGGCGGCTGCGATCCGGCGGATGTCAAAGTCCAGGCGGCGGTTACGCGCGACCAGCAGCGGGAATCCCGGCATCCCATCCGCCCGCCAGCCCCACGCGGAGTCGAACTTGGGCGAAGCGTCAAGCCCCGATTCGTCTGGCTGCAGGATCCAGATGAGGCCATCACCGTCGAGGTCCCGCTCGCGCTGCACGTGGTCATGATGCTGGGCGATCCCGGGGACCTCGCGTGGGTCACCGACAGCGATTCGCCACGCCCACGCCAGCAGCGGCGGTTGAATCGTGCTGGTCATGAAGTCAGAGCGGGAGTTCACGTTGTAGAACAGCGCTCGCACGCGGTCAACCGGCTCTCCCCAGAAGATCGTGTGACCGATGAACCCGTCCGGACGCGCCGCCGCGAGCAGGCTCGACAGCTCCGCCCGCGCGCGATCCGGGGCAAACCGCCTCCAGACGATCGCCGTAAAGCAGGAGTCCCAGTACCACTGCCATGGATAGCGTCCGGGGCTCGGCGAGGTGTAGGCGAATGAGCGCTCCCCGCGCCTGCCCTCCCGCCAGTTCCGCTCCAGCACCGATCGACAGCTCACCAGCAACTGCTGACGGTCAACCGGGGATGGCAAGCTCCGGCCGGGTCTCGCGGTCGGGTGCTGGGGACCAATCTTCGGCAGGCTCATCGCGCTGACTCTCTCCTCAGATGGCTGCCGACCGGCGATGTATCCGCGCCACGAGCCTACTGCGCCGCAGCTCATCGTGATTGACCGAGACCGTCCCAGCGGGTAGCTCCTGGGGTGTGATCCAGATGCCATCCCACCATAGATTCACGTGCGTCAGCGCGGGTGGCCGTCCAGGACCCGGCCCCAGGCCGGCGACTTGAGAGCTTTGCTGCGCGGCGGCGGGGGGCCGGCCACCCAACGGGTGATCGAGGCCGTCGGCGGGGCGGCGCGGGCCCGGGTGATCGTCCTCCTGGCGTTGGTGCTGGCGCTCGCCAGTGCTGACACCGCGGCGGTGGGAGCGGATGCGGCTCCGCTCAAGCGTGCACTGCATATCAACTTCACCCAGATCGGGCTGCTGGTAGCGCTGCCGGCGCTGGCCGCGGCCGCGGCGACGGTCCCGATCGGCGCTCTGACCGATCGCGTCCGCCGCGTCTCGCTGCTGAGGTGGAGCATCGTCGTCTGGAGCCTGGCGATGATCGCTGCCGGCGCCTCGACTTCGTTCGGGATGCTGCTGGTGAGCCGACTCGTGCTCGGTGGGGTGACCGCTACCACCGGCCCGACCCTGGCTTCGCTGACCGGAGACTTCTTTCCCTCTCGCGAGCGCGGCAAGGTGTACGGCTTCATCCTCACCGGCGATCTGATCGGCTCCGTCGTCGGCCTGTTCGTCAGCGGCAACGCGGCGGCGGTTTCCTGGCGGCTCGCCTTCTGGGTCCTGGTCATTCCGAGTGCGGTCCTGGCGTGGGCGATCTGGAGGTTCCTGCCCGAGCCCGCTCGGGGTGGATCCGGTCAAGTCGCGCCGGAAGACTCCCAGGCTCGTAGCGGTGAGACGTCGCCGGCCGGCCAACAGCCACGGGCAGACCAGGACGGCGGCTCGGCCCCGGAACTGGAGCTCGCGCTGAGGCGGGCGGGGGTGCGCCCCCGCCCCGAGAATCGGATCGATCCCGAGGCGGCTCAGATGAACCTCCGGGAGGCTATCGGCTACGTGCTCAGAGTCCGCACCAACGTCGCGCTGATCGTCGCCTCCTCGCTCGGGTATTTCTTCATCTCGGGGGTGCTGACGTTCGGCGTCATCTTTGTCCGCCACCAGTACTCCGTGGGGCAATCGGCGGCGACATCGCTGCTCGCCGTCCTGGCGATCGCGGCCGTGGTCGGAGTGCTGGCCTCGGGACGGCTGGCGGACGCGCTGCTGCATCGGGGCCGCGTCTCGGGCCGGGTGATCGTCACCGCCGGCTGCTTCCTGACCGCCTGCATGTTGTTCTTGCCGCCCTTGGTGAGCCGCTCGCTGGTGATCGGTCTGCCGTTGCTGTGGCTGGGCGGCGCCGCCCTGTACGGCTCCAATCCGCCGCTGGACGCCGCGCGCCTGGACATCATGCCCTCCTGGCTGTGGGGTCGCGCTGAGGGTGTGCGGACACTGCTGCGCTCGCTCACCACCGCCTTCGCACCGCTGCTGTTCGGCTTCCTCTCCGATCTGCTGGCCGGCGGAGGCCACTCGTCCACGGACGCCTCCGGCCAGGCTGCTAACTCCGGAGGGATCAGCGGCGCCTTCCTGATCATGCTGATCCCGCTGGCCGCCGGCGGCCTGATCCTGCTGCGTGCCCGGCGAGATTACCCGCGGGACGTGGCCACCGCGATCGCCTCAGAGAAGGCGGCGGCGGATCGTTCCGCCGACGGCGGACAACCTGCAGGTTCCGTCTCGGCGACCCGGACGCTGGACCGCTTGAGTTCTGGATGAATCGTCCGGTTTAGCTCAGGATATGCAGGCGCTGCTGGGCCTGCGCCAGCGCAACGGTGGCGGAGATGTGCGCCAGGTGCGTCAGCCCCTGAGGGAAGTTCCCCAGCAGCACCCCCGTCTTGGGATCGACCTCCTCAGAGAACAGGCCCAAGTCACTGCCGGTGGCGAGGGCAGTCTCGAGGACCGCCTCCGCCTCGGCCAGCTCGTCCTGGTAGGCCAGGCACTCGACCAGCCAGAACGAGCAGCACAGAAACGCCCCCTCGCGTCCACGCAGCCCATCCCGGCGCCGGTAGCGGTAGAGCAGGCCGCCGCCGGCGTCGAGGTCCTCCCGGATCGCGGTCACCGTGGCCACCATGCGCTCGTCCTTCCAGTCCACGAACTCGACGGTCGGCAGCAGCAGCAGCGCCGCATCCATCTCCTTGCGGTCGAAGGCCTGCACGTAGCAGCCGCGCCGGCGGTCGAATCCCCGTCGCTCGATCGCCCGGCGGCACCGCTCCCGAGCCCGCTGCCAACGCCTGATCGGGGCGCTGCGCATGCACTCCTCGGCGAGCCTGATGCCGCGGTCCAGCGCCGCCCAGCAGAGCACCTTGGAGTGCACGAAGTGGTCAGGCGGCCCCGCCCACTCCCAGATCCCCTGATCCGGGTTGCCCCACTGCTGGGCGGCGTGGTCGATCAGCGAGACCAGGAACCGCCACTGGTCATCGCTGGGCGAGTGGCCACGACGGTGCCAGCGCCAAGTGAGGTTGACCAGCTCACCGTAGGCGTCCAGCTGGGTTTGTCCGCTGGCACCGTTGCCGACCCGCACCGGGGTCGAGGCACGGTAGCCCTCCAACCCGGACAGCTCGTTGACGGCAAGGCGGCGCTCGCCCCCCACCCCGTAGACGACCTGCAGGTCGCCGGCGTGCCCAGCCGCGCTGCGCATCACGAAGGCGCGGAAGGCATCCGCCTCGGCCTCGCAGCCGACCTCGGCGAAGGAACGGGAACTGAAGCTCGAGTCGCGGATCCAGGCAAAGCGGTAGTCCCAGTTGCGGGGGCCGCCGAGCACCTCGGGCAGCGAGCTCGTCGGCGCGGCGACGATCGCGCCGGTCGGCGCGTGGGTCATCGCCTTGAGCGTCAGGGCCGAGCGCCGGGCTCCGAGCTGGCCGGGACCGTCGAGCTCCAATCGGCGGCACCATCGCCGCCACCAGCCGATCGTCCGCTCAAGGTCCTTGTCCAGCGCCTCCGGATCGGGCTCCTGCGGATCGTCTCCGACCAGCTCTGGGGGCATGTAGGAGAGCCAGAGATGGATCCGCTCGCCCGCGCTCACCTGCACCCGAGCCGTCAGCGCGTGGGCGGGGGATTCCTCCAGGCGCACCTGTGAGAACACCACCAGCGCGTCGTTGCCGCCGGTGGCGCTGTGCACACGATGGCCGTGGCGACGGATCCAAGGTCGAACCTGTCCGTAATCAAAGCGCGGCACGACGTGTAGGTCAAAGGTGACGCTGCCGCGCCGGACCTCGACCACCCGCAGCAACCGCCGCTCCCAGTGATGGCGTGGCCGCTCGCGCACGAGGAACAGATCGGTGACCTGCGCCTCGCCCGAGGAGCCCTGGTAGGTGGTCTGGAGCACCAGCGTGTCGTCCAGGTACTCACGTGAGACCTCCCAGACGGCGCGGCCCGCAGGAGCGACGCGGCAGTAGCCGCCGTGGTCGCGGTCCAGTAGCCGGGCAAACGTGCTGCCGGAGTCAAAACGAGGCAGGCAGCACCAGTCGATCGATCCACGGCGCGACACCAACGCCGCGCTGTGGCAGTCGCCGATCAGCGCGTAGTCGCCGATCGGCAGATAAGAATGGTCTGCTGGCACGCCCCCATAGAAGTACCCGAAACCGTTTGCCGGTGCGTCCCGCGGGTAAACTTAAGCACCTATGTGGCTCTACCTCGTGGCCGCCGTCGTGCTTGCGTTTGGCGTCATCGGCACGATCGCCACCGGCGGTATCTTCACCATCGTGCTGATTCCGGTGGCGGTGGTCGTGTTAATCGCGGCGATTGTGTACCGGAGCATGGGACACGTTGCCGAACGTAGTCAGGGCGCAGTGGGCACGGAGCCGCTGCCGCACAGCGAGCCCGACCAGCCCGGGCACGTACCCACCAGCCCCGAGGGGCTGGCGGACGCGCGGCGCGCGCAGCAGTAGCACCGACGTTTCCTCATGGCGCGGGAGCGCTCCGCGCGGCGGAGAACCCTTCGGCGGAGAACGCTTGTCAGCCTGCGAACCAACGGCGATCGGATCGTCGGTCCGCATGTTTCCGGGTGGATTTTCCGGACATATACTACCGGCGCGCTCCTCAGCTGCCCGGCATCTCCTCACTGTGTCCCCCGCGCCCCGCGAACCCCCACGCACCCGTCGGAGGCGGCGCCTGGCCGGGCTCGCCGCGGGCCTCAGCGGAGTGCTGCTGGCCGGTTGTGGCAAACAGTCGATCCTCTCGACCCACAGCCCGCAGGCCCACAACATCGCGCTGCTGTGGTGGTGGATGCTGGGGGTCGCCACGATCGTCTTCTGTGGCGCGCTGGGGCTGCTCGCCCTGGCTTGGTTCGGCCGCCGCACGCCCGGCCTACCGTGGCTCGGCGAGCGCGAGAACTTCTCCGAGGGGCTGGTGGTGATGTTCGGGATCGGGATCCCGGTCGTCGTGCTCTCGGTGCTGTTCGGAGTGGCCAACGTCTACCTGATCAAGCAGACCTCGCCGCCTGACCCACGCAGCACGGCGATGACCATCAACGTGATCGGACACCAGTGGTGGTGGGAGGTGCGCTATCGCGGCAGTCGAGCGATCACCGCCAACGAGATCCATCTGCCGGTGAACACCCGAGTCAACCTGGTGGCCACCTCCGCCGACGTGATCCACAGCTTCTGGGTCCCGGCGCTGAACCGCAAGATCGACATGATCCCTGGGCGCCAGAACCGGATCTTGCTCTACGCCTCGAGCCCGGGAACCTATCGCGGTCAATGCTCGCAGTTCTGCGGATTTCAGCACGCGAACATGGGGATGTACGTCGTCGCGCAGACGCCGGCCGCCTTCAACGCTTGGCAGGCGAACATGGCTGCCCCAGCACCACCTCCCACCACGGCCTCCGCCCGGGGCGGCCAGCGCCTGTTCATGAGCAGCCAGTGCGCCAGCTGCCATCGCATCGCCGGCACCCCTGCTCAGGCGACCGTCGGTCCCGACCTCAGCCACCTGGACACCCGGACGACGCTCGCCGCCCTCACCATCCCCAATGACCGCCCGCATCTGGCCGCCTGGATCACCAACCCGCAGGCGATCAAGCCCGGGAACCGGATGCCCGACCTCGGCCTCTCCCAGAGCCAGGTCAGCCAGTTGGTCAGCTACCTGGAGTCACTGCACTAGTGAAGGCCTGCGCAGATAGGGCCGGATACTGATGGCCACCGTCGTCAGTCCTCGCGGCCAAGAGCACGTCGACCGTCTGGAGCGGATCTGGGGCGAGCGCCCGGGAATCCTCGGCTGGCTGACCACCACCGATCACAAGCGCATCGGGATCATGTACTTCTTCACCTCGCTGGCCTTCTTCGGCGCGGGCGGGGTCGAGGCGCTACTGATCCGCACCCAGCTGATCGGTCCCAACCAGCACGTTCTCTCGCCTCAGGCCTACGACGAGGTGTTCACGATGCACGGGATCACGATGATCTTCCTGTTCGTGATCCCGATGACCACGGGGGCGTTCGGCAACTACCTGATCCCGCTGATGATCGGCGCCCGGGACATGGCCTTCCCGCGCATGAACGCGCTGTCCTACTGGATCTACCTGTTCTCAGGGCTGTTCATGTACATCGCCCTGCTCGGCGGCCACGCGCCCAACTCTGGCTGGTTCGACTACGTCCCGCTGGCCTCCAAGCACTTCGACCCCGGCAACAACATCGACTTCTACGGCTACGGGCTGATCTTCAACGGCATCTCCAGCACCGCCACTTCGATCAACTTCATCGTCACGATCTTCAAGCTGCGCGCCCCGGGGATGTCGCTGAACCGGATGCCGCTGTTCTGCTTTGCCTTCCTGTCGGTGGCCTTTGCGCTGTTGTTCGCGCTGCCGTCGCTGAGCATCGCCGCGCTGTTCCTGGAGCTCGATCGCCAGCTCGGCTTTCACTTCTACGACGTGGCCTTCGGTGGCGACCCGCTGCTGTGGCAGAACCTGTTCTGGATCTTCGGCCATCCCGAGGTTTACATAATCATCCTGCCCGCGTTCGGGATCGCCACGGCGATCATCCCCACCTTCGTGCACCGCAAGATGGTGTTCTTCCCGCTGGTCGCACTGGCGGAGATCCTGGTCGCGTTCCTGGGCTTCGGGGTGTGGGTGCACCACATGTTCACGGTCGGCTTCGCCAACATCACCACCGTCTACTTCGCGGCGGCGAGCCTGATCATCGTCATCCCGTCGGCGATTCAGCTGTTCGCCTGGATCACCACGATCCTCACCGGCACGCCGGAGTACAAGACGCCGCTGCTGTTCATCATCGGGTTCATCGTCTACTTCATGATCGGCGGCCTCTCGGGGGTCGCGGTGGCGGCGATCCCGTTCGATCAGCAGGTCCACGACAGCTACTTCATCATCGCCCACTTCCACTTCGTGATCTTCGGCGCGGCGGTGTTCCCGATCCTGGGCGGCATGTACTTCTGGTTTCCCAAGCTGACCGGTCGCATGTACCACGAGGGCGTGGGCAAGCTCAGCTTCTGGCTTACGTTCATCGGGACGTTCGTGACCTTCTTCCCGATGCACATCGTCGGCATCCTCGGCATGCCCCGCCGCATCTACACCTATCACTCCGGCCTGGGCTGGACGTTCCTCAACGCGCTGGAGTCGGTCGGGTCCTACCTGCTGGCCATCGGCTTGGTGCTGATCGTGGCCAATCTGTTCATCAGCCGCTTCAAGGGCACTCCGGCGGGCAACGACCCCTTTGGCGGGGACACGCTGGAGTGGTCCACCACCTCTCCCCCACCCGCGTACAACTATCCCGTGATCCCCACCGTCTCGAGCCCGTACGCGATGTGGGACGAGGATGACCGCAAGCGCGACAGCGCCCGGCTGGACCGTGGCGAAGGCCTGCTGGAGCTCGGCCACGAGACGCCGGCGAGCACGGTTCAGGACGCCCGCGTTGACGAGATCCTGTCGATGCCCTCGCATTCGCTGTGGCCGCCGGTGGCGGCGCTGATGCTGACCGGCATCTTCGCGATGCTGCTGATGGCGCATTACTGGATCGCCCTCGGCTTCCTGGCCGTCGGGGGGATGTCGCTGATCGGATGGCATCACAAGGAGAGCCAGGGGTGAGCGACACGCCGCGGGTGACCCGCAGCACGGCCGCCTTCACCGCCGCCGCCGCCGGACGGGTGTCCCGTCAGCGCCAGGCCCAACCCAGCGGCTGGTGGGGCATGGCCCTGTTCCTGTGCTCGGAGGTGACGCTGTTCGGCACGCTGATCGCCACCTACTTCTATCTCGACTTCGACGCCCCCGCTGGCCGCCGGGGGGGATCAAGGCGCCTAGCGTCGTGCTGCCGCTGGTCGCCACCGCCGCGCTGGTGAGCACGAGCGTGCCGATGTGGCTGGCCGCGCGCAGCGCCCGGGCCGGCCAGCGGCGAAAGGTGATCTGGCTGATCGCCGCCGCGGTAGTGGTGCAGGGCTGCTACCTGGCCCTGCAGGTGCTGCTGTTCCGCCACGATTTCAACGACTTCAGCCCGCAGGGCAGCGCCTACGGCTCGATCTACTTCACCCTGCTGGCCGCCCACCACGCGCACGTGCTGCTGGGGATCCTGCTCGACCTGACCATGCTGGGCTTCGTCAGCATCAGCGGCCTGACCAACTACTGGCTGATCGGAGTCCGAGGGGTGGCGCTGTACTGGCACGTGGTCAACGTGCTGGCGATCCTCGTCGTGCTCACCCAGCTGGCTCCTTCGCTGTGAAGTCCGCCCCCTCCCAACTGGCTCGTATGGTTCGGCGTGATTGGTGGCGCCGCCGCGTGGGGGGTGCAGTTCCTGGCCAACCTCGCCTTCACCTTCGCGCAGTGCAACGCTCCGGGAAACCGCTGGCAGCTGCCGGTGCACGGCTGGGAGATAGCACTGTCCGCGGTAGCGATCGCTGTCGACCTGGTGGCGATGGCCGTGTGCGTGCGGCTGTTCGTGCAGACCTACCAGTTCGACCATCACGTGGCCGAGGCCGAACGGCGCGGAGACGGCTTCATCCCGCCGGTGGGCCGGGTCAACTTCCTGTCCATGGTCGGCATCACGGTCAACTTCCTCGCCCTGGCGATAATGGTCATGACCGCGATCGGCGCTCCATTGCTACCGGTGTGCCAGCAGTCGTGACCGGCAGGCGGGGCATCGTCGCGCTGGCCGCCCTGCTCGCGCTGTGGGCGGTCGGCGTGGCCGAGGCGCAGCCTCAGTCGGGGATCGTGCGCCCCACCACCGAGCCACTTACCCCGAGCGTCCAACTGGGGGCTCAGCTCTACGCCGGCAACTGCTCCAGCTGCCACGGGATCGCCGGCGCCGGGATCACCTCGCCGCGTCGCGGGGCGGGCGAGATCGCCGGGGCCGGCCCGAGCCTGCGCGGAGTCGGTGCGCAAGCGGCCGACTTCTACCTGCGCACCGGCTACATGCCGTTGTCGAGCATCCACGACCAGCCCGGCAACGACCGCGTGCTGTTCACGGACAAGGAGATTCGATCGTTGGTGAGCTATGTCGCCTCGTTGCAGTCAGGGCCGGCGATTCCGCAGCCCGAACCCGGGCGCCGGAGGAATGGCCGAGGGCATGCATCAGTTCACCCTGCACTGCGCCGGGTGCCATCAGATCCAAGGCCGCGGCGGCTTCGTCACCGGCGCGATGGTCCCGCCGCTGCAGGGCGTGAATCCCACCCAGATCGCCGAGGCGGTTCGCATCGGGCCCTACCTGATGCCGCGTTTCTCGACTCGCCAGATCTCCGACGCGCAGCTGAACTCGATCATCAAGTTCGTGCTCAGCACCCGCCAACCGGACAACCGCGGTGGCTGGGGAATCGGGAACCTGGGCCCGATTCCCGAAGGGCTGGTCACCTGGTGGATCGCCGCGCCGCTGCTGATCGTGGGCTGCATGGCGGTGGGAAGAAGGCTGCGTCAATGAAGCTGTGGCAGTGGCTGGCCGCGCTGGTGTTGAGGGTGCTTCTAGGCCGACGTGACGAGAACGACGTTCAGTCGGAGGAGCCGGAGCATCCGAGCGGATCGTGGCCGCGGGCACCCCCGAGCGGCGCGCGGAGAACGTGGTGCTGGTGCTGCTGGGGATCGCCAGTCTGTTTGCGCTCGGGTTCGTGGTCACCTATGCCCTGTTCAGCTCCCTGCCGGCTTCCCAACGAGCTGCTGGGCATCTGCCTGGGAATGTGCCTGCTGTTCATCGGCGCGGCGCTGACGGTGGTGGCCAAGCGCCTGGTGGTCACCGAGCAGCTCGAGGAGGAGTACCCGGAGGAGCATCCCCAGCAGCAGCAGGAGGTCGCCGAGATCGTGCGCGAGAGCGGCAGCCGGATCACCCGCAAGCGCATGCTCATCACCGCTGGCGCGGCCACTGGGGGCGCGCTCGGTCTGGCCGCCCTGACACCGGCGCTGTCGCTCGGCCCGATCTGGAACACCACGCCTCTGGACCAGACGCCCTGGCGGCGGGGGCGGCGATTGGTCGACGAGATGGGCACGCCGATCAGCGCCGCCGACGTGGAGCAGCGGACCTTCTACACGGCGTTCCCAGAGGGCGCCGACCCGGAGGACATCGGCTCCTCGCTCGTCCTCGTCCGGCTCGATCCGACGAAGCTGAAGCTCCCGCCCGAGCGCGCGGACTGGGCTCCGCAGGGGATCATCGCCTACTCCAAGATCTGCACCCACGCCGGCTGCGCGATCGCTCTGTACCGCAAGCCGACGTTCCCGGTGGTCGAGCCAGCGAGGCCCTGGTCTGCCCGTGCCATTACTCCACCTTTGACCCCTTCACCGGCGGCACGGTGACCTACGGCCCCGCCGGCCGTCCGCTGCCGCAGCTACCGCTGGTCATCGATGCTTCCGGAAACCTGCGCGCCGGGGGCAACTTCTCCGCCCGGGTGGGACCATCGTGGTTGAACGTCAGGAACCGGCCCGTATGAGCGACCCGATCGAAGACTCGGTCCGCTTCATCGACGAGCGCACCGCCGCCGCGCCGCTGCTGCGCAAGGGCCTGCGCTACCTGTTCCCCGACCACTGGTCGTTCCTGCTCGGGGAGGTGGCGCTGTACTCGTTCATGGTGCTGATCGGCACCGGGATCTACCTGGCGTTGTTCTTCGATCCGAGCACTGCCAAGACGGTCTACCACGGCTCCTACGCCCCGCTCGACGGACAGACGATGAGCGACGCCTACAAATCGGTGCTGGACATCTCGCTCTCCTACAAAGCGGGGCTGCTGATGCGCCAGACCCACCATTGGGCGGCGGACGTGTTCGTCGCCTCGATGACCATGCACCTGTTCCGCGTGTTCTTCACGGGCGCGTTCCGCAAGCCGCGCGAGCTGACCTGGGTGGTCGGGATTGACGCTCCTGTTCGTTTCCCTGCTGGAGGGATTCCTCGGCTATTCGCTGGTCGACGATCTGCTCTCCGGGATGGGGATCGCGATCGCCTACGGAGTTGGTCTCTCGCTCCCGATCATCGGCGGCTCAATGACCCTGGCGATCTTCGGTGCTCCGTTCCCTGGAACGCCGCACTTCTGGTCGCGCATGTACATCGCGCACGTGCTGCTGATCCCGGTCCTGCTGGCGACGCTGATCGGAATCCACCTGGCACTGATCGCGGCTCGCCACCACACGCAGTTCCGGGAAAACGAGCGGACCACCAACCGCCGGATCGTCGGCGTGCCCATGTTCCCCGGTCAAGCTCCGCGCTCGCTGGCCCTGATGACCTTCGTCGCCGGCGTGCTGTTCCTGCTCGGCGGGCTGGTGCAGATCAACCCGATCTGGCAATGGGGACCGTTCGAACCGTGGCTGGGAACCAACGGCGCTCAGCCGGACTGGTATCTCGGCTGGCTGATCGGGGCGCTGCGCCTGATGCCGAGCTTCGACGTAACCATCGGGCATTTCACGGTGATCCCGAATCCGTTCTGGGGGGGCGCGCTGTTCCCGCTCCTCGTGCTCGCCGTGCTGGCCACGTTCCCCTGGATCGAGCGGCGCCTGACTGGCGACCACAGCGTGCACAACCTCGCCGACCGACCGCGTGACGCACCCAACCGAACGGCATTCGGCGTCGCCTTTCTCAGCTGGGTGTTCCTGATCTTCGCCTTCGGAGCTGCCGATCGGCTGTTCGTCCTGTGGGGAATCAGCTACAACACCCAGCTGTACATCTTCCGGTTCGCCATCTGGATCGTCCCCGTGATCCTGTTCCTTGTTGTGCGCCGCGTCTGCCGTGAGCTGCAGATCGCCGACCGCATCGAAGAGGAGCGCGAGCAGGCCGAGGACGAGGCGCAGGAGCATCAGCGCGCGCTCGCTCGTGCCGGTGCCCAGGCCGTGCGATGATTCGACCGCGCCCGGGAAAGGAACCGGGGCCGTGGCCTAGGCGCGTCAGCGCATCACGTCACGTACGCGTGCCGAACGTCCGTAGCGGGCGGCACGCGCAGCCATCCCGGCATCGAGGTCGCGCTCGACCAGGCGCTGGCGGACCTCGGCTTCTCGGGTGAAGCGGATGAACAGCCACGCGAATGCGAGCAGCGTGACCACGCTGCCCTCGATGAACATGATCGCCCCGGCCGCGCGCTGGTCGGAGACCGCGGACACCGCCCCGCCGCGCTGGCGAACCGCGTAGTAGGAGTAGAAGGCATGGTCTGACCAGATGAACACGTTGGCCAGGCCCGCGCCGGCGGTGCGAACGGCAAGCGTGTAGAGCGCCTTCCACCCGTTGCCGAACCAGACCGGCCCGGGCAGTGGCTCGATCACCGCCGCCCACATCAGCGCACCGAAGAAGAAGAAGCAGAAGTGCTGGAGCGCGTGGACGTTGTCGTGGCGCAGCGCCCCCTGGTAGAGAACGGGAAGGTGCCAGAGATAGAGATTGAGGATCCACAGCGGCAACGCCACCAGCGGATGGGCCAGCCCGCGCAGCGCTCGTAACCAGCCGATGGCCAGGATCGGCCGCAGCACCGGGCCGGTGAGCCCGAGCACGATCAGCAGCGGGGCGATATCCCCCAGCAGCAGGTGCTGGATCATGTGGACCCACAGCAGCCGATTCTCTCCGTACCAGTCGACCGGAGACACCAGCGCCAGCAGGGTGAACCCGAGACCGCTGTAGAACGACACCCGGCGGCGCGTCCGCACCGGTCTCCCCCGCGAGGCCAGCTCGCGGACGCGCATCCAGTAGGCCCCGCCGAGCAGCAGCACCGGAGCCAACTGCTGCGGCGCCAGCTGCCAGTGGCCGGGGCTCATCCGAGCGTCGTTGCCGGTGAGCCGCGGGAACCGTCCGCGGCCACCCGGGCTTCCGTCCGTGTCGCGCCGGCCCGCACCCCATCGCGGATCTGTGTCCGCTGGGGAGCGACCACGTACTTCGGATCGCTGACCGAGGCAAAGCCGGCCCTGAAGATGCTCCAGCGCGTGGCCAGCGCGCCGGCGCCCAGGAGGACGCCGCCCGCCACCGCTGCCCGTTGCGAGCCACGGGCCCGGATGACCAGGCCGGCGCCGGCGGCGACGCAGACCTGGCTGATCCGCTTGAAGGTCGAGGGGATCTTCTCCTCGTAGGCGCCGGCGAGCTCCCCCAGCCGCTTCTCCATCAGCTGCTCGCTGGCCAGCTCGGCGACGGCGCCGGCCAACGCCAGCCTTCGGGCGGCGGCGGCGTGCTCGGGCGGTGTGACCATGATCGCGGCGGCGCCGGCGCTGAGTGCAGCGCCGGCGGCAAAGACGAACGGCAGCTCCCGGTGGGCCTCGTGCCAGACCGGCACCGCGGTGTTGGCGATCAGCGCCGCGGTGTAGGTCGACAGCGGCAGCCCGGAAAGCGCCGCCGCCGGCTTTGCCGCCCGCCCCAGCCTCGGGAACAGCCCGGTCCAGGCATTGGCCGCCGCCAGGGTTGTGGTGGCGCCGGAAAAGGACAGGATCCACGAGCCCACGCTCATCGGCGAGGTGACCTTGAACATCCGCAGCATGTTGAGAAAGCGGGATGGCTTGCCCAGATCGGAGATCAGCATCACCGGGCTCACGGTGATCCCCAGCAGCGCCACCGCCCACGCGCGCCGGCCGAGCGTTTGATTGCCGCGCATCTCCGCCAGCAGGGCGAGTCCGGCCGATCCGCCGGCCAGGCCGCCGGTGAAGAAGTAGATCGGGATCTCCCACGTCCAAACCGGCTCCTTGATGACCGGCTGGCCGTGATAGGAGCGGACCTGCCCGTTGTCCTGGCCCTCCTGGCCGCGCGACTGCGTCGCGCTCACCGACGGCCTCCGAGCACCGCCGCCGCCAGTCCGGCACCCAGCGCCAGCGCGGCGGCTCCCGTAGCCGTCCAGATCGCGCCGATGTCCCGGACCGTGTCGACCGGGTCCGGTGGCAAGCCGTAGACCTCGGGCTCGTCCAGCAGCAGGAAGAACGCTCCCGCCCCGCCGATGCCGTCCTCGTCGTCGGTCAGGTACAGCCGCGCCTCGCTCTGGCCGGCCTGCTGGAGTTGCGTCAGGCGATGCTCGGCGCGCTCGCGTAGGTCGGTCAGCTCCCCGAACTGGATCGAGTTGGTCGGACAGGTCTGGGCGCAGGCAGGCTCCTTGTCGTCCTTGAGGCGGTCATAGCAGAGCGTGCATTTCCACACCCGTCCGTCTTCCTCACGCTGGTCGAGAACCCCGAACGGGCAGGCGGGAACGCAATAGCCGCAGCCGTTGCAAACGTCCTCCTGGACTACCACGGTGCCGTACTCCGTGCGGAACAGCGCGCCGGTAGGACACACCTCCAGGCAGGCCGCGTTCGTGCAGTGCTTGCACACGTCGGAGGACATCAGCCAGCGGATGCCCTCCCCTGGGCCCTCCTGATAGGTCTGCAGGCCGGACTCGATCGCCTGCGCACGCGCCGCCACCTGCACCAGATCGCCCTCCTCGCGCGCGTCGGCGGGGATCTTCTGTTCCACGAAGGCGACATGGCGCCAGGTGTTGGCCCCGAGATCGATCGTGTTGTCGTAGGACTTCCCGGTGAAGCCCTGGATCGACATGGGGATCTGGTTCCACTCCTTGCACGCCACCTCACACGCCTTGCAGCCGATGCATACCGAGGTGTCGGTGAAGAACCCCATCCGGGGCTTGGCTTGCTCGCCGTAGGTGGAGGGCCAGGCGTGAGTCTCCAGTTTCACTAGGACTTCACTCCCGCCCGCTGCCGGTAGGCCTCCACCAGCGCCAGACGATCACGACCGCGGGGCCGGCGGCCGGGACGGATGTCGCAGGTGGCGACCTTGTACTCGGCGATGTGGACGTTGTTGTCGAGCACCACCGGCAGCAGCTCGTTGGCCGAGTCGCCGGTGACGATCCCCACCCCGCCCCAGTGGTAGGGAGCTCCGACCAGGTGCATGGTACGGCCCTGAACCTGGAGGGACTTGATCCGCTCGGTCACCATCACCCGAGCCTCGACGGCGCTGCGCGCGGTGATGATCGTGGCCCAGCCGCCGTGCTCCAGGCCGCGCTCGGCGGCCAGCTGGGGCGAGACCTCGCAGAAGAACTCGGGCTGGAGCTCGGCCAGGTACTCGACGGTGCGCGACATGCCGCCGGCGGTGTGGTGCTCGGTCAGTCGGTAGGTGGAGAGCACGTACGGGAACACCTCGCTGCCCTCCTCGCCGCTGGAGGGGTTGTAGGGGTTCTCCGGCCGATGGTAGACCTGCCGCGTGGGATTCTGCTGCTGGGCGTAGAGCAGGTTCCTGAACGGGGACTCCTGCGGCTCGTAGTGTGCCGGCAAAGGTCCATCGACCAGGCCCGTGGGCGAGTACAGCCATCCACGACCGTCGGGGTGCAAGATGAACGGCTTGTCCCCGGCAATCGCCTCCATCTTCTTGGCGTCGCCGGAGGGCTTGAAGTCCGGTTTCTTGGTCGGCGGAAAGTCCGGCGAGTCACCGAGGCTCGTCCACTTCTCCTCCTCGGCGTCCCACCAGACGTAGCGCTTGCGCTCAGACCAGGGCTTGCCCTCGGGGTCGGCGGAGGCCCGGTTGTAGATGATCCGCGTGTCCTTGGGCCACGCCCACCCCCAGTCGTGGGCGATCCAGTTCTGGTCGGAGTGGGGTCTCCTGCGCGCCGCCTGGTTGACTCCGTCCTTGTAGATGCCGCAGTGGATCCAGGAGCCCGAGGTGGTGGAGCCATCTCCCTCGAGGCTGTCGTAGCTCTCCAGAAAGGAGCCGTCTGCCTTGCGGCCCGAGATCTCCTGGAGCACGTGCTCGGCGTCGGGTTCGTCCTGGGGACCCTGGAGGGGGTAGTCCCAGGTCAGGTCGAGGATCGGCCGATCACGCGGATCCTCCGAGGCCGTCAGCTTCCGGCGGATCGCCTTGCCCAGGTGGTAGATCCAGTGCAGCTCGGAGCGGCAGTCCTCGGGCGGCTCCAGCGCCTTGTGGTGCCATTGGAGCAGCCGCTGGGTGTTGGTGAAGCTTCCGTCCTTCTCGGTGTGGGCGGCGGCCGGCAGGAAGAACACCTCGGTGTCGATGTCCTGGGCGCGGACCTCACCGGATTCGTGCTCCGGGGAGTCTTGCCAGAACGTGGCCGACTCGATCGGCTGGAAGTCCCGCACCACGAGCCAGTCGAGCTTGGCCAGCGCCCGGCGCATGAGCTTGGAGTTGGCCGAGCCCACGGTCGGGTTCTGACCCACACAGAACATGCCCCTGACCCCGCCGTCGAGCATCTTCAGCATCATCGCGTAGTGCGAGTGGTCACCGTTGATCCGCGGCAAGGACTGAAAATAGAACTCGTTCTCTTCGGTTGCGGCATCGCCCCACCACGCCTTCAGCAGCGACACCATGTACGGGCGCAGGTCGCCCCATGCGCCGGTGTCGGGACCGTTCAGCTCGACGAACTTGTCAAGCGACGGGTGCGATTGCGGATGCGGCATCGGGATGTAGCCCGGCAGGATGTCGTAGAGCGTGGGAATGTCGGTCGAGCCCTGGATGTTGGCGTGACCACGGAGGGCCAGGATCCCGCCGCCCGGCCGCCCGATGTTGCCCAATAGCAGCTGCACGATCGAAGCGGCACGGATGTTCTGCACGCCCACGGTGTGATGCGTCCACCCCACCGAATAGACGATCGCTGACGTACGTTCGCGCCCGGAGTTTTCGCACATCGCTCGCGCCACCCGAACCAGATCCTCCGGCGAGCAGCCGCAGATCTCGGAGACAACGTCGGGCGTGTACCGCGCAAAGTGCCGCTGCAGTGTCCGCAGGATGCACCGCTCGTCCCGCATCGAGTTGTCGTAATCCGGCGGATCTCCTCCCTTGAGCTTCATCCCATGGGCACCGTGCGCCTGGTTGCCGGACACGTCCGCCGTCTGCTCGGACTTGCCGGCAGTCGTCTCGCCAGAAGTCTTGTTGTACCCCCACGTCCCGATCCCATATGCGCTGTGGTCAGGGTTCCAGCCGGAGAAGAACCCGCTCGCGTCATCCGTGTCCTGGAAATCGTCCTTGATGATCACCGGCCCGTTGGTGTAATGCTCGACGTACTCCTTGAACCAGGCGTCGTGCTCAAAGATGTAGTTGACGATCCCGCCCAGGAACGCGATGTCGGTCCCGGCGCGGATGGGCACGTGCAGGTCGGCCACCGCGCTGGTACGGGTGAACCGCGGATCGACGTGGATCACTGTGGCCCCCCGCTCCTTGGCCTCCATCACCCACTGGAATCCCACCGGGTGCTGCTCGGCCATGTTGGAGCCCATGATCAGGATGCAGTCGGAGTTCTGCAGGTCCTGCTGGAAGGTAGTGGCGCCGCCGCGCCCGAACGAGGTCCCCAGACCGGGAACCGTGGAGCTGTGTCATATCCGGGCCTGGTTCTCGATCGACACCGCGCCGGCGGCGGTGAAGAACTTCTTGATCAGATAGTTCTCCTCGTTGTCGAGGGTCGCTCCGCCGAGGAAGTGCATGCCCAGGGTGCGCTTCAGCGGCTGCCCATCGTCGGTCTCCTCTTCCCAGGTTTCCGCGCGGGTGCGGATGACCCGTTCGGCGATCATGTCGGTGGCCTGCTCCAGGCTGATGTACTCCCACTCGGTGGCGCCGGGGCGGCGGTACTTGACCTTCGTCTCCCGCATCCGGGAGTTGACCAGCTTCTCGGAGGCCGCACCCTTGGGACAGAGCCGCCCGCGGGAGATCGGAGAATCCGGATCGCCCTCGATCTGGATCACCTTCTCGTCCTTGACGTAGACCTTCTGGCCGCAGCCGACGGCGCAGTACGGGCAGATCGACTGGACCACTCTGTCGGCCGTCTTCGTCCGTGCGGTGAGCTGCTCGGAGCGCACCGATTGGGCGGCTCGACCCAATCCGAGCCGGTCGGAGCCGAGCTGGCGCACGAACGGCGGAACGAGTCGCCTGGCGGTGGACATGGCGCCGCTTTTATACCCAAACCCGGGGCTGGTCAAGCCGAGTGGTTCACAGGCCTACCGCCATTCACGAAACCTTGCTGCGGGATGACGATGGATGACGATCATGGTGATTGCCCTAGGCGGCGGCAGGGTATCCGGCCGCCATGGCAGGCGATGTGGAGATCGACCGATCGCTGGCGGCAGTGACGGCGACGCTCAACGATCAGCAGCTGCCGGAGTGGGACAAGCGGCGGGTGCAGGAGATCATCGACGGGTCATTGGGCGGTGAGCAGCACCTGAAGGTGGACGACGGAGGTGGCCTGCACGACGACAGCGGCAAGCGCGTCGGCGCGATCCGCCGCGCCCCCAGCGGCGAGTGGATCACCGAGCGTCAGAACGACGCCGCCGAGCGCTCGGACACCGCGATTCCCTCACCCGGGCCGCCGAGCAAGCTGCGCAAGGCGCTGACCAAGCTGAAGGTGTTCGGCTAGGTCCCGGGATGCTCGTTCTCAGGCGGGGCCTCCGGTCCCGGAGACCTCGGCTGCTCGCTCTCCCGGTGACCGCCACCCCCGGAGGCCTCGGCCTCGGGCTCCGGCGGGTCGGCGCCGGGTACCGCCGGGGAGGCCCGCTTGCTCTCCCAGTCGGTCCGCACGTCGGCGATCCGCGCACCCACCTCGTTGCCCTGCGCCTCCAGCTCATCGGCCTGCTTTTCCAAGCCGGCGGCCATCTTCTGTGGATCTTGTTCGTCCATGGCGATCGAACTACCCGGCGTGGATGACCCGCACACAGCGATGATTCCCAAGGCCACAACGGGGTAGGACCGCCCGATGAAGGTCGCGATCCTCGACATCGACGGCACGCTCGTCGACACCAACTACCAGCACGCGATCGCCTGGTACCGCGCGTTTCGCGATCACGGCATCGTCCTGCCGATCTGGCGGATCCACCGCCACATAGGGATGGGCGGGGATCAGGTTGTGGAGGCGCTCACCGACCAACACACCGAGCGCACCCAGGGCGATGAGATCCGGGGGACCGAAAAGGAGCGCTACTTCGAGGTGATCGACGAGGTCTCGACGATGGAGGGCGCGCGCGAGCTGATCGAGGAGCTCAAGCGCCGCGGCCACCAGGCGATCCTGGCCAGCTCGGCCAAGGAGGATGAGGTCGAGCGCTACCTCGACCTGCTCGATGCCCGTGAGCTCGCCGATGACTGGACCACCTCAGGCGATGTCGAGGCGACCAAGCCCGAGCCGGATCTGGTCCACGCCGCCCTGGAGAAGGCCGGCGCCGAGCCCGAGGATGCGGTGATGATCGGCGATACCCCGTGGGACATCAAGGCCGCGCGCAAGGCCGGGGTGGGGACGATCGCCGTCCTCACCGGCGGCTTTGCCATCGAAGAGCTGAAAGACTCGGGTGCGATCGCGGTGTTTGAGACGGTCGCCCAGCTGCGCGAGCGTCTCGACGACACCCCGCTGGCCTGACCGCGAACCGGCGGACTCACGGCGCGTGGCAGGGCTTGGCACAGCGCGCGTCCAAACCCCAGGCCGCGACCGCGAATGCCCCCTACTACGCTGATCGGGCCGGCTGGCCGGGAAGGCCGGTCTCAGCGAAGCGTGAGCGAGAACACGCCGGCGAGGATCGCTGTGCCGGCGGTGACCCAGGCGACGTAGTCGCCGGGATGGCCGCTGTGCAGTCCGCGGATCGCGCCAGCGGCCGCCTCGACTCGGCGAGTGATGACGCGGGGCGGCCGCCGGGGCAGACGGTGGAGCAGCAGGGCACCCACACCGAGCGCCAGCGCGCCGATCGCCGATCCGACCGCGTAGAGGTAGTCCGCCACGGTCGGACCGGCCGGTGTGGTGACCTGCGTGGCCGTGGGCGATTGTCCGTGCAGGACGGCAGCGAGGTACCCCTGGCGATCGACGAAACGGGCCGCGGCGGCCTGGGCGACGTGCTCGACGCCAGGTACGACCCCGACGGCCAGCCCGGCGAGCAGCAGCACCGTCGCGGGCAGCCACAGCACCGCCGGGGTGCGGTCGCTCGAGCCCTCGGTCTCCTGGCTGGTCTCCTCAGCGGCCCGGTCCCCGCCGCTGAGCCCGCCCAAGCGTCTCGGGCCCCAGCCCAGGAACACCCGGCCGGAGGCTCTGACCACCGCCCCGGCGGTGAGGATCTCGGCCACGGTGAACACGACCGGCACCCACTGGTAACCGTGGGCTAGGGCGGCATCCTCGATCGTCGACTTGCCCAAGAACGTGCCGAACGGAGGCATGGCGGCCAGCGCTAGCGCCCCGAGGAAGAACACGATCCCGGTGAACGGCAGGTCGCGCCCCAGTCCGCGCAGCCCACCCTCGTCCACCAGTGAGCGCCGGTGCTGGAGGATCCCGACGCAAACGAACAGCGACGCCTTGACCAGCCCGTCGGCGACGACGTAGATCGCCGTGCCAGCCACTCCCGGGGCGTCGAGCAAGGCGATCCCGACCAGGAACAGCCCGACATAGCTGATCGTGGCGAACGCCAGCATCCGCTTGAGGTGGCGCTGCAGAAAGCACATCGTCGCCCCGAGCAGCGCCGTAAGCACGCCGGCGACCAGCAGGATCGTCCGCAGGGCCCCCTGGTGACCGCCCAACGCGCCGGCGTAGACGATCCAGTAGATGCGGGCCACGGCATAGAGCCCGAGCTCTGACATGACCCCAGCGAACAGGATGCACACCGGCGTGGGGGCGGTGGCGTAAGCGTCGGCCAGCCAGAAGTGAAACGGCACCACCGCAGCCTTGACGAAGAACCCCGACACGATCAGCCCGAAGGAGACCAGCACCAGCCCGTCGGCGGGATGCCCGCTCAGCGCCGCGCCGATCTGGGCGAGGTTCAACGCGCCCGAGCGACCGTAGAGGAGCGCGATCCCCACGAGCACGAGAAACCCGCCGATCGCGTTGGTGATCGCGAAGTTCAGCGCCCCCTGCAAGGGGCCGCCCTCGTCCGGACGGTGGCAGGTCAGCCCGATCCCGGCAATCGACATCAGCTCGAAGAACACGAACAAGTTGAAAATGTCTCCGCTCAGGCTGAAACCGACCATCGCCCCCATGAACACCAGCAGCAGGGCCGGAAACACGTGCCCCACCGACTCGAAGTGGCGCCAGGAGAACACCAGCGCGGCGACCGTCAGCACGCCGACGAACACCGCCAGCCCGGCCCCGAGCGGATCGATCGTGAACGAGATCCCAATTGCCACCCCGTGGTGGGGCTGCCAGCCGCCGAACCAGGACACCGCGTCTCCGTGACGGACCGCCAGGATCAGGTCGACGACGCACAGGGCGGTCGTGGCGAGCGCTGCCGCGAGCGCGATCCCCTCGGCCAGCAGCCGCCGCCGCAGCGACTGGGTGGCGCCCAGCAGCCCCGCGGACAGGAACGGCACCGCTACCGGCAGCGCCGGAAAGACGCCGGAGATCATCCGGTCATCGAGACGATCTCGTCGGGATCCACGGTGCCGAAGCGCTTGTGGGCCTGCAGCGCCAGCGCCAGCAGCAGCGCGGTCACGGTCGCCTCGACCACGACATCGGTCAAGGTCAGGGACTGGACCACCGGGTCAACAACCGGCGTGCCAACGGGGATGTCGGCGAACACCGGCGCCTTGGCACCGGTGCGGTACCCGATCGCCAGCAGCAGCACGTAGGTCGAGGCCTGCACAACCGACAGGCACAGGATCAGGTGCACCAGGTTCCGGCTCGAGATCACCCCGTAGAGGCCGATCAGCAACAGCCAGCCGGCTACCCCATAGGCCAGAAATGTCATCGCTGACCCCCGGTCAGCAGCCGCTGGTCCATGAACTCGGCGAACACCAGGGTGAACGCGCCGGCGACCTCCACCCCGACCACGGTGCTCAGCAGCGCGATCGTCCCCCCCGACAACAGGTTGCCCATCGATCCGTGAGGCAGAAAGTTCAACAAAAACTGCGAGCCGGCGATCAACCCGCCGACCCCAATCGCCGCGTAGCCGGCGGCCCCGAGTCCTTCCGCCAGCTCGACCACCGCAATCGGGCGCAGGCGGCTCATCACCAGATAGCGCCCGGCCAGGTAGACGAGGATCAGCGCCGCGGCCAGGATCACGCCGCCTTGAAAGCCTCCACCCGGGGTCAGCTGACCCTGGGTGGCGAAGTACACCCCCAGCACCAACACCGGCCCGATCATCGCCATGCCGACCACGCGCAACGCGACGCTGGTCTCGCTGTGCCGGCGCTGAGGCTCGAGCCGCTCGCGCTCCTCGCGACCCCAGTCCGGGGCCTCGTCAGCATTCCGATCATGCCCCCGGTCGCCGCCCCGCTCGTCGCGGCCCTCGTCGGCCTGCTCGCCCTTGTGCTCACCGCGCAGCGCACGCAGCACGATCACCAGGCCGACCGCCGAGGCGAACAGGATGAACTCCTCACCCATCGTGTCCAGGCCCCGGTAGTCATAGGTGATGCTGTTGACGATGTCAGTCGCCTGACGCTGGGGCACCGCCACATGGGCCAGCACGATCCCGTAGGGCCCGTGATAGTGACCAAAGCTCGGCAGCCCGGCCAGACCGTGGACGAGCACGGCCACCAGCACCAGCCCCGCGATACCGAACAGCGACAGCCGGGCACGCCGGCTCACTGCTCGATCTCCGGCGTGTCATCGCGATGCTGGCGCAGCTTGGCCAGCGCCAACAGAATCATCAACGGCACGCCGACCGTGCCGATCACGATCTCCGACAGCGCCACATCAGGGGCCTGAAAGACGAAGAACAGAATCGCCAGCAGCAGCCCGAACAGGCCCGAGACGATCGCCTGGCGCAGCGGATCACGACACATCACCACCGCCGTCCCGCCGAGCCCGACGAGGATCAGAGCAGTGGCCGCCAACACATTCATTTCCTCGGCTCCTCCGGCGCCGGGGGGTCCAAATGCCCGCGCTCCCGGATCCGCGCCGCCCGAGCGATCGCGTGTGCGAGCACCGGGGCGGTGAGCACGAGAAAGACCGCGATCAGCAGCGCCTTGTTGGCGACCAGCGAGAAGCCCTCCCGCACCGTGATCGCCACCGCGATCAGCAGCGCCCCGAGGGCAGCGGGAGCGGTGTAATGCAGCCGCGCCAGCGCGCCGCGCATCACCACCACGCCAAGCACGCAGAACAGCTCCACCGCGACACCAACAATCAGCAAAGCCGCCACGATCACATCACCGCTCACAAGGCACCTCAGCGTCCCGCACCGTCCGCACCCGAATCAGAGCTCTCGCTCGAGAAACCGGATGAACGCGAGCGACCCGATGAACGACATAACTGCCAGCGCTAGGGCCAGATCCACGAACGGCTGACGGTGAAAGCCCTCGGCCAGCAGCAGCAGCACGAGCGCGGCGATCACCCCAGCCAAGCTGAGCGCCACCACCCCCTCCATGGCGTCGCCCAACAGACACACCAGCCCCAGCGGGACCGCCCCTCCGATCAGCAGCACCACCGCCGCCAGGATCCACTCGTTCATCCCAACCCGAGCGGATCGACGCTCGTCCGATCCCCCGGCCGAGGGACGAGCTGATGGACCAGGATCAGCTCATCCCCCTCGTCCACGCCGAGCACAATCGTATTGGGGGGAAAGGAGCCAGCCACGGTGGCTAGCGCACAGCGCGCACTTACCTCCCCAGGATCACCGGCGAGCTCAAAGGGGAGCGCACGCAGCGCGCCTGTCGAACGCTCGCCACCGCCCAGCGCCCGCAGCAGAGCGAGGGCCAGCGTCCACAGATCAGGGGCGAACTGGGCTAGCGGACGCCACAGCCTCAGCGCCCAGCGAGCCCGCGGAGCAAACGCCACCAGTCGCTCGGCGTACACGAGCGTGGCGCCGCTCGCCCCGAGCGCGGCCGCCACCGCGCCGTCGACCAGGTTGGCCAGCACCACCGTGTCCTCCAGCCACATCCACAGCACCGCGCAAGCCAGCCACCACGCCAGCCAGCAGGCCAGCAGCGCCCGCCCCGACGGAGCCGGGCTGCGCAGCCGCGATGAAGATCGGTCGTTCGAGGGAGGCATTCTCCGAAGCCCGCAACGGGGCACGGCCCCGCCCTAACGGGCTGACCGAGAACGTTACGGTGCGCTCCGGCGGCAATCCGACCGCTGATCGCTGCGGCGACGACCCCAGACGACGAATCATCTGAGCTCGGGCAGCACCCGCTCCCGATAGGCCTTGAAGAAGGCCTCCTGCTCAGGCCCGATCTGGTTGACGTAGAGTTCGTCGAAGCCGGCCCGCTCGTAGGCGCGAATCATCTCGAGGTGGGCGTCGATGTCCGGTCCGCAGGGCGTGTCGGCGGCCAGCATCTCTTCGGTGACCAGCTCGGAAGCCTGCTCGAAGTGCTCGGGCGTGGGCAGGATCTGCGCCAGCTCACCGGGAAGCCCCTCATTGGGCCACAGCTCGTGGACGGTGCGGCGAGCCCGGGCCTCGTCATCGGCAAAGCACACCTTCAGCCCCCCCTGCACGAGCTTGCCCCGCTGGGCGTTGTCACGGAAGCTCCTGACCGAGTCCGCATCGGGGCCGACGGTGCAGTAGCCGTCGCCGATCTTGGCCGCCAGCTGCACCGACTTGGGTCCGAAGCCGGAAACGATGATCGGTGGTGGCGTCGCGGGCAGGTCGTAGACGCGAGCGTGCTCGACCCGATAGTGGAGGCCGCGATGTGACTGCACCCCACCCTGCCAGAGCAGGCGAATCACCTCGACCGCCTCCTCGAGCATCTCCTGGCGCTCGTCCGCGCCCGGCCAGCGGTCGCCGAGGATGTGCTCGTTGAGTGCTTCGCCGCTGCCGACGCCAAGTCGGAAACGACCATCCAGCAGCACCGCGCAACTAGCCGCCGCCTGGGCGATCACCGCAGGATGGATGCGGATGGTCGGACAGGTCACCGCCGTGGTGATCTCCATCCCCTCGGCGGCCTGAGAGATGGCCGCAATCGTCGACCACACGAACGGGCTGTGGCCCTGCTTGTCGTTCCACGGGTGGTAGTGGTCGGATATCCACAGACCCTCGAAGCCCGCCTGTTTGGCCATGACCGCCTGGGCGATCAGTTCCTTGGGCCCCCACTCCTCGCTGGAGAGGAAGTAGCCGATCTTCATCTTCGCTCCTTTTACGGGTCCGTGTGCGGCTTAGAACGGCAGGTCCTGTTGGCGGGCGTACTGCCCCGGGGCGGACGGTCGTAATCAGTGGTCACGCCCCGGCCGGACCGCTGGCGCGCCCCCGGCCGGGGACCGGCCAGCTGGGCCGATCGACCCCGCGGCCAGCGGCTACTTGCGCCGATCCACCGCGCGCTGCAGCTGGGCCTTGCTCATCTTCGAACGCCCGTCGATCCCGAGCTTGCGCGCCTCACCGTAGAGCTGCTCGCGGGTACGACCCTTCTCCCGGTTGGTTCCCGAGCGCTGCCCACCGCGCCGGGAGGAGGGGATGTCGTTCGTCGAGGTGCGCGAGCTGGTGCGTGATTCGCCGGCGCGAGCACGCTCCTTGTTGACCGTTCGCGCCGCGATCTCCCCCGCGCGGTCCTCGCTGGCTCCCTGATCGAGCTCGCTGTCCTTGATGTGCTCATATTGCCGGGCACGCTTGCTGCCCTTCTTGACCCCACGGGGTGGCATCTTCGGCCTCCTCAGCGGATGGTGTCCAATCCTAGGCTGCCGCCGGTGAGCCCGAGCCAACATGCTGCTCGTGCTTGCCTTCGGCGAACTCCTCGACGATCTTGGCGCAGAACGCGGGCAGATCGTCGGGCTTGCGGCTGGTGACCAGCCCGTTGTCGACCACCACCTCCTCGTCGACCCATCGCGCTCCGGCGTTGCGCAGGTCGGTCTGCAGGCTCGGCCACGAGGTGACGGTGCGTCCCTTGGCCACACCGGCCTCGATCAGCACCCAGGGGCCGTGGCAGATCACCCCTGAGGGTTTGTCCTGCTGGTAGAAGTCGCGCACGAAGCTCACAGCGTCTTGGTCCATCCGCAGCGCATCGGGATTGGCCACGCCACCAGGCAGGACCAGCGCGTCGTAATCCGAGGCGCTGGCATCCGCCACCGCCCGTCCGGCCTCGACCGTCTCGCCCTTGTCCAGATGGTTGAACATCTGGACTTCGCCCCGCTCCAGCGAGATCAGCTCGACTTCTGCGCCGGCCTCGCGCACCGCCTTCAGCGGCTCGGTCAGCTCCGCCTGCTCCACTCCCTCGGTGAACAGGAACGCCACCTTCCTACCCTGAAGCTCTGCTGCCATTGGGCATCAACCCCTTCGTTTCGTGGCTCGCCGGTCAACTGTCGGCTACCCGCAGCCGCGGCCTGGAAACGGCGGTGACCGAGCTCAGCTGCTGATCAACGTCGGCGTTCCCAGCGGGATGTGGGCCAGCAGCCAGCGGCCCTCAGCGAGCGTCAGGCGCAGGCAGCCGTGGCTTACCGGTTGGCCGATCGTCGCGGTCTCCGTTGTGGAGTGGATGGCGATCCGACTGCCGCCGTTCCAGCCCTGGATCGCGTGAGGGGCGACGGCGCTGAGGGCAAGGATGCAGCAACCATAGGGCCCGCTGGGGTCGGCCGGAGCCAAACGATCAGTGACGGCGAAGCGGCCGGTGGGGGTCGGGGCGCTGGGGCGGCCGACGGCCACGGTGTAGCGCTCCACCGCGCGTCCCGCGTCCAGGACGGTCAGCCGGCGCTGTGACAGCGAAACCTTCAGCTCCCAGTCCACCCTGCCGAGGCTCACCGCGGCGCGGGCAATCCAGCCCGTGCGCCCGTTGCCGGCCAGCGGGCTGACCACCCCTATCCAGCCCGGCGCCTGCGCGATCACCCACAGCGCCGTCGGGGAGCCGAACTCGGTGCGGGGGCCGAGACGGTCAAGCGGGCGACCTCCGGGGTGGTCGCGCATCGTCGTGGAGCCGTGCACGAGGGCCACCACTGCGCCGTCACCGGACGGCAGGGCCTGCGCGGGCGCGACCTGGCTCGGAGGCGTGGTCGCCAGCGGACGATAGGAGGCCGGAGGAACGCGGGCGGCGCCGGCTCCGCCTGAGGTGATCGCCAGGCCGACCACGATCGGGATCAGCGGCAGCGCAGCCGCAACCACGCTCCGCATGCGCCAGCGGCGCTGAGGTCGCTCGTTGCTGCCGGCCACCGAAGCAAGTATGCCGCAACCCCGTCCTGGGCCGGCAGGCTACAGTTGTACGGGTGCTCGGCTTTCGTGACAAGACCAAGCTGGTCGACCCCGAGCGGGCGCTGCGCGGCCGCGATACCGAGCTGCCGGTGCCCGAGCGCCACGCCGTGCTGGGAACGCCGCTGAAGCCCCCGTTCCCGTCCGGGCGGGAGCAGATCGTGCTCGGAATGGGCTGCTTCTGGGGAGCCGAGCGAGTGTTCTGGACCGTCCCCGGGGTCTACACCACCGCGGTCGGCTACGCCGGCGGGTTCACTCCAAATCCGATGTACGAGGAGGTGTGCAGCGCCAGCACCGGCCACACCGAGGCCGTGCTGGTGGTGTTCGACCCGCAGGTCATCCCGCTGGCGGAGATCCTGCGACTGTTCTGGGAGAACCACGACCCGACCCAGGGGATGCGCCAGGGCAACGACGTCGGCACCCAGTACCGCTCGGCGATCTACGCCTTCGACGAGGATCAGCTCCGTCTGGCCCAAGCCTCCCGCGACGCCTACTCGGCCAAGCTGGAAGCGGCCGGCTATCCGGCGGTGACCACCGAGATCGCCGTCGCGCGTCCGTTCTACTACGCCGAGGACTACCACCAGCAGTACCTGCACAAGAACCCGGGGGGTTACTGCGGTCTTGGCGGCACCGGGGTCAGCTGCCCCGTGGGCGTGGCCGCCGCGCCACCGGGCTGAGGACGCGGATCAGCTGCCCGGCCGGCGTAGCCGGCCGCGCGACCGAGCCGAGGGTCAGCCGCCGGCGACTGCCGGCAGGATCGTAACTTCGTCCCCGTCGCTGACCGGTGTCTGGAGGCCCTCGAGGAAGCGGATGTCCTCCCCGCCGACGAATACGTTGACGAACCGCCGAAGCCCGCCGTCCTCGGCGATCCGGCTGCGCAGCTCCCCGTAGCGCTCATACAGCGCGTCGAGCACCTCGCCGACCGTCGCCCCGTTGACGGACGCGGTGGCCTCACCGTCGGTCGCGGCTCTGAGCTGGGTCGGGATCTTGACGTTGACGGTCATCGGCGGCGGGATTCTCTCAGGCCGCCACGACGTTGCGCTCTCGCGCGGTCTCGAACTCGGTGAGCGTCGGTTCGATCTCGATCGTCTCGAACGTCCCCCGGGCACAGTCGAGCGTCTTCAGCCCCTCGCCGGTGATGTAGGCCACCACCCGCTCATCGGGATCGATGTCGCCGCGGCGAGCCAGCTTCGCCAGCACAGCGACGGTGACGCCCCCGGCGGTCTCGGTGAAGATCCCGGTGCTCCGGGCCAGCAGCTGGATTCCCTCCCGGATCTCTTCGTCGGAGACGGAGTCGATCGAGCCGGCGCTGCGGCGAGCCAGATCGAGGGCGTAGGGGCCGTCGGCGGGGTTGCCGATGGCCAGCGACTTGGCGATCGTGTCGGGCTTCACCGGCCGGCAAAAGTCATAACCGGCGTCGAATGCGCTGGCCACCGGCGAGCAGCCGTCGGCTTGGGCGCCGTTGAACGCGGGCAGCTGACCCTCGACCAGCCCCAGAGCGAGCCATTCCTCGAACCCGCGGGCGATCTTCGTGAACAGCGAGCCGGAGGCGATCGGGGCCACCACCCGGTCGGGAAGCTCCCACCCAAGCTGCTCGACAGTCTCATAGGCCAGGGTCTTGGAGCCCTCGGAGTAGTAGGGCCGCATGTTGATGTTCACGAACGCCCAATCGTGCTCGCCGGAGATCTCGGTGCAGAGGCGGTTGACGTCGTCGTAGTTGCCGCGCACGGCGACCACGTTGGCGCCGTAGACGCCTGTCGCCAGCACCTTCTGCTCCTCCAGATCGGAGGGAATGAAGACGTAGGACTCGAGGCCGGCGGCAGCGGCGTGCGCGGCAACGGCGTTGGCCAAGTTGCCGGTGGACGCACATGCAATCGTCTGGAAGCCGAGCTCGCGAGCACGGGCGAGGGCGATCGAGACGACCCGGTCCTTAAACGAGTGGGTCGGGTTGGCGGCGTCGTTCTTGACCCACAACTCGCGCAGGCCGAGCTGCTCGGCCAGACGGTCGGCACGTAGCAACGGCGTCCAGCCCGCCGGCAACATCCCTCGGGGGGGAGCGGTCACAGGCAGGAAGTCGGTGTAGCGCCAGATCGAGTCCGGGCCGGCCTGGATGCGGCGCCGGAGCTCGTCCGCATCGGTGTCGACGCGCGAGGCGTAGACGACCTCGAGCGGCCCAAAGCAGTGCTCGCACACGTAGCGCGCGTCGAGCGGGTAAGCGGTGCGGCACTCTTTGCAGGTCAGAGACTCTGGCGGCATATGTGAGAAACCTCCGCCGGGGTCTGTGGTCGGAGGTCTCGAGGAACCGCCCTGTCCACATCTCCCAGGCTGATCGATGGAGCCTGATGGAATTGGCACCGTTCCCTTGCGGGAGGTTGCCGGGGTTTCATAGGGCCATTCCCTCCACCCCTCTGGATGCGTACTGCTATGTGCGCGGAATTATAAGCACACTCCTCGTACGGACGAAATGGGAGGTCAACCCGTGGATCCCGTCTCGGTTCCCTTCGACCTGGCACGGTTCTGGTTCCGCATATGGAACTCAGACACGCCACCTCTTGGCGGCGGGGGCGAAATCGGTCTGGGCGTGAGCGGGGGGGCACATCGCGTCTGGGCGTGAGGCGCGAGCGGGGCGGCACATCGCCTCTGGGCGTGAGGCGCGAGCGGGAAGTCCCACTTAGGTGGCGCCGCGCGTCTGTCGCCGAGGGCTCCAGGGGCGCACGTAACAAGCGCCATCAGACGGTGTTCAGGCTCTGGCATGGCAGCCATCTCCAGCGATCCGGCGCAGCGCCTCGAGGCCGCGTTCGGACTCCGTGGCTCCGCCCCGAGCAAGCGGATGCTGATCATCGTCAACCCGTACGCGACGACCGTCTCGGACCGGCTGAAGAACCTGGTCGTGTACGCGCTGCGCGGCAGCTACGAGGTCATCGCCATCGACACCGAGTCCCGCGACCATGCCACCGAGCTGTGCCGCACCGCTGCCCGCGACGGCTACGACGTGGTGGTGGCCTTCGGCGGCGACGGAACCGTCAACGAGGTCGCCAACGGCCTCGCCGGCTCGGACACTCCACTGTGCTGCCTTCCCGGGGGCCGCACCAACGTCTACTGCCGAATGCTTGGGATCCCCACCGACGTCGTCGACGCCACCGAGCACCTGCTGCGGATGGCCGACGACTGGCGCCCGCGCCGCGTGGACCTCGGCCGGGTCAACGACCGCGGGTTCCTGTTCTCCGCCGGCGTCGGCCTCGACGCCAGCGTGGTGGAGCGGGTGGACGCCCATCCCCGGCTCAAGGCGCGGCTGGGCGAGTACTACTACACCTGGATCGGGATCCGGACGTTCAACCGCCACTACCTGCTTCGCCCGCCCCGGATGGAGGTGGAGCTGCCCGATGCGCGGGTGCGCGGCGTGACCACGATCATCCAGAACGGCACGCCCTACACGTACTTCGGTAACCGTCCGGTGGAGATGGGTGAGGGAGCGAGCCTGACCAGCGGGGATCTCGCCGGGGTGGTGCTGACCCGTGCCAGCCCAGCCGATATCCCGACCGTCACCTGGCGCGCGCTTTCTTCCCGGGTCCGACTGCCGCGTCACCGGCGCGTGCATCCATTCCAGGGCCTCAGCGAGCTGCGCGTGCACTCGCTCGACGAACGGCCGCTGCCGCTCCAGGTCGACGGGGACTACATCGGCACCGCCGCGGCGGCCGAGTTCCGGATCGTCCCGCGCGGGATCATGGTCGTTTCCTGAGCGCTCTCCCGGCTGGAGGGCCGAAGATGACCGTACGTTCCTCGCCCGGGAGGCGGATACAACCGCAGATTTCCCGGGCGGCCGAGCGCATACGACCGCAGATTCCCGGGCGGGGGGGGGCGAATACGACCGCCTCAAGGGCTCTCGCTGCTGTGGACCCGGTGGCGCCGTCAGCATCGAAGGCCGCCTCGTCGGCTCGGGTGCGGACATCCGCCCCGCCGTGGGAGAGGGCGAAGCGCAGTCGAACCGTCGCCGGCATCCGCCTCACGGTTCGTGACCGCCAGCTGCTGAGCTTCGCCGCCGACCATCGTCTGGTCCTGGCCAACCACGTCCAGGCGCTGCTGGACATCTCAGAGAACGCGGCTCAGGCGAGGCTGCGCGCCCTGAGTCGAGCCGGCTACCTCCAGACGCGGCCGCTGTTTCACCAGCAGCCCAGCTGCTACCTGGTCAGCGCGCGCGGCTTGGCGGCAATCGGCAGCACCCTTCCCCGCCCGCGCCTGGACCTGCGCACGTACATGCACGACGTCGGGACGGCGTGGCTGTGGCTGGCCGCCAGCCGCGGCGCGTTTGGCCCTCTCGCGGAGATCGTCTCCGAGCGGCAGATGCGCTCCCGTGACGGGTTGCCGCAGGTCCCGGGCCTGGCACTGGCTGACGACGTCATGGGACGCTTCGGGGTGCGGTTGTGGGAGGTAGGCCCGGGTGGGCACGAGCGCCTGCACTACCCTGATCTGCTGCTGCGCACAGTGGATGGTCGGCGCATCGCGCTCGAGCTGGAGCTCTCCCCCAAGTCGCCGCGCCGATTGGACAAGATCATGTCCGGGTACGGGGCCGACCGCCGGGTCGACGCGGTTATCTACTTGGTCAACCGGCCGCCCATCGGGCGGAACCTCGAGGCGGCGGCAGCGCGGGTGGGCACGTCCTCACTGGTGCGGGTCCAGGCCTTCGACTGGACCCCGTCGATGCAGCGGCTGGCCGAGCAGCTGTCGCCCGACACCTCCCGTTGCCGGCCACCGGTGCGGTCACCGGCGACCGGGGCGACCCGGTGAGGCCGCCGCCGCCGGGCCGGAGACGACCGTATTGGGCGTTGGCAGCACTGGTGGTGCTGATGGTGATCCCCTCCTCGACCGCGATCGCCATCGCTGTCGGTGCGCTGGCCCTCAGCCTGGGAGCGCGGATGTTGCGTCGATCGCTGGCATCCAAGCGGGTAGAGGCAGCCGCCCACTCCGCCGACGGCGTCCTGCTGGGACAGGATCGCGACCGCGCTCCCGTCGTTGTCGGTGACCGCCAGCTCGCCGCCCACGGGCTGATCCTCGGGGCCAGCGGGGCCGGAAAGTCGACCACGCTGCTGGCGATCCTCTCCGACCACATCACCCGCGGTCGTCCGGTGGTGGCGATCGACATGAAGGGCTCCCCTGCTTTTGAGCGGACCCTGGCCACAGCCGCGGCAGCCGCCGGACGCCCCCTACGGGTGTGGACGCCCGACGGGCCGGAGCGGTGGAACCCGCTGGCGCACGGCAACGCGACCGAACTCAAGGACAAGCTGATCTCCACCGAGCGCTTCACCGAGCCGCACTACCGGCGCGCGGCCGAACGCTACGTTCAGCTCGCGCTGCAGGTCCTGCTGGAGCTGCATCCGGACCATCCGGCCACGTTGGGTGAGGTCGTTGACGCGATGGAGCCGCGCCGGCTGTCGCTGCTCGCGCGCGAGCTCCCACCCGAGCGGACAGAACGGCTGCAGCAGTATCTGACCAGCCTGACTCCAGACCAGCAGAGCGCGATCCGGGGGATGGGCACGCGCCTGGCGATCCTCAGCGAGTCTCATACCGGCCCCTATCTGGAGCCCGGGGCCGGAAGTGGCGTCGATCTGCGCCGGGCGTTGGCCGGTGAGGAGGTGGTGCTGTTCAGCCTGAACTCGAGCCTTTACGGCCAGCTGTCGGCGCAGCTGGGAACGCTCGCGATCCAGGATCTGGTCGCCGCGACCGGCCGGCGGCTGATCGAGGGTGTCGATCGACTCCCGGACGGACCGGCGATCGTGGGGATCGACGAGTTCTCGGCCCTCGGGGCCGACAACGTGATCTCGCTGCTGGCGCGCGGGAGGGAGTCAGGGATCAGCGTGCTGCTCGCCACCCAGGAGCTGGCGGACCTGGATCGAGCCGCACGAGGGCTGCGGGATCAGGTGCTGGGCGTGACCGCAGTGAAGATCGTGCACCGCCAGGACGTGCCGGCGTCGGCGCAGACGGTGGCGCAGATGGCCGGAACCGAGAAAGTGTGGGAGCAGACCTACCGGTTTGGTCAGTCGCCGTGGCGTAGTGGCGACACCAGCCGCGGCACGCAGCGGGAGGTGGAGCAGTTTCGGGTGCATCCGAACGAGATCAAGTCGCTGCGCACGGGCGAGGCGGTGGTGATCACCAAGGTTCCGAGCCCGGAGGTGCGGATCACCCAGGTGGCGGCGCCCCGGGAGCCCGCGGCGCCGGTGCCCCGCGCGCACCAGGCGCAGGCGTCGCGTCCGGGCGTGGCCGGTCAGATTCGCGAGTCGTCGCTGCGGGAGGAGAGCAGCTCGCACCGGCAGGAGCTCTCCCTCACTCCGCCCACTCCGCGCAGACACGACCGTGGGGTCGTCATCGGATCGACCGACGCGGGCCCCGGCACCTCCCCGTCCGCGGACGCGCCCGGGAGGCGGGCGTCTCAGCGGCGCCCGTCGGGATCGCGTCCGCCCGCAAGTCGAGGGCCGGAGCTCGAATAGGGAGTCGCACCGGTTCAATGGCAGGCGATCCGGTGCCCTGCCCGGCGCGCCCTACCCACATTCAGCCCACGCGCTCAGGCGGCGCTTGGCGTGACTCGATAGGCGTCGAACACCGCGTCGATATTGCGCAGGCGATTGATCGCCTGATCCAACGTGCGGGTGTCGCCGACTTCGACCACGAACCGATTCTTGACCATCGGGTGACTTACGGTGCAGCGGGCCTCGAGGATGTTGATGCCGGCTTCGGCGAAGGTGCGCGACATGTCCTCCAGCAGCCGGTGGCGGTCCCAACCATCGACCTCGATCTCAACTCGGAACGAGGTCTCCGCATCGCCATCCCAGCTGACCGCGGTGAAGCGATCGGGATCTTTCTTCAGCACCACCACGTTCGGGCAGTCCTCGCGGTGGATGGTGATCCCGCGCCCAAGTGAGATGTAGCCGACGATCGGATCGCCGGGCACCGGCCGGCAACATTTGGCCAGGCGCAGCATCACCTCGTCGATCCCGTCGACGACGATGCCGTAGCGGGCAGAGGAGGTGGTCGGCCGCGTGCGCCGCCGCCCGGTCTGCAGCAGGTCGTCGGTGGCCGTCGGCTCGGACTCCGCCGCCTCCCCCTGCTTGAGCCGCTGCATCATCTTGTTGACTACGACCTTGGCTGAGATCTTCGCCCCTCCGAGGGCGATGTAGAAGTCCTCTCCCTTGCGGAATCCCATCTCACGGATGACGTCGGCCAGCAGCGGCGAGCCGACCAGCTTCTGGGCCGGTAGACCCTGCTTCTTGAGATGGTCCTGGAGCAGCTCGCGGCCGGTGTGCTCGGTGTCCTTGCGGGACTCCGCCTTGAACCACGCCTTGATCTTGTTCCGGGCGCGGGTGGTGCGCACCAGCGCCAGCCAGTCCCGGGAGGGACCGCGCTCGCGCTTGGAGGTCAGGACCTCGACGATGTCCCCCGAGCGCAGCTGGTAGGACAGCGGCACGATCTTGCCGTTGACCTTCGAGCCTACGCAGCGGTGACCGACGTCGGTGTGGATCTCGTAGGCGAAGTCCAGCGGTGTCGCGCCGGCGGCCAGCGACTTGACCTCGCCCTTGGGCGTGAACACGAATACCTCGTCTTCGAACAGGTCGACCTTCAAGCTCTCCATGAACTCGCTGGGATCAGAGAGCTCCTGCTGCCAGTCCAGCAGCGAACGCAGCCACTTGAGCTTGCCGTCGGAATCCTGAGCGGTGGCGGCGTGGCGGCTCCCGGTCTCCTTGTACATCCAGTGCGCCGCGATCCCGAACTCGGCCAGGTCGTGCATCTCGCGGGTGCGGATCTGAATCTCCAGCGGCCGCCCCTCAGGTCCGATCACCGTCGTGTGCAGCGACTGGTACATGTTGAACTTGGGCATGGCGATGTGATCCTTGAACCGTCCCGGCAGCGGCTTCCACAGCGAATGGATGACCCCGACGGCCCCATAGCAGTCCTTCACAGATTCGACGATCACGCGCATCGCGGTGAGGTCGTAGATCTCGTTGAACTCGCGCCCCTTCTTGGTCATCTTGGAGTAGATCGAGTAGAAGTGCTTGGCCCGGCCGGAGATCTCGGCCGCAATGCCCAGCTCGTCGAGCTCCTTGGCCAGGTAGTCGCCGGCCTTGTTGACGTAGCGCTCGCGCTCTGCCCGCTGCTGGGCGACCAGGCCCTTGATGTCGTTGTACTTGCGCGGGTGCAGGGTCTGGAAGGCGAGGTCCTCCAGCTCCCACTTGATGGCATGGATGCCGAGACGGTGGGCGATCGGGGCGTAGATGTCGAGCGTCTCGCGAGCCTTGTCGATCTGCTTCTGCTTCGGCATCGCGGCGATCGTGCGCATGTTGTGGAGGCGGTCGGCGAGCTTGATCAGGATGACCCGTATGTCCGAGGCCATCGCGACCATCATCTTGCGATAGTTCTCCGCCTGAGCCTCATCGCGGGATTGGAAGGTCAGCCCGGTCAGCTTGGTGACGCCATCGACCAGCCCGGCGATCTCGTCTCCAAAGGAAGCTCGCACCTCCTCCAGCGAGGCCGAGGTGTCCTCGACGGTGTCGTGCAGGAGTGCCGCGCACAGCGTCTCGGTGTCCAGCCGCATCCCGGCGCAGATCTTGGCCACCCCCACGGGATGAATGATGAAGTCCTCCCCTGAGCGCCGGCGCTGATCGGCGTGGTGCACGCACGCGTACACGAAGGCCTCCTCGACTCTGGCCCGATCGATGTGCACGGCGGTGTGGTCGGCGTGCTCCTCAACGATCGCGAACAGGTCCGACAGCAGCCGGCGCTCGGTCACCGTGAGCTCGGCGTGCTCGATCGCGGTCCTCACCTGCGAGCGCTCGAGCTGACCGACCGGGGGACGGGAGGCGGGGATCATCGTTGCTCCCCTGCCGCCCTCCGCGGGGGTCGCCGGGCCTCGTCCCCCCCTGCGGGACGTGCCGTGGGTATTTGCGTCCGAGCCGCTCAAACGCCCGGCAGTAGGTCGGGGTTGCTCAGGAATCGCCGTCCGTCCTCGTATCGTTGGATGTAGCCTCGATAGGCGGACGATCGTTCAAGCGTCGTTGAGGACTCGCTGGCGATCGCCACCGCGGGCTGGACCAGGTCGACGGTGATGAGGCCAAGCTCGGCCAGGACTCTGATCAACCGACCGGCCAGGCGCGGCGAGCGCGAATGCCGATCCTCGCCACGGAGAACGCCCTCCAGCTCGGCCCCGGCGACCTCGCGGCGGATCTTCAGCCTCCTGTACAGGGCCACGAGCGAGTCCCTCAGGTCATATTCGGTCGCGTGCATCTGCGCAGCAAAGCGTAGCTCAGCCTCACCCCAGGCCAGGTAGGCATCGCCGGTGCCGGCCCGCAGCAGCTCCCGGCCGGCGTCGTCGCTGGGAGGATCGAGCGCGACGAGATGTGGGAACTGGAGGGCCAGCGAGGGGTCCTGGCCGAGCGCCGCGTAGGAGACGAGGGCGAAGCCGCCGGTTCGCTCCGCCAGCCCGGGCAGCCGCCGGGGTACGTCGGCGCAGATGGCCAGCACCTGACCACCCGACGCCCCCGCGTCGGCGAGCGCCGCCAGCGGACTCCGGCTCCGCCAGTCAGCGACAGATCGCCGCTGCGGGCTGAGGGCGGAGACGGGGGTCGACCGACCTTCCAGCTCCGCCAGCGCGATCTGCAGATAGGCCTGGTTCTCACTGAGCACCTCAATCGCCTGCGCCCCGCAGCCGCGGGCATGGCGAAGCACGAGGCGGGGCTCGACCGCTCCGTTCCACACGTTGCGCTCCAGCGAGAACGTGGCGTTCACCGGGGAGCCCTCGCCACCAGGGACCTTACCGTCGCATCCGAACGCGACGGCGCGAGCGCGGGCGCCCCCGGAGCTGACCGCGAAGCGCGCGTGTCGCCCCTCCCCCATCGACCGGACATCGGCAAAGCGCGCCCCGGGCACGAGCAGGCGGGTCCGCGGGTTGCCCATTCCGCACGGCTCGAGCTGCGCCAGCTCCTCGGCCAGCCCGAGGTCCAGCTCGGACCCGCAGACGATCGCATCTACCCGCTCCACCGGTGTGACCAATTCCGGTGTGAGGACCTGATCGGCGTGTGATTCGATTGCCGCTCGCAGCGCCTCGATGCGCTCGGGGACAACGGTCAGTCCCGCCGCCGCGCGATGGCCCCCGTAGTCGATCATGTGCTCGGAGGCGGCGTGCAACGCTGCCAGCAGGTCAAAGCCGGAGATGCTGCGACCTGAACCGTGGCCGGGGCCATCGTCGCCGAGCGCGATCATCACGGTGGGCCGGTGATAGCGCTCGACGATTCGTGAGGCGACGATCCCGATCACGCCCGGATGCCAGCCCTGATCGGCGAGCACGTACGCGCTCCGCTCCCCCAGAGCGGCCACCTGCTCTTCGGCTTGCCACAGGATCCGCTGCTCCACGGCACGCCGTTCAGCGTTGATGCCCTCCAGCTCCCGGGCGATTTCCGCAGCGCGTTCGGGGTCCTCGGTGAGCAGCAGCTCAAGTCCCGCATCGGGCCGCGCCAGGCGGCCGGCAGCGTTGATGCGCGGGGCCAGACGGAAGCCGAGGGCGCTGGCGTCGAGGTCGCTGGGGTCCGTGCGCGAAACCGCCATCAGCGCGCGCAGGCCAGGTCGAGTCGTGTTCGCCATCGCCTCTATCCCCTCGCGCACGAGCCGGCGGTTCTCGCCTTGCAACGGCATCAGATCGGCGACCGTGGCCAGCGCCACCAGCTCGAGCTCGAGCTCCAGCGCCGGTGCGCCGAGCGCCTGGGCGAGCTTAAAGGCGACGCCGGTCCCGCAGAGCTCTGGCCGGGCATAGCCGCAGACGCCCGGATGGACGATCGGACAGTCGGGCAGTTGACCGTCGGCGCGCGGGGAATGGTGATCGCTGATGATCACGTCCATGCCGGCGGCCCGCCCGGCGGCCACCTCGTCAACCGCAGTGATACCGCAGTCGACAGTGATCAGCAGCCGCGTTCCCCGCCGGCCTAGCCGCTCCACCGTGGCCGCCGACAGGCCATATCCATCCACCAGCCGGTTGGGGAGGAACCAGCTGACCTCGCCGCCGAGCGATCGCAGAGCCCGAACCATGATCGCGGTGGCGCAAACACCATCGACGTCGTAGTCGCCGTGGACGACGATCCGGTGGCCAGCGCGGATGTGCGCAGTGATCGTCTCGACGGCGCGGTCGATCCCGGCAAAGCCGGAGGGATGGTGACGCTCGCTCGGGGTCAGGAACTCGTGGGCTCGGCGCGGGTCGGCGAAGCCGCGCCGGACGAGGACCTGGGCGAGAACGCGGCCGATCCCGAGGTCCCGCTGCAGGGCTCTCGCTGCCCCAGGGTCACACGGGGAAATCTCCAGCCGGGGCACCACCTTCGCCACCCGCGGCCCGAGCTCACCACCGCTGGCGGGGCGCTGATCGGGAAGCAGGAGCGCGTGGTCTGGCATCCCGGGCAGCCTAAGCCCCACCCCCGACGGATTCGGCTTCCCGCCAGCCCGATGAGCTGGCGGGGAATCCTGCGGGGCCGACCACGGAGCGGGAAATCCGGCGGCCGCGATGATCGCCGGGAATGCCCCGTGGTGCTAGGGGATGCGGGCGCCCGCCCGCTCGCGCCGCACGCCCGCGATATACACGAGGGCCATCCCGATCAGTGCCCCCGGAACCGCCTCAAGCGCGGTGGCCAAGTGGGTGTCGTGGCGTCCGGGGATGTGCAGGCCGTTGATGGCCAGCCCGCAGATCGCCGCACCGATCAGCGCGCCGATGAAGGCGCCGACGATCCCGCCCCAGTAGTGGTCCGGAAGCCAGATCGTGAAGTGCCACAGGGCCAGGCCCATCATCACCCACGCGAGCATTCCCATCAGCGGCGCCTCCCGTGACGACGGTTGCGCGAGCGGGCCTTGGACGGCGGCTTGGACTTGGGTACGGGCGAGACGCCCTCGTTCTCGGCGATGTCCGGTGCCGGCGCGGGATAACCGGCTGATGCCTCATCCTCAGATGAGGGCGAGAGCGCCGGATCTGCGTTCGGCATCGGCTTCGCCGCGGGCGGGGGCACCGGCTTCGCCGCTGGCGGCTGCGCCGGGCTTCCCGCGGGCGCAGCCCGCGTCGTGCGCGGCGCCCGGGCGGGCGAGGTCGGCTTCGAGGCCCGCGGGGACGCGGTGGGGTTGGCCGGCGCGGCGGTTTCCTCGGGACGGTGGGACAGCCGCTTGGTCAGGGTCGAGGTGTGGCGGGTGGCAACGGTGGGTTCCACCTCCAGGTCCCGCTTCATCTGCTCGAACTCCGCCGCGGAGACAGTTTCGGGCTCGGGCTGGGTGAGCCGGCCGCCGCGGCGGGGCCGCTTGGGCTGCGGATCCACCTCGCCGGCCAGAGCGGCGTAAGCGGGGACATATCCGGTGTCAGCCTCGATCCGGTGGCGACGCGCTCGATACAGCCCCTCGCGCTCCTTCCAGTGGGTCAGCACGGGCGAGGCGATGAAGATCGACGAGTAGGCACCGGAGGCGACGCCGATCAGCAGTGCGAAGGCGAAGTCCTGCAGTGTCGCCCCACCGAACAGCAACAGGGCCAAGATCGGCATCAGGGTGCACGAGGTGGTAGCGATCGAGCGGGTCAACACCTCCGACATCGAACGGTTGACGATCTGCGAGAACGCCGCGCGGGGCATTCGGGGCACGTTCTCCCGAACGCGGTCGAAGACGATGATCGTGTCGTAGAGCGAGTACCCCAGGATGGTCAGCAGCGCGGCCACGGTCGCTGTCGTCACCTCCCGGCCGGTGAGCGAATACACGCCGCTGGTGATCAGCAGGTCGTGCATCAATGCGATCAGCACCGGCACTGCGAACTTCCACTCGAACCGGAGGGCGACATAAGCGGTAATCACCAGCAGCGAGGCGATGATCGCGATCACTGCACTGTTGGCGACGGTCTTGCCGAACGTGGGACCGACGGAGCTGGAGTCGAACGACCTCAGGCCGAAGCGGCTCTGCAGGGCACTGCGGAGCCTGGCCACGCCAGTGGGCTGGAGCTCCTTGGCGGAGATCTGGAAGACGCTGTTGCCCAGGGCGCGGTTGCTCACCCGCTGCACTACCGGCGCCACCGCGCCGGCCGAGGTGGCGACCGAGCGCACCTGCGCCTCGGCGGCCTGCGCGCCCAGGCTGGCGGTCACCCGGGTGCCTGAGGTGAAGTCGATGCCCAGGTTCAGGCCCTTGCCGCCGATCGCCAGCGCGCCGATCAGCAGGATCACCCCCGACATGGAGAAGAAGTACCGAGAGGCGCCCATGAAGTCGAACTTCCACGCTCGCTGCTTGCCGCCGGCGCCGAGCGCCGAGGGGCTCGAGATCGCCCGGGAGCCGCCCATCGTCATCAGGATCGCCTGGGTGGCCATGACGGCGGTGAACAGCGAGACGAAGGTGCCGATGCCCAGGGTGAAGGCGAAGCCCTTGACCTCGGCGGTGGCGAGCACGAACAGGATGAACGCGGTCATGATCGTGACCACGTTGGCGTCGATGATCGCGGTCAGGCCCTTGCGGTAACCCGTGATGATCCCCTGGCGGATCGAGAGGCCGCGCTTGATCTCCTCCTTGACCCGCTCGAAGATGACGATGTTCGCGTCGGCGGCCACTCCGATGGTCAGGATCAGGCCGGCGATCCCGGGCAGCGTCAGCGTGATGGGAATCAGCTTGATCAGGGCGTAGAAATAGATCGCGTAGACGATCAGCCCCACGGTGGCGATCACGCCGAGCACGCGGTAGAACGCCAGCAGGAACACCATCACCACCAGCAGTCCGACCAGGCCGGCGATCAGTCCCTGGTGTAGCGCCTGCTTGCCTAGCGTGGCTGACACCTGCGATTCGGAGATCAGCTTGAGGTTGATCGGCAGCGCGCCCAGGCGCAGCTGGTTGGCCAGGTCCTGGGCGCTCTGGATCGTGAACCCGCCAGTGATGTCGGCGCCGGTGTCTCCCGGAATCCCGTCCGGGTAGGTCTTGAAGTCGATCGAGGGGACGGTGAGCAGTCGGTTGTCCAGCGCCGTGGCGAAGTGCTGGTCGAGCGTCTGGCCCAGCCCTGACACCAGATCTCCACGGCGGGCGATCTGCGCGGTGACCGTCTGGAACTCAACCTTGCCTCGGGCGGTGAAGCCAAACGAGATGTCGGGACTACCGCCCTGGTCAGTCGTCTGCTGGGGATTGGTGATGTCGCTGCCCAACAGCGCCACGTGGTCGCGCAGCACGTAGAACTGGGCGCTCGGGTCTCCGATCGCGGGCCAGTTGGGGATGTGCGCCGGGGTGGCCTGAAGGACGACCGTGCCCCGCGGCACCGTTAGCTGTTGCACCCCGCTCTGCGTGGCGCTGACCCCGGTCGGCACTCCGGCAAGCAAATCCTGCTGGGCGTCGTCGGGACCTGAGAGCAGGCAGTGGGCGCCGGCCACCGGAGCCTTGCCTTGGTCCTTGGCCGCGATCGCGCAGGCGGCGCTGCCGGGAGCGCCGAAGAGGTAGTACTGGGGCCCGAAGCGAGCGTTGTCGCTGCTGGCCTCGGACCGCTGCTTGGTGGCCAGCTTGACGGCGTCGTAGAGCGACATGCTTCCGGCCCCGGGCGGCCCGGGGCCGCTGCCCCCGCTGCCCTGGCTGATGCTCAGCGCACTCTGATCCTGGGTCTGCAGCAGGCTGGCCACCGGTTTCCCGCTGGGAGTGAGCGCGTTGGCCTCCCAGTCATAGAAGTAAAGGCGGGCGGTGCTGCCGACCAGCTTCTCCGCCCGCGCGGTGTCCTTGACGTCCGGCAGGCTGGCGGAGATGTTGTTGCCGGTGGTCTGGATCTGCGGCTCGGCGACGCCGAGCTGGTCGATGCGCGAGCGCATGATGTCGACCGCGCGCTGAAGGGCGTCCTGGGTCACAACCGGAGTCTGGGGCGTCGGCCGACCCTGGTAGACCAGCTCGACCCCGCCCTTGAGGTCGAGACCCAGGCGGGTCTTCGACGGCTTGACCACTCCGGGGACGCCGGCGATCACCACCAGCGAGGCCAGCAGCAGCCCGGTCACGAGCAGCAGGATGAAGCTGTTGCGCTGACGGTCGGTCATGGACGCTTCGGGATGCTACGGGGCGTGGCGGGGCTCATGAGCGGCCGTTGGTGGGGGTCAGGACCAGCAGCAGCCCACCTTCTTCGTCATCGTAGGCGGGAAAGATGTCGGCCACCGCTCGGGCGGGGAGGTCGCCCTCGGCATTGACCTTCACCGGCTTGCCCTGCACCCGCACCTCCCACTCGAGCGCGGTGGCGACGTGGTCGCCCCCGTCCTCGAACTGCAGGCCGAGCACCTCCCGGGCGGGCCGTCCCATCACCTGCTCGGTCTTCAGGCCGGTGAGCTCGAACGACCCGCGGCCGCAATCGACGATCCGCCCGTCCCGGTCGCAAGCGAAGAACGCCGCGCCGGGAGCGGGGTAATAGTCGTCCAGCAGCTCGAACAGGTAGGCGAAGCCACACTTGTCGCAGCCACGAGCCTCGCGGCGAAACCCGGCGTTTCGATCGGCGCCCATGGACCGGTTGCCGCAGTGCGGGCAGATGAAGTAGCGCTCCTTGGCCATCGGCGCCTGAGGATAGACGGACCCAGTCGCGGCTACAGCAACCTCGCCGGCCCCGGCGACTCCAGACCGAGATGCGCAAACCCGCGCCGGGTGGCGACCCGACCGCGTGGGGTCCGCTCGATCAGGCCGCGCTGGAGCAGGTAGGGCTCGTACACGTCCTCGATCGTGTCCGGCTCCTCGGCGACGACAACTGCCAGGGTCGACAGTCCGACCGGACCGCCCCCGAACTTCTCGCAGATCGCGCGCAGGATGTCTCGATCGAGACGATCCAGGCCCTCCAGGTCGACCTCGAGCAGATCGAGCGCGGCCCGGGCCGCCTGCGCCGTGACGACACCGCTGCCGCGGACCTCGGCGTAGTCGCGCACGCGCTTGAGCAGCCGGTTGGCCACGCGCGGCGTACCACGGCTGCGGGCGGCGATGGTCACCGCGCCGTCCTCCTCGACGGTGACCCCGAGCAGCATCGACGAGCGCTTGACGATCCGGCTGAGCTCCGGCGGCGCATAGTGCTCCAGCCGATGCTGGATCCCGAACCGATCCCGCAGGGGCGTGGTCAGGAGGCCGGCGCGCGTAGTGGCTCCGATCAGGGTGAACGGCGGAAGCTCCAGCGTCACCACTCTCGCGCCGGCGCCTTGGCCGACGGTGATCGGCAGGGCACGGTCCTCCATGGCCGGATAGAACGTCTCCTCCAGCGCCCGCGGCAGGCGATGAATCTCATCGACGAAGAACACCGAACGCGGCTCGAGCGCGGTCAGAAACGCAGCCACGTCGCCCTTTCGCTCGAGCGCCGGACCGGCGGTCTGCACGAATGGAACCTCCAGCTCTGCGGCGACGATCTGTGCCAGCGAGGTCTTGCCCAGTCCGGGCGGTCCCGCCAGCAGCACGTGATCGAGCGCCTCCCCTCTTGAGGCGGCCGCGGCGATCGACACCGCCAGCTGATCCTTGAGCGGCTCCTGGCCGACGAAGTCCACCAGCCGCCGTGGGCGCAGCGAGGGGTCGAGATCTTCGCCCGGCAGCTCCTGCGGCGCCTGGATCCGTGGCTCCGTCTGGCTCATCGGCGCGCCGATCTCAGGGCCTGGGCGATCAGGTCCTCGGGCAGTTCGCCACGGAGTCCATCCAGCAGCTCATCGGCCTCCTGCGGGCTGTAACCGAGGCCCACCAGGCCCTCCCGGGCCAGCCCGCGCGGGTCGTCTGAGCGCGTGATCCTGATCGCTGGGTCGGGCAGGCTGGCCCCCACCTTCTCCCGCAGCTCGACGATGATCCGCTCCGCCGTACGCTTGCCGATCCCCGGTACCGCCTGCAGCCGGCCGGCGTCACCGGCGGCCAGCGCTGCCAGCAGCTCTCGGGGAGGTCCGCCGGAGAGGACGGCCAGCGCCATCTTCGGCCCCACCGCCTGGACACCGAGCAGCATCAGGAACAGCTCCCGCTCCTCCTCGGTGGCGAATCCGTACAGCGCCAGCGCGTCATCGCGGACGACGAGGTGGGTGTGGAGCGTCACCGCGTGGCCGGCACCGGGAACCTGTCTGAGCGTTTCCGCGGACACGGCCAGTCGATAGCCGACGCCACCGCAGTCGATGACCACGTGGTCAGCGCGGCGGACGGCGACCTGGCCCGAGACGAGCGCGATCATGCCCGCATCGTCGCCGCGGCCAGCGGCGCCCGATTCAGCTCACAGATGGCCACCGCCAGCGCGTCGGCGGCATGATCGGTCGACGGAGCCACCACCAGCCCGAGCAGCCGCGCCACCATCCTCCCCACCTGGTCCTTGCCTGCGCGCCCGTGCCCGCAGACCGAGGCCTTGACCTGCTGGGGCGTGTAGGAACGCGCGGGCAGCGCCCGCTGGCCGGCGGCCAGCAGCACCACCCCCCGGGCCTGACCGACGGCGAAGGCGGTGCGCACGTTGGCGCCGAAGTACAGTTCCTCGATCGCCAGCGTGTCGGGTGCGTGGCGGTCGATCAGCTCCAGCACTCCAGCGTGGATGTCGGCCAGGCGGGTCTCCAGCGCCACTCCGGCCCGCGTCTCGATCACCCCCTGGGCGAGCGCGCCCAGCCGCGGGCCGCTGCTCTGAACCACCCCGTACCCGGTGCTGGCGGTCCCGGGATCGATGCCGATGACGACCATGAACACAGCATTCTCCGCGCGCGGCCGGACGCCTGCTCGAGGGCGAGCGATCGCGCTAACGACCGACGCAGGAGCTGAGGTGGCCCTGGCGCCAGACCCGGTAGACGCGCCATACGCCCGCCCGCGCCAGCAGCTGGCGCCGGTTCAGCTGTGCGCTGATGGAAGGCGAGGCACCGTCGATGGCGTCATGGGGACCGATGAACAGCACCCCCTGGTGGCGCATCGAGGTCCCAACGCGCCCGAGCGTCACGTGCAGCTTCCAGGCCAGGGCGGTCTGCACGCCGTGGTTGACCGCCGCATAGCTGGAGCGGCAGGGGAAGACGCCGCGGTGGCCGCCGACCGTTCGGACGGCCTCTGAGAGCTGATCCAGGCGGATGACGGCGGCGCTGGCCTGAGCCGGCTGCGCGCGGGCCTCGTCGAGCCGCTCTGAGGACAGGGCCAGCGAGATGGCCACCAGCACCACGATCACCACGGCGGCGATCACCGAGGATCCGCGGTCGATCCTCCGGTGCTCGCGCGTCCCGAGGGATCCCGCATCCTGGGTGCCCGCGGGAGGTCTCGCACCCTGGGGGCTCCCGGGGCGCGCCAGCTCGGAGACCAGTTCCGCGATCCGAGCCACTCCCACGCCTGCGAGCACGCAGATCAAACCGGCTGCGGGCAAGAAGAAGCGCTCCAGCCCTGGATAGCCGTCGAGCGTCATCGCCACCACCAGCATCCACCAGCCCAGCGCCGCCAGCGCCAGCCCGGCGATCAGCCGGTCCCGCTCGCGCCACCACGCCAGCGCGACCACCACCAGGCCGAGCACGAGCAGGGAAGCGAGCTGCAGGTCGGCCCCGCGCCGGAGGACCTCGAGCAGTGGGTGGGAGCCGAGGTGGCCGTTGTAGGCCCTGGCGTGGGATGCGGCCAGGAACGGCTGCCCCGACCCGATCCACGGCGGGACGAACCACAGGAACGGGATCGACAACAGCCCGGCGCCGATCAGCGCGCGGATCGGCGAGCCGGGTTCGCGTCGCCACAGCCAGACGCCGTACACGAGGATGAACGGCCACGCCTCGGGACGGATCAGCGATGCCGCGACGCCGAGCAGGAACGCCTCTCGGTGATGGCCGGCGAGGTGACGATCGACTGCCCACAGGCAGGCGCCGAGCAGCATCGGCTCCGACGTTCCCCGGAACATGTAGTAGGACCACTCCTGGGTCAGCACCAGGCCGAGCGCAGCCACCGCGCCGGCGGCGATCGGCAGCCAGCTCGGTCCGCGACGGCCGCGAGCCGCCAACAGCGCCGCGATCCGGTAGGCGGCCACCACCCCAAGCAGCCCCCCGGCGCGGGCGGTGATCACCCACAGGGTCGGCGCCGCGCCGCCGAGCAGTCCGAACACGGTGGTGAACAGGAACGGCAGCGGCTTCCATGACGGTCCTCCGCCGACGGCGAAGCTGAGATGGGGATCGGTGACCTCACGTCCCCACACGATCCAGCTCCACGGGTCATAGCTGGGCACCGTCGCTACCACCGCCGCCGACAGTGCGGCCAGGGCCACGCAGGCGAGCCCGCAGAGCAGCAACGGTGAGCGCCGACCGCTCCCGGCGGCCCCGGCTGCGGACTTCGGTCCGGGCATCCCCTGGACCCCGGGCTCCACCACCGGCGGCTGCCCCACGGCCATCGCTAGACCTTGGAGAAGCGGCAGCGCAGCAGCGTTGCCATCACGCGGAAGCCGTCCACGGCCGTGAGCTTCTTGCCCTCCTCGTTGGACCGGGCGCGGTAGTGAATCGGGACCTCGAAGATGCGCTCGCCGCGCTGGACCAGCCGCGCGGTGATCTCGGGCTCGATGGCAAAGCCGGCGGACTTCAACGGCAGGCTGCGGAACACATCGGTCCGGATCACCTTGTGGCAGGTCATGATGTCGTGCAGGTAGACGTTGAACAGGACGTTGCAGGCCAGCGTCACGCCCTTGTTGCCGAGCACGAACAGGAACGAGTGGCTGGTGTAGCCGTCGAACGCGCGCACGCCGAAGCAGGCGTTGGAGCGGTTGTCCATCAGCGGCGGCATCAGCAGGGCCAGATCGCCGGGGTCGTACTCCAGATCGGCGTCAAAGATCGCTGCGTAGTCGCCGCGCGCCTGGCTCAGCGCCGTCCGGACCGCCGCGCCCTTACCTTGGTTGTTGTCGTGCTCAAAGCGGCGCACGCGGTCGTTCCAGCTCCCCGCGCGCAAGATCTCGCGGGTACCGTCGCTGGACCCGTCGTCGACGATGATCAGCTCGAAGTCGGTCGGCAGCTCGACGGCCAGTACTTCGGCGATCGCCCGCTCGATGCGTTCGCGCTCGTTGTAGACGGGCATCAGAATCGAGAGCATGTGAGCAGGATTCGGTCGTGTAGAGCAGGGGCCTGATCGGGGAGGCCGCCGCGAGGGTCGTCGATGCTAGCGAACGTGACGATCGGCGAGGATGCCGGTTGTGGACTTCGCCGCGGAGGGACTACTCGACGGACTGGAGGCAGGCGAGCGCGTGGCTCGCCAGCGGCTGCTGGAGCAGCTGGTGCAGCAGGGATACACGCTGGACCAGCTGCGCTCGGCAGTTGCTGAGGAGCGGCTCGTACTGTTGCCGGTGGAGCGGGCCCTCGGCGGCCGCTACACCACGCGGGAGGTGGAGCGCCTGACCGGAGTTCCGGCCAGGCTGATGCTGCGGATCAGGCGATTGGCTGGCCTACCGGCACCCGATGAGGACGAGCCCGTGTTCGGTGAGGAGGACCTGGCGGTGGCCCGCTCGACTCGGCTGTTCCTGGAGGCGGGGTTGAGCGTGCAGGCGGTTGAGGAGATGACGCGCGTGCTCGGGGAGGGGATGGCCCGGCTGGCGGCAACGACCACGGGGACGTTCGCGGAATCGTTCCTGCGGCCTGGCGACAGCGAGTACGACCTGGCCGAGCGCTTCGCCGAGCTGGCCGGTCAGCTGACCCCGGCGCTCGAGCCGGTGCTGATCGCGACGTTCAAGTCTCACCTCCGGGAGGCGATCCGCCGCGGGATGATCGGGCGCGCCCAGCGGGAGAGCGGCAGGCTTGAGGCCGATCAGATCCTGGCCGTGTGCTTTGCCGACGTGGTCGGCTTCACTCGGCTGGGAGCACAGATTGAGGTCGAGGAATTGGGTGAGGTGGCCGGCACCCTGGCTCAGCTCGCCGCCGAGCTGACCGAGCCGCCGGTGCGCTTGGTCAAGACGATTGGCGACGCGGCGATGTTCGTGAGCCCGGATCCGGGCGCGTTGGTGGCGGTGGCACTGGCGCTCGTGCAGGCGTTCCTCGCAGCCGAGCTGCCGACGCTGCGTGCCGGCGTCGCCCTCGGACCGGCTCTGCAGCGGGCGGGGGACTTCTACGGGCATTCCGTGAACCTCGCCAGTCGGGTCACCGGGATCGCGCGGCCCGGCAGCGTGTTGGTCACGCAGGAGGTCCAGAACGCTATCCCAGAGAGCTTCCGGTGGTCTTTCGCCGGCCGGCACCGACTCAAGGGCATCGGCCAGCCCGTGGTGCTGTACCGCGCCCGGCCAGAACCAGTCCGGTAACCACTTTCGATCGGCGAGATGCCAGCGAATTCCGCACTGAAGCCATCAGCCACCGAGGAGGCCGGGACGGACCAAGCTGGCCATCAGCCGCCCAGGAGCCCGGACGGACCAAGCTACTCGGAAACGAAGCCTAGGAGACGCCCAGCAGGTCGATCACGAACACCAAGGGCGCGTTCGCCGGGATCGTCGGTGGGCTCCCCTGGGCGCCGTAGGCCAGCGCGGCCGGGATGATCAGCTCACGACGCCCACCGACCTTCATCCCAGCCACGCCCTGATCCCAACCCTTGATCACCTGCCCCTGCCCGAGGGTGAACGGGAACGGTTGGTTGCGCTTCCAGGAGGAGTCGAACTCCTGCCCGTTCTTGTACAGGACGCCGACGTAGTTGACGGTTACGTTGCTGCCGGTCTTGGCCGCGGGACCGGTGCCCGGGATCAGGTCCTTGATCACCAGGTGGGTCGGAGCCGGGCCGGCGGGCACGGTGACCGCCGGCTTCTTGGACAGGGGCGAGGGTGGCTTGGGGGTGACGGCGGTCGCGCTCTGGGAGGTAGAGGTCGAGGTAGTGCTGGGACTCGCCGCGACCGAGGTCTGCGTCGGGCCGCCTGAAGGTGCCTGCTGCACACCCGGCGCGGTCGAACTGCCGCAGGCCGACAGTCCGGCAGCGAGCAGCGCCAGCATGGGCAGGGCGAGCGGCTTCGAGCGCATGAACGCGGCAGGGTAGCGAGGCTGTGTTCAGCCTGCGATGCGCTCCAGCACATCGGCGTCGACGTCGAAGTTGGCGTGCACCGACCCGACGTCGTCGGATTCCTCCAGGGCGTCGATCAGCTTCATCAGTTTTGCCGCCTCGGTCTCCTGCACGGGCACGCGTGATTTCGGCCGCTGGGTCACATCGGCGCTGTCGACCTCAACCCCGGCCTGATCCAGCGCCTCGCGCACCGGACGGAGATCCGAGGGCTCGGTAACGACCTCGAACACATCCTCATCACGGGAGATGTCAAGCGCGCCGGCGTCGATCGCCGGGATCAAGTCGTCCTCGTCGTAGCGGCCGGCGTCGACGACAATCACACCCTGCTTGTCGAACAGATAGGACACCGACCCGGGCTCTCCGAGGTTGCCGCCGTGCTTTGACAGCGCGTGGCGGACATCGGCACCCGTGCGGTTGCGATTGTCGGTCAGCGCCTCGATCAGCAGGGCCACGCCGCCGGGGCCGTAGCCCTCGTAGAGGACCGTCTCGATCTGATCTGCATCGACGCCGGCCCCGATGCCCTTGGCGATCGCGCGCTCGATGTTGTCCTTGGGCATCGAGGCATCGCGCGCCTTCTGGATCGCCAACCCCAGCGCCGGATTGCCCTCAGGGTCCCCCCCACCCTCCCGCGCGGCTACGGTGATCGCCCGGGCGAGTTTGGTGAAGTGCTGCCCTCGGCGCTGATCGACGACCGCCTTCTTGTGCTTGATCGAAGCCCATTTGGAGTGACCGGACATATGCGACCAAAGTCTAGGACGCGGCCGCTGGCCGGTGAGCGGACGCTCGCTAGGCTGCCGGCATGAGCGTGATCTCCAATCCGGGCATCTTCAAGGCCTACGACATCCGCGGCATCCACGGCGAAGAGCTCGACGCACGCCTGGCCGAGCAGATCGGCCGGGCGTTCACGCGCGTGATCGCGGAACTGGAGGGCAAGCCGACTCCCGAGCTGCAACTCGGCCTTGGGGCGGACATGCGCCTGACCGCCCCGGAGATGGCCGCTGCCTATCGCCAGGGGATGTGCAACGAGGGCGCCACCGTGCTCGACGTCGGGCAGGTCGGAACCGAGATGCTCTACTACCTGGTCGGCTCCCGCGAGCTCGACGGCGGCCTGATGTGTACGGCGTCGCACAACCCCAAGCAGTACACCGGGGTCAAGCTCGTCCGACGGGGGGCGATTGCGCTCTCCGGTGACGCCGGCATCGGCGACATCCGCAAGCAGATCGAGAAAGGACTCGGCGATCCGCCGGGAGGCGGTAGCAGCAAGCAGGTCGACGTATCGGCGCCGTTTCGCCAGGCGGCGCTGGCGTTCATCGATCCTGACCGAGTGCGGCCGCTGCGGGTCGTAGTCGATGGTGGCAACGGCATGGCCGGACCGATGGTCGGACCTCTGCTGGATGGGTTGCCCCTCGAGCTGATCGAGACCTACTGGCGACCCGACGGGAGCTTCCCCGACCACGAGCCCAACCCGCTGCTGCCCGAGAACCGCGAGTTCATCGTGCACGCCGTCCGTGAGCACGCGGCCGATCTCGGGATTGCCTGGGATGGAGATGCCGACCGCTGCTTCTTCATCGACGACACCGGCGCGTTCGTCGACGGCGACTTCCTCACCGCCCTGCTGGCCGACTCGATGCTGGACAAGCATCCCGGGGGGACGATCCTCTATGACGTCCGCGCCAGCCGCGCCGTCCCCGACACGGTGAAGCAGCGGGGCGGCCAGGCGCTGCGCAACCGTGTCGGACACGCCTTCTTTAAGACCCGGATGCGCGAGGAGGACGGCGTCTTCGGCGGCGAGGTGTCCGGCCACTACTACTTCCGGGACTTCTATTGCGCGGATTCGGGGACGATCCCGGCGCTGCTGATCCTGGAGCTGCTGGGCTCCACCGACGCACGGATGTCGGAGCTGCTGGAGCCATACCGCTCGCGGTACTTCATCTCCGGGGAGATCAACTCCGAGGTTGCCGATCCCCAGGCCAAGTTGGAGGAGCTTTCCGAGCGCTACCCGGACGCGCGACAGGATCGCCTGGACGGCGTCTCGATCGACTACGCGGACTGGCACTTCAACGTCCGCCCGTCGAACACCGAACCGCTGCTGCGGCTGTGCCTGGAGTCGCTGCGCTCCCGTGAGGACATGGAGCGCCGTCGCGACGAGGTGCTGGCGGCGATCCGGTCGTGACCGAGGCCGAAGCGGAGGCCTCCGAGGCGCTGAGCACCGCCGAGCGCGCGGGCATCCACCGACTGGCCATCCCTACACCTTTCCTGGTCGGCCGGGTCAACTGCTACCTGATCGAGGACCAGCCGCTGACGCTGGTCGATACCGGCCCCAACTCCGGGAAGTCGCTCGACGAGCTGGAGCAGGCACTCGGACGGCACGGCCACACGATCGAGGATCTCGAGCTGATCGTGATCACCCATCAGCACATGGACCACGTCGGGCTGCTCGAGATCCTCCTTCGGCGCTCGGGAGCCGAACTGGCGGCGCTGCACTTGCTCGCGTCCTACCTGGCCGACTTCGCCGCCGCCGCCGGTTCCGATGACGACTTCGCCCAGGAGGTGATGCGCCGACACGGGGTCCCGCGCGATCTGTCGGCGGTGCTCGGAGCCGTTGGCGCCGCGTTCAGGTCCTATGGCTCGAGCGGCGCCGTGAGCAGGAAGTTGCAGGACGGCGATGTCTTGTCGCTGCGCGACCGCCACCTGATGGTTCGCCATCGCCCGGGCCACAGCCCCTCGGACACCATCTTCTGGGACGAGGAGCGCAAGATCCTGCTTGCCGGCGACCATCTCCTGGGGAACATATCCTCCAATCCGCTGATCTCGCGACCGCTGGTTGCCGATGGCGGTCCCGCAGCCGGTGAGCGCCCCCGGGCGCTGATCGCCTACATCGATTCGATGCGGGCCACGCGCGAGCTTCCGGCCCGACTCGTGCTCTCCGGGCACGGACAGCCGATCACCGACCACGTGGCGCTGATCGACGAGCGCCTGCGAATGCACGAGCGGCGTGCGCGGAAGATGCTCGGACTTCTCGACGACGGGCCCCTGACCGCCTACGAGATCGCCCTGCGCATGTGGGGCAACGTGGCCGTCACCCAGGCCTACCTGACGATCTCAGAGGTGCTCGGGCACGTCGACCTGCTGGAGCGGGACGGACAGGTGCGGGAGATCGAGCAGGACGGGCTCGTGCGCTTCCAGGCTTCCAGCCCCGCGCGCAGGGTCTAGAAGGCGCAGGACAGGGTCGGGCGCACCGCCAGGCGACGGGGATTGATGGCCACATCAGTCACCAATCCCCATCCCAGCGGGGGAACGACCTTGCCAGGAGCGGCACTCTACGTTTGGCGCCCAGCTGCCGATAACCAGACCAGAGCCGATGCTGGACGAGCAAGCCAAAGGGGGCCCGGATGCGCCGGCGCACCAGATCGAGGACGGCCAGGAGGGGCTGAGTCCCGAGCTGCTGGATCTGCTTCAGCGGGTTCCGGCGATCCTGTACATCGCCGAGGCCGGTGGCGAAGGTGCCTGGCGCTATGTCAGCCCGCAGATCGAAGACATCCTCGGCTTTACCCCGGAGGAGTGGCGCGCGGAGCCGCGCTGCTGGGCGCAGCAGCTGCATCCCCAGGACCGGGACAGGATCTTGCGCTACGAGGCCGCAGCGCTGGCGGGAAACCCCTTCCCCGGCACCTCGGAATACCGCATGCTCCACCGCGACGGCCGAACGGTTTGGGTCAGGGACGAAGCCGCGCTCATGGACACCCCTCAGGGGCGCGTCTGGCACGGGGTCATGTCCGTCATCACCGATCGCAAGCAGGTGGAGGCAGAGCTCGAGCAGCGCGCCGCCCAGCAATCGGCGGTCGCCCGGCTCGGCGAGCACGCGCTGGAGGGAGCAACCCCGGCGGACTTGATGCACGAGGCGGTCACCGCGGTGGCGCAGATCCTGGACGTCGAGCTGGCCGCGGTGTTCGAGGTGCAGGAACCCGGCTGGCTGCTGCTCCATGCCACCAAGGGCTGGCCGGAGTGGATGACCGGCAGCGTTCACCGGGACCCCGGCACGCGCTCGGCGATCGGCTCCGCGATTCTCAGCGGTCAGCCGGTGGTGATCTCCGAGTGGGAGCGCGAGACGCACTTCACGCGTTCGCCGGCGCTGGTCGAGATCAACGCGCGCAGCGGGGTCTCGGTCCCGATCGAGGGCCGCGACGGCCGCTTTGGAGCGCTTACCCTGCAATCACGGCAGCCGCGCCACTTCAAGGCCGGGGACGTCGCCTTCGTGCAGGCCCTGGCCAACGTCCTCGCCGACGCGCTGCAGCGGCAGGCGACCGAAGACGACATCCGGCACCGGGCGCTGCACGACCCACTCACCGGACTGCCCAACCGGGTGCTGTTCCTGGACCGGATCGAGCAGGCACTGGCCCGGGTGCGCCGTCGCGGCTCGCTGGCGGCGGTGTTGTTCCTCGATCTCGACCACTTTAAGCTCATCAACGACACGATGGGACATCATCTGGGCGACGAGCTCCTGGCCGCCGCCGCGCCGCGAATTCAACAGACGGTACGGGCCAGTGACACTGTGGCCCGTTTCGGTGGCGATGAGTTCGCGGTCCTGCTGGACGAGATCAAGAACGAGCGCGAGGCGATCGAGACGGCCGAGCGCATCGGACAGATGTTCACGGTGCCGTTCGTGCTCGCCGGCAACGAGCACTTCGTGACCGCCAGCATCGGCATCGCGTTCGCCCAGGGCCACGAGACGGCGAGCGAGCTGATCCGCGACGCCGATGCCGCCATGTACCGCAGCAAGGACCAGGGCCGCGCCCGCTACGAGCTGTTCGACGAGGTGATGCGGGCGCGGGCTGTGTCTCGCCTGCGGGTGGAGAACGACCTGCGACGCGCGCTGGATCGAGGGGAGCTGCTGCTGCATTACCAGCCGATCGTGTCGCTGCCCGAGCGCGAGATCGTCGGCGCCGAGGCACTCCTTCGCTGGAGCCATCCCGAGGGCGGCCTGATACCCACGCGCGAGTTCATCGAGGTGGCGGAGGAGAACGGGATGATCGAGCCGATCGGGCGCTGGGTGCTCGAACACGCCTGCGCGCAGGCCGCGCGGTGGAATCGAGGCCGCACCGACGGCAGTCCGGTGTCGGTGTCGGTCAACCTGTCACCCGTCCAGGTCGTCAAGCCAACCTTCCCCGAGCTGATCGCCGGTGTTCTGGAGCAAACAGGTCTCGACCCCTCGCTTCTGTACCTGGAGATCACCGAGACGGTGATGCTGCGCGAGGATCAGGCGTTGATGGAGGTACTCACGGCGCTCAAGAAGCTCGGGGCGCGGCTGATGCTCGATGACTTCGGCACCGGTTACTCCTCGTTGGCATACCTGACCCACCTGCCGCTCGACGGACTCAAGGTCGACCGGTCCTTCGTCGACGGGCTGGGCACCGAGGGGCGGGACACGGCGGTCGCCGAGGCGATCATCGCGATGTCCAAGGCGCTCGGGCTGCAGGTCGTCGGCGAGGGCGTCGAGACGGGTGTGCAGGCGGCCCAGCTGGAGCGGATCGGCTGCGAGATGGCCCAGGGATTCTGGTTCTCGCGTCCGGTGAGTGCAGAGGAGATAACCGGGATGATCTCCGGGTTACCCGCGCCGGCCACGCGCGCGAGGCCCGTCGTCTCACCCAAAGGCTGAGCATCTCGGGAGCAATCGCCGCCGGCCGACAGCCCGACGCTGCTCGGCGGCTGTGCCCGCATCGCAAGATCCTCATGCGCGCGGCAATTGCACGCCTGCGGGGCGAGATCCGGCTCCATCCCGCACCGGCGGCATGGGAACATTCCTGCCCGCGATGAACCGAGAGCCGCCGATCCGAACTGCCGACCCAGAACTGCGCTTGCTGGCGCGCAGTGAGCATGCCCTGAAGCGGCTCGACCCCTTCTGGGCCCCCCAGCTGGTGGTGGCCGGAGCACTCGCGCTCGACCTGCTGCTGCCGGAAAAGCTGACGATCGGATCGCGGTGGCTGCTGCCCGGCTTCGAGGGATTGCTGCTGGTGGGCTTGCTGATCGCCTCTCCCCACCCCCGCATGCGCCACTCGCCGCTGCGACGCAACATCGCGGTCGGCCTGATCGGGCTGGTCAGCGCCGTCAACATCGTCTCGCTGGTGCTGCTGGTGCATTACCTGCTCCATGGCGGCAAGCAGAACGGTCATGCGTTGATCGTCGCGGGGGTGGTGCTGTGGGTGACCAACGTGCTGCTGTTCGGCCTGTGGTTCTGGGAGCTCGATCGCGGCGGGCCGCTGGAACGAGCGTCGGAGCATGCGCGGTTGCCCGACTTCCAGTTTCCCCAGATGGCCGACCCCAAGTGGGCCCCCCCGGGCTGGATGCCTGGCCTGATCGACTACCTGTACGTCTCCTTCACCAACGCCTGCGCCTTCAGCCCCACGGACACGATGCCGCTGACCCAGACCGCGAAACTGCTGATGACCGCGCAGTCGATAACCGCGCTGCTGACGGTTTCACTCGTCGTCGCTCGGGCAGTCAACATACTCAGTTGAGATGCAGCCCGCGCCCGGCACCCATCCGCCCCCGCGCCCGCGCCGGAAGATCGATTGGGAGCTCATCGCCTGCGGCTTCTCCGGACACGCCCTGATCGGTCTGGACGCCGAGCAGATCCGGCCTGAGGATCATCTGGTCGTACGTGAGGACGAGGGGCTGCGCTGGTACCGCTGCCTGCGCTGTGACAGCTGGGTGGCGCTGGCGCCGCCACAGCGTCCGGCCCGGCTGCAGCCGCCCGATCGCGCAGAGATCGAGCTGCCGCTGCGGGGTAAGGGGCTGCGGGACAAGGTCGTGCTGCGGCTGATCGCCTGCGATCGGGCGCTGCACTTCCTGGTGCTGATGCTGCTGGGGATCAGCGTGCTGGCCTTCGCCGGGCACGAGACGAACCTGCGCAGTGACTACTACCGGGTGCTGACCGCGCTCCAAGGGGGCGTGGCCGGGGGCCCGGTGCAGAGCACCGGACACGTCGGAATCCTCCACGAGCTGGACAAGCTCTTCACCCTGAGGGCAGGGACATTGCAGGGGGTCGGCTCGGCGCTGCTGGCGTACGGGCTGCTCGAAGGCGTCGAGGCGGTCGGGCTGTGGCTGACCAAGCGCTGGGGCGAGTACCTCACCTTCATCGCCACGGCGATCCTGCTGCCGCTGGAGATCTACGAGCTCCTCCAGCGGCAGACGCCGCTGAAGATCATCGGCTTCCTGATCAACCTCGCCGTCGTCATCTACCTGCTGTTCGCCAAGCGACTGTTCGGCCTTCGGGGCGGCGGGACGGCCGACGAAGCGCTGCGTGATCGCGACACCTCGTGGGCGGCGGTGGAGCGGGCCACGCCGCAGGCGGTGGTGCCCGCCCGGCAGGGAATGACCAGCGGTTGAGCGACCTGGAGACGGAGATTCGGGCGATTGGGGAGGCACTGGCCGCAGCCTCGCCCTCGGTCGCCCGGCATCCGCTGCGCGCACTCGATGTCCGCGCGATCGACCTGGCGGCACGGGATCGGGAGCTGCGCGCCGCGCTGTTCCGGTTCGTGGACGTCGTCCCCGCCTGCCGATCGGTAGACGAGATCGCGCGGCACCTGTCCTCGTTCCTGTCCGAGTTACCCGAGGCTCCCCCGCCGATCGCGGCCACGCTACGAATGAGCCACACGCGCGCCGGACGGGCTGCGCTGGGCGCGGCTGCGGCCGGCGGAGTCAAGCACATGGCCCACCGATTCATCGTCGGGGAAGATCCGCGCGCGGCCCTCGGCGTCCTGCGCGGCCTTTGGGCGCGAGGCGTGGCCACCTCGGTCGATCTGCTGGGCGAGGCCACCGTGACGCCGGCCGAGGCCGATGCCTACGCCAGCCGCTGCCGAGCCGCGCTGCGGGAGATCGCCGGCGCCGCCTCCCACTGGCCGCCCCAACCGGTGCTGGAGCGCGACTCCCGCGGTCCGCTGCCGCGGGCCAACGTCTCGGTCAAGGTCTCGGCGCTGACGCCGCTGCTGCGCCCCGATGCCCCCGAGCGTGGGCGCGATGACGCCGCACGGCGGCTGCGTCCGTTGATGCGCGAGGCTCATCGTTTGGGCGCTCACATCCACGTCGACATGGAGTCGCTGGACTCCCGGGAGGCGGTGCTGGAGCTGGTGCTGGCGCTGCTGGACGAGCCCGAGTTCCGCGCCGGTCCCTCCGCCGGGCTGGTGCTGCAGGCGTATCTGCGCGACTCACCGGAACAGCTGGAGACGATTCTGGAGTGGGCGCACTCCTGCCCCCGCCAAGCCCCGCTGCAGGTGCGGCTGGTCAAGGGAGCCTACTGGGACCACGAGCTGGTGCAGGCCCAACAGCACGGATGGCCGGCACCGGTGTTCGAGGTCAAGGCGGAGTGTGATCGGAACTTCGAATCGCTCACGCGCGGGCTGCTGACCGCGCGTCCGACGGTGCGGGTGGCGATCGCCTCGCACAACCTGCGCTCGGTGGCCCACGCGATCGCCGCCAGCCGTCAAGGAGGCGGCGAGGATCGGGATCTGGAGCTGCAGGTGCTGCGCGGGCTCGGCGATGAGCTCCAGGACGCACTGGCCGCCCACGGGATGCGGGTCCGCACCTACTGTCCCGTGGGCGATCTGGTCGCCGGGATGGCCTACCTGGTGCGGCGCCTGCTCGAGAACACCGCCAACGAGTCGTTCCTGTCAGAGCAGGCGCAAGGGGCCTCGCTGGACCAGTTGCTGGCCCCACCCTAGCCGTCCCGCCAGGACGTTGGAGTTGACATCACGCCATGGGCAGGCAAAGCTTGGCCGGTGATGACGACAGGGGAGATCACCGGCCTCCGCCACGGCTACGCCGACTTGGCCGACGTGCGGCTGCACTATGCCGAGGCGGGCGAGGGACCCCTCGTCGTGCTCCTCCACGGCTTCCCCGAGTTCTGGTTCAGCTGGCGATTTCAGATCTCGGCTCTGGCGGCCGCCGGCTTCCGCGTAGTCGCTCCCGACATGCGTGGCTACAACCTGTCCTCACGCCCGCTCGAGGTCGCAGCCTATGACATCGATCGGCTGGCCGGCGACATCCGCGACCTCATCCGCGAGCGTGGAGCCGACCAGGCGTACCTCGCCGGCCACGACTGGGGGGCGGCTGTGGCCTGGGCCACAGCGATGAACCATCCGGAGGTGGTGAAGCGGCTGGCCATCCTCAACGTCCCCCACCCGCGGCGCATGCTGCGCGGGCTGCGGCGCCCGCGTCAGCTGCTGAAGTCGTGGTACATGTTCTTCTTCCAGATCCCGTGGTTGCCTGAGCGCGCCGTGCGCGCCCGGCGCTGGTGGTTCTTCCGCTACGGCTTCGAACACGACGCCCGACCCGGCGCGTTCACGCCGCAGGACATCGCCGACTACATTGCGGCATGGTCACAAGCAGGCGCGACCACGGGGATGATCAACTACTACCGCGGGATCTTTCGTCGGTCGCCGGCGCAGACGCAAGCGCGGATCCGTCCCATCCTCGCGCCCACCCTGGTCATCTGGGGTGAACGAGACCGTTACCTCGGCGCTGAGCTGGCCGCACCCGACCCGATCGACGTCCCCAACCTCGAGGGGGTGGTTCGCCTACCACAGGCCTCCCATTGGGTTCATCACGACGAGCCCGAGAGGGTCGCTCAGCTGCTCTGCGAGTTCTTCGCCGATTGAGTCAGCTGGTCACCGTGAGCACGCCGAGAGAGCGCGCGAATTCGAGGCATTCTCTTCGGGAAGCCAGGCCAAGCCCGCGGAAGACGACCTCACCCCCGGGTGCCAGCAGTGACCAGCCATCCTCGGTGGCTCGCAGCGAATACGCTTGGGCGGCGGTGCCGGAGGCGGCTTGCTGGCGTCCGCGCCGGAGCTCGAACGCCGCCGGAGGGTGAGCGATCGCGGTCATGACAGACATGGTCACCGCGAGGTGTAAGTCACGGGCATGCCGCGCCTTGGAAATTCGTAAGACGAGGCTGGCCGCGAAGCCCATGCGACAGCGCTCAGGGCCTACGTCCTGCTCCGGGAAAACGACTCGCCGCTGTTAGAGGTCGAGCTCGGTTGCCAAATCTCCCATCGTTCAAGAACGAGCCGGTGCTCGAGCTGCGGCGCGCGGCCGTGCGCTCTCAGCTGGCGCAGGCACTCGGGACCCTGGATCGGCAGCTGCCCGTCGTCGTACCGGTCACCACCGCGACGGGAACCCGCACGGGAGCTTCGCTGCACTCCACCGATCCCGGTGAACCCGAACGAGTGGTGGCGCAGGCAACGGCCGCGACCCAAGCTGACGTAACGGCGGTGGTCAACGCGGCACTTGACAGCCTTCAGGCCTGGCGGGAGTTCGGGGCGGCCGGACGCGCGAGGGCGCTGCTGGGAGCGGCCGGGTGGATGCGAGCGCGCCGGGTGGAGTTAGCCGCACTGGAGGTGCGGGAATGCGCCAAGCCTTGGCCCGAGGCCGACGCCGACGTGTGCGAGGCGATCGACTTCCTGGAGTACTACGCGCGCGGGGCGATGGCCCTGGAGCGGGGTCCCGAGCTGCTGCAGGCACCGGGGGAGCGCAACGAGCTCCGCTATGTCCCCCGCGGGGTGACGGCGGTGATCTCTCCGTGGAACTTTCCCCTGGCGATCGCCTGCGGGATGACCGCGGCAGCGCTGGCCACCGGCAACGCGGTGGTGCTAAAGCCCGCCGAGCAGTCCCCCGGATGCGCCCAGCGGCTGCTGCAGGCACTCCTGGCGGGTGGCGTACCCGCAGGGGCGATCTCGCTGTTGGCGGGCGCAGGCGAAGTCGGCGCCGCCCTGGTCGCCCATCCTCAGGTCCATGCCATCGCCTTCACCGGGTCGCTGCCGGTGGGGCTGGAGATCATTCGCGCCGCCGCCGAAATCAGACGCGGTCAGCGGCATATCAAGCGGGTGATCGCCGAGCTCGGAGGCAAGAACTGCGTGATCGTCGATGCCGATGCCGATCTCGACGAGGTGGTCCCCGCCGTCGTGTCCTCCGCGTTCGTGTACGCGGGTCAGAAGTGCTCGGCAGCGGCGCGGGTGCTGGTGCACGAGGCCGTGGCCGACGCACTGATCGAGCGGGTGGCGGGCGCCACCCGCGTCCTCGCCGTGGGACAGGCCAGCGAGCTGAGCACCGACGTCCCGCCGGTGATCGAGGCCTCGGCGCAGGAGCGCGTCTACAGCTACCTGAACCGGGCGGCACGAGACGGCCAGATCGCCGGCCAGGTCGAGCCGGTGCCCTCCCGCGGCTGGTTCTGCCCGCCGACCGTGGTCGCCGACCTGCGGCGGGGGTCGCCGGTGCTCGAGGAGGAGATTTTTGGCCCGGTGCTGGCGATCGAGCGCGTCTCCGGAGTCGAGGAGGCATGCGAACTCGTGGACGCGCTGCCGTTCGCACTGACCGGAGGTCTGTTTGCTCGGGATCCCGAGACCGTCCGCACCGTGGCCGCCCGCACCCCGGTGGGAAACCTGTATGTCAACCGCGGGATCACCGGCGCGATGGTCGGCCGCCAGCCGTTCGGGGGCAATCGCCTCTCGGGCACCGGTAGCAAGGCCGGAGGACCCGACTACCTGCTGCAGTTCGTCGAGCCGCGAGTGGTAACCGAGAACACCGTGCGCCACGGCCTCATCGCCTGAGCCCTTGACCTTCGCGGCTTGGCCGCCGATCATCCGGGTAGAGGATGGTTGTGTCGCCATCAGTGGCCTGGAAGCTCGTGCTGGCGCTCACGCTGGCCGTGACGATTCTGCTCAGCCAGGTGGCTCGCGCACCCCGCCACGCGGTGGGGGGCGGCGAGCTGCGCCGGTTGGCGGTTGCCGCGCTCGGGCTATACGGCGTCGGAGCGCTGGCCTCGCTGACCCACCATGCCCTACTCGCCGCGCTCGTCTACGCGACGGGAATCGTGACCTGCGCGCTGGCGGGATGGCTCTCCCGTGGAGCCTCCTCCGATGGGCCACCCGAAGACGACGAGCCGGGCGATGAGCATCCGCCGCCTCAACCCGACGGAGCGCCGGACCTGAACTGGGTCCGCTTCGAGGCTGACTTCCGCACCTACTGCGAGAGCGGGGACCGGCGGGCGGGGGTCGGTCGATGAACGAGATTCAGGGCCCCTGAGAGGGCTGCGGAGGGCGATCGGCGAGCGCCGATTCATAGCCTGGCCACGAGCAAACCGAGCGCCAGCACGACGATGCCCAGCCACAGCGCCGACAGGGCCCCTTCCAGCGGCGCGGCGAGACGGGCCCGATCAAGGGTGATCATCGTCCCGTCGGTGAGCTCCTGCTCTCCGGTGACGGCAGTGGTGCGGCGCCGCAGCTCCCGGACCGGCGTGCTCAGGCGGCGCTGGGCGGCGCTGAGCAGGCAGCAGGCGACGGCCATCAGCAGTCCTGCCGGTCGGATCGCCAGGGCCTGGGCGAAGTAGCCCGTGAACGCCGGAAAGCCGCCCCAGGCCAGGGCGAACCACAGGTCCGTGTGCACCCGGCCTCCGACCAGCTCGAGGTTGTAGGCGAGCACCAGCAGGGCTCCCAGCAACACCAGCGGCACCAGCAGCGGCGAGACAACGATCGTCCCGGCGATGCCGATTGCCACCGCACCACCCAACCCCACCGCGGCGAGGACGATCAGGGCCGGGCGTCCCACTGCGGTCCCCAGCGGCCGCCCGCGGAGCTCGTCCAACGCGTGGGCACTGATGCCGACGGCGAGCAGGAACGCGATCAGCGTCCACACGAGCCGGCTGGCGTGAACCACGGGCGCGATCGCCGCCCCGAGCACGACGTAGCTCAGGTGCCAGGCCGTGTATGGAGGATGCAACAGGGTCACGAGGTCACGCCAGCCCCCCCTGGACAGCGCGTAGAACGCGGGACGGTTCAAGCCCCGGCGCTCAGTCAGCATCACGGACGCCGGTCATCAGCAGCCCCGCGCCAAAGCTCAGCCGACGCAAGCGCACATCTCCGATCCCGGCTGAGCGCCACAGAGCGACCAGATCCGGTTCCTCAGCTTGCAGCTGCTCGATGCTCGGCCCCAGAAACCGCCCCACCTCATACCAGGCCGGGGAAACGAGCCGGCCGACCAACGGCAGCCCCAGCCGAGTGTGCACTCGCCACAGCGCGCGCAGCGGTCGAGCGGGGGGAACGCCGAACTCGACCATGGCGATGCGAGCGCCGGGCTTGACCACGCGCACAAGCTCGCGCATCGTTGCCGCACGGTCATCCACGTAACGCAGCAGGTAGGTGAAGCTCAGAGCGTCGAACTGGGCGTCGGCGAACGGAAGCTGCTCGGCCTCACCCTGAACCAGGGCGATCCGGTCGGCCAGCTGCGGGTCAGGTTCGATCCGCGCCCGCGCGGCCGCGAGCATGGCTTCGCTCTGATCGACAGCCACCACCTGGCACGACGTGCGCCGGGCCATGGCCACCGCGACCATTCCGGTGCCGGTGGCCACGTCCAGGATGCGCTGGCCGGGACGCGGCGCGATGACCGCGACCAGAGCCCGCCGCCAGAGCGGATCCTGACCAAAGCTCAGCAGCGCCCCCATCCGGTCGTAATGCCGGGGCAGGCCCTGGAACAGCCCCAGCGCGTGGCGCTTGCGCAGCGACGGGGCGCCAGCAGCGGTCATGGCAGCATTGTGACGTGGTGGCCAACTCGGTCGCGACGCGACGGCCGCCTCAGCTTGCCCGGAGGTGACCGGAGGGAAATCGGTCAGCGTACTTGGGCTCGCGCTTCGGCCATCTCCAGCAGCAGTGAGTGCAAACGCGGGTCGCCGGCCAGCTCGGGATGAAAGGCCACCGCCAGCACGTCGCCCTGGCGCACGGCGACCGGATGGTCGTCAACCCGGCCCAGCACCTCGACCTCGGGACCGAGCTGGTCCACCCACGGCGCACGGATGAACACCGCCCGTAGCGGACCACCTGGCATCCCGTCGATCACAACTTGTTTCTCGAACGAGCGCAGCTGGCGGCCGAAGGCATTGCGGCGAGCGTGGATGTCGAGCACGCCGAGATGATCGCGGTCCAGCATGATCATGCCGGCGCAGGTGCCGAGCACAGGCGTGCCGGTGCCGATCAGCTCGCGCAGCGGCTCAGCCAGCCCCTCGCGCTCGATGCCTAGCGTCATCACCGTCGATTCACCCCCGGGGATGATCAGCGCGTCCAGCCGGTGGAGATCTTCCGGCACGCGAACCTCGTGTGCCCGGGCCCCCAGCCTGCGCACGATCCTGGCGTGGGCCTCAAAGCCGCCCTGCAGCGCGAGAATCCCGACGAGCATCGGCTCCTCACCGCCGCCCACTGTCACCGGGGCTACCAGCCGCGCGGGGCGAGCAGCTGCTCTGTTTGAAGCTTGGAGGTCTCCAGGCTCAGCATCGGCGATCCCAGGCCGCTGGAGGCGGCCGCGATCCGCGCCGCGTCCTGGTAGTGCGTGGTCGCCTCGACGATCGCCCGCGCCCGACGCTCCGGATCCTCGGACTTGAAGATCCCGGATCCCACGAACACGCCCTCGGCGCCCAGCTGCATCACCAGGCCGGCGTCGGCGGGAGTAGCGATGCCGCCGGCGCAGAACAGCACCACCGGCAGACGCCCGTCGGCGGCCACCTGCCGGACCAGGTGCAGGGGGGCACCCAGCTCCTTGGCCGCGCTGGCCAGCTCTGCCTCATCGAGCATCGTCAGCCGCTTGATTTCCCGGCCGATCATGCGCAGATGGCGCACCGCCTCGACGATGTCGCCGGTTCCGGCCTCGCCCTTGGAGCGGATCATCGCCGCGCCCTCGCCGATTCGTCGCAGCGCCTCGCCGAGATTGGTCGCTCCGCACACGAACGGGATCCTGAACGACCACTTGTCGATGTGGTTGGCCTCGTCGGCGGGAGTGAGGACTTCGGACTCGTCCACATAATCGACCTCCAGCGCCTCCAGCACCTGAGCCTCGACGAAGTGCCCGATCCTGGCCTTGGCCATCACGGGAATGCTCACCGCCTCCTGGATCCCCCGAATCATCTCCGGGTCGGACATCCGGGCGACACCGCCGTCGCGGCGGATGTCGGCGGGAACGCGCTCGAGCGCCATCACCGCCGCGGCGCCCGCGTCCTCGGCGATCTTCGCCTGCTCCGGAGTGACCACATCCATGATCACCCCGCCCTTGAGCATCTCGGCGAGGCCGGCCTTGACGGTGAACGTGGCCTTGTCGCGGGCGGCTGCGTCGTCCTGGCTCATCGCCGTCAGTGTAGCCGGGCGATAGCTTGTGCCGCCGTGGATCTGAATGACCCGGGCACCGCCCAAACAGACGAGGCCGGATGGCGTTTGCGCGGCAAGCCGGAGGCCGTGTTCATGACCGATGGCGCAGCGGGCGACTTCACCGCCACCGCGCTGGCCCGCGGCCCCTGGGACCTCAACGCTCAGCACGGCGGAGCGCCGGCGGCGCTGCTGATGCGGGCCCTGGAGGAGCTGCCCGCGGGCGAGGGTCTGTCGATCGCGCGGGTCACCTACGAGCTGCTGCGCCCGGTGCCTCTGGGACCGGTGCACGTGCGAGCGGAGGTGGTACGTCCAGGACGCCGTGTGCAGCTGCTGGAGGCGACGTTGGCTTCGGCCGACGGGATCGAGCTTGTGCGCGCCCGCGCGCTGCAGGTGATCTCCGCTCAGGCGCCCTCCAGCGCCGAGCTCCCTCCGCCACCGGGGCCCGAAGCCGGACGCGCCAACGATCTCCAGGCACCGCATCGCCCGATGTTCGCCCCGGACACGATGGAGATCCGGTTCGTGGCCGGCGAGTTCGTCGCCCGCGGGCCGGCGACGGCTTGGTTCCGAATGCGGGTGCCGCTGGTGGCCGGCGAGGAGCCCTCGCCGCTGCAGCGCCTGGCCGCGGCTGGAGATTTCGGCAACGGCATCAGCTCACCGCTGAACTGGGATCGCTACCTGTTCATCAATCCCGACCTGACGCTGTACCTGGAACGGTCGCCGCGGGGCGAATGGATCGCGCTGGAGTCCCGCACTCGGATCGCCGCCGGCGGAATCGGCCTCAGCGAGAGCGTCCTCTACGACCTCGAGGGCCGAGTGGGGCGGGCCCAGCAGGCGCTGCTGGTAGCACCGCGCCCGCTCACCCGGTGAGTCCTACTTCAGGCGGAAGGCCTTGATCCGGACGTCGTATTGCTGGGCATCCCGGGCGTAGACGCCGTAGGCCAGCGCCTGGATCAGGGACAGCAGCGCGGTGTGCGAGCGCACGAACGCCGGTGAGTTGGAGGAGTAGTAGAGCCGGATCCGGGCCAGCCGCGCCACTTCGGAGAGGGTGGCGTCGGTGATCGCCAGCGTTGGCGCCTTGCGGTGGCGCGCAAGCTTCATCGTCCGGGTTATCAGCGGATGCGGACGGCCGGCGGAGAGACCGATCACCAGCGTCTGCTCGTCGATCCGGCTGAGGCGGCCGAGCGCCTCCTGGCTCGGGCTGGCGACGATCTCCGCGCGCAGGTCGAGCAGCATCAGCAGGTGGCGCAGGTAGCTGGCGAAGAACGCCATCTGGTCGGTGCCGGCGATCAGCACCTTCTCGGCGGAGACGATCGCGTCGATTGCCGCCTCGACGTCTGAGCGGGAGAGCTTGTGGGCGGTGTCCTCGACGTTGACGTGGTCGGCCGCGAGCGCGGCCTCGAACTCAGTGTGGTCGAGCGAGAACAGTGGCGCCGTTCCCGCCAGTGGGTCCCCTGCCCCCGCCGGGCGCCGGCGGTACTCGTCCCGGGCGGCCTGTTGGAGCTCGGGGAAGCCCTCGAAGCCGAGCGCCTGAGAGAAGCGCACGACGGTGCTGGAGGAAGTGTTGGCCCGGCGAGCGAGCTCCTCTGCGGTCTGGAACGCGGCCTCGTCGAGATGATCGACGATGTACTGGGCCACGTCCTTCTGGGAACGGGAGAACTCATCGAAGCGCGCACGGATATAGGCCGACAGCGCCTGGTGCCCGTTGGGCGTCTGGACGGCGGTGATCGGAGTTGTCGCTGGCTTCATCGGCAGGCGTCTGTTTCGACACCTGCCAGGGCCGTTCCTTCACGGAGCGGCGAATCCCCCCGCGGGAGGCCCCGCTACAGCCCCGTCTGATGTTCGCGGTTCTGCTTTCGCTCGGCCAGGACCTGGGCGACGATGTACACGATCAGCAGGTTGACGACCACGCCGATGCCAAGGAACGTGGCCAGCAGGGCGAGGGTCTGTCCGAGAGCCTGATCCGCCGCGATCAACATCGCTTGTGGAGGTTACCGGAAGTCGAAGGACCCCCGACGCGGGGGCGGGCTTCCGGATGTCGCCGCGCCCGGGCGAATACCGATGCGACTCGCCGGTGGTAGCGTCGCCGAAAGTCGCCGGCCCGGTAGCTCAGTTGGTCAGAGCAGCGGACTCATAATCCGTCGCGCGCAGGTTCGAGTCCTGCCCGGGCCATCGGAAGTCCTGATCCCGGGGTAGTGACCTATCTCGTCGGTGCGGGAGTGCGGCGAGAACCAGTCGGAATGAGGCGCTCGCCCGAGCTCCGGGTTGCCGGCTTCTGTCGATGAGGCGCTGAACGGCGGAGCGTCCGTCTCGGTGTTTAGGAGAAGCTGGTGAGCAAGGTGCGATCGGCGTGGCGGGTGTGGGTGAGGGTGGCGTCGGTGATGCCGATCTCCCTGACGGTGCCGTGGCGGACTTTCACGACGGTCGGTGCTGGCTCCGTTGGGCGCTAGATACCTGTCGTTGAGGCCAACGTGAAAGACGGCGCTGAGGTGCAGGAGCTTGGCGGCCGCTGGTCGGCGACAGCCGCCTGGCTGCCGTGGTCGACATGGCGCTGCGCCCCGGTCAGCGCGACAGCTTCACCGCGTCCCGGAGATGCGCGCTCTGAGCTACACCAGCCAGGGGAGCGCTGTCGGCACGCGGTTGCAACTGGGGTATGCGTCGCAGCCAGAATGCTCCGTCACGCGTTCGCGTGCGCGCCGCGTTCGGCAAGGCGCCGGTCAATGCGAGGGCGGCGTCCGGTTGCGCTAGGCGCCGTCCGCCTTTCGGCAGATGACGAGGGCCTCGATGTAGTCGCGGCGATAGCGGTTGGGGGCATCGGCGACGCGCTCCTCGAGCGTTCGGAGGAAGTCGGCGAGGAGAGCGGGGGCGCGGTCCTCGCCCTCGCGCGTGAACGCGCTTCGCATGAGTGGCTCGCCCCAGGCGAGGACGCTTCGCACGTATTCCCGCGCGAACACGGCGGGATCGTCGTGCCAGTAGGGATTGTCGAGACGGAAGAGCTCGGCGCTCTCAAGCTGGAGGCCGTCGACGCTCCCGCCGCCCGCTTCGAAGGGGTCTCGGATCTCGTCGAGCGTGCGCATCCAAACCGGGACAACGACCGCGGCGACGGTGGCGGCGCTGATGCGCCGCGCGCGGCGCCAGTCGGCGAGCACCCGGTTCATGTCGCCGATGAGCTCGACGTAGAGCCCCGTTCTCTCAGGGTCCGGAGCGGGCGAGGCCGGGAGCGCGGCGATGAACCGGCCATCCGGCGCGAGCTCCATGGCGCGCACCTCGAGCAGCCGCTGCCACTGGTGCGCTGCGGCCGCGCGCCAGGCTTGCCGCTCGGCCTCGTCTCTGTGGTCCGGGTAGCCCGGGAAGACCGATCCCGTCGACGCCAAGGCGCTTGAATCGGCGATCCAGTGCATCGCCGTCCCGGTGACCGCGACGTGCACACTGCCCGGCGGGAGGCAGGGCGCCTGCTGGAGTGGGATGCCCGCCATGCTGATCACCGTGGCGGGAGGCGGGCTGTGTTCGACCGCTCGACGGCAGGCCTCCCCGTGCGCCTCCGGCGAGGCGTAGTGCGCTCCCGTGCCGGCATCGGCGACCCCGGGGCCGGCGTCACCCGGCGCGGGGATCACGACGACCCTCGGCCCGTCCGCCGCTTCGCCGAAGACGTGCCGAGATTGTTCGGCGGCGACGCGCCACGCGTTCGTCGGCAGATCGACGAGCGCGTAGATCAGCGGCCGGCCGGCGCGCTGCTCCGCGAGATCACGGATCAGCCCGTGCGAGTTGACGCCGTCGGCGGCGCCGAGATCGACCACGCGGAGCACCCGCTCGTCCGCGAACAGCCGCGCGGCGCCCAGCGCAGCCGGGTGGGTCGCCTCGAACGCCGCGCGCTGCGAGAGCGCGCCTTGCGCGTAGTCGTCCGCCATGCTCGAGAGTTCGGGGCGATCTGCTGGCGTGGCGCCTCCTTCCGGTCAGCAGGGCCGTTCTCGGCGCTGCGAGGACTATGTTCCCGTTCCAGACGAGACGGTGACGGGCAGGATCGTAGCTCGCCATGCTGGCGGGACTCATTGCCGACTACTACATGCGGTCTGGAGCAGGGTCGCGACTACCGCCGTCGGAGAAGGTGCTCGAAACGCTGGACGAGCGGTTCAGCTCGATGACGACGCCACCGATCACCTGTTCTCCCTGAGCCGCCCGACCTTCCTGGTGCGCAACATCGTCGAACCGCGTGGGAGTGTCCGGCCGGAGGTGCAGGCTCTGCTCGAGGCCTGGAGCATCCGGGCGATCAGCTCGGGGTCACCGGAGGCGGCGATCCGGTGGGATCAGTCACCGGAGTACAGACCTCGCGGAACCAGCCCTCCATACCCGCGGGGGTGTAGACGGCGATGATCCGAGCTTTGATCTCTCCCGGTTTGCCGTAGCTGTGTGCCGTTCCACGGGGAACGAACGCCGACTGCCCGGCGGTAACGGTGCGCGTTGCGTCGTTCGTCGTGAACACGAGTGATCCCGCGAAGACGTAGAACAGCTCGTCTTCCCCGAGATGACGATGCGGTGGGGGCCTCCGCCCCCTCCGACCGGCAGTCGAGCGCGAACATTGAGCCGCCAGACTCCTCCCCCCTCACCAGAAACGCATAGCGATCTCCCGGGCCCCAGAAATCCCGGGCCTCGGAGGGCGCGAAACCGAACTCCTGGATCATCCCCAGTTCGGCCTGCCTCCTTGTGGTTGCCACGGCAGCATCGACGATCCAAACGCCGTGCGCAAGACCCACTCGGAACGAGTGTTCGACAGATCCAAGCTCACCCTCAAGCTTGCTGTCACCCGCCGCCGTCGGCGTCGACGGTGATCCCCTCGGCATGATCGGCGATGCTGGCTATCGTCTCGGCAATGGCGCTCACCCTCGTCACCGGAGGCTCTCGCGGCATCGGTGCGGCAACGGCGGTGCGGTTGGCGAACGACGGTCACGACATCGCCATCGCCTACGGGTCCAACGCTCAAGCAGCTGAGCGCGTCGCAGCCGAAGTCCGGGCACTAGGGCGCTTGGCCGGCACATTCGCCGCCGACCTGGCCGACGCCGAGGCAGCCACCGTGCTCCTCCCGGCCGTGGAGCGCGAGCTCGGCCCGGTCGAGGTTCTGATCGCCAGTGCGGGAATCAACGAACCGCTGGAGCAGGACCCCCGCAAGATCGACTCGGCAGCGTGGGACCGCGCGATGGCCATCAACCTACGAGCTCCGTTCTTAGTCGCCCGGGCGGCGATCGGCGGGATGATCGATCGCGGCTTCGGGCGGATCGTGCTGGTGTCCTCCGTCGCTGCCTATACCGGCGGGATCGTCGGGCCACACTACGCGGCCTCCAAGGCGGGCCTCCACGGGCTGGCGCACTCACTGTCTCAGTTCGCCTCCGGTCACGGCGTCACTGTCAACGTGGTTGCGCCCGCGCTGATCGCCACCGACATGATGCCCAACGATGAGCGGGCGCTGCGGGACCTCGCTCGCCGGATACCGGTAGGTCGCCTCGGACATGTCGACGAAGTCGCCGACCTGATCGGCGCGATCGTCAGCAACCCCTACCTCACCAACCAGTCGATCCTCATCGACGGCGGGATCCGTCCCTCCTAGCCGATCCACGCCGCGGATGAGAGAGAGTGAGGCACCGGCACCGGCGCCGGCACCGGCACCGGTTCGGCTCGAGCGGTCAGCTCGAGCCGAACCAGCGTCAGCCATCGGAGATCGCTCCTCGAAGTACTACAGGGCGGTGACGACTGACTTCGTCTCCAGGTAGTTGTTGAGGACCTGAGAGCCCATCTCACGACCCCAGCCCGATTCCTTGTAACCGCCGAACGGCATCGCCGCGTCAAACACGTGGTAGGTGTTGATCCACACTGTTCCGGCTCGCAGCCGCTTGGCAGTGCGGTGCGCCTTTGAAATATCCCGCGTGAACACGCCGGCGGCGAGTCCGTAGTTGGTGTCGTTGGCCACGGGGAGGATCTCGTCCTGTGAGTCGAACGGAGCCGCCACCACGACAGGACCGAAGATCTCCTCGCGGACGACCTTCATGTCGTTGCTGGTGTTGGTGAGAATCGTCGGCTGCACGAAGTAGCCACGGTCGCCCTCACGCCCGCCGCCAACCACCGCATCAGCGCCAGCCTCGCGCCCGGAATCCAGATAACCCAGTACCTTCTCGAACTGCTCGTCGGAGATCAGTGGCCCCATCTGGGCATCCGGATCGGTGCCCGGCGCGAGCTTGATCGACTTCGCGGCATCGGCGACGCCGCTGACGACGTCGTCGAAGATCTGCTTTTGCACATACAGCCGCGACCCGGCGTTACAGCACTGTCCATGGTTGAAGAAGATCCCGTTCGCAGCGCCGGTAATCGCGCCTTCGAGATCCGCATCGGCGTAGATCACATTGGGCGACTTGCCTCCGAGCTCCAGAGTGACCTTCTTCAGATTTCCGGCAGCGGCTTTGACGATCAACTTGCCAACCTCGGTAGAGCCAGTGAACGCGACCTTGTCGACGTCGTCATGAGCCGCCAACGCGGCCCCGGCGTCGCCGTAGCCGGTGATGATGTTGACAACGCCCGCGGGCAGTCCCGCCTCCTGCATGATCTGTCCGAGCCGCAGCGCGGACAGCGGGGTCTGCTCAGCGGGCTTGAGGACCACCGTGCAGCCACACGCAAGCACTGGGCCGAGCTTCCACGCGGCCATCAGCAGCGGGAAATTCCAGGGGATGATCTGACCCACCACACCAACCGGCTCGCGGAGGGTGTAGGCGAGGTACTCGCCTGGAGCGGGTAGGGCCGAGATCGGAACCGTCGTGCCCTCGATCTTGGTCGGCCAGCCCGCCATGTACCGGAACAGGTCTGCCGCCAGGGGCACATCGGCCGCACGAGCGACGGTGAAGGGCTTGCCGTTGTCCAGCGACTCGAGCATCGCGAACTCGTCGGCGTTCTCCTCGATCAGCTCGGAGATCTTCCAGATCAGCCGGCCCCGATCAGACGAGCTCATCCGCCGCCACTCCGAGCCATCGGCGAATGCCTTGCGGGCCGCGCGGACCGCGCGATCGATGTCCTCGGCGTGGCCGTGAGCTACTTCGGCGAGCGTCTCCTCGGTGGCCGGGTTGATGGTCGTGAACGTCTTTCCCGACGCGGCGTCCACCCAGTCTCCGTCGATCAGGAGCTTATGCGAGGCACGCAAGAAGCTATCGGCCTGGTGCTCCGCGGATTCGGCAACTGCCATAACTATCTCCTCTCCGCGTGGGGATCACCCACGCAGCCTGTGGGGTCCTGTCCCACACGCTAGATCATGGGTGGTTACCGATCAAGGGTTCATAGTCAGCAGGACGCTCGGGGTGCATAGTCAGCAGGACGCCCGGGGTGTATCGGCAGCAGAACGCCCGACACGATCCACCTGTTGATCACCCGATGATCGATACTGCGCCGGTATCAAGCGAGTAGTAGCCGCCATGAACAGCAAGCCTTCCCTCGGCACAGAGTTTGTGGATCACCGGCTCGCTCTCGATCCGAGCCATCGTCAGCCTCGTCTGCGCTCGCACCATGTTGTCGAGCAGGTCACCGGGCTCCTTAACCGCTTCGGCATAGGCTGGGCGCAGAGCGTCGACCACCGGCTGGACACGGCGGGGCGCTGTGCCCCCGGTCCCGATCACGTCGATGGCCGCTTTGACGGCCCCGCAGCGCTGGTGGCCCATGATCAGCACGAGTGGGGTCTCGAGCTGCGCGCAAGCAAACTCGACGCTGCCCAGCACCACACCGTCGTCGAGCACGTGAGCGCCGGTGCGGATCACGGCCAGATCGCCAGTGCCCCGATCGAAGACAAGCTCCGGCGGCACCCGGGAGTCGATGCACGCGATGATCGTCGCGACAGGACGTTGCCCGTGTCTGAGCGCGACGCGGCGGTTGACGGACTGACGGGGATGCCTGACCCGGCCGCTGACCCACCTCCGATTGCCGGCGGTCAGCAGTTGCAAAGCCTGCTCGGGCGTCACGCCAGGGTGATAGTCGGCTCGGGCGTGGATGGGTTCGCGGCAGCCCGACGGGCTACGGCAACCGCAATACCGAGGCCGAGGGAGTTCGGCAACCTACGACGAGACACCTGCGTGGACATCAACGACCTCCCTGCGGCGTTTGCTACCGACGCGGTCGGCCTCTGACCACGGTTGTGGGTTGCTCGTCCGCCCCCGTCGGTTACCTTATCGCCTATGTCACGAAAGGCTTGCTGGTGCATAGGGCTGCTGACCGTCCTGCTGTCGAGCCCGGCGGCAGCTGCGGCCCAGACAAATATACGAACTCCGACGTTCGCTGCATACGGGCAGACGGGGGCGGACCCGCTACTTGCCACCGTCCTCTCGGCCACCTCGACCTCGGCGTCAATCACCGGACGTACGCTTGACTACTTGAATTTCCCGGTCACCGCGTCGGCAAGCCGGCCGCTGCGGCTCAAGACAACCACAGGCCTCCTCCTCGCTTCCGCTGCGCTGTGCAAGGCGAGGGCGGGTTGTAAGCGCGGAACCGGACCGGCGTGGCTGACCGTCAAGCCAGGTTACATCCGGCCCGGCGATCGGCTGGGCGTGTTTCTGAAGACGTTCTACCGGACCGCATATGGCGACCTGAACGCGGGTTCGCTGGTTCCGGTCTTGCTGGTCTACGACTTCGGCCCCCGGTAAGAGCGGGCCATAGCTGAGAGCGGGCCCATAGGTGCTGGACCCGAGCTCGATTCTGGTCAGGTTGCATAGGGCAGGAAACCCGGAGGGGAGTCGCGCGGTACGCCTCCTCGGAGGCCGCGCTGGGCACCTCTTCGGGCATGCAGACGCCCACGCGGGGTCCGATCGGTCCACACACGGCGGCTTCATTTAACCTCACAGGATGGACTCCAACGAATCGGGGCAGGCCCTCCGCGCGGAGCTGAGCCTGGTCGATGCGGCGGCCTTCTCGGTCGGCCTGATCGGGCCTGTGGGGGCGATCGGCCTGCTGGGAACCGGCGCCGCCCTCATCATCGGGCGTGCGGTGACGCTTTCGTTCGTTTTTGCCGCCGTCGGCGTCGCCTTGGTGGCCTACTGCTTCATCAAGCTCTCTCGGCACATCTCCCACACCGGGTCGGTGTACGCGTTGGTCGGCGTCACGCTCGGGCCTCGCGCCGGCTTCGTTGCCGGCTGGGCGCTGATGGGCGCCTACACGGCAATCGGCTGTGGCTCGACGATCGAGATGGGGCTGTTCGGAGGACAGTTCCTGCGCGACACGGGCATTCTCTCCACCCACCGGTGGTGGTGGATCGCGTTGATCGGGCTCCTGGGAGTGAGCGCGCTGGCCTTCACCGAGATCCGAGTCATCACCCGAGCCCTGCTCACCTCCGAGGTGATAGGCGCGATCCTGGTCACAATCCTCAGCCTGGTGATCCTGGTCAAGGTCATCTTCAGCCATGGGCCCAGCGGCCAGACGTTCACCATCAACTTCTTGTCGCTGCCCAAGGGCAGTGGAACCGGAACGATCGCCAAGGCCGCCGTCTACGGGTTCCTGGCCTTCGCCGGGTTCGAGGGCGCGGCCGCGCTCGGAGAGGAAACCTCGAGCCCCAAGACGGAGATCCCACGGGCGATCAAGACGGCCGTGGTGGTCGTCGGCGCCTTCTACCTGCTCACCGCCGCCGCGCAGTCCCTCGGTTACGGGGCTACCGCCGCGGGGGCCAAGACCTTCTCCGCCGGTTTGCCCTTCTCGGACCTCGGCGGCGGGTACATCGGCAAGTGGTATGGCGACATCCTCGATCTGATGGCCACGATCAGCCTGTTCGCGATCTCGCTCGGCGTGGCCAGCGGCGCGGCGCGGATCATGTACGCATTGGCGCGTGATGCCACCGGTAAGCGGTCTGGCCTCGCCGGGCTATCGAAGAATGGTGCGCCGGCAACCGCCTTGGTCGTGGTCCTGGTCATCTTCGCCGTTGCGCTCTTCGGACAGCAGCTGGCCGGCTCGACGGTCACCAACGCCACCTTCTATGCGCTGCAGGTCGGCACCGTGCTGATCCTCGTGGCCTACGTGATGGCCACTGTCGGCGCGATTTACTTTCTGTTCTTCAAAGGCGAGGCCAAGGTCCCCATGTGGCAGGTCGTGATTCCCGTCCTCGGCGGCGCATTCGTCTGCTACACGATCTATCGCAACGTGTTCATTGGGCAGGAGGGCACCTACGCCCACCTGCCCTACATCGAGGTCGTCTACCTGATCGTGGGTCTGGTGGTCGTGTCCGTGGCGCCGGGTCTGGCCGGCCGGGTCCGGGCCGGGCTCGCCGCCGGCGCTGTGCCGTGACCCGGATCGTTTGCCAGCAGCTGGCCCCGGTGCTCGGCGATCTGGCCGCCAACTGGCCGCTGGTAGCGCGGCCTGAGGGTGAGCATCCCCCAGAGGCGATGATCGCCATTGGCCGCAGCCCGCGTCAACCGGATGGCCGTCGCCTGCGCGGATCGGCTCGGTCTCGAGCGTGGGCAGGAGTGGACCGGCGGGACGACGATCATCGGCGCCGATGGCTGGGTCGCGGCCGAGTCGCGCGACCCTGGCCTCGTCGAAGCGGATATCGACCTCGAGCCGGCACTGGACAAGCGCCTGACCGATCACGCCGATGCCTTCGGCGACCGCAGACCCGAGTTCTACGGCGCCATCGCTGGCCCGGCGGCCCCATCCGCCACTTAGATCCGCCGACTGTTCGGCGATCAAGCGCGTTGTCTTCGCAGGTCAGCGGCCCTACGCTGAGGCTATGGACGCGCCTCTGTATCTGAAGTCAACGCCAACCAACGCACGGGCTGGCGCTGATGGCGCCGTCGCCGAGCGGGTCTCGGAGATGCTGCTGAGCATCGATCGCCGCGGCGCCGACGCGGTGCGAAGCTATTCCTCTGAGCTCGATGGCTGGGACCCGCCCAGCTTCGAGGTGACTCCGGATCAGATCGGCCACGCCAGCAATTCGCTGCCGGACTCGCTGAAGCAGAGCATCGAGTTTGCTCAGGCTCAGATCCGCCACTTCGCGCAGCTGCAGCGCGTTACCCTGACCGACTTCGAGACCGAGACGCTGCCGGGCGTTTTCCTGGGCCAGCGTCAGGTACCGGTGGGCTCCGTGGGCGCATACTGCCCGAGCGGGCGGGTGCCGATGCTCGCGTGCGCGTTCATGACCGTGCTCGTGGCCAAGGTCGCGGGAGTTGAGACAGTCCTTGCCTGCTCGCCACCACGTGCGGGAACGCTGCACGCGCCGACGTTGCATGCGATCGCGACCTCCGGCGCCGACCGCATCTTCGCCCTCGGTGGTGTCCAGGCCCTGGCGGCGATGGCCTTCGGATTGCTCGACGATCGTCTGGACCCCGTGGATATGGTCGTCGGGCCGGGGAACGCGTACGTGGCCGAGGCCAAGCGCCAGCTGTTCGGCCGCGTGGGCATCGACTTGCTCGCCGGCCCCTCCGAGGTCGCCGTGATCGCCGACGACACTGCCGACCCGGAACTGGTTGCCGCCGATCTGCTCGCTCAGGCCGAGCACGGTCCCACCTCCCCGGCGGCCCTGATCACCACGTCAGAGTCGCTCGGGCACGCGGTGATCGACGAGGTCGGTCGCCAGCTTGATCAGCTCGACCGCCACGCCGAGGGCGCCGCAGACACCCCCCGGAGGGCCTGGAATGACCGCGGGGTGGTGATCGTGGCCGCCAATCGGGCCCACACCGTCATGCTCTCCGACGAACTCGCCCCCGAGCACCTCGAGGTCCACACCCGGGACGACGCTTGGTATCTCGAGCGGCTGCGCAACTACGGCTCAATCTTCCTCGGCGCCCGGGCCACAGTCGCGTTTTCCGATAAGGCGATCGGCACCAACCACACGTTGCCCACCGGGCGCGCCGCCCGTTACACCGGCGGGCTGTCGGTGGCCAAGTTCCTCAAGACGCTCACCTATCAGCGGATCGCCTCCGACGAGGGCGTGCGTGCCGTCGCCCCTCATGTCGTGGAGATCTGCCGCGCCGACCTGATGCCCGCCCACGAGGCGAGCGCGACCAAGCGCCTACAGCGCCTTCAGGAACAGCGGTAGATCCTGCGTCTACGCGCTTTGACGGCGAGCCCACCGGTCGCGGGCTGCGGCTTGGAAGTCCGGCCAGGTCGACGGGGGACCGTCAGGACGCCGAACGAGCCGCGGATCTCCGGCCGGCAGCGCAGCCAACCTGGCTCCGAGGGCCGGGTCGTGCACCTGCTGGGTCACCGTTCGCACGGCGGTATGGATCACGTCCTGTCGTCGTCTGCCGTTCATCAGGTTGGCGCCCATGATGTCGAGGTCGGCCCCGGTCGGCTGGATGAACACTACCTCCACCCCGGCCGCGCGCAGCCGCTTGGCCTCTGCGCCGAGGCGCCGGCCGGCGGCCCGCCGCATCCGGGATGCGACACCCTCGCCGAAACTCCGAGACGACCCCACGTGCAAGGAGGACATCGGGTTTAGCGCCACCACGACGTCGAGGGATTCGCCGCGGAGCACGTCGAGATTCGACGCCGAGTACACCCCGCCGTCGACATAGCGACGATGGTTGATCTCGACGGGACGGTAAACGCCGGGGATCGCGCACGAGGCGGCGACCGCATCGGGAAGTCGAGCCGCGGGCGAGCCCGGGCGACCGAAGGCGACGCGACGGCCCGTCGTGTAGTCGACCGCCATCGGCCAATAATGAGGATGCGGCGCCCATTCGCCGGTGCACACGCGACGAACGGTGCGCTTGAGCGGTTGAGTTGAGAAGGGCCCCGGCGGCAGCCAGCCCGAGATCACCGTCGATGGCGAGTAGCGATACGGGCGAGCCAGCGACGCGAAGGCCAGCCGCCACGATCCCGGTCCCACGGAGAATCCGCTGCGCTCGAGCCGGAAGGTAGCGCCCGCCGTGCGGTCGCCCTGATCGGCCGGACCGCCGTCAGCAAGGGTCAGGCCGTCGAACTGCTCGGCGTTGGCACTGGCAAGCATGAACCACGGTGGCACGCCACAGGCCACGAGCGCGCCGATCATCGATCCCGCCGACGTCCCGACGATGTAGTCGGCGCTTCCGGGATCCCAGCCAGTCTCAGACGCGATGGCGTGCAACGCCCCGACCAGCCAGGCGCCGCCAAGCACCCCGCCGGCGCCAAGTACCAGACCCACCCTCGGCCGGTTGACGCCGGCCGGGCACGACGGGACACGAGACGACGGGGACGACACTTCGACGGCCCGGTCCAATCTGGGACTACGGCCGCACGAAGGTCTCAGGATCCGGTCCGGTGCGATCGCCGGCGTCCAGCGCCTCGATCGAGTCCATCTCCCCGGCGCTGAGGGTGAAGTCGAAGACGTCGAAGTTCTCGACGATCCGCTCGGGAGTGACCGACTTGGGGATGACGATGTTTCCGAGCTGAAGATGCCAGCGAATCACCACCTGTCCGGGAGTCTTCTCGTGTGCTCGCGCAATCTCGTTGATGGCGGGATCGTCGAGCACCCGGCCCTGGGCGAGGGGGCTCCAGGCCTCGGTGACAATTCCCCGTTCAGCGTGCTCGTGGCGCAATCCGGCCTGCTGGAAGCGGGGGTGCAGCTCGACCTGGTTGACGGTCGGGGTCTCTCCCGTCTCCTCGATCACACGCTCGAGGTGGGCGGGCTGGAAGTTCGACACGCCGATGGAGCGGGCCAGCCCCTCCTGCCGAAGCTCGATGAAGGCCTTCCAGGTCTCGACGTACTTGTCGTGGGCGGGCACGGGCCAGTGGATCAGATAGAGGTCCACGAAATCCATCTCGAGCCGGTCCAAGCTGGATCGCAGGGCACGCTTGGCCTGCTCGTAGCCGTGGTCGTCGTTGAAGCACTTGGTGGTGATGAACACGGCGTCGCGGTCCAGGCCAGCGGCGTGCACGGCCTGGCCCACCCCCGCCTCATTGCGGTAGGCGGCGGCGGTGTCGATGTGCCGGTAGCCGGCGAGCAGGGCCCGGGTTGCCACGTCCGCGGTATCCCTGGGGGGAACTTGGAACACCCCGAAGCCGAGCTGCGGAATCTCGGCGCCGTCTTGCAGAGTGAGATTGGGAACCTTGGATGCCGAAGAGGTCATGCCGCTGAGACTTACCCGGTTTGCCGTTGCTCACACCCGGGGCGCTGCCGGCGCTGGGGCAGACGTCATTGGCGCCTAGGAGCCGGAGCCGGCGACCCGGACGACGACCCGCGCCGGCCGCGTCGGCGAAGCGAGCGACAGGAAGTCCCGGACCGGCGCCTGGTGATGACAGAACGGGCACATCAGCTGGTCGGCCAGCCTCACCGCCGGCGCCCCGATCGCCACCGGCGCGTCGCAGCGGGCGCAGGCGAGCGTGCCTGCGGCCAGCCGGGTGGCGCGAGCGGCGCGACGGATCTCCTCGTGGCGCTGCGTTGGTCGGCCGTCCACGTTCCACTGGCCGCGATGAGATTGACCTGAGCCGCGGAGGAACGTCACCGTTGCTGAGTGTAGATGGGATGGATGCCATGGATCCGGTTGGTCCAGTGCCACCGGCGGGCGGATCTCTGGCCAGGAGGGCCGCTTGATGAGCGAGTTTGCCTTCGCGTTGGCGATGATTTCCAGCCCCGGTAACCGTCTCTGCTTCAAGCATTCTCTCCCCCGGAAGGAGCCCTCATGAGCACGATCACTCCCTGCCTGTGGTTTGACCACGAAGGTGAGGAGGCCGCGCAGCTCTACACCTCGATCGTCGACAACTCCCGCATCATCAGCGTCACCCACTACGGCCAAGCCGGCCCGCGACCCGCCGGTTCAGTGATGACGGTTCTGTTCGAGCTCGACGGCCGGCGGTTCCTGGCCCTCAACGGTGGACCCGAGTACAAGTTCAGCGAGGCCATCTCCTTCCAGATCAGCGCCGCCACGCAGGATCAGGTCGACGAGTATTGGAGCCGTCTGAGCGAGGGCGGCGAAGAGGGACCCTGCGGCTGGCTCAAGGACCGCTACGGCCTCTCGTGGCAAGTGGTGCCGGCACGGCTCCCTGAGCTCCTCGGGGATCCCGACCCGGAGGTCTCCGAGCGGGTGATGAAGGCGATGCTGCAGATGAAGAAGATCGACATCGCGGGGCTCGAAGCCGCCGCCGCCCCCGCATAGAGCCTCGCTTTGGCCAGGCTAGGCGGTGGCCGCCGAGTCCTCACGCTCGGCCAGCTCACGCTTGAGGACCTTCCCCGTCGAGGTGCGCGGCAGCTCGTCCAGGAACACGATCTCCCGCGGGACCTTGTAGCGAGCGAGGTTCGCCTTGACGTGGTCCTTGAGCGCCACCTCGAGCTCACTCGCGGCTGCCTGCCGGCCCCGCCTCGGCACCACGAACGCGCGCAGGCGTTGCCCGAACTGCTCATCCTCGACGCCGATCGCCGCGGCCTCCGCCACCGCCTCGTGGGCGGCGAGCACGTCCTCGACCTCCTTGGGGAACACGTTCTCACCGCCCGAGACGATCATCTCGTCATCACGACCTTCAACGAACAACCGGCCGGACTCGTCGAACCGTCCGACGTCCCCGGTAGCCATCAACCCGTTGACCTGGTCCTTGCCGCCGCCTCCGGTGTAACCCTCGAACAGCATTGCGTTGCCGACGAAGATGCGCCCGGTTTGTCCCTGGGGCACCTCGCGACCATGCTCGTCGTAGAGCCTGACGATCGACCCTCGGGCCGGCTTGCCGGCGGTCCCCGGCGCCCGCCGCATGTCCCGGGGGGTGGCCAGCGTCGCCGCCGAGACCTCGGTGGAGCCGTACATGTTGTAGAGGTTGTCTCCGAACTCATCCATCCAGCGCAGCGCCAGATCGCCCGGAAGCGCCGAACCCGAGGAGCAGACCGCTCGCAGCGAGGTGAGGTCGTAGCGGCGCCGGACCTCCTGGTCGAGTGCGAGGATCCGCTGGAGCATCACCGGAACGACGACCAGCCCCTGGCACCGGTACTGGGCGATGTCGGCCAGGCACTGCCGGGGATCGAAGCGGCGGCGGAGCACGAACGTCGACCCCAGCGCCATCCCCAGGGCGAAGTTCGAGAATCCCCAGGCGTGGAACAGCGGCGCCCCGATGCGAACCACATGACCCGCGCGCAGCGGAATCCGATCGAGCAGCGACGCCGCCGGATCGAGAGTCATCGGCGTGCTCCCGCGCGAGGCGCCCTTGGGAGTACCGGTGGTGCCCGAGGTGAGGATCGTCACCCGGCCCGTGCGGCTCGGAGGGGCCACCGGCGCGCCCTCGCCATCCTCGATCAGCGCCCCGAGCGTGGGCGCATCGGCGGCCTCGCCCTGATGCCAGGCCACGAACCGCAGACGGTCTCGACCGGCCTCGGCGACAAGCTCGGAGAACTCCTCGTCGTAGATCAGCGCGGCCGCCTCCTCCCGCCGGCACACCTCGGTCAGCTGGGGGGCGGCAAAGGATGTGTTGAGCAGCAGCACGTCGGCGCCAACCTTGGCCACCCCGAACGCGCTCTCCACGAATCCTCGGTGATCCCGACACATCAATCCAACCCGATCTCCGGCCTGCACCCCCGCAGCGCTCAACCCGTGGGCCACCGCGTCGGAGCGTCGGTCGACCTGCCGGTAGGTCAGGGTTCCGAGCTCATCGATGATCATCGGCCGGTTCGGGTGGCGCGCGGCGCCGGCCAGCACTCCCATCGCCGGCGAGGCGCCCCAGCGCGCGCCCAGCAGCGCGATCCGGGCCAGCCGGTCGGGGCGCATCGGAGCGATCATCCCCGACCGAGCGAGAATGCCGAGGTTCTCCGCTTCGTGCACGAGCCGCTGCGGGATGCCCGGACCGCCGGTCGCGGGTCGCGGTGCGCCCTCGGCTTCCCATTTGACGTTCTCCAGGCTGCGCTTCACGCTGGCGCCGACCTGCGGGACGGACAGCAGCTCGGCCAGCGTGCCCAGCAGCGCCCCGGGAGCTCCATAGGAGATCCGCATTGTCAGCCTGGTCTCGCCCCCCGACTCCTGACGAAGTCGCAGACGTCCCCGCTGCTCGACGCCGGTGACGCTGGTCCAGACGATGTCGCACGTCGGATCGTACTCGACGATCTCGACCACCCCGCCGACATCGGCCGAGCCGACCTGGACCCGCATCTCGTAGCGGGCGCCGATCCCGGGTTCCCGGTCGCCATCGTGAGGCTCAAAGCTCGTCACCCAGTCCAGCAGCGCTGGGTATAGCGCCGGGTCGCAGATCAGCTCCCAGACGCGCTCGCGCGGCGCGGCGATGGTGACGCACTCCTCGATCCTCATCCGATCACCGGCAGCCGGCGCTCCTCGGCCAAGGAAGTGAGCACGTCCTGCATGCGGTCGATCACATCGTCGTAGATCTGATCGACGTCGGGATCCTCGCCATAGTGCTCGCGCAGGTCGATCTTCGGCAGCACCTGGATGCTGATCTTCGCCGGCAGGGGAATGTGGCCGAAGACGCCCGGCATCAGCCCGAACGGCAGGCCGAGCATGATCGGCGCCGTCTTCAGCCGCATCAGCCGGTCGAGGCCGGCGAGTCGGGCCAGACGCTCGCCGCGGGTCAGGAACAGCGCGGTCTCCTGGCAGCCGATCGACACGATCGGCTGGATCGGGACCTCAACTTCAGGGCCAGGCGGATGAATCCCTTGCGGCCGCCGAAGTCGACCCGGCTCGACTCCCAGCTGGGACGGAAGACCTCGTAGTCGCCGCCCGGATACACGAGCACGGCGGCCCCGCTGGGCAAGGCCAGCTCGGCGTTGCGGGGATCAGCCGCGACGGTCCCGTAGCGGCGCACCAGCGGCCCCGCGGGACCGGTGACCACCCCATTGTGGGCGAGCTGGTAGAAGCGTCGCTCGACCCCGAAGTGGGTGCTGAAAGCGAGGACGAACACGAACAGGTCGGGCGCCATCATCCCGCCGGAGTGGTTGCCCACGAGCAGCACCGGTCCCTCCCGGGGATGTGGTGAAGACCGCGCACCTCGGCGCGGAAGTAGATGCTGGCCAGCATCCACAGCCCCGGGAGCGTCTCCCGGATGTAATCCGTGTCCCGTGCGTCGAGGTCCGCCTGGGCACCCGCGCGAGAACGCGGCGGGCGACGCCGCCGACCGCGCGGGAGACGAGTCGCTCACCGCCCCACCGATCGGGCGAGGACACACCGCCTGTTTTCGTCCATCGGCACAGGCCCCGCTTGCAGGCTACCCAACTCGTGCCACGAGCAGACAACAGGCCTCGGGCTCGCGCGAGCCGCTTTCCGGCGGCCGGGATCGCATACCGTTCCCGCGATGAGCGTGCAGATCACACCCGTCCGGGGGCCGCGTGAGCTCCGGGAGTTCGTCGCCCTGCCCTATCGGCTGCATGCGGCGACGCCCTGGGTTCCGCCGCTGAAGATCGAGCGCTACGCGTTCCTGGTCCGCAGGCTCAACCCGTACTTCACCCACGGCGAGGCGGAGTACTTCCTGGCCCGCCGCGGGGCCGGGTGGTGGGCCGGATCACCGCGCAGGTCAACGACGCCTTCAACACCCAGCACGACAGCCGCTGGGGCAACTTCGGCTTCTGGAGCTGGAGGACGATCCCGAGGTGCTGGACGCGCTGCTGGAAACCGCCGCGGCGTGGGTGCGCGCTCGCGGGATGGAGCGGCTGGTGGGCCCGATGGACTTCACGATGAACGACGAGAGCGGGATCCTGATCGAGGGCTTCGATCGGTCGCCGATCCTCCGCCAGCCGTGGCACCCCCCCTACTACCCGCGGCTGCTGGAGGGGCCGGGATGGCCAAGGCGATGGACCTGTTCATGTGGGACCTGCACTTCACCGACCGCTACACGCGGGATGATGGAGTTCCTGCCGGAGATCGCCGAGAAGGCCGCGGACCGAGCACGGTGTACGGATCCGCAAGATGTCCCGCCGTGCGCCTGCGCCGCGAGCTCGACGAGTTCGCCAAGGTCTACAACGCGGCTTGGTCGGAGAACTGGGACTTCGTCCCCTACACCAAGGCCGACCTCGACCACGAGGCGCTCAACTTCCAGCTCGTGTTCGACCGCGACTGGTTCATGGTCGCCGAGATCGACGGGCAAGACCGCGGCGGTGGCGATCACGATCCCGGACATGAACCAGGTGCTGGCGCGGATGAATGGGCGCCTGCTGCCGTTCGGATGGTGGCACTTCCTCAACCGCGGCCGGATCATCGACCGAGTCCGGATCGGGTTCCTCGGGCGTGATGCCCGAGTATCAGCACACCGGGGTCGCCGCCGCGCTGTACATCGAGCACTTCGACATCGCCGAGCGCACCCGGCGCAAGAGCGGCAGTCGCCGGCTGGATTCTGGAGACGAACACGGCGATGAACCGCGCGCTGGAGGCGATGGGCGGCCGGATCTCGGTCCGCTACCGGGTCTACGAGCGGGAGCTCTCGGGCGCTCGACCTGAAGCGACGCTGGCGGCGTCCATGCTGTAGATCTCAGGTCACGTGCCGGAGGTCCTCGGCCAGGATCCGCGGGCTGTCGGTGATCACCCCGCGCTCGCGCAGGCCGGTGAGGAACGGCTCCCGCTCCCCCAATCCTACGAGCGTGGCCGCGCCCGGGCCGCAGGCCCACCTCCAGCGGCCCCTCGTGCTCGCCGGCAATCCGGCCGTCGAGCTCCAGCCGCGCGCCGCCGAAGCCGCCATCGACGCTCCAGCACGAGCCTCGAGTCGGCCGCCGGCCACCAGCGGCGGGATCACGACCGCCGTGGGTCGGCAGCGGCGTGAGCACGAACGCGTCGGCGCCGGCGGCGAGAAGCGGGCCGCCCGGCGGCCAGGGTGTAGGCGCTCGAGCCGATCGGCGTGCTCACGACCGCGCCGTCGCCGGCCAGCCGGGCGTACAGCTCGCCGTCGAGCTCGACGCCGCGTCCGCACCTGCCCCTCGCCGCGGCGCATGACCGCCAGGTCGTTGTAGGCCAGGAGCATCTCCTCTCCCCGCCGCACGCGTCAGGGCCGGGCGCTCGACCGGCTGCCAGTCGCCGGCGGCGAAGCGCTCGAGGGCGTCGGCGAGCCGGTCGGCGGCACACGCTCGTGAGCGCGCCCAGCGAGCCGAACGCGACGCCGAGCAGCGGACGGCCGGCCGGCGCCGCGGCCCGGATGGCCGCCAGCGCGGTGCCATCGCCGCCGATCGCCACCACCAGCTCGCAGCTCGCCGCACTTCCGGCCGGCGCGACCTCCTGCTGGGCGCCGCCGCCGACCTGCACGAGCTCGGTGTCGGTGCGCGGCCGCCCAGTCCCGCAGCGCCTTCAGCGGGCTCGCGCACGTCGCGCAACGGGATGGACGGTGACGCCCGACCGTCCGGCTCACGCAGCCGCGATGCTCACGCTGGCGGCGGAGCTCCTGGCGGGCGAGCGAGAGCTTGTGGACCTCGTCGGGCCCGTCGGCCAGCCGCAGCGTGCGCAGGCCCGGCGTACATCGCGGCCAGCGGGAAGTCGTCGGACACGCCGCCGCCGCCATGGACCTGGATCGCCCGGTCGACGATCCGCAGGCAGATGTTCGGGCACCGCGAACTTGATTCCGGAGATCTCGATCCGCGCGTGGCGGTTGCCGACAGTGTCCATCAGCCAGGCGGTCTTCATCACCAGCAGCCGCGCCATCTCCAGCTCGATCCGCGACTCGGCGATCCAGTCGCGGATGTTGGCGTTCTGCGCCACCGGCCGGCCGAACGTCTCCCGCGCGTCAGCGCGCTCGCACATCAGCTCCAGCGCACGCTCGGCGGCGCCGATCGCCCGCATGCAGTGGTGGATGCGTCCCGGTCCCAGCCGCGCCTGGGCGATCAGGAAGCCCATGCCCTCGCCGGCGATGATGTTCTCCGCGGGCACGCGCACGTCGTTGAACTCGAGCTCGCCATGGCCCTCGGTGTCGTGGTAGCCGAACACCGGCAGGCTGCGCTTGACCTCCACGCCCGGGGTGTCGATCGGGACCAGCACCATCGACTGCTGCGGTAGGTCGACGCCTGCGGGTCGGTCTTGCCCATCACGATCAGGATCCGCAGGTTGTGGATGCATCGCGTTCGTCGTCCACCACTTGCGGCCGTCGAGCACGTATTCCTCGCCGTCGCGCTGGATCCGCATGGCCGATGTTGGTCGCGTCCGAGGACGCGACGTCGGGCTCCGTCATGGCGAAGGCCGAGCGGATCTCGCCCTCCAGCAGCGGGCATCGAGCCAGCGCTGCTTCTGCTCGGGCTACCGAACTGGTGGAGCACCTCCATGTTGCCGGTGTCCGGCGCCGAGCAGTTGCACGCCTCCGAGGCGATCTTCGTGCGGCCCATGATCTCCGCCAGCGGGGCGTAGTCGCAGTTGGAGAGCCCGGCCCCGTGCTCCTCGTCGGGCAGGAACAGGTTCCACAGCCCCCGGGACCGCGCCTCGGACTTGAGCTCCTCGATCACCGGCGCGTGGACGTGCGGGGTGTCAGCCGCGCGCACCTGCTCCAGCCCACACCGGCTCGGCTGGATACACGCACTCGTCCATGAACGCCAGCAGGCGCTGCTGGAAGTCCGGTCGCGCGGTCTGAGAGCTCGAAGTTCATGCATCCTCTCCTGGAGTTGTGAGGAACGACATTCTGCCCCGCCGGCCGTGCTCAGCGAGCGACGGTCGCCTGGTCTTCCGCACGCCAGCGCCGTACCGTTGAGCGCAGCGCGATATATCCAGCGACTCCGGGCAGCGTCGGCAGCCAGAATGAGATCGCCCGGTAAGCCAGGACGCCGATCACCGCCTGGCCGCCCGGGATCCCGAACGCGACCAGCGCCCCGATCATCCCGCCCTCCACCCCTCCGATCCCCCCCGGCAGCGGCAGGAGGCTTCCCAGCGTGCCCAGGAAGTACGCCATCACCAGAACGGCCACCGGGACGACGCTTCCGAACGCGCGGCAGCTGACGCCGAGCACAGCGATGTCGAAGCCCCAGTAGGCCACCGCGCCCAGCAGCCCGAAGCGGCGTTCCCGAATCAGGTCGGCCGCCGTGCGCACGCCCGAGCCCAAGGTCTCTGGGGCCGAACCGAACGCGCCGCCAGCCGGGCGACCCGTCCTCCACCCTGAGCCAGCTTGCGTGCGCGTCGCTCGAAGTCCCCCGGAACCAGCGCCATCGCCGCGATCAGGGCGATCGCTCCGCAGCACAGCAGGGCCGGAACCGTGGTCAGCAGGAAGGGGGCATTGCCGGGAAACACGCCCTGCCGCAGGCCGAAGCCGCAGATGATGAGCGCGAGCAGGTAGACCGAGTACTGGATCACGTAGCTGGCTCCATCCGGCAGGCGATCGTCCGGCTGGACATGCCCGCCCGGCTGAGCGCCCAGGCGCTGACGGCAACCCCGCCGGCCCCGGCCGCCGCCAGCAGCCGGATCGCGGCAATCCCGGCCAGCGGGATCTGGATGCTCGCCCGCCAGTCGATGCGAGGGCTGCCGCGGCCGAAAACCGTTCCGAACAGCAGCGCATAGCCGCTGATCGACAGGATCTCGAGGGCCGCGCCGAGGGCCAGCCAGGCGGGATCGCCGTGGCGTAGCTGCCCCCAGGTCTGGTGGAGGCCGGCGAGCTTGGGCAGCAGGAAGTACTGCCCCGCTCAAGGCGACGACGATGAACACCGCTCCGAAGACGATGCGCCGGGGGGTCAGCGGCGTGCTCGCGCTGGGATCCGCGACGAGATCATCCACCGGATCAGGCCCCCGGTCTGCGGCTGGTAATACGAGCTGACGATCATCGTCGACCGCGGGCCCGGCCGACGGCTCACGCGAGCCGGGCGCGGCCTTGGAGGCGCTCGTGCGGGCAGACCTGATCGTCGGCGGGATGTCCATCAGAACCTGGTTCGACAGCTACCCGTTGGGGCCCTGCGCTGAGCATTGGGCTGAACTGTGAACGCCTTCGACGACGTCACCGGGGCGCTCAGCGTGTGATGCGCCTTCGGTGCTGACAAGGACATGGCAGGCGCCCTAGGGCAGGTGCTCGTAGGCGCGAGGGTCAGGAACTCGATCAGCGGCTCGCGACAGCGCCACCCGCTCGAAGATCTCTCTCGTCTCCGACCGGGCGGCCCGGCCTGCCAGGTCTCCTCCCCCACCTCGGCGCGGATCTTCGCCGTCTCCTCGTCGAGGATACTGGCGCACGAGCTCCGGTGTGATCGCGCGGCCGTCGTCGAGCCGGACGCCGTGGCGGACCCACTGCCAGATCTGGGTGCGCGAGATCTCGGCGGTGGCGGCGTCCTCCATCAGCGAGTTGATCGCGGCGGCGCCGCGGCCGCTCAGCCAGAACGACAGGTACTGGAAGCCGACGCTGACGTTGGTGCGCAGACCCGCCTCGGTGACCTCCCCCGGCGTGGCCGCCAGGTCGAGCAGCTCGTCGGCGCCCACGCTGGACGTCGTCGCGCTGGCGCTCGCAGCTGGTTGGGGCGCGCCGTCCAGCCCCTGCTCGAACACCTCGCGCGCCACCGGCACCAGATCGGGGTGGGCCACCCAGCTGCCGTCGTAGCCCTGGCCGACCTCGCGCTCCTTGTCGGCGCGCACCCCCTCGAGCGCCTGATCGTTGGCCTCCTCGTCGCCGCGCGAGGGGATCAGCGCCGCCATCCCGCCGATCGCGTGGGCGCCGCGGCGGTGGCAGGTGGCCGCCAGCAGCTCGGTGTAGGCGCGCATGAACGGCACCGTCATCGTCACCGCGCCCCGATCGGGCAGCACCATCTCCGGCCGGTCGGGGAAGCACTTGATCGCCGAGAAGATGTAGTCCCAGCGGCCGGCGTTCAGCCCGGCGGAGTGCTCGCGCAGCTCGTACAGGATCTCGTCCATCTCGAACGCCGCCGGCAGCGTCTCGATCAGCACCGTGGCCTTGATCGTCCCGCGGTCGATGCCGAGCGCGTCCTGGGCGAAGCAGAACACGTCGTTCCACAGCCGCGCCTCGAGGTGGGACTCGAGCTTGGGCAGGTAGAAGTACGGGCCGGAGCCCGCCGGCTAGCAGGCGCGGCGCGCAGTGGAAGAAGTACAGGCCGAAGTCGAACAGCGCCCCGGTGATCGGCTCGCCGTCGATCAGCAGGTGGCGCTCGGGCAGGTGCCAGCCGCGCGGGCGGACCAGCAGCGTCGCGGGATCCTCGCGCAGCTCGTAGTGGCGGCCATCGGAGCCGTCGTAGGTGATCGTGCGGTCGATCGCGTCGCGCAGGTTGATGTGCCCGTCGACCATGTTGCGCCAGGTCGGCGCGTTGGCGTCCTCGAAGTCGGCCATGAACCCGTCCGCGCCCGAGTTCAGCGCGTTGATCGTCAATCTTGCGGTCGGTGGGCCCGGTGATCTCGACCCACCGCTGCTGCATGTCCGCGGGCGGTCGGCGCGACCTTCCAGTCCCCGTCGCGGATCTCGCTGGGTCTCAGCCAGGAAGTCGAGCGATCCTCCCCGGCCGCCAAGCCGCTCGCGCCGGCGTCCGCGCGCGCCCGCAGCAGCTCGCGCGCGGCGAGGCCCGAACTCGCGCTGCGAGCTCGGCGACGAACTCGAGCGCGTCGGGGGTCAGGACCTCTTCGAAGCCGGGCTCGATCGCTCCGCGCAGCTCAAGCCGGGCGTCATCCTGGCCATCCTCTCACGGCGTGCGCGGCCCCGCGGTCCTCGCCGGCGTGCGCCGGGCGACGCGGCTGGCGTGGCCGGCTCACGGGCCTGCCGCGGCGGTGGAGAGCTTCGGCGAGCGCTCGGCGGCTGCGCCGACGAGGACTCGCACGCCGGCGTGACGCGAGCGGCTCTCGTGCTCTGCCCAGTCGGCGGGCCGGGCCGCAGCCGCGCCGCAGCCGCTGATAGTCGTCGAGCGGCGCACGACGCGCGATCCAGGCCGACCCGGGCTCGCCGGCGCTGCTGACGCTAGCTGGCGGTGCTCGGCGATCGCCGCGCCCAGATCGACGGCCGGCGCCTCGTCCTCCAGCAGGCTCGCCTCCAGGTGGGTGCGCAGGATCAGCAGCTCCCGCTCGGTGGCCCGGCGCGCCTGACGGCTACGCGGTGTCCCGGAACGCGAAGCGGTCCCAGGCCTCGGCGAAGGAGATGAAGCTCGTGCGCCCGCCGGCGCGGTGGGCGGCGAGCATCGGGCAGATCCCGTCGCCATCCTGGTAGGCGCCGACGATGATCTCGTTGGTCGGCGATTCCTTCGAGCATCGCGATCCGCGTCGCCCGGGGCAGGCAGATCGATCGCCGTTCGCAGGTCGGCCCAGTGTCGCTCGGGATCGTTCTCGCATAGGGTTCGCTCGCCGCAGGCAGGCGCGAGCCACCTTAGCCGCGGCCAGCGTCGGCCCTCAAGCGATCTCCTGGCGCGAAAGGAACCTTGCAGATGAAGCTCGGAGTGCACGTCGGTTACTGGGGCCTGGGCATGGGACCAGGAGATCAGCTGCAGGTCGTCCAGGAGGCCGAGAGGCTCGGCTATGACTCGGTCTGGGCGGCCGAGGCCTACGGCTCGGACGCCGCCACCGTACTCGCCTGGCTGGCCGCCGGAACCTCCCGGATCAAGCTCGGCTCGGCGATCTTCCAGATGCCGGGGCGCAGCGCGGCGATGACGGCGATGACGGCGGCGACGATCGACGAGCTGTCGGGCGGGCGGATGATGCTGGGGATCGGCTCCTCCGGTCCGCAGGTGGCGGAGGGCTGGCACGGCCAGCGCTTCGCCCGCCAGCTGCAGCGCACGCGGGAGTACGTCGACCGTGGTGCGCATGGCGCTGGCGTCGGGAGCGGGTCGAGTACCACGGCGAGACGATCGAGCTGCCGCTGCCCGACGGTCCGGGCAAGGCGCTGAAGCTGATGATCTCGCCCCTGCAGGAGCGGATGCCGATCTACCTGGCGGCGATCGGTCCCAAGAACACAGCCCTGGCCGGCGAGATCGCCGACGGCTGGATCCCCACTTTCTTCTCGCCCGAGCATGTGGCCGAGTTCCGCGCGGCTGCTGCAGGAGGGCGCGGACCGGTCGGGGCGCTCGCTCGACGGGTTCGACATCGCCCCGACCGTCAACGCCTACGTCTCCGACGACCGCGCGCTCGGCCCGCGACCTGATGCGACCGGTGCTGGCGCTGTACATCGGCGGCATGGGCTCGCGCAAGCAGAACTTCTACAACAACCTGGTGCAGCGCTACGGGTTCGAGGCAGGCGGCCGAGGAGATCCAGGACCTCTACCTGGAGGGCAAGAAGGAGCGAGGCCGGCGAGGCGATCCCCGACGAGCTGATCGACATGGTCTCGCTGTGCGGCCCGCGGGAGGTCGTCGGCGACCGGCTGGCCGCCTTCCGCGACGCCGGCGTAGGCACGCTGATGATCACGCCGATGGCGTTCACCGCGCCGGACGCGATCGAGCAGCTGCGCGCGCTGGCCGAGCTCGCCGCTTGAGCGGCGCGCCGGGCGCTGCGCCAGGACAGGCTCGCCCCACCGTCCAGCCCGCGCCGCTGCGGATCTTCCTCGGCGCCTTCGGCGACGCCGGGCCACGCGTTTCCGATGCTCGCGCTCGGCGCGCGACTGGTGGCCCGCGGCCACGAGGTCACGTTCGAGACCTGGAAGCGGTGGCGGGAGCCCGTCGAGGCGGCCGGCATGGGTTCGTCGCCGCGCCGGAGTACCCGGTGTTCCCCACCCGCGAGCGGCCGCTGAAGCCCTACGAGGCGGTCGTCGCGCGCCGTCCCGCAGACGCGCGAGGCAATCCGCGCTGCTCGACCCGACGGTGGTCGTGCACGACATCCTCACGCTGGCGCCGGCGCTGGCCGGCGAGCTGGAGGAGGTGCCGGTGGCCACGCTGATCCCCCACGTGCACCCCACCAGCGCCCCCGGGCTCTCCGCCGTACGCCCTCGGGGCCCGGCTGCCGCGCACGGGCACCGGCCGGGCGCTGTGGAGCAGCCTCGAGCGCCCGGTCGCAGGCGGGCCTGCGCCAGGGACGGCGCGAGCTGAACGAGACCCGCGCCAAGCTGGGACTGGCGCCATTGAGCGGCCTGCACGGCGGGATCAGCGAGCGGCTGTGCTGGTGGCGACGTTTCCCCAGCTGGAGTACCCGCGCTCCTGGCCCGAGGAGGTGCAGGTCGTCGGACCGCTGCTCTGGGAGCCGCCCTACCACGAACTGACCCACCGCCGGGGGACGATCCGCTGGTGCTGGTGGCGTTTCCACGGCCCAGGACCCCGAGCACGAGCTGCTGCGGGCCGCGCTCCGGGGACTGGCCCGCGAGCCGGTGCGCGTGCTGGCGGCGACCAACCGAAAGCCGCTCATCCGCCCGGTTGCGGTGCCCGCCAACTGCAGGCTGGTCGACTGGATCTCGTATTCCCGCACGATGCCCGGCTGCGCGGCGGTGATCAGCCACGCCGGTCACGGCACCCTGATGCGCTCGCTGGCCTGCGGCACGCCGGTGCTGGCTGTCCCTCACTCCGGCGACATGGGCGAGAACGCTGCCCGCGCGGACTGGGCCGGTGTCGGCGTGCGGCTGCCGTGGCGGCTGCTTTCGCCGGGCAGCTTGCGCCTGGCCCTGCGGCGGCTGCTGGAGTCGCCGCGGGTGGCGGCGGAAGCCAGCTCGCTGGCCGACTGGGCCGCCGAACACGACGGCGCCACCCGTGCCGCCGAGTTTGTGGAGCAGCTGGCCTTCAGCGGCGGCTGAGCTGATTGCGTACGTGCTCGATCACCCCCTGCTCACGACTCTTGGCCATCTCCATCGGCTCGCCGTAGCAGGTGCACAGCTCGAGCACCACGGACTCGTCGTCGACCTCCACCGCGCGCCAGGTTGCGCCGTGATCCTCCCAGCGCTGCAGGTCGGCGAGTGAGAGGCGCTTCGTTCAAGCCGGATGCGCCAGCGCCCAGTCGACGATTTCACGTGATCCCTGCACCACCTGCTGATCGTCGGTGACCAGCGCCGGGACCCAGTGATTGCCGGTCAGCCGCTTGACCTCACGCCGGCCGGGGCTGAAGTTCAGCGGCTCGGGCAGCATCCCCAACCCGTAGGTCTTGATCACCTCCGGCTGATGGCCGGCATCGACCAGCGCGTGGTAGGCCCTGCCGCAAGGATGCCCGCCCGGGCGTGGCGCGGGCTTCCAGGTTCCGTAGCAGACGTAGAGCTTCATGGGCTGGATCCGATGTCAGCTTGACGAAGCTCCGGGGGTGGGACTCGAACCCACAACTTTTCGGTTAACAGCCGAATACTCTGCCAATTGAGTTACCCCGGATGGTGTGGCGCGGGCTCAAGCCAGGCTTCGTAAATGTAGCTGCACTGGCCACCAAGCGGCGGTCCGGGGCGGCCAAGCCAGTCTCCGCCTGTGCGATCATCCTCCCCCATGCCTCGCCTTGACGCCGTCGGCGTGATCGTCTCCGACATCCACGAGGCAATCGACTTCTACCGACGACTCGGACTCGAGTTTCCGGCCGACCCTGACCCCGAGGGTCACGGCCACGCTGAGGCGACACTGCCGCAGGGGATCCGCTTCATGCTCGACACCCAGGAGTCGATCCGATCCTTCGCGCCGAATTGGTCACCGCCGACGGGAGGCCATGGCGTCGCTGCGGCTTTCCGGTGCGATTCTCCGGAGGACGTCGACCGGCTCTACCTCGAGCTGGTCAACGCTGGCGGGCAGGCTCACAAGGAGCCTTGGGACGCGTTCTGGGGGCAGCGCTACGCGCAGGCCAAGGATCCCGACGGCAACGTCGTCGATCTGTTCGCGCCGCTAGCTGGCTGAGGCGGGGGGTGCTACCGCCGCGGTCGGGCTACAGCGCACGCTCCATTCGCGCCACCACCCGGTGGATCTGCGCCAACACCTGCTCGCGCTCGCGGGCCAGCTCGGTGGTGCCGCCCCCGCCGCGCCCGCGCGTTCCGGCGATCGCCCGCTCCAGGCGCGCGTGCTCGAGGACCAGCCGGGCGTGCTGCAGCCGCTCCTCGCTGGGTGAGTTACCGCGCCCCGCCAGCGCGACCAGCTCACCTACGGCAGCGGCCAGCTGCTCATCGCCGTCCGGAAGCTCACTCAGCGGCGCGTCGATGCGCGTAGCCAGGTGGCGGGCGGCACGACGAAGGACCTCGCTGGTGAGCAGTTGCTCGGGGTTCGATCTCCGACAGCATCGCGGCCCCGGCCGTGGGCAAGGCCAGGCACAGGGCGAGAAAGCTCTGCTCGTTGCGCAGCACCTCGTTACGGCCGGGAAGACCCGGCGCCGATGACGGGGCTGCGCTGCGGGAGGCGCCCGCTGCTCCCGAAGCGACGGCCGGCTGCCCGGCTGCGCCGGCACCCCGCCCGGCTGTCCCTGTTTGCCCGCTGTCCCCGCGGGCCAGCAACGTCGCCAGCCGGACCTCGGTCAGCTCCAGGCTGGCCGCCACCCGACGGGTCAACTCGTCGCGCTGAACGCTGAGCGGCAATTCGGCCAGGACCGGGCGCAGCTCGTCGATGGCCCGGTCCTTGCCCTCGGCACTGCGCAGATCGGCTCGGTCGAGGATCCGCTCGACGTGAAAGACCGGGAACGGAACCGAGCTCTCCACCCGCGCGCGCAGCCCGTCGGGACCCTCACGCTCGATCAGCTGGGCAGGATCGCTGCTCTCCGGGAGGGCAACCACCCGGAGCTCCAGCTTGCTGGCCGCGGTCAGGCGCGCGGCCCGGAGCATCGCCTCCTGACCGGCGCGGTCAGCGTCCAGACACAGCACCAGCGTGCCGACGATCCGCTCCAGCTCGCGGACCTGCTCCTCGGTGAGCGCTGTACCCATGATCCCAACGCTGCTCCGCAACCCCGCCTGGTGGAGCGCGAGCACGTCGGTGTAGCCCTCGACCAGGATCATCCTGCCGGCACGGGCGGCGCTGGCGCGGGCGAGATCGATCCCGAACAGCTGGGCGCGCTTGTGGTAGAGCTCGCTGTCGGAGGTGTTGAGGTACTTCGGTCCAGGCTGGTTCTCCCGCATCGCCCGCGCCCCGAACCCGCGCACACGTCCGCGCGCATCCGCCGAGGGGAACATCACCCGCTCCCGGAAGCGATCGTAGACCTGACCGGGCTGCTTGGCCGAGCGCTGGACCAGGCCCACCGCGAGCAGCTCCTCGTCGCTGAAGCCGGCGCTGCGCGAGGCGGTGAGGATGCGATCCCACGCACTGGGGGCATAACCGACGCGGAACTCGCGCAGCGTCTCCTCGGCGAGACCGCGTCCGAGTAGGTACGTCCGAGCCGAAGCCGCCTCGCGCCCCTCCCACAGATATCTGGCGTAGTAGGCGGCTGCGCGTCCGAGCAGCCCGTACAGGCGCTCGCGTCGGGCGCGCCGCGAGGCCGCGGCCGGATCCTCGTCCTCGGTTTCGAGCTTGATCCCGAAGCGGTCGGCCAGCACCTCCATGGCTCCCTTGAAGTCCAGGCCCTCGGTTTCGATCACGAAGTCGAAGGGGTTTCCAGACGCCTGGCAGCCGAAGCAGTGGTAGAGCTTCTCATCGGGGCTGACGTGAAACGAGCCGGTGCGCTCGTCGTGAAAGGGGCAGATGCCGAAGTAGCTGTTCACCCCGGCACGGCGCAGATCGGTCCGAGCCGAGACGAGCGCGACCATGTCGACCGCGTCGAGCACCCGGTCGCGGGAGTCCGGGGTGTAGCGGCTCACGGCGTGAACGCCGCCGGTGTGCTGATCGCCTCGAACGCCCGCACGCAGAAGCGGTCGGTCATGCCGGCCACGTAGTCGGTCACCCGGCGGGCGAGATCTCCGGCGGGTATCGACGCCGGGATGTCCTGCGGGTGCGTGCACAGATGATCGAACAGGGTCTGCACGACGAACTCGATCTTGCGCTTCTCCCGCTGCGCCGCCGGCCCGAGGTAAACGTGGTCGAACATGAAGCTCCGTAGCTCCGCCATCGCCGCACCCGCAGGCTCCCCCTGGACGATGTCACCCCGGCGATCCGAGCTCTCGACCAGGTCGTGCACGAGCGCATCGATTCGATGGGGGCCGGTGGATCCAAGGATCTGGATCGATTCGCGCGGAAGCTCCTCGGCGTCCAGCACACCGGCCCGCACCGCGTCGTCGATGTCGTGGTTGATGTAGGCGATCCGGTCGACCAGGCGCACGATCCGGCCCTCGAGCGTGGTCGGTCGCTGCGCGCGCCCGGAGTGGCTGACGATCCCGTCCCGGACCGGTCCCGTGAGGTTCAGCCCCTGACCGTCACGCTCCAGCTCATCGACCACGCGCAGCGAGTGCTCGTGATGCCGGAACGAGGCTCCGAATCGCTCCACCAGGCAACGGTGCAGCGCCTCCTCTCCGATGTGGCCGAACGGCGGATGCCCCAGGTCGTGACCGAGCCCGATCGCCTCGACCAAATCCTCGTTCAGACGCAGCGCCCGCGCGACAGTCCGTGAAACCTGGGTTACCTCCAGGGTGTGGGTCAGGCGGGTGCGGTAGTGGTCTCCGACCGGCGAGACGAACACCTGAGTCTTGTGCTTGAGGCGTCGGAAGGCCTTGGAGTGAACGATCCGGTCACGGTCGCGCTGGAATGGGGTCCGCAAGCCGCAGTCAGGCTCGGCTCGCTGGCGCCGTGCTGGGTACGAGCGCGTCGCCGAGGGCGAGAGCTCACGTTCCTCCCGCTCGCGGATGCGCCCAGCGAACCCGGTGGCGACCTCACCGCTCGGGTGCTGCCGGGTGGTGATCGGGCCTGCGTCGCTCACAGTCACGATTCTGACACCGGCACGACTAGAGCCCTGTCAGGCTGCCTGCGCCGTGAGTGCCCAGCCTCAGGTGACCGCTCCCCGCGGCGCCGCCGGCCGGAACTAGGCCATCAGCGGCCTCAGCCCCTCACCATCAGCGAACGCAGACGCACATGGGCATGGTGCTCGGCGGTCTCGTTGATCGCGCGCTCGGCCTGGCGCAGAGCGCGGTCGGAGGCCTCTGGCGCCCCCGCCAGCGGCTCTCCGAGCGCGGCGACCAGAAACCCATATGACTCTCGGTCGAGCGGGAATGCGGCCGCCTCGCACGCGCTGCAGACGACCCCGCCGGCGGCGGCGGAGAAGCCATGCAGGTGCTCGGGCTCCCCGCAGGAGGCGCAGGCCGCCAGCTGGGGCACGATCCCGGCCGCCAGCAGCAGCTTCAACCGGAAGGCCAAGCCGTTGCCCGGTCGCGCCTGGTCTGAGTCCCGGTCGAGCAGCGCCAGCTCGTTGGCCAGCAGCCGGAACACGGCCGGGTGCGGATCGCCGGTCTCGAACAGACGCGAGACGGCATCGCAGGCACGAGCGGCGGCATCCAGCGTCGCTGCGTGGTCCCGGAGCCGGGGATTCGCGGCCACGGTGTCGACAGCGGTGACGGTGAGCAGCTCGCCGCGACCCTCGTGCAACACCGCGCGGACGTGGAAGAACGGCTCCAGGCGCGCCCCGAAGCGGCTGCGCGCACGACGCGCCCCCTTGGCGATCGCACTCATCCGGCCGCGGTGAGGCGTGTACAGGTGAACGATCCGGTCAGCCTCGCCGTAGCGGATCGAGCGCAGCACGATCGCGTCGGTCTTCACCGAACCAGGCACGGTCCCGCCCTTGCTATACTTTCTGAAGTCATGAGCCAAGTCACCCTGTACACGACCGATACCTGCCCGCGTTGCGGAACCGCCAAGGCCCTCCTCAGCCGGCGCGGAGTCAGCTACGCAGAGGTCAATCTGGCAAAGGATCCGGACGGGCGCGCCGAGCTCGCCCGCACCACCGGGATGGCTACCTTCCCGCAGATCGTGATCGGCGAGCAGACGCTGGGCGGACTGGACGAGCTGGTCGCGGCCGACCGCAACGGGCGGCTGCGGGAGCTGCTCGCCCCGAGTTCCTAAACCTGCCGGAACGCCGGCGTCCGGCCCGCGGGAGCGTCAGCTTTCACGGTGACGGGCGTCGCCGCTGATACGGCGGCCGGCGCCCGGCGGTGCAGCGCCCGCAGCAGCACGCCGTGCCACAGCTCCACGGCCGCGCGCCAGGAGCCATCCGCCGCCGTCGTTGCCGTGGCGATCGTACTCGCGCCGGCGGCGCTTACGCGCTGTACCTCTACGCTCGCGCCGGACAACGGCGCCCCCCCCAGCCGCACCAGATGACCGGAGAGCTCGATCGGGACCCCGGCGCTGGCCACAGCGGTTGCCCGCGCCAGGGTGAGCACTGCAGGGGTGCCGGCAAGCGTCGCCACTCGCCGGCGCACCTCCGGTAGCCGTGCGTACAGCGCGTTGCCGGGGCAGTCGGTGGAGTCGCCGTCGCGATGGCCGGCAACGCGCGGCAGGGACACGTGGGCGCCCGGCGCGAACGGCGTGTAGAACGCGTCAGCAGGATCGACGACGACCGTCACCCGGCCACCGACGGGAACACCGTGCAGCGACAGCTTCCAGGCCAGCAAGCGCTCCAGCGCAGCCACTGCGGCCGCAGGCGGCACTGCGGTCATGAAGCTGCCCAGGAGGGCCACCCCGGTGGAGACCGCGTTGTAGCCGCCGGCCTGCGCTCCGATAACTGCTTCATCGATCCCGCCCGCGCGGGCCTCCCAGATCCGCCCGAAGGCGTCGATCACGAAGTTGTAGCCGATGTCCTCCCAGCCGCGGACATAGCGGTGGTAGGCGAAGATCGACCGCAGCATCGCCGGCACCTCACCGCGGCCATATCCGTTCGGGTTCTCCGTGTGGTGCACGAACGCCAGCTTCACGAGGCCATAGCTCGGCGCCACCGCCGGCCGGGCTCCTTGCGCCCAGGCCGCCCGGGCGATGATCGGAGGCTGCCCCGGGCCCGCGGGTAGAACCGGGCCGGCCAGCGGTAGACCGGCGGTTGCGGCGCCGGCGTCCTCGTCGGCAACGAAGTGCAGCGTCACGCCGTACACCGGCCCGGAGCTGCGCAGCTGCACCAGCTCTGAATCGCCTAGCCAGATCGGCTCGCCGAACAGCGGGCCAGCGGCGCGTTGCCAGTCGGGACCATGCCCGCGGATCGAGGCCACCGTCCACCGGCTCCAGTCTCCGCCGCGGCCCCGGGCACGCAGCTCGATCCGGGCCTCGGCGGGACCGGCCCACTGCAGTCCGACCAGGGCAAACGAACGGCCGGGGTCGAGCTCGGGCGATTCACCGCTGAGCGACCCGACGGCGCGGCTGAATATCGCGGGGTCTGCCTTGACCACGCCCCCCAGTCCCGCGGGAGGGCTCAGCAGCAGGCTCGTGCCGGCGAGCGCCGCCGACCCCAGCGCAGTCCGGCGAGTGATCTTGAGCGGCGGGCGGCGCCCGCTCATCGCCCTGCTGGTCGGCTCGCCATCGCGCTCACCTTGAGGCGAGAACCGAAGCGCCGGCTAAAGGGAACGTAGGAGCGCTCTCACCGGGGCCCGGCGGTGTGCCGCGGTCGCCGGGGCGGCCGCGGCCGCGGCTGGCAGCGCTCGCATACGTAGGTGCCCCGGCCGGCGACGACGATCTTGCGTACCGGTTGCCCACAGCCCAGGCACGGCTGGCCCGCCCGCAGGTGGATCAGGAGGCGGTCCTGGAAGGATCCGCGGGTGCCGTCGAGATGGCGGAAGTCGTCGATGCTCGCGCCCTTGGCGTCGATCCCGGCCGCCAGCGCCGCCTCGACCGCCACCCGCAGACGCTCCCACTGGACGCTGGTGAGACGCCCGACGGCACGGAGAGGGTGCACCCCGGCCCGGAACAGTGCCTCGTCGGCGTAGATGTTGCCGATCCCGGCGATCCTGCGCTGGTCGAGCAGGAACGCCTTGACCGGGGCGCTGCGCCCCCGCGCCTGGCGCCGTAGGTATTCCACGGTGAACCCCGAGGCGAAAGGCTCCACCCCGATCCGCGCGTTCAGATAGGCCTCACGCGCAGCCACGCCGTGCAGTAGATGGCCGGTGCCGAACCGGCGCGGGTCGGCGTAGGCCAGATGATGGGCCTGGTCGAGCCAGAATCGCACTCTGGTGTGCGCAGGCTCGGCTGGCGGATCGAGCAGCAGCGACCCGGTCATCCGCAGGTGCATCACCAGGTGGCGCTCCCCCGAAAGCTCCCAGATCAGATACTTGCCCGCGCGAGAGACCGCCTGCACCCGCGCGCCCTGCAGCTCTTGCTGCACCGGCTCCGGGGGCTCGGGCCGCGTCCACCGCGGGTCCAGGATCTCCACCGACTCGATCGTTCGCCCACACAGGTGCGGCGCCAGCTGGCGACGGATCGTCTCGACCTCAGGCAGCTCGGGCATCGCCAACTCCACCCGGACGGCCCACGAACGGCTCGCCTGGGAGGCTCGCGCGCCGTTGCGCCAGCCACATCAGCGCGCTCGCGCCGACGTCGGCCATCGCTCCGTCGTGCCGACGTGAGCCGTGACCGGCGAACACGCCCAGCAGTGGCACATGCTCCCGAGTGTGGTCGGTGTGCTCCACGGTGACGTCACAGCCGTGATCGGCGCTCAGCACCAGCAGGTCCTCGTCGCCCAGCAGCGCCAGCCATTTCCCGACCGCCTGGTCGATCACCTGCAGGGCTTGATGGAAGCCCGCGGCGTCGTGGCGGTGCCCGTAGACCTGGTCGGTCTCGACCAGGTTGGTGAACACCAGCCCGTGGTCGAGCTCCCGGAGCAGCTCCGTGGTGCAGGCCAACGCCGTTTCGTTGGTGGCCCCGGGGTGCTGGACGTCGATGCCGGCACCGGCAAACAGCTGACCGGCCTTGCCCACCGTGTGCACGGGGATCCCGTCATCTTGCAGCTCCTGCAGGTAGCTTCGCGTGGGCGGCGGCACGGAGTAGTCACGGCGGCCGGTGGTGCGCTGGAAGCGGTCCGGCTCGCCAGTGAAGGGACGCGCTATCACCCGCCCAACCGCGTGCTCTGGCGACAGACAGCCGCGGACCTGGCGGCAGACCTCGTGGAGCGCCTCGGCGGGAAGGAGTCGTTCATGAGCGGCGATCTGCAGGACCGAGTCTTGGCTGGTGTAGACGATCAACGCACCCGTGCGCAGATGCTCGGCACCGAAATCGGCGATCGCATCGAGCCCGTTGTAGGGGCGGTTGCAGATCACCGTGCGGCCGCTGACCTGAGCCACGAGCGCGATCACCTCCTCGGGAAAGCCCCGAGGGTACGTGGGCATCGGGCCCGGCATGACCACTCCCATCAGCTCCCAATGTCCGGCGGTGGAATCCTTTCCCGGGCCGAGGGCGTGCAGCCGGCCATGCAGCACGGGCTCACGGGCCGGGGGCATTCCCTCCAGCGGCAGGATCGATCCTAGCCCCAGCCGCGCCAGCACCGGCAGTCGCAGCCCGCTCACCTCGTTGGCCAGATGGGCAAGCGTGTTGGCACCGGCATCTCCGTAGCCGGCGGCATCCACAAGCTCGCCGACCCCGCAGGCGTCGAGCACGATCACGAACGCGCGTCTCACCGCACCGGGGGACCTTCCCGCCGCCGCGGACGCCGGGTTAAGGAGAATGCCACGTCGGAGGCGGCGCTCCGCTTCACGCTGCGAGGCGGGCGGGGAAATGGCTGCACCTGCACAGCACCGTAAGGGCGAGCAGCGGGTGCGCGAGCGAGCGAAGCACGGCGAGATTCTGCCAGCCCGGCGGGGTACCATGGGAGGCGTGGGATGCGAGCGGGCCGGTGGGCCGTGGGGCGGAGCTCAGTCTTCTCCGTCCCAGTAGTCCAGCTGCTCCAGGCGGGCGATGACACCGACGCCACGGAAGGCGACCTTGGCTGAGCGGGGGTAGTAGCAGAGGTCCCCCGGATCGCGGGTTCCGTAGGCCAGATATCGAAGCCCCGGCTCCCCCGCCCGCAGGACATGGGCCACCCCGGTCCCGGCCGGGCGGGCGATCACCGTACCGGCGGCGATCGGGGTCTCCTCGTGGTCGAGCACCAGCACCCCCCTCCCCTCCAGGATCACGAACAGTTCCTCTTCGAGCGAGTGGCAGTGCTGGGCCGTCGATTCGCTGCCCGGGGCCACCTCCACGTGCTGCAGGCCGGTCTGCAGCGAGCCGGCGGCTCGACCGAGGTTGCGCCGGATGCGCTGCACGCGCCCGCGGCTCAGCGTGTCGGCGGGCACCTCGGAGAGATTGACGATCGTCGAGGGCCTGGGGCCGGGTTGTGCTGGCCAGACGGGAGGGCCCAGCTGAGACTCACGGGCGAACTGGATCGGGTTGCCGTCGACCGACCCGGGGCCGGAGTCGACCACGCGGTTGCCCAGCAGCGACATCGCCAGCCGCGGAAGGCGCATCCCCTCGTCGTGATGGCGGGTTCCGAAGGCCAGCAGATCCAGCCCTGGCTGCCCGGCATGGACAGTGTGGGCGCCTTTTCTGGGCAGGTAGACGACGCAGTCCTCGGCGCCGATCGCCGTCGTGGCGCCGCGCTGCCAAGAGGTACCCTCGCCGGCGAGGACGTAGAAGATCTCCTCCTCGCGCCCGTGCTCATGGGCGGGGGTTGACCAGGCGCCGGGGGCGATCTCGATCCGCCGCAATCCGATCGAGACGCTGCCGGCGGCTTCGCCCAGCAGGGTCCACCGGCCCCGCAGATGACCGAGATCGTAGGACCGCGTCGGCGCCTGGTCCAGCCGCGTGATCCCCATTCAAATCCTCAGTCCCGATGCCCGATTTGGGCGCGGGGGTGGGCGTCGAAGTAGACATCTCGGAGCTGATCGGGCGACAGGTGGGTGTAGATCTGAGTGGTGCCGATGTCGGCATGCCCCAGCATCTCCTGCAGCGAACGCAGGTCACAGCCACCGGCCAGCAAGTGGGTAGCGAAACTGTGGCGCAGGGTGTGCGGGCTCATCCGCTCGGCCAGGCCGGCGCTGTTGGCGTGACGCTGGACGATCTTGTACAGGCCCTGCCGGGAGAGGGCGCCCCCGCGGAGGTTCACGAACACACGTGACTCCTCGCGCAGGCCGACCAGCCGCGGGCGCGCATCGCTCAGGTACGCCTGCAGCGACTCGATCGCCTTGCTGCCGATGGGGACCAGGCGTTCCTTGGCCCCCTTACCGTGCGCCCGCAGCATGCCGACCTCCAGGTGGAGACTCGACAGCTGCAAGGCGATCACCTCCGAGGCGCGCAGACCGCAGGCGTACATCGTCTCCAGCAGCGCGCGGTCGCGGAGCGCAGCCGGGCCGCGTCCCCGCGGCTGGGCCAGCAGCTGCGCGACCTCGTCGCGGCTGAGGACCTTGGGCAGCCGAGCACGCGACCGAGGCGGGCGCATCTCGCTGGTTGGATCCTCGGCCAGGATCTGCTCGCGGCGCAGGTGCCGGTAGAACGACCGCAGGCAGGCAATCTTCCGCTGCATGGTTGCCGGCGCCACCGGCGGCTTTCCCTCGCGACCGGCCGCGAGCTCGGACGCGAACGCCGCCAGGTCCTGGGGTGCGACCTCGAGCGGATCCCGACCACGCCGCTCCAGGAACATGCCGTACTGCTGGAGATCGGACCGGTAGGCCTCGAGCGTGTTGCGGCTCAGACCCCGCTCCAGCTCCAGATAAGCGATGAAGTCAAGGGTCAGCTCGGTCAGCCGGCGTGCGGGAGGGGCGGCCTCGGTTGTAGGCATGAGCCGGTATTCGGGGCCGAGCGCACCCGTTCCTGTTTACCAGCGGTGATGAAACGGGTGTTGCCCCGGTCCCACGACCTCCACCGCGGCTAAACATGGCAGCTCACCGCTGTGAGGCCCGCCGGTTACCCAGCCACAGCAGCGCGATCAGCGACTTGGAGTCCTGGCACTCGGAGATCGCACCCTCGAGCTCCCCCAGCGGCCAGGGCACGATCTCGATCCGCTCATCCTCTTCGGCCGCCGCCGTCTCGGTCGTGTCGGAGAGATCCGTGGCCAGGTAGAGCCAGACACGCTCATCGCTGAAGCCGGGGCTCGTGTAGAAGCAGAAGATCTCCTGCCAACCCGATGCCTGCTTGCCGATCTCCTCCGCCAGCTCGCGCCGTGCCGTCTGCTCGGGCGGCTCGTCGGGCACATCGAGCTTGCCCGCGGGCACCTCCAGCGAGGCCGTCGCGGCCGCTGCCTCCCGCGGCTGTCGGGTCAGCCACACGTGCCGCTCGTCCACGGCGAGGATGCCGACGGCGCCGGGGTGCCAGACCTTCTCGCGGGTTACTTCCTCCCCATCGTCGTGACGGAAGCGCTCGATGCCGGCGCGGATGACCTTCCCCCGGAAACCAATCTCGGCTCCGAGCGACTCGAACGCTGCCCTCATCTCTCAGGCACCTCGCTGAAGTCGTACTCCGCCAGCAGCGCCAGGCCCACCTCGAGCATGTCCTCGAGCGCGTCCACGCTGACCCGCTCGCCCGGTTCGTGATTACGCTCGGTGCCGTTGGCCAGGTTCGTACACGACAGGCCACGTGACTCGAACTCGTTGGCGTCAGAGCCACCCCCAGTGACGATCTGGCGCGGCTGGTAGCCGCACGCGGTCAGCGCCCGCTCCGCGAGCAGCACCTGCGGCGCGCGAGCCCGGGTGCGATAGCCGCGGAACATCCGCTCGACGGTGACGTCGAGGTCGCATTCGGCAGCATCCGCGGCATCCTGGAAGCGGTCGATCGTCTCGGTCAGGACGTGCTCGACGCGGACGTCGTCGTGGCCTCTGACTTCGCCCTGTACCCGGCAGCGCTCGGGGACGACGTTCGTGGCCGTCCCCCCGTCGATCGTGCCGATGTTGCCGGTGGTCTCCGCGTCCAAGCGCCCGAGGCCAAGCCCGGCGATCGCGTTGGCGGCAGCGGCGATGGCGCTACGCCCGTCCTCAGGCCGGATCCCGGCGTGGGCGGCCCGGCCTCGCAGCTCGACCGCGAACCGGTGGTAGGTGGGCGAGGCGGTGACGATCTCGCCGATCGGCGAGGCGTGATCGAATACGTAGCCAAGGCGGCTCTGCAGGCGTGAGATGTCCAATGCCTTGGCCCCGTGGAGCCCGTTCTCCTCGCACACGGTGAACACCAGCTCGAGCCCCACCTCGGGCGGCTCCGGCGCGCCCGCCAGGCGGCGAGCCACTTCCACCAGCACCGCCACGGCCGCCTTGTTGTCAGCGCCGAGGATGCCCGGGTTGGCATTACGCCAACCGCCATCGATCACCTCAGGCTCGATCGGCGCCGTCGGCGGCACCGTGTCCAGATGCGCGCACAGCATCACCGATGCGCGCTCGCTCCGGCCGGCAATCCGTGCGACCAGGTTTCCGGCGTCCGCACCGGCCCGCGGGCCGGCATCGTCCTCCTCGACGTTCACTCCCATCGCGCGCAGTTCCCGGCACACCCAATCTGCGCAGCGGCGCTCACGACCGGACGGACTCTCGATGCGGCAGAGCGCGTCGAAGGTCAAGTGAAGTTGCTCGCGTTCGGCGCCGGTGGTCCGCCTCACGGCGCGCCGGCACGCGTAACCCCGCCCGCTTCGCTCGGACGCGGGACCTCCTCGGCACCCGAGGCCTCGACGGCTTCGCTCGGACCCGGGACCTCTTCGGCACGCGAGGCCTCGACGGCTTCGCTCGGACGCGGGACCTCGTCGCCCGCCGCTGCCAGAGCCGCCCCGATGAACTGCCGGAACAACGGTGCCGGGCGTTCAGGCCGCGACTTGAACTCGGGGTGGAATTGCGAGGCGACAAAGAACCGATGCGCCGAACGATCGAGTTCGATCACCTCTACCAGGCGCTCGTCGGGAGAGGTGCCCGAGCAGACGAGCCCCGCCGCCTCCAGCCGGCGCCGGAGGTGGTTGTTGACCTCGTAGCGGTGACGGTGGCGCTCGTAGATGACGGCTTCCGCATAGAGATCCCGGACCACGGTGCCCTCGTGAAGCTTCACCGGATCGGCGCCAAGGCGCATCGTGCCACCCATGTCGGCGATCTCCTTCTGCTCGGGGAGCAGGTCGATCACCGGGAACGGGGTCTCGGGATCCATCTCGGTTGAGTTCGCGCCCTCCATCGCCGCCGCGTGACGGGCGAACTCGCTGACCGCCACGTGCATCCCCAGGCAGATGCCCAGGTAGGGGACGCCGTGCTCGCGCGCGATCTGCGCCGCCCGAATCTTTCCCTCGAAGCCGCGGCCGCCGAAGCCGCCTGGGATCAGGATCCCATCTGCGCTCTGCAGCCTTGCCGCCACGCTGGTGTCATCGACCGTCTCGGAGTCCACCCAGTCGATCTCGATCCGGCAACCGTGGTGTGCGCCGGCGTGCTTGAGGGCCTCCACCACGGAGAGATAGGCGTCCTCCAACTGCACGTACTTGCCCACCAGCGCGATCCTCACGTTGCGGCTGACCCGGCTGAAGCGGGTGGTTATCTCTTCCCACCCGCGCAGGTCGGGCTCGGCCGCGTGGAGGCCGAAGTGCTCGCGCAGGATGTAATCGTCGACTCCCTGGGTGCGGAACACGAGCGGGACCCGGTAGATGTCGGGGACGTCGTAGGCGGAGACCACGGCTTGGTCATGCAGGCTGGCGAACAGCGCGATCTTGCGGCGGATCTCTGCCGAGAGCATCGACTCCGAGCGGCACACCACCATGTCCGGAGCGATACCGATCCGCCGCAGCTCATTGACCGAGTGCTGGGTCGGCTTGGTCTTCAGCTCCCCGACGTGCCCGATGTAGGGGACGAGGGTGAGGTGGATGAACATGCACCGCCGGCGCCCGACGTCGACCGGGAACTGGCGGATCGCCTCCAGGAACGGCAGCGACTCGATGTCACCCACGGTCCCGCCGATCTCGGTGATCACGAAGTCGACATCGCTGGAGTCGGCCATCAGCCTGATCCGCTGCTTGATCTCGTCGGTGATGTGCGGCACGACCTGAACGGTGGCCCCGAGATAGTCCCCGCGGCGCTCCCGCCGGATCACCGTGTTGTAGATACCGCCGGCGGTGACGTTCGACGCGCGGTTCGTGTTGGCGTCGGTGAATCGCTCGTAGTGGCCCAGGTCGAGGTCGGTCTCGGCGCCGTCCTCGGTCACGAACACCTCACCGTGCTGGTAGGGCGACATCGTCCCGGGGTCGACATTGATGTAGGGATCGAACTTCTGCAGCTGGACGCTGAGACCCCGCGCGACCAGCAGCCGCCCGATCGAGGCGGCGGCGATGCCCTTACCCAGCGACGATACCACCCCGCCGGTGATGAAGATGAACCGGGTCTCCCCGGCGGAGCTAGTCGCGGCGCGTCGCGGGTCTGGTGCCATCGATCGATCCTCGAGTGTAGTTGACCTCCTCACCGTAGCGGTGGCGACGGACAGGACTGCCTTCAGCTCGCGCGCCCCGTATCCCCCTCACGCCATCTCCACTGCGCTGCCGCAGCCCGCACTTTCAGGCTCGCGAGCCACCGTTTCCGCTCATGCGGCCCTCAGCAGCTGGCGGGCATGCTGGCTGGCGGCACGATCCTCTCCCCCGGCTCCCAGCATCCGGACCAACTCGGCGACGACAGCGTCGCCTTCCAGCTGGCTGACCCTCGTACGCGCCGGGGCGGTGTTGTCCTTGACGATCGTGAAGTGTCGCGCGCCAAGTGCCGCGACCTGGGGCAGGTGGGTGATGCACAGGATCTGGCGGCCGTGGGCCAGCTCGCGCAGGTGTTGGCCCACGGCACGCGCGGTGTGGCCGCCGATCCCAGCGTCGATCTCGTCGAAGACCAGCAGCGGCTGCTCCGGCCGGTCCGGGGCGGAATCCTCCCTTGCGCAGTCACGACGCCGCGCCCGTGGGCGACGCTCAGCAGCGCCAGCATCACGCGTGAGAGCTCGCCGCCCGAGGCGATCTCCCGCAGCGGGCCGGCGGGCAGACCGGCATTGGGTGCGATCGAGAACTCGACGGAGTCGGCGCCGGTGGGACCGCATCCCTCCGGGCGGGGCCGGAGCTGCACCTCGAACCGGGCATCGGCCAGCGCCAGTTCCGACAGACGTTCGCGAACTCCGGCGGCCAGCTCGAGCGCGGCCGCCCGCCGGCGCTCGCTCAGCTCTGCGCCGAGTTGGTCCAGCTGCGCCTGCGCCGCCGCCAGCTGTTGCTGGGCAGCATCGAGCGCCACGTCGGCATGCTCGAGCTCCTCACGACGGGCGCGGCAGCGTTCGGCGTGGCGCAGCACCTCGACGATCGATCCACCGTGCTTGCGCTGCAGGCGCGTGAACAGCGCCAGCCGCTCCTCCACCTCCTCCAGGCGTCCCGGCGCCCCCTCGACTCCTTCGACGTAGCCGCGCAGCTCCCGAGCGAGGTCCTCAGCTTCGAAGCGGATCCCCAGCACGCGCTCTGAGAGAGCCGCCAGCGCCGGATCGATCGCCGCTGCCGCGTCCAGCTGCTGGGCCACCCCGGCCAGCAGCTCGCCGACTCCGAAACCCTCCGGCGGTGAGATTGCCTCGGCCCCGGCGGCCGCGGCGAGCCGCAGCGTCTCCTGATGGCGCAGCCGGTCGCGCTCCAGCGACAGCTCGGCCTCCTCCTCCACGCTCGGGGCCAACCGCCTCGATCTCCCCGAGCTCGAACAAGATCAGGTCGAGCTCGCGCTCGCGAGCGCCGGCCAGGCTCTCCAGCTCCTGCATCCGTGACGCGCAGCCGGCGCACCCGCTCGTATTCGCCGGCGATCAGCCCCCGCAGCGCCCGCTGCTCGTCGCCGCCGAGCGCGTCGAGGGTCTCGAGCTGCGCCGAGCCGAGCATCAGCCTGCGATGCTCGTGCTGGCCGTAGAAGGCCAGCAGGCGGCTGCCCAGCTCCCGCAGGTCGGCGACGGTAGCCGACCGGCCGCAGACGTAGGCCCGCGTGCGCCCGTCGGGCCAGACGCGGCGAGCAAGCACGACCTCCTGTGCGTCGTCTGGCAACCGCTCACCCACGTCGCCGCCGAGCGCGGAGGGAAGCGAGAAAACGCCCTCAACGTAGGCCTCGACGGCGCCCTGGCGCACGATCCCGTGGCGGGCGCGGCCGCCGAGCAGCAGGTCGAGCGCGTGCGCGAGCAGCGTCTTGCCCGCCCCGGTCTCCCCGGTGACGACGTTGAGGCCGGGCGCGAGCCGCAGTTCAGCCCGCTCCATAAGCAGCAGGTTCTCGACGCGAAGCTCATGCAGCATCGGTAAGGGTCTACCAGCCGGCGACGACGGACACCGCTACTGCACGCTGGCCAGCCGCCCGAACTTCTCCCGCAACCGTTGATAGAAGGTCGCACCGGGGAGTTGGGCCAGATGCCCCTGGTCGTCGACGAACCGGGCCGAGATCCCCTCGCCGGGGTTGAGCACGCACACCGGCCGCCCGTCGACGGTCACGTCGACCGGCTCCTCCTGGGAGCGGTTGCCAATCGTCAGCTTGTCGGCCGGCGCCACCACCAGCGCCCGCGCCGTCAGCGAGTGAGGGGCGATGAACGAGACCACGAACCCGGCCACACCCCAGGCCATCACCGGGCCGCCGTTGGCCAGGTTGTACCCGGTGGAGCCCGCGGGCGAAGCGACCACCAGCCCGTCGCAACGGACCCGGCCGATCTCGTAGCTGCCGACGGCGTAAGAGAGATCGGCCACGCGTTTGCCGGGCTGACGGTGGATCGAGACGTCGTTGATCGCCAGCCATTCCCCGCGAGCTCCCGGACAGCGAGATCCCCGGCAGCGACAGCACCTCGAACTCCCCCGCGAACGCCTGCTCGAAGCCGCATCCCGAGCCGTCCCGATCAACCGTGGCCAGGAACCCGATCTCCCCGAAGTTGGCTGCGAACACCGGCACGCCGGTGCCGGCGTAGGTGCGCAGCGCGGTGAGGATCGTGCCATCGCCGCCGAGCGCGAAGCAGATGTCGACATCGGCACGAATGGGCGCGTCGAGCTCGAGCCCGGGCGCCGGTGCGAGCCCGTGCTTGTTCGTCTCCGTTGGTGAGAACCGCAGCATCGTCCCTGCCGCATGCGCGCAGCGCGCCAGCTCCTGCAGCGCCGGGGCAGTCTCCGCCGGACGCCGGTGGGTGAACACCGTCGCCACTGGGGCGGGTTCACCGGCTCCACCTCGGCCGCCGCTCGCCCAACGTCGCTCACGCCCCGGCCGCGGGATCCTTCGGCCAGCCACACGAACGTCTCCCGGTTGCCCTTGGGGCCAGGGAGGCCCGAGCCGGCGTAACCCAGGACCACGCTGCCAAGCCCGCCCGCAGCCTCCCCCACCGCCACCAGCGCCCGCCGCCGCCAGGCGGCCTCGCGCACCACCCCGCCCTTACCCACGTGCTCACGCCCGACCTCGAACTGCGGCTTGATCATCGCCAGGCAGTCAAACCGCGCTGCGGCGCAGGCAAGCACCGCCGGCAGCACCTTGGTCAGCGAGATGAACGACACGTCGAGCACGATCAGCTCGGGCCGGTAGGGGAGTTCCCCGGCATCCAGCCAGCGAGCGTTACGCCGCTCCAGCACCGTCACCCGGGCGTCGCCGCGCAGGCGCCAGTGCAGCTCTCCGTAGGCGACGTCGAGCGCGACCACGTGCTGGGCGCCGCGCTGTAAGAGGCAATCGGTGAAGCCGCCGGTCGAGGCGCCGACGTCGAGCGCCTGCGTACCCCCCACCTCAAGCCCGAAGCTGTCGAGGGCATTGGCCAGCTTGACGCCGCCGCGGGAGACATAGGGCTGGGGCTGCGTGACTTCGACCTCGACGTCCTCGGGGACCAGCTGGCCCGGCTTCTCCGCCCGCCGACGCTCGGGCAGCAGCAGCACGTCCCCGCGAGCACGGACGCGGCCGCCCGCGCTCGCGAGGCGAACACGCCGCGATCGGGAGAGCAGGCTGTCGATCCGGACTCGTTTCACGCCCGGGAACGGTACGTGATCGAGGCTCACACTACGGGGATCGGCGAGCTGCGATCACCATGTACGCACGACGTTCCTCGCCAGCGATCAAACGCAGACATACCTCTCTCCTCCGGGAACGGCCCGCTTCCAAGCGGGCCGTTCTCTTTGGAGAGCCGGGAGCTAGCGGGAGCTCACCAGGACGGCCGCCCGTCATCCTTCTACGGTGCGACGCTGCTGGCCTGCGCGACCGCCGTCTGCACCCGGTCGGCGATCCGCGGGCCGGTGAAGCCGACCTCCTCGTGCAGCCGCGCGGGTGCACCGTGGGTCACGTACCGGTCGGGGAGCCCGACGCGCAGGATCCGCGCGGCCAGTCCGGCGTCGGAAAGGGTCTCCCACACCCCGGAGCCGAACCCGCCGGTGAGGACACCCTCCTCGACGGTCACCAGCAGCTCGTGCTCTGCGGCCAGCTGGGCGACCAGGCCGGCGTCGATCGGCTTGGCAAAGCGTGCGTCGGCGACTGTGGCCGAGATCCCTCGCTCGGCCAGGATCTCAGCCGCTTCCAGAGCCTTGGCCACGCCGCTGCCGTAGCCGAGCAGAGCCACCGCCCCACGGCCGTCAGCGGAGCCCTCGCGCAGGATCTCGCCGGTGCCGATCGGCACCTGGCGGGGTCGGCGGGCAGCGGCACGCCCTCCCCCTCGCCTCGCGGGTAGCGCAGCGCCACCGGCCCGTCGTCGTGGCTCAGCGCGGTGTGGAGCATGTGCACGAGCATCGCCTCGTCCCGCGGGGCCATCAGCACGATGTTCGGCAGGCAGCGCAGATAGGCGATGTCGAACACGCCGTGGTGCGTGGGTCCGTCGTCGCCGACGAGTCCGGCGCGATCCATCGCGAACACCACGTTGAGACTCTGCAGGCAGACGTCGTGGACGATCTGGTCGTAGGCGCGCTGGAGGAAGGTGGAGTAGATCGCAGCCACCGGCTTGCAACCCTGCAGCGCCAGGCCGGAGGCGAACAGGATCGCCTGCTGCTCGGCGATGCCGACATCGAAGTAGCGCTCGGGGAGCGCCTTCTGGAGGATGCTGAGACCGGTGCCGGAGTTCATCGCCGCGGTGATCCCGATCACGCGCTCGTCCCGGCGGCACTCGCCACCAGCGCCTCGCCGAACACCTGCGTGTACTGGGGCGGCGGGGTAGTCGCCGGTGCCGCCGCCGAGCGGCTTGGTCGCCGGCAGGCGTCCCGCGATCGACTTCGGCTTGGCCGCGTGCCACTCCTCCATGCCCTCGAGGCCGCCCTCCTCGGCGGGCGCGAATCCCTTGCCCTTGACGGTCGCGCAGTGGACGACCACCGGTCGCTCGGCGGCCAGCGCCTCCCGCAGCGCGCGGCGAAGCTGCGCGAACGTCGTGGCCGTCGATCACCCCCATGTAGGCGAAGTCGAGCTCCTCCCACCACATGTCCGGCGCCCAGAAGGCCTTGATCGACTCCTTGAAGTGCGGTCCGATCCGCTCGAACGCCGCGCCGATCCCCGCCGGCAGCTTGGTCAGGCCGCCCTCGACCTCCTCGCGCGCGTGCCACAGCTTCGGGTTCAGACGCACGCGGTTGAAGTACCGCGAAAGCGCCCCGACGTTGGGGGCGATCGACATGCCGTTGTCGTTGAGCAGCACCACGATCGGCGTGCCGCTGCCGCCGGCCTGATGGACAGCCTCGAACGCCACTCCGCCGGTCATCGCGCCGTCTCCGACGACCGCTACGACGTTGCCGTCCTCGCCGTGACCGCGGCGCATCGCCTCCTTGATCCCGACCGCGTAGCCGATCGCGGTCGAGGCGTGGCCTGCGCCCATGATGTCGTGCTCGGACTCGTGGATGGCGCAGAACGGAGCCAGGCCGCCGTACTTGCGGATCGTCGGCAGCTGGTCACGCCGGCCGGTCAGGATCTTGTGCGGGTAGGCCTGGTGGCCGACGTCCCACAGCATCTTGTCCCGCGGTGAGTCCAGCAGCGAGTGCAGAGCCACCGCGATCTCGCAGGTGCCGAGGTTGGCGCCGAAGTGGCCGCCGATCTCGCCCACGGTGTCGATGATGTGCTCGCGGACCTCCTGGGCGAGGGCCTGCAGCTCGTCATCGGTCAGGGCGTGCAGGTCCTGGGGATGCTCGATGCGATCTAGAAGCTTCGGCCAGGCATCAGTGGGTTGCGGGTGGCGATGAAGTCGGTGATCTGCTGAAGCTGCTCGGCTCCGGCGGGTGCGGCCTGCGCCAATGCGGCACGGGCGCGATCGTGCGACTCGTGCGCCAGCTCGCGCGCCCGCGTCAGCCCGAACTCGGTGACGTAGGTGCGCTTGCCCAGCCGCTCGTCGCTGCCTTGCTGCTTGCCCAGCGCCTCCTCAGATCCGATGACATCAAGGATGTCGTCGACGATCTGGAAGAGCACGCCGAGCTCACTGGCGTAAGTCTTGAACGAGCGGCGATTGTCGCAGGTTCGTCTCGCCCCGGCCAGAAGCAGCACGCATTCGATGCTGGCGCCGATCAGCCGGCCGGTCTTGAGCTCGTGAAGGCGGCGCAGACCGTCGGGCCCGGCCGGGGCGGTCTCGGCAACGTCCAGGTACTGTCCGCCGACCATCCCGTTGACTCCGGTGGCGCGCGGCCAACTCGGCGGCGGCGCCGAAGCAGGTTGGCCGGCTCGGCCGCCTGCTGCGGTCAGCAGCAGCCGGAAGGCCTCGGCGTAGAGCCCGTCGCCGGCCAGGATGGCGACGTCCTCGCCGAACGCGCGGTGACAGGTGGGACGCCCGCGGCGCAGCTCGTCGTCGTCCATCGCCGGCAGGTCGTCATGGATCAGCGAGTAGGTGTGGATCAGCTCCAGCGCCGCGGCCAGCGGCAGCACCGATGCCGGCTCCCGGCCGATCGCCTCGGCGGTGGCCAGCGCCAGCACCGGGCGGATCCGCTTGCCACCGGCCAGCAGCGAGTAGCGCATCGCCTCCTGCAGGCCGGCTGCGGCCTCGTCGGCGCCGAACGCCAGCCCCTCCAGGTAGCGGTCGACCTCGGCTCGCAGGTGCTCGGGGTAGGCGGCGGAGCCGAGGCCGTCCGAGTTCACGCTACGCCGCCGGCAGCGGCAGCTGACCGGGAAGGTCCGGCAGCGGCTCGAGCGCGGCCCGGGCCCGCTGGTCCACCTGCGCGCTGGCCTCGCAGGCCAGACGCGCGCATTCCTCGATCAGCGCGAGCGTGGCCTCGGGCTCCAGATCGCCGGAGCGAAGGCGCTGTGCCGTCTCCTGAAGCCGGCCGCTGAGCTCATCAGAGCGTCGGTCACGAGAGCATAGGTTAGCGGCGCTGGATGACCCGCGGCGGTCTGGGTCGGCGCCCGGGGGCCGCTCAGCGTGGCTCTGCCTCAGCTACCGTCGTCCAGCGCCGCATTGACCAGCGCGTCCGCTTGCGCGTTCTCGGCCCGCGGAACGCTGCGGACCTCCCACCGCTCGAAGCCGCGCAGCGCGGCCAGCGCCTCGAGGTACAGCGGGCGCATCGCCGGGTGCTTGACCTTGTAGCGGCCCTGTGAGCTGGCGCGCGACCAGCTCGGAGTCGTTGACGATCTCGATCTCGTGAGCGCCGTGGGCGGCGGCCCGCTCCAGCCCCCGCAGCACCGCCCGATACTCGGCGACGTTGTTGGTCGCCACCCCGATCCGCTCGGCGACCTCCTCGACTACCTGCCCGTCCGGCCCGGAGATGACGACGCCGATGGCCGCCGGGCCGGGGTTGCCCGCGAGCCCCACCGTCGACGTGGAGGACCAGCCTGCGCTCGGCGGCGGTCAATCGCTTGCCAGCTCGGGCAGCTCGCCAGGGACGCGTGGCCGGCGGCGGTCGCGACGCTGACGCTTGCCGCCGCCGGACGCGCTGCTGCGGCGCGAGGCCCGGCGGCGGTCGACGATCACCGCCACATTCGGATCATCGGCGTAGTAGCGCGTGAGCTTGTCGAACAGCTCCTCCGCGAGCGCCCGGGAACCACGCAGAAGATCACCTCCGGAATGCTATTGGACGCTGCGCCAGTGAGCGTTCAGCCGCCGACCCGCAGCGCGCCGTGCTCGTCAGCAACGGCGTTGGCGAAGCTCCTCGGGATCCAGCTCGGACAGCTCGTAGCCCTGACCGGCGCTGCGCACGCCGGGAACCTCGTCGGAGAGGTCGACCTCGAAGCGATACCAGCACAGTTCCCACGAGACGACCAGCGTGACCAGGCTGGGGCGGCTCGAGGAGGGCAGCACGCAGACATCCGGGGCGCCAAGCGAGCGGGCAACCCCGGCTACCGTCCGGGGATGCTCGGATTCGTTGAACAGCTCCGCCGCCGAGACGACCTTCTGCTCGACGCTGGTGGGCACCGCCCGCACGTGGCGCCGCTCCCGGGACTGCGCGCGCCTGCGGGCCGGACTGAGCTGCCTCGCGCCGGGGTTGCGGCGAAAACTGGCGCGGCGGGAGGGCTTGGCTCACCCGTGCCGTCGGAGGCGGGCTCGGAGCCGGTGGCTTGGTGGCTTCGAGCGTCCGTGGCCGCGGCCTCGTTGGCTGCGGGACAGTGTCCGCAGCCGGACCTTCGTGAGCTGAGGGGACAGTATCCACAGCCGGACCCCGTGGGCTGCGGGGACAGTGTCCGCAGCCGGGCGGTCGCCGGCTGGGGAGAGCATCCGCCTCCCGCCCCTCGTCTGCTGGCGCAACAGCATCCACGCCCCGGCCCTCGTGGGCGGGCGGAACAGCGTCCGGAATCGTGACCTCCGACCAGGCGTGGCCGTCGAGCTCGTCACGCAGGGTGAGCGTGACGCTGGGCGCCGGGAACGTTCCCGCCGGCCGAGCAGACGCCCCAGCAGCGATCGCCGACGATCGGGTTGCGAGGCAGCCTCGTCGTAGCCGGTGACCGTCCCCTCGCGGACCCAACCCTCGTGGAGCGCCCGGTCCTTGCACAGCTCGCACACCGAGCGGCGGGCGGCACCGTCCAGATAGACATCGGCCTGCTCGCCCCGCAGCAGCGTGCGGCCGCAGACGTCGCAGACGGTGTCCTGGGTCGATGTGCGAATGTCCCTGGTGGTCATTACGGCGAGCGTACCAGCGCTTTTACCTCCGAGCTGGCGCTCTGGCGAGCGTACCAGCGGTTTTCTCCTCGCGGCTGGAGTTCCTGCCTAGAGCGGATCGACCGCGGCCGAGTCAGGCCGTCCTCCGCCTCGTCCCGCCCTCCTCTGGTTCCGGCTGCTTCTGCGGCGTCAGCTACGCGCGCACCGCCTCCCGCCCCGCTCTGGCCGCGTCGACGACCTTGCCGGCCAGGTGCGTGGGCACCTCCTCGTAGCGCAGGAACTCCATCGTGAACTCGCCCTGGCCACCGGTGATGGCGCGCAGATCGGGTGCGTAGCTGAGCATCTCGGCCATCGGCACCTCAGCCTTGATCTCGGTCATTCCGGCGCCGACGGGCTCCATCCCCAACGGACGGCCACGCCGGGAGTTCAGGTCGCCGATGACGTCGCCGACGGTGTCCTCGGGGACGTTGACGGTGACCTGCATGATCGGCTCCAGCAGCACCGGTGCGGCCTGCTCGAGGGCCTGCTTCATCGCCAGCGATCCGGCCAGCTTGAAGGCCATTTCCGAGGAATCAACGGTGTGGTAGGAGCCATCGTAGAGCCGGACCCGCAGGTCCTTGACCGGATACCCGGCGACGGTGCCTTCCTGCATCGCCTCCAGCACGCCCTTCTCCACGGCGGGGATGAACCCGGACGGGATCACGCCGCCCTTGATCGCGTCCACGAACTCGAACCCGGCCCCGTGCTCCAGCGGTTCGATCTCGATGTGGCAGTCACCGAACTGGCCGCGGCCGCCGGTTTGCTTCTTGTGGCGGCCATGGGCCTTGGCCGGCTTGCGGATCGTCTCCTGGTAGGGCACGCGCGGCGGCTTGAGGTTTACCTCGGCCCCGAAGCGGGCCTTGCACCGCTGAACCACCACCTCGACGTGCACCTGGGAGAGCCCGGCGACGATCTGCTCGCCGGTCTGCGGGTCCCGGTGCAAGTCGATGGTCGGGTCCTCCTCCTGAAGCCGGCGCAGAGCGGTGAACACCTTGTCCTCATCGCCCTTGCTCTTCGGCTCCACCGAGAATGCCATCACTGGCGAGGGCAGCTTGATGCTCGGCATCTGGATCGGCTCGTCCCGCGCCGCCAGCCAGTCTCCGGCTTTGGTCTCCTTGAGCTTGGCCACCGCGCCGATGTCACCAGGCCCGAACTCGTCGCTGTGGCGGGTGCGGCCGCCCTCGAAGGTAACCAGCTGGCCAACCCGCTCCTTGGTGTGGGTGCGCGTGTTCAGCAGCTGCGAATCCTGCTTGATCATCCCCTGGTAGACGCGGAACAGGTTGATTCGCCCGGCGAACGAATCGGCGCGGGTCTTGAACACGTACGCGAACACCTCGCCGTCCTCAGTCGGCTCCAGCGTCACCTCCCCCACCTCCAGACCGCCGTGCTTGACCGGCGAGGGCAGGTCCTCGACGATCGCGTCGAGCAGCCGGTTGGTGGCCAGGTTGCGCGTGGCGATCCCGCAGGTCACCGGGAACAGCGCGCCGTGATTGGTGCCGTCCTTGAGCGCGGTGACGATCTCCTCGTGGGAGATCTCCTCGCCCTCCAGGTATCGCTCCATCAGCGCGTCTGAGTTCTCGGCCACCTCATCCATCAGCTTCTCTCGGTACTCGTTCGCCTGGTCGAGGAGCTCCTCGGGGATCGGGACCTCGGCGCACTCATCGCGACCGAGTGGGCTCGTGCCCTGGTACGCGTAGGCCTTCATGTCGACGAGGTCGATCACCCCTGAGACCTCGTGCTCGGAGCCGATTGGGATCTCGGTCGCGACCACGTGCTGACCGAATGCTGACTTCAGCGATTCCAGCGCGCGAAAGAAGTCCGCCCGCTCGCGGTCGAGCATGTTGACGAAGATCAGCCGAGCCAGGTCGAGCTCGGCCGCCCGCTGCCACAGTCTCGTGGTCTGGACCTCGACGCCCATCACCGCATTGACCACGAACACCGCCGACTCACAGACCCGGAGCGCCCCGAGCGCGTCGGCGACAAAGCTCGAGTCGCCCGGCGTGTCGATCAGGTTGACCTTGCGCTCCTGCCACTGAAACGAGGCCAGCGCGGCCGAGATCGACATCTGGCGGGACTTCTCGTCGGCATCGGCGTCGGAGACGGTAGTGCCCTCGATCACCGAGCCGAGCCGGTTGATCGCGCCCGCCTGGAACAGAAGCGCCTCGTGCAGCGACGTCTTGCCACTACCCCGGTGGCCGACGAGCGCCACGTTGCGGATGCGGTCCGCGGGCTTGTGCATGCCAGACTCCTCTCTCTGTGAGACCTCAACGACGCGACCTTACCTCAGCCGTCCAATAACCGCATCCGGCTCCCGGGAGGGTTTCGCCCTGCCGCTTAGTCCAGCTCGCCGGCGAGCTTTGAGCGCAAGCGCAGCACCGCCTTGGTGTGCAGCTGCGAGACGCGCGACTCGGTCACGCCGAGAACCTCCCCGATCTCCCGCAGCGTCAGGTTCTCGTAGTAGTAGAGGGCGATCACCAGCTTCTCCCGCTCGGGCAACGCCGCGATCGCATCGGCGATCTGGTCACGAAGCTCGCTCTGGTCGACCAGTGACTGGGGGTCCGGAGCACCGCGGTCGGGCAGGGTGTCCAGCAGCGAGACCTGGTCGCCGGTGGCATCGGACACGTTCCACAGCTCGTCCAGGGCGACGATCGTCGAGTTGGAGATCTGCAGCAGCGCGTCCTGGAAGTCTCCGAGGTTCATTCCCATGTCGCCGGCCAGCTCCTCGTCGGTCGGCGCACGCTGCAACCGGGCCTCGAGCTTCATGTTCACCCGCTCGATCTCCCGGGCTCGGGCGCGGACCGAGCGCGGCACCCAGTCGAGCGTGCGCAGCTCGTCGATGATCGCCCCGCGGATTCGCGTGATGGCGTAGGTCTCGAACTTGATCTCTCGGGCCAGGTCGAAGCGCTCGATCGCCGAGATCAAGCCGCCGAGGCCGTAGGAGATCAGGTCGGACTCCTCGACGTGGGCCGGCAATCCCGAGCTCATCCGCCCGGCCACGTACTTGACCAGAGGCGCATACGCCACCACGATGCGCTCGCGCGCACGCTCGTCTCCAGAGTCCTTGTAGCGCCTCCAGAGATCTCGAAGCTCGATCGCTTTGACGTTGGTTTCCACTATCTCGTCCCCAGGACGGGCCTAGGCGCGCGGGTGGGCACCGGAGTACGCCGACCTGAGGCGCGCCGACTCTACCCGAGTGTAAACCTGAGTAGTGGAGATGGTCGCGTGTCCGAGCAGCTCCTGGATCGCCCGGAGATCCGCGCCTCCCTCCAGCAGGTGGGTCGCGAACGAGTGCCGCAGCGCGTGCGGATGGGCGCCCGCGAGCGTCGGGACGAGGCTCGCCGCCTGGCGCGCCCAGGTGCGCAGTCGCCGACGGACGTCCGAGGTGCCAAGTGCGCGTCCGGACTTGGACAGAAACAGCGCCCGCCCCTCTCCGAACGCCACAGTGGCCGCGTCCTCGGTCAGCGCCGGCCGGGCCCGGGCCAGGTAGCGCTCGATCGCGCGCAGCGCGTGCTCGCCCACAGGAACGATCCTGGTCTTGCCGCCCTTGCCCTCGACGCGGATTGCCTCGGCGTCGAAGTCGATCGACTCCAACTGCAGCGAGACGAGTTCTTCGGCCCGCAGCCCGGAAGCGTAGGCGAGCTCGAACAAGGCCCGGTCACGCAACTCCAGCGGCGTGCTGACGGGGATCCGGTCGAGCAGCGCCGCCACCTCCGCGGGCGTCAGCACGCGCGGCAGCTTCCGGGGGCGCTTGGGCGCGCTCAGCAGCTCGGCGGGATTCTCGGCCCGAGCCCCGAGCTCGACCTGGGTCCGGAACAACGCCCGCAGCGCCGCCAGCTTGCGGGCCACCGTGGTCGGGGCCTGACCCTGTTCGGACAGGCCGGCGGCGTAGCGCCGAAGCATCCGGACATCCACGGCCGCCGGATCGAGTGCGGCCGTCGTGGCCCAGACCGCGAACTGACCGGCATCGATCCCATAGGCTCGCCGCGTCCTCGCCGCCACCGCCCGGCGGCGGAGGTCGTCGTCGAAGGCTTGAAGGGCGTGCTGCCAGGCCTCGGCCCCTCCGCCGGTCGTCTGCGCGATGGTCACTGCGGGTCGCTATTCGGCGCGGGTGGGCGCCACCCTTCATGGGCTGCCGCACTGGTGTCGACGCTGGCGATGGGCGGGATGCGGGCGATCGTGGCAAACGATCGCGTGCTCACCACGGCGGCCTAAGCGACGTGTACGAGCGTCCCGATCGGCGTATACGGCCACACCTGACCGGCAGGGCCAAGTGCCATCTCGACGCAGCCGAGGCTCTGCGGGAAGCCGTACTGCGCTCGGGTGAACGCGTGCAGAGCGTCGCCGCCGTTGAAGTAGCTCACGTACTGGATGCCGGGATCGTTGTAGGCGCTGCCGTCAGGGTTGGTGCCGCTCATCGTCGTCACCGACAGGTGCTCGTACACCGGATAGGTGCCTGACGCGGTGGGACGAGAGGAGATCCCGGTGTTCACCGGAGTGGTCACCAGGGTGCGGCCGTTGTGCCACAGGTTCAGGCTCTGGCCGCTGAGGCTGACCGAGACAAAGCTGTAGCCAAAGCTCGAGGACTTGGCGCTGATCGCCGCGTTGATCAGGGACTTCCACACCGAAGCGCCGGCGATGCCGTCGGCGGTGAGCCCGTGGTCGTTCTCGAACGCCATCAGCGCTCCCTGGGTCATCACTCCCGAGGCGCCCGGGGACCAGAAGCCGCGCAGCGCGTCGGGTACATTCGGGTACTTCCAGATGAATCGCCCGGACGGTGGGTGGATCGCCGCGTTCTCCTGAGCCTCCGGCGTCGATGGGACGCTGCGGGTGGGGTCAAAGCTCAGCGGCAGGTAGCCGAGCTGGGACAGCAGCTGCTGGAGGCGCCGCGTCGAGCCGGGCGGGACCTTCCAGGTGGCGCTGCTGGAGGTTCCCTCGGGCTGACCGCCGATCAGCCTGACGCCGCCGGGCAGCGCCACCGTGACCGTCGCTCCCAGGCCGTACCCGTAGCTTCGGGGGGTGAACTCGATCGTGTGGCTGTTGACTTCCTGCCATGTCCCCGGAGTTGTCGGTGACACCGGCGGGCGCGCCGTTCCCAGCGCCTGTTGGACGCTCTTGGAGAACGTCAGCATGATCGGCGTGTGAGGCAGGAGCCGGCTGCCGGGGGCGGGACTGGCCACCGCGCTGGCCGCCGCGCCGGCCGGGAAGTAGCTGACCACCGCCGGCGCCGAGCTCTCCCAGCGGCGAGGCACGGCGGCGATGGTGATCGTTCCTGCCTCGCTGGGCCGGTGCAGCCTGATCTCGGTCAGGGGCTTCGCCAGCACGCGGCGTACGAGCTGGCCCGGAGCACCGTAGGTGATCGACTGCACGGGGTCTTGGAAGCGCAGCAGCAGCGGCTGGCCGGCACCGAGGGTCAGGTAGTGCTCACGCAGCCTGGCGGTGGGAGTCATCAGGGTCATCCGCACGCGCTGAGTGCGTCCGCTCAGCCATGAAACCGACCCCGGCCGTCGGACCAGCACCTCGATCGAGACGAGCTGGTGAGCTGCGATCAGCCGCCGGGGCCAGATTTGATCGCCCCGCAGCTCTACCGGGACCGGGCGGCTGTGCGGGCCGGTGACAACGCTGACGCGCTCGATCCTCCCCCCGCCCAGCGGCATCCCCACCCGGGCGAGCGCGTTGGCATCTGAGCTCAGGCTCGGGCGGGCGGAGGCGAGCGCCAGCGCCGCCAGGCCCAATGCGATCAGCACGAGCGCGACTCCGCCCCCGACCACGTAGCGGCCGCGGCGCGGTGAAGCGCCGAGCCCAGTGCTCGGCCGTTGGCCGGTCCTGCGCGCCGCACGCGCGGGCGTGGCCGCAGGACGAAGGTATGAGACGCGCGCCACCTACAAGCTCCTTTGGTCGCAGAATGCTAGCGGGTGCTGGTGATCCAGGCGCCCTGCGCACCGCCGATCGTGCAACGGATCTTTCAAGGTATCGGCGGCGGATCCTGCTCGGCGTGCCGGCTGCCGTCCGGTGGCCCTGGATCTCAGACGGGCGGGTCGGGTCAGCCGCGTCGCCTGGTGGCGGGACGGGCGAGGCGGCGGTCGAGCTCGGCCAGCACGCGCTCACGCCGGCCGTGGGCAGCCTCGTAGCGGCGGAGGCGCACCAGCGCCTCGGGACCCAGCGAGGTGATCAGCTCCAGCAGCTCGCCCTCTTCCAGCGTGGCGTAGACCTGATGGTCGTGAGCTTGACCGGCGTGGCTGTCCACGTCGGGGCCTGCCTCGTGCTCTTGCCCTGCAGGGGGGTCAGCCGCGGGCGCACGCTGCACGCTCGGACTTCGGCGCAGGAACTCCTCCACCTCGCGCTCGTAGTGATAGCGGTCCTCGCCGGTGCCCAGCAACGGGCGCAGTCGCTGCTGGGCCCGGAGCTTGAGGACAGCCTCACGCGTGGTGTAGCGGAGGCTGAAGCCGCTCGCCTTCAATCGGCGATTGTCCAGACCACGACCGGACTGCAGCTGCGCCAGCAGCTCGAGGGGAACCTGCAGCCCCAGTCGGCGCAGCTGCGCGGCTGCGAACACGGTTCCCCACGGGGGTAGGATCGGCAGCAGCGGCTTGCCCAGCAGCGACACCACCTCGGACAGGGCGAGCACGCCGTCGGCGGCCACGTTGTAGGCACCGGGCAGATCATGAGCCGCCGCGTGGGCCAGAGCGGCGACGATGTCGTCGTGGTGGATGAACTGGCAGCGGGGATCGAAGCCGAGGATCGACGGCACGACGGGCAGGGCGAGCAGCGACAGGCATGACGAACGGAGCTCACCGCCGATACCCTCGGCACAGCGCAGCACCGTCACCAGGGTCCGCGGCCGAACCGCGGCGAATTCGGCCACCGCGCGCTCAGCTTCGCTCACGTCGCGCTCGACCACCGTCCGCGGCGGCGAGGGCGAGGGCATCGCCTCGGTGATGAACAGCGGCGCGCGCGTCCCGCTGCCGTAGACTTGGGCCGAGGATTTGAAGATCAGCTTGCGCACCGGTGAATCCGGCGCCGCGCACGCCGAGAGCAGGCGGCGGGTCTCGGTCACGTTTATCTCCCGCACGCGCGTCAGCGGCACAAGCATCGGATCATCCATCAGCCGCGTATCGATCACCGTGTCGATGCTGGCGGCGGTGATGATCCGGCGCAGCGGCCCGGTATCGGTCTCCACCCGGACGAACTCGGTACGGCGGAGCTCGTGGCGAGGTTCCTGCCCATCAACGCCCACGACCGCTTCGACGCTCGGCTGCTGCTCCAGCACCTGCGCCAGGCGCCCACCGAGCGGGGAGGAGACGCCGGTGATCAGGATCCGCTGCGAGGCCATATGTCCTTCTGCCCGTCCTCTAACCAAGCCAGACGCTTCTGCGGGCACCGACCATCTCCAGCAGGTTGTCCTGTATCAGCGCTCGAATCTCACCAGCGAGCTCCGGCCACGAGCCGGGGCCGGCATCGGTGAGGTAGGGGTCGGGCTCGACTGGCTCCAGGAACCTGATCCTAAACTTTGCCGGCAGCGGCAGCGGCGGGGCCAGCTGCAGCCTCGGCAACCGCGCCAGCGCTGTGCGCGGTCCCAGGCGCCGGATGCGCGCCAGCACCGGCGAGGCCTCCTCGGCTCCCAGCAACGCCACTGGCACGATCGGAACCCGCGCGCGGATCGCTACCTGCACCGCATCCGCTCGAAAGTCGCGCAGCCGGTAGCGGTGACCGATCGGCTTGCCTGCGGCCCCGCGGCCCTCCGGGAAGGCCAGCACCAGCTCGCCCTCGTCGAACAGCAGTCGGTGCAGGTTGGCGGGATGATCGGCGACGCCCCCGAGCTTGGTCACCATCATCCCCAGCCCCGGGATTCCCGCCAGCGAGCCGTCGGTGCTCAGTTGCACCGGACGGGACCTGGGGTGCTCCTCGCGAACTGCCTTGGCGATCATCGCGACGTCGGAGGGAACGGCGCCCGAGTGGTTGGCCAGCAACAGCGCCCCGCCGTCCTCGGGAACGTTGTCGATGCCCTCCACCTCCACCCGGAACCAATAGTGATAGAGGAAGTCGTAGAGCGTCCGATCGACGATGCCGTCGAGCCGAGCCGATCGCCCCCAGTCGGTCACCTGGCGCTCGGTCTCCAGGCCGGGTAGCTGATGGCGCAGATCGGGAGTGCGGACTGGCAGCCCCTCGCGCTGCGCCACCGCCGGAAACTCGATCGTGAGGTCGGTTTCGATCGTCTCGGGCCGGCCCGGGTCGACCTCCTCGTTGTCGCTGTCGCGGCGATCTACCATCGCGGCGATTCTGGCACGCCTCTCACCCGGCGCTTGAAGGTCAAGCTAATGCGTGACCGCGCCCTGAGCCGCGCTCGAGACCAGGCGCGCGTACTTGGCCAGCGCCGGTCCTGGGTTGGCCCGCGGGGGCGGACGAAAGGCGCTGATGCGCGTGGCGATTTCCCCATCCGAGAGCGCCACGTCGAGCCGCCGGGCTTCGACGTCGAGGGTGACCTGATCGCCGTCGCGGAGGGCGGCAATCGGGCCGCCACGAGCGGCTTCGGGCGCGACGTGGCCGGCCATCAGCCCTCGGGTGGCGCCGGAGAAGCGCCCGTCGGTGAGCAGCGCCACCTCCTCGCCGAGGCCCTGTCCGACCAGCGCCGCGGTGACCGCCAGCATCTCCCGCATGCCGGGCCCACCGGCGGGACCCTCGTTGCGGATCACGACGATGTCCCCGGGCTTGATCTGCCCGGCCGTGACAGCATGCATCGCGTCCTCTTCGCCTTCGAACACCCTTGCAGATCCCGTCTGCCGGCGCCGCTCGTAGCCGGCCAGCTTGACCACGCAGCCGTCCGGGGCGATGTTTCCCCGCAGGATGGCTAGTCCACCGGTCGCTTTGATCGGGTCGCGCAGCGTCCGCACGACCCGCTGGCCCGGCTGCTCGGTGGCGCCATCGGCTATGTCGCCGACGCTCTGACCGGTCACCGTCTGGGCCTCTTCGTGCAGCAGGTCAGCCTCTCGCAGGCGCTTCATCACCAGCGGGACGCCGCCGGCGGCGTGGAGATCCGGAGCAACGTACCGACCCCCGGGCTTGAGGTCGCACAGCAGCGGCGTGCGCTCGCTGATCCGGTCGAAGTCGTCGATCGAGAGCTCCACCCCCATCTCCTTGGCCACCGCCAGCAGATGCAGGACGCCATTGGTGGAACCGCCGCTGCAGGCGATCGCGGCGATCGCGTTGTGGAGCGCCTGCCGGGTGATGATCTCGCTGGGCCGCTGCCCGCGCGCCAACACGTCCATCACCAACTGTCCGGCTCTGGCGGCCACATCCGCCTTGCGCGGATCCACGGCCGGAACCATGGAGAACCCGGCGGGCGAGATCCCAAGCACCTCAAAAGCCATCGCCATCGTGTTGGCGGTGAACTGTCCCCCGCAGGCCCCGGCGCCGGGGGAGGCCGCATCCTCGATCTCGGTCAGCTGCTCATCGGTGATCGTCCCTGCGGCGTGCGCACCCACGGCTTCGAAAACCTCCTGGATCGTCACCTGCTGACCGCGCAGGTGGCCGGGCAGGATCGAGCCGCCGTAGAGCATCAGGCTCGGCAGGTTCAGACGGCAGAGCGCCATCACCGCGGCCGGGATCGTCTTGTCGCAGCCGCTGATTGCCACCACCGCGTCGAACCGGTGTGCGTCGCAGACCAGCTCGATCGAGTCGGCGATCACCTCGCGTGAGACCAGCGAAGCGCGCATCCCGGCGGTGCCCATCGTGATTCCGTCGGAGATCGCAATCGTGTTCAGCTCCATCGGCGTGCCCCCGGCGGCCCGAATGCCTTCCTTGACCTTCGCCGCCAGCCCCCGCAGGTGGAAGTTGCACGGCATTGTCTCGATCCAAGTGTTGGCGACCGCGATCAGCGGCTTGCTCAGCGCCTCGTCGTCGAACCCGATGCCCTTCAGGTAGGCCCGCGCCGGGGCACGCTCGGGACCCTCGGTCAGCGCGCGGCTGCGGTGCTTGAGATCAGGGGATTCCGCCATGGCGGCGGGACTGTAGCGATCGCCGCCGGGCGGGTGGTGTCGCCCGCGGTCTGCTGGAGTGACTGCGGGGGTGGTGCCGCCCGGGCTTGATCGCGGTCACTGCCGGCGTGCTGCGCCCGCGCGGTCAGCCGCCCGCGTCGATGCGGGTCGCCGAACCTCCGGCGCGGCTCCGCAGGCGGGCGCGTTCCCACTGGGCCAGCCGCCACAGGTCCCGGGTCACCGCGGCCGGATCCAGCTGCCGTCCCGGTAGATGCAGGTTGGCGGTGGAGATCAGCCGCCGCTCATCCCCGGTCAGCGCCATCCATTTCGCCAGTACGTCGTCGGAGTCAGGCAGCCGAGCACTGCCGTAAGGCCGGGTCTCGTCGGGGAACTCCACGCAGTACTCGCTGAGCAGTCGGTGGGTCTGGGCGAGGTAGGCGATCACCGGCTTGTGCGGGTAGACCAGATACCCGTACGGGGCACCACCGATCTGGGCGCCCGCCTCGGGACCATCGCTCTGCCGCCCCCACACGCGGATGAAACCGAGGTCGCGGTACATCGACCACTCCTCCTCGTTGACGCACGAGCGCAGCAGCTCGCGTGCTCGCTGCTCGGCTCGGCGCTCACGACCGGGGTCGAACTCCAGCGCGGGGATCCGTCGCCGACGGGCGCGATGGCGGCTCCATGCCTCCTCCAGGCGGGGCACGATCAGATCCGAGAGCAGCGCCAGCGCCACCAGCGCGGTTGCAGCCAGCGCCAGGAGCACGACCTCAGACCTAACGGCCGCCGGCGGCGCGCGGGAAGAAGATCACGCGCTCGGCGTCCCGCGGAACGTCGTCGAAGGCGCGGACCATGCGCGCCTGCCGCCCCCCGTCGGGGCGGGCGATCGGTACCGCCGCCCACAGGCCACTGTCGAGCTGGTGGCGGAACGCCTCGATCAGACGCTGCTCCTCTTCGGCCAGCGTGACGTCTCCTTCGGCGATCAGCACCTCGCCGTGTCCCGGCTTCATCCGCAGAAAGCGCACCGGCGGAATTATGTCAAAGCGCCGACCCGAGCACGTGCACCGGGCCCGCCCCGGCGCCGATCGAGCGCAGGCCGTCCCTGACCGCGCGTGAGGCCAGCCGCTTGGCAGCCCGTGCCGCCACCAGCGGCTCGTCGCCCCAGGCCAAACGGGCCGCCAGTACCGAGGAATGCGTGCATCCGGAGCCGTGGGCGGCTCCCTCGGTGAACCGCTCCCCGCGGATCTCTACCAGCTGCTCGCCGTCGAAGAAGGTGTCGGTGGCATCGCGGCGATGGCCCCCGGTGACGATCACCGCGCCCGGTCCCAGCGCGTGGAGCCGCCGCGCCGTCTCTGCCCCTGAAAGCTCGGCCCCACCGGTTGTGGGGTCCGGCGGACGGCGCCCACCGGCTGGGGGGTCCGCCGCACGGCGGCTTCCCGACCGACCTGCCGAGCGCTCTGGCAGCAGCGCACGCGCCTCCGCGAGGTTTGGGGTGATAACCGTCGCTCGTGGCAGTAGCAGCTCGATCAGCGTCCGGCGAGCGACGGGCTCCAGCAGCGCCGCCCCGGACTCGGAGAACATCACCGGGTCGAGCACAATCGATGTTGCCGAGGGCAGCTCGGCCAGCGCCTGCACGACCGCCTCGATCGTGGGGACGTCGCCGAGCATCCCGATCTTGACGGCATCGATGCCGATGTCGTCGGCCACCGCTCGCACCTGGGCCAGGATCATCTTCGGCGGGATCTGATGGATCGCGGTGACCCCAATCGTGTTCTGGGCCGTGATCGCGGTGAGTGCGGTCATCCCGTGTACCCCGCAGACGGCGAACGCCTTGAGGTCGGCCTGGATGCCGGCCCCTCCGCCGGAGTCCGAGCCGGCGATCGCCAGCGCCCGCGGGATCGGGTCAGACCGCGGCGTCTGCGGGGACGACGGCGGGATCATCGATGACGAGCTTACGCCGTCAGCGAGAACCTTCCCCCTGGCTCCCGGAGCACATACCCGGCCAGCTCGAGTGCTGCCAGCGCGGCCAGACCCTGCTCTGGGCCCACTCCAGCCCGCTCGAGCGCGGTGGCGGTGTCATGACCGGCGGCCATCTGCTCGAGCAGTGATCGAAGCGCTGGGGACAATGCCTCCCGCTCCCGGATCTGCACGCGCCGGGCACCGGCGCCGAAGAGCACGTCGAGGACGTCCTGGGCGCCGGTGATGAGGTGCGCGCCGGCAGCCAGCAGCCCGTTGGGTCCTGCCGCCTGTGAGCTGGTGACCCTTCCCGGGATCGCCCCCACCGGCCGACCCAGCTCACCGGCCACTCTCGCGGTGATCAACGCGCCCGAGCACTTGTCCGCCTCGACCACGATCGTCATCGCCGCGAGCGCCGCGAGAATCCGGTTGCGGGCCGGGAACGTCCACTTCCACACCCCGGCGCCGGGCGGCAGCTCGGAGATCGTCACCCCGCCAGCCCGGATCCGCTCGTACAAACCGCGCCTGCTCGCTGGATAGGCCCGTTCAGCGCCGGCTGGGAGCACCGCGATCGTTCCGGCATCGCTCTCGAGCGCACCGGCATGAGCGGCCGAGTCGATGCCCAGGGCCATGCCGCTGATCACCGGAACGCCCGCGCCGGACAGGCCATTCGCCAGCGCGCGTGCGAGCTGCAGGCCGTAGGAGGTCGCGCTACGGGACCCCACCACCGCCACCGGCTCGCTGGCCACCATTCGCTGTAGCTGCGCGCTATCGCCACCGATGTAGATGACCGCCGGAGGCGCCGGGAGCGTCCGTAGCGTCCCGGGGTAGGCCTGGTGATGACGGCACGCCGCGGTCACACCCGCAGCCCGAGCGCGCTCGCGAGCTCGCACCGGATCAAATCCAGCCAGCTCGCTGCGCATGCGGGGCGCGGATTGGCCCGCCACTGCGGCGATCAGCTCCTCCTCGTCAAGCGCAAGTACCGACAGGATCCGGCCCCGAACCCTGTCGAGGTTCGCCGCCAGGCGAACCAGCAGCCAGGAGCGGGCTAGGCAGCGAGCGCAGGCAGGCGGGCCCGCGGGCACAGGGCACCCGGAGACCGACGGCGCCGGAGGGGACGGGAGGCCCTCAATCCCCTCCCCCGCCAGTGTGAAGCCTCGGCTTTGCGGGCTCGCCGCCACCGCTCACGCCGCCTGCACCAGCTCACCGGCCCCGCGTTGGCGCAGGCTCAGCGCCGTCAGCAGGTCGTCACCATCGACGCGATCGTGACCATGCAAGTCGGCGATCGTCCTGGCCACCCGGAGCACTCGATGACGACCGCGCGCACTCAGGGCGCCGAGGTCGTAGGCGCGAGCCAGCGTCCCCATCGCCTGCTCGTCGAGCAGCACGTGCCGGGTGACCAACCGGGAGCCCATCTCGCCGTTGCAGCGCGCGCCGCTGCCGCGCAGGCGCCGTGCCTGACGCTCGCGCGCCCGGGCGACCCGCTCCCTGACCGCCGCGGAGTCGGCCGCCGGGGCGGAGGTCAGCTCGCGCTCGTGTGGTCTCTGCACGCTCACCAGCAGGTCCATGCGATCGAGCAGTGGACCACTGAGCCGGCGGCGGTGCCGGCGCAGATCGCTCTCGCTGCAGGCGCAGCGATCCTCGACGCCGGCAAATCCGCACGGACACGGGTTGGTCGCCGCGAGCAGCATGAACCGCGTGGGGAAGACCAGCGCTCGCTGGCCGCGGACGATCGTCACCGCGCCATCCTCGAGCGGCTGGCGCAGGGACTCGAGCGCCGGACGCTGGAACTCCGAGAGCTCATCCAGGAACAGCACCCCGTGGTGGGCCAGGGTGGCTTCGCCTGGCCGTGGCGGCGCGCCGCCTCCCACCAGCCCGGCCGGCGAGATGGTGTGGTGGGGGGCCCGGAAGGGACGCGAGCTGACTAGCCCGTCGGCGTGGATGCCGGCGACGCTGTGGATACGTGTGACCTCGATCGCCTCCTGCCGGCTCATCAGCGGCAGGATCGACGGCATCCGCCGCGCGAGCATCGTCTTGCCGGTTCCAGGAGCTCCCTCGAGCAGCAGGTTGTGGCCGCCGGCCGCCGCGATCTGCAGCGCCAGCAGCGGCGTCCGGTGGCCGCGCACATCGGCGAGGTCAGGCTCCACCTCCCCGGACGCGCGGGGCCCGGGCGCTCCGACCGCAGACGACCGCGCCGGCAGCGCCGGGACGGGCTGGCCAGCGAGTGCATTCGCGGCCGCCCGCAGCGTGCCCACCCCGGCTACCTGGAGCTCCGCCACCAGCGCAGCCTCACGCACACGCTCGCTGGGAACGATCAACCGCTTGAGCCCGGAGCGCCTGGCTCCCTCCGCCACCGCCAGCGCTCCAGGGGAATCCCGCAGCTCTCCACCCAGCGATAGCTCGCCGAAGATCGCCCAGGAGGCGAGCGCCTGCGCCGGTACCTGCCCGCTGGCGGCGAGCACGGCAAGCGCCAAAGCGGCGTCGAACCCTGGCCCGACCTTGCGCAGGAACGCCGGAGCCAGATTGGCGGTGATGCGGCGGTCGGGGAACTTGAAGTCGGAGTTGAGGATCGCCGCGCGGACCCGATCTCGAGATTCCCGTACGGCGATATCGCCCAGTCCGACGATCGTGAACGAGGGAAGGCCGGAGCGGATGTCGACCTCTACCCAGACGCGACGCGGGTCGACCCCGTCGATCGTGAACGTGGTCGCCCGGGCGAGCATGGCGCTGCACGCTAGGGAGGATCAGGTTGCCCGTGGGTGACGGCGTGACGCAACTCTGCGCTGTCCCGCCGGCACTCCCCGGCAGGATTGTCACTCGGCGCCACCCACACGTCACATCTTCCGGCGTAGCGTCAGCGGGGTGAGCAGCGACGCTCGCCACCAGCTTGGCCACCTTGGCGAGCGCCTGGCCGCCGAGCATCTGCAGCGGCTCGGTTACCGGATCGTCGAGCGCAACTACCGCACGCGCTGGGGGGAGCTCGATCTCGTCGCGCAGTACGGCAGGACGCTCGTGTTCTGCGAGGTCAAGACGCGCCGGATGCAACAACCGGACCGGAGTCCGCTCGAGGCGCTCCACACCCTCAAGCAGTCACGCGTCCGGCGCATGGCCAGCAGCTGGCTGGTGCAGCGCCGGGACCGGCCCTACGCCGCCGAACTGCGCTTCGATGCCATCGGCGTGACCTTCGATCCCGCCGGCCGGCTGGCCAGCATCGAGCACCTCGAAGGCGCGTTCTAGATCGGAGGCGGTCTGAGCGCAGTCGACCAACGCTAGCTGCTGGTAGGCGGCCGACTGAAACGACAGCCGGTGCAGCGGTGAGACGCCCAGCCGCTCGATCGCCTGGCGGTGCTCCGGGGTGGCGTAGCCGACGTGCTGGGCGAACTCCCAACCCGGATGAGTTGCGTCGGCGCGACGCATGTAGCGGTCACGGGTCTCCTTGGCCAGCACCGAAGCGGCGGCGATCGCCGCGCTCTTGGCGTCGCCTCCGATCACCGCCCGCTGAGCAACGGCAAGCTTGGCCACGGGAAAGCCGTCGCTGAGGCAGATGCAGTCCGGGCAGGCGACCCGAGCCAGGGCGTCACGCAGCGCCTGAAGATTGGTCACGTGCAGGCCGCGGCCGTCGATGCCGGGCGCGCACCGGGAGACGATCGCCACCTTGGTCGCGACCCGCAGGATCAGGGGAAAGAGGCCGGCCCGGGCCGCCGGGGTCTGCTGCTTTGAGTCGTTCAGAGCTGACAACGTCCTCACATCGGCCGGCCGCAGCCGCTCGAGGTCGAACAGCACCGCGGCCGCCACCAGCGGCCCGGCCAGACAACCGCGCCCGGCCTCGTCGGCGCCGGCGACGAAGCGCGCCCCGAGTGAGCGGTCAAACGCGAACAGCCGGCTCGCGGTACGCCGTCCGGCTCGCCGCGGCGCTTTAGAGGATGCCGATCCGGTCGGGCGGCCAGTAGGTGAAGAAGGCGACCCCGATGATCCACCCGTTCGGCACCGGTCCCCAGAAACGGCTGTCGTCGGAGAGGCCACGGTTATCGCCCATCATGAAGTAGTCGCCGGGCGGAACGGTGATCGGTTGCCGGAAATTGCAGCTCTCGCCTCCGCCGCAGTCGGCGATGTAGGAGTCCTGCTCACGCTTTCCGTTGCGGATGACGTGGCCCTGGAGGATCGAGATCCGGTCCCCCGGACCGCCGACGACCCGCTTGATGAAGGTCTGGCTGGACGGCGTCGAGGTGGGATCATCGCAGGCGGCAGGGTGTCCCGGACCCTGATCGGCGTTGCCGCAGACGCCGTCACCCTCATCGGCGCCATGCGGCGGGTGAAAGACGACAATGTCGCCGACACTGGGGTGGTTGATCAGGCGGTTGGTGAGGACTCGCTGACCGATGGCCAGAGTCGGGATCATCGACCCGCTGGGAATCCGGTAGGGCTTGACCACGAAGGCCTGGATCAACAGTGCCAGCCCGACCGCCACCGCCACGGTGAGGACCAGCTCCAGCAGCGACTTGAGCGGCGAGCCACGGGCCGAACGAGACCTTGTCCTCACAGCAAGCCGAGCCGGTCCGGGGGCCAGTAGGTGAAGAACGCCTTGCCGATGATCCAAGCCCTGGGGACCGGGCCCCAGTACCTGCTGTCCTCAGAGTCGGGCCGGTTGTCGCCCATCATGAAGTAGTCGCCCCGTGGGATGGTGATCGTGGCTGGAAAGTCGCACGAGTTGGCGTCGCCGCAGGGCACGATATAGGGATCGCGCTCCCGCACGCCATTGCGGATCACGTGACCGTCGTGGATCGAAATCCGATCACCGGGCAGCCCGACCAGCCGCTTGATGAAGGTCTCCGAGGAGGGCACTTGCTGGGCGAGGTCGCAAGCCCGAGCTCGAGGATCTCCGGCGCTGTTATCCCCCTCGGCGGGATCGGCGCAGCGCGAGTAGTCCCTGGGAGGATGAAAGACGATGATGTCGCCGACGTGCGGCGTGGTGAAGTGGCTGCCGATCCGGTCGACGAGCACGCGCTGGTTGATGTGGAGCGTTGGCAGCATCGACGCACTGGGGATGCGATAGGGCTTGATCACGAAGGCCTGGATGACCAGCGCCAGCGCCAGCGCGGCGGCGACGATCAGCACCAGCTCCAGCGCGGAGCCGGCCAGCGACTTCTTGCCCGTTGTCACACCGCGTCGTCGCCGGCCGGGGCCTCGACGGCGGCCGGCGGGTCCTGCGTCGCCCTCGGCTGGATCCTCCGCGGCCTGCACTGGAGCCTCGGCCGGGTCCTGCGTGGCCTCAGGCGGATTCTCCGCGGCCTGCACTGGAGCCTCGGCCGGGTCCCGGGTGGCCTCGGGCGGATCGTCCGCGGCCGGCACTGGAGCCTCGGGGGGGTAGAGCAGCTCGCGCTCCACCGCCACCTCGGGCCTGCTGAAGCGACGCTCCCGTACGCGGGCACGCTTGCCGACCCGGCCGCGCAGGTAGTACAGCTTGGCCCGGCGCACGTCGCCGCGAGCGGCAACCTCGACCCGCTCGATCTTCGGCGAGTGCAGCGGGAACGTCCGCTCCACGCCGACGCCGAAGGACTGTTTGCGCACAGTGAACGTCTCCCGAGCGCCATGACCCTGGCGCTTGATCACCACGCCCTCGAACACCTGCGTGCGTCGGCGCGTGCCCTCGATGACCTGGAAGTGGACCCGCAGCCGGTCACCGGCATCAAAGGTCGGCACTCGGCGCAGCTGGGCGCGCTCAAGGTTTTCGATCACGGTACTCATGGCAATGGAGATCACCGGCGGTACCGGCCGATCGCGAGGCAACCGCGCACCGGGCGAGGGGCCATCCGCGCGGGCGGCCTATGGTAGCGAACCGCGGTCCGGGCGACTCGTGGGCGGGGGTGCCTCAGGTCGGGAAGCCGATGCGAGGCCGGAGCCCGCTCGCTGCTTGAGGCGACTCTGCTCGAGGCGCCACTCGCGGATCCGCGCGTGGTGGCCGGAGAGGAGTACGTCGGGCACCCGCCAGCCGCGATACTCGGCCGGCCGAGTGTAGTGTGGGTATTCCGGCGCGCCATCCAGCGCCGGGCTGAAGGATTCCTCCAGCGCCGACCGCTCGTCGCCGAGGGCGCCCGGCAGCTTGCGCAGGACTGCGTCGCAGAGGACCATCGCCGCGAGCTCACCGCCGGCCAGCACATAGCGGCCGATCGAGATCTCCTCGCCGGCGAAGATGGTCCAGCGCACGCTGGTCGAACCCTTCGTAGCGACCACAGAGAAGGGTCAGGCTGGGCACCGATGCGAGCTCGCCGACGAGCCTCTCATCCAACAGCCGTCCGCTCGGAGTCAGCGCGATCACGCGCCGGCTCCCGCGGATCCGCACTGGATCAGCGCCATAGTGCGCGCGCAGCGCCGCCTCGACGACATCGACACGGAGGACCATGCCGGCGCCGCCACCAAATGGCGTGTCATCCACCTGACCGGCGCTCAGCGGGGTGTGCCGGCGGTAGTCGACATAGCTCAACCGGGTGCCGGCGCTGATGGCGTTGGCGACGTGGCGCTGGCGCTCGAACCAGCTGAAGGCGTCCGGAAACAGGGTGAAGATGTCGACCTCCATTATTCCTCGCCCAGGAAGTGCAGGTCGACCTCGATCGCCTGGCGCTCGACGTCGACCGCGCGCACGGCATCGCCGACGAGCGGGACCAGCAGTTCCCCGCGACCGTTGCCCCGCGCCACCTCCAGCACCTCGCAGGACGGCAGCTCCAGCACGCGCCGTACGGTGCCCACCGGGCGCTCGCGGTCGTGGACGTGGCAGCCCTCCAGATCCTCGATCCACCACTCCTCGGGCCCTAGCTCCGGCGCCCGGCTGCGGGAAGCGAGCAGCTCCTGGCCTCTCAGGACCTGCGCTCCGGGACGATCATGAAGGCCCTCGAGGCGCAGGATCGGTCGCCGTTCGGTTCCCGCGCGCCGAACGATCCGCAGCTCCCGGCCGGCGACGAGCACCGTGGAACCGAGCTCGAGCAGCTGCGGTCGAGCGCCGGCGACGTGAAAGCTGCCGTCGAGGCCATGCGGACTGCCCACGACGCCGGCGTGCAGCCACCGGCGGTCTGCCGCCATCAGTCGATGATGTCGACGAACACGCGGCGTCGATCCTTGACTGCCGCGGCCTTGACGATCGTGCGCAGCGCCGACGCCGTGCGGCCGCCGCGGCCGATCACATTGCCGTAGTCCTCCGGGTCGACGGCCAGCTCGAGGACCAGCGTGCCGTCCTCCTCCTGCACCTCGGTTACACGTACCTCCTCAGGCCGCTCGACCAGCCCCCTTGCCAGATACTCGAGCAGCTCCTTCACGAGCCTGCCGGGGTCAGCTGATGCCCTGGATGCGCAGCAGCTTGCGGACGGTGTCGGTCGGCTGCGCGCCCCGGGCCAGCCAGTCCCGAACGCGTTCCTCGTTGAGCACGATCGTCGACGGATCGGTCTGCGCGTTGTAGTGGCCGACGGTCTCGATCACGCGTCCGTCGCGCTTGGCGCGCTGGTCGGCGACCACGACCCGCCAAACCGGGTTCTTGCGCCCGCCGATGCGGGTTAGTCTCAGTCGGACTGCCATAGTTCGCGACGAGGTTAGCGTGCCGGTGCGGGTCGGTGCCGGCTGAATCGTCCGTCCGGGCGCGATCCGCCGTCTCCCTGAGCAACTCTCTCCCTTGACACGGAGATGGTGGGCCGGCCGACGTGCTCAGCGGGCCCCGCGGATCAATCCACCGAGGTCGGGCATGCGTCCCTGGGCGACCTGGCGCATCACCTTGCGCATCTGCTCGAACTGCTTGATCAGCGCCTTGACCGCCTGTACGTTGGTGCCGGACCCGCGGGCGATGCGCAGCCGCTGGGAGCCCTTGATCAACTCCGGATGGCGGCGCTCCTGCGGCGTCATCGAGAGGATGATCGCTTGGATCCGATCGAACTCCGACTCGTCGACGTTGACCCCGCGCAGCTCCTTTCCCAGCCCCGGGATCATGCCCAGCAGCGACTGCAGCGGACCCAGGCGGCGGACCTGCTTCATCTGCTCCAGGAAGTCGTCGAGGCCGAACTCCTGCTTGCGCAGTTTGCGCTCCAGCTCGGTCGCCTGCTGCTCGTCGTAGGTGTCCTGTGCCTTCTCGATCAGGGTCATCACGTCGCCCATGCCGAGGATCCGCTGCGCCATCCGATCGGGGTGGAAGCGCTCGAACTGATCGAGCTTCTCGCCGGTCGAGGCGAACAGGATCGGCTTGCCGGTCACCGCCTTGACCGACAGGGCGGCGCCGCCGCGAGCGTCCCCATCGAGCTTGGACATCACGACGCCGTCGAACTGGACCACCTCCGCGAACTGCTCGGCGACGTTGACCGCGTCCTGGCCGGTCATCGCGTCGACGACCAGCAGCACGTCGTGCGGCACCGTCGCCTTCTTGATGTTGGCCAGCTCGGTCATCAGCTCCTCGTCGACGTGCAGTCGGCCGCTGGTGTCGATGATGAGCACGTCCTTGCCCTCGGAGATCGCGCGGTCGCGAGCCCAGGCAGCGATCTTGACCGGGTCACGGTCCGTGCCCTGCTCGTAGACCTCGGCGCCGGCCTGAGTCCCGACCTTGATCAGCTGGTCGACGGCAGCGGGTCGATAGACGTCGCAGGCCGCCACCGCCACCGAGGATCCGTGCTGCTCACGCAGGTAGCGGGCGAGCTTGGCGGTAGCGGTGGTCTTGCCCGAGCCCTGTAGGCCAGCCATCAGCACCACGGTCGGAGGACGAGGCGAGAACGACAGTTCCCGAGCAGCCCCGCCCATGAGCTCGGTAAGCTCGTCGCCTACGATCTTCACCACCTGCTGACCCGGGTTGAGCTGCCCGATCACGTTCGCGCCCAGCGCCTGCTCCTTGACAGCACTGGTGAATCCCTTCACGACCTTGAAGTTGACGTCGGCCTCCAGCAGCGCCAGTCGAATCTCGCGCATCGCCGCGTTGATGTCGTCCTCGGTCAACGTGCCGCGACCGCGGACGTCGGAGAGGGTCGCCTGGAGCTTCTCTGAGAGCGAGTCGAACATGACGGTCTCGCCTCAGGCTAGCGAGGCTGTACGTCTGCTCCGTCCTGCTGGGTTCTGTGGGCTTACCGGCCGCAGGCGGCCGTTCCGGCCGGCCCTGGGTGATCAGACTCCTGCTGGGTCGCGGTGATCAGCGCCCGTGCGAAGTTCCGGCTGGGCCTAGGTGATCAGCGCGCGTGCGAACTCCTCGGCTTCGAACGGACGCAGGTCCTCGAGCTTCTCCCCCACTCCGATCAGCTTCACCGGAATCCGCAGCTCGTGCGCGATGGCCAGCGCGATCCCGCCCTTCGCGGTGCCGTCGAGCTTGGTCAGCACCAAACCGCTGACCTGGACCGTCTCCGAGAACAGCCGCGCCTGGCGTAACCCGTTCTGACCGGTGGTGGCATCGACGGTCAGCAGCGTCTCGTGCGGCGCCTCCGGGATCTGCTTGGCGATCACCCGCCGCACCTTGGCCAGCTCGGCCATCAAGTTGTCCTGGGTGTGCAGGCGACCGGCGGTGTCGATGATCACCACATCGGCGTCCTCCTCCCTGGCGGCGGCGACGGCGTCATAGGCAACCGCGCCCGGATCCGAGCCGGTGGCGCGCTTGACGAATCCGACTTCGGCGCGCTGAGCCCATTGCTCGAGCTGCTCCACTCCCGCCGCGCGGAAGGTGTCGGCAGCGCCCACGATCACCGACTGCCCGAGCTCCTGGCGCAGGTGCCAGGCGAGCTTGCCGACGGTGGTCGTCTTCCCGGTGCCGTTGACGCCGGCCATCAGGATCACGCTCGGCCGGGCGGTGAGATCGATCCGATCCTCACCGGTCTGCGCGATCTCGGCCAGCAGCGCGATCAACCGGTCGCTGAGTGCCTCGCCCCCGGCGATCTCACCGCCGGTGGCTTCCTGCTCGAGCTGCCCGACGACCTGGGCAGTCGTGCCGGCGCCGACATCGGCATAGATCAGCGCTTCCTCCAACCGCTCCCAGGTCTCGTCGCTGAGGTCCTCGAACAGCGTCGCCTGGATCTCGCTGGTCAGCGCCTGCCGGGTCTTGCGCAAGCTCTCCCGCAGCTTGCGAAAGCGCCCTCGTCGCTCCCCGGCTTCGCTCCGGCCGGCGGCGTCCGCAGCCAAGGAATCCTCGCCGGTGACGATGAACAGGTCCTGCCAGTCGCGAGCCATGCGGCGCGCGACGTTACCAGCGCCGGCCGGAGGCGCCCGCTCCGGCTGCGGTGGCAAGCCTCCGATGGTGCCGACGTCGGCTCAGCCCGCAACCTCCGGCGTGCCGGCGCCGACGCCCGGCTGCTGCCGGCCCTCAGGCAGCCCGCGGCAGGCGACGGGAGATGACCTTGGAGATCCCGTCGCCGCCCATCGAAACGCCGTACAGCGAGTCGGCGGCCTCCATGGTGCGCTTCTGATGGGTGACGACGATGAACTGCGCCCGCGTCGAGTACTGGGCGAGAAGCGCCAGGAAGCGGTCGATGTTCAGGTCGTCCAGCGCCGCCTCGACCTCGTCGAGGACGTAGAAGGGACACGGTTTGGCCAGGAACACCGAGAACAGGAACGCGAGCGCGGTCATCGACTTCTCCCCCCCGGAGAGCAGCGAGAGTCGCTTCATCGCCTTGCCGGCAGGAGTGATCTCGATCTCCACCCCGAGCAGGTCCTCCTCGGGCGTGGGCTCACCATCGTCGGCGTCTAGCTCTGGAGCCGGCCCGCCATCATCCCCCCCCTCGGTGCTCGGCGGGGGCTGGGCGCCGAGGATCTGCGCCGGTCCCACCGCTCGCTGCGCGACCGGTGCCGTCTCCGAGACCAGCTGGAGCCTTCCTTTGCCGCCGGGAAACAGGTGGGCCGCCAGCTCCTCGAAGTTGCTCGCGGCAGCCGTGAAGGTCTGCTCGAACGTCTCACGGATCTGCTTGTCCGTGTCGGCGATCAACTTCTGCAGCTCCCGCAGCGCGGCCTCCAGGTCTCCACGCTGACGCTCGAGCTCTTCCACGTGCTCGACGGCATCCTGGTACTCCTCCTGGGCCAGCGGATTGACTGGACCGAGCTGCTCGCGGCGGCGGGCCAGTCGCTCCAGCCGAAGGCTGAGCGCCTGGCGCTCCGCGTCGGCCAGCGGGCGCTCGGCGGGCGCGGCCTGCAGCTCCAGCCTCCCCGCCAACTCCCGCAGCTCGTGCTCGGCGTCGGCGGCCTGGTCACGAACACGCTGGGCGCGAACCTCGTGCCGGGTCAAAGCCTCGTTGACGCTCTGCAGCTCGGCATGCAGTGCCGCTTCCTGCTGGGCGCAGGTCCGGAGCTGCGAGGCGAGGTGCTCGCCGGCCTCACGGTCGGCGGTCAGCTCAGCCTCAAAGGCCACTCTCCGCTCGGAGATCGCCTTCGCCGCTGCCTCCAGCGCCTCCTGGACCGCGGTGATGGCGGGACGCAAGCCCCGATCATGCTCCACCGCCAGCCGCAACCGCTGCATCCTGCCTTCCCGCTCGGCGCGCTCGCGCTCCCGGCGCTCGCGCGCCGCTAGCTCGGCCGTCAGCTCGGCGGCCAACTGAGCTCGCTGTCCCGCGTTCGGCCCGTCGTCGGGCTCAGAGCGCCGACGCTGGATCTGCGCCGCCAGCCGCTGCTCCTGTTCGCCGGCCTCGTCACGAGCGCGAACGGCGTCGCGGTGCGCGGCGATCGCCTGCTCTGCCTCACGGTCGAGCACGGAGGCACGCTCGGACGTGCGCTCCAGCCTTGAGCGAGCCTGGTGCTCGGCCGCGGCGGCACGCTGGGTCGCTTGGACGAGCTCCTCCCGGCGGTTGCGCTCCGCCAGCACTTGCTCCTCGCCGTGAGCGGACGCCTGACGAAGCTCGCGCGTCGCCGCCACCCACACGCGTCCGGAGCGGGTCACCGCGAGCCCGTCGAAGCCGCCGGGCAGCTCGGCGAGATCATCCACGACATAGGCCTCGCGCAGCAGCAGGCGCGCCAGATGCAGCGATTCGCCGCGACCGCGGACGTGGTCGAGAAGGCGCTCGATCCCCCCCGACGGCTGCACGCTCGGATCGCCCCCGGCAGCCTCCTCCCCGAGGCTCACGAGCGCCCGGCCGCCGTCAGCCCCGGAGCGGTCGAGCAACTCGGTGCCGGCGGCGAGATCGGAGACGACGGCGGCGCCGAGACGGCCGTCGAGCGCCGCGGCCAGGGCATGCTCATAGCCGGGATCCACCTCGAGCTGATCCGCCAGCGACGCCGCATCGCCCGGGGCCGAGGCCTGGCTGCGCAGGAACTGGTTGACGGCGGCCAGCTCGCCGCCGATTCGTGCCGCCTCACGCCGCGCCGCTTCCACCGCCCGCTCTGCCTCCCGCACCGCCTGCCGCGATTGCTCGTAAGCAGCCTCGCTGCCCAAGCGAGCGCGATTGGCCTGCTCGATCGCGTGCTCGCGCTCACCTCGCACGCCCCCGGCCCCGATGAGCTCTCGCTCGAGCCCGGCCAGCTGTCGGCTCAGTTCGGCCTCCCGGTCACGATCGAGCGCCCCGATCTGCCTTCGCAGCGAATCGATCCGGGACTGAGCCTGCGGATCTGGACGGTCGGCGGCGTTCTCGCCCTCCAGCTGCTCCAGCTGCCCCTGCCGGCGCTCCAGCCTGGTCTGGAGGCTGGAGGCCGCCGCGCCCACGGCCTCGGCGCGATAGTCGATCCGCTCCCCGGCCGAGCTGGCGGAAAAGCACCGGCGCGAGAGCTCCTCGCGTCGGATGCTGCGACCGGCAAGCGCCTGCTCGGCCTGTTCACGCTGTGCGGCAACGGCTTGCGAGCGGTGCTCCAGTTCGGCGCGCCGCTCACGCTCGCTGCTCACCTCTCGCTCGGCCTGCTCGAGCGCGGCGAGCTGGCCGCGCAGCCGCTCCCGGCCCAGCTCCCAGCGAGCCTCCAGAGTCTGGCGCTCGAGCCTGGCATGAAGCTCGGCGGCCTCGGCCTGACGCTTGAGCGGTCGCAGCCGAGAGCGTGCCTCGCGCTCTACGTCCAGCGCACGATCAAGGTTGTCCTGGGTCCGCGCCAGCTTCAGCTGCGCGCGACGGCGACGCTTGCGATGCTTGCCCAGTCCGGCGGCCTCCTCGATCAGCAGCCGGCGATCGCGTGGCTTGGAGGTGACGATCCCCTCCACGCGTCCCTGCGAGATGACCGAGTGCATCTCTTTGCCCAAGCCGGTATCCGAGAGCACCTCGAGGACGTCGACCAACCGGCAGCGAGCCCCCGCCAGCCGGTACTCGCCCTCACCGCTGCGATCGAGCCGGCGGAAGATGGAGACCTCCGGGGCGCCGAGGCCGAGCCGGCCTTCGCTGTCGTCCAGCACGAGCTCCACCTCGGCCGCCCGACCGGCTTGGCGTCCCGGGGCTCCGCCGAAGATGACGTCCTGCATGGACTGGCCGCGGACGGCCATCGGCGACTGCTCACCGAGTGCCCACAACACGGCATCGGTGACATTGGACTTGCCCGATCCGTTGGGGCCGACGATCACGCTGACGCCCGGACCGAGCTCCAGACGGGTGCGATCGGGGAAGCTCTTGAAGCCCTTCAGCGTGATCGACTTCAGATACATGCCGGCGCCTCCGCAACGGAGCTCACGGCTGCAGCGCCTCGAGCGCCGACTGCGCCGCCTCCTGCTCTGCGTCCTTCTTGCTGCGCCCGATCCCACGCCCAACCTCGACCCCCTCGATGCTGGCGCTCACCTGGAAGGTGCGATCGTGCGGAGGTCCCAGCTCCTCGAGCACCGCATAGCAGACCAGCGCGCCGCGTCGCGCCAGCTGCTCCTGCAGCGCGGACTTGTAGTCGACCGGATTCTCGAAGCGCGTCCTGCACCTCCGGCGCGAACGCATCCACCACGGCCTCGGCGGTGACCTCGTAGCCGAAGGCCAGATAGCAGGCGCCGATGACCGCTTCGATCACCGACGCCAGGACCCGTTCGGTTGCGATCAGCCCCTCCACCGTCGAGGCGGCCGCCGCCGGGACCGCGTTTCGCAGGCGAGCGGGCACCCCGAGTCGATCGGCCACGGCTCGGCAGGAACGACCCGAGACCGCCTGAGCCCGGATCTTCGTGAGCCTGCCGGCACCGAATCGGTCGGCCTCCAGGCGTGGGTAGAGATGAGCGGTGATGGCCAGAGCCAAGACGCTGTCGCCGAGGAAGGCCAACCGCTCGTAGGAGTCCGACCGGCGGCCCGTCCACGACGAGTGCGTGAACACGGGAGCGACCATCTCCGCCGGCAGCTGATCCAGCAGCTGGCGCAGTCTCGCCTCTCCGCTCCCGGCGGCTTGCGGCGTGCTCACTCAGAGTCGGGGCCCTGGTTCGCGGTCGCCGATTGGCGCTCAGGCGCGCCGCTCGCGAGCACGAACTCGACCGCCTGCCCGACGGTGAGGATCTTCGCCGCCTCCTCGTCGGAGATCCGGACCCCGTAGCTGTCCTCCAGCTCCTGGACGAGCGTGTACAGGTCCAGGGAGTCGGCTTCGAGATCCTCGCGGAAGCGACTGGACTCCTGGATCATCTCGGGATCGACCTCCAGCTCCTCGGCGAGGTGGGCGCGGATCAGGGAGAAGACCTGCTCGCGGTTCATCGATCTCAAACCGTAGCCGGCGCCTCGGACGCGGAGCTCCCGCCCTCCTCGCCGGCCTCTCGTGATGGCCGCAAAGCGCCCGCCTGCATGAGCGCCTGCGCGCGTCCGCGCGATCACGTCCTCCTGCACTCCCCGCGCGGCTACCTCGACCGCTCGCTGAAAGCCGCGGCGCGTAAACCTGCCATGGGCGACCACGCCGAGCTGGCGCAGGCCGAGCATGTACGCACCACCAGGGCCCTCGGGATCGATTTCCCGCCGCAGCGCGCTCACCGCCGGGGACAGGAGCCAGCCCCCCAGCTTGGACCGCGGCGAGCTCATCGCCGCGTCCCGGATTGCGCGCAGCGTGCGCCCCGAGACGCCCTCGATCAGCTTCAGCGTGATGTTGCCGGTAAAGCCGTCCATCACCACCACGTCGGCCACCCCTTCGGGCACCTGCGTGCCCTCCACGTTGCCGATGAAGTTCAGTCCCGTTCCCGCCTCACCGGCGAGCTGCTCGTGGACGTCGACAAGCTCTGGCGTGCCCTTCGCAGGCTCTTCGCCGTTCGAGAGCAGCGCCACGCGAGGCGCGTGCACCCCCATCACCGCCTGGGCGAACGCCGAGCCCATGTGGGCGAACTGGACCAGATGCTCGGGACGGCAGCTGACGTTGGCGCCGACGTCGAGCAGCAGCACCGGCGGAGCGCTCGGCATCGGCACCGGCAGCGCCAGCGCCGGGCGGTAGATCCCGCGGTCGCGCTTGAGGTTGAACAGGGCAGCGGCCAACGCCGAGCCGGTGGAGCCACCGGAGACGAGGGCCTGCGCCTGGCCCTTGGCGACGGCCCGGGCGGCCTGCACGATCGACGCCTCAGGCGTAGATCGCACCGCGAACGCGGGATCGGCGGACTTGGCGATCGACACCGGCGCGTCGACGACCTCCACCCCGGCGGGTACGGCGCCGATCTGGCCGGCGGCGCCGAACAGAATCGTCCGGATACCGGTGGCCGCGGCGGCCGCGGCTCCGGCGGCAACCTCGGCGGGACCGAGATCGGCCCCGCCTGCGTCGACGGCAACAGTGACCATCGCGCGCTCAGCCGGCGTGTGCAGGGCCTGACTCGACGACCTCGCGCCCCTTGTAACTTCCGCACACCGGGCAGACCCGGTGCGGCAGCCGGGGGCTGTGGCACTGCGGGCAAGCGTTGTAGCCAGGGGCCTTCAGCTTGTGCTGGGCGCGACGCTGTGTGGTGCGAGCGTGTGACTGCTTCTGCTTGGGGACGGCCATGGTCGGCCGGAGGCTAGCAGGGGCGCGGCTGAGAGCCGCTCCGATGCCGGTCTCCGAAGCTGTGTCACCGGGAGGCCCGGAGACCGGGTCCTGGCGCCGGAATTCGCTACGGCTTCAGGCGCAGCTCCGCGAGCTTTGCCCAGCGCGGATCGGGGGCACGTTCGTGCTCGTGCGCGGGGCCGGCGAGGTTCAGGTCCTGGCCACAGACGGGGCACAACCCAGCGCAGTCCTGGCGGCACAGCAGCTTGGCCGGCAGCGCCAGCGCGAGCGCGTCCCGTGCCCATGCGCGCAGGTCCAGCACGCCCCGTTCGACGTAGGGAGAGTTCAAGTCCTCCTCCTCCCGGGGCTGGGAGATCTCATGGGCATCGACCTCGAAGCTCGGGTCCGCCGCCGCCAGGCAGCGCATGCACGGGCCGCTCAGACGGTGGCTGAAGCCGCAAGCGCAGTACGTAGCCGTCTGCCGGTGGTCCGGGAGACGTCCAGCCGCACCGGCACCGGCTGGGGCTCGACCGGGTACCGCTCGCCGGCGAGCGCATAGGGCTCGATCGTGACATGAGATCCAGCCGGCGGGCCTCTCCCGTGCTCAGCCGCAGCGCCCCGAGATCGAACGAATCACTGATCAGGGGCATCCTCGTCCAGGGTAGCGAGCGCGACCAGTCCTCCACTCGCGCCATCATCCTGGGCGATGTCGAGCTGGTTTCGCACCTACGGTTTCGCCGAGATCCTCGACGAGCTGCTGATCGGCGCCTATCCGCTCGACGACGAGGACGTGGCCACGCTGCACTGGATCGCCGTCCGGCGCGTGCTCAATCTGGTCGACGACGCGGAGTACCGCCCGGGCGAGCGCGAGGCGGTGGAGCAAGGCATACGCCCAGGCCGGGATCGAGGAGTGCCGGCTCGACTTCGTCGACTACGGCGAGCTTCCCGACGAGGAGCTGGAGGCCGCGGTGCAGCAGGTGCTCAGCTGGCTGGATGCAGGCGTGCGGAGCTATGTTCACTGCCGCGCCGGCTGGCAGCGCTCGGCTGCGGTCGCGGCGGGGGTGGTCGCGCTCCGCCAGGGACTCGACATCGACGCGGCGCTGGAGCTCGTGCAAGCCCGCAAGCCCTCCGCCGAGCCGCTGCCTCATCAGCGGGAGGATCTGCGGCGCTGGTCGGAGGCCCGGGTCGCGACCATGCCAGTGGAAGAGCCCGGCGATCGACTCGAGGGCGCTTAGCGCTCGTGCATCGTCCGTGCCGAGATCGCCAGCGGCGCGGGTGGTCCGGCTCGTCCTCCGGCGGGCTCGCCATGCTCGGCGAACCGCCGCGCGCCGGGGAGCACCCGCGCCTCGTATGAGCCGACGGCTTCGTTGTAGGCGCGGACCGTAGCTGTGAGCCGCGTGCCGAGCGTCGCCAGCAGCCCGGAGAGCTTCACCAGCCGGCGCTGCAGCTCCCGCCCAAGCTCGGCCAGCGCCTGCGCGGACTCGCCACCCGCTCCTGCTGCCAGCCATAGGCGACCGCGCGCAGGATCGCCAGCAGCGTCGTCGGCGTGGCGATCAGCACGCGCCGGGCCATCGCGTCCTCCAGCAGTGAAGGATCGGCCTCCAGCGCTGTGCCGTAGAGGTGCTCGCCGGGCAGGAACAGCACCACGAAGTCGGGGCTCGACGGCGAGCTCCGACCAGTAGGCCTTCTCGCCCAGCGTCTCGACGTGGGCCCGCAGCAGGCGGGCATGGTCGCGCAGATGGCGCTGGCGCTCCTGCTCGTCAGGAGGCCGCGTAGGCGTCGAGCACAGCCTGGAGCGGCGCCTTGGCGTCGACCACCACGTGCTTGCCCCCCGGCAGCCGGACGATCAGGTCCGGGCGCAGCGAGCCTTCCTGGCCGCGCAGCGGGATCTGCTCGGTGAAGTCGCAGTGCCCGACCATCCCGGCCAGCTCGACCACCCGGCGCAGCTGCATCTGACCCCACTGGCCGCGGGCATTGGGCTTGCGCAGCGCGGTAACCAGCGCGCCGGTCTCGGTGCGCAGCCGCTCGCCGGCCTGCACCAAGATCTGCAGCTGGCCTTCCAGGCGGCCCCGCGCCTCCCGCCGTCGCGGTCCAGACGCAGCAGCTGCTGGTCGACCCGCCCGAGCTGCTCGCGCACTGGGCGACGAGCGCCTCCACCGCTCGTTGACGGCGGTCCATGTCGCTCCGGGTCTCGTGGGCTCGCGCCCGCTCGTGCTCAAGCCCCACCTGCGCCCGGGCCAGGGCCAGCGCCAACTCGTCGGCACGGGCAGCGCCGGCCGCCAGCGCCTGCAGCCGCACCCGCAGCGTCAGCGCGGTGGCCGCGACGCCGATCACCACCCCGAGCAGCATCCAGATGGCGCTCATGTTCCGAGGATCGTTCTCGCAGGCGGATGGAATCGCGGCATCCGGCCGGCAATCGCCAGTCGACCGCGGGCCAAATCAGGCTCCTGCAAGAATCGTTGCCATGACCGCGAACGAGAACGGATCGCCGCCGCGTCGATCGTCCACGGCCACGTCCAAGGGAGTGTTCTTCCGGGACTCGGTGCGTGAGCGCGCGCAAACCCGCGGGGTGAGCGGGATGGGTCGTGCAACCGCGGCGACGGAGCCGTCGAGGCGGTGCTCGAGGGGCCGATCCGAATGCGGTCGAGCGGAATGATCGAGTTCTGCCGCCGCGGCCCCGACGGAGCACGGGGTGGAGGAGGTCGAGGTCAGCAAGGAGGAGCCCGAAGGGCTGACGGGCTTCAGCGTCCGCTGAGGGTCGATGGACCGCCCGATGCGGCCAGTCTTCGGCGATGCGCAGTGTGCTGACGGTGGCGCGGGCGATGATCTCCGCCGTGGTAGGTCCGCCCAGCTCGATCGTGGCCGCGTGGATCACCCAGCGGCACGGCATCTCGCCTCCGGAGGTGGCGACCGCCTCCCCGAGACCGATCGGTGCGCGCTGCGGACTCTCCTGGTCGCATGACCCGCCCGCCGGCGCGGGAGATCGCGCCGGCGACGCCGCCGCCGTGCCGCAGCTGCGTGTTGGCGGTGTTGGCGATCGCGTCGACCTCCAGCGGCGTGATGTCGGTGTCGAGAACCTCTCATCAGGCAGACTTCGGCCGGCTCGTCCTTGCCCGCGAGCCGGTCGCGGCCGCGCTGCACCGCGGCGATGAACTTCGACAGGTTGACCTCGAGCGTGTTGAGGATGTCGTCGGCGTAGTCCTCGGCGCCGAGGCGGATCTCCCGCTCGCGGCCGCGGGCGTCCTCGATGATGTCCTCGGCCGCGCGCTCGGCCTGCTTGGTGATCTCCTCGTCGGAGATCAGCCGCTCCTGGCGCTCGCGCGCCTCCTTGACGATCCGCTCGGCCTCGCGCTTGGCCTCGGCCAGCATCTCCTGGCGCTCCTTGACGATCCACCGCGCCTGCTTGATCTCCTCGGGGATCGTGGCGCGCATCTGGTCGAGGATGTCGTAGATCTCCTCCTTGTCGACGCGCACCTGGTCGGTCAGGGGAACCGGCTTGGCGTTGTGGACGAGATCGTCCAGCTTGTCGATCAGAACCAGGACGTCCATCTAAAGACCTCTGTTTCGTCAGCGGCCGAGCCGTTCCTTCAAGGCGGCGGCGACCTCGTCGGGCACCATGTCCTCGATGTTGCCGCCGAACGTGGCGAGCTCCTTGACTCCGCTCGACCTGACGAAACTGTACTTGGCCGAGGCCATCAGGTACACGGACTCGACGTCGGGGGCCTGGCGGTGGTTGAGCTGGTTCATCTCCAGCTCGTACTCGAAGTCGGAGATCGCGCGCAGGCCCTTGACGATCGCCTTGGCGCCGCGCTCGCGCGCGAAGTCGACCACCAGGCTGGCGAACGGCTCGACCTCGACGTTGTCCAGCTCCTGGGTGGCGTGCTCCACGAAGGCCACCCGCTCCTCGGCGCTGAACAGCGTCTTGCCCTTGCGGATGGGCAGGTTGACGACCGCCACGATCACCTTCTCGAACATCGCCGCGGCCCGGGAGATCACGTCGAGGTGACCGAAGGTCACGGGGTCGTAGGAGCCGGGGCAGATGGCGATGCGGTTGTCAGGAACCATGGATGCGAATCAGGTGTCTGGCCGTAGCGGCGCTCGTCGCAGCAGCGGGAGCTCCAGCATCAGCGGCGGCTCGCGCTCGCTCTCAGACCACGACGCGGCATCCGGCGCCAGCACCGGCGCCAGCGACGGTCGAGAGCCCGGCTCCGAGCGTGCTCGCGCGGCGGTATGGGGGATCGAGGAACACCAGATCGTATTGACGTCCGGCGCGCCGTGCGTGCTCGAGGAACGGCAGGGCCCCGGTGAGCGCTGGACCTCGGCCTCCAGCCGAGTGGCCTCCAGGTTGCGCCGGATCGCGGCCATCGCCGCCGGTGAGGTGTCGACCAGCGTGGCCTCCGCGGCCCCGCGGAGAGCGCCTCGATCGCCAGCGCCCCGGAGCCGGCGAACAGGTCGAGCACGAGCAGCCCCTCGACCGCGCCGAGGATCGAGAACACGCCTCGCGGACGCGGTCGGCGGTCGGCCGGACGTGCCTGGCCGCGCGGCGCGAGCAGCCTCGTGCCGCCGCCGAGCCGGCGATCACCCGCACCCGCTCACGCCCGGATCGGCGCGCCGGCCTCGTCGCCGAACACGGCCTGCACGAGCGCATCGGCCAGCAGCGCGTGCTCGGGCTCGCTCAGCTCCGGATCATCATCGGCGATCCGCTCGGCGTGGTGGCGCGCGCGCTCCATCAGCTCGGCGTCCCGCGGCAGCTCGGCCACCCGGTACTGGGCCAGCGCCGTGCTGGCGGGTGCCCGACCAGCTCGCCCTCGCCCGCGGAGCTGCAGGTCGACCTCGGCCAGCGCGAAGCCATCACTCTGCTGCGGCCACCGCCTGCAGCCGCGGCGAGTCCTTGGCGCCCGAACAGCAGGCACAGCGAGGGGTGCTCGCCGCGCCCGATCCGGCCGCGGAGCTGGTGCAGCTGGGAGATCCCGTAGCGGTCGGCGTCCTCGACCAGCATCACGGTCGCGTTGGGGACATCGATCCCCACCTCGATCACCGACGTGGCGACGAGCACATCGGCCTCGCCCGGCGGCGAACGCGGCCATCGCCGCCTGCTTCTCGGCCGGACGCATCTGTCCGTGCAGCAGCACGACGCCGGAAGTCGCGCAGCTCGCCGGCGCGCAGCCGCTCGAACTCGGCCGTGGCCGCCCGGGCCTGCAGCGCCTCGGACTCCTCCACCAGCGGGCAGACGACGAACGCCTGGCGACCGGCGCGCAGCTCCTCCCGCAGCCGCTCGTAGGCGCGGGCGCGCTCGGGCTCGGTGGAGCAGACGAACGTCCGGATCGGCTGGCGGCCGCGCGGCAGCTCGCGCAGCACGGTGAAGTCGAGGTCGCCGTAGCCGGCCAGGGCCAGCGTGCGCGGAATCGGCGTGGCGGTCATGTGCAGCACGTGCGGGCGTCGCCTCGCCGGTCCCTTGGCGTCGAGCGCGGCGCGCTGGCGCACGCCGAAGCGATGCTGCTCGTCGATCACCGCCACCGCCAGCGCGCGAAGCGGACCGCGTCCTCGATCAGCGCGTGGGTGCCGACGATCAGCGACAGCTCGCCGCTGGCGAGCTTGGCCAGCAGATCGGCGCGCCGGCGCGCCGGCGTCGAGCCGGTGAGCAGCCCGACGCGGACGAGCTCGCCCCGGCAGCAGCGACTGCGATCGTGGCGAAGTGCTGCTCGGCCAGCGTCTCGGTGGGGGCCATCAGCGCCGCCTGCAGGCCGTGCTCGACCGCGCGCAGCATCGCGTACAGCGCCACCACGGTCTTGCCGGAGCCGACCTCGCCCATCAGCAGGCGCTGCATCGGCCGCTCCGGCTGCCAGGTCCTCGTCGATCGTCCGCCAGCGCCTGCTGCTGGTCGCCGGTCAGCGGGAACGGCAGCAGCTCCGCCAGCCAGCGCGCGGTCAGCATCGCGCGGCGCGCACGAGCACCGGCGCCGGCTCGTCGCCGAGCGCGTCGCGCCGGCGGCGCAGCAGCGCCAGCTGGCGCCAGCAGCAGCTCCTCGAAGGCCAGCCGGCGCGCGCCCGATCCTGGTCTCGGGGTCGCCGACCGGGAAGTGCGCGCTGCGCAGCGCGGCGCCAGCGGTCGGGCAGACGCTCGCGCACCCGCAGCCGGCTCGGCAGCGGCTCGACCACCTCGCCGATCGCGCCGGCGTGCTCGCTGACGAGCGCGAGGATCTGGGTCGAGGTGAGCCCCTCGGAGGCCGGGTAGTGGGCGACCGCGTCCGGCCGCCGGTGCGCGCCTCCGCGGTCGGCGCGTGCGCCTGCACCCGGAAGCGCCCGCGGGCCTCGTACTTGCCGTGCAGCACCAGCCGCGTGCCGGGCGGATAGCGCGCGACCAGCCACGGCTGGTTGAAGAACGTCGCCTTCATCGCGCCGGTCCCATCGGCCACCGTCGCCTCCACCAGCGGCCGCATCCCCCGCCGGCGGACCGGACGCGAGGCGATCGTGCGCACCTCGACGACCACTGTCGCGCTCTCGCCGGGCGCGAGCTCCGCCACCGCGCGGGCCTCGCGCCGGTCGCGCGGCAGGTGCTCGAGCAGGTCGCCGACGGTGTGCAGGCCCAGCGCCTGCGGCCGCCTGCTCGGCCTTCTCGCCCGGGCAGCTCCAGCGGCTGCGCGAGCCGCGACGGCCGCGGGTAGCGGATCGGCGCGCGGTCGAGCTCGTCAGCGGTCAGGGACCAGCGGCTGCGAGGTGCAAACGCGTGCGGCGATCATCGCGCGCCGGGATGATGACCGGCCGCGCGGTCGCTACTCGGCGCTGAGCAGCCACCAGTAGCTCGGGCTGGCCGCCGTCGGAGAGCTCGAGCTCGACCGTCGCCGTCGGCCAGCGCCCGCACCGCGCTCGTCGTCGAGCGGCGCGTCGGCGCCGCGCAGGCAGGTGATCAGCTCGGCGCCGCTCGGCCAGCTGCTCGAGCACGCCGCGCAAGGTCTCTCGGCGGATCGCCCCAGGCGACGATCTGCTCCTCGACGAAGCCGACCGCGTCGCCCTGGCGGAAGCGGCCCTGGGCGTCGTCGCGGGCCGCGGGCGCCACCGCTCCGGTGCGCAGCCGCTCGAGCGCCTCGGCCATCGCCCGCGCGTTCTCCGCGGCGCCGCGCGCCGGGTCGAGGCTGACCGCGGCCGCCAGCCCGGCCTGCAGCGAGCGCGAGGGCACCACGCGCACGGTCTTGTCGGAGAGCTCGGCCGCCCGCTCGGCGGCCATCACCACGTTGGGGCTGTTGGCCAGCACGACCACCTCCTCGGCGGGCAGCGCGTGGATCGCCGCCAGCAGATCGTAGGTGGAGGGGTTGAGCGTCGGGCCGCCGTCGAGCACGCGGACGCCGAGGCTCTCGAACAGCTCGCGCATGCCCTCCCGGTGCTCACCGCCAGCGCGCCGCAGAGGCCGCCGCGCCGCGGCGTCGGCGGCGAGCCGCTGCTCGCGCTCGCTGCACCTGCTCGCGCATGTCGGCGACGTCGAGGTGGGAGACCGTCGCCGGCTCGGCGAACACCGCCGTGGCGGCGTCGGGGTCGTCGGTGTGCACGTGGACCTTGAGCGTCGTCGGGTCGCCGACCACGAGCACCGAGTCGCCGAGCCGCTCCAGCGCGGCGATGAACCGCCGCGGCTCGAGCTCGCGCGCCGGTGACGGCGAAGTTCGCGCAGTAGCGGTAGGTGCTGGAGGCGTGCTGGGGATGGGTCACGCGGGCGGCGGCGTGGCGCTCGAGCGGCGGCGGCTCGCTGCCGCGCAGCGCGCCGATGATCCCGGCGAACAGCACCGTCAGCGCGTAGCCGCCGGCGTCGACCACGCCGGCCTCGCGCAGCACCGGCAGCAGGTCGGGGCCGCGCTTGACCGACTCCTGGCCGGCCTGCAGCGCCTGCTCGATCACCTCGGCGATCACCGCGTTCTGCTCCTCGGCGGTCGGCGTCGGGACCCAGGCGGCGTCCGTCATGTGGGCGAGCTCGGAGGCCACCCGGACGGCCATCTCGCGCACCACGGTGAGGATCGTGCCCTCGGCCGGATCGCGCACCGAGCCGTAGGCCTGGTCGGAGGCGCGGGCCAGCGCGGCGCTGATCAGCACCGGATCGACCAGCTCGCCCGGACGGCTGGCCAGCTCCTCGGCCGCGCCGCGGATCAGCTGGGAGAGGATCACGCCGGAGTTGCCGCGCGCGCCGAGCAGCGCCGCGCGGGCGACCGAGGCGACGATCTCGTCGCGACCGATGTCGTCGATCGTGCGCTCCTCGGAGGCGCCGGCGAGGCGATCGAGCTCCTGCAGCACGGCCCGCAGCGTCAGCACCATGTTGTCGCCGGTGTCGCCGTCGGCGACGGGGAACACGTTCAGGTCGTTGACCTCCTCCCGGCGCGCCTCGAGCGCCGCCAAGCCCGGCCTCGACGATCGCGCGGAAGCGGACGATGCTGGGATCGGTCACCCGGCCGCCGTCACGCTGCGCGCGGAGCGAGCCGTCCCTCAGCGGGCCTTGGTGACCTTGCCGGCCTTCAGGCACCGCGTGCACACATACACCCGCCGCGGCGTGCCGCGCGTCGTCGATCCGGACGCGCTGGAGGTTGGGCTCGAAGCGCCGCTTGGTGGCCACCATCGAGTGGCTGCGGCTGTGGCCGAAGGCGGGACCCTTGGCGCAGACGTGGCAGACCTTTGGCATCGCGGCGAGTATAGACAGCCATCTCCGCGACTCAGATCCCGAACCCGGTCCGCCCCCGCCGCTCCCCCAGCTCCTGCCTGACCGCCAGCGAGGCCAGCACCGCCTCGACCGCGTGGGCGCCGGTGTCGCGCTTCTCGCCACCCTGCACCCGCGCCAGCGCCTGCTCCATCGTGTCGACGGTCAGCACGCCGAACCCGCACGGCACGCCGGTCGGCAGCTGCACCTGCTGGATGCCGCGAGCCGCCTCGGCGCAGACGTAGTCGTAGTGGTCGGTCTCGCCGCGGATGACCGCGCCGAGGCAGACCACGGCCGCGTAGCGACCCGACTCGGCGGCGTACTTGGCCAGCAGCGGCAGCTCGAAGGCGCCCGGCGCCTCAAAGCGGTCGACCTCGGCGACACCCGCCCGCTCGAGCGCCGCCCGCGCACCGTGCTCGAGCCGGTCGGCCAGCTCGTCGTAGAAGCGGGCCACGCACAGCGCGACGCGCCGCTCACCGCTCATCGAGCCCGCGATCGTGCTCCGGCTGGCCGTCGGACATCTGCTCGTCGTGGAGCATCTCCTCGTCCAGCGCCAGGCCCTGGTGGTGCAGGGTGTGGCCCATCCGATCGCGCTTGGCGCGCAGGTAGGCCTCGTTGTGCGGGTTGGGGACGTGCTGGATCGGGACCTGGTCGGTGACCGACAGGCCGTAGCCGGCCAGGCCGGAGATCTTCTTCGGGTTGTTGGTGAGGATGCGGATGCTGGTCAGGCCCAGATCGACCAGGATCTGGGCGCCGATCCCGTAGTCGCGCAGGTCGGCCGGCAGCCCCAGGCGCAGGTTGGCGTCGACCGTGTCGAGCCCCTCCTCCTGGAGCTTGTAGGCGCGCAGCTTGTTGAGCAGGCCGATGCCGCGGCCCTCCTGGCTGAGGTAGAGCAGCACACCCCGCCCCTCGTCCTCGATCATCGACAGCGCCGACTCGAGCTGCTCGCCGCAGTCGCAGCGCAGCGAGTGGAACACGTCGCCGGTCAGGCATTCCGAGTGCACGCGCACGAGCACGTCGGCGGCGCCCTCGACCTCGCCCTTGACCAGCGCGACGTGGTGCTTGTTGTCGATCAGCGAGCGGTAGCCGACGGCGACGAACTCGCCGAACGCGGTCGGCAGCCTGGTCGCGACCACCCGCTCCACCAGCTTGTCGTGCCGTCGGCGGTAGGCGACGAGATCGGCGACCGTGATCATCTTCAGCCCGTGGCGCGCGCAGTAGCGCTCCAGGTCCGACACCCGCGCCATCGAGCCGTCGTCGTTCATGATCTCGCAGATCACGCCGGCCGGGATCAGGCCGGCCAGCCGCGCCAGATCGACCGCCGCCTCGGTCTGCCCGACCCGTTCGAGCACGCCACCGGCCCTGGCCTTGAGCGGGAACACGTGGCCGGGCTGGACCAGGTCTCCTCGCGATGCCCCCGGGATCGATCGCGACCTGGATCGTGCGTGCGCGGTCAGCGGCGGAGATGCCGGTGCTGACCCCGGAGCGGGCCTCGATCGAGACCGTGAACGCCGTCTCGAACGCCGACTCGTTCTTGGCCGCCATCAGATCGAGCCCCAGCTCGTCGCAGCGCTCCGGGGTCAGGGCGAGGCAGATCAGCCCCCGCCCCTCCTTGGCCATGAAGTTGATCGCCTCGGGGGTGACGAACTGGGCGGCCATCGTCAGATCGCCCTCGTTCTCCCGGTTCTCGTCGTCGCACACGACCACCATCTTTCCCTGGCGGATGTCCTCGAGCGCCTCCTCGATCGTCGCGAACGGAGACTTCGTCGCGCTCATCGGCTCACCAGCTTCTCCACGTACTTGGCCAGCACGTCGACCTCCAGGTTGACACGGTTGCCCGGCCGCGCGGAGCCGAGGTTGGTGCGCTGCAGCGTCTCGGGGATCAAGGAGACGGTAAACGATGACTCGTCGACCTCGGCGACCGTCAGCGAGACCCCGTCGACCGCGATCGAGCCCTTGGCGACCACGTAGCGCAGCACCTCCGCGCCCGTGCCCACCCGGATTCGTCGGGCGAAGCCGTCGACCACGATCGCGCTGACCGTGCCCGTCCCGTCGACGTGGCCCTGGACGATGTGGCCTCCGAGGCGCTCCACGGGCCGCAGCGGCAGCTCCAGGTTGACCCGTGCGCCGGGCTCCACCGCCTGCAGCGAGCTGCGCGTCAGCGTCTCGTTCATCACCTCGGCGGCGAACGACGAGCCATCAACGCCGGTCGCGGTCAGGCAGACGCCATTGACGGCCACCGAGTCGCCCTCGCGCAGCTCGCCGGCGATCCGCGAGCCGACCCGCAGGCGCACGCCCTCCTCGGAGCGCTCGGTGGCGAGCACCTCACCGAGGTCGGCGACCAGCCCGGTGAACACCTACCACTCCTTGATCCGGGCGGAGATCAGGAGGTCCTGCCCGATGGCGCTCACACCCGAGTGTGAGCGCCTGCACGGCGTCGGCGATCGCCTCCACACCCTCGCCCTCCAGCGGATCCCGGGCACTGGCTCCCCCGAGCACCAGCGGAGCCAGGAACAGCCGGATCTCGTCGATCTCGCCGGCGTCGAGAAACGCGCCCGCCAGATGCGGACCGCCCTCCAGCAGGATCGAGCCGACCCCGGCCGCGCCGAGCTGGTCCAGCGCCGAGCGCACGCGGGCGGGCTCGTTCTCGCCCGGAGCGACGACGACCTCGACGCCGTGGGTCTGCAGCGCGTCGGTGGCGGCGCGCGGCGCCGCGCGTGAGACGACCACGGTGAGCGGGACCCGCCGCGCGTCGGCGCACCAGCTTGACGTCAAGCGGCAGCCGGGCCAGCGAGTCGAACACGACCCGCCGAGGCTGGCGCTCGACGCCCGGGACCCGGGCGGTCAGCTGCGGGTCGTCGGCCAGCGCGGTTCCGATCCCGACCGCGACTGCGTCGCACTCGGCCCGCCAGTGGTGGGCCAGCTCGCGGCTGGCCTCCCCGGAGATCCACTTCGAGTCCCCGCCGCGGGTGGCCACCTTGCCGTCCAGCGTCATCGCCGACTTGAACAGCACCCAGGGACGCCCGGTGCGAGCGTGCTTGCGGAACGGCTGGTTGAGCAGCCGAGCCGCGGTCGGCGATCTCGCCGTCGGCGACGACCACCTCCAGCCCGTCGTCGCGGAGGATGCCCAGACCCCGACCGGCGGCGTGCCCCGAAGGATCATCGGAGGCCACGACCACCCGTGAGATCCCGGCCTCGCGGATCGCGTCGGTGCAGGGGGGGGTTCGGCCTTGGTGGCAGCACGGCTCCAGCGAGACGTACATCGTCGCCCCCTGCAGGTCCGCGCCGGCGGCGCGGATCGCCTCGACTTCGGCGTGTGGAGCCGCCGAGCTCGCGATGAAAACCCTCGCCGAGCACTTCGCCGTCGAGCGCCACCACCGCCCCGACCAGGGGGTTCGGGCTGACCCGGCCGCGTCCGCGCCGCGCCAGCTCGACCGCGCGCGCCAGCAGTCGATGATCGGTATCGGTCTTGAGCGGCCATGGATGCGACACCCTGAGACGGACGGCGATAGGCCGCCTCGACAGGCGGCCGCACTCTGCCCCCGCTGCGCAGGCGATACACGCTCATCTCCGGTCCCGGGCGGCGGTACTGCCGCGGGAAGTAGTCGATCGACCAGTCGAAGCTGAACGGGACCGGCCGGTCGCCGCGCCCGAACGGGCTGACGTGGTAGACCAGGCGCGCGCGCCGGGCCAGCGCGGCGTAGTAGGCGACGGCCGCGGGAGCGGCCTGGGGCTGGGCAAAGGCCCGCCCGGCCTGCAGCGAGCCGAGGACCACCCAGCAGTAGCCGCCGGCACGTACTCGTCCAGCAGCGCCGGCCGCAGCGTGCGCTCGTATTGGTCGAGGACCACGAACCGTCGCTGACCGACGGGCAGCGGGCGGCCGTTGTGCGTCCACGTCGGTCAGCCAGGTCGGATAGCGGTACCAGCGATCGCCAGTGCGGGGTCCACGGCAGCGAGACTGCCGACGTCGGTGGCCCAGTTGTCGGCCACCACCGGCTCGATCACCACCTTGGCCCCTGCCGGCACGTGAGCCACCATCCAGGCGCGGGCGAGGTTGCGCGTGTCCGGCCGGGCCAGCACCGCGTCGTTGTGGACCACCATGGCCACACTCTGGACCAGCAACAGCGCGCTGATCAGGCCGACCGCCACCGGCGCCGGCAGCCAGCGCCCCCGGACCAGCCACCTCGCCAGCTCGGTCGCCCCGTAGGCGCCGAGGATCGCGACGATCGGGAACACCGGCAGCAGCCAGCGCCCGAAGAAGCGCTGCTGGGCCCCATGAAGATGATGAAGGCGATCGGGGCGGGCAGCAGCACGAGCGCCATCGCCAGCCGGCGGCGCGCCAGCAGCAGCGCAGCGCCCCCGAGCGCGGCGAGGCTCGGTCCCCCGCCAAGGCCCCAGGTGAACGTCCACAGGTAGTAGGCGACTCCGCTCCCCGGGCTGATGCCGAGCTTGACCGGATCCTGGCCGGCGGCCAGCGAGGCCTGGGCCGAGAGGCCGTACCCGAACGAGGAGAGATCGAGCACGGATACGGGTTGGCGAGCACGAAAGTGACCAGCGCGAGCGCCAGCGAGACCAGCAAGCGTCGTGCCGCCAACCGAAGCGTCCGCCGGCGCCGTCGCTGACGAACGCTGCCGCAGGCACACCACCGTGATTCCGCCGGTGTACTTGGTCGCGGCGGCGAGGCCGAGGCCCGAGCCCGGCGACCACGTAGTCACGCCAGCGCCCGCGGCGCATCACCCCGGCGATCCCGTACAGCGACAGCGCGACCGGAGCGAGCGTGGGCACGTCGTTGAGCGCCAGATGGCTGTAGAAGATTGGCAGGAAGGCCAGGCCGAAGATGGCGGCCGCCAGCAGCCCGATACTGCGATCGAAGAACCGTGTCCCCGCCAGGTAGGTCAGCCACACCGCCGCCGTGCCGAGCACCGCCGCGACCACCCGCGCGACCACATACACCGAGGTCGGATCGGTCGCGTAGAGCCGCGTGACCGCGTCGGCACTCCCGAACCACAGCTCGAACACGATGTGCAGGAGGTAGGAGTAGGCCGGGCGGGTTGAGGAAGTAGTGGGGGTTGAGGTCGTGGGAGAAGAACGCCACCGCCCGGGGCACGAAGTGCGTCGCCTCGTCGACGTTGTAGCTGAAGGGCAGCCCCTGCTTGATCCCCCACAGGCGCAGCAGGAACGTGGCCACCAGCAGCGCCGCCGAGGGCCGGACGGTGGATGCTCCGCCCGCGCCCGTGCACGCCGGGCCGGCGCCGATCCCCGCCGGCCCACCGGTCCGGAGGCGCGGTCAGGGCGAGAGGCGGCGCGGGATTGAGCCGGTCGCTGGGTCCATGTCCGCTGCGAGTATCCCGCTACCGTGTGGTCGAACAGCGTTCGCCGACGGCTCGCCCCAGCTGGTGGACGCGATCCGTCGCCGATCACGACCGAGCCCGGTCCGATCCGATGAAGCTCATCATCCAGATTCCCTGCTTCAACGAAGAGGAGCAGCTCCCGCTGACGCTCAGCCGGCTGCCCCGCCAGGTGGCGGGATTCGACGCGGTCGAGTGGCTGATCATCGACGATGGCTCCACCGACCGCACGATCGAGGTGGCGCGTCGAGCACGGCGTCGACCACGTCGTGCGGCTGACCAACCACAAGGGTCTGGCGGCGGGATTCCAGGCCGGGCTGGACGCGGGGCTGAAGCTGGGCGCCGACGTGATCGTCAACACCGATGCCGACAACCAGTACGAGGGCGGCGACGTGCCGAAGCTCGTCGAGCCGATCGTCCGGGGCGAGGCCGACATGGTGGTCGGCGACCGGCAGGTGAGCACGATCGCGCACTTCTCGGCGCGCAAGAAGCTGCTCCAGCGCCTCGGCTCGTGGGTGGTGCGCCAGGCCTCGGACACCGCGATCCCGGACACCACCTCCGGCTTCCGGGCCTACAACCGCGAAGCGGCACTCCAGCTGCAGGCGGTGTCGAAGTTCACCTACACGCTGGAGACGATCATCCAGGCCGGGCAAGCTGCTGGTCGGCGCTCGACCACGTGCCTATCCGCACCAATCCGAAGACACGTGAGTCACGGCTGTTCCCGTCGATCGGCTTCTTACGTGCGTCGCAACGCCCTGTCGATCTTCCGGATCTACTCGCAGTACGAGCCGCTGCGGGTGTTCTGGGCCGGCGCAGCGGTCGTCGGGCTCGGCGCGCTGGCGCTGTTCGTGCGGTTCCTGGTCTACTTCGCCGAGGGCACGGGCGTGGCCACGTCCAGTCGCTGATCCTCGGCGCGGTGCTGTTCAACGCCGCGATGCTGCTCGGGCTCGCTCGGCGTGATCGGCGACCTGCTCGATGCCCAGCGGACGCTCTCCCAACGCACGCTCGAGCGCGTGCGGCGGATCGAGCTGCAGCTCGGCGTCGAGCCCTCCCACTACGAGCCCGGGGCGGCCGCGGCCGGAGCCCAGTCTCCGACCGTCAGGCCCTCGAGGTATGAGCTCCGACGCCGTCCGCGACGTCGAACGACAGCGTCCCGACCGGGAACACCTTCGACAAGTACGGCTCGACCAATCCGCTGGTGCGCCGGCTGATGGCGGGCTTCCAGGCGACGCTGGATGAGCTGTTCACCCGCGCCGCCCCACAGTCGGTGCTCGACGTCGGCTGCGGCGAGGGGGTGCTCACCGCCCGAGTGGGCACAGCGCTCGGGAAGCGGTCGGGTGGTCGGCGTCGATCTCGAGGATCCCAAGCTCCGCGCCGAATGGGCGGCTCGCGAGCGCGCGAACCTCAGCTTCGACGTCGTCGCCTCGCAGCGAGCTTCCGTTCGCCGATCGGGAGTTCGACCTGGTCGCGGCGATCGAGGCTCTGGAGCACATCTCCGATCCCGAGCGCACGGTGGCCGAGATGGCCGCGTGGCCGGCGGCACCTGCTCGTCTCGGTCCCGCACGAGCCGCTGTGGCGGATGCTGAACGTCGCCCGCGGCGCCTACTTGCGCAGCTGGGCAACACGCCCGGGCACGTCAATCACTTCTCCAAGCGGGCGTTCGTCCGGATGCTCTCCCGCCACGGCGAGGTCCGTGCGAGGCCCGTTCGCCGTTCCCGTGGACGATGCTGCTGGTCCGGGTCGGCTGATGCGGCGATCGCTCTCGAGGGGCTGCCGCGCCCGGCGCACGCTGCTGAGGACGACGGGAGGCTCGTAACGGCGGCCGCCCGGGGGCCGGCGCCGGTGAGCAGGCGCCGGGCGGCGGCTCCTACGCCTCCGGGGCGCGGGTCCTGTCGATCGGGATCGCCTCCACCGGCATCTTCACGTTCGCCTACCTGGCCGCGGCCAGCCACGAGCTTGACCAGAAGTCCTACGGCCGCGTGTCGCTGTGCTGGTCGCTGATGTTCGTGATCCTGTCGGTGATCTACCGCCCGGTGGAGCAGCTGCTCAGCCGCACGATCGCCGACCGACGGGCGCGGGGGCTGGAGGGGCATCTCCTGCGGGTTCCGGCGCTGATCCAGGCCGGCTTCGCCCTCCTGTTCCTGGCCGTCGCGCTGGCGCTCCGCCACCCGATCGAGCACAAGCCTGTTCGACGGCTCCTCGGCGCTCTTCTGGATCCTGGTGATCGGAGTGCTGGCCTACGCGGCCAGCTACTTCGCTCGCGGCTGGTTGGCCGGTCACCAGCGGTTCGCCCTGTACGGCGGCCTGGTGTTCCTGGAGTCGACCAGCCGCTTCCTGTTCGCGCTGGCGGTCGGCGGTCGGCCTCGGCAGCGGCCAGGGAGCCGTGGGTCTGGGCATGGCCGTGGCCCCGTTCGTCTCCCTGTCGGTGATCCCGTTCGCGTTTTCCCGGGTCAAGCATCCGGCGCCATCGGGGCTGCCGGCGGCCGATGCTGCCGGCGAGGGTCCAGCGCACGCGGCGGTGGAGGAGGCCTCGACCGACCTGTCGCTGCGCCACGGCAGCGGCTTTGCCGTGGCCGTGGTCGGGATCATGCTCGCCGAGCAGACGCTGATGAACGCCGCCGTGCTGATCGTCAACGGCACGTCGGGCCGGGCGCTGGCCGGGTTCGTGTTCAACGTCCTGCTGATCGTGCGCGCGCCGCTGCAGCTGTTCCAGGCCATCCAGACCTCGATCCTGCCCCATCTCGCCGGGCTGGAGGCGCGCGAGAGCGGCGACGAGTTCCATCGCGCGATCCGGCTCACGATCCTGGTCATCGCAGGATTCGCCGGGGCGGTGGCGATCGGCCTGCTGGCGGTCGGCCCGTTCGTGATGACCGCACTGCTCGGCAACAAGGGCTTTCACTACGGCCGCCTCGGCCTCGCCGTGGTCGCGCTGGGAATGGGCCTGCACCTCGCCTCGGGAACGCTCAACCAGGCGGCGCTGGCCCGCGGACGCGCCGGCATGGCCTCGTTCGCCTGGCTGCTGTCGGCGCTGCTGTTCGTCGGGTTCGTGGCCACGCACACGATCACCGCCGAGGTGACCAAGGTGGAGGTCGGCTACTTCCTGGCCACGCTGGTGCTGTGCGGGCTGCTGTGGACGCTCTACCGCCGAGGCCCAAGGGCCGCAACCGATCGGCCTCAGCTCCAGCGCTCCGGCGCCACCGCGGCCAAGAGCGCCGCGCGCTGATCCACCCTCAAGCTGCCGCTAGCTGCCGAGGTTCTGGCAGGCCGCTTCCTTCTTGGCCGCGGTCTCCAGGTCAGGGCTCTTGAGCGTGCTGAGGCTCGAGCCGATGCTGTTCATCGAGTTGCGCACGTTGGTGCCGAGCGACACCGCGGCGGCCTTGAACGCCGTCGAGCACTCGAGGTGGGCAGCGCTTTCGCCGACGACACCGCCTGCCCGAGGGCGCCGCGCAACTGCGTGAACGCGCCGACGATCGCGGTCGAGACCTGCTTGCCGTTGCTGACGCTCGGGGTTCCGGCGCTCTTGAGCTTGGTGATCGCCTGGTCGGTGTCAGCGACGACACCGTTTAGGAACGCCTCCAGCGCCTGCTTACCCTCGGCCGGGCTCTTGATCGAGCTCAGGTTCAGAGCGCTGCTGCGGCTCTGCACACTCTTTTCGAACGGGCCGATGGCCTGACAGATCGACTTGCTGTAGGCAGCGGGGGTCACGGTGCTGGAACCTCCGCACGCGCCGAGCGCGATGGAGGTGGCCAGACACGCCGGCGATGGTTGAGGTCATTCTTCCCAGAGGCATGGCGGGGGACCGTAGCGGAAAGCCCTCGGCCCTGCCGCAATCCACCAGAGGCGCTTATGGGCTCATCCCGGCGGCCCGCGCGAGCTCCCGGTAGGCGCCGGCCGGATCCTCGGCGCCGAACACCGCCGATCCGGTGACGAGAAGGTTCGCCCCGGCCTGGGCGGCGGCGGCGACGCTGTCGCGGTGGATTCCGCCGTCGACCTCCAGGGCTACGTGCTCGGGTAATGCCCTGCGCATCCGCGCCAGCTTGTCCAACGAGGCGGGGATCAGCTTCTGGTTGCCCCAGCCGGGGTTGACGCTCATGCACAGGGCGAGATCGAGCGCGTCCTGCGCCACTTCGGCCAGGACCTCGGCGGGGGTGGCGGGGCAGATCGCAGCGCCGGCGGTGCAGCCGGCCTCACGGATCTGGGAGAGCGCGTAGTGCAGGTGCGGGGTGGCCTCGGCGTGAACGGTGATGCCGTCGGCTCCGGCCCGAGCGAACTCGGTCACCTGCCGCTCGGGTCGCTCGATCATCAGGTGAACGTCGATGATCGCTCCGGCGCTGTGGACCCGATCGGCGATCGCCGAGACGATCACCGCGCCGAAGGTGATCGGCGGGACGAAGTGGCCATCCATGACGTCGACGTGGATCACCCGCGCCCCCGCCTGCAGGACCTCGTCGACCTGCGCCCCGAGCCGCGAGAAGTCGGCCGACAGGATCGAGGGCGCGACCCACAGCTCGCCCAGCAGCTCCGCCGGCATCCGCTACACCGCCCTCAGCATGCTGCCCTGGCAGTGGTTGCAGGCCACGATCGCGGTGCTCGACATCCTCACCATCGTCGAGTGCTCGCCGCAGTTGGGGCACACCGATACGAGTTCGTAGCGCTGCAGGCAGTAGACGCAGCGGTAGCGTCCGGGTGCCGCAGTCGGGCGCAGCCACGGCTCGCCGCAGTTGGGGCACTCCGGACCGAGCTTGACTGGATCATCGGCCACGGCCTCCAGCAGCTTAACGGGAGCGTGGGCGACGACCCTCAGCTCCGCGGAGCGTCATCACGGCGCAGCCTGGCGATGAAGAAGCCGTCGGTGCCGTCGCGCTCGGGTCGCAGCTGCAGGTAGGGCCCGGCTTCCCGTCCCCGTTCTGAGGACCACTCCGTCGGCAGCGCCTCGGCCCGGAACTCCGGCTGCCCGTCTAGGAACGCGTCGATCACTCTGCTGCTCTCGGCCTGGGAGATCGTGCACACCGAGTACACCAGCGCGCCCCCCGGAGCCGTGGCGGCGGCACCGGCGGCCAGAATCCGGGCCTGGAGCCGGGACAGCTCTCGGATCGAGTCCCGGCTCCCGCGCCACCGGAGATCCGGGCGCGACTGGAGCGTCCCCAAACCGCTGCAGGGCGGATCGACGAGGACCCGGTCATAGGTCCCATCCCCCCACGATCGCGTGGCGTCACCGATTCTCACCCGGACCGCCTGGGCCCGCAGCCGATCACAGGTCCGCTCCAGTGCCCGCGCCCGGCCCGGGTGGCGCTCCACCGCGAGGATCTCGCCCTCCCCAGCCATCAACGCAGCCAGATGGGTGGTCTTCGCTCCTGGAGCGGCACAAAGGTCGAGCACGCGTTGGCCCGAGCGGGGGGCCAGCGCCCGAGCCACGAGCATCGAGGCGCGCGACTGCGGCATGATCGCTCCGGTTGCGAACAGCTCCGAGCCGTGGACGTCGAACGACTCCTGGAGGACGATCCCCTCGCGGAGCTGCGGGGCTGGACGGGCGGTAACCGGGAGGCGGGCCAGCACCTCCTCACGGGTACTCACCAGCTCGTTCACTCGCAGAGCCGCCTCCGCGGGCTCATTCACCGCCTGCAGGAGCGCGCGGGTCTGCGCTGGCCCCAGCTCCTCCCACCACAGTTCGGCCAGCCAGCGAGGAACCGAGTGGGCCAGCGCCGCCTCGGCGGGGGTCTGATCGCCGAGCGCGTGCAGGATCGCCGCGCCCTCACGAGTGGCGCGGCGCAGCACCGCGTTGACCAGCGTTGCGCCCCCGCCGCCGTTGCGCTTGGCCAGCTCGACGCCGTCGTCCACGGCCGCGTGATGAGCGACCCGGTCCAGGAACAGCAGCTGGAACAGGCTCAGGCGCAGGGCCGCCAGCACGGAAGGGTCGAGCCGGTGCAGCGGACGGGTACAGAGGCGCCCGGCGACATAATCGAGGGTCGCCGTGCGCTGAACCGTTCCGTAGACGAGGGTCGTCGCCAGTGCCCGGTCACGGGGCGCCAGCTGCGGCCGGTGTGTGAGCTGGGCGCTCAGCGTCCGGTCGGCGTAGGCCCGGTGCTCGAACACGCGCCTGATCACCGCGTAAGCCACCTCGCGAGCGGGAGCGACTGCGCTGTTGCCGGACACCCGGTTCATCGTCCTCACCGCTGGCGGCCGTGACCACGAAGAAAGTCCTCCCCGGCCATCGCGCGTCCACCCGGCGGTTGAACCGTGATCAGCTCCAGGGCGCCGTCGGTGGTTCCGAGCACCGGCACCCGGCCCTGCAGCGAGAGCGCTCCCGGAGGCGGACCGCCGAGGCTGTCGACCCGTGCCTCCAGGACGCCCAGACGCCCGACCGGCTCCACCTTCACGAAGGCTCCGATGTGCGGGGTGAGCGCTCGCACCTTCCGCGCCAGCACCGCCGCCGGTAGCTCGGGCTGGAGCTGACGGTCGTCGGCGGTGATCTTCTCGGCGTAAGTCGCGGCCGCGTCGTCCTGAGCCGCCCCGGCCGGGGACTGGTCAAGGACACTGAGCAGCAGCTCTCCGCCGAGCTCGGCCAACCGCTGAGCGAGCGTGCCGTACGTGTCCTCGGCGAGGATCGCCTCCCGCCGCTGCCCGTACACCGGACCGCTGTCGAGCCCCGCGGTAAGCCCCATTATCGACACTCCAGTCAGCGGATCGCCGGCCATGATCGTCCGCTCGATCGGCGCCGCCCCCCGCCAGCGCGGCAGCAGGGAGGGATGTACGTTGAGCATCCGATGCTGCGAGAGCAGCGGATCCTTGATCAAGGCCCCAAACGCGCACACCACCACCGTCTCCGGGCGCTGGCGGGCGATCTGCTCCCGGGTAGCCTCCGCGCCCACGTCCTCAGGCTGGCCCAGCTCGAGCCCCATCCTGGCCGCGGCCACCGCTACGGGTGGGGAAGCGACGCGGCGCCCACGTCCCCGGGGACGGTTCGGTCGTGTCAGTACCAGCGCAGGTCGGTGCGCAGAGTCGGCCAGTCGCGCGAGGATGGTGGCGGCGAAATCCGAGGTTCCGAGGAAGACCGTGCGCACCGGCGGGGCTCAGGCCGCCTGTGCCTCTCGCAGCGCCCGCATCGCCTCCTTGCGCTGCTCTCGGCTGGTGCGATCGAGGATCAGCACGCCGTCGAGATGATCGATCTCGTGCTGGATCACTCGCGCCTCCAGCCCGCTGGCCTCGATCGTGATCGGGCGCCCCCACTCGTCGAGAGCCCCGACACGGACATGCAGTGACCGCTCGACCTCGACGAGAACCGCGGGCAGGCTCAGGCATCCTTCCTCGGCGCTCTCGAGCTCGCTTCCGCGCCACTGCACCTCCGGGTTGACCAGCGCGCACAGGGGCGCATCCGGCCCTACCCGGTAGATGAGCAGGCGGTGGACCACCCCCAACTGGGTAGCGGCGAGACCGACGCCGAGCGCGCCGTCCATGAGCTCCCCCATGCGCGCGATCTCTGAACGCAGCGCGTCGTCGATCCGCTCCACCGGCCGCGCCCGCATGCGCAGCACCGGATCACCGAACTTGCGCACGTGCGCCAGCGCGGCCTCGCGGCGTGCGGCGACCTCAGGATCGAGCTCGTGCTCCTCCTCCTGCGCCCCTGCGTCCTCAGGATCGGTGATGTATGCCTGCTCGGTCACGGTCCGGAAAGTCTAGGCCGCGCCGCTGCTCAGGCCGGGCGGCGCTCCCGTCGGCGCCGCGGCCTGGGTGGGCGAGTGGCGATCCTCCTGCGCTCACTGGGGGTCGACGTCGACGCTGAGGCTGACACCTTGCCGGCTGGCGGACCGAGCCAGCTGCTCCACCGCCGCGCCCACGGCGGCGATCGCGATCTCGCGCGCGAGGGCCTTGATCACCAGCTGCGACCGCTCCTGGCCGCGGAGCCGAAACAGCGGCGCCGGCCCCAGCACCGAGCCGACGTCCGCGGGGATGAGCCTCTGCAGCTCTGCCGCGATGGACTCTGAGCCCCGTCGCTGAGGGGACGAGCACACGACCCGGATCAGCGACGCGAACGGCGGGTAGCGGAGCAGCTGGCGGCGAACGAGCTCGTCGGCCAGAAACCCGTCGGAGTCGTGGCGGGCGGCAAAGCCAAGCGAGCGGGCACCGGGGGCCGCGGTCTGCACCAGGACGCAGCCATCGCCGCCGCGCCCGACGCGACCCGCAAGCTGGGTGACCAGCGCGAACGTACGCTCCTCAGCGCGGAAGTCGGGGAAGCGCAGCGTCTGGTCGGCGTCGAGCACGATGCCCAGGCTCACGTCGGGGAAGTCATGGCCCTTGGCCACCATCTGGGTTCCGATCAGCACGCCTGCGGATGCGGCGGCGAACCCGGCCAGCGTCCGGGCCCGGGAGTCGAGGCCGGTCGCGTCGGCATCGAGGCGCAGCACCGGGAAGTCCCGGCTCCCCAGCGCCTGCGAGAGCTCGCGTTCGATTCGCTCCGTGCCGGCACCGTGGCGAGCGATGGCCACCGACCCGCACTCCGGGCAGCGGCTGGGAACGGGCTCCCGGTGGCCGCAGTGGTGGCAGGCGACGAAGCCGCCGGTACGGTGCAGCACCAGCGCCACCTCGCAGCTGGGGCACATCCACACCCGTCCGCAAGAGCGGCAGGAGAGGAAGTTAGACCAGCCGCGCCGGTTGAGCAGCACGATCGCCTTGCCACCGGTGTGCCGCACGTCGGCAAGCGCCATCCGCGCCACCGGGTGCAGGGGGTGGTGCCGACCGCGCATGTCGAGGATCTGCACAGGCGGAAGCGGGCGCCCATCGATCCGGTGGGGAAGACGCAGTCGCGCGTTGCGCCTGCACGGTCTCCGGACGGGGCGTGGCGCTGCCGACGAGCAGCACCGCAGCATGGTCGGTGGCGCGCTGCTGGGCCACCGTGCGGGCGTCGTAGCGCGGGTCCCCCTCGTGCTTGTAGGAGCTCTCGTGCTCCTCGTCGACGATGATCAGGCCGATCTCGCTCAGGGGCGCGAACACCGCCGACCGGGGTCCCACGCAAACCCGAGCCTGTCCGCGCGTCAGCCGGAGCCATTCGTCGTGGCGCGCTCCTGGTCCGAGGCCGGAATGCATCACCGCGATCACCTCACCAAAGCGAGCCTGGAACCGAGCCAGCGCCTGTGGCGTCAGCGCGATTTCCGGTACCAGGACGATCGCGCTGCGTCCGGCGGCAAGGACCGCCTGAACCGCGCGGAGGTAGATCTCGGTCTTGCCCGATCCGGTGACACCGTGGACCAGGAAGCTGCCGCCGTGCTGTGGCCCCCGTCGGCGCTCGATCGCCGCCAGCACCGGCGCCAGCGCTCGCTGCTGGTCAGCGCTCAGTGGCGGCGGGATGACGCTGGTCGAGGAGACGGCGTGACCCGTGGGCGCCCGGCGCAGCTCCCGCTCGTCGAGGCTGACCAGCCCGCGCGCCTCGAGTCGCCGCAGCGACGGGGTGCCGAGATCTGCGGCGATGCTCGCGCCCCGCCGGCCGAGGTCCGCCAGCAGCGTGAACTGGCGTGCGGTCGGCGGCCTGCTGTCCGTGCTCGACCTCGATCCGGCATCTGGCTCGTGACGCGAATTGAGCGCTGCGCGCCCGGCGGCGGTGATCTCCGCCACCAGCACCAGCCTCGGGCGCGACCCGGTGATCGCGCCCGGCGCCAGCACCAGGGCCAGCGCGCGTGCGACCGTGGAGCAGTATTCCTGCGCCATCCAGCGCGCGAGCGAGACCAGGTCAGGTGGGACCGCCGTCGGGAGCACGGCGGTGGGCTCGGCGAGCCGGGCGGGCTCCAGCTCCGATTGCTCGGTGAGCTCCACGACCACACCGAACATCAGCCGGCGCCCGAACGGAACCTGGAGCAGCGAGCCGACGGCCACCTCTCCCTGATCAATGCGCAGACGGTAGTCAAACGGCCCCCGGACGGACCGGGTCGATGTCAGCGGCTCGACGCGGGCGATCAGCGGCAGAGCGGACACGGATCGAGCGGCATCATGGGCAGTGCAGGGTAGATTGCGCCCAGGATGTCGATTGACAACCCGTCGAGAGAATCCGGGATCGGCCCGGCCGGCGAGTCCGACGACAGCGCGGCGGAGCTCGACAGCGGCGCGATTCTCGATCTATGCGACCGCGTGCTGGGTGAGGTAGGACGACGCAGCCACCTGTTCTCCTGGCTACGGATTCCCGACCTTCCCGCTGAGGCCAGCGTTCCGGAGAAGGCCAGGGACCTCGACGCCTCCGGTGGGCGGCGGCCGAATTGGCTGTCGGTTGACGCCTACTACCCCGGCCGGCGCCTGATCGTGCTCTGCCGTCAGCTTTCTGAGCGCGCCGTAAACACGTGCTCGCAGCTGGCGCCCGAGCACGGCCTGCGCGTCCTGCGGATCGAGCCGGAGCAACTCGGCGCCGGTCGACAACGGAGCGAGACATCGCTGCGCCGGATGGTGGCCGAGCTGGACCAAACCGAACCCGGCTCCGAAGGATCGGGCGCGGCGAGCAAGCACGACCCCCCGCGGATTCAGACGCACCCGGCGGACGTGCCTGCTCGCCCAGCTGAGCCGACGCCGCTGGCGCGGGCGCTCAGCCGCCTGAGGGGATCGTGGGCCCCGGCGGGTGCGGCGAAGCCGAACGCTCGCCCGCGCCGCCCCTCGCAAACCGAAGCCGCGCAACGGGCGGCGCGCCATGTCAGAGCCGTCAGCACCGCCCCGCGAGCGACCACTGCTCCACCGGCGAGATCAGCGCGGCGGTCAGCCGGGTGGACATCATCGCCACGGCCCGCTCCCGCGCCCGCGTGGCGGGGAGCAGCCCCGAGGACAATGACAGCCCGGCGACGACAGCCACTGGTTTCGCAGACGTTGGCCGGAACCACGTTGCTGGCGCTGGCCGCCGCGTTGGTGGTGGAGCTGTACCTGGGAGTGAGCCGCATCGCGGTCAGTGGCGGGCACTGGCTGTTGGCGTTTGGACTGGCACTCGATGCAGCTTCCCGGGCACTGGGGACGATCGCCGCGCGCCGGGCTGACCGGCCGCGATGGGGATGGCTCTGCGCCCTCGGCGGCAGTCCCGCCGTGGCCGCTTTCGCGCTGCTCGGTGAGGAAGGCCAGGCGCAGGTCGAGCCGGCGCCGCTGGCCGGAGTCACCGCACTGCTGGCAATGCTGTCGGTGGGTCTGGCCGTGCTGTGAGCGCCGCTGCCTGTCTGGGCAAACGTCCTTCCCAAGCAGGTCAGGTCCTGGCGGCGCTCCCCAAACCGGCAGCCTCGCGCAGCTCCTGTGCCTTGTCGGTCCGCTCCCAGGTGAAGTCGTGGTCCTCCCGGCCGAAGTGGCCGTAGGCGGCAGTCTTCTGATAGATCGGCCGGTGCAGCTTGAGGTACTGACGGAACGCTCCCGGTCGCAGATCGAAATGCTCGGCGATCAGCTCCAGGATCTTCGCTCGTCCGATCTTCTCGGTGCCGAAGGTCTCGACCATCACCGACACCGGATGGGCCACCCCGATCGCGTAGGCGACCTGCACCTCGGCGCGATCGGCGAGCCCGGCCGCGACCACGTTCTTGGCCACGTAGCGAGCCGCATAGGCAGCTGAGCGGTCGACCTTGGACGGGTCCTTGCCCGAGAACGCCCCGCCCCCGTGGCGCGACATGCCGCCGTAGGTGTCGACGATGATCTTACGTCCGGTCAGCCCGCAGTCGCCCATCGGGCCGCCGATGACGAACCGGCCCGTGGGGTTGACGAGAAAGCTCTTGTGCAGCGTGCGCGAGTCATACAGATCATCGGGCAGCACCGGCTCGATCACGTGCTCCCACAGATCGTCCTTGATCAGCGACTCGGCGCCCTCCTTGTGCTGGGTCGAGATCAGCAGCTTCTCGATCTCCACGGGACGGCCGTCGGCATAGCGGACCGTGACCTGGGTCTTTCCGTCCGGACGCAGGTAGGGGACCATCTCGGCCTTGCGCACGTCGGCGAGCCGCTTGGCCAGCTTGTGGGCCAGCGAGATCGGCAGCGGCATCAGCTCGTCGGTCTCGTTGGAGGCGTAGCCGAACATCATTCCCTGGTCACCGGCCCCGGCGAGATCGAGCTCGTCGTCGTCGCCGGGATCGGTACGCGCCTCGTAAGCCTGGTTGACCCCCTGGGCGATGTCCGGGGACTGCTTGTCGATCGCGTTGATCACGGCGCAGGTATGGAAGTCGAAGCCGTATTCAGCGTTGGTGTAGCCGATCCGTTTGATCGTCTGGCGGACGATGTCCTGTATGTCCACGTAGGTCTCGGTGGTGATCTCACCGGAAACCACGACGAGGCCGGTGTTGACGAGTGTCTCGCAGGCGACACGACCAGTGGGGTCGTCGCGCAGGACGGCGTCGAGGACCCCGTCGGAGATCTGGTCGGCGATCTTGTCCGGGTGTCCCTCGGTAACGGACTCGGAAGTGAACAGATACTCGTTGTCGGAAAGCGTGGTCATATGAACGAAGAGAGAGCTCCGCGGTCGGAATCGGTCTCCCCATCTCGGCTGGGCGTCCCGGCACCGGTCTTGAACTTCAACGGGCCGAGATGCGGGAGCTGGAAGTGAGTCGAGACAGAGTAGCGGCCTGTCCCGGCGCCGGGCGTCTCCCGCTCAGGCCGCGGCGTCGCGTCTGACCGCGCCCCGCTGCTCACCGCGCTCGACGAAGTCGATGATCAGCGGGATCCCCTCCAGGCGATAGCGCTCGCGCATGCGGTTCTCCAGGTAGTAGGCGTAGTCCCGGGTGACCAGCGCGTGCGCGTTGACCTGGATCGAGAAGCGCGGCGGGCGCTCGCTGGTCTGGGTCATGAACAGCAGCTTCAGGCGCTGGTTGCCGCGCCGCCGGCCGCTGGCCGAGGGCGGCTGGCGGGCGGCCACGATTTCGGAGAGAAAGCGGTTGAGCTGCGAGGTCGGAATTCGTCCGCGACTGCGGTCCCCCAGCGCCACCGCCTCCACCAGCAGGCGCTCGACGTGCCGGCCGGTCGCGGCGCTGGCGGTCAGCACCCGCGGGCGCAGTCGCAGCTTGCGGTGCGCGTGGGCACGCTCATGGTCGAGATCCAGTCCCTCGTCCTGGAGATCCCACTTGTTGAGCACCAGCGCGGTGGCGCAGCCGCTCTTCATCGCCAGTTCGGCGACGCGGAGATCCTGTGAGGTGATGCCGTCGGTGGCGTCGCAGACGACCAGCGCGACGTCGGCTCGCTCTGCGGCGCGGCGCGAGCGCAATGCCGTGTAGTACTCCAGCGACTCCCCCACCTTCGCCTGCCGGCGTAGCCCCGCGGTGTCGATCAGGATCAGCTGCCGGTCACGGAAGCTCATCGGCAGGTCGATAGCGTCACGCGTGGTGCCGGCCACCGGCGAGACGATCACCCGGCCAACGGCTTCGCCGTCGCTGCCCGAGCCGAGGAAGCGGTTGACCAGCGAGGACTTGCCGACGTTGGGACGGCCGATCACCGCCAGGCGGACGACATCGACGGGGTCGTCGGGCTCCTGAACCGCGGGCGCCAGGGAGACGATCCGATCGAGCAGATCGCCGGTGCCGAGGCCCTGCGCAGCCGAGACCGCAACCGGATCCCCGAGGCCGAGCCCGTGAAACTCCGCCGCCAGCGCCAGATCGGCGGCGGAGTCGATCTTGTTGGCGGCCACCACCACCGGCAGCGGGCTGCGGCGCAGCAGATCGGCCAGCTCCTGATCGCCGGGGCGGACACCCGCCCGGGCGTCCACCACCAGTACCGCCACCGCGGCGTCGGCGAGTGCCGCTCTAGCCTGGCTCTGAACCTCGCCGGCGAGCTCGTCGCGATCCTCGAGGTCGATCCCGCCGGTGTCGATCAGGGTCAGCGGACGGCCGTTCCAGTCGGTGCCGAGCTCCTTGCGGTCTCGCGTGATCCCGGGTCGCTGGTGCACCACCGCCTCACGGGTCCCCGTCAGCCGGTTGACCAGCGAGGACTTGCCGACGTTCGGATATCCGACGATCGCGACTTTCATCTCCGCTCGAGCCTAGCGATGGTCCGAACCGCGGCCAGGCGATGAACCGCCGCCCCCTGTCGAACCGACCGAACCGCCACCGCCCGGTGAGCCGGTTTCGCGCGCCAGCTCGGCCACGCGCTCGATCACCTGCTCCAGCGAGAGCCCGGTGCTGTCGAGAACGATCGCCCCTGCAGCCGGAACCAGCGGAGAGTGCTCGCGGTTGCGGTCGCGCTCGTCCCGCACCTGCTGCTCGGCCAGCACGGTGGCCGGATCGTCGCCCAGCTGGGCCGCCCGGCGACGTGCGCGGTCGATGGGATCGGCGGTGAGGAAGACCTTCAGCTCGGCGCTGGGCGCGACCACTGTGCCGATGTCCCGGCCCTCGACGACCCAATCCCCCCGGTTCAGCAGGCGCTGCTGCTCGGCCACCATCGCGGCGCGCACCTGCGGATCGGCCGCGGCCCGGGAGGCGCCCTCCGAGATCGGAGGCATCCGGATCGCCGCGCTCACGTCCTCCCCGTCCAGCAGCACCTGCGTTCCCAGCTCGATCCGCACCCGCGGCGCCACCTCCGCCGGTGGCGCTTCCGCCCGCGCTGCGGCCAGGGCCACGCACCGGTACATCGCTCCGGAGTCCAGGTAGGTGAAGCCAAGCCGGGCCGCGAGTGCGCGCGCGAGCGATGACTTTCCTGATCCAGCCGGCCCGTCGATCGCGATCACCATCGGCTCGCCCTGGTGAACGTCGCCCGTGGCTTCACGGGACGGCGAGCGCCGCGACGTCCTGGGCGAAGCGGGGATAGGACACGGCGCCGGCCTCCATCCCGGTCACCTCCACCCCCTCGGCTGACGCCAACCCCGCCACCGCTCCCAGCAGCGCCAACCGATGGTCCCCTTGGGCCTCGAGGCGGCCGCCGCGCAACCCGCCGGTGCCGGTGACGGCAAAGCCGTCGGGCGTGGCCTCGATCTCCGCTCCGAGCCCCCGCAGTCCCCGGACCACGGTATCGATTCGGTCAGACTCCTTGAGCCGCAGCTCACCGGCACCACCGACCACGGTCTCGCCCTCGGCAAAGCATCCCAGCAGCGCCACCAGTGGCAGCTCGTCGATGGTCAGCGGCACCTCGTGCGCGTCGACCGTGGTGCCTTCAATCGGTGCGCTGCGCACGTCGAGATCCGCGACCGGCTCCAGCTTGCCGAAGCCTCCCACCGGCTCCATCTCGCCGAGGACGATCGCCCCCATGCGCTCCAGCACGCGCAGAAATCCAGCCCGCGTCCAGTTCACCCCGACTCCCTCCAGCAGCAGGCGGCTGCGGGGCACCAACACTCCGGCGACGATCAGGAACGCGGCCGAGGAGAGGTCGCCCGGGATCTCGATCGGTTCCAGCTCGAGCTCGTCGGCGTTGCCGACGGTGACGCGATATCCGCGCTGGGGATCGCCGGCGCGCGCGACCGGAGCGCCCGCGCGCAGGAGCAGCCGCTCGGTGTGGTCGCGCGTGGGCACGGGCTCGATCACCGTCGTAGCGTCGGTGATGAGCCCCGCCAGCAGCAGGCACGACTTCACCTGGGCGCTGGCCACCGGGAGCTGGTACTCGACTCCCTGGAGCTCGTTTCCCGTCACCGTCAGCGGCGGGAATCGACCGCGTCGTGCCTGAATCTGCGCGCCCATCATCCGCAGCGGCTCGGCGATCCGGTCAACCGGGCGCCGGCGGATCGATTCATCGCCGTCCAGCGCGAACGTCTGGCCGCGCTGAAAGGCCAGCCAGCCGGGCAGCAGTCGCATCAATGTGCCCGAGTTCCCGACGTCGATGACATCAACCGGGCCCTGTGCATCGCGTAATCCGCAGCCACGGATCAGCACCTCCTCGCCCTGCTCCTGCACGATCACCCCCAGCTCGCGCAGCGCCGCCAGCGTCGAGTTCGTGTCGGCGGCCCGGAGGTAGTTGCTGATCCGCACCGGCTCGGAGGCCATTGCCCCGATGATCGCGGCGCGGTGCGAGATCGACTTGTCACCGGCCACACGCACGCTGCCGCGCAGCGGTGGGGAGGGGTCAAAGCGAGTGTTCATGCCCGCGCCACCGGGAATCCGAGCTCCGCGACCAGGGCCAGCGCACGGGCGGCCTCGGGGTCGCCCACCACCCACAGTGCGACCACGCCTTCGCTCAATCGGGCGCAGGGTAGAGGGCCATGTCGCTGATGTTCACCCCTGCGCGGCCGAGCTCGAGCGCCAACTGAGCCACGACCCCGGGGCGGTTGGGCACCGACGCCCTGAGCTCCACCAGCGGCCCCCCGGCCAGGCTCCCCTCGAGCAGACGGCGACGGTCGAGTGCCGCCGCCTCGTTCCAGGCCACGATTCGCTCGCGATCGCCGGCGCGCAGCGCCGCCGACACCATCTCCAAGCTGGTGATCGCGCCGTCGATCTCGGCGGCCAGCCCATCTCGATTGGAGAGGTAGATGTCGGCCCAGATCGCGCTCGGCGCTCCGGCGACACGGGTGGCATCACGGAAGCTCGGCCCCGTCGCGGGCAGCAGCTCGCTGTCCTGGGCGATGGTGTTGGCCGCCTGAGAGACGAGTACGTTGGCGAGCACGTGCGGGAGATGGGAGACGCTGGCCAGCATGCGATCGTGGACCTTGGGGTCGATCGCGCACGGCCGGGCGCCGATGTCGTGCAGCAGCCGATGTAGTCGTTCGTAGAGCAGGCCGCTGGTGAGGGCGCTGGGAGTCAGGTACCAGGTTGCTCCGTCGAACAGGTCCGCGCGCGCATGCTCCACGCCGGAGGTTTCGGCGCCGGCCAACGGGTGACCGCCTACGAAGCGGGGATCGTCGTGGGCCGCGACCACCGCCCGCTTGGTCGAGCCGACATCGCTGATCACGCAATCGGCAGGCGCGTGCGCCAGCGTGACCGCGACCGTTTCCACGATCGCTCCCACCGGCACGGCGACGAACACCGCCTCAGCGCCGGCTACGGCCTCCTGCACGCTGCTCGCCGCACGCTGCAGGGCGCCGCGGCGGAGCGCCAGCGCGAGGGCATCCGAGCGAGAGTCGAATCCGGTGACCTCCGCCTGCAGGCGCTCGCGTGCGGCCAGCGCCAGCGAGCCGCCGATCAGCCCCACTCCGACCACGGCAACGCGCATCTCGCTCACGCGTCGGGCGGACGGCGGCGGCGCTGTGCGACGGCATCCGCAAGCAGCTCCAGCACCTCCAGCGTCGGCTCCCAGCCAAGGCAGCCGTCGGTGATCGACTGGCCGTAGGTGAGCTCCCCGGCCGCGCGCAGCTCCTGACGGCCGCCGACGATGAACGACTCCACCATCGTGCCCACGATCGCCCGGTTGCCGCCGGCGATCTGGCGCCGGAGCTCCTCGGCCACGACCGGCTGACGCTCGGGCTGCTTGCCGCTGTTGTCGTGGGAGAGGTCGACCATCACGCGCTCGGGCAGCCTGGCCCCTCGGAGCAGCGCGAGCGTGGCGGCAACGTCGCCGGTGCTGTAGTTCGGCGCCTTCCGGCCCCCACGCAGGATCACGTGACAGTCGCGGTTGCCGCGGGTGTGGAGGATCGCGGAGCGTCCGCTGAGGTCGATCCCGGCGAACGCGTGCGGCACCGCAGCGGCCCGGACAGCGTCGACCGCGACCTGGACGTTGCCGTCGGTTCCGTTCTTGAAGCCGACCGGCATCGACAATCCCGACCCGAGCTGTCGGTGGATCTGGCTCTCGGCCGTGCGCGCGCCGATCGCGCCCCAGCAGACGGCATCGGAGATGTACTGAGGAGTAATCGGGTCCAGGAACTCGCAGCCGATCGGCAGTTCCAGCTCCAGCACCTCCAGCAGCAGCTGCCGGGCCATCCGCAGGCCGGTGTTGACGTCGCCGGTGCCGTCCAGATGGGGGTCGTTGATCAGCCCCTTCCAGCCGGTGGTGGTGCGAGGCTTCTCGAAGTAGACGCGCATCACCACGCACAAGTCCTGCTGCCAGGCGGTGCTGGCGGTGGCGAGCCGGCGTGCGTAGGCCAGCGTGGCGTCGACGTCGTGGACGCTGCAGGGTCCGACGACGACGATCAGCCGGTCGTCCTCATTGTCGAGGATCGCGTGGACCTGCTCGCGTCCTCGCAGCACCACGTCGGCGCGATCCTCGGTTAGCGGCAGCTCGCCGAGCAGATCGGCGGGGGCCAGCAGCGGCTCGAGCCGCTCGATGCGCTGGTCGCGGACCGACTCGCGCCGCTCGGAAGGTGCGCTGGGCACGTCAGCAGGCGGCGCTCTCGATTGGCGGAGCAGCGGCCCGAGGGCCGCCGGCCGGAGTGGCCTCGCGAACCGCCCGAGCGGCGACTACGGTCTTGCCGGTCAAGGCCGCGGCGGACCGGACACGCTCGACGTACGCGGGCAACGAGTTCGTCGGCAGCGACTGGGGACCGTCGCAGATCGCCTCATCGGGATGCGGGTGGACCTCGACGATGAGGCCATCGGCCCCCACCGCGGCGGCGGCCAGTGACAGCGGCTCCACCAGCTCCCGCCGGCCGGCGGCGTGACTGGGATCGACGATCACCGGCAGGTGGGTGCGTTCCTTGAGGACGGGCACGGCCGCGAGATCGAGCGTGAAGCGGTAGGAGGTCTCAAACGTGCGGATCCCGCGCTCACACAAAATGACGTTGCCGTTGCCCTCCTTGAGGACGTACTCGGCCGCCATCAGCAGCTCATCCAGGGTGCTGGAGATGCCCCGCTTGATCACCACCGGCCGTCCGCACCTGCCCACCTCGGTCAGTAGCGGGTAGTTCTGCATGTTGCGAGCGCCAATCTGAATGACGTCTGCCACCGCCGCCACGTCATCGAGGTCGCGCAGGTCCATGCATTCGGTCACCACCGGCACCCCGGTGACCTGCTTGGCCTCGCTCAACAACCGCAGTCCAGCCTGACCGAGTCCCTGGAAGTCGTAGGGTGAGGTGCGTGGCTTGTAGGCGCCGCCCCGGAACATGGTCGCGCCGGCGGCCCGAACCGCCTCGGCGCAGTCGAGCGTCTGCTGACGGGTCTCCACGGTGCACGGTCCGGCGATCAGCGCGAAGTGATCGCCCCCGAGCCGCATGCCCGCGATCTGGAGCTCCTCGGTTCTCGCTGCTGACTGCACGTTCATCTGAGATGGTCCTTTCTGGCTCTGCGAAGACTCTACGGAAGGCGCCCGATGGCGCGCGGGGTCCCGGGGGGACGCGGTCGGGGCGCTCGACGGCAGCTCGTCACCCGCGCAGATGTGCGGGCTCCGGGTGCATCCGCCGGAACTCACAGTCCAGCGGAAGGCCGAGCGCCTAGATAAATCGCCAGAGGTAGAAGCGCGCGCTGCAGCGACGAGTGAGGGTCTCAGAGGCGTGGATGTCGCTGCCGTGGCTCATGCGCAACAGGATTGTGACACAGCAGCGACGTCAGACCAAGCGCCCTCCCGATGAGGGCGCGCTGGATCATGACGGCCGGCTACAGCAGCTCGGCCAACGCGGCCAGGAACCGCTCGTTCTCGGTCTCGGTGCCCACGGTCACCCGCATCGCGCCCTCGCGCCCGAGTGAACCGCCGCCCCGGATCAGCACCCCACGCTCCCGCAGCCCCGCGAGCACGGCCGGCTCGTGTTCAGCCTCAGGCAGGACCAGCCACATGAAGTTGGCATCAGATTCCGCCACCCACAGGCCCAGCCGGCGCACACCCTCCTCCAGCTCCATCCGCGCCGCCACCGTCGCCGCCACTCGTCGCTCGACCTCGTCCTGATGACGGAGCGCCTCCACCGCCGCGGCCTGCGCGGCTGCGTTGAGGTAGAACGGCTGGCGCACCTGATCGACGGCCACGGGAAAGTCCGCTGAGCCGCAGAGCGCGTAGCCCACGCGCAACGCGGCCAGCCCGTACACCTTGGAGAACGTCCGGAGCAGCACGAGGTTGGGGTGACGGCGCAGCAGTTCCACCGAAGCGAATGGATCCCCCAGCGTCAGCGCGTACTCACAGTAGGCCTCGTCGAGGATCACCGCCACGTGCCGCGGCACCTGGGCCAGGAAGCGCTCGACCTCCGGCAGCCCCACCGCGGTCGAGGTAGGGTTGTTGGGGTTGCAGACGAGGATCAGGCGGGTGGCGACGGTGATCTCGGCCTGCATCGCCACCAGGTCGTGGCGATGCTGGTCATCGAGCGGCACCGCAACCGCACGCGCGCCGGAGGCGGCGGCCAGGTGGGGGTAGACGCTGAACGCGGGCCAGCCGTAGATCACTTCCGCGCCCGGCTCGAGCAGGGCCTCGCCGGCGGCGAGCAGGATGTCGCACGAGCCGTGGCCGAGCGCGATCTGCTGGGGGGCGATGCCGTACCGAGCCGCCAGCGCTCGGCGCAAGGGCGCGTAGGCGGGGTCGGGGTAGCGGTTGGCACCGCTGAGCGCGGCAGCTGCCGCCTGCACCACCGCCGGCAAGGGAGCGAAGCACGACTCGTTGGAGGCGAGCATCGCCACGCCGGCGCCGAGGTCGTAGCCGGCCGCCACCGGGTAGACAGGGATCCGCCTGATCCGCTCTGCGAACTCCAGCGCCATCTGCCCTATTGTGCCGACTCCAGATCGGCGCGCAGCGCCCGCGCGTCTCCGAGGTAGACGTGACGCGGTCGGTGGGCCTCCGGCGCGTAGTAATGCATCAGTACCCGGATCACTCGCGGCATCGAACCGGGGACCGGAACCTCCCGCGCACACAGCAGCGGCACCTGATCCAATCCGAGGGCCCGGGCCGCGACGGCGGGGAATTCAGCGTCCAGGTCCTCGGTCAGCGTGAAGATGCAGCTGACCATCGCCTCGCCCTCGAGCTGATTGCGGGCCATCAGCTCTCGCATCATCTCGTCGGTCGCCCGCCGGATCGCGTCGGCGTCGTTGCGCTCGACGCTATTGGCGCCTCGCAGCGCGAACAGCCGCATCGGCTCGCAAGTTTGTCAGAGGGCCTGGGAGCGGGCTCGGCTGGTTGATCTCGTACACAGCGGCGCAGCCAAAGTGCGCGACCTGGAGCGTCAGCGGGCCGAGCAGCCGCCGCAGATCTCCCTGCGTCCCACAGTCGGCGAGCACAAAGCGAGCGCCGGTGCGGCGCACGAAGCGTTGGGCCGCGTGCGGATCGAGCCCCCCGGTGAACAAGCGCTGGGCGATGTCGGTCCGTTGCAAGCAACCGGGCTCTGACCACAGGCAATCGCCGACCAGGGTATGGCGCCCGGTGCGCGAGGGCACGATCGCGCCGAGGTAGCTGCGGGTCAGCACGCCTCCGACCTCGCGGCGGTGGGCCAGGTAGTCGAGCGCGCTGCGCTCGTCGCGAGCGATGAAGTTGGCGTTGCCCTGCGTCGGTGCGGCCAGCTGCCGGGCCGCGTTCAGCTGCAGAATCGTGCCCGGGATCGTCGCCAGCGCCAGCGCCGTCAACGCGATCAGCCGCGCCCGTGGCAGGCGCTGCCAGCGCAGAGTTCGGATGCCCTGCACCGCCAGCGGCGCGAGCGGGATCGTGATCCCCTCAAAGGCGTGCAGGGGCGTTGCCCCGAGAGCGCTCGCCGAGAGCACGAACACGCCCAGCGCAGCGATGGGCCAGGCGCGCATCGCTGCGGTGAGGAAGGTGCGCGAGGGGCCTCGATAGGCCAACACCGCCGGGATCGCCAACGGGGCGAGGTAGATCGCGATCGGCCACGGCGAGAATGAGTGCTTGCTTGCGTCGCGGGCCAGCTTCCAGGACAGATCGGCGTGACCGAGGATCAGGTAGTAGAGCAGCGACAGCCCGATCGCCCCCAGCGTGACCAGCGGCAGGGTCAGCGAGCCCCGGCGCCCGTGTCGCCACATCGTCAGTTCGGCGACGATCAGCACCAGCGCCAGCAGCTCGCCGTGCCAAGGGTGAAGCAGTGAGGCGAAAATGCCGAGCACGGGAGGCCAGACGCCTACGCGTCCACGCGCACGGTCACGCTCGTAGATGACGAGCGCCCCGACCATCGCCGCGATCGACAGCAGCCCGAACGTGTACCCCCATGAGAGAAAGCCCGGGAACAGGTCGCCCAGGACCGTGAACTGCCCGTAGGCGATGGTCACCGACCCGTAGAACAAGGCCAGGGTCAGCGCCGCTCGCCGGGCCCAGAGGCCGCTCAGCGTCCGACGCACGAAGGCGCGAGCGGCGAAGAACATCCCGCCCACGGCCACGGGCTTCCACAGGAGCAGCGACAGGGCCGGGGGCAGGCCCAGCGCCGAGAGCACGCCGGAGATCGCCACCGCCGGCTGGAAGTAGTCAGCCGGGGTCGGCCGAAGCACGAACAGATTCGCGGCCAAGACGTGCCTGGAGGCGTCGCGGATCCAGGCCAGGTACTGCATCTGGTCGACGATGTAGACGCCGTCGGTGCCCGTCCACACTCGGCCATGGACCACGACCTGAAAGGCGTCGAGGCCAAGCACCCACAGCGACACCGCCGCGAACGCCACCAGCAGCACCAGCTCGTAGCGATCGAGGCTCCGCCGCGCCGCGGGCACGGGTCGAGCCACGGGGATCCGATTCGTCACCGGGACGTCGATCACCAGCTCAGCACGCATTGGCATGACGCTAACAGCCACGCCATACTCGCCAGCCGCGACTACTGGGAGAGCTTATGCTGCAATGACTCCGACGCCTGCCCGACGGAGCTGCTCATCGGGTTCAGCCCGTTCGCGCGCATGAACATGCCCGTCGCCGGCATGAACGTGACCACCAGGAACACGGTGAACGCCAGTGCAACTCGCCGCAGCCTGACGCTGGTTGCCAATGCGGCCAGCGGCAGCAACCAGATCACATACCAGGGCACCAGCCAGGCCAGGCTGGCCAGCAGCGCGAACGTCGTCCAGCCTGCGCCGGTAAGCCAATTGCCGCGCCGGCGCAGCAGCAGCGCCACGGTCAGCACCACGGCGATGTTGGCGATCCGCAGCAGCCACGGGGCGCCCCCGCCGGCGCCGATCATCAGGCCGACGAGGTTGGGAACGCTGAAGTCGGTCAGAAGCGTGCTCTGCTCACGCAGGTTGGGCAGGTGCGGTCCAAACAGGATCAGGCTGCCCACCACGAGCGGCAGCGCGGTCAGTCCGGCGCCGAGCACGAGCTGCAAGCGCCGGCGCGCGGGCCGCGCAGCCAGCAACAGGAAGGGCAGCAGCAGCACCGAGGTGAACTTGATCGCGATCGCCACCATCAGCATCGCTCCGGCCGAGCGATCGCGACGGGAGAGCAGCAGCCAGATCGCCGCGGTGGAAGGCACGAGCATGAAGAAGTCGTTGTGGAATCCCCCGACGGCATACATCAGGTAGATCGGGTTGGCGGCCACGAACAACACCGCGAACCGGGGATCGCGCCCGAGCAGCCGGGCGCAGCGGTAGACGACCACGATGAACGCCAGGCTCATCAGCACCGGCACCACCTTCAGCACCCAGTACGCGATCGGGATTGGCAGCAGCGCCACCGGATAGCTGAACGCCGTGAACAACGGACCGTAGGGGCTGCGGAGGTGATGCCAGCTGCTGAAGCGATAGACCGGGTCGTGCAGCGCCGTTCCGATGCCGTGCAGGTAGGGGTTGACGTGGTGGATCGCCCCCAGCCGCGCGTAAGCGAGGTAGTTGAATAGGTCGGTGAGCTGCAGCGGCGGTCCCAGCAACAGGATCAGGTGCAGCGCGACGATCGTGATCACGATCGCTCGCATCGACAGGATCGGCACCACCAGCAGCGCGATTGCATAGGCCATGGTCATGATCACCAGCACGGCGCTGAACCCGAGGTTGATGGCGCCGTAGCTCGCGTGGACGTGGCCGAACAGAGAGTGCAGCGGGCCCGCCTCCCAGGAGGGGAAGCCAAGGTCGCTGGCCGGCACCAGCGGTGAGGACCGTGCCGTGGAGAAGACGACCACCGCAACCGCGCACAGCAGCATCGTCACCAGGGCGAACCGACCGGAGCGAGAGCCAAAGGCGACACGCAGGCGCGGCAGCGCCAGAGCGGGCCGTAAGGCGCCCAACCGCGGCAGGGCGGCTCCCTCAGCGGGGGCGGCGGCAACTCCGGCTGGAGTCCGGGAGAGCAGGAGAGACCCGTCTGCGTGTGTCGAGTTCTCTCGCATCAGTGATCAAATGTTGCCCGGCTGACGGTGATCTCCGGGGAGGCGACAGTTGCGATCCGGTTAAGGTCGGTCCCCCGCAGGTCATTCCCGGCGCCTAGCATCATCGCGGTGAGCATCGCGCACCCCACTCGCCCGGAAACGCTGGGGCCACTGAGCCGCTCTACACCGCGTTCGTCCGAGGACTCGGCCCTGACCGCCGCTGTGCTATCGCTCACCGCGCTGGCCGCGGCCCTGCGCTTCGCCCGCCTCGGATACCAGGGATTCTGGTTCGACGAGGGCAACACAGGGTTGCTGGTGCACCTCTCCTTGGGCCGGATGCTCGGGCTGATCCCGCACACCGAGTCGACGCCGCCGCTGTACTACTGCGTGGCCTGGCTGTGGGCCCGGCTGTTCGGCTTCGGAGAAGCGGGGCTGCGCTCTCTCTCGGCAGTGGCCGGCGTGCTCACCGTCCCGGTGATTTATGCGGCGGGCCGGCGTCTGGTCTCCGCGCGTGCCGGCCTGATCGCGGCCGCGCTGACGGCGTGCAACCCGCTGCTGGTCTGGTACTCGCAGGAGGCCAGGTCCTACGCGCTGCTGACCCTGTTCTGCGCGGTGACGCTGGCGACCTTCGCCCGCGCCCTCCGGGCGCCCTCGGCTCGGGCTGTGATCACGTGGGCAGTGGCCTGCGCCCTGGCCCTCGGTACCCATTATTACGGGGTGGTGGCCGTGGTCCCGGAGGCGGCGTGGTTGCTGGTGGCGCATCGGCGCCACCGCGCCGTACAGACCGCGATCGCCGCGGTTGGCGTGTTCGGCCTGATGCTTGTTCCCCTAGCCCTCTCGGAGAACTCCACCGGCCACGACAGCTGGATCGCTCACGCTCCTTTGAAGCTGCGCCTGGCGCAGATCATCCCCCAGTTCCTGATCGGCACGGGCACGCCGGCCCGGGGGGCGCTGAAGTACCTGGCGATGGCGCTGGCGCTCGCCGCCCTGGTGTTCCTGGCCCTGGCCCTGCCGGCGCAGCGCCGGCAGCCGCTGCTGGCCGGCGGACTGGCCGGCGCCGGCTTCCTTCTCAGCCTCGCCTTCGTCAGCGCGGGCAGCGATGCGCTGATCACGCGCAACATCCTGGGTCTGTGGCCGGCGGCGGCGGTGCTGCTCGCCGGAGGCCTGGCCGCCTCGCGCCCATCGTGGCTGGGAGTGGCCGTGGCGCTGGCCCTGTGTGCCCTGGGCGTGACCGCCACCGTGGGGATCGCCGTGGAGTGGAAGCTGCAACGGCCGGACTGGCGGCTCGTGGCGCACGCGCTCGGGCCCCGTCCGGCGGGCGCCTCGAGGCGCGCGATCCTGATCCAGCACTACCGGACGCTCCTGCCGCTGTCGTTGTACCTGTCGCACCTGCGCTACATGCCCGCCGCCGGGGCGACCGACATCAGCGAACTGGACGTGATCGCGATCAGCTCTCCGCAGCAGCCCCTGTGCTGGTGGGGGGCTGCTTGCAACCTGATCCCGTCGCCGCTCCAGGCGCGCTACGAGGTCCCGGGACTGCGGGTGCTATGGCGCCGGCGGGTCCGGCAGTTCACGATCCTTCGCCTCCGCGCACCTCACCCGGTGAGGCTGTCGCCGGCGGAGGTCGCCGGCGTGCTGACGGCAACAACCCTGCGGCGCGACGAGCTGCTCCTGCAGCGCTAGCCGCCGGCCCTCTCGCAGCCGTTTCCGCGGTCAGGACGGGCGGCGGCGCGACGCAGCGGCGGGCTCAGGATCGGCGGCGGCGCGGCGCAGGGGCGGGCTCAGGATCGGCCGAGGCGCGGCGCAGCGCAGCGACCTCCGCCGGGGCGAGCCGGCGGAACGACCCCGGCGCCAGCTCCCCCAGCGCCAGCGGTCCGAAGCGCACCCGCTCCAGGCCCGCGACGCGGTGTCCTACGACCTCGCACATCCGCCTGACCTGGCGCTTTCGACCTTCGTGGATCGTGATCTCCAGCGTGGCGCCGCCAAGGCGCCGCACTCGTGCCGGCGCCGTCAGACCATCCTCCAGCTGCACTCCGCGGGCCAGAGCTCGCAGTGCCTGATCGCCCACCGGTGCGGGACGCAGCTGCACGCGATAAGTCTTCGGCACTCCGTAGCGAGGATGGGTGAGCTGGTGGGCCAACTCGCCGTCGTCCGTGAGCAGGATCAGCCCCGTGGTGTCGATGTCGAGCCTGCCCACCGGATACAGGCGGCGCTCACCGGCCACCAGGGAGACAACCGTGGGACGACCCTGCGGGTCCGCGGCCGTGGAGACCACCCCGGCCGGCTTGTTGATCGCGAACACCACCCGCTCGTGATCGAGTGCGACCGGCTGCGAGTCGACGGCGACGACGTCCTCGGGACCAACCGCCCGCGCCGGGTCGGTGACGACCTGATCCCCGATCGTGACCCGGCCGGCCTCAACCAGCTCCTCGGCGGCGCGGCGAGAGGCGACACCGGCGTGAGCGAGGAACTTGGCAAGGCGCACGAGCGTGCCACCATAGTCCTCGTGGATCTAGAGCTGCTCACCGACAAGCTGGCCGATCACGGGGAGCCGGCCTACCGCCGGCGGCAGATCTGGCGCTGGGCTGCCCAGGGAGCGCCAGGATTCGAGGCGATGACCGACCTGCCGCGCTCGCTGCGCACTCGGCTCGCGGACGAGCTGCCGTTCTCGACGCTGTCCCTGGAGCACGAGGCGCGGGCCCGCGACGGCACAATCAAGTCCTTGTTCCTGACTGGCGACGGACGGCCGGTGGAGAGCGTGCTGATGCGCTACGGGAGTGGTCGACGCTCGCTGTGCCTGTCCGCCCAATCGGGCTGCCCGCTGACGTGCACGTTCTGCGCCACCGGGCAGATGCGCTTCGGACGCAACCTCAGCGCCTCCGAGATTCTCGATCAGGCGCTGCATTTCCGCCGCCTGGAGCCGGTCGATCACGCCGTGTTCATGGGGATGGGGGAGCCGATGATGAACCTTGAGAGCGTGCTCGAGGCATGCCGTCGCCTACCCCAGATCGGGATCAGTAGCCGGCACACTGCGATCTCAACCGTCGGCTGGATCCCGGGCATCGATCGCCTGGCCCGGGAGACGTTGCCGGTCCGCCTGGCGCTGTCGCTGCACGCAGCCGAGGAGTCGCTGCGCTCAGAGCTGATGCCGGTTAACGAGCGCTATCCGCTCGGACAGGTACTGGCCGCCTGCGAGCGCTTCTACGAGCACAAACGGCGCAAGGTGTTCGTGGAGTACGTGATGCTCAGCGGCGTCAACGACTCCCACGTTCAGGCCGTCCAGCTGGCGGCGGCGCTTGACCCGCGCAAGTTCAAGGTCAACCTGATCCCGTACAACCCCACCGCGTCGCCATACCAGGGATCGAGCGCCAAGGCTATCGAGGCCTTCCGGACCGAGCTGGAGCGCCATGGGATCGAGGCGACGGTTCGTTTGACGCGCGGGCAGGACATCGACGCCGCCTGCGGCCAGCTGGCCGCGGGGGCCGTATGATCTCTCGCCGATGGATCCTCGCCCGCTCGCCCGCGCTGCCGCGATCGGGCGCATCCTCATCGGCGCCGGGCTGATCGCCCAGCCGGAACTGCTGACCGTGCCGTGGGTAGGTCGCGCCGCCGCTGCACCGGGGGCCAGGGTCCTCAGCCGCTCCCTCGGCGTCCGTGACCTGGTCCTCGGCGCCGGCGCGATCTCCTGCGCCGAGCAGGAGCTGCCGGCGTGGCTGATCGCGGCGATGGCCGCCGACGCCACCGATCTGCTGGCCACCGCCACCGGCGGGGACTCGCTGCCGATGACCGGACGCATACTCGTCGGGGGGACAGCGTTCGCGGCCACAGCGCTCGGTGTCGCCACCCTGGTGGCCCTGGGCCGTCGGCCGTAGAGCCCCGAGTCCTGTCGACGGCGCCGCCAGCCTACGCCCCTCCCCCCGGCTGCTAGGCGCTGCCGGCGCGCGCCTCGCCGGCTCGCAGCAGCCGCTCGCGCAGCTCCGCCTCGAGCTCGGGGGCGGGATCGAACTCGTCCGCCGCCGGCAGCCCGTTGAGCGAGTCGAGACCGAACAGGCGCAGGAACAGCTCCGTGGTCCGGTAGAGCACCGCTCCGAACTGCGAGCGACCGCTCTCCTCGATCAGCCCACGCTCGAGCAGCGTGGCCGCCGCCGACTCTGCGCCCACGCCGCGGATGCGCGCGATCTCCGGGCGGGACACCGGCTGTAGGTAGGCGATGATCGCCAGCGTCTCCGCCTGGGCCGGGGTCAGTGGTGGGGTACGGGGGTGGGCCAGTAGCCGCCGGGCGGCGGGCTCGGCGTCGGGGTGGCTGCAGAGCACCCAACCACCCGCCAGCTCTCGCAGGACGAGACCCCGGCGCTCGAACTCCAGCTGCTCGCGAAGGCGCTCCAGGGCCGTCACGACCTCGTGCAGCTCGGCGCCGGTGGCATCGGCCAATGCCTGCGAGGGCATCGGCTCCGAGCACAGGAACAGCAACGCCTCCAACCGGGATGAGAGCCCGAGTGTCATGCCGCCGGTTCCGCGACCGCCTCCCGCGCCCGCGGAGCGCCGACCACGATCTCGCCAAACGGCTGTGACTGGGTCCAGGTTGCTTCGCCCTGCTTGTGCAGCTCCAGCAGCGCGAACAAGGTCACGGCGATCGTCACCCGATCTGCCTGGGCCACCGCCGAGTCGAAGCTGAAGCTGCCGCGACGCAGCAGCGTGCGTAGATGCGCCAGCCGCTCGGCGACTGTGACCTTGGCCACGGTGATGTGACCGATGTCGACCGGCTTTGGCGCCACCAGGAGCTCGGCGATCGCCGTCGACAGCCGCCGCGGATCGTAGACCGCCGGCGCCGTCTCGAGTGACTGCAGCGAAGCGCGCCGCAGCTCCGGCGGCAGCGGGGCGCGACGGAAGCGAAACCCCTCCTGCGCGGCGAGCTGCTCCTGCAGGTGCGTTGCCGCGGCACGGTAGCGATGGGCATCGAGCAGCCGCACCAGCAGCTCCTCCGCCGCCTCGCCGGGGTCGAGATCGATCTCCTCGCCTTCCTCGCCCGGAAGCATCAGCCGGGACTTCAGCTCCAGCAGTGCGGCGATCAGGACCAGGAACTCGGTGGCGGCCTCCAGCTCGAGCTCCCCCTCGCACGATTGGTGCGCGCCGCTTCCATCCTCGCCGACTCGCACGCCGCGCGAGCCATCCCGCTGCTCGAGATGGTCGATGTAGGAGATCACGATCTCGGCCAGGTCGACCTCCAGCAGGTCGACCTCCTCCCGGAGGATCAGCGTCAGCAGCAGGTCGAACGGCCCCGCGAACACGTCCAGGTCGAGTTCGAGGTCGATCAGGCGCACGGTTGGGAGAAGTTACCGTCGATGCCGGACTGCCCCAACTCCCATCGCCTCACGCGCGTCAGCCAGTGTGGCCGCGGCGATCTCCCGTGCCCTCTCCGCGCCCGCCTCCAGCGTCTGCTCCAGGGCCCTCTCGTCGGCTCTGATCTCTCCGTAGCGCTCGCGCACGGGCGCCAGGTAATCGACGACCGCGTCGGCCACCGCTGACTTGAACGCGCCGTACCCGACTCCGGCGAACTCCCGCTCCACCTGCTGCGGATCGGAGCCGCGAACTGCGGTGAGGATCTCGATCAAGTTGGAGATTCCCGGCTTCTCCCGCTCCCGCCTCACCTCCGAACCGGAATCGGTCACAGCCGAGCGGAGCTTCTTGGCCACCACGTCGGGCTCGTCGAGCACCAGCACCGTGCCCTGCTCTGTACCTCCGGTCGTGGACATCTTGTGCTCAGGAAGCTGCAGGTCCATGATCCGCGCGCCGACGCTGGGGATCCGGTGCTCGGGCACGACGAAGGTTTCTCCGAAACGGGTGTTGAAGCGCTGGGCCACGTCGCGCATCAGCTCGATGTGCTGGCGCTGGTCCTCGCCAACCGGAACCTCGCCGGCCCGGTAGGCGAGCACGTCGGCGGCCTGGAGCACCGGGTAGACGAACAGCCCGGCCGAGACCAGCTCCCGCTGGGCGCCCGACTTATCCTTGAACTGGGTCATGCGATTGAGATCCCCGAACGAGCTGACCGCACACAGCAGCCAACAGAGCTCGGTGTGCTCAGGCACCTCGCTCTGGCGAAAGAAGATGCATCGCTGCGGATCCAGGCCGGCCGCCAGCAGCGTGGCCGCGGTGTCAAGCACCGACTCGCGCAGCGCGGCGGGTTCATAGCTCACGGTGATGGCGTGCAGGTCGACGACGCAGTAGATCCCCTGGCCGTGGTCCTGACTGGCCACGTACTGAGTGATCGCGCCGATGTAGTTACCGAGGTGCTTGCGACCGGTCGGCTGGATGCCGGAGAAGATGCGCATCGAGGATCGGGGAGGCTAGCTGGCCGAGCGCGGACTGTGGCCGCAGCTTACGGTGCCGCGGGCAGATGGGTCCCGCGGGCGGGCGGGCGCGAACCGACGCCGGTCCCGGAGCGGCTGCGCCCGGCCAGCAGCCAGGCGGCGATCACCCCGCCGATGCCTCCACACAGGTGACCCTGCCAGGAGACACCGGGGTGGGGAACGAGGCTCGACAGCAGCGCGCCGCCCCAGATCACCGCCACCACCACGCCGGTCAGCAGCTCGAGCACGCTTCGGTCAAACACGCCGCGGCTCAGCAGGTAGGTGGCGTAGCCGAAGACCATGCCACTGGCGCCAACGGTGGGCGGGTACGCCGGGGCGATCAGCCAGGTGCCAAGGCCACCGACGACGATCACGATCGCGGATAGGATCGCCAGGCGAGAAGCACCGCGCACGGCCACGATCACGCCCATGAATACAAGCGGGATCGTGTTGGAGATCAGATGCCCGTAGCCCACGTGCAGGAACGGTGCGGTGAAGATTCCCCACACGCGTCCGAGGTCCCGGGGGTGGATCCCATCGGTGTCGAGCCGGTAGGAATCAAGCGAGTTGACCACCTGGACCAGCCACATCAAGGCGACGATCACAATCAGCAGCCAAACCCCCTCGCGGGAGCTCTGGGCGCGGCGTTCCGGTCCGGCGAGGCTCACACCCATAGGATCGCAGGTCGCGACCCGTGGCCGGCGGGGGCGAGTCGCCAGGCGAGCTGGCGGAGGATTTGTCCCCCGGGGACCGGCTAGGAGGCAATCACTGCCCAAGCCAGCGCGAGCGCCACCTCTGCCCGCTCCTGTAGCGAGGCTCGGAGCACGTATTCCTCCGGGGTGTGCGCGCCCCCACCCCGCGGTCCGAGGCCGTCGACGGTGAGCGGCACGGTGGCGGCGAAGTGGCTGGCGTCGCTGGCCCCCCCGCGGCTGACCCCGTGAATCGGCCGGCCAAGCTCCGCACCGGCGCGCGCCAGCAAGCCAGCCGTGGCCTCACGGACATCCATTCCCGGCCAGCGGCGCTCCATCCGGACCTGCAATCCGACTCCTGCCAGCTCGGAGGGCACCGCGTCCAGTACCGCGTCGACGGCATCCAGGGAATCCGCGCGCAGGTCGCACATCAGCTTCCCAGCGGCGGGCACAACGTTGAGCGCTTCCCCCGAGCGCACCATTGTCGGCACGACGCTCAGTCGATGGGGTCCAGCGGGATCGTGGTGGGTGGCCACCGTCAACGCCGTCTGGGCCAGCGCCAGCAGCGCGTTGCGGCCCTGATCGGGCGCGCTGCCAGAATGGGCGGCGCGCCCGCGAGCGCTGACTCGCATGGTCCCGGCAGCCTTGCGACGGACGACCACACCCTCGCTCCGATCAGGAGTTCTCTCCCCGGCCTCAAAGCACAGGCAGGCGTCGAAGCCGGCGAAGCGGTCAACGTGGGCGAAAGGGGCCGTCCGCCACTCCTCGTTGGTGACCAGCAGCACAGCAAGCTCCGCGAAGGCTTCGGGTCGGGCGGCGAGCCCCCGGGCGATGGCCAGCGCCAGCACCACCCCGCCCTTCATGTCCACGGTGCCCGGCCCGTAGAGCCGCTCCCCCTCACGACGCAGCGGCAAGTGCGCGTGGTGAGCGATCACCGTGTCCACATGCCCAAGCAGCAGCACGCGTGCCTGGCCGCGCCCGCGGACGCGGGCGATCAGGTCTGGAGCGTCACCGGGGGTGGAGCTCGGCACCCGCTCGATGCTGGCCTGGGCCGGCAGCAGCAGCGAGCTGACGGCGATCGCCTCCTCGGCGCCGGCCACGTCCCCCGAGGGCGAGGAAACAGCCACCAGCGCCTCCAGCTCACGCTCGGCGTGGGCGGCGATCTCGGCGGCTTGCGAGGTGAGCGTCATCTCCGTCGGCCTCGCAAGCGCGCCAGGAGCTTGGTCAGAGCGGCTGTCGGAGCACCGGCTGCCGGACGGCCGCGGCCTCGTCCAGGCGCCGCACCGGGGTGGTGTATGGCGCTCCCCGCGCGATCTCGGGATCCTCGCGGGCCTCGCGCAGGATCTCGGCCACGATCGCGGCGAACCGATCCAGTGTTTCCCTGGTCTCCGTCTCGGTCGGCTCGATCAGCAGCGCCTCGTCGACCAGCAGGGGGAAATACACCGTCGGCGGGTGCACGCCGTGGTCGAGCAGCCTCTTGGCGAGATCAAGTGTCTTGATCGACAGCTCCCGCTTCATCGGAGCTCCCGAGAGCACGAACTCGTGCATGCACAAGCGCTCATAGGCTGCCGGCAGGTACTCCAGCACCCCCTCGGCGCGCAGCCGTGCCAGCAGGTAGTTGGCGTTCAACACCGCGACCTCCGAGACCTCCCGCAGACCGGCGGCGCCCAGCGAGCGGATGTAAGCGTAGGAGCGTACGAAGACCCCATAGTTGCCCTGGAAGCCGCGGAGGCGGCCGATCGACTTCGGCCGGTCGAAGTCGAGGTCGTAGAACGGCTCAACGGCACGATCGTTGCCGTTTGTGCCGGTGCCGCCTTCCCCGAGGACCACCTGCGGGCGGGGTAGGAACGGCTCGATCCGCTCCGAGACGGCGATCGGTCCCGCGCCGGGTCCGCCACCGCCGTGGGGCTGGGTGAAGGACTTGTGCAGGTTGAAGTGGACGATGTCGAAGCCCATGTCCCCTGGCCGGCAGATGCCCATGATCGCGTTCAGGTTGGCGCCGTCGTAGTACAGGGTCGCGCCGACGGAGTGCACGATCCTGGCGATCTCCTCGATGCGCGGCTCAAACAGGCCCAGCGTCGACGGGTTGGTCAGCATCAGGCAGGCAACTTCCTCGGTGGCCTTGGCCCGCAGGTCCTCGACATCGACGTTGCCGCGCGCATCGGTGCCGACCTTGACCAGCTCGTAGCCGGCCATCGTCACCGTGGCCGGGTTGGTGCCGTGCGCGGTTTCCGGCGTCAGCACCTTGATTCGATGCTCACCCCGATCCTCGTGGAAAGCGCGGGTCAGCAACACCCCCGCCAGCTCGCCGTGCGATCCAGCGGAGGGCTGCAGGGAGACGTGTGGCAGCCCGGAGATCTCAGCCAGCGCGTCCTGCAGGCGCCACATCAGCTCCAGCGCCCCCTGGGCGTAGGCGGGATCCTGGAGCGGATGCAGGCGGGCGTGCCCAGGCAGGGCCGCGATCCGCTCGTGCAGCTTGGGGTTGTGCTTCATCGTGCACGACCCGAGCGGATAGAAGCCGGTGTCGAGATCGAAGTTCCGCTTGGACAGCCGGTTGTAATGACGCACGATCTCGGGTTCAGCGACCTCGGGCAGGCGCGGCGGATGCTCGCGACGCAGCTCGGAGGGCAGCAGCTCGGCCGGCGGCCGCTCGGGCACGTCCAGCGCGGGCGCGACGAACGCCCGCCGACCCGGCCGGGAGCGCTGGTAGATCGTCAGCTCGTCGTCGGCAGCGGTGAACATCAGCGGACCTCCGTCAGCGCCGGCGAGGCGCCGCTCACCGCTTCCGCCACGGCGTCGGCGAGGGCATCGATGTGGGCACGGCTCCGCTGCTCGGTGATCGCCACCAGGAGGCAGTCCGAGAGCTGGGGATAGTCGCGACCGAGCGCGTATCCGGGGTTGATCCCGCGCTGGCGGCAGGAGGCGATCACCTCGCTCACCGGGGCATCGAGGCGGATCGCGAACTCCCGCACCACCGGTTGGTTGTGAACGAGCGTGACGCCTTCGATCGACTGCAGCCGCTCCCGCGCGTATGCCGTTCGCTGGAGCATCAGCTCGCCGAGCTCGACGATCCCGCGGCGGCCGAGCCAGCTCAGGTAGATCACGCCGGCGAGCGCGTTCAGGGCCTGAGCGGTACAGATGTTGGAGGTCGCGCGTTCACGGCGGATATGCTGCTCGCGAGTTTGCAGCGTGAGCACGAAACCGCGTTTGCCGTCGCGGTCCCGCGTCTGCCCCGCGAGCCGTCCCGGCAGCCGCCGCATCAGCTCCTCGGTGACGGCGAAGAAGCCAAACGAGGGGCCGCCGAAGTCCAACCGGTTGCCAAGCGTCTGGCCCTCGCCTACAGCGACGTCGACCCCACAATCGCCTGGGGGACGCAGCAACGCCAGCGGCAGCGGATCGCAGGCGCAGATGCACAGGCCGCCGACCTCGTGCGCGGCCGCCGAGAGCGGAGCCAGGTCCTCGACTATCCCGAGGAAGTTGGGCTGCTGGACGATGATCGCGCTGAGGTCGCGATCGAGGGGCGGCAGCTCGGTGCGGCCATCTCGCAGTGGCGCCTCCACCACCTCCATCCCCCAGCCGCGGGCCAGCGTCCGAACCGTCTCGCGCGCATGTGGGTGCACACCCTCGGAGACGATCAGGCGTCGGCGGTCGTTGGCGAGCTTGGCCACGTAGCCGGCAGCGCCCACGGCGCTCGGGCCCTCGTACACGGAGGCGTTGGAGACGGGGAGCGCGGTCAGCTCGGAGATCGCGGTCTGATACTCGAACATCGCCTGCAGCCCTCCCTGGGAAATCTCCGGCTGGTAGGGGGTGTAGGGCGTCAGGAACTCCGAGCGCTGGGTGATCGAGTCGATCAGGGCAGGCACGTAGTGGTCGTACATTCCGCCGCCCAGAAACGAGATCTCGGCGTCGGTGCTGCGGTTGCGGTCCGCGAGTGCCCGCAGCTCGGCGAACACCTCCTGCTCAGAGAGCGCCTGCCCGAGTCCCAGCGGGCGATCCAACCGCAGCTCCGGGGGAATGTCGGCGAACAGCTCCGCCACCGAGCCGACGCCGATCTGGGCCAGCATCTCGCGCCGGTCGGCGTCGGTGGCCGAGACGTAACTGGTCATATCAGCGCGCCCTTGTAGGCGGCAGCGTCCAGCAGCGACCCCAGCTGGTCGTGGTCGGCCAGCCTGACCTTCACCAACCAGCCGTCGCCGTAAGGGTCGTCGTTGATCGCCTCCGGCTTCTCGGAGAGCGTCTGGTTGACCTCCACGATCTCGCCCGACAGCGGCGCATAGACGTCGGAGACGGCCTTCACCGACTCGACCTCGGTGTACGCCTCTCCCTGCTCGACGTGCGCACCGACCTGCGGCGGGTCGAAGAACACGACTTCGCCGAGGGAGTCCTGGGCGTACCAGGTGATCCCGAAGGTGGCATGCTCGCCCTCCACCCGCGCCCAGTCGTGCTCGGGGTGGTAGAGGAGGTCGGTCGGATAGCTGGCGTCGGCCACGATCAGGATCCCTTTCGATAGAGCGGCTTCTGCGCGATGCGCGCAGAGCGGGTCCGTCCCCGCACGTCGATTTCGATCAGCGTGCCCGGCTGCGCACGCTGGCTGGAAACGTACGCCATTCCAATCCCCCGCTCCAAGCAGGGCGAGAACGTGCCGCTGGTAACCACGCCGCCACCGAGGACCCGGTTACCCGCCCGCGCGATCCCGGAACCTTCAACCACGAACGGTGCGAGCCGCTCTGCCGGTCCCCGCTCGCGGGCGGCAGCCACCGTGGCGGCGCCGATGAATCCGGTGTCCTCGTGACAGCACCAACCCAGCCCGGCCTCGATCGGGCCGCGGTCTGCGCTCAGGTCGTTGCCGTAGAGGGGAAAGCAGACCTCCAGCCGGAGCGTGTCGCGTGCGCCGAGACCGACAGGGGCGGCGCCGGCGAGGATCACCGCGTCCCACACCGCCGGCGCGTCGCTCGGATCTATCAGCAGCTCGTAGCCCTCCTCGCCGGTGTAGCCGGTCCCGCAGACCAGCGCCCGGACCCCGGCGACGACCACCTCGGCGCAGCGCATCCGCGTCGGCAACGACCCCTGAGCGAGTTCCTGGACGAGGCGCGGGGCCGCCGGTCCCTGCACCGCCAGCATCGCGAAGTCGAGAGCGCGGTCGCTCACCTCGACGTCCAGCTCGTGAGCATGAGCGCTCAGCCAGCTCCGATCCTGCTCGTGGTTGGCGGCGTTGGTGACGATCAGGAACTTCTGATCGTCCAGACGGTAGGTGAACAGGTCATCGAGCACACCGCCGTCCTCGCGGCACAGCACGCTGTACTGCGCCCCACCGTTGTGGATCCGGCCGACGTCGTTGGAGAGCATGCGCTGCAGGAAGGCTTCGGCCTGCGGTCCTCGAGCCTGCACCTGACCCATGTGCGAGACGTCGAATACACCAGCGTGCCCACGGACCGCCAGGTGCTCCTCCCGAATGCCGGTGTACTGGATCGGCATCTCCCAGCCGGCGAAGGGCACCAGTTTGGCTCCGGCGGCCACGTGCCGCTCGTACAGCGGCGTCCGCCGCAGCGATGTTTCGGCGACTGAAAGCACAGTCTTGAGGCTACAAGGGAACCTCCGCGGAACCAGCCGTGCGGTTCAGCGGAGGTCAGCGGCCGCGACCTGCCTGGTGGCATGGTAGAGCGCCGAGAGCACGGAAAAGCCGGGCTTGATGTTGCCGGTCAGGTCGAACATCCCCTTCTGCACGAACGGCGGGCTGCCCTCGGGATTCCCTCCGGTCCAGCCGGGCTTGGCAGCGAAGTCCTGCAGCGCGAAGTAGATCGCGCCGCTGAGCCACGCCTTGGTCGCGAACACTCCCAGGTGGAAGGCGATTGCATCGGCCTGAAACTCGAAGGTGCCGCGCTCCTCCACCGGCCCATGACGGTTGGCCTCAAAGCCGAATTCGCTCACCAGCAGCGCCTTGGCCCGGTAGCAGTTGTGCAGGTAGTCCAGGAACGGCGAGAGTTCGTCGCGATCAGCGGTTGTGCCGCCGCCGGCATCGAACCAGCCGAAGTAGTCGTTGTAGCCGATCACGTCCAGGGGCGCGTAGGCCAGCTGGCAAGACACCCCAGGCCACGCGCTGATCGCCATCGCCACCGGCCGGGTGGGATCCAGCTCGCGTGCCAACGCTGCCGCGCCTGAGATGTAGGAGACCTCGCCTCCGGTCGCCGGAGTGGGCAGCTCGTTGCCGATGCTCCACAGCATCACCGAAGGATGGTTCTGGTTGGCGAGAATGTCCTCGCGCAGCATCGCCTGTGCTCCCGCCTGCCAGGCGGCCTGACCCAGGTACTGGCTCGGAACCCCGTAGACGGGGACCTCCGACCACAGCACGATGCCATCGCGATCGGCCTGCTCCTCGATCTCGGGGTTGAGGGGATAGTGGGCGCGGATCACGGTCGCGCCGAGTTGGCGCACCCACCCGACGAGGCGACTCAGATGGGTCGGGTCGAGAGCCGCGCCCTGGACCAGATCCTGCTCGTGGAGGTTGACCCCGCGCAGGGTCAAAGCCCGGCCGTTTAGCATCAACCTTCCGTGGCTGACGGTGATCGTGCGGATGCCGCTGTCGGTGGCGTAGCCGGCCAGGGGCCGGTTCTGCCCGTCACTCAGGGCCAGCGTCGCGGAGTAGAGGACGGGATGCCCGATCGACCACAGCCGCGGGTGCCGGATCGTCGTCTGCGCCCGCAGCGTCACCGCGGCATGCGGGGAGATCGTGATCAGTCCGAAGTCGAGCGCGCTGTCGCCGTAGCGTCCGCGCAACCTCACCGACTGCGGCGCGTCTGTGAGGTTGCGCAGCCGGGCCTGCTCGGCGACCGTCGCCACACATGTGGGACATCGCATGATCGGACGGACCTGGACCTGGGCGATGTCGACCCGCTGCACGGCACGGAGATAGACCTCGCGCTGAATCCCGCCGAAGTTCCACCAGCCGCCACTCGGCCCGGCGGGCAGATCACTCGGGAGCCGGCGGTCGTCGACGCGAACGATCAGCCGGTTTGTGCCGGCACGAAGGTTCTGAAGATCAAGCTCGAATGGCAGGTAGGCACCGGCGTGGGTGCCGATCAGCCGCCCGTTCAGCCAAACGGTGGCGCGGTAGTTGACCGACTCGAAGCGGATGATCCAGCGGCGGTCGGCGGCGTTGACATAGCCAGCGAACGCCCCCGCCGGCAGCGTGAAGTCCCGGCGGTACCAGCCGACATAGCCGTTCATGCTTGCAGGGCTCAGATCGCCGGCGTTGTAGGAGTTCGGCACCGCGACCGGGGACCATCCATCGGTGGCGGCGAGATCCCGCCAGAAGCCCTGAGCGAGTCCGGCGTCCTCGGGATCGGCGCGGTACAGCCAGGTTCCCCCAACAGGTAGCGCGCCGACTGGCCGTCACGATAGAGCGCGCCTGCGGTGGGCGGCTGTGCAACGTCCGGCGGCCCCTGCGCGCGTGCCGGGGTGGCAATCGTGAGCAGCAGCACGAGCAGGATCGTGCTCAGCGCCAGGCTCCCGATTCCGGCTAAGCGGCACGCGGTCATCCGGGCTGAGGACACGCGATCATTCCGGGATGAGGAGAGGGCGATCATCCGCGCGGTCTGCTCATCACCGGCGGCCTTGCCTGGCCGGTCTGCCCGTCGAGGCGTCTCGGACTGCGCTCGACCTGCTGGGCGAGGCGATCCTGATCACGCGGGCGACAGTGGCAGCGTTGCCGGCGCGGTCGGTGACGGTGACCGTGACCGTGTAGCGACCGGGACGTCGATAGGCGTGGAACTTGCCGTGGCCGATGTGATAGCTGCTGCCATCCCCCCAGCGGATGTGCACGTCGGCGATACCCGAGGAAGCGGCGGGCAACTCAGGCGGCGGAGCGTCGTTGTAGCCGATCGAGGCGTGCAGGTAGGCCCCGACCCGACGCTTGCCGGTCAGTGACAGGGTCACCAGCGGCGTCACCGTGTCGGTCCAGAAGCTTGCCAAGCGCATCGCGCTGGCCAGTCCCGCCGGGTTGATGGCGATGACCTGCCAGCTGTGACGGCCGTCGGGCAGCGGCACCGGAACCTGGAGCGACGTGCTGGTGGTCTGGGCGACCAGGCTCCCGTCGACGCTGACCAGGTAGCGAATCGGTCCCCACAGCGCTTTCGCCGCCGTCCACGCCAGCGCTGGTTCGGAGGTGGGCAGGTAGGCAAAGCCGGTAGTCGGTGCGATCGCTCCGGGCGGCTGGTACATCTGCGTGGCCACGATCCGGCGGGCACCGGACGCGCCCTGGACCCAGGCGAGGGCGGCGTCGCCGCTGATGTCGCCGCCGGCGCTGAGCCCATCGGCCGCGTCGGTTGGTCCCTGGGCGGGCGAGGAGACCACCAGCTCAGGGCCCAGCGTGCTGCCATCCTGGGCGTAGCGGACGCGGATCTCCGGGCTCCCCAGCGGTCCGGGGTCGTGCTGCCAGCCGACCAGCGTCGAGGTCAGCCCCGCCACCCCCGGCACCGCGTCGGGGGGACTGGCGTTCGGCAGGCTGTCGGCCCGGAAGACGGAGTCGAGATAGCCGTTGGCGCGAGCGTGCGCGGCGATCACCTGGTCGGTGTCGCTGCGCTGCGAGGTGATGAACCCGCGGCCGAACTCGTTCAGTGCCACCTGGGGCTGATCGCCGGCTCCGGTCCCCGCGCTCGGGAGTCCGTCCGCCGGCGCGACCACGTCGATCTGCGAGGCGCGCAGGTGGGCCATCAGCACCCGCGAGCGCTGGGCCGAGCCGCTGCCCAGGACCTCCCGGAAGACGATGTCCGCGTAGGAGGAATCACCCGGGGCGCTGATGCTCGGCTCATCGGCGAAGAGCTCCGGCATGCCTGCGAGCACGGGCGCGTCGGCCTGCTCGTAGACGACGCTCGGCCTCGTCGCCCATACCCGCCGGCTGTAGATGTGACCGGCCTCGCCCCAGCTGACGATCCCGACGCCGTCGCTGGCCGCGACCACGGCCGGCCGGCCGGTGGCGCTCCCGGCGTCATCACCGGGTTGGGCGTCCAGCGGCGTGGGCTCGAGGCTCCACAGACCGCGGGCGAAGTACGCCGCACGGACGTCGTGGCCCCCGGCGCCCGCGGCCGTGAAGGCGAGGTAGGCCTTGCCGAGCAGGGTCATCCCGATCGCCGGGTTGGCAGCGCCTCCGAACAGGTTCTGGGGAGCGCTGTACGGGCTGGTCGAAGTGGCGCGGGTGAGGGCGACAAGGCTGCCATCGTTGATGAACGCGATCACCAGCCCACCGCCGCTGCTGGCGGCGATCACCGGTTGCGAGGAAGGCCTCAGGAGGCCGGCGTCTACCTGCTCCGGCGGCTGGAAAACGCCGCCGAGCAGCCGTGAGACGAACACGTGGGTCGCACCCGCCACCTGCTTGAGGTAGACCAGGCCGCCGGTGCCGTCCCGGGCCACCGCGAGGCCCGAGAGGCCGACGATGTCCGGGCTCGGTCCGTCGATCGTGACCGGCGGGCCGGGAGTGGGCATGGCTGCGGCTGCCGCCGGCAGCCCGAGGCAGGCGCAGGTCAGGACGGCGGCTAGGAGCAGCCGGCCCAGCGCGGCCGCGGCGGCACGCGGCCGGGGAACGCCGGCGGGCTGGGTGTGGGTTGTGGCCAGGACCGAGCTGGAACAGCTGGGCCAGCTGCGGGTTGCGGTCCTGGCCGCCGCCGAACGAGATCGCGGCGCGGACGGCTCAGCGATCACGCAGGAACGACGGGATGTCGATCTCGTCGTCGCGGATCTCCAGCGAGGAGCGCTCGGTGTCGTCGAAGGTGACGTCGCGATCCCGCCGCGCGCGCCGAGTGCTCTCCCGAGCCGCGCTGGGGCGCGCGTGGCGCTGGTCGAAGCCGGTCGCGATCACGGTCACGCGCACGTCCTCGCCGAGCGTGTCGTCGATCACCGCGCCGAAGATGATGTTGGAGTTGGAGTCCGCCGCGCTCTGGACGATCTCGGCCGCCTCGTTGACCTCGAACAGACCCAGATTGTGGCCGCCGGTGATGTTCAGCAGGATGCCAGTGGCTCCTTCCACCGACTCCTCCAGCAGCGGCGAGGAGATCGCCGCCTTGGCCGCCTCGGCGGCCCGATTCTCCCCGTTGGCGCTGCCGATGCCCATCAGCGCGCTTCCGGCGTCGTGCATGATCGTGCGCACATCGGCGAAGTCCAGATTGATCAACCCCGGGATCGTGATCAGGTCGGTGATTCCCTGAACTCCCTGGCGAAGGACGTTGTCGGCCTCCCGGAAGGCATCGAGAATCGTCGTCCGCCGCTCGACGATCGCCAGGAGCTTCTCGTTGGGGATCACGATCAGGGTGTCGACGTGCTCGCGCAGGCGCTCGATTCCCTCCTGCGCTTGCCGCGCGCGCTGGCTGCCCTCGAAGGAGAACGGCCGGGTGACCACGCCGACGGTCAGCGCGCCGATCTCGTTCTTGGCGATGTCGGCGATCACCGGAGCGGCGCCGCTCCCGGTGCCGCCTCCCTCACCCGCGGTCACGAACACCATGTCGGCGCCCTTGAGCGCCTCCTTGATGTCATCGCGGGACTCTGCCGCGGCTCCGTGCCCTACCTCGGGGCTCGCCCCCGCGCCCAGGCCCTTGGTCAGCTCGTGCCCGATGTTTAGCTTGATGTCGGCATCGCACATCGCCAACGCCTGGGCATCAGTGTTGGTGGCGATGAACTCGACCCCCCGGAGGCCGGCGTCGACCATTCGGTTGACCGCGTTGGTGCCCCCGCCGCCGACGCCCACGACCTTGATGACTGCGAGATAGCTGCCGCTTTCCATGTCTTTACCATCCGACCCTTGAGTTGGGATCGAGCGTTCGGTCCCCCGACCGCTCCTAGCGGAGTTTCGCACGTTATGGGCTGAGCTGGCCTGAAGTCAACGTGCGCCGGGCGCGGCAACGATCGTTGCAGATCGCCCGACTCTCGATCGGCCCCCGAGAGTTGGGCTTCCACCGGTATAAACCTAAGGTTGAGGGTTAGCCTCCGCCGCTGGTGGTAGCGGCGGTTCCTGTTCCCACAGCGCCTGCTGCCGCTGCCGCACCGGCTGAGGTGGCCGCCGCTCCTGAGCTGGAGGCGGCACCGCCCTGCGCTTGGGTGACGCCGGCCGCGGGTCGTGCCGGATCGGTGACGTCGATGTAACTCGCGCCAGCAGAGCCCGAATCCGCCAGCACCGCGGTCGCCGCGGTCCACTTCGCCGCCAAACGTCCCCCGTCGCCGAACACGATGCTCGGACCGCTACGCAGCTGTGCGACCAGCCCGTGGCCGCCAATCGTGCTCACCTGGCTGATCCTGGCCAGCATCGCGTAGGGTGCGGCGGCGAGCACCGCCAGCGCCTGCACTGCGTGGGGCTCGCTCAGCTTCGTGCCCCCAGGCGGAACGCGCAGTGGGATCGTCGGCAGCGACCCGGCGGGAACGTCGTGCAGGAGCGTCCCATCTCCGGCGACGGCGATCAGGCGGGCGCCGGCGGAGATCGCGCCTACGGGGATCTGCTCCACCACACGGATCTGGAGGCCGTGTGGAAACTGCGGGCTCACCTGCAGATCCTTGACCACCGGATAAGGCGCCACTGCGGTCCGAAGCTGGTCCAGACGCACGTGCAGCGTGGTCATGTTCCGCGCCGCCGTGGTCAGCGCCGCGCGGATCGGCCCCTGGTCGGGACCGGTGTCGCCCCGCACCACCACTCGGCGCACCGACACCAGCGAGGAGTCTCGCAGCCACAGCCACGCGGCCCCCAGCAGGAGCGCCAACGCCAGCATGGCGATGACCGTCGGTAGGCGCGGGACCCATCGGCGTCGCCGAGGCCAGCGGCCAACTCGAGCATCGGTGGTCACCTCCCCTCCCACTCAAGTGGTAGCTCCACCGGTCCCAGCGCCTGGACCTCGGGTTCCAGCTCCACCCCGAAGCGCTCCGACACCCGTCTGCGGCCCTCGGCCATCAGCGCGATCACGTCTGCGGTGGTGGCTTCGCCGTGGTTCTGCACGAAGTTGGCGTGCTTGTCGGAGAAGCTCGCGCCTCCGATGCGCAGACCGCGACAGCCGGCGGCCTCCAGCAGCTGTCCCGCGGTTCGCCCCTGTGCGCCCGGATCGGTGGGATTCTTGAACGTCGAGCCAAAGGTCTTGATCCCGCTGGGCTGAGCCTCTCGCCGGCGCGAGCGTATGTCGGCAAGCGTCGCCTTGACGCTGTCGCTCTTCGCCCGGGCAAGAACGAATGCCGCCCCCGCCACCACTTCCCCCGGCCTCAGGTTCGAGCGCCGGTAGACGAAGCCCAGCTCCTGTGGGCTCCGGCGGGCGGTCCCGTGGGCGCCCGAGACATCGACCCACTCCAGCACCCGAGCCAGCTCTCCGCCGTACGCGTTGGCGTTCATGCGCACGGCGCCCCCGACCGTGCCCGGGATGCTGACCCCGAACTCGATTCCGGTCAACCCGGCCTGGGCGGCGCGTGCGGAGACCGCGGGCAGTCGTGCGCCTCCGCCGCAGAGCATCCGCGTGCCTTCGAGCTCGATCCTGATCAGGTCCTTGTCCAGTTTCAATACCAGTCCGGGAACGCCGTCGTCGGCAACAAGCAGGTTCGACCCCGAGCCCACGACCCCTACCTCGACCGCCTCCGCCGCGGCCCACGCCAACAGCCGCTCCAGCTCGCTAACCGTGCCCACGCGCGCGAACAGCTCGGCGTGACCACCGGTGCGGATCGTAGTCAGGCGGGCGAGCGGATAGTCGCTGTGAACCCCGGGCGGCAGTGCTCGCATCGACGGTCAGGGTATAGCGGCGACCGGCCGCCAACCCCGAGGCGACGGCGGCATCCGCACCCGCCGTCCAGGGCCGCTGGCCTCTGGGCCCTGGCCGAGGTCACACGGAGACCGGCTGGGCGATCAGCGAACGCCCCAGCGCGTCTATGTCCCCAGCGCCCATCATCAGGCAGATGTCGCCGGCCTTCAGGGTGGCGCTGAGCAGGCGTCGGGCGCTGTCAAAGCTCGGCAGCCACGCCACCATGCGCCCACCGGCGTGATCGGCCGCTGCGGCGGCGACCAGGCGGCCGTCGACGGCCGGGAAGTCCTCGGCCCGCTCCCGCGCGGGATACACGGGGAGCACTGCGACGATGTCCGCCTCGGCCAACGCGGCGCCGAAGTCCGGCGCCAGCGCCTGCGTACGGGAATAGAGGTGCGGCTGGAGCACAGCCACCAGGCGGACGGGGGCAAGCGAGCGAGCCGCTGCGATCGTGGCCGCGACCTCGGTGGGATGATGAGCGTAGTCGTCCATGACCACCGCTCCGGAAGCCGTCCTCCCGAGCTCCTCCAGGCGGCGCCGGGCGCCCCCGAAGTCCGAGATGGCGCCGGCCGCCGCCTCGGGTGAAGCTCCGGTCAGCGCGCACGCACTCAGCGCCCCGGCAGCGTTGGTGGCGTTGTGCGCCCCGGGGACGCGGAGCGCGACTCGCTGATCCCGCCAGAGAAAGCGCGATCCTCGCCGACTCAGCTCCAGCTCAGCCGGTTCGTAAGCCACAGCGTCGGGAGGGCACAGCGCGCGCAGCTCCGGTCGGTCCCAGACGACGGCTCGGGCGCTGGCCCGGGCCATGAACGCGCGGAAGGTGTCCTCCAGCTCGAGGCGAGAGCCATAGGTGGAGTGGTGGTCGAGCTCGGCGTTGGTGAGCACCGCGATCTCCGGCGCCAGCTTCAGTAGCGAGCGATCCGATTCGTCGGCCTCGATCACGATCCACTCGCCGCTGCCCCAGGCGGCGCCGACGCCGATATCCCGCAGCTCGGCGCCGACGACGAAGGCCGGGTCGGCGCCGGTCGTGCGCAGGACGTGGACGATCATCGCGGTGGTGGTCGTCTTGCCGTGGGTGCCGGTGACCGCGATGCAGCGCTTCAGCGCAGCGATCTGGGCCAGCAGGTCGGCCCGGTGAAGCTCCCGTCCGGCGGCGGCGGCGCGCTCGGGGTTCTCCGGGGGGACTGCGGTCGAATACACAACCTCGGCGCCTGCGGGCACGTTGGCGGCGTCATGACCGATCACCGGATCGATCCCGCGCTCGTGGAGGCGCTGGGTGTACGGCGAGCCGACGCGGTCAGACCCGCTCACCTGAGCCCCGAGAGCACGGGCCACCAGCGCCAGGCCGCTCATGCCCGCCCCGCCGATCCCGACGAAATGAAGGCGGCGGGAGGACCAGTCGGCTTTCACGGCGCCATTCAATCAGCCGCGGCGGCAAGCACCTGGCCGGCGATCTCGGCGGCGGCGGTGGGTCTGGCCAGCGCCGCCGAAGCCCGCGCCATCGCCCCCAGCCGCTCGGGATCGGCGAGCAGCGCCTCCACCTCCCGGGCGAGCCTAGCCGGGTTCAGCTCGGCGTCGGGAATCACGATCGCCGCGCCGGCCTGCGCCATGAACCGGGCGTTGGCGCTCTGGTGATCGGCGGTTGCGTGCGGGTAGGGCACGAGCACTGCCGGACGGCCGTGGGCGGCGATCTCGAACATCGAGCCGCCTGCGCGTGAGACCACCAGGTCACTGGCCAGCAACGCGTGAGCGAAGTTCGGGATGTATCCCCGCAAGTCGTAGTGCGAGCCCGGCGAGCGCAGATGGGGCAGGTCGCGATCGCCGGCGGCATGGAGGACGTGGAAGCGGGCGCCGGCGAACGCCGCCACGGCGGCATGATTGATCGACCGAGCGCCCTGGGAGCCACCGAACACCAGCACACACGTCTCATCCGGCTCGATCCCGAATTGTTTCCGAGCGGCCGCACGGTCGGCGGCCGGGGGCGGCACCGGGCGCCCGGTGAGCAGGTACTTGCCGCCCTCTCGAGTTGCGATCGGGAAGGCCAGGCAGACCCGACGCGCCGCCGGCGCCAACAGGCGGTTGGTCAACCCCAGATGGCTGTCTGCCTCCATCAGCACCAGCGGCACGCGGTGCAGCACGGCGGCCAGCCCGACCGGTCCGGCGACGTAGCCGCCGGCGCCGAGCACGGCGGCCGGAGCCAGCTCGAGCAGCATGCGACGGGCCTGACGGATGGCGGCGGCATCGACCGCCACCGCACGCGCCGCCGCCCACGGCCGGCGGCGGGGCAGCGGCAGCACCTTCAGGCGTCGCAGCTCGTAACCGGCCGCCGGAACCAGCTGGAGCTCCGCCCGTTCACCGCCGACGAAGGTGACGCTGGCGCTCTGCGCTCTCAGCGCGTCAGCGACCGCCAGCGCGGGCACGACGTGCCCGGCGGTCCCGCCGGCGCCGATCACGATCCGCGGCGGCGTCACGAGCCGACGCGGTGCCCCGCGCGGAGCGCTCCGGCGCGAGGACGCGCAGCCTCCTCGCCCCCGGGCGAGCGATGTTCAGGAGCAACCCGATCGAGGCCAGCATCACGCACAGGTTCGTCGGCGCGTAGGAGATGAACGGCAGCGGGACGCCAGTCAGCGGCGCGAGCCCCAGCACGACGAAGATGTTGAGGATGCCCTGGCAAAGAATCAACGAGGTGAGCCCCGTGGCCAGCAGCTTCGCATACCGGTCCGCGGCCCGCCGCGCCGCACGCAGCCCCGCGTAGGCGATCATCCCGTACAGGAACACGACCCCGAGGATCCCGAGCACCCCTAGCTCCTCACCGATCACCGCCAGGATGAAGTCCGTCTGGGCCTCGGGGAGGTAGAAGACCTTCTGCACCGAGTGGCCGAGGCCGACGCCGATCAGCCCGCCGGAACCGAGGGCGATCTGCCCCTGCACCGCCTGGTATCCCGCGCCTTGCCCGGCGGACCAGGGGTGCAGGAACGACAAGAGCCGCGCCTCCTGGTAGGGCTGCGCCAGCACCATCAGCACCACCATCGCCGCCGCGATCCCCGCCAGGGCGGCCAGGTACCTCAACGGCATCCCTGAGGCGACCAGCAGCGAGCTGATCGAGAAGGCCACCACCAGGGTGGTCCCGAGGTCGGGCTCGACCACGATCAGCAGGCACGCCGGGGCAACCACCAGGGCGACCGGCATGATCGCCTGCTTAAACGACCGGAAACGCCTGGGATGGTCGGCGAGGTAGCGAGCCACGTGGAGGACCAGCGCGAGCTTGACCAGCTCGGAAGGCTGAAACTGGATCGGCCCGGCGGCAAACCACCGTCGCGCTCCGTTGACGCGGACGCCGAAGCCCGGCGCCAGCACCAACAGCAGCAGGCCCATCGAGCCAATCAGCAGCAGCTTGGTGACCCGGGGATCGAGCAACTCCAAGCCGCGGCGTTCGAGCAGATGCATGGCCGCGAGGCCGATTGCGCCGAAGACCAAGTAGCGCAGGAACTCACCGGTGCCGTAGCCACGGCCGCCGAGGGCGCCGAGCGGCGAGGAGGCGCTGTAGACCATCACCGCACCGAAGGCCAGCAGGCACAGCGCCGCGGTCATCAGCACACGATGCTCGAGCGGCGGCGGGATCCTTTTGGCCGGCGGCGGCCTCTCCGTGTCCCTGATGTTGCCGGCGGTCGCCGCGGCGGTCCGGGCCCGCGTGCGACCGGCTCTGAGCGCCGCCCTCGCCGCGCGCGTCGCCTTGGCCATCTAGGCTCCCTCCACCAGAGCACGGAAGTGCTCGCCGCGGGCCTCGAAGTCGAGGTACTGGTCATAGCTCGCGCAGGCCGGGGAGAGCAGAACCGTCTCGCCGGATGCGGCGTTCTCGCGGGCTGCACTCAGCGCGCGCTCGAGCGTCTGGACGTCGTGGATGGGGATGCCCGCCGGGGCAAGCGCCCGGGCCAGCTCGGGCCCGGCCTCGCCGATCAGGTAGACAGCTCGACAGCGCTCCGCCACCACCGATGACAGCGGCGAGAAGTCCTGGTCCTTGCCCCTCCCCCCCGCGATCAGATGGAGGCCGCCGCGATAGGAGCGCAGCGCGACGATCGTGCTGGACACGTTCGTGGCCTTGGAGTCGTTGACGTAGGTCACGCCGTCGATCGTGGCCACGTGCTCGAGCCGATGCTTGACTCCCTTGAACGTGCGTAGTCCCTGTGCCACCGCGTCGGGTTCGAGTCCTCGGGCCAGGCACACGGCGGCGGCGGCCATCGCGTTCTCACGGTTGTGCTCCCCCGGGAGGGCCAGCTCAGCGATGGCAAGCAGCGGGCGTTGGTCCCACCACAGGTATCCGGCAGCGGCGGCAAGCTCGGGTGCGCGGCCCTGGTCTTCGCCGAAGCCCACGCGACGAGCACAGCCGCCGAGGTCGTGGACGCCCAGGTCCACTGGCGCGACCGCGATGTCGTCATTGCCCTGGGCGGCGAAGATCCGGAGCTTGGCGGCGACGTACTCCTGGTAGCTGCCATGACGGTCCAGGTGATCGGGGGCGAGGTTCACCAGCACCGCCGCCTCCGGGGAAAGCGCGATGCTGTCCTCGAGCTGGAAGGAGGAGCACTCGCAGACCACGGTCGCGCGCCGGTCGAGCGTGCCGACCAGCGACGACAGAGCGACGCCGACGTTGCCGGCGACCGACACCGGCCGAGCAGCCTGACGATGAATGTGGCCGATCCACTCGGTCGTCGTCGTCTTGCCGTTGGTGCCGGTCACGGCGATGAACTCGTTGGGCAGCAGTCTCCAGGCCAGCTCCAGCTCCCCGATGACCGAAACGCCGCGCTCGCGCGCCGCCGAGACCGCGGGCGCTGATCGAGGAACGCCGGGGCTCTTGACGAGCGTCCCGACCCGGGCGGCAAGGGCGGCGCCTGACGCATCCAGGTGTACTTCGACGCCGGCGGACTCAAGCCTTCCCGCCGCCTGCGCCAGTTGCGGGACCTCGGCTGAGCCGGCATCGCAGCCGATCACCTCCTGCCTCCGGGCCCGCAGCGCGAGCGCCGCGGCAACGCCCGACCGGGCCAGCCCGAGGACGAGGTATGGCCCGGGTGGGAGCGGCGGGCGCGGCTTCATGTCACGGTATGACCGGCGCTGGCGCGGGCGTCGGCGAGGGGGTCACGCCCGACGATGGTAGGCCCGCCGCCGGACGGCCGGAGCCGTAGGACCTACCCTCGGATGCTGAGCTGGTAGACCGTGAAGCCGATCGCGGCGCAGGCGGCGGCGACGATCCAGAAGCGCAGGATGATCTTCGTCTCCGACCACGCTTGGAGCTCGAAGTGGTGATGGATCGGCGCCATCAGGAACACCCGCTTGCGGAAGGTCTGAAACGAAAACACCTGGATCAGCACCGACATCGCCTCGATCACGAAGATCCCACCGAGCAGGATTAACAGCACCTCGGTTCTGGTCATGATCGCCAACCCGGCGATCGCCCCCCCGAGGCCGAGCGAACCGGTGTCGCCCATGAAGATGCTGGCGGGGAAGCTGTTGAACCACAGAAAGCCGATGCAGGCCCCCACCAGGCAGCCGGCCAGCATGGTCAGGTCACGCTCGCCGGGGGTGATGAACGTGATCCCGATATAGGCCAGGAGCACGATCGCCGCGCACCCGGCGGCCAGCCCATCGAGACCGTCGGTGAGGTTGACCGCGTTGGTCGTTCCCGCCACCACGAGGTAGATGAACACCGGATACAGCGGTCCGAGATCGATCGTCCCGTTGACGAAGCGCAGATCGACGCTGAGCGGCAGGTGCGCCTTCCGCGTGGCGATCCACCACAGCCCCAGCGAGATCGCGATCGTCACCACCAGCTTGGTGCGCCCCCGCAGCCCCAGCGAACGCCGCCTGACGATCTTGGTGTAGTCGTCGGCAAAGCCCAGCAGCGCGCAGGCCACCGCGGCGGCGAACACGCCCATCGACTCCCAATCCCGGTTGGAGAGAATCAGATACGGAACGGCGAAGGCCAGGAAGATGATGATGCCGCCCAGCGTCGGCGTACCCGCCTTGGCCTGGTGGCCCTCCGGCCCCTCCTCCCGGATGTTCTGCCCGAACTGGTTTCGCCGGATCCAGGCGATGAACTTGGGACTGAGGAACAGGCACAGCAGCAGTGAGGCTGTGCCCGCGATCAGGACGCGGCCGGAGATCGAGCCCATCTAGACCGGCGCCCTCTCGCTCAGCGCGGCGCAGACGAGCTCGAGGCCCACGCCGCGGGAGGCTTTGACCAACACCGTGTCGTGCGGGCGCAGCAGCTCCTGGGCCAGCGCGGCGGCCTCGCCGGCGTCGGCGGTGGCGTAGACCTCACCGTGCTCAAAGCCGTCGGCCATCGCCACCGCCAACCCGCCCACGGTGATCAGCAGATCGACTCCGGCGCGCCGGGCCTGTTCACCGACCTCCTGGTGGTAGCGGCGCTCGTCGGGCCCGAGCTCGAGCATGTCGCCGAGGATCGCCACCCGCCGTCCGCCGCGGGAGGCCTCGGCGCTCTGCGCCAGGTCCTCGAGCGCAGCTCGCATCGACATCGGATTGGCGTTGTAGGAGTCGTCGATCAGGGTCACGCTGTCCGGCAGACGCTGTCGCTGACCCCGGCCGGGACCGATCCGGACGGCGATCTTGCCCGTCGGCGTGACGCCCACAGCACGAGCGGCTGCGACCGCCGCGAGCAGATTCAGCCGCTGGTGGGCCTGCGTCAATGAAACCTCCAGGACGATCGTCTCTCCCTCCAGGTCGATCTCGATCCGGCTGCCGTGGACGCCTCGAAGCTGCACGTCCGCCCCCTTCCCGAAGGTGAGCGTGCGCACGTCCTGGCGGCGGTGCGGGTCGAGCAGGGGCTCGTCGACGGGGATGATCGCCACCCCGCCGGACGGCAGCCCGGCGATCAGCTCGGCCTTGGCCGCCGCGATCGCCTCCATCGATCCGAGCAGCTCCAGGTGCACGGGGCCGAGGCTGACCACCACGGCCACGTCCGGCTCGGCGATCGTGGCCAGGTCCGCGATCTGGCCGGGACCGCGCATCCCCATCTCCAGCACCAGGACCTCGGTCTCTTCGGGCGCTTCGAGGATCTCCAGCGGGAGGCCGATCTCGGTGTTGAAGTTCGCGCGGGAGGCGACGACGCGCCGGTGCGGGATCAGGATCGCGTTCACCAGGTCCTTGGTCGACGTCTTGCCGGTGGAGCCAGTGACGCCGATCACCTTGGCGCCCAGGTGGCGGCGCCAAGCGGTGGCGAGTCGTTGCAGGGACCGCAGCGGGTCCTTCGCGGCCAGGACGACTGCCGGGGGACGTCCCTCGGCCTGCTGGGCTCGCGCAGTCTGCTCGGCGTCGGGGAGGGTGGCGAGGATTCCCCACGCTCCTTGGCGCGCCGCCTGCGGCGCGAATCTCCCGCCGTCGGTGTTGGCGCCGCGCAGGCCGACGAACAGATCGCCGGGTCCGGCCGCGCGGGAGTCGATCACTACCCGCTCAGGGCCGCCAAGGCTCGCCGGAAGCCCGAGCACCCGCGCTCCCGCGGCCTGGGCGACCTGCTCCGGTGTCCAGGGTCTCATGTGCGGCCAGGGTACTTGGACGCTCGGAGGATCTGCCCGTCTGGCGCAGGATCTCCCGGGCAACCGCGACGTCGTCGAACGGGAGCTTCCGCCCGTGCTCGAACTCCTGCCCCTGCTCGTGGCCCTTGCCGGCGATCACCACCACATCGCCGGCGGCCGCGCCGGCGATTGCCTTCCAGATCGCGGTGCGTCGGTCAGGCTCGTGCTCAAGCTCGCGGTCGCCGCCGGCCAGGATCGCCGCGATGATCGCCTGGGGATCCTCGGAGCGAGGATTGTCCGAGGTCACGATGACCCTGTCCGCGAGTCGGCTGGCGATCGCTCCCATCAGTGGTCGCTTGCTCCGGTCACGGTCGCCGCCACAACCAAAGACGACGTGGAGGCTGCCCCTGGTGATTCCACGGGCTGCCCTGAGCACGTTCTGCAGTGAATCTGGGGTGTGGGCGTAGTCCACCAGGACTGCGAACTCTTGGCCCTCATCGATCGTCTGAAAGCGGCCCGGAACCTGGCCGGCGGTGCGTATCGCCTCCAGGCAGGTCTCCGCGGAAACGCCCAGTGCGCGGGCGGTAACGAACGCGCCGAGCACGTTGAGGACGTTAAAGCGTCCAGTGAGCGGCGAACGGACACCCAGCTCACCATCTGGGGACTGGAGCTTGAACTGCGACCCGCTCGCGCCGGTGCGAAGCTCCAGGGCGCGGTAGTCGGCTGCTGCATCGAGTGCGAACGTGGTCGCGTTGGGCAACTCGCCCGCCAGGCGGGCACCGTAGGCGTCGTCGACGTTGACCACCGCGTGCCCGGGCTCCAGCTCGGTGAACAGCCGTCGCTTGGCTTTGAAGTAGTCCTCCATCGTCGGATGGAAGTCCAAATGGTCCTGGGTGAGGTTGGTGAAGATCGCGGCTGCGAAGTGGATTGCGTCCGCGCGGTGGAGCTCGAGCGCGTGCGAGGAGACTTCGATGACGCAGGCGCGATCTCCCGCCGTGACCATCTCTCGAAACGTCCGCTGCAAGTCGATCGCCTCCGGGGTGGTGCGCTGGACCTCGTGCTCGACCCCGCCGATGACGCTCTTGACGGTTCCCAGCAGGCCGGTCTGTCGGCCCCCCGCGTCCAGCAGCGCGCGGAGGAGGAATGCCGTGGTTGTCTTGCCGTTGGTCCCGGTGACGCCGGCAAGCTCCAGCTCGTCGGTGGGGTCGCCGTAGAAGCGCGCGGCAACGGGCGCCATCGCCGCCCGCACGGATCCAACCCGGATCTCGGGCACGGACCTCCCCAGCGGGCGCTCGACCACCAGGGCACTGGCCCCGCGGGCCACCGCATCATCGGCGAAGTCGTGACCGTCCCGGGTGAAGCCCGGTACGCAGAAGAACAATGTCCCCGGCGTGACCAAGCGATTGTCGTAGGCCAGTGAGGAGACCTCGATGGTGGCGGCCGAACCGAGGACGTCCGGGAACAGATCGGACAGGCGCACGGGTTGCAGCCTACCCTCGAGGGCCGGCGGTTCCATCCTGTTCCCGCGTCAGACGGAGCGTTGCCGCCCCCGCCCCCGGCCCCGGGCAACCCCGCTCTTGTCCCGCGTCACCCGCTCCCGAAGCCCCTCCCCCGGCCCGGCAGCTCCCGCCGCTCGATCACCCGGTCGACCAATCCGTATGCCACTGCCTCCGCTCCCGTGAAGTACCGGTCGCGGTCCATGTCGGCGTGCGCGCGCTCCACCGACTGCCCGGTGTGCTGGGCGTAGATCTCATCGACCTTGGCCCGCAGCGCCAGAACCTCACGGGCGTGGATCTCGATGTCGCTGGTCTGTCCCTGGTAGCCGCCCGACGGTTGATGGATCAGGATCCGGCTGTTGGGCAGCGCCAGACGCTTGCCGACCGCGCCGCCGGCCAGCAGCAGCGAGCCCATCGACATCGCGATGCCGTAGCAGATCGTCTGCACGTCGGGACGGATGAACTGCATCGCGTCGTAGATCGCCAGGCCCCCATAGATCGAGCCGCCGGGAGAATTGATGTAGAGATGGATGTCCTTGTCGGGATCGTCTGACTCCAAGTGGACGAGCTGGGCGACGATCAGATTGGCCGTCTCCTCGTCGACCTGACCACCGAGGAACACCACCCGATCGTTGAGCAAGCGGGAGTAGATGTCGAACGAGCGCTCGCCGCGGGCTGTCTGCTCCACGACCATCGGGATCAAAGGCATGAGGCCACCTCCAAATTGTGCAACTATGTGGTTGCGGTAAGCTAGCAGATGTGCAACCTAGCGGTTGCTAGATTTTTTGACCCCTTCCCACTGAAGGCGTGCCCATGGCCGACCGGATCGAACGCGAGATCATCCTTGCCTCTCCTCCCCGCCGCGTCTGGCGCGCCATCACCGACCGCGGCGCACTCACCGGATGGCTCGCCGAGGAGGCACAGCTCGAGCTGTTCCCCGGGGGTGAGGCAACTTTCCGCGAAGGCGGCGAGCTGCGTAGCGGGTGGGTCGAGGAGGTCTGTCCCCCCAGGGCCGATCCGCCTCCGGGCTCTGTGGCGGCCCGGCTTGCTTTCTGGTGGACTCCAGACCAGGAGCCGGCGTCGCGGGTGGAGCTGACGTTGATCGCGCACGGCGAGGGCTGCACACGCCTGCGGGTGATCGAGACCCGGCCGCTGGAGGCGATCGACCTGGTCGGGATCCCACTGCCGGGCACGAGCGGGAGCACCTACGGACCGGCACTGGTCGCCGCAGCGGGATGACCCGCGATGCCTCGGGCGCGGTCTTCGGCGCCCTGGCGGATCCGACCCGGCGCGGCATACTCGCTGCGATCTCCGCGCATCCCGCCACCGCGACCGAGCTGGCCGGCTCGCTGCCGATCTCCAGGCAGGCCGTGGTCAAGCACTTGAGCGCGCTCTCGGAGGCAGGACTGGTCGAGCGTGAGCGCGCCGGGCGCGAGGTCCGCTACCGGATCAGCCCCGAACCCTTGTCGGAGGCGGTCTCCTGGATGGCCGAGGTCGGCGGACAATGGGACCGGCGGCTGGCCAGGCTTCGCTTGACGCTGGACTCCTGACGGTGAATCCGTGAGCTCCTGGTGCTCACGTGACGCCTACCGCGGGGAGATCCCCAGGTAAGGCACCGCCCACCCGACGATCTTCTGGAATGCCGGCGCCGCCACCGAGCCGCCGAAGATCGCGCCTTGCGGACGGTCGACCATCACCGCCACCAGTAGCTGCGGGTGGCTGGCAGGGACAAAGCCGATGAACGAGGCGGCGTAGGCCGTGTTGGAGTACTGGCCGTTGATCACCTCGTTGGCGGTTCCCGTTTTGCCGGCCAGGTCGTAGCCGGGGATCGCCGCGCCGGAGGCGGTTCCGCCGTCGGCGAGCACGCCGCGGAGCATGTTCCGTAACTGCGCGGCTGCGGATCGGGAGAGGATCCTCCGACCCGCGGGGCCCTTTGCCGGCTTGCCGCCAATCGCCGCTACCACATGAGGCGCACGGAGGATGCCACCATTGGCGATCGCCGCGTAGGCGGTGGCGATCTGGATCGGCGTGACCGACTCGCCCTGTCCCATCGGGAGGTTTCCCATCGAGGAGCCTGAGTATTGCCAGGAATGGAGCACGATCCCCTGCTCCTCGCCCGGCAGGTCTATGTTCGTCGGTGCGCCGAAGCCAAAACGGTGGACCCAGTAGTCAAACCGCTGCGGTCCGAGCTTCATCCCGATCTCGTCGGCGCCGATATTGCTCGACACCTTGAGGATCTGCGCCACCGAGAGGGTCTCGTCACCATGGTCTTCGGCATCGTGGATCTGGCGGTCGGCGACCTGCAGCACGGACGGGATGTTGACCTGCGTGTCCGGAGTGACCACCCCATCCTGCAGCGCGCCGGCGACGGTGAAGGCCTTGAACGTCGAGCCCGGCTCGTAGTTGAAGCTGACCGCCCGATCCTCGTTGGCATATGAGGGCGCGCCAGCAGGGTCGTTGGCGTTCACCCGAGGCCAGTTCGCCAGGGCCAGGATCTCACCGGTGTTCGGGTTCATCGCAATCGCCGTCGCGCCCCGCGGGGTGTATGTGGCGCCCACTCCGGCCAGCACCTGCTCCACCTCATCCTGCAGCGCGGCGTCTATCGTCAGCTTCACCGCTCGGCCGGGCTCGGTCGGGCGAACGTCGTCAATGGATATCGGCTGGCCAATGGCGTCGTTGATCAGCTTCCTGATTCCGTCACGGCCCCGGAGCTGGCGCTCGTAGCGATACTCGATCCCGCTGAGGCCGCGGTCGTTCCAGCCGACGCTGCCCAGCACCTGTGAGGCCGCCCATGACCGGGGATAGACGCGCCTGATCTGCGGGACCATCGTCAGGCCGGCGATCCGCAGCCTCGCCACCTGGGCGGCGCGGTCGCCGGGAACCAGATGGGCCAGGTAAACGAAGCCGGTGCGCGGCTTGGACAGCAGGCTGACCAGGGTGAGCTGCGGCTTCCCGAGCAAGGACGAGAGTTTCTGCGCCACGGTCTGCGGATCCTTGATCAGGTACGGATCGGCAGCGATATCGTCTGCCGACTGGCTGATCGCCAACTCGACGCCGTTGCGGTCGGTGATCGGGCCCCGCTCCGCGGGCAGCGTCAACGTGCTGACCTGCTGTGTCTCCGCCGCTCGCTGGAGCGTTCCGGCTCGGACCGAGCCGAGATAGGTGGCTCGTAGAACCGCGATCCCGAGCAGGCTCAGGAAGACCAGGAACAGCAGCCCGATGCGCCGATTGGCCACGTTCACCTAGGCGTCTAGCCTCCGCTGGCTCCGCCCGCGGCGCCGCCCCCGACCAGGGCGGCTGCATCGGTTGACGGCACGACCGCGCTGGGTGACACCGACGAGGAGGACGAGGTCGAGGCACCGGAGGTCGAGGCACCGGAGGTCGAGGCACCGGAGGTCGAGGCACCGGAGGTCGAGGCACCGGAGGTCGAGGAGGCTCCGGAGGAACCATCACCAGAGGACGGCGCGGATGCACCTGAGGGGGCCGATGCCGGTGAGGCCGCCGCCGCCGTGGTCACGTTTGCGCCCGTGGAAGCCGCTTCGGGCCCAGTCGAGTTCGCGCCGGTGGTGACCGCGCCGTTCCCAGTGGTTTGGGTCAGGAAGCTCGCCGGGGCCGGCGCGTGGATGTTCGAAATCGCCTTCTGCACCGCTTGGCCGGACCCGGCGGAGAGGAATCCGACATCGGACGGGGACGGCATGACCATTCCCCGGTGGACCGCCAGCCGCTCGATTCGCTGGTCGTCGGCGAGCGCGGCCACACTGGCTCGAAGGCTTTCGTTTCGGCCCTGGAGGTAGGTGCCGCGATCGATCGAGCGACCGATGCTGGCACTGAGCTTCAGCACCTCCACCTGCATCGCGACGATCCCGACCAGCATCACTCCCAGTAGCGCGATCCAGGTCCGGCCCCTGATCAAACGATCGAGTAGCTGATGATCCGGTAGCGCGCGCACGAATGCTACGAGCCGAGGGGCGAACCGGCCCTGCACCGGTCCGGCGACTCGGCGCGGGATGCGGGACGCGAGCGGCGGGCGCTTGAACGTGGGCCCCGATGGAGTCGTGCTACGGGCTACCGGAGCCGACGCCCGCACACCTGCGTCAGGGCGCCCTGAGACGGGGCCGGAGACTCGACGAGGGCGAGTAGCGGTGGACGCTCGACTGCGGCGGCGATGGCCGGGAACCGATCCTGCCCCGTCTTGCGGACTGGTGCGCCTGCTGTCTCTCGTCTCCTGGCCGGCAGGAGTGATTGCTCCGGGCGTCATGTCATACCTCCAGCTTGCGCGCCGCACGTAGGTGCGCCGACTTTGACCTCGGATTGGCGGCGACCTCGCCCGTGGTCGGCGCGATCGCCCGGCGGGTCAGCAGCTCAGCCTCCGGCTCGTGGCCACAGACACAGATCGGGATCTGGGGCGGACACACGCATCCCCGAGCGCGAGCAGCGAGAAAGCGCTTGATCCGCCGGTCCTCGAGCGAGTGAAATGAGATTGCGCCGAGGCGACCGCCGCCACGCAGCAGGTCCCAAGCAACCGGCAGCGCGACGTCGATCTGCGAAAGCTCGTCGTTGACCGCCATCCGCAGGGCCTGGAAGGTCCGTCGCGCCGGGTGCCCGGCGGCGAACTGCGCCGGAATCGGCACCGCCCGCTTGATCGTGTCCACCAACTGCTGGGTCGAAGACAGCTCCTGACGCTTGCGCGCCCTGGCGATCGCCCGGGCGATCTGCGGGGCATAGCGCTCCTCGCCGTACTCGCGTAGCAGCCGGGTGAGACGGCGCTCCTCCCAGATGTTGACGATCTCGCGCGCGGTCAGCTCCTGATCCGGGTCCATCCGCATATCCAGCGGCGCGTCATAGGCGTAGGAGAAGCCGCGGGTCCAGGTGTCGACCTGCATCGAGGACATGCCCAGGTCGAGGTAGACGAGATCCGCGCGTGCCCCTTCCTGGAACAGCTGGTGCAATCCGCGGGCGAAGTCAGCGCGAATGAATCGCGTGCGGCAGGAAAGCTCCGCCGCCAGCTCGCAGAAGCGCTCCTCGGCCACCGGATCCCGGTCGATGCCGATCAGCATCCCGGTGGGCCCGATTCTGTCCGCGACCAGCCGCGCATGACCGCCGCCGCCGAACGTGCAGTCGACTGCCACCTCGCCGGCATGCGGATCGAGCACGTCGATCAGCTCACCGGCGAGGACCGGAATGTGCGTCTGGGTCATGTCAAACAGTGTCGCCAAGGCTCGCTGCGATCTCGGGGATACGGGTCAGAACGTCCTCGCGATAGGCGTCGTAGACGCTGCGGTCGAAGATCTCGATGCACTCGCCCGACCCGGTGACGATCACGTCCTTGCCAAGCTCCGCGTAGCGCATCAGGGGGGGAGGGATCATCACGCGATTGGCTGAGTCCAGTTCGCTGTCAAAGGACGAGTTGAAGAAGAAACGCTTCAGTTCGCGCGCCCTTGGCGAGAGCGGGTTGAGGCCGCTGAGGGTCTGGGCGGTGAACGCCTCGTAGGCGTCGGGCGTCCATACCGAGACCGAGCGCGGCGAGCCTTCGGAGACTTCGTGCGAGGCGGCGAGCACCACGCCGCCCGCCAGTGCCGCGCGGAACTTCGAGGGAACCGTCAGCCGGTGCTTGGCGTCGAGGGCGTGTTCGAAGGTTCCGCGGAAGCTCAAGGGTTCTCATTCGCCTCACCGAAGGATTCGAACCCGGGTGGCTGGGTGGGAGGAGCCCTGCCACCCGGGTTCTGCATGCGTGTCCCACTGTATCCCACTCTCCCCCACGATGCAACCCATTTCTCATCTCCTGCTCCACCTCACCTGTTTTGGCCGCCTCCATTGGGCAATCCACTCGCGTTGCTGAGGATTTCGGTTGCTCTGAAGCGAGGGCGGTGGGCGCGGGTCCTGCAAGGGTGCGTGCAACCGGGATGGATGGGTCGGCGCTTGCATATCCAGAGCTGTGTCGTCCGGGGCGTGTGCGTCCTTCCTCGCGGCCGGTGGTGGGTCGCGGCCGTGATGGGTGGCGGCTGATGGCGAGCGGAGCGCAGGCTGATGGTTAGCGGGCGGCCGCGGACGGGGCCGGCCAAACCGAACTGGGAGGGGTCGCTCGGGGGGCCGCGTGTGAGATCGTGTCTCTCCACGCCACCTCCGACGACACTCCGCGTTAGGAGGTCGATGAAAGTCCGACTGTGCTGGTGAGGGGTTCCGGCCCGGGGGGCTCACCGGGCGGTCGATGTGAGGGGCGCGACTCTGCGGCTGCAGGGGTGCCAGCCCCGGGGCTGACGGCCCTGCCCGCGGCGTACACCGGCCAAGCGGAGGCCGGGCGGCGACTATGTCCCCGGTAGGCCCGCCGCCCCGCTGCCGCCGTGTGCCCGGGGTAATTCGAGTACCACCCTTGCGCCACCGTCGGCGGGACCGGCGGCCAGCCTGCCGCCGTGACCCGCAGCGATTTCGGCGGCAATCGCCAACCCTCGTCCCCGAGTGCCACGTCCGCCGCGCGGGCGGCGGATCAACTCCGCCACTGGCGCCGGCAGCCCCGCTCCGCCGTCGGTGACCTCCACCCGCACCTTTTCCGCCTCGCCCCGACACCTGACGACCACGCCCCCAGCCCCATGCTCGATCGCGTTCGCGATCAGATTTCCCGTCGCCTGCGCCAGCCGCAGTCGATCCCCCTCGACCGACGTGGGCACGACCCGGAGCGGTCCAAGCAGCTGCAACTCCACGCCGCGCGAGGCTGCGAACCCTCGCCACGCCTCCACCGACTCCGCCAGCAACTCCTCCAGATCAACCGATTCGATGTACGCTGGGACAGGGACACGCCGACCGCCACGGACACGGCGGCCGCTGCCGAGCCCGAGGAGGGAGCCGGACCCGGTCAGATCATCAAGGGCCAAAGTTGCCCGCGCCAGCTCGAGCTCGACCGCGCGCACGCGAGCGAGGGAGATATCGAAGTCGCCGACGGTCAGGTGCAACCCGAGCCGGGCAGCGGTGAGCGGTCCGCGCAGCTCGTGAGATGCCCGGGCAACCGACTCGAGCATCGCTGCCCGCGCGCGCCAGATCACCAGAGCAACGCCCGCACCGAGTGCCGCCGCGACCCAGCCGCCGGCAAGAACCAGCGCCATCAGGAAACCGGGCCGTCGGTCAGGCGATAGCCCACACCCCAGACGTTCACGACGAAGCTCGTCCCCCGCGCCCGCATTTTCTTGCGCAGCCTGCAGGCGTGGGAGTCAAGCGTCCGCGTCGCCCCCAGAGACTGAAATCCCCATACCCCCCGCAGCAGCTCCTCCCGGGTGAATACCCGGGTTGGCTCGGCGGCCAGAGCCCGCAGGAGCGCGAACTCCTTCTTGGACAGCGCCAACGGCTCACCATCGAGCCATGTCTGCCGTGCCAGGGGGTCGATCTCCAGTGGCCCGACCCGCACCCGCCCTGCTCCCGGGCGCAGCCTGGTGCGCCGCAGGAGCGCTTCGATCCGGGCCCGCAGCTCGGAATAGCTGAAGGGCTTGACTACGTAGTCGTCGCATCCGCGCTGAAAGCCGCGCAGTCGGTGCAGCTCACCGGCCCGGCCGGACAGGATCAGCAGCGGTAGGTCAGGATCGATGCGTCCTGTCCGGTCGGCCTCTCGCACGTGACGCACCAGCTCAAGCCCGTCTCGATCAGGCAGGCCGAGGTCGACGATGGCCAGATCCGGGTACTGCTTCTCGATCAGCCTTCGTCCCTCACCGACGCAGTCGGATTCGAGGATCTCGTAGCCGTCAGCGGCGAGATTGTCGGCCAGAAACGTGCGTGTAGGGCGATGGTCCTCCACCAGAAGGATCGTGTCGGGTGTCGTCTCCATGCCCTTCAGAGCCCGCTGCGGGCGATCTTCTCCCCCCTTATCCGCCGAGGACACGGCGGTGGCTGCAACAACCCATTCAGCCACTGCGCCCGGGCAGGATTCCCTCATATGATCACGACGCCTGATGTACCGACGCGGGAACTACAGCTCCGGCGAAGACTTCGTGCTGGAATACGGCGAGCTTCGCTTCACGTTCAACGAGCGGGACTTCCGCGAGCGCTGTGAGCAGGCGGCCCGGAAGCTCGGGTTCCTTGGCAGTGCCGTCGAGGCGGACGAAGCCGAGGATCTGATCAACCTGGTGGTCAACGGCGAGGTCACGGATCCGGCCTCGGGGCTGGGGGAGCACGTCAACGACTGCTGGCCCGAGCTCGTGGGACCGTCGGAGCGATCGCTGGTCCACTGGCTGCGGCGGCTGATCTTCCGCAGCGCCTGGCTCGACCAGCGCGTCAAGGAGGGCGAGCTGGACGTCGTCTTCGACGATGACATGGGCGCATTTGTCTACATCCAGCCGCACCGGGGGGGCGAGCCGATCGAGCTCGCACCTGAGCCGAGCTGGAACCGGGTCGCCTACGTCCGTCGTTAGCCGACGGCGCCGACTCGGCTGCTACCCGCCAGAGCCCGTCAGCCCCGTCAGCTGCTGATCGGCTGACGGCGGATTGTCGAGCAGCAACCGCGGCACGGTGACGAGCTTGTATCCGCGAGCGCGCAGGGCGTCAATGATCTGCGGCAGCGCCTCGATGGTTTGCGTCCGCGTGCCCCCGGCGTCATGCATCAGCACGATCGCCCCGGGCCGGACCCCGGAGAGCACAGAGTTGATGATCGCCCCGACCCCTGGCTGACGGTAGTCGCTGGTATCGATCGTCCACAGGACCATCATCATCCGGTACTTGCGCAGCAGCGACAACGTCTCCTGGTTCCAGAGACCATAGGGGGGCCGGAACAGGCGCGGGAACGGCGCGCCGTAGGCACCGGTAGAAGAAATCTGGGCCACGAGCTGACTCTCCTGCGCTTCCGGAGACAGCGCGGCCATCGCGGCATGGTTCTCGGTGTGATCGCCGATCGGGTAGCCGTCAGCGACGATCTGAGTGGTGGAGGCGTGGAAGTACTGCTCCTCGATCCCGACCTCGAAGAACGTCGCCGGCGTGTCCATGCGCTCTAGGATCGACAGAACCTGCGGTGTATACGGTCCGGGACCGTCGTCGAAGGTGAGCGCCACCTCCCGGTGCTGGGCGCCCGCCATCCGCACGTACGGCGTGATCGCGAGGGCGCGGTCGATGCCCGCATTCTCTGCCGCCTTCTCGCCGGCGCTGAACGAGCCGCTCCCGGTCCCCGCGAGCGTCTGGATCCGGGTGAAGAAGCCGGGTACCGGGGCGGCAACGCGGTGGACGGAACTTCCCCCGCCGGCGCTGGCGGCCGCCACCACGATGACCAGGAGCACAATCGCCAGCAACAGCCCGACCGCCCGTCGTCGACGCCGGTGGTGCGGCAGCTGGCTGCGGTAGCGGCCAGGACCAACCACGCCGCGGGCAGAAGCCGCTGGGCGATGACGTGATGGGGTCGGTTTGTGGTCCATCTTTTCCGCCACCTTATGATGCCGGGTGGATCGGCGGCCCTGCTCCTGAGCTCCCGCGGCACGTCGAGTTGGCCGACGGGTACGTGACCCGTCCTTCGGGCCGGCAGCCCATTACCCTGCGAGGCGATGCCCACGCCGATCTGGCTGGTGATACCCACCTACAACGAAGCCGCCAACGTGGACCCGGTCGTCCGCGCCAGCGCCGCCGAGCTGCAGAGGCTAGCGCCCGGGCGCCACCGGATCCTGATCGTAGACGACGGCTCCCCTGACGGGACCGGAGAGATCGCCGACGCCCTCGCCGGCGAGCTGCCCGTGGTGGAGGTCCTTCACCGACGGAGCAAGGACGGCCTTGGTCATGCCTACCTGGCCGGCTTCGAGCGGGCGCTGGCCGACGGGGCCGAGCTCGTGCTGGAGATGGACGCCGACTTCTCTCACGATCCGCGCTACCTCGAACAGCTCCTGGGCGCCGCTGCGAACGCGGATCTCGTGCTCGGCTCCCGCTATGTCCCTGGCGGCGGTGTGCGCGACTGGAGCCTTCTCCGGCGATTGATCAGCCGTGGTGGGGGTCTCTACGCCCGCGTCATCCTCCGCGTCGATGTCAAAGACCTGACCGGAGGCTTCAAGTGCATCCGCCGGGAGGTTCTGGAGGCTATCGACCTGAAGAGCGTCCGCGCCGACGGTTACGTGTTCCAGATCGAGGTCACCTATCGGGCCCTGCTGGCAGGATTTACCGTGCGAGAGGTGCCGATCGTCTTTCGTGACCGAACCGCCGGCACGAGCAAGATGTCGCCGCGGATCGCCGCGGAGGCGATGTGGTTGGTGCCACGCCTGCGCCGCAGCTCTCGAACGACGATTCAGCGTGCCGCAGAACGCCGGGAAAGCGACCGTCCACCGCTGGGTGAGCCTGAGCACCGACCCCCACCCCTACACAGCTAACGAGATCGCAATGTTGCTCAAACCACAGTCGGCTGGCCGAGCGGCATCCTCTCGATCATGAATGCTCCGGGTCCGCTCGGCGCGGCGTCCCACGGCGGCGCGCTGAAGCTCCCCTCACGCGCAGCGGCTTCCGCACCCGGCCTGCAGCCTCCTGCGCGCTCGCTGGTCCAGCCGCGCCTGGGTCTCCTTGCCCTGGGTGCATTGCTGGGCTGCGCGCTGCTGATCAGCGTCGGCGCGGCCAGCACCGACGCTCTGCTTCCGGAGTCGGCCCGGCCGATGCCGAGCTGGCTCACCGGACCGTTCGGCAGCACGGGACTGAGTCTCGGCGTCGGGCCGCTGATCGCGGTGCTGACTTTGATGTTCGTCGCCTACGTGGTCGCCGTGCGAGAGGCCGAACGCCTGCCGCCGCGGGTGGTGCTGATGACGATCGCAGCCCTCCACGCGCTCCTGCTGCTGGCGCCGCCGCTGCTCTCGACCGACGTGTTCAGCTACCAGGCCTACGCGCGCATGTGGGCGCTGTACGGTGCCAACCCGTACCTCCAGGGCCCACACGCGATCGCGCTCGACCCGCTGTACCCGTTCGTCGGCGCCAAGTGGGTGACCACTCCCAGCGCCTACGGCCCGGTGTTCACGATGCTGAGCTACCTGCTCGCCCATCTCTCCATCGCCGCCAGCACGTTGGCCTACAAGGCGATGGCGGCGATGGCGAGTCTGGCCACGGTGGCGTTGGTGTGGAATGCAGCGCGGCAGCGGGGCCTGAACTCGGCTCGGGCGGCCGCCCTCGTGGCCCTGAACCCGCTGGTGGTCGTCTACGGGGTCGGCGGCGGCCACAACGATCTGCTGATGGTGACGCTGATGATGGCTGGGGTCTACGCGCTGCTGACCCACCGCGATCGAGCCGCCGGGGCGATGCCGGTGGTCGCCGCGGCGGTGAAGCTGACCGCGGGCGTATTCCTCCCGTTCGCGCTGGCGTCGCTGAACGGCCTCGGCGGCCGCGGGCGCCGCCGGAGCCTCGTGATCGGGGTGAGTGTGGCCGCGACGGCGGTGGCGGCAATGGGTTTCGCCGCGTTCGGCACCGGACAGCTGCACCTGCCGGCCACGGTGCAGCGAACCCAGAGCGAGGGCGACTGGCACAGCATCCCCGGCTTCATCTCCACGCGCCTGGGGCTCGGAAACGTCGGGCACATCGCTGGTGTGTGCCTGACGATCGTGTTCGCGCTCGTGCTCATCTGGCTTCTGCGAGCGGTGTGGCGCGGAGAGATGGACTGGATCGACGGCGCCGGCTGGAGTGCCGTCGCACTGCTCATCACCGCGGGTTCGATGCTGCCCTGGTACGTGGTCTGGCTGATGCCCTTCGCGGCGCTCGGAACCGATCGCCGGCTCTGGCGCGCATCGCTGATCATGACCGGGGTCGTGCAAGCGATCCAGCTGATCGGCCTGATCGGCTCCGGTGGCTCGCTACGGGGGCTCTGAACCGCTGCTGGCCGTACCATGGCCCTGGGATGACGGTGACAGGCGATCTCCACGAGGACGGTTCCCACACGCTGGGGTTGCTGAGCGTCGTCGCGCCAATCTATAACGAGGAGCTGCTGATCGACGAGTTCTACTCGCGGGTGTGCAGCTCGCTAGACGGCCTGGAGTTCGAGCTGGTGCTCGTCGACGACGGATCGAGCGACTCCAGCGCTCACATACTCGAGCGGCTGGCCGCCGGCGATCATCGTGTCCACGTGGTCTACCTGTCCCGGAACTTCGGCCACCAGACGGCATTGACCGCGGGGCTCGATCATGCGCTCGGCGATGCGGTGGTGATGCTCGACTCCGACCTGCAGGATCCACCGGAGCTGATCCCGACGATGCTCGATCACTGGCGCAGCGGCTGTGACGTCGTCTATGCCGTGCGTGAGCAGCGGGAGGGTGAATCGCGGTTCAAGCTGACCACGGCGCGGTGGTTCTACAGCCTGTTCGACAAGCTCGCCCAGGTCGAGCTGCAGCACAACTCCGGCGATTTCCGCCTGCTCGACCGGCGCGCGCTCGACGCGCTGCTGTCGATGCGCGAGCGCAATCGCTTCCTGCGTGGGATGACCGTCTGGGTGGGGTACCGACAGGCGGCCGTGCCCTACCGCCGGGACCAGCGTTATGCCGGGGAGACGAAGTACACGGTCGGCAAGATGCTCCGCTTCTCCCTGGATGCAATTTCGTCGTTCTCGCACCGGCCGCTGCAGCTCGCGACTCTGCTCGGGTTCCTGATCTCGACGCTGGCGTTCGTGGCGATCCCCGTCGTCGTGATCCTGCGCATACTGGGCTCCTACCTGCCGGGCTTCGGTGCGCTCACCATCGCTGTGCTGCTGCTCGGGGGGATCCAGCTGATCGCGATCGGGATCATCGGTGAGTACGTGGGGCGGATCTACGACGAGGTCAAGGGCCGCCCGCTGTACCTGGTTTCCGGGCGGCGCAACATGGCCGCCCCCGAGGAGATGCCCCAGCCCCTCCCCGTGGCCTCCGAACGCAACCCGCACGCCGGCTAGCGCCCGCGCAGGACTGAACCGCACGGCCCGACCGAGTCAGCTGGTCATCCGCCGGCGGGATTGGGCCCGACAGCGCGACCGGCGCCGTAGGAGGCCGGCGCCTCGTCGGCGGTTGGGCGCAGCGGCCTGATCTCGGCGCCCTCGCCGCGAGCCTCCTCCAGCGCATGCTCCAGGTCGACGATGCGCGCGGCCAGACCCTTGATGGCGTCGGCGATCGGGTCCGGGAGGTGCACCCAGTCGGCATCCGGCCCCTCCGCTCGGCGGCCTTCGACCCGGACTGGATGGCCGGGATTCCCCACCACCGTGGCATTCGGTGGTACGTCGTGTATGACCACGCTGCCGGCTCCGACCTTGGCGCCATGGCCGACGGTGATCGGCCCGAGCAGAGCTGCGCCCGCACCAATCGTGACGTTGTCCTGCACGGTCGGGTGACGCTTCCCGGTGGCAAACCCGGTGCCGCCGAGGGTGACGCCCTGATAGAGGGTTACGTTGGCGCCGATCTCGGCCGTCTCGCCGATCACCACTCCCATGCCATGATCGATGAAGAAGCTGTCGCCTATCTCGGCCGCGGGATGTATCTCGATCCCGGTCAGCGACCGAGCCGTCGAAGCGATCGCGCGGGGGAGCAGGGGGATCCCGGCACCGTAGAGGGCGTGGGCGACACGATGAGCCAGCAGTGCGTGGACTCCGGGCCAACTGAGCAGGATCTCGGTCGGACCGACGCCGCGAGCCGCCGGATCACGGCTGTGTGCGGCGGCCACGTCCCGGTGGATCTCCGCCAGTGTCCGCCGGATCAGCCCCAAGCCGAACATCGTCCAAGGTTAGCCGTCGCCGGGTGCCGGTCGGGGAACGCCGGCCGCCGGGCGCCGCGGCCGGTCACGAGTTGCGGGTCCCAGTAGCCGGCCTGCAGCCGCTGTTCCCACCTACGGGGCGAAAAACGGAGTCGACACGTAGCGTTCACCGGAGTCGGGCAGGACGGTCACGATCCGAGCCCCCCGGTGCTCAGGCCGGCGGCCGATCTCGAGCGCCGCCGCAACCGCCGCCCCGCAGGAGATCCCGGCCAGCACCCCTTCGTGGCGGGCGAGCCGCCGGGCGGTCTCGATCGCGTCCTCGTCCTCGATCGGGATCACTTCATCGATCAGCTCGCGGCGGAGCACGGCAGGCACGAACCCCGCGCCGATCCCCTGGATCTTGTGGGGCCCAGCGGCTCCGCCGGAGAGGACTGGAGAGGACCGGGGCTCGACGGCGACGATTCGGCAGGAAGGACACCGTGCCCTGATCGCCTCCCCGGCGCCGGTGATCGTGCCGCCGGTGCCGACCCCGGAGACGAACACGTCGATGCGGTCGCCCATTGCCCGCAGGATCTCCGGACCGGTTGCCCGACGGTGGATCTCGGGATTGGCGGGATTGGAGAACTGGTCGGGTAGGAACACGTCGCCGTCGTCGGCCATTGCCTGCGCGGCGTCGACGGCCTCGTTCATCCCCCCCATCGACTCGGTGACCTTCACCTCGGCTCCGTAGAGGCGCAGCAGGCCCTCGCGCTCACGGCTCATCCCCTGGGGCATCGTCAGCACCAGCTCGTATCCCTTGGCCGCACACACCAGGGCCAAGGCGATGCCGGTGTTGCCGCTGGTGGCTTCGACGATCGTCGTCCGTCCAGGCTGGATCCTGCCTTCGCGCTCGGCCGCCTCGATCATGGCCACGCCGATCCTGTCCTTGACGCTGCCGCCGGGATTCAGCGACTCGAGCTTGGCATACAGCTCCACGTCCAGCTCGGGCGCGATCCGCGTCAGCCGGACCATCGGCGTGTCGCCGACGTGCTCAGCAATGTTGGCTGCGATCCGTGCCATGGGTTCGGTCTCAGATGTGGTACATCAGGCGCAGAGCCCGCCGCTATTGACGATTCGGGGGCCGCGCGACAGTCCGCGCGACAGTCCGCTTACGGTTTCGCCGCCAAGAACACGTCGAGGAGCCCCGCCGCCTCGGCCTCGTTGCCCGGCATGAGATGCCCATACTTGTCGAGCGTGATCGCGATGTTTGCGTGACCCATGTAGGTCGAGAGCGCTTTCGCATTGACGCCCGCGGCGATTGCGAAGCTCGCGTAGGTGTGCCGGCACTCGTGCAGGGTAATCCGTTCTAGCTCAGCGGCCCTCCATGCCCTACTAGCGCGATCCTCGACGCTCTTAGGCGCAAACGGGCGATCGTTGGCACCGAACACGTAGCGGCCCGTCCCGCCCCGGACCCATTGCGCCTCAAGATGCCCGCGCAACGCGGTCGGGATCGGCACGGTGCGCTTGCCGCTCGCACTCTTAGGCTCGATCTCCCCCTCGACCGCATCCCAGCCTCGACGCACGCGCAGGACACCCGCGTCGAGGTCGATGTCCTCCCAATGAAGCGCCATGATCTCGCCGCGGCGAAGCCCCGCATACAACGCGGTGGCCCATAGCGGCCGATCACCCTCCGGTAGCACGTCCAGCAGCCTCGCTGCTGCTGCGGGCGACACGATCCTGTCGCGCCCGCTCCGGATAGCTGGCATCTCCAGACCGATTGTCGGATTGATCGAAACCTCCCCCCGGGCAAGCGCCCGCCGGTACATCGCCCGGAGAGGCAACACTGCGCCCTGGACGCTCGTGGGTGCCGTCCCGTCAGTGTGCAAGCGGTCCACAAAGTCCTGGAGATCGATGCGCCGGATCGCCGTGAACTTGGACGCCCCCAGCACCGGGAGGACACGCAGCCGAAGGAACTGCTCATACGTGCGAATCGCGCTCGGCTTATAGGGGTCGCCCGATCGATTGCGGATCTCGCCCCGCCGCGCGCCTGCGAGCCACTCGTCCGCGACCTGTTTCAGCGTGCGTCCGGCAGAGGCCTTCATCGTGCCGTTTCTGAGCGCCACGGCCGCCTCCTGCCGCCACGTTTTCGCCTGAGCTAACGTCGTGAACGTTCTGCGAATCCTGCGCGCAGAGCGAGCGTCGAACACGTGTGCCTGGTAGGTAGGAGTGCACTTGCAGCGTTCGCCGTGCCGCGCTGGGCACGTCTTGCTGTGACGGACCTCGATGCCTGGGGTCTTGGTCATCGCCACCAGCTCCTGCGATTGACCACAGCATCCTCGTTGACATTGTCGTGCGTCATCGGTGCTCCCTTCGGTTGGGGCGCCGGGAGAGCGATGCTGCGGCGAGGGAGACAGCCCCCTGCGGCGGGTACGCTGCCTGTCGCGCCGGAGTGCACTCTCCGGTGCCACGGGCCCGGACGTTCGCGCGTCGCGGGCCCACTTGACTGGTTGGAGGTCATCCTACGCGCGACCGCGGAAGGCGCGCAAGTCGAACACGTTGCCACGTGGCGGGCTGGCCAGGGCAATGGCAGCCGACCAGCCCGCGCACGCGGCGGTCTCCGGGCGATGGAGGGCCCTGCTCGCCCGAAGCTTCCAGGCTCACTTGTCGAGCCCGTAAATTTGAGCCAGCGCCGCCCGGCGCAGCCGATCGTTCATCGAGTCCGGCGCCGGCGCTGACCCCGCTCCGGTGATCGTCGCCTGACCGCCATCGAACGAACCGGCGGGCGCCGGCTGGGGATCGCTAGCTTGCGGTTGGCCATCGGCATCCCGCGCGTCCCGGTGGTGGCCATCGGCATCAACGACCGGCGGGTATCCGGCCGCGAGCCGCATCCTTTGGTTCATGTCCAGCGACGACCTGATGAACCTGCCGTGCTCGTCTCGCTCAGGGGGCCTCATGCCGGCACCTCAGGAAGCTGATCAACCGGGGGCGGGTACACGCCATCCCGGGGAATGGGCAGCTGCGGTCCCTTCTTCGCCCCCTCGGGCTCGAACTCGGCGCGGGCGATCTCGTAGGCCTCGCCAGGAGCGTCCGCGGGGTCACGCCCGTCGGCGATCAGCTGCGTCTCGATCTCCCGCTTGCGGATATCGAACCGGCGCTGCTGCGTCCACCAGTTAGGGCTCTCGTTGCGCTCCACCGGCCGGGCATCCTCGTCCAGTGCCTTCTGGGCCTCGGCGACTGCTGAGAGCGTTCGCGACTTTGGCGCGCCACCCTGCCGATGCGGGTCCGCAACCCACCGCTTTGTCTGGATGACCTGCCCGCGCCGAGCAAGTTTCGAGGTTGCCGCCGCCAGCAGCTCACCAGCCTCGGCCAGCAGATCGCCAGCTTGAGCATCAAGCGCCTGCTCCATCTCGCCCCGATGGGTGGCGACGGCGGCCAGCAGCTCGCCATGTGAATCGGACGCGGCGCGCTCCAGCGCTTCAAACCGCCGCTCGGCGATCTTGAGCGCCTCCTGCGCCCGGTCCTCGAGCCCAGACTTAGGAGCCGGGGCCTCGGCGCGGACCGCATCCGCGAGCACCTTCGCGTCCCGCTCCCTGGCAGCCGTCACAGCGGTGCGGGCAGCCTCGACATTACGGCGGCCTTCCGCCTCCAGACCGGCGAGACGCTGAACCTCCGCCAGCCGCATCCTGACCTCCTCGTGCGGCGGCTCGACCGACGGGGATTGGACGCTCGCAGCGCCCGCCGGGAAGCGAGACCGATAAACCGCCAGCGTGTCTGAACCTGGCATGTGTTCACCTTCCTGTTGTTGTCTGTAGATACATCAGAGGAACCAAACTGTTTTCTCCACCACCGGCTCCGGTGTGAGCGCGCCGGACGCGATCGCGTCACCGCGCGCCTCCCACGAGAGGACCGCGGCCATAGCCGCATCGATCTTCCGGGAAGAGTCGCGGCGATCCTTCGCCAGGGTGACCATCGGCACGTGCTGGTCATCGACCACCTGCAGCCGGCGCCTGCGAGCGTTCGCGACGTGCTGCGCGAACACCGGATCGCCATCATGGTGGAGATCTCCACTACCAACCGCGGTGGTGAAGTTCCGCACTGCCCACGCAGCCTGCCTGGCGCGGTTCGTGTACCACGGCAGCACCCGCTGCGCCCCCCACCGTCCCTGCCACCGATCCACGAGATTGTCGATCCACTGCGGGTCGCAGTAGCAGCGCACCACATCGAACCGCTCGAACGCCTCGACCATCGCCGCGTCCACCTCAGCCTGCGGATGCTCGTACGCATCGGTCGCGCTGGCGGGCCGCTCCCAGATCCCGATCGGCCACTGAAAACCCGACTCGACCTCGGTGGCGATAATCGCCAGCGCATCCGAGAATCGTGCGCCGTCAACGCCGATCACGATCCTCGACCCGCGCACCACCGCGAACGGCTGGGCCAGCTCCTGCCAGCGCACCGGGTCGAACGCCGCATCCTCCGCCGCGAGCTTGCGGTTCAAGAAGAATCTCTCCGCCTGTGCCGGGTCGCGGTCAAGCAGCGCCACGACCTCGCCGTCGATGCGCTCAAAATCAATCCACCACGAATCGCCGTAGACGCGTGTGAGCATCCTTCGGCGGTCCGCCTTGTCCCGGATCGAACCCTCGCCAGGGTCAACGTCGTCCAAGAACACACCCGGCTCCCGGTTCTCCGAGGTCTGCTGCGCCACCGACCCCTCCGCAGGATCCCAAGCATTTGTGACCTCAAGCCACCGTCCACCCATCCCGGCAAGGTTGCGGCGCTGGGTATCAGCGACCCTTCGACCACCGTTCAACTGCGTCCACGAGTGCGTTTCGTCCTGGACGGCGAACGTCAACCGCTGCCCCAGCCGCGAGGTCGCCGACGCGGTCACCGGCTCGATCAACCCACCCCCCGGCAGGTTGATCCGCGTCCGGCCGGTATCAGGGATCTCCGCGGCGAGGACCCCCAACTCGATCATCGGCAACAGCGACCTCCAGACGTTGTCAGCCTGGTCCTCGCTGGCGGCTGTGACCTGGATCCAGGGCGTTGGCCACGGCGCTCCGACCGGCTCGCCGCTGGCGTCCCAACCGTCCGGGCGCACCGGGCCTTCCGGATCTGCCTCGGCGCAGATGATCGCCGCGGCGAACGGCGACTTGCCCCATTTTTGCGGTCGGACCAGCTGCCCCCCGCGCACATACACGAACCCGCCCGAGACCGGGTCCACGCGATACAGCCAGATCACGAAGTTCAACTGCTCATCGGTCAGCGCGTACGGCGCGCCTGCGTGATCCCCGTCAGGGATCACGACTTTGGCCTCGATCAGCTCCGCGACCTGATAGCCCAGCGTCGGGAACTCGCCCGGAACGTGCTCTCCGCGCCATGGCATCAGGCCGCGCTCCCTGTCGGATCGACCGCGCGCAACCTCCGCACACCGGAGGCAGCAGCGCCAGCGCGATCCTGCGGGGCTCCCGCATCGCTCGACTGCGCGACCTCCCACTGCAAAGCGCGGCGAGCCTTCGGGCTCAGGCCGAAGCGGTCCTCAAGCTGGCCGATTGCCGTCAACGCCGCCACGCCAACCCTCCCCGCCGCATAATCATCCCGAAGCTCCGCGAGACGCACCAGACTGTCAATGTCGGCCGCGAGGTACGCGGTGCTCATCGGCGAGCGCCACACCTCCCGCCACCACGACACCGTCCGCTCCGACCACCCCCGATCACGGACCGGCAACGAAGGTGGCTCGCGATCCGAACCAGCCGCAGGCAGCCGCCGCCAAGACGGCTGCGCCAGATTACGCCGACGACGCGCACCGGGCGGCTTAGGCGTCGGAGCCATCACGACCACCCCAGGTTCATGATGCGTACAGATGGCGAATTGACTGATAAGCGGTCGTCGCGCGAGGTCGTGCTACGGGTTGCTACCCGGTGCTTTCCTGGCTTCCCGGGCCTGTCTTGGGGTGGTGGTGGTGGTGTTGGTGGTGCCAGGGTGGGGATGGTTGGACGGTGTTGGAATCCCCCGGGTTGATCTTGGGCGGTGCGTTTGGAGTGGTGGCTGTGGGTCATTGCTCTCAGGTTTTTTGGGTCGTGGCCGCGTGGGCCGTTTGGGCCGAGGCCGTCGATGTGGTCGACGGTGTCGGCTAGCGGTCTGAGGGGTTCAGGTAGTAGTAGGCAGTGGTCGCATTCGCAGCGCGGGTGGTCACGCAGGAATGCGCTGCGGGTGCGCTGCCATGTTCGGTCGTAGCCGCGCTGATATGCGGTTGGGCGGCTGGCGTTTTCGCAGGCGTTGCAACGTTTGCCGCGCGTGATGATCTGCGGGCACCCGGGCGTCAGACAGACTCGTGTCTGGTTCTGGCTCATCGGCGTCGTTGTTGGGGTTGAAGCTCGTCCACTATTGAGCTTGCTCGGTCGCTGAGAAAGCGCTGAAGCTCGGCGGTCGGGTAAACGGTGACGGTGCCGACCTGCACGCGCTGGAGATGTGATCTCACGTGCCGATCGAAGATTTCGAGCGAGACGCTTAGTGCTGCTGCTGCGTCGGCGCGTCTGAGCGCCAGCGCCGGCACTGCGATATCGACGTGCGGCCTACTCATGGCTCCTGCACATCTGTCTGCCCGAACTGCCACGTGATCACTTGGTGGTCTCGTGCGAAGTCGGCCCATGCTTCGTCGCTCAGCGCGACGGCGTCCAGCTGGTCCTTGATTGCCGCAACCAGTAGCTCGACCCTCTCGTCGGTTACCGGGTTACGCCTGGTTACCGCTTCTACGCGCGTAGTGCTGACGCTCTTACGCGCGTGCGTATTACATACACCTGCGGTAACTCGGTAACCCGGGCGGTGGATCATCGCTCGTTCTCCCAACCCGCCGCGACGGTGTAGAAGCTCCAGGCGAGAGTGCCTGGCATGTGCGGGCGGCTGGCTTTGATCCGCCCGCTGCCGCCAGGCCGCTTCCAACGAACGCGCTCCATGCGATGCGCGATCTCGTGTGGATTTGCAAGATGATCCTCAGCGCGAACATGACCGCGGAGCCACCCGGTGCGTACGAGTCGCATACCGTCGCAGTCTCGAAGTACGAGCGCGGTTTTCGCGATTGGCAGGCCCTCCAGGCGAAGTCGGGTAAACGGATCAAGCGCCTCTAGGCGGCTGAAAGCATCCCAGCGCTGTGCTTGGTTACTGAGATCCACGTCGAGCGTTTCAGCAGCCTGGAGGAATGTCAGCCCCCAGTCGATGGCAAGGTCATCGCTGCTGACGACCCGCTGATGTTCGGCGAGGGCGCGGAGGAGCGCGATCGCCTGGACTGCCTGGGGAGCTTTGAGTCTGGGGGTGGCACCGGTGCAGGCGGCAATCTCGACCGCGAGCCGCGTCGGATTCGCCATGTCCCGGATCGAGTCGAAGTTGATCTCGGTGCCGTTCGACAGGTAGATGTCGGCGCTGGCGCGGCTGCCACGCCCAACTACCCGTGCGCCGCGAATTGTCAGCCCGACGCGAGGAAGGTCAAGAGAGCGCGGTTAGCGCTTCGGCGGCGTTCATCGGATCTGGCAGTCCGGCTTGCTCTGCCGCGAGCTGTTCAACCACGCTCACCGGCGCCCCGCCCCCGGCGCGCTTAACCAGCTCCCGGCCGGCGATCGACTCAATCACGCGGTCAACCTCGTCCACGTTCATCGGCGGCCGGAACCCCCGTTGACAAGGTGCGCTAGTTCCCGAACTAGGCGCGCGTCAACATCTCGGGCAAGCAGATGCCCCGTAAGGCGCGCGAGACTGTGGTTACGCTTGCCCTCAGGAACTCCGTCGCGAACGATCGACAACCACTCGCCTGGCGGTGCTGGCCTGCGGACCCCTTTCACGGTCACGGCGGTCGATTCGGTCAAGCAGCCAGGGCGGCAGCGGTGCGAGCGGTGCGCGCTCGTCTGCCTCATAGCTCCGGCCCGTGATCCCGACAGACGGCGGCGCAAGGATGTAGCCACCGTCTCCCCGGCAGTCAAGCCCCGGTCCTAGCGCTCCGGCGCTATTCGAATCACGCCGCCGGGATGCTGAAAGTAGAAGTGCTGCCCGCCGCCGGGAGTAACGACGCTGGCCGTGCGAGGCAGCCGCCCGTGTTCGCGCTCGAGCTCGTGTAGTGCGTCGTCCCCCCGTAGTCGGGTCGATGTCCACGACTACAACGCCGCTCCTAGCACCGGTCTGAATTGCGACGTTTGCTGTTGGCCAGGCCCGCCAGTAGCGATCGATCGTCGACTGGTCGATCGTCGCGTCTTGAAGGCCGTTTTTCGTGCGCGGATGCTTTGCTGGGGCTGACCGCATTCGCGCCCGCGAACGAGACACCGGACCACACGGCGACTGAGTGCGTCGGGTGGAACAGCTAACCGGCGCAGCCGCGCGCCGTCGTAGCACGGTAGTGCCTGCTCGCGTGATGCATCGAAACGTCCCCATGCATCTCGCGCGACCTTCGCCGCACGCGGCCAGCGACTGTCGGGTGAGACTAGTACGCTGCCCCATGTCGGCCTCCACCGGCCGAAGTTGTGGCAACGCCCGGGTCTTCGCCACCCGGGCGTTCCTCTTTGGAGGGTTGCAGCAGGCCCATCACACTCTCCGTCGTGTAGCGCGACGTCCGGTAGGTGAAGCGGACGCGCTCGATGCGGCCCTGCTCGGCCCAGCGGTGGAGGGTGCGACGGGAGACACGCAGCAGCCGCTCGGCCTCTAGGGGTGTCAGTAGGTCTGGCCGCGGGAGTATCCGCCGCGAGCGGGCGGATAATTCGACGGTGCTCGTTTCGGCCACATCGGTCATAACTCTGCAACCGTGAAAAGCGGGGGGCAGAAAAAGGCTCCAGGGCGGCCGGAAGGCCAGAGCGCACGAACGCGCGAGCGATCGCTTTGGGCACGCATCGCGCGGGACTCTGGTTTCACCGACGAGCAGATCCGCTGCGGCCTTCATCCCGAACAGGGTTCGCCGGAGGCAGTGCCAAACCGTGAGCGTCGTCGCGATTCGCGTAAGGAGGTGAATCGATGGGTTCGCGCCACCGGAGGCCAGTCAGCCCCAGCCGATCAAGAAGCTCGCCAACGGGTCACCTATGCGCTTCGCGCGTTCGAGAAGGCGACGGCAGCCGCACCGCCGCGAGGCGAGCTGAACAGCCGTTGGGACTTGGTGCGGGAGATTGAGCGTCTTGACGCGTTCCGGAGGCTCCAGGAGGCCCAGGACGAGGCGCGCTACTGGCCTACAGCGCGGGGGACGGAGCGAACCTACGCCGCCCTTACAGAACGTCTAGAAGCGTTGCGCCAAGAACTCAAACGCCGGGACGATGCGAAGGTCGCGTCGCGTCGCGCTCGCGTACGTGAGCGGGTTCGGACTACTCAAGACGTCGCCGCGCTGGATCCCGACAGCGATCAGTACCTAGATCTCGCCCTGAGCCATCGGGGTACGGCTTCCGAGGACGAGATCAAGGCGGCGCTGCGCCCTCAACTCGCGAAGCACGACGCCTGGAATCGCGGACGTGTTTACGACCTCGATTTCCTGGAATAGCCCCGGCCGGCTACGGCTACGCGCGATCTCGATACTTGCGAGGAGGGATCAGTTCATATCGCTCATGCCAGTCCGGAATGGCGTGATCAAGCTTGGCCCGTAGCGCGGCCAAGCCTCCAGGCACATTGATGGGCAGCGAACCGTGATGATCACTTGGCAGCTCCAAGTCGTAGCGCGCGAACGTCCGCAGGAACCGAACCATGTCGTCGCCCAGGTCAGCGTCGAGGTCATCCTTGACGCTCACCGTCACCACCTCTGTCGCCGGCTGATCCACGGCTGAGACCGTACCGCGCGCGACACTCGCGCGACAGTTAAGGCCCGTTTGGAGCGTCCTGGAGCGTCCCCCAGCGGTGCGAATCGCCTGTAACTACGGGGAATCGCTAATAGAGGCGGGCCTGCGGCTAGATGTGGTACATCGGCGCGCTTGCCCTGCGGGCCTGCGCTTCGGAGACGTCGACGACGCTGGCCGCACCCAGAACCCGTCTAGCCGCCTGCGCGGCCTCGGCGAAGATCCCGTTGGCTCCGTGTCCGAGCGGACCGTCGAGCAGCTCCACCACCTCCAGCACCGAGATCTCCGCGGGGTCCCGCTCGAAGCTGTAGCCGCCCTTGACTCCGCGCTGAGAGCGCAGCAGTCCGGCGCGCCTGAGCGCCGCGAACAGCTGCTCCAGGAACTGCACCGGGATCTCGCCTCGGCGTGCGAGCTCGGCGATCGGGACCGGCCCCACATCCCCGTGGCGATGAAGCTCGACCAGAGCACGTAAGGCGTACGGGGATTTGGTGGTGATCGAGATCATCGCCGAGCCCGATCGTAACCCGGATCGTCCCCACGAAGCGTGGTCGTGAGCAGGCTCAGATCCAGCCGCGCTCGGTGGCGATCAGCACCGCCTGCGCGCGATCCGTCGCGCCTAACTTGCCGTAGACGTTGTGCAGGTGCGTCCGCACCGTGCTCGTGGAAAGGCCAAGCTCAGCGGCGATCTGCTTGTAGACCATGCCACGGGCGAGCCGGCGCAGGACGTCAACCTCGCGACCGGACATCGGGCAGGGATCGACCTGGCGGGGACGCTCGCCACTGGTGGGCAGAGGCATGTCGTAGAGCACGGTGCGCATCTGGCTCGGTTCAAGGCCGACCGTGCGACCGACCGACAGCAGCTCGGCGGGAGAGATCGGGGCGCCGAAGAGGTAGTGGGCGAGCATGTCGGCCAAGCGGACGATCGCGGTCTCGCCGTCGCAGTCCTCGGCATGATGACGCTCGATCACCGCGGCGAGCGGGTTGGGAAGCCCCCAGCGGCGCGCCAGCACCCCGCCGACGAGGGCATGGTCGACGCCGAGCTCACGTCGCTCGCGCTGGATCCGGTCTTCGGGCGTCCGGGCGTCTCCGTGGATGTCGCGCGGATAGCCGGGATAGGCGTGCACGAGCACGAGCTTGCCGATGTCGTGTAGCAGCGCGGTCACCATCAGCCGGTCCCGCTGCTCATAGCCGATCTCCCGAGCAACGCGATCGGCGGCACGCTGGGTGGCCACCGCGTGCAGGCGAAAGCGCTCGGGGATCCCCTGCCACACCGCAGTGCGCTCAAAGAAATCAAACGTCCGGGCTCGGCTGGCGATCGCGCGTACGCTGCCCGAGGAGAGCACTTCCACTCCCTTGACGGCGCTGTCGATCTGCCTTCGTGCCCGCCCGTCGACCTGGTTGGCCAACCGCAGCACCGTTACCGCGAGAGCCACATCGGACTCGATCGCCGCCACCAGGTCGGCGGTGGAGGGCTCCCCAGATTCGTAGAGGCGCAACACCCGGTTGCGAGACTCGACCAGCATCGGGAATGCCTCGAGGGCCTCGAACGCCGCCGTCAGACGCCTTCCGTGGCCCTCGTTGTGCCTACGGTCATTGGAGACGTACGGGTCGGTCGGAGCTGTGCTCAGGTTATCCACGGCGCCAAGGGAATTCGCTCATCCTCCTCTCCGCCCGCCCCCTGGATTGGGCCACCGGCGGAGACGGGCTTCAGTCCGCTGCAGTGCGTATATCGGCAGATGCGCGCCCAGGATTGAGCCCGCCACCGGTCTGTGACAGCGCCTGCTCGATCCGGGACACAGATTCCTCGCGCCCGAGCAGCACCAGGCTCTCGAAGATCCCAGGGGAGATCGTTGTACCCGCAATCGCCACCCGAACCGGCTGGAACACCTGCCCCGGCTTGAGGCCCTGCCGGCGCACCACCTCCCGCAATGCATTTTCGACGGCCGGCACCTCGAACGGATCCACGTGGACGAGCGCATCCCGCGCCTGGCGCAACACCTCCACCGCGCCATCGCGACCCAGCACCTTCTTCACGGCCGTCGGATCGTCGACCGGCCCATCGAACAGAAACGACACCAGGGGCCAGAACTCGGCCAGCGTCTGGATCTTCTCGGCCGCGATCTGGACCGCGTCCCTGAGGCCAGTTCGTCCGGTGTACCGCTCCAGGCGCTCGGTCAGGTCGTCGAGGCTCAGCTGCCGCAGCCAGCGGCCGTTGATGTGACGAAGCTTGCGCTCGTCGAACACCGCCGGGTTCTTGGACACCCGGTCCAGGCGAAAGCGCTCAGCCAGCTCCCCAATTGTGAAGTGCTCCTCGTCGGCCGCGAATCCGGCTCCCAGCAGCGCGATGTAGTTGACCACCGCCTCGGCCAGGTAACCGGCGTCGCGCAGCTCTTGGACAGAGGCGGCGCCGTGGCGCTTGGACAGCTTGCGGCCGTCGGGGCCGTAGAGCAGTGGCAGGTGAGCGTAGACCGGTGGGCTCGCGTCCAGCGCGGTGAACACCAGCAGCTGCTTGGGGGTGTTGGAGAGGTGGTCCTCACCACGCACCACATGCGTGATCCCGGCATCGAGATCGTCGACCGCGACGGCGAAGTTGTAGAGGACAGAGCCATCGGCCCGGGCAATCACCGGATCGTCCATGCTGGCGTTGGGGAAGCTGGTGACGCCCCGGATCACGTCCTGCACCGACGTCTCACCGCTGTCGGGAACCCGCAGCCGCACCGCGCCGGTGGCCTCGGCCTCGCCCCGGAAGCCGCGATCGGCGCCCCAGCGCTCCTTGTAGTTACGAACATCTTCGGCGGTAGCGGTGCTGTGGTAGGCGTGCCCGCTGGCCAGCAGCTGCTCCAGAGCCTGGGCGTGGCGGGACGCCCGCTCGGTCTGGAGCACCGGACCCTCGTCCCAGTCGAGTCCTAGCCAGTCGAGCGCGTCCAGGATCTGCCCGATGTTCTCCGGGGTGGACCGTTCGCGGTCGGTATCTTCGATCCGCAGGAGCAGCTTGCCGGTTCGTGGCTGGTCCCCGGCCGAGGGGCGGTGAGCGAGCAGCCAGTTGTACAAAGCGGTGCGGGCGCCCCCGATGTGAAGGGCGCCGGTCGGTGACGGAGCAAAGCGAACGCGCATGAAAGAACTCGCCCCATGCTAATCGGCGCCCACGTGTCACCGGCCGGTGGGCTGGCCAAGGCGGTGGAGCGGGGCGTGGACCGCGGCTGCCGGGCGATCCAGATCTTCAACCAGTCGCCGCGGATGTGGCGTCCAACCGCCTACGCCCAGGAGGACTTCGCAGCGCTGCAGCAGGCGATCGACGAGACCGAGATCGAGGCGGTCCTGATCCATGCCGTCTACCTGCTCAATTGCGCCTCCGAGGACGAGGAGATCCGCCGCAAGTCGCTGGCCTCGTTGATCCATTCGCTGCGGGTCGGGGATGGGATCGACGCGGTCGGCGTCGTGCTCCACCCAGGCTCGGCGAAGGCTGGCGACGTTGACCAGGCGATCGCTCGAGCCGGCCAGGTGATCATCGAGGCGTTGGCCGAGTCAGAACGGTGCCAGCTTCACTTGGAGGACACCGCTGGCGCCGGCGGCACGCTGGGCCGCTCGTTTGCTGAGCTGGCGGCGCTGATCGAGGCGACCGGCGGCGATGAGCGAATTGGCCTGTGCCTGGACTCCTGCCATCTGCTCGCCTCCGGGTATGACATCCGCACCGCGAACGGACTGAGCCGGACGTTGGAAGAGTGCGACCGGACCGTCGGGCTGGAGCGGCTGCACTCGCTGCACGTCAACGATTCGCTGACCTCACTGGGATCGAACCGTGATCGCCACGCGGTGCTCGGTCAGGGAGAACTCGGTGAAGATGGCTGTGCCACGTTTCTCTCCGAGCCCAGATTCGAGGGATTGCCGTGCGTGCTGGAGACTGGGCGCGACGGTGGGGGTGCCGGTGCGCAGGACGTAACCGCGGCGATCGCCCTGCGGGATCGTGGACTTCAGCATCGCGCTCCCGCAGGGGAGCGCGGACTACAGCACCGCACCGACCGCTGAGGCCTCCGCGGCCGGCGCCGAGGCGACGGTGACCGCCGCCGAGGCGGAGTCGCCGGGATCGGTGGCCGGACCCTCGACGGCGGCGGGATCACCGTGCACAGCGAGGACCGCTTCACCGAGCAGCGCATGCAGCTCCGCGTGAAGCCCGGCACTACGGGCGACTCGGAACTCAGGCCCGAGGCGCAGCCGGCGCGGACCGCCGGAGGTGCTGAGCTCGATCACGACATCGCACTCGCCAGGAAAGCTCCCCAGCAGCTCCTTGAGCTCGCCGACGATCGACCCAGGAAGCACGGCCGGATTGAGGCGCAGACGCAGTGCCCTCGGGGCAACCGTGATCTTCGCCGCCTGCTCCACCGCATGCTGCACCTCCTCAGCAGTGGGTTCGAAGCGCTCCACCTGCTGGGCGATGACGCACGTCTTTTCTCGGTCTTTGTGATCGACGCGGCCGCGCACGAGCACGATCGAGTCGGTGGCCAGGGCTTGCTCGTGGGTGCCCAGCGCCTTGCCGAAGACGATAATCTCGATCGTGGCGCCGAGGTCGTCAAGGGTGGCGAACATCATCGGGTCACCCTTCTTGGTGCGGATCCGCTTGGCTTGAGTGATCATCCCGCCGATCGTGACCCAATCACCGTCACGGCAATTTGAGAGCTCGACCAGCGGGCAGTCGACCTTGGCCCGCAGCGCTGCGCCCACCTCCTTGAGCGGATGCGCCGAGATGAACAGGCCGATCGCCTCCTTCTCGGCCGCCAAGAGCTCCCCGCGCTCGAGCTCCTCGGTCGGGATTGGCGCGTGTCTGGGACCGGCGAAGGCGGCCGCCGCTGACCCGGCACCCCCCGCTGCCGGTGCAAGATCGAAGATCGAGCTCTGCCCCATGGCCACGTCCTGCTGTGCCTTCTGGCCCGCACCCTGGGCCTGCTCGAGCACCGCGAGCATCCCTTTACGGCTGGCGCCGGTGGACCCGAACGCACCGCATTTGATCAATGCCTCGATCGCCTTCTTGTTGACGCAGCGGCCATCGACCCTGGCGCAGAAGTCCCACAGGCTCTCGAACGGCCCCCCCTCCTCCCGGGCGCACTTGATCGCCTCCACGGCCTGGTACCCGACCCCCTTGACGGCATCCAAGCCGAAGCGGATGTTGCCGTCGACGACCACGAACTCGTGGTCTGAGAGGTTGACGTCCGGAGGCAGGATCGCGATCCCCATCTGCTCGGCCTGAGCGACGAAGAACGGGACCTTGTCCTTGGTGTCCATCACCGAGGAGATCAACGCCGCCATGTACTCGGCCGGATAGTTGGCCTTCAGCCATGCGGTCCGGTAGGCGATCAGCCCGTAGCAGGCCGAGTGGGACTTGTTAAACGAATAGTCGGCCGAGCGCTCGTTGGTCGTCCACAGCTGCTCGATCACCGCCTCGCTGGTGCCCGAGGCACGGCAGCCGGCAAAGAACTCCGGTTTCAGCTTCGCCATCGCCTCACGGTTCTTCTTGCCGATGGCCTTGCGCAGGTCATCGGCCTTGGCGCCGCTGAAGCCGGCGATCTCCTTGGCGATCTGCATCGCCTGCTCCTGGTAGACGATCACCCCGTTGGTCGACTCGAGGATCGGACGCAGTCGCTCATCCGGGTAGGAGACGGTCTCCGGGTTGTGCTTGCCGCGGGTGTAGGTGGGGATGTTCTCCATCGGACCGGGCCGGTACAGCGCGTTGAGCGCGATCAGGTGCTCGAGCTCGCTCGGGCGCACCTTCTTGAGCGTTTCCCGCATGCCGTCGGACTCGAACTGGAACACGCCAACCGAGTCGCCGCTGGACATCATCTCGTAGGTCTTGGCGTCGTCGAGCGGGAGCGTGGTCATGTCCGGTCGTTCGCCGGTTGAGCGCTCGATGATGTCGAGCGCGTCCTCGATCACGTCCAGGTTGCGCAGCCCCAGGAAGTCCATCTTCAGCAGGCCGAGCTGCTCCACCGGCTTCATCGAGAACTGGGTGACGGTGCGGAACACCCGCTCTCCGCTCTCGTCGGCGCCCGCATCGGCAATCTGCAGCGGGACGATGTCGGTCAGCGGACGATCGGCGATCACCACCGCAGCGGCGTGGATCGAGGAGTTGCGCACGATCCCCTCCAGTCCTTGCGCGACCTCGACGATCTGCCTCGCTACCGGATCACGCTCGACCTCGACCCGCAGCGGCTGGCCGCTGCGCAGGCAGTCCTCGAAGCTCGGCGGCCGGCCCATGATCGGGTCGGGGATCAGCTTCGCCAGACGGTCGCCGACTCCGTAGTCGTGGCCGAGCACGCGTGCCGCGTCTCGCGTGGCAGCTCGAGGGAACATCTTGCCGAAGGTGACGATCTGCGCCACCGACTCCTTGCCGTACTTCTCGGTCACGTAGCGGATCACCCGGTCGCGGCCGCGCACGGAGAAGTCGATGTCGATGTCGGGCATGGACACCCGCTCGGGATTCAGAAAGCGCTCAAACAACAGCCCGTAGCGGATGGGATCGAGATCGGTGATCTGCAGGCAGTAGGCCACGATCGATCCGGCGGCCGAGCCACGCCCCGGGCCGACGGAGATGCCCGCGTCCTTGGCGTACTTGACGAAGTCCCAGACGATCAGGAAGTAGGCGCTGAAACCCATTCGCTCGATCACGCCCAGCTCATCTTCGGCGCGCTTGACCGCCTCGGCCGGCGGAGGATCGCCGTAGCGCTCGCACAGTCCCGCGCGCACCAGCGAGCGCAGATAGTCGCCCTCGCTCTCGCTGTGCGGGGTCGGGTAGCGCGGGATCAGCTGTCGCTCCAACTCCAGCTCGACGTCGCAGCGCCCGGCGATCTCCAGCGTCGAAGCGATCGCCTCCGGCCATTGTGCGAACGCCTGGGCCATCTCCTCGCTGGAGCGCAGGTAGAACTCGTTGGTCTCGAAGCTGATCTTCGGCTGGCTGAGCGTTGACTTCGTCTGCACGCACAACAGTGCGGCGTGGTGGTGATAGTCCTCACGGCGCAGGTAGTGGACATCGCCGGTACCGACCAGGGGGCGACCAAGCTCCCGGGCGATCCTGACCACACCATCGTTGACCTTGTCTTGAGCTGCCAGCCCGTTCTTCTGGACCTCGAAGTACACGTTGTCGGCCCCGAAGACGCCCATCAGCTCCTGCGCATGCGCGCTGGCCTGCGCGCGATCGTCAGCCAGGAGGTGCTGGCAGAAGCGGGACTGCAAGCAGCCGGTGAGCGCGATCACTCCCTCGCCGTGAGCGGCCATCTGCTCCAGGTCCACCGCCGGCTTGCCGCGCTGGAACCCATCCAGGAATCCAGCTGATGAGAGCTTGACCAGATTGCGGTAGCCGGTCGGCGTGGCGGCGATCAGCGTCAGGTGAAAGCGCTCGAGGCGGCCGGGAGCCCGCCGCGCGTGATCCTGGACGACGTACACCTCGCAACCGAGGATCGGCTTGACGCCGTGCTTGCGGGAGGCAGTGAACAGCTCCACCGCCCCGTTCATCACGCCGTGGTCAGTGAGCGCCAGCGCCGGCTGGTCGAATGAGGCGGCGCGGGCGACCAGCTTCTCGATCCTGCACGCGCCGTCGAGCAACGAATACTCGGAGTGGACGTGGAGATGGGCGCAGGCAGAGCTCATTGGCCGATGATTCGAGCATAGGCATCGGCGCGGACATTTTCGGCGTCGCTTCTCCCCCCCTCGGCTATTTCAGCCGCTCTGTGCGCGCTCTATCCAGCTCAGCAGCAGCGCCAGCGGGCGAGTCGGACCGCGAAGCTCTGCCATGGCCTCCAAGCTGCCCGCCAGCACCTCAGCCACAGAGCTGCTGGCCACCATCACCTCGGTGGCCGCGGAAGGCGCCAGGACCGTCTCCACGGCGGTGACGTGCCCGGAGCGAACCCGCAACAGCACCTGCGGCGCGCGCACCTCGGGGGCCTGGAAGGCGATCGTGAAGCTTTGGCCGCGGGTCCACGCGGGGTCGATCATCCGCGCGGCGATGCTCACCGCCAGCCACGGCTCGAGCACCACCCCGGCGTCGAGCAGCTCACGCCAGCTGCGCGGAGCCCGGACGAGATCCAGCAGGGAACGAGCCGCGGCACGATCCCCCCTGATCCGCGCCCGGCCCGCTCCCAGCCGCCGCCGAGTGGAGGCGCCGGCGAGCAGTCGGGCGAGGCTGGCCAGATCCCCCTCGACGGCGAACCGCACCGCCTCATCCGACCTCGGCTCGTCGCTGAGGACGGCGTGCGCCGGCGCGCCATCGCCGGGGATGCTGACCCGCACGCATCCGGTCTCGGCCAGCACCAGGTCGTATTCCAGCGGGTCCGAGCGCAGCAGTCCATGGGCCGGGAGCAGCGCCAGCGCCAGACGGCCGGCGGTGAGAGGATCCGCTCGGGTCAATGACCGGAACACGGGCTCGAGCCACGGCCGCACGGCCGGCTCGGAGGGAGTATCGGGCTCAGGCTGTGCAGGTCGGGACGTGGTTGAAGTCGGCTCGATGACCAGGTCCGCCTCACGCAGCCGGGTAAGCGCCGCATCCAGCCGGGTGGGGTCGAGAGCGGCGGCACCGCGCGAGGCGGGTGGCTCTGATCGGGGGGGCAGCTCTTCGGACTCCGGCTCCCGGGGCTCATCCGGCACGGACGAGGACTCGTGCGGCTCGTCCGGCACCAGCCGGCCCCATGACCCCGGAGGGGCTGATGGCAGCGGCGGGAACGACTGGCTCGACGCCGCCGGGAGCGGTCGTCGCGACGGGGATGATTGCTCCGACAGGGGCGGTGGTCCCAACGGAGGTGCCTGCCCCGACGGGCGTGATAATCCGGAGGGCGGAGACGGTTCAGAGGAGCGTGATCGTCCCGAGGGTGGTGACGGCGCCCCAAGCGCACGGAAGGCCTCGTAGACCCGTCCCAGCTCTTGACGCAACCCGTCGATCGCCTCGAAGGCCAGTTCGGACCGATGACGCGAGGCTCGCAGCTGCCGCTCGAGCACGACCACCCGCGTCTCGGCCTGGATGCGCAATGCCCGCTCGCGCTCGGTCAACGCCCGCAGTTGGCTGAGCTCGCGGCGCAGCACGGACAGGACCGAACGCAGGCGCGCTCCGGCCGGATCCGGGGCCAGGGGCGCAAGCGGAGTCGGCGGCGGGCCTTCCGGCTCGAAACGCGGGGATGATCGCGCCGGCAGCGTTTCCCGGGGCGCCTCCCGCGCTGGTTCCGCCTGCACGGCCTCCCCCGGCGCCTCTGGTGCTGGTTCCGCCTGCAGTGGTTCCGAAGGCGCGGCACGAGCGGCGACCAGCCGCTGTTCGAGGCTGAGTTCTCGAGCTCCGCGCGCGGTGGGGGCCAGCGGAGCGGGGCCCCCTGAGCTCAGCCCCCCCGTTCGGCTGGCCTCGGCCAGGCGTTGTTCACGTGTGAGCAGCTGCTGCCGACCGGAGACCTTCGCCGCCGACGCCAGGGTCCGCTCAGCGCGCTGGCGCGCCGCGCGAGCGGCGGCGGCGATTTGCTCGGCCTCATCGAGCCGGCGCTGCATACGCACGAGCTCGCCTTCCAGCTCACGCACGCGCTCACGCATCGTCGCCAGCCGCTGCAGGCCCTCCTGAACTTCATCGTGCTCGTCGACGACCCTTGCCAGCTCCTCCTGCAGCTCCAGGCGCCTCGCGCTCTCCGCATGCGCGCGCTGCTCAGCCACCCGACGCGCCCCGTCGCGCTCCCGCAGAGCTGCGCGAGCCGCCTCCAACTCGCGCCCAAGCTCTTCCAGCCTCGCGGTCAGCACGGCAGAGCTTCGCTGCGCCTCCGACGCCCGCGCCTCCGCCGCCTGCAGCGCCAGCTCGGAGCTGCGTAGTCGACGCTCTGTCAGCACTTCAGGCTCGGAGGTGGGAGTACTGGCCGAGGCGCCGGGATGCTCGGCGGGCTCCCGCTCAGCGGCGGGCACCAACTCCGCGGCGGGCTCCCGCTCCGCTGCGCGCTCCCGCTCAGCGGCGAACTCACGCTCTCCGGGATCGATCGCGACCGGCAGGGGCACGATCACCCCACCGATCTGCAGCCACGCCTGACCTCCGGGTGGCGGTGCCAGGGCCGCCGGAATGGAGAAGCTCATCTGCCAGGTTCCAGGAGCCGTTCCGCTCAGACCCGGAGGCTCGGGCATGGCGGGGACGCGGTGGCGTCTTCCCTGCGCTTCGACCACCAGCAGCGGCTGCCCCCCGCCGAGCGGGCGCCGTCGCCGCCAGCGCCCCGTCACCCGCACCGTCACCTGGTCTTGACCGCGCGCGGTCCACTGCACCGCCTCGACGCCGAAAGCCGACGGCGCTGAGGGCTGATCGCTCACCCCCGCGACGGTAGGAGGCCAGGCGGACGGAAGCAATGAGCCGTCGGCGGTGGGGCCTCGGGACTGGCCGAGCGAAGTCGGTACGCGCGGGACGGGGTCGTCAGGACTCGCGCAACGAGTCCGTCAGCGCCCGGGCCTCGGCCAGCAGCGTCTCCGCGTCCTGTAGACCGGTCTCCGCACCGCGATGCTGGGCCCGGACGAGGGCCAGCTCGGTGCTCAGCTGGTCGATCTCCGCCTGCAGGCTGGTCGCTTGCCCGATCGCCGACTCTCGGGCGGCAGCGCTGGAGGCGACGGCAGTCCGCAATTGCGCCACCTCGGCGCGCAGGAGGTCGCGCTCGGCAGCCAGATCCTTGACCTGTTCCCGGACCGCCTCAAGCTCGGCTGCGAGCACCATCGCCCGCGACTCGACTTCGGCGCCACGATCGTCCTCGCTGGCAAAGACCTCCCGCACGCTCGCGAGCTCGGCCCGCAACTCCTCCCGCACCTGCTCGAACTGCGCCTGCGCGGCGTTTCGCACGGCGAGCTGGGCCCTCAGCTCCGCCAGTTCTCGTCGCATTCGAGCCTCTTCGGCGAAACGTTCCTTGAGCTCCACCCGCAGCGCCGAGATACCGTCTTGGAGAGTGACGTCGGAACCCCTCTGGGAGGGAAACGCGAGCGGGGACGCTCCGGCAGATGTGGGCGGTGGCGACTGCGGCACGGAGGCAGGCGCCGACGCCGGCGGAGCCGACTCCGCTACCGGGGCAGGCGCCGTGTCCGACGGTACCGCCGCCGGCACGGAGGCACGCGCCGACGCCGGCTCTGCGGACGGGGCCGACGTTGGCGATATCGGCTCCCGCCCGGGCGGAGGCGCCAACGCCGGCCCAGCGTCCGGGAGCTCGTCCGGCGGCGGTGTTTCGACGCGCGAGTCTGGGAGCGGGGAAACCTCGATCACGCTGTCGTCGATCGCCAGAGTCATGTTGACGTCCGCGTAGGGCCGGAGCCATGCCGGAACCGTGAATCTCGCCGACCACTCGCTGTCGCTGCCGACGGTTCGGCGAGGTTGCAAGTTCTGTGGGAAGCGATGCCGCCGGCCATCGGCCTCGATGATCAGGATTGCCTGCGCGTCGGGATTGGGCGGCCGCTGCCAGCTTCCGCTCAGCCGTACCCCGAGCCTGTCCGCGCCCATCGCCGTGCACTCGACCGCGTCGATCCGCAGCGGAGGACCGGGTCCATCCTTTTCCGCCATGGTGGCAGCTTAGCCTGCGTTGCCGATCGCGCAACCGATGAGGGCTATCAGTCACTGCTTCGGCGACTCGGCAGCGGCGTCAGTCGCTGCTGGCGGCACGACCCGCGGCCACCAGGCCGGCAACGGCGACGGCTGATACGCCCGTCACCGCGATCTTGCCCCGGATCGCCCGCAGCCGGCGACGGGCATACCACTTGCCGCCCTGCCAAACCGCAAATCCCAGAAGTTTGTAACCCATTTCCTGCCGATCTTACCCGCCTCCGGATTGTCTAACTCGCCAGGCCATCCGGGACTGCAACGACCACAGCTCGATGAAGCCCGGCGCCGCGGCTTGAGAGAACAAGCCGCCGGACTCAGAGAAGGTCGCCAGCTGGGGGTCGTAGACCGCGTACGGAGAGGAGCGCGTGACGACCCGGGCTGAGCCCTTGTAGAGACGCACGCCGATCCTGCCCGTGACCTGTGCGTTGGCGGCATCCATGAACGCGTCCAGATCCGCCCGCAGCGGTTCCCACCAGAGGCCGCCGTAGACGAGGTAGGCCCACTTCTGGTCGAGCATCGGCTTGAGCTGGTTCTGGTGGATCGTGCCCACCAGCTTCTCCAGCTCCTGATGGGCGAGCAGCAGGATCGTCGCTGCCGGCACCTCGTAGATGTCGCGGACCTTCAGACCGACGATCCGGTCCTCGATGTGATCGACGATCCCCACTCCGTGGCGGGCGCCGATCTCGGCGGTGCGCTCCAGCAGCGCCACCGGCTCCAGGCGTTCCCCGTTCAGGCTCACAGGAACACCCCGCTCGAATTCGACCTCTACCAGTTCCGGCTCGTTGGGCGCCAGCTCGGGCCGGGTGACCAAGGCGAACACGTCGTCCTCGGGCGCGTGGTCCAGATCCTCGATCCAGCGACCCTCGCTGGAGCGCCCCCAGAGGTTGTCGTCGATCGAGTACGGCGCGCTCTCCGACCCCCCCTTGACGGGGATTCCATGCTCACGCGCGTACGCGACCTCCTCCTCGCGTCCCATCCGCCACGAGCGAACCGGCGCGATCACCCTCAGCTCGGGCGCGAGCGTCGCCACCGTGGCCTCGATTCGCACCTGGTCGTTCCCTTTGCCCGTGCAGCCGTGGGCGATCGTCTCACAGCCCGTCCGGCGAGCGTAGTCGACCGCGAGCTTGGCGATCAGCGGCCGACCCAGGGCCGTGAACAACGGGTAGCCGAGGCCGTAGATGGCGTTGGCCTTGATGGCCGGGAACACGTACTCCCGCGCGAACTCCTCACGCGCGTCGACGACATGACACTCGCTGGCGCCGATTTCCAGCGCCTTCCCCCGCACGACGTCGTAGTCCTCCCCCGGCTGTCCCAGGTTTACCGTCAGGGCCACGACCTCGGCGTCGTACTCGTCCTGGATCCACTTGAGCATCACGCTCGTGTCCAGTCCGCCGCTGTAGAGCAGGAGCACACGGTCGACCTGATCGGGAGCGGCCAGGTAGGAGGCAGTCGGCTCTGGCATGGGCGGGAAGAGTGTTGCAGGCACGACCGCGAGGCAGGCGACAGCCGAACGACAGAGGTGGCGCCGGCCCGCAGGCCTACAGGAGCGCCAGCCGTGCCAACGCGTCGTCGATCTGCGCCTCGGATACGACCAACGGCGGCTCCAAGCGAATCGTCGCCGGCCCAGTGGCATTGACCACCAGACGCTGCTCGATGAGGGCGCGACGCGCCAGCTCCGGCGCCGACATCCCAGCCTGCAGGTCGATCCCGACCATCAGCCCCCGGCCGCGAACGGCGGCGACCGAGCGAAGCTCCCGGAGGCCGGCGGCGAGCCGCTCACCAAGCTCTCGCACGCGCTCCAGCAGCCGCGGATCCGAGCACACGGCCAGCGCCTCCAGCGCCGCGCGCGCGGTCACCGGGCCGCCGGCGAAGGTGGAGCCGTGGTCGCCGAGCCCAAGCACGTCGGCCAGTCCCGGCCCGGTGACCAGGGCTCCAATCGGGAGCCCTCCGCCCAGGGCCTTGGCGCTGGTCAGCGCGTCCGGCGTGACCGACGTCCCCTGGTAGGCCCACAGACTCCCGGTCCGCCCCATGCCGGTCTGGATCTCGTCGAACACCAGCGCCGCCCCCGCTCGGTCGCAGGCCTGGCGCGCGGCTTGCAGCAGCTCATCGGCAAGAACGTGGATGCCGCTCTCGCCCTGGATCGGCTCCATCAGCACTGCCGCGGTCTGGTCGTCGACCGCAGCCGCAATCGCCTCCGGGTCCCTGGGAACGACCACGAAACCCGGCACCAGCGGCGCGAACGGGGCCTGCTTTGACTCCTGTGCCGTCGCCGACAACGCCCCGTAGGTGCGGCCGTGAAAGCCCCCCTGGAGCACGACGAGCTTGCCGCCAGGGCGAGCCTTGCGCACGAGCTTGATCGCCGCCTCGTTGGCCTCGGCGCCGGAGTTGCACAGGAACACCTTGCCGCCCAGGCAGCTTTCGGCCAGGCGGGCTGAGAGGGTCAGCGCCGGCTCGCTGTAGTAGAGATTGGTGACGTGCATCAACCGCGCCGCCTGCTCCTGCACGGCGGCGACCACGCCCGGATGGGAGTGCCCGACGTTGAGGACCGAGATGCCGGCCAGGAAGTCCAGGTACTCGTGGCCATCGGCGTCCCACAGTCGGCATCCGGCGCCGCGCACGAACTGCACCGGGTTGCGGGCATAGGTGGGAATCGCATGGTCGCGCTCGAGCGCCTGCAGCTGATCCAAAGTCATGCTCATGAGGCGGTGATCATCGTGCCTTGTCCGGCGTCAGTGAACAGCTCCAGCAGCAGCGAGTGCGGAACGCGGCCGTCGACGATGTGGGCCGACCCGACCCCGCCGGCGATCGCATCGACGCACGCGGCCAGCTTGGGCCGCATCCCCCCCGAGACACTCGGCAGCGACCGCGACACCTCCTGCTCGTTAGCCTTGGAGACGATGCTGCCGGGGTCGGCGGGATCGCGCAACCAGCCGGCGACATCGGTGAGGAACATCACCTTGTGCGCCCTCAGCGCCCGCGCCACCGCGCCGGCAGCCTCGTCGGCATTGATGTTGTAGGAGTGACCCGCGGCATCGGCGCCCACGCTGGCCACGACGGGCACATAGTCCTGGGCGATGTGGGTCAGCACGCCGACGTCGACGTGCTCGATCCGACCGACGAAGCCGATGTCCTGTCCGCTGGGTGCGGTCTGCCGGGCAGCGCGGAACAGCAGGCCGTCATCCCCGCACAGACCCACCGCGGGCTGTCCCTGACCGCCGAGCAGCAGCACGATGTCCTTGTTGACCTTGCCCACCAGCACCATCTTTGCCACCTCCACGGTGGCCGCGTCGGAGACCCGCAGCCCGTCGACGAACTCCACCGGCAGGTTCAGCCGCTCCATGTAGCTGGTGATCTCGGGGCCGCCCCCGTGGACGATCACCGGGTTCATCCCGACGTACTTGAGCAGCACCACGTCGCGGGCGAAATCCTCTTTCAGCGCCGGATCGATCATCGCCGCTCCGCCGTACTTGATCACCACCGTGCGGCCGTGGAACTCACGGATGTACGGCAGCGCCTCGAGCAGGGTGCCGATGTCGCGCATCAGCTCGTGTACTGGGAGTTGAAGACCACGTACTCAGGCGAGAGGTCGCTGAAGAAGAGCTCGCACTCGCCCCCTGACCCTGGCAGCCGCAGCCGGTATTCGACCTCATCGCCGGCCACCAGCGGGTCCAGCGTGCGCAGGTCGTCGATCACCGCTTCCCCGGCGCTTACCACCAGCTGTCCCTCGATCTCGAGATCAGCCACGAATGGGTCCCGCCCGGCGTAGGCCATTCCCGCCGCCTGCAGGATCCGGCCGAAGTTCGGATCGCCCCCATGGAGCGCGGTCTTGACCAAGGGGGAATCGGCGACAGCCCGCGCCACCGATTCGATCACCGCCTGATCGCCGGTCACCATGATCCGCCCCACCCGTCGCGCGCCCTCGCCGTCGGCGACGATCTGCAGCGCCAGCTGGCGCATCACCGCGTCCATCGCCTCGCCCAGGCGGAATTCGTCGTCGCTGTCGGGCTCCACCTCCACGCCCGCGGCGCCGTTGGCGAGCACGAATACGGTGTCGCTGGTCGACAGCTGACCGTCCACGCTGATCCGGTCAAATGATCGTCTCACGCACACGGTGGTGAGCAGATCAACCGTCTGCGCCGACAGCGCCGCGTCCATTTGCAGGAAGCAGAACATCGTGGCAAAGCGTGGCGAGATCATTCCCGCGCCCTTGGCCTGAGCGGAGATGCGTACGGTTCCGCCTCGTAGCTGCACCTGCACGCAGGCGCGCTTGGGGCCGCTGTCGCTGGTGAGGATCGCCTGGGAGAGGCCGTCGGCGTCCTCCCCCAGCCGTGACACCGCGCCGCGAACCCCGGTCAGCAGCCGCTCCCGGGGAAGCTCGGTGCCGATCACTCCGGTCGAGGCGACGCCGATCTGGGCGGGCCGCAGGTCCAGCAGCTCGGCCGCCAGCGCCTGGGTGGCCCGCGCAGTGTCCAGCCCGCGCTGCCCGTCACCGGTGTTGGACCCACCGGAGTTGGCGACGATTGCTCGCAGCCGGGTGGTGTCAGCCTCACGGGAGGCGATCACCGGTGCCCCGACCCTGGCGTTGGTGGTGAAACGCGCCGCCGATGCGGTCCCCGGTGGGTCGGACACGACCATCCCGAGGTCAAGGGCTCGGCGCGGGTCATCCGGCGGCTTGAGCCCCGCGGCCACCCCAGCGGCGCGGAAACCACGCGGGAGCATCGTCGGCTCGAGCTCGGCCACGTGTTCGGGCACGTCGACCCAGCGCGAGGAGAAGAACGAGCTCGCCATCTAGCCGATCCCCTCTCCCTCGGGCAGACCGAACATCAGGTTCAGGTTCTGCACCGCCTGCGCCGCAGCGCCCTTCCACAGGTTGTCGATCACCCCGAACACGACCACGCGCCCGGTGCGCTCGTCGCGATGCACGGAGATCCGGCAGAAGTTGGTCTCCCGCACCTCGCGCACGCCGGGGGGAGCCGCGGTGACCTCCACGAATGGCTCGTCAGCGTAGACCTCGAGGTAGAACTGCCCCAGGTCGGCCGGCTGGGGCGCCTCGGGAGCCACGGTCACGTAACACGACACCAGCTCACCCTGATCCAGCGGCACCAGGTGTGGGGTGAAGGTGATCGGGGCTGGGGCGCCGAGACTCGCCAGCTCCTGCTCGATCTCGGGCGTGTGTCGGTGCCGGGGAACGCCGTAGGGGGTGAGGTTCTCGTCGACGGTGACGAAGTGGGTCTTGTCGGTCGCCGCGCGGCCGGCCCCGGAGACGCCCGACTTGGCGTCGATCACCAGGTCGCCGATCATCCCCGCCCGCGCCAGTGGCGCCAGCGCCAGTATCGCGGCGGTCGGGTAGCAGCCGGGATTGGCGACCAGGTCGGCACCGGCGATCTGCTCGCGGTAGCGCTCGGGCAGCCCGTACACCGCCTGGCCGATCAACTCCGGCGCTGGATGCCGCCGATACCACTGCGCGTAGACGTCGGGGTCACGCAGGCGGAAGTCGGCGCTCAGATCGACGACTCGCACCCCCCTGCGCCGCAGCTGTGCGACCAGCTCCGCTGAAGCACCGTGGGGATAAGCGACGACGGCGGCATCCACGTCGCCATGCTCGTCGAGGTTCAGCTCCTCCAGCACCATCGGCACGCGATGCTGCGGATACAGCTCCCCCAGAGCGCGGCCGCCCTCAGAGCGGGAGGTCACCGCCTTCAACTTGAAGGTGGGATGTCGATAGAGCAGCCGCGCCGCCAGCGCGCCGGCGAATCCTGCGGCGCCGAAAACCGACACGCTAGGAGGCACGGATCCTCCCCTCGTGCTCCTGGGCCAGGACGGAGATGATCCGCTGGCGCCGCTCGGCCACCTCTCGATCGGTCAGGGTGCGGTCGCCGGCGCGGTAGCGTAACCGCAAAGCCAGCGAGACGTGGTCCTCCCCCAGCCGCTCCGCGTCCTGATAGACGTCGAACAGCTCGGCACCGACCAGCAGCGGTGCGCCGGCACGGCGGACCGTCGCCAGCACCGCACCGGCGCTGACGCGGGCGGGCACGACCACAGCCAGATCCTCCCGCACCTCGGGAAAGCTGGTCAGGTCCTGATAGTGGGGGGTGGTCGGCTCGGGGACGAGGTCGAGGTCGAGCTCGAATCCGGCCACAGTTCCCGCCAGGTCCCACTCCTGCACCACCAGTGGATGGATCTCCCCCAGCCAACCGACCGGCTTGCCGGCGATCAGGACCGCCGCCGCCCGCCCCGGATGAAGGAACGGCTGCTCGCCGGCCTCCACCCTGAGGCTGACCCGCAGAGCCGCCAACAACACCTCGAGCACGCCCTTGGCAACGAAGAAGTCGGCGACGGGAGGCTCGGGAGCCCGCCAGGTCGGCGGACGGATCGAACCGGCGAGCAGCGCGGCCAGATGGTGGGGCTCATGGGGGAGCTCGCCGGGTCCGCCGGGCAGGTACACCGCCCCGGACTCGAACAGCTGCAGGGTCCCGCTGCCGTGACTGGCATTGCGCCCAGCGACGTCCAGAAGCGAGCCCAGCAGGGTCGTGCGCAAGCGTGACTGATCGGCCGACATCGGGTTTTGGAGCTCAACTACCACCTCGTGCTCCCGGCGCAGCCGCCGAGCCTGGTCCGGTCCCGAGAAGCTCCAGCCCGCGATCTCACGCAGGCCTTGGGCGGCGAGCGCGTCCACCGCCCGGCGGCGCTGCGCCTGGCGCGCGGTCAGCCGCCCGAACGCGCCGCGGCGGGAGGGCAGTGTCGCCGGCAGCTTCTCCAGCGCATCAAGGCGCGCGATCTCCTCGATCACGTCCGCTTCCCGAGCGATATCGGCACGGCGAAACGGCGGCGGGGTGACCTCGAGGTCGTCCCCGGCCTCGGCGACAGTGAACTCGAGCGCCTCCAGCACCTGTCGGCAGCGCTCGCGCGGGATCTCGATCCCGAGCAGGCCGCCGACGCGGGCCTGGCGCAGGCGGATACTCGGCAGCGGCGATCCGGGACCGCCGATGTCGATCGTTCCCGGCACCAGGCGCGCTCCGCACAGCTCGATCATCAGTTGTGCCGCCAGCGCCTGCGCCTGTATTGCTTGCTCGGGGGCCAGCCCCTTCTCGAACCGGGCCGAGGCCTCGCTGCGCAGTCCCAGCCTCAGCGAGGTGCGATGGATGTTGGCGCCGTTCCAGGTGGCGGCTTCCATCAGTACCCGGGTCGTGTCCGGTGAGACCTCGGCGCGCGCGCCCCCCATTACCCCGGCTATCGATGTCGGGCCCTCGGCGTCGGCGATCAACACCATCTCCGGTTCGGTCTCGCGCGTCTGCCCGTCGAGCGTCTGCATCGGCTCGCCCGGCCGCGCAGTGCGGACCGTGAGAGCGGCTCCGGCGACGCGGTCGAGGTCGAACGCGTGCAGCGGCTGTCCGCTCAGCAGCATCACGTAGTTGGTGATGTCGACGACGTTGGAGATCGGGCGCTGCCCGGCGGCCATCAGCCGCGCCTTCAGCCAGGGCGGGCTCGCCCCCATGGCGACGTCCTCAAACGCGCGGGCGGTGAAGCGCGGACACAGCTCAGAAGGGCACTCCACGGAGATCGCGACGACGGCAAGCGGGCCCGGGCTGCCCGGATCCTGGGTCCATGGTGGGGCGCTCAAGGGCGCGCCGGTGGCAGCGTGGACCTCGCGGGCGACGCCATAGATCCCGAGGCAGTCCGGCCGGTTGGGAGTGATCTCCAGGACCAGCACGTCGTCGGCGATCGGCAGCATCTCCTGCAGTGGCGTGCCCGGCGGAAAGCTGCCGTTCTCGAGCACGAGGATCCCATCGTGCTCGGTGCCGATGGCCAGCTCATCCTCGGCCAGGATCATCCCGTTGGACTCCACCCCGCGCAGCCGCGCCTTCTTCAGCTTGCTGCCGTCGGGCATCAGCGCCCCGGGACGGGCGACCGCGACCGTCTGCCCGGCGGCGACGTTGGGCGCTCCGCAGACGATCTGCGACGGAGTGCTGCCGCCGACGTCGACCATGCACACGCTGAGGCGATCGGCGTCGGGATGGCGCCGGCGCTCGAGCACCTTGCCGATCACGAAGTGATCGGGTCCGAGGACGCCATAACGCTCGACCCGCTCGACTTCGGTGCCGGTCATCGCCAGCCGCCCGGCCAGCGCGGCCGCATCCAGCTCCGGCGCGCAATTCTCGTGCAGCCAGCGCAGCGGGACGCGCATCAGAACTGCTCCAGGAAGCGGACGTCGTTGTCGTAGAGCAGCCGCAGGTCAGGGACGCCGTGCTTGAGCATCGCGATTCGCTCGATCCCCATCCCGAACGCGAAGCCCTGGACCAGCTCAGGGTCATAGCCGTGCTCGCGAACGTGCTCGAGCACGTTCGGGTCGACCATCCCCGCGCCGAGGATCTCGATCCAGGCGGTGCCTTTGCACAGCGGACACCGCTCGCCAGCGGCGGTCACACCATCGACGCATTGAAAGCAGGACACGTCGACCTCCACGCTGGGCTCGGTGAAGGGAAAGAAGTGCGGGCGCAGTCGGACCTGGCGCTCCTCGCCGAAGATCGCTCGAGCAAAGGCCAGCAGCGTCCCCTTGAGGTCGGCCAGGGTGATGTCGGTGTCCACCGCCAGTCCCTCGATCTGATGGAACTGCGGCGTGTGGGTAGCGTCGGAGTCGGGGCGGTAGACCCGGCCGGGCACGATGATGTACAGCGGCGGCGGCTGGTTCTCCATCGCCCGGACCTGCACCGGCGAGGTGTGGACCCGTAGCAGCGCGGCGGCCGGATCGAACAGGTCCGGCAGCGGCTTGATGTAGAACGTGTCGGTCAGCAGCCGCGACGGGTGCGTCACCGGAGTGTTGAGGGCGTCGAAGTTGTAATACACCCGCTCCACCTCCGGCCCTTCCAAGACGTTGAAGCCAAGGCCGATGAACACGTCTTCGATCTCACGGCGGGTCTGGGTGATCAGATGGAGCCCTCCGCAGGGCGGCAGCGGGTCGCCCGGAAGAGTTACATCGACCCGATCGGCGATCAGCCGACGTTCCAGCTCGCCCGTGGCGAGCTCCGCCTCCCGGGCCTTGATGGAGCGCTCTAGCGCCTGCCGGGTCTGGTTGGCGACCTTTCCCGTCGCCGCTCGCTCCTGCGGCGGAAGCTCGGCCACCGATCGCAGCAGGTTCGGCAGCTCGGCCTTGCGACCGAGATAGCGGATCCGCGCGGCCTCCAGCGCGGCCACGTCCGACGCGGCGTCGATCGCCGCCTGGGCCTCGACCCTGATCGCCTCGATCCGCTCGATGCTCATTGGCGGGCCATCCTAGGGTCTATCTCGCTGCGCAGGTGCGTCCGGGGCGGGCGGCGGGCGAGACCTGCCCTTGTTACCTCGTACAGGGCAACGGTGGCGGCCATCGCAGCGTTCAGCGAGTGGGTGAGGATCGGAATCTGGACAGTCTCCTCGGCAGCGGCCAGCACCTCGTCGGGCAGGCCTTCACGCTCGGGGCCGATCAGCAGCGTGACGGCCGTGGGGGCAGGGTCGCGGGCGAGCTCGGGCAGCGGTGTGCCGACGCCCGCGACGAGTGCCAGCTTGCGGCCGGGAAGCTCGTCGATGGTGGTCACGCGCGCGAGGGCGACCGAGAACACCGCTCCCATGCTGGCCCGGACCGCCCTGGGGCCGAACGGATCCGCGGTCCCCGGGCCCAGCGCGACGCAGGAGGCACCGAACGCAGCTGCGCTGCGAAGCACCGAGCCGGCATTGCCCGGATCCTGGACGCCGTGGAGGTAGACGCACAACGGGCCCTGCGCGTGCTCGACCCACCGCTCGTGGTAGACCGCGAGCGTCCGCGTGCCTGAGGCCAGTCCGGAGGCCGAAGCCAGCAGCTGCGGCTCGACCTCCACCCCGGGCAGGCCGCTGCCGGCGGCACAGAAGCGCTCCAGCGGCTGCCAGCCGGCCGCGTCCGCGGCGGCGAGCAGGTCCTCTCCTTCGGCCACGAACCGCCTCGCGCGTTCACGCTCACGCTTGCGCATCCGCAGCTTGCGGATCTCCTTGAGCTTCTGGTTGTGGGGGCTGGTGATGGTCATGAACGAAAAAAGGCGCCCTCCCTGAGGAGCGCGCCGCGCGAGGAAGGCTGGGGAAGAGGCTGGTGCTCAGCCTGCCGCCAGCGCCTCGCGGGCGCGGTCGGCAAAGCGTCGGAACGTGGCGGCGTCGCTGACCGCGATGTCAGCCAGGATCTTGCGGTCAAGCTCGATCCCGGCCTGCTGGAGGCCATGGATGAACTGCGAGTAGGACATGCCGTTCTGACGGGCGGCGGCGTTGATCCGAGTGATCCACAGGCGCCGGAAGTCCCGCTTGCGGTTGCGCCGGTCCCGGTAGCGATACTGGTCGGCCTTGAGCACGGCCTCCTTGGCTGTGCGGTAATGCCGGCTGGCATCGCCGCGGTAGCCCTTGGCCAGCTCCAGGGTCGCGCGCCTCTTCTTGCGAGCGTGGATCGAGCGCTTGACGCGAGTCATGAGCGCTTGGCTCCCAGCAGCGTCTTGACCTGCCGCTGATCGTGCTTCGAGATCTCAGCCGGGTTGCCGAGCCGGCGCTTGCGCTTGGGAGACTTCTTCTCCAGGATGTGGCTGGTGAACGAGTGCCGCCCGCGGACCTTGCCGCCCGCGGTCAGCCGGAAGCGCTTCTTGGCCCCGGAGTGGGTTTTCATCTTCGGCATCGGGACGCATCAGTAAAGCAGACCGGCTCCCGCTGAACGGCCCGGCGGCTCGCTCAAACCAAGCCGGCCCGCTCGCCCGTCGGGCCGCGGCACCGCCGCCCGTGGCTGCTACTCGACCGCCGGTGAACTGGCCGCTGCCTGGGCGGCGGCCGCCGGTTGTGGGGCACCGTTGGTCGCCGCTGCGCGCTCGGGCGGGGCCGCGGAATCGGCGGTGGCCTCGTGATCCTCACCCTCGGCCCCCTTTTCTTCAGCGTCCGCCGCCAGCAATGCCTTGGACGGAGCCAGCATCATCGTCATATTGCGCCCGTCCTGCAGCGGTGTCTGCTCCACCACCGCGAACTCGGACAGTTCGCCGGCGAGCCGGTCTAGCAGCGCGGTGCCCCGCTCAGGGTGAGTCACCTCACGGCCTCGGAACATGATCGTGATCTTCACCTTGTCCTTGTTCTTCAGGAACCGTGTGACGTGGCCCTTCTTGGTGTCGTAGTCGTTTTGAGCGATCTTCGGCCGGAACTTGATCTCCCGGATGGTGATCTGCTGCTGGTGCTTGCGCGCGGCCTTTTGCTTCTGGGCCTGCTCGTACTTGTACTTGGAGTAGTCGAGCACGCGCACCACTGGCGGCCGGGCCTCGGGGGCCACCTCGACCAGATCGAGATCACGCTGCTGGGCATAAGCCAGCGCTTCGGCGGTCTTGACGACGCCGACCTGGTTGCCGTCCTCACCGATGAGCCGCACCTCGGGCACGCGGATCCGGTCATTGATCCGCGTCTGGTCGCGCTCTGGAGGGCGCCGATCGAACCTACGAGGGACCGGCACTAGCTGGTTTGGCGGGGTGACGTCAAGCGGTGCCGGGCCGAGCGTGATGAGACTTAGGTGTCAACGAAGGCGAGTATAGCGGCGCGTCTAGGCCTTCGCACGAGTTTTCACCTGCGCCCGAAGCTGCTCCGCAAGCTCCTCGATCCCGAGCCTGCCGAGGTCGCCCCGGCGGTGCTCGCGCACCGACACCTGCTGCGCCTCCTGCTCGCGATCGCCGACGATCAGCATGTACGGGACCTTGCTCAGCTCGGCTTCCCGGATCTTGCGGCTCACCGATTCGGTGCGATCGTCGCACTGCACGCGCAGTCCGGCCGCTCCAGCCTGACCTGCAGCTCGGTCGCGTAGCCGGCGTGGCGGTCACTGATCGGGAGCACGATTGCCTGCACCGGCGCCAGCCAGAGCGGAAGCTCGCCGCCGTAGTGCTCGAGCAGGATGCCGATGAAGCGCTCGTAGGAGCCCATCAGCGCGCGGTGGAGCATCACCGGCCGGTGCTCGGCGTTGTCGGCTCCGGTGTAGGTGAGGCCAAATCGCTGAGGGAAGTTGTAGTCGAGCTGGATCGTGCCCAGCTGCCAGGAACGACCGAGCGAGTCGGTCATGTGCATGTCGATCTTGGGCCCGTAGAACGCGCCATCACCTTGACTCAGTTCGTACGGCAGTCCCCCGCTTTCCAGCGCGCTGACCAGCGCGGCCTCACTCCGGTCCCACAGCTCGTCCGCGCCGATCCGCTGCTCGGGCCGGGTCGAGAGCTCCAGACGGACGTCGATGCCGAAGATCCGATAGGTGGCGAACGCGAACTCCAGGCAGCCGGCGACCTCGTCCTGGATCTGGTCCTCGGTGCAGAAGATGTGGGAGTCGTCCTGGGCGAAGTGGCGCACACGCAGCAGCCCGTGCAACGTCCCGCTCGGCTCGCGCCGGTGGAGCAGCCCCGGCTCCCAGTAGCGCACGGGAAGGTCGCGGTAGGAGTGGCGCTGCAGCGAGTACAGCTGGCAGTGACCGGGGCAGTTCATCGGCTTGATCGCCATCGCTCGCTCCTCGTACTCGGTGACGAACATGTTGTCTCGGTACTTGTCCCAGTGACCCGAGGTCTTCCACAGCGACGCGTCATAGAGCTGCGGCGTCTTGACCTCCTGATAGCCGCGCTCGCGTCCCATCTCCCGGCTGAGCGCGACCAGGGAGTTGAACACCTCGGTGCCGGCGGGCAGCCAGAACGCCGACCCCGGGGAGACCTCTGAGAACGTGAACAGCCCCAGCTGCGGGCCGAGGCGACGATGGTCGTTGGCCCGCGCCCGCTCCAGCCGCTCGAGGTGCTCCGCCAACGCGCGCTGGGAGAAGAACGCGGTTCCGTACACGCGGGTGAGCATCTGACGGCTGGAGTCGCCCCGCCAGTACGCGCCGGCGACCGACTGCAGCTTGAACGCCTTGATGCGTGAGGTGCTCGGCGCGTGGGGGCCGCGACAAAGATCGGTGAAGGGACCGTTGGTGTACAGCGACACGTCAGCCACGCCCTCGTTGCGGACGAGGTCCTCGATCAGCTCGACCTTGTAGTCCTGGTCCTCCCGCAGGAAGCGTTCCAGCGCCTGAGCGGCGCTCAGCTCCTCCCGCGTGAACGGCTCGTCGGCGGCGATGTGCTCACCCATCTTGGCCTCGATCCGTTCGAAGTCCGCCTCGTTGACGGTGACGCCGTCGGGAAAGTCGAAGTCGTAGTAGAAGCCCTGGTCGATCGGCGGACCGATCGAGATCTTGACCCCCGAGTAGAGCTCCATCACCGCCGCCGCCAGCACATGGGCGCAGTCGTGGCGGATCAACTCGAGTGCGGCCTCGCCGCTGCGCTCGGTGAGAATCTCGATCTTCGCTCGGCCGTTGACCCGACCCGGGGCCTCAGCCGGGGCCGGGCCAGGTCGCGCAGCTCGCCGTCGACCTTGACCGCCAGCGCCGCGCGAGCCAAACCAGGACCGATCGCCGCAGCTGCGTCCGCTCCGGTGGCACCCTCGGGAAGGGTCAGCACGTTGCCATCAGGCAGCTCGAGCTCCATCGCGGCGTGATGCTATTAGAGCTACATTTATGCCTCCCGGACGATTAGCTCAGCTGGGAGAGCGCCGCCTCGACAAGGCGGAGGTCGCTGGTTCGAGCCCAGCATCGTCCACTCCGGTGTGCAGGGGATTCGCCTAGGGATCGTCTTCGCCTACGACAGGCTCCTCGACGGCCGCTTGACCTCCGTGTCGCTGACCACCGTCGAGCTGCGCCCCGACGACGACGGCGGCGGCGCTACGCACCTGATCTTCACGAGCGCAGCGCCTTCTTTGGCGGCCTCGAAGATCCGGGCGACGCGAGCAGGTACGGGCCTGGCACCAGCAGACCCTAGCCGAGGTACTGTGGCGCCTCCTCATCGGTGATGCTCTTGGGTCTCGACGCCGTGCTGGATCGCGGTGATTGCCGGGATAGTCGGGCTCGTCACGCAACAGCTCGAGCGCGGCCCCGCAGCCGACACCGCATCCGAGCTCACCGAGCCCTGCGCTCAGCTCGTACTCTCGGTCCGCCGGCTTCCCCCATGACGCGGAATCCCAACGGCATTCGCATCCGCCATCGGGCTGATGCAAGCACTGGATCACGCCAGCGGGTGCTGATGACCCGATACGGCTGCGTCCTCAGTAGGGGCGTGTACGGCTGGTCCCGAGAAGCGACCCTCTGGAGGCTCTGCGCAAGCCAGGTGACGCGCAGCTACCAGCTGCATGAGGTAGGTTCTGGTCAGACAGGATCAGGCGTTGATCAGATGGAGTGCGGGAGGAGGACGTATGAGTCGTGCCCGTCCGATGCAGTGGCTGTCAGACCGGCTTAAGACTGGGTTAGCCGACCTACCCGAAAACGCTTCGTGGCTGATGCAGCGGGCACGTACCGTAAACGAGAGCAGCCGCAGCCGCCGCACTAGCTGGTCCTTCATGGACAGGGCCCGTGACAATGTGCGAGCCGTCAGGTCGCCGGTCGGCGATGTCTTGCCTCCCGAAGACTCCGTCGAAGGTCGAATGAATCGAGCCCGAGCCGCTGCAGAGAGAGCGCAAGAGCTCGAGGCTGAGGCACTCGAAGCCTCGCGGGTATCCAAAGACCAATCCGAGCATGCCCGTCAGGTGGCTCAAGCCGGCCAAGCCAGCCTCTCGCTAGCGAGGCGAGAGGCCGATCAGCACGTCAGAGACCGTGAGGCGGAAGCTCGTCGCGCTGCAGAGGAAGCAGTCAAGCGGGAAGTCGAGACAGTGCGCGCAGACGCCGACGCGGAGCTGCAGACCACCGAGCGCGAGGTTCAGGAGGAGACACAGGCTGCACGCGACGAAGCGCAGCGGGCCCAAGCGCATGCTAAGGAGCTCGTCGCGGAGGCCGCGCATCAACTCGAAGAGGCCAGACGGCTCGCCCAGGAGGCAACGAACGCAGCGGTTGCGGCTGCCGAAGAAGCGCGCCAGGCCGCGCAGCAGCTACAAGCGGACGCAAGCGAGCAGGTAAAGGACGCTGAAGCCAAAGTGCGCGCGGCGGAGCGCGTCGGTCAGCAAGCTACGGTGACAGCGCAGCGCACCGCTCGAGAGATCCAGAGTGACAAGCTTGGTCCTGACCTAGACTCGCAAACCAAAGCGGAGTTGCTCGACCTGGCGGCAGCGATGGACATTGATGGACGCACGACGATGAGCAAGGCCGAATTGGTTACCGCGATCGCTAAGACGTCGGGCGTGAAGGATCGGAAAGGACGCAAGGATGAATCCACGTGATCTGTGGCACGGTAAGAGCGGCGGCTGGGAGAGGGTGCCGGATGTCGTAAGCAGCCTCCCGCGTGTTCTGGGCTCAAGCTTGGCGGCAGTAGACGCGGCCCGCATCGCGGTTGACGCAACGATAGACGCTGTCGATGCAGCGAAGACGAGCCGCTCAATCAAGGTGGAGAAGTCGGCCGGGATGGCGCCAATCCGTGGCGGGCTGATCGTGGTTGGGGGTGCCTTGGCCATCGGGCTCGGCAGCGCGGCGGTCTCCTCAGTACGCCGGCGCGAGAATGAAATGGGGAAGGCCCAAAATGCTGAGCGGGACACTGCATCTTTCAGTCGCGACGCTGATGAAGAGTCGAGGCCCGAGGCATCGTGAGAGCCCGTGCTCAAGCTACGTCGAGCAAAACCCGAGCGACCCATTGACGATGGTTATGCGCGGCCAACCGGCCTGCCTTCAGGGGCCGTTCCGTCGACCGGCGGCACGCTTGTTCCCGGTGGTTCCCGTCTATCGGCGGGCACCGTCATCCACGGTTCAGTTCAGGCTCGGGTGTTTGGCGCTCAGCTCCTGCGATTGGAAGCGAGGATTGAGGCGGCGCCAGCGCAGATCAAGAAGGCGGAGTCTCTCCTGCCTCCGCCGAACCCGCCAGCCGAACCGCGGCCGAAAGCGTCTCCTCATAGACGATTCGAGCCGCCCGCTGAGCGAAGGCTTCCTCCCAGTTCTCGGGAAGAAGAGCCGTTGATTGGCAGCAAGCTGGATGAAGCTTTGGGCCTTCTCGATGCCGGGGCGGCGAGCCTTGCTGCTGCTAGCGAGCATGAGCTGCGGGCTCCCCTTCAGCACAGATCCAGCTAGCGTGATGGCACAACGTCCAGCTCGCACGCGGTCCCGAATCGGTCGCGAGAGGCTCCACCGTGGGATCGTGCTGACGCAGCAGGGGTTGAGGCTCGGGCAGCGAAGGCATTCGCTGCCCCTCTGAGGTTTCTCGTTGTCCAAGGCGTGCGTCAAGAGGGACAGCGGATGCCCAGCATCGTCCGCAGCGGTGCAACGCCTGGCGCACCGTGCTCAACCACGGAAGCTACGGGTATGTTGTCCTCACGCCCGCGCCCACGACCGCGATCCCGGTCGCCTGGACCAAAGACGATCCCGCGGCCACGCTCGTCCTCAATCCGGTCCCGGGCGAGTTCGTCTTCCGCGTCAGCGGCAGCTTTCACCCCGCGCTCTGTCGATGAGCCGGCCCGAAGGTGAGGCGACGCGGTACGACCGGGAACGTCCGTTGACCTGTCAACTAGAATTAGGTTGATGATGGAAGTGATCACATCTCCGCGGCTGGAGGGCGCGGCGCTGCAAGCGTGGCGCAGCTACCTCAAGAGCCATGCCACGATTCTCCGCGACCTCGACGCCGAGCTCGTCGCCGAGCACCCTGACCACCCGGGACTACGAGGTGCTGCTCTACCTCGCCCAAGCGCCGGACCGCCGGCTGGCGATGTCCGCGCTGGCCGAGAGCACGATGCTGACGCGTTCGGGAATCACTCGACTGGTGGATGGACTGGTGGGCGAGGCCCTGGTCGAGAGGGTCGCCTGCCCCAGCGACGCCAGAGTTTCCTACGCTCGTCTCACCGAGCCAGGTTACGAGAAGCTGCGCCAGGCGGGCGCGAGTCACCTCGCCAGCATCCAGCGGCTGTTCCTGGCTCACTTCAGCCCCGAGGAGATCGAGCAGCTGGCTGCCCTGCTGGCCCGGCTGCCGGGCGCGGTGGGACCGGCACCTGCTCGGTGGAGTGACGATGATGGCTGCGCCCGGCGAAACGCTCCCGGCCAAGTCGATCGCGGCGGCGACGCGCATTGGGGCGGTGGCACTTACGGTCCATGACCTCGAGCGATCACGGGATTTCTATGAGCGGGTACTGGGGCTCGAGGCCCGCGAGAAGGATGCCGGCGGCCTGGCGCTGCGAGCCGGGTCAGGTCCAACGCTGATCGAGCTCTCCGGCGACAGCTCCGCCTCCCGACTGCACCGACCGGCTACCGGTCTCTACCACCTGGCGATGCTGCTGCCGACACGTTCGGACCTGGCGCGGGCGCTGGTGCGGCTGGCCCGGTCGAAGTGGCCGTTGGACGGAGCCTCGGATCACCTCGTCAGCGAGGCGCTGTACCTGTCCGACCCCGATGGCCACGGGATCGAGATCTATCGCGATCGTCCACGAGAGCAGTGGCCGCGCAGCGGTGATCAGCTGGAGATGTCAACCCTCCCGCTTGACCTCGAGGACATCCTCGGTGAGCTCCCCGACCGGGACCGACTCCCCGAGCCCGCACCGCCGGAAACAAGAATCGGGCACGTCCACCTGCAGGTCTCGGAGCTCGAGCAGGTCGAGGCGTTCTACAGCGGCGTGCTCGGGTTTGACGTCACCGTCCGGTTGTACCCGCGAGCGCTGTTCGTCTCCGCCGGCGGCTACCACCACCACATCGGGATGAACACCTGGCACAGCGCCGGCGCCTCTCCCCCGCCCGCCGGCGCGCTCGGGCTGCGCTACTACGAGATCCTGCTGGCCGGCGAGGACGAGCACCAGCGGGCGCTCGAGCGCCTGCGGGGAGCGGGGTTCCAGGCGGAGCCGGCACCAACCGGCGACCTCGTGCGGGACCCCTCGGGTAACGCGGTGCTGTTGCGCGCCGGCTGATCGTGCTCATCGCCGCGGAAGACGATCGAGGCGTCGACCAGCGCTAGGCTTCTCAGCCGCGGCGACGTGGCGGAGTGGCTACGCAGCGGCCTGCAAAGCCGTCTACACCGGTTCGATTCCGGTCGTCGCCTCTTCAGGCTATGTACCGAATGACGTAGTAGCCGTATCCGGCGAGCGCGAAGATGACAACCCAGCCGCCGATGAGGATCACGCTCGCCGCGTTGCTGTGGGCATCGAGAGCCGCTCGGGCCCTTTCCTGACCGCCCTCGTATCGGGCGAGGTCGTCGACCAGTAGACGATAGGCCGGAGGATGCCACCATGCCCCCTGCTTGTCTCTGACAACCCGGCGCCGCGCGAAGTACATGGTGTTCGCGTGCAGGATCGGGTTGATCACGTAGCGCACCAGCCCGGTCAATCCGGCGAAGATGCCGACGATCACCGCGTCGTAGTCGTCGGCGTAGAACTTGGCCGCCAACGAGCGGTGGGCGCTGAGGTGCGGCGAGAGCCAGGTGGCATGCGCGACGTGGTGTAGGAGTTGCACGATTCCGTAGCCGATCGCCACGCCGGGAATCGCCGCCACCGTGATGACGATCGGCAGCGCCAGGTACTGCAGCGGCGTGACTTGGCGGCCCTGATGCTTGTTGGCGACAAAGGGCATGAAGCGAATGACGAACCGGTCAAGCGCCGACGCTTCGCGTTGCCTGGCTCGGGCTCGGAGCACGTCGTAGCCGATCTGCCGGAACAGCAGGATGCCGAAGATCCCCTCATACACGCCGCGGATCAGGTGCCTCAGCGGATTCCAGGCGCGTTGAGACATGGCCTGCACCAGACCGCCGTGCCTGAAGTCGCGAGTGAGAAGATGATCCCACGTGCTCTTGACGTCGGGCAGGTGCACATGCTGCTGGAAGATTGTCGTGTGCTGTCCGGTGAGCGTCTGCGTGAGGAGGTAGTAGGCCGCGATGACCGCGAGCTTGCCGACATGTGCGAAGGCGACCCGGTAGAGCAGCGTGTGGATGACATTGGTCGTCCAGTCGATTGGGCGCTCGGTGAATCGCGGCAGTCGCCGTTCGACGATGTAGCGATTGCGGCGCTCGATGTAGCGCCGCAGAAGGCTCTTGTGCCGCGTCGGCGGCGTGCCGACGCTGCTCAGGCGTTCTGCTCCACGCAGGCGGTCAAGCCCTTCTCCAGCCTGGCGACTGTCGGCAGGCCGCCGAGGACCACCTTGAAGGCGCATTTGTCAAAGCTCCTAGCATTTCTCGCCACGCCGGTACAGGCCGCGAACCTGGCTCGCTCGGCGTGCCGCCTGAGCAGCAGCGGGTCAGGCGCTCCGCCACTCGTGGGCATGCACTTGCTCACCTGCTTCTCAACCGTGGTCTCCGTCTGCTGCACGCCCTTGTTGCTCTGAGCGCTGTTCACTGAGGCGCTGCTTCCACACGCCGACAGTACGAGTACCCCGCTCAGCACCGCGAATGGCGTCCTCAGGTCGACGATCCTTCTTCTGGTGTGGGCTCCCATTCGATGTTTAGTACCCGGATTTGCTCGGATGCGCACACGTCAAGGGCCGCCGCATATGGCCCGCTGCGCCCTCGGCGGGTGACTGGGGCGAAGCCGACGACGTCAGCCGTCCCTTGGTGGGTAGCGGCTTAGGTCGGCTACCAGTGCGGACTCGCAGGCGACAAGCGTCGACCCCGGTTCTTCCCAGTCACGGGTGGAGGACGACTTTCAGCGCCTCACGCCGGTCGAAGATCGCGTACGCCTCAGCGGCCTGGTCAAGTGGCATGTGGTGTGTGACCAGCGGAGTTGGGTCAAGCGTTCCGGCCGCGAGCATCGTCAGCACCCGGTCGACGTGGGCGATCACGTTCGCGTGCCCGGTCTTGAGCGTCAGCGCCTTGATCCAGATCAGTCCCATGTGGATCTGGCACGGTTCGGCATAGACGCCGATCGCGACCACGGTGCCGGCTTTGCGCGTGAGCCGCAGCGCCAGGTCGAGCGCATCCGGGTGGCCAACGGCGTCGATCGCGGCGTCCACTCCGCGCCCCGACGTCAGGCGCTTGACAGCGTCGCGAGGACTCTCGTCGGTCAGGTGCACCGGGAGGGCGCCGAAGCGCCGGGCCATATCCAGCCGATGGGTCACGGTATCGATCGCCAGTACTGGTCCGGCGCCGCTGGCGAGCGCGACCTGGACGGCGCACAGTCCGACCGAGCCGAGGCCCAGTACGGCGACGCTGTCGCCGGGTTTAACATCGCCCTCGAGCACCGCGTGGTAGCCAGTGGCCATGACGTCGCCGGCGAACAGCGCAGCCTCGTCGCTGACGCCGTCGGGCACTCGGCGGAGCGTCAGGTTTGCCTCTGGCACCAGCGCCTGCTCGGCCTGGGTTCCCTGGAGGGAGCCGAGCAGCGCGCCGTGGCCAAACACTCGTTGCCGGTCGCACTTGTGGTAGACGCCGCGCACGCAGAAGAAGCACGTCCCGCACGCGGTGTGAAAGCAGCCGAGCACACGATCGCCGGGGTTGACGGTCGTGTCATCGCCTGCGGCGAGGACCGTCCCGACGATCTCATGTCCGATCGTGAACCCGGGCTCGATCTTCACCCGGCCGTGATAGATGTGCAGGTCAGAGCCGCAGATCCCGCTCGCCGTGATCGCAACGACCGTGTCGCGGGCAGACTCCAGGTCCGGCTCGGGACGCTCGTCGACCCGGACCTCGCCGGGGGCTTGATAGGTGACGGCTTTCATCGAAGGCGCTCGATCACCGTAGTCTGCCCTTGCCCGCCGCCGATCACCGTAGTCTGCCCTTGTCCGCCGCCAATCACCTGCCCGACGCGGGCGCCTGGCGCGAACATGTTGTGCCACATCCAGCAGCCTCCTTATCGCCGCGGGTGAACAAGTTCCCATGAGGGTCTACCAGGTAGAACCGGATTTGCATTGCCATAGGATCACTCGCTTGAGTGACGGCGTGCGGTTCCTGGCGGGCGGCGCGGGCTGGCTCCTGGCGTGCGTGCTGTTCGCCGCTGGCTGCGGAGGTCATTCCACGCACCGCGTTCAGCACGACGAGTTCACGACCGGCTCGTCGACCACCCCGGTCGCGTTGATTGGGATCCACAAGATCCGTCACGTCGTGATGATCATGCAGGAGAACCGCTCTTTCGACTCCTACTTTGGCACCTACCCCGGCGCGGACGGAATCCCGATGAGCGGCGGCCTGCCAACCGTCTGTATCCCCGATCCCCGGACCGCCCGCTGCGTGCGCCCGTTCCACGACCGCCAGGACCGCAACCTCGGCGGTCCGCACGGCGCCAGCAGTGCAGCCGCCGACATCAACGGCGGGATGATGGACGGGTTTGTGGCCCAGCAGCAGCAGGGACTCATCGGGTGCGAGCAAAGCTTCAACCCGGCATGCGGAAGCTCGGGTGGGAGGGCCGACGTGATGGGTTACCACGACGGCTCGGACATCCCCAGCTACTGGACCTACGCGCGCGACTTCGTGCTTCAAGATCACATGTTCGAGTCAAACTCGTCGTGGAGCCTGCCGGCGCATCTGTTCCTGGTGTCGGGTTGGTCGGCGCACTGCACCCGGCACGGGGATCCGATGAGCTGCACGAACGCGCTCCAGAGCCCCGGCAACCCAACCGACTTCGGGCGCAAGCACCGCATGTCCGTGCCGACGCCTCCCGACTACGCCTGGACTGACCTCACCTACCTGCTGCACAAGCACGACTCCAGCTGGGCCTACTACGTTTTGACGGGCACCCAACCCGACTGCGAGAACAACGCCGCCATGTCTTGCGCTCCCGTCGCGCAGGGTCGGAGGACCCCCGGTATCTGGAATCCCTTGCCGTACTTCGACACCGTCCGGCAGGACGGCCAGACCGGAAACATTCAGTCCCTGGGTAACTTCTTTGCCGCGGCCGAGGCAGGAACCCTGCCCGCAGTGTCGTGGGTCGTCCCCAACGGCGCCGTCTCCGAGCATCCGCCCGCGCTCGTCAGCACAGGCCAGAGCTACGTCACCGGCCTGATAAACGCAATCATGCGAAGCCCCGACTGGGACAGCACGGCGATCTTTCTCACCTGGGACGACTGGGGCGGCTTCTACGACCACGTGGGGCCGCCGAGGGTCGACGAGAACGGCTACGGCCTTCGCGTTCCCGGACTACTGATCAGCCCCTTCGCCCGGCGGGGCTACATCGACCACCAGACGCTCAGCTTCGACGCGTACATCAAGTTCATCGAGGACGACTTCCTCGGAGGCCAGCGCCTGGATCCAAACACCGATGGTCGCCCCGACCCGCGGCCGACCGTGCGCGAGGACGCCTCGCAGCTCGGCGACCTGGTGCGCGAGTTCGATTTCTCACAGGCCCCGCTCGCCCCGCTCCTGCTCTCGATCCACCCGCGGACCGACCTGATCGGGCCAACGACTCCGGCGCCGCGGCGTGGTCTGGGTGCGCTGCAGAGCCCCCGGTTGCTGAACGCGGCCGCGACCTACCTCCGCATCACACCCGAGCAATTGCGCGTGCAGCTCGGCTCGGGAAAGACGCTTCGCCAGATCGCGCGCGAGCATGGCAAGACGCTCGCGGAGCTCAGGCGGTCTCTGCGCGGGTAATTCAGAGCACCTTGCAATTACGGGTAGGTGGGGTTACGGTGCGCGACTGACGCGGAGCCCACAACCGGGCAGTGCGCTGAGAGAAAGTGAGCGGCCGATGGAGGTGGCGAGGCTTCGGGCGGGGCGGCGGCCGGGGCTGCGGATGTTCTGGACTTCACTCGAGCCTCGACAGCGCCAGACGATGGTGATGATGACGCTGGCGGTCGCGGCGCTGCATGTGCTCGGCTTTGTCACGCTGATTGCGCTGGTGGCTCCGAGTCGTTACCGCCTTGGGAGTGCCGGCGTGTTCTCGGTCGGAATCGGGGTGACCGCCTACACGCTGGGGTTGCGTCACGCGTTCGACGCCGATCACATCTCGGCGATCGACAACACCACGCGTAAGCTGATGCAGGAGGGCAAGCGGCCGCTGAGCGTGGGGTTCTGGTTCTCGCTCGGGCATTCGACGATCGTGTTCGCGCTCGCGTTCTTGATCTCGATCGGAGTCCGCTCGCTCGATGGGCCGGTCAAGAACGACAACTCCACCCTGCACCAGACGACGAACTACATCGGCACCGGGGTCTCGGGTGGCTTTCTGTACGTCATCGCTGCGCTGAACATCGTGGTTCTGATCGGGATCATCAAGGTCTTCCGCGAAATGAAAAGCGGCAAGTTCGACGAGGAGTCGCTCGAGCAGCAGCTGCAGAAGCGTGGGTTCATGAATCGTTTCCTCGGACGCCTGACCAAGACGATCACCAAGCCTCAGCAGATGTATCCCGTCGGCGTGCTGTTCGGACTCGGGTTCGATACGGCGACGGAGGTCGCGCTGCTGGTCATCGCCGGCTCCGCGGGCGCGGCCGGGCTGCCGTTCTACGCGATCCTCTGCCTGCCGATCCTGTTCGCCGCGGGGATGTCGCTGATGGACACGATCGACGGTTCCTTTATGAACTTCGCCTACGGGTGGGCGTTCTCCAAACCGGTTCGCAAGGTCTTCTACAACATCACCATCACGGGCCTGTCGGTCGCCGTCGCCTTGGTGATCGGCACGATCGAAATCGGCGGGCTGATCGCCTCAGAGCTCAATCTCTCGGGCTCGTTCTGGGATTGGTTTGAGAACATCAACATCAACTTCCTCGGCTTCGTAATCGTGGGCATGTTCGTCGCCACCTGGGCGATTGCCCTTTCGGTCTGGCGCCTCGGCAGGATCGAGGAGCGTTGGAGCGCGCACCTCGGCGACACCGGATCAGTTGGTTAGGGCGAAAGCTCCGAGCCTGGTCCTCCGATCGAAAGGGATCTCCCTCTGGCCAACGTCGATCGTGTGCCGGGTGCGCGAGAATCATCGAGGCGATGACTGTCTCGCCTGACACCCCGCCGCTGGCGTTCGCTGATCTCGACGATGCCGTCCGGGCGCTGCGCGAGTCGGGGCTGCGGCTATCCACGCCTCGCCGGCTGGTGCTCGAGGCGTTGTTCTCCGCCGACGGTCCGGTGTCTGCGGCGCGACTCGCCCGTGAGCTGGCGATCGACGAGTCATCGGTCTACCGAAACCTGGAGGTCCTGGAGCAGCACGGTGTCGTCCGTCACATCCACCTGGGGCACTCACCTGGCCTCTACATGTTGGTCGCCGACCACGAAGTCGAATATCTCTATTGCGACCGCTGCGCCAAGGTGACCGCGGTGTCGCCGAATCGCCTTGACTCCGTGCGCGCTCACATCAGCCAAGAGCTCGGCTACGAGGTCCGCTTCACCCACTTCGCGATCGTCGGGATCTGCGAACAATGCGCTGCTCACCCAGGTTCGCTCGCTGTAGATCGAGCCGGGCTCGCCGAAACCGGCGACCATCACCAAGCGAACTCAGTCGGCAAGCAAGGACAGAGAACCCGCCACGAGCAGCTCCACAGCCACGGGGACCACGTTCACTCCCACCGCCACCCCCACTCTGGCGCCGACGGGCACGCGCACTGATCCCGCGGCGATCGACACACGCTCGCTGCGGAACTCGCGAGTTGGGCAACGATGCGGCTGGAACTCTGAACCGTCTCGGGAACGGGGAGCGCAAACCAAGCGCTACCCGCCCGCCTCGCCCTACGTTCTCACCTCACTGGTATAACCCGGCGGCGGCCTAGCCTCGCTGCTCGGCCTGTGCCCCATGGTTGCCCCTCTCAGACCCCATCCCGTGATGCCTGGCGGATGATCGCGCGGATAGGCACTTCTCGAGCCGTTGTCTCCGCGAGACTGCGACTAGCCGATACGGCGGAGACGCTGCTGGGCCGCCGGGATCCGCTGACCCCTCCGCGCCGCCTGAACTTCGTCGGAGATTCCGATTTCCGGGCCACTGGAGAGGAGTTCCTCGGTCACTTTCGGGACCTGGCCAGGTTGCAGCCGTCTGACCGCGTACTCGACATTGGCTGTGGGATCGGCCGCATGGCGCGCGTGCTGGCGCGTGAACTGCGGCCCCCGAACGGCTCGTACGACGGTTTCGACATCGTTCGCCAAGGCATCTCGTGGTGTCAGACCCACTACGAGGGCAGAACGCCGGTCCCGTTTCGCTTCACGCACGTCGACCTCTACAACTCCGTATACAACCCAGGTGGCCAGGCGTCGGCCTCGGAGTTCCGCTTTCCCTATCCCGACGGCTCGTTTGATCTCGCGATCGCCACTTCCGTCTTCACCCACCTCCTCGAGGACACCGCAAGCCGTTACCTCGCCGAAACTGCGCGCGTGCTTGCGCCGGGCGGCCGGTTGCTCGCGACCTGGTTCTTGATCGACCCTGCCCAGCCGCCTGAACGCTCCGCGGCCCTGTCGTTCTCTCCAAGCGCAGGAGCGGCACTGGTAGCCGATCCCGCGGCGCCGGAGTCGGCCGTGGCTTACGAGATGCGTTGGCTCCGCGAGCGATTGGGCGAATACGACTTGCGTCTCAGCGATCAGGTCTTCCCCGGATCGTGGTCTGGCCGGCCGGGACGCAGCTTCCAGGACCTGGTCATCGTCGAGCGATCGGATAGGCAAACCCCAACTGGCCATCGCTCGTGACTCGCATTCAGATGGGATGTGCCACTTCTGGCGCGGGAACTGCTTGTTCGTGATTGATTGTCCCAACTGAGGGTACGTATCACGGCAACTCTGTCCCACTTCGACGAAGCAGGGTCAAGCGTTGCCGAGTCGTGGCGAGCGCGCCGAGGTCCCCCTGGGTCACTATACGTACCGGTCGAGCAGCGGTGATGGACCATGACGCCTCTGCGCGTGATGGGAGTGGTGGCAACGCTGGCGTTGGCCGACTCGCTCAATCCCTCTACGATCGCCCCCGCCCTGTTTCTCGCCTCAGGCGAGCGACCTCGGATCCGCGTACTCGAGTTCTCGCTGGCGATCTTTGTCGTACAGTTGGCCGCTGGGGTGGCGGTCGCGCTGGGGCCGGGGCGACTGCTGCTGTCACTGATACCAGCCATCGGTCCTGGGGCCAGGCACTGGATCGAGATCGGCCTCGGCGTGGCGATGATCACCGCCGGCACGCTGTCGTGGCGCCATCGGGACCGGTTGGCCGAGAAGGACCTTCCGGATCCGAACTCGGAGCACAAATCGAGCCTGCTGCTGGGCGCGACGATCGTCATGATCGAGCTACCGACGGCATTCCCCTACTTCGCCGCGATCGCCGCCACCCTCAGCTCCGGCAGCGATGCGGTCGGTCAGGCGGTCCTACTGGCCGTGTTCAACATCTGCTTCGTGCTGCCGCTCCTGGCGATCCTCGTCACGCTGCTGATCGCCGGCGACCGGGCCGAGGCCAAGCTGACCAAAGGCCGCGAGTTTCTGCAGCGACGGTGGCCGGTGGTGGCGGCGGTGGTGCTGACGCTCGGTGGGGTGTTCGTGTTCCTGCTCGGCGTAACGGGAGTCGCGGCCAGCGGGCGGGGAAAGCTGGCCCGGATCGTCCGTCGCCTGCGGCCCAGCGTTCATCCCTGAGCTCCTACGTGGGGGCTACCAGCCGCATGTGGAGCCGGGGCCCTGGTCGGCTCTCAGGGCATCGAGCGGGGGACGGCCCGGTCGGCTGTCGACTCTCAGGTGGTGTCCGGCGCGACCGGCCCCGGGTGCTCGACCACCGCGAGCGCCGCCGTCTCCTGAGGTCTGACCCACAGCTCCTGGACGAGGATGATGACCAGGGAGATCAGCGGGATCGCGATGATCACCCCGATCAGCCCGAACAGCTGTGCCATCACCAGCACGCCGATGGCCACCAGTGCCGGGTGCATGTCGACCGTGCGCGCCATCACCAGCGGCAAGATCAGGTTGCCCTCGATCTGGTTGACGATCACGTACACGGCGAGCACCAGCAGCGCCTTGCCTGGGGAGATGGCCAGACCGAACAGCACTGGCGGGACGGCGCTGATGATCGAGCCGTAGTTGGGGATCACCGTCAGCAGGGCCGAGAACACGGCAAAGCCCAGCGCGAACCCCAGGCCGACGATCCTCATCCCCAGGTACAGCAATCCGCCCAGCACCACCATGTCGATGGCGATCGCCAGCAGCCATCCGAGCCACGCCGTACGCACTCGAGCCATGATCTGATGGGCCAGCCCCCGGTACTGAGCGGGCAGCATGCGCAGCGCGGCGCCGACCAGCGGATCCGGATCGATGGCGATATACAGAGCGCTTATCAGCACCACCACCAGGCCCGCGATGATCCCGGCGAGGCTGAGGCCGATGCTCTCAAGCGGGGAAACCAGGCGCTGTGGGTGAGAGGTGTAGTTCCGGACGAAGTGGGTCAGATCGCTCGACAGGGCTTTGGTGCTGGTGCCGGTAACGCCGTGCAGATAGCGCTCGGCGCTGGCGATCGTGTGGGGCAGGTTGGTCGCGAACTGCTTGGTCTGGCTCACGAACGATGGGGTCACGGCGAACACCAGGCCGCCGATCGCGCCGATCGCCACCAGCAATCCCCCCACGGCACCGAGTGCGCGAGGCAGCCTTCGGCGCTGGGCCATGTCCGCGGCCGCCGCCAGAGGCAGCGAGATGATCACGGTTACCGCCAGCGCCAGCAGCAGCGTGATCAGCTGCTCGACCAGCAGCGCAGTCAGCAGCAGGGCTGCGGCGAGCGCGACCGCCCGGTAGCCGACTGCGGCGTTCATCGCGCTCCAGGTGGCGCTGAGTGCAAATCAGCGCCAACGGGAAGACAGTGAGGGAGTGGGCGAAACAAAGCTGACCCCGGCGGCGATCTACCGCGCGGTGCTGCTGGCGTTTGGGCTGGTGGTGACGGGCCTCGTCTTCCAGCAGCTGATCACGCTCGTGCTGGCAGTCCTGATCGTGGTGATCCTCTCGCTACCGCTGGGAGCCGTCGCCACTGCGCTGGCACGTGTGGGCATCCCGCGCGCGATTGGTGTCCTGATCGGCTTGCTGATTGGCCTCGGGCTGCTGGCGTTTCTTGTCACGGCGATCATTCCAGTCTTCACGCACGAGATCAACAGATTCGTAAATTCGCTTCCCGGCATCGTCGACTCGCTGCGACACAAGCTAGGCCACCTGACCGGCAACTCGCCCAGCAATACCGGGCGGCAGATCCAGCAGTTCGTCAACGGGTACACCCATCATCCCTCACGGCTGCTTGGGCCAATCGCCTCGATCGGCACCAGCGTCGCCGCGGCGCTGGCAGCGATTGTCGTGGTGCTGCTGACCGCGGTCTACACCGCGATTCAGCCCGAGCCGCTGGTCGAGGGTCTGCTGCGAACCGTGCCTCCGCGCCGGCGTCCCCAGGCCAAGCACATCCTGGAGCGGCTGCGCACGGCGTATCTCGGATGGCTGCGGGGCCTGGTCGTGGGCATGCTGCTGTTGGGGACGCTCACCTACCTCGGTCTGCGCTTGGTGGGGCTTGACTTCGCCGCCTTCTTCGCCATCTTCACCGCGATCGCGATGATCGTCCCCTACTTCGGTGCGTTGGCCAGCTCGATCCCCCCGATCCTCTTCGCGCTGACGATCTCCCCGGGCAAGGCGATCCTCGTGACCGCCATCTACATTGGCGCTCATCAGGCCGAAGGCAACCTGATCCAGCCGCTGGTGATGGCGCGAGCGGTGGAACTCCATCCGGCGGCGGTTGCGGTCGGGGTGGTGGCGGTCGAGCGACTGTTCGGGTTCATCGGACTGATCGTCGCCGTGCCGATTCTGGCCACCGTGCGTGTGCTCGTCTACGAGTTGTGGATCGAGCCGATGGAGCAGCGCACGCTGACGCTGGCTGCACCGGGGCCCGTCGCGGCGGAGCCGACGCCGCTGATCCGGCCGGGCCACGGTCCGCCGCGCTAGCGGCGGACCGCCCGGCCTGGTTCGCCGCTCGGTTCCGGGGTAGCGGATGCCGGTGGCTGGCCGTCAGGCGCTGGGTCCGGTGGCTGCCCGGAGTACCTTGAACTTGGACTGCGCGATGAAATCCGCTGGCTACTTCGACGACGACTCGATGCTGCGCCGCGTCCAGCGTGAGCGTCTTGTCGCCCTCGCAGGCCCGCGGGCGCTGCTGTTGATGGCCGCTCATCCGGTGGCCTTCGAGGGCTTCTTCGCCCAGACCGGGGCACTCGATGACCCGTACGCCCGCCTGCGCCGTACCGCCGAGGTGCTCGAGGCGGTGGCCTTTGGCCCCCGGGAGCGCGCGGATGAGATGACCCGTCGAGTACGCGCCATCCACCACCGAGTGCGAGGACGGCTGCCGGTGACCGGTGGCCGCTTTCCCGCCGGCACTGATTACGCCGCCGATGACCCGGAGCTGCTGCTCTGGATCCTCGCCTCGCTGGCCGACTCGAACCTGCTCGTGCACGACCGCTACGTACGCCCCCTCTCCTGGGAGGAGCGTGATCGATATTGGCGTGACTTCACGGTCCTCGGCCGGCTGTTCGGACTGCGGACGCGAGACATGCCGAGGGATATCGACTCCTTCGACAGCTACATGCAGACGACTCTTCAGGGGCCCGACCTGTTCGTCACCGACCGCGCGCGCGAGCTGTCGATCGAGATCGTGCTCCGTCCGCCCGTGCCGGTGGCCGCACGTCCGTTGCTCGAGCTGTCGAACTTCATCACCGTCGGGCTGCTCCCGACGCGCCTGCGCCACGAGTACCGGCTGAGCTGGGATCCGGCACGCCAGCTGGTGTTGAGCGGAGGCGCGCAATACGCCCGGCGGGTGTTGGTGCCGCTGCTTCCGGAGCGCCTGCGCCGCCGCGAGCGCGAGGCCGCCTGAGAGCGGGGGCATCGTCGCCGTCCGGCGCAGCTAGAATCTGCTGCCACTTGCGGCTGTAGCTCAGTTGGCTAGAGCGTCTGCTTGCCATGCAGAAGGTCGAGGGTTCGAGTCCCTTCAGCCGCTCTCTGTGATGTCTCGGGACATGGGTCTCAGGTGTCTCGGGACATCGGTCCATTTGCGGGAGCCCGGCCAGCGGCCGGGGTGTTTGTTTTGGTTGCGCCAGTAGGTGTTGTGCGGCTTGATCAGGTGGGCTGAGAGGACCTCGCCGGTGGTTAGGTCGGTGACGGTGATCTGGTGGTCGTCGGCGAGTGCGAGGACGCGTTTGCGGGCGTGGGCGGTGCCGACGCCGAGGTGGTGCATCCGGCCGGCGCGGCGGATGGTCATCTTGCCTCTGGTGTCCAGCCGGTCGTAGCGCAGCCGGTAGTGGCCCTGGGGGCGTGGGCTGGCGGGCAGCGGCTTTGGGGGTAGCACGGTAGGTCTCGCCCGGGGTTCTTCGGTGCAGGGCGCGGTGGGGGCGCTGCTCGTTGTAGTGCCCGGTGAACTCGTTGAGTTCGGCCTGTAGATCTTGGATGGTCTGGGCGGCTGGTCGGGCGCCTAGCCACCGTTGCAGCGTTTGGTGGAACCGTTCGGTCTTGCCCTGGGTTTGTGGGTGGCCCGGCGATCCGTTCTTCTGACGCACACCGAGCAGCCGCAGCACGTATTCAAAGGCGTTGCGCCCGCCGGTGAACCGCGAGGTGTAGACGCTTCCGTTATCAGTCAGCGTGCTGGCCGGCGGGCCGTATCGCTCGATCAGCTCAAGGAACACAGCCACGACCGCCTCACCGGTCACCGGGGCATGAGCGGTGCAGCAGAGCAAGTACCGGGAATGGTCATCAAGCCAGTTCAGGACCTCCACCCCGGTCCCATCCGCAAGCCGCCAGTGGATGAAGTCCGACTGCCACATCTCGTTCGGCTGAGCCATCTCAAAGTGCACATACGACGATCTCGGGCGTTTGCGCGGCTGCGGTGAGACCAACCCGGCGCGCGTCAAGATCCGGCTGATCGTCGCCGGCGCAGGCGGCTTGCGGCCTTCCTTTTCCAGATGCCAAGCGATCGTGACCGGCCCGGCGTCCAACCCATCCGCGGTCAGCTGCGCCCGCAGCTCGATCACCCGCTGGCAGATCTCCGACGAGGTGCGAGCCGGATTAGTCAACGGCGCGCGGGAGCGTGCCTCCAGCGCCTCCAGACCTCCCTCCCGATAGCGGATCAACAGGCGGTGCAGGTGCCGACGGGAAAACCCGTACTCAGCAGCAGCAGCGGTAACCGATAGTTGGCCAGAAGAGACCTTGAGAACAGCAACGCGAGCTCGGGACATCCCCGCACACTCGCACCCCCCGCCGGACACCGCCCGGCGATCGCCGCTGCGGCACAGCCCTCCGGGCTGCGCCTCCACGGCGACCGCCGAGAACTCAACCCGAATCGTCCCGGCTGTGACCTATGTCCCGACTCACGAGCGACATATCACCTGAGACATATGTCGTGAACCCAGACACCTTCAGCCGCTCTCAAGAACTCCGTGTAAATCGGGGAGTTTTTGTTGGCCGATAGGGGCGGAGGGCAACTTTGTCACGACAATTGGCCGTCCCCTTCACTCACTCGTCCTGGCACAGCAACTGCTCCGTCCAGCCACACCTGCCCACGGCTTTCTCCAGAACGCGTACAAATCCGCTAACGCGAAGCGCCCAGGCCACAATCAGCTGATGCAGGGCCGCCAGGAGCCGGGTGACTGACTAGAGACTGCCCGATGGCCATTGTGGGTGCTTCGTCGTCTTGGTTGGAGATGATCGGGCAGAGGCAGCGCGCTTCCACGTCGATCCCTGGTAGCGCAACAGGATCTCCTGCCACATGGCGCGCCGCCGCAGCGGACCGTGGAGATGATCGAGGCTGGAAGCGGTTTCTCGGAGCGCGTCCTGCGGTTGTCAGGCGCTATCGATCGTGGTGAGGAAGTCGTGGAACGCCTTGTCAGTGCGTGCGGTGTCACCGGTCGCGTCGAGGTCCATGAGGAGGCCGCGGATGACGGCGAGCACGACGGTGGCCAGTTGGGGTCGGCCAAGGCTGCGCATGCCTTGTTCGAGGGGCGCGAGCCAGTCGGTGGTCGCGACACGCCGGAAGCCCGGCCACAATGGTTCGCCTGCGGTGTCGTTCAGCCGGCTGAACATGCGCAAATAGGGCTGGCCCTGCGGCCCGGTCATCGCTGACCACGCGTGGCTCAGGGTCACCGTATAGGACTCCTCGCGTCGGACGCGCAGGAGGTTGGTGAAAGCGTCAAGCTGGCGCTGCCGGGCCTGTCCAAGGATCTCTCGGAGCAGGCCGTCACGGGTTCCGAAGTGGTAGATCAGCATCCGGCCCGAGGTGTCCGCGGCGGTCGCCAGTGGACCGAGCCGGTCGGGAAGGCCGTGCTCAAGCGCGTAGTCGGTACAGGCGTCGAGGAGCCGCTGCTTGATCTTGGGTTGTGGGCGCCTTCCCAAGGCATCATCTTTTCACGTAACGCGCGGTACGTCTATGGTTGTCGATAGTCGATCGGAACAAGCCGAGGAGGTCGCGGTGAGAGTCGTTTTCGTGCACGGAGCATGCGTGAAGGACGGGTCGTGGTGGTGGCATAGGACCGCCGAGCTGCTGGCTGAGCGTGGCGTCGAGAGCGAGGCGCCTCCGCTGCCAAGCTGCGGCGAGACGGGTGAGCCGACGAGCGCGCACGGGCCGGGGCTGAACAAGGATGTCGCCGCTGTCCAGCAAGTGCTGAGGTCCAGCGATGAGCCGACCGTTGTGGTCGCCCACAGCTACGGCGGCATCATCACCGCGGAGGCGGCCGCCGACGTCGAATCCGTGCGGCATCTGCTGCTTGTGTCCAGCTACCTGCCCGAACCCGGGCAGAGCCTTTCTTCGTTCGGCGGCGAGGAGCCGGCCCCGTTTCTCGAGATCGATCCGGAGGGCGGCACGTTCACCGTCCGCACGGACGCCCTAGCCGAGACGTTCCTCCAGGACTGCGATCCGGAGATCCAGCGACAGGCCGCGGGCAAGACGGCCCGGCAAAGCCTGGCGATCCTCGAGCAGCCTGTGCAGTCAGCGGCCTGGCAGCAAGCGGCCTCAACCTACCTTGTGTGCGCCGAGGACCGGGGCACCCCCGCCGAGCTGCAACGCGAGTTCGCCCGCAGGGCAGGCAGGGTCGCGGAGCTCGACGCCGGCCACCACCCGTTCCTATCCCAGCCGGACGCCGTTCGTGACCTGATCCTCGGGCTGTAACGACAGACGACGACGCGCTGGCGGAGGCAAAGCGATGCAAGCAACTCGCGCTGCTTCTGCTCGGCGGCTTCCACTCGATGGTGGACGATGTCGTGAATGATGCTTAAGCACCCGCGGCTGGATCGGGGAGCATGTCGCCTCCGATCGCGTGATCGCGCGCGCGTCAATGCGAGCAACGTGGCAGCGCTCGTATGCCGCCACCGGAGCCGGCTCGCTGGTCGGGCGCAGGTAGGCTGTGCGCGATGGCGAAGCGGACCGAGATCGCCGCCGAAATCCGAATTGCCGCGCCTCCGCAACGCATCTGGGATGTCATCGGCTCGACGGAGCGCTACGCAGAGTGGGTGGTGAACACTCTCGCGGTGACTCGGGTCGATGCCCACATCGCCAACCCGGGCGTGAGCTACGACGAACACAACCGGATCATCGGACCGTGGACGGCGCGCTCTCGCTGGCGCGTACTCTCGGCTGATCCGCCGCGTCGCACGGTTCACGGAGGCTCCGGAATCCCCCTCGCCCAGGACCTGGAACTTGAGTGCACGCTCACTCCTGCCGGTGAGGGCACGCTGTATCGCCACGTCATCTCCTACCGACCCGCGCTGGGAGTGGTGGGGCTGCTAATCGATCGGGTGGTTGGTGTCTCCCTACGCAAGGACATCCGTGGCACGGTTGCGAAGCTGAAGGCGCTCGTCGAAGCTGAGGTAAGGGAACGCGGGGATGAAGATCAACGCGATCCACTTGGCGAGCGTCGAGCGTAGCCCGCCGGACGGCTCGCCTGTTGTGCTGCTGCACAGCTTTCCCAGGCTCGGCTTCTCGTGGTTTACGACCTCATCGCTGTTCCAGCAAGGGTCCTGCCGCGTCGAGCGTTTGCTCCAGCGTTGACCTGGATCTGGGGGGCGGCGCCAGGTGAGCACGTTGAAACGCCTGGTATAAGTTGGCACCTGGGCGCCACCGTCGGCGCGAGATCAGCGCTCACCCATCAACCAGAGGAGGGGAAATTCATGCCACGGACCACGAAACGCTCGAGCGTGCGCCTGAGGGCGCGCGTAGGCGCGGTCGCCGTGCTCGCCTGCACTACGGCACTGACGGGCGCTCCCGTCGCGCTCGTCAGCGCTTCCGCCAGAACCCGGAAGACGACCGCCAGGACGTTCACTCTGCCCGGCCACACCACCCGGACGTTCACTGTCGGATATCCGGTCGCGCTCAAGTACAAGGGCGCCAGGTACTCATGCACGGTTAGGGTTTCCGGACTCGGCAGGAGGTACGTCAGGATCCTCAGCCGTGGATCTGCGCTCGGCGGCTCCGTTTGCCGCGTGAGGGCGCGCAACAACGCCAAGCTTCCGAGCCTTGACACCACGGCCAGGCTGCGGGTAACGACGACAACCACCTACTGATGAGCTCGTGGCGCTGGGCTGGTTGAGGCTTCGCCGCCGGCGATAGCGTCAGCCACCGCACCGTGTAGCCGGCAGCGCCACAGCAGGAGGGACGGCGCCCCGCCAGGATGGGGCCCCGTCCACCATCCGCAGTTCGCGTTCAGAGGCCGAGAGCCCTCCCGCATGAAGGTGGAGCCCAGGTAGCGATGTTGCTCATTGGGATCACCTCAGCTCGTCCCGGGTCGGGGGTGACAACGAGGTCCCGTGCCGGCTTCTAGGTCGAGCAATGAGGACGAGCGTCTGGGCCCGATGTGTCGCGGGTGGCGGCTCCCCAGAAGAACGGCTCCCAGGTTTGGGTGATCTCGATCTGCCATTCCAGTTGGTGGAGTCGGTGTTCGTCCGGGGTGCGATGAGCGTCGTCGACGAAGAAGAGGCGACCTTCTGCTTTCAGACAGTCGGCCACGAGCGACCAAAACGACGCGAACTGCTCTAGCGGAACCTGCGAGCGCCAGAAGCCGAAGAACACGAGGTCACAGCGCTGATTCGGCTTCCAGCGGAAGATTCTTACCAGATCCGGTACTCGCCGTCCGTCGGTCTGGGTTTAGCGTGAACTGACGAGCGCGTTGTTAGGTTGCAGCCTCGGGTGATGGAGCAGACGATCTCAGCGTCAAGGATCCCAGCGCAGCGGCGGCCGGCCGGTGGGACAGCTGCCGGCCTCGGGAAGGCACGGGCGCTCCGTCCCTGGTTGCTCGTGGCTGCGCTGGTGGGGGTGATCTCGGTCGTGTTCGTGTTCTGGACCGGGATGAGGCCCGCTTACGACGCCTACGGTTGGCTGGTGTGGGGCCGGCAGGCGGCCCATTTGCACCTCAACACCGACGCGGCCCCCTCTTGGAAGCCGCTGACCTTCCTGTTCACGTTCCCCTATGCGCTGCTGGCGGGACGCGGCGCGCTGTGGCTGTGGATGGTGACCGACGTAGCCGCCGCCCTGGCGGGCGCCGTGTTCGCGGGACGAATCGCCTACAGGCTCACCGGACCGCGGCCCGAACATCGCTATGCACCGATCGCCGCGGCGATGTTCGCGGGCGCCGGAGTGTTGGGAATCGTCGGATACTGGCACCTGATCCTGATCGCCGCTGCCGACGCGATGGTGGTGACACTGTGCCTGGCGGCGATCGACCGCCAGCTGGCCGGATGCCCACGTCAGGCTTGGCTGTTGCTGGTGTTGGCCGCTCTCGGGCGCCCGGAGGCGTGGCCGCTGGCGGTCTTGTACGGGCTGTGGGCGTGGCGGTCGATCCCGTCGATGCGAGCTCTGGTGGCGATCGGGCTGGTCCTCATCCCCACGCTGTGGTTCGGCGTCCCGGCGCTCACATCACGCAGCTGGTTTGTCTCCGGCGACGTGGCCAGTGATTGCGCCTGCGTTCCTCGGGTCAACGCCCTCTCCAGGGTCTTGAACGGCTTTCTCGGCCTATACGAGCTGCCGATGAAGCTGGCGGTTCTGTTTGCGCTCGTGTTCGCGGTCGCTCGGCGAGAGCGCTCGTGGCTACTGCTGGCAGCCGCAGCCCTGGTGTGGCTGGTGGTGGAGATCGTGTTTGCGTTCCATGGTTGGTCGGGCAATCAGCGTTACCTGTTCACCCCGGCCGCGGTGCTGATCGTTCTGGGTGGTGCCGCGGTGGGCCGGGTGCTGGCGAGGCCACCCCGGCAGCTGTTGCTGCTGCGCTGGGCAGCGCCGCTGGCGGTCATCGCGCTGGTCGTCGCTTTAGTCCCGCACGCCCGCTTCCGCGCGCGGCTAGCGCACAACGGGATCATCCTCGGACGCACATGGGCGCGGCAGATCAACCGGCTACAGAGCGTGATCGTCAAGGAAGGCGGTCCGAAGCGGATCCTGGCCTGCGGCCAAGCGGTAACCGAGCTCTCATACCAGAGCATCCTCGCCTGGGAGACCGGGGAGAACGTCGTGGATGTCGGCTGGAACTCCAGAACCTGGATCAGGAAGGGAAAGCCGATTGTCCTGTTCGAGCCCCAGGGAGCCGGATGGCAGGTGCGGCCGATCCACATCCCTGCCGCCAGTCGTGCTCGCTGCGCCGGACTTCGGACCGACACCGCGTTCAGCTAGAGCACGCTTCAGCTGCACCGATCGACGCTAAGCTGCCTCGGCTGTGAGCGCTGGCACCGTCGCAGACCGCTTGAGTCCGCCACAGGTAAGGGTGCGCCGAAGGGTCGAGACGACGAAGCTGACAATGCTGATCGTCGTTGGACTCTCGGTCGGAGCTGCCGTGGTTCGGTTCACGCGGATCGGGCACCAGAGCTTCTGGTATGACGAGTCGTTCACGGTTCTGCTGGTGCATCACTCGGTCAGCGCGATGCTGCGGTTGGTGCCGAAGACGGAGCTCACCCCGCCGCTCTACTACCTCCTCGCCTGGCCGTGGGCGCACGTTTTCGGCTACGGCGAGGCAGGACTGCGCTCGCTCTCCGCAGTGGCGGGGGTGGCCACGATCCCGGCGATCTATGGGGCCGGGGCGAAGCTGATCTCTCGCCGCGTGGGGCTGACGGCGGCCGTGATCGCCGCCTGCAACCCGTTGCTCATCTGGTACGCACAGGAGGCACGGTCCTATGCACTACTGGTGCTGTTCGCGACCCTGTCGCTGCTCGCCTTTGCCCACGCGCGCGTGCCGGCGCCCAAGCCGCGCTGGGTCCTCGCCTGGGCGCTGGCCGCGAGCGCCACGTTGGCGACTCACTACTACGGCGTCCTGGCCGTGGTCCCTGAGGCGATGTGGCTGTTGTGGGTTCATCGACGCAAGGGCAAGGTTCTGCTGACGGTCGCGGCGGTAGCGGCGTTCGGGCTCGCCTTGCTGCCGATCGCCCTCAGCCAAAAGCCCCAGGCCAGCTGGATCGCGCAATGGCGGCTGGATCTGCGGCTGGCCCAGATCGCGCCGCAGTTTCTGCTCGGCACCGGCGCACCGGAACGGACTTGGCTGAAGCTGGTCGGTGGCGCGACGGTGCTCCTCGCCACTGCGCTGCTCGCCCTCCGAGCAGAGGCTCGTGAGCGGCGGGGCGCGATCGGCATCGGAGCACTCGCTGCCTCCGGTTTCCTGCTCAGCCTGGTGTTGTTGCTGGCCGGCATCGACGAGCTCATCACCCGCAACCTGATCGTCGTCCTGATTCCCCTGATCGTGCTGATCTCAGCTGGACTCGGCGCGCGGCGGGCAGGCAGGCTTGGACTGGCCGGCGTGGCCGTCCTGTGCACGATCGGCCTGATCGCCTCGATCGCCGTGGCCACGGACCCAAATCTCCAGCGTCCTGATTGGCGAGGGCTCATCCGTGCGGTCGGGTCCCATCCACCGACCCGGTTCGGGCGGGCGCTGCTCATCCAGCGTTACGTCTTCCTCATGCCGCTGGCGATCGACATGCCCGGCCTGAGCTTCATCAAGCCACGAGGTAGCGTTGTGAACGAGCTCGACGTGATTGCCATGAGGGTCCCGCCGGACAGTTGGTTCTGCTGGTGGGGTTCGGCCTGCAACCTGTTGTCGTCAAAGCTAGACAGGTCACTGCGCGTCCCCGGCTTTCATCGCGCTGGCCCAGTGCTGCGCGTCGGCCAGTTCTCGATCCTGCGCATGCGCTCCCGTACCCCCATTCGCCTGTCCCCGAACCTGATCTCAGAGGCGCTCGTCAGGAGTCCGCTGAAAGCCGGATCTCCTCAACCGCGCAACATGCCGCCGGGCTTTGGCGCTCCCTACAGCTATGGCCTCCTAATTCAACCGGCCGGCCGCGCGCGTTCCCGCAGACGCGCGAGCTCCAGCCAGGGTCGTGGCTACAGCGCCGCCGGTAGCGCCAGCGGCTCCTGACCGACGTTGCGCAGGCCGTGCTCGATCGCTGCGATGACCTCGTCGAGTACCGCAGCACGCGCGTAGGGCTTGTTCTCGGCCGGGATCACCCGCCACGGGGCGTGCCCGTGGTCGGTACGGGCGAGCATCTCGGTCACCGCCTGCTCGTACGCCTCACGCTGGGCGAGGTTACGCCAGTCCTCGTCGGTCAGCTTCCAGCGCTTGAGGGGGTCCTGCTCGCGGGCGCGGAAGCGCCGTCGCTGCTCCTGTTCGGATACGTGCAGCCAGAACTTGACCATCACCATTCCCTCCTCGCACAGCATCCGCTCAAACGACACCACCTCCTCGTACGCGCGCTGCCACTCGGCCTCGGGGGCGAACTCCTCGACGCGCTCGACCAGCACCCGGCCGTACCACGACCGGTCAAGGACGCTCATTCCGCCCCAGCCGGGGAGCGCGGGCCAAAACCGCCACAGAAAATGATGTCGTCGCTCTCGCTCGCTGGGGGCAGCGAACTCCGTCACGCGCACGTGGCGGGGATCAAGCGGAGCTGTGAGCCGGCGGATGGCCCCCCCTTTGCCCGATGCGTCCCAGCCTTCAAAGACGACGCAGAGCGGCGGTCCGAGGCCTCCGTCGCCGAGCAGACCGCCCGCCTGCAGGCGCAGCGCCAACAATCGCTTCTGGGCCTGCTCCAGTCGCTCACGACCCTTGCCACCGGCAAGCTTATGCGATAAGTCGACGTCTTCCAGCGAGGCCACGGCGGTACTTTGACAGCTCGGCGTGCGGCGCTTGTGCGATCCTGCTCAGCGGAGGTGACACCCGCTTCACTGCAGCGATCCGGCCCACCGCCGTTCCCGACCGGCCGGTCGATGCCCACGCGGGATCACAAGGCGGGGATGGCGGCGCTGACGCTCGGGGCCCTGGGGGTCGTCTTTGGCGACATCGGCACCAGCCCGCTCTACTCGATGCAGACGGTGTTCACCGCCGACAATCACGCCGTCCATACCACGCCGGGGGAGATCTACGGAGTGATCTCGCTGGTGTTCTGGTCGATCACGATGATCGTCTCGGTCAAGTACGTGACCTTCATCATGCGGGCGGACAACGGTGGCGAGGGCGGCATCATGGCGCTGACCGCGCTGGTGGAGGGGTTGAACCTCAGAAGCACGCGCAGCAAGGCGACGCTGGTCGTCCTCGGCATCCTCGGCGCCTCGCTCTTCTATGGGGATGGCATGATCACGCCGGCGATCTCGGTGCTCTCGGCGGTCGAAGGCTTGAAGGTGGCGGCACCCAGCCTGCACTCGCTGGTGCTGCCGATCACCGTGGCGGTGATCGCCCTGCTGTTCGCGATCCAGCGGTTCGGCACCCAGCGCGTCGGGAGCCTCTTCGGGCCAGTGATGGCGGCGTGGTTCGGAGTGCTGGCTTTGGTTGGCGTGGTCGAGATCGCCAAGCATCCGAGCGTGCTGAAGGCCCTCTCCCCCAGCTACGGCGTGCAGTTCTTCCTGGACCACGGGCCGGTGGCGTTCATCGCCCTGGCCTCGGTCGTGCTGGCGGTCACCGGCGCCGAGGCGCTGTACGCGGACATGGGCCACTTTGGGCGCGCGCCGATCCGTCGCGCCTGGTTCCTGCTCGTGTTCCCGGCCCTGACGCTCAACTACCTGGCCCAGGGCTCGCTCATCCTCCGCTCGCCGAAGGCAGTGGAGAATCCGTTCTTCCTGCTCGTCCCCTCGTGGGGGCAGGTGCCAATGGTGCTGCTGGCGACGGTGGCCACGGTGATCGCGTCACAGTCGGTGATCTCCGGCGCGTTCAGCGTCACCCGGCAGGCGGTGCAGCTCGGCTTCCTGCCCCGGATGCGGATTCGTCACACCTCCGAGCACGAGGTCGGGCAGGTTTACTCCCCCGCGATCAACCGGGGCTTGTTCATCGCCGTCGTCGCGCTCGTGCTCGGCTTCGGGTCCTCGGCCGCCCTGGCTTCGGCCTACGGGGTTGCCGTCACCGGGACCTTCGTGCTCAACACGATCCTGTTCCTGGCCGTGGCCCGGCTGCTTTGGCACAAGCCGAAGCGGCTCATCGCCCTCGGCGCGGTGGTGTTCCTGACCATCGAGGTTGCGTTCTTCACCGCCAACCTGACCAAGGTCGCTCATGGAGGCTGGTTGCCACTGGCGTTGGCGGCGATCGTGTTCACCATACTCGTGACCTGGCGGAAGGGACGCATGATCGTCTCCGCCAACCGTGCCCGCGAAGAGGGCCCGTTGCGGGACTTTGTCAGCGACCTCGACCGACGGGACATTCCCGTCGCGCGGGTCCCTGGCACCGCCGTGTTCCTCAACGCCAACAGCACGACGACGCCGCTGGCCCTACGCGCCAACGTCGAGCACAACCACGTCCTGCACGAGCACGTCGTGATCGTGTCGATCGAGACCGAGATGGTCCCGCACGTCCTGGACGCCGAGCGCCTGGAGTCGGATGGCCTCGGTGACTCCGGCGACGGGATCACTCGGCTCACCGCGCACTTCGGGTTTCAGGACGCGCCCGACGTACCGGCTACGCTGCGGCTGGCTGATCGGCTGGGGATGCTGGAGGGACCCTGCGACCTGGACCAAGCTTCGTACTTCCTATCGCAGATTACGATCGTTCCCTCGCCGGAGGCGACGATGGGCAGCTGGCGCAAGAAGCTGTTCCTCAGCCTGGCCCGGAACGCGTCCACCCCAGTGGAGTACTTCAGGCTTCCCGGCAGCCGTACGGTGACGATGGGCGAGCGCATCGAGCTCTGATGCGGGCAGGACCAGCCCGGTAATTCGCCGCAATAAGGTGATCGCCGGCATCGGCGCGGACAGTTACGGGCATGCTTCCCGGCTCCCGCTCCGCGGGCATGCTCCGGGCTCCGCTCCGGCGTGCTCAAACCTGAACTGGCGCACCACCACGGCTCGAATTCGCCTGTGGACCCCTCTGGCGTGCTCAAGAGCGATCTCGCGCAGTTCGACGACGCGAGATTGGCGTTGTGCCCCCCGAGGGGCGCTAACCGGAGGACGCCTGAGTGGGCGCGCCCGCCACCGGAGAGGACCGGAAGTGGGCGCCGTGGCCGCGGATCGGGTCCGGAGTGAGCTGCGTCACCGCGACGACTTGACAGTGCGTACGCGGCTGGAACCCTGATCGAGTCCGCCGCGGCTGAGCGAGGACGAGCTAGGGCGGGTGCTCGATGCCGGTCTCGCCAGGCGGCTGCTGGATGCCGTTTAGGGCGGGTGCTCGATGCCAGTCTCGCCGTGCGGGTCCTCGACGACGAAGTGGTGCGTCAGGCTCCGGCGCGTCATCCCGGCCACACCCGCCGGGCTGCCTGAGCTGGTCTTCGGGTTTCCGGTCTGCTACTACGTCATGAGGTGCGGGACGCAGCGCAAGACCCAGAGCACGAGCCGGCGGGCGAGGACCCATTCCGGCGGCTGCGCGCTGACGCGTGGCTGAGCCGACAGCGGATCCTGCAGGCCGCGGCGATGCTGATCGGCGATCGCCACGTGACGATGGCCGAGTTGGCGGCGGCGGCGAAGGTCGGGCGCTCCACGCTGTATCGGCACTTCCCCACCCGTCATGCACTCGAACAGGCGCTACAGGAGCAGGAGCCCCAGCCGACGCGCCCGGAAGCGGCAAGGATCGGCGATCAGGTCACGACACTCCCGTTCCAGGCGCCGGGGCACCTCGGTCGACAGGCGCCGCTGGCGCTGGAAGTGACGCGGATCCTCGATGAGGTACCGCCGCACCTCGTGCCCGATCAGCTCGTCGCCGAGGCCCGACGGTTGGGCGGCGTCGCCATCGCCCTGTACGTCGTCGACATCGACGGCTCGCAACTGCTCCGCCTCGCCGGCTCAGAGGAATTTCCGGCCCAGCTCCGGCCCCCCCGGCGCTGGGGCCGGAGATCGTTCCCGAGGGCCTGCCCGAGTTCCACGACAACCTCCAACAGCAGCTTCCCGGGCTGCGTCTGCGAGCCGCTGTGGCTGCGTGGTCGCGTCACCGCACTGCTGCTGTGCGTCGGGACCCCGCTGACGCCGCTGGCCGACATCGCCAAGCAGGGGGCCGCAGCGCTGGAGCTGGCCGGCGACTACACCGACTTCATCGAGGCCACTCGCAGGCGCAAGCCGACCACCGCGGCCGCCGAGGTCCAACAGCACCTGTTTCCGCCGCGGGTCGCCCGCATCGCCGGCGCCCAGCTGGCCGGTGCGCTGCTTCCCAGCTACGAGGTCGGCGGCGACTGGTTCGACTTCGTCGAGAATCGGGACGGCGCCTGGCTGGCGATCGCCGACGCCTTCGGCAAGGGGCCAACCGCGGCCGGCTTGGGAGCGGCCGCGCTCGGGGCACTACGGGCGGCACGGCGCAGCGGGCAGGACCTCGAGCAGGCCTGAGCTTGATGCACGAGACGGTCCGGCGCCTGGAGAACGATGACTTCTCGTGTCGGTCTGGCTGGCGCGCTGGAACGCCGCCACGGCGACACTGACCTGGGTCAACTGCGGCCATCCTCCCGCGATGCTGATCGACGGCGGCGGCGCACTGCACGAGCTCGAGAGCCCGCTGCACCCTCTGCTCGGCGCTGCGGGACCGGATCCCAGCTTTGAACTCACCCGGCGCCGGCTGCACGCCGGCGAGCGGCTGATCCTGGTCACGGACGGCATCACCGAGCGCCAGATGGAGGGTGGAGGCGCGTTCGGCGTGGAAGGCATCAAGCAGGCGTTGGAACGAGCAGAGAGTGGGACCGCCGCTTCAACCGCGCTGGCGATCCAGCAGGCCGTCACTGATTGCTGGAAGGAGCCGCTCCAGGACGACGGGACTGTTCTCGTGATGTCAATCGGCTGACCTCCGACAGCTACCGCTCAGGTGGTCTTCTGGTCTTTGGGGGCACTTCGGGCGTCGAGCTGCAACTCGCGCTCGGCCCCCGGCACGCCTGCCTCCAGCTCGCGGCTGCGCTCGCGCTCGGCGTTGAGCTCCATACCCAGCAGCAGCGCGCTGTTGGTGATCCAGATCCAGACCAGGAGCGCCACGACGCCGCCGAGCGTGCCATAGGTCTTGTCGTAGGAGCCGAAGTTGGCCACGTAGAACGCGAATGCCGCCGAGGCGATGAGCCACACCACCAGCGCGAACAACGCCCCCGGGGTGACCCAGCGAAAGCCGGCCAGCTTGACGTTCGGGCGAGGCGTAGAAGAGGACGGCGAACATCACGATCACGACGAGCACCAGCACCGGCCACTTGGCGATGTTCCAGATCGAGACGGCACTGCTCCCGATCCCCAAGCGGCCCGGCGACTGCAGTGACGATCGGACCGGTGAGGACCAGCGCCAGCGCCACCGCGGTCAGCAGCAGCAGCATGACCAGCGTGACCAGCAGCTGCAGCGGGCGCAGCTTCCAGATCGGCCGTCCCTCCGGGGTCTCGTAGATGACGTTGGACGCGCGCATGAACGCCCCGACGTAGCCCGACGCCGACCACAGAGCAGCTGCGATTCCGACGATTCCCATGATCCCCGCGGTGCTCTTGTGCGAGGTGATCGAGTCGATCGGCCCGGAGAAGGTCTGGGCCGCGGAACTGGGCCCGATCTTGGTGACGATCTGGGTGATCGTCTTGGTCGTGGAATGGGGGTCGCCGAGCAGGCCGATCAGGCCCACGAGCGCGATCAGCGCCGGAAACAGCGCCAGCAGCCCGTAGTAGGTCAATGCCGCCGCCCAGTCGCTCAGGTTGTCCTCGCTGAATTCGGTGAACGTTCGCTTCACCGTGGCGAACAGCGACACCCTCCTATCGGTTCCGCGTGGGGCATAGTCCCGGCGGCGCTGCCCGCCCCCAGGGCCGCTGCTTCCCCGCTCAGCATCCCCGCGTGGGCCGTCCCCTCGATTGTCGGCGCTGACGCTCATAGGCCTAGTTCTTTACCTGCGCCGCCGAGGATATCGCCCGGATCGATGCCGACCTTGCCGAGCAAGTCGCCGTGCTGATCAGGATCGACCTGGTCAGGCAGTTGCTGATCAGCCTGCTGGGCCTGGTCGTGGTCGCCGCGGTCACGCAGCATCTGCAGGATCTGCTCTTTGGGAATCTCCACGCTCTCCTCCTCGTTCGTGCGGACTGGTTCCGTGCGCCGCTCAGGTGGCGGGCGGGCTGCCGGCGACCTCACCTGAGTAGCTGGGCTCCGTGGTAGGCGATGCCGGCTGCGCGGAGGGCGAGGTTGGTGTGAACGAAGCGTCGTCCCCACTGCCGCTGCGGCGCCGCTTGGCAAGGGCTGCTGCGCCCAGACCGGCGCCGGCGACCAGCCCGGCTACTCCGGTCTTCGACGGCTTGGCGGAACGGCCCTTCTTCTTGCTCGGCTTGCGGCTCTTGTCCGAGCCGAAGCTGGCCAGCGTGTCCTTGACCGTGCCCGAGAGGCCGCCCTGGCCCTTGGTCGGCTTGCGCCGGGGAACGCTCCCTTGCGCACGCTCGATCAGCGACGAGCGCTGCTGCGCTGAGCTCTTCTGTCCCGGTCGGTTCTTGGCTGCATCGGGCTTCGTCCCACTCAGAGGAAGCTGCGGTCGCCGCCGGGGAGGCTGGGCGCTCGCACTCCGACCGCGCGGAAATCCGCGCCCCCCTTCTGTCCTACTCACTGTCTTGCCCTTGCTGGGTGCCATTTGTCTCCTCGGTGTCTTGGATTCAGATCCAGGTCGGAGCTCTACTGCTTCGCCGTCTGCTTTACCTCTTGGGCGCTGTCCTGCGCGCTTGATTTGAGCTCTTCCGCCTGCTGTTGAGCGCTGTCCTGCGCCTTGTCCTTGACGTTGGACGCCGCCTGCTTGGCGCTCTCGGTCGCGGTCTGCGCCGTTTCTTGCGCCACCTGCTTGCCGCGTTCGAGTGCTTCCTGGCCGGTTTGCCTGACCTGTTCTCTGACCTGGTCTGCCACCGGCCCCAGCTGCTCGTCCTCGACTCTGGTGGAGGGAATCAGCATGCCGGCGAGGAAGCCGACCGCGGCGGCTCCGATGGCCAGGCCGAGCGGGTTCTCCTGAACCACCCCCACGGCTTGACGGCCGGCCTGCTGTATGTCCTCAGCGCCAGGTGTCGCGTCCGAAAGCTGCGAACCCGTTCCCGTGATCTTCGCCTTCACGCCCTGGACTTTCTCATTGATCGACTCCTTGGTGCGAGAGGGAACGTCGGCCTTGTAACCAAGGGCGTCGACGGTGTCGCCCATACGGTCTCGCGTCTGCTCTATTTGCTCCCGGATGGCAGCTGGCTCTTCGCCCATTGCACGTCCTCCTTCACGGTGTCGACGGTTTGCTCAGGTACGGGTGGTGTGGCCTCCGCCACCCGCTTCTTGCCGTTCAGGGCCAGCGCTCCGGCCACGGCCGCGTAGACGACGGTCACGATCAGCGCGGCCAGCCACACGTCCATCCCCTTGGACAGCGCGGCGATCACACAGGCGGTCAGCGTGCCCAGGGCCAGCAGTCCGGTGATCCCGGCCCCGCCGAACATCCCCGCGCCGATCCCGGCCTTCTTGCCCTTCTCGGTCATTTCGGCCTGCGCGAGCTGCAGCTCCTGACGCACCAGGGTCGAGAGCTCGTTGGACAGCTCCTTGAACAGCTCCCCCATCGACTGCTCGCGCAGCCGCGGATCGGGCTCGTTTGCCTGCGGCATGGCTACGCCCCCGAGGTGCGGCCGGGGGCGGAGGAACCACGCGGGGGCGCCGGGGGGAGCGGCGGCACGTCGCCGGTAAACGGCATCGCCGGGGACGAGGACTGCGCGGGAAGCGAGGACGAGCGTCCCGGAGCGCCACCGGACCGGGTGGCGTAGCGTCGGCCGCTCGAGGCCTTCAGGAACCTGGAGGCGGCGAATCCGAGCGCCAGCGCGCCCGCTCCGACCGCCCAGGGCTGCCGCCGTCCGAAGTCCTCGGCATCTGAGAGCAGCGCATCGCTGTCCTTGTCCTGCAGGTAGCCGCCGACCTTCTCGGCGTACTCGGCGACTCTGTCCGCCGCCTTGGCCGGTCCCTCCTTGTCCTGCTCGCGCAGCGAGTGCCCGACCGCTCGCAGGTCTGCGGCCTGCTGGTTGATCTGCCCGGCAGCCTGCGCGGAGCGCTGGTCGAGCTGCTCGCGCAGGGTGCTCCTGGCCTGCGTCGCTACTTGTTGAGCCTTGTCCTGCGCCTGATCGGCGGCCTGCCGCGCCCCGTCGGCGGCCTGCCGGCCGGCCGGGGCGGATGTTCCCGTGCTCATCGAGTGCCTCCTACGTGGTGGAAGAGTGAACACAGCCGCCGCCGACCTGGGCCGGCGCCGGCTGTTCCTTCGCGCTAGCGCCGAGTGTCGCCTTGATCGCCGAGGCGGTCGGCGTCGCCCTCGGTGTCGATGCGCTCCTTGCGGACCTCCTCGGAGACCTCGTGCTCGTCGGTGACGGTGTCCTTGCCCAGCCGCACACGCTCCTTGGGCACAGCCCGCTTCTCGACCACCGGCTCCTCCTCGTGGAGCACGACCTCGTGCTCCTCCTCAGAGATGCTCGGGCCGGAGGTCGCCCGACCTACGTTTTCGTCGGTGATCGGCTCGCGCTCGAGCCGGACCTCCTCGCGCTGCACCGGCACCGTCTTGGTGACCTGCTCAGTGACCACGTACTTGCGCAGCCGGACCCGGCCGGCCTCACGCCGGGTCGTGCCAACGCGCAGCTCCTCCTCAGAGCGGGTCATCGCCTCATCCGTGGTAGGACCGCTGGTGTCGCGGCCGACGCCCGTCCGGCCCTCATCGCCGGCTCCGCTCTGCGGCGCCCCCTGCGCCGTGGTGCTGCCTTCGCTGGTGTAGGGGACCTTGTAGTGCTGGAAAAGCTGCTGCTCCTCCTGCTCTGAGAGCTCGCCGTCGGGATCGAGGCTCGGTGCATCCTTGACCTGATCCTTGGTCACGTTGACCCGCACCTCCTCACCTTGCGGGGAGGCGCCGGCCAAGGGTACGAAGTGGGACTTCATCCCAAACAATCCCGTGTTCACGGTCGCCCACTCCGGCTTGTCAGTGTTGCCGTCGAGGTAGATCTCGGACACCTTCCCGATCTTCTCCCCGTCGCTACCGACGATCGTGCGGCCCTGCCATTCGTACGCTTCAGTGATGTCCGGCATTTGCGACCTCCCTCCGGAGGGTTGTGGATGTTGGCTGCCCCTCCGTCTACCTACCCGCAGGGTACTTCAATCAAGCAAAAATCTGGGACAAATGAGACGCGCGATGGACCGGAATCCAGCCTTGCCCCGCTGAAGCGGTACAGAATGGCCCGGTTGGCCGTCTTGCTTTGCGGTGTGTCGGGTTCAGCCGACGCGGTCGCCGCGCTGATCGATGGCCACCGCCGACGGCCGCTCGCGCAGACACGCGAGCCAGGATGCCGCCAGCGGATGCTCCTCCGGGGAGGGGGCCAGCTCGGGCTTCCAGCTCGGCAGCCGCCCGGCGAGCGGGCTGGCGGCCAGATCGACCAGTGAGGGCTGATCCCCGGCCATCATCCACGGCCCGTCGCCTCGCCCGAGCAACGCCTCGAGCGTCGTCCACCGCTTAAGCAGTCGCTCGCGCAGGGTGGAGATGAGCTCGGGGTGATCGGTGGGTTCGAGGCCAAACGCCTCCTTGCGCATGGAGAGAAAGAAATTTGTGGTCAGCTCGTCGTCTACGAATCGCAGCAGCCCACGCGCGGCGGCGCGCTCGTCGACATCAGTGGGCCACAGCGGCGGCCGGGGATGGGTCTCCTCCAGCCACTCACAGATCGCCGTCGACTCCCGGATGGCCACCGGGCCCACCTCCAGCACCGGCACTCGGCCGGTCGGGTTGAGCTCGCGCAGACGCCCGGGGCGGTGGCGCGGATCGATCTCGAGCAGCTCTACTTCAACCCCCTTCTCGGCGAAGGCGACCCGGACCTTCCCGGCGAACGGTGACAGGTTCCAGGACCAGAGCTGCGGCGTCGACATGGCCGGGCGAGCTTACTTCACCGACCGAGGACTGAAGCGACGGACCTGCCAGGCCTGGCAAACTGCCTGCCCGATGGCGCACTCGAGCACGCCGTCCGTCGCCAGAATCATCGGTCGATCGCTGACCACGGCCCCGCGGGGGGTCCTGATCCTGATCACCGCCATACTGGCGCTGAGCGCGTGCGGCAGTGCTGACCCTCAGCTGCCCGCCCAGAACCGGCTCACACCAAGGGCGAGCCTCCGGGGCGGCCCGCCTGACCACATCGCCGTGGTCGTGATGGAGAACGAGGAGTACGCGGATATCGTCGGCTCCGGCTCGACGCCGTTCATCAACGCGCTGTCCCGCCGTGGAGCGCTGGCACAACAGATGTACGCGATCACCCACCCCTCGCTGCCGAACTACCTTGCCCTCACGAGCGGCGCCACCCATGGGATCACGGACGACTGCAGCGACTGCACCGTGCCCGGGGCGGGTCTGGTGGCCCAGCTGCAGGGTACGGGGATCAGCTGGAGGGCCTACATGGAGGACCTGCCTCGCCCTTGCTTTGCCGGCTCGAGCGCCGGCGGCTACGCGCGAAAGCACGACCCGTTCATCCTCTACGACAAGATTCGCAACGATCCTGGATGGTGCCAGCGGGTTGTGCCCTACGGCGACCTCGGCGCCGATGAACGCGCTCGGGCGCTGCCGCGGTTGCTGTGGATCACCCCGAACCTGTGTCACGACATGCACGACTGCGACCCGGCTACCGGCGATCGCTTCTTGGCCGGGATGATCCCGCCGCTGCTGCAGTCGCTCGGCCCGCGTGGCCTGCTGATCCTGACCTGGGACGAAGGCTCCAGCGACAGCGGCTGCTGTCGGTTGGCCCATGGCGGTCACATCGCCACGATCCTAGCCGGCGGGTTGGCGAAACCGGGCGCGCGCCTGAGAACGCCCGTCGATCACTATTCGGTGCTGCAGACAATCGAGGATCTCCTGGCGCTGCCGCGCCTAGCCGGCGCAGCGTGTGCTTGCACACCGTCGGTGGCGCCGCTGCTCCGGGGACCTGTGGCGCGCGGGGCGCCCTGAGCGGAGCGCCGCAGTCAGGACGCCCTGAGGGCCTCCGCCGCCGGTGCGGGCAGCGGCAGTGCGGCACCGAAGCCGATCCGCATCAGCGCGCCCCCATCGGCGGCATTGGCTGCTTCGACGAAGCCGTTGTGAGCCTCGGCTGCCTGGCGGACGATCGCCAGCCCCAGACCCGAGCCCGGTTTGGAGCGCGCATCCCGGGCGCGATGGAAGCGATCGAACACGAACGGCAGGTCTTCCTCGTGGAACCCGGGCCCGTGGTCGCGCACGGTCAGCGTGCCACCGCGGAGCGAGACCTCGATCGTGCCGCCGGGCGGGCTCCACTTGGCGGCGTTATCGAGCAGGTTGGACACCGCGCGGGCGATCCTCTCCTCCTCGCCCCGGACCAGCGTCGGCTCGAGCTCGGCCTCCACGCTCAGCCGTGGATCACGTCGGCGGGTGCGAGCGAGCGCCTCCGCGGCGATCTCGTCGACGCGAACGTCTCCCCGCGCCGAGGGAGGCTTGGAGCCTCGGGCCAGCTCGACGACATCGGCAACCAGCGCGGTCAGCTCGTCGAGCTCCTGGATCATGTCCTGTCGCAGTGCCGCCCGGTCGGCGGCGGACAGCAGTGCCTCATCGCGGAGCAACTGGAGATTCGCTCGTACCGACGCGACCGGCGTGCGCAGCTCGTGAGAAGCGTCGGCGACGAGGCTGCGCTGAGAGTCGATCGAGCGTGCCAGCGCGTCGAGAGTGGTGTTGAAGGTGCGACCCAAGCGCGCCAGCTCGTCGCTGCCGCTGACCTGTAGCCGCGCTTGCTCCAGCCGCTCGGGGTTGGCGGCAATCGCCTCCGCCTGACCGGTGAAGCGGGCGATCGGAGCCAGCGCCGTTCGCGCGACGAGCACTCCGAGCAGCGCGGCCAGGGCGATCCCGCCAGCCGCGATTCCCAGCAACAGCAGCAGCTCGCCCGCGAGCGCGTGGTCCACGTCGGTCATCGGCAGCGCCACCGCGATCGCTCCACCGGGGCCGAGCCCGCGTACCAACACGCGGACATGGGTTCCACCTAGGTGCTGCTCGGTGAAGTACTGGCCATGGCCGCCGGCGGCCAGTGCGCGCATCCGCGTGTCGACCGAGATCCGGTGGCTCTGTCCACGGGGTACGTAGGTCCCGCCGTGGCGGTAGATCACCGTGACGATTCCCGTGGCGCCGCCGAATCCGGGGCGGCGGTCGAGCGCGAGGCCCTCGTCACCGACCCCCGGGGGCTCCCCGCCGAACGGCGGACCGCCCCCGAATGGGAGCGGCGGTCGCGATGAGGAGGGTGTTCCCGCCGCCGAGCCGCTCCCTGACGAACCGACACCAGAGGAGCTGATCCCGGGCGACCCCGGGCCAGCCTGATCCTGGCCGGGTGAGGCGATCCGACCAGCCAAGCTACGCAGTGTGCCGTCGAGTTGGCCGCGGAGCTCTGACTTGGTGCCAGCGTACGCGGTGATCGTCACTGCCAGTACCGCCAGCGCGACGGCCACTCCCGCCGCGATCGCGAGCCGAGCCCGCAGGCTCATCGTTGCCCGCCGCTGGGGTCGGGCTCGCGCAGCGCGTAGCCGACTCCGCGGACAGTGTGGATCACCGAGCCGGCACCGGCCAGCTCCAGCTTGCGGCGCAGGTAGCCGATGTACACGCGCAGCGCGTTGGAGGAGGGTCCGAAGTCATACCCCCAGACCCGATCGTAGATCAGGGTGTGGGGCAGCACGCGCCGCGGGTTGAGCATCAGCAACTCCAGCAGCTGGTACTCGGTGCGGGTCAGCTCCACGAACTGCTCGCGGACCTGCACCCCGTGGCGCGCTGGGTCCAGGCGCAGGTCGGCAAACGACATGCCGCCGGCGGCGTCGGTTTCTCCACCGGCCCGGCGCAGCAGCGCGCGCACTCGAGCTTTGAGCTCGTCGACGTCGAAGGGTTTGACCAGGTAGTCATCCGCACCGGCGTCGAGGCCGTCGATCCGATCGGCGACGGCATCACGCGCCGTCAGCATCAGCACGGGAACGCGGTTGCCTTCGCGGCGCAGCATCCGGCAGACGTCGAGGCCGTCGATGTCCGGCAGCCCGATATCGAGGATGACGGCATCGGGACTGGCCGCGCTGGCCTGGGCCAGGGCGTCTGCGCCGCTCTGGGCCAGGCGGACATCGTAGCCGGCGAGCGTGAGCATCCTCCGCAACACCTCGCGCAGGGCCCGGTCATCCTCGACCACCAGCAGCCTCATGCCGCGATTGTCGCCGACCGGCGCAGGGGGGCGCCAGCGATTCCTACCTTGCCCTTAGAACCCGACTCAAACCACTGGCACGCCGTTCTGAGAGAGGCTGCCCTACTCAGCAAGGGGTCCCGGCCTGGCGCTCGCGCAGCACAGCGGCGAGAATGCCGTTGACGAATGCCGGCGCCTCGGTGCCGCAGAATCGCTTGGCCGTCTCCACCGCCTCATCGATCGCACCCTCCGGCGGGATCGCGTGCTCGCCGGGAAGATCCGGCCCGTAGAGCAGCTCCGCCAGGCCGACGCGCATGATCGACCGCTCCAGCGGCGCGATCCGCTGCAGCGTCCAGCCGGTGGCATGAGCGGAGATCAGCTCGTCCAGCTCAGCGCGGTGGCCGCTGACCAGTTCTGCCAGTGCGCGCGTGAACGGGTGCGTGTCCCGGGGGAACGTCTGCTCCAGCGGACGATCGAGCAGGTCGCTCTGGTACAGCGCCCAGATCGCGGCTCGGCGCTGGTCGGTCCTACGCACGCGAGACGTAGTCGCCGGTACGCGTGTCCACCCGAACCGTCTCGCCGACGTCGATGAACAGCGGGACCTGGATCCGTGCCCCGGTCTCCAGCACGGCCGGCTTGGTGCCGCCGCCGGAGGCGCTGTCGCCGCGCACGCCGGGCTCGGTCTGCGCGATCTTCAGGTCCAGCGCGCTCGGTAGCTGTACGTCAGCGGGTTGATCGTCTATGTAGAGGATCTCGACCGCCTCCGATTCCCGCATCCATCGCAGGGCGGTGGCGATCGCCTCCTCTGGGATCGTCAGCTGCTCGTAGCTCTCTGAGTCCATGAAATGAGCGTCGCTACCGTCTTTGTAGAGGTACTGCATGCGGCGGAGCTCGGTCCGCACCGGCCGGAACTTCTCCCCTGCCCGGAATGTGCGGTCGATCACGGCGCCGTCGCTGGCGCGGCGCAGCTTGGTGCGGACGAAGGCGCCACCCTTGCCGGGCTTGACGTGCTGGAACTCGAGGATCTTGAACACGGTGCCATCGATGTCGATGTGACTTCCGTTGCGGAACTGATTGGTGCCGATCATGGGCTGCCTCGATGTTGCCAGACAACCTCAGCTGACCGTCCGCAGCTGCTTGGACATCGTGGTGAGGATCTCGCAGCTCCGGTCGCTGACCACCACCAGATCCTCGATCCGCACTCCCAGCTCCCCCGGCAGGTACACGCCCGGTTCGACGGTGACCACGGTCCCCGCCTGCAGCCGATCCTCGGAGCGCTGCGAGAGCCGCGGGGCCTCGTGGACCTCGAGTCCGACCCCGTGGCCGAGGCCGTGGCCGTAGTGCTGGCCATGGCCGCCCTGCTCGATCACCGCTCGGGCCAGCCCGTCGACCTCGCGCCCGTCGGCGCCGGCGCGAATCGCCTCCAGCCCGGTCAGCTGCGCTGAGCGGACCAGGGCGTAGGCCTCCTGGGCGCGCTCGCTCAGCTCCCCGGTGGCCACGGTACGGGTGCAGTCAGAACAGTAGCCATCGAGCTCGGCCCCCCAGTCGATCACCACCAGCTGACCGGGCTCGATCACCACGTCACGGGGCTGGGCGTGCGGTAGTGCACCGTGGGGTCCGGAGGCCACGATCGTCTCGAAGCTCGGTCGCTGGGCGCCCAGCTCGCGCATCTGCACTTCCAGCGCCAGCGCCACGTCCCGCTCCGTCCGCCCCACCAGCCCTTGCGCCAGCAGCAGCTCCAGCGCCTCGTCGGCGAGCGCTGCGGCGGCGCGGATGCGCTCTACCTCCGCCGGCTCTTTGACCACCCGCAGCTGCTCCACCAGGCCGGTGGCGGGCACGAGCTCGACCGGCTCGGGCAGCAGCTCGCGCAGACGCTCGTGGGTGCGCACGGAGACGTCGTCGCTCTCGAAGCCGAGGCGGACGTGATCCTCTGGGAGGTGCTCCTGGATGCAGTCGAGCAGGTCCTGGGAGGCCCGATGGCGATCGAAGCCGGGATCGACCTCGGCCGCCGCCTGCTCGACATAGCGAAAATCGGTGACGAACGCTCGTGTCCGGGGCCCGATCAGAGTCAGGCCATTGGTGCCGCTGAAGCCGGTCAGGTAGCGGACGTTGACCAGCGAGGTGACCAGCATCACCTCGACTTCCTGCTCGGCCAGCCGTGCAGTGAGCCGTTCCGCGCGGGAGCTCACGCGGCCAGCTCCGTCTTCAGGCGCGCGAGCGCCTCGCTATATCCCGCTAGCCCCTTGCCGGCGACGCGAGCCAGGCACAGCTCGGCGATCACTGAGTGCCGGCGCCACCCTTCCCGGGAATCGACGTCGGAGAGGTGCACCTCCACCGCCGGTAGCCGGGTGAGCTCCAGGGCGTCGCGGATGGCGAAGGAGTAGTGCGTCCACGCGCCGGGATTGAGCACGAGTCCATCCGCAAGCCCATCCAGACGGTGCAGGTGCTCGATGAATTCGCCCTCGTGGTTGGACTGAAAGAACCGGGTCACCAGGCTGAGCTCCGCCGCCGCGTCGGCGATCCCGCGCTCGAGCTGGGTCAGGCTGAGCCTCCCGTAGTGATCAGGGTCCCGGCGGGCCAGTTGATCGAGGTTGACGCCGTGCATTATCTCGATGCGGTTGCGGGCCTGCACGTCAGGTCAACTCTCGCACCGCGGCGATCAGATCGCGAGCCGTGACGACACAGCCGGGACGAGCGTGCCCGGGCTCGTCCAGGAGCACGAACGGCACGGGTCCCTCCCCCACTCGCTTCTTGTCCCGCATGGTGGCCATCACGATCGCGTCGGGGTCGGTGGCCGGGTCCAGCTGCGTAGGCAGGCCCCGGGTGGCCAGCAATTCGTGGACCGTGGCTCTGAGGCCATCTCGGCCGGAGAGCCTGAGCGCAGCGAGCAGGCCGAGCGCGACGGCCTCGCCGTGGCGGTAGCGCGCGTAGCCGCTGACTGTCTCGATCGCGTGGGCGACCGTATGACCCAGGTTGAGCACCTGCCGCAGGCTGCCGTCGCGCTCGTCCTGGGCGACGATCCGCAGCTTGGTCAGGGCGCAGGCGCTGATCACCGCCGGATCGCGAGGATCGGTGCCGGCGGCCACCCGCTCCCACAGCCGGCCGCCGGCGATCAGCGCGGTCTTGACCACCTCCGCGTAACCGGCGGCAAGCTCAGCTGCGGGCAGGGTGCCCAGGGTCTCGGAGTCGACCAGCACCGCCGCCGGCTGGTGATAGGCGCCGACATAGTTCTTGGCCTCGGGAAGGTCGACACCGGTCTTGCCGCCGTAAGCCGAGTCGACCTGGGCCACCAGCGTGGTCGGCACCTGCACGTACCGGACCCCCCGCTGAAAGGTGGCGGCGCAGAAGCCGCCGAGGTCACCGACGACGCCGCCGCCGAGGGTCACGAGCACATCCCGCCGGGTCATCCCAGCCCGCACGAGCTCCGTCCAGACGATCTCGGCGTGGGCAATCGTCTTTGACTGCTCTCCGGGCATGATGGCAACGCGGCCGCTCAGCGGCTCCAGCCCCTGTGCGTAGTGGCGTCCGGCATTGCCGTCGGTGACCAGGAACCTGCGGCCGTCAACCGGAGCGGGCCAGAAGTGCTCTTGCGTAACCAGCCCGGGGGCGATGTAGACGGGGTAGTCGCCCGACGCGCTGGCCGCCCAAAGAACCTTCGTTCCCGCGGGGAGCCGCTCGATCGCGCTCAGCACCGGCGCGGGGCGGCGGCTCCGCGAGGCCGGGAGCACGACGTCCGCCAGCTGCGCGTACAGCGGCTCGCGCTGCGCGTGCAAGCGCTCGAACTGGACCCGGTCGCGCGCGAGTGGACGCGGGCTGTCCTGCACGCGCTGCCACGCGTCTCGGGGGTCGATATCGACCCAGATCACCAGCGCTTCGCTGTCGGCCAGCGCCGTGCGCACTGCCGGCGCGGCGACGGCGCCGCCACCCAGCGACAGCACGGCGGTGTCCACGTCATCCAGCAGCTCCAGCGTCACCTGCTCCTCGGTGCGGCGAAACGCGGCCTCGCCATCCCGCGCGAACAGCTGGGCGATTGACTGGCCCAGTCGCTGCTCGATTACCCCATCGACGTCGACGGCGGTCCGATTGGTGGCCCGCGCGATCGCCTCCGCCGCGGTCGACTTACCGGCGCCCATGAAGCCGATGCAGACGATCTTGCCCATGTTCTCAGGGTATGGGTAGGCGACTTCAGTGGCTGGTGGGGGCAGCGGCGCGAGCGGTTTCAAGAGGTCGCCGCGGTCAGGAGAGTGACCCGGTCACCGAGCGCCGACCGATCCGTTCCCGGTAGGCGTCCACGGCAGCCTTGACGTCGTCGATGTGGTCACCGCCGAACTTCTGCCGGTAGGTGTCAGCGAGCACGAACGCGACCATCGCCTCCCCCACCACCCCAGCGGCGGGAACGGTGCAGGAGTCGGTTCGCTCCCGCAGTGCCTCAGCCGGCTCGTGCGTCTCGATGTCCACGGAGCGCAGCGGCTTGGTCAGGGTTGGGAGGGGCTTCATCGCTCCCCTGACCACCAGCGGCGCGCCGGTGCTCATCCCGCCCTCCAGGCCGCCGGCCCGGTTGGTGGAGCGGTGGTAGCCGCGGTTCTCGTCGTAGAAGATCTCATCGTGAGCCTGTGAGCCGGGCACGCCTGCCACCTCAAAGCCATCACCGAGCGAGACTCCCTTGATCGCCTGGATCGACAGCACCGCCTGTCCGAGCCGGCCGTCGAGGCGCTCCTCCCAGGAGACGTGTGAGCCCAGCCCGGGCACCAGCCCGAACGCTCGCACCTCGAACACGCCGCCCAACGACTCATTGGCTTTGCGCAGCCGGTCGATCTCGGCCACCATCGCCGTGGTCGCCTCGGGATCCAGGCACCGGACCGGCGATTCGTCGACCGCGGCGAAGTCCTCGGGCACGAGCTCGTCGCGCCGGGGAGCGTGGACGGAGGCGATCTGGAGCACGTGCGAGAACACCCCGACCCCCAGCTGAGCCAGGAACGCCTTGGCCACCGCCCCGCCGGCCACGCGCGCTGCCGTTTCCCGGGCGCTGGCGCGCTCCAGGATGTCCCGCACGTCGGTGAGGCCGTATTTCTCCGTGCCCACCAGATCGGCATGACCGGGGCGCGGCAGATGCACCTCCGGCACCGGCGTCTCCACCGGCCACGGATCCATCCGCTCCGCCCAGTTGGCGTAGTCACGGTTGGTGATCTGCAACGCGATCGGGCCGCCGAGGGTATGCCCGTGCCGGACGCCAGCGGTGACGTCGACCCGGTCCTTCTCGATCTTCATGCGCCCGCCGCGACCGTGACCGAGCTGACGGCGCGCCAAGTCGCGGTCGAGCGCCTCGCGCTCCAGGACCAGGCCCGCCGGAAGACCCTCGATGATGCAGGTCAGCCCGGGTCCGTGGGACTCGCCGGCAGTGGTCAGGCGCAGTGTCATTGGCGTTCCGGGTGCTCCGCCGGCCCCCGCACCTGAGCATCGACGCTGCTGTCAAAGCGACCGGACCCTCCGCACCACGGACAGTTGACCTGATGGGAGCTTCCATCGAGTCCCGAGATCAGCTTGCCCGTACCGCGGCAGGGAGTGCACTGGCTGCGATCCGGCTCGGCCGTCTCGTGCGCCCGACCGCGGCCACGCCCCTGTGGACTCATGTTCGCAACGCCGCCATCACGTGGGTCCACGATACCGGCCAGGCCAGCGGCCACTTGGCCGTGCCGCCGCGCGCATGACGGCGAGCGGCGCCGGCAGCCCGGTGAAGCGCTCGAAGCTCAATGCTCCCTGGCCCACCAGCAGCTCCAAGCCGTCGACGGTCGAGATCCTCCGGGACCTTGCCGCTCGCACGAGCTCGGTCTCCTGGTCTCGGTAGACGAAGTCGACTACGCACTCGTAGCCCGAGAGGTCATCGGCGCGCAGTGGTAGCTGCCTGAACGTCGACTCGAGCTGGTCAAGGCCGCTCGCGGTGCAGTGGACGAGCAGGTCGGCGGGCCCGATCTCGCTCACCGCCCTGGCGCCGAGCTCCGCGCACAGCCGGTGCGCGCGCTCTGCAGTTCGGTTCCAGACCCGGACTTCGGCGGCCCCCGCGTCCAGCAGCGCCCACACCGCCGCCCGGGCGCTGCCCCCCGCCCCGAGCACGAGGGCGGTTCGTCCCGCCGGCGGCCACGGTAGCGCGGCGATCAGCGCCGGCGCGTCGGTGTTCTCGGCCTGGATCTCGCGTTCGGCGAAGGTCAGGGTGTTGGCCGCGCCGATCCCGCGCGCCCTGGTGCTCGCCTCGGTGGCGAATCTCAGCGCCGCCTGCTTGTGCGGGATGGTCACGTTCACGCCTCGGAATCCGGCGCCGGGTAGAGCCCGGACGGTCTCGGCCAGCAGCTCAGGCGGGACTGGCAGCAGCTGGTAGCGCCAATGTTCTAACCCACGGGCGCGCAGCGCCGCGTTCTGGATCGCCGGCGAGCGACTGTGCCCGACTGGCCAGCCGAGGACGCCGAGGCGGCTCACGCCGCAACTCGCGCCGGCGGCGTCAGCGGCAGAACTCCGGTGAGCGTCCGCCACGCTGGACCCGAGCGACGTTGTAGCGGCTCTGGAGTGCCTGGAACTCGGCGTAGTCGCTGGCAAAAGCGTGCGAGCCGTTGCCGCACGGCTTGACGACGAAGAACAGGTAGTTCGTGCTCGCCGGATGCGCGGCCGCCTGCATCGCCGCCAGCCCCGGATTGTTGATCGGCGTCGGCGGCAGCCCGGCGTGCGTGTAGGTGTTCCAGGCCGAGGCTGAGGCGAGCTGGGAGACGGTGATCGGCATGTCGTAGTTACCGGTGGCGTAGCGGACGGTGTCGTCCATCTGCAGCGGCATGTGCGCCCGCAGGCGGTTGTAGATGACCGACGAGATCAGCGCCCGGTCCCCGGCGGTGCGCGCCTCCCCCTGGATGATCGAGGCAATGATGAGCACGTCGTAGGCGGTCAGATGCTGGTCCCGCGCGTAGCCGAGACTCACCTGGGCGAAGCGCTGACGGAAGGTTTGCAGCTGGTCGGCCACCAGCGCGGCGATGCTGATCGGCTCCCGCAGCTGGTAGGTCGAGGGAAACAGGAAGCCCTCCAGCGATGACACCCCTTGGGGGGCGCCGTAATCGGTGGGACTCAGCAGCGGCGAGCGGCGCGTCTGCGCCAGGTAGCTGCCGTGGACGCCCTGACTCGACAGCAGCTCGTTCAGCCGGCTGCGGGTCTGACCCTCGATCACCGTCAACTGGGTCACCCTCGCCGCTGGGGGCACCGCCGTCAGGGTCCGGAGCACGTCTCCGTAGCTCATATCGGCTCGTAGCGCGTAGGTGCCGGCACGCAGGCTTCCCCGCTCCCCGGCCAGCGTCGCCCGCAGCTCGAAGAAGAAGCTCGAGGAGATGACGCCGTCCCGCGCCAGCAGGTCGCCAACCTGGTTCGAGCTCAGCCGCGGCGGGATCACCACCCTGATCCGCCTCCCCCCCGGTCCGTGGAAAGGTTGGAACAGCTGAGCCAGGAACCAGATCAGCGCGATCGCGAGCACGATCGCGACCACCGCCGCGGCGCGCCCGGCGCGCGAGATCCGCGCGTGACCGGGTGGGATCCGCTGCGCGCGGCTGGACGAGCGCCGCAGCGGCTGCCGGCTCCGCGGCCGGTGCAGGCCGCTGACGCGCTTGGTCCCGACCGGGGCCTCGCCGTCGTCGATGGACTCGAAATCCTCGGTGTGCTCGTCGTAGCGCTCCTCGGAGCTCTCCGGCTGGGTGGTGGCCACCGGAGCGATCGACGCCGGCCGGGGAGTCGTCGGGTCAGTCGAGGATTCCAGGCGGCCCGCGGACCCCGCCGGCGGGTCAGCCGGCGATGGTGGCGGCGAGACTTGGTCCTGGCCGCCCGTCCGTCGCCGCTGGCGCTCCAGTCGCGCCGCCTCCCGTTCCTGGGCGCTGCGCTCGCGCCCGCTGCTCACGTTCCCGCTCCAGGCGCAGCATGCGTCGCCAGCCAACTCTCGAGTAGGTGCGCGGCAGCGCGCGAGTCTTCGCTGGCCCGGCCGGGGGTCCGGGAGGCGAGCTTGGTCGTGAACCGTTCGTCGTGGAGCTCCACCGGAACGGACAGCGCCACCGCCAGGGTGTCGGCGAACACCCTGGTCTCCCGGGTCTGATCAGAGTCGCCACCGGCGAGCGAGAGCGGCAGCCCCACGATCACGCGCTCGGCCCCCAGCTCGCGCACGAGGGCGCGCAGGCGGCCCAGGCCGCGGCGCGTTCCCGGCGCGGCCACCGGTGGCAGCGGCGTCGCCAGCACCCCAGTGGGATCGCTGACCGCGCAACCGCAACGAGCGCTGCCGTAGTCAAGCGCCAGCACCCGCATGAGCCTACCGGGCCAGCGCGGCCTCAATCGCCTCGCGCGCCGCAGCGATGGCCTCGGGAAGCTTCGTCGGCAGGCGACCTCCCGCTCGGGCGAGCGTGTCCCGGCCTCCGCCACCGCCGCCGACGATCGTCGCCGCCACCTTGACGACGTCGCCTGCTCGCACCCCTCGGGGCACCAACGAGGGAGCGACCGAAGCCACCAGATCCACCCGATCCTCCCCCGCACTGCCGAGCACGATCGCCGCATCCCCCAGCTTGGCTCTGAGGCGCTCGGCGAGCTCGAGCAGCGCCTTTCCGTCCCGGGGCGGCAACTCGCTGGCGAGTACGTGTGCGCCGTCGATCTCGGTGGCACCGGCGACCAACCGGTCGAGGTCGAGTCCACCATCTGCGCCTGCACCGGCGCGGCGCGCGCTGCGTTCCAGCTCGCGCACCCGCGCCCGTAGCTCTCCGACCGTCGCCGCCACCCGTTCCGGGGGGATCCGCAGGGTCTCACCGGCCTGGCGCAACCAGCGGTCGTGGGAGCGCATCAGCTCCACCGCGGCCGGACCGGTGACCGCCTCTATTCGGCGCACATTGGCGGCGCTGGAGCTCTCGCTGAGGACCTTGAACAGACCCAGCTCTGAGGTCAGACGAACATGGGTGCCGCCGCAGAGCTCCCGGGAGAACGAGCCGTCCCCCACCTCGACCATCCGCACCACATCCCCGTACTTCTCGCCGAAAAGTGCCATCGCTCCCAGCCGGCGGGCCTCGTCCAGGGTAGTCGTGAGCGCGCGCACCGACTGGCTCTCCAGAATCCAGCGGTTAACCGCGTCCTCGACGTCGTTGAGCTCCTCCGCGCTGAGACCGTTGGCGTGGGTGAAGTCGAAGCGCAGCTTGTCAGGACCGACGTAGGAGCCCGCCTGATGTACGTGATCGCCCAGCCGCGCCCGCAGCGCCGCGTGCAGCAGGTGCGTGCCGGTGTGGTTGCACTCGGTCGCGTGCCGCGCGGTGCGGTCGACCCGGGCCCGTACGCGAACGCCCGGCTCCAGGGTCCCGCGCTCGGCCGCCAGTGCCAGCACCTGGTCATCGCCCAGCCGCAGCACGTCCTGCACCCGAGCCCGGCAGTCCCCGTGGAGGCACTCGACATAACCGCTGTCGGCGACCTGGCCGCCTCCGGTGGCATAGAACGGTGACTCGGCCAGCTTTGCCAGCACGCGGCCGTTCTCCTGTGCCACCGCGCCCACGGTGGTCTCCCGCTCAATCGTCTCGTAACCGACGAAGTCGGTGGTGAACGCGGCCTCGCCGGCGAACCGCAGCGCATGCTCACGCAGCTCGCCGGTTCCGCGCCCGCGCCCGGAGCCTGCGCGCGCGCGGGTCCGCTGCTGCTCCATCAACGACTCGAAGCCCGATTCGTCGACGCCGAGGCCGTGTTCGGCGACCAGCTCCAGGGTCAGGTCGATCGGGAAGCCGTAGGTGTCGTGGAGCTGGAACGCGTCGGCCCCGGCGATGCCCTCAGCGCCGCAAGCGCGTGCTCGGGCGATCAGCTCGTCCAGCAGCTTGCTGCCCTGCGCCAGCGTGCGGCCAAAGCTGCCCTCCTCCGCGCGCAGCCACTTGCCCACTGTTTCCCGCTGCTCGGGTAGCTCGCGGTACTCGCCGCCCATCAGCTCGGTCACGCGATCGGCGTAGCCCTCGAGAAAGCCCGGCTCCAGGCCCAGCGTGTGCCGTCCCTGCAGGATCGCCCGACGCATGATCCGGCGCAGCACATAGCCCCGCTCCTCGTTGGAGGGCACGACGCCATCGGCGATCAGGAAGGTCATCGCCCGGCCGTGGTCGGCCAGCAGCCGTAGCGCGCGATCGGTGGCGAAGTCCTCGCCGTAGCGGCGGCCGGAGAGCTCCTCCCCCAAGCCGATCAGCGGCGCGAACTGGTCGGTCTCGAAAACCGTCTGCTTGTCCTGGAGGATCGCCGCCAGCCGGTTGAGCCCCAGGCCGGTGTCGATGTTCTGGGCCGGGAGCGGCGTCAACACCCCGTCCGAGCCCTGGTCGTACTGCATGAACACCAGGTTCCAGTACTCCAGGAAGCGCTCGTTCTCGCCGCCGGGCAAATCGTCGGGCTGGCCGAACTCCAGCCCCCGGTCCAGGTAGAGCTCAGAGCACGGACCGCAGGGTCCCGTGGGCCCCATCTGCCAGAAGTTCTCGGCGCGCGGGCACTCGACGATCCGCTCACGCGGCACCCCGACCTCCAGCCACGCCTGGATCGCCTCCTGGTCGGGCCCTAGGCCAAGCTCATCGTCGCCGGCGAACACGGTGATCCAGATATCCTGCTCGCCGAAGCCGAAGCCGTGCCGGGAGAGATCCCAGGCGAACCGCACCGCGCCAGCCTTGAAGTAGTCCCCAAACGAGAAGTTGCCGAGCATCTCGAAGAACGTCAGGTGCCGCGTGGTCGTGCCGATGATCTCGATGTCGCCGGTGCGGAAGGTCTTCTGGCAGGTGGTCACGCGGGGATGGGGCGGTGGCTCGTTACCAAGGAAGTACGGCTTCAGCGGCACCATCCCGGCGATCGTGAACAGCACCGACGGATCGTGCTCGGCGGGGATCAACGAGGCTGAGCACAGCCGCTGGTGGTCGTGCTGCTCGAAGAACTCCAGGAAAGTGCGGCGGATCTCGTCGGAGGTCACTGACGCAGTGTAGGCGGGCAAATGGGCTCAAACCTGGATCCGCGCGAGCGCGAACCGAGCCTGCGGCAGACCTCAGCCGCGCGCGATCGTGCCCCAGCCGACGATCACCTCGCCGTCCATCAGGCACGCGAGCTGACCCGCGGCAACGCCGTGGGCGGCTTCGCGCAGCGCCAGCTCCACCGAGGCGTGGCGTCCCGGGAGCGGCGTGTCGTTCAGCCCCGCCGGCAGCGGCGCCGACCGGTAACGCAGCTTCACCCGGTTCACGCGAGTCCCATCGCGGTGCAGCGTCACCGATCGCAGCCGCACGCGGTCCCGGCGCAGTTCCGGATGCTTGCCGACGACGACGCGGTTTCCGCTCGCGTCCTTGTCGAGCACATACAGCGGCTCGCCGCCGGCGAGGCCGAGACCGCGGCGCTGGCCTACGGTGAAGCGATGGTGCCCGTCGTGCTCAGCCAGGTGCCGGCCGCTGGCGTCGACGACCGCTCCCCTCCGACCGCCGATGCCGCCGTGCCGGGCCAGAAAGCTCGCCCGATCGGTGCCGGCGAGGAAGCAGAGGTCCTGCGAGTCCGCCTTGTCGGCGACGGGCAGCGCCGCCTGGCGAGCCCGCTCTCGAACCTCGGTCTTGGTCAGTTCGCCGAGCGGAAAACGCATGCGGGCCAGTGAACGTGGTGACAGCGCCGCCAGCATGTACGTCTGGTCCTTGGTCGGATCGGCGGCCGCGCGCAGGAGTGGACCGGCCGGGTCGTCCTCCTCGGCCTTGCGCGCGTAGTGGCCGGTGACCAAGCCTTCGCAGCCGAGCCGATCGGCCAGCTCCAGCAGCGCGTCGAGGCGGACGTGGCCGTTGCAGCCCACGCACGGGTTCGGCGTCTCGCCGGCGGCGTACCCGGCGATGAACGGGTCGACCACGCCGCGACGGAATTCCTGGCGCAGGTCGATGGTGAAGTGCGGCAGCCCCATCGCGTGAGCGAGAGCGCGCGCCTGCGACACCGCCGAGGCCGAGCAGCAGCTGCGTTCGCCGTCGTTCTCGGGGTCTGACCACAGCTCAAGGGTGACCGCGACCGCCTCGCCGCGTCCACCACTCTGCAGCGCCGCCACCGCGCTGTCGACCCCGCCGCTCATCGCCACCAACGTCCGCCCGGGCACGCAGGCCAGCGATCCCCGCGCGGTGATCGCGCCCCCGAGCGCGTGGGCGAGCGCGTCGGCGGCGAGGTCGGCGGCATGCCGCTTGCCCGGGCTGAGGCCGCCGAGCTCGAAGGCGATCTCACCCGCGCCGATTCGGGCCGCGGACAGCAGCGGCCGACCCCGCGCCAGCGCTACGGTGGCACTGCCGGCGGCGATGGCTGACCCGCAGCCGCGCCCCTCGAATCCGGCGTCGGTGACCGTCTCCCCGTCCGTCGCCACCGAGAAGGTGATCGCGTCACAGCAGGAGCCGCCGCCGCGGGTGACCGTGCATGCTTGCGCGGGCACGTGGCCCAGTCCCTGGGGCGAGCTCAGGTGATGCTCGAGCGCCAGCGTGTCCACGCCGCCGAGGATACGAGCTGGCGCGAGTGGCTCACAGGCGTCGGAGCCCGAGCTCCCGCAGCTGGGCGGGATCGACCGCAGCCGGCGCCCCGGTGAGGGGATCCGCCCCGCTGGCGGACTTGGGGAAGGCGATCACCTCGCGGATCGATTCCACGCCCGCCAGAGCGGCGACGATCCGGTCGATCCCCATGGCGATCCCGCCGTGCGGAGGCGCGCCGTAGGCAAGCGCGTCGAGCAGAAAGCCGAAGCGTGCCTGCGCCTCCCCGGGACCGATCCCCAGGAGCTCGAACACGCGCTGCTGGACCTCACGCTGATGTATGCGGATCGAGCCGCCACCGATCTCGACCCCGTCCAGGACGAGGTCGTAGGCACGGGACCTCAAGCTGGCGGGATCGTCGAGGTCGCCGGTGGGCTCGGTGAAGGGGTGGTGGGAGGCATCCCAGCGACCTGCCTCTGAATCCCAGAAGAAGGCCGGGAACTCCACCACCCAGAGGACATCGTGGCGCCCGGACGGCACCAGCTCGTAGCGGCGCGCCAGCTCGAGGCGCAGCGCGCTCAGCGCGCGACCGGCGGTCGCCGGCTGATCGGCGACGATCAGCAGCAGGTCACCAGCGCCGGCCTTCAGCCGCTGCTTGATCGCCTGCACCTCGGGCGCGGAGAGGAACCTGGCGATCGGCGAGCGCAGCGAGCCGTCCCCCTGGACGAACGCCCACACCAACCCCTTGGCTCCGTGCTGCTTGGCCAGCTCGGTGAGGGCGTCGAGCTCCGAGCGGGGCAGCTCGCGCCCGCCGGCATTGATCCCCCTGACCACTCCACCGGACCCGAGCACCGCGGAGAACACCTGAAACTGGGACTCTGCCAGCGCCTCGCCGAGGTCGTGCAGCTCCAGCCCGAAGCGGGTGTCGGGGCGGTCGATGCCGTAGCGGGAGACGGCTTCGGCGAAGGTCATCCGCGGCCACGGCGGCGCCGGCGCGGCAAAGTGTGCGGCCTCGAACACCGCCCCCATCACCGCCTCCATGCACTCGATCACGTCGTCTTCGATCACGAACGACATCTCCAGGTCCAGCTGGGTGAACTCTGGCTGGCGATCGGCGCGGGTGTCCTCGTCCCGGAAGCAGCGAGCGATCTGGTAGTAGCGCTCGTAGCCGCCGATCATCAGCAGCTGCTTGAACAGCTGCGGAGATTGCGGCAGGGCGTAGAACGACCCTGGCGCTGTGCGGGCCGGGACCAGGAAGTCGCGGGCGCCCTCGGGGGTGGAGCGCGTCAGGTACGGCGTCTCGATCTCCAGGAAGTCTCGCTGGTTGAGCACCTGGCGCATCGTTGTGATCACCCGGTGGCGGAGCACCAGTCCGGCCTGCAGCTCGGCGCGACGCAGATCGAGCGAGCGGTGGCGCAGGCGCAAGCTCTCGTCGACTCCGGCCTCGCCCTCCAGCGGGAAGGGTGGCGTCTGTGCATCGGCGAGGATCTCCAGGGCCTCAACGGCGAGCTCGATCTCGCCGGTGGAAAGGTTGGGGTTGACGTTGGCCTGATCGCGGCGGACCACGGTGCCGGCGGCGCTGATCACATCTTCTGAGCGGAGGGCGTGCGCGGCTGCGTGGGCGCCCGGAGCGCCCGCGGGATGGAATACGAGCTGCACCAGCCCCGAACGGTCGCGCAGGTCGATGAAGATCAGGCCACCGTGGTCACGGCGGCGGTGAACCCAGCCCGCGACCCGGGCCTGCGTCCCGGCGCGCTCGGCGGTCAGCTCGCCACACCAGCTGTCGCGGTAATGGTTCGGCCGCGGCGCGTGGTTCACAGCCGGCTCGCCCGCAGGATCATCGGGATCACCGCGTCCGGGCCCACCTCGCTCTGCTCCCCTGACTCCATCTCCTTAAGGCTCACCTCCCGCTCGCCATCGACGATGGCCACGTAGCGAGCGGCGAGTCTATCGGCGTGCTTGAGCTGTCCCTTGAGCGAGCGCCCGGCCAACTCCAACTGCGCCGCCAGCCCGGCCCGGCGGGCATCGCGGGCCAGCGCGAACGCCGTCGCGCTCGTCGCCAGGCTGTCCCCGGCGCGGGCGACGAACAGATCGACCACGGCGGGCGCGATCGGCAGATCGCCGGCCGCCAGCAGGATCCGCTCGACCCCCGCCGCCCAGCCCGAGGCCGGTGTCGCCGGCCCCTCGAGCTGCTCGGTCAGGCGGTCATAGCGGCCGCCGCCGCCGACCCCCGACTGAGCACCGAGGGCGTCGCTGGTGAACTCGAACACGGTTCGGGTGTAGTAGTCGAGGCCGCGCACCAGCGTCGAGTCGAGCTCGTAGGTGATTCCCGCCTCGTCGAGCAGCCGGCGCAGCTGCGAGAAGTGCTCGGCGTCCTCGGCGGTGAGCCGGTCCAGCAGCCTGGGCGCGGCCTGCATCACCGCTCTGGTCTCGGGATCGCTGGCATCGAAGGCGCGCATCGGGTTAAGCGCCAGCCGCTCCCTGACGTCCTGGCTCAGCTCGTGCTCGTGGGCGCGCAGGTAGGCGGTGAGCTCGCGGCGATAGTCGCTGCGTGTCTCCGGCGTGCCGAGGCTGGCCAGCCGCAGCCGTACGTCCTTGACGCTCATCGCGTGCAGCAGCTCAGCCAGGAGCACGATCAGCTCAGCATCGGTATCGGGCCCGGCGGAGCCGATGGTCTCGGCGCCGACCTGCCAGAACTGCCGGTAGCGGCCCCGCTGGGGCGCCTCGGCGCGGAAGAAGCTGGACAGGTACCAGAGCCTGACCGGCTGCGGGAGCTTGTGCATTCCGTGCTCTATGTAGGCGCGGCAGACCGGCGCGGTACCTTCGGGCCGAAGCGTCAGGGAGCGGCCGCCGCCGTCGTCGAAGGTGTACATCTCCTTCTGGACGATGTCTGTCGCCTCCCCCACTCCGCGCGCGAACAGCTCGGTCGCCTCGAAGGTGGGCGTCTCGATCCGGCGGTAGCCCGCCCCCTCGAGAATGCGCTTGGCCTGAGCCTCCAGCAGCTCGCGCCGCTCGGCGTCCTGCGGCAGCACGTCGAACGTACCGCGCGGCGCCTGGATCATCGCGGTCGCGCCCTGTCCGGACGTGTCACTGGTGCGCGAGCTCGCGCAGGAACGGGTTGGTTTGCCGCTCCCGACCGAGCGTGGTCAGTCCCATGTGGCCGGGGTACACGGTGGTGTCCTCGGGAAAGCCGTTGATCAGCCCCTCGATCGAGCCCAGCAGCGTCGGCCAGTCCCCTCCCGGCAGGTCGACGCGCCCGACGGATCCCTGGAACAGGACGTCGCCGGAAAACAGTGCCTTCTCATCGGCCACGGCATAGGTGACGTGACCGGGGCTGTGGCCGGGGGTGAAGATCACCTCGAGGCTCAAGCCCGCCAGCTCGAGGGTTTCCCCGCCGGCGACGGTGTGATCGGCCTCGTAGCTCTGAAACGGGCCAAATCCAGCCCACGGGACGTAGTCCATGATGTTGGCCAGCACCTGGCGCTCGAGCGCAGGGCAGTAGACCGGTGCCCCTGTCGCCTCGGCCACCGGCGCGACGGCGCCGATGTGGTCGAAGTGGGTGTGGGTGAGTAGGACCGCCTCCAGCGTGTTGATGCCCAGCGACTCGATCGCCTGCAGCAGCCGCTGCGCCTCCTCGCCTGGATCCACGATCACCGCGCTGCTCGAGTCCTTGCGTCGCACGATGAAGCAGTTCTCCTGCACCGGACCGACGGTGAACATCCGCACGTCGATCATCGGGCCTGCTCCCGGTTGCGCTGACGGCGGCGGTAGAGCGCGCGCTCCAGGAAGTAGCCGGCGGGTACGTACAGCACCAGTGCGAACACCGCGAACAGCACCGCTGCTTGCACGCGGTGCTTGCCGTGGGTGGTGAGCAGCAGGAAGGCGAACATGATCACGGCGGCGAGGCCGGCCCGGGTCAGCGAGGTCTTCCAAGTCGGCGGAGTGTTCAGCCGCTTCTCCTTGGCCTCGACGCGCGTCTGCTGCTTGCGCTCCTCCGCAGTCGGCGGCCGGCCGGTGCGTCCGCGGGCCTGGATCGTGCCCGCGGCGGTGCCCCGATGCTTGCTGCGCCGCTTCTTCTTGGTCTGTGCCATCTCCTGGAGGCAGAGGTTAGACGGCGCGCGTGCCGCCTGATCCGACGTCCTCCACGACTTCCTCCAGCAGCCGCCGGCCGTGGACGCGTAGATCGACGGGGAAGCCCTCGAACGCGGCTCTCGGGGCCAGGCCGACCAGCTCCGCGGCCGCTATCGGGGCATGGCGTTCCACCGCTGCCACCACCTGCGCCAGCGGGGTCAACCGGTGATCCTCGACGTTGATCGAGACCTGCGCGACCCCCCGCTGGCCCAGCCACAGTCCGATCGCGCGCACCGCAGGCAAGCCCTCCGCCCCCCCCTCCCGGATCAGCGCCGCGATCCGTCGCGCATCAGCCAGGCTGGCCGGAGCAGCCAGCTCGAGATTGAAGGCGATCAGCGGGGGCCGCGCGGCAACGAGCGTCGCTCCGGCGCGCGGGTCCAGGCGGCGCGGGCCGAAGTCCGGGATCAGCTCCCCGCTCTGCATCCGGGCGGCGAGCTCGTCCGGGCCGCCGCGGCGGAGCTGCGCCCTGGTTCTGCCGCCGGCGAGGAGGCCATAGAGAAACACCGGCAGCTCCAGCTCATCGGCCAGCAGGTCGGCCAGCACCAGCGCCTCCGCGCACGCCGCGCCGCGATCAGCGTGCTCCAGGTAGACGACCGGCGCGACGTCGATCGCGCCCACGCGCGGGTGCAGGCCACGGTGGGGGCCGATGTCAATCCTGGCCACCGCTTCCCGGGCACCGGCAACTATGTGCTGGGCCAGCGAGCCTGGGGCGCCGGTGATGGTGAGCACGCTGCGATGGTGATCGGGATCGCTGTGCACGTCGAGCAGGCCAGGACCAAAGGCGCTGGCGATCGCTTGGACGGCCGCCTGGTCGCGGCCCTCAGAGAGATTGGGGACGGCCAGCAGTGTGATCGGCCGCTCCGGCTTGGCGCTCACACCCGGAAGCCGACTTCGGACATGCGGGCATCTTATGCCCGACATGGCTCAGCTCGCCTGCGCCTGGGAACCGTCGGAGGAGGCGCGGCACATCCGCTGTGGTCAACCTCGCTGGGTCAGCTTCCCCAGCTCGCCAGACCTTGAGCCACGGCTGGCTGCCACCTCAGAGCCCGGATCGAGCGCCGCTAGACTGCCAGCCCCGCCGGAGTAGCTCAGTCGGTCAGAGCAGCGGAATCATAATCCGCGTGTCGGGGGTTCGAGTCCCTCCTCCGGCACTACGAACTTGCTGCAAATTTGCCGCTTTTGCACTGGTGTGCATTGTGCGAACGGCCAAATGTGTCCCGGATGTGTCCCGAGATCTGCAGCTGATGGCTACCGGCGGCCGACCATCATCTGGCCAGGGCTAGGAGAGGCATGCGCCGGCCGTGCATTGGCGAATCGCGAGTGCCCGCGCAGCGCCGGCCAGGACACCTGCTCTGCTGCAATGGCGCTTGCTCGGGCTACGCCAGAGTCAGGGCAATCCGGATCCGCCCTGCCGACGGTCTTCAGGATGGTGCCAGCGCGTCGAGCAGCCGGCTCTGAAGGACTGCGAACCATTGGAACTGTAGGCCGTGCAGCTTCTGCTCCTGGGTCGTGTTCGGCAGCCGCCCGAAGGCGAGATCGGCTCCCCACCGGCTATTCCATTGCACGAACGAGGGATCCCGACCGGCCGCGGCGAGCTCTCGCACCTGTTCGGAGGCAATCGCGTCCGCGGTGCGCGCCTGGGTCCGGACCATGCGGGAATCCTTGATCGGTGCGAGGTTCGCTGGGCCGTCGATCCCGGAGCTCGAGCGGTAGGTGAGGTCGTTGACCACCTGGGTGCTCTCCACGTCCTTGAGCAGCGCGACCGACAGCCGCAACGCGGGCCTGGCGGTGGGACCGCGGAGATTCCGGAACGCCGGCGAGACGGCATCGGTCAGGTCGTCTGACTCGTCCAGCAGCTCCCCCAGGTAGCTGGTTTTGCCCAGACGCAGCCCGATGCTGTCGGCATATCTGCGGTTGGCGTCCGCGGCGTAGGCGATCAGATCGGCGTATGCGTTCAGCAGGCTGACGCTGCGGCTGGTTATCCGGTGGCGCCCGAGGAACGCCAGCGAGCTCGCGCAAGCCGTCATGTAGTTAGCGGCCTCGAAGCGAGCCGTCTCAAGGAACCGCACGATCTCCGTGAGCTGGGCTTCGCTACGCACGTTCTTGAGGCGCTTTTCGGCGACGTCGATCGACGTCAGCGCGAACGCACCCCACGAGAGCGTGTCGCTCAGCGCGGTGAGCTGCGCAATCCGGGTCACCGGCAGCTCGGCCGTCGCGCGCACCTGCGCGCTGATCGCGGCCCGCGACCGCCCGGCCGAGCGAGCGATCCGCGCCGCCAGCTCATCGAGCGTCGCGTGCCTCGCCGCGGCACGCACCGCCGCCACCGCCATCGCCTGCTGGCCCGCCAGCGCCGCCTCCGAGGACGCGGCGAACGCGTACACCGGATCCCTGCGTGAAAGCGCCCGCCTGGCGGCGCGCACCAGCCCTGCGATTGTCGCCACAGTCTCGGCCGCAGCGCCAACGCCGCGGTGCAGGTCGGCCACCTGCCGTTCAGCCATCGCGATCAGCGCCCGGCTGCGGCGCGTGAGCATCCCCAGGATTCCGGGACTGATCGGCGCCGGCCGGCGCTCGAACGCGTGCGCGGGTTCGGCGGTCATCAGCGAGTACGCCTCGGGCACGCTCTCGACCAGCGTCACCTTGACCCCGAACGCGCGCCCCCGGCGCAGGTCGATCGACTTCCCGCTCCTGGGGTCAGATACAAACCTGATCCCAGCCGGGACAAGGACGCGGGTGAACCCGGCCGCGGCCGCGGCCCGCAACTTCTCGGCGATGCCGCCCACCGGACCGACAGACCCGTCCGGCAGCACCGTGCCCGTCATCGTGGTCGAGCCCGAGATCTTCGACCCGCGAAGCGCGGCCAGCGATCCGACGCTGAGCAGCGCGCCCGCGGACGGTCCGTCAATCGCGTCACGAAGCGAGTACTTGAGCTGTTGCAGGCGCGGATCCACCCCGGAGACCAGGACCGCCTGAGTAGCGGCCACGGCGGTCGCGGCCCTCCACATCGGCCCCGCCCCACTAGCACCGAGCCCGCGCAAATCCACCGACAACGGCGTCTCGGGATTGTCCCTCACCGCGGTGACGACGACCGGGGTCACCCCCCCGAGAGTCTTTCCACCCGCCGTCGTGCCGTACCACAGCGCCTTCACCTCGACCGACTTCCCGTGGCCGCCACCACAACCGGCGACGGCCACGACGCCGGCCACCGCTGCCAACACCAGCACCCGTCGGAAGGTCAGCGAGCGATCAGCCTCATCTCTTTGTAATCGCTGTCCCCACGGCGCTCGACAACTAATGAGTGGCCACCGACGGTGACAGCCCTCGACGCCCCCCCTCAACGAGCGTCTCGTGGTGGTCCCCAGTGCTTCTGGGTTCAACCCTTTCGTCCGGCAAAGGGCTGGTTTCCAGGTCGATGAAGGGAAGGCCGATGGTGGGGTTGTCGGTGTAGAAAAACACCCTGGATCCGTCGGGGTATTGGATATGACCCTGCGGTTTGAGAAATCCACCGGACTGCGCCGATTCCGACTGGTCGTTCTGCATTTCGCCGTCAAAGGGGCAGGAACTCTCATCGCAAAGCTGGACGGGCAACGGGTGCCCGCTGTTGTTAATCACCGTGAGGTCCTTGTGCAGCAAGCCGGCTTCCTTCTTCACCACCGACGAGCTGGATCGCGTGGAGTTTGTCGAGGAGGACGAGCCGCACGCCGACAATCCGACCAACGACACCCCGACCGTGAGCAGCAGCGCGACCGGCCGGGCCCCAACCCATGAGAACAGCTTTGATGGATGCATCGATTCCTTCCCCATCCCGCTAGTCGCGCGGGCCTCCGTGATGTCACTCGGCAGGCTAACGGAGCCGAGCGGGGGCTCATCGCCTACTTTCGACTACCTCGGCGAGCACCCGCCAGCGTTCCGCCCTGCTCTACGGGCCGGTCGTGCGGGAGGCTCACTCGCTGAACACGCGCACTTGGCGGCGACGGCATCGGTCCAGAGGTGATGCGGGAGGCGGTTGCGCATTCCGGACCCAGCCCCTCTCACGCCGTCGCCGCCCTGAGCCGCCGCCTTGCCGTCACCCTGCTGAGCCGCCAGCTTCCCGCTGACGCTGTCACCTTGCCGGGTCCGCACCCAGGCTTACGCGGTGACCTTGCCGAGTTGTGCCAGGTAGTCCAGGACTTCCTCGAGCGAAACCACATCCGCGTACTTCGCCTGGATGTCAAATAGGTTTGCGTCGTGTGGGCCGCGGGCGCGATCGCCCACGCACTCACTTGGCACGAGCGTCGGGAATCCGAACTGGACCGCATCGACCACGCTCGCTCGCACGCACCCGCTCGTCGTCGCCCCGCAGACGATCAGCGTGTCGACGCTCGCCGCACACAGCAGCGCGGCCAGGTTCGTACCGAAGAATGCGGATGCGCCCTTCTTCACGATCACGGGCTCGCGTTCCGTGCGTCCGAGCCTTGGGTCGATCTCTACCTGCCGCGTCCCGAGGACGAGCCCGCTCAGGCCCGGGATCTTCTGCGGCCATACGCCGGCATCCGCGAGACTGGGCTCGTAGGCGACCGTGGTGAAGAACGCAGGAATCGCCTGCTGTCGAGCCTCCTCGAGCAGTCGCGCGGTCGTCTCGACCTCACTGGAGAAATCAGCCGCCATCGGGTATTCACTGTGAGTGAAGCCGACTGAGAAGTCGATGACCACCATCGCTGGCCGCCTACCGCGCGCAATCGAGTGGCCGATGCCAGCGCGCGCGTACGTGTTCAAGGTCGTTTCATCGTACATTCGGGATCAGCTGTTCTCCTGCATCGGGATCAGCGTGTTCGTGCATTGAGCCTCGACGCACGTTGACGCCCGTGGTAACGCGTCTGCCGGCAGGGTGCTTTGTCATGCGTTCGAATTGGTGGTGCTCTTGCGGTCGGCCGGCGATGAACGAGGGCTGGGCCGATACGAGACGAGCACAGCGCTGACACGAAGACACGCCAAACCGCCACTGTCGGCAATGGCTTGACAGAGTTGCATACACGCATGCATGCGTCAAGTGCCGGTGCCCTACATCGCTGATGGCGCCGTCACAGGAGCCACACCCCCTCGCGAAACAGCGGGCTAACCAGACACAGAGGGGAAATGAAGTTCTTCGGTGCAGCGAGCACTTGCCCTGCGTGACGGCGCGTTAGAGTAAAGAGCCGAGTGTCCCCACGTGTGCCACGGTCGGAAAAGTGACACACGCCGGCCGACCATGCGTACGCCTCGGATAGAACAACGCGTCTGGACCACCAGACCGTGATCGACCGCGCGCTTGCGCAGATCCCGGCAGAGCCTGTCGAGCACCTGGAGATCCTCGGCAGTCCTAGTCCAAGCTTGGCTTCAGGGTCACCGATAAGTTAGAGCCGCGGCTGGGTCAGCTTCTGCTCAGCGCCTAGTTCGGTGGATCGCAGCGGGTCCTACGACGGTTGGTGGGTACCCAGGGAATTCGGAGCTTGAGAATCCTGGCCCAGGGTCGCCTTGAGGTCCATTAGGGTGCCGGGTTGACGTGGTTCGGGTTGACGGTACTGGGGTGCTCTGATGTGTCCGATGCGGCGCTGCTTCGACGTCGAGAACTGTGGGGCAGGTTGAGATCGTTTGTGTTGGCGCATGGTTCGTGGTGGGGTGGTTGGAGCTGGAAGCGCGTCGCTCATCGATTGCGCGATGCCGGCAGCGGGGTCTACGCCCCAAGCTTCACGGGCATGGGCGACCGGGCGCACCTCCTCCATCGGGGGATCACGATCGACACGTTCGTCGAAGACCTGGTCGGGGTCATCGAATGCGACGAGCTCGTCGACGTAGTTCTCGTAGGACACAGCTTTGGGGGTGTGCCGATCTCTGGGGTCGCCGATCGAATTCCCGAACGGATCGCGCAGCTCGTGTATCTCGATGCCGTTGTGCTCGATAGCGGGATGCACGCCCTCTCGGTCTATCCCACGGCCGAGGCCGAAGCCCGCCTCAGGGCAGCCGAGCTGGCGACCGATGGTCTCGCGGTTCCGGTCCCGACCGCGCCCCTCCCAGATGTGTGGGGGCTCGGTAGCGCCGGCGATCCCGATCATGACTGGGTGGCGCGGCGGATGTCACCACACCCGCTGGGGACCTACACGAGCGCCTTGACCCTTCGCGGGAGCGTCGGGAACGATCTGCCGCGCACATACGTGTATTGCTCACAGCCGCCACATCCAGCGCTCGAAGCGTCCCGGAGGCTCGTGCGCTCCTGGTCAGGCTGGGAGTGGATCGAGCTGTCCGCCCCCCACGGTTGCATCATCACCCATCCGGACAGGGTCGTCGAGCTGTTGCTCACGCTCTCCGAACCGACGGGAAACAGGCTCGGAGATCCTCCATAGCGCTCTCCACCTGAAGGGTCGCTTCCAGGGTCCTCTGTCCGCTTCTCCCTTGTCGCCGCCCGGGGCAGCCGCCGTGGACTGCCGCATTGGGCGGCGGGGTGCTGCGATTCGGCAGTCTCGGCTTTGTGGCTACAGGCTCAGCCGGCGGTCATCGAGATCGTCAGTGGCCGGCGCAAGCGGACGGGGTCGATGATCTTTGACTGGGTCGATGCCTTGCAGGTAGGTGGATGTCGTCCCGAGGTCGGTGTGGCCGAGCTGGTTGGATGATGTTGACCGCCACCCCTCCCGTGCCAGCTCGACAGCATGCGCGTGCCGTAGCTGGTGCGGAGCGAACCTCCGCCTGACCCCAGCGGCGGGGTCAGCTGCCGAAGTTCATCGCGAACCGCGGTAGCCGACCAACGCCGCCCGCGCGTCGCCCATCAATCACGCAGAACCGCGGGCCGGGCGCCGAGAGGACGCGATCGGTCTGCCGGCGGCAAGCTGCTGGAAACCGAACTGGTCCAATCCCGTTCCCGGCGTTTATCGCCCTTGCCGTGACCGGAGCACCGAGCCGCGCCGGATCGAGTCGGTCTCGTTCAGCGCGAGCGCCGCGGAGACCCGCAGCCCGCACCGCCAGAGCACGGCGATCAGCGCACGGACGCGCAGGCCGTGAGGGTCATCGCCGGCCTGGCGCATCCCTCCACGGTCTCCTCCGGTCCTGGCGGGTCTGGCGGGTACTCCATCCTTTCGTGATCGCGCGGCTGCGTCTGCTGCCCGCTTACCGGCAGCTATCGTTCATGCCGAGTTTCTGGGCGTTCACTTTCTCCTGGGCGGCCGTCGCGTTCGCGGGCCTGTTCTGGCTCGGAGTCACCCATCTGACTGGCTGACACGGGTTGTCGTACGTCGCGCTCGCGCTGTCTCGGTGTTCATCGGCGTGATCGCCGTCTGGACCGCAGCCGCTTTGCCACGCGGGCAGCTCCTCCCCGCGTCACCGGTGCCCGCTCCGTCCGCGGCGCCACCCATGCCCTCCCCGCGGAACCGGTGACGGCGAGTTGACAATGGCCGAACGCTAGTCGTCTACGACCTACCGGCGACGATTGAGTTCTTTCGCGAGCTCGGCCTTCAGCTCGAGGGGCAAGCCACCGTCGAAGGAGAATGGGCAGGGCGTGTCACTGGACTGGGAAAGCAGCGCGTCGAAATCGCCATGATGCGCCCGCCGGACGGCCACAGCCGGCTCGAGCTCTCGCGATTTCTCACTCCGCCTACGGTCGCTCCTCGAGGGTCGCGCGCGCCGCCGCGACGTCATCAGCATTTTGAGCGGCAGGTCGAGCGCGGCGAGTTGGCGTTCAAGATCCACTTCGCAGACCGCCTACCCGACTAGCGCCTACACAGTTTCGAGGACACCCTCCGTTGGCGCCCGCCTTCGCCTCGTGAGGGCGTCTGAGCCTGCGAGCGCTTCGGCGACGATGAGGCCCTGCTGGGCCGGCCCGGCGGCCGCTTTGCGAGGCGAGCATCGGCCGCGGTCGTCAGCCGGGTGTTTATCGAAGTCGCTCGGTGATGTGGCGCTCGAGCTAGACGGAGTCGGTGCGGACGAGCACCGTGATCGTTGCCGTGCGGCGCGCGGTGAAGCCGAGAGCCTGGTAGAGGGCGATCGCGGGAGTGTTCGACGTCATCACGTGAAGGAATGGCCGCTCGTCGCGAGCGTGTATCCGGGCGATCAGGTCCTCGACGAGCCGCGACGCGAATCGCTGACCGCGAAACGCGGGGAGCGTGCAGACGGCGCTGATCTCGGTCCAGCCGTCCAAGTGCATGCGCTCGCCGGCCATCGCCACGAGCGTGCCCTCGCGACGCACCCCGAGGTAGGTGCCGAGCTCGATCGTGCGCTCGAGGAACGGGCCCGGCTCGGTCGCGGCGACGAGCTGGAGCATCTCCGGGACGTCGGCGGAGGCGAGAATGACCGCTTCGGGATCCGGCCTGCCGGTCGCGTCGGAGCCGATCATCTGCGTCACGCTGAACCGACGCGCCTCTGACCAGCCGTCAGGCGTCGCGGCGTCATGGATGATCCCGGCAAAGCCGCCGGGGCCGATCAGTTCAGCGGCACCGCGCCAATCCTCGGTCGTCGCGTCCGGCGGCACTGCGAGGAACGGGGCGACATCGGGCGGGTAGCGGCGGGCGCGGCCGCGCATCTCGGCGAGTTCTGCTTGTTGGGTGGTGAGCGCCGCGTAGGCGGGGTTGTCGAGTTCGTGAGCGATCGACATCGTAGGATCTTCTCGCTAGCAACGCGCAAGAGTTCCGAGGTGGCGGCCGGACGGACCGGTTTAGATCCCGCTGGCTTGGCCGCGGAGCAACCTTCGAGCCGTGATCAGCACCTCGTCCTGGAATGCTGCGTCGCGCGCTCGCTTCGAGATCTGGGCAGGTCGTCCGCGCTGGTCGATGGTGCTGCCTGATGGTGCGGGCGGAGGGTCGTCGAGCGCGAGCGAAGCGAGTCGGGCTCCTGAACGGTCGGGAGTCGATGCGAACGGGAGCACGGTGAGCGCGCGTCCGAGCGTCGTGTACAGGCGGGCGGTCAGCCCGGGGTACTCGCGGGCGAGTCCCGTTGCGGGCATCAGGCCAGGGTCCAGGCACGCGACATAGGTGTCGGTGCGCTCGCGAGCGAGCGCACCGGTCACCGCAGTGGTGAGCAGCTTGGAGGTTGAATAGCGGCGCCGGCCGGCATTCTCCTCCGAGCCCATATCCCCGCGGGCGATCGCGACGATGTCATCCTCGCGAGGGTTGGGGATGCCAGTCCGCAGTTCGGGGTTGTGCGTGCCCGATCCAACCCAGATCACCCGTGACGGCGGTCGGTCGCGGGCCAGCAGCGCGTCGACGAGTACGAGATGGCTCAAGAAGTTCACCTGGAAGGTTTCCTCGAAGCCGTCCTGAGTGATGCGCTTGTCACCTGGAATCTGGAGGCCGGCGTTGCAAACGATGACGTCGAGCGTGGGCAGCGTGTTGACTGCCGCGCGCACGTCGGTGAGCGACGCCAGATCAAGCACGAACGCCTCGGCGCCGATCTCGGCGGCGGTCTGCTCAGTGCGGCCCCGGTCACGCCCACCGACCAGAACTGTTGCGCGACCGGCTGCAGCCCGAGCGGCCCCCAGTCCAAGGCCGCGCGTGGCACCAGTAACGAGGATGTTCGTCACGGCCGCATCCTGACAGGACCAACGACGTGAGCGCCATCGCTTCGGAGGGACGGCCGGTCGAGCACGCTCAGCGCCGGTGAGCGTTCGTCGCGCGTAGCGCTCGTCAATAACGCTGACCTACTGGATGTGCGTCAGCTCTCATCTGGTTTGACCGCGACGGTCGTTCCGGCCCAGCGTGCCGGTCGCTTGGCGCCCGTCAGGCGGACACCCGGTCCCTGGTCACGAATTCGGCGATTACCGGCGTGATTGCTGCGGGCTTGACCGCATGCTTCTGGCCCGGGAGCTCGTACAGCGTCGCGTTTGGAAGGACATCCGCCAGCGAGCGGGACGCGTGCTTGAGACTCGCGTAGGTCTTCGAGCCGTACACAACCAGGGTCGGGCAGGTGACGCTCGCCCACTCCTCGGCCCGCAGCGGCGACCCGTGCATATTCTCGTCACCGAGCGCCAGGTAGTCGAACATCAGCGTGTGACCGTTGGCGCCGAAGCGCTTGAACATCGGGACCAACGCCATCACCGACACGACCGGACCCGGCATGCCAACGTTGCGCAGGAAGAGCTTGGCCGCGCCCATGCGATCGTCCGCGGCGATCAGACGCTCGAGTTGGGCGGCGTAGTCGTCGCGCGGGAACTTCGCCGTGGGGTCGGTCTTGAACGGGGCTTCGTACAGCACAAGCTTCTTAACCGGCAATCCGGCCGCGGCAGCGCGCAGCGCAACGGCACTGCCCGAGGAGTAGCCCCACAGCGTCGCCCGTCCCCCCACGGCACCGATCAAGGCGGCCAGGTCCTCGACCTCTCGCTCGACGGACGCCGGACCGGCCGGCCCGCTGTCCCCTCGACCACGGCGGTCGTAGTTGATGACCGTGCAGTGCTCGGCGAGGCCAGCCGCGATCTGTTCCATCGTCTTGAACTTCCGGTAGCCGAGCGCACCATTGACCAGGATCACCGCTGGCCCCTGGCCATATCTGTCGTACGCGATCCGGGTGCCGTCTGCTGATGTCACCCTGTCCATGGTGCCCTCCCTGAAGTTGGTTTCAGTGACTAAGACCAATGGAGTCGCGGCGACTCATCGGTGCTATCGCGTGAACGCGCTCGTGGGCACGGGTGCCGGCCGACCGCCGCGACGCGAATCCGACCGCGCGATCGCTTTCGTGGCCGACGGTGACGAGGACTCACGAGTCCTTCGGCGAATAGTGCAGCCCGACGATCCCGTTGCTGAACTCGCTACTCACCGCGGCCGTTGGTAGCGGATGTGCGTAGCGAGCGGAGAGTGGAGCACCTCGACCGGCTCAAACTCGAAGGACTTGACTCCGTCGAACAGGCGCTCGCCGGACCCGAGCAGGACAGGGGCCACGTCAAGCGTGAGTTCGTCGATCACTCCGGCGGCGAGCGCCTGACGGACGGTCGAGGCGCCGCCCGCGATGTCGATGCCATCCTCGCCGGCCGTCTCACGCGCCTGCGCGTATGCGGCCTCAAAGCCCTGGGTGACGAAGTAGAAGCTCGTGCCACCCTCCATCTCGATCGGCTCACGGGCGTGGTGGGTGAGCACGAAGACCGGCGCGTGGTAAGGCGGTTCGGAGCCCCACCATCCATCCCAGTCCTCATCCCACTCGCCGCGGATCGGTCCGAACATGTTCCGGCCCATGACGTAGGCTCCGCGCGGTCGCAAGACCCAGCCCTTTGCCGTCGCGTCGGCATCGTTCGCGCGCTCGTCGCCGAGGTGCCAGCTATGGACCTCCCTGCCGCGCTTCCCCAGTGGATTCTCCCGGCTCTGGTCGGGCCCAGCGACGAAGCCGTCGAGCGAGATCGACATGTGGCAGGTAGTGTCCGGCATCGGCGTCCTCCGAGTAATTGCGGTTTGCAAGCGCCAGCACCGTACCGCACGGGAAAGGCGGTGGCAACCTGCAAGTACCATCAACGTCATGGCGCCGCGTCCGGCCAGAGAACCTCGCTCGGGCTGCCCGATCAACGCGGCAGTGGAGGTGCTCGGCGACCACTGGTCACTGCTCGTCCTGCGAGACATCATGTTCGGCAACCGGCGGCATTTCCGGGTTCTGCAAGAGTCCTCGGAGGAGGGGATCGCTTCGAACATCCTCGCCGACCGCCTCCGACGGCTCGTCTCGGCCGGGCTGCTCACGCGAGCGGATGCGGGTCGCGGGCGCCGCGTGACCTACAGCCTCACCCAGGCGGCGATCGAGCTGGTCCCTGTGATGGCCGCGCTCGGCGAGTGGGGCCTACAGAACCGGGCCACGACCCCTGCGCTCCGCGTGCGAGCAGAACTACTGGCCGATGGCGGACCCGCGCTCTGGGAGGACTTCATGGCCGAGCTGCGTACCGAGCACCTCGGGGTGCCCCGCCCGCCGGGCGGTGATCCGAGCGCGACCGAGCGCCTGGCTGCCGCCTACGCTGAGGCCGTCACCCGCGAGGAGGGCTGAAGCGATCCCCGGCTCATACCGCCGAGGCATCGATTTAGCACGAACGTGAGCCGCACCCGGTGATCGGCGATCACCTCGACGCCGACGATGTCCACCAGCTTCTCCATGCCATCAATGCTAGGGAAGGGGATCGATCTGATCCAGCGGTTCGCAGGCCCGTCGGCCAGGGCTCAGCCGATGCGGATCGTCCAGTGTCCGGCTGCCTCGACTTTGACCGCCACGTAGGTCATAGCCGGGACACCGGTCTGTCCGCTCTGAGCCGTGGAGTCGACGGCGACGCCGGTGTGGTCGTAGAACAGCCGGAAGCGTCCGGCGCTGCTGGTCCAACGCAGCGTGGACTCGTGACGGACGATGATCGTTCCCAGCACCCGCGGCCCGGTTCCCGCGTAGCGCAGCTCCGTCGCCCCGCCCGTACCGGCTCCGGGCGGGCTCGGCGGGCCGCTGGCAGCCGGTGCGGCGAGACCATGTGGCTGCGCCGGGACCGAGAGGCGTGGTGTCGACCTCGAGGCTGCCGAACGAGTGAAGGTGCGGGTGCGGATGACCGTGCGGGTGACCGTGCGGGGCGTGATCGACCCCAGAGTCACGGTTCGCGTGGACGTCGGCGCGAGAACAAGTCCTCCGCCAACGCCGACGATCATGGCGACAGCCACGACGAGCAGCGCCACCCGGTGGGCTGCGATCCAGGACATGGTCAACGGTGCGGCGGGCGCAAGTCGATCAGACTCCCGGTAGCGCTGCAAGCCACCGCCCTGGGCTCTGCTCCAGGCGGGTCAGCCCTGGACCCTCACAGGGGGCCCTTCAGGGTCATGCCATTGAAGTCTTGGCCGGGGGTGTTGTCGCACTCCCAGTCACCTGTGGGCTGGGCATACATCAGCGTGACGCAGCGCCCGAATGCCTGCTGAGCGTACGCGTTGGGATGGAAGGCCTCCTGCAGCTCGCCCTCCGTGATCGTGCTCTGATTGACAATGCGTCCCCACTCGCTCGTGGTCGCCGATGGGGGATTGGTGACCGTCGCCAGGCTGTCGGACTTGGAGCAGATCTCGCGGCCCTGGAGCGCGTTGCGCAGATCGAGGAACTGCACGCCCTTGATGGCGGCCACGTAGCGCAGATGATCGGCGATCTGCGGCACCACCGAATCGCGGGCCCAGGTGGAGTCCGAGTCATAGAACGGGCAGCCGCCGATTCCGGTGCGGCTGGCCCGGTCCAGCTCCAGGTAGCGGTTCTCTGAGCCACGCGGGATCACCGACGGGTAGCTCTGCACGACGATGCGATAGTCGCCGTCGGCATATCCATCGTTGCGCATCACAGCTCGGATCTCGTCGATCGACTTGGCCACCCCCGCGGCCATCGCCGGGAAGTTCGCGTCGAGATTCGCCTGCTGGCTGGGCTCACATGGGCCGGTGCTCGATTCGTAGGCGGTGAGGCAAGCCTGGACGATGCTGGCGAAGCCAAGGTCGTTGCCGCCGATCGCGAGCTGGATCAGCTTGACCCGGTGTGCGTTGGCCACGGACGCCAGCTGGTCAGCTTGCGGAGGCAGGCCGTCTTGAGATTGGCCGCCGTTGCTGGCGCGGAAGATGTTGGCTGTCACCGCCCCCGAGCAGGCGAGGTTGATCTTGTTCTGGACCGGGATCGCAGCGCTCATGATCTCGGCCACGTCCGAGCGATGGCACTTGTTGACGTCGGAGCCATCGATGTAGACCTTGCTCTCGTCGTAGCTCGTGCAGTCGCTGATCGATGGCGAGCAGGCGCGATCGGTCCCATCGCGACTTCCCGCCACATCGTCGCTGTTGCCCTGCCAACGGCCGGCCTCGCCTGAGATGTAGCTGTCGCCCATGGAGACGATCGCCGTGTCCATCGTCGTGAAGCTGGTGGTGGTGGACGGCGAGCCATCCGGACCGACGCAGACGTACTGGTTGGGGTCAGTCCAGGAGTTCTCGCGCCCACAGGCCTGATACTCGTACTGACGAGCCGACGTCAGTCCAGTGACCTGAACACTCCATGGTGCGTTCGTCACCGGGTTGGGGACCTGGAAGTGAGTCGTCTCGGTCCACGCGGTGCTGCCAACAGGCCGGTAGCGCATCCACGCCGCGCACGTCTTGTCGCACGATCCGTGAGCATTCAGCGTGGCGGTCGCGTCGGTCACGCTCGACGCCGTGTCGGTGTGGCCACTACACGCAGCCAGCGTGACCGCGGTTAGCAGTAAGACGGGCAGGAGGGCGAGACGCTTGCGGTTCAATGAACACTCCAAACTGTGCTTGGTTCAGCCATGAGCACGCAGCAATGCTTGCTCGCGCGAACGGTTCGCGCGAGCATACTGCGGAAAGCGCTTGACGAAGGCAAGATCCTCCCGGTCCGCGCTCGCCCGCACCGAGGCCGGCTGTCCCGCCGCATGCGCAAGGTCGAGGAAGAAGTAGAAGAAGTAGTCTGACTGCTGGTAGATCTGCTGGTCGTACGGGGCGTAGTACGGATCGTGGCCGACGCCGCTGAACGCCTCCAGGAATGCCGGATCAGAAGCCTTGTTCATAGCCACCGCGGTATCCACCGACCACTGGAAGGGCACGATCGGATCCGCGGTTCCGGAGAACAGCACGCCGGGTGCGTCGCCAGGACCGGCGAACAGCCCGTTCGGCAGCCCGCCGGAGAGCGATGCAAACCCCCCCACCTGCGAGGAGTACCCGGGATTGCCGCTCGTCCCCGGATCCTCGGAGTGCAGGCCAACCAACGTTGCCGTGATCGCGCCGGCAGAGTCCCCGCCAATCCCGATGCGCGTTGGATCGATGCCGTACTCCGTGGCGTTGGCGCGCAGGAACCGGACTGCAGCCTGGGCGTCGTGCTGGGCGTCGAGCGCCGCAGCGTCGCAGGCTGCCGTGACGTTGGTACCGGTGCATCCGGTCTGGATCAGTCGGTAGTTGATCGACACCGTGACGTAGCCGAGCTCCGCGAACTTCTGCGCCAGGTCAGCCGAGGGACCGCTGCTCTTGTCGCCGGCGGAGAAGCCGCCGCCGTGCACCCAGACGATCGCCGGACGCTGGGTCTGCGTGTCGCCCGTCGGCTGGTAGAGGTCCAGCAGGAGTGGGATGGGAGTTGTCGCGCCCTCGGGAACAGCGCTGCCGTACTGGATGTCCTTAGCGACCGTGAACGCGCTGAACACCTGGTCGCGGTAGCGAACCGTGCCAGCACCATCCGGCCGCGGCACGGTGCAGCCGGCGACGACGATCGCGACCACGGCCACATAGGCGACGGTCGGTTTGCGCATCCAGCTCCTCAGGCGCATCTCGCTCCTCTTCCACAGGTTTCTGAATGCGACCCTACTCGACAGGAACTGCGCTGACAACCGGCCACGCCAGCGTTACAGCCCGGGTCGGGCTACCCGACTGTGGCCGGTTAGGTCCGCAGATCGACCGGGCTCCCGGCAGGAGAACTCAGACGTTTCGCACGTACCGGGCTCTTCGGCTCTGAGCTTCGAAGCCGACAGCGCGCCAGAACGCTGTCGCAGCGGGATGGCCCTCGAGGACGATCGCGGTCAACCGCCGGGCGCCTCGTTGCCGTAGGCGACACTCGCCTGCTCTAACCAGCTCGGTGGCGATTCCGCGGCGGCGGTGCTCGGGATGAACGGCCAGTCGATAGAAGCTGCCTCTCCACCCGTCCCAGCCCACGATGAGCGATCCGAGGACGGCGGAGCCGTCATCGGCGACAAGGAGGGCTCGAGGATCGGCGTCCAGGAGCAGCGTGAGGGACTCGGGGGTATCGGTGACAGTTGCCTCGCTACCCGACGCACGCCAGAGCCTCAGCACCGCTTCGATATCGCCGGGGGTGCCGACGCGGATCCTGGAATCACGCAAGTCAGCTAATTCGTGCGCAGCGTGCGGCGCAGGAAGGCATGCTCGGCATCGAGCGCCACGCCGTGATGCCCATCGGCAGCGAGATGAACCCGTGCGGAGCCTCGGGCCAGATGCGCAGCTCGGTTTGATTTCCCGCCATCCGCCAGCGCGATTCCATGAACAGCGTGTCGTCGAGCAGCGGATCCTCCGTGCCGACGGTGAAGATCGCCGGCGGCATCTCCGACAGCTCCGCGAACAGCGGCGAGATGTCGGGATCACGGCGCTGCTCGCGATCCCGATTGGGCAGGAACTGGTCGTTGAACCATTTCATGATCGGCCCGGAAAGCACCAGGTTGCGCTCTCCCCACAGCCGCTGGCTGGGGGTCATCGACAGGTCAAAGCCGCCGTACTGAAGCACGGCCGCACCAAACGCACCGGTGATTTCGTGGCGATCTCGCAACCGCAGGAGGGTCACCACGGCGAGGTGCGCTCCGGCCGAGTCGCCCCCGATGGCCAGAGACCCCCCCTCGCCGATGACCGCGCTTCGAGCGTCGCTGAGCAGCCAGAGGCCGCCGCCTCGCAGTCGTCTGGCCCAGCTGGATACGGGTTCTCGGGGGCAAGCCGATAGCCGATGCTCACGACCGTCAGGCCGGTTTCGCGCGCCAGCCACTCCAGACGAGGGTCCTGCATGTCGTTCTCGCCCAGCGTCCATCCCCCACCGTGGATGTGCAGGAAGGTTCCTGTCGACTCACGCTCGGGAGCGATGATTCGTAGCGGCAGCGGTCCGCCGGGTCCGTCGATCACCTCGGTCCTGGCCTGGGGCAGGAACACCGGCGCGGGGAAGATCCCGCTGCCCTCACGGCGTGCCCGGCGGGTGAGCTCCGGCGGCACCGTATGAACCGAGGGCATCGTCGCCAAAGCGCGCTCGAGCTCGGCGTTGGATGCCCTTGTCTCGGCCAGCAGCGTTGTGGGCTCGGGCGAAGTCATGAGCGTGTCAAAGCGTTCTGCGCTCGCATCTTCCCTGATCATGTCCGATCGCGTTGATCTGAGCCGACCTCGGCGACGCGCCTCTCCCGTGGCAGCGCCAGGGCGCAGATCAACGCCGGTAGCGGCAACGCCGCGATCACCAGCATCACCGGGGTCAGCCCCGAGCTGTCGGCCAGCACACCGAGCAGCGCCGCGGTGACGCCGCCGACGCCGATCGCAGCCCCTAGGGTCACCCCCGAGGCGATGCCGATCCGGTTGGGGAGAAACTCCTGTCCCAGCACGACGGTGATCGAGAAGTTGCCGATGGTGAAGAACCCGACCAACCCGAGTAGAACGAAGCCGGCGACCGGTCCGGCCATCAGCACCAGCAGGATCAGCGGCGGCAGTATTGCCATGCAACCGACCAGGATCGGGCGCCGGCCGATCCGGTCCGCGAGACGACCCCCGACCAACGTGCCCACCGCGCCGCTGACCAGGATCACGGTGAGGGCGGCGTTGGCCTCACCGGTGGCTGCATGAAAGTGGGCGATGAAGTACGAGGGCACGAACGCCTGAAGCCCGAAGTAGGCGCCCGAGCGGAATGCGGCGATGCCGGCGACGAGCGAGAACGGGCCCCAACGATCAGCTCCTCGAGCGCGCCGAATTGCGTCTGCCTGTGCTGGGGTGAGCGGCTGTGCGGTCAGGCCGGAACGACAGCAGGTGCGGCATCGTTGCCACCAGCAGCGCGGCGATCACGATCGACGGCGCCATCAGCCAAACAGTCCCGCCTAGGCCCAGGATCAGTACGACCGGAGTGACCAGCACGGGTCCCAGCGCGAAGCCGATGTTGCCGCCGACCGAGAACAGGCTCATCCCGCTGGCGCGCCGGCTGCCCGAGACGTAGTTGGCATAGCGAGCGGACTCCGGGTGGTAGGCGCCCACGCCGAGGCCGGCGAGGGCAATCGCCCCGAAGGTCAGCACGTACGGGTGCACGACGCCGGCGACCGCGGTCCCCAGACCGGCCACCAGGACGCCACCAGGCAGCAGCCACGGCAGGGATCTCCGGTCGGCCAGATGGCCGAACAGCGGCTGGATCAGCGATGAGGTGATCGTCATCGCCAGCACCAGCGCGGAGGCTGCGGCGTAGCTGTAACCGCGGTGGTGGATCATGAACGGCAGCAGCGCCGGTACCGCCCCCTGTGTCATGTCGACGCAGCCGTGACCGCAGGCGAGCACGCTGATACCGCGCCGGTCTACCGAGGCACCGCCCCGGGGGAGCGCGATCGTGGTCGCGCTCACCGCACGACGCCTTCCAGCAGCAGCGCCACGACCTGTTCACGTGCGTGATCGGGATCCCAGCGATGGCCAGTCCGCATGTGCCGGTAGGTCCAGCCCGTAGCGTTGAACAGCAGCGTCGACAGCTCTGAGGGATCCACCGCGCGCAGCGTTCCCTCGGCGACTCCGTCCTCCAGGATCCGCCGCACCGCATCGGTGAAGCTCACGCGCGTGAGCACCGGTCCCTCCCCCTCCTCGTGGAACACGAACGCGCTTGCCCGACCGAGGGCGTCGAGCAACCCGAGGTAGCGCTCGTTGACTTCACACAGCGCCGCCAGCGCCTGACCCAGCCGAGCCGGGGCGCGCTGCGCGGAGACCAGCGCCGGCAGGATCGCCTCGCGGTACTCGAACTCGAGCCGCCGGCCGAGTTGACCCAGCAGCACCTCCTTGTCGACTCCCCGACGGTGGAGGGTCATCCGAGACAGGCCCGCGGCCTGCGCCAGCTCCTCGGCGCTCACCTCGCGCCAATCGCGATCGCGTAGCCGCTCGCGTACCTGCTCCAGGCGGTCAGGCTCCAGCCCCATTGTCATCGCGGCGCGATGTTACAGCAATGTAACGATCTTGGTACGGCGGCCATCCAACGTGTGGCGGGAGGGATTGGCCCCGTTTCCGCAGGCTGCGCTGGCCGGACGGGTTTGAGCCCCTTCGCGCACGGGCAGGTCAACTGGCCGGAGAAGCTCGGAAAGGAAGCAGCGATGACCTCAGATAAGCAGCCCTCACAGGCGCCCGACGGAGAGCCGGCGACAGGATTTCCCGAGCCGCCGGGAAAGGATCCGGGCGACCGCTCGCGTGATCCCTCCCCTCATCACGCCCTCAACAATCCCGTCGGCGAACCGGACCCGACCGAGTGGCCGGACCCTTACGAGCGGCGGGAGGACCCGCGCGATCCACCCGACCCCGACCAATCCGCGTTCGGGGCGCAGGCGCATCCGGCCACCGGTGCCACCAGCACCAGCGAACCGCATCCCTCACAGGATCCCAAGGCGGAGCCGTGGGAGGGCCCCAAGCGGGACAAGGTCGACCGCTAGGTCAGTCCTCGAAGTTGAACAGGCGGTCCGCGTCGGTGAGGTCGAACACGCGCTGCACCGCGCGGGAACCGCGCAGCAACGAGAGCTCCCGGCCCTGGGCGTGCACGCGGTCCTGGGCCCGGACCAGCACGTGAAGGCCGGCGCTGTCGAGGAACTGAAGCCCTCTGAGGTCGATCACCAGGCGCTCGGCGTCCGCCCCCTCGGCCATTTGCAACCTGCGCTCGAGCATTGGCGAGGTGGCGATGTCCAGCTCCCCGTAGAGGGCGAACTGAAACGTGTCGCCCTCGTGCAAGCCACGGACGACGAGGCCGTAAGGCGCCACCGACCCGTCCTCGATTTCGTGATCGTGCTCGGTACTCATGTGCGTCCTCGCCGCGGGATGCGGCAGTCGAGGGTCTCGGGGCTCACCATCGGAGGGTCACTTGCCGCCAACCTACCACCCCCGGCCACGCCGATCCAGCGGGCCGGTATGGATGCGGACCCACCATCCGAGTTGCCCCCTCCGCACCCCGAGGGCTGCCGCCCAGCAGCCCCAGGGAGCCCGTCAGGAGATCGGCGGCCGTCGCTGGGCCCACGGCTGGGCCTCCTCAAGTTGACCCGCCAGCGAGTAGAGAACATCCTCCGCTCCCCGCCGGCCGACGAGCTGGACGCTCAGCGGCAATCCGTCCGAGCCGATCCCGGCCGGCAGCGCGATCGCCGGCTGGCCGGTCAGGTTGAACACGGGCGTGTAGGGCGTGAACCGCCCTGCGAGGTCGATCGCCAGCGGTGCCCGCTTGCCGAACCCGCCCTGCGCGGCGATCGCGGTCTTCGCCAGCGCCGGCGTCAGCAGCACGTCGAAATCCTCCCACAGCGACATGATCCGCCTGCTCGTTGACTCCCGCTTGCGCAGCAGCGCCTGGCGACGACGGGGCGGCACGCCGTAGCGACCCCCCGCCGCCACCTGCCGCGTAAGCGGCTCGAGTGCCTCTCGATCGGGCACCATCAGGGAGTCTTCGTAGATCCCGCGCAGCCAGATCTGCAGGAACTCGAGCTGCGCGAGGGCGTAATCGGGGTCGCGCTCCTGGACCTCGTGGCCGAGCCCCTCCAGAACCCGGGCCGTGCCCTCCCAGGCGACACGCTGGTCGAAGGCGAGCTTGCCGAGCAGGCCTGGCGGCAGCTTGCGTGAGATCGCGATCCGCAGCCGTCCGGGCGTCCGGGCGGCGGCCTCGCGATAGCTTCCTTGAAACCGAGGTGTCAGCGGCGCATCACCTTCGATCGTGCCCTGCATGACGTCCAGCAGGAGTGCGCTGTCGCGCACCGTGCGCGCCAGCGCGCCGTAGACGCTGAGCCCGAGCCATCCCTCCCCCCGTGGCTGTGACGAGACCCGCCCGCGAGTCGGCTTCATTCCCACCAGTCCGCAGGCCGCAGCCGGGATCCGGATCGAGCCGCCACCGTCGGACCCGGTCGCGCACGGCACCATTCCCGACGCGATCGCCGCCGCTGAGCCCCCCGAGGAACCGCCCGGGGTCCGCGACGGATTCCAGGGGTTACGTGTGATCCCGTTCGCGGCGCTGACAGTCCAGGGGAAGATCATCAGCTCCGGGACGTTGGTGACCCCGATCGGGATCGCGCCTGCCGCCCGCAACCGCCGCACCGCCTCCGCGTCGGCAGGCACCGGCGGAAGGTAACTGCGCGAGCCCCGGGTGGATGATTGCCCCGCCACCGCGATGTCGTCCTTGATAGCGATTGGCACCCCAGCCAGCGGACCGTCACCGGCGCGCTCAGCTGCCGCCAGCGCCTCTTCGGCCATGGTCACGCGGAACGCGTTCAGCTGCGGGTCCAGTTCCTCGATCCGCCGCAGACAAAGCTCCACCAGCTCGCGCGGGTGCAGCTCTCCAGTAGCAACCCGCTCCGCCAGTGCGGCCGGTCCCTCGAAGATGAGCTGGTCCCGGGCGCTGGCCACCATCGCCATACCTTCGCAGACACACCTTGCAGCTGCGAGCCCTAACGCGCCAGCGCCAGCAGCAGCTCGCGAATCGCGGATGGATAGCGGTACCTGATCGAGCCATGGGTCCCGTCGTAGAGCTCCAACCTGTGCTCGACGCTGACCGCCTCCAGCTCAGCCGAGAAGGCTCGCGCCCCAAGATCCAGGAAATACTCGTCGGCGCGACCGGCGTACAGGTGGATCGCGCGCAGCGATTGCAGCGCATCGGCGTGGTGCGGCACCATCCGCACCGGGTCGTGGGCCAGCCACCGCGCCCATACATCCTCAACCAGCCGTCCGGTTTCGATCTGAAACGGCAGCAGCGCCTCGCCTAGGCGATCCGGGTCCGGCGAATACGCGCACGCATAGCCATACATCTCCAGCGGGTCTCCGAAGCTGGACCACTCAAATTGGCGAGCCGCCGCGAGGTGAGCGAAGAACACCTCGTAGGAGCCCTCGAAGGCATCGCGCAGCTTGCGCGCCACCTGGGGGAACGCCCGCTGATAGGAGCACTCGAACAGCGCATCTCCGGAGATCGAAGCCAGCGCTCCGAACACGTCGGGCCTCAGCATCGGTAGCACCATCGCGCCATAGCCCCCCGACGAACCACCCACCAGCGCCCGCTGCCAGGGCTGCGCCACGGTGGCGTAGCGCTCATCGACGAACGGCACCACCTCCTCGCACAGATAGTCCAAGTACGGACCGTTGGCTACAGAGTTCAGGAACTGCGAACCACCGCGGGAGGTCCAGGCATCGACGAAGACCACGACTGCTTCGGGGCACCCGCCGGCGACGAACATCTCATCGAGGCGCTCGATCACGGTGGGCTCGAAAGCCTTCCGCGCCAGCCAGGTGTCGAGCTGGCCCGAGAAGCCCTGAAGCATGTAGATGGCCGGAACTCTTCCCGACCTGCCGGCCGCCATCCGTGGAGGGCGGTAGACGTAAAGCGGCCGGCGCGGGGGATCACCCAACGGGTTTCCGGCCAGCAGCTCGGACTCGATCACCAGCTGATCGAGTTCGCCCTCCAGCGGACGACTCCACGGTGGACCGGGCTGACCCTCGACCTCGCGCAGCGGCACGTCGTGACCGTAGCGAAACCAGGCTGGACCGCTTCTCATCCAGCCCGACTCAAGCTGTTGGCGGGACGAGGTCGATGACGATGATGTCGATCGCGTCGACGCTGGCGCCAGTCACGTGAAGCACTCGGCGGGGCAGCCGTGCGCGTACGGCGGCGACAAGCGGCCCCAGCCTGGGCCCGTAGGTGGCGACGACGCGGATCGTGAGGCTGACGCGACTCGGATCGGCTGAGTCCGGGCGGGCGGGCTGAACGGAGGCAAACACCACACCGGGAATGGCAAGCGCGGCGCGACGAGCCACCTGAGCTACGACGGCGTGGGCGATCTGGGTATGGCCTGCGGAGCCGGCGAGGACCACGTTCTCAAAGCTACGCCGCGCCAGCGTCCGAACCCGCGTCATGATCCTCGCGGCCAGGGCCGACGGGATCGGGAGGGGCTGATGGGCGAGCGTCTGCAGGTCACTCCAGCCCTGATGAAAGCCGCTCAGGGCCGTCTGGCAGTAGGGACAACCGGCCTGGTGGGCCGGGTCATGGGGCCCCGCTCCTTCGGTGACCTGGACGAGGATGCTGTCAAGCTCGACGCCGCACGGGAGACGGTTCTCGTCACGACTCACCGCCACTCGGTTGCCTCCTTGAGGAGCGCCAGCCGGGCACGATGGATGCGTCCCTTGATCGCCGGCACCGTGGTCTGGAGCACGTCGGCGACCTCCTCGTAGGTGAGGCCTTCGAGCTCGCGAAGCACGAGCGCGGCCCGCTGATCGGGTGGCAGCGTCTTGATTTGCCCCGTGATGACGCGCAACCGCTCCCGCTGCTCGAGCGTCGTCTCGGGGTCGGCGCTCGCGCCCGGCTGGCGCTCGTCGAGCGGATCGGTGGGTCGCCGCGAGGCCAGGAGGTCGAAGCAGCGGCGGGTCACGATGCGGTACAGCCAGGTTGAGAACATGCTCTCTCCCCGGAAGCGCAGCAGAGACCGCCATGCCCGCAGGAACGTTTCCTGGGTGACGTCGTCGGCGTCGGCGCTGGTCCCGAGCAGGCGCAGGGCGATGCGATACACAGGTGCCTGGTACCGACGCACGAGGACCTCGAAGGCGTCCACGTCGCCGGCTCGGGCTGCTTCGACAAGGATCCGGTCATCAACCAGGATCGAGGATCTGTCGGGGGAGATAGTTCTGGCCTCGTTTGCGTTAGACGGAGCGGCCGCAGCGAAGTTCTGCTCGGGCGACGGAAATCACTCGTAGCGCAGAACTTCCTGCCGTAGACCCGGTCTAACCACCAGCATCCAATTTCAAAGGAGCACGCAATGGCAGAAGCATCCCCTTCAGGGGCATCGGGCGGCGCCACCCCAGCCACCTCAGAGAGCAGTCGCTCCGGGTCCTCCTCGGAGAGCAGTCGCTCCGGGTCCGCTTCGCCGCTGCAGAGCAGCCGCGGGCAGACGACGATCGCCGACGCGGTCGTGACCAAAGTTGCCAACATCGCCACCAACGAAGTGCCGGGGGTCCATGCCCTGGGCGGAGGCGCATCGCGAACGTTGAGCTCGATGACACAGCGAGTGGGAATCGGCGATGAGCGATCTCAGGGCGTGAGCGTCGAGGTCGGCGAGCGCGAGGCCGCGGTCGATCTGGTAATCGTCGTCGAGTATGGAGAGTCGATTCCGCAGGTCTCCCAGCGCATTCGTGACAACGTCACCCGTCGGATCGAGGGCATCACCGGTCTGTCGGTGACGGAGGTCAACGTGTCGGTGGTCGATCTGCACTTTCCCGGCGACGACGAGCCGTCTGAGCCCACGCGCGTCGCCTGACCGCCGCGTTCAGCCTGACCATGATCGGCCCGCCGCCACCCGTCGTGCCCGGTTCAGCGCGCGAGCAGCTGGCCGCGGTGGCGCTCGCGGCCGCGCAGGCGACTCCCGGGGTGCTCGGCGTGGCTGGACAACAGGCGACGACCGTAGGCTCGGGTGCGCTGCGCGGCGTGGTGGCGGTCGCCGGTCCGTCGGGGCGCTATGACGTCGACCTGTTCCTGCGGGCCGACCTGGTGGCCCTGCACCCGCTCGGTGAGCGCGTGCGCGAACGGGTTCGAGCCGCGGCCGGCCGCGCGGGCCTACTGGATTATCTCGGCACCCTGGGCGTGAGCTTCCTGGAGATCGGCGCTGAGCCGATCACGCCGGGACTGTGATGCGACTGCTGAGGCCGCTCACGCTGGTGCTGGCGGCACTGCTCGTGCTGGCGGTGGCGATCGCCAGCGGCGTGGTGGCGGTCTTCTGCATCCAGGGCGGACGGGCGACGCTGAGCCTGACCCATCTCTCCCATCTCATCTCCCTGCCCGCGCTGCGTGAGGATGTCGCTCGCCTGCTCAATCGCATCGAGGCACCGGGACCGGTGGCAATCGTCACCCTGCTGATCGCCGTCGGCGTGATGTCCCTGGCCCTACTTGTGCTCGCCGGCCTGCTGATCCCCACGCGCGAGTTGCGCGTGATCCTCAGCGAACAGGACGAGGCCACGATCAGCGCCCGCCGGCGTGCCCTGGCTGGAGTGGCGCGTGACCTCGCGCTGCAAGCTGAGGGCGTAGCCGAGGCGAGGGTCCGCGCCCGCCCCGGCCGGCGGCGCGGCGGACGGCTGATCGTCCGCGCCTGGCGCATCCTTCCCGCGTCCCGGGATGATGTACGCGGGGCAGTGCAGGAGCGGTTGAGCTCGCTGACGGGTTCGTTCAAGCTCCGGACCCGCGTCTCGGTTCGAGATCCCAGATCCAGGAGGCGCGTGCAGTGAGACCCCGGTTTGGACTATCGCTGCGGCGACGCCCCGACCGGCTGCTGGGGCGCCTGTTGCTCGGATTGCTGGCGCTGGCCACGTTCTGGTACGCGCTGATGGCGCTGCTGCTGTCGGTGAAGGTCGCGCCCAGCGACGTCAACGCGATCAGCGGCTATCGCTCCGCCTACCACTTCCTGGCCACCCTCACTCCGAGCCACGTGGACAGCTGGCGCGGCGTGATCGCCGCGGCCGCCGTGCTCCTGCTTCTGGTTCTTGGCACCGTCGCGATCCGACAGCTACCGACGCCGGCACGTTCCCGGCACCCCCGCACGATCACTCGCGATGATCACGGCACCGTCACGATCTCGCCGCTGGTCGTCGAACGTCTGGCTGAGATCGCCACCGGGCGGGTGCGCTCGATCGGAAACGCCCGGGCCAGCTCAGGCCCGAGCGGCATCAGCGTCGCGGTCAGCCTGCAGGAGCCGCGATCGGCCGAGGAGACCTTGCACCGCGTGCAGCGCTCGGTAACCGAGGCGCTACAGACTCACGAGCTCGATCTCGAGCCGGTGAGCGTGGTGCTCGCCCGCTACCAACCTCCAAAGGGAAGGCAACTCCAATGATGTCCCTCAAGCAGTACCTCGGCCTCGCCGGCTTCGCATTCGTCGCCCTGTGGATCGCCACCAATTTCGGCGAAGCGGTCCTCGGCCTGCTCGGCATGTTCGTCTTCTACGTTGTCGGCGCGGCCATCGAGGGGGAGCTCGACCTCGGCGAGCTCCAACACCGGGTCAGCGGCCGCTAGCGGGAGTGCCGGCTCTCCTCCTCCCGGGCCTCAGGAGGCATTAGCCCCCGCAATTTGCCGGGTCTATATTCCGCATCGGATGAGCGATCCGGCTCAGACGGCTGCCAGCAACGGCGCTGGAGCCGACACCGACGCGGCCGAGACTTTGGCAGTTCCCGACTGTGTCGTTGGGGATCGGCGCGATCACCTCGATCTATCAGGCGCGCTTCATGAAGTACCTGGAGGCGCGGAGAGATCGCGGACACGACGAGCGCAAGGTGTGGGCTTCCTCGGCGACGGCGAGATGGACGAGCCGGATCGATGGGGCGCACTGCGCTGGCCGGGCGGGAGCAACTCGACAACCTGATCTGGGTCGTCAACTGCAACCTCCAGCGACTCGACGGACCGGTGCGCGGCAACGGAAGATCATCCAGGAGCTGGATCGGACTTTCGCGGTGCGGGATGGAACGTGATCAAGGTGATCTGGGGCCGCGCTGGGATCCGCTGCTGATGCCGAACGACTCGACGGCTGTCGAGGTGATGAGATTGCGTCGACGGCGACTACCAGACGTTCAAGGCGCGCGACGGAGCCTACGTTCGCGAGCATTCTTCGGGCGCGACCAGCGCTGGCCGAGCGTGTTGAGCACATGACCGACGACGAGATCTGGCGCTCAACCGCGGCGGCCACGACCAGCAGAAGGTGCGCGCTACCACGACGCTGTCGCCACGCGGCAGCCGACCGTGATCCTGGCCAAGACGATCAAGGGTTACGGGATGGGCGATTCAGGCGAGGCGATGATCACCCACCAGGCCAAGAAGATGACCGAGACGCCTGCTGGAGTTCCGCGATCGCTTCGAGCTGCCGACTGAGCGACGAGCAGGTGCGAGCCGCACACTACCTGCCCGCTGATGCCCCCGAGATGCGCTACCTTCGAGCGTCGCGAGACGCTGGCGGCACTGCCGGCTCGGCGACGCGGGCCGCGCTCGAGCGCTCTGCCGCTGAGAGCGTTCAGGCTCAGCTGGAAGGCACCGGCAGAGCGTGAGATCTCGACCACGATGGCTTCGTGCGCGTTCTCGCGCGCTGCTGCGCGACAGACAGATCGGCAGCGCGCATAGTTCCGATCATCCCCGATGAGTCACGCACTTTGGCATGGAAGGCCTGTTCCGGCAGGTCGGGATCTACTCCCCGTTCGGCCAGCGCTACACCTCAGGACTCCGAGCAGCTGATGTTCTACCGCGAAGACGCGCACGGGCAGATCTTCGAGAAGGGATCACGGAGCCGGCTCGCTGTCTCGTTCATCGCTGACGGGCACTCCACAGCGCTCACGGAGAGCAGATGGTCCTTCGACATCTACTACTCGATGTTCGGCTATCAACGGGTCGGCGACTCGTCTGGCGGCGGCGACAGCGCGCCGTGGTTCCTGCTCGGAGGCAGCGAGACGCCGACGCTCAACGGGGAGGGGCTCAGCCCAGGACGGCCACAGTCGTGCTGTTCAGCGTGTGCCAACTGTCGGGCCTACGACCCGCATGGCATGAGTGGCGGTGATCGCCGCGAGGGCCTGCGGAGGATGTGTGCGAGCGGAAGACGTCTTCTACTACTGACCTCAAGAGAGAACTACCCATCCGCCGTTCCAGACGGCGTCGAACGAGATCCGCAGCATCTACCGCCGGGAACCCGCGGACGGGCCCGACGTGCAGAAAACTGCTCGGGTCGGGGTCGATCCCAGGAGGTGCTGGCCGCGGGGGAGCTGCCGAGCGGGAGTTCGGCGTCGCCGCGCGGTGTGGAGCGTCACCTCGACACCGAGCAGCGCCGGGACGGCCTCGCCGCAGAGCGCTCACGCTGCCCCCACGAGAGCGCCGCCTGGGCTACGTCAGCCGAGCGGCTGAAAGACGCCGCGCGGCCACCGATACATCCGACGCTGCCGACTGATCAGGGAGAGGGTGCCGGGAGGCAACGGACGCTCGGCCCGACGGATCGGTCGCAGCGACGGCGCGCGTTGCGACGCTCTCGAGATCGACCGCCACCACGCGCGCTGGCGGCGCTGCGAGAGCTGACGACGCCGGCGAGCTCGAAGCCGGCGGCCGAACGACGCGATCGAGCGATGGGGCCCGATCCCGAGGACCCCGAACCAGTGAAGACTGAGGTGGCCGACAGCGGCAGCAAAGATGTCGAGGTGCCGGACATCGGCGACTTCACCGAAGTCCGAGTGATCGACGATCCTGTCGCACCGGGCGACGTAGATGCCGCTCGACGACGCCGCTGCTCACCTGGAGATCCGACAAGGCACGATGGACGTCCGGCGCCGTTCGCCGCGGAGAGATGAGTCGAGTTGCACGTGCAAGTCGGCGACCGGGTCTCCAGGGTGGCTGCTGGCATCGTTCTGGGCGAACAAGCTCGCCCGCCCCTGGTGCCGCGGCGATCGCTTCGAGTGGGTTTTCCGAGCGAGGCTGCCGCTCCGGCTGCGGTCGATGGCGCGCCGTTTGGCTGATGCCGGCTATTCGCGGGATTCCGCCCAAGCGAGTCGATCCCGCTGACTCGCGGTCGCCGAGCGTCCGCCAACGCCGACGGCAGCGTAGCCGGTCTACGCCAGCCCCGCTGTGCGCCGGCTGGCTCGCGAGCGGGGGATCGAGCTCGCGCACGTGTCTGGCTCCGGGCGCAGGGGGAGGATCACCCTGAGGACGTGGACGCACGTTCAGGGTGCGACGAGCAGCGCGCGGCGGCCGCCACCGGCGGGACGGTCTGGGCTGGCGCCGTGGCCGGCGATCGACTTCGAGCGTACGGCCCTGTGGAGCGCGTCGCGCGCTCCCGGATCCAGCGGATCTCGGCACCGAACCTGGCACGCAACTGGGTGATGATCCCCCATGTCACCCATCACGACGAGGCCGACATCACCGCGCTGGAGGAGTGGCGCAAGCAGCTGAACGCCGAGCAGGACCGGGTGAAGGTGACGATGGTGGCGTTCCTGATCGCGGCCAGCGTGCACGCGCTGAAGGAGTTCCCGGACTTCAACAGCTCGCTCGACGGGGACGAGCTGGTTCGCAAGCGCTACTGGAACATCGGATTCGCCGCCGACACGCCCGAGGGCCTGGTCGTGCCCGTCATCCGGGACGTCGACGGCAAGGGTCTGCTCGAGCTCGCCGGCGAGCTCGGCGAGCTCTCGGCGCAGGGCGCGGAGGGCAAGCTCGGGCCGGCGGACATCAGCGGCGGGACGTTCTCGATCTCCTCTCTGGGGGGGATCGGCGGGACGGCGTTCACCCCGATCGTCAACGCGCCGGAGGTGGCGATCCTCGGCGTCACCCGCTCGGCGGTGAAGCCGGCACTGGAACGGCGAGGCAGTTCGTCCCCCGGCTGATGCTGCCGCTCTCGCTCTCCTATGACCATCGCGTGATCGACGGCGCCGCCGCGGCCAGGTTCACGTCCTATCTGGCCCGCGTACTCGGCGACCTGCGGCGGCTGCTGCTGTGAGCAACCTCGACGTGCGGGTGCCGGACATCGGCGACTTCGCGGAGGTCCCGGTGATCGAGATCCACGTCGCCGCGGGCGATCAGGTCGCACCCGAGGATCCGCTGGTCACGCTCGAGTCGGATAAGGCGACGATGGACATCCCGGCCCCGGAGGCCGGCAGGTGACCGCGCTGCGGGTAGCGGTCGGTGACAGGGTCTCCGAGGGCACGGTGCTGCTGGTGCTCGAGGAGCGGAGAGGGGGAGCCGCCCAGGGCGCCAGGCGCCCGCCCAGCCGGCCGGCCGAGCGCGCGCCGAGCGGGCCGACGGCCGAGCGGGCCGAGCCTGAGCGCATCCACGAGCGGGCGGACCCCGTCCCGGACGCGGCCCGCAGTACGACGCACAGGTGGTGGTGATCGGCTCCGGGCCGGGGTGGATACAGCGCCGCATTCCGAGCCGCTGACCTCGGCCTGACGACGATCCTGGTGGAGCGCCACGAGCGGCTGGGGGGCGTGTGCCTGAACGTCGGCTGCATCCCCTCCAAGGCGCTGCTGCACGCAGCGCGCGTGCTGGCCGAGGTCGAGGAGATGGCCGAGCATGGCATCCGCTTCGGTGCGCCCGAGGTCGATGTGGCCGGCCTGATCACGTGGAAGGACTCCGTCGTCGAGCGGCTCACCGGTGGCCTGTCCCGGCTGGCCCGCGCTCGCAACGTCGAGGTCGTACACGGGCGTGCGCGGTTCACCGGTCCTCACTCGCTGGCGGCCGGTGAGCGGGAGATCACCTTCGAGCACGCGATCATCGCAGTTGGTTCCGATCCGGTGCGCCTGCCGTTCGTCCCGGACGATCCGCGAGTGCTCGACTCGGCCGCTGCGCTCTCCCCCGCCTCGGTACCCGAGCGGCTGCTGGTGATCGGCGGCGGGATCATCGGCCTGGAGATGGCCACGGTCTACGACGCGCTCGGCGCCCGAGTGACCGTCGTGGAGATGCTCGATCAGCTGATCCCGGGGTGTGACCCGGATCTGGTCAAGCCGCTGCGCGCGCGGATCGAGCCCCGCTACGAGGCCGTGCTCACCGCCACGCAGGTGGTGTCGCTCACCGCCTCGGACGAGGGCCTGACCGCCGAGCTCTCCACCGGTGGTCGCGAGCGCTTCGACCAGGTGCTGGTGGCCGTCGGTCGACGACCGAACGGCGGAACGGTGGACGCGGGCGCCGCGGGGGTGGAGGTCGACGAGCGCGGCTTCATCGGCGTCGATGCGCAACTGCGAACCAACGTGTCGTGGATCCACGCGATCGGCGACGTGCGTGGGGAGCCGATGCTGGCGCACAAGGCCACGCACGAAGGCAAGGTCGCGGCCGAGGCGATCGCCGGGCAGGCCGGCGCGGCGTTCGACGCGCGCTCGATCCCTTCGGTGGCCTACACCGACCCCGAGGTGGCGTGGACCGGCCTGACCGAGAACAGGCCGCGCGTCGGCGAGGTGCCCTACGAAACCGCGGCGTTCCCGTGGGCGGCCTCCGGCCGGGCGCTGGCGCTCGGCCGCGACGACGGACTGACCAAGCTCGTGCTCGAGCCCAGGTCCCGGCGCGTGCTGGGAGGCGGGATCGTCGGCGTCGGCGCCGGCGAGCTGATCGCCGAGGTCGTGCACGCGATCGAGCTGGGTGCGGAGGCCGAGGATCTGGCTCTCACCATCCATCCCCACCCGACCCTGTCGGAGGCCGTCGGCTTCGCCGCCGAGATGGCAGCGGGAACGGTCACCGATCTGGTGCCCAAACGGCCTTCGGGCCGCCCGACCCGGTGAGCTGCCGGCGTCCATATCCCTGCCCACGACCGGCGACGTCCATTGCTGGCCATCGCGGCTGTTGCCGGCTATCGCGGGCGGCGTCCGCGCGCAAGCAGCGCCGCTAGCAGCAGCACTGAGCCGATCTCCACCGCCAGGCGACCGAATCCGCCGCGCCGCTCGGCGAGGACACTGGCCGGCCCTGCCAGTGGCGCCGGCATCGGAAACTCCTCGGCGGCCAGCACGTCGTGGGGCTCGGAGATTCCCGCGGGATCCTCGGGCAGCTGGATCGGGCCGTGATGATGCAGTTTCGGATCGGCGGCAGGCATGGCGAACTCATCCGCCGCCAGCACGTCGTGAGGCGCCTCAGGATCCGTCTGTTTCTGGGCCATCGACCACATGTTCCCAGACCGAGCGCCGCTTGCGCACCGAGCAGGGCAGGTCGAGCGCCTCCCGCGGCTGGCCGCGGAAAGGAAGCGCGGACCGCCAGCAGTCCCGCGGGACTAGCCGCAGTCAACCCTCGGACATAGGATAATCTTAGCTCTCTCGACTGAGATGTCGGTTCAGGTACCGGCCTCTCGTGCTACGCTCCTACTTATCTTCCGTAAGCTTCTACTGAAAGAGAACACCGGATGTCACGTCTTCTTCTAGTGCCGCTCGACGATGTCGTCGTGTTCCCGGGCATGTCGCTGACGCTCGCCGTCGATGCCGGCGACGATGACCGTGTGCTGCTCGTCCCTCGCCACGAACAGGAGTTCGCCGCAGTAGGGACCGTGGGCGAGGTCGCCGACCGCGTTCGCCTCCCCGGCGGGGCCCGTGCCGTCGCCCTCTCCGGCCTTCACCGTGGCGTCGCCGGCGCCGCCCACACGCTTCCTGACGGCCGGCTCTACGTTGAGGTGGACGAGCGGCCGGACCCTGCGCCCGTCGACGGCCGCACCCGCAACCTCGAGCGCGAGTATCGCGCGGTGGTCGAAGAGATCCTTGAGGTGCGCGGCGATGACGGCCGGATCGCCGCGTTCGTGCGCAGCATCACCGAGCCCGGCGCACTGGCCGACACCTCCGGCTACTCGCCAGACCTCAACTACGAGCAGAAGGTCAAGCTGCTGCAGACACTCGACGTGGCCGATCGGCTCGAGCTGGCCCTCGGCTATCAGCGCGAGCGCCTGGCCGAGTTGCAGGTGCGCAAGCGCATCCGGGAGGACGTCGAGAGCGGCGCGGAGAACCAACAGCGTGAGTACTTCCTGCGCAAGCAGATGGAGTCGATCCGCAAGGAGCTGGGCGAGGACGACGCATCGGTGGTGCAGGAATACCGGACCAAGATCGACGAGGCTGAGATGCCCGACCCGGTCCGCGAGCAGGCCGACAAGGAGCTCGCGCGCCTGGAGCGGATGGGCGAGCAGAGCGCCGAGTCGACGGTGATCCGCACCTATCTGGACTGGCTGATCGCGGTGCCGTGGGGCAAGCGCTCGGAGGAGCGCCTGGATCCCGAACACGCGCGCGAGGTGCTCGACACCGACCATGCCGGCCTGGAGGACGTCAAGGACCGGATCGTCGAGTACATCGCGGTCAAGAAGCTTCGTCAGGAGCGGGGCATCACCGAGGACAAGCGCTCCGGCGCGATCCTCACGCTGATCGGACCGCCCGGAACCGGCAAGACCTCGATCGGCGAGTCGATCGCCCGGGCCACCGGGCGCGAGTTCGTGCGCATGTCGCTGGGCGGGGTCCGAGACGAGGCGGAGATCCGCGGCCATCGTCGCACCTACATCGGCGCGCTCCCGGGCCGGCTCGTGCGAGCCCTGCGAGACGCGGGAACGATCAATCCGGTGATCATGCTCGACGAGGTCGACAAGGTCGGCGCCGACTGGCGGGGCGACCCGAGCTCGGCGCTGCTGGAGGTCCTCGATCCTGCGCAGAATCACTCGTTTCGTGACCATTACCTCGACGTCGAGCTCGACCTCAGCGGGGTGCTGTTCATCGCCACCGCCAACGTCGCCGATTCCATTCCGGGGCCGCTGCTAGACCGGATGGAGGTGATCCGCTTCGACGGCTACACCACCTCGGAGAAGGTCGCGATCGCGCGGGGCTATCTGTGGCCGCGGCAGCTGGAGCGCAACGGACTGCGTCCCGAGGAGGTTGAGATCTCCGCCGAGCTGCTGAGCACGGTCACCACCGAGTACACGCGTGAGGCGGGCGTGCGCCAGCTGGAGCGTGATCTGGGGACGCTGCTGCGCAAGACAGCGACAAAGATCGCCTCGGGTAGCGTCAGCGCGCCGGTGACGATCGAGCTGGAGGCGGTGCGTGATGCCCTCGGGCGCCAGCGTCACTTCCAGGAGTCGGCGATCCGCACCGCGGTTCCCGGCGTGGCCACCGGTCTGGCGGTCACCGGCGCCGGCGGCGATGTTCTGTTCGTGGAGGCGACCACGATGCAAGGCAAGCCGGGATTGACGCTGACCGGTCAGCTCGGTGACGTGATGAAGGAGTCGGCGCAGATCGCCCTCTCCTATGTGCGCGGGCACGCCGGGGAGCTGGATATCGATCCGGCGAGCTTCGAGGACCGCTCGTTCCACGTTCACGTCCCGGCGGGAGCAATTCCCAAGGATGGCCCCAGCGCCGGTGTGACAATGGTGACCGCCCTCGCCTCGCTGCTCAGCGACCGTCCCGTCCGGCACACCGTCGGGATGACTGGTGAGGTCACCCTGCAGGGCCGGGTGCTGCCGATCGGAGGTGTGAAGCAGAAGGTGCTGGCTGCACACGCGGCCGGGCTGACCGATGTCGTCCTGCCGGAGCGCAACCGCGGGGACCTGGACGACGTGCCCGAGGAGGTCCGAGAGGCGATGAAGTTCCACTTCGCGATGACCATCGACGAGGTGCTGGCGGCATCCCTGGAGCCGGCGCCGATGGCTCAGGCGGCGTAGCCGGCCGTCTTGTTGAAGCCGCCGACCGGGGGCGCGTCCCGGTCGGCGGCAGTCATCTCAGCCCGGCAATGGTTGACCATCCTGCACCACTTGCCTAAGCGAGTCCGGAACCGGGAGGGGTCGGTGGGGACCGCCACCCCGAGGCGCCGAGCCATGTACCCCTGATTGGATACCTCGACTCTCCGAGTTTTCTCATCTTCCGAAGATCGGCGAACCTGCCCCCGAGGGGATCTCAAGCGCGGGATGAGGGGGTTCGCGGCATCTAAATGTTGAGCCGGAGAGCGGCTGGGTACCTTCGTGACATGACCACGATCAGCCCCTCCGAAGAACAGCGCATCCTCGAGAAGGTCCCCAAGCAGCTGTACATCGCCGGTGAGTGGCAAACCGGCGCCAAGGGCACGTTGGCGGTTGAGGACCCCGCCACTGGCGATCTCCTCTGCGAAGTCGCCGACGCCTCCACCGACGACGCCCGCGCCGCCCTCGACGCCGCCGTGCAGGCGGGGCCGGAGTGGAGCCGGCGGCCACCGCGTGAGCGAGGCGAGATTCTCCGCCGCGCGTTTGAGGCGATCACCGAGCGCCAGGACGAGCTGGCGCTGCTGATGACCTTGGAGATGGGCAAGCCAGTTGCCGAGTCCAAGGCGGAGATCGCTTACGGCGCCGAGTTCTTCCGCTGGTTTGCCGAGCAATCGGTACGGATCGACGGTCGCTATGCGGTATCGCCCAACGGTCAGGGACGGCTGCTGACGATGAAGCAGCCTGTGGGCCCATGCCTGTTGATCACGCCGTGGAACTTCCCGCTGGCGATGGGCACACGGAAGATCGGCCCGGCGATCGCCGCCGGTTGCACCATGGTGGTCAAGCCGGCCCAGCAGACGCCGCTGTCGATGCTGATGCTGGCCCGCATCCTGGAGCAGGCGGGCCTACCCAAGGGGGTCCTCAATCTGATCACCGCCTCCTCCTCCGGTGAGACGATGGGGCCACTGATCGCCGATCCGAGGCTGCGAAAGCTGTCCTTTACCGGCTCGACCGAAGTGGGGCGCAAGCTGATGGAGCAGGCCTCCGAGAACCTGCTGCGCCTGTCGATGGAGCTGGGCGGCAACGCCCCGTTCATCGTCTTCGACGACGCCGACGTCGACGCCGCCGTGGAAGGCGCGGTGATGGCCAAGATGCGCAACGTGGGCGAGGCGTGCACTGCCGCCAATCGCTTCCACGTAGCCGATGCGGTCGCCGCTCAGTTCGCCGAGAAGCTGGCCGGCAAGCTTGGCTCGATGAAGGTTGGTCGCGGTACCGAGGAGGGGGTCGAGGTCGGGCCGCTGATTGACGGCGACCAGCGCGGCAAGGTCGCTGACCTGGTGCAGGATGCGGTCGGACGCGGCGCCAAGGCGGTTGTCGGCGGCCATCAACGGGATGGCGCCGGCTATTTCTTCGACCCCACCGTGCTCACCGACGTCCCCTCGGATGCCACCTTGCTCAAGGAGGAGATCTTCGGCCCGGTCGCCCCTGTTCGGGGCTTCGGCGATGAGGACGAGGCGATCGCCGCGGCCAACGACACCGAGTTCGGCCTCGTTGCCTACGTCTACACCAACGATCTCAAACGTGCCCTGCGGGTCGTCGAGCGCCTGGAGACCGGGATGGTCGGCCTCAACCAGGGCATGGTCTCCAACGCCGCGGCCCCGTTCGGCGGCATCAAGCAGTCCGGCTTCGGCCGCGAGGGCGGCCCGGAGGGGATCGAGGAGTACCTGGAGACAAAGTACGTGGCTTTGAACCTATAGCGCGAGAGGAAGTGGGGTTCCAGAACCTATAGCCAGGAGAGCAGAATCCGCCAAGGCGGGGACAACCCCGTGCCGTCAGATCCCGCCTCGTCCCGGCCTTTCCCGGTGCGAGGTGCTGGCAGACTAAGCTGGCCGCGATGAGCCCGCCGGTCCCGCCAGAAGAACTAGTTGCCCGGATCGGGGGGACACGCGAAGACTATCTGGAGATCGGCCTTCACCACCGCCGAATCTTGGAGTCGCTGCTGCCCTCAGAGTGGTCTTTTGCAGGGAAGTCGGTGAGCATCGACCATCACAAAGGCTGGGAAGTAGGCGAGCTCAAGTGCCTTGCTCGCGGAATGGTGGGTTCGCGAGCACTGGGGCCGCGCCTTTGAGATCCTACGTTTTGAGTACGCGCAGGACTGGTCGCGCACGACTTCGTCGTGATGCGCAAGCGTGACTCCGCGGTCAGCGCCGAGCAGCTCGAAGCAGTCGATCATCGGGATCCGCGCGAATATGCGTCGCTCGCCTGCAATATGGAGATTCTTCAGCGCCAGCAGAAGGATCTGGGCGGACAACTTTCGGAGGTCCAGCGCCGAAGTGTCGCCGCCGAGGTGGAGGCACGAACACTACGAAGCAGCTACAGCAAGATGGCGGACGAGCTGGCGCGCCAGCAAGCGGAAGTGGTGCGGCTGACAAGGTCGCTGAACGTAGTCGCGGGCAGCCGCAGTTGGCGGCTGACGGCACCACTTCGCCGCGCAAGAACCGTTGCCCATAAGCGTCGCTAGCATGACCTGCGGCCCTCTCGTCACGAGCCGCCCGTTGAGTGACGCTTCTGCAGCCGATGGCCGCTCAGGTTCTGAGCTGTGCTCCACGAGACCGATGTCCTACTGATGCTCGGCGGCGATAAGCATCAGCCCGCCGTCGATCACGTACGAGGCGCCGGTGACGTAGCTGGCGCGCTCGGAGGCCAGCCACGCGATCAGCTCCGCCACCTCCCGCGCGTCACCCGCGCGTCCAAGCGGGACATCAGCGGACGAAGGGGTCTGGTCCTCTTGGCCGGTCATCCGCGTGGCGATCTGCCCGGGAGCGACCGCGTTGACCCGGATGCGATGCTTTCCCAGCTCCAGTGCCATCACCTTGGTCAGGCCACCGAGCCCGTGCTTGGAGGCCGTGTACGGAGCAGACCCCGAGAGCGGGATGTGCTCATGCACCGAAGTCACGGTGATGATCGCCCCGCCGCGGTCCTGGTCGACCATCCGCCGCGCTGCGGCCTGCACGACCAGGAACGCCCCCGTCAGATTGACGTCGATGATCCCTTGCCACTGCTCCCGCGTGATCTCGAGAAACGGCGTGGTGGTTCCATGTCCGGCGTTGCTGACCAGCACGTCAAGGCCGCCTAGCGAGTCGGCTAGCTCGTCCACCGCCGGTGCGCCCTGATCGACAGCGTGCAGATCCAGCTGGCGTGTCTCACACCGAGCGCCGGCCGTCTCGATCTCGGCGACCACGCTGTCTGCGCGATCCTCAGCCTGATGCCAGGTAAGCCCGATGTCAAAGCCAGCGGCGGCGAGGGCAACCGCGCTCGCGCGCCCGATCCCGCTGTTTCCGCCCGTGACGATCGCGACCGGCACGCTAGGTGGGGTCCCCGGGACCGAAACCGATCAAACCTGTCCCGGCCTGGTCCGCCTTCGACCCACCCGACGCCTTCCGGAACCGCCCTTCGGAGATTGGGTTCTCGTCATCTCGGCCTTCCCCGGCAGAATCTCGGTGGTGATCACCTTCCCGGGACCCCGGTCACCCACACCCGCTGCGAGCAAAGACTGTGGTGGATTGTGCGCGCGGCGTTACCGTGAGCATTTGAGGAGGATGGGAGCAATGGGATTCTTGAGCCCGAAGAAGCTCGGCAACGACCTTGCAGCGATCCTCTGCGTGGTTGCTGGTTTGGCTGTGGCGACGGGCGCGGCGGCGAGCCATAGGAGCCCGCGGGTACGCTCGGCTGCGGGGGGACCCGCCGTAGCGGTCTATCTCACGAGCCTGGACGGTGATCGACGACTGGCTCGCATGCCGGTCGTGCGATTTGGCGGGCTCTTGGCTCGCGGGCCGAACAGCATGAGCGTGCAACCCGGGATCAGGTACCAGCCGCTGACGGCGGGATTCGGGGTGGCGATGACAGATACCTCGGCGTGGCTTCTGCATGACTGGCTGCCCGTGCCGCTGCGCGACCAGGTGATGCGGCGGCTGTTCTCGCTGCGTGCCGGCGGGATCGGCCTGTCGTACCTCCGCGTGCCCATCGGCGGCTCTGACTATGTAGTGCACGGGCCCTACACCTACGATGATCTCCCGGCCGGCCAGCGCGATCCCGGCTTGCGGCACTTCTCGCTGCGGCACGACCGCGCGTACATCCTGCCGATGATCCGCCAAGCGCTGGCGCTGAACCCGGCGTTGACGATCATGGCCAACCCGTGGTCACCCCCGGCGTGGATGAAGACCGACGACTCGCTGATCCCGACGGGCCAAACGAGCAGCACGCTGCGTTCTGACGCGTACGCGCCTCTGACGCGCTATCTGATCAGGTTTGTTCAAGGGTATGCCGCTGCCGGCGTGCCGGTGAACCAGCTCGGGGTGCAAAACGAGCCGCTGAATACCTTCCTGACCCAGAGCTTCGCGCAGATGTTCCTTGCCCCGCAGGCCGAGGGCCGGCTGATCGCAGCCTATGTCGCGCCGGCGCTGCGCCGCGCGCGCCTTCACCCCCAGCTGCTGGCGTGGGATTACATCTATCCCAAGGGCGTGCTCGCGAGCGGCACCCAGTACACCGCCAGCTATATCCCGACCGTGCTCAGCCAAGCGTCCCAGCACGTTCAAGGCCTGGCATTCCACTGCTACATGTCCGACGCGTCGGCCGGCACCGATTTTCACCACCGCTACCCGCACCTTTCGCAGTTCGAGACCGAGTGCTCGAGCTACCTCAGCGATATCAGCCCGGCTCAGATGGCGATCCGCGTGCTGCGCAACTGGGCCCAGGGGGTGCAGCTGTGGAACGCCGCTGTGGATCAGAACTTCGGCCCCAAAATCGGTCAGGGGTGCGCGGGCATCGTCGGTCCCCACGCCCACCAGCAGTGCATCGCGCCCGTGATCGTCAACCGCACAACCCACACCTATCGTTTGACCAGCGACTACTGGCAACTCGGTCAGTTCAGCCGCTTCATCCACCTCGGCGCCCGGCGCATTGCCTCCACCACACCCAACCACTGCGTCGACGGGGAGGCCCTGCCGGCGCCTCCCTGCGGGGTCGAGGATGTCGCCTTTCGCAACCCGGATGGCAGCATCGTGCTGGTCGCCACCACCAACGATAGCCAGTCCCACCGCATCACTGTCACCGAGGGCGTCAGATCCTTCTCTTATCTGCTGCGCGATGGCAACGTAGCGACCTTTGTCTGGCGTGGCTGATGGGTCACAGGAGTTGCGGTACCGTGGCCCCGGCTTGACCTCGAGAACGGGCTACGTGTCTCAGGGGCGCCGGCGTCTCCTGCTCAGCCGCGCGGCCCGCTGTCTAGCACCGACTGGCCAGGGATGAGCCCTAGTTGAGTTGTGCTTGTAGCGCTCGGAGCTCGGCGTTCATCGAGTCGCGGAGCGCTCCCTCGACCGGAAGCATGAGGCGCATACGGGCGGCGCGTAGAGCTGCGGCGAGGTCACCACGCTGCTGATAACCGATGACCAGATTGTTCAACATTCGCACCGCGATCTCGTGAGCCCGCCATGGCCTCACGAGCCTCTGCGGAGCATGGGTGTCGACGATGTCGCCCCCGGTGAAGGGATCGAGCAGCAAGGGAGGATCGGTGCCGAAATATCCAACCACGAAGTGACCCGGCAAGCCGACGCCGGCGAGTGGGATCCCGGCTCGGCGGGCCACCTCGATGTATACGACCGATAGAAGGATCGGTAGGCCGCGCCGCCGCAGGAGCACGAGGTCGAGCATCGAGTTGTCAGGGTGGTGGTAGCGGTCGCGGTCCCCTGCAAACCCGTGTTGGCCGCCCAGCAGCCGACCGCAAGCGGCCGCCAACTCCTGCGGGCTCCCGCTCGTCTGCGCGACGGCCGGCGAGAGTTCCGCGCCGAGACCGTCGAGCCTGTCGATTGCCCCGGTGGCGTCGACGGCGCGGAACTCAGCTCCGAGCGCCAGCGCCAGGACGTCCATGGTTGGATCCGGCGCGACAGCCAACTCGCCAAACGAGGACAAAGGTGACACGCCAGGATTGTGCCCGCCAAGGCGCCCGCGCGCATCGAAACGCCGGCGCCGGCTCGTCGGCATCAGCGCCTCCGCTCGAAAGGCGGCGCCGACTCGTCGGGGCCAGGCGTCTGGGCGAAGGGTCAAATGATTAGCGGATATTTCGGTTCGGTGGGGGCGGCCTTGAGGTTTGTCATGGACACTGCCAAGGACCCTGTAGAGATCATTCAAACGAGGCCAATGAACATCCATACCTGCTCATCTCACACCTGGGCCTGCCCGGTGCTCACAAAGCTCGATCCGCTGGCGATCGCCTGGACTTGCTCCACCTGCGGCGCGATCCACATGACCCCGGTTGGTGCACCTCGACCGACCGACCTGGCGGCAACCGCGGCGTAGGGGACGCGCCGGCCGGCCCGACCGGAGTTCTGGAGCACGGCGCACGGTTCTCTATCATCGTCGGGCTGGAGATTGAGATGGAATCAGAGAACACGAGCTCCGTTCGCGCCGCGCTAGACCCTTCCGCTCTGAGAGCGGCGCTGGTACCCCGTCGGCCGGTCTTCGCGAACCCGTGGGATTCGACCGTCGATGCGTTCGCCTGCTACGCGGCCGTCAGTTTCATCGACCCGATGTTGCTGTGGCTCGGGGGCAAACTCACGGGCTCGATCTTCGGCTTCAGCTCCCGATGGCCTCTTGGCCTGTTTATGGTCGCAGCGCTCGTTGGCGCTGCCGGTTTCATGACCATCGTCGGGCGCGAGCGCACCCGCCTCGCGGTCGACTTCGTGGCCATCGCCGCCTGGCTTCTGCTCGGACTAGTGGTCGCGCCGATCCTCGGCTTGGCGCCCCCCAAGGCGGTGGCAATCGTCTGTTACGCGGCCTTGCTACTGGTCATCTTGCTGTACGTCCTCCGTGTCGGCCGCTGGCAAACGTCATTTCTCCGGACCGTCAGCTGGCCAGTGACCTGGAGCTTGCTTTCGCTGTTCTTTGCCTACAGCGCGTACAGGCTCGTCTTCTTCTCATAACCCGCCAGCGATCAGCATGCGAAAGCCGCCGGCTTTGCTGGTAGTCAAGGCGACAGCGTGGCGAACCCGCCGTGCGGATCACCGCGGGTACGCTTGGCGCGCGTGGTTGACCTTACGCGTCTGATGGACCCGCGCGACCTGTATGGCCTGCCGCTCGAGCGCTTCACCGATGAGCGCAACGCGTTGGCCAAGCGATTGCGGCTGGAGCGGCGGCGCGAGGAGGCAGCGGAGGTGTCGAAGTTGCCCAAGCCATCAGTGGCAGCCTGGGCGGTCAACCAGCTCGTCCGCACCCAGCGCCGCGAGATGGACGCGCTGTTCGATGCCGGAGACAGGCTGCAGGACGCTCAGGCAGAGCTGCTCGCCGGTGCGGGCGATTCAGGAGCCTTGCGGGGTGCGGTCAATGGTGAACGAGAGGTGATCGACCAGCTCACCGAGAAAGCTCGCGGCCTCCTCAGCTCCGAGGGGCATGAGCTCACAGCGGCGACGCTCGAGCGGGTATCGGAAACCCTTCAAGCGGCCGCGCTCGACACGGACGCCAGGGCGCAGGTGCAGGACGGCTGCCTTCACCGCGAGCTTCGCCACGTCGGTCTCGGAGCGATGACCGAGACAACGACCAGACGAGTACCGAGCGCGGCTGGAAAAAGGCGAGCGTCCTCGCCGGCAGCGACCGTCGGCAAGCAGGATCGAGACCGCGAGGCGCAGGCGCGCGCGGCCAAACTGAAGGCGGCCCGCAAGCTGGAGACCGGGGCGCGTCGCCAGGCTGAGCTCGCCGTCCGTGATCTGGAGACCGCACAGCGGCGGCGCGACCACGCTGCCGAGGCGCTGCGCGAAGCAGAGGAAACGCTGGCAAGCGCGCGCGAAGCCGCCGAGGCTGCAGCCCTCGAGCATCGACGCGCACAAGCGTCACTCGATGAGCTCTAGCTCCCTCGCCGCGCGGGCGCTGGAGCGCTTTGCTGATCTGGCGCGGGTGACGGCACCTCGCTCCTCACCGCCGCCGATGCGAGTGAGACGTGAATGCACCGGTAGGCTCTGGCCGCCGTGGACACCAGCTGGTGAGGCACCCCCTGCTGAGGGCCCATCCCGTGCTCGCCGATCTTCGTCTGCTCTTCAGCCATGCTTCCTGACATCCTCGAGGACGCCCACTGGCAGATGACGCCGAGTGAACGGGCCGCGCTCAAAGGTCTCCTGGCTGAGTTGGCTCCCGAGGTGGCCATTGAGATCGGGAGGGGCGACGGAGGCAGCCTGCGGCGTATCGCAGCACAGGCACGGCAGGTTCACTCGTTCGACTTGACAGCTCCCACGCCGGATGCTGCCGCTATCTCGAACGTCACCTTTCATACCGGCGATTCACATGATCTTCTGCCCGGGCTGCTCGATCGATTGACCGACTGCGGCGTGAACGTCGACCTCGTCCTTGTCGATGGCGATCACAGCGCGGAGGGCGTGAGGCGAGATGTGGAAGACCTTCTCGGCTCCCCGGCTATCTCCCACACGCTCATCCTCCTACACGACACCGCCAACCCTGAAGTTCGTGCCGGATTGGACGCGATCAACTACATCCACTGGCCAAAGCTAACCTGGGTAGACCTGGACTGGCTGCCCGGTTACGTGTCCCGCGAGCAGCCGACGCCGGGCGAGGCTTGGGCGGGGCTTGGCTTGCTCGTCGCCGACGCGACGGACAATCCATCAGCAGATCCGGCGCGGATCGCCGCCTACGCGTATTCCGTCGCTGACCTTCTCAGCAAAAACCTTGCTGCGCGGCGCGAGGTAGAGAGATTGCGCCAGCGCGTTGGCGAGCTCGAGGAACTGAACCTGGCAATCGCCAGTTCGATGTCCTGGCGCATCACGCGGCTGCTACGGACCTTGAAGACCGTGCTGAGCAGGTAACGGGGACGAGGCCACAGCGCGGAGCCGTTTGTCACTCGTCCGTCCCTCGATCGGGATCATCCCGTGGGAGCCTATGTACGGCTTATGGGCGCAGATGGGTGATCCCTACGCCCTCATCGACCAGCCGCTCGGCGATGATCGACCGGTGACAGGCTTCGGGGTCGCGCTCGACGCAAAGCAGCACCGCAGCGCCATCAGCCGGGAGCTCGGCGATCAGCGCCCGCAGATCGACGCGATCCAGGATCTCCCGCTTGTAACGAGATCGATATTCGGGCGCCAGCGTCACCCGCGATCGTTTGCCGATCCTATTGGCGGCGTCCGCGGCGTACTGAAGATGGCGCAGCTCGGTGCTCGGCGCCAGCTCCCGGAGATGCCGGTAGGCCACGTCGGCCTGCTCCAGCGCTCCCTGCAGCCGCAGCGAGTTCGCCCATGAGTATTCCGGTCCGCGCACCCCCCGCCGCTGGCGCACGTCCAGCAGCAGGCGAACCCCAGCCGCCGTCAGCGCTTCCAGAAATCGCTCCAGCGACCACCCGTAGACGCCGATCGTCAGCACGATTGGTGACGCGGCCGGAGCTTGTTCCAAGCGCCGCGGCAGGCGATCAGTACCGGCGGGTTGGCGGGATTTCGCGGTCGACCACGCGGCTCTCCCGTCCGCTCCGGTCGGCCCAGATGGTCATCCACAGCAGCGTGATCACCAGCCCGATCACGCCGACGACCATCAGGATCAGCCCGATCGTGTGCAGATCGATCCCATGCGCCGACACGTGAACGGCAAAGCGGAGAATCGCTCCCACCGCGATCAGGAACAGCGATGTGCCCAGCCCCATCTGAACCTCCAGTTCGAAAACGTGGCCGGGACTATAAGAGAAACCGAACCGAGGTTCGAGGATTTACGTTTCGGCGCGCACGACGCCGACTGAGCAGCGAACTGCACCACGGGGGACTCATCGCTGATCCTGCGGATCGAGCGCCGCCTCCAGTGCCTCCAGGCCCGGCACCACATGAGCCCTCATGTTGGTCTCCATCATCTCCATCGCGGCCTGCGCCAGCCGCGGATGGATGTGAGCCACGCAGTCGCGGGCGACAGCGATCTCGAAGTGGCGAACATAGCCGTCAAGGGCGGAATAAAGGATGCACTGCTCGGTTACCTGCCCGGAGAGGATCAACCGGTCGATCTGCTCCTGGCGGAGCATGTACTCGAGTTGGGTCTCGTAGAAGATCGAGTGGCGGGCCTTGACCACGAACGGCGTTCCCGCCGGCGGCGCAATCGGTTCGATCAGCTCGGGTGCAGTACCGTCCAGCGCGGCTTCGGTCACTCGCTCCCGGCCGGCGCTCCAGTCCCCCGAGTTGTCGTTGACATAGACGGCGCTGACCGACTGCTCACGCGCATGCTCGATCAGCTCACTGAGCGATGGGAGGATCTCCCGCACCGACTCCTTGAGCGGCTCTGCATCCTCGTGCTCATAGGGATTCAGCATGTCGATGACGATCAGCGCGGCGGACATGGCAATCGCTCTCTACCCGCAGATCGTCGCCACGGCACCCTTGCTCGAGCAGTGCTCCAGGGCAAGCGCCCACCGTTTGAACGCGGCCAGCGCGGGCTTGACCTGGATCTGACCGCTCACGTACTTGACCAGTCCGGCGTAGTCGAACCCGTAGCGGCCCGGACTGGGACTCTCGTCACCCATCCACGTGTACCAGTAGATGCCGGTCAGGCCTAGCTTGGCCCGGTTGGCCTCCAGCAGCGGCATCACCTGACCCAGCAGCTGAGCCTGCATCGTCTCGGTCGTGCCCACGCCGAATTGTGGCGGCGCCTTCCCTTGCGAGGAGGGCCATGTGATCTCGGTGGCAAACAACGGCTTGGCCGCATCGCCGAATTGATCCATCACCGTGCGAACGCGCTGAAGGATCACGATCACTCCCTGAGGGTGGGCGGTGTAGGGGTGGACCGCGACCACGTCGAACAGCTTCCGGGCGCCGGGCACCCGGTAGACCTGCGCCAGGTACTCCCAGGAGAACTCGGGGAACCCGGCCAGCACCACCTGGGCGCCGGGATCGGTCTGCTTGATCGCCGCGTGCGCTGCCGCCAGCAGCCGCACGTAGCTCGGAGCGAACGGCTGCATGGACCAGTAGCGAGTGAAATCCGGCTCGTTCCAGATCTGCCACATCCTGATCGGCACCGCCGGGATCGACGGATGGCTGCTCCAGAAGGAGCCGTGCGGGCCGTAGCGACCGACCAGCGCCCGCAGGAAAGCGGCGTAGGCCGGGGGCGACGGGGGCGATGAGGTCGGCCCACTCCCGCTGGCGGTAGCCCACGCGGGCGAATAGAGCACGACCGGCAGCAGCGACAGGCGCTGCCGGGCGGCGGCCCCGACGATCCGGTCGGTGGAGGCAAATTGCGTCGGGACACCTTCGGCGTCCGTGAACTGGCCCCGCTGGGAGGCCGGAATTTCTCCAAAGCTCCGATATGGCTGTGCGCGCGACCAGTCGAACCCCACCCGCAGGCTCTCGACGCCGCTGGACACGGCCAGAGCGAGCTGGCGGTCGAGATCTACGTTCGGGAAGAGCACGGCGCCATCGAACATCGCGCCGATCAGCGGCCCGGTGGGGCGACGTGCGGAGGTCTGGGCGGCACTGTGTCCGCCACCCCCGCAGCCGGCCAGCGTGAAGACTGCCGCGGCCAGGATGATTGCCACCCACGGGCCGCCCCCATAGTTCGCCAAGCCGGCACTGGCCGGGCGTGTGCGGGCAAGGCGGGCCATCAGCCCCCTTCCCGTTGTTGGCGCCTGACCTCTCGCCGTTCCCGTCGCTGTTCCTCTCGGGCTGCACGGAGCGCGTTGGAGCGCGCGGCCGCCGGACCTCGCAGGCCGACGGTGAACGGGCCGGCGAAGGGGGTGAACAGGCGCTCGACCCGCTCGCTGCCGCAGGCCGGGCAGCGCCCGCGGCCCGAGGCTTCGGTCAACGCCTCGAAGCGCGCGTCGCAGCGGGCGCACTTGAAGTCATAGATAGGCACGTTCCGGATCTTACGTAGGCGCCGGGACAAGAGCCGGGGCCAAGCGGCTCGCACCCATGTACCCTCAAGCCAAGCGCATGGCATACGCCGAGCAGAGCCCGCGTCTGAGGGGACCGATCAACGAGCACGCGTCCGCACTCGCGCACGAGTGGCGGCGGCTCACCCGCGCCGCGACGGCTGTCGCGTTGCTGACGGCACCGGCGTTCTTCCTGGTGCTTTTCGAGACCAACCACCTGTCGCTGTTGGTGTCGGTGATCGGGACGGTCATTGCCGTCCTGGTGTTCCGGGGCCTGGTTGAGGTGATCGCGCGCAAGCTGATCCCCTCCCCGAGCCTGTACGGCGCCGACGAGAGCCTCAAGGAGGACGACCTGGTGGCGCGACGCCGCTACTGGTACTGGCGCACGAAGCTGCGCCGGATCCCGCTGGTGATCATCTTTCTGGCGCTGCTACTGGCCCTGTGCCAGCTGCTGTTCGCCTTCGCCGGAGTGAGCGCCAACTTCTTCAGCCCGTTCTCGGGGCTGCGTCAGATCTTCCCCCCCGACACCCTCCCCCAGTTGGCGCTCGTGTTCGTCCAGCTGCCGCTGCTGCTGTTCATCAACGTCTTCATCCTCTTTGGCCCGTTCCTGTTCATGGCGGTGCGCGGGATCCGCAGCTATGAGCCCGGCGATGCCAGCTGGGGCGTGAAGATCGGAGACGTCCGCGGCCAGGCCGAGGCCAAGGAGGAGATCACGCGCGTGATCACGCTGTGGCAGTCGGGGGAGGAATTTGAGCGAGCGGGAGGTAAGCGCGAGCGCGGCCTGCTGTTCCTGGGCGCGCCCGGCACCGGTAAGACGATGATCTCCAAGGCCATCGCCACCAACTTCAACTGTCCGTTCGTGACCATCCCCGGGTCGGGTTTTGCCCAGATGTTCATGGGCATGGACGCGCTGGTGGTCCAGTTCCTGGCCCACAAAGCCCGCAAGCTGGCGCGCAAGTGGGGCGGTCAGTGCATCGTGTTCATCGACGAGATCGATGCCGTGGGGATGCGCCGCCAAGCGCTTCAGGGTGGCTCTGGGATGAGCGGCGCAGCCCCCAGTTCGATCCACGAGCTCTGCTTCTTCGGTCCCAACGGGTCGCTGACCCCCAGCGGGGATCTGGTGATCGAGACCCGCGCCTGGCGCGAGCAGCTGTTCGCCCAGCGGGCCGAGACGACGCAGACCGCCCACGCAGCATTCGTGGCCGGAATGCGCGGTCGGATCCAGCGCTACCTGCCCGGCTTCGGCGGGATGGGCGGTTATTCGGGTCAGGCGCTCAACCAGCTGCTGGTGGTGATGGACGGGATTGACGAGCCACCGGTGGTACGCAAGTTCCTCACCAACCGCTTCAACACCTTTCTGGACGCGATGTTCGTCGTCCCGCGCCGGGTCCGCCAGCTCTCGTTGCGCATCCCAACCCCGCCGCCGCGCTCCGAGCAGATCTACTTCATCGGCGCGTGCAACGTCCCCATCGAGGTGCTCGATCCGGCGCTGACCCGGCCAGGGCGAATGGGCCGCCACATCTGGTTCCGCACCCCAACCAAGGACGACCGCAAAGACATCTTCGAGCTGTACATGGCCAAAGTGGCACACGAGCCCGATCTGGACACCGACCGCAGGCGAGACGAGCTGGCGCGGATCACCAACGGCTACTCGCCCTCGATGATCGAGCAGTGCTGCTCGATGGCGCTGACCATCGCGCACTCGGAGGGGCGCCGGATGTTCGCCTGGCGGGACATCGTCGAAGCCATGACCACGGTCGAGACAGGGACGGCGCAGAACATCGACTACGTACCTGAGGAGACGCGGGCCACGGCGATCCACGAGGCCGGACACGCCGCCGCCGGCCACATATTCCTGGAGAAGGACGTGATCTCCACCCGGTTGTCGATCCGCAAGCGCGGCGGCTCCCTCGGTCACTACCAGAGCATGGAGAAGGAGGAGCGCTTCTCGCACTTCCGCAGCCGCGTGATGGGCAGCCTGATCATGACGCTCGGCGCGATGGCGGCCGAGCACGTGTTCTACGGCGAGAACACTCAGGGAGTCAGCGGCGACGTGATGAGTGCCACGACCACAGCGGCGGCGATGGTGGGCATGTGGGGAATGGGCGCTGATCCGGTGCACATGGGCGCTCTTGACGTACCCGACCAGGCCGAGCACGTGCTGGAGCGGCTGGAGCGGATCGGCGGCGCGATCATGAACCGCGCCAGCCTCGGTGGCCCAATGGCACCCGATCCGATCGCCTCGGTGCTGAGCGACCGGGAAAAGCGGCGAGCGGCGGCCCAGATCCTCGGCCAGGCCTACGTCACCGCATACGCCCTGATGGCGGGAAATCGCCAACCGGTGGAGCACATCGCCGATACGCTGATCGAGCGCAAGGAGATGCATGGGGATGAGGTAACCGACCTGCTGGCCAGCGTCGGCCTGCAGCGTCCGCAGCTCGACCTGATGGACGACCGGACATGGCCGACGGTCTGAACGAGCGCCCACCGCCAGTACAGGCCACTGACGAGCACGTGGCCGAGGTGCCGATGCCATCGCCGCTCGGCCTCTCCGCAACCTCGGCCCGTGAGGCCTCTCCGCACTCGCACCGCTTCCGAGTGGCGACAGCGATGCTGGTAGGGATCGCCATCGGGGCGATAGTGATCGCGCTCGCAGCGCTGACGAGCAGCAACGGAGGCAGTCCTCAGAAGTGGTCGAGCTGGTCCCCATCCGACGATGGGATCCAGGGAGCACGGGAGATCGCCGATCACCTCGCGCCGCTCTACCGCATCTCTGGAGTTGACCAGCTGGACATCATCACCGTCTCCAACCTCAACAACTCCCGCGCCACGGCGACTTCGTCGGGTGCCTCCGGCTCCTCGGGCTCCTCCGGCTCCTCCGGCTCCGCCGGCCTTCAGGTCGCCGTGCGGGCCGATCCCTCGTCGAGCGCGGTGTCGTTGATCAGTGGCAACACCATCGCGTACACCCTGTGCGGGATCGGCACCTCCAACTGCTCGATCGGCGTGGGCACGCCGTCCGCCGACCGGTTGCTGCTGCTTCGCCGCGAGGCGCTGGAGCTGGCGTTGTACACGTTCAAGTACATCTCCAACACCCAGAACGTGGTGGCGATCCTCCCTCCCGGCCACACCCAGCAGGCAAGTACCCTGAGCCCCAAGCCCCCGAGCTCGCCCGCCAAGGGCGCGGGCGCTCAGCCGGTCGACATTGCCCTGCTGTTCCTGCACGACGAGCTCAAGCCGTGGCTGGACCAGCCGATCAGCGACACCTTCCCCGAGCAGTTCCCGCCCACCGTCTCCGAGCTGAGCTTGTGGAAGCAGACGCCCGAGGCGGCACTGGTGGCGCAGATCACCGAGCGAGGGCTGTTCTCAGAGCACATCAGCAGCACTCAGGACGGCGCGAACCTGATCGTGCTCGATCCCCAGCCTCCGCAGTAGGGCACGCGTCACCGCTGGGCGTGGTGCCTTCTGCCCCGCCGGGGCACAGGGCTTCCTTCAGGCGCGGCGCTGATCGTCCCGCTCGAACCCCGAGCACCGCAACACCGGCAGCCGCGGATAGCGGGGGAAGCGCTCGGGCTGATCCCGGGAGCGGCGGCACAGGGAGAACACCGAGCCGCGGGTGTTGCGGACGAGCTGCTGGTGGCGGCAATCGTCGCAGAGACCGCGTGCCGGCGAGCTCACCGTCTTGCCGCGTGCACTTCTAGCCGCCGTCGGAGGCAAGCCTCGGCGTCAGCTGCGGCGTCAGCCCGGCTCGTCGGCTCATCCTCGGGTGACGTCCTCGAGCGCCAGGACGAACGACGCGTAGGGTCGACCGGTCACCTGTGCCAGCGCCGCCTCGCAGGTGCGGTTGCTGCTCAGGCAGGCGTCGAAGGTGCGGCCTTCCAGCTCACGGGCGGTGTCCCGCAGCGCCGAGCCCGGCAGCTCCGGATAGCGCCAGCCACGGTCCCCGGCCATTCCGCAGCAGCCGCCGGCTGCGGGAACGACCACCTCCTCGGCGATCCGCCCGGCGATGCCCTTGAGCTTCCCGGACAGACCCAGATGCGCGGTGGCGCAGGTTGGATGCAGCGCGACAGATTCGAGCCGGCGGTTCACCTGGAGCCGCTCCAACAGGTGGTCGTGCACCCACGAGATCGAGTCGAGGATCTCTACGCCGTCCGCTCGCACCTCGGTGATCAGCCCGTGCGCGCAGGAACTGGCGTCGATCACCACCGGCAGGCGCCCACCATCACTCCAGCGAGCCAGGGCCGTCGATACCCGCTGGGCCATCGCCGCGTGACCATCGACGTAGCCCTTGGAGGTCCAGGGCGTACCGCAGCAATGGCCGCCCACGTCCGGAGGAATCCACAGCGGCAGCCCCGCCCGCTGCGAGAGCGACACCAGGGCCTCGGGCAGGCTGGGGTGAACCTGGCGTTCAACGGGATTGCCGAAGATGCGGTTGATGCAGGCCGGCATGTACACGGCGGCGGCGCCCTCCCGCTCTGTCTGGGGCAGCTCCGGCGCCGCCGGCGGAATGCTGCTCCTGAGCCTACGGGCCGCCGTGCCGGTGATCCTCAATCCGGTGTGAGCCGCGCGCTCGACCAAGCCATAGCGCTCCGCGACGAGCACCGCCAGCTGCTCAGCCCGGGGCCGGTGGTGGGCATGGCGCAGCTGCTTGATGAACTTGCCGGTGTCGATTCCCACCGGGCAGGCGAGCATGCACGAGCCATCGGTGGCGCAAGTGTCGATTCCCGGGTAGCCGTACTGCTCGCGCAGCGCCGCCAGGACCGGTGAGTCCGGCGGTTGACGAGCCATCTCCCGCCTGATCACGATTCGCTGGCGTGGCGTGGTGGTGACGTTCCGCGATGGGCAGACGGGCTCGCAGAAGCCGCATTCGATGCACTTGGTCACCGCCTCCTCCACCTCTGGCGTGCTCTTGAGATTGCGCAGGTGAATCTCGGGGTCGCGGTTCAACACCACCCCCGGAGCGAGGATCCCGTCCGGGTCGGCCAGCGCCTTGATCCGCCACATCATCTCGGTTGCCTTGGCTCCCCACTCTCGCTCCACGAACGGCGCCATGTTCAGACCGGTGCCGTGCTCGGCCTTCAGCGAGCCGTCGTACCTGTCAACCACGAGCTCGGCCAGCTCGTCCATGAACGCCCGGTAGCGCTCCAGGTCGCCGGCTTCCCAGAAGTTGGGGGTGAGCACGAAGTGCAGGTTCCCGGCCGAGGCGTGACCGGCCACCCCGGGCAGGAAGCCGTGCTTGCCGAGCAGCGCCTGGAGCTCCCGCGCGCCCTCGGCCAGACGTTCCGGCGGAAAGCACACGTCCTCCAGGATCAGCTGCACCCCAGGGGCGCGCATCGCGGCCAGGAGCCCCTGCATCCCCTCGCGGACCCGCCAAAGCACCTCAGCTTCCGCCGGCTGGCGAGAGAACGACGCCGGTTCCAGCAGCGCACATACGGACAGCGCCTCCAGCCCCCGCCGTTCGGCTTCCTCCAGCTCCCCGGCGGCGTCGCCGCGGAATTCCACCAGCAGCGCCGCGCTGGTCGGCGGAAGCTCCTTCCAGCGTTCCGGCGTGCCCGGCATGTTCCAGGCGGCGGCGATCAGCGTCGGCGCGACCATCAGCTCGGTCGCACTGGCTCCCGCGCCAACGAGTCCGGGCACCGCGGCCACCGCCGCGTCCACGTCCTCGAACAGCACCAGAGACACGGTGGTCTTCGGCCGGAGCGGGACCGTCTCGAACTCGGCCTGGGCGACGAATGCCAGCGTCCCCTCGGAGCCGATCACCAGCCGGCGGAAGATCTCCAGCGGCTCGTCCGCGTCCAGGAACGCGCACAGCCGATAGCCGGTGGTGTTCTTGATCCGAAACTTCTTTCGGACCCGAGCGGACAGCTCGGTGTCGGCGCGGAGCTCGTCCCGGATCTCGATCAACCCTGCTGCCAGTTCGGGCGCGGCATCGGCGAAACGCTGCTCGGCGTCAGGTGCGGCGGTGTCGATCACGCCGCCGCCGGCGAGCACCAGCGTCATTGCCGTGACCGTGTTGTATGAATCGGCGTGGACGCCGCAGCGCATGCCGCCGGAGTTGTTGGCGATCACGCCGCCGACGCAGGCTATATCGGTACTCGCGGGATCGGGACCGAGCTTGCGGCCGTGGCGGGTGAGCAGCCGGTTGACGTGGCCGAGAACGATCCCGGGTTGCACCCGCACCCGTTCTCCGCCGTCGAGCACCCGCGCCCGCTGCCAGTGCCGGCGCACGTCGACGAGCACCGAGTCGGTCTGAGCCTGTCCGTTCAGCGATGTGCCCCCGGCGCGGAACACCAGCGGGACGCGTGAACGCCGCGCCCAACCCATCAGCGCCACCACGTCATCGACCTCCCGCGGCATCGCCACGGCCTTCGGGATCAGGCGGTAGGGGCTGGCATCGGAGGCGTAGGCGACCAGCTCGAGTGCGCTGGTCAGCACTCGGTCGCTCCCGAGCGCGGTTCTCAGCTGCGAGCGCAGCGGTTCCGGGGTCCCGTCGGCGACCCAATCCGGCGCACGGTCGATGGTCGCGGGCACAGCTACTCCATCCACATCCCGGAGGCGACGCGAACCTGCACCAGTCGCGGACCGTTCTGCGCTGCGATGTCCTCGCGGAGTGCCGCGTTCAGCTCCTCCCGCCCGTGCACCTCACGCGCGGGCATCCCGTAGGCGGCCGCGACGGCGGCGACATCCAGACCGGGGAGCTCGAGCCCGGGCGCGCCCGCCGCCTGCTCGAGGGTGGCAAACCACTTGAGGATCATGTACTCCTCGTTGCGCAGGACCAGGAACGTAACCGGCAGCTTGTAGGCGACCGCCGTCCACAGCGCCGTGATCCCGTACTGCGCCGACCCCTCCCCGAGCACGCACACCACCGGCCGCTGGGGCTGAGCCAGCTGCACCCCGACCGCGGCCGAGATGCCGTAGCCGAGGCCGCCGCTGGCGCAGAAGTAGTAGCTACCTGGCCGTCCCAGACGCAGGCGGTTGCGCAGGGCCACGGTCGAGGACGGGGTCTCCACGACCACGATCCCATCCTCGGGCCAGGCGTCGGCCAGCGCGGCCATGGCCTCGCTGCCGCTCATCGGCTCAGCCTGGGGGGGCTCGCCGGGCTCAGGTCGAGCCGCCGGCATCGGGCGCTCGGACTCCCCCGCCAGCGCCACCAGCTGCTCCAAGGCGAGCGCGACGTCACCGAGGATTGCGTCCCCCATCGGCGCTCGGGCGGCCTCGGCGGGATCGCTGGTGATGGCGATCAGCTCGGTTCCTTCGCCCAGCAGCGGCCCGGGGAGGTATGGGTAGTAGGGAAACACCGAGGAGCCGACCACCAGCACCAGGTCGTACTCCTTGAGCGTCTCGCTCACGGCGCCGATCGCGGGTGGCAGTATGCCGACGAAGCTGGGGTGGTTCTCCGGAAAGCCGAGACGGCCGCCGCCGGTGGCGGCTGTCGCCAACACCGGTAGGCGCTGTCGCTCGGCCAGCACGACGGCGTGATCCCAGCCACCGGAGGCGTCGATGTCCGGACCGGCGATCAGCACCGGGTTGCCAGCCCGCTGCAGGCGCTGGGCGAGCTCCGCCAGTGCCCGCGGCTCGGGCACGGCCCGGCCGCCAACGGTCCGAGCGATTGCGTTGCGCACCCGGTCCTCGTCGGCCTCCGCGCTCCAGTCGTCCATCGGGATCGACACGAACGCCGGGCCGCGCGGAGGCAGCGTGGCGTGGTGGATCGCGCGGGCGATCGCTCCGGGCACATCCTGTGAGCGCGGGGGCTCGTGGCTCCACTTCACGTACGGTTGGGGTCCAAGCGTCGCGTCGCGGTTGGTCAGGTTGGCCTCGATCGTGATCTGCGCGCGGACCTGCTGACCAGCGGTGATCACCAGCGGCGACTTGTTCGCCTGGGCATTGAAGATCCCGCCCACGGCGTTGCCGACCCCGGGCGCGGTGTGCAGGTTGACATGGGTGGGCCGGCCGCTGGCCTGGGCGTAGCCGTCGGCCATTCCGACCACGACCAGCTCCTGGAGGCCGAGCACGTAAGTGAAGTCCGGGGGGAAATCGGCGAGCATCGGCAGCTCGGTCGAGCCCGGATTGCCGAACATCGTCGTCATCCCGTGGGCACGGAACAGCTCGAACGTCGCTTCACGAACGGTCGTCATCGGCGGCTCCGGATCCCTCACGTGGTCGAGGTTGGCGGACACACGCTAGCGGTCAATGGCAGGGCAGGGCCTCACCGTGCGGCATGCCATCCGAGAGCGTCGCAGCAGTCCCCACTATCCTTTGTGAAGTATGTCCACGTTCCGGCGCCTTCTCGGCTTCCTAGCTCCGTACCGTCGCGCCGTGATCACGTCGTCGGTGCTGGCCTTTGGAGCGATGGCCATGACGGTGCTGATTCCCTACCTGACCGGCCGGGCGATCGACTCGGTGAGGCTGCACCACCAGCACGAGCTGGTGACGTGGGCGATCGCGATCGGCGGGGCCGGCGTCGGCCGGCTGGTGCTGAGCGTCGCGCGGCGGCTGATCGCCGGGCAGGTTTCGCTCGGAGTCGAGCTCGATCTGCGCAACGCCCTCTACGGGCAACTGCAGCGCCTGGAGCTGGCATTCTTCGACCGCCAGCAGACCGGTCAATTGATGTCGAGGGCGACCGTCGACTTGCAATCCGTGCGGTTCTTCCTCGGCTACGGGCTGATCTTCATCGGGCAATCCCTGGTGTCGATCCTGCTGGCGGCGGTGGCGATGTTCGCGCTGCAGCCCTCGCTGGCAGCGATGGCGCTGGCGCCGGTGCCGTTCGTGGTGGTTATTGCCTTCCGCTACGGCAGGCGTTCCCGACCGGCGCTGCAGGAGGCGCAGCAGCGGATAGCCGAGCTGACCGCCGAGGCGGAGGAGAACGTCTCCGGGGTGCGGGTGGTAAAGGCGTTTGCCCAGGAAGAGCGGCAGCTGGACCGGTTCCGCCGCTCGGTGGGACGCGTCTTCGATCAGCAGCTGCTGGCCATCCGGATCCAGGCTCTGTACGGGCCGATGATCTCGTTTCTGCCCAACCTGGGGTTGGCGCTGATCCTGCTGGTGGGCGGGCGACAGGTGATCGACGGGTCGCTGACCGTCGGCCAGTTCACCGCCTTCTACGCCTATCTGCTGATGCTGATCTCGCCGATGCGCACGCTCGGCTACATGCTCGGCGCCGCTCAGCGCGCCACCGCATCGGGTGCGCGGATCTTCCAGATCCTCGATCGCCAGCCGGCGATGACGGTGCCGGCGAACGCGCCGGCGCTTCCACCTGGGCCGGGCGAGGTGGTCTTCTCGAGGGTCAGCCTCACCTTCGAGGGCTCTCCGCAGCCGGCGCTCAGGGACGTCGACCTCCGCATCGAGGCTGGGCGCACGGTGGCGTTGGTAGGCGCGATGGGGTCGGGCAAGACCGCGTTGGTGTCGCTGCTGGCGCGACTGTATGACGTCAGCGCGGGCTCGGTCCAGATCGACGGCGCCGACGTGCGCTCGGTCGACACCGTCTCCCTCCGAGAACACATCGCGATCACCAGCGACGACCCGTTTCTGTTCTCCGCCACCGTCCAGGACAACATCGCCTACGCCCGGCCCGAGGCCACGCGTGAGCAGGTCGAGCGCGCGGCTCGGGCGGCTCAGGCGGCCGACTTCATCGAGCGCCTACCGGAGGGCTACGACACGCTGGTGGGCGAGCGCGGTCTGACCCTGTCCGGCGGCCAGCGCCAGCGGTTGGCCATCGCCCGAGCGATCCTGGCCGATCCGCGGATCCTGATCCTCGACGACGCCACCTCCTCGGTCGACGCCTCCACCGAGCAGCAGATCAAGCTCGCGCTTCGGGAGGTGATGGCAGGTCGCACCACCTTCGTGATCGCCCATCGCCTGTCGACGATCGCGCTCGCCGACGAAATCGTGGTGCTGGAATCGGGCCGGGTGGCGGCGCACGGCAGCCACGACGAGCTGCTGGAGCAGTCGCCGCTGTACCGGGAAATCGTGGAGAAGGGCATGCCCGACAGCGTGTTCCTGACGCGCAAGCCGCTCGAGGCGGAGGTGGCGGGACTGTGACCCGTCGCCACCCCTCCGATCTGCGCCGGCGATTGGATGCCACCCGAGGGCGGGGCCGCAAGCTGCGCGGGCTGGCCGAGCTGCTGGCGCCGTATCGCTGGCGGGTGGCGGCGATGCTCCTGGCGCTGGTGCTGGCCACGGCCGCGGCGCTGGCCCCGGCGCCCCTGGCCAAGCTGGCGATCGACAACGGGATCCGGCGCCACGACACCGGCGCGCTGGACGTGATCGTCGCCGCCTTCCTGCTTTCGGCGATCCTCTACGCCCTCGCCACCTGGGCCCAGACCTACCTCGTGGGCTGGGTCGGACAGCGGGCGCTTCAGGATCTGCGCGTGCGACTGTTCGGCCATCTGCAGCAGCTGTCGATCGGCTTCTATTCGCGTAACCGCGCCGGTGTGATCATCTCGCGGCTGACCAACGACGTCGAAGCCCTCGACCAGCTCGTCGAGGACGGGATGGCGACCCTGTTCCAGAGCGGGCTGACGCTGGTCGGAGTCGTGGTGATCCTGGTGGTGATGGATGTCCACCTGGCGCTGCTGACCTTCCTGGCCCTGCCGCTGCTGGCCGCGGGAGCGCTGGCCTTCAGGATCGCTTCCGCGGACGCCTACCGCCTGACCCGAGAGAAGATCGCCTCGATCACCGGCTACCTGCAGGAGAGCCTGTCGGGGATCAGGGTGGTGCGCTCGTTTGGCCAGGAGCCGCGGCACATCGCTCGCTTCGCTGCCCTCAACGAGGAGAACCGCGCCGCGAACATGACGACGGTTCGCCTCAACGCCGCCTACTTCCCCGCCGTGGAGATGCTCTCGGCGCTGGTGACGATCGAGATCCTGGTGATCGGCGGGATCGAGGCGATCAATGGCCACACCTCCACCGGAGTGGTGTTCGCTTTCATCGCCGCGCTCAACAACTTCTTTGACCCGATCCAGCAGCTGTCGCAGCTCTACACCACCTACCAGTCGGGGATGGCCGCGCTGGACAAGATCTTCGAGCTGCTTGACGAGCAGCCGGAGCTGGCCGATCGTCCGGACGCCGCGAAGCTGCCTCGGATCCGCGGCGAGCTGCGCTTCGATCATGTTTCCTTTCGCTATCAGGCCGACGCGGAGGAGTCATCCTGGGCCCTGCGTGACATCGACCTGGCTATCCCTCCTGGCCAGACGGTGGCGCTGGTCGGTGCCACCGGTGCCGGCAAGTCGACGTTCGCGAAGCTGGTGGCGCGCTTCTACGACCCCTCTGAGGGCAGCGTGCTGGTCGACGGCCGTGACCTGCGCGCCGTCACCGCCGATTCGCTTCGCTCACAGATGGGCATCGTCCCGCAAGAGGGGTTTCTGTTCAGCGGCACCGTCAGGGAGAACATCGCCTTCGGGCGTCCCGAGGCCAGCGACGAGGAGATCGCCGTCGGCGCCCGGGCGGTCGGGGCCGAGACGTTCATCGAGGCGCTCGAGCACGGCTACGAAACGCAGGTCGGCGAACGCGGGGTCCAGCTGTCGGCCGGCCAGCGGCAGCTGCTGGCCTTTGCCCGGGCGCTGGTCGCCGATCCGCGGATCCTGGTGCTCGACGAGGCCACCTCCAACGTCGACGTCCACACCGAGAGTCTGATCGAGCAGGGGCTGCGCCGGTTGGTCGCCGGTCGCACCGCGATCGTGATCGCGCACCGCCTGTCAACGATCCAGCACGCGGGCCGGATCGTCGTGCTGGAGCACGGCCGGATCGTTGAGCAGGGCAGCCACGACGAGCTGCTGGACGCCGGCGGTCGCTACTGGGAGCTTTACCGGGACTGGTCCGAGCAGGCCGCCGCGTGACCTACGCGCGGGTGACGGCGCTGTCGCTCACCGCGATCAAGGGCACCCGGTTGCGGTCGGTGGATTCGGTTGCGCTCGAGACCGGCGGGGCGCGTGGGGACCGGCGGTTCTTCGTGATCGACGAGCAGGGGCGGATGGTCAACGGCAAGCAGGTCGGGGAGCTTCAGCGCGTCGTGGCCACGTACGCGCAGGGCACGCTCACCCTGGAGCTGCCCGGGGGCGCGGTTGTACACGCGCCAGTGGAGCCGGGAGAACCGATCCAGGCCCGGTTCTACTCCCGGACGATGGCGGGTCGAGTGCTGACCGGACCGCTCAGCGAGGTGCTGTCGGAGGTATGCGGACAGCCGCTGCGTTTGGTGGAGGCCGTACGCGGCGCCGTCGACCGCGGCGGCGGCGGCGGCGTGTCGCTGATCTCCCGGGCCTCCCTGCAGCGGCTGGCCACCGAGGCCGGTCTGCCGGACATCGACGCTCGGCGCTTTCGGATGCTGATCGAGATCGAGGGCATAGCCGCCCACGAGGAGGATCGATGGGTGGGTCGGAGGATGCAAGTCGGTCAGGCTCAGGTGCGCTGCCGGGGCCACGTGGGCCGCTGCCTGATCACCAGCCGTGAGCCCGAGACCGGGAAGGTCGACCTCCCCACGCTCGAGCTGCTGCGGGCCTATCGGGAGGAGATCGACAGCACCGAACCGCTGCCGTTCGGAATCTACGGTCAGGTGGCGCAGCCAGGCGAGGTATGGGTCGGTGACGCCGTGTCGCCGGTCTAATAGGCTGTGCTGTGGTGAGCTCCCCCGCCCCCTCCTCGGCTCCCGGCGCAAGCTCGTCCGCCGCAGCCGCTGATCGGGTTCGCGTCGAGGTCGCCGATCACGTCGCCACCGTCACCCTGACGCGCGGGGACAAGCACAACGCGCTGGACCTGCCGATGTTCGAGGGCATCCTCGCGGCGACCGAGCGTCTCCGCGGCGAACGCGGGGTGCGGGCCGTGGTGCTCTGCGGTGAGGGCCCGAGCTTCTGCTCGGGCCTGGACGTGATGGGGGTGCTGTCGTCGGGGTCAGGCACCGAGGGGCTGACCGAGCCGCTGCGCGGGGAGTTTCCGAACTTCTTCCAGCGCGTGGCGTACGACTGGATCCGCGTACCCGTGCCGGTGATCGCCGCTGTGCACGGCAACTGCTTCGGGGGCGGGCTGCAGATCGCTCTCGCCGCTGACCTGCGTCTGGCCCGTGCCGATGCTCGCCTGTCGGTGATGGAGATCAAGTGGGGCCTGATCCCGGACATGTCTCTGACCCGTTCGCTACCGCGGCTGGTGGGCATCGATGTGGCTAAGGAGCTGACATATACGGGACGCGTGATCAGCGGTGCCGAGGCGGATGCGTTGGGCCTCGTAACCCACGTGGTCGAGGATCCGCTGGCCGCCGCACAGGCCCTGGCGGCAGAGATCTCCGGTCGCTCCCCGGACGCGGTGCGCGCGGCCAAGCGCTTGTGGGACGAGTCCTGGACGGGAAGCCCGGAACAGACGCTGGCGCTGGAGGCCTCCCTTCAGCTCGGTTTGATCGGGGCGCCCAATCAGCTCGCAGCGGTGCAGGCGGGGCTGACCCAGCAACCGGTGGAGTTCCTCGATCCCTGACCTGCGGGGCTTCGAGGGTCAAGGCAGCGCAGTTATACTCGGCCACCGGTTGCGCCGCCGCCACCGCCCGATGGCGACCGACGGCTGGTACATCGCATCTCTGCGGGGTGGAGTAATCGGCAACTCGCCAGGTTCTGGCCCTGGAATTCAAGGTTCGAGTCCTTGCCCCGCAGCTCCCTCCGTGCTCGCAGCCTGAGGGGCGCGTCGAGGCGAGGGCCGATCCGGAGCTCACATCGAGCCGGTCCGGAGCTCACATCGAGCCGATCCGGAGCTCACATCGAGCCGGTCCGGAGGTCAGATCGAGGCGAGGTCCGTCGACAGATCAGACAGCGCCTGTGGGTCCTGGGCAATGGCCGCGCGAGAACTGATCAACCGCCGCGCGTGATCGAGATCCTCGCCGCGGCCAACTGACAGGACTGCCGCCACTCTGTCCTCCTGGAGGTACCACAGGCTGAACTCTCCGTCGGCGAGCGAGCCCCGCACCAGCTCGCGATCCCAGTCGGAGGCGGGACCGACGTACTCCAGCGACGTCCAGTCGGCGAGGTCAGAGAAGAAGTACGGGACGATGTCGTAGTCCTGTTCGCCTCCGAGCATGTTCACCGCGGCCACCCGCCCCTGGTTTCTGGCCACGTCCCAGTGCTCGACCCGCAGCGGTCGCCCATCGTGAACCACGCTCCGGTACTCGGCCACGTCGCCGGCGGCGTACAGCCCTGGCACCGCCGTCTGAAGCCGCGCGTTTACCCGTACCCCGCCGCTGTGTCCCAGCTCCAAGCCGGCGGCGCGTGCCAGCATCACGTCGGGAGCGGCTCCGGTGCCCATCACCACGACATCGGTCTCGAGCTCCAGCCCGGACTTCGTGTGCACCAGGGCCACCCGACCGCTGTCCCCCTCGAAGCGGTCGAGCTCCTCGCCGCCGTGAACGGCGACGCCGTGCTCCTGCAGGCGCTCCTGGAAGAACCGGCCGGCGGTCTCACCGAACCCGCGGCTGAGCGTCACCGGCTCCAGCATCACGATCGTGGCGCTGCACCCGAGCTGGGTCAACGCGGCGGCGACCTCGCAGGCGATATAGGAGCCGCCGATCAACACCACGCGCTTGCCGGCCGCGTCTTCACGGATGGCGTCGCTGTTGCCGAACGTGCGCAGGTAGTGGATCCCCTCCAGCTCTGAGCCTTCGACGCCCAGTCGGCGTACGTTCGCCCCGGTGGCCAGCAGCGCTTGGCCGAACTCGATCTCCTGCCGGTTCGACAGCCACACGGTGCGCGCCTGCAGGTCGAGCTTCATCGCCGACACGCGCGTCAGCGCCTCGATCTGCTGCTCGAGGTAGCGCGCCGGCGGCTCGATCAGCGCATCCTCGCGCGATTCGCTTCCCTGGAGGTATCCCTTTGAGCAGGGTGGCCGATGGTAGGGGAGGTCGCTCTCGCGCCCGACGATCACGATCGAGCCGTCCGCGCCCCGCTCTCGCAGTGTGCGCGCGCAGCTGGCGGCGGCCAGGCCACCCCCCACGAGCAGGTAGTCCACCTGGCGGTCAGCCATCGCCGCTTCAGCCGTGGGCGCCGTCGGGCGCGAACTGCGGCGTGATCTGTCCCTCCAGGCCAGGATCGAGGATCAGCAGCACCTGATCGCCGGCCTCGATCACCGAGTCGGCCTTGGGCACGAACCCCGAGCCCCCGCGCAGCACCGAGATGATCAGCGATCCGTCGGGCAGCGGCACGTCCTGGACCTGCACTCCAGCCGCCGTCGAACCCCGGCTCACCTCCAGCTCGATGATCTCCAGGTGCTCCTCCTCCAGCGCCAGCAGCTGCACCAAGCCGTACTCGGGGACCTCGTGCTCGATCAGGCGCAGGATCAGATCCGTCGCCGACACCGCTGGCTGTATCCCCAGGAGCTTGAAGTGCTGAAGGTTCCGCGGGTTGTTCACGCGGGCCACGATCCGCTGGCAGCCGTACTTCTCCTTGGCCATCTGGCAGATCAGGATGTTGTCCTCGTCGTCCCCGGTGACCGCGATGACCAGATCCGCGCGCTGGATTCCTGCCCGTTCAAGCACCCAAAGCTCGGTGGCGTCGCCGTACTGGACGGCGTGCTCGAGCTCCTCCTCCACCACTCGGAAGCGCCGGTGGTCTGACTCGATCAGCGTCACTTCTCGATCCTTGGCGATCAGCTCTCGAGCCAGGTTCCAGCCGACCTTGCCGGCGCCGGCGATGATCACGTACACGCCGCTGGCACCGCCCTCTAGGCCGCCAGCACCAGGCGTTGCGCTTGGTCGATCGCTTGCTGGGTCGGGCAGATCGTCAGCAGGCCCTGGGCGGCATACCAGCCGGCGCGTCCCGGATCGGCGACGCGTACGACCACGCGAGGGACGTTGAACCGCCGCTGGGCGATCTGCGCGATCACCAGATTCGTGTTGTCGCCCCGGGTGGCGGCGAGGAACACATCGGCGTTCTCGATCCCGGCCTCGATCAGGCCGTCGATCTCCAGGGCGGTACCGACGGTGAAGCGGCCGCCGGAGTCCTCCCAGGTACTGGTCTGGTCGTTATCGAGCCGCTCGTGGGAGAGTGGGTCGGTGTCGATAACCGATACCTCATGACGGGCGGCCAGTGCGCGCTTGGCCACCGCTGAGCCGACCCGTCCGCAACCGACGATCAGGATGAACATTGGGCCTGACTCTAGACGGCTCCGTGGTCACGTGCGGACGCGGGCGCAGGGCCTTTGATCGGCGGCGGCGTCAGCGCAGCGGCGAGCACGACGAGCAAGAACGCGAGCACCCGCAGGACCAGCTCCAGGCGGCCCGCCGGCAGCGGCTCGGCGAACACCAGAGGCCCGGCGGCGATCGTGGTCAGATTGGCGGCGGCGCTGGTCACGGCGATCACCGGCACCGCTTCCCCAAGCTGCAGGCTGCGCGCGGACACGAGCAACCCGAGCAGCGATGCGATCAGGATGACCAGCGCCAGGGGATGCACCAGCACTCCGAACCCGAGCCCGCCCAGGTGTGAGCTGAGCGCCTTGATCGATGTATCCGACGCGGCCCACAGCAGCCCCGCCGACACCGCCAGGACACTGGGCCGAGCCGTCCGCGCCGCCAGGGCCAGGCCGGCGACGGCGAGGAGCCCTACGTAAACCGCCAGTGTGCCGGTGTGGTAGTGCGAGTGAGCCCCCCGGCCGTCGCCCGAGATCGTCGCGGCCAGGAAGGCCAGCCCCGCTGCCGTCAGCACTACGCCAATCCACTCGCGGCGGCTGACCTCGATGCCGAACAGCTTGTCGGCGACGACGGTGAGCAGCACCAACCCGCCGGCGATCACGCTCTGTACCAGCGAAATCGGGGCCAGCGCAAGCGCCCCGACGTGAAAGCCCCACGAGATCATCGCCACGCCGATGCCCAGCGCGTACAGCGGGGAGCCGAACAGCGCCACTGAGCTGTTGAGCGGGCGCCGCATGTCTACCGCCGGCGCCTCCCGCGCGCCCCGGAACTTCAGCAGGAACCCGGCCACCGATCCGAACGCGGTCAGCAGCGCCAGGAGCAACCCGAGCTCGACCGAAGCCGACATTCCGGCGAGCGTAGCGCGGGGAGCAGATCATCCTCGGCCTACCACGGTTCGGGACAAGCGCCCCGGGGCGGGACCCAGATCGAGCCCTATCCGGGCAGATAGCTGCGGCCCAGCGCAGCCGCCAGCGCCCGCCGGCGCACGGGCGACGCAGCGGGCCAATCGACGGTCACTGACACCAGCCGGGTCCGGTCGGCAGTGATGAGGCGGTTCTGGTCAGGCAGCCAGGCGGCGTCCAACCCGATCCCGGCCACGGCAACGGGAGGCGAGAAGTTGCGTACCGTGCCGAACTGCTGGCCGTCCTCGACGATCGTCCGCTCGAGCCGCTGGTAGGGCTGCGGCGAGGCATCGACGTTCACCACCGCCCGCGCTGGGCCGGCCGCCAGCCGGCACTCGGGCTGGGCGTTGTTGCCGGTGGCGGCGACGGCGTGAACGGAGGTACTCGGGACCTCCGCGGCGCGGCCTAGGATCACTGAGGCTGCGGCCAGGCAGACGCTGCGAGCACGAGCCGCGGACTGAACGTTGGAGGAATGCGCGCGTCCACAGCCCGCGCAGAGTAAGAGGCTGACCGTCGCCACGGCCGCGGCGACGGTGCGTGGTCGGCTTGAGGGACTCGCCGGACCCGGGCCATACGTCTCGCACCCAGTCAAGCCGCACCGTCCCTCAAGCGGGACCACGCATCGACGCCGCTAAGTGATGATGGGGATGATCAGCAGCGCCACGATGTTGGCCACCTTGATCATCGGGTTGATGGCCGGCCCCGCGGTGTCCTTGTAGGGATCGCCGACAGTGTCGCCCGTGACCGCCGCGGCGTGGGCCTCGGAGCCCTTGCCGCCGTACTCACCGTCCTCGATCAGCTTCTTGGCGTTGTCCCAGGCACCGCCGCCGGAGGTCATCGAGATGGCGACGAACAGGCCGACGACGATCACCCCGATCAGCATGCCGCCAAGCGCCTCGACGCTGATCAGCCCGACGATCACGGTGATCACGATCGGGATCAGCGCCGGGAGGATCATCTCCCGCTGCGCCGCCCGGGTGACCAGGCCGACGCAGGTGCCGTACTCGGGCAGCTCGGAGCCGTCCATGATCCCGGGCTTCTCCCGGAACTGGCGGCGGACCTCCTCGACCACGGCGCCACCGGCACGACCCACGGCCTCCATCGAGAGGGACACGAACAGGTAGACCATCAGGCCACCGACGAGCAGGCCAATCAGCACCGGGGGGCTGCCGATCTGGAACGACACCGCCTTCTTGGCGTCGACTTCACGGCTGAACGCATCGAACAGCACCAGTGCCGCGAGCGCAGCGGAGCCGATCGCGTAGCCCTTGGTCACGGCCTTGGTGGTGTTGCCGACAGCATCGAGCGGATCGGTGACATTGCGGACCTCTTCAGGGAGGTCGGCCATCTCGGCGATGCCGCCGGCGTTGTCGGTGATCGGACCGAACGCGTCCAAGGCGACGATCAGGCCGGTGAGCGACAGCTGGGCCATCACGGCGACACCGATGCCGTAGATGCCGACGGTGCTACCGCCGGCCAGCTTCCAGGCCCCGAGGATGCCGAGGGCGATCACGATCGCCGGTGCTGCCGTGGCCTGGTAGCCCTTGGCCAGGCCCTGGATGATGTTGGTCGCGTGGCCGGTCTGCGATGCACGGGCGGTGCTCTTGACCGGCGAGAACCGGGTCGAGGTGTAGTAGTCGGTGATCACGAACAGGCAGGCGGTGACGCCGATTCCGATCAGCGCGCAGAGGTAGAACTTCCACCAGTGCGGCGCCGCGGTACCGCCCGTGTAGGTGACATGACGCATCAGCCAGTAGGTCACGGGAATGAAGGCCAGCGCCGCCAGCAGGCCGGAGACGATCAGTCCCTGGTAGAGGGCCCGCTCGACGTTTCCGACCTTTGATCTCACCGCAAAGGTGCCGATGATCGAGGCGACGATCGAGACACCGCCGAGCACCAGCGGATACATCGCCACCGCCGACTGCTGGCTGAACAGCAGCACGCCGAGCAGCATCACCGCCACCGCGGTGACGGCGTAGGTCTCGAACAGGTCGGCGGCCATGCCGGCGCAGTCGCCCACGTTGTCGCCGACGTTGTCGGCGATCACGGCCGGATTGCGGGGGTCGTCCTCGGGGATGCCGGCCTCGATCTTGCCCACCAGGTCAGCGCCAACATCGGCGCCCTTGGTGAAGATGCCGCCGCCGAGCCGGGCGAACACCGAGATCAGCGAACCGCCGAAGCCCAAGCCGATCAACGCATCGACGGCATGGCGCTGGCTCTCCCCGGCGATCCAGGTCAGGACGCCGTAGTACCCGGCGACGCCGATCAGCGCCAGGCCGACGACGAGCAGGCCGGTGACCGCGCCGCCCCGGAAGGCCACGTCCAGCGCCCGGGAGACGCCACCGCGCGCGGCCTCGGCGACGCGCGCGTTGGAGCGTACGGATACGTTCATGCCGATGTAGCCGGCGGCGGCCGAGAACAGCCCTCCGACGAGGAAGCCAAGTGCCACCCGGATGTTCTGGAGCGGGATGAGCACGATGAACAGCACGACTCCGACCGCCGCGATCGTCGTGTACTGGCGGTTGAGGTAGGCAGACGCCCCCTCCTGAACGGCCGCCGAAATGGTGCGCATCCGCTCGTTGCCGGCGGACAGCACCAGCAGCGCACGGGAGGTCAGGGCGCCGTAGAGAACGGCGGCGGCGGCGCACGCGAGCGCGACCAGGACGCCGTGGTGCGTCAGGAAGCTAGACAAGAAGGTCCTCCGGGGAAGCTCTTGGTTGGGAAGTGGCGCGCGGGATGCGCGGCCATCAACGGCAAAAGGGCCGCCACCCCGAAACGAGCGGAGGCCCATGAACTTGACGGCGCGGGAGTGTAGCGTGCGCGGCGCCGCGACGAATACTGGGCCGAGCGCCGGCCGGTAATGAACTCCCACTGCGGCCCGCCGGCTGCTGGCCTCGATCAGAGCTGGCCGGCTACTGACCTGGAATCCACAGCCGACCGCTGCGCTGGGCCGGGCCCGGCCCCTCGTGTTCGGAGGACCCCGGGTCTGCGGACGGGTCGACCTCCGAGTCCGGCGAGGATGGCGATCCGGGTCCGGTGGTGGCGGTGCCCGAGGGGGCTCCAGCCATCGCCGCAGGCGGCGTGGCCTCCGCGGCCTCAGATCCTTCGGCCGCCTGTTGCTCGCCGCTCTGACCGCCGATCCGCACGAACGCCAGCTGCAGCTGCGAAAGCGCGTCGCGAATCGGAGCCGCCTGCGAGGGAGCCACCTGCTCGATCATTGGCAGCTGTGCCCGCACCGACTCGATCGCCAGGCGCACTTGAGTCCGATCCCGCTCGGCTTCGGTTCCCGGGGCCAGACCGGTGCGGCGCATGCCGAGGTTGATCAGCGTTACCACGTGCTCGAGCAGCACGTGTTCGACCCGGATCTTCTTGATCTCCTCCTCATAGGCAGCTCGCAGCTCCTCCTCGGTCGGCTGCCGACCCGCCTGATCGTCGGGAATGCTCATCGCGTCACCTCCGCCTCATTTCCAGGGCCCCAGCATACGTCTCCCGCGTCTGGGCGACAGCCGCGGCGAAGATCTCCCGCATGTCGATCCCCGCCTCGATCATTCGCCGCTGACGCTGGGCCCCGTTCTGATCCGGGAGCGCCACTTCGATCCCCAGCTCCGCGCGCGCCGGCGCTGACCAGGCCAGCAGGCGCTCGGTCGCCTCGCGCGCCGGATAAGGGGTCTCACGCCGGAGATCGAGCAGCTCTCCGTCCAGCCCATGCCGGATCGCTCGCCAGACATTCTCCTCGATCAGGCGAGCGGGGAGATCATCGACCGGTCGCGCCGAGTCGACATCACGCGCCGCCTGGGCCACACAGGCCACGATCAGCGCCGCCAACCCGTCCGATTCTGCTGCCGTCGGCTGCGCGTCGCAGATCCGCACCTCCACCGTGCCGAAAGTGAAGTGCGGCCGGACCGACCACCACACCTGCGTGTACTCGACGATCGAGTGCGTGCTGACCAGGAACCCGATGTAGTGCGCGAACTTCTCCCAGCTGCCGAACACGTCGGGAACCCCACAACGCGGGAAGCTGCGGGTGAAGATCTGGCTCCGCGCGCTGTGAAGTCCGGAGTCACGGCCGTCCAGGAACGGTGAGCTGGCGGAGATGGCCAGCAGCAGCGGCAGCACTTCCCGCAGACGGTCGCAGACCTGGACCGCACGATCGGCTCCGCGCACCCCCACGTGGACGTGCAACGAGAAGGCGTTGTTGCGCCAGGCTACGTACTTGAGCCCGTCCTCCACCCGGCGATAGTGCTCGGTGTCGATGATCTGCTGCTGCCGATAGTCAGACCACGGATGGGTGCCGGTGGCGCCGAGTGCCAAGCCATGGCCGGCGGCCAGCGCAAACAGTCGCCGGCGCCGCTCCCGCTGGGCGGTGAGCGCAGCCGCCAGGTCCTCCCCGCGGCCCGATCGGATCTCGATCTCCGAGGAGATCAGCTCGCCGGCGACCGACTCGGCCAGTACCGGATCTTTCGCCGCCGCGTCCTTGAGCTCCTGGTAGCGGGCGACGAGACCGAGATCGGTCTCGTCGAGCAACGCGAACTCCTCCTCGATCCCGACGGTGAAGTCGGTGGCGCGCTCGAAGGCCGCGCGCGCGGTGTCCAGGTCGAGGTTCAAGCGTGCAGAGCCCCGAAGGTCAGGTCAGGTAGAAGTACAGCGCGTAGAGCAGGTCGACGGCCGGGCTGGAGGTGTGCACCGTGACTTCCGGAGGAACCTGCAGCAGAGCGTCGGAATAGTTGAAGACGATCTTCACGCCCGCGCCGACGAGCTCGTCGGCGATCCCCTGGGCGGCGGCGCCGGGGACAGCAAGGACGGCGACGACGATCTCATCCTCCTCCACCACGCTGCGCAGCTCGGAGTTGTGGCGAACGGTCAACTCGCCGATCCGTGAGCCGACCTTCTCCCGGTCGACGTCGAACACCGCCACCACCTTGAAGCCGTGGTCGGCGAAGATGTCCGAGGTAGCGATCGCGATGCCGAGATGGCCGGCTCCGAACAGGGCGATGTTGTGCTGGCCGGCGGTATGCAGGATCTGACGGATCTGCGAGACCAGCGAGTCGACGTTGTAGCCGACGCCGCGCTTGCCGAACTTTCCAAAACCCGATAGATCCCGCCGAATCTGGGTGGAGTTGACGTGTGTGTAGTCGGCCAGCTCCTGAGAGGAGATCGTGTCCTTGCCCATCTTGCGCGCCTGCGTGAGCACCTGCAGATAGCGCGACAGCCGAGCCGCCACCCCCAGCGAGAGCTTCTCGCTGCTGCCGTCGCCTTCAGGCTGAGCGGCAGGCGGGTCATCGCGGCCGACCGTGTAGCTCATCCCGGCCCCACTGTACTGACGCCGATCGGCTGTTCCGGGCCGGACAACCGTCGCTCCAGCTCGGTCTCGTCGACGAACAGCTCGAAAGCCTCCACCCCGTTGATCGTCACCACTGGGATCCGCTCCAGGTAGGCCGCCAGCAGCCGGTCGTCGGTCTCGATGTCCCGCCGGTCGAGCATGAACTGGCATCGGGACTGCACCCTCACCAACACCTCCAGCGCATCCTCGCACAGGCAGCAGCCCGGGCGCCCATAAAGCACCACGTTGGGCTTCATGCCGCCAGCACCCGTTCCCCGCTGGCGTAGACGTCGAGGTCGAGGTACTCCGGGTACGGCATCGAGCCAACGTAGCGCGCGGCGCTGGCGATCATCGCGGCGTTGTCGGTGCAGAGCTCTGGGGGCGGCACGTCGAGCTCGACTCCCAGACGGGCCAGGCGCTCACGCAATACGCCGTTGGCAGCGACGCCGCCGCCGATGGCCAGCCGCTCCAGCCCGGTCTGCTCCAGCGCGCGCTCGACACGGATCGCCAGCGCTTCGACGATCGCCTGCTGATATGAAGCCGCCAGGTCGGCCCGCTGAGCTTGCGCCTGCTCCTCACCGAGCTCGCGAACCCGGTACAGAAGCGCCGTCTTGAGCCCAGCGAAGGAGAAATCGAGGCCCCGCAACCTGCCCCCGGTCGGGAAGCTGAAGGCGCTCGGATCACCTTCGCGGGCTAACCGCTCGAGCGCCGCGCCACCGGGGTAGCCGAGTCCAAGCAGCCGTGCTCCCTTGTCGAACGCCTCACCGGCGGCGTCGTCGAGGGTCTGGCCGAGAACGTGGAGATCGGGCCCGCACTCGGTCACGCGCGCCAGCAGCGTGTGCCCACCGCTGGCGATCAGGCTCAGGAACGGAGGCATGAACGGATCCGGCTCCAGGAAGCTGGCCGCGACGTGACCGTGGAGATGGTCGACCGCCGCCAGCGGAAGCCTGCGAGCAGCGGCGATCGCCTTACCGGTGCAGGCGCCGACCAGCAGCGCCGCCACCAGGCCGGGCCCGCGGGTCACCGCGATCAGCTCGATCTGCTCGAGGGTCAGTTCCGCCCGCCGGAGCGCGTCCTCGACGACGGCGCCGATCAGCCCCAGGTGATGCCGAGCGGCGATCTCGGGGACGACACCGCCATAGCGATCGTGGATGCCCTGCGAGGAGATCACGTTCGCCCTGATCTCTCCGGCCACACTCACCACCGCCGCACAGGTGTCGTCGCAGCTGGTCTCCAGCGCCAGGATCATGGCCGCTAGCCGCTCGCCGTCGGGGTGGAGGGCTGCCCTGCGGTGCGCCACATGACCATCGCGTCCTCGCCGGTGTCTCGGTAGTAGCGGGGGCGCGTGCCGGCGGCCCGGAAGCCGAAGCGCTCGTAGAGGGCGATCGCCGAGACGTTGGAGGTTCGCACTTCCAGCGTGTAGGCGGCGTCGGCGCCGGCCCGAGCGATCATCTCGCTCAGCAGCGCTTGGGCCACGCCTCGCCGTCGCCACATCGGATCGACGGCGATGTTCATAAGATGCCACACGTCTGCATAGCGCGAGCAGACCAGGAAGCCGATGATCCGCACGCCGCTGACCGACGCCAGGCAGATCCCGGACGGCTTGGCCAGCTCCAGCACGAACATCGCCAGCGACCAGGGAGTCGGGAACGACCGCCGCTCGATCGCGATCACCGAGGGCAGGTCGGAGTAGTGCAGCGAACGAACTGTCGGCGTCTCAGCGGGCATCTGAAGCTGCGTCCTGGCGGGCGATCTCGGCGTCAGGGAGACGGAGGTACTCCGGCTGAACCTGCTCGGGAGCGGTGCCGGGCATGCCGCAGGCCAGGCGGCAGTGGTTGATCGCCCTCACCCGATGAAGGTCGCAGCCATCGCTCGGAATCACCGCTCCTGCACGCTCAAGGATCCTCCGGAATCCTACCGCTCCATCGCCCAGCGCCAGCGGCGGCGCTCCGAATCCGCTGACGATCTCGGCCAACCTCGCCGGCGAGAGCGCGCTGGGCGCGAACAGCTGCGGCCCGAGTCCGACGGCGCCCTCCGGATCCGCCGACGTGGTAGTGCGCCAGCCGGCTGCGAACACCTCGCTACGGCGGGCATCGAGCACCGCCAGGACGATGTCCGGACGCGAGCCCTCCGACCTGTGGCCGTGGTGGTTGAGAGCCAGCGACCCAAGCGTCGAGACCCCGACGAGCGGCCGCTGCAGCGAGGTGGCGAGCCCCCGGGCGGTGGCGATTCCGATCCGCAGCCCGGTGAAGCTCCCGGGTCCCCGACCGACGACGATCCGGTCCAGGTCAGACCACGAATGCCCGCTCTGGGCAAGCAGCTCAACGGCCAGTCCGAGCAGGCGCCGGGCGTGACCGGGCCGCTCCGGGGGGAGCGGGTCATCCCGGGCCTCGAGCGCAGCGCCGGACGCGCCACCACACACGGCCACCGCGGTGGCTCGGGTAGCGGTGTCTAGGGCCAGGATCGTCAAGTGATCTCCACCGTGCGTTGCTCACCACCGCGGTGCTCCAGTTGTACGCGATGAGCGATTGAGGCCAGCGCCGAGAGCTCCTGCTCGGCGCCCTGCGGCCACTCCACGAAGGCGATCGTGTCGGCTCGCAGGTAGTCGGCCAGCAGCTCTGGGTCCTCCTCCCGCAGGTCGGCGAGACGGTAGAGATCCAGATGGGCGATGGGGACCGGGGCCGGATAGAGCTGCCCAATCGTGAACGTCGGGCTGGTTACGGGGACGCGGACGCCGAGCGCCCGACAGGCACCACGGACGAAGGTCGTCTTTCCCGTCCCCAGCTCCCCCTCGACCAGGACCACGTCCCCGGCTCGCAAGGTCTGCGCGAGCTCGGCGGCGATCGCCTCGGTTTCCTCGGCGCTGGCGGACTCGCGGCGAGAGCTCCCGACGTTCACCGCGCAGGTCGCCGCCGCTGGCGCGGCGTAAGCAGGCCGAGAATGATTGCCGTCAGGCGGGTAGGAGCCATCGCCGCCAAGCCTAAACAAGGCTCTGCGATCCCAGGGCGCGTGGTCCTCCGGCGGGGCCGGTATTCGCTACCTTCAGGGGCAATGGCCACCGGCACAGCAGAGCCTTCGGCCGGTCGGATCGCCGGCCTGCGCTCCTCGGAGACAGCCAAGGCGGCGGGGCTGGCCGTAGCGATGATCGCCAACAACGTCGTTGCGCTGGTGTCGACGTTCGTGTTCGCGCGGCTGCTGGACGATTATGGCTCGCTCGGAGCTCTCGTCAGCTACCTGCTGATCCTGGGCGTAGTCGGCCAGGCGCTGCAGGTTGCGACCGCTCGTGAAGGGGCTCTGGGTCACCTCGGAAGCGGTGAGGATCTGTTGGCCACGGTGGTCTCGTGGACGCGTACGCTGCTGTTGGCCACCGCTGTGCTGACGGTGGTTTCGATCGCCCTCCAGGACCCGATCGCGGCGGCCGTGGGGGTGAAGAAGTACAGCTGGGCGGCCGCCGCTGGGATCCCCGCAGCCTGCATGTTCCTGGAGGTGTCGGTGCTGCGCGGCGTTCTGCAGGGAATCGGCGACTACAAGTCGGTAGGCATCAGCCTGGTCGCTGAGCAGACGGTGCGATTGATCACCGGTGCGGTGCTGGCGGCCGCATTTCTCGGGGTCACCGGCGCCTACCTCGGCTCGCTGCTCTCCTACGTGGTGATGTCGGTGTACTGCTGGCAGGCGCTGCGCCGCCACACCGGCGTCAGCGCGCCGGGACCGAGCAGCAAGGTGGCGATAGACCTGTGGCGGCACGTCAGGAACGCGTCGGCGCCGATCGCCGGGCTGACGGTGATCGCGATGCTGCAGAACGTCGATCTGATCGCCGCCAAGCACCAGTTCACCAAGGACACGGCCAGTGCCTACGCAGCGACGGCGGTGGCGGCGAAGGTGCTGGTATGGGTGGCGATAGGGGCCGGCTTCTACCTGGTTCCCGAGGTCTCCCGCCGGCGTCAAGCTGGCGAGGACACCCGTCCGGTGCTGGCGCGGGCGCTGGGGATCATCGCCGTGTGCGCCGTTCCATGCCTACTGATCTTTGCCGCGGTGCCGCACCTGCTGCTGAGCGTTGCCTTCGGCGCCAAGCGGGCGACCGCCTCGGGCTCACTGCTGATGCTGGGTGCCGCCTTCACCGTGCTGGCCTGCACCTACCTGGCGATTCAGTACATGCTCGCCCTCAAGCGAACGTGGTTCCTGCTTCCGCTGGGGATCGTCGCCCTCGCCGAACCGTTCGTGCTCGTTGCCGGCTCCCGGCATCCATCTGGTTTCGCCGCCACGGTGCTGGCAGTGCAGGCGGTCGGAGCCGTTCTGGCGTTCGCGCTGGCACTACGCCGTGATCCGGCCAGTGACACTGGGACGCCCCCCGAGGCCGTGGTCACGCCCGAGCCGGTCTTCTCAGAACAGGCCTAACTGGGCGATCGGCGGCGGATCAGCCGGTTGGGGGATCCGCGGCGGATCAGCCGGTTGCTCAGGCGGCCTCGCTGACCACTCGTTCTCCGGTGGTGCTGTCTCCGGCGGGTTTGGTGCGGACTTGGTCATCTCCGCGAGCGCATCGCGGAACTCGAGGTCGGGCTGAGCGGGAGCCCCCAGCGCCAGCACGTTTGGGATCCGGTGAAAGTCGACGCGGAGTGTTTCCAGCGTGGCCGGGGTGTACAGCGCCGCCGCCGGGTGGTACAGCGGGTACAGCCGCACCGCGCGGTCGCCGACCAACCGCACCTCCTCCTGACCGTGGATCCGTGAGATCCCGGTCATGTCCGAGCGCAGCAGCTTGGTCGCGAAGTTGCCGAGCGTGCAGATCACCGTCGGCTCGATCAGCTCGATCTGGCGGCGCAGGTAAGGGTTACAGGACTCGATCTCATCAGGGTGCGGATCCCGATTCCCCGGCGGGCGGCATTTGACGGTGTTGATCACGAACACGTCCGCCCGTTGCAGACCGATTTCCCCGAGCAGCTTGTCCAACAGCTTGCCGGCCTGGCCGACGAACGGCAGCCCGAGCCGATCCTCGTTGGCTCCCGGCGCCTCGCCGACGAACATCAGCTCGGCGTTGGCGTTGCCTGATCCGAAGACGACGGTGGTGCGGGTGCGGTGCAGCTGACACTTCTGGCAGCCACGAGCCTGCTCGTAGACGGCTTTGAGTCGCTCGCGACGCTCCGAAGCGCTCCTCACGAGGCCGATGGTAGAGGTCGCCGCCGACGGCGAGTCAGCGCCGGCGGCATGTTCCATCCGCGCTCTGCCGGGGTAACATGGCTAGCGAGGCCGTCACTCTGTGGATGGACCTCAGATCGATTATCAACGCTTTGCCGACCGGTATCTCCGATGCGAGAACTGGAACGGGAACCTCCTCCCTACACCCCTCCGTGTACGCGCCTGGCGATCATCGGCCAGGGTCGCCTCGGCAACGCCTTCAGCGCAGGCCTGCGCAGGTCGGGCCTCAAGGTCCTGGGGCCACTGGGGCGGGGGGCAAACGGCACGGGAGCCGACGCGCTACTGCTGTGCGTGCCCGACGGGGAGATCGCCGCTGCCGCAGGGGCGGTAGCACCGGGCCCGCTGGTCGGACACTCCTCTGGCGCGACCGGATTGGACGTGCTCGCGCCGCACGAGGCGTTCGCGCTGCACCCATTGATGACGGTGACCAGCGGCGACGCGCCCTTCGCCGGCGCCGCCGCCGCGATCGCCGGCAGCACCCCCCGCGCGCTCGCGCTGGCTGCGCGGCTCAGCGAGGCCATGGGGATGCGCCCGGTGCAGGTCGGTGAGCCGGACCGGGCCATATATCACGCGGCGGCGTCGGTGGCCTCTAACTTCCTGGTCACGCTCGAGGGGGCGGCGGAGACGCTGGCCGGCATCGCCGGCATCGAGCGAGAGATGCTGCTGCCGTTGGTGCGCGCGACAGTGGAGAACTGGGCCAGGATTGGCGCGGAGCGCGCGCTGACCGGACCCATTGCCCGCGGCGACGAGGGCACGGTCACCGCTCAACGGGCGGCGATCGCCGAGCGCGCCCCGGAGTTGCTGGGGCTGTTCGACGCCATGACCCTGGCCACCCGCCAGCTGGTCCACCGCCGGGGGCAGCCGGCATGAGAACCGTACGCCAGGTAGCCGAACTGCGCCAGGCGCTGCTCGACCGGCGCCGGAGCGGGGGCAGGATCGGGCTGGTGCCGACGATGGGTTCGTTCCACCACGGCCACCTTCAGCTGATCGCCCAGGCGCGAGAAGAATGCGATGTCGTCGTCGTCTCGCTGTTCGTCAACCCGGCGCAATTCGACGACGCCGGTGACCTTCAGGCCTATCCACGCGACGAGCGGAGAGACGCCGCTCTTTCGGCTGAGCTGGGCGTGGACGTGCTGTTCGCGCCGACAGTGTCGGAGGTCTACCCCGACGGGTTCTCGACCACGGTCAGCGTCTCGGGCCTGACTGAGCGCCTGGAGGGCGAGTACCGCGGCCCCGGTCACTTCGACGGCGTGGCCACGGTGGTGACCAAGCTGCTGAACATGGTCGGTCCCGATATCGCCTACTTCGGTCAAAAGGACGCCCAGCAGGCGCTGGTGATCAAGCGCCTGGTCCGGGACCTGGACATGCCGGTGCAGATCTCGGTGTGTCCGACGGTTCGGGACCCGGACGGTCTCGCCCTTTCCAGCCGCAACGTCCATCTTGCCCCCGCAGAGCGACGTCGGGCGGCGGCGCTTCCTCGCTCCCTGCACGCAGCTGAGCAGGCGGTCGCGGCCGGGGAGCGTGATCCGCGGCAGGTGACCAGGCGCGCCCGTCAGGAGCTGGCTGCGGCGGCGATCGAGCCTGAGTACCTGGAGCTCGTGAGCCCCGAAACGCTGCAGCCCGTCCAGCAGATCGACGGGTCGGTGCTCGCCGTGCTCGCGGCCCGTGTCGGGGCCACGCGACTGATTGACAACCAACTGCTCCCGGACCCGGACGCGGAGCGCGAAACCAACGGGAGACGATGAGATGCAGCGCACGATGCTGAAGTCGAAGATCCACCGCGCGAGCGTGACCGACTGCGACTTGCACTACGTCGGCTCGATCACCATCGATTCCGAGCTGCTGGCTGCGGCCGACATCCGGGAGTTCGAGCAGGTAGCGGTCGTCGACATCGACAACGGGGCACGGTTTGAGACCTACACGATCGCTGGTGGGGCGGGCTCGGGGGAGATGAAGGTCAACGGTGCCGCCGCCCGCCTGGTCCACCGCGGGGACACGATCATCGTCATCTCCTACGCGATCTACGGCCACAACGAGCTCGAGAACTACCACCCGCACGTCGTCCACGTGGGCACCCGCAACGAGATCCTGCAAGTCGACCGTGAGGTCGCGACCCTGCTCCGAGCCGCCGACGATCACCTCGCCGGCGCGCTCGCGTAGCACCAAGGAGCCACCATGTCCGCAACGCCCCACACTCCCGTCCCCCCCAGCCTGGACGCTCCGCTGCCGATGACGCTCCCCCGGCTGGCGGAGAAGAAGCGCCTGGGTGAGGCGATCGTGATGGTCACCGCCTACGACTATCCCTCGGCGCAGGTCGCTCAAGCGGCGGGAGTGGACATCGTGCTGGTCGGCGACTCGGGCGCGATGACGGTTCTCGGCTACCCATCGACCGTGCCGGTGTCCACGGATGAGATGCTGATGCTCGCCGCCGCGGTGCGGCGCGGGCTGCGAACCCCGCTGCTGGTCGGCGACCTGCCCTTCGGCTCCTACGAGGGCTCAGACGAGCTGGCGGTGGCGACCGCTCAGCGGTTCGTCAAGGAGGCTGGCTGCGACGCCGTCAAGCTCGAGCGCGGTGGCACCAGCATCCAGCGGGCGCGGGCGATCGTCGACGCCGGGATACCGGTGATGGGACATGTCGGGCTGACGCCGCAGACGGCGACCGTCCTCGGTGGCTACCGGGCCCAGGGCCGGACCGCAAGGGCGGCCCTCGAGGTTGCTCAGGCCGCGGTGGCCCTACAGGAGGCAGGGTGCTTCTCGATCGTGTTCGAGGCGATCCCGGCCGCCGTCGCCGACGTGCTCGTGGGCCGCCTCGAGGTTCCGGTGATCGGGATTGGCGCAGGCGCGGCCACGGCCGGTCAGGTGCTGGTGTTCCATGACCTGCTCGGCATCTATGACGGTAACCCTCCCCGCTTCGCCAAGCGCTTTGGGGAGGTCAAGGACCAGATGGTGGCGGGGATGGCCCAGTACGCCGCCGAGGTCCGCAGCCACGCCTTTCCGGGCCCCGAGCACACCTACTCGATCGACGAGGAGGAGTTGGCGGCCTTCCGGGCTGGTCTGGAGGCGGTGCGGTGAGCACCTAGGACCTAGCATCGTGGGCGATGCCGCGCCTCGCGCAGATGTTCGGTCCTCACGACCACGAGTTCTTCGACCTGTTCGAGGAGGCGGGGCGCAACGTCCTGCGGACGGCAGAGCTGCTTGATCAACTGCTTGTTGACTTTGCCGCCAGCAGCGCTCTGGCCGCAGACATCCGGGAGTGCGAGCACGAGGGCGACCGCATCACCCACACCATCATCCACCGCCTCAACAACATGTTCGTAACCCCGATCGATCGCGAGGATATCCTGGCCCTTACCTCCTCGCTCGACGACATCGTCGACTACATCGAGGAAGTGGCCGATTACCTCGGCCTGTACAAGGTCAGGACGCCGATGCAGCAGTCGCTGCGGCTGGCGCGGGTGCTCAGGGACGCCTGCCGCCAGATCGCAGAGGCGGTTCCACGGCTACGTGGTTTCCGGAGCATCTCCGGTTACGCGGTCGAGGTCGACCGGCTGGAGAACGAAGGTGACCGGATCACTCGTGAGGCCGTGGCCTGGCTGTTCGACAACGCCACCGACCCGATGGTGGTGATCCGCTGGAAGGACTTGTTCGAGCGGCTGGAGGCGGCGATCGACGCCACCGAGCGGACGGCGAACATCCTCCAGACGATCGTGATCAAGAACTCCTAACGCCCCGGCGAATACTCCACCCGGCGCAGCACCTGGGCCGGCGCGCCAGCGGCGATCGAGAACGGCGGGATGTCCTTGGTCACCACCGAGTTGGCGCCGATCACGCACCGCTGTCCGATGGTCACGCCGCTGGTTATGACCACGTTCGCGCCGCACCAGACGTTGTCGCCGATCCTGGTTGGACCCTTGCTGGTGAAGCCCTGCCAGGTGATCGGCTGGAGGGGGTCGTCGAAGCGGTGGCTGGAGTCGGAGATGAAGCAGCCGTTGGCGAACATGCAGTGATCGCCGATCTCGACCAGCTCGGCAGCGGCGACCATCACCCCCAGGTTCAGGAAGGTTCCTGCGCCGATTCGCACCCGGGCGCGCCCCGGTGCAGTGATCCACACCCCGGGCTCCAGCAACGCCTGCTCGCCCACCTCCAGCCGGCCCTCGCGCAGGGCGTCAAGAACGTTACCGTGAACCGGCCAGCGCACGAACGCGCCCCGGCGCATGAACTCCCAGTGGATGCGGGCCCGGTTCCACGGCAGCGAGTTGCGCTCGTACCAGCGCCACTTCTGCGCCCACAGCTCGAGCTTCCTCGCCACCCGGGGCACGGTAACGCAGGCCGGTGCGTCACCGGCGCCGCAGGAGTATCCTCGGCTGGTGCTCGGAGGGAGGATTGCACGTCCGCAGGCGCCGGCTGCCCTGTGGAGCTTTGTGCTCGCCACCGGTAGCGTTGCCCTCGCCGCCGGGATCGCGCTCGCGGGTCCGGCACAGGCAGCGCATGGTCAGCGGCCCGCGGGCCTTCTGCGCGTCGGTGCCTCCGAGGTCAACATCACCCCGGCGTACTTCCCCCATGGGGCACCGTTCCCGCAGCCGGTGCCGCCGTCGTGTTCCGCCAAGACGCCGGCGGGAACGACCCCGCAGCAGTACTTCAACGGCATTCGGCTGTTCGCCTTCGAGGATCCCTACCACGTCGATCCGGGTTCTCCGCGCGACGAGTACGACCCTACCGCCGGTGGCGGCGCCGGCGAGCCGTTCTGCAAGCTCGACGGGAGGCCTTTCCGGGTGCCCGAGTACGGGCACGTGATCGATCCTTCCACACGCTACGAGGGCATCTACCTCGCCGGCGGCGACGGCCAGAACCGTACCGCCAAGGCGATCCTGCCCGACGATCCGCTCGGCGCGCAGGCGATCGTGTTCGAGCGCCCCGGCACCCGGCTGGCGTTGGTGGAGCTTGACAGCATCGGCACCTTCAACGCTGACTTCCAGCGGATCCGTGACCTCGTGGCCCGCCAGCGACCCGACCTGCGCGGCCTGCAGATCGTGATCTCCTCCACCCACGACGAGTCCGCCCCCGATCCGCTAGGGATCTGGGGTCCGACCCAGACCACCACCGGCGTTGATCACCTGTACGTGAACTGGGAGGTGGCACGCGTGGCCAGCGCGATCGAGCGGGCCGCCGACCGCGCCCGACCGGCACGGCTGAAGCTCGGTGAGGCGCTCGATCCGGGCAACTTCCTCCCCTGCTTCTCCAGCTATCCCTACCTCGCCGACCGCCACATCCACGTGCTCTCGGCTGTTGCCGCCGGCACCGGGGCGAGGATCGCCACGTTGATGGAGTACGGCATCCACGACGAGAGCCTCGGCTTCAGCGGCGAGCCCCTCCGCGGCCTGCCGCTCAAGGGACCTGACCGCGCCGATCCACGGGGCTACTACCGCCGAGTGATGGCCGGCGACTACGGCGGCTTCTTCCGCCGGGATGTGCAGGCGCGGGTCGGGGGCGTGGCGATGGTCATGGCCGGGCCAAACGGCAGCGTCGAGATGCCGGTCGTGTACCCCGCGGGAACCCATGTCTCCCGCACTCCGGTGCCCGGACCGGGCGTTCATGCGCCCGCCACCAACGGCGACAAGGCGCTGGGTGACTGCGGCCGGACCGCTGAGCGACCCCCAGCTGGCCGCGCGCCGCTGACGGTGGATCAGCTCGCCCGCGCGCGCGCCCTGGGGCGGTTCCTCAGCAGCGACGCGTTGACCACACTCGCACGCGCCCCGTACACCAATGACACGGCGCTCTCGATCCGCAGCTCGCCCGAGCTCACGCTCTCGCTGCGCAACAACTTCCTGTTCAACTTTGCCGCGCGCCTGGGCCTGTTCCCCGACAGACCGGTGTACCAGAGCCCTGACGGCAGCTATGCCCTCAAAACACAGGTGTCGATGATCCGGATCGCCAACGCGCAGATGATCACGATGCCAGGCGAGGTCTTCCCCCAATCAACGATCCGCGGTTACTTCGGTCCTCGGGACATGGCCTTCCCGCAGGAGCCGATCACCCCGTGGCTGGCGACCGAAATGACCGCACCGCATCGCTTCTTCCTCGGGCTCTCGCAGGACATGATCGGCTACCTGATGCCACCGGGCAACTTCGTCGGCGATTGCGTCGCCGACGACGGCATGGGCCACTGTGTCACCACCCAGGCCACCGACGATCCCTGGCACAGCTGGGAGCTCGTGCCCGCGCACGGCAACAACGATCGCTTCGGTCAGCACCACAGCGACGACAGCGAGTCGCTCGGCCCCGTGGAAGCGACGATCGCCGCCGCGACAGCGCGACTGCTGGCGCTCGCGCCCGACCGCCGCGCGATCACCCGTCCGGGCCGCTACATCGACCCCGATGGCACCCTGGACCGCAGCCCGCTGCACGGCGCCGTCGGCGTGTGGGTGCTCTCACCCGGCGAGACGTTTGCCGCCGGTCACGGCGTAATCTACGTCTTCCCCGGCCACCGGCTGCCGTCCGGGGTGCGGGCCGGCAGGACCGCGCTTGCGGTGATGGACTACGACGGGCTCGCGCAGCGGCGCGTCAGTGATGGAACCGCCGGGGTACTCGACGGATGTCCGGATTCGCCGCTGCGCGTTTACGTCGACGTCTATCCGGACCTTCGAGGCGCCACCCGAGCCAGCCGTGGCGCCGGGACCGGAGCGGTCAACCTCCCCGACTGCCAAGCGCGCGGATAGTGCTCGCGTCCCGTGCGACCGTCCCTGGTTGACGATGCTCCATTTTTCACTACCATGGCGAGCGGCATGGAAGCGCACAAGCTGATAACGCGGGCTGATTCGATCGAGCGCATGCTCGCCGTCGGAGCGGGCGTGGTATCGGGCGCGATCATCGCCGACGGCTTTGCCTCCGACGCAACTCCCGCCCCGGTGGCCAGGGGAGACGCGGCAGTGCTGAACTTTGCGCTCGCCTTCGAGCAGCTGCAGGCCGACTTCTATGCCCGGACCCTGGCAGCAGGAAAGGTCAAGGGTGAGTGGCTGCAGTTTGCGCAGGTAGTCGGCGCGCATGAGCGGGAGCACGTCACCTTCCTGCGGAACAAGCTTGGCGCCGCCGCCCATCCTGCTCCCGTGTTCGAGCTCACACCCGCCGCCCTGGACCAATCCCAGTTCCCGCACATCGCCATCACCCTCGAGGACGCCGGGGTTGCCCTGTACAACGGCCAGGCAACAAACCTGAGCAAGCCCGCGCTGGCGGCGGCGGCGGAGATCGTCTCGGTGGAGGCGCGTCACGCGTCCTGGGCCCGGGACCTCGCGGGTATCACCCCTGCTCCGAACGCCACCGACCCTGCGGCCACCGTTCCTCATGTCCAGGCGCAGCTGGCAGGAATCGGCGTGAAGGTCAGGGGGTGAGTGGGGTGAGCGACGCCTGGACCCTGGAGGAATTCGATCGCGACGACGCCCTCGCGGAGGTCGCGCACAATGCTGCGGGCGCGACTCGGCGAGAGGTGGTGGGGCTCGCGATCGGAGGCGCGGCCTTGGGTCTGCTGGCCGGACCGGCTGCAGCCCGGGCCGCCGGTAAGGGGGCGAGCGATCAAAGCATCCTCAACTACGCCCTCGGGCTCGAGTACATCCAGGCCGACTTTTACACCGAGGCGGAGCGCCTGGGAGCATTGAAGGGCGCGCTGGCTGAGCAGGCGAGGGTTGTCGGGGCTCACGAGCGTGCCCATGTCGCCGCGTTTCAGGCCGTGCTGGGCCGAGCCGCGATCAAGAAGCCAACCTTCAACTTCCACGGGGTGACGGAGTCTCCGGATGCCTTCCGGCGGACCGCGGTGGCCTTCGAGGATCTCGCGGTCGCCGCCTACAAGTATCAGGCGCCGCGCCTTCGCTCGGTGAGCTACCTGCAGACGGCGATCGCCGTCCATTCCGTGGAGGCGCGCCACGCCGCCTGGATTCGCCGGCTGGCCGGAGTTCTTCCAGCGGCCACGGCCTTCGACCAGCCGCTGCCTCCCAGCCAGGTGAATGCCCTGGTGGCCTCGACTCACTTCGTGGTTGCGACGCCGCGAACCTCGGCGCGTGGGGGGTCACCCCGGTTCACCGGGTGATGGCGCGGCGTGATCGACGCCTGCTCGTGCTCGTGCTCGCGGCGGCGCCGATCCTGTCGCTGGCCGTCGTGCTCATCTTCGCGCCCGGGCTGCACTCTCGGCAGGTTCAGTTCACGCTTCCGCCTTCGCCCTCGACCGGTTTCAACGTGCCCCCTCCCGTTCCCCTGGCTGCGGATCCGGAAAGCTCTCGCTGGGCCACGGTCGAGCACGCGGTGCTCGCGCGCGATGCTCCCGCTCCCGATGCCCGGCTCGTGGTCTCGGTTTCCACGCAGACCCCGGAGGGAACGACCAATCTGCTCGAGCTGCTGGGCCGAGCGCGTAGCGAACCCAGCGGCTTGTGGCAACGCGTCCTGCTGGCCACGTTGCCCAACGGAACCACGGGCTGGGTGCCGCGGTCCGCTCTAGGCGGCTCGATGTTCGTCGACACCCGCTTGATAGTCGACCGGGCCCACTTCACCGCGACGCTGCTTCGCGCCGGGCGTCAGCTGATGAAGACGTCGATCGGAATCGGGCAGCCACAGTGGCCAACCCCCGCGGGAACCTTCTACGTTCGCGACGTGCTCACTCGCTATGCCGGAGCCGAATACGGCCCGGTCGCCTTCGGCACCAGCGCACGTTCTCCCACGCTGACCGACTGGCCGGCCGGAGGCTATGTCGGCATCCACGGAACCGATAGTCCGGCCCTGATCCCGGGCGCGATCTCCCATGGATGCATCCGCATGCGCAACGTCGACATCCTCAGGCTTTCGCGGCTGATGCCGGTCGGAACTCCGGTGATCATCCGATGAAGAGCACCCAGGACACGCAGGTTGGAGCTCCTGAAGGTGGTGTAAGACGGGGAGCGAGCCGGCGACGCGCTGTTCGCGCTGTGAGCCTGACCGCGCTAGCCGTGCTGGTGATGCTCGCCCTCGCCCCCGTCGCTGCAGCTGAGCCTCGAGCCATCCATCCACCGGCGAAACTCCTCCAGCGCTTCCCGCTGAATCCGGCCGTGCCGGCTCAGTCCGGCGCTCAGCCGACTCCCACGCAGCGGACTCACGCGAGCCATTCCTCCTCGCCATCCGACGGCTCGCACCAGGGTTCCGCTGCTCCCGCGTCCACCCGCCATAGCGGGTCTTCGGCGGTGATCTGGATCGTCTTGGTTGCAGCTGCGCTGCTTCTGTTGGGGCTCGTCGGGGCCCGTCGACTGCGACGATCAGGACGGTCGACTCGCGTGGCCCAACCGCGTACGAGCGCCGAGGGCGCCTCCGCGTCCGGGCTTGCCGGCGCAGCCATCGGCCAAAGCGACGGCAAGAGTGAGGAGCTGGAGCCGGTGGCCGCTGAACGGGTGCGGGCCGGCGGGACGGATGAGCCCTCCGCCGAGGAAGCCGGGGGGAAAGACGCCACGCCCGAGCGTTGGGAGGGCGACCTCGTCGAGCCCTCACCGGAGCCGCAGGGCGACCTCGCCGAGCCGGTGTCGGAGCCTAGGGAAGGCCACCTCGTCGAGAATGCACCCGGGAGCGAAGCCGAGCCTGCGCTGGACGAAGTCGCCAAGCTGTCACCAGGCCAGGATGGCGCGCCGGCACTAGCGCCGCACGGCGAGCGTGTACCCGAGCCTGACGGCGAGCATGCACCGGAACGTGATGGCGAGCGTGAACTCGAGCCTGACGGCGAGCGTGCACCCGAACGAGACGGCGAGCATCTACCGGAGCGCGACCTCGAGCAGTCACCAGCCCTGCACGGCGAGCATGGATCCGGCGACGACGGAATCGACGCGATGTCAGACCAGGAGATCGCCTACCGTCGCGCCGACGGCCGCGGGGAGGCTGGTGGCGCGTTCAACCTCGGGACGTACCTGTTCCAGAACGGCGACCTAGCCGGTGCACTGTCCGCCTATGAGCGAGCGGAGTGGCGGGGCGACCCTGACGCGGCCTTCAATCTCGGGGTGGTCCATTACGCCAGCCGCAACCTTCCGGCCGCCGAGCAGGCGTGGCGGCGATGCCTGGAGCATGAGCATCCAAAGGCCGCCACCAACCTCGGACACCTGCTTCAGCAACGTGGCGACCTGGACGAGGCGCGGGACGCCTACGAAGCCGCTGCTCGGTGGGGAGATCCAGAGGGGGCTCGATTGGCTGCTGCGCTGACCGAGAGTCCCTCGAAGATCGATTAGCTCCTGGTGGCCGACCGGGCGGGCGAGGCCTGCGTGGCCTTGAAGCTCGAAGGGCGTCAGCGCCAGCATTTGGGTTCCGCGACAGTGTCGCGACACCGTCGCGGCCCGGTCCGCGAGCAGCGGCACCTCGCACCGCCGGGATCCTCCGGCGTTCGAGCACTCAGGAGTGGCGGCTTGGGGGGGAATCCCTGCGCAACATGGCACGCACGACGAATTTCCGAGCTTTTCGCCGCTGGAGCCAGTTGCCCGTGATCAGGGCCAGCAGGAGCTCGTTTTGGCGACGTTCGTGCTCAGCTTGGCTTTCCTGCTCGTGGGCAGCTCGTGAATCGATGCTGCTGATCTGGTTCTCAAGGACCGCGGCCTGGGTCCGAACCGCGACAAGCTCTTGCAGGAGCGGTTCCAGCAAAGGCCCGAGGAGCGCTTGGATCTCCTGGACGCCAGCCAGCGGCAGCCCCGCCTGAGAATCCAGCTGCACAACCGCACCAGCCTCAAGATCCGAGCTCCCAAGCGGCTGCGCGGTTTTCCCCCGACGCTCCTCGATGATGGCCACAAGAGCTCGCTTCGACACGGTTGCCGGGGCGCCCGAGGGCCCGCGGTCAAGGTTTCCGTTCTTGACCATGCGCTCGACGGTCTTGCGAGAGACTCCAAGCGCCTTTGCGGCCACGCCAAAGTGAACGTCGTCGTCGACTTCAGGGCTTCCCGGAGCGACCTCGAGGTGCGTCGATTGCCCTGAGGCCGCCTCACCTTCGTCCTCGAAATCCTCCGGAGCCTGCGCCTGCAACGACTCAGAATCCTCCCATGCTGCTGCCTGCTCTGGCTCAGATCCTTCCGGAGTCGCTGCCGACCCAGACCCAGCTTCCTGTGGTGTCATCATCCTTGATTGGCCAGCTTCTTCCGCCCCGTCTACGGGCGACACATCGAATTCTGCCGACGACTGTACATCCGACTGACCGGATTCCGTCGCCGCCTGTGCGCCCGGTTCACCTGCGAGCTCGGGCCCGGGCCGATCCGCCGGACGATGTTCGAAGTGGTCCCCGGAACTTGCTTCGCCGCCGAGCACGGACTCGGAGCCCTGCCGCTGGTATGCCTGAAACTGATCCGCCCCGGTGGGCTGCGGTTCCGACGCGGCATCGGTGGCGCCCGCTATCGAGCCATCGGGGGGCGCCACTTCCGCGGGACGGGCGGGGAGCGGACCGTAGGGCAGGTCGAGAGCAGGTTCGCCTCGGGAGGCGGATCGATCTGGCGCGGGAGGCATGAGGCGGTCTTTCAAAACCTCGTGGGCTGGTGACGCGACCAGGAAAGGCGAGTCTTACAAGCGGCCTGGCTGCGTCGACGGCGCATTCTACCGGGGATTGGTAGACCAACATAATGTTCGTGGACAGCGTGTCGCGACAGGTGTCGATACGCCGCGAACCGTCCGGTTTCCAGCCATTTGGTTGAAGTGGAGCACGGCGAAATTCGCTCTTCTGGCGCCGACGCCCTGCGGATCAGGCCCTCGCTGAGCCAGCCTGGAGCGTCGGGCAGCTCATCGGAATTCGCCCGACTCGGCTCGTGTTCCTCGGCGTTGAGTCGCCTCGTCCGAGACCAGAGCGGGCCGCGCTGGCATCCGAAGGCGACCGCAGTCCTGTGTCCTCCGGTTTGAACCCCAATCAGCTCTGCATGGACTCCAGCTCGGCGCGGATGGATCCACCGCACCCCACCGAAGGTCTGGTCAGCGATCTCCCGGCACCGCCGGTTCCCCTCGTGTACGTGGAACACGCACAGGCCGGCGCCGAAGCTCCAACGGCTGCCGAATTCGGGCAGGCTCGAGGAGGGTGACTGGGGCGCTACTGAAGCAGCGCGACAGGCGGCAGGCGAGTCAGCCCCGGGATCCGGCAGCCGTCGCCGCTGACCCAGCAACACGGTTTCATGCTGCCGCTGCTCCCAGCCGGGCCAGGATCAATCCCCCGTGGCGTGTCGCAGTGCTCATATGCGAAACCAGAACACCCCACCTCTGGACATCAGACCACCCTTCTACAGACCGGGTGGGGCATCCCCCGAAACCCAGAAAAGCGGTGTCGCGACGCTGTCGCGACACTGTCGCGGCGGTCTGGCCACCGAATCTGTGGCGCTGCAAAAGACGAAAAACCCGCAAATAGCACGCTTTTCAAGCCGGCTTAGGTAGCTTTAGGGAGGTTTTGGGGCCTAGTCTTTGCGTTAATGGTGAATCGGGGGGCGGTGCTGCTGCCAGCGGCTGAATACGGGAGACCTCAGGTATGGAAGCGCGCAGTGCTGCAGATTCTGTGCCTGATCATGCTGGCGGCGGCATTGATCGCAGCGGCATGGACCACCAGCGCGCAGGCAGACGTGGTGGCACCGACTGGCTCACCGACCAGCACTTCAGACCCCTCCGCTACTCCGCCGGCCTCCAACTCGGGCTCCACCACCCCGCCCGCGAGCAACTCGGACTCCACGGACTCCACCACGCCACCGGCGAGCACCGGCAACTCAGACAACACGACCCCGCCGGCTTCCACCTCGGGCTCCACCACCCCACCCGCGAGCAACTCGGGCTCCACGGACTCCACCCCACCGGCCTCCAACTCAGACTCCACCGCGCCGGGGACTCCGGGCACGTCAGATAACGCCACCCCGCCGGCGAGCACCGGCACCACGGACTCCACCACCCCACCGGCGAGCACCGGCACCACGGACTCCACCACCCCACCGGCGAGCACGGGCACCACGGACTCCACCACCCCACCGGCGAGCACGGGCACCACGGACTCCACCACCCCACCGGCGAGCACGGGCACCACGGACTCCACCACCCCACCGGCGAGCACGGGCACCACGGACTCCACCACCCCACCGGCGAGCACCGGCACCACGGACTCCACCACCCCACCGGCGAGCACCGGCACCACGGACTCCACCACCCCACCGGCGAGCACCGGCACCACGGACTCCACCACCCCACCGGCGAGCACCGGCACCACGGACTCCACCACCCCACCGGCGAGCACCGGCACCACGGACTCCACCACCCCACCGGCGAGCACCGGCACCACGGACTCCACCACCCCGCCGCCAGCCGCGACCACCCCGCCGCCAGCCGCGACCACCCCGCCGCCAGCCGCGACCACCCCGCCGCCAGCCGCGACCACCCCGCCGCCAGCCGCGACCACCCCGCCGCCAGCCGCGACCACCCCGCCGCCAGCCGCGACCACCCCGCCGCCAGCCGCGACCACCCCGCCGCCAGCCGCGACCCCCCCGCCGCCGCGACCACCCCGCCGCCAGCCGACCCGCCCTCCGCGACAACCCTCACCGTGACCACCTCGTCGCCAGCCGTGACCACCTCGTCGCCAGCCGTGACCACGCCGCCGCCGGTCAACCCGCCTTCCGCGACAACGCCGGCCGCGACATCTGTCGCGACAGCCGGATCTGATGGGTCCAGCGGTAAAGATGCCTCGGCTGGCCCGACGGGTTCAACCCCGTCCGACTCTTCAACACCGGCTGCCGCTTCAACAGCAGCTGGCTCCGCATCACAGGTGGGCGGTGCTCAGTCAACCCTGGATGATCAAGCTCGCCTTCAGGTGACCTCAGCTACTTCAACCGATTCGCCCGCAGCCAGTTCAGCCGACGCGCCGAAGTCGACCGCTGCCGCCTCCGGCTCTGCTGGCAGCGCTGCCGCGGCCGTGGTGAGCTCCAAGGTCGCTGCCGGCTCCACCTCCAACAGTGGTGGCGGCGGATCTTCAGGCTCCAGCGCGAGCGGGGCTTCAACGACTGGAAACACCACTCCACCCGCAGGCGGATCCTTGTCGCAACCTGTCGCGACAGCCATCAGCGGGTCCCCGCTCCCTTCGTCAGCGACTGACTTGTCAGCAACCACGCGCCAACAACAGGCCACGACGTCCTTTACTCCACCTCCTCCGCCTCCCCCGGCCGTGGCCGTGGCCGCGTCGATGTTGTCTGCGCGCCAGCAGCAGGCAAACATCGTGATTGCCTCGGTGCAGCTGCAGGTCCTGGGCGTTCAGCTGCAATCAGTGACCCTCCTGTGGCCGTCCGTAGCGCCGCTGATCACGCAGCTCCAGGCCCTGTCAGCGAGCGATCCGGCTGTCAGCGCGTTGGTCGCCGAGCTGCAGCAGGTCACTGGTGGCGTGCCCACCGTGGGTTCGCTGATCGAGCGGATCGCTCTGCTGAACCGGCTGCTCGCCGATGTCTCTCGCAAAGATCCTGGTGCGGCCATGCGGATCGCCGCCTTGCTGCCCGAGCTCCATCTGCTGCTCCTGAACTTGCACAGGTCAGAGGGGGTTGCGTGGCCAACGGGTGCAGATGGGTTCGCGTCGCCGCTCTCGCAGCCGCTGATGGTCTTCAGCTTCGCCGGTGACTCTCCGGTGCTCATGGCACCATCCCTCGGAGCCGTGAGCTACTACGACACCTCAGCCGCTTCCTCGAGCTTGAGTCAGAACCTGCGCTCGGCCCAGATGGCGTCGGGCCCGAGCCACGGCCCTTGGAAGGCGTCGCAGCTCATATCCCCCGGCGTCACGGGACCGAGTGGTGACGACTCTTCAACGTCCGTCCTGCTTCAGTCGACCCATCTGGCCGTTGCCGCCAGCGGTGGAACCGGCCCTGGCGGTGCGCCAGCGCTGGCACTGCTGGCAGTGCTTACGCTCTCGCTTCTGTCCCGGTGGATTCCCGGGCGGATGTCTTTGAACATCGCTACGTGGAGCTCGGCTTTGATTGCCGGGCGACTCGAGCGCCCTGGATAGCGGTCCTGGTGTGACCTAATCGGCGTGCGTCCGGTAGTCGGTCGCTCGCCGGATGCCCCGGTCGATACGGGGTGTCCACCAGATCACAGCTGTGGCCCGGGCTAACCGCCCGAGCGCACGGCAGACCAACATTCAAGGAGAAGCAATGCATTCGAAAATGCTTGCTGCCGGCATCTCAGTCTTCGCTCTGGCTGTGCCAGGAGCGGCGATGGCCGACGGCAACCAAGGAAGCGGCGGCTCGGGCGGACCCGGGCAGGCGCAGCAATCCAGTCAGTGGTCAGTCACGCTGCAAGCCGCGCTGTCACAGGCCAAGGCCAAGCAGAACGCCGTGAACGGCAACTCGCCGTCCACCGTCGCCGGTGGCGATGTGTACGGCGGCAGCAACAGCGCCAACCAGAACGCCAGCAACGGCGCGAAGAGCGACGCGAGCAACAACGCCTACACCGACCAGAGCAACCATCAGTCCCAGTCGAGCAGCTCCGGCGACTCGTACGGGTCGGGCGGCTCCGGTCAGGCGCAGTACTCGCGTCAGAGCGCGGCAACCCTGCAGGCGGCGCTTTCACAGGCCAAGGCCAGGCAGAACGCCGTGAACGGCAACTCGCCGTCCACCGTCGCCGGTGGCGATGTGTACGGCGGCAGCAACAGCGCCAACCAGAACGTTCGCAACGGTGCTAGCAGCAATGCCAGCAACAACGCGGGCACCGACCAGAGCAACCATCAGTCCCAGTCGAGCAGCTCCGGCTACTCGTACGGGTCCGGCTACTCGTACGGCTCCGGTGGCTCCGGTCAGGCGCAGGGCAGCGGCCAGAAGGCCCTCACCGGCCAGCTGGCAGGGTCCAGCGCCAACGCGTCTCAGAACGCGGTCAACGGCAACTCGCCGTCAACCGTGGCCGGTTGGGATGCGTACGGCGGCAGCAACAGCGCCAACCAGAACGCCAGCAGCGGCGCTAGCAGCAATGCCAGCAACAACGCCTACACCGACCAGAGCAACGGTCAGTCCCAGTCGAGCAGCTCCGGCGACTCGTACGGGTCCGGTGGCTCCGGCCAGGCGCAGTACTCCCATCAGAGCACGGCAACCCTGCAGGCGGCCCTCTCACAGGCCAACGCCAGGCAGAACGCCGTGAACAGCAACTCGCCGTCCACCGTCGCCGGTGGCGATGTGTACGGCGGCAGCAACAGCGCCAACCAGAACGCCAGCAACGGCGCGAAGAGCGGTGCCAGCAACAACGCCAACACCAACCAGAGCAACCATCAGTCCCAGTCGAGCAGCTCCGGCGACTCGATTGGCTCCGGTGGCTCCGGGCAGGCGCAGGGCAGCAGCCAGGCGGCCCTCACCGGCCAGCTGGCAGGGTCCAGCGCCAACGCGTCTCAGAACGCCGTCAACGGCAACTCGCCGGAGACCGTCGCCGGTTGGGATGCGTACGGCGGCAGCAACAGCGCCAACCAGAACGCCAGCAACGGCGCGAAGAGCGGTGCCAGCAACAACGCCTACACCAACCAGAGCAACGGTCAGCACCAGTCGACGAGCTCCGGCGACTCGATTGGCTCCGGTGGCTCCGGGCAGGCGCAGGGCAGCGATCAGGCGGCCCTCACCGGGCAGCTGGCAGGCTCGAAGGCAGACGCGTCTCAGAACGCCGTCAATGGCAACACTCCGGTGAACATCGCCGGTGGTGACGTCTCCGGCGGCGACAACAGCGCCAACCAGAACTCGCGCAACGGCGCTAGCAGCAATGCCAGCAACAACGCGGGTACTGATCAGAGCAACCATCAGTCTCAGTCGAGCAGCTCCAGCTGCTTCGTGGGCTGCGGCGGCTCCGGGCAGGCGCAGGGCAGCAGCCAGGCGGCCCTCACCGGCCAGCTGGCAGGGTCCAGCGCCAACGCGTCTCAGAACGCCGTCAACGCCAACGTCCCGGTGAACATCGCCGGTGGCAACGTTTACGGTGGCAGCAACAGCGCCAACCAGAACGCCAGCAACGGCGCGAAGAGCGACGCGAGCAACAACGCCAACACCAACCAGAGCAACAACCAGTCCCAGTCGAGCAGCTCCAGCTGCTACGTGGGCTGCGGCGGCTCCGGCCAGGCGCAGTACTCAAGCCAGGATGCAGCCACGCTGCAGGGGGCGCTCTCGCAGGCCCAGGCCAACCAGAACACCGTCAACGCCAATGTCCCGGTGAACATCGCCGGTGGCAACGTTTACGGTGGCAGCAACAGCGCCAACCAGAACGCCAGCAACGGCGCGAAGAGCGACGCGAGCAACAACGCCAACACCAACCAGAGCAACAACCAGTCCCAGTCGAGCAGCTCCAGCTGCTACGTGGGCTGCGGCGGCTCCGGCCAGGCGCAGTACTCCAGCCAGAGCGCTCTCACAGCTCAGGCTGCGCTGTCAAGTGCCAAGGCCAACCAGAACACCGTCAACGCCAACGTCCCGGTGAACATCGCCGGTGGCAACGTTTACGGTGGCAGCAACAGCGCCAACCAGAACGCCAGCAACGGCGCGAAGAGCGGTGCCAGCAACAACGCCGGCACCAGCCAGAACGGAGGTGAGAGCCAGAACGCCAGCTGACCGTGCAACTGAGAGCTTCCGGCCTTCCTGCTCATGCGGGAAGGACCGGAGGACTCGAATCCGGGGACCCCGGCCCTCTCGCTTCACGCGGGATGGCTGGGGTCACCGGGAGCACGTGCCATCGCATGCGACACCTCTACAAGACAACACGACTGAGCGCGGCTCTGGTAGCGGCAGCACTGATGCTGCTGGGCGTGGTCACCCGCGCTAGCGCCGACCAGCCCGCAATCCCCGCGATCGTCAATGGGGCAACGGTCGCCGGGGCGACCGGGGCGGTCACCCCCCCCAGTGATCCGGCTTCCGGTTCGACGGACCCGGGGACGCCGTCAAGTGATTCGGTCTCCGGGCCGGCGAAGTCGGTGACGGCAACCGACTCCGTCTCAGGGACGGTGCCGATTCAGACCACGGCCGCCGCAGGAGCCGGCTCCGATGGTTCCGGGTCCGGCGTAACGGCTGACTCGTCTTCGTCGACATCGACCGAAGGCGCGGGCACCAGCCCAAGCGATTCGTCGGGCACGTCAGACAACGTGACCAGCGTTTCCACGACCGACGGTGAAGCGGGCACCGGATCGTCATCGACGAACTCCGCCACCTCGTCGACCGGGACGCAGGATGCAAATTCACAAAGTCAGCCCGGGGGAACGTCGGCCACGCCCGCGGGAGGAACCACTGCCTCTAGTTCCTCGACTCAGGTGATCTGGCAGGTACAGGCCTCGGGGTGCTCAGCGCACTGTCAGGGCCTCAGCCAGAGCCAGGTCGCGACGCAGCAAAACACGACCACTCAGGTCGCCTCGGGCGCGCATCCCGGTGCAGCCGCAACCCCGCAGGACGAGGGCCAGGCGAGCTCGCAGGGCGACGCCACCGTGACGCAGATACAGATCGGATGCCTGCAAAAGTGCTTCGGCGACACGACGACCACGGCCGCGCTGACGAAGAGCGGTCAACAGGCGGTGAGCGAGCTGCTGCAGGCGTTGGGCGTTCCACGCCCGGCGCAAACACAAACCGCGGCCACGCAGGAGAATTTCGTCCAGCAGACCATCCACCAGTGGCAGATGGGTGACGGCGTTGCCGTTGTCCAAACTCAAGGAGCCTCACAACAGAACAGCACCGTCCAGACGATCGGTCTCGACTCTGCGCTCACCTCCGAGCTCCAGGCCGCACTCGGATCGTCCCAGCCACCAACAGTCGTCGACAATCAGAGTACGCAGACGATCTGGCAGATCCAGATCGGGTGCCTGTACTTCTGCGTGCAGACGCAACAGGACCAGCAAGCCGAGCAATCGAACACGACAATTGAGGTGATCCTGCCTACCGCGGGGGCAACCGCCGAGTCAACCGTTCAGTCAGCCGCGCTAGCCGTTGATCAGGCGAGCCAGCTCGTCTGGCAGGTGCAGATCGGCTGCATCTTCTGGTGCTATGACGCTACCCAGCAGCAGAGTGCGAGCCAGCAGAACACACTCGTGGTGGTGAGCGTGGCCGCGCCCTCCGCCGCTGCCCCGGGTGATCCGGGTCTCTCAAGCGGTGACAGCAGCCCATCAACGCAGGTGCCGTCCCAGCCCTCGTCCGCAGTCAACCCGAGCATCCCGACACCAACCGGGATCAGCGACATCGGGAGCCCGACGCCATCGGTGTCGGTGCCGACAGCGACTACATCACTGTCGACAGGAGTGGCTGGCGGGTCATCGGTGACGTCGACCCCATCGCCAGCTCCGTTGCCTTCGATCGGCCACAGCGCCAGTCCTGGGCGCGCGTTCACCGTCCACCATCTCGGTGGGATGCGCAAACCGATCTCTCGCCGTCGGGCATGCCGGACCCTCAAGCACGGTCGAAAGACGGCTCGCAAACACGGTCGGAGGATGCGTTGACCGAGAGCATCACCAACCAGCAAACCAAGGAAGGGAAAAACCGATGTTCAAGCCCATAGCCGTTCTCACCGCCAGCGTTGTCGCTGCGGTGGCCGCAACCTCGCTGGCTGATGCGAGCAAGAGCGCCACCGGCAACAAACCGGCCGCGTCTAAAGCAGTCACCGTCGTCGCAGTGCTGGGGCAGACTGTGAAGGTACCCGTGGGTCAATCCAAGGTGAACTTCGTCATGGCCTACGCGTTTTGTCCGAAGGGCTACTACGTCACCGGTGGCGGCGGGTACAACGGCGCGATCACCATGGTGGTCTCCGCGCCAATGCGGAACCTGCGTGGCTGGTTCATCGACGGCTTCAACTCCGATCCGCTGAAGCGCACCTTCACCGAGACGGCTAGCGCGGTATGCGTGAAGGGCACTGCCACGGTGCCGATCGCCGCGGCCGCGGCCAACCCGGCAGCGGTGCGTCAGGCGGAGGCTGACGCCATCGCCGCTCACAGCGGGCGCTAGCGAGTACCGCTCGCGTGGGCAAAACGTGCAACGGGAAGTGGGGCAACGACGGTGGCAGGGGCCTTGGGATGGGGCCCCTGCCACCGCATCTCGTCTCGCGTAGCGCCCGCTCAGGTCGCGGCCACGACCTTCGGCCGCCGGCGACTGGTCCCCCGCGCAGCGCTTTTGCGTCCAGGCCTGAATCCCGGCATCTGGGCCAGGAACCTTCCTGTCTCTGACTGCGGCTCCGTCGCCACCTGCTCCGGCGTGCCGGTGGCGATTACCTTCCCACCCTCCTCTCCTCCCTCGGGTCCAAGGTCGATGATTCGGTCCGAGACCTTGATCACGTCGAGGTTGTGCTCGATCACGACGATCGTGTTGCCGGCGTCCACAAGTCGTTCCAGCACCTCTAGCAGGCGCTGGATGTCGGCGAAGTGCAGGCCAGTGGTCGGCTCGTCGAGGATGTAGATGGTGCGGCCGGTTGCCACCTTGCACAACTCGGCGGCCAGCTTGACGCGCTGGGCCTCGCCCCCGGACAGGGTCGTGGCCGGCTGCCCCAGACGCATGTATCCGAGGCCAACGTCATTGAGCGTCTGCACCCGGCGTCGAATCTTGGGGATGTGCTCGAAGAACTGCAGTGCCTCCTCGATGGGCATCTGAAGCACATCGGCGATCGTCTTGCCCTTGAAGCGCACCTCAAGCGTCTCCCGGTTGTAGCGCTTGCCGTGGCACTGCTCGCAGGGGACGTACACGTCGGGCAGGAAGTGCATCTCGATCTTGATCTGGCCGTCGCCGCGGCAGACTTCGCAGCGGCCACCCTTGACGTTGAACGAGAAGCGACCGGGCTTGTACCCTCGCGCGCGCGCCTCCTGGGTCTTGGAGAATAGATCGCGAATCTGATCGAACAGCCCGATGTAGGTGGCTGGGTTCGAGCGGGGGGTGCGGCCGATCGGCGACTGGTCGACGGAGATGATCTTGTCCAGCTGCTCCAGCCCGGTGATCCGGCGGTGGGCTCCGGCGCGCTGCTTGGATCGATGCAGGCGGTTGGACACCGCCTTGTACAGCACCTCGTTGACCAGCGTCGACTTACCCGATCCCGATACCCCGGTCACGCAGCACAGCACTCCGAGCGGGACCTTCACGTCGATGCCCTTGAGATTGTGCTCGCTGGCTCCTTGGACGCCGATGAATCCCTGCGGCTTGCGCCGCCGGCGCGGCATCTCGATCCTGCGCGTCCCGGCCAGGAACTGGCCGGTGAGCGAGTCCGGCACCGCGGCAACCGCATCGGGGCTGCCCTGGGCGACGACGTGGCCGCCGTGCTCCCCAGCCCCGGGACCCATGTCCAGCAGGTGGTCCGCGGCCCGCATCGTCCCCTCGTCGTGCTCGACCACGAGCACGGTGTTGCCGAGATCCCGCAGCCGCTTGAGCGTTGCGATCAGCTTCTCGTTATCGCGCTGATGCAGGCCGATCGAGGGCTCGTCGAGGATGTACAACACTCCTACCAGCGAGGAGCCGATCTGGGTCGCGAGCCTGATCCGCTGCGCCTCCCCGCCCGACAGCGTCGCCGCGGCTCGTTCCATCGACAGGTACCCGACTCCGACGTTCTCCAGGAACTGCAGCCGCTCCTCGATCTCCCGGAGCACCAGACGAGCGATCCGCCGGTCATGCTCGCTCAGATCCAGTCCCCGCACCCAGGCCAGCGCGCGACGGGCCGAGAGACCGGTGAACTCGTGGATCGCGGTGCCAGCCACGAGCACCGCGCGCGATTCCGGACGCAGCCGCGCACCGTGGCAGTCCGGACACGGTCGCAGCGTCATGTACTCCTCGATCTTCTCCCGTGAGAAGTCGGAGTCGGTCTCCCGGTAGCGCCGCTCGAGGTTGGGAACGATGCCCTCGAAGTGCGTAGCGTACGATCGCCGGCGGCCGAAACGGTTGCGGTAAGACACCTGGACGCGATCGCCGTTGGTGCCGTGCAGGAAGAAGTCCCGCTGGTCGGCGGGGAGGTCCTGCCAGGGAGTCTCGAGATCAACCCGGTAGCGCTCGGCGATCGCCTGCGCCAGCTGGTCGTAGTAGTCGGAGGCGCTCACCGCCCACGGCGCGATCGCCCCTTCGCCGATCGACAGGGACGGGTCGGGGACCACCAGGTCGGGGTCGATCTCCATCTGCGAACCGAGCCCGGTGCAGCGCGGGCAGGCGCCGTGGGGGGAGTTGAACGAGAAGACCCGTGGCTCCAACTCGATCAGGCTCGGGCCGTGAACCGGGCAGGCGAACCTCTCGGAGTAGGTCTGGACCCGACTCGGGGAGGCGGCATCCACCAGCTCGATCTCCACCAGCCCGTCGGCCAGGGCCACCGCCGTTTCAACCGAGTCGGCCAGCCGCTTGCGCAGCTCGCCCTTCATCACCAGGCGGTCGACGACCACGGCGATGTCGTGCTTGTACTTCTTGTCGAGCACGATCTGCTCGTCGAGTCGGCGCAGCTCGCCATCAACCTTGACGCGACCAAAGCCCTCCGCCCGGAGCTCCTCCAGCTGCTTGCCGTACTCGCCCTTGCGGCCGCGGACGATCGGCGCCAACACCATGAAGCGGGTGCCTTCCGGCAGCTCCATCACCTGGTCGATGATCTGCTCTGCGGACTGGCCACTGATCGGACGCCCGCAGACGTGGCAGTGCGGGTGGCCGATCCGCGCCCACAGCAGCCGCAGGTAGTCATAGATCTCGGTCACGGTGCCGACCGTCGAGCGGGGGTTGCGGGAGGTCGTCTTCTGGTCGATCGAGATCGCCGGCGAGAGACCCTCGATCGAGTCGACGTCGGGCTTGTCCATCTGGCCCAGGAACTGGCGGGCGTAGGCCGACAGCGACTCGACGTAGCGACGCTGACCCTCGGCGTAGATGGTGTCGAAGGCCAACGAGGACTTGCCTGAGCCGGACAGGCCGGTGATCACGGTCATCGACCCACGCGGGATCGCGACCGTGACGTCCTTCAGGTTGTGTTCACGGGCTCCGGAGACGACGAGCTGGTCCACATAACGTACTCTAGTGAACCGAACAGACGTTCGGATGCGAGGGTCAGCCCCCGACCCGGGCGTACACCTCGTCGAGCAGTCCGCGGCGGTCGGTGAGCCGGAAGTTCTCCGCCAGATAGCGGTCTGTCTCCTCCCGGGGCCGGCCATCGAGCGCCATGTTCAGCGCGATCAGCCGCGCGCCCTCGTCCTCGCCCTCGGCTCCGTTAGATCCCTCCGAGGGCTGATCCCCGTGGGCGGCGCCGCCGCGAGCGGGCGCGGAGGACTCGGGCACATCGCGCCGTCCCCCATCCTGCTCGTCCCGGACGCCGGCGTCCTCCTGCGGTGCCCGGGCAGGCGCGGGGGCGGCGGGCGCCGGCGCCGCATGGGCCGCGGTTGACGCCGTCGGCGCGGCCCCGTAGCCGGCGGGCGCCGGGAACTCGGGCTCGAATCTGGGGCGCGGGGTGACAGCCGCCCCGACGTCGTTCAGGTTGCCTTCCAGCAGCTGCAGATCAGCGTTCAGGCGATTTGCGCCGGTCCGCAGCGCTTCGATCAAGGCACCCAGCTCGCTGTCCATCGCGTCCAGCCGCTGGAGCATCACCGCCGTGGACTCCGAGACCTTGCCCACGTACTCGCGGGCCTGACCCACGGCCTGCTCTCGAGTGGCCTTGGCTTCGCTCCCGGCCTCAGCGCGGATCTCGCCTGCTTCCTGCTCAGCCTGCTGCTGAATCTCCGCGGCGGTGGTCTCGGCCGCCTCGACGATCGCCCGCACCTGCTCGCTCGCCGCTGAGGCGAGCGTCTCCGTGCGGCGACGCGACGCGCGCTTGAGCTGCTCGATCTCATCGGCGAGGGACTGCAGATGGGCGTCGACGGCCTCTGGGTCATAGCCCCGGCGGCCGATGGGGAAGTCCTTCTTCTCGATGCTCTGTCGTTCGAGGGCCACGCGACCAACCTCTCAGTTCCGGGATCTGGACAGCGCTCGCAGCGTATCGGACGGCGAGGACGCGTCGCAGCCTGTCATCCGGCGGCGATCGCGACGTCGAGCTCGCGCTTGAGGTCTCGGATCTCGTCGCGCAGCTTGGCCGCGTACTCGAACCGCAGCTCCTCGGCGGCGGCGAGCATCTCCTCCTCCAGCTCGACGATCGTCTTCTCGAGCTCGGCGGGAGGCACCGAGCCGGCTGCCCGCTGACGGCGGCGGCGAGAGCGCGGAACCTTGGAGTCGGACTGAAGAAACTCGGCGATGTCGGAGATCCCCTTGACGATCGTCTCCGGCGTGATCCCGTGCTGCTCGTTGTAGGCGCGCTGGATCGCGCGGCGCCGATCGGTCTCCTCTATCGCGGCGCGCATCGCCGCCGTCTCCTTGTCGGCGTACATCAGCACCGTGCCCTCGACATTGCGGGCCGCCCGCCCGATCGTCTGAATCAGCGAGGTCTCCCCGCGGAGAAAGCCCTCTTTATCGGCGTCGAGGATCGCGACCAGCGAGACCTCCGGCAGGTCGAGGCCCTCCCGCAGTAGGTTGACCCCGACAAGGACGTCGTACTCGCCTAGTCGTAGTTCGCGGATGATCTGGATCCGCTCCAGCGTGTCGACCTCGGAATGCAGATAGCGAACGCGGAAGCCCATCTCGAGCAGGTAGTCGGTGAGGTCCTCTGACATCTTCTTGGTCAGCGTCGTGACCAGCGTCCGTTCGTCGCGGTCGGTGCGGCCGCGGATCTCGTTCATCAGGTCGTCGATCTGGTTGCGCGTCTCCCGCACCTCGATCTCGGGATCGATGATCCCGGTGGGGCGGACGATCTGCTCCACGATCCGGCTCGCGTGCGTGCGCTCGTACTCACCCGGGGTGGCGGACACGAAAGCGATCTGCGGGGTGATAGAGAGGAACTCGCTGAACGTCTGCGGGCGGTTGTCAAGTGCGCTGGGTAGCCTGAAGCCATAATCGACCAGGGTTTGCTTGCGGGAGCGGTCCCCCTCGTACATGCCGCCGATCTGCGGCACGGTCTGATGGGACTCGTCGATGAAGCACACGAAGTCCTCGGGGAAGTAGTCCAGCAGGCAGTAGGGTCGATCCCCCGGGTTGCGACCATCGAGAATCCGGGAGTAGTTCTCGATCCCGCTGCAGAAGCCCATCTCGCGCAACATCTCCATGTCGTACTGGGTGCGCTGGCGCAGGCGGTGGGACTCCAGCAGCTTGCCTTCGGCCTCCAGCTCGGAACAGCGCGCATTCAGCTCCCGCCCGATCTCCGCGACGGCGTCGTCGATCATCCCTTCGCGGACGTTGTAGTGGCTGGCCGGCCAGATGCCGACGTGCTCGAGGTCGTCCTCCAGCACCTCCCCGGTGAGCGGGTCGAAGTGCTGCAGGTGCTCGACCTCGTCGCCGAACAGCACGATCCGGAACGCGGTCTCGGCATAGGCGGGGAAGATCTCCAGCGTCTCGCCGCGCACGCGGAAGGTGCCCCGGGCCAGCGCCGTGTCGTTGCGGGTGTACTGGATGGAGACGAGCTTTCGCAGCAGCTTGTCGCGATCGATGAACTCGCCCTTGCGCAGCGTCTGCAGGTTCTCGTCGTAGACCTCCGGAGAGCCGAGGCCGTAGATGCAGGAGACGCTGGCCACGATCAGCACGTCACGACGTGCGAACAGCGCGGCGGTGGCGGAATGCCGCAGGCGGTCGATCTCCTGGTTGATGGCCGAGTCCTTTTCGATGTACAGGTCCTTGCTGGGGACGTAGGCCTCGGGCTGGTAATAGTCGTAGTAGGAGACGAAGTACTCGACGGCATTGCGCGGAAAGTAGGTGCGGAACTCGTTGCACAGCTGCGCCGCGAGCGTCTTGTTGTGGGCGATCACCAGCGCCGGCTTCTGCACCGCTTCGATCGTCGCCGCCATCGTCATCGTCTTGCCGGTCCCGGTGGCGCCGAGCAGCGTCAGGAAGCGCTCTCCGGCCTGCACTCCCTGGGCCAGGGAGGAGACGGCGGCGGGCTGATCGGCAGTCGGGCTGTAGCCTGCTTCGAGGTCGAACTTCGGCATCGGTGCTGCCCAGGCTAGCGGGGTCGGGCGATGGCTCAGCGGCGAGCACGGCTCGGGCTCACCGGGGTGGGCCCACGGCTAGCGGCGAGCACTGAGGGTCAGGCTGCGCAGGCCGAGCCTGGCTCGCCAGCGTCCCGAGGCGCGGCGATTGCCCTCGGCTCCGGAGCGCAGCTGTCCCGCTCGGGCGCGGAGCAGATCGATCAGCATCGCGGTGCTGTGAAACGGATCGGCGACCCCGCTGTCGTCGGCCAGCGACAGCGCCGCCCGCAGCTCGCCGCCGACCTCGGCCAGCAGCACCGGATGCGCCGGGACCTCGGCGCTGTCGAGCGCCGCCAGGCGGGCGATCGGCTCCGCGTCGTCAGGGAAGCCGTAGCGCAGCGTGACCGGCAGCTCGATCGCGGCCGGGCGGATGCTGATCGCGGCACGCTGATCCGTGCCCCGGGCGATCGCGGCTGTTCGTTGGTGCTCGTCCCGAGCCGGGGACGAGCAGCCACTGTAGCCGCGGATCAAGCATCGCCGGCGGATAGCACGCGGACGTATCCCGGCACCGGCACAGCGCAGCGGGCATCGGGCGCTGGCGCGCCGGCGACCAGGCGCAGCGGGATCTCCCCCGCCCATACCGGCATCGCGTAGTCCTCGGGGGCGTCGACCGGAGGGCCGCTGCGGACCTTGGCCGAAGCCTCCTGTAGCGCCAGCGCCACCACCTCGGTCGCCTCCAGCTCGGCTGGACTCGGACCCCGGGCTTCGGCCGAGCGGCCCGGCACCGCATGTTCCACCAGTGCGCTCAGCGCGGCAAGCTTCTCGGCCCGGTCCCGGACCGCGCAGACCTCTCCGAGGACCACCACCGAGCGGTAGTTGAGCGAGTGGTGAAAGGCCGAGCGGGCGAGCACCAGGCCATCGAGGAGCGTCACCGTGAAGCAACGGGGGCTCCGTGCGCGGCCGTGCCGATCAGACGGCTGAGCGGGGAGCCGTGCAGGTAGATCCAGTCGCCCACGCGCACGTGGAGCATCGGTATCGGTACGGCTGTCCGTCGAGGGCAAAGGCCAGCTGACCGGCAAGTGCCTGGTCGAGAATCGCGTTGATCAGCTCCCGCTCGTACCGGCCACGGCCGGCACGACGGCGGACGGTGGTGCGCGGAGAGGCAAGTTCGCCCGCGGCGTGCGTTCACTGATTGTCCGTCCAGTCTGATGCTCAGATTTGTTATAGTACAAACTCATGCTTGATATAGAACAATATCAGGTCATCGGTGCCACCGCGCGGGAGATCGCGGCCAGCGCCGAGGAGTCGATCCGCGCACGAAGGCTTGACAGCGGTGAGGCCCTCCCCACGGTGCGGGCGCTGGCGGCCGCGCTGGGAACCAGTCCCGCTACCGTCAACGCGGCCTACCGAATCCTCCGCGGCCGCGGCCTGATCGTCACCGACGGCCGGCGCGGCACACGCGTCGCTCCCCGGCCGGCGCTGTGGGCGCCCGAGCCGATGCGCCGCTTCCCGCCGCCGGGCCCCCCGCCGCCCGGCAAGCGCGATCTGGCGGTTGGGCTTCCCGATCCGGAGCTGCTCCCGTCGCTGGGCGACGCGATCGCCCGCCTCGACCTGAGGAAAGACCTGCCGATCAGCGAGGAGGCCGCCGATCCGGAGCTGCTCGAGCACGCCGCCGCGGCGTTCGCCGCCGACGGGATCCCCTCGGGCTCGCTGGCGATCGTCTCGGGCGCCTTCGACGGGATCGAGCGGGTGCTACAGGCGCAGCTGCGTCCGGGGGATCGGGTGCTGATCGAGGATCCCGCCTACACCTCCATCCGCGACCTGCTGCTGGCCCTTGGCCTGGTGGCCGTGGCGGTGCCGGTCGACGACCAAGGGCCCGAACCGGAGGCATTCGCGGCGGCGCTGCGGCGTGACGTGCAGGCTGCGGTGATCGTGCCGCGCGCGCAGAACCCGTACGGCGCGGCGATCGAGGACGAGCGCGCTACGACGCTGCGGACGATCCTGACCGAGCATCCCGGTGTCCTGGTGGTCGAGGACGACCATGCCGGCGCAGTGTCCGGAGCCCCAAGCGTGACGCTGGTCGGTCCGGAGCGCAGACGCTGGGCGGTGCTGCGCTCGGCCTCGAAAGTGCTGCACCCCGACCTGCGGTTGGCGCTGCTGGCCGGGGACGAGACCACCGTCGCCCGGGTCCAGGGCCGACAGGGGCTCGGGCCGCGGTGGGTCAGCCATCTGCTCCAAGCGACTGTCGTGGAGCTGCTTCGTGACCCGCGGTTTCCCGCCGTCACCGCTCGTGCTCGTGAGGTCTACAGCGCGCGCCGTAGGGCGCTGATCGCAGCGCTGCTCGCGCGCGGGCTCCAGGCCCACGGGCGCTCGGGGCTGAACGTGTGGGTGCCGGTGCGTGAGGAGGCACCGGTGATCCGAGCGCTGTACGAGGCCGGCTGGATCGCGCTCGCCGGGGAGCGCTTCCGGATCGCCTCCCCGCCGGGGATCCGGATCACGATCGCGAGCCTGGGCGAGGATCAGGCACCAGAGGTGGCCGAGGTCATCGCCGCGGTGGAGCAGGCGAGCCGTTCGCCGCGGCAGTACTGACCCGCATCTCAGCCACGGCCGGCCGGGTCAGCGCGGAAGCTACTCGTACCCCAGCTGTGACGCGTAGGTGCGCCGGTAGTCCTTCTGGGCCTGCAGCACCTTGCGGACGTAGGCCTGCGTCTCCGGGAACGGGATGTCGCCGATTTCAAGCCGGCGGCCACGTGCGTGGGCGGCCATGATCCAGCGGTTGACGTTGGCCTCGCCGCCGTTGTAGGCGGCAATGGCCAGGATCTTGCTGCCGCCGTATTCGTCGAGCAGGTAGCGCAGGTAGTAGCTGCCGTAGGAGATGTTGACCTGCGGCGTGGCCAGATCGGCGGTGGTGAAGGTGGTCGCGCCCGAGCGGTGAGCCAGGAACTCCGCGGTCTGCGGGAGGATCTGCATCAAGCCTTCGGCCCCGGCCGAAGATGGGCGGGGATCGAATTTCGTCTCGGCGTAGATCACCGCCGCGACCAGCGCCGGGTCCAGGTGCTTGCGCCCCGCCTGCTGGCGGATGATGTCCTGGTAGCGCAGCGGCAGCCCCAGTTCGGTGACCGCTTTGCGAGCCAGGGGCATCGCCAGCACCGCCGCCACCACCCCGACCAGCACTGCCGCTGCCCCCAGAACCAGTCGCCGGCGGTGGACGTGTGCTCGCCGCCGTGGCGCCCGGTGGCCGGTCATCGTGGCTGTGGTGGGGCTCACGAGGTCAGCATGTCAAGAACCGCCGACAGCTTCTGCTCGAGCTCCGGCAGTCCGCTGTCGTTGGTGACGGCGAAGGTGGCCCGCCTGACCTTCTCCTCCTGGGGGAGCTGCCGCGCGGCACGCTCGTCAACCGCTTGATGCGCGCGCGAGGCGGCGCGCTGAGCGCGCAGGTCCTCCGGCGCCACCACCGCGATGGTCGCTTCGAACGCACTCTCCATCCCGGACTCGAACAGCAGCGGCACCTCGACGATCAGCGCCCGCGGCGGCGGTCTGCGCGCCAGCTCCTGCTCGCGCCAGCCCACCATCCGCTCCGCCACCTGCGGCCACAGCAACCCTTCCAACCAGGCGCGATCTTCGGGCGTCGCGAACGCCGCCCGGGCCACAGCCCCTCGGTCCACTTCTCCACCCGGGACCGCCGCCACCCCGAAGCGCTCGCTCACCGCCGCCACCACCTCTGGGCTCTCGTAGAGCGCGTGGACGACTGCGTCGGTAGAGAGCACCGCCGCCCCGAGCCGCTCCAGCGCCGCCAACGCCGCCGACTTCCCGGCGCCGATCCCCCCGGTGAGGCCGACGAATGGGACCCTCAGGCCGACTCGCCCTGCGGCGTCTGGTAAGGCTGGTCGGTGCTCGTGTCCGACGATTCGTCGGCTGGGGTCGCTTCGGCATCCGTCGCCATCTCATCCGCGGGCGCAGCGTCCTCGTCTTCAGTCCCAGCCGCGGGAGCGAACACGTCCTCGGAAAGGCCGAGCTCGGGCACATCGTCGAGCCCGCTGCTGTCGCCCTCCGCCGGCGGGACGATCGGCCGCACCGGCAGCACCTGGCCCTCGACGCGCTTGATCGACAGCGACAGGCGCCGGCGCTCGGAATCGATCTCCAGGATCTTGACCCGCACCGGGTCGCCGGGCTGGATGATCTCCCGCGGATTCTCGACGTGGTGCTGGGCCAGCTCGGAGATGTGCACCAGCCCCTCGACGCCATCGAGGATCTCCACGAAGGCGCCGAAGGTGACGACCTTGGTCACCGTGCCCTCGAGCTCGTCGCCGATGTTGTAGGTGTCGACGACCCGTTGCCACGGATCCTCCTGGGTCTGCTTGAGGCCGAGCGAGATCCGCTGGCGATCACGGTCGATGTCGAGCACCTTGACGCTGACCGTGTCCCCGATGGAGAGGATCTCCGAGGGGTGGTTTACGTGCGACCAGGAGAGCTCGGAGATGTGGATCAGCCCGTCGATCCCGTCGAGGTCGACGAACGCGCCGAAGTCGACGATGTTGGAGATCTTGCCCTCCACCACCTGACCGGGCTGCAGACGGTCGAGGATCCGCTCGCGATCCTCCTTGCGCTGCTCCTCGAGCACGGCGCGGCGAGACAGGACGACGTTGTTGCGGCTGCGGTTGAGCTCGATCACCTTGCACTCGATCGCCTGGCTCATGTACTCGTCGAGGTTGGGCACGCGGCGGATGTCGACCAGCGACGCGGGCAGGAAGCCGCGCACGCCGAGGTCGATGATCAGGCCGCCCTTGACGACCTCGATCACCGCGCCTTCGACCGGCTCGCCGGATTCGGCGGCGGCCTCGATCTTGCGCCAGGCCTTCTCGAAGCGAGCCCGCTTCTTGGACAGGATCAGGCGGCCGTCCTGGTCCTCCTTGGTCAGGACGAGCGCGTCGACCTCCTCGCCGAGCGAGACCTCATCGCCGGGATCGACCGACTTGCGAATCGAGAGCTCGGTCGAGGGAATGACCCCCTCGGACTTGTAGCCGATGTCGACCAGCACCTCGTCGTTGTCTATCCGGACGACGTGGCCGGTGACGACATCCCCCTCCGAGAACGGATGCAGGGTGGCGTCGTAGTTGGGGACGATCTGTCCGTCGATCTCCAGCAGCAGGCCGTTGGAACCCTCCACGACCTTGGCGCTGGGAGTATCGAGGTCAGGGGTCAAAGTGGTAGTCGAGGACATTCCCACGCAGGATAGCCGTCCTTCACGCCCGTGGGGGCTCCGTATCATTCGCCCCCATGCCCCGACGCGCCACCAAGCGAGGCGACCAGCGCACACCGATCGATCGCGACTGCGACGTGCTCGTCTGCGGCGCCAGTTTCGCCGGTCTGGCCGTCGCCCGAGAACTGGCCGGGACCGGGGCCGAGGTCCTGGTGATCGACCGCTACGACATCGGTGAGCGGCAGACATCGGCGTGCGGAATCCCGACCCGATGGCTCGAGGTGCTGGATTTGCAAGAGTCGCGGCAGCAGAGCTTCGGGCAGCTGGTGATCCACACGCCGTTCACGACCGTCCGCTACGACCTGCCGTGGACGTTCTCCACCTTCGACTACCGCACACTGTGCGGGACGCTGGCGGCACAGGGAAGGTTCGAGTTCGAGACGGCGGTCGTGCAGGGCCGCGGGGGCAGCAGGGTGATGACCGACCGCGGCGAGGTTAAGGCCCCGCTGATCGTCGACGCGCTCGGATGGCGGCGGGTGCTCGGCGCCGGCGAGCCGATCCAGCCGCCCGAGGCCTACTTGTCCCGGGGGCTGGAGGTCCACCCCCACGGCGGCGGCGCTGATCTGGAGATCTGGATCGACCGCGGCTACGTCCCTGCCGGCTACGGTTGGAGCTTCCCTGCCGACGATGAGGTTCGGGTCGGGGTCGGATCGTTCGAGCCTCGGTATCACGTGCGTGAGCCGACGGTCCGCCTGGCCGAGGACCTGCGGCGGGACACGGTCCGCTACCAGGGCAACTGGATCCCCCATCGCCTCCGCGAGGCAGCCGAGGACGGGGTGTTCTTCGTCGGTGACTCCGCCGGCCACTGCCTGCCGCTCACCGCCGAGGGGATCCGAACCGCTTTGTACTTCGGGATCGCCTGCGGCCGCGAGCTGCGGGCGGTGCTCGATGGTGAGCAGTCCCGGGCGAGCGCGCTCAGGCGTTACGGGGCGTTCAGCGCCCGCCACAAGCGGAAGTTCGAGTGGATGCTGCGGGGGCAGAGGCTGGTTCCCCGCGTGCCTCCGCGCCTACTCTCCGGCGGGCTGCGGACGATGTCCAGCCGCCGTTTCCTGAACTGGTCCTTCGGCCACTACCTGCAGATCGCACCCCCTGAATTTGCCTTGGCGGGCGCGCGGGCGGCGGCTGCCTCGACGCTGGCGCCGGCGTAATCGACCCCGACTCGCTCCCTCCCGGGGGTTCAGCGTCGCCGCGGACTGGACCTGTGGTCGGACGCAGGCGGGCGCGTGACCGTGATCGAGCGGGTGGCGAAGGCCCAGTTCCCGGCGGAGTCGGTGCTTCGGAGGCGGATCGTGTACCTGCCCGCGCTGCGGTAGGCGTGGCGCAGCCGGGCGCCGTGACCGCCGCTGCCGTCGCCGAAAGCCCACAGGTAGGACTCGATGCGACCGTCGGGATCCCGGCCGTGCGCGCTCAATGTCACCCCGGTGCCGAGCCTCATCCCCGTTGGGGCGATCAGCGTCAGGGGGTCGCTTTCGTCGTGAGCGGCGCAGCCACCGTCCTCATTGCTCCACTCGAGCTGCACCCAGTAGCGACCGCCGTCGATCACCTGGTCATATCGCGCCTGGCCGCTGCCGCCCAGTACCGGCGGCGGATGCAGGACCTCGTCCAGGCACAGATCCCCATCCTCGCTGCCGTTGCTATCGATCCAGGCATCGCCGAGGGGGTCGGTGATCACCTCGTTGTGCTCGTGGCTGAGGCTCGAGATGGCCGGGTCAGCCGTGCTGGCGTTGGGGCGAGGGCCGTCGGACTGACAGTGCCCGGGGACGGCGTTGTAGGGAATGACCGCGTACAGCAGGTTCGAGGGCGTGGATGAGTGGAAGCCGCAGTAGCCGTTGTGCGGGGTGCCGCCGAGCGCGCACGTGGAGCTAGCCGTGTCACAGTCTCCGAGGCCGTTGGGGGTGATCAGGATGTAGATGTCATTCAGCGAGGTGGGGAGCTTGTCCGCGGTCGTCACCCGGGTCAGCTCGTCCTCGATCTGCTGATCGGTGACGCAGTCGCTCCAGCCGGGTCCCGTATCGACGGGCGGAGCAGCCGGTTCGACGCACAGCGGGTCCCTGGCGGGCAGCGGATCGGTATCGAGGGTCGCTCCGGCGTAGCTCGAGTCATACGCCGCGGGACCGTCTGCATCGTGGTACTGGCCGGTCAAGCTGTAGACGTTGCTCGGCAGGCGGCTGTCATGAGCGACGCGGGCGAGGAACATCTCCAGCTGCTGCTGATAGCCGGCATCGAAGCCCAGGCCGGACCCCGCCGGGGCCCAGAAGATCAGATGCGTCCGGTTGGTGTGAAGGACGATCCCGCTGCCGTAGGGAAGGCTGGCGATCCGCGCCAGCGGCCGGGGCCTCAGGTGGCCATTGCTGGGGATGTCGGGGACGACGCCGCGCACGGTCGCATCGGCGGAGACGGGCGCGAGCCCCCCGGTCGCCGCGGCAGCGAGGGTGGCCAGCGCGATCATCGCGACCCGAGCCACCGGCCAGGAAGGGGGGCGCCGCGCGCTCGGTGGGATTGGCATCGGTCTCATTTGGCGGCCAACCAGTTGGGCCCGATACCAGCCTCCACCGCCAGCGGTGGATCCATCTCGAACGCCGCCGACATCTGCGCGCAGGCGATCTGCCTCACCGTCTCAGCCTCCTCAGCCGGACCCTCGAACAGCAGCTCGTCATGGATCTGGAGGATCAGCTGCGCCTGGCATCCGCCCTCGGCGAGAGCCTCACTGGTCCGCACCATCGCGATCTTCATGATGTCAGCGGCGGTGCCCTGGATCACCATATTGACCGCGAATCGCTCACCCTGCTTGCGCATCTCCCAGCGCCGCGCGCGCAGCTCGGGGACCTGGCGCCGGCGGCCGAACAGGGTCGACACGTAGCCGTGTTCGGTCCCCTGGGCGATCGTCGCTTCGATGAAGCGTCCGACCGCCGGGAAGCCGGCCAGGTAGCGCTGGATGAACTCGTCAGCCTCAGACTGCGGTATGTCCAGGCGATCGGCCATCCCGTAGGCAGACAGGCCGTAGACGATGCCGTAGTTGATCATCTTCGCCTTTGATCGCATTCCGGGATCGATTTGATCGGGGGCCACGTTGAACACCCGACAGGCGGTAGCGGTGTGCACATCCTCGCCCTGCCGGAAGATCTTCTTGAGCACCTCCTCCCCGGCGATGTGCGCCAGCAGTCGCAGCTCGACCTGCGAATAGTCGGCGGACACGAGCAGGTTCCCGGGCTCGGCGATGAAGCAGGCGCGGATCTCCCGCCCGAGCTCGGTCCGAATCGGGATGTTCTGGAGGTTTGGATTGTTGGAGGACAGTCGCCCGGTGGTCGCCGCGGTCTGGTTGAAGGTGGTGTGCAGGCGTCCGTCGCCGGCGATCAACTGCGGCAGCGCGTCGAGGTAGGTCTGCGCCAGCTTGGTCAGCTCGCGCCAGCGCTCGATCTTGGCGATCACCTGGTGCTCCCGACGGATCGCCTGCAGGACACGGGCATCGGTGGAGAATCCGGTCTTGCCGCGACGCTTGCGTGACAGGCCCAGCTTCCCGAACAGGATCTCCTCCAGCTGCTTGGGAGAGCCGATCATGAACTCCTCCCCGACCAGCGCGAAGATCTCGCGCTCCAGCTGGTCAGCCTCGTCCTTCACGCGGGCGGAGATCTGGCGCAAGCGCTCGGTGTCAAGCTTCATACCCGCCGTCTCCATCGTCCGCAGCAGGCGCACCAGCGGCAGTTCGACCTGGTGGAGCAGATCGGTGAGACCGCGGGCGCGGATCTCCTCCCGCTGCCAGGCCGCCAGCGCGTTGATCAGCAGGGCATCGGCGGCAGCTCCGTCCTCGACGGCGGCGGCCAGCCCACGCTCCTCGCACAGCTCGCGGAACGGGTAGGCCCGCCGCGCCGGCTCCAGCAGGTAGGCGCCGATCTCGGTGTCGTGGGCGAGCCTCGCCGGCACCTCACCCAGCGACTTGGCGTCGTGGGCGATCAGCGGCCGCCCAGCCAAGGTCGCCACCAGGTCTGGCGGAGAGGGAGCGGTTCCCGCCATCACCTCGCTGGCGCCGTCGGCGTAGACCCCGAAGCTAACGCTCTGATCGGCAGTGAACAGCGCCTCCTCGGGGGTATCGGGAGTCCGGACGGCGACCGCCGTCTCGGTGTGCGGTAAGCGGTTCAGATCCTGCAGGGTCACGGCTCGCAATGTGGCGGTAAGGGCCCGTTCGGCCGCCGGCGCAGGCGCCGCGGCGTCGGCGGACCCGAGCGCCTCCTCCAGCCGGCGCAGCGGCTCGCGGAGCTCGAACTGACGGAAGGTCTCGCGCAGCTGCGAGCGATCGGGTTCGGCCGCGATGAATCGCTCCACGTCCAGCTCCAGCGGAATGTCGCGCTTGGCCGTGGCCAGCTGCTTGGAGATCCTGGCGTTGTCGGCGTGGTCGATCAGATTCTGCTTGCGCTTGGCGCCGGTGACCTGCTCGACGCCGGCGAGGACGCCCTCGAGCGATCCAAAGCGCTGCAGCAACTCGGCCGCTGTCTTGTCGCCGATGCCCGGGACGCCAGGGATGTTGTCGCTGGTGTCGCCCTTGAGGCCGATGAAGTCGGGCACCAGCTGGGGAGGAATGCCGTAGCGCTCGACGACGCCATTGGCGTCATAGACGCGGGTGTCGGTAATCCCCCGCGAGGTCGTCATGATCCGCACCCCGTCCTCGACGAGCTGGTAGGCGTCGCGGTCACCGGTGACCACCATCACCGGGATCCTGGGCTCGGCCTCCTTGGCGCGTTCGACGATCGAGGCAATGACGTCATCGGCCTCGTAGCCCGCGACTGCGAGGTTCCGGTAACCGAAGGCCTCCACCAGCGGCTCCAGGTGGGGCCACTGCTCCTTGAGCAGGTCAGGGCGGCTGGAGCGTTGCGCCTTGTACTCGGCGAAGACCTGCCTGCGCCCGGTGTCGCCGGCATCCCAGACGACGACGGTCGCCTTGGGGCCGTAGTCGGTGAGGATCTTCACCAGCATCGAAGCGAACCCGAAGATCGCGTTGGTCGGCATCCCGGTGGAGGTGGCAATCGACTCCGGCAGGGCAAAGAACGCCCGGTAAGCGAGGCTGTTGCCATCGATCAGGAAGAGCTCGTCGGGCATCGTATGTCAGGCTATCTGCCGAAGTGGCATCCACTCCCAGCGCCCAGTACAGCCTCACCCTCAGGGTCGAGATCGACCACCGTCCCGGGATGCTGGGGAAGGTGGCCAGCGCCATCGGCGACGCCGGTGGAACCATCGGCGCGGTGGACCTCGTCCAGGTGGAGGGGCCACAGACCATCCGGGACATAACCGTCGACACGGCTGACGCCTCCGACTGGCCACGGCTGACCGATGCCGTCAACAACGTTCCCGGGGCTCGCGTGCTCGACACCACCGATCGGACCTTCCTACTGCACATGGGGGGCAAGGTCGAGATGCAGAACAAGCACCCGCTGAAGACCCGCGACGACCTGTCGATGGCCTACACGCCCGGAGTGGCGCGGGTGTGCGGGGCGATCAAATCTGAACCCGACAAGGCGTTCCAGTACACGATCAAGCGCAACACGGTGGCGGTGGTATCCGACGGCACCGCGGTCCTGGGGCTCGGGGACATCGGTCCACGCGCGGCCATGCCGGTGATGGAGGGCAAGGCGATGCTGTTCAAGGAGTTCGCCGGCGTCGACGCCTTCCCGCTGTGCCTGGACACGCGCGACCCCGACGAGATCGTGGCCGTCGTCCGGGCGCTCGCGCCCGGCTTCGGGGGCATCAACCTGGAAGACATCTCCGCCCCACGCTGCTTTGAGATCGAGGATCGGCTCAAAGCCGGGCTCGACATCCCGGTGTTCCACGACGATCAGCATGGGACCGCGATCGTGGTCCTGGCCGCGCTGCTGAACGCGCTGAAGCTGACGGCACAGTCGCTCGAGGACATCCGAATCGTCATCGTCGGCCTGGGCGCCGCGGGAGTCGCAGTCACGCGGATCCTGCTGGCGGCCGGGGCACGCCACATCATCGGCTGTGATTCCCGGGGTGCGCTACACGCCGGCCGGGAGGATTTTGTCAACGGGACGATGCATGCGGTCAAGCGGGAGCTGTGCGCAGTGACCAACCTGGAGCGGCGATCTGGTGGTGTGGCTGAGGTGATCGAGGGGGCTGACCTGTTCATCGGCCTGTCTGGGGCACGGCTGCTGTCCGGGAACACGCTGGCGGCGATGAACCGCGATCCGATCGTGTTCGCGATGGCCAATCCCGATCCTGAGGTCCCACCCGAGGAAGCCGCACGCGTGGCCCGTGTAGTGGCCACCGGGCGATCGGACTACCCCAACCAGATCAACAACGTTCTCGCCTTCCCGGGCGTGTTCCGTGGCGCCCTCGATGTCCGCGCCAGGCAGATCACCGAGCCGATGAAGACTGCCGCCGCGCATGCGATCGCCGAGATCGTCTCCGCCGAGGAGCTGCGTGAGGACTACATCATCCCTTCGGTGTTCAACCGGGACGTCGTGGGGGCGGTGGCGACGGCAGTGGCCGAGGTCGCGCGCCAGAGCGGGAATGCCGAGGCCGGAACCGAGATGGGCTTCGCCTCAACCGACGAGCTGCGGCTGCTGCCCGGACGGTAGGGGTGCCGATAGCCGCGGCCGGGACGGCAGGGGTGCCGCGTGACGACCCTCCGTGACCGCGTTTGTGCCCGAGCTGTGACAGCGGTGACAACGCCGCGCCGCATCGGACGAACACGGGGGCATCGCTGCTTGCGGAGGCTCGGTAATCCCGATGAGTTCGCCGTCCACCGGTATGAAGGGGCTCCAGCCACGCATGCCACGCCGCTGGAGCCCCCACGGGAGGGTTACGTGCCCGATGCCCCTCAGCCCCGCCGCCGCGGCGGCAGCGGGCCTTCGCGCTTCCATGCCGATCCGGGGCGGCCGGGGAGCAACAGCACGATCACCAGCCCGATTGCCGAGAGCAGCAGCCCGAACGCCAGCCCGACGCGGTCCCCGTAACCCTTGCGCTCGGAGAGCCAAGAGCCGGCGGCGGCTGAGATCAGCCAGACGAACAGCAAGTACAGACCGGTGGCGCCAATCTGTGATCCGAAGACGATCATGCGCCGAGGTAGGCTCGCTGAACTTCCGGGTCGTCGCGTAGCTGGGCGGAGTTGTTGGCCAAGACAACGCGACCGGTCTCGAGCACGTAGCCGCGCCGGGAGGCATCGAGCGCGTAGTTGGCGTTCTGCTCCACAAGCAGGATCGTCGTGCCGGCGCGGTTGATCTCGGAGATCGTCTCGTAGATGCGCTGGACGAGGATGGGCGCGATGCCCATCGACGGCTCGTCGAGCAGCAGCAGGCGCGGCCGCGCCATCAGGGCCCGACCGATCGCCAGCATTTGCTGCTCACCGCCCGACATCGTCCCCGCCTTCTGGCCCTCACGCTCCTGTAGGCGTGGGAACAGCGAGAAGACCCGCTCCAAGTCCTGGCCCACCTCCACCCCGTGGCGCAGATAGGCTCCCATGTCGAGGTTCTCCCGGACGGTCATCCGGGAAAAGCAGTGGCGGCCCTCGGGGGCGAGGGCGATACCCCGGCCGACGATCTCCTGCGGCTGGGCATGAGTGATGTCCTCGCCGGCCAGGCGTACCACCCCGGCAGTGGCAGGGGTCAGGCCGGTAATCGCGCGCAATGTCGTCGACTTGCCAGCGCCGTTGGAGCCGATCAGGGTCACCACCTCGCCCTCCTCGACGGTCAGCGAAACTCCTCTGAGCGCCTCGATGTTGCCGTAGCGGGCGTGGATCCCGTCCACCTCCAGCAGGGGCATCACGCTTGTACTCCGAGGTAGGCCTCGATGACGCGCTTGTCGGCGCGGACCTGCTCCGGCGGACCCTCGGCGATCTTCTCCCCGTGGTCGAGCACGGTGATCCGCTGCGAGACGTCCATGATCACCTTCATGTCGTGCTCGATCAACAGGATCGTCAGCTTGAGGTCATCGCGCAGCTTGCGCATGAAGGCGGTGAGAGACGCGGACTCCTGGGGGTTCATCCCCGCGGTGGGCTCGTCGAGCAGCAGCAGCTTGGGATCGGAGGCCAGGGCGCGCGCGATCTCGACCCGCCGTTGATCACCGTAGGAGAGGTTGATCGCCACCTGCTCGAACTGGTCGGATCGCAGCCCCACGTACCTAAGCGCCTCCGCTGCGCTGGCACGAACCTCCCGCTCCTCCCGCCGAACTCTGGGAGGCCTGAGGATCGAGCCGAGCAGGCCTGCCCGCATCCGACAGTGGCGACCAACCATCACGTTCTCCAGCGCCGTCATCGCGCCGAACAGGCGGATGTTCTGGAAGGTCCTGGCCACGCCCAACGAGGTGATCACGTCCGGCCGAGCGCGGGTGATCTCCCGGCCGCCGAACCACATCCGGCCGCTGGTGGGCTTGTACAGGCCGGTGAGCATGTTGAACAGGGTGGTCTTGCCCGCCCCGTTGGGACCGATGATCGAGACGATCGACCCGGTTGGGATCTCGATAGAGACGCCGCTCACGGCGACCAGGCCACCGAACTCCTTGACCAGCGATTCGCCGTGCAGGATCGGCGATGGCGCCTCCGCGGAGGCGGCGCCGATTGGCGCTCCGGGGGTCGATGGCGCGCCGGCACTCATGCCGAACCGCCGTCGATCTCGGTCTCGCCTAGCCCCTGGGCGAGCTCCAACCTTCGTCTTCGCTCCGGCAGCAGGCCCTGCGGGCGCAGCACCATCACCAGCACCAGCAGGAAGCCAAAGATGCTGACCTGCAGATCGGTGAGGTTGAAGTTCAACCCCAGCTTGCCCGGCAGTCCATTGAGCACGTCGGGGATCAGGTAGTAGTTGATGTTCGAGAGCAGCAGCGCGCCAAGCACAGCGCCCCAGATCGAGCCCAGGCCACCAACGATGATCATCGAGAGGACGAAGATCGAGAAGCCGAATTTGAACTCGTCGGCATTGATGACCGTGTTGTAGCTGCCCAGGAACGCGCCAGCGACGCCGCCGAAGGCGGCGCCCATAGCGTAGGACAGCAGCTTGGTGCGCACCATCGGTATGCCCATCGAGACGGCGGCGACCTCGTCCTCGCGCAGAGCCACCCATGCGCGACCCAGCCGCGAGTCTCTCACCCGCAAGTTGACGAACAGCGAAATCAGGACGAGTCCCAGGATCGTCCAGTACCAGGGCTTGAGGTGCAGCTCGTTGAACGTCCCCACGCCCGGGAAGTAGGGGGTGTCGACGCCGCTGATGCCGATGTTCCCGGCGGTCACGGGCATCCCCACGATCTTGATGTCGGTGCCGTTGACGGCGAACACGCGGATGATCTCGCCGAAGGCCAGCGTCACGATGGCGATGTAATCGCCGCGCAGCCGTAGCGTGGGCAGGCCGATCAGCGCTCCCGCGAGCGAGGTGACGATGATCGCGCAGACGAGGATGAGCAGGAAGTTGAAGTGGATCCCGGGCAGCGTCGAGATCAGGTGGTTGACGAGGATGTGGGAGTTGGCCTTGAAGAAGAAGCCGCTGCCGAACCAGGCCAGGCAGTACGCGCCCAGGGCAAAGAATGCGACGTAGCCGAGGTCGAGCAGCCCCGCAAAGCCGACGACGACGTTCAGGCCCAGGGCGAACACCACGTAGGCCAGCGCGATGATCTCCGCGTTGATGAACCCGCTGGTGTCCGAGAAGAAGAACGGGAGCACGATCCCGATCACGATCAGCAGAGCCGCCAGCGCGCGCGTCCACCACGGTGGCAGGACCCGCTCGATCGCCTGCCGCCACTCCCGCAGCTGAGCCCGGAGCTCACTCATCGAGTGCTCCGGACGGCGAGAACCACGCTGACGGGACGGGGATCACACTCATCCGGCCTCCCTGGTCTCTTCGCCGATCAGGCCGCGCGGGCGCAGGACCATGATCAGCACGAGGTACCCGAACACGATCGCCGGCGTCCACTGGGGGCCAATGCGGGCGTCGGAGAGCTGCTGAATGCAGCCGATGATCAAGCCGCCCAGCACCGCCCCGCGGATGTTGCCGATCCCGCCCATGACCGCGGCCGTGAACGCGATCAAGCCGGCTTCGAAGCCCTGGAAGTACCAGATCGTGGTCTCGTACAGCGCGTACACCAGGCCGGCGGCGCCGGCGAGCATGCCTCCGAGCAGGAACGTCAGCGAGATCGTCGTGTCGACGTTGATGCCCATCAGCCGTGCGGCCTCAGGATCCTGGGCAGTGGCCCGCATCGCCTTGCCCAGCCGAGTGCGGGAGATGAACCAGACCAGCAACGCGACCAGCGGGATCGTCACCCCGACGGCGAACACGTCGGCACGGCGGATGATCACCCCGGAGATCTGAACCACGGTGTCGTTCTGGTGGATCAGATCCGAAACGCCGGCCGGCGAGCCGCCCAGCCACAGCAGGCCCACGTTCTCCAGGATGAACGAGAACCCGACCGCCGTGATCAGCGGCGCCAGCTTCGGTGCCCCCCGCAGGGGGCGGTAGGCGACCCGCTCGATGAGCACGTTGAGGCTGCCGCAGACCAGCATCGAGACGATCAGCGTGAGCAGCAGACCGAGCACGAGGCCAACCGGACCGGTGGCCAGACCGAGCCCGATCGAGGCCCAGAACCCGGCACCGGTGAATGAGCCGATCATGAACACGTCGCCGTGGGCGAAATTGATCAGTTCGATGATTCCGTAGACCAGCGTGTAGCCGATCGCGATCAGGGCCCAGATCGTCCCGTTGGAGATCCCCTGAACCAGGTTGTTGCCGAGATAGGTGAGGTCGTGGGTGGTCGTGGCGTGCCCGTGGGCAAACCCGGGATAGCCGGTGGTGAGATCGTGGATGCCGTAGATCACCGGCAGCGCGATCAGCGCCGCCGGCAGTCCCCAGCGGCCAAAGGTCCGTCGAACCGGCGCCAGCAGTGAGGACAGCCTCGTGAGCGCTGAGGCCCGGGGCGCTAGCGAGTTCGCTTCCACGATGTGGGAGGGCGAGGCGTGGTGAGGGCGGGGCCGCGGGCGCGGCCCCGCCCTCACCCAGAGCGCCTACGACGGCGTGACTGACCTCTCGAACAGCGGATTGCCGTCCTTGCCGACCTTGTAGAGCCCGTAGGACTTCAGCGTCGTGTCGCCGTTGGTGTCGAACCCGTAGGTGCCGAGCACCGACGGGTGAGCCTTGGTCGCGAACAGCGCCGACAGCACCGCGGATTTGTCGTTGCCCTTGGCCCCGGCGGCGGCGATCGTATCGAGCCCGAGCTTCATCACCTCGTAGCCGTAGATCGCGTACGGATCCGGGTTGGCAGTCCCGTACTTGGCCTTGTAGTCGGCCAGGAACGTCTTGCCTCCTGGGTACGCGGTTAGGTCCAGCGTGGCCACCGTGCACTGGATCTTCGGCCCGATGCTGGCCGGGACGCCGTGCATGGCTGGGTTGGTGTAGGAACTGGTGCAGATTCCGTCGCCGCCGTAGATCTTGGCGTTTGGAAGCGCTGCGTTGACGTCCTTGGTGATCTGCACCGCCCCGTTGGAGACGATCCCGGCGAAGTAGAAGCAGTCCGCGCCCTGCCCCTTGATCGTCTGGGCGTAGGAGCGGAAGTTCGGCTGTGTGGGGTCGACCCCGGTGTTACTGACGATGTTGATGCCGTACTTGGCCTTCTCGAGCTCGAGCAGCGCCGCCAATCCGGCGCCGTAGGCCTCCTTGTCGTTGGCCACCGCGACCTTGGTGCAGCCGTCACGCTTCATCGTCTCCAGGCCGGCCGCCGCCTGGATCGTGTCCCGGGGGACGATCCGCAGGAACGTACGTTTCCCGGTCGGGTAGTACTTCTGGGGCTCACCCGGGGAGGATCCTGGCTCATTGGTGGTCAGGCCGACGTAGGTGTTGGCCGGGCTCACCTGGGGCACGCCCGCCTCGTTGAGGATCGGGATCGACACCTCGCTGGCGCCCGAGTTGAACTCGCCGATGTAGTACACGGCCTTGGCGTCGGTTGCCACCTTGCGCGCGTTGGCCGCGGTCTGCGTGGGATCCCACTTGCCCGCCTGTGCGGTGGAGTCGTCCAGCGACTGGTAGTTGACCGTGTACTTCCCCGCCTTGCCGCCGGCCTGCGACAGTGCCAGCTTGATCCCGTTGACCATCGGGTCAGTCTGAGCTGTGGAGGCGCCCTGGAGAGGCAGGCTGGAGTAGATGTCCACGGTGTTCGCGCCGCCGCTGGAGCTGCTGGAGCCACCGCTCGAGCTGCTGCTCTTGCTGCTGCTGCCGCAGGCGCCGAGCGTCAGCACCGCGGTCGTCAGCAGACATCCGGTCATCGTCTTGCCGAGAATTCGCATGCTCCTCCTCTGTTAGATGCCAGGTTCTCGGTTCTCGCACAGGAGCGTAATGGCGGGCCCGGACCGCAACAAGGCCCTCGGCGACGCGCCCTAACCGAACGTTCACCCGACATCAGTGCACGCAAACGTAAGTCGATTCCGCCGGCCCAGCTCAGGTCCCGATCGCCTTCCAGAAGGACAGCTGCCCGGCCCGGACCTGGTAGACGCCGTACGCGCGAACCGTGGTGTCGCCCGAGGCGGTGACGCTGTAGGTCCCGAGGACGCTCTGGCGTCGACGGGTGGCGAACGTGGCGGCGAGGACTCGGCTGCGGCGTACGCCCCGGGTCCCGCCGTCGCTGGCCCGGGCGATTGCGTTCAGCAACAAGCTGAGTGACTCATAGCCGTAGATCGCCGCCGGCTGCGGGGGTCCGTGGATCCGCGCGTACTCAGCCAGGAAGCGCCGGGCCGCGGGCGGCAGCGCGGATGATCCCAGCTCGGGCGAGGTGATCAGCATGCGGGAGTCAAGCCGGGCCGGCAGCCCGCCCTGGCGTGGATCGGTGTAGGTGGTCTGAGCCAGACCGGCGGAGCCGAACAGCCTCGCCCGGGGTAGTCCCGCAGCGAGCTGCTCGGTCAGGAGCACGGCGTTGCTCTCGGTGATCGCGCTGATGAGAACGCAGTCGGCGCCTGTCGTAGCCACGGTCGCGGCCAGAGAGCTGTAGTCGCTGGCTCGCGGATCGAAGGACTGCACGCCGGCGACCTGCAGGCCGGCGTACTGGGCGGCCAGCGCGAAGCTCGTCGCGGTGTCCTCGCCATCCACCTCGCCGTCATCGAGCACGTAGGTCGCCCTACAGCCGGCGGCACGCTGAAGGGTCACCTGAGCCCTGGCCTGCACGGCGTCACTGGGAACGATCCGCACGAACGTCCGGACTCCCGTCGGGTAGTACTTGTCCGGCTCTCCAGGGGAGGCGCCGGGGCCGCCTGAGGTCAGGCCGACAGCCGTGCTGGCGGGGCTCACCTGGACGATCCCTGCCCGCGCGAGAACCGGGATCGAGACTGCGCTGGCACCAGAGTTGAGCTCGCCGAGGTAGCCGACGGTCGAGGGGTCGGTGACGGCCAGCCGCGCGTTCAGAGTCGTCTGGCCGGGATCCCACTCCCCGCGGGCCGGCGTGGAGTCATCGAGGGGCCGGAGCACGATCCGGTAGCGACCCACCCGCGATCGCGCCTGAGTGAGCGCCATGGTGGCGCCGGCAAGGATTGCCCGCGAATCGATCCGTGATGCCCCCAGCAACGGGAGGCTCGCGTAGATCGTCAGCTTGCGCCCTGCGATCACGTCCCGCGGAGCGGCCTTGGCGCCGCAGCCACCAACTATGGTCGCGGCCGCCAGCATCCCCGCGACCGCCGCCCTGGACGCCACCCTCGCGGTGCGGACGCTCACCCCGATGCTTGCGCGAACGGGACCAGCCTGCCGCCCTGCAGCCGCTCGAACACGATCGGTGCGATGCTGCTGTCTCCGTTGACGTCAATCGAATAGGGGGCCCCGAGCGGGGAGGCTCGATTGCGGATCGCGAAGAAGTCGTGCACGACGGTCGCGCGGTCGTTGGCCGAGTTGCCGGCTTCTCTGAGTACATCGATGATCGCCGACATCGCCTCGTAGCCAAAGATCGCCTGCGGCACCGGGGCGTGGTGGTAGGTGCGCTGGAACGAGCTCAGGAAGATGCGCCCGGCGGAAGTGAGGCTGCGGGGCAGGACACCCGGCGTGGAGAGGTACAAGTTCAGCTTTCGCGTGCCGAGCGCGGAAACCAGGACTGGGTCTGCGAGCGCCGAGGGGCCAAACAACCTCACCGCGGGGCGGGCGGAGGCGACCGCGGCGAACAGGGCCGCAGCGGAGGTCTCCGAGCTCGGTGGCGAACAGCAACCCATCCGCGCCTGAGCTCGTGAACGCGGCCACTGTCGGCGGCCCGCTGCGTACGACCAGCCGACCGGGAGACGACTTGATCGCGGCGCTGAGGCCGCGGCCGTAGACGCTGCCGTCGTCGGTCACGTAGAGCTGCTTGACGCCAAGGGCGGAGATCTGCACGACCTGCGCCCGAGCCTCGGATGTGGTCGTCGGCACGACGCGGGCGAATGTCCGCCCGTAGGTCTTCAGCGACTCGTAGAAACGCTGGGGCGCGCCGGGCACGGCCGCGGTCTTCTGCGTCAGCGCCACGGCGGTATCGCTCGGGGACACCTGCAGCAGCTGCTGGGCGTTGGTGATGCCGAGCGAGTCGGCCGAGCTTCCCGGACCGACCTCACCGAGGTAGGCGATCGCGCTGGTGTTCTGGATCGCCGTTCGAGCGTTGTCGGAGAGCCGGTAGGCCGACAACCGTGACAGCGACAGCTTGAACGATGTCACCTCGCTGGCCTTCTCGCTGAAGGCAAGCAACTCGGCGTCGATCACGTCCTGCGCCGCCGAGTCCGGAGCTGCTCCCGCGGGTGTGCTCAGGTAGATGGTCAGGTTTCTGCCCGTGGCGGTGACGCCGGTGCTTCCGCTGCCGGCGCAGCCGGCGATCAGCGCCGTCAGGGCCAGTGCGGCGGCCAGCGTCAGCGCCCGAGCGCGGAGCCGCGCCCGGGCCGGTGCGAGCACGCCGCTGCGCACGAGGTTCGCGGCTAGTCCCGCCGGCTGGGCAGGAACGGGATCACCTGCCGCACGGCGATCGCGATCAGCATCATCACGACCACGATCAGGATCGCGTCGAAGCCGGAGATGTTGAGCGCCCACAGGACGATCCACAGGCTGAGACCGGCGGTGGCGGTGAGGATCAGGCCCACGTACTGGATGCTAACCGACCCGCTGGTCACGCAACGCGCGCGCGAACTGGCCGAGCAGGGTGCCCACCGCGGCCGCTGGATCGTCGGCCTCGCCGGCGGCGCGGACCAGCCGGGTCCCGAGGATTACACCGTCGGCGCCGGCGGCCGCGGCCTCGACCGCCTGCTCGGGCGTGCCGATCCCGAAACCCACCGCCACCGGAACCTCGCTTGCAGCGCGCACCTGGGCGACGATCTCGCCCAGGCCGGCGTCAACCGCGGTGCGCTCGCCGGTGGTCCCGGTCACCGCCACCGTGTAGAGGAAGCCGCGGGCTCGGGCGCCGATCCGTCGCAGGCGCTCTGGTGGTGTGGTCGGCGCCACCAGCGGCACCAGCGCGACGTCCTGCCGGTCGCACGCCGTCAGCATCTCTGGGGCCTCCTCCAGCGGCAGGTCGGGAACGATCAGGCCGCTGATCCCGTGCGCCGCCAGCCCGCCGACGAAGCGCTCCAGCCCCCGCGTATGGATCAGGTTGAAGTAGCACATCAGCACCACCGGGACCTGGTCGGCGAGCGCCGCGCCGAGGGCGAGAACGTGGTGGAGCCTGGTCCCGGCGCCGAGCGCCCGCGTGCCGGCGGCGTGGATCACCGGTCCGTCGGCGAGGGGGTCCGAGTACGGTACCCCCAGTTCGACCAGATCGGCCCCGGCGTCGGCGTAGGCCAGCCCGATTCGCCGGGATTCCTCGATGTCGGGGAAGCCACCCATCAGGTAGGGCATCAGGGCCGCGCGCCCGTCTTGTCCAGCGGCGGCGAACGCGGCCCCGATCGTGTCCACGCCGGTCACGCGCTTAGGATCGTGTCCAGTCCGGTCACGCGCTTGAGATCGGCTGCAGCCGCTCGAGCGCTTCGCTGAGATCCTTGTCGCCGCGGCCGGAGAGACAGATCAGGTCCAGCTCGCTGCCGGAGTCGGCCAGCGCCCAGGCGAGCGCGTGCGAGCTCTCCAGCGCGGGGATGATCCCCTCCAGCCGGGAGGTCAGCGCGAACGCCTGGAGCGCGTCGCGGTCGCTGACGGCGACGTATCGAGCCCGCCCGGAGTCCCGCAGCCAGGCATGCTGAGGACCGGTCCCGGGATAGTCGAGGCCGGCAGAGATCGAGTGCGCTTCGAGGATCTGGCCCTCCTCGTCCTGCATGATCGCTGAGAAGGCGCCGTGCAGTACGCCGGACATCCCCCCGACCGAGAGCGGCGCCCCGTGACGGCCACTCTCGATCCCCTCGCCCGCTGCCTCGACACCGACCAGGTCCACCCCCAGATCCTCCACGAAGGCAACGAACATGCCGATCGCGTTTGAGCCACCGCCGACACACGCGATCACCCGGTCCGGGAGCGTCCCCGCCGAGTCCAAAATCTGTGCTCGCGCCTCGTCCCCGATCACGCGTTGCAGGTCACGCACGAGGGCCGGGAACGGTGCCGGTCCGACACACGAGCCGATGATGTAGTGGGTGTGCTCGACGTTGGCGACCCAGTCCCGGATCGCGGCCGAGACCGCTTCCTTGAGCGTCCTGGCACCGACCTCCACCGGTGTCACGGTCGCACCGAGCAGTTGCATCCGCTCGACGTTGGGCCGCTGACGGCGCATGTCCTCGGTCCCCATGTAGACGATGCACTCGAGGTCGAGCAGCGCGCAGGCAGTAGCAGCGGCGACACCATGTTGCCCGGCGCCGGTCTCGGCAATGATCCGGTGCTTGCCCATGCGCCTGGCCAGCAGCGACTGACCCAGTGCGTTGTTGATCTTGTGGGCGCCGGTGTGGTTGAGGTCCTCGCGCTTGAGATAGATCAGATGGCCGGCAACCTCGCTCAAGCGCGAGGCCAGGTACAGAGGCGATGGGCGGCCGACGTAGGTGGTGAGCAACGCGCTCAGCTCCGAGCTGAAGCTGGGATCCTCACTCGCGGCAAGCCAAGCCTGCTCGAGCTCGACCAGCGCTGGCATCAGCGTCTCCGGCACGTATTGGCCGCCGTAGGGTCCGAAGCGGTGCTCGAGGACGGTCATGCCGCGCTCCCCTCGATGAGCGGGAGGGTCGCCGCGGGCGGGTCCGGAGGGGCGGTCGCTCGCACGGCATCGGCGAACGCCCGCAGCTTGACCGGATCCTTGCGCCCGGGCGCAACCTCGACCCCGCTGGCGACGTCGACCGCGAAGGGGCCGACCGTGGCGATGGCGGCGGCGACGTTGTCCGGGGTCAGCCCCCCGGACAGGACCAGCGGTACATCCGCAGTGCGAGTCCGAGTCAGCTCCCACGCGAACGCTTGCCCGGTGCCGCCCGGTAGACCGGTGGTGAAGCCGTCCAGCAGGTGGAAGTCGGTATGGAACGGTGACAGCGCCTGGATGTCGGCGCGGCTGCGCACGCGCGCGGCCTTGATCACCTTGCAGCCGGTGCGGCGAGCTGCTTCGGCGCAGTACGCCGGACCCTCGTCGCCGTGCAGCTGGAGCATCGTCAATCCTACCGTCTCCGCCGTCGCCGCCACGTCCTGCAGGGTGGCGTTGACGAACACCCCTACAAGCTCCACGCGCCGCCTCACGACCGAGGCGATCTCGGCTCCGCGCTGCCGCTGACAGCGGCGACGAGAGCCATGCCAGAAGATCATTCCCAGCGCCCAGGCTCCCGCCGCCACGGCGTGCTCGGCGTCTTCGACGCGGGTGAGGCCGCAGAACTTGATCTTGGGCGGGGGCATGCACTACATCGTAGGGCGAGCGCTCGCAACGGGCGCTGTGTGCGGGTTAAACGGCGTTATCGCCCGACGGTCCGGAGCTCTCGTCGCCGGCGCGGAAGGTCAACGCGCGGCAGGCGGCCTCGATGTTCGGGGCGCGCATCAGCGCCTCCCCTATCAGCACAGCGTCGACTCCGCCGTGGGCTAGCTCTTCGAGCTGCTCAGGCCGGCTGAAACCGGACTCGGCGACCACCGTGGCCTCATCGGGCAATTCCGCGAGCAGCTCCAGCGTGCGCCCGGTGTCGACCTCCAGTGTGGTCAGGTCGCGATTGTTGATCCCGATCAGCTGCGCTCCCGCCCTGCGCGCAATCTGCAGCTCGTCGTGGTCGTGAACCTCGACCAGCGCCGCCATTCCCAGCTCCAGCGCCCGCGCCTGCAGGTCGGTGAGCTGGCGCGGGGAGAGCGCGGCGACGATCAGCAGGATCGCGTCGGCGCCGCCGGCGCAGGCCTCGGTGATCTGGTAGGAGTCGATGATGAAGTCCTTGCGCAGGATCGGCAGGGTGGAAGCCTCCCGCGCGCGACGGAGATCCTCCAGCGAGCCGCCGAAGCTCTCCGGCTCGGTGAGGATCGACAGCGCGGCTGCGCCGGCGCGCTCGTAGGCGCCGACGACGGACTCCAGCTCCAGGTCCTCGCGGATGGCTCCCGCCGAGGGAGATCGCCGCTTGTGCTCGGCGATCAGCGACAGCCCCGGCCGCCGCAGCGCCGGCAGGAACGGCCGATGATCGCCGATCCGTTGGCGCGCGCTGACCTCATGCTGGAGCGCGTCCTCCTGCCGGATCGACTTGCGACGCATCAGCGTCGCCCGGGTCTGGGCCAGGATCGGCTCGAGTCGGTTCAAGAGGTCGCCAACTCCCGGGTCCGATCGACAAAGCGCCGGAGCGCCCCCGCCGCCGCCCCGGTGTCGATCGCCTGTTGGGCCGCCGTGACCCCCTCCTGTAACGAGGCGGCGCCGCCACCGGCATAGATCGCGGCGCCGGCGTTCAGCACCGCCAGATCCCGGCAGGCACCGCTCTCCCCGGCGAAGATCCGGCGTGTGAGCTCGGCGTTCTGGTGCGGATCGCCCCCAGGAATCGCCGCCGCGGGGGCGCGTGCCAGGGCGACGTCCTCGGGGGCGACGGCGTAACGGGCGAGCTCGTCGCCGGCCACCTCGATCACCTGCGTCGGGGCGGAGATGCTGAGCTCGTCAAGTCCGTCGTCGGAGCTGACCAGGAGTGCATGACGGGTGCCGAGGAGCACCAGCGCTCCGGCCATTGTCTCGAGGTATCCGGGATCGGAGACGCCGATCAGCTGCCGTGACGCGCCCGCCGGATTTGTCAACGGCCCGAGGAAGTTGAAGATCGTGCGCACCCCCAGCCGGCGGCGCACCGGGACCACGTATCGCGTCGCCTGGTGGTGGGCGGGGGCGAACATGAACCCGAACCCGACCTCCTCGATGCACCGCCCGACCGCAGCCGGATCGAGGTCGATCCGGGCCCCCAGCGCCTCCAGCAGGTCGGCCGATCCGGACAGCCCCGTGGCCGAGCGGTTGCCGTGCTTGGCCACCGTGCAGCCGGCGCCGGCGGCGATCAGCGCCGCGGTGGTGGAGACGTTGAAGGTGCGCCGGCCGCCGCCGGTGCCTGCGGTATCGAGCAGATCCTGGTGTGGGACCGTCACCCGGGCCGCCAGCGCCCGCATCGCCTGAGCCAGACCGGCCAGCTCCTGGACCGTCTCGCCCTTGGTGCGCAGGGCGATCAGGAAGCCCGCGATCTGGATCTCGGAGGCGTTGCCGGACATGATCTCCTTCAGCACCGCGGCGGCGTCTTGCTGGCTGAGGTCACGGCCAGAGGCGAGCGTGTCGATCGATGCCGTCAGCAGGTCGCTGTCGCCGGTCATCGCGCGCCGGTCAGGAAGTTGTCCAGGAGCTCTCGTCCCTGCTCGGTCAGGACCAACTCCGGGTGAAACTGGACCCCCTCCGCCGGCAGCTGCTTATGGCGCACCGCCATCACCACGTCTCCGCCGAAGGCGCTGCGCTCGAGGACCTCCGGCAGCGAAGGGGCAGCCACCAGGGAGTGGTAGCGACCGACCTCGAGCGGGTCTCGCAGCCCCCGGAAGATCGTCCGGCGATCGTGCTCGATCGTCGTCGTCTTGCCGTGTACAGGCCGGTGACGGATGACTTTGCCGCCCCAGGCCTGCACGAGCGCCTGGTGGCCGAGGCAGACGCCAAGCGTCCGCACCCCGGCCTGCGGGAAGCGGACCACTGCCTCCAGCGAGATCCCGGCCTGGTCAGGCGTACCTGGTCCGGGAGACACGATCACGCGGTCATAGCCGCGGATCAGCAGCTGCTCCACGGTGGCATGGTCATTGCGAACCACCTCGATCTCGCCTCCGAGCTCGCCGAGATACTGGACCAGGTTGTAGGTGAAGCTGTCGTAGTTGTCGATGACCAGCACTCGCATCGCCGCTGCCTTCTCTCAGCCCCATTCCGGCTGCGCCACCGCCAGCTCGATCGCCTGGACTACCGCACGAGCCTTGGCCTCGGACTCACGAAACTCGTAGTCGGGTTTGGCGTCGGCGACCGTGCCGCCGCCGGCCTGGATGTGCGCAATTCCATCCTTGATGACCACGGTCCGGATGTGTATGCAGGTATCCAGATCCCCGGAGTAGCTGGCGTAGCCGATCGCGCCGCCGTAGCCTCCGCGCTTCACCGGCTCCAGCTCGTCGATGATCTGCATCGCACGAACCTTGGGCGCCCCGGACAGCGTGCCGGCGGGCAGCACCGAGCGCAGCGCGTCCAGCGCGCCGACGTCGTGGCGCAGCCGGCCGGCGACGCTGGAGACGATGTGCATCACGTGGCTGTAGTTCTCCACCGTCATGAAGTTCTCGACCTCCACGGTGCCGTAGTCGCACACTCGCCCGAGGTCGTTACGGCCGAGATCGACGAGCATCACGTGCTCGGCACGCTCCTTGGGATCGGCCAGCAGCTCCCGGGCGATCCGCTCGTCCTCCTCCGGAGTTTGCCCGCGGGGCCTTGTTCCCGCGATTGGCCGGGTGGAGACGCGGCGGCCGCTGACCGTGATCAGCGGCTCCGGGCTGGCGCCCGCCACCTCGAAATCGCCGAAGTCCAGAAAGTACATGTACGGGCTCGGGTTGACCGCGCGCAGGCCACGGTAGATCGAGAACGCCTGCACCGGTACCGGCGCCGACCACCGCTGCGAGGGCACGACCTGGTAGGCATCGCCGGCGTGGATGTACTCGATGATCCGAGCCACCATGGCCTCGAACTCCGAGCGCTCGAGGTTGGACTGGAACTGCGGCGCCGAACGATCGCGGGCCGGCGGCCGATCGGGGCGGGGAACCGGGCCGGCGAGACGCCAGCGGATCTCCGCGATCGTCTCGAGCGCCCGCTGGTAGCTGGCGGCCGCGTCGCCGTCGACGTAGACGTTGGCCAGCACCGAGACGGTGTGCCTGAGGTGGTCGAAGACCACCAGCGCGTCGGTCAGCATCAGGGCCAGGTCGGGGATCCCGATCGTGTCCGGGTTGGGATGACCGAGCGGCTCGACGGCGCGGACGAGGTCATAGGCGAACATCCCCACCGCTCCCCCAGCAAACGGCGGCAGTCCGGGCAGCGACGGAACCCGGTAGCGCGCCAACTGCTCGGCCGCGAGCCGATACGGATCACCGGGATCCCCCAGCGACCAGCGCAGGACGCTGCGGGGGCGAAAGCCGATAAACGAATAACGCCCGACGCGCCCCTGCTCGGCTGACTCGAGCAGGAACGATGGGCCCTGCTCGCGCAGCTTGAGGAAGGCTGAGACCGGCGTCTGACAGTCGTCGATGAACGTCTGCACCAGCGGGACCAGGTTGTACTCGTGGGCCAGCTCGCGGACCCGCTCAAGCGACGGACTCGCCGCCGTGTCCTCAGCGCTGGCGACGGCCATCGAGCACCCTTTCGGCATCGCTCAGCGACAGGCCACGCCCGTGCAGCAGCACGGCCAGGTGGTAGATCAGGTCGGCGGCCTCCTCGGCGAGCCGGGTGTCCGACTCCTCACGTGCCGCCCGCGCCACCTCCTCGGCCTCCTCCTGCACTTTGGCGCCGGCCAGCTGCGGATCGGCCAGCAGCTCGGCGGTGTAGGAGCCGTGCGGGCGGGTGGCGGCTCGCCCGGCGATCGTGCGCTCGAGCGTGGGCAGCGCCTCGTGGGGGGCGGCGGGCTCCAGCTCGCCGCGGTGAAAACAGGTCCGTTCACCGGTGTGGCAGGCAGGTCCGGCGGGGGTGACCAACGCCAGCAGCGCGTCGGCATCGCAGTCGTAACGGATCGCCTTGACGGTCTGGGTGTTGCCCGAGGTCGCGCCCTTGTGCCACAGCTCCTGCCGGGAACGGCTGAAGAAGTACATCTCACCGGTCTGGCGCGTGAGCCTCAGCGCCTCTTCGTTCATGTAGGCCAGCGTCAGCACCTCGCCGCTGCGCCAGTCCTGAACCACGCACGGCGCGAGACCGCGCTCGTCGAATGCAATCTGGGCGTCGTCCATGGGGAGGCACGATTCTAGGTCGCGGAGGTGGTTGGACCCCGCCGCCCTCGCCTTCCGCACCGCGCTCAGTAGCGGCCGAACCGCAGCGCAGGATCTCCGGCGCCCCCCGGCAATGGCTACTCGATGCCCAGCCGGTCGAGGACGCGGTCGTCCCCGCGCCAGTGGCGCCGTACGCGCACTGCCAGCTCCAGATGCACGCGAACCCCCAGCTCGCGCTCGATCGCCTGCCGGGCAGCAGTCCCGATCTCCTTGACCATCCTCCCTCGGGCTCCGATCAGGATCCCCTTCTGCGACTCCGTCTCGGTCAGGATCACCGCCTCGATCCTGACCAGATCCGCGCGCTCGGGATCGATCTGCTCGATCTCGACCTCGACCGCGTGCGGCACCTCCTGGCGGGTTCGGCCCAGGATCTGCTCGCGAACGAGCTCGGCCAGCACTACCTCCTGGGCCTGATCTGAGTGCTCGTGGGCAGGGAAGTAGAACGGCCCGCGCGGAAGCAGGGACACCAGCTGCTCCACCAGCAGCCCCACCCCAGAGCCGGTCCGAGCGGAGACGGCGAAGATCTCCCGGGCCACGTCCAGCTGCTCGGCGTCGTGCAGCGTCGCCGCGATCCGCGGACGATCGCTGCTGTCGATCTTGTTGACGGCGATCACCACCGGCACGCCGGCGGTTCGCAGCAGCTCAGCGATGAACCGGTCCCCGGGCCCCACTCCCTGCTCGGCGCTGAGCAGGAGCAGGCACCCGTCGGCATCGGCGAGCTCACGCTCCACACGTCGCTGCATCCGTTCGGTCAGGGCATCGCGCGGTCGCTGCACCCCGGGCAGGTCGACGAGCACCAGCTGCCAGTCGGGACCGGTGGTCACGCCGCGAATCGCCCGGCGGGTGGTCTGCGGCTTATCAGAGACGATCGCCACCTTCGCGCCGACGATGGCGTTGGCCAGCGTCGACTTACCCACGTTCGGCCGGCCCGTCAGCGCAACCAACCCGGACCGCGTCTCCGCTGCACCCGGCGTCGCCTCCACGTCAGCTCACCCAGCGCATCAGCTCGGCCTGCAGCGCCAGCATCTCGCCGTCGTCGCGCTCGTGATCCATGCCGCTGATGTGCAGCGCGCCGTGCACCACCGCCGCGCGGATGTCCCGCGTCTGCGCGGGGCAGATGACGATGTCGCCGAGCTCACGCGGCCCTGCCGAATGCCCATCCTCGTCGACGCCGAACGAGAGCACGTCGGTCGGTTCGTCGATCCGGCGGAACTGCACGTTCAGCTCCTGGATCCTTTCCTCGTCGACGAATTCCACCGCGATGTGCCCGTCGCCGATTCCCGCCGAGGACAGCGCCAGGGCGCACAGCTCCTCCACCTCCACTCCGGTGGGTCCCTCGGGACCCAGCTCGGCAACGCCGATCACTTCGATGTCCAGCACCGATCCGCGCTTCACGCACGCTTGCGCGGCCACAGCTCCGGGGCCAACCGCTGCGCGTGCTCGTTGTAGGCGGCGACGATTCGCCGCACCAGCTTGTGGCGGACCACGTCCTCGTCGCCGAAGCGGACGAACTCGATCCCCTCGACCTCGGCCAGGATGTCCGAGACCACGATCAGCCCTGAGTCCTGCTCGCGGGGAAGATCGATCTGGGTGATGTCGCCGGTGACGACGATCTTCGAGTTGAACCCCAGACGAGTCAGGAACATCTTCATCTGCTCGGGACTGGTGTTCTGGGCCTCGTCGAGGATGATGAAGCTGTCATTGAGGGTGCGGCCACGCATGAATGCCAGCGGCGCCACCTCGATCGCTCCGCGCTCCAGGTACTGGCTGACCCGCTCGGGCTCGAGCATGTCGTGGAGGGCGTCGAACAAGGGCCGCAGGTACGGGTCGACCTTGGCCATCAGGTCGCCGGGAAGGAACCCGAGTCGCTCGCCGGCCTCGACCGCGGGACGGGTGAGGATGATGCGGCCGCATTCCCGCCGGCTGAGCGCCGCCGCGGCGAGGGCGACGGCGAGGAAGGTCTTGCCGGTTCCCGCCGGGCCGATCCCAAAGGTGATCGTGCTCTGGCGGATAGAGTCGACGTAGCGCTTCTGGTTGATGGTCTTGGGCGCGACCTTGGTGCTGCGATGGCGCCAGATGACGTCCTCCAGGATCTCCGATGGCGACTCGTGCGCCTGGAGCGCGCGCGAGACCGCCTCGATCGTCCCCGGTGCAATCTCGTGGCCCTGGCCCACCAGCTCGGCCAGCTCACGGACCACCGCGCTCGCGGCCTGCACCGCGTCGGCATCGCCCTGGAGCGTCAGCACGTTGCCGCGCAGGAACACCTCGCAGGCCAGCTGACCCTCCAGCGCGCGCAGGATCGCGTCCTCACTGCCGGCCAACTCGGTGGCCACGGAGTTGTCGAGCTCGAGTTGCGTTCGCACCCGGCGCCTAAGCCCCCAGCGCTTCGCGCACGCGGGCGGAGGTACGCCGACCGTCCGCGCGACCATCGGCGCTGGCCATCACCGACTTCATCACCTGGCCGAGGTCGCGCGGCGAGCTGGCGCCGGTTTGCGCGATCGCCTCCCGCACCAGCGCGTCAAGCTCGGCATCGCTGAGCTCACCGGGGAGGTAGGCCTCGATCAGACGCGCCTCGGACTCCTCCTGGGCGGCGAGCTCCGGGCGGCCGCCCCCTCGGAACTGAGCCGCCGCGTCCAGTCGTCGCTTGCGTTCACGCCGGAGCACCGCCAGCTCGTCTCCGGAGCCCTCCTTGGCGTCCTTCTGCAACTCGGAGAGGACCAGCCGCAGTGCGCCCACCCGCTGCTTCTCCCCGCCCTTCATTGCGGTGGTGATATCGCCCCGTACCTGTTCTGCGAGCGTCACTGGAGTCCCAGGATAGCCCGCACGCGATGGATCGATCGAACTCGCCGAACGAAGGGAGGCGACTCCTTCTACCGAGGCGTGAGTGAGCCGCCCACGACCGACGCCGATTCGTACTCCCAGATGCCGGGATCGCTGCGCGGTGTCCTCAGGGAGTGCCGTGCTGAGCGGAGAGGCAGCTCAGACGCGAAACCAGCCCGAGGCTTGGGCCGTGGAGCAAGCAGATCGAGGAGCAGGCCACCGAAGCTGACGCCGATCGCGAGCGGGTTGAGGGTTCGCAAGGTGCCGTGGAGGATGCTCCTGATCGTGCTCCCGGTCACCGGCCCGATGTCCAGGATTACCAGCCCCGGGTTGTCCACGCGCACCCGGCTGAGAGCCGAGCACCGCGGCGGCGGTCAGTCCCCCCGCGCCAGCACGAGCGCCGCCCACTCCCCCCGCGCGCGCCGCCTGACCTCGATGAGCCCGCAGCGGGCAAAGGCGGCGGCGATGCGGTCCGCTTCGGGCACGAGCAGACCGCCGGCGATCAGCTGCCGCGGCGGGTTCCGACACCCCTGCGCCAAGCGCTCGGCGAGCTCCAGCAGCAGCGGGCCGAGCAGGTTGGCGGCCAGGGTTCCGGCGGCCTCGAGTGGGTCTGACACCGGCTCGGTCGGCTCGTCCGCGGTTGCGGCTACGCCGTACGCGCTGGCCCCCCGCAGGTCGAAGCGCCGCGCTGTCAGCCCGGCGGCGTTGACGCTCGCATTGGCCGCGGTGGCCGCGATGCTGAGCGGATCGTTGTCGAGCGCCAGCACCGGTCCCCACCCCAGGCGGACGGCGGCGATCGCCAGCACCCCGGACCCGCAACCCAGGTCGACGAACGGGCCGCCGGGAGTCAGCTCCAGCATCAACTCCAGGCACAGCCGGGTGGTGGCGTGGGCGCCGGTACCAAAAGCTCGTCCGGGGTCGATCACGAGCTCGATTGGCGTTGCCGCGGCCGGCTCCCACGGAGGCCGAACCGTGAGGCGCCCGCCAACCACCACCGGCCGATGAAATTCACGCCAACGCTCGGGCCAGTCATCGGCTATCTCCGAGCTGCTCACCTCCACCAGCGCCCCCCCGGCGGCGGCCCGCACGTCCGGCAGCGCCGGAAGCTCCCCCGGCGCCCCGTAGACCGCGTACTCGGTGACGCCTGCGCCCCTGTCCACCTCCTCGACTCCTCCCGGCGAGAGCTCGAGCAGCTCCGCTCAGGACCAGCTCGGCCTGGTCGGCGGCGACGCGGACAGCGAGCCTGATCAACCCCCGAGGGCTCGCTTGAGCTTGGCGAACACGCCCTCCTCGGTACGGAGGTTGTGGTCGGTCATCGACTCCGACAGCTCCTGCAGAAGCTCGCGCTGCCTGGGCTTGAGATGGCGTGGGACGACGACGTTGACAACCACCCGTAGATCGCCAGTGCCGCGGCCGCGCAGTGACGGCATCCCGGCGCCTCGGAGGGTCAGGCTCGTGTGCGGCTGAGTTCCGGCGGGAATCTGAAGTTCGACCGATCCGTCGACGGTTGGCACCTCGACGGAGGTCCCGAGCGCCGCCCGCGGCGCGGAGACGTCGACCGCGGTGACAAGGTCGTCGCCGTCGCGCAGGAAGCGAGGATCCTCGCGCACCCGCACGAGCACGTACAGGTCGCCCGAGGATCCGCCTCGCTCGCCCGCGTGGCCGCGTCCGCTGAGGCGAATGCGCTGACCATCGGCGATCCCGGCCGGGATGTCGACCGTGACCTGGGCGCGCTCCACCTTGCGTCCCGCGCCGCTGCACACTCGACACGGCTCGCGGGCGACGCGGCCGTCTCCGTGACAGACGTCGCAGGCCGCAGCCCGGACCACCTGACCAAACGGGGTCCGGGAGACGGCACGGAGCTGACCGCTGCCGCCGCAGCGCTCGCAGGTCTCGATCGGGGTGCCGGGCTCGGCGCCATTGCCGCGGCAGTGCTCGCACAGCGAGATCACGTCGTACCCGACATCAGCCCGGGTGCCGCGCGCGGCCTCCGGGAGGTCGATCTCGATCGCGGCACCGACGTCCTCGCCCTGGATCACCCCGCCGGGGCGACCTCCGCCGCCGAAGATGTCTCCGAACGGGCTCCCGCCCCCGAAGAACGCCTGGAAGATGTCGGACACGGAGCCGAACCCTTCGAAGTCCGGCGCGTAGCCCCCGCTGCGCAGGCCTTCGTGACCGTAGCGATCGTAGGTGGCGCGGCGCTCCCGATCGGAGAGCACCTCGTAGGCCTCGGCTGCCTGCTTGAACTTGACCTCGGCGTCGGGGTCGTGGCGGTTGACATCGGGATGCAGCTCGCGAGCGAGGCGGCGGAAGGCTCTCTTGATCTCGGCCTCGTCCGCGTCACGGGATAGCCCGAGGACGTCGTAGTAGTCGCGGGGCATGTTCCTGGCGCTCGTCATCACCGTCGGTGTCCCTGGCGCTCGCCCTGACCGCTCCGGATGAAGTTCCTAGCGCTCGTCATAGACTTCCGTGATGAAGCTGGAGAGCTGCTTGGCGGCCTCTCGGACGCTGCCGATCGCCCGAGCGTAGTCCATCCTCAGCGGACCAATCACCGAGACCGTCCCCAGCCGCCGCTGCGGTAGGCCGTAGGCAGCGGCCACGAGCGCCAGCGATCGTAACGCGGGGGCGTCGTTCTCGGTGCCGATGCGCACGAGGACGTCGCGCTCTGAGAGGGTGGAGCGCAGCACCCCAAGCAGCGCCACCCGCCGTTCGAGCATGTCCATGAGGGCGTTCAGCTCTGATATGTCCCCAAACCTGTCTCCCTGCAGCAGCCGCGCGGTTCCCTCGACGTACAGGGTTTCTTGTGCGCCCTCCTCCAGCTCGGTGAACACCGGCGCCAGCGCATCCAAGAACGCCGACTCGCGCGGTGACAGCGAGGGATCGTGCAGGCGCTGATGGACCATACGCGCACCCAGACCGAGCCCGACGAGGCGCTCGTTGAAGTAGCTCGCCGCCCACGCGGCCAGACCAGGGTCGACCAGTTCGGCGAAGGTGAACAGCCGCTTGGTGACGCCACCTGTGGAGGTGATGACCACGACCATCAGCACCTGCGGCTGGAGCACCAGAACCTCGACGTGCCTGATGGTCGAGGTCTCGATCGGGGGTGCGGTAACGATCGTCAGCAAGTTGGTGATCTGGGAGAGCGTCTCGGAGGTGATCCGCATCGCCTCGTCGAGCTCGCGGCGTACCAGCGACAGCGACAGCCGCGGCCCACTCGCCTGCGCCGGAAGCAGGCGGTCGACGAAGTAACGGTAGCCGGCCTCGGTGGGCACCCGGCCAGCGGAGGTATGAGGATGGGCGAGGAGCCCGAGCTCCTCCAGATTTGCCAGCTCACCCCGGATCGTGGAGGGACCCCACTCGACGCCCGCCGCGAGCGCCTTTGAGGCCACGGGCGAGCCGGCGGAGAGATACTCGTCCACCACCTTGCGCAGCACCAGCTCCTGACGGTCGGTCAGCATCGCCCTGATTGTAGGTCGGGGTTTCGGGACCCTTGCTCGTCAGAGCTGAAGCTCGGCGATCCCGCTGCGGATGATCCGCTGGCTGCCCTGCTCGGCCTCCGAATGCACCGTCGCGACCCCTTCGCTGACCTGTTCGACCGTGCCGCGGACGGTGATCGCCTCTTCCATCACCCCCAAGCCGCGGAACTGGACGCTCAGCCGTTTGAGCGCCTCCGGCCCACCCGCGGCCTCGGTGTGGGCGCGGGCCACCTGTGCCATCGTCCACAGTCCGTGAAGGATGCGACCGGGCAGTCCGACCTGACGGGCAAAGTCCTCGTCGATATGAATCGGGTTGAAGTCTCCACTGGCACCGGCGTAGCGAACGGTCACGAACCGATCCGGTGTGACCGTCAGCTCGATCGGGTCGCCCGCCTCCAGAGTCATGCCGCCCCCCGGACGATGTTCGTCCAGGTGCCGATACACACGGTCGCCCCGCGCTCGTTCTCCGACACCGACTCGAATACGAAGAAGCTCATCCCACCGCGCTCGGAGATGTCCTTGACCGTGGCGGTGGTGATGATCTCATCGCCGGCGATCACCAGCGGCCCCCACCGGAACTCCTGCGCGCCGTGGACCATCATCGCGAAGTCGATCCCGACCTCGGCATCGAACAGCGCCGGGACCACCGCCCGCGACGAGTACACCACCGCGAACATCGGCGGCGCGACCAGGTCGGCGTAGCCCGCAGCCCGTGCCGCCCCCAGGTCGTGGTGCAGGGGATTCGTCTCGCCCACCGCGGCCGCGTACTCACGGATCTTCTCTCGGCCGACGGCATAGGTGACTGGCTCATAGCGCTTGCCCAGCGCGCCGGTGTTCACGGCCATAGCGCCAGTCTCTCAGATGATCACCGGAACCGACCCGCCGTCCACCGACCAGGCGGCGCCGGCGACGTTGGCGGCACGCTCCGAGCACAGGAACGCGATCACCGCCGCCACCTCCTCCTCGGTGCCCAGCCGGCCCAAGGGGATCTTGGCCGCGGTGGAGTCGAGCACCTGCTGGCGCGTGCCTCCGTGCGCCCGGGCCTGCTGGTCAGCCAAGCCGCCGTCGGCCAGCCACAGCTCGCTGCCGATCGGTCCTGGGGCGAGCGCGTTGACCAGCACCCCCTGGCCGGCGAAGCGGTCCGCGAACGCACGAGAAAGCGAGAGCTCCGCCGCCTTGGTCACCGAGTAGGCGAGGTTGGTCTGCGAGGGCCGCTTGCCCGAGGAGGAGCAGACGTTGACGATCCGTCCCCAGCCGCGCTCGGCCATCGCCGGCGCTGCAGCGCGCATCATCCGCATCGGCGCCATCACATGCAGCTGCCACTGCTGCTGCCACTCCTCGTCGGTCAGATCCTCCAGCGCACGCACCGAGCTGGTGCCGGCGTTGTTGACCAGCGCGTCGATCCGGCCGAAGCGGCTGACGCATTCCTGCAGGGCCCGCTCCCCGGCCGCGGCGCCGGTGACATCGAGCACCAGTGCCTCGGCCCGAGTGTCCAAGTCCCGGCACCGCCGCACCGCGGCCTCCAGCTGCCCGGCGTCCCGACCGATCAGCAGCAGCGATGCGCCTTCGCCGGCCAGCGTCTCCGCGGCCGCGGCACCGATCCCACGCGATGCGCCGGTGATCACGCAGGCTCGCTCGCGCAGGCCGAGATCCATCAGTCGGGATTCTCACACGCCCCCTGAGCGGGCGTGGGCGCGATCGACGTGGCTGCTGCCAGCTGACCTCGTGGCCTGCCGATCGGGGTGCGGCAATCGGAGTCACGGCGCGACGAGCAGGCGCACCGCCCCAGCACCTCGACGCCGTAGCGCAGCGAGGCGCGGGACACGTTCCCATAGCCCAGCACCAGCCCCGGATCCCGACCCGGTTCCACGCAATGGGTGCCCAGCCCCTCCACCAGCACGCCCTTGGCGGCGGCCGCAGCCACCAGGCGCTCCTCGACGATCCCGTCGGGCATCTGCACCAGCGCGAACACCCCCGCGGTGACGCCGCTGACGCGCGCTGACGGGATCAATTCCGCCAACAGCGCCACCAGCGCTTGGCGGCGCTCCCGGTAGACCAGGCGCATCCGCCGCAGATGCCGTTCCAGTCCGCCGCGAGCGAGGAAGTCGGCCAGCGCCAGCTGCTCCACCACGGGCGTCGCTCCGTCGGCCGTGGCCTTCTCGTAGGTCAGCGCGCCGGTCAGCCACGACGGCGACAGGATCCAGCCGAGGGCCAGGCCCGGCGCGAGCCGCTGGCTGAACGAACCGATGTGGCAGACGCGTTCTGGCGTCAGCCCCTGTAGCGCCCCGACGGCCTCCCGGTCCAGGCGCAGCTCGGAGTCGTAGTCGTCCTCGACGATCAACGCATCCCGCTCCTCGGCCCACTCCAACAGCCCAGCTCGGCGCTCGGAGTCGAGCACGACCCCGGTGGGGAATTGGTGAGCCGGAGTGATCACCACCGCCTCACAGCCTGAGCGTGACAGCGCCGGGACCGAGATCCCATGCTCGTCGACGGGGATCGCGACCGGGTCCAGGCCGGCCCGCTCGGCGATCAGCCGGTGCCCGAGCCAGCCGGGCTCCTCGACGGCGATCTGCTCCAGGCCCCGGTCACGCAGAGTCCGGCACAACAGTGCGAACCCCTGGGTGAAGCCCGCGCAGACGATCGTGTGCTCGGGCTCCGGCGCCGCCGCTCGCACGCGGCTGAGGTAGCTCATCAGCTCGTCACGCAGGCGGGGCAGGCCTCGAGGATCGCCCCGCCCGAGCACCGCGAACGGAGCCTGGTTCAGCGCCGCCCGCACCGAGCGCAGCCAGTCCGCCCGCGGAAACGAGCTCAGGTCGGGAGCGCCGGCATCGAAGCTGACCCGGTAGCCGCGCTGCAGCGAGGCGGCCGGCAGCGGAGCACGCTCGGCACTCGGCGCGTCGGCAACGCGCGTCGGCGCGCCCTGGGAGGCGACCAGGTAACCCTCGGCGACAAGCTGCGAATAGGCCTCCAGCACCACCCCGCGGGAGACGCCAAGCGCGGTGGCCAGCGTCCGCGAAGACGGCAGCCGCATCCCCGCGTGAAGCCGTCGAGCCCGGATGTCCGCGCGTAGGCGCTGCTCGAGCTGCTCGTGGAGCGCCAGACCGCTTCCCCGCTCGAGCCTCAGCAGGAGGCCTCGATCGGAAACTGGCTCTGCTCCGTGCGTCACGACTGGACCTTAACAACGTGCCAGTTGCCGGTCTAGGCTGACTGTCATGAAAACCATCACGGTCATCGGCGGTGGGATCGCCGGACTCACCGCAGCGATCTCCTGCGCCGAGCAGGGTGTCCCCGTGCGGCTGCTGGAAGCCCACGAACAGCTGGGTGGCCGGGCACGCAGCACCGAGGGCCCCTACAAGGCCAATCTCGGCCCCCACGCGCTGCTGTCCGGCAGCCCGTTCTGGCGCTGGCTCGCCGAGCGAGATCTGCTCCCTCCCCACGTGCGCCCGCCGCTCTCCGGCGCGCGCTTTCGTTGGCACGATGAGATCCGACGGGTGCCGGCGGTCGGCGCTGCGGTGGCGGCACTGCGGCTGCGCGGGCGGGCGGCGCCGGTCGATGTGGACTTCCGCACCTGGGCCGCCGCTCACGTCGGCGCCGATGCCGCGCAAACCCTCGCCCGCAGCGCCGGAATCCTCACCTACCACCATGACCCAGGGGAGCTTTCGGCGGCGTTCCTGTGGGGGCCGCTGGTTCGGGGGCTGCTGTCGGCGCCCCCCAGCGCCCGGTTTCCGATCGGCGGCTGGAGCACGATCATCGAGCTGCTGGCTGGTCGCGCGCGGAGGCTCGGGGTCGGAGTGCAAACCGGGCATCGAGTCACCGAACTCCCGGCTGCGCCGGTGATCGCGGCCACCGAGCTGGCGCAGGCCCGGGAGCTGCTGGATGATCCTTCGCTGCGGTGGCTGAGCGGGAAGTCGGTGTGCATCGACCTGGCCCTGAGCCGGCGCCGCGGGGACCCATTCGTCGTCGTCGACCTCCAGGAGGCGGGCTGGGCAGAGCGCTACACCGCGTCTGACCCCTCCCTGGCTCCCTCTGGGGAGGAGCTGATCCAGGCGCAGATGCCAGTGCGTCCGGAGGAGTCAGCTGACTCAGCGGCAGCTCGGCTGGAGCGGCTGCTCGACGCTGCGTTCGCCGACTGGCGCCAGCGGGAGACCTGGCGGCGGCGACAGCTGATGGACGGGCGCACCGGGGCGCTGGACATGCCCGGGCAGACCTGGCGGGACCGGCCCGCGGTCGACCGCGGCCATGGCGTGTTCCTGGCCGGCGACATGGTCGCGGCCCCCGGCTGCCTGTCCGAGATTGCCTGGGCTGGCGCGGTGGAGGCCAGCCGGCTGGCGGTGGCAGCGGCACAGGGAAGCCATGGCCGAGTCCGCGCCGGAGCGGGCACGGGCGCCGGAGCGCCGGCATGATCGCGGGCCGCGCCGCACTGGCGCTGGTGGCGGCAGCGCAGGCGCAGGTCGGAATCTGGGGCCTCGTCTCCCCCCGCGGGTTCTTCGACGATTTCCCGGGAGCCGGTCACCACTGGGTATCGGCGCTGGGGCCCTACAACGAGCATCTGGTCCGTGACTACGCAGCCGCCTCGCTTGGCCTGGCGGTGCTGATGCTCGCCGCCGCGATCTGGTTCGGGACGCAGCTGGTGCTCGTGGCCGGGATCGCCTTCCTGGTGGCGACCGTCCCCCACTTCGCCTACCACCTGACCACGACCGACAGCCTCTCGACGGCCGACAACATCGCCAGCCTCGGCGCTTTTGCCCTGGAGCTGATGCTCGTCATCGCGGCGATGGTGATCGCCACCCGCAACCAACAGGAGGTGAGAGGATGGCCCGCATCAAGGCGGCCGAGCCTCACGGGCTCGACCCGATCCGCCGGCTGACCTACGCGGCAGCCCGTCGCTTCTACGGTAGGACGCTGGCGCCCACCGAGATCGTCGCCCACCACCGGCCGCTGCTGACCGGCTACGGGGCGCTGTCGCTGGCCCTGGAACGCTTCTCGCGCTCGGTACCGCCGCGGTTCAAGCATCTGGCCATGCTCCGGGTGTCCCAGCTCATCGGCTGCGAGTGGTGCCTTGACTTCGGCTCGCGACTGGCCCAGGAGGCCGGCTGTCCCGAGCAGGACCTGCGGGAGCTCAGCCGGTGGCGGGAGTCGTCACGATTCGGCGAGACCGAGCGTCTGGTGCTGGAATACGCGGAGGCGATGACCCGCACCCCGGTCGAGGTCTCAGACGAGCTGTTTGCCCGGCTGCGCGCCCGCTTCGACGAACGGCAGATTGTCGAGCTGACGATGGCGATCGCCTTGGAGAACCTCTACAGCCGCTCCAATTGGGCCCTGGGCATCGAGGGAGAGGGCTTCTCGGAAGGGATGTACTGCGTGCCGCCTGCCGGCAGCGCGATCGAGGCGGCCTCGGGAGATGTTGTCGAGGCGAGCCCGGCGCGCTAGCCTTCAGGGATGGCCCAGCGGCGCAATCTGAGAGCCTCCGACGCCGAGCGCGAGTTCGTCGCCGAGCGCCTGCGCCAGGCTACCGCCGACGGCCGGTTGCTGGCCGAGGAGCTCGAGGAGCGGCTGGCCCGGGCACTGCGAGCGCGCACGTACGGAGAGCTCGACGTGCTCGTCGCCGACCTGCCGAGCCGGCGGGTGGCGACACGGCCCCGGCGGCAGATCTCCACGCTCACCAGCGCCGCAACTGTGGCCATGGTGATGGCGGCTGCGGTGGCGATGCTCGCCGTCGCGGCCCTGCTGATCACGGGCCTCTTCGCCGCGTGGGCCATGTGGGTGCTGGCGGGCTGGTGGTTCTTCGGCCGCGGGCGCCGGACGGGTGTGCGCCACCACCCCCAAGCGCATATGCGGTTCGTCGGGCGGCGCGGCGCGCTTTAGCCGCGCCTCCGCCTGATCCGGCGGCCCGGCGCCGTCGTCTCGCTTCAGGAATCCCTTCGCCTCTGCTATCCGATCAGCAGGCGCTCGAGCGCCTGCCTGGTCCGTTGATCCCGGTCAGCCTGCTCCACCAGGACCCCGCCGAGCCTCGTCAGCCAGGCCTCGATGTCCAGCGCCTCACGCTTGAGCACGATCCCCCCGGAGATCGAGGCGCGGTGGGTTTGGAGCGCGCCGCGGTGATCGACCTGAAGCTCGAGCCGCTCGCTGGCCGTCTCGATCGTGATCGAGCGGGGGTGCTTGGGGCCTACCAGGCCTGAGCGCTGCCGCTGTACCTCGACCATCCCCGGGAGGGCGTCCTGAAGCTTGCCGGCCAGACCTTCGACGAATGCCGGCAGGTCACCGCGATCGGCCCGCAGCGAAGCCGCCACCAGGTCGATGTCCCGCGCCGGGCCGTCGCTGCTCACGGCCCAAGCCTACGCCTTCGGTGCACGATCGCGTGATCGGCGGGGACCGCGCGGGTCGCCCTCAGCTCAACGTCAGATCGCTCGCTCGGGCGCGCGGAGCGGGGTCAGCTCTTCTCGCCCAGCTCGAGCACGGCCAGGAAGGCCTCCTGGGGCACCTCGATCCGGCCCACCTGCTTCATGCGCTGCTTGCCCTTCTTCTGCTGCTCCAGCAGCTTGCGTTTGCGGGTGATGTCGCCCCCGTAGCACTTTGCCGTCACGTCCTTGCGGAACGCCTTGATCGTCTCCCGGGCGACGATCCGGGAGCCGATTGCCGCCTGGATCGGCACGTCGTACTGCTGGCGCGGGATCTTCGCGCGCAGCTTCTCGGTCAGGGTCCGCCCGGCGTCATAAGCCTTGGAGCGATGCACCAGCATCGACAGCGCGTCGATCGGCTCGCCTGCCAGCAGGATGTCCAGCTTGACCAGGTCGGACTCCCGCCGCCCGAGCAGGTCATAGTCCAACGAGGCATAACCGCGCGAGCGGGATTTCAGCTGGTCGAAGAAGTCGAGCACGATCTCGGCCAGGGGCAGGTCGTAGGTCATCTGCACGCGCTCCTGGGAGAGGAAGTGCATCCCCGCGTGCTCGCCGCGACGATCCTGACAGAGCTCCATGATCTGCCCCACGTACCCCTTGGGGGTGAGGATCGAGGCTCGGATGTACGGCTCGCGGATTTCCTGCACCTTGCTCGGATCGGGCATGTCGTTAGGGCTGTGCACGGCGTGGATGCTGCCGTCGGTGAGGGTCACCTCGTACTCGACGCTGGGCATCGTCGCCAATAGCTCCAGGTCGTACTCGCGCTCCAGGCGCTCGCGGACGATGTCCATGTGCAGCAGTCCCAGGAAGCCGCAGCGAAAGCCGAACCCGAGCGCGTCGGAGGTCTCGGGCTCCCAGCTCAGGGCAGCGTCGTTGAGGCTCAGCTTCTCCAGCGCGTCGCGCAGGTCCGGGTAGTCGTCGGAGACGATCGGGAACAGGCCGCAGAAGACCATCGGCTTTACCTCCCGGTAGCCCGGCAGTGGCTCGTCCGCGGGCCTCGCCTTGACGGTCAGCGTGTCGCCCACGCGCAGCTTGCTCACGTCCTTGATCCCGGTGATGAGGAAGCCGACTTCACCGACGGTGAGGCGCTGGGCCGAGGTCAGCTTCGGGGTGAAGAAGCCGATGTCGTCGATCTCGGCCTCTATCCCCGCCTGCATCGCCTTGATCGCCTCGCCCCGGTTGAAGGTACCGTCGACGACCCGGATGTAGGCGATCACGCCACGGTACTGGTCGAACTCGGAGTCGAAGATCAGCGCCCGCGGCGGCTTGTCCGGGTCCCCCGGCGGCGAGGGCACACGAGCGATCAACTCGTCGAGCACCTCGGTGACCCCGTCGCCGGTCTTGGCGCTGATTCGGCGGACGGAGTCGGCGGGCTCGCCGATCAGGTCGGCCACCTCGCCGGCCACCCGCTCCGGCTCCGCTCCGGGAAGATCCACCTTGTTCAGGCACGGGATCAGCTCCAGCCCCGACTCGATCGCCAGGTAGGTGTTGGCCACGGTTTGTGCCTCCACCCCCTGCGAGGCATCGACGACGAGCAGCGCGCCCTCGCAGGCAGCAAGCGAGCGCGAGACCTCATAGGTGAAGTCGACGTGACCGGGGGTGTCGATCAGGTGCAGCTGGTAGGTCTGTCCATCCCCGGCCTCGTAGAACACCCGAACCGCTTGAGCCTTGATCGTGATCCCGCGCTCGCGCTCCAGGTCCATCGAGTCCAGCAGCTGCGCGCGCATCGCCCGAGGATTGACGGTATGAGTGAGCTCCAGGATCCGGTCGGCCAGCGTCGACTTGCCGTGGTCGATGTGGGCGATGATCGAGAAGTTGCGGATGTGCGCCTGGTCGGGCATCGCCCAAGAGGGTATTCGGCGCGGGTCCTCATGCCCGAGCGCTTGACGGATTACGCGGTGAGGCGCGAGCGGGTGGGATGTTGCCCGGGATAGGCTGGTGCGCGGAGTAGCTGGGGCGCGGGCGGCCTGGTGCGCGGATGGGTGACTTGCCCCCCGGACCCCTGTCTAGCGTCGGTCTCCGGCTTGGAGCGGGTCGGGCGGTCCGCTAGATCAGGCGCGCAATCGCCTCGGGCAGCAGCCCGAGTTCTTTTAAAGCGCCGCGCCCGGCAAAGCTCATGGTCAGCAAGCCGGCGAAGACTGCCACCGCATCGATCGACTTGCGCCCCTGCTGATCCCAGTAGTCGTCCTTGAGGTCCAGCCACAGCGCGAATTCGTCCAGGGTCAGGGCAGAGGCGATGCCATAGGCGCTGGCGCTGACGCGAGAACCCCAGCGGGGCCCTGGATCTACGCCCACCCCCCGCTGGTAGGTCCAGGCATAGCCGATTCCCAGCAGGCCGAGGATGCCGAAGGTGCTGTGGTGGATGTGCGTACCGCCGGCACTGATGTTGCCGAACGGACCCACGCCGGCCCTGATCGCGTGCGTGATGCCGCGCGCGCTGGCAAACGCGGTCGTGAACCCCAACGCGCTGAGGAACCCGCGCTCCCGACGCGGGTCCGCGAGATGGCGCGTGTAGAGATCACGGAGGTCGGTCAAGGCGGCCAGAGACTACCTCGTCGAGTGGCGCAAGCGCCCCACCACGAGCGCCTCGATCTGTCGCGCCTCAGGAATGCGCATGCTCAGCACCGCCTTCCCATAGAACGCGATCCCGACGCCGATGGCCACGCCGACCGAGATCAGCTGACCTGGCAGCGATCGACCCAGCAGCGCATCGAGCCCCTTCCACAGGGCCCAGGAGAGGCCACCGAGCAAGGCTGAGGCGATCAGGATCCTGGTCGTGATCATCACCGTCTGCGCCCCCTCCAGCTGGTCGTTGAAGCCGCGCCTCAGCCGGCGGATCTGCAGCCCCGTCATCACTGCGTTCGCGGCCGCCGTCCCGATCACCAGGCCGGCGATGCCCAGCGGCTTGTACAGCGCGACGCTGACGATCACATCGACGATCATGTTCAGCGCCGCCAGCCCGGTCGGGATCCACGGCCGCTTGACGGCGAAGAACGTCCGCGTCAGCAGCAGGTTCAGTCCCCCGAACGGGAGGCTGAAGGCAAACCAGAACAGCGCGATCGACACCAGGTGGGTGGACGTGGCGCCAAAGTGACCGCGCTGGAACACCAGCCGCGTGATCGGAGTCGCCAGCACCATCATCAGCGCCGCCGCCGGGATCAACAGGAGGTTGATCTGCCGCATCCCGTTGCCGACGGCGCGGCGCATCCCGGCGACGTCGCCGCTCGCCGCCTGCCGGCTGAGCGTCGGGAACAGAACCGTCGCCACCGCCACGCTGAACACTCCCTGCGGCAGCATGTAGATGCGGAAGGCGTTGTCGATCGCTCGCGGGGCCTGGCTGGAGACCAGCGTGCCGAACACCGAGTTGAGCAGCTGGTCGAGGTTGACGATCCCCAGCCCGATGGTCACCGGCAGCATCAGCGTGAACACTTGGCGCACGCGCGGGTCACGCCAGTCGATCGAAAGCTGCAGACGAAAGTCGATACGCCGCAGCGCCGAGGCGACCATCACCAGCTGCAAGATGGTGGCCACCAGCCACGCGATCGCGTACGCATACAGGCGCTGGCCGCCGTGGAAGTGGTCGTGCAGCGCCACCAGCACGACCAGGATGACCAGGTTCCAGACAGCGGGCGCCAGTGCCGGGATCGTGAACTCGTCGTAGGACTGCAGGATTCCCACCAGCAGCCCGGTCAGGCCGAGTAGCAGCACCACCGGGAACAGCACCTGAGCCAGGCCTGCGGTCAGTGCGTCAAGGGAATGATCAAAAGTGCTGCCGGTGAACAGCGGCATGATCACGCCGGCGGCCAGGATTCCGATCGCCGTCAGCGCCCCCAGAGCGATCAGGATGATCCAGAACAAGGTTGAGGCCAACCGAAACGCCTCGCGCTTTCGCCCCTGCTGGAGCAGATCGGTGAACACGGGAACGAAGGCCGCTGACAGGGCAGCCTGCGCGAACAGGTTCGACATCAGGTTCGGGATCTGCGACGCGATCGTGAACGCCGACGCCGGACCGCCAGTGCCGAAGTAGCTCGCGGCCACGATCTCACGGCCGAGCCCGGCGATTCGAGACAATCCGGTAGCGATGGCGAAGATCGCCGTGTTCACACTCAGCCGGCGACGGCGGAGTGGAGCGGTCGCGGCGGTCGAATCGTCGTCCACGGGGGCGCTATAGTACGGACGCACCCGCGGCGAGCCGACCGCGGTTTTTTTCAGTCCGAGCCCTCATGGCTAACATCCATTCACAGAAGAAGCGGATCCTGCGCGCCGAGCGTGAACGTTTGGAGAACCGCCGCTACACGTCGAGAATCAAGACGTGCTTCCGGCGCCTGGAGGCCGCGGTGCAGGGTGGCGACGAAGCGGCTGTCGAGAGCGAGCATCGTGGGCTTGTGCAGACGATCGACAAGGCCGTCAAGCGCGGGGCGCTTCACCGCAACACCGGCGCACGCAAGAAGTCCCGCGCGGCCCGCTTGCGGCGCGGTAGCCCCGCCTGATCGGCCCGGGTGCTCCGCCTCCGGGCGAGCGGGCCGAGTCAGCCCTCCCCGGCGAACCGAGTCCGAGGAGCCCTGCCCGGCGACCGAGTCCGAGGAGTCCTGCCCGGCGACGAGTCCGAGGGGCTCAGCCTCAGGCGGCAATTCGGCAAATGGCCAGCACTGCTGCCGTGTCCTCCGCGCCGGCGCCGGATGCGCCCCCCCGGGAGGCCAGCTCCAGATCGGCGATCTCCACCACCGCCTGGCGCAGCCGCTCTGCACCGGTGCGCCTGGCGTCGGCGATCAGCCGATCGGCTGCGCGCGCCGGCATCCGCAGCCCCCGCTTGATCTGCGCGGCCGGCTCGCCCTCCTCGATTGCCCGCGCCACGTCGTGGGCGATCCGCACGCGCTGACTCATCCAGTACAACAGCCCCGGAAGCCGCTCGCCGCCCGATCGCAGCGCCAGATAGAGCCCGAGCGCCGCTCGTGCGTCCCCCCGACGAGGCTGTCCGCCAGGGACCACGCCCGGCGCTCCGCCGAAAGGGCCGTCAGCTCCTCTACCTCCTCGGCGTCCAGGCTGGCCCCCGAGCCAGAGCCGAGGGACAGCTTCTCCAGCTCGCGCAGCAGACGCTGCTGACGCTCGCCGACCTGCCCGATCAGCGCCCGAGCGGCATCGGGTTCGAGCATCAGCTGCAGCTCCCGGGCGCGAGCGATCACCCACTTCGGCAGCTCCCAGAGCTTCACACTCTCCTCGGCACTCACGTCCCCCCCGACCTGCTCCACCGCCTTGTGCAAGCGCTGCGAAGTCCGGCTGCGGCTGTCCTCGCGGGCGAAGAAAGCGACCGTGGTGTCGGGTGGGATGGCGGCCAGTGCGCCTTGCAGTGGCTCCAGATCCTTGTCCTTCCAGCGCTCGACTCCGTCGACGATGATGAAGCGCCGCCCAACGGCGAAGGTCATCGCGCTGAGCGCGTAGGCGACCGCCTCGGGACTGCTGTCCTCACCTTCCAGCAGCTCGATTCCCTGCGCCCCGCTCTGCGCCTCGGCCAACTCGCGCAGTCGTTTGCGACGTTCGGCGATCCGCCCGTGGTCATCGCCGTGGATCAGGTATGCGGGCTTGAACGTGACCATCCCGCCGCAGTCTAGGCCCGGCCGGCGACAGCCCTACCGCCTCCCGCTCTCGGCCAGGCTCAGCGCGAGCTCGGTCGCCTCGATCGCCGAGCGGGCCTGTACGACGCCGTCGATCGCCCATGTCCACAGACCGACCACGGGCACTTCGGTCTTCAGCGCCAGCGCGACCTCTGACAACGTGCCGTAGGCACCTCCGATCGCGATCATCGCATCCGCGCTGCGGACCAGCAGTCCGTTGCGCAGCTCCCCAAGGCCGGTGGCCAGCGCCACCGTCACCCACTGGTTGGCCGCGCTCCGCGCGGTTCCCGGAAGCAGGCCCACGGTCAACCCTCCCACGTTCTGGGCGCCGCGGCTGGCGGCGGCCATGACACCACCGAGACCGCCGGTGAGGACCACCGCGCCGGCCTGGGCCAGCTTCCGTCCGACGCTCTCCGCACCCTGCACCTCACGCGCGCCGGCGTCCTCCGGTCCCACCACCGCGACGTAGACCTCGGCGTCCACGGAGCTAGCGAATGACGACGTTGACCAGCTTGTCCGGGACGACGATCACCCTTATCGGCTCACGACCATCGAGGTGGGCCTGTACGCCACTGGTGTTCAGGCACAGCTGCTCCAGCTCGTCCCGTGCTGCGCCGGTAGGCGCGGCGACGCGGTCGCGCACCTTGCCGTTGACCTGACAGACGAGCTCGAAGGTCTCGGTCTGGAGCATCGAGGGATCGGCGTCGGGCCAGGGCTGCTCCCACACTCGCTCACCACTCACCTGCTCGTAGACCTCAGAACCCAGATGCGGGGCGAACGGGAACACCAGCGATGCCGCCGTGGCCACGGCAAAGCGTCGGGCAGCGAAGTCGGCATCGAGGCCAGGGCGGTAGAGCTCGTTGACCAACTCCATGATCGCCGCCAAGGCTGTGTTGAAGGCAAAGCGATCGGTCATGTCGCGGGTAACCTTGTCGATGGCCCAGTTGGCCTTGCGCATGATCGTGAGCGAGTCCCCCTCAGGAGCGGACGGGGCAACGACTTCTCCTAGTTGATCGAGTGGCCGCCCGGTGCTTATCTCGCTGCCCAGCCGCCATAGACGCGACAGGAACCTGTGCACCCCGGCCAGCGAGCTTTCAGACCAAGCGGCGTCCTGGTCGGGAGGACCGATGAACAGGATGTAGCAGCGGGCGGCATCGGCGCCGTAGCGCTCGACGATCGGCATCGGGCTGATCACGTTCCCCTGCGACTTGGACATCTTGTGGCCGTCTGGGCCCAGGATCATCCCCTGCGTGAACAGCGCGTGGAACGGCTCCTGGGCGTCAAGCAGTTCCATGTCCGCGAGCGCCTTGACGAAGAAGCGCGCGTACATCAGGTGCAGGATCGCGTGCTCAACCCCGCCGATGTACTGGTCGACCGGCATCCAAGCCCCTACCACCTGGCGGTCCCAGGCCGCCTCGTCGTTACGTGCGTCGCAGTAGCGCAGGAAGTACCAGGAGGAGTCAACGAACGTGTCCATCGTGTCGGTCTCGCGGCGAGCATCACCTCCGCAACTCGGGCAGCGTGTCCGCACCCAGTCCTCGGCGGTAGCCAGAGGCGAGCGGCCGCGGGGCTGGTAGTCGTCGATCTCGGGCAACTGAACCGGCAGCTGATCCTCCGGGACCGGCACCATCCCGCACCGCTGGCAGTAGACGATCGGGATCGGGCAGCCCCAGTAGCGCTGCCGGGAGAGCAGCCAGTCCCGGAGACGAAAGCTGACCGAAGCGTGGCCGCGGCCCTCCCGGTCCAGCCACTGCACGATCGCGTCGTAGGCCTGCCGGTTGTCGATCCCGTCGAACTCGCCCGAGTTGACCATCGGACCGTCTCCGGTGTACGGCAGCTCGTCGTCCTCAGAGCCGATCACCCGCCTGATCGGCAGCCCGAATGTGTGGGCGAACGCGTGGTCGCGGTCGTCGTGGGCCGGTACCGCCATGATCGCGCCGGTCCCGTACTCCATCAGCACGTAGTCGGCGACGAACATAGGAATCTCTTCGCCGTTGACGGGATTGGTGACCGTCCGCCCGAGGGCCACGCCGGTCTTCTGCTTGTCCGCCGCGCCGCGCTCCTGCACCGATTCGTTGGTCACCCGGTTGACATAGGCGTGGACCTCCTGCTCGCGATCGGTTCCAGCCGCCAGCCTGAACACATCGGGGTGCTCTGGTGCCATGACGAAGAACGTCGCGCCGAACAGCGTGTCGGGGCGCGTGGTGAAGACGGGATAGTCGATCCCCAGCTGCTCGCAGCGGAAGGTGACTTCGGCCCCGCTGCTGCGCCCGATCCAGTTGCGCTGCATCGACTTGACGTGCTCGGGCCAGTGCAGGTCATCCAGATCATCGAGCAGACGGTCGGCGTAGTCTGTGATCCGGAAGAACCACTGCTCCAGCTGGCGCAGCTCTACCTCGGCTCCGCAGCGTTCGCAGCGTCCGTCGATCACCTGCTCGTTGGCGAGCACGGTGGCGTCGTTGGGACACCACTTGACCGCCGCCTCCTGACGATACGCCAGCCCCCGCTCGTAGAGCTTGAGGAAGATCCACTGCGTCCAGCGGTAGTAGCTGGGCTCGTGGGTCGCCACCTCCCGGGACCAGTCGATCGAGATGCCCCAGGAACGGAAGGCACGTTGGAAGGCGGCAATCGACTCATCGGTGGAGCGCCGGGGATGGACTCCGGTCCTGATGGCGTGGTTCTCAGCCGGCAGGCCGAATGCGTCGTAGCCCATCGGATGCAACACGTGCCGGCCGGTACGGCGATGAAAATGGGCGATCGCGTCGCCCAGCGCGTAGTTCTTGAGATGGCCGATGTGCGGCTCGCCACTGGGGTAGGGCAGCATCTCCAGCACGTATGACTTCTCCGGCGTGACCTGCCGCCCCGAGTGTCCCGCCTCCTCATTGGAGACCTCCCAGGTTCGCTCCCGTGCCCACAGCTCCTGCCACTTGGGCTCGATCAGCTTGGGGTCGTAACGGCCGTCAGACATAGGGTTCCAGGAGGTTACCTTCGCGTTGCCGGGCCTGAGGAACGGTCGCTTTGTTGCGCGGGGCGTGGGGTCCGTCAATACCATCGGCCGCCGTGGCCGACGAACCTTCCACCCCCACCGGTCCTGTTCCCGCGCCAGGCCAACCCAGCCGGCCGGACCCGGGACAGGCCGCTCCAGGCCGGGCCACCGGTGCCGCCGCAGGCCAGGCCACCGCGGCCGCCGATCGAGTCGGGGCGATCGTCGCCGCCGCCGAGTCCGCCGCCGAGCGGATCCGCGCCGAGGCCGAGCGCCAGCTGCGCGAGCGAATCGCCGAGGCTGACCGAGCGGCGGACAATCGCGTTCGCGCCGCCGAGGAGGAGGCCGCAGACATCCTCAGCCAGGCACGTCAGGAAGCCGAGCAGCTGCTCTCTGCCGCGCGTGCGGAGGGCGAGCAGGCGAAGACGGCGGCGACCGGCGAGGCTCTGACCGTCGTCGCGCGGGCCCAGGAGAATGCCGAGAGCACGCTGGCGCAAGCGACCACCGATGCGACCAAGCTGCGTGAGGAGGCCGAGCAGCGCGCGCGCGAACTACTGCGGGACGCGCGCGTCACCGCGGGAGCGGTGCGCAGCGAGGGGACCCAGCTTGTCGGCAACCTGCGGGAGATGGGCGATTCGTTGCGCGCCAACGCCCAGCGGCTGCTGGGCGACGTGCAGAGGATCCATTCGCAGATGGTGGCCGAGCTCGACCGGGCCGAGGCCGACGTCGGACCGGATCCGGCGGGCGCCGTGGAGCGCCCGCGGCGGTCTGCACCTCGTCGAGACCGCGAGCCCGAGGCGACGCGGGACGACCTGGACGTCCCCGAGTTCATTCCGCCGGGATAGCGGTCGCAGCCCACCCGTCTCCATCCGAGCACCATGCGAACATATGTTCGTGCCCAGCACCAACCAGAAGGGGGCCGTCGCCGAGTTGGAGATCGCCGCCGCGGCGGCGAAGCTCGACGTGCCCGTCTATCGTCCGGTCAGCGAGCACTCCCGCGCCGATCTCGTGTTCGACATCGCCGGGCGACTGATGCGAGTGCAGTGCAAGTGGGGATCGCTTGGACGCGAAGGAGACGTAGTCATCGTCCGCATCGGCAGCACCTGGTGCTCTCCGGCTGGCTACGTGCGCACCACCTACAGCGACGGCGAGGTCGACCTCTTCGGAATCTATTGCGGCGAGCTTGACCGGGCGTTCTTGCTACCCGCCGCGCTTTGCGTGAACAGAAGGGAGTTGTGGCTCCGACTGCGGCCTCCTCGCAACTCGCAGCAGTCGTGTACTAACCTAGCTGAGGATTTCCCATTCGACGGGGCTATAGCTCAGTTGGAAGAGCGCGTGACTGGCAGTCACGAGGTCGCCGGTTCGAGCCCGGCTAGCTCCACTTCGCTCCTGGTCGATCGACCGTCATCACTCGGTGTCAACCGCTTTCGTGATCAGCTCGGCTACTGGATCGACCAGGCAGCCGGCGGCCACATCCTGACCATCACTCGTCGCGGCAAGCCCCTGATCCGGGTGGGGCCGGCATGACCTCCCTCGCCGTTGCCAGTGTCAACCCTGCTCTTTGGCCGCCGCGAGCGCCGCCGGCGGGGGCAGCTGGGGGTTTTCCTGCACCAGGGTCAGTGCACGATCGGCGACCTCGGCCGCCTCCGTGCCGGTGAGCGAATCGTCTCCCAGCGCCAGCGCCAGCAGCACCCCGCGCAGCAGTTCAGGGTTACGAGTGTCGGGCGGTGGTCCCGCCGGCGGCAGCGACCTCGTGGCTGCCAGAAGCCGCATCGCGCCCATGGCGCCTCCGAACAGCCTGCCGGGTTGACGGTCGGGGATCGTGGCGGCGACGGCGCCGGTGGCCGGGTTGACGAGGTTGATCTTGCTGCGCAGGCCGGTTCGCTCCAGCGCCAGCCGATATCCCGACAGCCGCAGATAGCCCAGCTGGGCCGCCAGCTGCACGAAGGCGGCGGCCTCGGCCTCGTCGCGCAGGCGCGGCTGGTGTAGAGAGATCTGCGTACCCGCGTCGGGAAGCGCTGGGTCGGGATCGGGCGTCACGAGCAGGAAGGCGTGCGAGCCGATCCGGCCGGCGCCGACACCGGCGACCTCGACCAGCAGCTGGTAACCGGCTAGACCGAGCGCGCCGACGATCCCCGGCGGCAGCGGGTGCTCGGACAGGTGACCGGGAGCGAACATTCAGGTGGCCGGGCGGCGGTGCGGTGGCTTGGCGCTGACGTCAATTGTTGAGCAGCCCACCGACGATGCCGCCCAGTCCGCTGCTGTCACGCTGCGCGTTTCCGGCGGCTCCCTCGGCCACCGGAGGGTGGAAGTACGCGCTCTGCAAGCAGACACGACCCGGTCCGGTGAATCGGTTGAACACCAGGTTCCCGCCACCGCCGCTGAGCAAGCCGGTCTTGAAGCCGTAGACCTCCTGGGACATCTGCACGCTGTGGTCGCGGTAGACCCACCCTCCGGGCTCGATGTCGATCGACTCTCCCGGCTCCAGCTGCTTCTCGAACAGGTTGCCGTAGCCATGGATCCAAACCACCCCCTCGTGGTCGCCGGCGAAGAACTCGTCGACGAAGAAGCCGCCGCCGTAGAGTGCGTTAGCGAAGCCCTTGATCCGGCTGTAGTCGTACTGGATTCCGCCGGTGGCGGCCAGGAACTGGTGCTCGCGCACAACCATGCCCTGCCCAGGCTGCAGATGTAAGGCGGCGATGTGCCCGGGGGCGTCACGACTGAACGCGAGCTCGCCCGCAGACTGCGCTTCGAGCATCAGCAGCGGCATGCCGCCGAAGGCTCTTCGCTTCAGCCCTTTCTTCAGCGGATGCAGCCCGATCTGCAACGTGGGGTATTTCCACAGCAGCACGTGATGCTCAAAGTAAATCGGTACCTGTCCGTCCAGCGCCATGTGTAAAGCAGGAACCAGCTCACCCTCGAGGCGGTAGCTCAGTCCCGGCGCGGTGCCCTGGGTGACCTGCGTGGGAAGGATCTGCGGCGCGGACGGCATAACTCTCCTCGTGGTAGCGATCTCGGCCCGGCAGCGAGTCCGGCTCCGCTGCCGCGACAGCAGAAGCTACCGCGCGGGCACGACCCTCGCCAGCCGTGTCTCGTGCTCAGGGGAGATAATCAACTGCCGTGTCGCAGATCCACGTCACCGGCCACCGCAACCCCGACACGGACTCGATCGCCGCGGCGATCGGCTACGCCGAGCTGAAGGGGCGCATCGACCCTCGCAACGACTACGTTCCCGCCCGCCTGGGCGACTGCAACACCCAGACCCGTTGGGTACTCGAGCGAAGCGGCGCCGACGAGCCGCCGTTCCTGCCCCACGTGCTGCTACGCGCCTGCGATGTGATGCAGACCGAGTTCCCGGTCACGACCTCCGAGCAGCCGATTCGCGTGGCCGGTCTGGCGATGGCGCGAGCGGGGCTGGATCTGGTGCCGATCGTCGACGGCGATGGAGCCTTGCAGGGCTTGGTCAGCGAGCGCGCCCTGGCCCGGCGCTACATCCGGGAGACGAGGCAGACCTCGACGCTCAAGGAGACGCCGACGCAGGTGGCGGCGGTAGTCGATGTGCTTCAGGGGGAACTGATCGTCGGCGACGATCTGCGGCTGGGGGGACGGGTGTGGGCGCACTCGATGGACGTGAGTACGCCCAGCGGGATCCGCGGCGGCGATGTCGTCGTGGTCGGCAATCGCCCGGAGGCCCAGCGTCTGGCCATCGAGCTGGGAGCATCCCTGCTGGTGATCTCCAACGGCGCCAGGCCGCACGACGAGCTGATCGACCTCGCTCGCGAGCAGGGCGCCGCCGTGGTCGTCTCCCCCCTTGACACCTACGTCTCCGCGCGGATGATCACCCTCGCCGCTCCCTGCCAGGCGTTCATGGAGAAGGATCCGCTCACCGTGACCACCGAGTACCTGATCGGCGACGTCTCCGAGCAGATCAAGGAGATCCACTACGGGGCCGCGATCGTCGTCGATGCGCAGCGGCAGCCGGTCGGGCTGATCACCCGCACCGATCTCGTCACGCTGCCGCGCCGGCGGGTGCTGCTCGTGGACCATGCCGAGGAGGGACAGAGCGTCCCCGGGGTGACCGATGCCGAGATCGTCGAGATCCTCGATCACCACCACATCGGTTCGATCGAGACTCGCGTCCCGGTGACGGCGACGTTCGATCCGGTCGGTTCAACCGCGACGCTCGTCGTCGAGCGCTTCCGCCAGAACGGGCTGGAGCCCAGCCGCCCGACCGCGATGATGCTGCTGGGAGCCGTGCTGTCGGACACGGTGATCCTCAATTCGGCCACCACCACCGAGCGTGACCACGCGGTTGTGGAGTACCTGGAGCGGGTGCTGGCGGTTGACGCTCAGCAGCTGGGGCGGGAGATGTTCGAGGCCACCGCGGACGTTTCCGATGTCAGCGCCGAGGAAATCATCACCCGTGACGCCAAGCGGTATGAGGTGCGGAGTGGGCAGACGATCTGCATCGCCCAGATCGAGGTCGTCGGCGGTGGATTGATGGAGCGAAAGCCCGAGCTCCTGCAGGCGATGCGGGATGAGCGCGAACGCAGGGAGTTTCACCTCTACGCCCTGATGATCACCGACGTTCTCTCCAAGGGCACGCAGCTGCTCGTCGACGGCGACGTCAGAGCGGTGGGCCGGTGCTTTGGCCAGGAAACGCAGGACGGCGTGATCAAGCTGCCCGGAGTGATGAGCCGCAAGAAGGAGGTCGCCCCCCGGCTGCTGGCCGCGCTGTAGTCAGCGCACCCCGGTGGCGGAGGAGGCGGCCTCCGGAGCGGCAACGTCTCCAGCGGCGACGAGCGCGGGGGCCTCTCCCCACAGCTGCTCGAGCCGGTAGTACTCGCGGGTCTCGGGTGTGAACACATGCACGATCACGTCGAGGTAGTCCATCAGCACCCACCTCGCCTGCGAGACCCCCTCGACCTTGCGTGGCAGCAGTCGATGCTGTGACTTCATGCCTGCGTGGATCGCGTCGTGGATGGCCTTGACCTGACGGTCGCTACGACCGGTGCAGATCACGAAGTAATCGGCATAGCCGAGGATCTCGCGCAGGTCGAGCCGGACGATGTCCAGCGCCTTGCGGTCGGCGGCAAACTCGATGGCGGCGCTGGCGATCTGTTCCGGGGTCATGTGCGGGCGGGGCCTCCGTAGAGCTCGTGCTGATTGATGTAGCTGGCGACTGCCTCGGGAACCATGTACCTGATCGGACGACCCGACCGCACCCGGGCCCTGACGAGCGTCGAGGAGATCCCGATGCGGGGCATCTTGAAGAACCGACTCTGCTCTCCGCCGCGCAGCTGACCGAGGGCCTGCTGCACCCGGTCCCTGGGCGTGCCGCGGCGCCTGGCCACCGCCAACGTAGCCAGCGAGAGCACCCGTTCGGGGTCCTGCCAGGTGGGCAACGCCGCAGCAGCGTCGCCGCCAAGAATGAAGAACAGGTCGTTGTCGGGTGCTTGAAGGTGCAGCTTCTCAAGGGTATCGACCGTATAGGACGGGCCAGCCCGCCCCACCTCCAGGTCGGAAACGGTGAAGCGGTCATCCTCGGCAACCGCCATTCGGCACAGCTGCAGGCGGTGCCCCACCCCCGGATCCTCCTCGACCCGCTTGTGCGGGGGGACGCGGGTGGGGATCAGGAGCACGCGATCCAGCTCCAGCTGAAGGTATGCCTCCTGGGCGCAGATCAGGTGACCAAGATGCGGTGGATTGAACGTCCCGCCGAGAATCCCGAGGCGCACGCGAGTCAGCTCAGGAGCGGATGTGTCCTGCGCCCTCGACGAGGTACTTGAACGTGCACAACTCCCGCAGGCCGATCGGCCCGCGGGCATGAAGCTTCTGGGTCGAGTTGCCGATCTCCGCTCCCATCCCGAACTCCCCCCCGTCGGTGAACCGCGTGGACGCGTTCACGTACACGCAGGCGGCATCGACGCCGAGTGCGAACGCCCGCGCCGCATCGGTGTCCCGGGTGACAATCGCCTCCGAGTGGCCGCTGCCGTGAGCGTTGACGTGGGCGATTGCTTCCTCCACGCCATCGACCACACGGACGGCGAGCTCCAGCGCCAGATACTCCTGATCCCAGTCCTCCTCGGTGGCGACGTCGACCGGTATCTGGCCTGCGGCGGCGCGCACCCGCTCGTCTCCGTGCAGTCGCACCCCCGCCTCGTGCAGGGACGCGAGCATCGAGGGCAGGAACCCGGCGGCGATCTCACCGTCGACCAGCAGCGTCTCCAGCGCGTTGCATACGCCTGGACGTTGCAGCTTGGCGTTGAGCACGATTCGGCGCGCGTCGGCGAGATTGGCGCTGGCATCAACGTATACGTGGCAGTTGCCCGCGGCAGCGTAGATGACCGGCACCGTGGCCACGCCCTTGAGCGCCACCTTCAGCCCCTCGCCCCCGCGGGGAATGATCAGGTCCACGATCCCACCCTGGGTGGCGAGCTCCGCCAGCTCGGCGTGACCGCCGCCGGCGACCAGCGACAGCGAGCCATCGGGCAGACCCGCCTCGACGACGGCCTCCGCGGCCACGCCCGCCAGCACGGCGTTGGAGCCGGTCGCGGAGCTCGAGCCACGCAGGACGATGGCGTTGCCCGACTTCAGGCACAGTGCCGCCGCGTCGATGGTCACGTTCGGCCGAGCCTCGTAGACCACGGCGATGACCCCGAGCGGTACCCGCACCTTGCGCACATCGAGCCCGTTGGCGAGGCGGAATCCTTCGATCACCTCGCCCACCGGGTCCGGCAACGCGGCGATCCTGGCCACGCCGGCTGCCATCTGGGCGACCCGACTCTCATCGAGCGCGAGCCGGTCCTGCAGAGCGGCCGACAAGCCGCCCTCCCGCCCGGCCTGGAGGTCCCGGGCGTTGGCCTGCAGGATCTCCGGGGTGCGCTCGATGATCGCCGCGGCGATCGCCTCCAGGGCCCGGTTCTTGGTCGCCGAATCCAGCCGGGCCAGGCTCTGAGACGCGCGCTTAGCGCTGACACAGAGCTCGGCGACAGAAGTGGCGGTGGCGGCCATGGCCAAAGGTTACGACAGCACGAAATAGTCCCGATGGACGGCTTCCTCGCTCGCCCGGGGCAGCAGCTCGCGAACGGCCGCGGATTTCATGCCCCGCACCGTGCTGAGTTCGGTGGCGGAGTAGTTGCAGATGCCCTTGCCCACCGTCTGGCCCTCATGCGCCACCTCGACTGCGTCCCCGGCCTCGAACGCGCCGTTGACCTCGATCACACCCACCGGCAGCAGGCTGGTCCCGCCCTCCCGCAGGGCTCGCGCCGCGCCGGCATCGACCAGCACTCTCCCCCGGGCCGGCTTGGCGTACTTCAGCCACAGCTTGAAGCTGGAGAAGCGGCCCTCCCGGGCCGCGAACCAAGTACCGACCCGCTCACCGCTGACCGCGGCCGGGATGTTGCCCGCTCGCAGGCCGCCGGCGATCACCGTCGGAATCCCGGCCGCCGTGGCCATCTCGGCGGCGACAACCTTGGAGCGCATCCCGCCCGACCCCAGCGGTGAGGTCTGATGGCCGATGTCAAGTCCCTGTAGTTGGTCGAACTCCAGTACCTCTCCGACAAGTCGGGCCCCTGGATCAGCGCGCGGATCGGCGGTGAACACACCTTCGGCATCGGTGAGCAGCAGCAGCAACTTGGCGCCCAGGAGAATCGCCACCTGAGCGGCGAGGAAATCGTTGTTGCCGAACGAGATCTCGTCGGTGGCGGTCGTATCGTTCTCGTTGATCACCGGGATCACCCGCCAGTCCAGCAGCTTGCGCAGAGTCTGGCGGGCGTTGAGGTAATGGGTGCGCGCGCTCATGTCGAAGAAGGTGAGCAGCACCTGGGCAGTCGGCACGCCGCGCGCGCGCAGCAGCTCGTCGTAGACCTGATAGAGCTTGCCCTGGCCGACGGCGCTGGCGGCCTGGAGCTCGTCGATCGCCCGCGGGCGCAGGGGAATTCGCATCACGCCCATGCCGCGAGCGATGGCGCCGCTGGTGACCACGATCAGCGCCTCGCCGCCGCGGTGCAGCTCGGACAACTCGTCGCAGATCCGGGCCAGGATGCCGGTCCGCACCGCGCCGCGCTCGTCGGCGACGATGCTCGATCCGAGCTTGATGACCACCGGGCCCACTGCACAGAGAGTAGGAGGTGCGGCGGCCGCCCCGGTGGGCGCGGTCACGCGCAGGCCGACGCGCGGTTACGAGTGAGCCCGGCGCGCAGTCACGGCCAAGACCGGCGCGCAGTCACGGCCAAGCCCAGCGCGCAGTCACGGCCCAAGGCCGGCGCTCAGCGGCTACGGTCTCAGCGCCGGCGCCTGCCCCGGCGCGCGGGGCACCACGGGTCGGCGGGCACGCCCGCGCACGGATCTGCCATCGAGCGCTGAGGCGCCAGCGGGTGCATGATCACCCGGGTCCGGCGCGGGTACTGCCCGGTCGGGCAGGTCGCAGCCATTCCCCCGATCTGGCTGCTGCAGAGCACCTCACCCAAGAATCTGGAGTCGCTACTGCCGGCCGGAACCAGCCGCCCGTTGCAAACCGGGAAGGCCGTCTGCAGCGCCGCGGCGCTCGCGGGCTTGACCGCGGCCCCGCCAGCTTCATGATTACCGCGGTAGCAGTTGGTCGGGTGGTTGTTCTCGAGGTTGACCTGCGCGAAGTCGCCGTTGGTGGGGTGACCGTAGAAGCCGTTGCCGGCAAACGTATTGTTCAGCAGCGCGTCACCCCACTCGTCGTACACGCAGGTACCGGCGCCAAGTCCGCCGACTGTCCCGCCGATGCACGGCGGCCCATTATCGGGGTAAGGGACGAAGATCACGCCCCAGGCGCCGTTGCGGACAAAGGTGTTGTCCATCACCGTGTCGTTACGACCTCCGGAGACGGACATCCCGGTGCCGACCGGTCCCGCTGCGGCTGAACCGGCGGAGGGGATGTTGGGATTGTTGTTGTCGTGCACGTAGTTGTCCATGAACACCCAGCAGGAGTGGGTGTGGGTGATCGGGCTCACCGCTCCATTCGGGCACGAGCCGTTCTGCGGCGGCGGGTTGTCGCCGTTCTGGCTGTTGGTGTCGAAGCCGTCCTCGTTGTGGTCGAATTCTGAGTTCTCGACCACCAGCCTGCCGCCCGAGTTGGACCCGGAGTAGCCGAGGGCGTTGAACTGGGCGTGGCCATGGTTCACGATTTGATCGCAGACCTGCTGGCAGGCGCCGATGTAGAAGCCGGAGTCGTTGAAGTTGCTGGCGTAGATCTGGTTCCAGATGCCGCCGCTCCAGTTGCTGGAGAAGACGCCGTACTGAGCCGCGGTTGCCTCGTCCTTGAAGAACGTGCTCGTCGTCGACAGGTAGGAGCCGAAGAAGCCATGGCCGCCGATCCTGTAGCTGCCGTCACCGCCGTTCCACCAGATCTGGTTGCCGGCATCCCCGGAGCCGCCGAGGAAGTTGCAGACGGTCAGGTTCTGAACCCACACGTTGCGGGCCTTCCAGACCAGGATGCCGTTGCGTCCCAGCGGGGAGGTGTCGGCCGCCGATCCGTACCCTCCTGGAGTGGAGGTGGTGGCCGCCGGACCGTAGTCCTGATCGGCTGACCTGGCGCTGCAGCGAGGGGATCCGGGTTGGGTGCCGTCGATCACCACGCTATTGCGATTCATGCCGCGCAGGCGGATTCCCGCCTTGGCGATGACCACGCCGCCGGGGGTGTTGGCGGGCTGCGGCCCGCGGTTGGCGCGATGATCGGCGCGCTCCTTGTAGTCGCCGGGGCCGACGAGGATCCAGTCCCCCGAATGCGCCGCGTTGACGGCTGCCTGCACGGTCCGGAACTGCCCGCGGACGCCGTTGTACGACCCCACCAGCAGCACCCGTCCAAACGCGGCGGGGGCGCAGATTCCGACCAGCACCATCAACGTCACCACTCCGATTGCGCGGCGCATCAACTCTCTCCTCCTCCTCGTGGACGCACCAGGGATCCTACACGTCGGGGTCCAGCTCGAACGCGACCCCCCCGATCTCCACGTCGTCCCCGGGCTGAAAACCCTCCGCCTCGAGTGCGCGGATCACGCCAATGCCGCGCAGCCGCCGCTCGAGATGCGCCAGGGCATCCTCATTGTCGAGGTCGTAGCGAGCGATCAGCCGCTCCACTCCGGCGCCAACAACGCTGAAGCCTCCGCCGGCCAGTCGCTGCACTCGGTAGCCGCGCTCCGCGGCTGGCCGAAACACGCGGTGCTCGGCCAGCTCCGGCGTGGTGATGCCGGATTCAGGCCGCTCGCCAATCGGCTGCCGCGGAACCCGGCGCACGAGCTCGATCGCGAGCTGATCCAGTCCGGCGCGGGTCACCGCGGAGGTGAGAATCGCCGGGACCTCGGGGCCGAGCCGCTGCTGCCACGCCGCCAGCGCGGACTGCGCCGTGACCGGATCGACGAGGTCGGTCTTGGACAGCGCCAAGATCCGCGGGAGCGTGGCCAGGCGGGGATCGTGGAGCGTCAGCTCGTGCTCCACCTTCTCATAGTTGACACCGGAGTCGCTGCCATCGAGCGGATGCAGGTCCAGCACGTGGACCAACAGTCGCGTGCGCTCGATGTGGGCCAGGAACTCGTGGCCGAGCCCGGCTCCGGCGCTGGCGCCTTCGATCAGCCCCGGGATGTCGGCGATCACCAGCTGTCGATCGTCGAGCTGAAGTGTTCCCAGCGCCGGCTCCAGCGTGGTGAAGGGATAGGCGGCGATCTTGGGATGGGCGCGGGTCAGGCGAGAGATCAGCGATGACTTGCCCGCGTTGGGAAGACCGACGAGTCCGACGTCGGCCAGCAGCTTCAGCTGCAGCGTCACCCAGCTGTCCTCGCCGGGCAGGCCCCGCTCGGCAAACCTCGGCGTCTGATGGGTGGGGCCGGCGAAGCGCTTGTTGCCGCGGCCGCCGGCCCCACCACCGGCCACCAGCGCACGCTGTCCGGGCCGCACCAGGTCGTGCCGAGCACCATCGCGCTCGACCAACACCTCGGTGCCGGGGGCGACGGGGATCTCCAGGGTCTCGCCGTCGGCGCCGTGCCGCAGCGACCCTTGCCCGTGCCCGCCCCTGGTCGCCTTGAAAGTGCGAGCGCCGGCGAAAGCCCTCGAGGTCGCGTATGGAGTCGCTGCACACGAGCACGATGTCTCCGCCGCGCCCGCCATCGCCGCCGTCGGGGCCGCCCTTGGGGACGTGCGCCTCGCGACGGAAGCTGAGGCAGCCGTCGCCACCGCCCCCAGCCTGCACGTGAATCCGGGCTCTGTCGTGCATGAGATGATGCTGACAGCTGAACGACCCACGGGCCGACATAATGAGGCTGGATGCCGAGCGGAGGCCAAGCGTGACTGATCCCGTGTTTCTGATCACCGGTGCGTCGAGCGGCATCGGCGCCGCCACCGCACGGCAGGCCGCACAGGCCGGCTACCGAGTCGCCCTCGCCGCCCGTTCCGTCGATCGTCTGGCCGTGCTGGCCGAGGAGCTCGGTGGTCCCGAGCGTGCGCTCGCGCTGACCTGCGACGTCACCGAATGGGATCAGCAGGAGGAGATGGTCCAGCGCACCCTGGTGCAGTTCGGGCGACTCGATGTTGCCTACGCCAATGCGGGTTTCGGGGCGGCCCGTGGTTTCCTGAAGGAGACCACCGAGCATTGGCGCTCGATGGTGCTGACCAACGTCTACGGCGCGGCGCTGACCATCCGGGCGACGTTGCCGGCGCTCAAGCAGGCCCGCGGCCACCTGCTGCTCACGGGGTCAGTCGCCGGGCGCCGGGCGCTGCCGGGTTCGCTCTACTCGGCGACGAAATGGGCGGTGACGGCAATGGGCGAGGCCGCCCGGCAGGAGTGCAACGGCACCGGGGTGCGGGTAACGCTGATCGAGCCGGGAATGGTCGACACCCCGTTCTTTCAGAACCCGGTCAAGGACGCGCTCCAGCCCGAGGACATCGCCAGCGCGGTGCTGTACGCAGTCTCCCAGCCACCACACGTGGACGTCAACGAGATCCTGGTCCGGCCCACGGCGCAGGAGGGGTGACCGGTCCCGTGACCGCCGCGGCACCTAGGCTGTGCCGCGTTCGGGGTCGGCGCCGCTTCATCGTTCGCCGATCGCAGACTCGAGCCGGGAGGCAATACAGATGACGCTGCTGGCGGACTTCAAGAAGTTCCTCATCCGTGGAAACTTGGTCGAGCTGGCGGTCGGCCTGGTCATGGCGCTGGTGTTCGCCGCGCTCGTGAAGGCATTCATCGCCGACTTGATCACACCAATCATCGCCCTGATCTTCGGCCAACCGAACTTCGGCGCGCTCTCGTTCACGATCAACGGAAGCCACTTCCTCTACGGCGACTTCATCAACAACCTGATCACGTTCATCACCACGGCCGCCGCGATCTTCTTCTTTGTCGTCAAGCCCTACAACGCTTTCCTGTCCCGCCGGAAGGCCGGGGTGGACGATCCGGAGACCAAGGAGTGCCCGGAATGCTTGAGCGAGATCCCGTTCGGTGCCCGGCGGTGCAAGCAGTGCACCGCGCAGCTTCAGGCCGCCGTCTGAGCCAGTGGGCTCTGCCGGGCGCCGCTGGGGCGCGGCCGGGGTCAGCCGGACGCGCTCGGCCGCGCCCGGTCAGCCGGCCGCGCGCGGCTGCTGCTCGTCGGCCGTCGGGGCCACCGAGATCACCCGCCCCCGCCGGCCCCGGCTGAACTCCACGACGCCGGCTGAGCGCGCGTAGATCGTGTCGTCCTTGCCGATCCCGACGCCGTCGCCGGGCTTGAATCGGGTACCCCGCTGCCGCACGATGATCTCCCCCCCGGTGACCGTTTGACCGGCGAACACCTTTACCCCCAGGCGCTTGGCGTTGGAGTCGCGGCCGTTGCGGGACGAGCCCAGACCTTTCTTATGCGCCATCGCTTGCCTCCGAGGCTTTCCTGGTTGCGGATCGTCCGAGCTTGATCTCGGTCACCTCGATCCGGGTCAGCTCCTGACGGTGCCCGGTACGGCGCTTGTACCCGCGCTTGGGTTTGAACTTGACGATCCTGAGCTTCGGCCCGCGCTCGTGCGCGAGCACGCGCGCCTGGATCCGAATCCGATCGAGATCGTCGCCGTCGAACACATCGGAACCGTCGACGTAGAGCAGGGGCTCCAGCTCAACCGTGTCGCCGTCCCCTGCGGGCAGCCGTTCGATGAGCAGGGACTGGCCTTGCTCCACGCGATATTGCTTTCCGCCTGTCTTGACGATTGCGTACATGTTCTACTCCGGTGAGGAAGCGGCCGAGGCCGGCTCGGTGCTGGCCGCCGGGCGGCGCCGTCCGCCTCTGCGGCCGCGGCGCCGAGGCTTCGATTCTAGGCCATCGTCGGGCTCGTCCGCGGCTGCGCCCCCGGAGGGCCTCTCGGCGGCGAGCCCGGGGACGTCCACCAACGTCGCCCAGGCCGAGGTACGTCCGGCCTCCTCTATCCGCACCAACCGCTTCTGACCCACGAACCCGGTCGCATTCCGAACCGAGATAATGTAGCCATCGACCTTGGCTACGGCGTCGCCCGGGCTGTACATGTGCGGCTCGACGATCTCCACGTGGACCTCCTCGCCCTCTCGGAATGGAAGCGCCCGCTCCAGCACCTGCTCGCGATCGCCCTCCAGCAGCACCGAGAAGTGCTCCGGCGGCAGCCCCTCCGACCCCTCGAAGTGAAACCACTTGCCAGTCTCGTGCTCGATCGCGTGGAGTACGCGGGCGCCGTTTCCGGTGAACTCTGCGCTGACCCGCGGGTTCATCTGGATCAGCAGCGCTTCGGCGGTGGTCTCCTTGGCCAGGTCACGCAACCGTCGCTCGAACTCGATCGCGATCGTCTCCTCGGACTTGATCACGCCCTCGCCCCCGCAGGTGGGGCACGGGCGGGTCATGATCTCGCGAACACCGTCGGTGACGTTCTGACGGGTCATCTCGACCAGGCCCAGCGGCGAGATCTCGACCACGAACGTCTTCGTGCGATCCTCGTCGAGCGCCTTGCGCAGCGTCTTCAGCACGGCGTCGCGGTTGCGTGCCCGGGCCATGTCGATGAAGTCGATGACGATGATCCCGCCGATGTCCCGTAGCCGCAGTTGGCGCACCACCTCGTCCGCAGCTTCCAGGTTCGTCTTGGTGATGGTGTCCTCCAGGCGGGCACCCCTGCCGCGCCCGATGAAGCTTCCCGAGTTGACGTCGATGACCGTCAGCGCCTCCGCGTAATCGATCATCAGGTAGCCCCCGCTGGGCAGGTCAACTCGGCGCTGGAGCGTTGACTCCAGCGCTCGCTCGACGCCGAAGACCTGCAGCAGCGGCTCCTTTTCCTCCCACAGCTCCACGTGGTCGACAAGCTCGGGGGCCGTTCGTGAGAAGAACGAGACCAGTCGATGATGTTGCTTGGGATCGTCGACCACCGCACGCTCGAACTCCGATGAGTAGATGTCGCGCACAACTCGGACCGAGAGGTCGGCCTCCTGGAAGACGAGCGCCGGTGCCGGGGTCTCGGCGACCCGCTTCTGGAGGACCTCGTTCAGCTTGAACAGGTACAGCAGCTCGCGCTCCAGATCCGCCCGCTTGGCGCCCTGGGCGGCGGTGCGGATGATCGCGCCCCCGCCTTTGAGGTCGAGCTTGGCCGCCTCCTTTCGCAGTCGCTCGCGTTCTCTGTCGTCGAGGCGGCGGGAAACTCCGACCCCCTCGCCAAACGGCGCCAGCACCATGTAACGGCCGGCGATCGTGAGGTCCATGGACAGGCGCGCGCCCTTGGTCTTCAACGGATCCTTGACCACCTGGACGACGATCTCCTGCCCAGGCCGGAGCAGATCCCCAATCTGTCGACCCTCACGGGTTCCTCCTCGTCCGCGCCTGGGCGCCTCGACGCCGGGCAGCACGATCTCGTCGACGTGCAGGAAGCCATTCTTCTCCAGACCGATGTCGACGAACGCCGCCTCCAGGCCTCCGAGGACGTTGTCAATGCGCCCCTTGTAGATGTTGCCGACGATCGAGCGGGCGCCACGGCGCTCCAGGTAGAGCTCAGCGACGTTGTATCCGGCGGCGGGCTTGACGCTCTTACGCCGGCGCCGTCCAGCCGCTCCCGGCTTGCGCTCTGCGACGGTGCCCGTCGCTTCCAATAGCGCAACTCGCGTTTCGCCGCGATCTACGCTGACCAGCACTTGCTTCTTCAATGTTCTTCAGTCCTTTGCAGGTTGACGCTGCGACGCGCGGCGGCCGCGGGGGCGGTGAGGCATGCCCTGGCGGCGCATCAGGCGCGGCACGAACGAAGTAATTGCGGATCCCGCCGTGGCAATCGCACATACAGCGGGCAAATTCAGTGCACGCGGGGCGCGCGTGCCCGGGCCGGCTCCTCATGCCAGTACCGCTCGGCCTTTTCCAGCGGAGAGAAGCCGTGCCTGGATGTGGATCGACTGCAGCAGTCCCAGGGCCAGGAAGGTGATCAGGACCGAGGAGCCGCCGTAGCTCATCAGCGGCAACGGAACTCCGGTGATCGGCATGATGCCGATCGTCATACCAACGTTTACGAACACCTGGAACATCAGCATGGCAAGGATGCCGGCGGCAATCAGGGTGCCGTAGAGGTTCTTGGCCATGGTCAGGATGCGCAGAGTTCGCCAGATCAGCAGGGCGTACAGCGATAATACGAGCGCGGCTCCGGCGAACCCGTAGGTCTCGCCGACGACCGCGAAGACGAAGTCGGTCTGATGCTCGGGAAGATAGTTCAGGCTGGTCTGGGTGGCGTGGGCGACCCCCCGGCCGGTCTTTTGCCCGGACCCGATCGCGATCTCTGACTCGAGGATGTTGTACGTGCTCGCTCGTGGATCGTGGGAGGGATTGAGAAACCCGGTGAGGCGCTGGAGTTGATAGGGCTTGAGCAGGTGTACCCCGGCAGCGGGCGCGCCCGCGAGCACGATCGCGATCGCGATCGCAAACAGCGCCGCCAGCGCCGTCAGCTGCTTCCACGAGGTACCAGCGAAGAACAGAACCGAGAACGCGATGGCGACGTAGACCATGCCGGTCCCCAGGTCCGGCTGCGCGATCACGATCAGCGCCGGTAGCAGCGCCAACAGCATGATCCGCGCCGTCGTGCGACGCTCGTGCAGGCGGCGGGTGCGGTCCACGGCGAAGGCGGCCAGGGCCGCGATCAGCATGATCTTGCCGAACTCCGAGCACTGGACCTCGAAGAACGGCAGCGGGATCCAGCGATGGGCTCCCAGGGTCGACGGCATCCCGAAGACGACGATGTTGAGCGCGATGATCAGCCCGTAGAGGCCGTACTTGTACTCGCGAAGGCGGGAGTAGTCGATCCGGGCCAGCAGCACCGCCAGGCCGATCCCGATGGCCGCATAGATCGCCTGCCGCTCCACGTAGTAGAGCGGCTGGTTTGGCTTGGCGTGTTGGGTGGCGCCGCGCAGCGTGACCAGTGAGCAGGCCAGCAGCCCCAGCGCCGCCAGCATCAGCAGTGGGTCGAACCGCAGCAACGTTCGGCTCGGCGCGGGTGCCGGCTCTTCGGGCAGCTGGATCGGGTTCAAGCGGGCTACGCTGGTCATCGGGCCTCTCGGGCTGCGGCCCACGCGTGGATCATCGGGCCGATCACAGCGTCTTCGAGGTTCCGACCACGAACTGGCCGCGCTTGCCGAAGAACCACTGCGAGAGGATCTGCCGGGCCGCCGGCGCCGCTGCCATCGCGCCGAAGCCGCCCTGCTCGACTGTGACCACGACCAGGATCGGCCGCTGCGGGTCGGGCACGTAGCAGACATACCAGGACTGATCGGCCTGGCCCGAATGCTCCGCGGTCCCGGTCTTGCCGTAAACGGGATAGCGGTCCTGCGGCCAGCCGGCGAACACGTCGGCGGAGGTCCCGCCGGCCTCGGAGGCGGCAGCATGCAGCCCCGAGCGAATCGCCTCGAGGTTCTGCGGAGCGATGTCGATGTGGCGAGCGGGGGCGGGGTCGATCCGTTGCAGCACTGTCCCGTCGGGAGCATCGACTTCCAGGCCGACGTGAGGCCGCACGACGGTTCCCCCGTTGGCGATGGTGGAGTAGGCGACCGCCAGCTGCAGCGGCGTCGCTTCCAGATCGCCCTGCCCCACGGCCAGGTTCTCGTTGTCGCCCACGGACCACTGTCGCCCGTCGGCGATCCCACAGGAGCTGTGGCGGCTTTGACCCTTGAACGGTCCGGTGCCCCGCTCGCAGTCTACCTCCAGCCGGTCTCGCCGGGCCCGCCACGCGGGGGTGGGAAGAATCCCGGCGGGCGAGAGCTCGCCGCCGATGTCGATCCCGGTCGGACGTCCGATTCCGTAGGCTCGCGCCCACTGCTGCAGGGGGCCGCCGCGGGGCTGGTCGGAGTTCATCAGGCGCCCGAGGTTGTAAAAGAAGTCATCGGAGGAGACTCGGATCGCGTTGACGATGTCAACCGATCCGTAGGCCGCGTGCCCGGCGTTGTGACGCACATCCCCAGGACCGTTCTGGTAGACCCCGCTGTCGTCGTAGTACTCCCCCAGGCTCCAGGCGCCGCTCTGCAGCGCCGCGGTGGCGGTGATCCCCTTGAAGGTCGAGCCGGTGGGATAGCCGCTGCCGATCGCCCGGTTGAGCTGCGGGAAGCCGGCGCCGGGACCGAACAGCTGGTCGTAGTGGCGCTGGCTGATCGGCTTGGTGAAGACGTTGGGATCGAAGGTCGGCAGCGAGCCCATCCCCAGGACCTCGCCGCTGACCGGGTCGAGGGCCACGAACGCGCCGGCGGGCGCGGGTGGATTGCTCGCGATTGCCTGCGCCAGCGCCTGCTGACCTGCCTTCTGCACGCCGAGATCCAGCGACAGCTTCAGCGTGTGTCCGGCCACGGGCTTGTGCTCGGAGAGGTACCCGGGGCTCGGTCGCCCGAGGGCATCGACCTGGACTCGCTCGGCGCCGTCGATGCCGCGCAGATACCGGTCGTAGTTCCACTCGAGCCCGGATTGCCCGACGATCGTGTTCTGCGAGACCCCGCGGTAGTGGGCCTGGTGGAGCTCGGGTGGGCTGATCGGACCAACCGTCCCGAACAGCTGCGCAGCGACGTCGTGCAGCGGATAGGAGCGCAGCCAGACCTGCTCGACGTTGACGCCGGGGAACTCATCCTGGCGCTCGGAGAGGTAGTAGAGAACCTGGGAGGGCACGTCGGTCTTGAGGGTTACGTTGGCGTAGGGCAAGAGGGCCTGCTGCTGAACCACCCGGCAGGGAATCGGTGCCAGCCGCCTGAGGTAGGGAGGCGTGGCGACTCGACACGGCGCCGGACGCGTGGGCATGCCCAGGACGGTCGCCAACCGTGCGTAGACGCGTCGCTGCCTGATTGGATTCTTGGGTAGCTCGGGCGGAGTCACCTGCACCGCGATCGTCGGCCGGGAGTCGACCAGGACGTTGCCGGCGCGATCGACGATCTGGCCACGCGCGGCCGGAATCGCGATGTCACGCACGCGGTTGACGCTTGCCTGGGCCAGATACTGGTCGCCGGAGAGCACCTGCAGGAACCACAGGCGGAAGAAGATGATCGCGAACATGGCCAGGGCCAGGCTGCCGACGATGGCCACGCGCAGCGCGAGCTGCGGCGTCAGCGGGGGTCGACGATCCTCGGGCAGCTGGATCATCGTGAGGCCGAGCGCGGAATCGCGCCGAGCCGCTCCGAAGGCCGCTGCAGCGGGCTGAGGCCGCCGGTGGTGTAGGCCCGGCGCCGACGGCGGCGGGGATCATCGGGCAGCGCCGGCCGGATGATCCGACGCACCAGGGCATAGACGGGCAGCGCCAGCAGCGTGTTGACGAGCACGGTGATGAAGATCTGCTGCACCAGCAGGAAGCTGACCGGCGCGTCGACGCCGAGCAGGAACTGGATCAGGGCCATCCCCACCCCGGCGAAGGCGGTCGCCGCGGCGCCGAGGGCCAGGGGAACCATTCCATGGGAAGGATCCCGCAGCTCGCGCAGACGCCCGCACCAGTAGCCGATGGCGATGTACAGCAGCGAGGTGACGCCGAGCGTCTGCACCAGCACCATGTCGACGAGCAGACCGACGGCGAATCCGGTGACGGCACCCAACAGCGACCCGCAGAGCAGCCCGACCGACATCACCACCAGCGGCGTGAGGTCGGCGCTGACACCAAACACCGAGACCTGCGAGACCCCGGCAACCTGAATCACCACGGTGACGAATCCGATAAGCGCGAGCCGGAGCGGCAGTCTCAAGACCTCGTTCACGGCACTTGGGCCCGCTGGTCGCCCGGGTGGGGTCGGGTCAGGATCTGTACGGCGTCGAGGTGGCGCAGATCGGCGGCGACGTCCACCTGCACCTGACCGTTGTTCAGCAGGCCGACCTGGCTGGCGCTGGAGACCTGACCGATCGGGATTCCGGGGGGGAACAGTGAATCCAGCGGCCCCGACTTGAAGCCCGCGGTCACCACCTGCTGGCCGGTCTGGATCGGAGCCTGCCGGGGCAGGTACTGGAGCAGCAGCTGGTTGGGGTTGCCCACCGCTGGCACCAGCACCCCGGTGTCGCCGTACTGGTCCTGGACCTGGGCGGTGACCGCGGAGGAGTGGTCGGTGATCAACGTCACCACCGAGACGGTGGCAGCGACGTTGGAGACCCGGCCGACGAGCGCGCCGTCGCCGATGACCGGATCGTTGACCCGCACGCCGTCATCGGAGCCCTTGTCGATCTCGATGGTCGCGTACCACAGCGTCGGATCACGGGAGATCACGTGCCCGGCGACCGGCTGGTAGCGGCTGACGCCGATGCTGTTGTCCAAGCCGACTTGCTTGTTCAGCTGGGCATCGTTGGTCGCCTGCTGCTGAGCCTGCGCGAGCTCGGTGCGCAGCTTCTGGTTCTCCTTGAGCAGCTGATCGCGCTGGGACTTGGCGCGAAAGGTGTCCGAGAACCAGCCGGCGACGTCACGCACCGGCTTGAGCGCCTTGCTGGCGCCCTCCTGGACCGGCGAGAGGGCCTCGACGATCCCGCGCTGCACGCTGTGCAGGGGGCTGCTGGGCGACTCGCCGAAATAGGCCGTGAGCAGAATCAGCGACACGACAACGAGCAGTCCCAGGACCGCGCGTCGCCGCCGAACTTGCTTGTCATGCATGGGTGACCTGTCTCCAAGGTCTCAGCTCCGAGCCGCGTCGTCTCAGGAGAACCTAGTAGCGATGGCGGCGATTGCGTGAATTCTTGCTCGAACGGTGGATCGCTTCGAATTCCTCCAGCGACCTTCCCGATCCCACCGCCACACAGGTGAGCGGCGATTCGGCCAGGTGCGCCGGCATCTGAGTCTCATGACGCAGACGCTCCTCGATCCCCTGCAGCAACGACCCGCCTCCAGCCAGCATGATGCCACGATCCATGATGTCGGAGGCGAGCTCGGGCGGGGTCCGGTCGAGCGTCTCCTTGACGGCGTCGATGATCTGCGACACCGGCTCCTCGAGCGCGGCACGGATCTCCTCGCTGGTCAGCACCACCGTCTTCGGCAGTCCCGAGACCATGTCGCGCCCGCGGATCTCAGCCTGAACCTCCTCACCGCATGCGGGAACGCCGAGCCGATCTCGAGCTTGACCTCCTCGGCTGTCTGCTGGCCGATCAGCAGCTTGTATTCGCGCTTGACGTAGTTGATGATCGCCTCGTCGAGCTCATCGCCGCCGATCCGGATCGACTGCGAGACGACGATCCCGCCGAGCGAGATCACCGCCACCTCGCTGGTGCCGCCGCCGATGTCCACGACCATCGAGCCGGTCGGCTCGCCCACCGGCAGCCCGGCGCCGATCGCCGCCGCCATTGGCTCCTCGATCAGGTAGGCCTGGCGGGCGCCCGCGGACAGGCAGGCCTCCTCCACGGCGCGCTTCTCGACGCCAGTGACGCCGCTGGGCACGCACACGACCACGCGAGGGTGCGCCCAGCGGTTCTGGTGGACCTTCTGGATGAAGTGCCGGAGCATTTCCTCGGTGACCTCGAAGTCGGCGATCACGCCGTCCTTGAGCGGCCGGATGGCGGAGATCGTCCCCGGCGTGCGCCCGAGCATTCGCTTGGCCTCGATGCCGACCGCATGCACCTCGCCGGTGCGAGGATCGACCGCCACCACACTCGGCTCGGAGAGCACGATCCCGCGACCGCGCACGTAGACGAGCGTGTTGGCGGTGCCGAGATCGACCGCCATGTCGCGGCCACCGAAACCGGTTAGGTACGTGAAGAAACCCATGTCGAAGTGGGAAAGCGACTGGACGGGGCGGCGAAGAAAGCGCTTGGCCAGCCGCGCTGCCGGCTCCGTCCGGTGGCCAGTGTAATCGGACGCCCGCCCGACGACGGTCCCGCAGAGACCAGCTCCCAACAGCGAAAAAACCCTGGAAAATCGGTAAGCCCGGGCTAAAGCAACGCCGCCGGGCTGTCCTGCGCGTGATCGGCTCAGGCGGCTCAGCCGATCGTCAAGCGCGGCTCGAGGTCCAGCAGCGTCGCCAGCGGCAGCCCGACCACGTTCAGGTAGTCACCGTCGATCCGGCGACCAACGCGCGCCCCGCCCCTGGATCGCGTAGCCGCCCGCCCGCTCCCGCCACTCACCGTGCTGCAGGTACCAATCGAGCAGTGCCGGATCGAGCGACGGAACGTCGACCGCCGGTGCGCGCGCGGTGCGCTCGCGCGCCGCCCTCGATCAGGCAGATACCGCTGAGTACCGCGTGGCGCCGGCCTGACAGCGCACTCAGCGTCCGCACGCGCCTGCGTCTTGGTCCTCGGGCTTGCCGTAGATCCGCTCGTCCAGCGCGACGATCGTGTCGACGCCCAGGACCAGCTCTCCGGGGTCGGCGTCGGCGACCGCCGCGGCCTTGCGGCGAGCGTTCTCCACCGGCACCTGCTCGGGCTCGCCCTCGATCAGCTCGTCCACTTCCGGTGCCGACGGACCGTGAACGGATCCCCAGCCTGCTGGAGGATGGCCCGCCGCTGCGGCGAGCGCAGAGGCGAGGACGAGCGATGCGCCCAGAGGTCCGGGAAGAACAGCCTGACCTCACGTGCCGCCGACTCGGGTGAGTCGGAGCCGTGGACCATGTTCTGGCCGACGGCGACCGCGTAGTCACCGCGGATCGAGCCGGGGCTGGCCTGCAGCGGATTGGTTGCGCCGATCACCTGGCGGGCGGCCTCGATCGCCGAATCGCCCTCCAGCACCATCGCCACCAGCGGGCCCGGAGGTGATGAAGCTCACCAGCTCCCCGAAGAACGGCTTGCCCTCGTGCTCGGCGTAGTGCTGCTCGGCCAGCTCGCGGGTCATCGTCAGCTGCTGCAGCGCGGCCAGGCGCAGGCCCTTGCGCTCGAAGCGGGCGATGATCTCGCCGGTGAGATTGCGGGCAAAGGCGTCGGGCTTGACGAGGATGAGCGTGCGCTCCATGTGAGGCTGGTCTCCTTATGGTTCGAATGTTGTCGAGCGGGAGCGCGGCTACGGCGCCGTCGTGGCTCCGGCCTCGCCGGCCGTCGCCGGCGACCGGCTGCTCCGCCGTGGTCTCACGGCGCCGGCGCGGCGCGGCGGGGCGGCGGGGTGCCGCCGACCTCGGCCTCGCAGTACGGGCAGATCTTCCAGCCCGGATCCAGCGGACGCCCGCAGGTCCGGCACGGGTCCTTGAGCTTGCGCATGCAGCTCGGGCAGCGCAGGAAGTCCTTCTCGACCTCGGCGTCGCAGTGCGGGCACAGGTGGTAGCCGACCTCGGCCAGGCGCGCCTCGGCGGCCTGCATCTCCAGCTCGCGCTCGCGCACGTCGTCGAGGTACTCCGGCGGGCGCACGATCATGTAGACGATCGTGCCGACGAACGGGAACAGCGACGCCGCCGTGGCGCAGGCGACCAGCATCGGGTCCTCGATCCGGCGGCGCGCGTCAGCGTAGGTCCAGTACACGAGCGCCAGCCAGATCACCACCAGGAACAGCACCACCAGCGACACGACCAGGTTGATCGTGCTGTTCTTGATCCCGAAGACGGCCGAAGAGCAAGAACATGAGCCCCGCGAGTGTAGTGGGCGGCGGGGTCGGATCGCTCGGTGGCAGCGGCCCCGTAGCAGCCCGCTACAGGAACAGCCGACCGAACAGATAGCCGATGCCGAAGAACACCAGGATCACCACCGCCACGCATCACCGCCACGAGCCCGATCATGTTCAGGAAGCTCGGCTGTCGGTCCTGATCGTTCACAGCATCGAGGCCCGTCTGCGGCCGGCCGGCGCGAGCAGGTCGGCGACCAGGTAGATCGAGCCGGTGGCGAGGACGATGCCGTTGGTGCCGGCCAGCTCGCGCGCGCGCGCCAGCGCGCGCGTGGGCGCGGGCACGACCTCGGCCGGCGGACCATGCAGCTGACCGAGCGAGCGATTGCAGTGTCGGTGGTGGCAAGGCCCGGGGATTCTGACTGCTGGTGAGGATCAGCGCATCGCAGATCGGGATCAGCCGCGCAGCATCGCGGCGGCGTCCTTGTCCTCCAGGATCGAGACGACCGCGATCAGCGCGTCCGCGCCCCCGCGCCAGCTCGTCATGCGACTCGGCCAGAGCGCCGATCCCATCGGGTTGTGCGCGCCGTCGAGCAGGGTCAAGGGATCGGTGTCGACCACCTGCAGCCGTCCCGGGACCCGGACCTCCGGCGCAGCGGCCGCGACCGCCGCCTCATCGAGCTCGCCGAGGTAGGCGCTCGGCGGCGGCAAGTGCGAGCGCGAAGTTGCGCCGCTGGAAGGTGCCGAGCGCACCCACGGTCACGCCGGGGTCGCTGCCGGCCCGGACGATCCTCGCCCCACGCTCCGCCGCCATCAGCTCGGCCCGAGCGGCCGCATCGGGGTGCAGCTCGGCGCCGAGCACCAGCGTCGCGCGGGCTGGACGACCTCCAGCTTCTCGCGGGCGATGTCGGCGATCGTCGGGCCCAGCCACCGGGTGTGCTCCAGCCCGACGCTGGTCAGCACCTGCACCTTGGACGGGATCACGTTGGTGGCGTCGTAGCGCCCTCCTAGGCCGGCCTCGATCACCGCCACCTCGCACCTCGTGCCGGGCCAGCTCCGAGTACGCGGCGGCGGTCAGCGCCTCGAACTGCGTCACCCGGTCGTCCGCGGGCAGCGACCGATCGACCAGCTCGGCGGCTCGAGCCGCCCGTCCGACCGCGCCGGCAAACTGCTGACGGCTCCAGATCGCGGTCGTCGATCCTGATCCGCTCGGTGAACGAGATCAGGTGCGGCGAGAGGTATGCGCCCGTGCGCAGGCCATGGCCGGCGAGGATCGCCGCGATCATCCGCACGGTCGAGGACTTGCCGTTGGTGCCGACGACGTGGATCGAGTCGTAGGCGCGCTCGGGGTGCCCGAGCGCGGTCATCAGGCGGCGCATGCGGTCGAGACCGAAGCGCATCCCGAACAGCTCCAGCGAGAACAGGTAGCGCTCGGCCTGCTCTGGGTTCACAGCTCTTCCAAGCTCGGTCTGTAGCCGCGCGAGCTTGTCCCGCTCGGCCTGGACCACGGCGGCCGGGGCCTTGGCCACGAAGGCCCCGTTGGCCAGCTTGCGCTCGGCCCGGGCGATCTCATCGGCCAAGCGCGCCAGCTCGGCCTCGCGCCGGCGGGCGGCGGCCTCGGGATCCAGAGCGCGCGCTGGGGAGGATCTCGACAGCGCCACCGGGGATAGCGACACTGGCCACGGGCTCACCGTCCTGGTGCCCGTCGCTGACCGACAGCCGGGCCAGGGCGGCGATCTGAGCCGCCGCCGCACCGAGCTCCGGCGCCGCTGATCCGCGCCGGCAGCTTGGCTGCGGCGGGCACCGCGGCCGAGTCACGCCACGCCCGAAGCGCCTGCACGGTCTCGATCAGCCGCCCGACTGACCGCTCCGCCGCCTCGTCGCGCTGCGGCTCAGGCCCCGCCAGCTGCGGCCCGGCCGCCAGCAGCCCCTCGACGCCGGGAACGAAACCGTAGATCTCCTCGGTGACGAACGGGATCAATGGGTGAGCGAGGGTCAGCGTGGCGCTCAGCACGTAGAGCAGCGTGGCATCGAGATCTGGATCGCCGGCACGCAGCCGCGGCTTGACCAGCTCCAGATACCAGTCGCAGAGCTCCCCGTAGACGAAGTCGTAGAGTCCGAGCGCGACGCGCGAGAACTCGTACCGATCAATTCGTGCGTCGAGCTCGTCGAGGGCACCGGCCAGGCGGCTGAGGATCCAGCGGTCCTCGATCGCATTGGGCCGGCACGCCGGGCGGGCGTCCGGGCCGACTCCGAGCAGGATCAGGCGCGAAGCGTTCCAGAGCTTGTTGGTCAGCTGCTGGCCCTGCGCGACCTTGTCTTCGCTGAAGCGGACGTCTTGGGCGGAGGACATCGCCAGCAGCCCCCAGCGCAGCGCGTCGGCGCCGTACGCCGGAAACCGGCCGCCCTGCGCAAACACCGGCGGGCGGGCTCCCCCCTCGATGAGGTCGAGCGGGTCGATCCCGGTACCCAGCGACTTCGACATGCGCCGGCCGTCGGGAGCCTGGATCACCGCGTGAATGTGGACGTCGCCGAACGGGACACTGCCGGTGAACTCGAGCCCCATCATGATCATTCGCGCGACCCAGAGGAAGATGATGTCGCGCGCGGTCACGAGCACGTCGGTCGGATAGAAGGCACGCAGCGCCGGCGTCTGCTCGGGCCAGCCGAGCGTCACAAACGGCCACAGGGCGCTTGAGAACCAGGTGTCGAGGACGTCGGGGTCGCGCTCCCAGCCTTCGCCGTCAGGGGCGCTGAGGCCGACGTAGGTCTCCTCGCCGCGATACCACACCGGGAGGCGGTGGCCCCACCACAGCTGGCGAGAGATCGTCCACGGGCGGATGTTCTCCATCCACTCCAAATAGACGCGCGTCCACCGCTCGGGGTGAAAACGGACCCTACCCGTGCTCACGACCTCGATCGCCGGCTTGGCGAGCTCGTCCATGCGCATGAACCACTGCAGCGACACCAGCGGCTCGATGCGCTCACCGGAACGGTGCGAAAATGGGACGGTGTGGGTGTACTGCTCGCTCCGGGCGATCAGTCCCTGCTCGCCGAGCTCGCGGAGGACGGCATCCTGCGCCGCGGCGGCTGACAACCCGGCGAAGCGCTCAGGGGCCTCGGCGCTGAGGCGCCCGTCCTCGCCGATCACGCTGATCAGCGCCAGCCCGTGCCGGCGGCCGATCTCGAAGTCGTTGGGGTCATGGCCGGGCGTGATCTTGAGCGCGCCGGTGCCGAACTCCGGCTTGACGTACTCGTCGGCGATGATTCTCAGCGTCCGTCCGACGAGGGGAAGGATCGCCTTCTCGCCCACGAGCCGCGCGTATCGCTCGTCGTCGGGGTGGACCGCGATCGCGGTGTCGGCCAGCATCGTCTCGGGGCGGACGGTGGCAACAGTGATCGCGCCCGAACCCGAGGCCAAGGGGTAGTCGATGTAGTAGAGAGTGTCGGTGACCTCACGATCCTCGACCTCCAGGTCGGAGATGGCCGAGCGGCTACCGGGGTCCCAGTTGACCATGTACCGGTCGCGGTAGATGAGGCCCTTCTCGTAGAGGGCCACGAACACGCGCAGGACGGCGTCGGCATAAGCCTCGTCGAGCGTGAATCGCTCGTCCGCGTAGTCGCACGATGCGCCGAGGCGCTTGAGTTGCGAGATGATCTGGCCGCCGTAGTCGTCTCGCCATTTCCACACCCGCCGCTCAAAGGCCTCACGTCCGAGTTCATGGCGGCTCGCGCCCTCGGCGGCGACTGCGTGCTCGACCTGCGTCTGGGTCGCGATACCGGCGTGGTCTGAGCCGAGGATCCACTTCGTCCGCCGTCCGCGCATGCGGTGATAGCGGATCAGGGTGTCCATGATCGAGTCCTGAAACGCGTGCCCCATGTGCAGCGACCCGGTGACGTTCGGGGGCGGGATGGCGATCGAGTAGTTCTCCGACGCTGCGCCCTCCGCCGCGGGGTGAAACAGCCCCGAGCCCAGCCAGCGCGCGACGATTCGCGGCTCGACCTCGGTCGGCTCGTAGCGGGTCCTGTGCTGAAGGTCCGACATCGGGGCGGAGAGTGTAGGGGCCGCCCCCGAGACCCTACGCCGCCGCCTCGCCCTCCTCGGCGGGAGCGGCGACGGTGACCAGCGTCGGCGGCGTGGCCTTCTCGATCGTCTCGCGGGTGACCACGCACTTGCGCACATCGCGCCTCGAGGGAAGCTCGAACTGGACCTCGAGCAGCACCTCCTCGATGATCGAGCGCAACCCTCGGGCTCCGGTCTCGCGCTCCAGCGCCCTGTCGGCAACCGAGGTCAGCGCCTCATCCGCGAACACCAGCTCGATCCCGTCGAACTGGAAGAAGCGCTGGAACTGCTTGACCAGCGCATTGCGCGGCTCGGTCAGGATCTGCATCAGCTCGTCACGCGACAACTGATGGATGGCGGACATCACCGGGAGGCGGCCGATGAACTCGGGGATCAGCCCGTACTCGATCAGATCCTCGGGCAGGCAGTGCTCAAAGATCTGTCCGGTATCCCGCTGCTCCTTGGTCTGGATGGGCGCCCCGAAGCCCACCCCCTGATGGCCGATGCGGCGCTCGATCACCCGGTCGAGGTTCGCGAACGCGCCGCCGCAGATGAACAAAACATTGGTGGTGTCGATCGACAGGAACTCCTGATGGGGATGCTTGCGGCCGCCCTGCGGGGGGACCGAGGCAGTTGTGCCCTCCAGGATCTTCAACAGTGCCTGCTGGACCCCCTCGCCGGAGACATCGCGGGTGATCGACGGGTTGTCGGCCTTGCGCGCGATCTTGTCGACCTCGTCGATGTAGATGATCCCGGTCTCGGCCTTCTTGACGTCGTAGTCGGCGGCCTGGATCAGCTTCAGCAGGATGTTCTCGACGTCCTCGCCCACATAGCCGGCTTCGGTGAGCGCGGTGGCGTCAGCGATGGCAAAGGGCACATTGAGGATCTTGGCCAACGTCTGGGCCAGCAGCGTCTTCCCGCATCCGGTCGGCCCGAGCAGCAGGATGTTTGACTTCTGCAGCTCAATGTCGTTGTCGTCTGACTGCATCATCTGCACGCGCTTGTAGTGGTTGTAAACGGCCACCGACAGCGAGCGCTTGGACTGCTCCTGGCCGACCACGTACTCGCCCAGCACGTCATAGATCTCGCGCGGCTTGGGCAGGTTCTCGATATCGAAGCTGGGTGGGGCGGTTAGCTCCTCGTCGATGATCTCGTTGCAGAGATCGATGCACTCGTCGCAGATGTAGACGCCTGGTCCGGCGATCAGCTTCTTGACCTGCCGCTGGGACTTGCCACAAAAGCTGCAGAGAAGCTGCTCGTTGGAGTCCGTGGGACGTGCCATTGGTTTCCTCTCTCCCGAACGGGCCGTGCCGGCTAGGGCGCCTCGAAGCTCGGAGCCCTAGGTTAGCCCCTCAGTGCTGCGAGATCACGCGATCGATGATTCCGTAGTCCTGGGCCTGCTCTGAGCTCATGAAGTAATCGCGCTCGGTGTCGTGGCGAACCTTGTCCAGATCCTGCCTAGTGTGATGGGCGATGATCTCGTCCAGACGACGCCGAACGTCGATGATCTCGTTGGCGTGGATCTCGATATCGCTCGCCTGTCCCTGGAAGCTGGAGGAGACCTGGTGGATCAGGATCTTGGCGTTGGGCAGCGCCATCCGCTTCTCGTGAGCACCGCCGGCCAGCAGCAGCGCTCCCATCGACATCGCGATCCCGACGCAGATCGTCTGCACATCGGGCTTGATGAACTGCATCGTGTCGTAGATCGCCAGTCCGGCGTAGACCGAGCCACCGGGCGAGTTGATGTAGATCGAGATGTCCTTGTCGGGATCCTCGGACTCCAGATGCAGCAGCTGAGCAACGATCAGGTTGGCGATCTGGTCGTCGACCGGGGTGCCGAGGAAGATGATCCGCTCGTTGAGCAGCCGACTGTAGATGTCAAACGCACGCTCCCCGCGGGAAGTCTGCTCCACCACCATTGGCACGAGTGGGCTCATGTTCCTCAGTTCTTTTGCTTGCGGTCACGGATTCCTGCCGAATGTAGCAATCGCTCTCGGCCCCCCGGTACGGCCTGATGGCCGGTTCGCGCCCGGCTCTGGTGCTCAGGAATCAGGCGTCCACAGGGAGCGCGCCGCCTGCGCTTCCTCATCCTTGCCTGGGGTCCAAAGCTTCTGCCTGGCCTTTGCCTGCTCGACGGTGATCGCATTGGCCTCGGCTACCAGCAGCTCCAGTGCCTGACGAGCGGCGACGTCCTCCCGCACCCCCTCCAGCCGCCCCGCGGAGCGCAGCTGGTCGATCAACTTCTCGACCGGCATGCCAGTGCGCTGAGCCGAGGGCGAAAGAGCCTCGGCAATGTCCTCCTCGCTGGGCTCGATTCCCTCGGTCTGGACGATCGCCGCCAGCACCGCCTCCCGCCTGAGCGCGCTCGCCGCCTCAGGCTCCGCCTCGTGAGCCAGCGTCTCCTCGTCCTTGCCGGTGATCTGCAGGTAGGTCTCCTTGGCGATTCCCTGGCGCTGCAGCGCCGACAGCGTCTGCTCCAGCAGTTCGTGTGCGCGCGCATGGATAAGCGGCTCGGGAACGTCGACCTCCGCCTCGGCCACCGCGGCCTCCATCACTGCCTCCTCGAACTCCCGCTCGATCGCGCCCTCGTCACCTTCACGCAGGCGCTTGGCGATGTCCTCGCGCAGCTCCGAGAGCGTGTCCAGGCCCGCCGCCTCGGAGGCAAAGTCGTCGTTCAGCTCAGGCAGGCGCTTGGCCTTGACCTCCTTGACGGTGACGTCAAAGGTGGCTTCGCGGCCACCGAGCTCGCCGGCGTAGTCCTCGGGGAACCGCACCTGCACTGAGCGGGCCTCGCCGGCGACAGCGCCGACGAGCTGCTCCTCGAAGCCAGGAATCAACCGACTCGATCCAAGCTCCAGCAGCTGGTCGCGACCCTCTCCCCCGTCGAAGGGCTCACCATCGATCCGCCCCAGGTAGTCCATCACGAGGTGATCGCCGATCTGCGCCGGGCGCTCCACGTTCTCCAGTGTGGCGACGCGGTCCCGCAGCCCCTCCAGCTCGGCATCGATCGCCGGCTCGTCGACTTGTGGCTCGCGGCGGCCGACCTCCAGGCCCTTGTACGTACCGAGCCTCGCCCCCGGCCGAACGCCGATCTCGATCGAGAACTCCAGTGGCTGCCCTTCGGCGGGCAGCTCCCCCACGTCCAGCTCGGGCTCGCCGACCGGCGCGATGCCCGACCGGTCGATCGCCTGCACGTACCAGCCCCCGAGCGCGCTGCGCAGTGCCTCATCGAGGACCGCCTCACGGCCGAGGCGGCGGATCACCACCACCGGCGGGACCTTGCCCTTGCGAAAGCCGGGGATCCGCATCTGGCGGCCAAGCTCGCGGGCGGCCTGCTGGAGCCGGCGCTCGACCTCCTCGGCGGGCACCTCAGCGCGGACGCGTACGCGTGACTCGGGAAGCTCGGTGACGCTCGTCTTCACGGACTCGACGGTGGGCATCGCCGCAGACGATAGCTTCCGCCTGTGTTCGGAAGGCTCATCGGCTGGCTCCTCACCTCTCCGGCCGCTTTCCTGTTCGCCGGACTGGTGGACGTCGCCGCTTTCGGCTTCTCCACCCTCCTCGCTCGGTGGGGCCACGGCGGAAGATCCCGGCGGCGGCGCTAGCCCTCAGGACAGCCCAGGACAGCCCAGCATCCGTCAGCATCCCGTGCGAACATACGTTCGTGACCAGCGAAGGCAACCCATACGCGCGCTTCCGGCGCGCGCTGGAGACGGGCAACGAGGCCCTGGTCACGGCAGCGGCCCTGGAGCTGCCGCGAATCGCCCTCGAGGATGCGCTGCGAATCTGCCTGGTCCTGCGCGACGGCGATCCCCGCCGCTACGAGCGGGCGGCGGTGCGGTGGCTGGGGCGCTTCGCGCTGGAAGCTGCCAGCGCCACGATCGACGACCTTCGCCGGGCCGCGGAGGCACTGGACGCGCTGCCGGCGCGGCCGGCGGAGGCAATGGAGCGACTGCAGCGGCTGTGTGCCGCGCGCGGAGTGGCGTGATCAGCGGCGAGTCCCAGGGCTCAACCTGCCGCTCACGGAATTCCGATCCCGGGGCCAGCACACGGGCGCCCGCCGGCGGCCCACAGCTGGGTGATTGCGCGAGATGGTGATCCCATGAAAACGATTGGCGGTGCGCCCTCGTTACCTGAGAAAACCGCCCGCTCGCAGCACCCCGTCCGGAACCCGCACCTCGGCTTCGGCCTGAGGATGGATGCCGACACGGACGCGAGCGATTTCGCGCATGCGCGCGTAGGAGACGACCGACAGCGTGTCCCCGTCCAGTCCCTTCACGTGAGCGAGGTTGAGTCCCGTAGGGCCACGGGAGATGACAAAGCAGTACCGGCCGTCGAGGCTGGTGAGCGCCTCGGCGGGTGCGACGCCGACGGGGATGATCTTCCTCGCCCGGCGGCTGGCCAGCGGGACCAGGGCAACGTAGTTCGAGATCGTCCCCGCATCACACACCGTCTGGCCGTCGTCGGAGACGGCGATGCCATGGTGAGCCGCCTGGTTGGGATAGTCCTGTGGCAGCAGCCGCTTAGCTGCCGGACTAAGCGGCAGCCCAACCGTTCGCGTCGTGCGCCCGGTGTTGAGATCGAAGATCGCGAAACCGTTGAGGTAGGAGAGCTGCAGCACCAGCAGATGCGTGTGCGAGACGAACGCGAACGGTCGGACGCCCTCGGCGAACCGGTAGGCGTGAATCACGCGCAGGCTGTGCACCTCGGCAACCGTCAGCTGGTGAACGCTGGTGTCGTGTCCATAGGGCAGCAGCTGGTTGCCCAGGCTTCCTGAGTACACGTACTCGCCGTCAGGTGAAATCTCCAGCACGTGCGGCCAATCACCTGCCTCGTAAGCGCCCTCGATGTGACCGCTCGCGGCATCGAGCGCGTAGACCTTCGTTCCCGGGAGCGCGGAGACGAACAGTCGCTTCCCATCCGGAGTGACCGCGAGGTGATCGGCCCGGAGCGCCGGTATCTCGGTGCGCCACAGCTCCTTGCGCGTGGCCAGCGAGAACGCCGCCACGTCGCCGAGGTAACCGCGGGAGACGTACACCGTGTTGCCGTCCGGCGAGGCCTGCACCTCCTGGGCGTAGTTGACCTCGCCGCGGTTATGGATCAGGGCCGGGTAGACCGCACGCTGCGCCGGGTCGACGGGGTCCGGGCCCTGGGGAATCACGTTCAATGGCCGTCCGAGCCGACGGAACGTGCGCGCATCCAGCAAGTCGACCGTGCCGTCATAGCTGTTGGCGATCAGCAGCACGGGTCGCGTCCGCGTGCGCACCTTGGCGGTGACCGCGTGGCCGAGGATCAGGAATCCGCTCAGCGCAAGCAGTACAGCCGTCAGGCCAAGCCATGAAGCAAGTCGCCGGTGGGACCGCGCGAGCACAGACGACCTCACGCGGCGGCGTTGTCCACGATCGCCTCGATGACTCGCGGCCACAACTCCCGCGGCAAATCGTGTCCCATCCCGGGGATGATCACCAGCTTGGCCCCGGGGATCGCCTCGGCGGTGGCGCGGCCACCCGAGGCATCGACCAGCGGATCGGCGCTGCCGTGGATCACCGTGGCGGGAACGCGTACCTGTCGCAGCGACTGGGTGCGATCGCGCGCGGCCATGATCGCGGCCATCTGGCGGAGGCTGCCCGCGGGATGGATGCCGCGGTCAAAGCAACGTGCAGCCCGCTGGCGTTTGCGCTCCTCTTCGAAGTCGAACCCCGCTGATCCGATCGCGGCGTAGGTGGCGAGATGATCGTTGATGTAGCCCTCGCGGCTACGTTGAGCCGGGCGCAGCATCCGCAGTGCCATCCGCGGGTGGGGCCGGCCGACACTCCGGTTGCCGGTGGTGGACATGATCGACACCAGAGACAAAACCCGATCTGGGTGGTTGATGGCAATCAGCTGGGCGATCATCCCCCCCATCGAGACGCCGACGACGTGCGCAGCGCCAAACTCCAGGTGATCGAGCAGACCAACGGCGTCGGCCGCCATCTCGTCCAGCGAGTACGCCGCAGCTCGGACGTCGCGGGTCAGAAACTGCCACCGCTTGGGGACTGGCGCCTCCCGCAGGATCGTCGACCTGCCGACGTCACGGTTGTCGAACCGGATCACCCAGAAGCCATGGGCAGCAAGCCGCTCACAGAACTCCTCGTCCCACAGGATCATCTGTGAAGCCAGGCCCATCACCAGCAGCAGTGGTGGCGACTGGGGATTGCCGAAGGTCTCGTAGCACAGCTTCAGCCTGCCCACGCGCGCGGTGCGCTCGCCCGAGGCCGTGGCTTTGCGCTCGGTTGCGGTGTGGCGCTCAATCGGTGGCATCCGCGGAGTTTGCCCGACGAAGCTCAGCCGAGCATCTAGCCTGGGCTCCCATGGCCGCTGAACCCGATCGCCAGACTCCGTTTGAGAACGCAGTCGCCGTCAAAGCGCTTGGCCAGGGGCGCTATCAGGCTGCGGTCGACGGGGGGTGGGATGGCCCGGCGGCTCCCAATGGCGGCGTCCTGGCGGCGACCATGGTCCGCGCCGCGCAGGTGGAGCTCGGGCCCGACGCACCGGCTGTGCGCACGATCTCAGTTCAGTTCCTCGAGGCTCCGAGTCATGGGCCGGTGGAGGTCTACGTCGAGATCCTTCGTGCCGGCAGACGCGTGGCGGTCTGCGATGTCCGGATGCGAGAGGGCGCTGTGGTCGTTGCGCAGATGACGCTGGTGTGCTCAGCGCCGCGGCCGCAGGAGATCAGCCTGTCCGGTGAGCCCCCGCGTGCTCCGCGCCTCCAGTCGGTCGCAAAGGTGGATCTCGGCTGCGTCCCCGGCACCCCGCGCCTGTTCAGGCAAGTGGAGATCCGGCCGGCGTTCGGGGCGCCGATTTTCTCGGGTGCCGAAGACGCGGTGACCGGCGGATGGCTGTCGCTGCGCGATGACGCCGCGCCGCTGGATGCGGCCCGGCTCTGTGCCCTGTGCGATCTGTGGTGGCCGGCGATCTTTGGCACGCTGTCCTCGCCAACAGGGGTGCCCACCCTGCAGCTCACCGTCTATCTGCGAAGCTCCGAGCCGGACGTTCATGGTCCGGTCCTGGCTCGATTTGAGAGCCGCCACGTGCAGGAGGGCCAGATCGAGGAGCACGGCGAGCTGTGGTCTGGCGACGGAAAGCTGCTGGCCGAGAGTCACCAGTTGGCGTTGTTGATCCCGCTCAACGGAGCCGATCCCCGTCAGCAGGTCGCTCCGACGTAGTGCAGGGCCGCCGCGGGGCGCGACCCTTGGCTCGGTTCGCTATGGGCCAACCGCCACCCCGTCGGCGCTCGATACCGGCGAGCCCGCGTAGCGGACGCGAGGCGCTGGGTTCGGCCGCCGGGCAGCGGTGCCTAGCCAGGGAGCGTCGTGGGGCTCGTGGCTGGCTGGTGGTCGGGTGGGCGGTGCAGCGTGACGCGGATCAACGCTTCGACCGCGGGCGCGCCCGTGGCGGGCAATGAGGCAACCCGCCCGTCGGCGGCGAGCGCGATCGCGGCCGGTGTGGCGGGCACGGCGTAGGCCTCGCTGACGCCCGGGTCAGGAGCGATCAGCATCGGTGAGAGGTCGTGTTCGGCGGCCAGGGCCCGGCTGTCGGCAGGATCGCCGGAGCTGATGGGGATGATCGAAAGCTGGTGGGCGAGGACGCGCTGCCAGCGGGCGAGCTCGGGCATCAGTGCTCGGCAAGGAGCGCACTGGTGGCTGGTGAACACCAGGACCAGGGGACGACTCTTGGCAAGCAGGCCTCGTAGCGTCGCGGGCTGGTCGTTCTCATCAACCAACGCGAAGTCCGGGGCGGGGCTGCCGACCGGTAGCGTGGCCGGAAGCCCCCGGCTGACCCCGGTACCACGCAACTGTGTCTCGAGGCTGCGGTTCTGGAGCCACAGCCATAGGGCGGCGGCGGCCAGCACGAGGCAAAGCAGGCTGGTGGCGAGCAGGGCTACCGCGGTGGCGCTCAGGGCGGACAACTGTGAGTCGATCGCCCTCCCCGGTCCGGCCGAGGCGAGGAAGACTGCGACCGCCATCAACGCACCATTTCGGATCAGCGTGCGCGCGCTGACCGGGGCAGAGCGTATCTGGCCAAAGCAGTGACAGTCGGGGGTGCGGCCCTGACGCAGAACGCGGGCGATCGCCGCGATGAACGCCGCCATCAGCAGCGCGGCCGCGATCCCGCCCCAGCGCGCGGTCGGGGAGGCGAACAGCAGGACCGCGGTGGCAAGCTCGCCGGCCGGCAGCAACACAGCGCCGAGTGCGGCCTGCCGCTCCCTAAGCCCGAAGTCGGTCAGCGCCTTCCCGGTGCCCCGCCGGTCGGCGATCTTTCCGGCGGCAGCGAAGGCGAACACCAACGCCAGCCCCATGCGAGCGACCGCCAGTGCCACATCCATGCCCTTGATCATCCTGTAACTGGGGCAGATCGGCAAGCGGCCGCCCCGCTCACGGTTGTAGCTGGGATAGTTTGACTTGGATGAATTGGGGTGAGGTCGACGCGCCGAGTGCAGCGTTGCGGGCGTATGGGGTGTCGATCCAGGTCACGGTCAGCGACCCAAACCTGTGGCCGGCGGTGCAATCCGTGCTGCCTCCCGCGGCTGCACCGTGCGACTCGCGAGCGGTGAGCGCCCGCTTCGCGTTCGTCCACGCGGGCGAAGAGGCATTCAGCGTCGCGCTCGACGACCAGCCGGTCACCGGCGAAGTCGAACTCGAGGTGGCCCTCGGGGTGCTGGACGCCCAAGTGCGCGCAGTGGTGGCAGCCAACGCCCGTGACTGGGTCTTCGTGCATGCCGGCGCGGTCGCGGCCGGCGACCACGCGCTGCTGATACCGGGTGCGAGCTTCACCGGCAAGACCACCTTGGTAGCCGCGCTGGTGCGTGCCGGCGCGGCCTACTACTCCGACGAGTTCGCGGTTCTCGACAGCCACGGTCACGTCCACCCGTACCCCAAGCCGCTGTCGATCCGTCTGGCCAACTCCGGCCGCACGCGCGAAATGGCAGCCCACGACCTCGGCGCGAGCACGGGCAAGCGGGCGCTCCCAGTCAGCCTGATCGCCATCACCTCATATCGGCCCGGAGCGAGCTGGCGGCCAGAGTCGCGGCCCGCCTCCGCCGGCGCGCTCGCGCTGCTGTCCAACGCCGTGCCAGCGCGCGAGCGACCGGAGCAGAGCCTGCACGCGGTTCGGCAAGCCGCTGCTGAGGCGATCACCCTCGAGGGCGAACGCGGGGAAGCCGAGGCCACCGTGCCGGCCCTGCTCGCCGCCCTGGGGGCATAGCCAGGCTGGTCCGGTGCCGCGCCCGCGCCGCTCGCACTCGGGTAGGCACGACCGCCACAGCCCGCGCCAGGTCACCGGCGATCGCCCACCACCGGTCCGAGCCAGTGTCCCCGCGGGTTTGCGGTAAGAACCACACGACCAGCCGCCAGCGGTCACACCAAGCCGGGGCGTGGCGCAGATACCATAGCCGCCCCGCGGTCTCCGGTGCGCGGCTGCGCAGCCTCCAGTAGATGAACGCCTCCGGCAGCCCCAGGCGATCAGCCAGCTCGCGTCCGACCGGAGACGCCCGCAGTCCGGCCGCGAACGGCGAGACCCATTCCAGGCGCACGGCCAGATCGCGCGCCTGCTCCCACACCTCGAGGTCGAGCAGGACGATTCCGCGCTGCAGATCCTCCCGCGGCCGCCCCACCGCTCCATGCTGGACCGCGTGCAAAGCCAAGTGCATCGCGCGAGCCGGCACCGAGAGGACCTCCACCTGCGCCCCACCGACCATCACGCGCTCGGTCGCCTCGCCCAGAATGCCCCACATCACCGCCGGCGGCGCGCCGGTACCCAGCAGCGTCCAATGAAGCTCAACCACAACCCCATCGCCCGCGCGTCCCCACACTCGGTGACGGCGATTGACCAGCAGCAGCGGTTCCGGCTCTCCCAAGTCCTCGAAACCTAGGCCCTCGAGCACCTGCTCCGCATCGTCGAGGTCGCTCTCGGCGACGAGTAGGTCGATATCGAGGTACTCGCGCGTCTCGTCCGACCCGTACAGCCATCCCCCAACCGCCGGACCCTTGAGCAACACACACCGAATCCCCACCCGGTTAAGGGCGCGCGTCGCTTCACCCAGACCGGCATCCAACCGTTTCGACCTCGTCGCTGCCGCCGCCCGGAGCCCAAAGTCGAGCAGACGCTGATCCATAACTCGTGCGACTGTATTGTCCGCAGCCTGAGCCATAAACCTCTACGACGAACGGTACGCGGAACCGCAACTCAGGCGAGCGTCTTCCCGCGCACAACTCGCCACCGGCTCCTGGAGCAGCCACGTCACGCAGCCGCGCGAGGCGTGAGCTGGACCGGGATCGACGGAGAGCGTGGTTGTAGGTTTTGATCTTGATTCATCGAGCCTGAGGCCGATATGGGCGGGCTCGTCGCCGCCCTAGATATCTCCGCATCGCCGCCGCCCACCAGTAGGGGGTGGTACCCACCGCGCGTCCATTGACCGTCTCGCTCCTAAGCGTCGGTCCCGTTGCCCGGCACCGCGGCGGAGATAAGGCTGCGCGTGGTGTATGAACCCGAAGCCGCTGCTAGGGGGCTAGGGGGGCGGTTGCGTACCGGAAGTCGGCCGAGACGATCCGACGATGGCGCTGGTAGATTGGTGGCCACCGCGGTGGGCGTAGCTCAGCTGGTAGAGCTCCTGGTTGTGGTCCAGGCGGTCGGGGGTTCGAGTCCCCTCGCTCACCCTCTGTGATGAGTCGGGACATAGGTCACAGCTGAGTCCCGACATAGGTCTCATTCTTGAGAGCTCGGCCATCGGCCGGGCTCGCGCATTTGGTTGCGCCAGTAGGTCTTGTCTGGCTCGATCTGGTGGCGGGAGAGGACCTCCCCGGTGGCGAGGTCGGCGACCGTGACTTGGTGGTCGTCGGCGAACGCGAGGACGCGTTTGCCGGCGTGCGCGTAACCGACGCCGAGGTGGTGCATCCGGCCGGCGCGGCGCAGGCTCATGTGGCCTTTGCTGTCGAGGCGGTCGTAGCGCAGGCGGTAGTGGGCGGGCGCGTGGCCGTTGCTGGCCGGCGCGGCTTTCGGCGTCGCGCGGTAGGCCTCGCTCGGCGCTCGACGCTCGAGGGCTCGGTGCGGGCGTCGTTCGTTGTAGTGCTCGCGGAACTCATCGAGTTGACGCTGCAGCTCATCGAGGGTGCGGGCTGTGGGTCGAGCTCTGAGCCAGCGCTGCAGCGTCTGGTGGAACCGTTCGGTTTTGCCTTGGGTCTGGGGATGTCCTGGGGACCCGTTCTTCTGGCGGATACCAAGGATCCGCAGGACGTATTCGAATGCGTTGCGCCCGCCGGTGAACCGGGAGGTGTAGACGCTGCCGTTATCGGTCAGCGTCGAGGCTGGCGGCCCGTAATCGTCGATGGCGGCTAGGAACAAGGCCACGACGTGATCGCCGGTGACGGGCTGATGGGCGGTACAGGAGAGCAGGTAGCGGGAGTGATCATCAAGCCAATTGAGGACCTCCACGTCGGTCCCGTCAGCCAGCCGCCAGTGGATGAAGTCCGACTGCCACATCTCGTTGGGCTGGGCCATCTCAAACCGTGTGTAGGAGCTTCTGGGCCGCTTGCGCGGCTCTGGGACGATCAGGCCTTCCTCATGCAGGATCCGGCGGATCGTTGACGTCGACGGCGCCCGAAGCCCCTCTCGCTCGAGGTGCCACGCGATCGTCACGGGCCCGGCGTCCAACCCATCAGCGGTCACCTGGCCACGCAACTCGATCACCCGCTGACGGACCGGCTCGGGCGTCGCGATCGGCGTCGTCTTCGGGCGGCGTGAGCGAGGCTCCAGCGCGTCCAGGCCACCCTCCCGGTAGCGAACCAGAAGGCGGTGCAGATGCCGACGGGAGATCCCGTACTCGACGGCAGCCGCGGTGACCGACAGCTGCTTGGAAACGACGTGGAGGACAGCAACGCGAGCTCTGGACATGCCCGCGACGGTCAGCCCACCCCCGGACAGGCACGCACCGGCGATCGCCGCTCCGGCGCTCGCTCCGCTCGCGCCTCCACGACGACCGCCCGTCTAGGTGTGACCCATGTCCCGACTCATGAGCGACCTATCACCTGAGACATATGTCGTGAACCCAGACACCCTCGCTCACCCTCTGTGATGAGTCGGGACATAGGTCACAGCTGAGTCCCGACATAGGTCTCATTCTTGAGAGCTCGGCCATCGGCCGGGCTCGCGCATTTGGTTGCGCCAGTAGGTCTTGTCTGGCTCGATCTGGTGGCGGGAGAGGACCTCCCCGGTGGCGAGGTCGGCGACCGTGACTTGGTGGTCGTCGGCGAACGCGAGGACGCGTTTGCCGGCGTGCGCGTAACCGACGCCGAGGTGGTGCATCCGGCCGGCGCGGCGCAGGCTCATGTGGCCTTTGCTGTCGAGGCGGTCGTAGCGCAGGCGGTAGTGGGCGGGCGCGTGGCCGTTGCTGGCCGGCGCGGCTTTCGGCGTCGCGCGGTAGGCCTCGCTCGGCGCTCGACGCTCGAGGGCTCGGTGCGGGCGTCGTTCGTTGTAGTGCTCGCGGAACTCATCGAGTTGACGCTGCAGCTCATCGAGGGTGCGGGCTGTGGGTCGAGCTCTGAGCCAGCGCTGCAGCGTCTGGTGGAACCGTTCGGTTTTGCCTTGGGTCTGGGGATGTCCTGGGGACCCGTTCTTCTGGCGGATACCAAGGATCCGCAGGACGTATTCGAATGCGTTGCGCCCGCCGGTGAACCGGGAGGTGTAGACGCTGCCGTTATCGGTCAGCGTCGAGGCTGGCGGCCCGTAATCGTCGATGGCGGCTAGGAACAAGGCCACGACGTGATCGCCGGTGACGGGCTGATGGGCGGTACAGGAGAGCAGGTAGCGGGAGTGATCATCAAGCCAATTGAGGACCTCCACGTCGGTCCCGTCAGCCAGCCGCCAGTGGATGAAGTCCGACTGCCACATCTCGTTGGGCTGGGCCATCTCAAACCGTGTGTAGGAGCTTCTGGGCCGCTTGCGCGGCTCTGGGACGATCAGGCCTTCCTCATGCAGGATCCGGCGGATCGTTGACGTCGACGGCGCCCGAAGCCCCTCTCGCTCGAGGTGCCACGCGATCGTCACGGGCCCGGCGTCCAACCCATCAGCGGTCACCTGGCCACGCAACTCGATCACCCGCTGACGGACCGGCTCGGGCGTCGCGATCGGCGTCGTCTTCGGGCGGCGTGAGCGAGGCTCCAGCGCGTCCAGGCCACCCTCCCGGTAGCGAACCAGAAGGCGGTGCAGATGCCGACGGGAGATCCCGTACTCGACGGCAGCCGCGGTGACCGACAGCTGCTTGGAAACGACGTGGAGGACAGCAACGCGAGCTCTGGACATGCCCGCGACTGTCAGCCCACCCCCGGACAGGCACGCACCGGCGATCGCCGCTCCGGCGCTCGCTCCGCTCGCGCCTCCACGACGACCGCCCGTCTAGGTGTGACCCATGTCCCGACTCATGAGCGACCTATCACCTGAGACATATGTCGTGAACCCAGACACCCTCGCTCACCCTCTGTCGAAAGTGTCAATTAGCAGGGATGTCCTCTTGCGAGATCTGGCCGAGCAGATAGATCGCGCCGCCGTTGTACCACCTCGTTGTACCGCTCGGCTACGCAATCGCACACGGCGGCGCGGGCGGCGCAACGAGTTGCGCTTGCCGCGCATTGCGGGTTCCTCGTCGACGGCGTCGCAACCCCCGTCGCAGCGTGAAAGCAAGAACCGCCGAGGGTGCCCTCACGCGGCGTCGACCAGACGAGCGCTTGCACAGGCAATCACAGCTCTGGTCAGCCGCGAACGACCGGCTCGTTGAGGTCGACAAAGGACATCAGCAGCGTTCCACGGCGACGGCGTCGATGTTGAATGTGAGCAGGGCAATGCTCTGGTCGGCGACACCGTCCGCGTCGCGGCGGTGCATGAGCCGGCGCGTTGGGAAAACGAACCCGTCGAACGTCTTGGGATCGTGCGTGTACTGGGCAATCGGCGGGCTGCCTGTCACCTCCGGCGAGTAGTCCATGCGACGCAGCATGAACCGCTCGTCGTAGTAGAACTGGCCGCAGCCGGCAACATCATCGGTGCGCACGATCTCTGGATCGCAGCGACAGCGGTCGCGCACGGGCTATCAGTCGCGACTCGCAACCAAACCGATCTGCAACGCGTCCCGGGACTGCGAGTCATCGCGATTCCCTGACACTCAGCTTCCAGATTCCGCTGCGGCATCGAACGCAAACAACGCCGTTGCCTGTGATCGAAGGCGGAGCCGCGACTTCTGCTTCGACCTCGCCACAGCGGGTGTTTGGCCGCCATGCCGTACGCGGCTTCGTCTAGCTAACACAGGGAAAGCTGAGCGCCCCCGGCAGGATTCGAACCTGCGACCCACGGCTTAGAAGGCCGTCGCTCTATCCGGCTGAGCTACGGGGGCCGTCACGAGGAGACTGTAGAGGTGTTCGGGCGCGGAAAACGCCTTGCTCACCGTCTCCCGGTTGAACGAGCGCAGCGGTTGAACGAGCGCAGCGCGCCCGGCAATCGGGGCGCCCGGATTCGAACCGGGGACCTCCGCCACCCAAAGGCGGCGCGCTACCAGGCTGCGCCACGCCCCGAAGATGGCGAGTCTAGTCGAGGCCTACGGGCGCTGGCGAACGTGGCCATGTGCGCTTCGGATACCCTCCCGCCCCGCGATGGCCGAGATCAAGCCGCTGCGCGCGCTGCACTACGACCTGAAGCAAACCGGAGGCCTTCAGGCCGTGGTTTCGCCTCCGTATGACGTGATCGACGACCAGCAGCGAGCGGCGCTGGAGGCCCGCTCGCCCTACAACGTGGTGCACATCGACCTGCCCCAGGGCAATGGGGATCGGTACGCCGTGGCCGCGGAGCTGCTGGCGCGTTGGCGTCACCAACGAGTGGTGGTGCAGGACTCGGTCGCGGCGCTGTGGCCACTGGAGCAGGACTACACCGGCCCCGATGGTCGGGCCCGTACCCGCCGGGGCTTTCTCGCCCGTGTGCGTGTGGAGGAGTACGGGGCGGGGCGGATCCGGCCCCACGAGCGCACCCATCCCGGACCCCGCGAGGATCGGCTGCGCCTGACCCGCGCCACGCAAACGAACCTCTCGCCGATCTTCGCGCTCTACTCCGACCCGCACGGGGTGGCCTGGCAGGAGCTCGCGCCCGCCACCGAGGCCGCGCCCTGGGGGCAGATCGGGGATCAGGACGGCACGGTCAACCGCGTATGGCGGATGGAGGACCCGAGCGCGACCGAGGCCGCCGCGAAAGCGCTGGTAGGGACAGAGCTGCTGATCGCCGACGGCCACCACCGTTACGAGACGGCACGGGTGTACGCCGAGGAGATCGGCGGCGAGGGGCCGCACCGCTACGTGCTGATGTGCCTGGTCGCGCTGGAGGACCCGGGACTGACCGTGTTCCCCACCCACCGGCTGGTCAAAGACCTCAGCACCATGCAGCAGGAGCGGCTGGCGCAGGCGATCAGGCGGGACTTTGAGCTCGCCGAGCTCGACGATGTCACTCAGTTGACCCCGCGTCCGGGCCAGCCGGTCCGCATTGGCTACATCGACTCGCACTTCCAGCGTCCGTTCATGCTGACCCTCAAGGACAGTGCCATCGCCGACCGTGCCCTTCCTGACCACGCCGAGCCCTACCGGCGGCTGGATACCGCCGTCCTGGAGGCTCTGATCCTCAAGGGCGCATTGGAGCACAGCGACGAAGACATCGACCACCTCAACGGCCTGGGCTACGCCCGTGACGACGCGCAGGCGCTGGAGCTCGTCCGGGATCGCTCCTACGACGCCGCCTTCTTCATGGCCCCGACGCCGATCGAGCAGGTGCAGGAGGTCGCCGCCGCCGGAGAGAGCATGCCCCCCAAGTCGACGTACTTCTTCCCCAAGGTGCCCACCGGGCTGCTGTTCAACCCGCTGGCGGACTAAGCCTCTGTCGGCGCTACGATCAAACCTCAGGCACCCGCCCACGAAACAGGATCAGGACATGAAGGCCACCGCCCGTCGCACCACGACCACCGCGTTCACCCACCGGATCGATGTCCGCAAGCACCAGCTGCTCGCCGACGAGCCGGCCGAGCACGGCGGTGACGACGAGGGTCCCAGTCCGCAGGAGCTGCTCGCCGCCAGCCTCGCCTCGTGCACCGCGATCACGATGGAGATGTACGCCAAGCGCAAGGGCTGGGAGCTCGGTCCGGTCGAGGTCCAGGTCGAGTACACGCCCGCCGAACGGGGGTGGCCGACCCGGTTCAAGCTCGCACTGCGGCTGCCCAGCGACTGCAGCCGCGAGCAGGCCGAGCGCCTGCAGGTGATCGCGGCCAAGTGCCCCGTCCACCGCACGCTCGAGGGCGAGGTCATGTTCGATGACCGCGTCGAGCTGGTCGAGCCAGCCACCACCTGATCGCACGTCCGCTCGCGCCCGAGCTGGGTCAGCGAAGCGCGGCACATGCCCATGAGCAAGGAGCGGGTTCAGACGGAGTTGCGGCGAGTCCTGCTCGCCCCCGAACAGGCGACGAAGCTGGAGGTTCACGGGCGCACGCGGGCGGCTGTGCTGGTCGCGCTCTACCTCGATGGCGGGCAGCTGCACGCGGTCTTCACCAAGCGCCGCGAGGATCTGCGCCGCCATCCCGGCGAGATCTCGTTTCCCGGCGGGCGCTACGACGAGGGCGAGCGGGACCTTCGCGCCACCGCGCTGCGCGAGGCCCGGGAGGAGATCGGACTGCCCTCAGCCGCGGTCGAGATCGTCGGAGCCTTGCAGCCGACTCCGACGATCGCCACCGGCTACGCCGTGTACCCCTTCGTGGGCCTGATCGACGCCGGTCGAGCCTGGACGCTCAGCGCGCGCGAAGTCGCCGAGGTCCTGGAGTTCCCGCTCCCGGCGCTGCTGGCCGGTTACGCACGCCGGCGCTTGATTCGTCGCGGGGTCCCGATCCGCACCGACACCTACCTCGTCGGCGGGAGCCTGATCTGGGGCGCCACCGCCCGCATCCTCGCGGATCTGTTCGACCGGATCGGTCAGCTGCTGGCCACTACGCCGGCGGCGCCAACAGCTGCTGCACAGCGCTGAGCGCGTCGCCGCGCCACGCTGGATGCTCGGGATCGCGGCTCAGCACCGCGCACGGAATCAGCGAGGCCCCGCAGATGGCCCGGACGATCCCGGCACCGCGCGAGAGCACCTCGGGATCGACGCCGCCCGCGGCTTCATAGAGGACGCCGCGAATCGTCGTGTCCACCATCCGCGTGAGCAGCATCTCCAGCCGCGCGCCGTGGAGGGCACGCAGCTGCTCGGGATCTCCGCTGGCCGCTCCGAGCAGCACGCAGGCGATGGTCACGTGCTCGAACGCGGGCGTCAGCGTCGCCACTCGATCGGGATCGCCGAAATGCGCCTCGATGCCCGCCGCCTCGACTACCGCCAGCTCGCTGCGGCGGCGGCTGCTACCGCGGACGGCGTGACCCTGAGCCAAGAGCTCGACTCCGAGCGCACGCCCGCGGCAGCCACACCCGATGATCAGGCAGCGCGCCACGAGCTTTAGCGCGACGGAGCGTCAGGCCGTCGGCGGGTGGTCGCCGAACTCCTGGCGCGCCTGGTCGCGGGTTCGCTCGGGCTGCCCGCGGGCGCGGCGGCGGGCGTTGGTCGCCTCCAGCAGCTCGTCGAGCTCACGCTCGGCGACCAGTTCGTTGCGCCGGCGCCGCTGATCGTCGAGATCCTCCATAACCTGCAGCTCTAGATCGCCAACAGTGATTTCGGATTCGCCCCGCCTGCGGCGGCGAGCGTTGTGAGCCTCGAGCATCTGCTGCAGGTCCTCCGCCTCCAGCGCCTCACGATTCTCGGTGATCCCGCGCGCGTCCTTCAACCCCAGCTGCTCCAGGCCGGAACCGGGATAGTGCCTGCCCAGCAGCCACACCCACAGGATCATGGCCACGAGGCCACCCAACAGGACGATCGCGAACGGATCCACGACGGGAGTCTAACGCCAGTCTCGCCCTCGGAGGACCCGCACCGGCACAACTCCGGCCCTACCCGGACCGGCGCAACTCCCCCCCTCCCCCGCGTGTTGTTGCTGGTGTCCAAGCCACCGGAGGTAGGGAGCCGGATCCACCGGAGGCGCACCTAAAGAAACGTAGGGAAAGGAGCATCACATGCGCCTACGCTTTGCCATGCTCTGCGCCGCAGTGTGCGCGCTCGCGCTCGTTGCCGTGCCAGGGCTCGCCGGTGCCGCACCCAGGCACAACCATGGCCTGACGATCAACGCGACCCCAAATCCGATTCAAGCCGGTGAGGGTGTCCTGATCTATGGCCAGCTGAAGGGCAGCGACATCTCAGGTAAGACGGTGGTCCTCTACCACCACGTCAACGGCAGCCATCAGGGCTTTACGGTGATCGGTGAAAAGACCACCGACTCGTTCGGGTTCTACGAGTTCACCCGCGAGGAGGGCGTGGTCAACACCAATCGCCAGTGGTTCGTTCGCCTGGCCGAAGAGCCTGGCGTCCACAGCCGCACGGTGAGCGAGAAGGTCGAGGCGCTGGTCAGCCTGGCGGCCAGCAGCAGCACCGGTGACACGCGTCACGCGATCACGTTCTCCGGCCACGTGTATCCCAATCATGCTGGTCAGCGGGTGCTCCTGCAGGAGCAGGGCAATGGCGATGACTGGCGCACGCTGAAGGTGGGGCGGCTCGGCCCCGACTCCAGCTATTCGATCGTCTACGGGTGGCGGGTTCCCGGTGAGCACAACGTGCGCGTCGTGTTCCCCGGCGACGGACGCAACGTCCGCGGCGTCTCTGACCCGGTGACGGTCACCATCCAGCAGACCCAGAACCCCAGCTTCACCATCACCACCGCTACCCCGGTGATCAGCTACGGCCAGTCGGCGGTGATCACAGGCACAGTGGACGCGCCGGGGACGACCACTCCGCAGGCCAACACAGCGATCACGCTGTGCCATCGCAACCGGTTCGCCGACTCGGCGATCTGCGATGTCGCCGGCAGCACTGACGGCAGCGGCAACTACAGCTTCTCCGTCAGCCCGACTGGCAACGCCTGGTACTTCGTGCGCGTGACCCTGAAGCCGACCGAGCGGACAGCGAACCTGTTCATCGGTGTCAAGGACATCATCACCTTGTCGGCATCATCCACCGGAACCGTTGGCCAGGCCGACACGTTCTCGGGCACCGTGACGCCGAACAAGGCGGGCGACGTCGTCTACCTCCAGCGCAAGGGTGCGGATGGCGACTTCCACACCGTGGGAACGACCCGCGTCCAGGTCGATGGCTCCTACACCATCAACCGGGTGTTCGGGACGGCCGGAACGAAGGTGTTCCGGACCCGGATCCTCCCCGACGGTGCCAACCTCGGCGACGTCTCGCAGCCGGTCACGGTGACCGTCTCGCTGCCGAGCTCAGCAGCAGCCCTGCCTCCCGCCTCCTGAGCGGAGCGCAGTGGCAAGCCCCGGCCCCTGCCGCACCCGCGGCGGGGGCCGTCGGCTTTCCGGGCCGCCGCCCGCCGCTGAGGAGCCGCGTGCGGGCGGCGCCGTCTCAGTTCACGGCGGACGGAGCGACCGCCCAAAGTCGCCAGCGATCCGGAACTCCCTTGAGCTGGTGCTCGCCGCGATCCTCGAAGGCGATCCCGGAGCCGACCACCAAGTCCCTGACGGTACTGGAGACGAGCACCTCACCGGGATCCGCCAGCGCCCCCACCCGGGCACCAATGTGCACGCCGATCCCGCCGACATCGTTGCCGATCCGCTCGATCTCTCCGGTGTGCAGGCCGCTTCGCACCTGCAGACCGAACTCAGTGCGGGCAAACTCGTGAATCGCTCGGGCGCAGCGGATCGCCCGGGCGGGCCCGTCGAAGGTGGCGAGAAAGCCGTCCCCCATCGTCTTCACCGCCCGTCCCCGAAAGCGATCGAGCTCACGGGCGACGCGGGCCTCGACCGTCTCGAGCAGATCGCGCCAGCGGCGGTCCCCGAGCTCCGCGGCCCGTTGGGTGGAGTCGACGATGTCGGCGAACATCACGGTGGCGAGGATCCGGTCCGCGTCAGGCGCACGACGCATACCGGTGAGGAACTCCTCGATCTCGTCAAGCTCCGAGGCCTCCCTCTCGAACGACAGCGCTTCGGTGCCGGGCAGTTCCACCAGCCGCGCGCCAGGGATGTGAGTGGCCAGGTAGCGCGAATGGCGGATGTCGATGAACGGGTCCTGGACCCGGTGCAGGACGAGCGTCGGCGCCTGAATGGTTCCGAGCACCGCGCGCACGTCGACCTCGCCGTTCATCAGCATGAACTTCGCCGCCGTTCCCGGGCTCGCCGCCAGCCGCTCCAGGCGCGCCCACCAATCTCGCAGCCGCGGCTGTGCCGCCGAGCTCGGGGACAACGTGAGAATCCGCGAGCCGTCTCCCCACGAGTGCATGCCGCCGTCACGGATGTAGGACTCGCGCTCGGCCCGCGGCATCGCCCACTCGTAGTCCGGCGCCCAGGACATGCGGGGCTGTGCCTCGTACAACACCAGGGCGTCGGTTCGTTCCGGATGCGTGGCGGCGAACAGCGCCGCCATTGCTCCGCCCTCCAGCAGCGCGAACACCGCCGCGTGCTCGGAGCCGGCGGCATTCATCACCGCCACCACGTCATCCATCTGCTCCTCCAGCGTCGGCGCACGGAGGATCGGATCGGACAGCCCCGAGCCGCGTCGGTCGAACATGATCAGCCGACTGAACGAGGCCAGGCGCTGGAAGTACCGGGCCACCATCGGCTCCTCCCAGTAGTGCTCGACCTGCGAGATCCAACTGGGGACGTAGACGAGATCGACCGGGCCCTGGCCCACGACCTGGTAGGCGATGTGAAACTCGCCGCTACGTACGTACCGGGTCTGCGGAGCCATCGGCATCGCGGAGGCTACTCGCCTTAGCTACCGTCCCCGCCATGGACTTCGACCTCACCGACGAGCAGCGCCTGATCCGGGAAACAGCCCGAGCATTCACCGACAACGAGATCGTCGAGCGCGCGCGTGAGAACGATCGCCGCGAGCACTTCGACCTCGATCTGGTGGCCAAGATCGCAGAACAGGGGTATCTGGGGGCGATAGTCCCCCGAGAGTACGGGGGCGCCGGCCTCGACTACATCACCTACGGGCTGATCGTCGAGGAGGTCGGTCGCGGCGACTCGGCGATGCGGACGGTGATCTCGGTGCAGACTTCGCTCGTCTGCTCGGCGATCCTGCGCTGGGGCAGCGAGGAGCAAAAGCAACACTACCTGCCGAAGCTTTGCTCGGGGGAGTGGTTGGGATGCTTTGGCCTGACCGAGCCTGACACCGGCTCCGATGCCGCCAATCAACGCACCCGTGCTCGCCGGACGGACGGCGGCTGGACGATCAACGGGGCCAAGATGTGGATTTCGATGGGCAACCACGCCAAGGTGGCGCTGATCTTCGCCCAAACCGATCCGGAGAAGGGTCACCGCGGCTTGGCCTGCTTCCTGGTCGATACCGAGCAGCCGGGATACGAACCACAACCGATCCACCACAAGATGGGCCTGCGCGGGTCCGACACGGCGTCGATCGCGCTCGACGATGTGCAGGTGCCCGAGAACGCGATGCTGGGCGAGGTCGGGGACGGCTTCAAGGTCGCGATGAGCTCGCTTGACTCCGGGCGCTTCAGCGTCGCCTCCGGCTGCGTGGGGATCTGTCAAGGCTGCGTGGAGGCCTCGGTGGCGTATGCCAAGGAACGCGTTCAGTTCGGCCGGCCGATCGCCAGCTTCCAGCTGGTGCAGGCGATGCTCGCCGACATGAAGGTGCGCACCGACGCGGCCCGGATGCTCGTCTGGCGGGCCGGCCATCTCAAGGACACCGGCCAGCCGAACACCACCGAGACCTCGATCGCGAAGTTGTACGCCACCGAGGCCGCGGTGCATTGCGCCAACACCGCGATCCAGGTCCACGGAGGCTCGGGCTACGTGGACGACCATCCGGTCGAGCGCTACTTCCGGGACGTCCGGGTGACCACGCTCTACGAGGGCACCTCCCAGATCCAGAGCCTGATCATCGGCCGCTCGCTCACCGGGATCAACGCACTGCTGCCGCAGTGAGCGGAGCTGCTCCAGTCGTCCCGCCGAAGGTGATCGGCGTGATCGGCGCCGGCACGATGGGTGCCGGCATCGCCCAGCTGGCCTGCCTCTCCGGCGCGCGGACGCTGCTGCATGATCCCTTTCCGGACGCCCTGGAGGCCGGTCTTGAGCGGATCCGGGCGCAGTTGCAGCGGGAAGTGCAGCGCGGGCGCCTGCAGGAGGCCCAGGCCGAAGCCGCCTCTGAGCGCTTGCTTCCGGCCGCCTCCGCGGATGAGCTGGCCCCGTGCGCGCTGGTGATCGAGGCCATCCCCGAGTCGCTCGAGCTCAAGCGGGCTGTGTTGGGGGAGCTGTCCGGGCGGGTGGTGAGCCGCGACTGCGTACTGGCCACCAACACCTCCTCGCTACTGGTGACGGCTATCGCAGCCGGCGCCGAGCATCCAGAGCGCGTGGTGGGAATGCACTTCTTCAACCCCGCGCCGGTGATGCGCCTGCTGGAGGTGGTGGCCGGCGAGCAGTCCGAAGCGCCCGCACTGGCGCAGGCGAGAGCGGCGGGCGAGGCGATGGGCAAGCACGTGATCCTCGCCGGCGACGGCCCCGGGTTTCTCGTGAACCGCTGCAATCGGCCGTTCGGCCTCGAGGCGCTGAGGCTGCTGGCCGAGCAGGTGGCGCCGGTGGAGCAGATCGACCGCATCTGCCGCCTGGGCGGTGGCTTCCGGATGGGGCCGTTCGAGGTGATGGACCTGGTCGGCGTCGACGTCGGGCTCGACGTCGCTCGCTCCTTCTACGAGCAGAGCTTCGGCGAACCGCGCTGGCGCCCCTCGCCCATCGCGGTCAGAACCGTAGCCGCTGGACGCCTGGGCCGCAAAGCCGGGCGAGGGTATTACGACTACCGCGGCGCGTCGCACCGGCCGGCCGATCCCGAGCCGCCCTCCGCCGGTGGCGGCGAGGGGCTGGTCGTGATCGCCGGCGAATCAACGCTGGCGCTGGAGTTAGAGCAGGCAGCGCAGGCTTCGGGGTGGGAGGTCGCCGCACCCGAGCAAGCCCGAGGCGAAATGGCGTTCCTGATCCTTGACCTCTCCGGCGGAGAGGCCGGCGAGGTTCCGCTACAGGGCGCACCCCAGGCGATCTGCTGTGCCGCCGGCTCGCTCGGCGTGCTTGATCCGGGTGGCAGCGCGGTCGGCTTCCACGTGCTGCCGCCGCTGGGAGCCAGCCGATGCGTAGAGCTCACGCGTGGCCGGGATAGCGCCCCCTCCGCTGCGCAGGCGGCGGAGCGGTTCTTTGCCTCGCTGGGCAAGCAGGTGGAGTGGGTGGGCGACGCACCGGGTCTCGTGCTCGGGCGGATCATCTGCCAGGTCATCAACGAGGCGGCGTTCGCGCTCGGCGAGGGACTCGGCAGCGCACAGGACATCGACGCCGGGATGATCCATGGTCTCAACTATCCTCGCGGTATCCTCGGCTGGGCCGACGCGATCGGACTCGATCACGTGCTGGCGGTGCTGGAGGCGCTCTACGACGAGCGTCGAGAGGAGCGCTATCGGCCGGCGCCGGCGCTGACTCAGCTGGTTCTCTCGGGCCGGTTGGGGCGCTCCAGCGGCGAAGGATTCTTCGGCGAGGTCGCCTGATCCGGCCCGGGTGTAGTCATGTCCCCACCATCAACGTCCGACATCCCTCCAGGTGGCCGTGATGATGATCGGAGCCAAGAGCCGGTACACCCGACGTAACTCACCAGCGCGAGGACGCCGACGTGCGAGTCCCACGCTCCTCACCATGGTGATACTGACGCTGGCCATGGCGCTAGCGCTTTTGGCACTGCCAGACGTCGACGCCGCCACCGGTTGCCCGGAAGCCGACACCAGCGCCACCTCCGCTTCGGCCGAGATGATGCGTCGCGCCGTCGTCTGCCTGATCAACCAGCAGCGTGCACAGCGTCATCTACCGCCGCTGCACGAGAGCCCGCGACTCGACAGCTCCGCGCAAAGATGGAGCGAAGCGATGGTTCGCAGCGGCCAGTTCTCCCACGGCGTCGACTTCTCGGCCCGGATCAGCGCCGCCGGCTACATGTGGTCATACGTGGGCGAGAACATCGCCGCCGGGTTCGCCACCCCGCGACAGGTGGTGACGTCGTGGATGGCAAGCACGGGCCACTGCCAGAACATCCTCAGTCCGAGCTACACAGACGTCGGCACAGGCGTCGATCCGCACCGGCTCGGACGCTACCCGCCGGCGACGTGGACGCAGGATTTCGGCCTGTGGATCGACCATCGAGCCCCCTCACACAACCTCGATCCCGCGCGCGGATGCCCCTACCGAAAGTGATACTGCGCCAGGAGCTAGCCCCGGCCTCGATCAAGCCGAGCTGGCCGCGCCCTCGACCACACCTTCAGCCTCCGGCAAAGGGAAGGGCGTGTCCCGCAGATACCACTCGGCATCCAGAGCGGCTTGGCAGCCCGAGCCGGCCGCGGTGATCGCCTGCCGGTAGGTGTGATCGACGAGATCGCCGGCGGCGAACACTCCGGGAAGGTTGGTCAGGGTTGAACGGCCGCGGGTGAGCACATAACCGGACGGATCGGTCTCTACCTGACCAGCGATCAGCTGAGACTGGGGCTCGTGGCCGACGGCGATGAACGCACCCGCGATCCCCAGCTCTCGTGCGGATCCATCCTCGGTGTTGCGCAGCCGGGCGCTCGTCAGCGATCCCCCTGCCCCGGGCAGGAACTCCTCCACAGCGTATGGCGTGACCCACTCGATGTTCGGGATCTCCCGCGCGCGCTGGAGCATGATCTTGGAGGCGCGGAATTCATCGCGTCGGTGCACGATGGCCACCTTGCGGGCGAACTTCGACAGGAACATTGCCTCCTCCATGGCGGAGTCTCCCCCGCCTACGATCAACGTCGGCGCATCCCGGAAGAAGGCGGCGTCGCAGGTCGCGCAGTAGCTCACGCCGCGTCCGGATAGCTCTGCCTCACCGGGTACGTCGAGCTTGCGGTGCTCGGCCCCCATGGCCAGGATCACCGTGCGAGCGAGATACTGCTGCTCGCCCGCGAACACCTTGTGCAAGCCGCCACCGGCCGACAGCTCGACCCTGGTGACGTCGTCGGTCTCCAGGCGCGCCCCGAAGCGCTCCGCCTGGTCCCGGAAGTACTGCATCAACTCGGGCCCCATGATCCCCTCCGGGAACCCGGGAAAGTTCTCGACGTCGGTGGTCTGCTGCAGCAGACCCCCCCAGGCGAATCCCTCGATCACCAGCGGCTCCAGGTTCGCCCGCGCGGTGTAGAGCGCGGCGGTGTACCCGGCGGGGCCGCTGCCGACGATGATCACGTTCTCGATTCGATCAGTCACTTCATTAAGTATAGCTTGGCGCCTGCGCGGTGCGCCATCGCTGCACGGTGCGGCGGAGCTGCAAGTAAGCGACGGCGCCAGGCACCGTCGGCAGCCAGAACGCGATCCCACGATACGCGAGCACGGAGACGACCGACACCTCGACGGGAACGCCGAAGGCCGAGAAGGCGCCGATCATGCCCCCGTCGACCCCGCCAATGCCGCCCGGCAGCGGCAGGGTGTTGCCGACCATCCCGACGAAATAGGACATCACGATCACCGCCTGCGGCGGCGCGGCCCCGAAGGCATGGAAGCACGCCCACAGAACGGCGATGTCAAATCCCCACCAGGCGATCGCGCCTAACAGGTAGGGGTCGCGGGCGCGGACCAGCGAGATCGCGGTGCGCACGCCCGTCGCGGCGGCGGCCGGAGCCGCCGCCACCCGGCGCGCGATTCGCCCCCGACGGTGATCGCCGTCGGTGTAGCGCGCCACCAGTCGCTCGAAATCTCCCGGCAACCAGGAAACGGCCAGGAACATCGCGATCAGAACCGCGGCGAAGATCGCCGGGACGACCGTGATCGCGAACGGAGCCGGCCCCGGGAACAGGCCGGTGTACAGGCCGAGCCCGACGATCACCAGCGCCGCCATGTAAACGACGTAGAGCAGCGCCGTGAACGCGATCATCCGGCAGGCCACCACCCGCGGCTCCAACCCCGACCGGCGCAGCGCCCAAGCGGTCAGGGCAATTCCGCCCGCGCCCGCGGAGGCGAACAGCCGGGTCGCGGCCAGCCCAGCCATCGTGATCTCGTAGCTCTCCCGCCAGTTGATCGGAGAGTTGCCCCGGATGAACACCGCGCGGAACAGGGCCACGTAGCCGAGGAACGAGCAGACCTCGAGCACCAGTCCGAGAGCCAGCCACCACGCGTTGCCGTGCTGGATCCGGTTCCAGGTCTCCTGAAGGCCCAGCAGCCGCGGCAGCACGAAGTACAGGAAGGCAACGGTGGAGACGACGAACAGCAGCGACGCCAGCAGCCTCCGGCGCGTAAAGCGCACCCGCGGCATCTGATCATGCTCGTCCTCCCCGGGGTGACCGCCATCCTCGATCGCCGGCGGCAGCCGCTCGTCAACGGGCAGATCACCGATCACGCGCTTGCGCTCGTCAAGGGGAAGATCGCCGGCCACGCGCTTCCTATCTCCGGGCCGCCCGGACCTGCAGTGCGCTCACCCGCCGCACCAGCCCCTGCGCCAGCGGTGCGGCGTCCGGTGCCTGCCGGCGGATCGCCTCGGTGAGTGCCGCCCCGGCGAGCAGATCGACGACATAGTGCTCCCCGAGGTAGACCAGCGCCAGCCCCAGCAGCCCGGCGTAGCTCCAGGCGAACCCGCCGGCAATCGGATCCACCTCGCTGAGCAGGTGCGCGCCCATCAACGACGTAGCGAAGTGCAGCGACGGCATGGCGGCAAGGGGATTTCCTCCCAGAACATCGTAGAGGCCGCTCCAGCGGTCACCCCAGAACTGCTCGCCATACTCGATCATCATCCTGCGGACGCCGGTCGCGCCGGCTTCCTCAAGCTCGCCTCGGGAAGCAGCCCACCAGGGAGGCGCAGTGGGAATCGCCCAGTAGAACACGGCCCCGAGGTCGAACACGGCGTACATCTGCGCGGCGGCGGTGGGGAAGCGGGAACGGTCCCGTAGCCACACGTACCCGACGGCGGCATGCGGCACCATGAACCACATCCAGTGACACCACACCAGCACGCGTTCCAAGCGATTGATCGCGCCCGGCTGCGCGAAGCTCGTCTGCAGCCGTAGCGTCGGGGCGGCGCCCAGCCCCAGCGCCCGGTCGATCACCAGCGGGTAGCGGACGAACACACGCTCGGCGAGCCGACCCGGGTCGTCGTGGGGCATCTCGTAGGCGGCCAGGTAAGCCCACATGTTCAGCGCGCACACCGCGGCGTCTCGACCCCGCGTACGAGGCGTGGCGACGCAAAGGGCCACCGGCGCGAGTGCGGCACTGCCGAGGATCGCCGCCGGTGGCAGTTTGACTCGCCGCCGCACAGCTGGCGCGGCAACCCCCGTCGCGACCAGGGCCCATGCCGTGGCTCGGATCCCCGTCCGCAGGCGCAAGGGGCGCCAGTATATGAACGACCATCCGATCGCACAGCGGAGCGAGAGCGCCCTCGCCTTGAGTAGAATGCCGCCGCCTTGCGATCTGTCGTTTCTGCCGCCCAGCTGCACCGCAGGCGCCCCCGCCTGACGCTCAGCGTCCTGGTCCTCGTGCTCACCGCCTCGCTGCTGCTAGCGCCGAGCGCGATGGCGAACTTCCTCACGCCCAAGTCAGGCGGCTCGCCCAACGCCGACGGGATCGCCAGCCTCTACAAGTTGATCCTGTACCTGGCCACGATCGTGTTCGTGGTCGTGGAGGGAGCCCTCGTCTACTCCGTCTTCCGCTTCCGGGCCAAGAGGAGCCGGGTTGCGGCCCAGATCCACGGCAACACCCGCCTCGAGATCGGCTGGACCGTAGGGGCGGCGCTGATCCTGGTGGTGATCACGGTGATCACCTTCATCAAGCTGCCGGGGATCATCAACCCACCCAACTCGGGCGCGCACGGACTGGTGCTGTCCGCCTCGCTGGGTCAGCCGACCCCGCCCAACGGCAAGAAGCTGACAATCTGCGTTCAGGGTAGGCAGTACATCTGGCGCTACACCTACGGCGACGGCTGCGACAGCAGCGCCTACAGTGGCAAGCTGCCCTACTCCTTCACTGACATGGTGGCGCCGGCGGATACGACGGTCGTGCTGGTGATCCAGGCCAACGACGTGATCCACTCGTGGTGGGTGCCCTCGCTCGGCGGCAAGGTCGACGCAGTCCCGGGCTACACCACCTACGCCTGGTTCAAGGCTCCACGCGCAGGCGCGATCTACGTCGGCCATTGCGCGCAGCTGTGCGGGCGCCAGCACGCCGCCATGCTCGCCCGGGTCAAGATCGTTACTCCGCTGGCATACCAGCAGTGGATCTCGCGGCAGTCAAGCCTGATCGGCACGGCCAACGCGCAGGTGACGCAGCTGCGCCAGGTCCTGACCGCCAACGGAAACCTCTAGAGGAGCCCAAACAACCATGGCCACCACCGACTACACCGTCGCCCCGGTTCCTCAGGTGACATCCAGCGAGGTCGTCAAGCCTCGCCAGACGAAGCGCTGGGTCGACTGGCTGACCACCACCGACCACAAGAAGATCGGGATCATGTACCTGGTCACGACGTTCGTGTTCTTCATCCTCGGCGGAGTCGAGGCGTTGCTGATGCGGACGCAGCTCGGGGTTCCCAACAACACGCTACTGAGCTCCGAGCACTACAACGAGCTCCTGACCCTGCACGGGACGACGATGGTGTTCCTGTTCGTGGTCCCGGTGATGGCGGGGTTTGGCAACTACTTCGTGCCGCTGATGATCGGCGCTCGCGACATGGCCTTCCCGCGCCTCAACGCCCTGTCCTACTGGCTGCTGCTAATGGGCGGGATCGTCTTCTACGCGACGCTGTTCTTCCATCCCCCCGAGGCTGGCTGGTGGAGCTATCCGCCGCTTAGCAGCATCCAGTTCTCCCCCAGCGGGGGCCAGGACGCCTGGATCTTCCTGATCCACATCACCGGCATCTCGTCGCTGGTGGGCGCGGTCAACTTCTACGCCACGATCGTCAACATGCGCGCGCCCGGCATGAGCTGGGGCCGCCTGCCACTGTTCGTGTGGACGATCCTGGTCTACGCGATCCTGCTGATCATCGCGTTGCCGGCGGTGGCCGCGGCGGTGACGATGCTGCTGACCGATCGCCACTTCGGGACTCACTTCTTCGATCCCACCCAGCACGGCTCACCGGTGCTGTGGCAGCACCTGTTCTGGTTCTTCGGCCATCCCGAGGTCTACATCATGATCCTGCCGGGCTTCGGCATGATCTCCGAGGTCATCCCGGTGTTCTCACGGAAGCCGATATTCGGCTACAAGGCGATCGCCGCCTCGACCGCGGTGATCGCCTTCCTGGCCACCCTGGTCTGGGCTCACCACATGTTCGTCTCGCCCGTGCCGATCGTCGTGCTCGGGTTCTTCATGCTCAGCTCGTTCCTGATCGGGATCCCCACGGGCGTGAAGATCTTCAACTGGATCGCGACTCTGTGGCGGGGCTCGATCGTCATGACCACGTCGCTGTACTTCGCGGTCGGGTTCATCGCCATCTTCATCCTCGGCGGCATCACCGGCATCTTCCTGGCCACCTTCCCGGTCGATTGGCAGCTCAACGACACCTACTTCGTCGTCGCCCACTTCCACTACGTGCTGATGGGCGGCGCGGTGTTCTCGATCTTCGCCGGGCTCTACTACTGGTACCCCAAGATCACCGGACGGCTGATGAACGAGCCGCTGGGCAAGCTCAGCTTCTGGGTGATGTTCATCGGCTTCAACGCCACGTTCTTCGTCCAGCATGCCCTGGGCCTGTCAGGCATGCCGAGGCGGATCTACACCTATCAGCCCGGTCTCGGCTGGTCGACGTACAACCTGATCTCCACCATCGGGTCCTTCATCCTCGGCGTGGGAATCCTGCTCACGATCATCAACGTGGTGATCAGCCTGAAGCGGGGCAAGCTCGCCGGACCCGACCCGTGGAAGGGGAACACCCTGGAGTGGTTCACCACCTCCCCGCCCCCGGTCAACAACTTCGATCTGATCCCGCGGGTGCGCTCGGTGGAGCCGATGCGTGACATCCGGCGCCAGGTCGAGCGCCAGACGGGCGTGACCCAGAAGACCGGCGGCAGCGAGCGCTACGTGCGGGCATGAGCGCTTCGCTCAGCGCGAGCCGCAGTGCCGCCTCCGCTTCGGCGGCCAGGCAGATCCTGTCCGACTACCTGGAGCTGACCAAGCCGAAGGTCCAGTCGCTGTTGCTGCTGACCACGATCACCTCGATGGAGGTCGCCGGCAACCCCTCGGCGATCAAGATCGCCCTCACGTGCGCGGGCGGCTATCTGTCGGCCGGCGGCGCGGGCGCGATCAACCATGTCTACGACCGGGACATCGACGCCCGGATGCGGCGCACGGCCTTCCGTCCAATCCCCGCCGGTCGGGTCTCGCCTCGGGCTGGGCTGATCTTCGGAGGCACCCTGGCGGCCCTGTCCTTCCTGCTGCTGGCGACGTGCGTGAACGTGCTCGCCGCCTCGCTGGCGCTGGCCGGCTTCGTCGGCTACGTCGGCGTGTACACGATCTGGCTCAAGCGACGGACGCCCCAGAACATCGTGATCGGCGGCGCCGCCGGTGCGATGCCGCCGCTCGTCGGCTGGGCGGCCACCCGGGGTTCGCTCTCCTGGACCGCGATCTACCTGTTCGCGATCGTCTTCTACTGGACCCCGCCGCACTTCTGGGCGCTCAGCCTGTTGATGAAAGACGAGTACGCCAAGGTCGGCGTCCCGATGATGCCGGTGGTGCGCGGTGAACGGGAGACGCGGCGGCAGATCCTGCTCTACACCCTGCTGCTGTACGCGATCTCACAGCTTCCGTTCTGCGCTGGTGGCTTCGGCGGGATCTACCTCGTCGGCTCGATGGTCCTCGGCCTGGCCTTCATCGCCGGGGCCGTCGGGCTCGTCCGCCGGGCCGACCGCAGCGCCGCCCTGCGGCTGTACCTGTTCTCACTGCTCTACCTCGCGCTGCTGTTCGGCACGATGGTCGTTGACGCCAAGCTCTAGGCGGGCTCCAGCCCCGGCACAAGGAGTACGATTCCCGGCCATGGACCGCAAGCTCGCTCGTAAGAACATCCGCTCGGGCCTGATCGCGGGCGCCGTCTGCGCCTTCATCTTCGGGATCACGTTCCTGGCCGCCGCGATCTACGTCCACGCGTGAGCGAGATCCAGCAACAGGCGCCCCCGGTCGGTGAAGAGCTTCACCTCCCCGGCCCCTCGCTGATCCCGTTTGCCTGCGCGATCGGGATCACGCTGATCGTCATCGGCACCACGATCACCTGGCTGCTCTCGATCATCGGCGGCGTGATCTTCATCGTCTCCGTCGTGCGCTGGATCAGGGACACGCGCCGGGACATGGCCGAGCTGCCCGTAGAGCATCACCTCTGAGGCGCTCGCGCGGCTGTCCGAGGTTGGTCAGGAGCTGGTGGCGGCAGGGATCTCCGAGGTGGAGCCGTCCCGGGTCCAGCAGCGCACGATGTCCCGCATCGAGAGCACGCCAATCAGCTCTGAGCCTTCGACTACGACGAGATGACGGAATCCCGCGCGGACCATCACCTCTGCAGCCTGCTCCAGCGACCAGTCGGGGGCTGCGAACTTCAGGTCGGCGGTGAGGTGATCCCCCACCCGCTCCCGGTCGGGATCCCGGCCGTGGCCGACTGCGCGCAGGATGTCACGTTCGGTCAACACTCCCGGCCCCTGCTCGTCGGGGTCGATCACTACGGCCGCGCCGACGTTGCGCCGGCACATTGCCTCGGCGGCCTGACGCAGCGTGTGGCCGGGTCCGACCGTAAGGACAACCTCCGACATCCCTTCTCGCACCTGCATCCCGACCTCCCGGTCGCTTGCAACGATCCGCTCGATCATAGTCCAATCGCCGGGGCGTCAGCCAAGCGCCCATCGATCCCTTGCCACCGCGCCCTTCCTCGAGCAGAAGTCATAGGATGCCGGCCGAATGATGCGAGTGCACGGAGGAGCCGAGCGTGCGTAAGAACCCCCTGACGCAGCTGCTGGTGATCGGCGCCATCGCCGTGATCATCGGGATCGTGATCGCCCTGCTGATCCCGTGGTTCCCCGCCAACGGGGCTCGGCAGGCGGGGAACGTGCGGACGCTCTACGACGTGCTGCTGATCGTGTCCGTGCCGATGTTCGTGCTGGTGGCGACGGTCGTCGTCTACTCGGTGGTCAAGTTCCGGATGCGTCCTGGCGACGAGGCGCGCGACGGGCCGCCGATCCACGGCAACACGCGGTTGGAGGTGATCTGGACGGCGGTCCCGACGATCCTGATCGTGTCGCTGTGCACCTATGCCTACACAGTGCTGCGAGCCAACGAGGACTCGCAGAAGGGCGAGATGACGGTGAACGTGACCGAGCGGCAGTTCGCGTTCGAGTTCTCCTATCCGGGTCCGGGCGGCAGGACGATCGTCTCACCGGCGCTGTATCTGGCCAAGGGACAGCCGTATGTGTTCAAGCTGCGCTCCCTGGACGTGATCCATAGCTTCTTCGTCCCTGAGTTCTCCGAGAAGCTCGACGCCGTTCCCGGGATCACGACCACGGTCAGAGTCACTCCCACCCGGCTGGGCAACTACCCCGCTGAGTGCACCGAGTTGTGCGGGGCCGGCCATGCCCTGATGCGAGCCCCGGTCCACGTCGTGTCCCCGCAGGCCTTCCAGAGCTGGCTCACTTCCCAGCCGGCGAGCGCAGCACCCCCGCTGGGCACGCCTCCCGCCAATGCCGCGATCGCCGGGGAGCCGGGGGCGTCCTCGTCGGCCCCGGTCGGCGGCCACTCCGAAGGGGCGGGGTCCGCCAACAGCGGGCCCGGGGCTTCGTCGGGCGGCTCCGGCTCCTCCGGCTCCTCCGCCGCCGGCAAAGCGATCTTCACCGGTTCGGCCGGCTGCGGCTCCTGCCACACCCTGGCCGCGGCGGGAACCACCGGCACCACCGGCCCGAACCTGGGAACCGCCGTGGTCGGCGACGCCAAGCGCCGTGGACTGGCGCTCAAGCCCTTCATCCTCGAATCGGTCACCAAGCCGAACGCCTACATCTCCCCCGGCTTCCCCGCGAACGTCATGCCCCCGAACTTCGCCCAGACCTTGACTCCCACCCAGATTCAGGAGCTGGTGGCATTCATTGCCAGCGCCACCAAGTGAGAGGCCTCGGAGCGATAATGTCCACCGTGCCTGTGATGCTCGCGGACCGTCGCAACCAGCGGAAGGAGATCCGTCCATGGCCATTCCGATGAGGCTGCGCGCGCCGGGGTGGTATCGAGCCGCCGTATTCGACGTGATCGGCCTCGCCCTGGCCTTCGGCCTGACGGTGCTGATCCGGTGGCTGATGCATTACCACCCAGTGCTCGACGGCCACGCGATAACGCTGGTTGCCCTGTTCACCGTCCCCCTCTCCTTCCTGGTCGGGATCGGCACCTGCGACTACTGGTTCCACTGGGCCGCCGGCCGACCTACTCGTCCCGAGGAGCACTCCTCCCACGGCGCCTACACGTGGCGGGACTACTTTAAGGTCAATACCGATCACAAGGTGATCGGGATCCAGTACACCGTCACCTCGTTCTTCTTCCTGCTGGTCGGCGGCCTGCTGGCCATGCTGATGCGGGCGGAGCTGGCCCAGCCGGGGATGCAGTTCGTCACCCCCGAGGAGTTCAACGGGCTGTTCTCGATGCACGCCACGCTGCTGATCTTCCTGTTCGTGATCCCGGTCTTCGCCGGGCTGGCCAACTTCGTGCTGCCGCTGATGATCGGCGCTCCTGATATGGCCTTCCCGCGCCTGAACGCCCTGTCCTACTGGATGCTTCCGCTGGCCGGGCTGATGATGCTGATGAGCTTCCTGGCCCCGGGAGGCTCGTTTGCCGCCGGCTGGACCGCATACGCGCCCCTATCGACATCGATGCCGGTGGGTCAGCTGTTCTTCACCATCGCCGTGCAGTTCGCCGGCTTCTCCTCGATCGCCACCGCGTTGAACTTCCTGGTCACGATCATCACCATGCGCGCGCCGGGGATGAGCTTCTTCCGCATGCCGCTGCTGGTGTGGGCGAACTTCTCCACCTCGCTGTTGGTGGTGATCGCGACGCCGTTCATCGCCGCCTCGCAGTTTCTGACGCTGCTGGACCGGGCGCTCGGCTTCCACTTCTTCGACGCCTTCGTCGGTGCGGGAAAGAACGGCAACGTGATCATGTACCAGCACATCTTCTGGTTCTACTCGCACCCGGCCGTCTACATCATGATGCTGCCCGGGTTCGGGATCATCTCCGAGGTCCTGGCGGTGAAGGCGCGCAAACCGATCTTCGGCTACCGGATGATGGCCTTCTCACTGCTGGCCATCGTCGTGCTCGGGTTCACCGTGTGGGCCCATCACATGTTCGTCTCCGGCATGCAGCCGTGGATTCGGATCCCGATGATGATCACCACGGCGATCATCGCGATCCCCACCGGAATCAAGATCTTTTCGTGGCTGGCCACGCTGTGGCGAGGTGTGCTGCACCTGGACACCCCGATGCTGTTCGCGCTCGGCTTCCTGACCATGTTCACGCTGGGCGGGATCAGCGGCGTGATGCTGGCGATGATCCCGTTCGACATCCACGTCTCGCAGACCTACTTCATCGTCGCCCACATCCACTACGTCCTCTTCGGCGGCTCGATGTTCACGATCTTCGCCGGGGTCTACTACTGGTTCCCGAAGATGACCGGCCGGATGTTCGACGACCGTCTGGGTAAGTGGCATTTCTGGATGACGTTCGTGTTTTTCAACCTCACCTTCGCCCCGATGCACCTGATCGGAATCCAGGGGATGCCGCGCCGCGTGGCCGACTACTCGGCTCAGTTCGCGACCTGGAACCTGATCATCTCGTTTGCGAGCTTCGGGCTGGGGCTGAGCACGCTGATCTTCCTCTACAACATCGCCGCCAGCTGGCGGGGCGGCCCGCGGGCGACCGGGAACCCATGGCGCGCACTGACGCTGGAATGGCAGGTTTCCTCGCCGCCGCCGATCTTCAACTTCGAAGCCGTTCCCACCGTGGTCGGTGGTCCCTACGAGTACGGCGTCCCCGGCGCGGTCCACGGGATCTTCAAGTCGCCCACCGAGGCCGCGAAGACGGTCGCCGCCGGAAGCGTGTCGCTGCCGCCCAGCCAGGAGAGCCACTAGTGCGCCTCGCGTTGATGCGGGTCCTCAGATGAAGACAGTCCTGGTCGTAGCCAACGAAACGCTCGGCGGCCGGTCGCTGATCGAAGCCGTGCGCCAACGCGTCGCCGAGGGCGACGTGCGGTTCGTCCTCGTCGTTCCCCAGAACCGCCCCCGGGCCGGGCTGGTCGTCTACGACGACGCCGTGTTCGAGGCCGCCCAGACCCGGGTCGATCTGGCCTTACGCTTCGTTCACCACGAGGGCATCAAGGCTGTGGGGGAGGTCGGCGATCCCGATCCGTACACGGCGACGATGGACGCAGTCCATGAGTACCGACCCGACGAAATCATCATCTCCACGTATCCGGAGACCCGCTCGGGATGGCTGCGGCGCGACCTGATCGAGCGTGTCGAGCATGCCTCGGGAGCCCCAGTCGAGCACCTGGTCGCCGATCCCGACAGCGAGGGGCTGCCGTTCCGAGTCACGCTGGCGATCGCCAACCGCACCGCCAGCGGCGACGAGCTGCTGGAGGCCCTGAAGGCCAAGGCACAGGAGGCCGGGGAGACCCAGGATCTGTTCATCGTCGTCGTGCCCCAGGAAGGAGGCGACGGATCTGCGGTTCGCCGCGCCCGCACGCGGCTGAAGTTGGTGCTGGATCGGATGGCCGACGCAGACCTGTTCGCGGCAGGGATGATCGGCGATCCCGACCCGTACACGGCGGTGATGAACGCCATCCAGTACTTCCGGGTCAACGACATCGTGATTTCCACCTTCGCCGCCACCAAGTCGGGCTGGCTGCGAGCTGACTTGATCGAACGGGTGCGCAAGGCGACCGGCAAGCCGGTGGAGCACATCGTGCACGAAGAGACCACCAGCACAACCGCCTAGGAGCCATGGAAGCCGCCTCGATCGCACACGCTCACGCCGAGCACCACGGGCCGCCGCCGGCCCACCGGTCCTCGCGCGCAGAGCCGGCGACTCTGGGAATGCTGCTGTTCATCATCTCCGAGGTGATGATCTTCGGCGCGTTCTTCACCGCCTACTTCTTCATCCGGGTGGTAAACCACGACCCCTGGCCGGCGCACGGAACCGTTCTACCGGAGGCGGTGGCGGGGATCAACACCGCGATCCTGCTGTCCTCGTCGCTGACGCTCCACTGGGCGCTGGTGTCGATCAAGAACGGCAACCGCTGGGGGCTGAAGGCGGGGATGCTCTCGACCTTCCTGCTCGGTCTCACCTTCCTCACGGTCCAGATCAACGAGTACATCCACATCGGCTTCGCTCCTCACGACTCGGCTCAGGGAACGATCTTCTACTCGCTGACCGGTCTCCACGGGGCGCACGTGTTCATCGGCCTGTGCCTGCTCGCGGTCGTCAACATTCGCGCCTTCCGCGGTCACTACACGGCCGAGGAGCACCGCGGGATGGAGGTCCCGGGTATCTACTGGCACTTCGTCGACATCATGTGGGTCGTCGTCTACACGACCGTGTACGTACTCTGATTCGAGCCCGCACCCCGCGGCCGCTCGCCGGCCTGGTGATGTCGGTGTGATCGGCTGCGTACCGACCCACGGCAGGCTCCGTCGCCCTCGCAACCAGAATGCTGAATCCACTCCGATCCGAGGCTGAGGCGTTCAGGGCGCTGTTGTGGTTCGTGGCCGTGGTCGCGGTGATCGTGGTCGTGGTCCTGGTGATCCAGGCGCTGGTCTAACCGCCGGCCAGCACGGGCGCCCGAGCGAGGTCGGCACGTGCGCATCGGGCCTGCACCCGTCACCATGTCGGCTGTGGTTGCCAGCTCACTTCCCTCCGCGGCCACCGGCCCCGGGGGCACGATCTTCCTGCCGCTGCTGGCGCTGCTCTTCTGGTTGCCCTACCGGGCGCGGATTATCCGTCTGAGGACGGATGGACGAGTCGTGCCCGGCTGGCGCCAGGGCTGCTTTGGCGCCGGCCTGATCGTGCTGGCGCTGGCGCTGAGCCCGCCGGTCGATCGGCTGGCCGATCAGCTGCTGGTGGCGCATATGGCCGAGCATCTGCTGATCGGGGATCTGGCCGCGCTGCTGATCGTCCTCGGTCTCACCGGGCCGCTGCTGGCGCCGCTGCTGCGAAACCCGGTCATCGCCCGCCTGCGCGTGCTCACCCATCCGGTGGTGGCGGTGGTTGCCTGGGGGCTGAACTTCTACGCCTGGCACCTCCCGGCGCTGTATCAAGCCGCGCTGCGCCACGACGCGTTGCACGCGCTCCAGCACGCAACCTTTCTCGGCTTCGGGATCGCAGTGTGGATGGGCCTGCTGGGTCCGCTCCCCAAGCCGGCGTGGTTCGGCAATGGGGCCCGGCTCGTCTACATCGTGGCCGTGCGTCTGACGGGAACCGTGCTCGCCAACGCGATGATCTTCTCGGGAACCGTCTTCTACCCGTACTACCGCCCCGGCGACGCCCACTGGCACATCAGCCCCATGGCCGACCAGATCGCTGCCGCTGGAGTAATGATGGTGGAGGAGAGCCTCCTGACGATCGGGCTCTTCTGCTGGTTGTTCCTGAAGGTCGCGCGCGAGGGGGAGGAGCGCCAGTTCCTGCTCGACTACGCGGCCGCCAACGGGGTCGAGCTCGACGAGCGCCGCGCCGCCCGGGCCGTGGCCGCCGGGCGGGGAGAGGAGCTGCGAGAGCGTCTCCGCGCCCGGATCGCTGCTACTTGACCGTGATGGTGCCCTTCATTCCCGCCGCCTCGTGACCGTCAACCGAGCAGTAGAAGGTGTAGGTACCGGACGCCAGCGTCGCTGAGACGGTCGAGATCCCCCCGCCGGAAACGATCGGCCCGACCTGGTTGGCACCCGCGCCTCGGATCGCGATGTCGTGGGGCACCGAGGATGCGTTCTTCATCCTCAGCGTCACCTTTCCTGCCTTGGCGCTGGCGCTCGAAGCCAGGAACTTCAGCTGCCCGGTGGGGTCGGCGTCGATCTCCACCACTCCATTCTGCTCGCTGGCCGGCTTCTGCGCCACCGACTGCACCGCTGTAGCCAGGGCCCCGGTGTCCTGACCGGGTTTCGCCGCCACCTGGGCCACGTATCCGGCGACGTCCTCTGCCTCCTGACCGGTGAACAGCTTGGCCGGCATCACCCCGCCGACGTTCGGGTACTGGATCCAGTAGGACACCAATCCGCGGAAGTCGGAGCTGCGCAAGTTGTCGGAGCGGTCCTGACGGAACGCGTCGTCAAGGTTCGGCCCGACTTGGCCGTTCGTGCCCGCGTGGCTGAGGGTATGGCAGGAGCCGCATTTCTGCACGAACAGCTGCTTGCCACGCACGACGTTCGCGGTGGGATGCTTGACGTTGCAGGCGGTCAGGGACAGCAGCGTGAGCGCCGCCGCACCCACCGCGACCGGGTTCCGGGAAATGCCTGCAGGTGGTCTCCTCATACGGTGCGGGGCGGCACTCTATCCGAGCAGAGGGCGTCGCGGCGCGCCGGGAGAGCACCAGCCCGTCGGGACCCGCTGGTACGATCCCGCGCGATGAGAATCCGCCAGCGGTACCGCATGCGGACGCCCTCCAGCGGCCGAGAGGTGGTGATTGAGGCCGAGCCGGATGTCGAGTACGTCGATCGTGACACCGGCGAGCCGCTCGAGGTCGTGGCCCAGCTGCTGCCCCTGGCACCAACGGTGTCTGAGCTCCCGTGGGCGGTCGAGAACCTCCGCTTTTGCAACTGGTGCGATCAGCTCACGCAGAAGGACCTCAACGATTGTCCACACTGTGCTCGGCGGATGGACCCGCTCGGCGACTGAGGAGCGAGACCTGTGGCTAGCCTCCGGTTGCTCGTAGCGGTGCTCGCCGGCGTGGCGCTTTCGGTTGGTCTGGCTGCCTGCGGCGGAGGCGGTTCGGCCGCGACCGACACCTCGGGCGCTCCGACGCTGACGGTGCCCGGCGGAGCTGCCAATCTCGCCTCCGCGGCGACGACGACTACGACTTCGACGACGCCAACGACGAGCTCGACCGCGTCCACGAGCCCCGCAAGCTCCCCGTCGTCGTCCGGCTCGTCGGGATCCTCCGGCGGGGCTGCGGCCTCCTCGGGCAGCTCGGCCGGGTCCGCTTCGGATTCGGGCGCGGCTGGTGGATCGGGCTCCGGCGGCGGCAGCGCCACAGGTGGCGCCAGTGCCGGCGGCAACAGCGGCGGCACCAGCTCCGGATCAGGGTCTGGATCCGGCAGCCCCAGCAGCGGCGGCGCCGGGCTCGGTTCAGCGTTCTGCCAGCAGAACCCGGGCGCCTGCTGAGGCGGCAGCCCCGAGAGCGGATCGGGGAAGGTGGAGCGGGCTCAGGCGGGAGTGAGCGGGGTGGAGTGAGGCCCGCTGACCTCGGACCGGCGGAGCTATGGCGAGATACGATTGATCGGCGGCGGCTTCCACGCCCCAATGAGGACCGAGCGGCGCGGCCAGTACAACCTGAGGTTCAACCGGAACGATCCGGCGGGCGCCGGTAGCCAGTTGACGCCCGCCGCCGACGGTCGCCGGCGTTGCACCAGCACGACGACGCTGCCGTCGGCCCGCTTGATCAGCGGCGGATGGGTATTGCCGATCGCGTAGCGGTGCGCCGGGTTGGCGACGAGGTACCCGTTGCCGTCGTAGAGGGTCAAGGACCAGAACGCGCGCGCGGGCGGGAGCTGCCCGGCGGCAAACACCAGTCGATAGGCGAGGTGGCCGTCCAGCGTCCGCCCACTCGAATCGGTGTAGGCGGTCGGGTAGACCGCCTCGGCGGGAGTGTTGGCTCCCAGGCCGGCTTCGGCCACGCCCGCGCGATAGAGGTAATCGGTGCCGTAGTTGCCGATGTTGGCTGCGGGGACGTTCCACCCGCCGTGCGTCGCCGCCTGGCTGATGACGGTCCTCCGGACGAGGCTGGGGAGGGCCTTGGCGGTCGCAGTGACGGATGCGCTCAGCGCGTCGAGAGTGGCGACCGGCAGTCCCGCCGCCTGTGGCCGCAGGCCGGCCCCGATCCCGACGATGGCCAGCTGGGTGAGCAGCGGCCGGTCTCGCCTGGGAGGAGGATTCGCCTTCAGCGCTTGCCCGAGGGCGTCGAGAAAGGCAAGGCCGGACGGTGACGCGGCCACCCTGGGAGCCCCGGACTTACAACCGACGGGGAAGTGTCGTGGACCCTCTGGTGGGGTGAGTGTGTACTGGCGCATGAGCTCGAGGGCGCGGCGCTGATCGTTGCGATCGCCGGCCAGCGTGCGACCGATCACCCACACCTGTCGATAGGCGGAGTGGATCACCCGGACACCGGCAAATGTTGGGCCCTGATGCTTGGTCCAGGTGATGGCGAAGCGTCCCGCGCGGGACCCGGTGGTGCGGGATCCGATGTAGCCGATCACGTTGGTATACGGATCCAGCAGCTGGAAGACGAAATACCGACTGCCCATGCTCGGGTGGCTGAGCACCACGGGCCCGGATCCGAGGTCGAGGTGGGCGATCGAGTACAGCGTGTCAACGTTCGGGGCCACGATCGTGCGCTCGGACGGATTGGCGAAGCTATTCGCATTGCTGAACGAGTTCACCGGGGCATCGCCCTGCCGGTCCGGACACCGAACGCTGGTTTGCGTGCTTCGCACGCGCAAGAACTCGAGCAACGGAAATCCGTAGAGGTACGCCTGCTGGCCCAGCGCGGACGCCTGCGCCGCCGATACCGACGGCACTACCGCCGCCCGTCCGCGGCTCGACACACCAGCGAGTGCGAATACAGTCAGCACCAGCGGGCCGATCAGCGCCAACCTGATACCGGCACGGTGCGCGAGAACCCTCGGCTCCATCGTCCAATTAGATCGCAGGGCTGACGTCGGCGTCAAGCGCGGATCGCCAGCGCGCCTGATGATCGGAGGCGATCCGCGCTAGTGGATCTGGGACTTCGGCGGCACCGGCGCGGTGACCTCGGTGACGCTGTACTCCACCCGCGTGCCCGGGTAGTCGCACACGTAGCGGGCGCGGGCTCCGATCGTCAGCTGTGCCTGGTTGAAGCTGGCCGGGTTCTTGCAGTTCGCGGACCGACTCTGCCGATAGGCGAACCGGGTCAGCGGCAGGTTGAAGGACAGCACGGGCGCCCACGTCGGCACGGTGAGCGCGACGACTTCGTGGGGTAGCACTGGGATCGTCGTCCGCAGTGGGAACTGGACGACCTGGCCGAGATACGGCTGCAGGTGGTAGATGGGGCTCTGCGCGACGACAGCCCAGTTCCGGAGGCTGGCCTTGCCGACGCGCTTGAGCACAGTGATGGCCGCTCGCGTGGTTCCGCCATAGGCGGAGTTGAGGTAGTGCACGGCGGTTCTGGCCTTGGACGCGTTCGGGTCCAGCCGCGACAGGCCGAGCGTGAAGGCGACCAGGTTCCCCGCCTTGGTAACCGTCGTGGGATAGGCGATGCCGTCACGAATCGTCTGCAGGGCGGTGACCTGAGTGAGGATGATCGTGCACGCCGACGAGCTCACCCCCGGGGGGCAGCTCGGGGCCACCAGCGGCGTCTTGGTCGCTCCGAGCTCGATGATGCCCGCGCTGGCCGGGGCCGTGGCGACCACCGAGCTGACGCCGGCGGTGACCACAATGGCCAGAAGCGAGCGTTTCATATCCTCCATTGAACACGAACCGGCGGCGACAGTTGCGTCCCCCTCCGCCCGGAGCGTGGACGCCGAAGCCCAGCGCGCCACCGGAGCGCGCCCAGGAGGAGCCGGGCGCTCTGGCGCCGGCCACAGCCCGTGCTTTGGAACCGGCGCTCGGGCTAGAGCTTGGTGACGCCGACGGCCTTCGGTCCCTTGGGACCGGCCTCCTCCTCGTAGGACACCTTCGCCCCTTCGGACAGGGAGCGGTAGCCGTCGCCCCCGATGCCGCTGAAGTGGACGAACAGGTCCCGGCCGCCGTCATCGGGCGTGATGAAGCCGAAGCCCTTCTCGTCGTTGAACCATTTCACCGTCCCCGTTGCCATGGTGCTTCCCCCTCGACTGGGCATCGCACATGCCGGGCGAGAAAGCACCCGGCCAGACGGCGGAAAAAACTAGCAGGGTTGGGGATCTGCACCCCTGTCGCGAGGCTCGCTTCAGCGGCCCGAGAACGTCGCCTGCCCTGGTCCCTGATCCAGGAACGACCGCACCGCCTGGCGCAGGTCCTCGGTGTCGAACAGCTGTCCGGCGACGGCGCCGACACGTTCGTCGGCGAGCTCGACGCCTCCTTCCCGGAAGTCCCGGATCACCCGTTTGGTAGCGGCATGAGCGACCGTCGGTCCCGCCGCCAGCCTGGCCGCGAACGCCCGCACGGCAATGTCGAAATCCTGGTCGGGAAGCACCCGGTTGACGACGTTCCAGCGCTCGAGCACCGCCGCGCTGTAGCGCTCGCCGGTCATAACCAACTCCCGCGCCCGACCGGTGCCAGCGCGTTCGGCCAGCCGCTGGGTGCCGCCTCCGGCCGGGGTCAGCCCGACGACGATCTCCACCAGCCCGAAGCTGGCCGACTCGGCAGCCAGAATCAGGTCGCAGCTGAGCGCCAGCTCGAAGGCCCAGGTCAGGCACAGGGCGTGAGCAGCGAATACCGTCGGGCACGGCAGCCGATCCACCCGGCGCCCCAGGTCGACCAGCTCGTCGAACAGCGCGGCCGCGGCGGCGGCGTCACGCTGGGCAGCGAACAGCTCCACGTCCACCCCCGCGCTGACCACACGTCCCTGCGCCCGGAACAGCACCGCGCGCGGGCGCGAACGCTCGAGCTCCCCGATTGCCTGCCCCAGTTCCTGTTGGAGCTGCGCGGTGTACAGATTCAGCGGCGGCGAGTCGATGGTGACGATCGCGACCTCGCCCTCTCGCTGTACTCCGACCACGGTCATCGCTGTTGACCGGCCACAATCACCGCAGCTGGTCGGCCACGGCGGCGATTTCGTCGGCGGCACCCGCAGCCGGCGTCCACGGAAGCCGGAGCGGATCTCCTTCGTAGCGGGGGATCACGTGGACGTGGAAGTGGAAGACGGTCTGCCACGCGGCGGCGCCGCAGGAATTGATCAGGTTGATCCCGTCCGCAGGCAGGCGCTCCTTGGCCCGGCCGGCCAGCCGCTGGGCCGCCATCATCGTCGCGTTCAGTTCGTCGGGCTCGATCTGGAGCAGGTCCCGGGCGTGCCGGCGCGGAATCACCAGCGCGTGCCCGCGCGTGCCCGGGTTGATATCCATGAACGCGATCGTTCGTTCGTCCTCGTCAACGATCTGCGCCGGCAGCTCACCGGCAGCGATCTGGCAGAAGATGCAGTCCGGCCTGCTCACCGAGGGCAGCCTATCGATCGAGTCCGGTCGGGCGCTGGAGCAGGGCGCGCGCACGCTCGATCGCCTGCTCGCGGCCGGAAAGCTCGCCGACGAATGCCGCCTCCTCCAGCTCGGCGAGTACGTGGCCCAGCTGGGGTCCTGGCCGCACGCCGAGCGCGCGGACGAGCTCGTCTCCGCGCACCGGCGGCCGGGGTGGCTGCCGGCGCCAGGAGAGCGCCTCGGCGAGCAGTTGCCGCGCCAGCTCCAGGTGGCGCGCGATCGCCGACTCCGCATCGCGGCCACGGGTGGCCAGCCGATCGGCGACGCTGAGCAGCGTCACATCGACCTGGACCGGCTCGCAGGTCCGCATGTACTGGTAGACGGCGTGACGACTAAGCGGCATCTGGTGCACGAGGAAGCCCAGGCGCAGATGGTGGCGCACCAGGTCGGCCACGTACTGCGACAGCCGCTCGCCGGCCCGCAGCCGGCGCAGCAGCGAGCCCGCCACCGCAGCGCCAGCCTCGTCATGGCCGATGAAAGTGACCTTTCCACCCTTGCTCACACCGCGCGTCTGGGGCTTGGCGATGTCGTGCAGCAGCGCCGCGAAGCGCAACGCCTGCCCCCGCGTCAGCTCGTTGGCCAGCCGCTCTCTCAGCAGCTCCTCTAGCGCTGCGCCGTGCTCGGGGAATAGCCGGCCCGGCGCGTCGGTCAGGACGATGGTTTCGCTCAACACAGCGCGAGTATGGTCGTGAACATCCAGGTGGTGATAGCGGCTCTGCTCCACCCCGTGCAGTTGTGAGAGCTCGGGCAGGACCGAGCTGGTGAGGCCCAACTCGTCCATCGCCTCCAACCCGTCCAGCGCCCGTTCTCCGATGAGGATCTGCTTGAACTCGGCGAACACGCGCTCGGCCGCCACCTCCGCCAGCGCCGGCGCCACCGCCCGGGCGAGCTCAGCCGTCTTGGGGTCGATCGTAAAGTCCAGCTCGCAGGCCAGCCGGGCCAGCCGTAGCGCCCGCAGCGGATCGTTCGCAAACGCCGCGGGCGAGACCATCCGCAGCACCCGTGCCCGCAGGTCAGGCAAACCGCCCAGAGGATCGACTAGCTCGCCTCCGCGCAGCGGCCGCGCGATGGCGTTGACGGTGAAGTCTCGTGCGGCCAGATCATGCTCGATCGAGCCGCCGATCAGCGGCAGCAGATCGAGCTGCCAGCCGCGATCGCCGGCCACCACCCTCCACCCGCCAAAGGTCTCCGAGAGCTCGAATGGATGCGCCCGCAGCTGCCGGGCCAGGGCGCGAGCGAGCTGGCCCGGATCTCCGCTCAGGGCCACGTCGAAATCGGCGGTCGAGCGTCCCAGCAGCTCGTCGCGGAGCGCGCCTCCCACCAACCATGCGTCTGCTGGCACCAGTTCGGCCAACACTCTGAGAGGAGCGATCAAGCCGCCTCTCCGTCTCGATGGTAGCGGCGAGGAACCCGCCCGGAGATTCCACACAAGACCTCGTAGTTGATCGTTTCCAGCCGCCCGGCCAGCTCCTCGGCCGTCTGCCGCAGCTGGCCGTCGCGGCCGATGATCGTGACCGCGTCGCCGATCTCGGCCCGAGAGTCAGGACCCAGCTCGATCGTGATGTTGTCCATGCTTACGGCGCCGACCAGCGGGTAACGGCGACCCCTGATCAGTACGTCGCAGTTGTTGGTCAGGGCCCGGCGGATCCCGTCGGCGTAGCCGATCGGCGCCGTTCCGATCACCGTGGGTCGCCGCGCGATGAACTCTCGACCGTAGCCGGCGCTCTCTCCCGGACGGGCGGGCTTCACCGCGGCCAGATAGGAGGTCAGCTCCAGCGCCGGCTCGAGCCCCCAAGCGTCGGGGTCCTGATGCATCGGATCGCAGCCGTAGATCGCGATCCCACAGCGCACCATGTCCAGATGAGTGGAGCGCTCGCGCAAGGTCGCGGCGCTGTTGGCGGCGTGCATGACCAGCTTCGGACGGGCCGCGCGCAGCGGAGCGACAAACTCGTGGAAAGCCTCCAGCTGCGCGGCCATGAAATCCGGGTCCTCGTCGGCGGTGGCGAAGTGGGTCATCGCCCCGGCGAGCACGACCGGCGAGCTTGCCTGCGTCACCTGCTCGGCCACCGCCAACGCCTGCCGGGCGTCCCTCGTGCCCAGTCGTCCCATGCCGCTGTCGAGCTTGACGTGGACCCGCGCCGCCTCGCTCCCAGCCGGCGCTGGCCCCACGCCAGCGCGCGCCCAGACGATCACCTCGTCGACGAACCGCTCCGACCAGGCCACGACATCGGCCCGAGCCTGCAGCGCCACCGGCAGCTCTTCGGAACTGAGGGCGCCCATCACCAGCACCGGCGCGTCCACACCCGCAGCGCGCAGCTCGGCCGCCTCCTGCGCGGTAGCGACGGCCAGCGAGCGGGCCCCCGATGCCAGTGCTGCCCGCGCGACGGCAACTGCGCCGTGACCGTAGCCGTCGGCCTTGACGACCGCGCACAGCGCGGTGCCGTCGAGCTGGGCGCGCAGCCTCGCGACGTTGCGCTCCACCGCCGCGAGGTTGACGCTGGCGATTGCGCGCAGAGCCATCGCGCCAGCGTCCGTCAGCGCGTGAGCGCCTCGAGCACGTCCACCCGAGTGACCACGCCCAGGAGCTTGCCGTTGTCGTCGATGACCGGCAGGCGGTTGTGGCGACGCTCGGAGATCAGGCGCGCAGCGTGGCGGACCGAGTCACCCAGACCAACGGTCACCGGGTCCCGGGTCATCATCTCCGACACCGTGGAGGCGAACGCATGCCGCAGCCGCTCCTCGTAGTGCTTGATCGGCTCCAGGAAGATCACCCCCCCGAACAGGTCGATGTGGTGGGGTAGGCGCAGGTCGGCGTCCTGGTCACGGATCACCAGGTCAGCCTCGGTGACAATTCCGACCACGCGGTCGGAGTGGTCGATGACCGGAACCCCGGGAAGCTCGTGCTCGCGCAGCAGCCGCAGCAGGGCCTCGACGTCGTCCTCCGGATGCACGGCGACGACGTCCCGGGTCATGATGTCGGCCACCGTCTCGATCGGCTCAGCGTAATGGCTGACCCGGGGCCGATGCGCTGCGGTCGGCGAACGCCTCGCCCACCGGCGACAGCGCCCGCGGCAGCAGCCGGATCACGTCGGAGGCGATTACGCCCTCGGTGCCGATCTCCCGCGCGGCCAGACGTCCTGCCGCCGCGTGTACGAACACCCCTGCGCAGGCGGCGGGGAATGGATCCATCCCTTTGGCCAAGTACGCGCCGATCACGCCGGAGAGCACATCGCCGGTTCCGGCGGTAGCCAGGGCCGATGCGCCACCTCGGTTGACGGCTACGCGACCGCTGGGATCGGCGATCAGCGTGTCGTCGCCCTTGAGCACGACGACCGCGCTGGCGCGGGCGGCGGCTTCGCGCGCCCGGTGCAGCCGGCGCGCCTGCACCTCTGCGCTTTCGCCGCCCAGGAGCCGGGCCAGCTCGCCCGCATGTGGGGTCAGCACCGTCGGTGCCGAGCGGCCGGCCAGTGAGTCCAGCTCATGCGCATGGGCGTTCAGGCCGTCGGCATCGAGCAGCAGCGGCAGTTCCGCCCTTGCCGCCAGCGCGCGCGTGAAGTCGACGGTCTCCCGGTCGCGACCGAGCCCGGGGCCCAGCACCAGGGCATCGGCGCGCCCGACGCGCTCGAGGACGGTAGCCAGCGCAGCCTTCACGATCACCCCATTCCGATCCGTTAGTGGCGCAGTCATCACCTCCAGCAGCCGAGACTCGAAGATCGGGAGGAGTGACTCGGCCACGCACGCGGTCACGTATCCCGCTCCCGCGCGCATCGCCGCCTCTGCGGCCATCGACGGGGCCCCGGTGAGCCCGACGGAGCCGCCGCACAGCAGCAGCCTGCCAGCCGCGAACTTCGTCGACTCGTGACCGCGGCGGGGGATCTCGTCGGTCACCCGATCGGCGATCAATCCCACCGTCGGGTCCCCCGGCGCCCCCGTCGGAATGCCGATATCGATCACCGTGACCTTGCCGGCGTGGGCTTTGCCCGGCGAGATCCAGAGCCCCGGCTTGGCCGCGTGGAAGGTGACCGTCGCCGCCGCCGGCACCGCTGCCCCCTGCACCTCGCCGGTGGAGGCGTCGATTCCGCTGGGGACGTCGCAGGCGATAACCGCGGCCCGATCGGCCGCGGCGCCAATGGCCTCGATCGCCCCCGCCGCGGGCTCGCGCGGGGTCCCGGAGAAACCGGTCCCGAAGATTGCGTCGACGATTCCGGCCGCCCCGCGCAGCCGAGCCGGATCAAAGGGCGCAGGGGGTGGACCGGGCAGACGCTGCAGGTTGGCGCCAGCGTCCCCGCCCAGCTCCTCGGGTGTGGCCAGCAGCAGCACGTCCACGTCGCGGCGGTGCTCGCGCAGCCTCCTCGCCACCACCAGGCCGTCACCGCCGTTGTTGCCCTTGCCGCAGACGACCACGATCCGCCCCGACGGCACCAGTTCGGCCACGAGCTCGGCGAGCCCGGTGCCCGCCCGCTCCATCAGCTCCAGCCCCGGGATCCCGCGCTCGCTGATCGCCCACTCGTCGATTGCGCGCTGCCCAGCGGCGTCGAACAGCGGCGCCAGCCAGCCGGGCAACGTCACGTCGCGACCGCTACCGCCGCGGCGTTGTGCCCGGTGTGGGTGAGCGAGATCGCCACCTGCACCCCGAGCTCCCGGGCCCGAGTCGCGACCGGTCCGTGCAAGCGCAGCTGCGGCGGCCCCTCCCCACCCAATACCTCGACATCAGTGAAGCTCCAGCCTCGCAGCTCCAGCGCCTTGGCCACAGCCTCCTTGGCGCAGAAGCGGGCGGCGAGGTGCTGGCCCGGACGCCCCCGGGCGGCGGCGTAGCGCTGCTCACGCTCGGTGAACAACCGGCTTGCCAATCGCGGTCGACGCTCGAGGGCCCGCTCCAGCCGCTCGATCTCCAGCAGGTCGATCCCGATCCTCAATGCTCAGCTCAACTTCGTCTCGCGGATGCAAGAAAGGTCACCGACACCGTTCGCTGCGCTCACTCGACCGTCACCGTCTTGGCCAGGTTGCGCGGCTGGTCGACGTTCAACCCCCGGCGGCGCGCGATCTTGTACGCCAGCAGCTGGAGCGGGATCACCGCCAGCAGCGGCGCCAGCATCCACTGCGTGGACGGGACCCGGATCACCTCGTCGGCATGCTCGACGATCTGCTCATCGTCCTCGGAGGCCACCGCGATCACTCGAGCACCGCGAGCGCGCACCTCCTGAATGTTGGAGATGATCTTCTCCAGCACCGGCGAATCGGTGGCGACGACCACCACCGGAGTGCTTTCGTCCAGCAGCGCGATCGGTCCGTGCTTCATCTCCCCCGCCGCGTAGGCGTCAGTGGCGATGTAGGAGATCTCCTTGAGCTTCAGCGCCCCTTCCAGCGCCACCGGCAGCCCCACGTGGCGACCCAGGTAGAGGAAGAAGTCAGCGCTGTGGACCTGCTCGACGATCCGCTCCAGGTCGGAGTCGCCGCGCTCGAGCAGCGCGGCGATCAGGTGCGGCAGGTGCTTGAGGTCCGCCACCGCGTCGATCAGCGCCGGCGGCGCCAGGGTGCTCCGCAGCTCGGCCAGGCGCAAGGCGATCAGGTACATAGCCACTACCTGGCTGACAAAGGTCTTGGTGGCGGCGACTCCGATCTCCAGGCCGGCGCGCGTGAACAGGACGCCGTCGGCCTCGCGTGTCGCCTGCGAGCCCATGATGTTGCTGACTGCCATCACGGTCGCGCCGTGCCGACGGGCGGTGCGCATCGCCGCCAGGGTGTCGGCGGTCTCACCCGACTGCGAGATCCCAATCATCAGGTCGCCTGGTCCGACGACGGGGTTGCGGTAGCGGTATTCGGAGGCGATGTCCACCTCCACCGGCACGCGAGCCCATTCCTCGATTGCGTAGCGACCGATGAGCCCGGCGTGATAAGACGTTCCGCAGCCGACGATGACCACGCGGCGGATCCGTCGCAGCAGCTCGTCGTCGATCATGCCGATCTCGCCCAGGTCGATTCCGTCCGGCCGTGCGGCGCGCTCTCCGACCGTCTCCGCCACGGCGTCAGCCTGCTCGTGGATCTCCTTGAGCATGAACGTCTCGTAGCCCTGCTTCTCGGCGGTGTCGCTGTCCCAGTCGATCTCCGTCACCTCACGCTCCAGCGGGGTACCGTCGGCGCTGAGGAACTCGACGCTGTCAGGGCCCAGCACGACAATCTCGTCATCGCCGATGTACTGGACCCGCCGCGTGTGGGCCAGGAACGCCGGGATCGCCGAGCCGATGAACTGCTCGCCCTCGCCGCGACCGATGATCAGCGGACACTCCTTGCGGGCGCCTACCAGCAGCCCCGGCTCGTCGGCGCTCATAGCCACGAACGCGTAGTGGCCGCGCAGTTGTGCGTAGGCCTTACGGACCGCTTCAATCAGCCCATCCTCAGTGTGGCGGGCGACAAGGTGGGCGATCACCTCGGCGTCGGTTTCGGAGGTGAACACCGCGCCCTCCTCGCGCAGCCCGTCCTTGAGCGCGACGTAGTTCTCGACGATCCCGTTGACGACGATGTGGACTCGGTCGGTAGTGTCGAAGTGGGGGTGCGCGTTCTCCTCGGTCACGCGCCCGTGCGTGGCCCAACGCGTGTGGCCGATCCCGGTGCCCGGCTGCGGCGGGTCAGCGAGCGCGACCGGCGCCTGCGGCCCGCACTCGGCGAGTACGTCGCGCAGGGCGCTGAGGTTCCCGACGGCCCGCACGGCGTCGATCCGGTCCCCGTGCAGGACTGAGATCCCGGCGCTGTCGTAGCCGCGATACTCGAGCTTTTCCAGGCCCGAGAGCAGCAGCGGCCTGGCTTCTCGGTGTCCGACGTAGCCGACTATGCCGCACATGCTGATGATGCTCCTGAGTGGATTAATCTGGTCGGGTCGAACCGCAGCGGCGGCTCGCGCTCTCCTCCAGGTGACCGGAGAGCGAGCGCTGGATGTTAGTGGCTGAGCAGGCAGCCGGATGGAACCGGGCGGGAGATTGCGTGAGCACCTCCCGAGCCCTGCCCGGCCACTCGACGTCGCTGGTCGGCCGCCGTGGGTCGACATTACTCAGCGCGTCGCAGGATCCTCGAGGTCGATCCTCACCGTGACCAGCTCAGTCCCCATGGCCCGGACGACGAAGGCGTTGAGGCGGTGGCTCAGGCTGGTGCGGGCCAGCTGGCGCTGCCGCTCACGCGGGTCGTCGTCAAGGAGCACTTCCGCCGTGCCCGCCCGACGGTCTCCAGCAGCGCATAGCCGAGGGGCACCACCCCGAGCCCGAACAACAGCTTGACCGGTGGATTGAGCACGTAGCGCTGAAGGGCACGCACGAGACGCAGCTTCACGCCGACAACCCGTCCCTGAGCACATCCCATCCTGACATCCTCTCGCATCCGGTTCGCCGTCGCTGCCAGTTTGCCTGAGCAACTCGCCGGATCGCCGCCTCCGGAGCAGCGGCTCAGTTGGTAGCGAAAGCCAGCGCCCGCTCGACCACGCCGGCCAGCCGGCGGCAAACCTCGTCGGTCTCCTGCTCGCTCGGAGCTTCGACCATCACACGGATCAGCGGCTCGGTGCCGGAGGCACGGACGAGCACCCGGCCGCGTCCTGACAGCGCCTCGTGCTCCTGGTCGATCGCGTCCTGTACCTCGGCGTCCTCCATCGCCCCGCTCAGCGCCGTCCGGTCGGCGGCGCGGATGTTGACCAGCCGCTGCGGGAGCTTCTCCATCGCATGACGCTCGGCCAGATCGCCACCCTGCAGCGCCTCCAGCGTCAGCAGTGCGCTGGCGATCCCGTCACCCGAGGGGCCAAAGCCGAGGTCGATGATGTGACCCGACTGCTCGCCACCGAGCGTCCAATGACGACGGCGAAGCTCGTCGAGCACATAGCGGTCGCCCACGGCGGTGATTGCGACCTCTATCCCAGCCTGCGCCATTGCTGTGTGAAAGCCGAAGTTGGTCATCACCGTCACGGCCACGCCGTCGCCTGGAAGGCGGCCCTGCCGGCACAGATGCAGCGCTACCAGCGCTACCAGCTCGTCACCGTCGACGATCGTCCCGTTGCGGTCAACGGCCAGCACACGGTCCCCGTCGCCGTCGAAGGCAAAGCCGGCATCGTGAGCGCCGGCGACCACGCCTTCCTGGAGGCCGTGTAGGTGCGTTGAGCCGCAGCCGGCGTTGATGTTGCGCCCATCGGGCTGATCGGCCAGCACCGCCACCTCGGCGCCGAGCCGCCGGAAGATCTCCGGCGCGGCGCGGTAGGTGGCGCCGTTGGCGCAGTCCAGCAGGATCCGCTTGCCGCTCAGGTCCAGCCCGGCGAAGCGGGTGTGGAGCTCACGCAGGTAGTCCTCCAGCGCCCCGTGGAACGCGCGGATGCGGCCGATCGCCTCCGGAGCCCCCGCTGGCTTCTCCAGCTCTGCCTCGATCTGATGCTCGATGTCGTCGCTCAGCTTGAACCCGTCGCCGGCGAACAGCTTGATGCCGTTGTCCTCGTACGGGTTGTGCGAGGCCGAGATCACCGCCGCCAGGTCCAACCCGTGGCGGCGGACCAGCAGCGCGGCGGCCGGGGTCGGGAGAACTCCCGCCAGCAGAGCATCGCCACCGGCAGCTGCCACCCCGGCGGCGATTGCCGCCTCGAGCATCTCTCCCGACTCGCGGGTGTCACGGACGACCACCACCTGAGGACGCTCCTGGGGCTGGTGAGCGACCGCGGCCCGTGCCAGCGCCAGGGCGAGCTCGGCGGTCAGGAACTGCCCGGCGCGGCCCCTGACACCGTCCGTGCCGAAGAGCTGGCGCGCCATCAGCCGGTGATCAGCGCTTGGAGAACTGCGGCCGCTTGCGGGCCTTCTTCAGTCCCGCCTTCTTGCGCTCCTTGACGCGAGGGTCCCGCGTGAGGAAGCCGCGGCGCTTGAGCTCGCCGCGTAGGTTGGGATCGGCGACCAGCAACGCGCGAGAGATGCCGTGACGGAGCGCGCCCGCCTGAGCAGCGACACCTCCGCCGTGCATCCGCGCCACCACGTCCATTCGCTGCTCATAACCGACGGTCTCCAGCGGCTGTCGAATCATCCGCTGAAGCGTTGGCCGGGGGAAGAAGTCGTCGAGCAGCTTGCCGTTGATCGAGTAGGTGCCGGCGCCGGGCTTGAGGATCACGCGCGCCACGGCAGTCTTGCGCTTGCCGGTGGACGTGTAGCGGGCGCCCGCGGCGAGATCGATCGCGGCGTCGGCGATTGGCTGCGTCTCCTCCTCGGGCTCCTGATCGTGCGCAGCGGCGGCCTCGGCTTCGGCCTCAGCCGCCGCGCGGGCCTCCGCGTCCAGGAACTGCTCGCCCTCGGGGACGATGTCGGGCTCCAGGTCGGCGCCCGGGATCGCCGGCTTGGCCCGAGGCACGAGCTCGTCCTCGTCCTCCACGGGCTCGGCCGTCGCCGGAGGCGAGGGCGCGGCGGCGGATGGCCCCTCGGCGGCCGGTGGCTCCTGGGCGACCGGCGGCTCCTCGGCGGTCGGCGGCTCCTGGCTCGTCGCTGGCTGCTGGCTCGCCGATGCCTCCTGTCCCCCGGGCGGCTCCTCGGACGCCGCGGACGCCGGTTCGGCGGGCGCACTGGCACCCTCAGCGGGTTCCGTGGCAGCCTCAGCGGGTTCGGTAGCAGCCTCGGCGGGTATCGGCTCCTCCTCAGCTGCGGCGGGCGATTCAGGGGCCACGGCGGCCTCCGGCGCGAGAGGCGCATCCGCAGCGGTGGTCTCGGCCGGCGGCGCCTCGTCCTCGCGACGCTGCTCGTCCTCGGGATGCTCAACTTCGCTCAAGACTCAATCTCCATTGGTTGCGGCTGCTGGGCGGCGTGAGGGTGCTCCGGTCCCGCATAGATCTTCAGTTTGGTCAGCTGCTTGCGGGCCAAGCGGTTGCGGGGGAGCATGCCCTTGACGGCATGGCGGATCACCTCTTCCGGACGCCGATCGAGCATCTCCTGAAGGGTCCGCGACTTCAGGCCGCCGGGATAGCCCGAGTGGCGGTAGTAGCGCTTGTCGGTGAGCTTCTTGCCGGTGACCGCGATCTTCTCGGCGTTGACGACGACGACAAAGTCACCGGTGTCGATGTGCGGCGTGTAGGTCGGCTTGCGCTTTCCCCGCAGGGTCTCGGCGATCTGCGTCGCCAATCGTCCCAGCGTCAGCCCGGAGGCATCAACTAGGAGCCAGTTGCGTTCTCTATCCGAGGGTTTGGCGACGTAGGTCTTCACGGCATGCATGTGGCCGCACGTGGTCGCGCGGCCATCGCCCGAGGATAGTAGATGATGGCGCTCAGATGATGGCGCTCAATGATGGCGCTGCGGCCTAACCCTTCGCCTGTCAGGACTCGGCTCCCGCTAGGACCGCCCGGGGGCAGCGCCGGGACTACTCCCACTCGATCGTCCCGGGCGGCTTGCTGGTGATATCCAGCACCACCCGACCGACCGGCCGGATCTCGTTGATCATCCGACTGGCGATCTGCTCCAAGAGGTCGTAGGGCAATCGGGCCCAATCCGCGGTCATCGCGTCTTCGCTGGTGACTGCGCGAATCACGATCACGTTGCCGTAGGTGCGAGTGTCGCCCTGGACACCGACGGTGCGGACGTCGGGGAGCACGCAGAAGGACTGCCACAGCTCGCGGTAGAGCCCGGCCCGGCGGATCTCGTCCTGCAGGATCGCATCCGCCTCGCGCAGCGTCTCCAGCCGCTCACGCGTGGCCTCGCCGCCAACGATCCGGATGGCCAGCCCGGGGCCGGGGAATGGCTGGCGCCAGACGAGACGCTCGGGCAGTCCGAGCTCCTCCCCCACCGCCCGCACCTCGTCCTTGAACAACGCTCGCAGCGGCTCGACCAGGGCGAACTCCAGGTCCTGAGGGAGGCCGCCGACGTTGTGGTGGGACTTGATCGTCGCGGCGCCGGTACCCCCACCAGACTCGATCACGTCGGAGTAGAGCGTGCCCTGGACCAGGAACCGCACGTCCTCCAGACGCCCGGCCTCCTCCTCGAACACGCGGATGAACTCGGCGCCGATGCGCTTGCGCTTCTCCTCGGGATCGCTGACCCCGCGCAGGCGCACGAGGAAGCGCTCGGCCGCGTCGACCGCCACCAGGGGAACGCGGAAGTGGTCCCGAAACGCGGCGACTACCTGCTCGCCCTCGTTCTTGCGCATCAAGCCGTGATCGACGAATACGCAGGTCAGGCGGTCGCCGATGGCGCGGTGGACCAGCAGCGCGGCGACGCTCGAGTCGACGCCCCCGGAGAGGCCGCAGATGGCTCGTCCATCCCCGACCAGAGCTCGGATCCGCTCGATCTGCTCCTCGATCACCGAAGCCGCGCTCCAGCTGCGCTCGCACCCGCAGACGTCCTGCAGGAAGTTCGTCAGCACCTGCTGTCCGTAGGGGGTGTGAACGACTTCGGGGTGGAACTGGATGCCGTAGATTTCCTGCTGGTGTGACTCGAAGGCGGCCACCGGGGACGAGGTCGAGGAGGCCAGTGCGGTGAAGCCGGGGGGCGGCGAAAACACCGTGTCCCGGTGCGACATCCAGCACGTCTGCTCGGAAGGAGTGCCGGCAAGCAGACGACCAGTCTCGGCCACCTCCAGCGCCGAGCGACCAAACTCGCCCACTTCCGCTGCTTGCACCTCGCCGCCCAATTCGCGCGCCAGCAGCTGCATCCCGTAGCAGATGCCGAGCACGGGAACGCCGAGCTCGAGCAGATCTTGGTTCAGCGCCGGCGCCCCGTCGGCATAGACCGAGGCTGGTCCTCCGGAGAGGATCACCCCCTTGGGCCGGCGGCGAGCCACCTCCGGCGCGCCGACGTGATGGGGCAGCAGCTCCGAGAACACGCCGCACTCCCGCACCCGGCGCGCGATCAGCTGCGAATACTGGCCCCCGTAGTCGAGCACGACTACCGACTCACCCGGATGACCTTCGGCCGATGGTGTCCTCGGTCGCTCGTGGGCGGAGCCCACGTCGCTCCATGCGTCCGTGCCAGCCTCGATCCCCGGCCGACTCAGGGCGATGTCCGCCGCCTCCGGCGGAGCCGACGGACTAGTCGGCGACACCGACGGCTGCAGGCTTGCCGGCGGCGCCCATGCCGACGCCCTGCTCGCGCTGGAGGTGCTTGCCCTCGGTCTGCAGGGCCGGCGCAACCATCAGCTCGGCGCGGTTGAACTCGGCGATGTCCCGGTAGCCGCAGGTGGCCATCGACGTCCGCAAGCCGCCCATCAGGTTGAAGGTTCCGTCGTTCTCACGCGCCGGTCCCTTGATGATTTCCTCGAGGGTGCCGTTGGGCGTGGTGACGACCCGGGCACCGCGAGGCAGCGTCGGATGGAAGGTCGCCATACCCCAGTTGTAGCCGTGTCCGGGAGCCTCGTAGGCCCTGGCCAGCGCCGAGCCGAGCATCACCGCATCAGCGCCGCAGGCGATCGCCTTGGCGATGTCGCCGCCGTTGCGCATCCCGCCATCGGCGATGACCTTGACATAGTCGCCGGTCTCGAGCATGTGCTGCGAGCGCGCCGCGGCGACATCGGCGATCGCGGTCGCCTGGGGGACCCCGATCCCGAGCACCCCCCGCGTCGTGCAGATCGCTCCGGGACCAACCCCGACGAGCACCCCGGCGGCGCCGGTGCGCATCAAATGCAGGCCTGTGTGGTAGGAGGCACAGCCGCCGACCACGACTGGCGTCGGCGCCAGCTCCCGGATGAACTCCTTGAGGTTCAGCGGCGGCCTGGTCTCATCCATCGAGACGTGCTCAGCCGAGACGACCGTGCCCTGGATCACGAGGATGTCCAGACCCGCCTCGAGTGCGACCTCGTAGTGCGTGCGCACCTTCTGCGGCGTCAGCGACGCCGCCGCCACCACGCCCTGGTCTTTGATCTCCTGGATGCGCTGGGCGATCAGCTCGGGCTTGACCGGCTCGCGGTAGATGTCCTGCATCTCGCGGGTGGCGATATCCCGGGAGAAGGTGGCGATCCGCTCGAGCTGCCCCTCGGCGTCCTCGTAGCGGCAGAAGATGCCTTCGAGGTTCAGGACGGCAAGGCCACCCAGCTTCCCGATCACCCCCGCGGTCTGCGGCGAGACGACGCCGTCGAGCGCAGCCGCCAGCAGCGGCAGCTCGAACCGATACGGCCCGAGCGTCCAAGAGACATCGACGTCATCGGGATCACGAGTTCGACGGGAGGGAACGATCGCGATGTCGTCGAACCCGTAGGCCCGGCGGGCCTTCTTCCCTCGACCAATCTCTACTTCCATCGCAACAGCTTAGTCCGGCGTGCGGACAGGACGGAAACGGGGGAGAGCAGCGACGCACAGGCGCGCGAGAAGGCGGCAGACATTGCCGAGACGATGCTACCAGCGGCAGCCGGATCCAAGCCGCGGACGCAGGCCCGGCGCAGGTCCGGCGCAGGCCGACCCACCAGGCACGACGCAGGTCTTGGCCCAGGTTTTGCGGCCAATCTCACCTGGTATGAACGGGAATCTCCAGCCGCTCAGACTGGACCTCGCTCAGCAGCCTCTCCACGCGTGCGGGGTCGATCAGCCCGGCGCCGAAGTGCTGGGTCGACTCGGCCCCGCAGGCGACTCCGAACCGCAGGCACTCGAGTGCCGTTTGACCCGCGTAACGAGCGGCGACGTACCCGGCCAGGAACGCGTCACCGGAGCCGACCGTCGACCTTGCGTCCTGCTCCTCCACCTGGACTCGATACAGATGACTGACCCCGTCCTCCAGCACGTTGGCATAGCAGCCATCGGGAACCGTCATGATCGCCTCCGCGGCTCCCAGCCGCATCATCTCGACGACGGCCTGGGCACGATCGTCGACGTCGTGGAACTCCTGACCGACCAGCTCCTCGGCCTCGAGCTCGTTGGGAGAGACGAGATCCGGCTCCGCCCGCATAGCCAGCCGCAGCGGCTCGCCCTCGGTGTCGATGATCGTCTTCACGCCGAGCCTGCGCACCTCGCGGATCAGCCCCGCATAGATGTCCGGGTCCATCGCTCGTGGCAATGACCCGGCGAACACGCAGATGCTCGCTCCCTTGGCCAGGTAGAGCAGCTTCTCCCGGAACAGCTCCAGCTCCATCGTGGACACGGCCGGCCCGCGCTCGTTGATCTCGGTGTGCATTCCGTTGGTGGGATCGAGTACGGCGGTGTTGGTCCGTGACTCCTCACGGATCCGGACGAAACCGTTGAGGACGGCCTCGTCGCCGAGCGCGTCCAGGATCCGGTTGCCCGTAGCGCCGCCGGCGAGACCGGTGGCGATCACCGGCTGGCCCAGCCGCTTGATCGCTCGGGCGATGTTGACCCCCTTGCCACCGGCCATCGTCGTCTGCTCGACGGTGCGGTGCCTGCGACCGGGCGTGAAGCTAGGAACCTCGAGCGTTTTGTCGAGTGCGGCGTTGAGCGTGACGGTGATGATCATGCCTGCAGCGGACCGGCTCTCTGCCTGTCCCGGTCCTTCCTCCGCCAGACCGTGAGGGCCACTGCGCCCGCGCCAACCAGCGCGACGAGCACCAGCAGCGTGGAGGCACGGGTCAGGAATCTGGTGGCAATCGTAACCGGACTGACCGCAGGCAGCGCCCGGGCCAGCAGCAGCCGGACTCGTCCTGCAGGCCGGCCATCGATCAGCACCTGCACGTATCCCTGCGCCGCGCCTCGCTTCAGCGGCCCCGCGAGTTGAGCCGGCGCCTGCACGCTCAGCGACACATGCGCGGATGCGGGAAGGACGCGCGTGAAGTCGCGCTCGGCGACCAGTTGCGCCCTGACGCCGGGCTGGTCACGCACCGTGGGCACCGCGAGCACGGCGCCGGAGGTGACCGGATGCACCAACCTGAAGTGACGAAACCCGTATCCCAGCAGCGTCAGCGTGCTCTGATCGCGGGCAGCCTCACTGTCGGTCCCGAGCACCGCGCTCACCAGTGTCATCGGCCCGCGGGTTCCCGAGCCCACGAGCACGTAGCCGGCGGCCAGCGTGTGACCGGTCTTGACGCCGTTGATCCACGGAAAGCGCCCGACCAGATCATTGCGGTTGACGACCCTCCTGACCAGGTTGCCGGTGTGCAGCACGGCTTGCGGAAGGGCGACGATCCGGGCGAAGAAGTGCGAGTGCGTGAGCAGGTAAGACGCAAGCTTGACCAGATCCGCGGCGCTTGAATAGTTGCCGGGGGTGTCCAACCCGCTCGGCGTCGCGTAGTGAGTGTGGGTGAGGCCGAGCCGACGCGCAGCGGCGTTCATCATCCCGACGAACCTCCCGACCGAGCCGTGCCCGACGCCCCAGGCGAGATCCTCCGCGGCATCGTCGGCGCTGGGCAGCATCAACGCCAGCAGCAGGTCGTGGACGCTCATCCGCTCCCCCGGGACCAGCCCGATCTGCGAGTCGGCCGCTGCTGGGTAGTAGCGGTTCTGGGTGAAGATCACGCTCAGGTGCCTCACGTGCTCGAGCGTGATCAGCGCGGTCATCAGCTTGGTCGTGCTGGCGATCGGCATGCGCTCGTCCGCTGCCCGGCCGTAGAGCTGCTGACCGGTGCTCTCCTCGACCAGGATCGCCGCCCGCGCGCCCGGTGCCGGCGAGGAGGCGGCTAACGCGGCCCCAACCCCCGATCCCAGCGACAGCGCCGGGCTGAGAATCAGCGACAAGCTGAGGACGGCACCGGCTGCGGACGCCAGCGACTGCAAGCGCGCAGGGATCATCTTCGCAGCCGCAGGCGCTGGCCGGCCTGGAGGCTGTTGGGATCGACGTTCGGGTTCAGCGTCTCGAGCTGCCCGATCCCCAGGCCGGTCTTGGCCGAGATGCTGGTCAGGTTGTCGCCCGGCTGGACGAAGTAGTACCTGGTGCGGGCGTACCGGCGGCGAATCCCGCGTCCGCGCCGGACATGCTGGATCGCAGGGTGGTTGTGCGAAACCCCGGCATGCACGACCAGATAGGTACCCGCGAGGACCGCAGCCAGCGCGACCGGCGCCAGGTAGCGCGCTCGACTCCGAGGCGGCATGGCGGGTTCGATCATACAAGCGTCTCAGCGGTCGGCGGCAGCGGGCTTGGCTCTGATCAGCCAGAGACTCGCCAGGCCAACTCCCGCAGCCGGCGCGCCTCCGCGTGCGCCGCCAGCGCGGGGGCGCCCCCCGTCCGCTCGTGTGCGCTGACGATCCCGCGGGATGCCGTCACCAATCCGGCTGCCCGCCCGGGCAAGAATGCACCCGCCAGGTCCTCCACGCGCCCTCCCTGGACGCCGACCCCCGGCAGCAGGAATGGGGAGGCGGGCATCAGCTCCCGGAGACGCTCGATCCATTCGGGCGCAGTCGCTCCGACGACCGCGCCAACGTCGGCTAGTCCGTCCGGCGAGACCGAGGAGGCGCCGAGGCGGTTGACGAGCTCGGCTATGCGCTCGCTGACCGTTCCACCCCCGGCCAGGTCGAGCCCCTGGATGTCGGCGGCACCGACGTTGGTGGTGCGCACGAGCACGAACACCCCCGCGGCGTGGGCTCTGGCGGAATCGATCAGGGGCAGCAGCGAGTCCACGCCCAGCAGCGGGCTGGCGGTCATAGCGTCGGCGCCGAGTCCGGCCACCGATCCGTAAGGGGTAGCCGTCGCGCCGAAGAAGGCCTGCGCGTAGGCGGCGGCCGAGACGTCGATGTCGCCACGCTTGGCGTCGGCGATCACCAGCAATCCCTGCTCCTGGGCCCGCTGCACGACCTCCGCCAGCGCAGCCCACCCCGGGCCCCCCAGGCGCTCGAAGGATGCCACCTGGGGCTTGACGGCGACGCACTCTTCCCCGACCGCGTCGATGGCGAGCGTGCAGTGAATCGCCATCGCCAGGGCAGCCCGCTGGGCGGGTGCGGCCGATGTATCGCCGCACCCGCCCGCCAGCTCGACAGCGCGAGGCCACAGCCGGCTCGGATCTGGATCCAGGCCCAGAACCAGCTGTGAGCTCCGCGCCGCCACAGCGCGAGCGAGACGCTCACCGAAGCTTGCCGCTCCCGCCGTGGATGTTGCCGCCGCGGAAGCGTGCACGCCCCCGCGTCCAGTCAGCTTCGATGCGTTCTCGCCACCGGGGGCGCTCACGCGACTGCCTGCCGGGGCGCCCGTGAGGCCAGGATCCGTCCCTTGGGAGGGTGCTACTTGATCGCCTTCTTGAGCCCCGCCCCCGCGGTGAACTTCGGTACCCGGGACGCCGCGATGTTGATCCTCTCGCCCGTCGCAGGGTTGCGACCCTCACGCGCGCTGCGCTGAGAGACGCTGAACTTGCCAAAGCCCGAGAAGGCGATTTCGCTGCCCCGCTTGAGCGTCTCCTCGATGGTCTCCAGGACCGCATCCACAGCTCCGGTGGCTTCCTTCTTGCTCAACCCGGCGCGATCAGCGACCTGATCGACGAATTCCGACTTCGTCACGTGTTCCCTCCTTCAAGGTGGTAGGAATGCCCGACGCTAACACGGTCCGCGGACGATGAGATGGCCACGGCCATAGGCGATGGCCATTCTCTCCGGTTGTTTGGAGCGGGTGGAGACGTTCGTTCGCCGATGCCCGCAATTTGCGCACTTCTGCGGCAGCGTTCCCAGGCGGTGGAGCTGCTTCGGGGCTGCTGGCGGCTGGACGGCCCGTCGCTAGGTGCGTGGAATGCGGACCGTGGAGACGGCGGTGGTGGACGCCAGGCGAAGGCCGCAACGAGGTCGTTCAGCCGTCATCCTGTGCCTGGCCAGATGCTCCAGCACGTCACTCAGCAGGTCCCTCCGTCCCAGGTCGACGCCTGCATCGCCTTCTATGAGCTGCTCGGATTCGAACGCACTCGGGCGCCGGAGGGCATCGCCGAGCGAGCCGTCTGGCTGCAGCGGGGGTCCGGCCAGATCCACCTGATGCCGACCCCGGACGCAGAGTCCCGATCGGGCCACGTCGGCGTGGTCGTCGAGGACTACGAGCCGACGCTCCGCGCCCTGCGATGCGCGGGGCACGACGTTCAGCCTCGGCGCGAGCACTGGGGCTCGCCGCGCGCCTATGTTCGGGATCCGGCCGGGAACCTGATCGAGGTGATGGCCTTCGCCCCGGGGGCGACTCTAGCCGCAGGTTGAACGCGATCAGCCGCGGGGCCAGCCAGCGTCAGGTTGAGCCGCGGTCACCACGACGCCACGCCGGCGCCAGGTTGATCCCGCGGTCATCGCGGCGCGGTGGCAGCGAGAATAGCCGAGTGAACCTCGCTCGACTCGGCTGGTTGACGATCGTCCTCGCCTGCCTGATCGCCGTCGTGATCCTGATCGTCCAGGGCTACTACGGCTATGCCGGCGTGACGTTCGCGGTCGCTCTGTCGGCAGCGATCAACCTGCGTTGAGACCGCCCGGCGGACTCAGCAGCTCCTCGCCGGGGCGCACGCGATCCTCCGGCTCCAAATGGATCAGCACGTCGGCGTCGTGCAGGCGGGCGGCGACCAGATCCTGCAGCTCGTGAGCGGTCCGGTGAGCGTTCTCCAGCGAGGTCCCGGACTGGAACTGGACGTGGACGTCGACGTACCGGCGTGCCCCCGCGCGGCGCGTGCGCAGCTCGTGATAGCCAACGATGCCGCGGGGCGCAAACATGGAGATCGCGTCGCGGATCGCGTCCACCTCGCCGGCCGGAAGGGCATGGTCTACGAGCACCCGAGAGGATCGCATCAGCAGTCGAACGCCGGTGACCACGATCAGGCCGGCGACGGCCAGGGCGATCGCCGGGTCGAGCCATTGGGCACCCGTCAGCTGCACCAGCACAAGGGCCACGAGCACGGCCCCCGAGGCCAGGGCATCGGTGCGCAGATGGGCCGCGTCCCCCTCGAGCGCAGCTGACTCCGTCCGCCGGGCGTTGCGAGCCAGCACCGTGGAGACGACCAGGTTGACGGCCATCGAGAACCCGACCACGCCGATGCCGAGCCCGACGGTGTGGACGCTGCCGTGCCCGAGCAGCCGTCGAACCGCGGCGAAGGCGATCGCCGCCGAGCCGATCAGGATCAGGATCCCTTCGATCGACGCGGCCAGATTCTCCACCTTCTCGTGGCCGTAGCGGTGGGTGTCGTCGGCGGGCTCACCGGCCTTGCGGACCGAGAAGTAGGCGACGATCGACGCGATCAGGTCGATGCTCGAATGCACGGCATCGGTGAGAATCGCCACCGATCCGGTGACCATGCCGGCGATCACCTTGAGCAGGATCAGCACCGAGTTGGAGACGACCGAGATGATCGCTGTCCGCTGCTTTAGCCCTTCCGTGCCGGTGATCGGCGTGGACGCTGACCCGGGCACGAGGCGCTATCCCCGCCAGGCGGCGGCGAACACTCGCACGGCACGCCCACGATGGCTGATCGCGTCCTTGTCCGCATCGCTCAGCTCGGCCATGGTGTGACCGTGGCCGACCTCCTCAGGGACGAACACCGGGTCATAGCCGAAGCCCCCGCTGCCGCACGGGCGAGCGGCCATGTGCCCGCGGCACTCGCCGAAGAACACCTGCTCCGACCCGGTGGCGGGACTCACCCAGGCGAGGGCGCAGACGTAGCGGAGCGCAGTACCCGCGGGTACCTCGCCGATCAATTTGTGCAGGTTCTGGGCATCGCTGGCGCCGGGCCCGGCGTATCGGGCAGAGCGGACGCCCGGTACCCCACCAAGCGCCTCGGCCTCGATCCCGGAGTCGTCGGCGATCGCCGTTCGGCCGGTCGCAGCCGCGGCGGCACGGGCCTTACCAAGGGCGTTCTCTGCGAACGTGTCGCCGTCCTCCGGCGGCAGTACGACGTGGTTTGGCAGCTGGTCGACGGCGATCCCCAGCGGCCGCAGAATCCTGCCCACCTCCCGCAGCTTGTGGGGGTTGTGCGTAGCCAGCACCAGGCTCCGATCGCGCGGCACAGCCACAGCGTCAACCTGTCACGGCCATGACCGCCTCGTCCTGAGCCGCCCGCAGCGAATCGATGCCCCCCGCCGCCAGGGCCAACAGCTGGTCCAGGTGGGCGCGTGAAAGCGGCGTCCGCTCGGCGGTCGCCTGGACCTCGATCAGCCCCCCGTCTCCGGTCATGACCACGTTGGCATCGACCTCGGCGGCGGAGTCCTCGGGATAGTCGAGATCGAGCAGCGGAACGCCGCCGACGACCCCGCACGAGACCGCGGCCACCGTTCCGGTCAGAGGCGAGCGGTCGAGCTTGCCCTCCCCGATCAGCCGCTCGCAGGCCAGGCGCAGGGCGACCATGCCTCCGGTGATCGAAGCACATCGCGTCCCGCCGTCGGCTTGCAGTACGTCGCAGTCGATGTACACGGTCCGCTCGCCGAGCGCTTGGAAGTCGATCGCCCCGCGCAGCGCCCGCCCGATCAGGCGCTGGATCTCGACTGTCCTGCCATCGGGGCGGCCCCTGCTCACGTCCCGCTGTTTGCGCTCTCCGGTGGAGGCGGGCAGCATCCCGTACTCCGCTGTCGCCCAGCCCCTCCCCGATCCTGCCATCCAGCGCGGGACGCTCTCCTGCACCGAGGCGGTGCAGATCACTCGCGTCTCCCCCATCGAGATCAGCGCCGAGCCGGTGGCGGTGCGGACGAAGCTCGGCTCGATCCTCACCGGACGCAACGCGTCAGCCGAACGGCCGTAGCTGCGTGAAGTGCTCACAGACTCACCAGGGTCCCAAGCTCGACTCGCTGCACCTGGTCCATGGGCATCTGCAGGAACCGGGTGCCGAGGGCGCGGAACATGTCGATCTCCCCAGTGCACCTGAACCGGTAGCTGCCCTCCCCGGCCCGGGGGTTCAACAGCCCCCGTGAGGCCAGCGCCCGCTCCACGCTCCGCGCGACTCCGGTTCCCGATGTGACCAGGCTCACGCCACGACCGAGCGTCCGCTGGAGCATCGGCGCCACCAGCGGATAGTGGGTGCAACCCAGGATCACCGTGTCCACACGGGCGCTGATCAGCGGGGCGCAGTAGTCCCGCACAGTTTGGACGACGTGGGCGTCGAAGGGAAATCCACTCTGGATGATCGGCGCCAGGTCCGGGCAGGCGACGCTCTCCAGATGGACGTGTGGATCGGCCGCCCGCACCGCGTCCTCATAGGCGTTTGAACGCACCGTCGCCGGTGTCGCCAGCAGGCCGATGCGTCCCGTTCGGCTACCGGCGACCGCGAGCTGGGTGGCCGGTGCGATCACCCCGATCACGTCGATCCCGCGGGCGACCTCGGTCAGGTGGCGCTCCAGCACCTCCAGGGCGACGGAGCTGGCGGCGTTGCAGGCGACCACGAGCAGCTTGGCACCCGCATCGAGCAGGTGCTCGGCGATCTGCACGGCGAAGGCCTGGAGCTCGCCCGGCGAGCGATCACCGTAGGGGAACCGGGCGGTGTCACCGAGGTACAGGTAGTCCTCGGTCGGGAGCGAGACCAGCAGCTCGTGGAGCACCGTGAGCCCGCCGACCCCCGAGTCGAACACGCCAACGGGCTGCGCTGGTGAGAGGTCCATCTTTGCTGATGGTGCCAGAGGGCCAGGCAGATCACGGATACGAAGTCGCGGTCGATCGCGGATACGCTCGGGCCGCTGTGCGCGCGCTGATCGTCACGAACATGTATCCCAGCCCGGCGCGGCCGGCGCTGGGAAGCTTCGTTGCCGATCAGGTCCAGGCCCTGCGGGGTCTGGCCGATGTCGAGCTGGAGCTGTTCGCCTTTGCCCCGGGCGGCGGCGGGGGCGCCTACCTCCGCGCCGCTCGCGAGCTGCGGCGACGCTACCGCCGGACCCGGTTCGACGTCGTTCATGCCCACTTCGGGCTGACGCTGTGGCCGTCGCTGGCGGTGAGCGCGGCTGCCCACGTGGTCACGCTGCACGGCACCGATCTGGTGCATCCTCGTTCACGGCGGCTGACGCTGGCCGGCCTGCCGCTGGTCGACCTTCCGGCAACGGTTTCCGCATCCCTGGCGGACCTGGTCCCGGGCTGGGCCGTGCGACGAGAGGTCGCGGTGCTTCCCTGCGGTGTGGACGTGCAGCGCTTCCACCCCATCGGCCGGGAGCAGGCACGCCGAGCGCTGGGACTGGACCCGAAGGGCCGCTACCTGCTGTTCCCGGCTGATCCGCGGCGGAAGGAGAAGCGCCACGACCTGGCGCTCGCCCTCGCCGAGGAGGTCCCGCTGCTCACCCTGGGCAACGTCGAGCCGTCGCAGGTGCCGCTGTGGGTCAACGCCGCCAATGCCGTGATCGTCACCTCCGATCGGGAAGGCTTCGGGCTGGCAGTGCTGGAGGCACTGGCCTGCGAGGTTCCGGTGCTCTCCACGCCCACGGGGATCGCGCCCGACGCGCTGGCCGGAGTGCCCGGAACGTGGTGCGGTCCGTTTCATCTCCAGCGATGGCGCCAGCAGCTGGAGCCCCATCTCCAGGCACCGGATCCGCGGGTGCCCGGCCGGGTACCGGCCGAGCGCTACTCCTCCGAGCGAATGGCGGCGCGCGTGGTCACGGCGTGGCGAGAGCTCGGCATCGGCTGACCACGACCGCCGCCACCCACTCGCGCCGCGGGAGCGCGATCGAGCACCTCGCGAGCCGGAACGCACCACCGCCCAGAGCGGTGGGACACACTGCGCTGGCGGGGCTCTACAGCGGCCACCAGCGCGCCAGCCGCTCCCGCGCCGCTCGCGCCAACGGGGTCTCCGGCGCCTCCGGCGCCGACCCGCGCGCCACACGTGCGCCAGAACCCGATGCCGACCCGTCCGCCATAGACCGCCGGGAAGCACCGGCCATCGCGGCCAGCGTCGCCGCCACCGATCTCCCCAGAGCCCCGAGCGCGTAGCCGCCTTCCAGCACCGCCCCCAGCGGCACCCCCAGCTCCTGGCATGTGCCCGCCAGCACGGTTGCCATCGCCGCGAACCCCTCGTCGCTGACCCGGCAATCCGCAAGCGGATCCTCGTGGTGGGCGTCGTAGCCCGCGGAGATCAGCACCAGCTGCGGAGCGAACGCTCGCGCCAGCGGCGCCACGACGTGCTCGACGAGCGACAGGTAGACGTCGTCACCCGAGCCCGCCGGCACCGGGAGGTTGACGGTGAATCCCTTCCCCGCGCCCGAGCCGGCATCGGCAGCGGCACCGGTCCCCGGGTACAGCGGGAACTGATGGATCGAGACGAACAGCAGGCGGTCGCTGGCGTGGAAGATGTCGTTTGTGCCGTTGCCGTGATGCACGTCCCAGTCGAAGATCATCACCCGCTCCAGCCCCAGTTCGTCGAGCGCATGCCGCGCGGCGACAGCGACGTGGTTAAACAGGCAGAACCCCATCGCCCGGCCGGCGAGCGCGTGGTGCCCAGGAGGCCGATGAGCGCTGAACCCCGCTGGGGCCTCACCACCGGCAAGCAGCTCCGCCAGCGCCACCGCGCCCCCCACCCCGTGCAGCGCGGCGGTCAAACGAGCCTGAACTCATCGTGGTATCGAGGTCCAGCTGACCGCCTCCGCGCGTGGACACCCGCTCGAGCGCCTGCACGTAGTCGCGGGGGTGAACCGCCTCCAGCACCGAGCGGTCGACTGCGGCGGAGCGAACGGCTCGGAATCCGAACGCCTCCAGGCCGCCGCGGGCCGCCAGCGCGTCCTCGATCGCGGTCATCCGTGCCGCCTGCTCGGGGTGCGGACCGGGATCGTGATCGAGCGATGAGGGATGCGCGAGGAATACCGGCGCTCCGGCCATCGCCGGTACCGTACCGGCCTTGCCTGGGCCCGGAGCCTCTGAGGTGATCGTCGTCGGCGCTGGCGGCGCCGGGCTGTACACCGCGCTCTGCGCGGCCCGCGAGGGCGCCAGCCTCACGCTCGTCTCCGCGACGCCGCTGGCCGGCTCCTCCAGCTACTGGGCTCAGGGGGGGTTGGCCGCGGCGGTGTCCGACGAGGACACGCCGCAGCTACACCTCGCCGACACGATCGCTGCAGGCCGGGGATCGGTGCGGGAATCTGCGGCCCGGGTGCTGTGCCAGGAAGCGCCTGGAGCGGTCGAGGATCTGGCGGGCCTGGGGGTGCGCTTCGACGCCGACCGCCATGGGCGCCTGGCCCTCGGACTGGAGGGAGGCCACCGGGTCCGGCGGATCGTCCACGCCGGCGGCGCCGCGACTGGACGGCGCCTGATCCGGCAGCTGAGCGCTTTGGTGGCCGAGCACCCGAACATCGAGGTTCTGGAGGACCGCCGGGCGGTGGCCCTGCTGGCGACCGACGAGGTCTGCGTCGGGATCGGCCTCGCCGACGGTGAGCACCTGCGTGCCCCGGCGACCGTGCTCGCCACCGGCGGCGCCGCCGCGCTGTGGTCCCGGACGACGAATCCCTCCGGCGCGACCGGCGGTGGCCTGCTGCTTGCCCACCGGGCGGGGGTGAAGCTAGCCGACCTGGAGCTGATGCAATTCCACCCCACGGCAGTGGTGGCGCCAGGCGTGGGCGACGGTCTGCTCGTGACCGAGGCGGTGCGCGGCGAAGGGGCACGGCTGCTCGACGGCGGCGGCGAGCGGTTCGTCGACGAACTGGCGCCGCGGGACGAGGTGGCGCGGGCGATTCAGCGGCTGATGCGCCGGACGAACGCGCCCAGCGTGGACCTCGACATGCGCGCAGTCGACCCGGCGCTGTTTCCCAATGTCGTCGCCGCCCTGCGCCAGGCCGGCATCGACCCCGAGCACCAGCTCGTTCCCGTCGCCCCGGCCGCGCACTACATGATGGGCGGGATTGCTACCGACCTGCAGGGACGCTCATCACTGTCGGGCCTCTACGCGGTGGGAGAATGCTCCTGCACCGGGCTGCACGGGGCGAACCGCCTGGCGTCGAACTCGCTGACCGAGTGCTTCGTGTTCGGGGCCCGCGCGGCCCGGGCAGCGCTGGCCGACGAGCGCTTCCTGCCTTGCGCCGGCGGAGACGCAGGGCCGCCCGAGGCCAACCGAGCCGCACATGCCAACCGCGCCGGGCGGCCGCCGGAGCCAGGTCTGGAGTCTCGCCAGGCGCTGTGGCACCACGGCGGCCTGGAGCGCGATCAAGTCGGGCTCCGCCACCTGGCGCACGACCCCCATCCGCTGGTTAGGCTGATCGCCGGCGCAGCGCTTGCCCGCGAGGAGAGTCGCGGCGCCCACCAGCGGCGTGACTTCCCGAGCACCGACAGCCGCCTCGACAACGTTCACGTGACGATCACCCGCGACCGAGAGCCAGAGCTCGAGGTCTGGCGATAGCGCACCTGGTTTCCGCTTAACGCCCGCTAATACGAACCGCTTGCTGCTCTTCACACGGTGCGGAGATACTGCCGAGCGCGGCAGGGACGTACCTGAAAGGAGAGCAACTGCATGTATCGGTTCAGTCGCGCGATCTATCGGGAGCTCGCGACCGGGATCATCGAGGATCCACACAGTCTTTGCCAGCACGCCAACCACGAGCGGGTGCTGCGAGCGTGTGAGGCCGCGGTCGAGCGGCTGGCCACCGATCGTCACTACTTCGCGCGACCGGCGCGGACGCTGTTCAACGACATCCGCGCCTACTTCCCGATGCGCGACCAGGTGCGCGTTCTGCGCGTGATCGAGCGCTACCTGACCTTCGCCGACGAGTTCCTCCAGCGCCAGCCCCAGAACGGCTTCGACGTCTACGGCAATCCGCTGCAATGCCGGGCCAGCACCCGCAAGGGAACACCGTGCCAGCGCATGCCGCTGCCCCACAACGGCTACTGCCCCTCCCATCAGCACCTGAGCGAGACCGAGGAGCTTCGGACGCCGCTCGGCGGCGTAGCGGCTGAGGTTCATCGGTGCCGCGGATCGCGGCACCTGGATTTGGTATACCGTCGCCCGATGCTCCTCGGTGTCGACGTCGGCGGCACGTTCACCGACGCGATGCTGGTCGCGGACGATCGGCTGTTCAGCGCCAAGGCGCCGAGCACGCCCCGGGACCAGTCCCAGGGAGTGATGGCCGCCGTCGCGGCCGTGCTGGAGCGCGCCGGCGCGCAGCCCCGACGAGCTGCGGTCCTTCGCCCACGGGATGACGGTCGCCACCAACGCGCTGCTGGAGGGTGCGGGCGCGCGCACGGCCCTGATCGCGACTGACGGCTTCACCGATCTGGTCGAGCTCGGCCGCCAGGCCCGGCCCGGAGCTCTACCGCCTGTGCGCCGCCCACCCGGCGCCGCTGGTCCCCGCGGAGCTGCGCTTCGGGGCAGCGGAGCGCATGACCCCGAAGGGACCGCTGCCTAGCCCTCGGCGATCAAGTCGCGGACCGAGCTGGCCGCCGAGTGGCGGAGGCCGAGCCGAGGCGGTGGCGGTGGTGCTGCTGCACTCCTACCGCCATCCCGAGCACGAGCAGTGGCTCGGGCGGGCCCTGGCGCGAGCCCTTCCAGACCTCCACGTCTCGCTGTCCATGAGGTTGTCGGCACCTTCCGCGAGTACGAGCGGGCCGCCACCATCGAGATCGACGCCGCGCTCTCGCCGCTGCTCGCTCGCTACTTGCGGCGCTGAGCCGCCCGCTGCGGGAGCGACGAGATCCCCGCGCCGGCGATCATGCAGTCAGCGGTGGCCTGATCGAGCTCGAGACCGCCGCCGGCCATGCCGCGTTGACGGTGCTCTCGGGACCGGCCGCGGGTGCCGCCGGCGCCGCGTTCGTCGCCCGGGCTGCCGGGGACGCCGACGCGCTCTGCCTGGACATGGGCGGGACCTCGTGCGACGTCTGCGTGGTCGACGGTGGCAGCGGTCGCAGGAGCGGGGCGCAGGCGAGATCGCCGGCCGCCCGCTGGCCCTGCCGATGCTGGCGATTCACACCGTCGGCGCCGGGGGCGGATCGATCGCCTGGCGCGACGGTGGCGGCGCGCTGCGAGTCGGTCCGCGCTCGGCCGGCGCCGAGCCCGGCCCGGCCTGCTATGGCCGCGGCGGCAGCGAGCCGACCGTCACCGACGCGAACCTGCTGCTCGGGTATCTCGCCCGACGCTCCGCTGGCGGGCGAGGTCGACTCGACCGTCGCGCCGCCGAGCGGCGATCGCCGGCTGGCCGATCCAGCTCTGCCTGGAGCCGCTGGAGTGCGCGCGAGGGGATCGTCCGCATCGCCAACGCCGAGATGGTCCGCGCGCTGCGCGTGGTGACGGTGGAGCGCGGGATCGATCCGCGGCGCTACGCACTGCTGGCCTTCGGCGGCGCCGGCCCTCTGCACGCGGCCGGATTGCCGCAGGAGCTGGGGATCGACGCGATTGATCTGCCCGCGCGCCTCCGGCGTGCTCGCCGCGCTCGGCCTCGTCGTCTCCCCGCGCCGGCGTGACGTCCAGCGCAGCTGTTGCTGGCCGGCCAGGAGATGACGGCGCCGCGATCGCCCGCGAGGCCGTGAGCAGCTCGGCGAACAGGCGCGCCGAGCCCTCGGCGAGCCGCAGGCCGAGCTCGGGGCGACCTACGAGCTCCGCTACCGCGGGCAGTCGTTCGAGCTGGCCGTAACCGCTGGCCGGGACGGCGCCGGCCTGAGCGCTGCGTGCAGCATTCGAGGCCGCGCACGAGGAGCGCTACGGCTACCGCGATCCCGAGCAGGCCCTCGAGCTGGTGACCATCCGGGTCACGGCCACGACCTCGGCGCCGAGGTCGCGCTCGCGGCGCCCGACCAGCGGCGAGCCGGAGCGGAGCCGGCGGCGCGCTGGCTCGGCTCAGAGGAGGTCGAGCTCGAGATCCTGCGGCGAGCTCCCGGCGGGCACCGAATCGCGGGACCGGCGATCGTCGAGCTTCCGGAGTCGACCGTGCTCGTGCCGCCGGCTGGTCGGCCCGGTCGATGAGATCGGGAGCGTCCATCTGGGCCGGCGTCGATGATCGACCCGGTCGAGCTTCAGGTCATGGCGGCGCGCTGCGCGCCATCTGCGAGGAGATGGGTGCGGTGCTCATCCGCGCGGCGCACTCGGCGAACATCAAGGAACGGCGCGACGCCTCGACGGCGCTGTTCGACGACCGTGGGCAGATGCTCATGCAGGCCGAGCACATCCCGGTCCACCTCGGGGCGATGCCGGCGGCGATCGAGGCCATCCTGGCCGAGGCGCACGCCCCGGATCAGGCTTGGATCCTCAACGATCCCTACCGCGGCGGCACCCACCTCCCCGACATCACCGTGATCATGCCGGTCTTCGCCCCGGGCGGCGGTGAGAACTCGAAGCCGATCGGCTTTGCTGCCAATCGGGCCCACCACGCCGACGTCGGAGGGCCGACCCCCGGCTCGATGCCGGCCGACAGCCGGCACGCTCGCCGACGAAGGCGTCGTGATCGAGCCCCGCGTCCTCGACGAGACCGCGATCGAGAAGCTCGTCGCGCAGATGCGCCAGCCTGAGCAGCGGCGGGCCGACCTCCGCGCGCAGCTGGCGGCCGCACGGGTCGGGGTGCGTCGCGTCCAGGAGCTGCACGACCGCGTGGGCGCCGAGAGCTGGGCGCGAGCATTCACCGAGGTCCTCGACTACGCCGAGCGCCGAACCCGGGCCTGCCTGCAGGAGCTGAGCGACGGCGAGCGCACGGCTCAGGACGTGCTCGAGGCGCACCGAGGGCGACCTCGAGATCGTGCTGCGCGCGACCGTGTGAAGGACGACCGTCTGACGCTCGATTTCACCGGCACCGCCGCCCAGCACGACGGCAACCTCAACTGCCCGCTGGCGGTCACCCACTCGGCCTGCTACTTCGCCGATGCGGGTCCTCACCGACCCGGAGATCCCACCCAGCGCCGGCGCCTATCGCCCGATCGAGGTGATCGCGCCCGGGGGTGCCTGCTCAACGCCCGCGCGCCCCGGCCGGCGGTCGTCGGCGGCAACGTCGAGACCTCCTCCCGGGTCGCCGACGTGGTGCTGGCGCGCCTTCGGCCGCGCCCTCGGCCAGGGGACGATGAACAACCTCACGCTCGGCAGCGAGGACGTCGTCTACTACGAGACGATCGGCGGCGGCCAGGGCGCGTGCCCGGATGCCGATGGCCCGAGCGCCGTCCACGTGGCGATGAGCAACACGCTGAACACGCCCGATCGAGGCGCTCGAGCTGGAGTTCCCGCTGCGCGCGATCGAATACGCCGTCCGCCGCGGGTCGGGAGGCGCGGGCAAGCATCGCGGCGGCGACGGGGTGATCCGCGAGCTCGAGGCGCTCGACGCCGCTGCCGCTACTCGCTGATAACCGAGCGCCGCCGGCACGCCCCGCCCGGGCGCCGAGGGGGGCGAGCCGGGCGCGCCCGGCCGCAACCTGCTCGACGGCGAGGGGCTGCCGGCCAAGGCGAGCGGAGAGCTCGCGCCCGGCCAGCGCCTGCGGATCGAGACGCCCGGGGGCGGCGGATACGGTGACCCGTCATGTCGCTGATGCGTGTCGCCTTCCTCGGTCTCGGGATCATGGGCTCCCGGATGGCGGCCAACCTGGCTCGCGCCGGCTTCGAGCTGACGGTCTGGAACCGCACTCGCTGACAAGGCCGAGGCGTTCTGCGAGCAGCACCGGCGGCCGGCGGATCGCCTCCACGCCGCCGCGGATGCCGCCGAAGCCGAGATGGTGCTGACGATGGTCGTCGACGGTCCGCAGGTGGAACGGATGCTGCTCGGCGCCTGACGGCGCCGCGGCCGGCGCCGAGCCGGGACGCTGTTCGTCGATTGCTCGACGATCGGGCCTGCCTGGCCGCGCGGTCGATCGCCCGCGAGCTCGCCGAGCGTGAGCTGGGGATGATCGACGCCCCGGTGACCGGCTCGTCGCCCCGGGCGCAGGACGGGACCCTCACGATCATGGTCGGCGGCAGCGACGAGGACTTCGAGCGGGCGCGGCCGGTGCTCGATGCGATGGGCCGCTGATCGTCCACGCCGGTCCGCTCGGCCATGGCCAGATGGTCAAGCTGATCAACAACTCGGTCGCCGCGACCAACGCCGCGATCGTCGGCTCAGGCGCTCCTGCGTCGGCGCCCGCGCCGGCGCCGATCTCGACGCGCTGACCGACGGTCATGGCCGCGGGCTCGGGCGCCTCGGCGATGCTCGAGCTGAAGGCCGAGCCGATGCGCGAGCACGACTACACGACGCTGTTCAAGCTCAACCACATGCTCAAGGATGTGACGCTGTGCCTGCAGGAGGGCGAGGCCACCGGGGTGACGTTCCCGCTGGCCGCGCTGACCCGGGACATCCTCGCCGCCGCCAGCGGTCGCGGGCTCGGCGAGCAGGACTTCGCCGCGCTGCTGGAGGTGGTTGAGTCCGCCGCCGACGTTCGGCTCTGAAGAGCCATCGCCTTTGCCGAACCCTCATCGGGTTCCGGTCGGTTGTCGCCAAACCCGCTTATACAGGTCAGGCTTGGCGACAGGTGGCGGTGTCGGGCGAGCTCCGGGCACCGGACGACGCGCGCCCGCCGGTGCTGCCCGCGGACGACATTTGAAGGGGTGCCGGTGCATAGCTCTGCGCATCGGGGGGCACACCTGCGGGTAACAGCTGGAAGTCAGCCGGCTGAAGGTCGATCGCTTCGATGACCAGGGCAAACGGACACGAAGACCAAGGCAGCAGCGGGAACGGTTCCCAGCGGGAGCTCGTGGTTGCGGATCAGGGCCCGCACGAGCGTGATCCGCTGCACATCGCGCTGGAGCGCGGCGGCGACGTGATCGACTCGAGGAGTGGGCGGGCCATGTGCCCGAGACCTACGGCGTCACGCCGCGGATGCAGGTTCGGCACGCGGTGGGTCAGCGTCTTGTGGGCGCTCCCATTGGCCGTCGTGGCGTTGCTGATCCTGGTCGCCGTGGCCAAGGGCCTGCGCGAGACTCACGGCGTGCAGTCGTTCATCCGCACGCTATCCGGGGACGATCCTGACTCCCCGTCCGACGGCGATCGGGATTCCGTGGTGGGCGCGGGCCGAGCACTTCTTCAACCTGTTCTTCATGATGTTCATCATCCGGTCGGGGCTGCAGATCCTGGCCGATCATCCGCGGCTCTACTTCGATCGCAACAGCACCCCCGGCCGCGACTGGTTTCGCTTCCAGAACCCGGTCCCGGTGGATCGGGTGTGGACAGCCAAGGAGGACTCGGTGCGCCTTCCGGGCTGGCTCGGGATCCCCGGTCTGCGCCACTCGATCGGGCTGGCGCGCTGGTGGCACTTCGTCTTTGATCTGCTGTGGCTGGCCAACGGCGTGCTCTTCTACGTGCTGATCTTCGCCACCGGCCACTGGCGGCGGATGGTTCCGACCTCCTGGGCGGTGTTCCCCAACGCGCTGTCAACGCGCATCCAGTACCTCTCGCTCGACTGGCCGAAGGACCATGGCTGGGTCGCCTACAACGGGCTGCAGCTCCTGGCCTACTTCATCACCGTGTTCATCGCCGCCCCGCTGGCGCTGGCTGACCGGGCTGCTGCAGTCGCCGGCGATCTCCAATCGATTCCGTCTGGCCGGCCGGCGGTTCAACCACCAGCTCGCCCGCACCGTGCACTTCTGGGTGCTGTGCTGGTTTCTCGTCTTCATCTTCTTTCACACGGCGATGGTCTACACGACCGGGCTGCTGACCAACCTCAACCACATCACGCTCGGTCGGGACACCGGCGGCTGGGGCGGCTTCGGGCTCTACGTGCTGTGGATGGCGATCGTGATCGCCGCGTGGTCCGCGGCCACGCCGCTGACGCTGCGCCGCCCGCGGCTGGTCCAGCGCGTCGGGCGCAGCGTGATCGGCCCGATCCAGAGCCTGTTCGAGCACGTCGACCCGCGACCGGGCGAATACACCGAGACGGACATCGCCCCGCACCTGTGGCCCAACGGCAAGATGCCCACCACCGAGCAGTACGAGGCGATGGCGGCCGATGACTTCGCGGGCTACCGGCTGCGCGTCTTCGGCCTGGTGGAGAACCGCGTGGAGCTCACCCTCGAGGAGGTCAAGGCGCTCCCTCGGCAGGAGCAGATCACCGCCCACCACTGCATCCAGGGCTGGTCGGGCGTCGCCAAGTGGGCGGGGGTGCCGATGCGCGAGATCTGCGAGCTGGTCAAGCCCGGCCCGAGGTCCGCTACGTCGTCTTCTACTCGTTCGTCGAAGGGCCCGACGGCGGCCTGTACTACGACGTGCACAAGCTCTCGCACATGTACCACCGGCTCACGATCCTGGCCTACGAGCTGAACGGCGAGCCGCTGGGGCTGGTTCACGGCGCGCCGCTGCGGCTGCGCAACGAGGTGGAGCTCGGCTACAAGCTCGTCAAATGGGTCCAGGCGTGGAGTTCGTCGCACTCCTTCGCCGAGATCGGCGGCGGCTACGGCGGCTACAACGCCGATCACGAGTTCTTCGGCTACCGGGCCGGGATCTAGCGCCCCAAAGCTATGGTGCTGTAGCCCCCAAAAGCGCGGTATTTGCAGCTACATTTGGGGATTTCGGCGATCTCGCGTAGAATCACTGCTCCCGTTGACGCCGCCGAGTCTATGCGCGCACGGGAAACCGTAAAGCCCCCCACCTCTCCCCCCATTGACTATGCCGATTGCTTTCAAAGAATGGGCCGTGACCGTACGAGCCCTCGCCGAGGGTGAGCAGCTGCTCACCCTACGCAAAGGCGGTATTCGCGAGCCTGAGAAACATTTCAAGCTGGACTACGACCGCTTCTTCCTCTATCCCACGTTCGACCATCAACGCGCCGACCTGGTACGGGAGTCGCATCGTCCCGAGCTCTCCCGGGCGCTGGAGGAGGGGGTCGGGAGCGACGGGAGCCGCCGCCGACCGCGCTGCTCCACGACGGCGACATCGCTCAGCCCGACCGGGTGCGGATCCGCGCCTGGGCCGAGGTGGCGGCGCATTTCACCGTGGCCGACCGCCGGGCGGTAGATGAGCAATACGAGAATCTGACGAAGGGCACCACAACA
>CAWBDB010000006.1:0-129380 GCA_963787535.1 uncultured Solirubrobacterales bacterium
CAGCAAGCGTGGGATCGACTAGGCCGCCGGTCATGGCTGCCGCGTTCAGGGCGGCCTCGACAAACCGCGTCATCGCCGGGCTGGCCGGGACAGTCTCGCGCCGGTCTCGGTTGATCCGCGACAGTTCGCTGGCTGGCTGAAAGCGCGAGAACTGATCGTGCCAGGCCAGCAGACCGCCCTTGACCCGGAGCGCAGCCGCGCGTGGGGTGCCCGCAGGGCCAGAGCCGATCACTAGCACAGCACACATACCGCCGAAGCACGGGAACCGCTCGATCGCCTCGAGAGCCGAGGACACCACAGCCTTCGGGCTCGCGAGCGGATCCCGTACTTCTTGCCTCGCGCTCATGAGGCGCTCGTTGTAACGGCCGTCGCCGTGCCAGAGCTCGAAGAACCGGATGACGTGCCCGAGGTCGAAGCGCCCGGTGTGGAAGAGCTCGACGTCGAGCCGGAAGTCGACGACTTGCCCGCGGTGGAGGCCACCTTCGCTGTCTTCGCCGCCGCGGCCTTCGCCAGAGCCGGGTCGTTGCCCGTCACCAGCTGCACGAAGATCCCACCCGAGCTGGCGAGGAACATCGCCGTCGCGATCGCTACGACACGCGTACGGATCGCTCTGATCCGATGCTTGCGCGCCCGAAGCCGCTCGGCCACAAGAGTCTCCGCGCCAGCGGAGCGGGGTATAGCTTGACCGGTCACAGAAGCTGGTCGAGCATCGCTTGAAGGATCTAATGGAGTCATCGTTACCTCGATCTGAGATGGATGGAAATGCTCCACCCAGACTCACCGCCCCCTCTCGCAAAGCCGTGAGCCTCGCCTAAGGAAGATCTAAGGGAGGGACGCTCTCATCCGCGCCTGCCGTAGCCGCTGCGACAGGCTTCTTCTTAGGTTTCTTTGCCCAGAGTTAAACGGCGCTCTCACACTTGCAGGGCATCGTCGCCTGCATGGCCTCGTTAGCTCCTCGTCCACCCGCATTCGAGGTCCGTCCGGTCGCGTCCCCTGTCATTGGGACGAGGAGCTTGACCGTTTCTTTCTGTGGGAGACGAGCGACAACTGGTCGCTTTGAACCCGGGGGGCGAAGTGTCTCGTTGCGGGTTCGGTTTCGCCGAACGCAGGCGGTGCTTCGAGTACGCACACGAAACCTGGGTCCTCGTGGGGTTTGCCTGACAGCACCGACTTAAGACTCGCGCCCTCGTGCAACCGCCGGTCCCTTCCGTCCCAGCGGACCCAGGACGAGCGCCAGCCAGAGCGCCGACTACGTCGAGCGCTTGATCAATAGGAGCTTCACTCAATGATAAGGAGCCGTCGTGTCTGATCACTACGCAGCTGTGCCCCCATCTGGTGGCCGAGGACGTCGTCGGCTTCGCCAGTCATCGCTTGTCGCGGCGCTGGGCGTGGTTGTGGCTGCCGGCGTAGGCGCTATCGCGTCCACCGGCGCCGCTAAGCCGACGGCGGTTGCGGGCTTGGAGCTCACCAAGCTTGCCGCCATGCCGGACGGGGTCACCAACTGCAACGACATGTCCTCGCTGGGCGACGCGGACTACACCCAGACGCGGATCCCGGTCGGCGACCTATTCGTGGGCTGCTCAAACGGGGTGCTGAGCAATGGTCGCGGGGGTCCACCCAACCGTGCAGCGGACACGAGCACCATGTTGGAGTACACCACCGCCGGGAAGTACGTCAAACGGTGGTCGGTCTCCAACCAAATCGCCGGCATGGCTGGTGAGCCGCTGCACCGCCGGATACTCATGCCGCTCGACTCCTCCGCCAACTCCCGGGTGGTGTTTGTCGATCCGAACATCGTCGGAAGCTTCGCGGAGATCCAGTACGCGTACTCGCCCAACCCTCAGAGCGCGAGCGCGGCCAAGTCGCTTCACAGCGGCGGCGGCACGCAGTCGGTCGTGGTCGACAGCAACGATGACATCTTCGTCACCGCCTCGCATCCGACGAGGCTGGGGGCGACAGCGAGCTTCAAGGTCGTGCTGACACCTCCGAACGGCCCCCCACCGGCGAAGGGAACCGCCGCCCTCAGCCCAACCTTCAGCGACGATGCAACCGCCGCCAACGGCAACACGGGGAAGGGCAAAATCAAACTCGCGCTCCGCCAGATCGACGCCAATGCGATCGTGCCGACGAGCAGCCGGAGGTACGGGGGTGACTACGTGGTCGATGATCAGGCGACTCGCCAGCTGGTCTTCTCCAGCCACGTCACTGCCGGTAAGGGCCTCACCGTCCTGAAAACGACCCTCGGGCTCAACGACATCCGCTGGGCAACCTCGACCGGCGGCACGTTCTACCTCATCCGCCGGGGCACTCAGAAGCCGCTAGCGAAAGCATCGCTCTACAAGGTCACGGGGCCGTTTGTGAAGGGCGCCGCCTACGCCACCACATCTGACGGCGAGCTGGTCCGCGTGAATCTCACCACCGGCAACTCGACGCCCGTGGTGCGCGGGCTCGGCACCAGCGTGGGCCTGGTCTACGTCAATCCGGACGGGACCGTGACCCAGCTATCTGTGAACGGGACCTGACAAGCACCAAGTTACCTGGTCCACCAGCGCCCCGGGATACGAACTTGACCGTGCAAAGCGCCCATCCAGCCGCGGATCGCCTGCTGTTGTTCGCGTCGGCTGGCGTGCTAGTGCTCGCGTTTGCGCTGGTGGGCTCAAACGTGGCGGCTAACCACGCACCCAAGCCGCATCATTTGCCCTTGGGGGTCATCGGAACCCCGCCGGTGGTTGGCGCTGAGGCTGATTCGCTTGGACACCGCGCCCCCGGCGCGTATCAGATACACGCGTACACGTCGCTCGCTGCGGCGAAAGCGGGGATCCTCCATCGCGAGGTCTACGGTGCGCTCAGACCCGCTCCGAGTCCGTTGCTGGTGGTTGCCAGCGCCGCCAGCCCCGCGGTCGAGGCGCTCTTGCAACAGGTCTTTACGGCGGCGGCTAAGGCGCAAGGTAAGACACTGGTGGTCCGCGATCTCGTGCCTTTGCCGAGCTCTGATTCGCGTGGCGCGACGACATTCTCGATGCTCATCAGCCTGCTCGTAATCGCCATCATCAGCTCCGCGGTCATCTATCTGCTCGGCCGCCACCGTCCCCCGCCTGTGCGCCTTGCGGCAATGGTTGCTCTAGGAGTCTGCGCGGGACTTGTGGCGGCGCTGCTGACGAATGTCATCGTCGGCGCGTTTCATGGCCACTTCCTCGCTGTTTGGGGGGTGGCGGCGCTGTTCGTGCTTGCAGTTGGCCTGCCCATTGCCACCTTCCAGGTCTTGGTTGGCGCGGGCGGGATCGCGATCGGCGCGGTCATGTTTTTGGTCATCGGCAACCCTGCATCAGGGGGCAGCTCGGCCCCCGAGCTTTTGCCCGGATTCTGGCGAGCCCTCAGCCAGCTCCTTCCGCCCGGTGCCGCGATCACCGCCATGCGCGACGTCGTCTACTTCCACGGCCACGGAATGACCCACGCACTGCTCGTGCTCGGCATCTACGCCATCCTCGGCGCCACCGTCGTCTTCACTGTCCAGATTCTCCGCGCCCGCGCGCGACCAGCCTCGGGCGTCCGTTTAGACACGGCTCTTTGAACGGGCGGGAGCGGCATCCTCCTAGCTTCCTTATGCGGGATTCACGACTTTCCGAGCCGGGGCCGTGAGGCTGTGTGAAGCATTCTGCCCACCTGACGACCCGTCGAGCCATGCCGCGCTCCGCTGTTCGATCTGGCGCGAACGGCGTGGTGGCCGAACGGCTTCGGGCACGCAAGCGCCGGATCAGAGCGATCCGGTAGACGCGTTATCGCGTTCGCGACGGCGATGTTCCTCGCCAGCTCCGGCGGAATCTTAGTGCAGCTGGTGACGGGCAACGACCCAGCGCTGGCGAAGGCCGCGGCGGCGAAGGCAGCCTCAACCGCGAGCAAGTCGTCTGGTTCCGGCTCGTCGTCGAGCGCTGCGGGATCGGGCAGTTCATCGGGTTCGTCGAGTAGTTCATCGGGTTCTTCGAGCTCTGGTAGGACGACGGCTGTTACGACGAGCGCTTCATGAGCTTGTCTACGTGGCCGCGGTTGGGGCCGGGGGACGAGGGTCCCTCCTGCCCCCCGGCCGGGTCGGGGACCTGTGGGGCGCATTTCCCCGACGTGTTAGCTGCACCCAGCGCTCACGCCGGCCGCCCCGCCCGATACGGACCAGGCAGCTCGATCGATAGGCTCGAAACTCCTTCACGAGCTTCAGCGCCCTCATCGCGGGCCGGACCTTGATTGAGGATCCGACACGGTGGTCTGATCGCGCTGGCCTGCGCTGCCTGGGGCGGCAGAGCGAGGGGCCGCGGTTGAACTGTCCGATGGCTGGGCGGCGGGGGATGCTTGTGCGTTTCGCCGCGCGGTGGCTCGATCGGTGGAATCGGTGAAAGAGGTCAACCCGGTTCTGTTGCTGCCGATAGCGGTTTCGCGGTTTGTTCCGGACCCTTGCTCGAAGGGGCCCATCGCCATCGATCTCTCCCGGACCCCGGACGGAGGCAGCGATGCCGACAGCACCTGGAGCTCCACGCGGCCGGCCTGCCGATCGGACTCCAGGCCAGGCGCGATCTGCCGCGCGGAACTATCCGATCCTCCCTCCGTGCCCGTTCCGCGGGGACGGCTTACTGGTCGCGCCGTGGCTGGCCGGGTGCGAGCAGAGGCAGCAGCGGAGGGGAGGCGCGCCCGCATGCGCACGGAATAGCGGGCGGCAGAACCACCACCGTCGGCCGCCATCCCTCCCGCTGCCAGCCTCACGTAAGCCCGCACGCGCGTGTCATTGCTCACGCTTTGTGTGGGCCTTCCCCGAGACGTGCGAAGCGCTGGTCCGGCTGGTGAGGAATGACGCGTTCGCTGATGCATGGCCGACATCCCGACGGCGCCGGCGGTGATCGAGGCAAGGAGCGCCAGCGCGCGGGGGGCGCCGGCGGCGGGGGAGCGAGCGGTCAGCAGCCCGCTCGCGGGGCCTCCTGCCAACGACGACTCGAGCCAGCGCAGGAGCGCAGGGGCCGGCGTGAGCACGATGGCCGCAATCCGGCTTCGTCGCCCCCGCCTGGCCCAGTCTCGGCACGATTGGCAGCCGCGGAGATGCGCCCGCACGGTCCGCGGCGTGCGACGGCGACGATCGGATTCGTCGAGTAATGATCGAACGACGTGGCAGGGGAGGTCCCGGGCGGCGCGGTCGACCCGCAGGGCAGCCCGGGATTCCGAGAGCGACTGGCTTACCGCGCCGGGCGAGACTCCGAGCGCGGCCGCGATGTCCGCGCGCCCGAGCCCGCTGAGTTCTCGCATCAGCAACATCCGGCGAGCCCGCGGGGTCAGCTCATGCACGTCGTCCCAGAGCTCCGCGAGATGCTCCCGCATCAGAATCGTCGGTAGAGGATCGGCTGCGGGAGCGATCAGGCGCTCGTCGAGTGGTGGCGCCAGCCGCCGCCGTCTAAGGAGGCTCATCGCCTCGTTGTGGGCGATTGCGTAGAGCCAGGCCCGTTCTCGTTCGGGCTGTGCGCCCCGGCGCAGCGCGAGCATCGCGCGCACCGCGACGTTCTGCAGCAGGTCAACCGCGTCGTGCTCATCCTTCACTAGGGCCTGGCAGTACCTCGATAACGCCTGCCAGTGACGACCGTAGAGCGCTTCGAACTGGCGGTCGAAGGACGTCGCTGACCGGCGCGTGCGGACACCGGTGGAAGTCCGGATGATCGCCATGCGGCAGCTTCGTCACAGCGAATGAGAACACCGGCAGATCGGCGTCAGATGTTCGTAAGAAGGACGGCTAGCTCCTGATCTTCAGAGCACCGCAACGTCTATGCGGCAGGTACGGCAACCGTCGTTCCGAACAACTCCCAACCTCAAGGAGTATCTCGATGACGCAGCGAATCACAAAGGCGATCGGCACCTGCGCGGTGATCGCCGTTGCAGGGCTAGGCGCTTCTCCCGCAGCACTTGCCGCCAAGCGCCATCACCGCTCACATGCACGACGTAACGCAACAGCGACGACGACGAGCACGAGCACGACTTCGACCTCGACTTCGAGTGGCAGCTCCGAGACGGCGCTGACTGGGTCCACCCTATCCTCGGCGTCGGCCGCGGCCACCGCCGCGAACCCCGGCGCGACCGTGGATAGCGCCACCACGGAGACCGACAGCTCGACCTCGGGCGCCGCGTATGAAGTTCATATCACCAAGTCGGATGGCTCCCATGCAGTCGTGATCGAGGACTCGAGCTTTACCGTCCTCGCCACCCAGACAGGCGGCGGGTGTGCCAACGGCGGCTCCGGCGCCGGGAACGGCCAGGGTGGCTACACGGACTCGCTTGGCAGCTCCACGAACGGCCAAAGTAGCTAGCTCTCGACACGCTTCGGAATCGAGGCTCCCGTCCCGCAGGCGGGAGCCTCGATTCGCAGCATGCCCAACGCTCATTCCCGAGTCGGCTTCCGAGAACCCGGGCATGGCTGAACGAAGCAGCCACGAACAGGTCTTAGTACCCGTCTTGATTGATGATGAGCGCTTGTGGATCCGTGGGTTAGCGAACTGTGCCTCGATGAAGTACGCCGGGGCGAAGTCCGCGTCCGCCGAGCATGCCGAGGTCGGCGACGATCGCCTCAGGCGCCTGTTGCTCGTGGACCGGGCCGTCCGTAGGCGGCTTCGAAGCCTGCTCGGGGCTTGTCGCAGCCGGCTTCGAGCCGCAGCCGGTTCGGGGCAAGGCCCTGAGGCCCTGACGCCCGGCGGAGGATAAAGCCCGGGGAGATCACGACCGAGGCGAAAGCGGGACGATGCTCGCCCAGCGCGGCTTCAGCGACTCGCTCGGGCGAATGCTCGGTCGAGCCGCTCAAGCTCCTCGGGACGCGCCTTCGCGCTGACGTAGCGGTCCGTCGTCGACAGCTTGGCGTGCCCGAGGAAATCGCGAACAAAGACAGCATCGGACATGCGAGCGACGAAGCTGCCTGCGGCGTGTCGCAGGCCGTGGGGTCGAACGGGTCGAAGACCCGCGGCGGGCGCAGCCCCGCTTGTAGCGCCGACGCAGCGCGGAGGGATCGAGGCGGCGTCCGACCCGATTGGCGATCACGTAGTCGTCCTTCGTGACGAAGTCATCGCGGGCGCGGAGTCGCTGAAGCGCCTCACAGGCGGGAGTCGGCAGCGGCATGGGCGCCCACCCTTCGGCAGCCGCTCTTCGCCGGCTGAGAGAGCACGCTGAATGAGCAGGAGGCGTCGCTCGAGGTCGACGTCGCCCCAGCGCAGCGCAAGCAGCTCGCCGAGGCGCAAACCGGTGTAGAAGAGGAGTCGGAAGGCCTCCGCGTCTTGCTGATCTTCGGCGACGCAGCGGCAAGCTCGGCTCGGGCGGTGAGGTCGCTTCTTCGGTGTGGATGTCGGTTTCGATATCGGGGGTCGTTTCGGCAGTAGCGATCGTGTTCTGCGCTCAGTGGTAAAGGTCGCAGTACCAGGCGGTGTCGTTGGCGTTGTGGAGCGCCCCGAACCAACGCGGGCTCAGGAACTGGTAGAGGTTGATCCCGAGCTGGCCGGCACGGTGACCGAACATCGTGTCGGCGAGCTTCTGGCTAATGACGTTTGGCCCCCACGGTTCGTCGGGGCTCATTTCTGGACGGTTCCTGGTGAAGAAGTAAGACGGAATATTGGCTCTCCCGTCGGAATTCCAGGACTCCACGGCGCGCATCTGTGCGTTGGCTGGCTCGCCCTGCCAGGGATGAACTTGCACGGGGAACTCGAAGAATCCGGCGACCTTACAGCTGAGCCCGTTCGCGTCGCTGGGGCCGCCCGGCGGCGGTGTCCCTCGAATCAGCCACGGATAGGCTACGGAGACCAGCGACTCGGAGAACCACTGTTTGATTGACCGTTGCAGTGTCGGCACGTAGTCTTTCGGGTCCGACGGAAGTCGCCAATCGCCGTCGCTGATGTAGCGTGAAGCCGCTTGCAGCTTCCCCCAGTCGGTCACCACGATCCGTGCCTGGGTGGTGAGGCTATCGATGGCGTCGGAGATCTGCGCCTGCGACTGCTTTGCTAGCTGGTCGGCTCGAACCTTCACCTGGTCGGCGAGCGTGGTGTCTGCTTCCTTGCCCGCCAGATAGGCGCCAAGGGCGAACGCTCCCGATAGGCCGCCGGTCACCGCGCTGACGGGCGGACCCGCGAAGGCTCCGAGTTTCAAGATGTTGCTGACTAGCCCGAGCGCGAAGACCAGCTTCTTGTCGGCCGGTGGCGGGCTCACGTCCGCGTAGACCTGTTCGCCGATCGCCTTGACGTCGACCCGGCGATCCTGGCTGGATGCTCCGAAAGCGTCGCGGAGGACGGTGAAGTAGTTCTTGACCTGCAGGAACTTGGAGATCTCCATCGACAGTTCCGCACGCGTGGCTTGGTACTGGGCGTCGGTGAAGCCAGGACCGGAGTGGGGTGCCTTCACCGAGTCGGTGTTGATGTCGGTATGGATCTGCGACCAGCTGCGCTGATAGTCAGAACCGAACCTCGTGCGGAAATCACACGAGCTGCTGGACTGCCCGCAGAGCCCCACCTGCTGCCCGATCGAGTTTTCCGCCGCGGCGTTGATCGACGGGAAGGCCTGTGGCGCTTGATACTCGAGGTTGACCAGCTGCAGGTTGACCCCGCCCAGCGGCCCTGCCACCACCGGGAGAAACCCGAGGTCGTGTCCCGGGGCGAGCACACCGGACTCGGGTCCGGGCTCCCCGAGCACGGTGCCTGCCTCGGTCGCCGCCGGCCCAGCCGTGGTGCTGCCGACCAACGTGTAGTCGCTCTTGCCCAACAGGTTCAGGAACGCGAGCGGCGACCCGCCCAGCTTCCCGATCGCGGCGGCGGCGGCTGGCCAGTACCCCCCGCTGCCACCGATCGGACGCCCGATACTCTGGACGAAGACCAGCGGCGGCGGATTTGAGTCCCTCGCCGCGGAGGCTACTTCGAGGTCGTAGGCTAGCCTCGCCGAACCGGCTTCGTTGCCGGTTTGGTCGAAGAACACGTCTCGTGTTGCCAGCGTCTGGCTGTCAAGCGACAGAATCTCGAATCCGGCGGTCGCTCCCGCAGGCAGCTGTCCGCTGTAACGCCGGCCGTTTACCTCGATCGTGTTGCCGTTAGCGGGGGTGCCGGGCGCCGACGTATTGAACGTAACGTCGTGGCCGCTGACGTATCCGTACTCGCCGGTTACGTGATTGAATTGCAGCCAGCCTGTGATGTTGCCACCGCTGCTCCTGTCGGGATAGGTTCCAACCTTCGTCCACGCGGTGCCGGACAGACCACCTGGATTGCCGAGCATCGAAAAAGACGCACCTGCAGCCAGGCGGGTCTGCTCAGAACTGGTGAACTGGGTGCCTCCGAGCTCCTTTTCCAGAGCGTCGAGAGAGCTCATGTCGGACGCCGGTACCCCGCGCGCGCCGCTCACGATCACCAGCGTGTTCTCTGACGCCCACCGCCGCGCGATCCTGGTCAGCAGATCCAATCCGCCGCCGCTACGGGGCGCCGTGCCACACTCAAGCGGCCATCGCGTGGTGGCGGACAGGACCACAATCGTTATGCCGTTTCGGTCGCTGATGTCCGGCAGGCCGTGACCATCGATAAGAACCGTCGAACTCGGGTTACTCGACAGCGTCTGGAGCGACACGCCGATCGGCGGATCATCCGGCCGCTCCGCGGCACCTGACCGATCAGCGATGCCGCACCTGTCCACGTGCGGAACAAACGAGGTCTCCCGCGTTCGTGAGGTTCGGAGGGCGGTCGAGGCAGCGCGAGCGACCCCTGAGGAGCCAAGCGAGGTCAGCGTCACGGCTATCGCCAACGCCGCCAGAACCACAACACGATGCCCCCAACTCGTCTTGCTGCGCCCCATAGCCGTCCCTTGTTCGTTCGATCTTTCGCCTTCTCAGCGACACACGCAGACAGAAACGTCCAGCCTCAGCCGACGACGTCGCAGCTCGTCGCCGTGTTATCGGTTGACCCAGAATCGAACTTAAGCGTTCTGGACCAACAGACGGCCGGCCGGCCACGCCGAGCTGCTCGGGCCGCGGTCAAGTTGGATGCGGATGAACGCTTTCACGAGCCGGCGCTTGTCGAGCGGGCGAGACCTCTGGCGACGAGGGGACGCGTTGGCCGGAGCCGACGCTGGACGACTGCCTGGCCACACTTGCGATCGCCGCGCGCCGGACCTGCTTCCCAGTCAGTGTGGGACACTTGAGCCAACTTGTGCCTACCGGGGCTGCGCCCGGGCGCATCCGTCCGCCCGGGCCTCAGCAGATCCGTTGCTAGCGATCGGCTCATAGCGGAAGTCTCCGCCGCTCGGTCCTGGCTTTCCGCTTTGTCGCCCCAGTCGTCGCATCGACAGCTGGGGAACGGACGGCGCTTGCCTTGCTCCTGTCCCGCCAATCTCGGCCGAGGGGCGGTCGTGGCTACTCAGCGTCTGAAAGGTGCGCGGCGATGTAGTCGCGCGCCAGGCGCTTTGGCGCCCGCGCCAACCACGCTTCGACGATCAGTTCCTGCAGTTCGTCGAGCGGGATCCGCTCCAGCCGGACCAGCACGGCGGCGTAGCCGTCGAAATGAGGGGTCGTGAAGTAGATGTCGGGGGCGTCGGCGATCAAGGCGTCCTTGGCAACTAAGTGCTCGACCCGAGCGCCGAGGATCGCGCCTGTAGGCGCCGCGTCTCCCAGAGCCCTCAGATCCGCCTTGCGGAGCGGGCGCTCCCAAACGAATCCTTTGTTGTGCACATGCCAACCCTTGCTGCCGTGAACGAAGCGCTCGCCGCTATCCGGGAGCGATAGTGCGATCCGCCGGACGTCGTCCCAGGTGGCCATACGCCCAGCCTAGGCCCCCGGATGCGCTTCTGCAACGCGCGGGCAGCAGGCGCCGGGTGCCGTCCAGCATCATCCATCCGGAGGCTCAATGGGAATGATCTCGGGATTGTCATTGCCCACTAACCCACGCTTCTGCGATGGCGCCGAAGGACTCGTTGCGCGTTGAGTCCCCCAACGATGAAAGCGATCGTGCGGTGGACCACCCGGCGGCCGGGCTTATGCCCGTCTTGCAAGTGAGTGGAGCCAGCGATAGCGACGAGCGGTTCAGAGAGGTCGCAGCGCTGCTCTGGCCGGGGATGCCCCGTTCCACGGACACTGAAGACAACCTCCGCTGGTCACCCGCCCCTCCCCGAGCGCCGCGAACAGGTGGCGGCAGAGATTGGACACGGGCGAACGGCGTGCCCGCGTTGATCCCTACGGCGTTGGCGCGGTGATGCCTTTCCTGGGCGACGGTGACGTGTGAGTCGCCGAGTTCATCTACGGCTACGAGACGGACGGCCGACGGCTCGGACGATGATTCCATCTCAGGCACGGCCTCCGGTCGTACGCTTCAAGCGGGCTGTAGCCACCGCCGCTGACCGGTTCGGCGTCGGCGTCGACCTGCTAAGCGATGATGGCCGCCCGGTCGAGTTCGTCGGCGACGACGCGCTGGAGTTCTTTGGTGACGCGTTCGAGCGGTTTGGTGGTGCACTGGGCGCGCGAGAGCACGACGGCGCCTTCGATCGCGGCAATCAGGAGCGTGGCGATCGAGCGGGCTCGTGGACGGGGGACGTCGTGCTGACGTAACGCGTCGGTGAGCGCTCTTTCCCATTTGGTGAACGCGTCGGCGGCGGTGGCGCGGACGGATGGTTCGCGCTCTCCTTCGAGGGTGGCGGCGGCGATCACGCAGCCGGCTGTGTAATCGCTGGCTCGCAGAACCTTGGTCCACCAGCGGCGGAAGGAGTCGATAGCTGCGACGGGATCGCTCTCAGCTAGTGCTTCGAGGGTTTGCGCCAGGATGAACTCGCCGGCCCACTGGGTTGTCTCCTCGGCGAGTTGAGTCTTGCCGCCGCGGAAGTGGTGGTAGATCGAGCCCCGAGGTGCGCCGCTGTGGGCGAGCACGTCGGAGAACGAGGTGCCTTGGACGCCGCGCTCGCGAAACAGGACGGCGGCGCTTTCGATCATCCTTCGGCGGGCGTCTGACTGACGGGGCATCAGGCCAAACCCTTTTCGACGCGGGCGGGAACGTGCTTGTGCCAGGGTGTTCCCGCGAGCCAGTCGCGTCGCGAGGCGTCGGTGAGCTCGTTCGGGGCGACGCCGGTGATGGGGCCGTCGGGGCCATGTTGCAGGCCGTAGCCGTTGGGCAGGGAGATATGGCTGGCGCGCATCATGTTGGAGATCTCGACCGGAGCAGCGCAGCGTCCACGTCGGGTGGTCACGGTGACGGTATCGCCATCGGCGAGCGCGAGATCGAGCGCGTCGTCGGGGCTGATGCGCAGCGCGCCGAGAGGGTCGCGCTTGCGCCAGGCGGGATCGCGGATGAGTGTCATGGCGGTGTTCGTGCGCCGCTCGCCGGCCGAGAGGATGAACGGGAACTCGGGGTCGAGCCGCTCAGTCTCGGCGGGTAGGTCGCTCAGCTCATCGAGCAGCTCTGGGATGGCAAGGTCGATTCGTCCTGACGGCCGGGCGCGGCGGATCCAGTCCCAGATGATCTCGTGCTCATCAATGCTGAAGACCAGGCCGCGTCGCTCGCGCAGGAGCGCCTCGAAGAGCCTGTTGCCGAGCGCCGGGCCGTCGCCCGCAAACCCGGCGCCTCGCACCGACTCGGGGTATGTTGCCGCGCACATCTGCGCGGCGCCCCAGAGCGCGGCCGCCGCGGCGGCCCCGTCGGGAAGCACGCGGCCGAGGGTCTCGTAGAGCATGACCGGCGCGAGCCCGACACAAGGTGCGGGCGTTCGGCCATCCGGGCGGCGAACGCGACTGCGTAGGCACCGAGGCCTTGCTCAGCCGCCTCACGCAGGCCGGCGATGTCCTCGTCATTGAGTGCGCCGAGCTTCCGCACGAGGCGGTGGTGGATCTCCGGCTCACCGAGAGGACCTTCGGGCGCTGGAATGACGGGCGCGCGAAGGTGGAAGACATTGTGCGGAAACTCGATGTTGAAGAACGTGCACTCGTACTTCTCGTACTGGGTGAGGGCCGGCAGTACGTATGACGCGCAGGTAGCCATGACGAAACCATACTATGACTCCCTACATAGTCAAGACGGTCGGATGTTGTACCATGACGAGCGTCATACCAGCAACGGACAAGACCAAAGACCCTTAGCCGGAGGAGCATCGTGCCTAGCCAACCAAGACAAGGTGCCGTGGAAGATCCGTCGAGGTACCAGACCCGCCGGTTGACCTACCGGACGCCGCTGGGAGAAGCGGTTAGGGCCGGGGCCGAATTCGCCGCCTTCACCGCCGCGTTGCCCCGCCTGCGGAAAGCGCCGAAAGGCGATGGGCACCCCGTCCTCGTCCTTCCCGGTCTCCTAGCCAGTGACTACTCCACCCACCCACTGCGGGCGTATCTACGCGACCGTGGCTACGACGCTCACGGCTGGCACCTGGGGATCAACCGGGGACCGAGCGACGAGACCGCAGCCGCCCTCGAGGCAACGCTGCGGGCACTCGCGGGCGCGGGCAGGCCTGTGAGCATCATCGGATGGAGTATGGGCGGCGTCTACGCGCTCGAGGTTGCCGGCCGGCTCCCCCACGCCGTGCGCCAGGTGATCACGCTGGGCAGCCCCCTCACCCTCCTGTCATCCCGCGCCCAGCAGGCGCCCGTACCAGTCAGCGCGGTGTTCAGCAAAACCGACGCCATCGTGCCCTGGCGCAGCGCCATCCTGCCCGCCGGGTCCAACCGCGAGAACGTGGAAGTCGACGGCAGCCACCTAGGGTTGGGCCACAATCCGAAGGTGCTCCTGATCATCGCTAACCGCCTAGCCTTGCACGAGGGTGCATGGACCCACCTCAATGGTGACTTCCACCCCGACGAAAGACGGGCCGCATGAGTACGAACGAGAACCAGGGCGTCCTGACCGTGGAGCGCCGCGGCCACGTGCTGCTCATGGGCCTCAACCGTCCGCAGAAACGCAACGCCTTCAACATCGAACTCCTCATGGAGCTCGGCCGAGCCTACGATCTGCTCGAGCGGGACGACGATCTGCGGTGCGGTGTGCTGTTCGCGCACGGCGGTCACTTCACCGGCGGCCTTGACCTCGCCGAGGTTGGTCCCGCGCTCGCCGATGGCAACCTGAGCTACCCTGAGGATGCCCGCGACCCTTGGCGCAACGACGGCAACCCCTGGACCACCCCAGTGGTCGCCGCCGCCCAGGGCTGGTGCATGACACTCGGAATCGAGCTGCTGCTCGCCGCCGACATTCGAGTGGCGAGCAACGACGCACGCTTCGCCCAGCTCGAGATCCAGCGCGGCATCTACCCCTTCGGCGGAGCCACAATCCGGCTACCCCGCGAGGCGGGGTGGGGCAACGCAATGCGCTGGCTGCTGACCGGCGACGAGTACGACGCCGCCGAGGCGCATCGCATCGGACTGATCCAGGAGATCACCGAACCAGGCGCACACCTGAACCGCGCGGTCGAGCTCGCCGAGGGCATTGCCACCCGTTCCGCGCCCCTGGGCGTCCGCACCACACTGTCCTCAGCCCAGGGGGCCGTGACCGATGGGCACCAAGCGGCCGCGGAACGTCTCAACGACGACATGGTTGCCCTGCTGAGAACCGAGGACGGCGCCGAGGGCATGATGTCGTTCATCGAGCGCCGCCCAGCGAAATTCACCGGGCGATAAGGCAACCTCCGTCACCACCGCCTCGGACGACCAGCAGCGACCGCCGATCGGCGTCCCTCGACTGCTGCTACATCCGCGATTTCGAGCGCGTCCGCATTCACCAAACGACGGCGTCGCGGGGAACGCTTCGGCGCATATGCGGGGGCACCAGTACCGCGGCCGCCTGAAAGCAGGTTCGTGACCTGCGCCGGGTCGGTGTAACGCAACTCGCCCACAACCGAGACTGGCGCCGGGTACGCATCGTCGCTGAAGCGCTCGGTTGGAGATCCGTGCTGGCCTCCACACCGGCGTGATTGAGTTGCGAGGCTCGGACGTCTCCGGGACCGCGGTGAACCTTGCCGCCCGTGTGCAAGCGTGCGCACTCTCTCGCGTACTCGCGCAATCAACCGTAACCGACCTAGAGTCCGCCGAGAACTGGTATGTCCGCTTGTTTGGCTGTGCGCCCGACGCGCAGCCGATGCCGGGTCTGCTCGAGTGGCATCTGGGTGAGGGCTTCGGCGTGCAGGTCTGGAGTGAACCCGATCGAGCCGGCCATTCAACGATGGTGCTTGATGAGACCGACCTTGACGGCGCAGCCGCGCGACTGACGAGCGAAGGGATCGGCCACGACGGCCCACAGATGGGTGGCGGCGCGCGGATCCTTCAGCTCCTGGACCCCGACGGCAACCGAGTCGTGCTCAACGGAACCTGACCGTTTCGAGCAGCCTAGCCGGAGTGACCTGCCTGGAGATGACTGCAGTCTCTGGAACCGCCCGACAACGTGCCTAGCCAAGCCAGTCGCGCTTCTGGATGCTCGCCCCACCGGCCGCGCAGGGACGACTCCCGCTTGCCTTTCCTACAGCACCGCGAAGGTAGCTACCGCGTGGACCAAGGTCTTACCGTCCTGATCGACATCAGCATCGCAGAGCAGCAGATGCTCACCCTGCTTCCGTACCTGCGCGGTCACGGTGATCAGCCCCTCTCGTGCCGAGGTCAGATAGGCGATCGTGAGCTGGCTGGTGGCCGGCACCTCGCCATCGTCGGTGCGGCTCCGCGCCGCCAAGCCCATCGCCGTATCCACCAACGTGGCCAAGACACCGCCGTGCACGGTGCCGGCCGGGTTCAGGTGACGATGCTCGGCCTCAAACTGAAAGCGAGCCCGCCCGTCCGAGGCGGCTTCCTCGCGCACTCCGAGATCACCAGCGAAGCCATCCACAGCCGCTGCTCTACCCGCACCTGCCGAACAACAAGCCTACGTCGGGTCCGCAAGCTGCGGGCGGCCCTTCAGCAGCTGACTTCCGCATCGTCGCCGAGGGAGGTGCGCGAGGCGAGTGTTCTGCTTGCGGCCCGCCGGTGAGACGCGGAAGCCGCTCCGCAGACCTGCGTGGTCCTCGACCGCGCCCTCCGAGTAGCGAGGAGGGACCGGCTCGCGCGATGGTCTCCTCACGCCGTCGGCGCCGCCGCCGATGAGTTTTGGTCGGTGTCGCGGTCTGAATGTGTGCGGGGCCGCGCCGTGACAACCGATCCGGAGGACTCCATGCGCAACGCCAGTCGAACGGGCTTATGGCCAAGCTGATCTATTCGGCCATCGCCTCGCTCGATGGATATGTCGAGGAGCCGCCGGTGCGTGTGCCGTCGCCGCGAGATATGGCCGTAGGCTGCCGGCATGGCGTTCGAGATAGTCCGGGGCAACAGCGTGGACGTCGACGGGCTCGAGACGCTGTGGCTGCAGATGCTTTCGCATCATCGGGCGCTGGTCGACGACGAGTTCCCTGTTCACGCTGCCGACCAGTCCTGGGAGCTAGCGCGTAGCGACTACCGGGACTGGCTCAGGAATGACACGGCGATCCTGATGATCGCGCGGCCCGCGGCGTCGTTTGAGCTTCTAGGCTTTGCGCTGTGTCGGTTGGTTGGCGGCGGACCGACGTTTGATCTCGGTCCGGTGCGTGGTGATGTCGACGCGTTGGTCGTCTGTGACCTCGCCCGCGGGCGGGGCATCGGGACTGCGCTGCTTGAGTCCGTACGAAACGACCTGTCCACCCGCGGCATTTTCTATTGGTCGATCGGGGTCCTCGCCCACAACTCAGGGGCCGCAAAGCTCTATGAGCGGCTCGGGTTTCGGCCGTGGAGCCAGGCGCTCTTAGCGAAAACCGAGGGGTCGTAGCCTGTCGCGGCTGCGTAACTCTCGCGCTGGCAAAGCCTCGCCATGCCTTTGTAGCGGAACGACCGGGAACCCGAACGACCATGCCCTCCCTCCGCTCCGTCGCCCGACCGGCCACGAGGTCATCACTGCCGCTCCCGCGGTCGGATTGGTCGAAGGCGAGCGGCAGCGGCCGCTCGCCCGCTCGCGAGCGCCGGTCTGTTAGACCGTGAGGCCTGCGGTCGCTGAGATGGTGGGCTGCGGCCGGGATCGGACGGCGTCGATGATCTCGCTGGGGTCGATGCCCTGCAGGTAGGTCGACGTCGTCCAAGGTCGGTGTGGCCGAGCTGGCGTTGGATGATGTTCACTCGCCACACCCTCCCGCGCGAGCTCGACCGCGTGCGCGTGACGCAGCTGATGCGGCGCGAACCGGCGGCGGACCCCGGCCTCAGCAGCGAGCTGATGCAGTTTCGCGCGAGCGGCCGTCCCCGCGCAGCGGCGACCTCTGGTGGGTCCGTCGATGACGCAGAACAACGGACCGACGGGCAGCGACACGCGGTGGGTCAGCCAGGCGCCAAGGCACCGCCGGTCTCGTGCATAACTTGGGGCAAGGAGCGAGAGTCTCATCCCTGGGGTCAGACTGCTGCCTGCGCCCGGCATTGCGGAAGCCCGCCGCGTCCGAGACGACGATTCTGGTTCGGCAAGATCTGAGCGCTCTCGTCAGACCCACCGTCTGCTCCTGCTTCGTCGCCGCAGCAGGCACAAACGGTGTCGCTGCCGCCTAGGCATCTGGCTGGGGACGAAGCAGTAGCGGAGGCGGTGCGCAAGGATGCGAAAACCCGGGCCGCAGGAACATCACCTGCGTAGACTGCGTGGCGATGTCCGCCCAGGACGTTGACGAGTACCTGAACGCTGTCGAGGAGCCCAAACGCGGCACGCTCGAGACGCTGCGCCGCACGATCCTGGAGATCGTCCCCGAAGCAGAACAGGTGATCTCCTACCGCGTTCCCGCCTTCTGTGTGCGCGGTCAGACCGTCGCGGGCTTTGCGGCGTTCAAGGACCACTTGAGCTACCTGCCGTTCAGCGGCGGGGTCCTCGCGCAGCTTGCCGATGAGCTTCACGGCTACACGATGACCAAGAGCTCCCTGCACTTCACGCCCGACCGTCCCCTGCCGAAGGCGCTGGTGAGGAAACTCATCGCGGTGCGTCTGGCCGACCCCGGCCACAGCTCGCGCTAACCCCACGCCCTGAACGAAGGCTCCTCGTCTGACGCCGGACCGGCCGCTCGAGCAGCGATGCCGCTTGGGGAGCGGCGCTTTAGGCCAGCAGAAGCAGGTGTCCGGAAGGACGGTTTCCTGACTTAGACCTACAGTGGTGGGCTGAGCGATCGTGCTCGCCTGGCCTGGTCCGAACCTGGAGGAGATCGATGCAGGCGGTTGAGTTTGCGGAGTACGGTGGTCCCGAGGTGCTCGCGGTCGCGGAGGTCGACGAACCGCATGCTGGGGCGGGTGAGGTCAGAATCGCCGTTCGAGCGGCGGGAGTGAACGGGATCGATTGGAAGGTCCGCGCGGGATACATGCGCGAGCGGATGAAGCTTGCGCTGCCCGCCGGGACCGGGATGGACGCCGCCGGAGTGGTCGATGAAGTCGGTGACGGAGTCGGCGACGTCGAGGTTGGTGATGCGGTGTTTGGGACCGGTCGGGCGACGCTGGCGGAGTATGCGGTGTTGACGAGCTGGGCGGTGATCCCGGAGGGGTTGTCCTTCGTGGAGGCCGCCGGGTATCCGGTGCCGGTCGAGACCGCGATTCGGATTCTTGATCAGGTCGGGGTCAAGGCTGGGGAGACGCTGCTGGTCAGCGGCGCTGCCGGAGGGGTTGGTTCGGCCGTCGTCCAGATCGCGCGCGAGCGTGTGATTACGGTCATCGGCACCGCCAGCGACCGCAACCAGGAGTATTTGCGCTCACTGGGGGCGACGCCGACCACCTACGGCGACGGTTTGACGGACCGTGTGCGCAGGTTGGCGCCCGACGGTGTCGACGCGGCGCTGGACGTCGCCGGCTCGGGGATCATCCCGGAGTTGATCGAGCTGACCGGCGAGCCGTCCAAGGTGCTCTCGATCGCGGACTTCAGCGCCCCCGAGCACGGCGCGCAGGTATCCACGCAGAGCACGAACGCCCCGGCAGCGTTTCGAGAGGCCGCCCGCTTGTTCTCCGCGGGGGCTTTTCACCTACCCGTGGAGAAGACGTTCGCGCTCCGGGACGCCAGCAAGGCCCAGGCAGCCAGCCAAGCCGGGCACACGGCCGGCCGGCTCATCGTCACGGTCCCCTAGACAAGCCACCTCGATCGCCCTGCCAGACCCCTCCCCGCCATGGTGTGCTTGTCGGCGACGACGCCCGCGCATCCGCTTCATCGCCCGAGCAGCTACCAGCTCGCGGCTTCCGCTTGAGCCGGTCATCGACGTAAAGCAGTAGCGGATCGCGCGCCGGGGTCCGCCCGCCGAGGTGGCCGGTGCTTCGTGAAGGCGGGAGCCCCGCCGATGCGGCCGAGGGGCCGCGTGCTGATCGCGCGATCTCGTGTCTGGCGGCGGCGCTATGTCCGGATGTCGTACCAGCGAGCGGCGGTCGTTCCGAACAGCGCGTCGCGTCCGCTATCGGCGAGATCGGAGAAGATGTCCTCGTAGGCGCCGTAGAGCCGCTTGAAGCCGGACCGCAGGCGCTCTATTGGTAGATCGGACCCGAGCATGCAGCGCTCCGGTCCAAACGCGTCCATTGCGGCGCGCAGCCACGGCCGGATGCGGTCGGTCGTCCAGTCACCGAAGATCGTTCCGATCGCATCGATGCGCGTGGCGGTGTTCGACTCCGATGCGATTGCGGATAGTTGCTCTCGGTGTACCGCGAGAGCTTCCTCGGTCGGATTCTCCGGCCAGCCGAAGTGGTCGACCACGATCCGTAGCGCTGGCAGCTCGCGCGCGAGGTCCGCAACAACGCCGAGCTGGTCACCCATGGCCTCGACCGTCGCCACCAGCTCACGGCTGGCGAGCAGCTCGAGGTTCGCCATCGCGCCATCGTCGTCCAACAGCGCCCGTCGGCCTGCTCTCTGAGCAAGCGCCGGGACCAGTCGCACCCGTACGCTGCGCGCGAGCGGCAGGGTGCAAAACCGCTCGACCAGGTCCGCGAAACCGTCGTCGGTCGGATCGCCCAGTGTTACCAGAGCCGCCGGCGTGTCGAGCTCGTCGCACTGGCGCTGGACCCAACCGGCGGCCGCGATTGGATCGGCGGCGCCGGCGTCTGACCAGACAATGGCGCGCACGTGGTGCTCGGCGACCTCACGCTGATAGGCGGCCAGCGTGTAGGTGTCGGGCAGCGAGTCGTAATCCCCGAGCATGTCGCGGACCAGGGTGCGGTCACTCAGCCAGAAGATCGGATTCGTCGTCTGGTCCCAGAGGTGAACGTTGCAGTCAACGAGGCCTGGCATGCGCCGACCATAACCGGATCCGCCGCAGGGCACGTAGGCGCATCTCGATCGCCCCGCCCGCCCGATCGCCCCACCCGCGGTTCCCGAATTACTCAATGCGCTGTGGTGGGTTGAGTCCTGATCAAGGGCAGCTGGGCAGCCAGACACTCCAGCGATTTGAGGTCCCTCTCGCTGCGGCACCGTCGCCACAGGGGAGCCGGGCCTCGGACTGCTGCTCTTGGCCAAGGCGGAGCCGAAGGAGAAGTCTCGCCGCCAGCTGCACGCCCCGTGTTGGATGCCGGTGGTGCGTGGATCCAGCAGTGCGTGCCGGGTTGGCTGAGGCTTGCGTATCGACCCGAGCGTTAGGTGGGCGCGAGCGTGCAAACACCAATATGCAGGTTTGGCGAAGCCGGGCTGACGTATTGTCCCCCGCCCAGGAGGGCCCTACTCGGTTGGCTGCGCCTTGGATGGCGAAGAAACACTCGGCCGCTCCCGCAGCCCGGCGAGCAGACGGGCGAGCAGCGCTAGCGCCAACAGCCATATCAGTGCAGGAAGTCGACCCACGTCCGGTAGGTCGTATACGTGCCGTAGTGCCCGCTCAGCCAGAGCAGGCTCAGCGGCCCCCCGTGGGAGCCGCGGGCAACGACCGGGCGGAGCTCGTCCACTCCCTTGCCGCGCACCACGCGCCCGTGCGTCCAGTTGTTGCCGCCATCGTGGGTAACCCAACGATCGATCTCGAAGTGGGCGGCGAACTTCCTCGACAGGTAGACGATCGACGGATCACCGTGGTCAAGCGCCATGCCACCCGAGTACTCCCGCTCAAGCGTGCTAGGGCTGATAGTGGGTCCCGCAACGCCGAGCAGATGCGAGACCCAGCGCGCCCCGTTGAAGCGGGCGTACCAGTACAGATGACGGGTCGCGGACGGGAAGGTGGCGTAGAGGATCACCGGGTGGCCTCCGTGGGCGAAAGCGACATCCCATACCCAACCCGAGATGCCCGTCCGCGTGGCGTCATAGACCACATCGGCGCTCTGCGAGGCCACCGGGCCTGAACCGAGGCGCTCAATCAGGCGTCCATCCGCTCCGCGCAACCAGCCGCGGCGCAGCCCCAGGTAATAGACGCTGGTCAGCGCGTCACGGGGGTGGGCGTCCGTAAAAGCCAGGGCGATCGTGTCGCGCCCATTCGAGTCGACCTTGAGATAGGGGCGCTGCCCCCGGTTACGAATCAGCACCCGCGTGGGCCCCCACCTCCCGCTGGCCGAGCGCGTGGCTACATCCGCGCTCCAGTCCGCCCCGCGCCAGAAAAGGTACAGGCGGTTGTGCTCGGCAGGCAGGATCTCCGGGGAGGGATAAGTGAAGCCGAGGGGTCCAGGGACATGGTCGGGAAGCGTCCGGGTTCGGCCCCAGCGAGTGACCTCGCCCGGGGCGCTCGAGGTGCGAAAGAACACTCGCGCACCGTTGTGAGCCGACCAGAAGACGGTTAGACGATGGTCGGGCTCGACCAGAATCGAGGGGCTGCCATGATCATCATGGAACAGCCTGCCCAGCACATGCGTGTGCCGGATGCCGTCATCGAGCCGATAGGCACCGACCATGATCCGGCCGCTCCAGTCGATCCAGCCGACGATCGTCTCCGGGTAGGGCGAGCGCAGCTGCACTGCGCGTGGGTCGCCAAACCAGCACCAACCCCCCCGGCCCCAAGAGCCCTGGCGAAGACGGTGCGACGGGGGCGCCGGGAGCTGGGTCCGCTGCCGGGTGAGCTGGCCTTGCGCGGGGCTCTCTACGGCAAGAATGACCAGCAGACCTACAAGGAGTCCGCCCCTGCCCACGGGCGCAGGATAACCGGTGCACCACTAGCCCGGGCGCCAAGAAACCCGTCCGGGCCTTCCAGCGCGCGCTCGACGCAATCGACGATATGGCTCTCGCCGGTGGTCAGCCGTCGCGACGCAACCCTCGGGGATCGCTGTTTGACTGGTCGGAACGGCGGAGCAAGGGGTGCCTGCGCAAAGGCGACCGAGCGGCCGGAGAGACCAGCGGCCGGCGACCAGCAGCAGCCTTTGAGACGTTCGTTGCCTGGCTCCGGCTGCCTCGTGATCGCCGCTCCGGTCACATCTCTGTCCACCCTGCGCGTGGTCTCGGACGGCTCATGGTGACTCGGCAGCTGCGAAACTCAGCCGGCGTCGAGGCGTTGTGAACTACGAGTCTTTGCGTGCCGAAATGGGGAGAGGAGTGGGCATGAGGGAGTTCACCGGGACAGCGCTGAGAAGGATCGCCCTTGGGGTGGCCCTGGCAGCGTGCGTCGTCACCCGGGCAAGCATTAGCCTGGCCAGCCCGCCGGCCGGCTACGCAGCTATCGCTTGTCCGGTGCGGGCGCCTGATCCGACGTCACTTCACGGCCCGGCGCACAATCCCTGGGCTGATACCCACTCGCGATTGGCACCTGCGGGCGCCTCGAAGATCATCCTCTGTCGATACTCGGGCCTCAACGACCGGCCAGCAAGCGCGCTCATCGCCACTAGGGTCATTCAGAACCACCGGAACGTCGGCGATCTAGTCACGGGCTACAACAAGCTTCCGCAGTTCCCTTCGGCAGCTATCGCTTGTCCTAGCGATGACGCCAGCAGCATCCTGGCGCTGCTTCTCTACCGCTCGGGCAAAGTCGTAGAAGTCCTGGCTGGTCTGACCGGGTGCGAGGGCGTCACCAACGGAGATCTGAAGAGGACAGCGGCTGGGTTTGGGACCCCAGGTCAATACGGCCCGCAGCTGCTTATTGAACTCGAACGTCTCCTGGGGGGAGCTGAGGGGCGCCCGTCTGGTCTCAGCGAGCGCCAAATTCTTGGCATCGCGAAGGCTGCAGCAGCGCGTGCGGGAGATCCGACGCCGACGCTGATTCAGCACAGCGAGGGTACCCGCGCGCAGGCGAATCGCCCCACCTGCGGCTGTGTCGTCTCCGGCAACCGAACGTCCTACCTGATCGCTATCCGCGGTCATTTCGTCCTTAACGATGTGTCGAGACCGCCCGGAGCCTCTTCTCCCAGCGGATCCGTCTTGACCCTGGTCGTCGATGCGTTCACTGGCCAGACCACCGACTTGGGCGTCTCGAACCGCTATCCAGATCTCGCCGCGCTTGGCCCGGTGAGGACTGACCTGGGCACCGCTCGGGTTCGCAACGGCGGCCTAACCGGAGCGCTCTGACTCATCGGAGGGCTGGCTTCCCCGAGCCCGACGCCACCGGGCACTGGTGATGTGGCCGTGTACGCCTCCGCGGTACTGCATCAACGCCGCGTCAACGGCCAGCTGCCGGTGTCGTTTCTCACCCGCCGGGAGGTCGCTCACGAGCATGTCGCCGCCGGCCATTACTTTCGCTTCAGGCTGGCGCCCGGCCGCTACCAGATCGAACTCGCCGCCGGCTCTACCTGCCTCCCATCGACCGCGGTAGTTCGCGCTGGTCACACCAGCGATGTGGAGATCGATTACGGTTGCGGCGATCCGTAGGCGATTCGGCCTAAGCGGCTCCTTGACCACCGTCAACGGCCACCTGTACCGCCTCGCCTGGGATCACAACCCCCGAGTCGAAACCCTGTGTTGGCCAACTAAGGCGCCAGCGGGCGTCACCGGCTCCCCGGCTGCGCATCGAGCATCGCTCTGATGCGGTCGTGCTGGGGAGACCAGAAGGCCCAGACGGCTACCGTGATCTGGTTGCGCTCGTGGCGAGGGCCGGGGACGCTTATCCGGATTGGGTGCTCCGACTCTTAGTGCGCAGAAAAGCGGTCGCCTTGGATCTCACTCACCGTGTCCACGAGGCTTACTAGGCTGGGCTGGTGGTGAGGGCTGGCGCTGATGCGTCGTGAGGCGTGGGTTCAGCTCCGCGTAGCGCGCGGCTCAGCAACTGCCACAGCTGGGCGCGCTCGTCGGCGTTGAGCGCTTGTAGGACTTCGTCCTCGATGTCCTGTTGGGCTCGCGCGGCGTGTTCGAGCGCTTGACGGCCGCTCCTGGTGATGAACACGCGGTGGCGTCGGCGGTCCTCTGAGTCGCGTTGGCGGACGAGATGGCCGCAGTCTTCGAGCTCGTTGAGGAGCAGCACCACGTTCTTGGCGTCGATGCACAGCGCGTCGACGAGCTCCTGTTGCGGTGCGCCGTCGTGATCGCCCAGGTAGCTGAGGGCCATGAGGAGGCGCAGGTCGATCCCCAGTAGCTCCGGATCACTGCGTCGCATGGCCTGCTTGGCCAACCGTGGCAGCAGGATCATCGTGCTCGCGGGGGTGGGGGTTTGCTCGCGTTCCATGTGGTCGGATTCTAGCACTAGTCGGTCATCTTCGTCGTTTGCGCAATGACCCCATCTCCGTAATCGATACCTACAACGTAGATCATTCGTGCTAAGGTGGTCCTCCACCTACCACCAAGAAGGGAATGATCATGAGCCGAGGGTCCTCACGTAGCACCGAACCGAACCGCTGGGCTGTCCTGGCCATCCTCGGCGTGGCGCAGCTGATGGTTGTGCTGGACGCGACGATCGTCAACGTCGCGCTGCCCTCAGCGCAGCATGCCCTGCATTTCTCGGCCACTAATCGGCAGTGGGTGGTCACTGCCTACGCCCTGGCCTTCGGCAGCCTGCTGCTGGTCGGCGGGAAGCTCGGTGATCTGTTCGGGCGCAAGTGGACGCTCATCGGCGGCCTGGCTGGGTTCTCGATTGCGTCCGTAATCGGTGGACTGGCCCAGTCGTTCGGGATGCTGGTCGCCGCTCGGGCGCTGCAGGGTGCGTTCGGGGCGCTGCTCGCTCCCTCCGCTCTCGGTCTGCTGACCGTGACCTTCCAGGGTTCTGCGGATCGAGCCAAGGCATTCGGAATCTTCAGCGCGATCGCCGGAGGAGGCGCGTCACTCGGGTTGCTGCTCGGCGGAGTCCTCACCCAGGCGATCTCCTGGCGCTGGAGCCTGTACGTCAATTTGGTCATCGCGCTACCCACGGCGCTCATGGCGTTGCGGTTGCTGGGCAACCAGCGCCAGCCGGAACGTTCGCGGATCGACGTCGCGGGGGTTGCCTCTGCCTCGAGTGGACTCTTTGCGCTGGTGTACGGATTCTCGAACGCCGAGACGAGCTCGTGGTCAGATCCGATCACGATCGTTGCGCTCGCCGCCAGCGTCGTGCTCCTCAGCGGATTTGTGATCCTCGAGCGGCGGTTGGAGCATCCGCTGCTGCCGCTGCACGTCGTGTGGGACCGGGCCCGCGGAGGTGCCTACGCAACCATCGCCCTGGCCGGGTCGGCGATCTTCGCGGTGTTCCTGTTCCTGACCTACTACATGCAGCAGAACCTCGGCTTCTCACCCCTGAAGACCGGCGTCGGGTTCCTGCCAATGACCGCGATGATCGTTCTCACCGCCACCACGGTGCAGACCCGGGTGCTGCACCGCACCGGCGCCAAGCCGCTGGTCATGAGCGGCATGGGCCTCGGGGTGCTCGCAATGATTCTGCTCTCGCGCCTGACCCCGCACGGCGCCTATGTAAGCCACGTCCTCCCGGGGCTGTTGCTCAGCGGGCTGGCGATGGGCTTGATCTTCGCACCGGCGTTCTCGACGGCAACCCTCGGAGTGCGCAGCAGCGACGCCGGGATCGCCTCGGCGATGGTGAACACCTCGCAGCAGGTCGGAGGGTCGGTCGGCACTGCGCTGCTGAGCACGATCTTCGCCACCGCCACCGCCAGCTACACCTCAGCCCACGCTCACGTCGCCGGCCTGGCCGGCGCGGCCTCGATCCACGGCTACAGCACCGCCTTCGAGTGGGCCGCGGCACTGTTCGGCGTCGGCTTGCTCCTCGCATTCCTGATCCTTCCGCGTGACGGCGCAGCTCGCGCAGTCAGCGCCCAAACCCAAGCCGGCGCCGAGCTCGCGCTCAGCGTGGACGGCGCCTGACCCACCCCTGGTAATCGCCGAACGCCGCCGTTGCCAGACAAGACTAGGAGACCTCTGATGATCGCCGAAGTCCACAAGACCGCTTCTCTCGCCAAAGATCTGACCTCAATCACCGCCGTTCGTGACCCGCTCGGACCGCGACTCCAGACGATCGAGCTGCTCGCTGCCGAGCATCACGGGACGTCTGAGTCCCCGGGGGGCGCTACCGACGCATCACCGCCTCCGACCCGGAGGCAACTGCGGCGCTGGTCGGTAGCCGAACTCCTTGCCGGAGCGGTCAGCCGACCTCCTAGCCGGCCTGGCCCGCTGAGGGCACCCGCGGCCTGAAGTGAAGAGGCCGATGCTCGCTTCGATCTCCTCAACGCCGCCCTCTCGTGATCGCGCTCGCGGTGGAGGTGGCGATCATCGAGGACAACCTCGGCTACGTGTCTGGAGACAACGGCGGCCGGTGGCTGCTGTGGATCTACGGCCTCGACAGCAACGTCCCGATGTTCCTGGCGACGCTTCTGTGGCGACGCCAGGATCCTTGTCGCTCACAGCCTGAGCTGTCCTTCATGCACGTCGCCCCTCCGATGACCCGCAACAGGAGCCGCCGGCCAATGACCGAGGAGCGGCCTCCGACCGAACACGGGAACGCGCTATGACAGCCACGCGGCACCTCGAGCGACGCCCCACCGATCACCAGGAGCGAGTCGACGAGGGGTCGCTGAAGCCGCACTCGATCCGGGTCCGGATGGTCACGCTCACGCTGCTCGCCGCCGGCGGGCTCACCATGCTCCTCGCCGTGCCGGGGCTGCGTCGAGTGCTGAGCGAGATCCGCCATCTCAACGCTTCGTGGCTGATCCTGGCGATTGGTCTAGAGCTGGCCTCATGCCTGAGCTTCGTGGTCATCTTCAGACTTTTCTTCACGGGCCTTCCGGCGCGGCTGACCAGAGCCGTGGCATGGATAGAGATGGGTTCTGGCGCCCTCCTTCCAGGCGGCGGTGCGGGTTCGCTGGCGACCGGCGGGTGGCTCCTTCACCGCGCCGGCCTGCCCACCCGGGAAATAGTGCGGCGCTCAAGCGGCCTCTTCTTCCTCACCAGCGCCACCAACGTGGCCGCCTTGATTGGTGGTGGTCTCCTGCTGCTCACCGGCATCTCCTCCAGCTCGCATCCTCTCCTGCTCGGAGGGCCGCCCATCCTCGTCGGTCTGCTTGGCGCCTTCGGCGCGATCGCACTGCCCCCGCTGACGCGCCGCCACTCCGTCTGGGTGAGCCGCCGGCCGTGGCTGGCGGAGCTGATCGCCGGAATTGGCGAAGCCGAGCGTGCGGTGCTGCATCCGAGCTGGCGGCAGCTCGGCGCGTTCGGCTATCTCGGCTTCGACATCGCTGTCCTCTTTGCCACACTGCACGCAGTCGGCTATAACGCCCAGCCTGGGACACTGCTGCTTGGCTACATCATCGGCTACCTCGCCAACGTGATCCCAATACCTGGCGGCGTTGGCGTCCTCGAAGGTGGCCTCGTCGGGACGCTGATCATCTATGGTGCTCCGCCCACCAAACCGTCGCTGCTGTGCTCGCATATCACGCGATCGCCTTCTGGATCCCAAGCCTTGGAGCTCTCTGGGCCTACGGACGGGCCAGAACCCAGATAAAAGAGCTCAGCGCCGCAAACACAAGGCGTCCGCCGGCCCCGATCCCACACGATCGGACCCGCAGGCCAAGCCGCCTGTGGTCCTCACGCACTGCCGCCTAAGCAGACGGCTGCTCGTCCGCGGTACCGGGGGGCCGCGGCAGCATGAAGGAGCTTCTTCTTGGTTGGTCGTGACGGGGGTGGCCGGCGGGTGCTCGCACGCCGCCGGAGCTGCGGCGCTCGAGCCCTCGGCTGGTCACTCGGCTGGCTCGGGCGCTGAGGGCAGACCCCGCCAATTCCGTGGAGTAACGCCGCGACGTCATCGAGGCAATCCCCTCCCATCAGAGCTCACTCGGGCGTGACGTCGTCAGCTTCGGTCCAGGTTGAGCGCGCTCGGTGACAACGCCAGCGCGCGCCGGGAGCGCATCCGCCACCGACCCCCGGGTTCTCGCTGACTATGGACAAGATCGCGACGGCGTGGTCCCTTCGGGGGTCGCCGCGTTCCTGGGAGCTGAGCGCATCACAGTTCGGGGGTGTTGCCTGACGACCCTGAGCTGCTCGCGATCGCCGCGACCGGGCCTCGAATTCGTCTAAGGGTGGATGAAGTCGTGCAGCTCGTACATGTCAACCGTGTCTGGCGGCGTCATGTCCCCACCCGACTGCTGCATTGCCTCTTGCACGATGGGCATCAGCCGCTCTTCTTGAAAGCTCTTCGCCCGTTCCCGCGACTCCCAAATGTCAAAGACGCGAAAGATGCCGTTGGAGTCTCTGCCGGCAGTATGAGCGATCATCCCCTCAGGCGGATTGTTTTGAACGTCCAACTTCGCGCTGATGGCGTCGTAATTGCTGGTGCCGGGCGGGGCATCCTTCCACTCCTGAATGAACGCGATGGGCATGTTTCTCTCCTCCTGTCGCGGGTTGGTGCGAGCCTAGACGAATCCGCTGTTCGTGGTTGAGTCCGGGTCGTGACCGACGGCTAAGGCCCGCCTCGTTTAGCCGACACTGAACCGCTGACTCGCCGACAGCGCGCCGATGGACAACCTGCATTCATGTCAGGGCGCGATTCGACATCGCTTTGCGGATCCATGCCATTCGACGCGCCTCTTGATAATCAGTGCGTGCGCGTGAGAGCCGTGATTTTCGATATCGGGGATGTGCTCGAAGTGAATCCACGAACAGGATGGCCAGGGCGCTGGGCGGATCGCCTGTGGATTGACGTGGACGAACTCGAGCAGTGCCTTGACCGCATTTGGAGCCCGGGCGCGATTGGAGCGGTCACGCTCGCCGAGATCGAGAAGCAGACCGCGGACGCGCTCGGCCTCGTTCAAACCACCATCACGGCCATGATGAAAGACGCTTGGGCGGAGTACGTCGGGAGCCTCAACCTTGAGCTTGCTGGCTATTTCGCCAGTCTCCGTCCCCGCTACAAGACGGCGATCCTCAGCAACAGCTTTGTCGGCGCCCGAGAGCGAGAGCAGCAGGCGTACGGCTTTCACGAGATGTGCGATGTGATCGTCTATTCGCACGAGGTCGGTTGCCTCAAGCCCGACGCCCGGATCTACCACCTCGTGTGTGATCGTTTAGGCGTGGCTCCCGAAGAGGCCGTTCTCTTGGATGACGTTCAAGCGAATGCCGACGGAGCGAAGGCAGTCGGCATGAGAGGGATCACATTTGCCAACAATGCGCAAGCGATCGCAGACCTCGAACCGCATCTGGTCGCCTAACCGATCTGGCCGAGGCTGCCGGATCGATCGACAACCACCGCTCGGAACGTTGGGTCCCCCCTCGCTCCGTGAAGAGCACTCTCCGCATCGTCGCTGGTGTCCGGCAACGCGCGCAGGATGGCCTCCCACGTCCAGTAGCCGCCTCGCGTATACGCTGCTGCAACTCCAGCACGCCGCCGCCGCGCCTCCGACGTCGTTTCGACCCGATCGACTAGCCAGCAACCCGCTAGCACCTGGACCGACACGCGCTCTCATTCCGCGCAAGCCAGGGACGTCCTCCAGACCACGGTGGTGCCCTGGGGCGATACGAAGGGGTCTGGCTCTAGGCTGGCTCCCGGGCGCCGAGCTCGGCCGGGGTGAGGTTCTCGATTCGGGCGGCCAGCATCCACTGGTTGCCGAACGGATCGCCGAGGCGGCCGCCGCGCTCGCCGTAGAACTGGTCGGCGAGGGGGTGGATGACCTCGGCGCCGGCGCGCACGGCGCGATCCCACGCGGCGTCGACGTCGGGCCAGTAGGTGCACAGCAGCGCGTTGAACTCGTCGTCCTGGGCGTCCTTGACCATCACGACCGAGTCGCCGATCAGCAGCTCCGCGTGGACGAGCGTCCCGTCGGGCATGTGGTAGCGCTCGCCGAGCTCCTTGGCGTCGAACGCGGCCTTGTAGAAGTCGATCCCGGCCGCGCCGTCGCTCAGCGCGAGTCGCGGCGTGACCGTGTGCAGGTGCTCGGGCACCGGCGTGGGCGTCCGTTCGCGTTCAGCCAGGCCGGGCTGCTGATAGATCCCGATCACGTTGCCGGCCGGGTCGCGAACGTGCCCTACGCGCTCGCCTGGCGCCGCGTCTTCGTTGAGCACCTCGCCGCCGGCGGCGCGGACGGCCGCGAGCGCTGCGTCGAGGTCGGCGACCATGATGTGGACCATGATCCCCGGCTCGGTCGACGGCGGCCGGCCGGTGACCCACGAGCCGCTCACCTCCTTAACCGTGTCGTCGAACGCGATCGCGCCGTCGCCGCGGGTGCGCGGCTCCCAGCCGAACGCGTCGCGGTAGAAGCGCGAGGAGCGTTCGACGTCGATTGCGGGGATCTCGAGGTAGCAGATCTTGCCGGTTGCGAGGGTGGGGGTTCCGTGTGCCATGCCAATTAGTATACATGTAAAGCAAATGTCGGACAAGTCATCTGAGAGCGCGCATCAGACAAGTCATCTGAAGAGCGCTCGTCGAAACGGTCGCCAGACAGCGGGTCTGCCAAGCGCGGCCGAGATCGCCCGCCGACGGGCGATCGCGCATCGGCGTCGGAGATGGCGGCCCATGCGCCCCGGGGCCGCCCGCCGACGATCGATCGCGAAGCCGTGCTCGACACAGCGATCCGGCTGCTCGACGCCGAGGGCGTCGAGGCAGCTGACGATGCGCCGGCTCGCGAGCGAGCTCGGCGTGTCCGCGATGGCGCCGTACCGGCACGTGGGCAGCAAGGACGAGCTGCTGATGGTGCTCGTCGACCGCCTCGCGGCCCGGCTCGTGTATCCGCCGCGCCCGCGGGACCCGAGGGACGCGATGGTGGTGCTGTGGTCGACGATCTACGACAGCCTCGCGGAGCACCCCTGGGTGCCCGAGGTGCTGGCGCGCCGCCGGATGATGGCGCCGTCGGTGCTCGGCGCGATCGAGGAGATCCATGCGGCGCTGCGCGACGCGGGTCTGTCGATCGAAGCGGCCGTGCGCGCGTACCGTCTGATGTGGAACTTCACGCTCGGCTCGCTGCTCGTGCGCGCCGGCGCGAGCTTCGAGGTGCCCAGCCAGCAGCGGGAGCTTCGCGGTGCCCCCGATCCCGAGCGCTATCCGATGCTGGCAGCGGCCGCGGCGGCGTGGACGGTGGCGCACGACCGGGACACCTACCGCGAGGATCTCGGAGCGCTCATCGATGCGCTACTGCCGGACGAGCCGGATCGCGAGACGGTGCCGAAGGACGAGGCATGACCTCGACGTTTTCTTCAGCCACGCCAGCAGCGGCGCAACCTTCCCCGACGTCGACCGCCAACACCACTAGCGAATCAAATACCAGCAACCCGACCCCGACGCCATCGACGAGGAGGTCACCCCGCTAGACTCGACCCGGGAACCTGAACCGCGAGCGGATTACAGCGGCGAAGAGGCGCAGCCTCGCCAGGAGCTTTGTGTGCTTGACTGCGTGCGTGCCCGGCGAGGTACTCGATTTTCGTCCCGGTGTGAACATGACCTGGGAGATCATCCGTACGGACGAGGCCTTCGAGACGATCAACCGGCTGGCGGCGGGTAACACGGGGGGCCCGGCGGTGCACCTTCATCCCAGCGCCACCGAAAGCTATGAGGTGCTCGAGGGCCGCCTTGAGGTCTTCGTGAGCGACGAGTGGCGCACCCTCGGGCCGGGCGAGAAGGTTGCCGTCCCGCCCGGGACGCCGCACACGCTTCGAGGCGCGGGCGTGGAGGCCACCTTCATCGACACCCACACTCCGGCGATGAGGTTCGAAAGCTTCTTCCGCGAGTTTCACCGCCTCGTCAGCGCCAAGAAGCTCAAGCTCCCGCCCAAGGACCCGCGGTCGCTGATGCTGTTTGCGATGCTGTTCTCGGCCTATCCCGAGGAGCAGCGCGGCGTCAAGCCGCCGCAGCGCATGTTGAGCATGCTGGCGGCCGTCGGACGACGGGTGGGCTACCGACTCGACGGGTGACGGCGTCGCCGCGGAGGCCTCTCCCGCTGAAGGTGAGAGACTTCGTGCAATGGAAGCCGTCGTGCATCGGCCCGGGGAGGGAGAGCGCCACACCGCCGGCAGCTCAGACATCCTGCTCAAGGCGACGGGCGAGGACACAGACGGCGCGTTCTTCCTGTCGGAGTCGACGATCGCTCCAGGCTTCCCAGGACCTCCTCCGCACCGCCACGAGCGGCTGGTCGACATGTTTTACGTACTCGAGGGAGTGCTGACCGTGCGTCTCGGCGAGGGGACGCACCAGCTCGAGGCCGGGACGTTCGTGTGCGTCCCCGCTGGCGTTGTGCACACGTTCAGCAATCCAAGCGAGAGCCCGGTCAGATTCCTGAACTTCAACACACCGGCTGGCTGGGAGAACTACATGCGCGACCTCGCCCAGGCCGCCCGGGCGGGGCCGCTCACCCCCGACGTGATCGGCCGCGTGGCCTCGCACTACGACTTCCTGCCTGCGTAGCCACTCAGTCCGCGCGCTGCCGCGGGTCGGACTTGTCTTCAGTCAGTCAAGGTCGAACGCCGCGTGGATCGCATCGGTGAGATCAGCCTCTTGCTCATCGAGGAGCCGGCCAATCTGCGCACCAAGAGCAGCGACGGGAATTGTCGTGACGTGGTCGCAGGCGACCACGCAGCGCTCGTCGAGGCCGTTCGCGGTTCGGAGCAGAACCTCTGTTGAGAGGCCGCGGATCGTTCTCGTGATCGGCGCGACCGTCACGGTGTTCATGTGCGGCCGTACGAGCTCTCGCGTCAGTACGAGCACCGGGCGCGACTTATCGAGTCGCGCCTGGTGGATCGGTCGCATCAACGATCGACGGGAATACCGGCAGCGTGCTCGGCTAGACCGACCAGCTCGGGATCTGGCCCGCTTGCAGCGAGGATCTCGGCGTCGCGGGCAGCAAGCATCCGTCGCCGCTCCCGCTCGAGCGCGCGGGCGACCACAGCTGCGCGACTGCGTTGCTCGCCGCTACTGACGATCTCGTCAACGAACTTCACGAGGTCGTCGGCCAAGCGTACTGCGATCTGCTTGCTCATCCCATTACGGTACCAGTTCGGGATTTGGGTCTCCTCCTTCATCACGAGGGATCTTCGGCCAGCGCCGGGCGGCCGGAGCGCCCGCGGACCGCGGCCAGCAGCGGCGGCGAGTACCAGGCCCCACCGTCCCCATCCATGAAGCGCGGGATGTTCGGCGTCTGCGGGCGCGCCCCCCCGAGCGCGTAGAGGAGAACGGCGAGGAGCGCACCGCTCACCGCGAGCCCGACACCGATCCACAGCGCGATCCCGGTGCCCGATTGAACGTTGCCCCCGACCGTAACGGCGAAGTGGGCGAACACGGGTGCGATCATGAACGCAGCCACCGCGCGCAACAGCTCGATGATCGCGAAAACACGCTGGAGGTTCATCGACGGCAGCGACAGCCCAGCCACGAACAGCGCCGGGGCGACCGTCGCGCCGAGCCCGATCCCCGTCAACCCGGACCCGATCAATGTAAGCGCCTGGCTCGGGGGCACCGTGATCCGGAACGCCGTGATTCCAGCGGCCAGAAACACCATCCCCGCCAGCGGGAGGAAGTGGATCTGGCGTTTGTCGATCAGGAAACCGAGAGCGAGCGCGGTGAGCACGGCCCCGCCGAGCTCAGGGAGGTAGAGAAGCCCCACGTGAAGGGGTCCGTAACGTCCGGCGAGCAGGCTCGCGGTCAGCCCGGTCGCCGACACGGATGCCGCCGCTGCGAACAGGGCGACCACGATCCCTGAAACCGGCATAGTGCTGGCCAGACCGCGGATCGTCAGCAGTGCCCGCCGGGCGCGGAACTGGTAGACGATCAAGACGACGATGAGGGCAAGGCCGCCAAACAGCGGCGCCACCGCGGAGAGGTCGAGGAACCGGTGGGTGAGCAGCTGCGAGGCGCCGAAGAACGCCGCCACCGAGCCCGCGGCCGCGAGTCCGATTGCCACCGGATCCCATGGGGCGCTCCGGTCAGCGGGCGGGGTGTCCTCAAACGTCAGCAGCGCCAGAACCAGCGCGGCGGCCGAGATCGCGGCGACGATCCAGAACAGAGGTCGCCACGCGTGCGAGTTGGCCTGGATGCCGCCCATCGTCGGGCCGAGCGCTACTGCGCCGAAGATGCACAGGTTCATGATCATCGCGGTCTCGCGAAACTTGGCCGTTCCGTAGCCGAGAGCCAGCGGCGGGACGGCCGCGATCAGCAGCAGGCTTGTGCACAGCCCTTGGAGCACGTGCCCGGCGATGAACATTCCGGGGTTCTGCGCCGCCGCCGTGAGGACGGACCCGATCACCAGCAATGCGGCGTATACGACCATCATTCGCCGCTGGGGAAGATGCTGGGCCAGCGCCACCGCGAGCACCGTACCGACGGCGTAGCCCGCGTTGGCCATCCCGGAGGCCAAGCTCATCGTCTGCAGGCTCACGTGCAGGCCGTGCGCGATGATCGGCGTGAGCGGCTGCAGCGCCGCCGACAGCGCCAGGTACGGGACGAGGGCGAAGATCACCATCGCCGCCGCGGCGGAGTAGCGCCCGGCCAGCGAACCTGGTCGCATCAGCGTCGGCATCAACCGATTATTGCGCAGGCAATCATCTGCCTGAATCGTCGCTGACGCCGAAGGCGCGGCACATGGCAACACCAACCGGCTTATCAGTACTCGTCCCGCCGGCGGAACCAAGCCCCGGTTTCGTTGCGCCCCTTCGGCGCGCGGTCCAGCCACTGGTACATACCCCACAGCCCGTCCAGGCCGCGCGCATAGGTTGAGTAGGTGTGGTAGACAACTCCGTCCTCAAGAGCGAAGGCGCTCATCCCGGGCTGCTCGCGGGTGTACGTGGCACTGTCGGTGCCGGTCATCGCGGCGTGCTCGGCAGCGGGGCCCTCTTCGCCGCGCTCCCGGAGCCACGTCGTGTCCGTGGGGCGATAGTTGTAGTCGATGGTCCCCGATCGCTGCTGGCGCTCGGTGAACGAGGTGTTGAAATCGAAGTTGAAGTCGCTGTCCAGCGACGAGGCCCAGGGGAAGGTCCAGCCCATGCGTCGCTTGTAGGCCTGCAGCACGGCGATCGGGGCGCGCGACACCGCAATCATCCCGACGTCGTGGTGCTCCAGGTGCACGGCGAAGCCGTTGAAGCCATCGGCAATCGCCGAGCACGCAGGACACCCGCCGGTGTACTCGGGCCCGAACATGAAGTGGTAGACGAGGAGTTGCGAGCGCCCATCGAAGAGGTCGGCCAGCGACGCGGGGCCGGCTTCGGTGTCGAAGCGATAGTTCTTCTCGATGGGGACCCAGGGCAGCTGTTGGCGCTGGTGGGCGACGTCGTCGCTGCGGCGGATCAATTCCTTCTCGGCCTCGAGCAGCTCGAGGCGGGCCGCGAGCCACTGCTCGGGACTGGCGGTGGTGTGGGTGGTCATGTGGTTGTCTCCTTGTCGTTTCAGGTTGCAGCGATGGCGACGCCGAGCGCGGTGATCGCCAGCGCCAGGGGCACGTCGACGGCGGGTTGAGGCGGGAGCAGCTTCTGGGCGAGGACGACGACCGCGATCGCGAACATCAGCGCGATGCTCATGGCGTTCACGGCAACGAGCACCAGCATCAGTCCGATGCTCGAGCCGAAGCAGTAGACGCCGAATCGCAGGCCCGAGCAGCTGCGCTCGCGGCAGCGTCGGCGGCACTCGCGCTTGAGCGGTGTGAGCTCGTACAGGCCCGCGCCGACTGTAAGCGCGCCGGCAGTCACGGCGCCGGGCGGGCGATACAGCAGGCAGGTCGCGAGGGCGACCAGTGCCCAGGTGCCGAGGTAGGAGCCTGCGAACAGCGACGCCGCGAACACGCCGTCGCGCTCCCGCGCGCGGCGCGCGATCGCGGGAACGGCGCTCGGCAGCATCATCGTCACCATCATCGGCACCGACGCGGCGCTCATCCCCATGGTGGTCATTGCGTCAGCCCTAGCCGGGCCGGCGAGTTCTGCGGTAGGTCCGGGAGCGTGTCGCCGGTCTCGAGCAGCGTCTTGAGGTTGGCCATAACGCGCGGCCAGCCCTCGCTGATGAGTGAGGCCGTAATGCCGCCGGGCTCGAGGTCGTCGTGGATCACCGTCAGCTTCACCTGATCGCCGAGCGGCTCGATCTCGAAGGTGACCTTCGAGCGCGGCTCGGCGGCCAGCCGGTTGCGGGCGTCGTCGGTGAGATCAAGCGACTCGGCCCATTCGGGGGTGAACGTGTGCCAGGTGTAGGCGAGCCGGCGGCAGGGCTCGGACTCGACCACGACCTGCTCGACGTCGGCAATCGCCAAGCCGCGTGTGTGCCAGGTCACGGTCGAGCCGGGCTTCCAGTCGGAGTCGATCGTGGTTGCCCAGTAGCGCGCGGTGAACGTCGGCTCGGTCAGCGCCTGCCAGAGCCGTTCCGGCGTGGTCTGGATGTAGGTCGTGTAGACGAACGCGGTCTTATCCACGGGGGTGTCCTCCAGTGCTGTTTTCAGATCGGCGAGCGCGTGGACGCGGTCCTGGTCGTATCGGGTGATCCAGCGTTCGGCGATCTCGTTGATGGGTGCAGCGTTTAGGTAGTGATGCTTCTCCCGGCCGCGGCGGACGGTCGTGACTAGATTGGCTGCCTCCAGCACGGCAAGGTGCTTGCTCACCGACTGGCGAGCCATGACCAGCCTCGACCCCAGTTCGCGCAGCGTCTGGCCGTTACGTTCGTTCAGGCTGTCGAGCAGTCGCCGCCGGCTCGGATCGGCCAGCGCCCTGAAAACCTCGTCCAGGTGCGGATAGGCAACCATATGGCTGCCTATAATACGCAGCCGCCCGGTTGCCTGTCAATGCGCCCTACGGCCGGCGAGACCTGAGCTTCCCCTCACCTTCGCGAGGTAGCTCCGGACGCAGCAGGCGGTGACCGGCTCACCAACCTGTCGCTCCCGGTTACCCCGCTGAAAGCTGCTGAGCCGGAGTGGGCGGGCGGGGCTGGATGACGCGAACGCCGCCGCGAGGCCCGAGGGTGATGACCCGGAACTGCGTGCGAGCGGCTTGGCATCGGCGGCGATGAGCTGGGCACGCTGCAGCACACGGTCCAGGACAACGCGCATCTCGGTGAGGGCAAAGCTCGCCCCCAGACACCGCCGGGTCCCTCCGCCGAAGGGCAGCCAGGTATAGGTGTCCGGGGCGTCGGCGCCGAGGAAGCGCTCCGGGATGAAGCGCCCTGGCTGCGGATACAGATCGGCGCGGCGGTGAATCGTGCGGATGGAGGGGTCGATCTCCATCCCCGGCGGAGCGCTGTAGCCGCCCAGCGCGAAGGGACGCTTCTGCACGACTCGTCCCACCCTGGGGATGACGGTGCGCAGCCGCAGCGCCTCCTTGACGACCGCGTCGACGATAGTGCTCATCGCGCTCGCGTGCCCGCTCGAGCACTCGGGACTCGTGCAGCAACAGGTCAAACATCCAGGCCAGGCCGGTGGCCGTGGTCTCGTGGCCGGCGAGCAGCAGGGTGAGCAGCTCGTCGCGGATTTCCCGGTCGCTGAGCCCGACCCCGTGCTCGTCGGTGGCCAGCAGCAGGGCGGAGAAGACGTCGTCGCGGCCGGCGAGGTCGGGCTGGGCGCGGCGGCGGGTGATCTCGGCGTAGAGCAGCTCGTCGACCGCCCGCTTGCGGGCCTCGAACGCGCGAGCGGCCCGACTGTCACGCCGCCCGCGCAGGACGGCGCTCAGCGCGAGCATCCCCCGGGGCCGCACGAGCGGATCGATCATCGCCCGGATGCGGCGGCTCAGCTGGTCACGGGCGCAACCGGGCGCGTAGCCGAAGACCGCCTGGAGCATGACGTGCAGCGTCAGCGACTGAAGGCTCGGCAGCAGCGCGAACGGGTCGCCGACCGGCCAAGCGTCGATCTCGTCGTCGGCGCTGTCTCGCATCGTCTGGACGTGGGCAAGCATCTGGCGGCCGTGGAAGGGCTGGAGCATGAGCCGGCGGTGGCGCAGGTGCTCGGCGCCGTCGAGCAGCAGGACAGACCGGTCGCCGAGGATCGGGCCGAGCAGCGCGTTGGCCTCACCGGCGTTGAGCTTGTCGTGGGGGCCCTGGAACACAGCCTTTACGAGCTCGGGATCGAACACCATGACGAAGCCCTGGTCGAACAACGTCGTCATCGTCACTGCGCCGCCATAGCGCCGGCGGCAGGCCTCCAAGAAGCGCACGCCGTCGAACATGAAGCCCGCCGTCTGCACGATCCGCGGCAGCTTCGGAGCCGGTGGTTGGACCAGCCCGGAAGCGTCAGCCGGTTCGTCGACCACCACCAACCTTTGGTGCCGGGTCCACGGGCAGGATCTCGATGTCCGAAGTCAGCCGATGCTGACGGTGCCGGCCGGCGCGGTCGCATCGTCAGGGGTGGGCTCGGCTCCGCGGAGCGCGCGGGTCAGCAGCTGCCACAGCGTGGCGCGCTCGTCGGCGTCAAGCGCTTGCAGAACCTGGTCCTCGATGTCTTCTTGGGCTCGCCCGGCCCGCTGGAGCGCTTGACGACCAGACTTGGTGATGTAGACGCGGTGGCGTCGCCGGTCTTCTGAGTCGCGGCGGCGGACTAGGTGTCCGCACTCTTCAAGCTCGTTGAGGAGCAGCACCACGTTCTTGGCGTCGATGCAGAGTGCGTCGACGAGCTCCTGCTGCGGGGCGCCATCGTGGTCGCCCAGATAACTGAGGGCCATCAGCAGGCGCAGGTCGATCCCCAGAAGCTCAGGATCACTGCGGCGCATGACCTGTTTGGCCAAGCGCGGGAGCAGGATCATCGTCCCAGCTGCGTTCTGAGTGGGATCGGGATCCATGGCGTCGAGATCATAGCGCGATCTGAACATTCTTGGAAAATCACCGATAATAGATGTGCCGCAGTTAATACTTGTACCAAGGGTGACGCATCCTACGGTGATGCTTCGCGCGGGTGGCCACATAACCGGCAGAAGTGGCCGACCGTCCATACGCAGCCCGATGGGCACCGCCTGGAGCACGTCGGGAGCTGCCGAATCGTCCGCTGCTTGAGCAACGATGCGATCATGCCGGGAGCACGCGTTCATGATCTCTTTGTCGCGTCAGCCGGGGTGGCTGGCGCTCTGATTGGCCTGCTGTTCGTGGCGATCTCGGTCGCTCATGAGCGCCTCATTGCCGAGGATGCAGCACAGGCGCACCGCGTTCGTGCATCCGCCGCTCTGACCGCGTTTACAAACGCGCTCACCGTGTCCCTGTTTGGGCTCGTGTTCACCGACGTCGGATGGCCGGCGCTGATCGTGGCGGTGTTGGGGCTGCTGTTCGTTGCCGGCGCCCTCCTGTCTCTGTTACGGGTGCGTCACTCACAACCCGGGGAGCTGCGTGATGCCGCGTTCCTGGTGATCCTGTTGACCACGTTCGGAGTTCAGCTCGTCGCCGGGCTGGTAACGATCCTCCACCCTGGCGACGTCGGCTCGGTTCGAACCATCGCCGTGCTCGTGGTCGTCTGTTTCTTGATCGGGATCTCAAGATCTTGGGAGCTGGTTGGTGGTCCATCGATCGGCCTGCGTCGAGAGCTCGCTGAGATCGTCCGCGACCGCAACCGTGCTGGCGGGCTCAGCGACTCAGACCGGCGCGGTGGAGACGTCGAACAACGGGACACCTTGGATTAGAGGAGCAGCGGCGCCACGAGAGGATCCACGCGGTGATCGAGCCGGGGAAAGCAGCTCAACGAAGCTCTGGGTGCGTCGAATCAGCCGCTGTCGCCGCAGCCTTCGGCTAGGTCCCGCTGAGCTCGGCGAGCCCGTCCTCCCGGGTCGTCACAGGCTCATATCCCAGCTCACGGCGCGCCTTGTCGATCCTGATCGTGCACTCCTGGGACGACACCCAATAGGCGAACCGGGTCAGCGGCGGACGGCCGGGGAGGGGGAGCAGGCGCCAAGCGCTCTCACCGAGCCCGGCGATCGCTGCCGCGAGCTGCGCTGACAGTGAACGGGTTGGCGGATCGACTCCCTCCGTGCGCAGAAGCTGCGAGACGAAGTCGCGGAACACGACCGGTTCGCCGTCGGTGACGAAGTACGTCTCGCCCGCCTGGCCACGCTCGGCCCCGAGCACGAGCCCCTCGACGGTGTTGTCGACGTGGGTCGTGGAGGTCAAGTGACCGCCGCCGCCGATCCACGCGAACCGCCCTGCCTTGACCATCTGCGTCATCGTCGGCAGGAGCGTCGTGTCGCCGCGACCCCAGACAAAGCGGGGACGGACCACGACGGTTTCAAACGCCTCCGTACGGTTGGCGGCGCGCACCTCCTGCTCGGCCTTGGCCTTCGTGGAGCTATACAAAGCGGGCGAGTCCGGACGCAGTGGCGCGGTCTCGTCGACCTGGACCAACGGCTTACCTGCCAGCAGTGCCGCCTCTGTGCCGACGTGGACAAAGCGCCGGACGCCTGCCTCCGCGCACGCCCGTAGGGCGTTGGCCGTGCCCACGACATTGCCTTGCTCGAACTCCTCGCGCTTGCCCCAGTCGCCGAGCGTCGCGGCGGCGTGGAACGCCCAGTCGCAGCCCTCGGCGCCGGAGCGCATCGCCGCGACGCCGCTGAGGTCGCCCGAAACCGGCTCGCCGCCGCGGGAGCGGATCCGCCCGGCAGCGGCTTCTGAGCGGGCGAGCGCGCGCACCGCGTGCCCATCGGCGCGGAGGCGCTCTATGAGCCTGCCGCCGATGAATCCCGATCCGCCAGTGACGAACGCGACGCTCATCGAGCACATTCTCGTCGAATGAGTCCTGGCCATGACGTGAGGTGCTTTTCGGCGGGCTGGTGACGCGGCTCCGGGCGTAACAGCGCCAAGAACGCGCCGAGCTTGATAGAACGTGCGCATGGTTCGACGCCTCACTGCGGCGGTGGCGCTCCTATTTGCGCTCTTGACTCCAGCCGCGGCTCAGGCCGCGCCGAGTGACATCGCTCGCTACGTGCTGCCGCCCGGTAACTACGGCGGGATTCCGACCAATGCGCACTCGCTCGACCAGCTTCCGCTGTATTCGGGCCTCACCCCGCTGCGGCGGAACGTCTCACTGAACGACGTCTTCCACTACTACCTGCCGATGAACTTCGCCCCGATCGGCGCCACCCAGGTCGAGCCTGTGGGACGCAGCGACGTGACGGTCACCTACGACGCCTACGGGATCCCGCACATCAAGGGCAAGACGCGCGCCGCGATGGAGTTCGGCGCCGGCTGGGTGATGGCGCGCGATCGCAACCTGCTGTTCAACTTCGGCCGTGAGCCAGCCCGTGCCGCGGTGGCCGACATCCCAGGCCTCGACGCGTTCTCGCTCGTCACGAGCGCGACGCCGTTTCAGCCGAGCGCTCAGGCCGAGGCCCTCGTCACCCAGCAGCGCCAGCAGATCGTCCGCGCGTACGGCGCCGAGGGTCGGCAGATGCTGACCGACATGACGAACTACGCCGACGGGGCGAACGCCTACTACCGCGCCAAACACATGCCGTTCCCCGGCAACGGCACGCCGCTAAACGCCAACGACATCATCGCCGTCACCGCGTTCATCGGCTCGATCTTCGGCAACGGCGGCGGCGCCGAGCACGAGAACTCGAACCTGCTGGCGCTGCTCGACCAGCGCTTCGGCGCCCGGACCGGCTACGCGATGTGGAACGACGCGATGGAGTCCAACGACCCTGACGCGCCGACCACCACGAAGAGGGTCTTCTCCTACCCGACGCTCACGGGTGGGAAGGTGACCGGCTCGGTCGTCGTCGACCCGAAATCGGTCCAGCTCGTGCCCGATCCGCGGACCGGCGCGGCCCGCGACCTGGAGCCCGCCCGGCGCCACGCGTCCAACTGGCAGCTGGTGGCGCGGTCGCGCTCGGCGACCGGCCGGCCGCTCGGCGTCCTGGGCCCGCAACTCGGCTACTACTACCCGGAGATCGTCTACCAGGAGCAGCTCCAAGGCCCGGGCATCGACGCCCAGGGCGTGGCAGCGTCCGGGCTCGGGTTGTACCTGCTGATCGGGCGGACCCGCGACTACGCCTGGAGCCTCACCACCGCAAGCGGCGACAACGAGGACGTGTACGCGGAGAAGCTCTGCGTGCCCGGCGGCGGCACGCCCACCCGCGCCACCCAGTTCTACGTGTTCCGCGGGCGCTGCCTGCCGATGCGGATCTTCGACGCCGGAAAGCTTGGGACCCGGGAGCTCAAGTTCCCGATGACCGTCCATGGTCCGGTCATCGGCACGGCGACCGTGCACGGCCAGCCGTACGCGCTGGCCCGCAAGCGCACGACCTACGGCCTGGACGGGCTGTCATTGGCCGCCCTCAAGGCGATGACCGAGGGCCGCGCGACGACGCCGCAGAAGTTCTGGCAGTACGCGAACCGGTTCGGCTTCACGTTCAACTGGGGCTACGTCTCGCGGAAGAAGACGTCGTACTTCTCCTCCGGTCGGCTGCCAATTCGGGCCCGCGGGCTCGACCGTCGGCTGCCGACGCTCGGCACCGGCGGCTACGAGTGGCGGGGCTGGCTGCCGGAGCTCGCCCACCCGCACGACATCGGCGGGCCCAACAACCTGCTGCTCAACTGGAACAACAAGCCGGCGCCCGGGTGGATGCCGGGCGACGACCAGCATCTCGGCTCGGTGCAGCACGTCGAGCTCTTCGGTCCGTGGCCGGCCCACCCGCGGATAAACGACGTCGTCGGGGTGATGAACAAGGCCGCCACGCAGGACGCCACCGGCGTGCTGGTGTGGCCGGTGGTCCGCGCCATGCTGCGCCGGGCCAAAGCACCCGACGCGCAAACGGCGAGCGCGGTGACGCTGATCGACGATTGGGTGCGTCACGGAGCCCCCACCATTGGCAATCCGCCTGGCGGGCCGATTCCTTACGCGGGCGCAGCAGTGCTCAGCGCCGCATGGCCCCACATCTTCGACGCAGTCATGGGTCCGCGCTACGGGAACCTCCTCGGCGCGTTCGAGGCGCTACTCGGCCGTGACCCCTCCTACGTCGACAAGGACCTGAAGACGCAGCTCGGGCGCCACGTCCTCGCACCCTACGCGTTCCGCTACTGCGGCCGCGGGAACGTTTCCGCCTGCGCGCGCTCTCTCTGGTCGGCGATCAGAGCCGGGCGGGCGGATCTGGTCACCAAGCAGGGCGCAAATGCTTCTGTGTGGCGCATCGACCAGGGTATGACCAGCTTCGTGCCCGGACTCATCCCGACCAAGTTCCCGAGCACCAACCGGCCGACCTACCAACAGGTCATCTCGCTCGCGCCAACGCCGTAGCTCCCCTTGGCGCGGGTGTCTTCGTGACGCGCCTGAGCATGCAGCTTGATGGCATTCACCACGTCACGTGCATCACCGCAGATGCCCCTGGCAGTGTCGACTTCTACGCTCGGGTGCTGGGGTTGCGGCTGGTCAAGAAGACGGTCAACTTCGATGCTCCCGACGTGTACCACCTCTACTACGGTGACGAGCACGGCGCTCCGGGCTCGATCCTGACGTTTTTCGAGTTCCCGGCGGCTGCCCCCGGACGGGCCGGGGCGGGGATGATCCATCGGCTGCGCTGGCGGGTGGGCTCTGAGGACGCGTTGGGATTCTGGGCCAAGCGGCTGGCTCGTGAGCAGGTCGAGTTCGATCGCGCCGCGGATGAGCGGGCGCTGGAGTTCCGTGACCCTGAGGGCCTGGGTCTGGAGCTCGCCGTGGTCGATACCGACGACGAGCCGCTGTGGGCCACCGCCGACGGCATCGCACCCGATCGCGCGCTGCTGGGCTTCGATGGTGTACGGGCCTTCAGCCCGGATCGGGAGCGTGGAGAGCGACTCCTCACCGATGCGATGGGCTTCACGATGACCGGGCCCGGTGCCTACGTTCTCGCTGGCGGCACGCGGCGGGCGACATACGTTCTCGACGAGCCGCCCCCGGGGGTCGGCATCCCGGGAGCGGGCACGGTGCACCACATCGCGTGGTGCGATCGCGATGATGACCACCTGAAGTGGCGGGAGCACCTGGCGGAAGCCGGGGCGCGGCCGACGGCGATCATCGACCGCCAGTACTTCTTGAGCATCTATTTCCGCGAGCCGCGTGGCGTGCTGTTCGAGATCGCGACGCCGAGCCCGGGTTTTGCCGTTGACGAGGATCCCGAGCACCTGGGCGAGTCGCTGCGACTGCCGCCGCGGTACGAGCCGCTGCGCGATCGGCTCGAGAGCTCGCTTACCCCGCTCAAGAACCCGCGGGCTAGCCGCGGCGCATGAGGCGTCCAACCGCGGCCATCAGCTCCTCTGTCTTCGCATCCCGGTGCTCGTCGCCGGCGCCGAGTACACAATGGTGGGCGTGATCGTCGAGCAGTCCCAGCGCGACTTTGTCAAGCGCGGCCTGTGCGGCGGTGATCTGGGTCAGGATGTCGATGCAGTATCGGTCGTCGGTGACCATCCCTTCGATGCCGCGAATCTGCCCCTCGATCCGCCGAAGCCGGGCCAGAAGCTGGTCCTTGGTGGCGGTATAGCCCCGGGTCGAGGCCTGTGTCTTGGCCATTTTTTGACCTTACCAGGTACCATTACCCCCTAGGGGTATCTAGTAGTAGGCTGGTGGTATGGGTGTTCTCGACCTGATCTGGTACGGCCTCAGGGACGGATTCTTGATGGCGTGGGAGGTCTGGTGGGCGCTGGTGCTCGGGTTCGGGATCTCCGCAGTTGTGCAGGCGTGGGTCCCGCGCCAGCGGATCGAGAGGCTGATGAGCGGCTCGGATGCTCGGTCGGTCGGCTGGGCGACTGGCCTCGGCGCCGCGTCCTCATCGTGCTCCTACGCAGCGATCGCGATCGCTAAATCTGTGTTCCAGAAGGGGGCAAGCGCCGCCTCGGCGCTGGCCTTCCAGTTTGCCTCAACCAATCTCGTATGGGAGCTGGGGCTGGTGCTGTGGGTGCTGATCGGCTGGCAGTTCACCCTGGCGGAGTATCTCGGCGGGATCGTAATGATCGTGCTGATGACCGTGCTGTTGCGCCGGTTCGTCAGCCGCGAGCTCGAACAGCAGGCGCGCGAGCACGCGATCCGGGCCGACGCCGGTCACCAACATCACGCGGCGAGCGAGCAGCTGCCCTGGCGCCAGCGGCTCGTCTCCGCGCGCGCCTGGTCCGATGTCGCGCACAACTTCCGCGGCGATTGGCAGATGTTGTGGAAAGAGATCACCCTCGGCTTCCTGCTCGCCGGATTCGCCGCCCAGCTTGGCAACGGCTTCTTCGAGCACCTGTTTATCCGCCATGCACCGGCGCCGCTGTCAACGATCGAGAACGTGATCCTTGGTCCGATCATCGCCGTGCTCAGCTTCGTTTGCTCGGTTGGCAACGTCCCGCTCGCCGCCGTCCTGTGGTCCGGCGGGATTTCATTCGCCGGAGTTCTCGCGTTTCTGTTCGCCGACCTGATCGTGCTGCCGATCCTCGCCATCTACCGCAAGTACTACGGCACCAAGTTCACAGTGCGGATCACCGCCCTGATGTTCGCGACGATGGTGACCGCCGCCCTGATTGTCGACGGCATCTTCAGCGCCGCCGGGCTGATCCCGGTGGGACCACGTCCCGCGCGGGGCGACATCTTCAGCTCGATCCGCTTCGATTACAAGCTCGCGCTCAACGTGTTTGCTGTCGTGATCTTCGGCGTCCTGTTCTTGGTCACCGCTCGGCGGCGGGGGGCCGATCCAGTGTGTGGGCCAGAGCGATACCTCGAGAGCAACGCGCCGGCCCGATGATGGCCAGGCCGTCCATGCCCAGGTTGAGCGCCAGGCAGTCGCGATGTTTAACCGGGATCTCAGTCGCTCCCGAACGCGCGCTGGTGGTAGTCGCGCCGGGCGATGAGATCGGCCTCTCCGGCAATCCGACCGACGCCTACGGCGCGCATCACCCTCTCGCGCAGCGGGCGGGGCAGGAGGTTGCCCAGCTTGACGCTGATCGCCTGGGCGGCCGGCACCCATACCTCGAACTTGTCGTTGCGCACGGCATCGAGCACGGCCTGGGCAACGTCGTCAGGGGTGACAACGGGCAGCAGGCGCGGCTGCGGCTGGCCCTGGATCATCGCGGTCTTGACCTGCGCCGGGTGCACCCGGGTGAAGCCGATGCCGCTGCCGCGGTATTCCAGTCGCAGCGACTCGGTGAGTCCGACGATGCCGTGCTTGGTGGCGGAGTAGACCGCGCTGCCGGGCAGCGGCACGCGACCGACGCCGGAGGCGATGTTGACCACGTGCCCCTGCCGCCGAGGGAGCATCCGCTGCAGCGATAGCCGGGAGCCGAGGATCGTTCCCATCAGGTTGACCTCGAGCTCGCGCTGACTCACCTGGTCGGGCTCCTGGTGAAACGGACCCACCCAGTCGATGCCGGCGTTGTTGACCATCACGCCGATTGGTCCGTGGCTCGCCTCGGCGGCGTCCAGGAACGCGGCGAACGCTCTGCCGTCGGTCACGTCCAGGCCGGAGGCGATCGCCCCGCCACCGATTTCGACGGCGAGTGCCTGCGCCGCCTTGACATCGAGGTCACCGATCGCCACGCGCGCGCCGGCACGGGCGAAGTGCTGGGCGATCGCGCGGCCGATGCCGTGGGCACCGCCGGTGACCGCGACTGCCGTATCGGTGAACGAGCCGCCGTCACGCGCCCGAAGCTCATCGGCGCGTCGGTGCCCGACAATCATGCGCCACCGGAGTAGCTCGCCGGTTTGACGGCGAACAGCGGCCAGTTGGCCGGGACGCCTTTGAGCGGCCGCTCTCCGCGGAACTCGAACTCCAGCTCGGTCCCGACCGCGCAGCCGCAGGTGGTCCCGGAGACCAGGATCTCTTCCGCAGCCGCCAGCGCTCCCACCCGGGCGGCAATGTGCACCGCCATTCCCGCCAGATCCTCGCCGATCAGTTCGCATTCGCCGGTGTGCAAGCCGATACGCAGCGCGAGCCCGAGGTCGTGCACGGCACCTCGGGTGGCCATGGCACAGCGCACGGCTTGTGAGGGAGGCCCGGTGAAGCCGATCAGGAGGCCGTCGCCAATGGACTTGATCAGGCGTCCGTCGAAGCGGGTCAGCTCGTGTCGCACGACCCCTTCGTGCTCGGCCAGCAGGTCTCGCCAGCGCTTATCGCCGAGCTCGGCGACACGTTCGGTGGCCGCGACGATGTCGGTGAACATCACCGTCACCAGTGCCCGCTGGGCCTGCTGCCCGCGTCGCCGGCCGGTGAGGAACTCCTCGACCTCGTCGGCGATGGCGTCGGTGTCACCGACGGTGATCAGATTGTCCTCGCCGGCGAGCTCGACGTAGCGAGCGCCGGGGATCAGTTGCGCGGTCAGCCGTGAATGACGTACGTCGAAGAGCCGATCGCCGCTGCGATGCAGCACCAGGGTTGGCTGACTGATCCGGGGAAGCAGCGGCCGCGCGTCGGTGTTCTCGGTGGCACGCACCATCGCCATCATTGTCCCCGGGCTGACCGCGAGCCGCTGCAGACGACCGAGCCAGTCGCGGAAGCGAGCGTCGCCGGCGCGGCTGGGGGCCATGAGCTCGGCCTGGTCGCCGCTTCCCCAGTTGCTGATCTGGGCTTCGAAGCGCTGCAGGCGCTCCTGAGCCGAAGGCGCCCACTCATATCCCTCGGCGGCGGTGTTGCGCATGCTTGCTGCGTACAGGACCAGGGCGCTGACGCGATCCGGGCAGCGCGTCGCCAGCTCCACCCCTAGCGGTCCGCCGGCGGCGTAGGCGAGCACCGCGGCGTGATCACAGCCAACCGCGTCCAGCACCGCGACCAGGTCGCCGACTTCTTCCTGCAGCGGCGGGGGCTCAGAAACGTGATCTGACATTCCGCATCCGCGGCGGTCAAACAGGATCAGCCGAGCGAAGGATGAGAGCCGCAAGAAGAAGCGGGCAACCGAGGGTTCCTCCCAGAGGTGCTCGACTTCCGTCAGCCACCCGGGAACGACCAGCAGGTCAGGCGGCCCCTGTCCGGTGGCTTGATAGGCGATGCTGACCCCGTCTGCGAGCGCGTACCGAGTCCGGGCTCCGGGTGCTTGCGTCGAGTTATCCGTGACCACGTCCCGAGGAAGCCTACGGGCACCGATTAGTTTTCACCCTGCGGATGGTCTCAGGGCTTAAACCACAACTCCAGGAGGATGCAGGATGAGCACCACAGCAACCCGGATCCGGCAGATCAGCCTAGTGTGCGTCCCGACCCCGGACCAGGACCGCGCAATCGACTTCTACGAGTCTGTTGGCTTCGAGAAGCGCACCGACACATCGTTTGGCGGCGGCAGCTACCGCTGGGTCGAGGTCTACCCGCCCGAGGGGAGCACGGGAATCGCGCTGGCGCCGCCGCGGCCTGGGATCGAGGTCAATCCGATGGAGACCGGGATCACGCTGACCACCGACGACATCGATGCCAGCCACGCTGAGTTGAAGTCCCGTGGGGTGGACGTCGACGCCGAGGTTTCGCGGATGGGCGACCCGGTGCCGCCGATGTTCTGGTTCCGGGATCCCACCGGGCACTCGCTGATGGTGGTCGAGCAGCGCTAAGCGCCGCTTACCCCCGAGGAAACGGCGACTCGGGATAAGTCGTCGGTGGCCGGAGCCGAGGCCCCAGGGGTACTGCTCCTGGGGCTCGGCTCGGGCTGGCGCCTCATCAGCCGTGGCCAGCCCGAAGGGCGGGATACAACGCTTGAAAGCGCTCACGCTGCTCTCGGTAGACCTCCACCCATTCGGCCACGGGCTCGACCCGCTCGCGGACTCGCACTGCGGCCGCGGTGGCGGCATGGACATCCGGCCACACGCCGGCGGCCACGCCCCCAAGCAGCGCGGCGCCGAAGGCCGCACCTTCGTCGACCACCACTCGCTCCAGCGGTAGCTCGAGCACCGAGGCGAGGATTTGCAGCCACAGGTTGCTGCGGGCTCCACCCCCCGAGACCCGCGCCACCTCCACGCCGGCCTCGAGCTCGGTCAGCAGGTCCAGCGAATCACGCAGCCCGAAGGCCACCCCTTCCAGCACGGCACGAGCGAGGGCCCCGGTGTCATGGCGCAGCTCCAAGCCCACGAACGCGGCCCGCGCGTCCGGATCCGCGTGTGGGGTTCGCTCGCCGGCGAGGTAGGGCAGGAACTGCAGACCCTCCACCCCCGGATCCCAGCGCGCTGCCCGGGACAGCAACTCGTCGTAGTCGCCCCCGCCGGCGACGTCCCGAAACCAGGCCAGCGCGGCCGCCGCCGAAAGCATCACCCCCATCGCGTGCCACCCGCCAGGCACAGCGTGGCAGAAGGCATGCAACCGCCCCTGATCGTCGGCGGCGAACTCCTCGAGGGCGGCAAACACCACGCCGGAGCTGCCCAGCACGACCGACGCCGGGCCCGGGCGATCCGCGCCCACGCCAACCGCCCCCGCGGCCTGATCACCTCCGCCGCCGGCCACGATCGCCCCCGCCGCGGTGCGCCCGGACACCTCGGGGCTCTCGAGGACGCGGGGCAACCATCGAGGATCGAGATCGAGCGTGGACAGCACCTCATCGCTCCAGCGGCGGTGGCGCACGTCGAACAGCAGCGTCCCTGACGCATCTGAGACATCGGTGACGTTCTCGTCGCACAGCCGCAGCCGCACGTAGTCCTTGGGCAGGACGACCCGAGCGATGCGTTGATATGACTCGGGCTCATGGCGGCGTAGCCACAGCAGCTTGGGTGCGGTGAAGCCGGCCACCGCGCGGTTGCCGGTGAGCTCGATCAGGCGCGGCAGGCCCAGCGCTCGCTCGATCTCGTCGCACTCCGACGCGGAACGCTGATCGTTCCAGAGGATCGCCGGGCGGATCACCTCGTGGTTCTCGTCGAGCGTCACCAGCCCGTGCATCTGTCCGCTCAGGCCGATCGCCGCGGGAGGCCCCGTGGTCTCGCTCAGCGCCTGGAGCACCGAACGGCTGGCCTGCCACCAATCCTCAGGGTCCTGCTCGGCCCATCCCGCTCGGGGCGTGGACAGGGCGTAGTGCTCTTCCTCCGCCGCCAGCACCTCGCCGCCCTCGTCGATCGCCACCGCCTTGACCCCCGAGGTTCCGACGTCGATCCCGATCAGGGCATCGCTCACGAGTTCGGCAGCACCTGGACCTTGAGGCCCTCGCCTGCGCGCATGGCCTCCAGCGCCGCCTCGAAATCATCGAGCGGGAAAGTGTGGGTGAGCAGCGGCTCGGTCTGCACGGTCCCGTTGCGCAACAGCTCGATTGCCTGCACGAACGTGTAGAGCACGGCCATCGAGCCGATCAGCGTGATCTCATCGTTATAGATCCGAAATGGAGAGACCTGAACTCGGGCTTCCTCAGGGGCGACGCCGAAGATCATCAGCTTGCCGCCCCTCCGGACGGCTTCGAGCCCCTGTTGGACGACGGCAGGGACGCCGGTGGCATCGACAACGCAGTCGAAGCCATCACCATTCTCGCCCACCACCGCCTGCACCTCGGTCTCCACTTGCGTTGCCCCTAACGACCTCGCCAGCTCGAGCCGCCGCTGGTTTCGGTCAACCACGGTGACGCTGGCGGCACCGCCCTGATGGAGCAGCTGGAGCAGCAGCAGACCCATCGTTCCGGCTCCGGTCACCAACACCGAGTCGCCGGTGTCCGGCTCCAGGCGGCGCATGCCGTGAACGGCGCAGGCCAGCGGCTCGACCAACGCCCCGGTGCGCGCGGAGGTTCCCGCGGGCAGCGCGTAGGCATTGCGAGCCGGAGCCTTCACCAGCTCCGCGAACGCTCCGTCGACGGTGTCGCCGATCGCATTCCAATTCCGGCACAAATTCCCCCGCTGCACCCGGCAGAAGTCGCAGTGGCCGCAGAACAGCGATGGGTCGACGGCAACGTGGGCACCGGCGGCCAGGTCCTCCACCTCGCTGCCGACGCTCACGACTTCGCCGGCGAATTCGTGGCCAGGCACGATCGGGTAGGGCGTGGGGGGAAACTCTCCCTGGGCGATGTGAACGTCAGTGCCACACATCCCGCAGGCACCGACGCGAATGACGATCTCGTCCGCGGCCGGCTGAGGATCCGGACGCTGTTCGATCCGCAGCTCTCCCGGACGCTGCCACACCGCTGCTCTCATGCTACGGACACCTCAGCGTGCCACGTTCGCGTTTAGCAGATTCATGTGCGGGATATGAAGTACCCGTAGGGAGATAGCGCCAATCGGAGGAGGTTGGTATCGCCAAACGAAAGCGTCTCGCCGTTGTTGCGGGTGCGCTCGTGCTCGCCGGCTGCTCCGCGGCGGGAGCCGGAGGCGGCGGCGGCAGCGGCGCTCACGCCGTCGCGCTGCGGGTGGCGATCGTCGCCAATCCGCAGATGCAGGACGTGGAGACGCTGACCACGCAGTTCGAGAAGCAGTACCCGAACATCAAGGTCAACTACGTGACCCTGCCCGAGAACGAGTCGCGGGCGAAGATCACCGCCTCGGTCTCGACCAAGAGCAACGAGTTCGACGTGGTGATGATCTCCAACTACGAGACGCCGATGTGGGCCCGATACGGATGGCTCACCAATCTGCAGCCCTATATCGCCAGCACCCGCGGGTACGACGAGGCCGACTTCATTCCGTCGATCCGCCAGGCGCTCTCCTATCGCGGCCACATGTACTCGGTCCCGTTTTACGGCGAGTCCTCGTTCCTGATGTATCGCAAGGACCTGTTCGCCAAGGCCGGGTTGACCATGCCCGCCCACCCCACCTGGCCCCAGGTGGCGAGCTTCGCCCAGCGGCTGACCAACAAGAAGCAGGGGACCGCGGGGATCTGCCTGCGCGGCGAGTCGGGCTGGGGACAGGTGCTGGCGCCGCTCGACACGGTGATCAACACCTTCGGCGGGCGCTGGTACGACACGGGCTGGAACGCCCAGCTGACCTCGCCGGCGTTCAAGCGCGCCGTCAACTTCTACGTCAACCTGGTCAAAAACTACGGCGAGCCAGGCGCCGCCGAGGATGGCTTCTCCGAGTGCGCCACTCTGTACGGGCAGGGCAAGGCGGCCATGTGGTACGACGCCACCTCCGCCGCCGGTTCGATCGAGAGCACGAAGACCAGCACCGTGGTCGGCAAGAACGGCTATGTCGCCGCGCCGGTGCTCTACACCCCGCACTCGGGCTGGCTGTACTCGTGGTCGCTGGGCATGCCGACGACCTCGCCCCACAAGGCGGCGGCATGGCGCTACATCTCCTGGGCGACCTCCAAGAGCTACATCCAGCTCGTCGGGCAGAAGCTCGGCTGGTCTGATCTCCCACCCGGCAGCCGCCTCTCGACTTACGCGATCCCGCAGTACCGCCAGGCCGCCAAGGCGTTCGCGCCGCAGACACTCCAGGCGATCCAGAACGCCGATCCCAGCCACCCCACAGTCGGCCCGGTGCCCTACGTGGGCGTGCAGTTCCTGACCATCCCGGAGTTCCAGGACCTGGGCACGCGCGTCAGCCAGCAGATCACCGCGGTGATCGCCGGACAGGAGCCGGTTCCGAGCGCGCTCTCGACCTCGCAGAAGTACGCCAAGACCGTTGGCGACGGGTACCGGAAGTGATCGGATAATGGCCACCACCGCCACCGCTGACCAAGCCGTTCATCTGCCCGGCGCTCGCGGCCAGGACCGCCGCAGCAGCGAGGGCTGGGTGCGGCGGATCCCGCTGATGCCGGCGCTGGTGTTCACGATCATCGTCACCCAGATCCCGTTCCTGCTCACCCTGTGGTACTCGCTGCAGTCGTGGAACATCGCCAAGCCGGGCTCGCCCCATTGGGTGGGCTTGAGCAACTACGGCACGGTGTTCTCGGACCCGGTGTTCTATGGCGCGCTGCTGCACACGATCGAGATCACCTTTGGCTCGGTGGTGATCGCGACCCTCCTGGGACTCGGCCTGGCCATTCTGCTCGACCGGAAGTTTCTCGGCCGGGGCCTGGCCCGCACGCTGCTGATCTCGCCCTTCTTGATCATGCCCACGGCGGCGGGGCTGCTGTGGAAGACGACGATGCTCGACCCGGTGTACGGGATCGTCAACTGGGTAATCGGCTGGTTCGGCGGCGGGGGGGTGTCTTGGGTCTCGGCCCATCCGGTGGCCTCGGTGATGGCCACGGTGGTGTGGCAGTGGACGCCGTTCGAGATGCTGATCCTGCTCGCCGGACTACAGGGCCAGCCGCGCGACGTGCTCGAGGCGGCGCGGGTCGACGGCGCCAGCGCGTGGGCGAGCTTCCGCGAGATCACCCTTCCCCACCTGCGCTCCTACCTGGAGCTGGGCGTGCTGCTGGGCGCGATCTACGTCGTCAACACCTTCGACGCGATCTACATGGTCACCCAGGGTGGCCCCGGTACCGCCACCACCAACCTGCCCTACTACATCTATCAGCGTGCCTTCGAGGGCTTCGACATCGGGCAGGCGGCGGCGCTCGGAGTCGTGACCGTGGTCGGCACGATCATCGTCGCCACGATCGCGCTGCGCACCGTGTTCAGTGTATTCGTCGACAACGAGGCGCGGGCCTGATGGCCACGGTCGCCGCCCCCGCGCGCGCCGCCTCAGGATCCCGTCGGCCTACGCTGCGCCAGCGCTTTGGCGGGATCGCCTGGTCCACCGTCGCCTGGTTTGCGGCCATCATCTTCTTCTTCCCAGTGTTCTGGATGGTGCTGACCTCGTTTAAGCCGGAGTCGGCCGCCTACACCAGCAGCCCCAAGTTCATCTTCCACCCGACGCTCACCGAGTACAAGCAGGTGTTCAGCGCGGGCATGGGTCCGTTTCTGGCCAACTCGGCGATCGCCACCGTGATCTCGGTGCTGCTCGTGCTGTTGCTGGCCACGCCGGCGGCGTACGCCTTGTCGATGCGGCCGGTCGGCCGCTGGCGCGATGTGCTGTTCTTCTTCATCTCGACCAAGATGCTGCCGGTGGTGGCGGCGATCGTGCCCATCTACCTCGCCGTGCGCGACATCGGGATGCTCGACAGCATCCCGACGCTGATCGTGCTCTACACGGCGATGAACCTGCCGATCGCCGTGTGGATGATGCGTTCGTTCTTCCTCGAGGTGCCGGGGGAGATCCTCGAGGCGGCGCGGATCGACGGCGCCGATCTGCGCCACGAGCTGAGCGAGGTGGTCCTGCCGGTGGTCGCGCCCGGCCTGGCCGCCACCGCGCTGATCTGCGCCATCTTCGCCTGGAACGAGTTCTTCTTCGCCCTGAACCTGACCTCGATCCGCGCGGCGACGATGCCCGTCTTCCTGGTCAGCTTCGTCACCTCTGAGGGCCTCTACTGGGCCAAGCTCGCCGCTGCGGCGACGCTGGCCTCGATACCCGTGCTGATCGCGGGCTGGATCGCCCAACGCCAGCTCGTCAGGGGCCTTTCCATGGGGGCGATCAAGTGACGCCAACCCGCAGGAGGATCGATCGATGGCCGAGGTGACCTATCAGGACGTCAGCTGCCGGTATCCCGGCAGCGACAAGCTGGCCGTGGAGCACCTGAGCCTGGAGGTGCCCGACGGTGGTTTCATGGTGCTGGTGGGTCCCTCGGGATCGGGCAAGACCACCGCGCTGCGGCTACTCGCGGGGTTGGAGGAGCTCAGCAACGGTCGCATCGAAATCGACGGTGAGGACATCAGTGGCGTCGAGCCCCGGCGGCGCGACATCGCCATGGTGTTCCAGAACTACGCGCTGTACCCCAACAAGACCGTGGGTGAGAACATCGGGTTCGCGCTGAAGATGCACGGCACGGCAAAGGAAGAGCGAGAGCAACGGGTCAAGGAGGCGGCGGAGATGCTAGGCATCGGCGAGCTGCTCGAGCGCAAGCCGCGCCAGCTTTCAGGGGGCCAGCGCCAGCGCGTGGCCATGGGCCGGGCGATCGTTCGCCGGCCGAAGGCGTTCCTCATGGACGAGCCGCTGTCGAACCTCGACGCCAAGCTGCGGGTGCAGACTCGCGTGCAGATCGCCGAGCTCCAACGCCGGCTGGAGACGACCACCGTCTACGTCACCCACGACCAGGGGGAGGCGATGACGCTCGGCGACCGGGTCGCCGTGCTCAAGGACGGAACGCTTCAGCAGTATGCACCGCCCCGCGAGCTCTACGACAACCCGGTGAACGCTTTCGTTGCCGGTTTCATCGGGCTGCCGCAGATGAACCTGATCCGCCTGGCGATTGACGACGGGTGCGTACACCTGGGCAGCGAGACGATCAAGTTGCCGCAGGCGCTGGTGCAGGCGGCGGGGGAGCGGGGCGCCACGAAGATCATCGTCGGCATCCGTCCCGAGCACGTCTCGGTCGCTGACGAATCGGGTGAGGGCATACGGGGCGAGGTGGTGCTGGTCGAGTCGCTGGGCGCGGACTCCTACGTCCATGCCGAGATCGAAGGCGCGGAGGCGAGCTTCGTCGCCCGGACCGAGGGGTATGACTCGCGCCGGCCGGGGACCAACGTGCGGCTGCGGATCGACCCGGGCCGGATCTTCGGCTTTGACGCCGAGTCCGAGGAGCGGCTCGGGAACGGTTCCGCAAACGCCCAGGCCGCGGCTGCGCCGGCGGCGTCTACAGGCGCGCGCTGACGCGCTAACGATCACCCGGCGGGTCGCCGACGACGATCTGAGACCGCAGCCGCCGGTAGAGCTCGGCGTCGAAGGACCCGGCCAGCGGCGCGGGCACCGCGGCCGCCGACAGCGCCGCCGCGTCCACCAGCCGGGCCGGCCAGGGAAGACGATCGAGCATTCCCGCCACCAGCGCCGCCGATGCCGCATCCCCGGCGCCGGTTGGATTGCCGCTGAGCGGTTCAGGCGGGGCGGCATGCAGAACGCAGTCCTCGGCCACAGCGGTGAGCCCCGAGGCGCCCTCAGTGATAACCACCGCGTCGGCACCCGCCTGTCGCAGCGCCGCCGCCCCATCAACCACGTGGCCGTCGCCGACGACGTGTTCAAGCTCGGACCGGTTGATCTTCACCACCGCCGGGCGAGCGCTCAAGGCGCGTTGGCACGACTCGCCGTCGGCATCCAGCAGCGCCGGCACGTCCGCCTCCAGCGCCGCCCGGACCAGCTGCGCGTAGGCGTCACTGCCAACACCACCGGGAACGCTGCCCGAGATCACCACCGCCTCGGCGGTCGGCAACAGCTCCCGGAAGCGCTCGGAGAATGCCAGCCATTCTCCTGCCGTCACGATCGGCCCCGGTTCGGAGAATCCGGTCGCCTGTCCGTCGCGTTCGGCGACCACCAATGTGAGCCGGGACTCGCCCTCGATCCCGGTCAGCTCGTCCTGCAGGCCGGCCGCGCTGAGCTCGGTGCGCGCCGCGCGACCGATGAGGCCCCCGGCCAGCCCGGTGACCGCAACCTCATGACCCAGCGCGTGGAGCACTCGGGCAACGTTCACTCCCTTTCCGCCCGCCCGTCGCGCGAACGTCTCGATCCGGGTGGTGGCGCCCCGCTCGAAGCGTTCTACCTGGTAGGTGACATCGAGCGCGAAATTGAGCGTGACGGTGAGAATCAACGCTGCGGTTCGAGCTGAATCTTCACCGCCGCCTCACCGTCGATCCCCTCAGCGGCGCTACGAAATGCCTGCTCAGCCTCCGTCAGCGGGAAAGATCGGGTGATCAGCCGCTGCACCGGCACCTGGCCGCCGGTGATCAACTCGATTGCTTGCTCGACGTCCCGCCGCACGTACATCGCGGTGCCCTGCAGTCGCAGCTCGCGGTCCTGGACGAGGTGCAGGGGGATGGACATCGCCCCGCGCGGCACGCCCTCGACGACGACGGTCCCGCCCTTGAGTGCCAGCGCGATCGCCTGGTCGATCGACGCCTGGGTGGAGACGCAGTCGAAAACGACGTCGGGCCGGCGCGGGAGGCTGCTCCGGATCTGCTCCACGGCATCGGCCGCGGTCGGGTCTATGGCCAAGTCGGCTCCCAGCTCCAGGGCCAGCGCGCGCTTGGCGGGGAGCGGATCGGTGACGGCGATTGCCGATGCCCCGGCGGCTCGTGCGGCGAGCATCGTCAGCAACCCGATCGATCCCGCTCCGAGGATGGCCACCGTGCGGGCATCCACGCCGTCGGCCACGCGGACCGCGTGGGTCGCTGTGGAGAGGGGTTCGACCATCGCCGCCTGGGCCATGGTCATCTCGCTGGGCACCAGATGAAAGCGCTCCGCGGGCGCTACGAACGCGTCCGCCAGGGCACCGCTGGTCTGGCAGCCGACCACCTGGAGGTGCTCGCATAGGTTGTAGCGACCGCTCTGGCAGTAGACACATTCACGGTCGACCAGGTTCGGCTCCAGCAGGACGGCATCCCCCGGGGCGAAGCCTTCAACCCCGTCACCGACCGCGTCGACCACCCCGGCGGCCTCGTGCCCAGGCACCACCGGCAGATCGATGAATGGGTGCTCGTCGGCGAACGCGTGCAGGTCAGACCCGCAGATCCCGACCGCCTGCGCGCGCACCCGCAGCTCGCCCGCACCCGGCTCAGGCAGCGGCGCTTCCTCGATTCGGAGCTCACCCGCCGCAGCGAGTACAACCTGCCGCATTCCCTCTCCTTTTTCGCCGCATCCGCCTGGGAAAGCTCTTTCCGGTGACGCCAGCGGATAAACGGCGGCCACGTACCATGACCGGGTGAGCAAGCTCTACGGCGGGGTCGAAACCGGCGGGACGTGGTGCGTGTGTGCAATCGGCCGAGGCCCGAACGAAATCGTGGCTCAGGAACAGTTTCCGACCACTAGCCCGGATGAGACGCTGGCGCGGATCGTCGCCTTCTTCCACGCCGCCCCGGCCGCCGAGGCGATCGGCGTCGGCTCGTTCGGCCCAGTCGACCTCGACCCGCGCTCCTCGACCTGGGGCTATGTCACCACCACGCCCAAGCCCGGCTGGCAGCAGATTGCCGTGGCCCCGGTCATTCGTGAGCAACTCGGGGTGCCGGTGGCCTTCGACAACGACGTCGATGCCGCGGCCCTGGGGGAGCAGCGTTGGGGCGCGGGACAAGGAGCCGGATCGCTGTGCTACCTGACCGTCGGCACCGGGATCGGAGGCGGGCTGCTGATCGACGGACAGCCGTGGCACGGACTCGTGCACCCCGAGGTGGGACACATGCGGATCCCGCGCGAGCGCGATCGCGAGGGGTTCCCGGGCGTCTGCCCGGTTCACGGTGACTGCTGGGAGGGTGTGGCCTCCGGACCGGCGATGGCCGAGCGCTGGAGGGCATCCCCTGAGGAGCTCCCCGACGATCACCCCGCATGGGAGATCGAGGCCGACTACCTGGCGCTCGGGATCCTCAGCATCGTCCTGGTCGCCTCGCCGGAACTGATGATCCTCGGAGGTGGCGTGATGGAGCGGCGTCCCCTGCTCGGTATGGTCCGGCGGCGGCTGAGGGGAGCTACTGGCGGGATACCTCCAGACGCCGCTGCTTGCAGAGGAGATCGATTCCTATGTTGTCTCACCTGGCGCTGGGGGATCGGGCCGGCGTACTCGGGGCGATCGCCTTGGCCCAGCGGGTGGCCGAGGAAGTAGAGCGGTAACGCATACAGCCGTTGCCCGGCTGATCGCGGCGACGCTTCACCTCAGCCCGCTCGGGGACTACTGCGCGTCGGGCCAGGCGGCTGTGGCCCTGACCCCATCGCCGCCCTCGGGCTTGGGGCCGCCTACGGCGATGATGTCGAGCCCGTCGGGTCCGGCCTCGAATGCCCGCACCACCTCAGGGGCAACGCGCACGACGTCCCACTGGTGCAGATCGTGGACCTCATCATCGAGCAGCACCCGCCCGGAGCCGGCCACGACCACGTAGGCCTCCTCCTGCTCACGGTGGCTATGCGCCATCGGACTGCGCAGGTTGGGTTCGTAGCGGAAGAGGCTGACCCCGAGATCCCGGGATCCCAGATGCTTGCGGCCGAATCGAGCCTCGAGGCCGGAGACCCGGTCCCCGACGGAGTCCTCGACATCCAGCAGGTTCACGGCGGCGAAATCGGGCATCGGACTCCTTTGGCAGCGGACGGTGATCTTCCTCCACCTTAGCCTCGGTCAGGGCCGCCGGTCATCGTCGGGCCTTCGGGAGCCGGTCCCGGGGGCGGCGTCGTAGGATTCTCATATGCCCGCTTCCGCGACCACCGCTCCCACGCCGACCGACCTTGACCGGCATCGCTCCGCGCTGATCGGCTACTGCTATCGGATGCTCGGCTCGCCGTCCGAGGCTGAGGACGCCGTGCAGGACACCCTGTTGCGCGCGTGGCGAAGCATCGACCGCTTCGAGGGCCGCTCGTCGCTGAAATCGTGGCTGTACCGGATTGCCACCAACGTCTGCCTCGACCACCTGGATGGCCGTCAGCGCCGCGCGCGCCCGATGGACCTGGGACCGGCGAGGGCGGCCGAGCTTGCCAACCTAAACGCTCTCTCCAACGAGGCCTGGATCGAGCCAATTCCTGACACCCTCGTGGCTCAGGATCCCGATCCCGCCGAGGCGGCGGTGCGCAGCGAGAGCATCCGCCTGGCCTTCGTCGCCGCGCTCCAGCAGCTCCCGCCACGTCAGCGCGCCGCGCTGATCCTGTGCGAGGTGCTGCACTGGAAGTCTTCGGAAGCGGCCGAGCTGCTGGAGACGAGCACGGCCTCGATCAACAGCGCGCTGCAGCGCGCTCGGACCACACTCGCCGACAGCCCCGGCGACGCCACCATCCGCGTGGGCGACCTAAGCCCCCCGACCAGGCCTTTCTGGCGCGGTACGTCGACGCGTTCGAGCGCTATGACATGGAAGCGCTGACTTCGCTCATCCACGAGGACGCGACGCAATCGATGCCGCCGTACGATTTGTGGCTGGCCGGCCGCGACGACATCCTGACGTGGTGGGAGGGTCCGGGCAGCGGCTGTCGCGGCTCCCGGGTGATCCCCACCGTCTCGGCCAACGGATCGCCGGCCTTCGGCCAGTACAAGCCGGCTGAGTCGGGCGGAGGATACGAGCCGTGGGCCCTGCAGGTGCTCGAGATCGAGCACGGCCGCATCGTCGAGTTGACCTTCTTCCTCAACACGCAGGCGCTGTTCCCGCGGTTCGGCCTGCCTCTCCAGATCGACGCCTGAGCCGCGGGACAGCAGGGCGACGGCGGGATGAAGCTCCGCCGGTGCTGCTGCGGATCTGTGACTGGTGAGGTGGACGTGCTCAATCCTGATCTGGCGTGGCGCGATACCGCGAGTTCGGCTGCGAACTCCTCTGACGTGCTCACGGGCGATCTCGGACGCAGCGGCAGCGCGAGATCGCCTTTGGCCTACCTACTCGCCACGTCCGGAGCCGGTCAGTGGCAGCGCAGCACCTCGCCCGACCCACCAGTTCCACCAGCTGCAACAGCTCGACACTGGCGCCCTGTAACCACACCCCGCATCCCTGCCGCCGTGCTCCCAAAGCCAGCCCGGCCAGGGCCTCGATCGTCACCACGTCGACCGGGACGCCACTTACCTCGCACACCAACACCCCGTTCGGCCGTCCCTGCAGCGCGGCGCAGGCCCGGCGATAGAGGCCGGGCAGGTCTGACCGGGCGATCGGTCCGTGGATCGTCAGTGACGCGGTCGGTCCTGCGGGGCCCATCCCGGCCTCCGCTGCGCCGGCGTCCCCGTCAGCCGCTCTCGGCGCAGACCGGCACCGACACCTCGGGCCCAAGCTCGGGCTCGGCAGCCGGGCGGGCCCGCGCCATGCTCGCCGCTGCCTGCAGCACGAACACCGCCACCACGATCGCCACCACCACCAGCCCGGCACCGATCCAGAAGGCGATGTGGTAGCCCGAGGTCAGCGCTGCCGCCGTCGGGGTCCCGTGGCGCATCAGCCCTTGGCTGTGGGTCGAGGCCACCGTCGCCAGCACGGCCAGCCCCAACGCGCCACCGACCTGGGCGGTCGTGTTCACCAGCCCCGAGGCCAGACCGGCGTCCTCGGGTCCGGCACCGGCCATCGCCAGGGCCATCAGAGCCGGGAACGCACCACCGATTCCCAGTCCAAGGATCACCAGCGCCGGCAGCACATGGACGACGTAGTCCTCATGCTCGGGGACCTGGGCGAACCAGGCCAGGCCCACAGCGGCCAGCGACATTCCGGCGATCAGCGTCCGGCGCGGCCCGAAGCGCATCACCAGCCGCTCGGAGTAGCGCAGCGACATCGTTCCCATGACCAGGGTGGTGGGCAGGAACGCCAGCCCGATCTCCAGCGCGTCGTAGCGCAGCACCCGCTGCAGGTACAGGGCACCGAGGAAGAACATGCCGAACATCCCGGCCACGAGCAGTGCCTGGATCAGGTTGGCTCCGGCCAGGTCACGGGAGCGAAACACCCGCAAAGGGATCAGCGGGCGCTCGGCCATGGCCTCCCGAACCAGAAAACCGGCGAGCAGAGCCAGCGAGGCTGCGGCCAGGATCAGCGTGGGCGTCGCGCCCCAGCCGTGACGTGCGGCCGGCACGACGATCGTGTACACGCCGAGCATCAGTGAGGCGACGATCAGCATCGCGCCGGGAATGTCGGCCCCGTGGCTCAGGCCGATGCCGCGCCCGGGGGCGAGCAGCCGCAGAGCGAGCGTCGCCGTCACCACGCCGATCGGGACGTTGATGAAGAAGATCCAATGCCAGTCGATGGCCTGGGTCAGCACGCCTCCGGCGAGCAAGCCGATCGATCCCCCCGCCGAGGCCACGAAGCCGTAGACGCCGATCGCCTTGGCCTGCTCCCGCGGCTCAGGAAACATCGTCACGATCATCCCGAGGATCACTGCCGAGGTCATCGCTCCGCCCATCCCCTGGACGAAGCGGGCGGCCACCAGCGCCTCCTGGGAGCCGGCCAGTCCGCACGCCATCGAGGCGGCCGTGAACACACCCAGGCCGGCGAGGAACATGCGGCGGTGCCCGAGCAGGTCGCCGAAGCGTCCGGCGAGCAGCAGCAGGCCGCCAAAGGAGATCAGGTACGCGTTGACCACCCAGGCCAGGCTCGACCCGGAGAAGCCCAGGTCGCTCTGGATCGAAGGCAGGGCGACGTTCACCACCGTGACGTCGAGCACGATCATCAGCATCCCCGCGCACAGCACGTACAGCGCCAGCCAGCGCCGACGCGCGGCGGCTCGATCGGGTGCGGTAGGGGGTGGGCGGTCACCGACGGTGGTGGTCATCACGGTCTCCTGTGGTTCTGGGGTCACCCCTATGACCGGACTGGGCGGGAAAGGTCATCGCCGGGGCGCCCGAAACGCGCCCTCATCGCTGACCTCACGCCGGACGCCCCGCGTCGGTGCCCGATGAACCCTCGGATTCAGGGCGCTCTCCCCGTATACGGCCGGTCGCGCGCTACCACCCGGGGACCAGGGAGAAGAGAGTAACTCTGCCGACTTAGACTACTGGACCGGTGCGGGGAAGGGGACTGGCCTGGAGCCCCCGGCCGCCGCAAGCAGGTTCTGGGCCGCGGTCCGACCCGTGCGGATCGTCCACTGCCCGTCACCACCACTCCGGCGACGGTTGCTCGCGCAGTGCGGGTCGGACCACGTCAGCCGGCGATGAAGTGTTGGAGGGCTCCGGCGAGCGAGCGCTTCAGCGTGCAATTCAAACAGGCTGCGTTCATCACCCCGACCGCTGTGGGCGGTCGAAGGCCTGGCGGCTGGTGAGGTCCATCAGGGTTGCGGCTGGGGGTGGCCCCATCCCTGTCACGCTGGCGACGTGACTCCCCTGCACGCGGTGGCGATCTTCGCCGCCGGCATCCTCGCCGGCACGATCAACACGGTGGTGGGCAGCGGCACCCTGATCACCTTTCCGGTGCTGCTGGCGTTTGGCTATGCGCCGGTGACCGCGAACGTCTCGAATACGATCGGCCTGGTACCCGGCTCGGCCGCCGGAGCGTTCGGCTACCGACGTGAGCTCAGCGGCCAGCGCGGCCGTACCATCCCGCTCGCGGTCGCATCGCTGCTGGGGGGGACCGCCGGCGCGATTGCCCTGCTGACGCTGCCGGCCTCCGCGTTCAAGGCGATCGTCCCCGCATTCATCGTGATCGCGCTGGCCCTGATCGTCGCCCAGCCGCGACTGGCGCGTGCCCTTGACCGCCGCCGCACCGGGACCCGTCCCCACGGCGGCGGACCGATCGCGCTGGCAGGGGTGTTCGCCAGCGGCGTCTACGGCGGCTACTTCGGCGCCGCGCAGGGGATCTTGCTGCTGGCGATCCTCGGGCTCACGCTCCCGGAGGAGCTGCAGCGGATCAACGCGGTGAAGGTCGTGCTCGCCGGGCTGGTCAACCTGATCGCCGGGCTGGTGTTCGTGTTCGCCGCCCACGTGGCCTGGGATGTGACACTGCTGATCGCCGTGGGGTCGTCGATCGGCGGACTGTCCGGAGCGCGAGTGGGCAGGCGGCTGCCGCCGGCGGGACTGCGTGCGGTTATCGTGGTCGTCGGAATCGCCGCGATCGTTCGCCTGGTGTCCTGAGGGTCACCCGTCCCGGACGGCGATGCGGAACTCTGCCCGGTGCTGCTGCCCAGGCGCGAGCATGCTCAGATCCTCGCCGCTGCGCAGGGCGTTGGTCAGCGCGGTCATCGGTTCAAAGCAGATGTAGTCATGCTCCGGTGGCGCATAGACCTGTCCGTACGGGAACCCGTCCACGAGCTCCAGCTCGCGCTCGCGCTCGCCCGCGCTGACCGTGAACCGCGCCGGCTGTCCGCTCAGCACCAGTCCATCGTCCCAGCTGGTCTGCTCGAGCCGGAACGCCGTTGGCCCGAGCGGCTCCCGCGCGCCGGTCGGGATGCTGCGCTCGTCCAGGACCAGACGCTCGCATCCGGGCAGTGCCACCCGGCACGCTTGCCGCGGGCGGTCGGGCAGGCGCAGGTAAGGGTGGTAGCCGAAGGAGACGGGCACGGGCTCACCGGCGCCGGCGATCACGGTGGTGATGATTCGCAGCTCGCCCTCGCCCACCACCGCGTCGATCCGGACCTCGTGGCGAAACGGGAACAGGGTCAGCAGTTGCTCCTCCTCCCAGCGCAGACGAGCGGAAATTCGCGAACCGGAGCCCGTCGCCTCCCAGCGCATCAGCCCCGGCAACACCCCGTGGATCGGGAGGCCATTCGGGTCCCGCGGGATCCGAGCCGGGTCGTTCGGCAGCTGGATCCGCCGGCCGGCAACCTCGTAGTCCGGATGCGCCAGCCGGTTCGCCCACGGGTACAGCAGCGGAATGCCCATTGTCTTCCCCTGCGCGGCGTAGGCCTCGAGGCCCCGACCCCGATCCAGCAACTCCTCTCCGCGATGCTCCCACGAGCAGCACACCATGCCCGCCAGCGGCACGAACGAGGCTCGGGTGGCGCCCAGCTCTGACTTGATCTCCACGGTCTGAAAACTCACTGATACTCCTCCAGTCGCTCGGCCAGCCGGCTGTGGCGGCGGCCGGTGTCAGGTGTCCTCACCGCGCGAGCGATGATTTCCGGAGTGCCGACGAGCACCGTGGCCACGCGCGCCCTGGTCACGGCGGTGTACAGCATCTCTCGCCGCAGGAAGAACGCGCCGGCCGCGGGGTGGGCGACGATCACCGCCACCGGCAGCTCGATCCCTTGACCGCGATGCACCGAGCAGGCATAGGCGAGCCGCAGACGGTCGGCCTCCTCCAGCGGGAGACGGAACACCGTCTCCTCGGCGGCCAGCAGCAGTGCGGCCTCGTCGTCCTCGCCGGAGATCTCATCGAGCAGGCGGAGCAGCGTCCCGTTCATCAGCCCCAGCTCGTGCAGGTTCCGTCCGGTCATCATCACCTTGTCGCCGATGCGCAGCCGCCCTCCGCGGACCGGCTGACCGGTCGGGTTCAGCGCGTCACGCAGGGCCTCGCCCAGCGCGTCGATTCCAAGCTCGCCGCGGTAGACGGGCGAGAACACCTGGATGTCGCTGACCGGATCGAGCTCATAGTGTCCGGGGAGCCGTTCGCTGACCAGCGAGACGATCTCCTCGCGCGCGGCGCGGGGGTCGGCACGAGCGATCAGGAACAGGTCGCGTCGCATCCCATCAGCCGCCGTGAACCGCGGCAGCTCACCACGACGGATGGCGTGCGCGCCCTGCACGATCATGCTGCCCGCCGCCTGCCGGAAGATGTGGGTCAGGCGCACCGTCGGCACACGCGCTGACGCCACCAGGTCGGCGAACGGCTTGCCGGCGCCCACCGGGGCCAGCTGGTCCGCGTCTCCGACCAGGACGACATGCGTCTGGGCCCCGACGGCCCGCAGCAGCATCACCAGCAGCTCCAGGTTGGCCATCGAGGACTCGTCGAGGATCAGCAACTCGCCCGGGAGCGGATCGTCCTCGTCGTGAGTCGGGCCCTCACCTGGGATCCAGCCCAGTGCCGAGTGGACGGTTCGGGCCTTGACGCCGCTGGCCTCGCTCATCCTGATCGCCGCTCGTCCGGTCGGGGCCACCAACAGCACGCGCGCGCCCTGCCCGCTGGCCACGGCGGCGATCGTCCGGATCGAGGCGGTCTTCCCGGTCCCCGGCCCGCCGGTGATCACCGACAACCGGTGGCTGAGCGCGTTACGCAAGCCGGACTGCTGCTCGGCGGTCGGCTGAGGCCCGTCCTGGCTGACAGCCTGCTCCACATCGTCCGCATGCAGGCGAGAGCCGGCGGGGCTGTCGAGCAACTCCCGCACGCGCTCGGCCAGCTCGGCCTCGAGCTCGGCCGTGGCTCGGCGATACACCCAGGGGCCGGCGCAGACGACATCTCCGGACTCCCGCAGGGACGCCAGCAACTGCGCCGGAGGATCGGCGCTCAGCAGCTCGGTCAGCCCCGTGAGCAGCTCGGCGGCGGGCATGCAGGTGCTGCCGCTGCGCTCACCCTCGGCCAACAAATGCAGCGCTCCGGCCCGCGCACGTTCGTGCTGGTCGGGGACCCTCCCCGCGGCGTGCGCGATCCGGTCGGCGATGGCAAAGCCCACGCCGAACACGCTGGTCAGCTCGTAGGGACGTTCGGCGACCACGCGGTGGGCGGTGGGGCCGTACTCCTCATGGACCCGCCGGACCAGGTAGGTGAGTCCGTGCGGGGCCAGCACCAGGTGCAGCTGGCGGGTGACCCGGAGCGCGTTCCAGCTCCCGCCCGCCTCCTGCGCCCGGGTCCCCCGCAAACCCGCCGAGCGAAACGCGGCACTCGGATCGCGATCGATTGCCTCCAACACGTCGGCTACGCCATACCGGGTCACCAGGTCCGCGGCTCGCTGTGGCCCGACGTGCTTGACCCGGCGCAGGTAGGCGATCACCGTATCGGCGTCGGCAGGCGGCAACGGCACCGCCTCGCTGACCTTGACCTGGGGGCCGTAGCGGCCGTCATCGACCCAGATGCCGATCACCCGCGCCCGCTCTCGCGCCTCCAGGTGGGTCAGCTGGCCGACCAGCACCACCTCGTCCCCATCGGCGTCGGCGGCATCGACCACGGCCCAGCCGGTGGCGTCGCTGGCGTAGCGGGTCCGGCGGACCAGCACCTCGGACTCGAAACGCTCCATCATGCCCATGGACCCTAGCCGCCACCGCAGCGTGACCGCCACGGTGGCGCAGAGATGGCACAGCCCGCGGACGGGGGAGCCGGTGCTGTGTACCGTGGGTTCCCGCGTACGTCGTCCGGCTAGTCCTGCTCGGACCGACGCACCGCCGCCTGCATGCCCTCGCTGCCGATCAAGCTGTGAAAGGCGCTGACCAACGGCCTGACCGCCCGCACGCCGAGCCGCCCCTGTGCTCCGATCGCCTCCACCCGACCTCGGTGAGCAGCGCACTCCCGCCTTCGATTCCCGGCTCCACCCAGTGGGCGAACATCACCCGCGCCGTCCCCCGTTGGGCGAAGCGCCGGAACTGCTCCGCATCCTCCATCTGGGGATAGTCACGGCGAAGCGTCCAGGTCCGGCCCACCAGTCCCGAAGCGAGCATCGTCTGCGCCTGCTCCAATACGGCGAACGGGGGGCTGCGGAACAGCTCGTCGAAGGTGAGCTCGGGCCGGGTTCCCGGCAGGCGCCAGCTCACCAGCCGACCGAGGAGCGCGGTGTCAGCGAGTCGGACGGCTCGGGCCGAGTGCCACAGACGCTCGGCGGGGGCGCGGCTGTGGCGATGGTGGGCGACCCGGAGTCCGGGTTCTGCCATCAAGTGGTCGAGGTCGGGCCCATGGCGCTGAACGTTAGGGCGCCGGGTCGGCGATTATCTGGTGGTGATCCGACATGCGCTCGCCCCGGTGCTGGCGCCCGCCGCAGAGTCCCTCTCGCTGCCCCGCGACCTGGACGCGGGCGCCGCCGGACTGGCCATCACCTTCGATGACGGGCCCCACCCCGAGGGAACGCCGGCGATGCTCGAGCTGCTCGCGCACGCGCACGCGCGCGCGACGTTCTTCATGATCGGCGAGCAGGTGGCCCGTCGGCCCGAGCTGGCGGCGGAGGTGGCCGCGGCAGGTCATTGCATCGCGCTGCACGGCCACCGCCATCGCCTCCAGCTGCGGCTCTCGGCCGCGGCGGTGCAGGAGGACCTGCGTCAGGGTCGGGAGGCGATCGTGCAGGCCACCGGGATCGACCCGGTGCTGCATCGACCGCCATACGGGATCTACAGTGCCGATGGCCTGGCCTATGTACGCGCCACCGGGATGAAGCCGCTGCTGTGGTCGCGCTGGGGCAAGGACTGGCGCCGGTTCACAACCCCTCGCACGATCGCCGCCCTGGCCACCCGCGGGATCGCTGCCGGCGACGTGATCCTCCTGCACGATGCGGACTTTTACAGCTCCCAGGACTCCCACCGGCGCACCGCCCAGGCTCTGCGGCTGATCCTCGCTGATCTGCAGCGGCGGGAAATCGCTACCGTCCTACCCGTCTGAGAGGCTTACGTCGTGAGCGTCGTGAGCTGACACCGACTTGACACGATCTGCCAAGCTTGTGCGCGGGGGATGCATCTCTGGCCGGTGATGCCCCGCGCTCTTCAGCGCCGCTCGGCTCGCACCGAGAGACCATCAATGACCATCGCTTCCGCAACTTCGAACTTCGAGAGGTTCGCGATCGGGTTCGACGATCGCGACCGCGCCCGTCTCCATGAGCTGATCGACGCCGTGCTCGATTCCAATCGGTGGTCGGAGGCCGAGATGGTCGCCCGCTTCGAGGCAGCGTGGGCGGCTTGGAACGGGGTCCCGGCCGTCGCGGCCTCCAGCTGGGCCGGCGGCGCGCTGGCGGCGCTGGATTTCGCGAACGTCGACAGAGCTACGGTCCTGTGCCCGTCCAACACCTTCATGGCCACCCCCCTGGCCGCGATTCGCGCCGGCGCCGAGGTCCAGTTCGTCGACTGCAACCGCCACGACCTGTGCATGTCGTTCGCCGACTTCGAGGCCAAGGCGCAGGAGCACAAGCCCAAGGCCGCGTTCCTGGTTCACGTCGGTGGTCACATCGCCTTCGACACCGAGCGCATCGCCGGGTTCTGCGCCGCCAACGGGATCTTCCTCATCGAGGACTGCGCGCACGCTCATGGAGCCAGCTGGAACGGGCGTAAGCCCGGGAGCTACGGTGACGCCGGGATCTACTCGCTGTACGCGACCAAGACGATCTCCACCGGCGAGGGCGGCGTCCTCGTCTCCCGGCGCCCTGAGGTGATCGAGCACGCGCGCGGCTTTCGCAACTACGGCAAGCCGAATTTCGACGTGCGCGGCCTCAACTTCCGCATGAGCGAGTTCACCGCTGCGCTCGGGCTCGTCCAGATTGAGCGGCTGCCGGAAATCGTTTCCTGGAAGAACTCGGTGGCCCGCGAGCATCTGGATCCGGCGTACCCGAGCCGGCTCGAGTTACCTGAGGGCATGGTCTCCGGGCTCTACAAGTACGTCGTGTTCGACTGGCTGGAGCGCTCCACCGGCCGCGTCTACGACGAGCCGTGTCACCGGATCCTCGGCCACCAGGTGCAGCTGCCCAACGCCGATTGGGTCGCGCACAACCACTCCTGCGTGCCGCTGTACTACCGGCCAGAAGCCACGGTGCCTGGATGAGGGTTCTCGTCACCGGCGGGTCGGGCTTCATCGGCTCGCACGTGATCGACAAGCTTCGTGCCCGCGGCCACGAGCCCGTGATCTACGACCTGCGGCCTTCGCCGTGGCATGAGCCCGGGTCGGTGGACACCGTGCTGGGCTCGATCACCGATCGCGAGGCCCTGGAGCGCGCGCTGCATTCCTGCGACGCCGTCGCTCACCTGGCCGCGGTCGCCGACGTCAACGACGTCCACGCCGAGCCCGAGGACGCCGAGCGGGTCAATGCCCGTGGCACCGTCGCGGTGCTGGAGGCGGCGCGGCGAGCCGGCGTCAAGCGGATCGTCTACGCGAGCACGATCTGGGTCTACTCCGATTGCCAGCCCGAGGCGGTCGACGAGCAGACGCTGCTGCCGCCGCCCAGCCATCTCTACACCAGCACCAAGCTGGCCGGCGAGCTGTACTGCAAGGCCTACCAGGAGCTCTACGGGATCGACTACACGATCATGCGCTTCGGCATCCCGTACGGGCCGCGGGCTCGCGAGGCGGCGGTGATTCCGGCGTTCGTCAACAAGGCGTTCAAGGGCGAGCCGCTGACGCTGGCCGGCGACGGCAGCCAGTCGCGCCGCTTTGTCTACGTCGAGGACCTCGCCGACGGGGTCGCCCTGGGACTGAGCGAGGTCGCCACCAACCGGATCTACAACCTCGCCAGCGACGAGAACGTGACCATCAAGCAGATCGCTGAAACGGTCAAGGACCTGATCGGCAACGTCGAGATCGTCCATACCCCGGCTCGTCCCGGAGACTTCGGCGGCAAGGTCGTCTGCAGCCAGCGCGCGCAGCACGAACTCGGATGGAGCGCCGCCACTCCCTTCTCCGAAGGTGTCCGCCGCTACGTGGAATGGCGGCGCGAGGAGGCCCGGAAAGCCGACACCGAGCAGGCAGTCGCGGTGATCCCGGCAGGGGAGCCGGACGCCGAGGCGGGTCCGCGCAAGGTGCTGATCATCTCTGCGGACATCGGCGAGGGTCACGACCTGCCGGCACGGGCGGTGGCGCGGGAGTTCAAGGACGAGGATCCTGATGCGCTGGTTTCGATCGTCAACGGGCTGCCGGCAATGGGTCCTGTGCTGACGAGGGTCTTGCGTGAGAACTCGGCCTTCATGTTCCGGTGGCTGCCCTGGCTGTTCGACCTGCAGTACATGCTGTTCATGTACTTCGCGCCCACTCGATGGCTGGCGCGATGGCTGCTGACCACGCTGGGCCGCCGCGGGCTGATGCGGATGATCCGCGCCCACGACCCCGACGTGATCGTCTCGACCTATCCCGGTGTCACCGCCGTCCTCGGCGAGATGCGCCGCTCGGGCAGGCTGAAGGTACCCTGCTACTCCTCGATCACCGATCTCGCTGGGCTCCAGTTCTGGGCCCATCCCGGCATCGACCTGCATTTCGTCACCCATCCCGAGTCAACCGACGAGGTGGAGCAGATCGCGGGTCCGGGCAGCGTTCGTTGGGCCAAGCCGCCGACCTCGCCCGCGTTTCTCGCCACCCGGTCGCGCGCGGACGCACGACGGGCGCTTGGTCTGCCTGCCGACGCCAAGGTGATCGGCGTCTCGGGTGGCGGGTGGGGCGTCGGCGATCTGGTCGGCGCGACCCGGGTCGCGCTCAACTCCGAGCCCGACGCGATCGTCCTCTGCCTGTGCGGACGCAACGATCGCCTGCGGGCGCGGGTGACCAAGCGCTTCGGCGATCAGCCGCGGCTGCGAGTGATGGGCTTCACCGACCGGATGGGCGACGTGCTCGCCGCAGTCGACGCGCTGGTTCACTCCAGCGCCGGACTGACCGTGCTCGAAGCGATCATCCGCGGCTGTCCGATTGTCTCCTACGGCTTCGGCGTCGGTCACGTCCGCGCCAGCAACCGTGCTCTTAAGCGCTTCGGGCTGGCTGAGGTTGCGGGGTCGGAGAGCGATCTGGCCCCCGCGCTGGCCCGGGCGCTCGAGCGCCGTCTTGAGCCCGATCCGACTTTCGCCAAGCGGCCCTCGACCGCTTCGCTGATTCTCTCCGAGGACCGCCGCGTTGTACCCATGCCGGCGTGGCGGCTGCGGACTGCCCGCGCTATCACTGCGGCCGCAGCGGTGGTCGCCGTCCTCGGATGGACGCTGACCACCGGAGCCTCATACAAGCTGGTCTCGCACTTCGTGCACATGCGAGCGATCACCACCGTGGCCACCACTCGGCCCGAGGTGGGCGTGCTCGTCGACGCCCCCGGCCCCGACGTGGTCGACCTCGCCGGCACACTGGCAGCGACCGGCATCCACGCCTCGTTCGCGGTCGATCATTCGCTCACCCCCGGCGATCTGAGCATCGTCGGCAACGGTGATCAGCCAGTTCCCCGACTACCCGGCGGGGGCTTGGTGCGGTGGCTGCAGACGCGAGCACAGCTCCACCGGCTGCTGCGGGAGATGGGTGTTGCCCACCACTTCCTCTACACCTCCAGCGGCCCCAGCGTCGGTCAGTGGTGGCTCGCCCACGGCGCCGGCGGCCGGCTCATCGCCGGGGCGGTCAGGCTCGATGATGCCGGTGACGGTCTCGGCAGCCTGCATTCCGGCGAGGTCGTCGAGCTCACGGTGTCGAACATGGATGAGGCTCTGCCGCTGCTCCAGAAGCTCCAGGCAACGCTGCAGGTCGATCATCTCGCTGCCGTGCCGGTAGGTCGGCTGATGCGCGACGCCGGCGCGTCGGCTTAGCGTTCGCCCCACGCGGCCCCCGGCTTCGCAACCGCCGTCTGCTCTCCGCGGGGCGCCTGTCTACCAGTACACGCCGCGCGTGGCCCGCGCGAACGCCAGCTGCTCAGCCGTCGGCTCCTCGATCGCCCGTTGCTTGTCTCCGCCCTCGGGAAACAGCTTGTAGGCGCGGTGGACGACCAGATCCTGAGCGCCCGGGGCGATCGCATAGGTCAGCTGACCGATGGTCCCGAGCGTGGTGGCGACGCGCTTGGGCCGCTTGCGGATCGCCTCGCAGAGCATCTCCCCGGCCTCCTCGGGGCTGAGCGTGGGGAAGCGGTCGTAGAGCTTGGTTGGAGCGATCATCGGCGTGCGCACCAGCGGCATGTAGACGGTGGTGAAGTGGACGCCGTCGCCGATCACCTCCGGTCCGATCGACCGGGCGAAGGCATCCAGTGCCGCTTTTGAGGCCAGGTAGGCGCTGAACCGCGGGGTGTTGGTCTGCAGGCCGATGGTCGAGACGTTGATGATGTGGCCCGATCCCTCCTCCCGCATCACCGGGAGCAGCTTCAGGATCAACTTGACGGGCGCGAAGTAATTGAGCTGCATCGTCCGCTCGTAGTCGTGAAAGCGCTCATAGGAGCGATGGACCGAGCGGCGGATCGAACGGCCGGCGTTGTTGACCAGGACGTCGACGAGGCCGTGCTGGTCCAGCACCTCCTCGGCGAGGCGATCGACGTCATCGAGATCGGAGAGGTCGCAGGGATGGACGTGGCCCTGGCCGCCGAGGTCTCGGACCTCCCGCGCGACCTCCTCGAGCTTCTCCGGCGTGCGCGCCACCAGCAGCACCGTCCCTCCCGCCGCGCCGAGCTGCAGCGCAGTGGCCCGACCGATTCCCTGAGAGGCGCCGGTGATGAGGATGTTGCGATCTCTGACCACGCCGGAGAGTGACTGGGCCAGTACCCCGCCGGCCGCGGGAATGCGCTGTCCGAGGGTCAGCAGCGTCTGAACGCCCCTGACGGCGAGGTCCCCGAGATTTGGCGGCTCCATCGCCTCACCGTACCACCGGGACAGGGTTGCATCCGACCTGCCTCAGTGCGAACATGTGTTCGTCTTGTCACTCGTCGTCTGCGCCCTCCTTCCCCGCTTCGAGCTGACGATCGCCGCCGGCGATCGAACCTCGCTGCTGCAGACGCCGGCGGCGCTCGCGCCCGAGTCGGGCAGCGTCCAGCAGGTGGGGGCGGTCTCACTGGCCGCCGAGGCGTTCGGGGTCCATCCGGGGATGCGAGTGGGCGAGGCCCTTGCCCGCTGTCCGCGGCTGATGCTGGTGCCGCCTGATCCAGCCGGTGTCGCCGACAGCTGGGAGCGCCTGCTCGTAGCGCTGGAATCGATCGGGGCCGCCGTTGAGCCCGAACGCCCCGGATTGGCGTGCTTTGAGGCCTCGGGTCTGCTGCGCCTGCATGGGAGCCTCGACGGCGTGCTCGCTGCATCCCGCCGGGCGCTGCGCATGGCGGCGCGTTTTGGCGTTGCCCCGTCCCGATTTTCCGCCCTGGCGGCGGCCACCAGAGCACGAGTGCGGCGAGCTGAGATCGTCCCTGGCGCCGCCACCGGTTTCGAGCGTCATGGGACCGGCTCGCCGGAGCGCGCTCGCGCGGGAGCTCGAGCCTACCTGGCCTCGATGCCGGTTTCGCTGTTGCGGGCGCGGCCAGCGTTGGCGGAGCTGCCCGAGGCACTCGAGCGCTTGGGAGTGGGAACGCTGGGGGAGCTGGCGGGAATGCCCGCGGCTGGGCTGGCAGATCGCTTTGGTGCCGCCGGTCTACAGGCCCGCGAGCTTGCCGATGGAGGCGATACGCAGTTGCGCCCTCGTCCCATCGCCGAGTTCCTGAGGGAGGAGCTGGAGCTGCCCGAGGCAGCGTCCGGGATCCAGCTCGAGCGTGCGCTCGGCCTGCTGATCGATCGCCTCTTGGCCCGGCACGAGCGCCGCGGGCGAACCCTCCGCGCGGTCGTGATCTCCGCCGCGCTGGTGGAGGGAGGCGGTACCTGGCGTGAACAGGTCACCTTCCGTGAGGCGCTGGCCAATCCAGTCCGGATGCGGCTGGCGCTATCCGGGCGGTTGGCCCTGATGCCCGCTCCCGCCGAGCGCCTCCGGCTGGCGGTGGAGCGCTTCGGTCCTCCCGCCAGCGACCAGCGCAGCCTGCTGGACGATCCTGCCGGCGTCCGCGCGGTGCGTCTGCGGGAGGCGGTCCGGCAGGCTCGCGCGGCGGCGGGACCCGAAGCGGCGCTCCGGGTGCTGGAGGTGGACCCCGACTCTCGCTTCCCGGAGCGGCGGGCGGTGCTGACGCCGTTCGAGGGGTAGATGTTGCAGGCTTACCCGATTTGTGCGTTAGGATTACACTGATATTGTGTATATGCTCAACCGAGCGGATCAAGGCGAGCGAGGTAGACCTGGAACAGAGGGTTGACGATCCGCCAGTCCCCCCGCGATACGTGCTCGATGACCCCCCCTCGGAGCAGCAGCTTGAGGACTCGATCCCTGATCGCCGGCGGCAGTCGCCGGGGGACTGGAGCGCCCATCGCCAGTGCACGAGCAACCTGGAGCGCATTCTTGTGCAGCCTCCTGATCTGCTCGACTGTCTGCTCCATCGTCGCAACATCACCTTCGAGCGCGGCGTTGTACCCGAGCTCGACGATGTCGAGGTCGATGTGCTGAGAGTCGAGCTGGACCGAGATGAGGTGGGTCTGCTGGGCGATCCGCATCGTCGCGCGTGGGTGTCGACCTCCGAGCTCGACGATCCGCCCGAGTGCCGCGGCCGTGATCGTGCAGCCATCGGCCGCGAAGCGCTCGCTCAGGCCGTGCGACCAGTCTTCGACCGTGATCGGTCGCAGCGTGTGAAACCCACCGAAGCCACTGAAGGCTCGCTGGTGGGGGGCAAACAGGTCACGCATGACGTGCTCGATGCTCCCTGCAAACAGGTAACTGACGCTGGAGCTGCGCTGGAACACCGCCCGCATGCGCTTGGTGACGAGGTCCGGGTCCCCGTACGGGCGCCGCTCGCTGGCGAGCTCCTGGAACTCATCGAAGAACAGGACCAGCCGCCGGCCGTCCGCGCACGCCACCTGCTCGGAGAGACCGAGAGCCAGGTCGAGCGCTCGCTGAGGGTCTTGGGCCGCCCAGCCCGGTGTGATCGCGAGCTCGATCGCCTCTCCGAACTGACCCTTCAGCTTGAGCATCGCGGCCGACTGGGTTGCACTCAGCGCAGCCCGTCCGAGTTCTCGGGCGCGACGGACCAGGCGCCGGGCAGGAGATCGGTTCGAGATCACCGCCACGACGAGCGCCTCGGCGAGCTCGGCGGCGTCGGAGATCCTGAACAGGTCCACCCGGGCCGTACACAAGCCCTGGCGCTGCACCCGGCCGAGTGCCGCCTCGCAGACGCTCGTCTTTCCTGTGCGACGAGGTCCGGCCAGGATCAGGTTTGTCCCGTTGGCGAGCGCGACCGCAATCTCGCGAACATCATCCGCGCGTCCGATCATCTGACTGGCGGGGATCGGCGCATCGGTGGGGAAGAGGTCGCCGCTGGCCTGTCGCATGCCCCGAGATCATATCATCGGGCATTACTCAAAATATGTAGTGAGTTTACTCAGGATCTGTATCAGTTTTGCAGAGGGCGACCATCGTGAGCGCGTCCCGGCGGCTGGCGGTGCCGCGTCGGGTTGCGGTCAGCCCTGCCGAGGACGGCTCCCCTGCCGTCGTGGACGGGAGGCAGGTGGACTGCACGCGGGAGTCGTGGCTGGTCGAGGATCGCTGGTGGACCGAACGTCCGCTCAGGCGGCGCTACTGGGAGATCGTCACCACCTGTGGACGAGACCAGGTCGTCTTTCGCGATCTGCACAGTGGGAGGTGGTGGCGTCAGCGGTGAGTGCAAGTGCCCGCATAAACTCATACGGATGAGCCGCACTGGGCAGTTCACCGATCCCGGGCCTGCCGCCGTGGGAACCTGGAGCGGGGGGCGCTTCATGCGCTTCGGCGCCCCGCTGGAGGAGGATCGTTTCATCTCGCTGATCACTCCCGATCAGACGATCAGGACCGTAATCACCGCCGACGTCTACGGCGAAGGTCAGGCCGACGAGATGCTCGGACGGGCCCTCGCCGGTCGCCGGCGGGAGGACATCTGCGTGGTTGGAGCGGTTGGCCACGACTTCTACTCCGGCCAGCGCGACGGCGCCAAGGGGTTCCCCCGCTTCACCGACGCGCGGCTGCGCCGGGAAGTCGACTACGGCGACTACCTGAAGATGGCCACCGAGCGAAGCCTGCAGCGGTGTGGCATCGACAGCTTCGACCTGTTGCTGCTGCACAACCCTGATCGGGCCGGCTACAACAGCCCGGCGGTGTGGGCGGGCATGGCGGCGCTACGCGATCGCCGGCTGACGCGGATGATCGGCGTCGCCCCGGGTCCGGCCAACGGCTTCACGCTCGACCTGATCGACTGCCTGGAGCGCTACGGCGAGCTGCTGGACTGGGCGATGATCATCCTCAACCCGCTCGAGCCCTGGCCCGGCGAGCTGTGCCTGGACGCGGCGGCACTCGCCGGCGTCCAGGTGATCACGCGCGTGGTCGACTACGGCGGTCTGTTCTTCGACGACGTTCTGCCCGGTCAGGCGATGGAACCCCATGACCATCGTCGCTTCCGCCCCGATGGTTGGATTGAGGCTGGGCGCACGCGCCTGGAGCAGATGCGGCCGATCGCGCAGCGGCTGCACCTGAGCACGATCCAGCTCGCGTGCCAGTGGAACCTGGCCCACCGCCCGGTGGCCTGCGTGGTCCCGACGCTGATCCAGGAGGCCGGTGCCGACGCGCGCCCGGTGGAGGATAAGCGTGCCGAACTTGCTGCTCTGCCGACCGAGCTCCGGCTGGGCGCCGAGGACGTCCGTGATGTACGTCAGATCGGGGACAACACCGGCTCGATGGCCCTCAAGGGCGGTAATCCCGGGCATGACGGGGAGGAGCGACCCGACCGCTGGGGTCTCGACGAGCGCCTGGAGGCGGTGGCACGGCGCTGGCGCATCGAACCCGAGCGTGACTTGGTCCAAGTGGCATGACCCCACCGCTCCTGTGGGAGGCTATCCCTCGGCCGGGATTACGAGCTTCTCGGCGCGGACCCATTCACATCCGACCGACAGGTCCTCGACGCCCATCGCCGCGGCTACGTTCAGCCACATCCCGTAGCGGAAGAAGTCATCGATCCGCTCGGGCTCTGCGCCTGATAGTTGCTCCACCTGGGCGACCAGCCCTGCGTACCAGCCCCGGACACGGGTCCGGATCAGCTCGTCGTCGCAGGCGGCGTACGCCTGGTGCTGGAGCAGCAGCGAATCGCGGTCTGAGCTCAGCAGCTCCACGTAGGCCTTGCCCATCGCGGTGAGCACCGTGGCCTCGGGCTCGGCGCGTTCAGGGTCGAACGCCGTAGCGGCCTGCGTGAAGGTCTCGCCGACCTGCTGGAAAGCACGCTCGATCGCGGCCAGGAACAGGTCTCGCTTGCTGGCGAACAGACTGAACACGTACGGCTGAGCGATGCCCACCCGCCGGGCGATCCGATCGACCGGCGTTCCGTGCAGTCCGCCGTGGGCGAACTCATGCACGGCGGCCTCGATCAGCGCCTCCCGGCGCTCGGAGGCCGGGACGCGCTGTCGGGAAGTGCCGTGCTCGCTGATCGAAGCGGGGCTCATGCTCTTCACGCGATCCTAGGGGACGCTCAGGCGGCCTGGTCGGCGAGCCCGGGGGCAGGTGCGAGCATGCCGCGTCGAGCGGGATCGGCCGGCGCCGGCGCCGCCGACCGTCTGCGGAACGGCAACGCCGCCGCGATCAGCGCGCCGATGCCGAGCATCGCCACGCCCACCCACATGGCCGGAACCAGGCCATTGACGAATGCCTGAGGCGAGCCGTAGCCGCCGTGGGCGGTGAACACCGTGGCCAGCACCGCGATGCCGAGGACCCCGCCGAGCTCGCGGATCGCGTTGGTGGCGCCTGACGCCTGGCCGGTCTGCTCGGTGCGCACCGATGCCAGCACCGCATTGGCCGAAGGCGCGAACACCAGCGCCATCCCCGCGCCCGCGAGCACGAACGGGGCGATCATGCTCGCGTAGCTCTGGCCGACACCGGCCAGCAGGGACAACCACCCCAGCGCGATCGCCTGCAGGCTGAGCCCGGCGACCATGAACAGCCGGCTGCCGTAGCGCTCGGAGAAGAACCCGGCCAGCGGCGCCACCACCATCGTTGCCCCGGTCCACACCAGCAACTTGACCCCGGCTTGTAGCGGCGTGTTGTGGAGCACGTTCTGCAGGTACTGACTGAGGAAGAAGATCGACCCGAACATCCCGAAGTACATCGCCAGCGAAACCGCGTTGGTGACGGCAAAGCCGCGGTCGGCAAAGAAGCTCATCGGCAGCATCGGCTCCTCGACGCGCCGCTCGTAGACCACGAAGGCCACGATCAGCACTGAGCCGAGGATCAGGGCGAGGAGGATCTCGGGACTGCCCCACCCCTGCGACTGCGAACGCACCAGGCCGTAAACGATCCCGAACAGTCCGCTCGAGGCCAGCAGCAGGCCAGGCAGGTCGAGCTGGCGTGAGCGTCCCCGGCTCTCGACCAGCCGGCTGCCGGCCAGGGGAACGAGGATGGCGCCGATGGGAACGTTGATCCAGAAGATCCAGTGCCAGGAGAGGGCATTGACGACGGCTCCGCCGACGAGTGGGCCGAGGGCCACGGCGATCCCGCTGATGCCCGACCAGACCCCGATGGCTACGCCCCTACGCGCGGGTGGAAACGCCTCGGCCAGGAGGGTGAGTGTCAGGGGCGTGACCACTGCGGCCCCGGTACCTTGAACGGCGCGGGCGGCAATCAGCAGACCGGTGCTGGGCGCCAGCGCCGCGCCGGCAGAGGCGAGCGTGAACAGGGTGATGCCGCCCATGAACAAGCGCTTGCGGCCAAAGCGATCGCCGAGCGCGGATCCGGTGAGCAGCAATACCGCGTAGGCGAGCACGTACGCATTGACGGTCCACTCGAGCCCCTGGATCGAGGCGCTGAGGTCACGGTGGATGCTGGGCAGCGCGACGCTGACCACGAGGTTGTCGAGGACGACCATGAACAGCCCGATGGACACGATCGCCAGCGTCCAGTTCCTGCTCGGGGCGCGACCTTGACGATGAGGATGAGCCATGGAGGGAAATCTCCTTAAGAGTGATTGCTAACTACATAGAACTTAGCAGTTACTAAGACCTTGTCAAGGAGAGGACCCGTCAGGGCTCTATGCGAACATACGTTCGATGTACACGGAGCTTCACTGCCACTCCGCCTTCTCGTTCTTGGACGGCGCCTCCCTTCCCGACGAGCTGGCGGCGGCCTCGGCAGAGCAGGGATACGAGGCGCTGGCGCTCACCGACCACAACACCGTCTCGGGATCGATGGAGTTTGCGGTGTCGGCCCGGGCATTCGGGCTGCGCCCGATCCACGGCGCCGAGATCGACCTGGACGATGAGCGCCATCTCACGCTGCTGGTCCAGGACGCCCGGGGGTGGTCGAACCTCTGCCGGATCCTCACTCACGCGCATGCGCACACGCGTCAGGCGCCGGGACCGCCCACGCAGCCGTTCGTCTCGCTGGATACCGTGCTGGGGCACGCCGAGGGGCTTGTCTGCCTCAGCGGCTGCGCCCTTCGGGGCATACACGACGAGCTCACGCTCAGGCAGCTGCGGGAGGCATTCCAACCCGAGCGCTTGCGGATCGAGCTGCAGCGGCCCTTCCTGCGCGACGATCGGGCGCGCAACCGGCGCCTCATTGGGTTGGCCCAGCGGCTCGAGCTGCGGTGCGTGGCCACCGGCAACGTCCACGCCCACGCGCGCTCTCGCGGTCCTCTGCAGGATGCCCTGGTGGCGATCCGCCTGCACGCGACGCTCGATGCCTCCGAGCCCGGTCGACGCGGCAACTTCAGCCACGTGCTCGCCTCCCCGGAGACGATGGCGGCCCGCTTCGGCGAGCATCCGGAGGCGGTGGCGGAGACGGCGCAGCTGGCCGATCGCCTTCGCTTCGACCTCGGCAGCGATCTGGGCTACAGGTATCCGGGGGCCGAGGACGGGCGGGCGATGCGCACGCTGGCCGAGCTCTGTGACAGCAGGTTGCACGGGCGATATGCCGGCGAACCCGAGCTCCTGCGCCGGCAGGCAAGCTCGCGGCTGGAGGAGGAGCTGCGCATCATCGAGGCGCTCGATCTCCCCGGATTCTTCCTCCTGCACCACGATCTGCTGGAGCTGGCGCGTGAGGTCGCGGTCGAGGTTCGCGGACCGGACAGCGCCCGAGCGCTGCTGCCGCCGGGGCGCGGGCGCGGCTCGAGCGTTTCCTCGATCGTCTGCTACCTGACCGGTCTCTCGCACGTCGACCCGGTCGCCAACGAGCTGATGATCGGCCGCTTTCTCAACGAGGAGCTGACCTCGCTGCCGGACATCGACCTCGACTTCCCGCGGGACATCAGGGAGGCATTGATCCCGCGCATCCATCAACGCTACGGTCACGACCGCTCCGCGCTGGTGGCGGCATTCCCCACCTACCGCGCCCGCGGGGCGATTCGGGAGCTGGGCAAGGCGCTGGGCCTACCGCCGGCGGAGCTCGAGCGTGTGGCCCGGGGAAGCGAGGGCTGGGATGCCCGCCAGGTGGCGAAGGACATCGACAGCGCGTTCGCGTTACCCGATTCCGCTGGGCAGGAGAGTCGGCATCCTGGAGCGGTGCAGGCAAACGAACGCCGAGGGGCGGGTGGCCGATGGGCCTGGCTCGCGCGGCTGGCGGCGCAGGCGCATGGTTTGCCGCGGCACCTCTCTCAGCACTCGGGGGGGATGATCGTCGCCACCCGGCCGCTGATCGACTGCTGCCCGATCGTACCCGCGGCGATGGAGGGGCGCCAGATCGTGCAGTGGGACAAGGATTCCTGCTCGGACGCCGGGTTCCTGAAGATCGACCTGCTCGGGCTGGGGATGCTCTCGGCAGTGGAGCGGACGGTCGAGCTGATCGCGCACACCCGTGGCGAACGCATCGACCTCTCACGGATTCCCTACGACGACCCGGAGACCTACCGGGGCATTCAGGAGGCCGACACCACAGGCGTCTTCCAGATCGAGAGCCGGGCCCAGATGGCCTCGCTGAGGCGGACACGGCCGGAGAACCTCCAGGACATCACCATCCAGGTGGCGATCGTGCGGCCGGGACCGATCCAGGGCGGAGCGGTCAATCCCTACATCGAGCGCCGCCAGCGGCTGCGACTGGACCCCGGCTACGAGGTCCCCTACGAGCATCCATCGCTGGAGCCGGTTCTGCGGGAGACACTCGGCACGATCATCTTCCAGGACCAGGTGCTGGAGGTGGCGATCGCGTTCGCTGGCTTCTCGGTGGGGGAGGCCGAGGGCCTGCGGCGAGCGATGAGCCGCAAGCGCTCGGAGTCGGCGATCGAGGCCTACCACCGGCGCTTCGTCGCCGGAGCCCAGCGCCGGCACGGAGTCGATCAGGACACCGCTGAACGGGTGTTCGCGATGGTGCAGGGCTTCTCGGGCTTCGGCTTTCCCAAGGCGCACGGAGCGGCGTTCGGATTGCTCGCGTATCAGTCGACGTGGCTGCGTGTCCACTACGGACCCGAGCTTCTATGCTCGCTGCTCAACGAGCAGCCGATGGGTTTCTATCCTCCTGATGCCCTCGTGCACGAGGCCCAGCGACGAGGGATCGAGGTGCTGGCGCCCGACGTCAATCGCAGCGCGGCGGAGTGCGAGATGGAGCTGGGGCCCGGAGGCGACGCTGGCGGCGGCAGGGTGCGGATCGGGTTGGGGTACGTCCGCGGCGTGCGTGAGCAGGACATCCGGCGGCTCGTCACCGCCCGCGAGCAGGGTGGCCTGTTCCGGGGTCTCGCCGATCTCGCATCACGCGCGGGCGCGGGAACGCCGGCGCTCGAGCCGCTGGCATGGTCGGGTGCCTGCGATCCTCTGGTGGAGGGAAGCAGGGCCGTGATCGACGGCGTCGTCGCGGCTGCCCGCGGGAGCTCTGCACGGCGGATAGCCCTATGGCAGCTGGGAGTGGTCACGCCGGGGCGGGGCGTGCCCGGGGGGACGCAGCTGGCACTGCCGCTCGACCTACCCGCGCCGCCCCCGCTGCGCGAGCTCTCGGCATGGGAGTCGATGCTCGCCGATTACGGGACGACGGGACTGACCGTCCACGCGCACCCTCTGCGTCTGCTGCGGGACCGTCTGCCCCCGGGTACCGTGTCCAGCGCCGGCCTGGAGCGGCTGGAGCACTCCTGCCGGGTCAAGGTCGCAGGCCTCGTCGTCGCCCGCCAACGTCCTGGAACCGCCAACGGAGTGGTGTTCGTGCTCTTGGAAGATGAGCTCGGGACGATCAACCTGATCGTGCCCGCTCCGGTGTATGAGCGCCACCGACTGACCGTGCGCACCGAGCCGCTGATGATCGCTGAGGGCAAGCTGGAGCGGTTCGCCGCCGGAGGAGGAGTGATCAACGTGCTGGTCGACCGGGTCGACTCCATCGCGGCTCCGGATCGGCTCCTGGCTGAGGTCAAGGACTTCTCGATGCTTGACGAGCAGGTACGGATCGGACTGGCCGAGCAGCGAGCCTCTCCGGGGGTGAAGGCGGCGGATCAGGGGCAAGGGGCGGATGAGACCCAGATCGAGGCCGAGGACTTCCGCGCCGTGGCCCCCCCGGTGATGAGCTTCGCCTCCGGCAGGAGGCGATGATCCTCTCGCCGTACCCGGAGACGGGACGTTCGGTTGCCGCCCGTTCGTCCTCAGGCTCGCCTGTTCGCCGTGAGCCCCTCCCGGTCGCCATCACGCTGGTCCCATTCGCCGTCAGGCTCGCCCGCACGATATGGTCCGCGCCCGATGCTCGCCACCGTTCTCTTCCTCGCCCTCTGGGTGGTGCTTGCCCTGGTCCTGTTCTTCATCGCTGCGCGGGGCGGGATGGGAGGTGCCCGCGCGGCTTTCCAGACTCAGTCCCGCGGTGGCCGTAGAGCGATCAGCGTGATCTTCGTGATTCTGTACGTCGGCTTCGGCATCGCCCTGCCGACTGCTTTCCTGACCGGCAATCATGCCAACGCCAGCAGCCAGATCGGGGGCGTCAAGCTGACCAAGGAGGAGGGGCGTGGACGCGAGCTGTTCGGGCAAGTCTGCGGCATGTGCCACACGCTGGCGGCGGCCAACACCGTCGGCAAGGTGGGACCGAACCTCGACATGCTGAAGCCGCCCTACTCGCTGGTCTACAACACGATCAACAACGGATGCCTCCAGAACCCGCCGCCGGGCAGCCCCCAGGCTTGTCTCGGCCAGGGGATCATGCCCGCTCAACTGCTGCAGAGCCGGGACGCGAACGATGTGTCCCAGTTCGTGGCCAAGGTTGCCGGCAAGGAGTAGCTCCGGCCGCGAGCCTCCTCGAGGTCACTTTCCGTCCGGACCGCTGTTAGCATGATGACCCTGTACAGCTGAATTCCCGTTCCGTGAGCTCAGGCTCGCGGATGGAAGCGGGGGACCCAGGTTGTTGGGGCTAATCGCGCCCAAACGCGTAGCGCCGCTCTTTCGGCGCGAGCCCGTCAGCTAACCCCGCAAGCACAAGAAAGAGGACAGACATGCCGCAGGCAGGCTTGGCAGGGAGCCCGCGCGACAACGCCCGCGTCCCCAATCACAGAGACGGCACCGCCGCTGCGGGCCGTCGCACCGTTGCTCACAGAGCTGGAGCCGCTGCGGGTGGTGGCACCGGCGCTCATCGGGGTGGAACGCCGGTAGCGGGCCGCAAGACGGTGACGATCACCGGCCGCGGCAGCGAACGCTACCGGCCGCCGCCGCGGCGGCGGCCTGCACGCCGACCGCACGAGCGGATCGGATTTCGCCCCGACCGCGTGGCGATGTGGGCCGTGCTGCTCGGCCTGGTGATGGTGCTGGCGGCAGCCACGAGCTCACACGCGGCCGGAATTGTCGCCGTTCCCGCGCCGCTGCGCGAGGTTCACGTTCCCGCCCACGCGGCTCTCGTCGCCCGCGCTCCGCATCTGGAGCGTCGTCACGCCGGCGAGAGCTAAGCCGGACAGCGCCCTGGCCAGATCCCGGGGGCCCGGGTAAGGACCTGTGGCCCCGCCGAAGACGACCCGTGGCCGCGGTTGGCCACCCCCTCACTGGGTCCCGATGATCAGCCCGTCGGGACGCGCACCACGACCTAACTGCCGGTGCGCTTACGCACTTAACCTACGCCGGTGATCGGCCGTTTATCGCCACACGTATAAGGGGAAGAGGCGTTGGCGGCCGCGGCGGAAGACACCGACCAGATCCGCTCGATGCCGCCCGAGGATTCGCCGGCGTAGGTGTCTGCGATTCCTTGCGCAATCCAAATCAGCGAGATAGACTTATCAACTGTAAGTAGGTCTCGAAAGTGAAGGGGAAGCCGGTGGGCCTCCCCATGTGAACGGACCCAGGTGGTCACTGATGAAGAACTCAATGAGCAGGTTTCAGATCCACGACGACCTGACGGCACCAGGAGGCTCGACTCCGGTACTGCGTGGGGCGCTGGCCAGCGGCGGGCAGCTGCCCAACTTCCTCGGCGTGCTCGCGGGCTCGCCGGCGGCGCTGCGCGCTTATGCGCGGTTCCGCTCCGAGCTCCGTCACGGAAAGCTGGCCTTGGCCACCCTGGAGCGGATCGCCCTTGCGGTCGCCGAGCACTACCGCTCCGAGCCCGGCATCGCCATGCACTCGCGCGCGGCGCGAGGCGCTGGTCTGGCTCTGGACGAGGTTGCCGCAGCCCGGCAGTTCACCTCCAAGGACGTGCGCGAGGCGGCGCTGCTGCGCTACCTGCGGGCGGTGGTTGAGGAAGGTCGTCCCCCGATCCATCTCCACGAGGAGGCGCGCGAGGCCGGTTGGGACGACGAGCAGATTCTCGAGGCGATCGCCGCGGTTGCCCTCGAGGCTTTTACCGCGATGGTGAACGTCGCCGGAGAGGTGCCGGTCGACGGCTCCAGCGAGCAGTCGCGGGCGCTGCAAGCAGCGTAAGCTGCGGGCAGGCTGATGAGCGCTCAGCGAACGGAAGCTAGCGACAGTGCAGTGCGAGGCGGCGGGTGCTGCCCGCTCTACCACGAGGCGGTCGAGCTGGTCGGGCGTCGCTGGACTGGTGCCATCCTCCGCGTCCTGATGGATGGGCCGCTGCGGTTCTCGGAGATCGCCCAGGCGATACCAGAGCTCTCCGACCGTCTGCTGTCGGAGCGGATGAAGGAGCTCGAGGCGCGGGGGATCGTCGAGCGCCGAGTGATCTCCGGGCCGCCGCTGCGGGTGGAGTACGCGCTCTCGCGCATGGGGCGGGAGCTGGAGCCGGCGCTTTCCGAGCTGCAACGCTGGGCCAAGCGCTGGCTCGCGCAACGGATCTCCGCCGACACCTCCCGATAGCTCAGGCCCTCCAGCGCGCCGCCGGCTGTCCGGTCTCGATTGGCCTACGGACAAAGTAACGTTCCGCGCGCCATGAGTCAGGATGCCGCCCCGAGCACTCCGCAGGAGGTGATCTCGCTTGCCGCCGAGCGGGAGATCCGCTTCATCCGCTTGTGGTTCACCGACATCCTCGGTCAGCTCAAGGCGTTCTCGATCAACGCCAAGGAGCTCGCCGACGCGTTCGAGGGCGGAATGGGCTTCGACGGCTCCTCGATCACCGGCTTCAACCCGATCGAGGAATCCGACATGATCGCGATGCCGGACCCGACAACCTTCCGGATTCTGCCATGGCGTCCGTCCGAGCAAGGGGTGGCGCGGATGTTCTGCGACATCCAGACGCCTGAGCGGACGCCGTACGAGGGCGACCCGCGCTACATCCTGCGGCGGGCGATCGAGCGTGCCCACTCGATGGGCTTCGATCACTTCTTCCTCGGGCCGGAGCTGGAGTATTTCTACTTTCGTGACGCCAAGTCGACCGAGGTGCTCGACGAGGGCGGCTACTTCGATCTGACCACCCTCGACGCCGGATCGGACCTTCGCCGCGAGACCGTGCTGGCCCTGGAGCAGCTAGGGATCCAGACCGAGTACACCCACCACGAAGTCGGTCCGAGCCAGCACGAGATCGACATGCGCTACGCCGATGCGCTGAAGATGGCCGACGACTGCATGACCTACCGGATCACGGTCAAGGAGTACGCGATGAAGTACGGGCTTTACGCGACGTTCATGCCCAAGCCGCTGTTCGGCAAGAACGGCTCCGGGATGCATACCCATCAGTCGCTGTTCCGTGCCGAACGCAACGCGTTCTTCGATCCCGAGGATCAGTACTTCCTCTCCGAGGTCGGCAAGGCGTTCATCGCCGGGCAGCTGCGTCACGCGCGTGAGATCTGCTCGATCTTCGCCCAGTGGGTGAACTCCTATAAGCGGTTGGTGCCCGGTTATGAGGCGCCGGTCTACGTCGCCTGGTCACGACGCAACCGCTCGGCCCTGGTCCGCGTCCCCCTCTACCACCCGGGAAAGGAGCAGACCACGCGGATGGAGCTGCGCTGCCCCGATCCGGCCTGCAACCCATACCTCACCTTCGCTGTGCTGCTCCAGGCCGGCTTGGAGGGGATCGAGCACGGCTACGAGCTGCCCGAGGCGATGGAGAAGAACCTCTACCACCTGTCCCCTGAGGAGCGGCGGCGGCTGGGCATCGAGCAGCTGCCGGAAACCCTCGGGGAGGCAATCGAGCTCACCGCCCAGTCCGAGCTGGTGCTGCGGACCCTGGGCGAGCACACCTTCAACCGCTACGTGGAGATCAAGCGCCAGGAGTGGGAGGACTATCGCGTCCAGGTCACGCCCTGGGAGCTCGAGCGTTACCTGCCGGTCCTGTAGGGGCCAGGCTCGCGCGGGAGGTGGGGGTGGGCCCCTAGCCGCCGGGTCGGATCGTTGGGGTCTTCGTCCGCGCCCGGCTGGAGCGGCTGGCGGCTACAGCAGTGCCTCGAGCTCAGCTGCGGTGGTGACCGGCGCCTGGCAGGCGAAACGCTCGCAGACATATGCGGTGGCCTGGCCCTGCACCGGCTCGCGTCCGGTCAACAGCGGAACTTCGGCGCTCGCGCCCCCCGCCACCACTAGGTGCGGGCGGAGTTGCCCGCGGACAGTCCGCAGCAGCGGCTCTGGATCCGGCCCGACGATCGCCACCTCGCGGACGGAGGCGAGGTGGAAGTCGGCCGCCTGGAGCAGGTGACCGAACGCCTGCGGGTGCTTCACGGCGAGCGGCCCCAGCAGCGCTAGGACGCCTTCGGCGTGGCGCTCGTACTCGCGCTCGCCCGACAGTGCCGCCAACCGCAACAGGCCCAGTGCCGCCGCCGAGCTCCCCGATGGGATCGGATGGTCTTCCAGGTCCTTGCGACGCGCGATCAGCCGCTCGTGATCGCTGGCGGTGGTGAAGAAGCCTCCACGCTCCGGGTCCCAGAAGCGCTCGATGATCGTGTCCGCCAGCGCCACCGCCTCCGCGTACCAGCGAGCGTCGAGGGTTGACTCATACAGGGTGACCATCGCCTCCAGCAGGTACGCGTGGTCCTCCAGGTAGGCGGGGATCCGCCCGCGCCCATCTTTCCAGCTGCGCAGCAGCCGACCCTCGCCATCGCGCAGCTCACCGAGCAGGAACGAGGCGCACTGCACCGCGGCTTCCAGGTAGACCGGATTCTCCAGCGTCGCGCCCGCTTGCGCCAGCGACGCGATCATCAGCGCGTTCCACGAGGTCAGGCGCTTGTCGTCGAGCCCGGGACGCACCCGTGCCGAGCGGACCTCCAGCAGCCGCCGGCGGATCTCCTCCAGCCGCTCCGGCACCGGGCCCCGCGCCTCCAGGACATTCAGGCCAGGTTCGAAGTTGCCCTGCTCGGTCACGCCGAAGTACCTCAGCGCCGGCTCACGCAGGTCCTCCGGAAGCGCCTGGGCGATCTCCTCCCGGCTCCACACGTAGAACTTCCCCTCGACGCCCTCGGAGTCGGCGTCGAGCGCCGAGGAGAACCCTCCCTCGGGACCGCGCATCTCCCGCAGCGCCCAGTCGAGGGTCTCCCGGCACACCGCTTGCAGGCGCGGGTCACGTGAGGCCAGCCAGCCGTGCAGGTAGGCGCGGGCCAGCAGCGCGTTGTCGTAGAGCATCTTCTCGAAGTGCGGAACCGTCCAGGTGGCGTCGACCGAGTAGCGGGAGAAGCCGCCGCCGATCTGGTCATAGATGCCGCCCCGCGCCATCGCCCCCAGCGTCGCCGTCGACATTTCTCGCTCGCCGCGGGCCAGCAGGAGCTCGATCGTCGAGCTCGGCGGGAACTTCGGCGCTCCACCCCAACCGCCGTTGACCCGATCGAATCCGGAGCGCAGCCCAGCGACCGCGTCGGTCAGCTGCTGGTCGGAGATGGGCTCGGGCGAGGGTTCGATCCGCGCGGTGGCTCCGAGCGAGCGAGCCACCCGGGCACCCTGCTCCTCGATCTCCTCCCGCCGCTGCTGCCACGCCTCGGCGATCGCCAGCAGCACCAACCGCCAGCTCGGGAGACCGTGGCGGGGCTCAGGGGGGAAGTAGGTGCCGGTGTAGAACGGTGCCTGGTTCGGGGTCAGGAACGCGTTCAGAGGCCAGCCGCCGTGCCCGGTCATCGCCTGGCAGGCCTCCATGCACAGGGCGTCGATGTCCGGGCGCTCCTCGCGATCGACCTTGATTGGGACGAAGTTCGCGTTCATCAGCGCCGCGATCTCCGGATCCTCGAAGGACTCTCGCTCCATCACGTGGCACCAGTGGCAGGCGGAGTAGCCGATCGAGACCAGCAGCGGACGATCGGCCGTGCGTGCCCAGTCCAGCGCCTCCTCGCCCCAGGGGAACCAGTCGACCGGGTTGTCCTGGTGTTGGAGCAGGTACGGCGAGGCTTCGCGGGCGAGACGGTTGGGCACTCGCCGATCAGCCTACCCGCGGCGGGGGTGGCGAATACTCTTGCCCCTGACAAACCGAGATGGAGGAGAACCATTGACACGCGAGTCCGTCACCGCGCCAGGTGCGCCTGCAGCCGTCGGCCCCTACGTCCATGCCGTCCGCGCCGGCGAGCTGCTGTTCTGCTCGGGTCAGGTGGGTCTCGATCCCAAGACCGGTGAGCTGGCTGGAATCACCGCCACCGAGCAGACCGGCCGGTGCCTGGAGAACCTGGCTGCCGTCTGCGACGCGGCGGGTACAACGCTCGGCCAAGCCGTGCGCCTGACCGTCTACCTGACCGACATCGGCGACTTTCACGAGGTCAACGAGGTGTATGCCTCGTTCTTCGAATCCGATCCACCGGCCCGAGTAGCGGTCGGCGTCGCCGCGCTTCCTCTCGGGGCCAGGGTCGAGATCGACGCGGTGGTCGCCCTGCCCGATTGAGCCCGCCGCGCGGCGGTCACGCGATGGCGGCGCTACGCGGCCGCTGATGCTCGCGCGCCTGCTCCACCACCGCCCCGATTACGCGACTCTGCTCGTCTGCTTCCGGGTGCCACTGGACCCCGAGAACGAATCGCCGCCCCGGTGCCTCGATCGCCTCGACCAGGTCATCAAGCACCGAGGTTCCGGTCACCGTCATGCCCGAGCCGAGCTGATCCACCGCCTGATGATGATGGGACTTTGTCGTATGCACCTCTTCTCCGGCCGCGCGTGCGGCCAGCGAGTCCGGGACCAGCTGGACGTCGTGGTCGGCGCCTTCGAAGCTCCCCAGCCGCCGCCGGTGCTCGTTGTTGCCGACGACGTCGGGAACGTGCTGGTGCAGCGTTCCTCCCAAGGCAACGTTGATCAGCTGCATACCCCGGCAGATTCCGAGCACCGGCATGTCGAGCTCGATCGCCCGGCGGGCGAGGGCGATCTCCGCGTGATCGCGCGCCGGCACCGTCCCATGGGTCTCGGCGTGCTTGGCCTTCCCGTAGCAGGAGGGGTCGATGTCCGCGCCTCCGGCCAGGATCAGCGCGTCGATCCGATCGAGCACGTCGTCGGGCGAGTCCACGAGGTACGGGTCCGGGGGGATCATCAGCGCCAGTCCTCCCGCCCGGGCGATCGCGGTGAGATAGCTGTAGGACAGCAGCGCCGCCTCTTGGTCCCAGGCTGCCCAGCGGGCCCGCTCCAGTGCCGCGCAGATGCCGATCAGCGGTCGACGCTCGCTCACGCCCTCCAGGCTAGCGGGACGCGTCGCGCAGGCTCGCGCGGCGAACCTTGCCGCTCTCGGTCTTGGGCAGATCCTCGCTGAAGTCGACGATCCGCGGGTACTTGTACGGCGCCGTCTGTCCTTTCACGTGTTCCTGAAGCTCACCGGCGAGCTGCTCGCCCGGATGAAATCCCTCCCTGAGCACCACCACCGCGCGGACTACCGCACCGCGTTCCTCATCGGGCGCGGCGACAACCGCTGCCTCGGCCACGGCCGGGTGGGTGACGAGTGCCGACTCGACCTCGAACGGTCCGATCCGGTATCCGGCGGAGATGATCACGTCGTCAGCGCGACCTTCGAAGTACAGGTAGCCGTCCTCGTCGGCGCGGACGCGATCGCCGGTGCGCCAGGGGACGTCCTCCGGCGCCGGGCCGCCGCCGAGGTAGCCGACGAAGAACGTGGGGTCGCTTCCCGGATCGGTCAGCACCAGCTCCTCATCCCGAACCTCCAGCCGTACGCCCGGGAGGGGGCGCCCCATCGAACCCGGACGCACCGGCTGCCCCACAGGCGCGCCCGTGAGCTGTCCGGTCTCGGTCTGTCCGTAGCCGTCGCGGATCTCCAGCCCGGTGGCGTCGCCGAACACTCGCAGCACCTCCGGGTTGAGCGCCTCACCGGCCGCGACCATGCCCCGAAGCGCGGGCAGCGGCGGGATCTCCGTCCGCTTGGCAATCACCCGGTACTCGGTTGGGGCCATGCACAGCACTCCCACCCGCTCCCGCAGGAGGATCTCCACCCGCTCGTGGGGATCAAAGCGTCCGTCATGCAGCAGGGCCGCGGCGCCCCGCAGCCACGGCGCGATGAACGCGTTGCGCGCCGACTTGGACCAGCCGCTGGCCGCCGTGCACCACACCAGTTCCTCCGCGCCCGCGTCCAGCCACCGCTCGGCTTGCAGTCGCTGACCGGGTAGGTAGCGTTGACCATGAACGATGCCCCGGGGCTCGCCGGTAGTCCCGCTGGTGAAGGTGATCAAGCAAGGATCGATGCCCTCCAGCTCGATCGCGGGGGCGGGCTCAGCGCTGAACAGCGACTCGTCGGGGATCGTCAGCACCGTGGCCGAGGGCCCGGCCGCGGCCAGCTCGGCCGCGTTGCGCTCGTCGGCGACGATGAGCTTGGGCTCGGCGGCGTTTAGCCGGAATCGCAGGTCCTTGGCCCGCAGCTGCTCGTTGCACGGCAGCACCACCGCCCCGATCCGAAAGCAGGCCACCATCGTCAGCACCCACTCCGGGCGGTTGCCGATCAACGTCATCACGACGTCGCCGCGGGCCACGCCCGCCCGGGTCAGCGTTCCCGACAGCGCGGCGCTGCGGCTGGCCACTTCGCCGAAGGACCACTCGCGCCGGCTTCCGTCCCGGGCCAGCTCCACCAGCGCGCGTCGCGTCGCTGGCGCCTGCTGGACGACGTCGCGGGCGAAGTTCATGGCGGTCGGGCAGTGTGGCAGGATCGCCGTCGGTGACGTTCTGGAACGGAGTGCTGTGGCTGCACCTGCTGGCGATGGCCTTCTTCGTCGGCGGTCAGCTGATGCTGGGTCTGGTGGTCGTGCCCGTGCTCCGCGGCGTCTCCGACGACCGGGCGGCGCTGCGCGCGGCCGCGCGGCGTTACGGGTGGGGGACGGTGGCCGCCGTCCTGGTCCTGGTCATCACCGGCGTGGCGATGGCCGCCCATTTTCATCGCTGGAACGACTCGACGCTGCAGGTCAAGCTGGGGCTCGTCGTGCTCGTGGGCCTGCTGATCGGAGCGCACATGCGGCGGCCTGAGTGGCACGTGGTCGACGGGATGATTCTGCTCGTGTCGCTGGCGATCGTGTGGCTGGGCATCGTCGTCGCCGGCTGAGCCGAGACCAGGACGGGTAACCCTGGGAAGCGGCTGAGCCCGGACCGCGAACCCGGTAACCTGGGGGGAAGTGCCAGTCCGTCCGCGTTCGTTTCACCGCATCGACACCGAGCCCACCGGGCAGCGGATCCGCGTTTGCGTGCACGGCGAGGTGCTGGCCGAGAGCGATGATGCGGTGACGCTGCTGGAGTCCGGCCTTCCGCCGCGCTGGTACTTGCCACGCGAGGATGTGCGCGCCGAGCTGCTGGACAGCGACACTCACACCAAGTGCCCCTTCAAGGGCCAGGCGAGCTACCACTCGGTGAAGCTCGCCGATGGCGAGATCGTGAAGGATCTCGTCTGGTACTACCCCGAGCCGATCCCCGAGGCCGGCGACATCGCCGGGCGCCTGTGCTTCTACAGCGAGCGCGTGGAGATCGAGCTCGACGGGGAGCCTGTGCCGGGCGCATCCGCCTGAGCGCCGCGTCGGCGCTGAGCGACCAGGATCCTCTCCAGCCGCCTCGCCTCCTGCTGTGGCCGGCGTTGAAGGCGCTGCCAGGTGAGCCGCACGGTGGCGATTCCCGTCGCCAGGGCATCCGCGTCGCGGCCTCGGTCACGCTCGAAGGCCTGGCGGCTGTTGTGGAAGTCCCAGCCGTCGAGCTCCACGATCAGCCGCTCGGCCTGGAAATAGGCGTCGACCTCGTAGCCGCCGACGACGGTGTTGACCTGGGGGCGGGGGAGATCAAAGCGCGCGCACAAGTCCAGGAAGCCGTCCTCGAGCTCGGAGCGAGTGGGGCCATCGAGCTGCTCGGTGAACGCGCGGAGGCTCGCCGCACCTGGATGTGGCCGGCAGCGCTGCAGCAGCTCGGCCAGCTGCTCGCTGCGTAACGCTCCTGAGCGCAGCGCGTCGTTGACGGCGCGGACGCGGGCGGGCCCGGTCAGCCGCGGCGCACAGTCGAGCAGCGTCCGGGCGGGGCTGGTCACCTGGATGCCGTGCCGGCGGCGAATGTCTCGTTGGCGCAGCGTCCGGGATTGGTGCACGAGGATGCCCTTGGGCCGTCGATCGTGGATCACCGTCACCTCCATCACGCGCGGCCACCCGTTGTGCCGCCAACCCCACAGGGCCAGCGCTGAGGCCTGGGAGAGCATCGCCCCAGGACCGCCTGCGAGCACCGCCGCGGCCGCGCGCTCCAACGCGGTGGCAGCGGGCGTGCCGAGGGCGTATACGCCGGCATGGACGCGGTGAAGGCGGCCGCTGCGGACTCGGTAGGCGATCGCTGCCGGCCCCAGTCCCAGCTCCAGCAGCTGCTGCCTGGTCACGTTGCCGTGCTGACGAGCGGCAATCGCGACGACCGGATCGGGCCGTTGGGCATTTGTGGCCATATTGACAACAGATCTCCAAGGGCAGTGCGATCCACCCCCGCGCGGGGCCGACCGTCACACACCTCGGGCGGAACGTCACACACCTCGGGCCGACCGTCACACACCTCGGGCCGACCGTCACACACCTCGGGCCGAACGTCACACAGTGGTGACAGGTATCCTCGAACCCATGGCGCTGACGACCCCCTACACCGAGAAGACCGACGAGCAGAAGGCGATCTGCGAGATGGTCCACCAGTTCGCCGACGAGCAGATCCTCCCCAACGCCGAGCACTACGACCACGAGGACTCCTTCCCCGAGCCGATCGTCGAGCAGATGAAGGAGCTCGGCCTGTTCGGGGTCACGATCCCCGAGGAGTACGGAGGGATGGGCCTTGACCTGACCACGTACGCGATGATCGTGGAGGAGCTCTCCCGCGGCTGGATCTCCATCTCCGGGATCGTCAACACCCACTTCATCGGCTCCTACCTGCTGATGAAGTTCGGCAGCGAGGAGCAGAAGCAGAAGTACCTGCCGCGGATGGCCAATGGAGAGATACGCGCCGCGTTCTCGCTGAGCGAGCCGGAGTGCGGCTCCGACGTGCAGGCGATCAAAACCAGCGCCAAGCGGGTCGACGGTGACGCCTACGAGATCAACGGGTCCAAGATGTGGGTCACCAACGGCCTGCTCTCCACCCTGGTGTTCACGCTGGTCAAGACCGATCCCGGCGCCGAGCCCAAGTACAAGGGGATGACGTGCTTCATCGCCGAGAAGGAGCCGGGGGTGAGCGAGAACACCGGTGAGTACGCGGGCTTCAACGTCCCGCCGAAGATCAAGAAGCTGGGCTACAAGGGCGTCGAGTCGACCGAGCTCGTGTTCGACGGCTACCGCACGCCCGCCGACTCGATCCTCGGCGGCGAGCAGGTCGGCCTCGGACAGGGTTTCGTGCAGATGATGGACGCGCTCGAGGTCGGGCGGGTCAACGTCGCCGCCCGCGGGGTGGGGATCGCTCAGCGCGCACTCGAGCTGGCGCTGAGGTATTCCCAGGAGCGCAAGGCGTTCGGCAAGGAGATCGCCCAGCATCAGGCGATCCAGTTCAAGCTCGCCGATATGGCCACCCAGGTCGAGGCGGCGCGGCTGCTGACGATCCGGGCGGCCAGGCTCAAGGACGCGGGCGACCGCAGCGATCTGGAGGCGGGAATGGCCAAGCTGTTCGCTTCCGAGGCCGGGCGCTTCTGCGTTGAAGAGGCCTTCCGCATCCACGGCGGCTACGGCTATTCCAAGGAGTACGAGATCGAGCGGCTCTATCGTGACGCGCCGCTGCTGCTGATCGGCGAGGGCACGAGCGAGATCCAGCGGATGGTGATCGGCCGCAAGCTGCTCCAGCGCCACAAGCTCTAGCGGCGCGCTGTCGCGCGCCCGTGATGTGCGCCGCGTAAACTCAGCCGTCTGGCTTCTCCCTCGGACACCAAGACCCTGATCGAGACAGCCGTGACCCGGTTTCTCGACGAGGTGCCGGCGCTGGCGCAGTTGAAGCTGGTGGTGGGACTCGAGCTCCGGGGGCGCGGGGACATTCAGCTCTACCGCGTGGAGCTCCCCGGTCCCAAGGTGAGCAAGGACATCGCTGCCGACGCCAAGGTGCGGCTGGAGGTGCCGCGCTCGCACTTCAACGAGCTGGCGACCAAGGGGAACGTCAAGCATTGGCGCGAGGCCTTCCAGAAGGGCGACGCCAAGGCCACGGGCGTCGAGCAGGTGCTGAGGCTGATCGCCCAGGTCGTCGAGCGTCAGGAGGAGCGGGGGCGTACGCGCAAGGTCGGCGGGTCCCGAGCGTCCCGACACTGACCACGCTGACGCGGCAGCGCACGAGCCGCACCTGCCTCGCCGGGCTAGGAGCGTGCCGGCTCGGTGCCGGTGACTACCCGCCGGCCACCGGCGCGATGAACGTGCACGTCGGGTGCTGCGGGTGGGCAGGGTCCAGGGCACTCAGCGCGTCGGCATCGGCGATGTGGTCATAGGCCATCGACAGGTGCTCACCGAAGTCCAGCGCGCACTGATCTTGAAGGGTGATGTTGGTGACGTCCGGGCCCGTGAGGAACGCCGAGGTGTAGGGGGTGACGACCTCGTCGTAGCGCGACTCGATCACGGTGTAGCTGACGCCCGCGACGGTATCGCCGCCGCGGTTGAGGTTGGTGAGAAACGCCGAACCCTGCTCCTGCTGAGCGCATGCCGGGCACAGCGCGGGGACGAACTGGCTGGCCCCAGGGAAGTAGCTCGCCAGCGTCGCCAGCCCGTCGAGCGTCGTCCCATGGTTGGACGGCGCCAGTCCCACCAGCGTGTGCACCCTGGCGGCGCCGCCGAGGAACTTCAGGTAATAGCGCGGCATCATCCCGCCTTGGGAATGTCCGACGAGATCGACCTGCCTGGCCCCGGTCGACGTCAGGACCTGGCCGACGAAGCTCGCCAGCTGAGCCGCGGAGGCGGGGATGTCGCCGATTCCGTAAATGCCGATCTGCCCGCTCCCGGCATACGAGCCGTAGTTGAACGCGAACACGCAGTAGCCGTTGTTGACCAGCAGCGGCGACAGTGCCTGCCAGTTGTCGGCCATGTCCTCGGAGGTTCCGTGGACCAGGATCACCGGGCGGGGATGCGCCGCAGTGGGACGGCAGGAGAAGTTGTTCGCCCCCGGCGGACTGGCCGTCGGGCTGATGTGCGCGAAGCCGTAGGCGCTGTTGTAGATCACCGGCAGCTGGGCAGATGCGGCCGCGGTCAGGGCCAGTGTTCCCACCAGCGCGGCCCCGCTGACCGCCAGCACGCGCTGAACTCTTCTCATACCCTCTCCTCTCCAGGCGACGGCGTATGTAAAGCAGATCAACCGCGCCGATGTCAAGCGCTCAGATCAAGCGCCTCGACCCGGCCGTTGCCCGGCCAGCGCCTCGGCCTCGCCCAGCTGGCGCTCGACGAGGTCCAGCCCTCGCTCCCAGAACCCCGGATCGGCGAGGTCGATGCCCACGACCGCGCCCAGCTCCTCGGGGCTGCGTGAGCCGCCGGCCGCGAGTAGCTCCAGGTACCGGGGAACCATCTCCTCGCCCTCCTCCAGGTAGCGCTGGTAGACCGACAGCGCCAGCAGCTGCCCGTAGGCGTAGGCGTACACATACCCGGGAGTGTTGATGAAGTGCGGCACGTAGGACCACCACGTCCGGTAGCCATCGGTGATCTCCACCGAGTCTCCGAACAGCTCCGCCTGGGTCTCCACCCACAGCTCGCCGATGCGCTCGACCGACAGCTCGCCCTCACGGCGGCGGCCGGTGTGCACGAGGTGCTCGAAGCGGTTCATCGCCATCTGGCGGAACACAGTGGCGATCGCACCGTCGATCCGGTCGGCGAGCAGGCCCAGCCGCGTGTCGTCATCGCCGGCGGCCTGCAGCATCCGTCCGAAGGTCAGCGCCTCGCCGAACACCGAGGCCGTCTCGGCCAGCGTCAGCGGCGTCGATTGGTGAAACACGCCTTGCTGCTGGGCCAGCGCGGCATGCAGGCCGTGGCCGAGCTCGTGGGCCATGGTGAGCACGTCGCGGCGGCGAGCGGTGAAGTTCAGCAGCACGTAGGGGTGGACGCTGGGCACGGTGTAGGCGCAGAACGCCCCTCCACGCTTGTGCTCGCGGACCGGAGCGTCGATCCACCGCTCGTCGAAGAAGCGGCGGACGACGTTCCCGGCCTGCGACGAGAACGCGCTATAGGTCTCGAGCACCAGCTCGCGGGCCTCTGCGAACGAGAAAGTGATGTCCTCGGGCAGCACCGGTGCCGCGCGGTCATAGTCGGCGATTCGCTCCACGCCGAGGAGCTTCGCCTTGAGCCGGTACCACCGCTGCGGGATCTCGTAGCGGCCCCGAACGGCCTCGATCAACGCCATCACCGAGGCATCCGAGGCCTCGTTGGCCAGGTTGCGGGCGGCCAGCCAGTGCGGGTAGCCGCGCAGCCGGTCCTCGACCGCCTTGTCCTGGGCGAGCGTGTTGAGGATGAACGCGCGCGTCCGCAGCCCGGGGGCGAGTGTGGCGCTGACCGCCTCCGCGGCCTCCCGGCGCCGCTCGCGCTCGGGCGCCTGCAGGCGGCTGAGGGCCACCTCCAGCGAGGAATCCTGCCCGTCCAGCCTGACCCGCAGGGCCGAAACCAGCTCACCAAACAAGCGGCTCCACGCGGCTTGGCTGGAGATCGACTTCTCGGCCAGGATCTTCTCCTCGGGCTCGGAGAGCAGGTGCGGTCGATAGCGCCGCGCGCTGCGCAGGTGGTGGCGGCAGAACTCCAGTCCGTCGGCACGCAGTAGCTCGTCGGCGCGGTCATCGTCCAGCTCGGCCCACTCCAGCTCGAAGAACAGCAGCAGCGTCTCGATCTCCGTCGCCCGCTCCTGCACCAGTGCCAGCAAGGCACCGCGCGCCGGGTCGGCGGTGTCGGTGGCAAAGCGCAGCGACGCATACGAACCCGCCTTCCCGACGAGCTCGTGAATCGCCTCGAGCTCGTGCATCGCCGCGATCAGCCCGGCGGCGTCGAGCCGGCCGACGTTGCCCGCGTGGCGCTGCGAGAACTCGCGTGCCAGCTGCAGCGCGCGATCGAGCTGACGCTGTACGCCGCCATCCTCGGCGCCGTCGACAAGCGGCTCGAGGTCCCACTCGGTGGCCAGCAGCTCGGGGTCGGAGAGGTTCTCGGCGGTGGCGGACATCGGCACGCAGGTTATCTGGACGACGGCGGGCAGCGGCTCGGATCAAGCCGGCCGTGGACTGCGAACACGGTGATGTACCCGCTCCCGGCCCGACCCTGGAAGGCGATCGTCACGGCTGGATCGCCAGCGGTCCAGGCCCCCTCGGCCGAGGGCACCAGCACCCGCGAGTGCCACGGGTCCCGGGCCGGCGTGGTCACCAGGTACCGCAGCCTGGCCGCGTTGACGGCCCGGCGCCAGCCCGGGCAGCTCCCGATCGCGGTGAACGACCCGTGCGGTCCGTGAGCGGCGATGTACTGCACGTGGTTGGAGCCGTCGACGCCGTACAGCGGGTAGGCGAAGAAGCCGCCGAAGGTGCCGACGACGCCGACCCGCGCGTCGTGAACGTGACGAAAGAACGCCCACGTCCGCGACAGTTGGGAGATTCGGGGGTGAAAGCCGTAGCGGCGGCGGAAATAGCGGCGCTGACCGGCGAAGCCGGCGGCGGCCAGGACCACAGCCATCGCGATGAGCGCGAGCACCAGACCCGGGCGAAGCGCCGGGATCGACTGTGCCCGCTGAACCCGGGCGCGAGCGGCGCCGGGGCTGCTGAACGTCGGGATCACCGCCCCCCGCGCACCCAGAGCCACCAGAGCCCCCAGAGTCGCCCCGGCGCCGATCACGACCTGGCCGAGCACGTGTCCCCCCGGCCACAGCCGCGGGACCGTCAGCGTGGCCACCAGCATCGCCCCCAGAGCGCCGAGCACGATGATCTGCCCCCGTGCGCCCCGCAGCACCGGCGCCAGCGGCAGTGCCAACAGCGACAGCGTCAGCGCCGGAGCGCTGTAGCGGAGATTGAACGCGAACCCCAGCGGATGGCCCGCCGGGCCGGCCGCGCTCTCCGGGGTGACCAGGTAGGCCAGCAGAGAGGCGAGCGCGACGACCCCCACTAGCCGGGCCCGCGGATCGGCTCCGGGCGCCAGGCACAGCAGCGGTCCCACCACCACCGCGCCGACCACGGCCCACCACCAGGGGCCGAATCCCGCCGTCAGCCCGGGGACCGCGAACCCGGACCAGAACCGACCCTGAAGGAGGTAGTGGGCGACCGAGAACGCGGTGTGGGCCTGCACCGGCGCAGCCGGCACCGCCAGCCCGGGGAGGTCCAGCCACGGCAGCGGATTGCCGACCGCGATCAGGTTGCGCAGGTACCAGAAGCCGCCGGCAAGCGCCAGCGGCAGGACCCATACCCGGGCGCTATCAGCGCGCCGCCGCCACGCCAGCACGGCGATCGTCAACCCCACGACCGGTGCCAGCAGCGACAGCTTCACCGAGACCGCCAGCCCGGCGGCGATCGCCGCCAGAACCAACGCCGCCGGCTGCTCCGGCTCGCGCAGGACCAAGGCCACCGCGGCGATCAGGAAGAACACCCCGACCACGTCGTTGGCGGCGCTGCCGGCCTGGGAGAGCAGCATCATAGGCGTGGCCATCGCCAGCGCGCCGCCGAGCAGCGTCAGCACCCCGGCGCCCAGCGGTGCCCCGACGCAGTACGCCGCCAGCAACACCAGGGCCAGCCACAGCAAGTTCAAACCCGGCGAGAGCAGATCGCCGCCGAACAGCACGATGCCGAGCCCGTGGAACAGCTCCGCGGTGGCGGGATAGAACGCCGTCAGGTACTCGACGTCGGTGAAGTGCAGCGTCGTGATCTGGCCAGACTGCGCGAACGATGCCGCCCACGGCAGGTGGTACCACAGCGTGTCGAAGGTGCGGATGCCAACGTCGTAGGAGATCAGGGTGGGGCCGGTCCACTCGGCGTAAACGGCGCCAACTGCGACAACTGCGGCAACGACCAGCATGGCCGCACGGCGCCTTGGGAGCCCGGGCGCTTCACGCTGTGCTACGCGAGCGTGAAAGCGTCCGGGCCTCCCACGCGCTCTCGCGGTCCCCAGGCCAATTGCGATGGCACCGATGACGAGCGGAGCCGGCTTGAACAGGCCCAGCGCGCCGAGGAGCTGCATCAGCGCCGTCAGCAGCGCCAGGCCGATTACCGCTTCGGCCAGCCGCGCGGGGGCGCCGGACCAGTCGCTCAGCAGGCGGCGGCGGACCAGCACCGCGGCGTGGCCCAGCGATCCGGCCAGAATCAGCAGCGTGGCTACGCCGAACGCGTAGCGGCCGGCGCCGAGACCGCTCATACCCGCCGTGCGGCCACGGCTACGCTTAGCTGGCATCCCATGACCGGCCGTAGAGTAAGAGTCTTTCCCCGACGGCCTCTCAGCCTGGTTCCCCTCGCGGCGCTGATCCTTGCCATCTCAGGCTGCGGCGCCGACTCCCCCCGCACCCCGCAGCTCTCCCGCCTGCCGTTGGTGGCGGGCGCGCGGATCTCGGTCAAGGTCCACGTCTGCGACACCGGAGCCAATGCCTTCTGCGCCTGGGAGGTGGTGGTGGTGGCGCCGCGCTACCGCGACGCGGACACCCTGTTCAAGAGCGAGCACCGCCACCTGCTGAAGCTGGGCTGGAGCGGCGCCGACGGTGACATCGGCGACGAGCACGCCGCCGATTCGCCGGGGCACAAGCTGCGCGTGACCTACGCCACCCCTACCGGCGACCTCAAGGGAATCGACCTAGGCTGGATCCGGCGCTCCCGGCCGGTCACGTTGGCCCTCAGCCAGGCGATTTTCGCCCACGCACCGGCACTGTCGATGCTGCTCGAGCAGGGCGCAGCCTAACGGGCCTGAAGCTCGAGCCGACGCTGCGCTCCGACCGCGATCGCGCAGTGCCCGTGCAGCAGATCGTGGAGGTCGCCGCCGACCAGCTCGCGCCGCCAGCCCGACAGCGTTCGCAGCTGCGGCTCGGGCTCGCCGCGGCGGGCGGCGCCGACGATCTGCTCGAGCTCGCTGCGGGAGGCGATCAGCTCGTAGGCCAGTCCGGCCTCCAACGCCCGCGCGCGCAGCAGCGCCTCGGCGAGCGCGATCAGCGGCGCGTCCGCCGGCTCCGAGCGACCGCGGGGCTCCTCTCGGGGAATCGGGGGCGCCGCCTCCCCGGCCCGGATCGCCGCCACGATCGCCTCACCGCGACGGCGCACCGTTGAGGGATGCAGACCGCGGATCTGCTCCAGGCCCTGTGAGCTCGAAGGCTGGCGCTTGGCCAGCTCCACCAGCGGCGCGTCGGCCAGCACCGAGCCCACCGGCCGGTCCTCCCCGGCTGCCGTTCGCTCGCGCCAGGCGGCGAGCTCCCGGGCCACCGCGCGCGCCCGTGGATCCAGCTGGCCAACACGCGGCAGGCGCTCCCAGGCGACGAGTGGATCGCGCTCGTCGGTGGCGCCCTCCAGCCGGCGGCATTCCTCGCGCGCCCATTGCAGGCGCTGCGAGAACTCCAGTCGCCGCTGGAGCTCGTCGGTCAACTCCAGCAAATGAGCCACGTCCTCGGCGGCATAGCTCAGCTGCTCGGCGCTCAGGGGCCGGGCGTCCCAGCGGGTGTAGCTGGCGGTCTTGCCCACCCGGCGGCCGAGCACCGAGCCGAGCAGGTTGCCATAGCCGCTCTGCGCGCTGGCGCCGGCAAATCCGGCCGCCAGCTGGGTGTCGAAGATGTTGGTGAGCTCCGTGCGCCACACCCGTCCCAGGATCGCCACGTCCTGCCGGCCGGCGTGCAGGATCACTTCCACGCCGGGATCGGCCAGCAGCTGCGCCAGAGGGCTGATGTCGGGCTCGCTCAGCGGATCGATCAGGACGATGCGCGTCCCGTGCTCATCGTGGTCGTCGTCGACGGCGACCTGGACCAGGCACAGCAGCGCCCGGTAGCGACCCTCGGACATGAACTCGGTGTCGATTCCCAGGCGGCCGTGCGCCCGCCCCAGCTGAGCAGCGTGCGCGATCTCCGGCGACGTGGCCAGGCCCCCAACGTCCATGCCGGCTCACCCTACAGCCCCGGACAAGCCAAATCACCGGGCCCGCCATCCAGAGGCGGGCCGATTCAAATAACCTACTCGGCTGGTAGGATTTAGCAGTGATCTTCTCCTCCAAGGCCGAGTACGGCGTGCGCTTGATGGTCGAGCTCGGCCGCCAATCACCCGAGCATCCCACGAGTCTCAAGGCCATCGCCGATGCCGAGGGACTGCCGCTGGCCTATCTGGAGCAGGTCGTGGCCCGGCTGCGCAAGGTTGGCCTGGTGATGAGCGCGCGCGGCGCCCACGGCGGCTACTGGCTGGCGCGGCCGGCGGATGAGATCAGCATGGACGAGGTCGTGCAGGCACTCGAAGGCTCGATTGCCCCGATGGAGTGCTTCGTGCACGACCACACCGCGCGCGTACTGTGCTCGCACCTGCCCGATGCCGGACGTGGATGCGCCACCAAGCTGCTGTGGACGCGGGTGCAGGGCGGGATCATCCGCTCGCTGCAGACCACGACTCTGGCCGAGCTGGTGGAGTTCTCGCGCCGCGCCGAGCCGGTGACCGCGGCGGCGCTGTGAACGTTCCCCAAGTCGAAAGCCCGAGATGCCAGACCTAGAGATCCGAAACCTTCACGTCCGTACCGGGGACAAGGAGATCCTGCGCGGCTTGGAGCTGAGTGTCGGCGCGGGCGAGATCCACGCGCTGATGGGGCCCAACGGCAGTGGCAAGTCGACGCTGGCCAACGCGATCATGGGCCATCCCAACTTCGAGGTCACCGACGGCCAGATCGTGTGGGGTGGAGAGGACATCACTGACGCCGAAACCGACGAGCGCGCGCGCGCGGGCCTGTTCATGGCCTTCCAGTACCCGGTCGCAGTGCCCGGGGTGACCGTGACCAAGTACCTGCGCACGGTGCTCAATGCCCATCGCGAGTCCCGCGGCGAGGAGCCGATTCCCCTCAAGGAGTTCCGTCAGACCGTCGAGACGGCGATGAAGCTCGTCAGCGTGCCCCGCGAGTTCGCCGGCCGCTACCTCAACGAGGGGTTCTCCGGCGGAGAAAAGAAGCGGATGGAGATCCTGCAGCTGGCGCTGCAAAAGCCGCAGCTGGCGATCCTCGACGAGACCGACTCGGGCTTGGACATCGACGCGCTCCGGGTAGTGGCCAACGGCGTCAACTCCGTCGCCGGTCCGGAGATGGGTGTGCTCATCATCACCCACTACCAGCGCATCCTGCACCTGGTGCAGCCCAGCCACGTGCACGTCATGTACCAGGGAAGGATCGTCAAGCAGGGCGGTCCCGAGCTGGTCGACGAGCTCGAGGCCAAGGGCTACGGCTGGATCACCGACGAGATCGAGGCTGCGGTTTGAGCGCCACTGCCCCACCGCGGGAGGTGGCGGCTGAGTTCCCGGTCCTGTCCCGGGAGATCGATGGCCATCCGATCACCTATCTCGACAGCGCCGCCACATCGCAAACCCCTCAGCCGGTGATCGATGCGATGACCCGGTACTACACCGAGTGCCGCGCGTCGATTCACCGCGGCGTCTATCCCCTGGCGGTGGAGGCGACGGAGCTGTACGAGGGCGCGCGCCGGCGGATCGCCGAGTGGCTGGGCTCGAGCAGCCCGGAGACGATCTTCACCGCCAATGCCACCGCGGCCATCAATCTGGTCGCCTACACCTGGGGGCGCCAGAACGTCGGCCGCGGGGACCTGGTCGTGCTTACCGAGATGGAGCATCACTCCAACATCGTGCCCTGGCAGATCCTCTGCCAGGACCGCGGGGCCGAGCTCGCCTACGTGCCGGTGAGCGAGGACGGCTTGCTGGACCTGGATGCGCTCGACCTGCTCCTGGCCCGGGGCCCCAAGCTGGTGGCACTGGTCCATGTCTCCAACGTGCTGGGCACGATCAACCCGGTGGAGGAGATCACCCGCCGCGCGCATGAGGCCGGAGCCCGGGTGCTGATCGACGGCAGCCAGGCCGTGCCCCAGCTGCCGGTCGACCTGCGGGCGGTGGATGCCGACTTCTATGTCTGGACCGGCCACAAGGCCTACGGTCCCACCGGCATCGGCGTGCTGCACGGCCGGCGCGAGCTGCTCGAGTCGATGCCGCCGTTCATCGGCGGTGGCCACATGATCCGCACCGTGGCCGCTGAGGAGTCGACCTGGACCAACCTGCCGTGGAAGTTCGAGGCCGGCACCTCACAGATCGCTGAGGCGATCGGACTCGGAGCCGCGGTGGACTGGATCTGCGAGCTCGGCATCGAGCGGATACGCACCCACGAGGTGGCGCTGGTAGCGCAGACGCTGGCCCGACTGGAGGCGGAGATCCCGGAGCTGGATGTGCACGGTCCGCCCGCCGCCGCCGATCGCGGCGCGCTGGTGTCGTTCACCCTGGCCGGCGCCCATCCCCACGACGTCGGCGAGATCCTGGGCCGCAGCGGTGTCTGCGTCCGCGCCGGACACCACTGCGCTCAACCGTTGATGCGCCGACTCGGGACCAGCGCCACCACCCGGGCGTCGTTTGCCGTGCACAACTCGGGCGCGGATATCGACCGGCTGCTCGAGGGCCTGGCCGAGGTGCGGCGAGTGCTGCAGCTTTAGCCGTCGCTACCGTGGATCCCATGGACGATCTCTACCGCGAGAACATCCTCGATCACTACAAGCACCCGCACAACTTCACGCCGCCGGCGTCGGAGCTCGAGCGGGTGGACTTGGAGTTCCACGACCTCAACCCGCTGTGCGGCGACGAGCTGACGGTGATGCTGGCTGTCGACAGCCAGGGCACGATCGAGGACATTCGCTTCTCCGGCCACGGCTGCGCGATCTCTCAGGCCGCGGCTTCGATGACCTCCGACGAGGTCAAGGGAATGCGGGTCCAGGACCTGCGCTCGCTGGATCGCGGCTTCGTCCTCGAGCTGCTGGGGATCGACATTTCCGCCACCCGGCTGAAGTGCGCGCTGCTGTCGTTGAAGGTGCTGAAGAGCGCGTCGCTGGGTCAGGCCGTCGACTGGGAGCCGGAGAGCGGCGCGGACGCGGCGTAGTCGCCCGCCGGCCTCGCTAGGTCTGGCACAGCGGACACCAGTAGGTGGTCCGTCCGCCAATCGTGGCCCGATGCAGAGGATGGCCGTCCCGAGGACAGGTGCCCTCACGACCGCGGGCGGCGGCAAACGCGCCGGTGTGGGCGCCACCCCTATCGATGGCCGAGCGCAGAGCCCGGCGCAGCTGGCGACGAAGCCGGTCGAGATCCTCGAGTGACAGCTCCAAAACCGCTCGTCCCGGCGCGATCTCAGCTCGCCACAGCGCCTCGTCGGCGAGCAGGTTCCCGACCCCGGAGATCGCGTGCTGGTTGAGGAGGCGGGCCTTGACCGGGGTCCGGCCCTGGCCGATCAGCCGGCGAAACTCAGCTCGGCCCACGTCCTGGGCATCGGGACCGACGTGGGTGAAGTCGGGGTTGAGGATCGCCCGGCCCAGGCGCCGCTTGTCCCGGAGCGCGAACCCGCTGCCGTCCTCGAACTTGATCGTGAACCGATCCCAGCGTGAACTGGGCTCGGGATTCAGAACGATGTGGCCGGCCATGCCCAGATGCAGTCCCACCACCGGGCCGTGCTCGGTCTCCAGCCACAGGAACTTGCCCCGCCGGTGGGCGGTGGCGAGGACGTGGCCGGTGAGCGCGTCGGCGATCTCACCGGCGGCATGGGGCCGGCACACGTAGGCATCGCGGTCGTCGACGGCGGCGATCCGGCGCCCCAACGTGTGCTCGAGCGTCCGCCGCGCGCGCTCGACCTCGGGCAGCTCAGGCATGGAGCCGATTCTGGTGCGTCCCCGTCGGTGCCGTCATGACGCCGTCAAGATCGCACCGCCGGGGTCGCCGATGTCCTCCGTGGTCGCTCCAATCCGTCTTGGGCGGCAATATCGCTCAGCCATTTCTCATCGGGCCCTCGATCGTGCGATTTTGACGGTTTCGCTGTTCGCGACTGCGAGGCAGCTCAAGCCACGCCTTCTGCTCCGATCACGACGACGCCCGCGGCGCGCTCGCCGGGATCCGCATGAAACGATCGCTGCCGGGGAAGCTCCCGCGCATGAACGTGATGCGCACCAAGCCGATCGAGCAGACGCTGGCCGAGATCGAAGAGCCCGGACAGGGGCTGCGACGCTCGCTGGGTCCGGTGCAGCTGACCGGGATCGGCATCGGCGTGATCATCGGCACCGGGATCTTCGTCCTCACCGGCGAGGCGGCGGGGACGGAGGCCGGTCCGGCGATCGCGCTCTCTTTCGTCGCCGCGGCGATTGCCTGTGGGCTGGCCGGCCTCTGCTATGCCGAGTTTGCCTCCTCGGTGCCGGTGGCCGGGTCGGCGTACACGTTCTCCTACGCCAGCCTTGGGGAGATCGTCGCCTGGATCATCGGCTGGGACCTGATGCTGGAGCTCGCGTTCGGGGCGGCAACGGTGGCGTCGGGATGGTCGCAGTACTTCCAGGTGGTGCTGAACTCGGCGCCGTTTCATCTGAACGTGTCGAGCTCGCTCATCGCCAACGGACACAACGTGTTCGGCGCCGGGATCGTGTTGGTGATCACGGGACTGCTGTGCCTCGGTGTACGCACCTCGAGCACGGTCAACGCGGTGATCGTGGCCATCAAGCTGGTGATCATCCTGCTGGTGATCGTCGCCGGGCTCTCCTACGTGAAATCGAAGAACCTCCATCCGTTCATTCCACCGTCCGGCTCCAAGCCCGCACCTGGCGGCAGCTCCACCAAGACGCTGATTCAGGACATCGGGATCGGCCCCGGTGCCTTCGGGATCTCCGGGATCTTCAGCGGCGCCGCGCTGGTGTTCTTCGCCTTCATCGGTTTCGACGTGGTCGCCACCAACGCCGAGGAGACACGCAAGCCCCAGCGCGACCTGCCGATCGGAATCCTGCTCTCTCTGGGGATCTGCACGATCCTCTACGTCGCCGTCTCGCTGGTGCTCACCGGGATGGTCAAGTACAACCAGATCAACTACGCCGCTCCCCTGTCGAGCGCGTTCATCTCGGTTCACCAGCACACACTGGCCACGGTCGTCGCCTACGGTGCGTTGGCCGGGATCACCTCGGTGATCCTGGTCCTGCTGATGGGCCAGAGCCGGGTGTTCTTCGCCATGAGCCGAGACCGACTGTTGCCGCCCGTGTTCTCCAGGCTCTCGGAACGGTTCGGGACCCCCTACGTGACGACGCTGATCACCGGCGTGGTCGTGGCCGCGCTCGCCTTCTTCCTGTCGTTGAAGACGTTGAGCGAGCTGGTCAACATCGGCACGCTGTTCGCATTCGTGCTGGTGTCGGTCGGGGTGATCTTCCTGCGCCGTGCCCGCCCCGACCTCGAACGTCCGTTCCGCACCCCGCTGGTGCCGCTCGTCCCGATTCTCTCGGTGCTGGCCTCGCTGTGGCTGATGCTCAACCTCCAAGGCACCACGTGGCTGCGATTTCTCATCTGGATGGCGGTGGGGCTGATCATCTACTTCAGCTACTCCGTGCGCCGCAGCCGGTTGGCGACCGAAGGGGAGAGCCGGGGCGGGGAGGGTCAGGCGCGACAGCCGGCCTCCACCGCCGATCCCCAGGCAGCCGGGGGCTGAGCTGCTCAGCGGGTGGTGCAGGTGGCGCCCGAGGTCGCAGGCGCGGCCAGGGTGCCGAGGCGCGGCGCCGGCGCGGAGGAGGGTGACCGCTATGATCCCACTGGAAATCCGATCCCCACGCTAGGACTTACGTGCCCGAGATCATCGAAGTCTGCCCCCAGGACCAACTCGCCCCAGGAGGTGTCCGCTTGGTGCAGTGGGAGGACCTGGAGATCGGCGTGTTCAACTGCGCCGGCACGATCTATGCGATCGAGGATCGCTGCTCCCATGACAACGGCCCGCTGGTGGAAGGCGAGCTGGATCAGGGCACGTGCACGATCGAGTGCCCGCGCCACGGTTCGCTCTTCGACCTGAGGACCGGGGCGCCCAAGACCCTGCCCGCGTACGTAGCGGTGGACACCTTCCCGGTGCTCATCGAAGACCAGAAGATCAAGCTGGAGGTGGAGTAGTGGCTACTCCCGACACGACGGTTCCCGTGGCCCCGCCGCTGAGCGAGAACGATCAGCTGCGCGACATCAACGCCGATTACACCGAGCGCTACGGCTTCCACGACGCCGAGAACTACCTGTACAAGGCGCCCAAGGGAATCAACCGGGAGATCGTGGCCAAGATCTCGGAGTTCAAGTCCGAGCCTCAGTGGATGCGCGACTTCCGCCTCAAGGCGCTGGATCACTTCTTCGCCCGCCCGCAGCCGACCTGGGGCTCGCCGATGCTGGCCGAGGTCGACTACGACGACATCCACTACTTCGTCCGCGCCTCCGAACGGGCCGAGCGCTCGTGGGACGACGTGCCCGAGGACGTCAAGAACACCTTCGACCGGCTCGGGATCCCCGAGGCCGAGCGGAAGTTCCTGTCCGGCGTCGGCGCCCAGTATGAGTCCGAGGTGGTCTACCACCAGGTGCGCGAGGACCTGGAGAAGCAGGGCGTGATCTTCATGGACATGGACTCGGGGCTGCGCGAGCATGAGGACCTCGTGCGCGAGCACTTCGCCACGATCATTCCGCCCAACGACAACAAGCTGGCGTCGCTCAACTCAGCCGTGTGGTCGGGCGGATCGTTTGTCTACGTACCGCCGGGAGTGCACGTCGAGATGCCGCTGCAGGCCTACTTCCGCATCAACACTGAGTCGATGGGGCAGTTCGAGCGGACCTTGATCATCGCCGACGAGGGCTCCTACGTGCACTACGTAGAAGGCTGCACCGCCCCGACCTACAGCGCATCATCCCTCCATTCCGCGGTCGTCGAGCTGGTCGCCAAGCCGGGGGCGCGGATTCGCTACACGACCGTCCAGAACTGGTCGGCGAACGTCTTCAACCTGGTGACCAAGCGAGCGGTCGCCCACGAGGACGCGACGGTGGAGTGGGTCGACTGCAACCTGGGCTCGAAGCTGACCATGAAGTACCCCAGCGTGTACCTGCTGGGTGAGCGCGCCCACGGGGAGATCCTGTCGATTGCGTTCGCCGGCAAGGGCCAGCATCAGGATGCCGGCGGCAAGATCATCCACGCCGCCCCCAACACAACCTCCAACATCTTCGCCAAGTCGATTTCCAAGGACGGTGGCCGCGGCTCCTATCGCGGGCTGCTGGAGATCGCCAAGGGCGCCCACGGCGCGCGCTCCAAGGTCGTCTGCGACGCGCTGCTGCTCGACGAGCAGTCGCGCTCTGACACCTACCCGACGATCAGGATCGGCGAGGACGACGTCAACGTCGGTCACGAGGCGACGGTCTCCAAGGTCGGGGAGGACCAGTTGTTCTACCTGCGCTCGCACGGCATCCCCGAGGAGGAGGCCTCCAAGCTGATCGTCAACGGCTTCATCGAGCCGATCACCAAGGAGCTCCCGATGGAGTACGCGGTGGAGATGAACCGGCTGATCGAGCTGCAGATGGAGGGCTCGATTGGGTAGCGGTGGGACCGGTCTGCTGGCCCGGCGCCGCCAGCAGGCAACCGAGCTGATCGAGCACCTCGAGCTGCCGAGCTTCAAGGGTCGGCCGGGCTGGGAGTTCACCGACATCTCCGAGCTGGACCTTGGCGCCTACGCGCCGGCACCAGAGGATTCGGAGGCCGTCTCGGTGGAGCCGCTGTTCATCCCCCCGGCGCGGATCGAGCTGCGTCAGCTCGACGGCGGCGCCGTCACGGTCACCGGGGAGCTGCCCGAGGGCGTGATCGTGCTCGGACTGGAGCAGGCGGCTGAGCGCCACCCCGAGCTGCTGGAAGCCCATCTGGGATCGGTGGTCAGCGATCAGGCCGACGTGTTCGTGGCCCGCAACGACGCCAGCCTGGGCGGCGGCGCGTTCGTCTATGTGCCCCGCGGGGTGGTGCTGGAGCATCCGCTGCTGCTGACTCAGGTTCAGACCCAGAGTGGCACTGAGCTCGACCACCGCACGCTGATCGTGCTCGAGCCCGGGGCCCAGGCCGAGGTCTGGGAGCAATACCTCTCCGGCGCCGAGGATCTCGACGGGGTGTTCAACGTCGTCACCGAGCTCGTGGTCGGCGACAACGCCGGGCTCCGCTACGTCTGCGGCCAGGCGCTGTCCGAGCGCAGCTGGGTGTTCGGCACCCAGCGAGCCGAGATTGCCCGCAACGGTCGCCTGGACTGGGTCGCCCTGGGCTTCGGCTCTGCGCGCGGACGGGTGCGGATGGAGACCCGCCTGGGGGGCGAGGGTGCCGATGCCCGGGTCACCGGCGCCTACGCCAGCCATGGCCGCCAGCACATCGACTTCGATACCACCCAGGAGCACGCCGCCCCCCACACCACCTCTGATCTCGCCTTCCGGGGAGTGCTCCAGGGCCGCTCGAGCGCGGTCTGGAAGGGGAACATCATCGTCGATCCCGGCGCTCAGAAGACCGACGCGTTCCAGGAGTCTCGTAACCTGCTGATCTCAAAGCGCGCGCACGCCGACGCCATTCCCGGGCTGGAGATCCAGGCCAACGACGTCCGCTGCACCCACGCCGCCGCGGTGGCCCAGGTCGATCCCGAGCAGCTGTTCTACCTGCGCTCCCGGGGCATCAGCGAGGCCACCGCCAAGCGGCTGGTGATCGAGGGCTTCCTTTCGGCGCTGGTCGAGCGCTTCGAGCCCGGATCGATGCGTGAGGTGCTGGGTGAGGCACTCGAGCGTCGTCTCGGTGTGATCCTCGGCGATTGACCACTTCGGGCATGGGCGGCCCGCCGCCGGGGCCCATACGATTGCCGGCATGGCCCGCATCGCCCCACTGGTCTCGCTCGGCTATGGCAAGTTCGTCCGCGCTGACCGCATCTACGCCCTGGTGCCGCTGGAGGGTCCCGATCGTGGCGACGGGCGCCGCACGCTGGTTCACGTCGAAGGCATCGACGAGGCGCTGATCGCCTCACGCTCGGAGGCGGCGATCGCTCGGGACCTGGCGCTGGCCCTGGGCCAGAGCCCCCCGGGGGCACGAACGGGGAGGGCGGGTCCAGGACAGGAGCCGCTGTTCTGATGGCGAACCGACAGGTCGCGCTCCTGCGCGGGATCAACCTCGGAGCCCACCAGCGGATCTCGATGCCGGTGCTACGCGAGCGGCTCTCTGCCGCCGGCTATCGGGATCCCGCCACCTACCTGCAGAGCGGCAACATCGTGCTCACCAGCAAGCTGGCAGCCGACGATCTCGAGCGCGAGCTGCAGGACCGGATCGCCTCGTGGTTCGAGCTCCAGGTGCCGGTCCTGGTCCGAACCGCGGCCGAGCTGGCCGAAGTCGTGGCCGCCAACCCGCTCCGCGACGTGGCCGAGAACCCCAAGCGCTACCAGGTCAGCTTTCTCTCCGGGCCGCTGGACGAGCTCGCGGCGGCGCGGCTGCGCAAGCTGGCTGTCGATCCCGAGCGGGTGGAGATCATCGGCCGCGAGGTCTACGCCTGGCATCCCGCCGGGGTGCAGCGGTCGCGGCTGGCCAGCGCGTTGGCGAGCCGGCAGTTGGGGGTGAGCGTGACCGCCCGCAACTGGGCAACCGTCACCGCTCTGCTGGAGCTGGCCGAGCGCTGATGCATCACTACGTGATCGTTGACGTGTTCACCGACACCCCGCTGGAGGGCAACCAGCTGGCGGTGTTCCCGGACGCCGGCGACCTCGACGCCGTCCAGATGCAGCGGACCGCCAGGGAGCTGAACCTGTCTGAGACGGTGTTCGTGCTCCACCGTCAGGACGGGCAGGCGCAGATCCGGATCTTCACCCCCACAGCCGAGCTTCCGTTCGCCGGCCATCCGGTGCTGGGGACCGCGTTCGTGCTCGGTGAGCCGCTGGATGATCCTGCTGTCCACCTGAAGACGGGGGCGGGGACGGTGCCGGTGAAGCTGGAGCGCGAGGACGGGGCGATCACCTTCGGAGAGATGGAGCAGCCGGTGCCGGTGCCGGAGCCATGGACGCAGACCGACGAGCTGCTCCGCGCGCTCGGCATCGCCGATCCGGCGCTGCCGGTGCAGGCCTACCGAAACGGTCCGGTTCACGTCTACGTGGCCCTGGAAAGCGAGGAGGCGGTCAGCGCGCTGGCCCCCGACCTCGGCCGCCTGGGCCGGCTTGGCCCGATTGGCGTCAGCTGCTTTGCCGGCAGCGGGGACCAGGTCAGGACACGAATGTTCGCCCCCGGCCTCGGGGTGGCCGAGGATCCCGCCACCGGCTCGGCGGCGGGGCCGTTGGCGGTGCATCTCGCCGGCCACGGACGGATCGGGTTCGGGACGCGGATCAGGATCCGCCAGGGTGAGGAGATCGGGCGACCGTCGGTGCTCTACGCGCAGGTCGACGGAAGCCTCGGGCGAATCGAACGGGTGACCGTCGGAGGCACTGCCGTGGTCGTCGCCCGAGGCGAGTACCGGCTGTGGTGATTGCCGGCGGCTCGGGAATCGTGGCAGCGCCGAGCTCCAGCTGAGAGGATCCCGTCATGGAGCTCACCCCGCGTCAACGCCGAGCGCTGGAGGAGATCTGCGACACGTTCTGCCCGCCGACGGGCGCTGTCCCCGCGGCCCATGAGCTGGGCGTCGCCGACGCCGTGCTGGCGGCGGTGGCGCTGAACCCGCGCGAGTCAGAACGCAAGCAGCTGGCCACGCTGCTGTCGCTGTGGGACAACCCGGCGCTGGTCGCGCTCGGCGGGGTGGGGTTCAAGCGCTTCAGCGCCCTCTCCCATCAGCAGCGCGAGCGTGTCCTGCTGTCCTGGGCCGACTCCCGCTCTCCCCAGCGCCGCGCGGTCTTCGAAGCCCTGCGCAAGGCCGCGCTGCTGTTCTACTACATGCTTCCCGGCGTGGGTAGCGCCGGCAATCCGGCCTGGGAGGCGATCGGCTACGACGGGCCGCTGGGAACCCTTCCCCAGGCCGCCCCCAAGTCGCTGCAGATGACTGCGGTGGAGGGCGATGCGAACCTGGAGTGCGACGTGGTGATCGTCGGCTCCGGCGCCGGCGGAGGCGCTGCCGCCGGCGTGCTGGCCGCGGCCGGCCTCGACGTGATCGTGATCGAGTCCGGCGACTACTACGACGACGCCGACTTCGACGGCGCCGAGCGGACCGCGCTCACCGGCTTCTACATGGGCGCCCCCGCCGCCAGTCACGACCACAGCGTGACCCTGCTGGCCGGCTCATGCCTGGGCGGGGGGACCGTGGTCAACTACAGCACCTCGTTCCGTACGCCGGACGAGATCCGACGGGAGTGGGCAGGCGACGGCGTGCCCGCCTTCGCCGGCCCGGACTACACCCAGGCCTTGGACGCGGTGTGCGACCGGCTGGGGGTCAACCAGGAGCACAACCAGCCCTCCACCCGCGAGCAGAAGCTCCAGGAGGGTTGCGTCAAGCTCGGGTGGCACGTCGACGCCATGCCCCGCGGGGTCCGCCACTGCGCTCAGGGCAAGGAGTGTGGCTACTGTGGCCTGGGCTGCCGCGTCGGGGCCAAGCAGTCCGGGGTCAAGACCTGGCTTGCCGACGCCCATGCCGCGGGAGCGCGGATGATTGTGCGCACCCGGGTGCAGCGGGTGGTGATCGATCGCGGAGCTGCGCGGGGGATCGTCGGGCGCACGTCCGAGGGCCATCGCGTGACCGTCCGCGCCCGAGCAGTGATCGCCGCCTGCGGAGCCATCCACACGCCGGCGCTCCTGCGTCGCTCGGGTCTGGGCAACGAGAACATCGGCCGGCACCTGAAGCTGCACCCGGCCGCGGCGATCTTCGGGGTCTTCGACGAGGAGCTGAAGCCCTGGGAAGGCGTGATGCAGGCGCTGTACTCAGATCAGCACCGCGACCTGCATGACGGCTACGGGCTCAAGTACGAGACCGCGGCCAACCATCCCCACCTGTTCATCGGCTTCGCCCCGTGGCGGGGCGCGCGGGAGCACTTCGGGCTGATGGAGGGGCTCTCGAGCACAGTGCCGATGGGGGTGCTGCTGCGTGACCGCGACGGCGGTGAGGTCCGGATCGGCCGTGACGGCGAACCGGTGGTGCGCTACCGGCTGTCGCCATTCGACGCCGGTCATCTCCGCACCGGGTTCGACGGCGCGGCCCAGATCTTCGAGGCCGCCGGAGCCAGACGCGTCTTCAGCTCCCAATCGAAGTGGGTCTCCTATCAGCCTGGACGCTCGGGCAGCCGGCAGCAGTTCATGGCCGATGCCGATGCGGCCGGCTACGGGTCCGGCGAGGTGCACCTGGGCTCCTTCCACATCATGGGCTCGGCGCGGATGGGCGGCTCGCGCACCACTTCGGCCTGCGATCCCAGCGGCCAGACCTGGGAGGTCAGGGACCTGTACGTGTTCGACGGGCTCAGCATTCCCGAGCGCCTCGGGCGTGAATCCGCAGATCTCGATCCAGGCGATCGCGCACATGGGCGCGCGGTCACTGGCCGCGCGGCTGGCATAGGGACGCCTCGGGGGACGGACGGGCCGGCGCTGGTCGCCCGCTCACGGGCGGCTCCGAGACGGGCGCTAACCTGCCCGCCCGGTGAGCCACACGTCCCCGCTGATCCGCGGCCGGCGGCGCCGATCGCGTGCACCGCTGGTGATTCTGCTGCTCCTGGTCCTCGCCGGCGTGGTGGCGCTGGTGGCGATCACCGGAGCGGCTGGGGGATCGCACAGTCCGGGCGCGCTGGCGCGAACCACCAAGCCGGGTCTGAAGCAGCCAAGTCCGTCCCCGCCGCGAGCCGGCCTCGTCCGCGCGCCGCTACCGCAATCGGCCGCCGGCGACGATCGCGGAGTGCAGCGCGTACTCGGCTACACCCCGTTCGTCACCTCCGGCGGCCGCGGGCGGCGACTGATTGCGCTCACCTTCGACGACGGGCCCAGCCCGTACACCGCAGCCGTGGTCGGGATCCTGGTGCGGATGCACGTTCCGGCGACGTTCTTCGTCGTCGGTCAGCAGCTTCGCTACTTCTCTGCCGGACTGCGGGATGAGCTCCAGCACGGCTTCACCGTCGGTGACCACACCGAGAACCACGCCTGGCTGGTGCAGCTCGGGTCGGGCGGCCAGACGGCGCAGATCGGTGGCGCCGCCGCCGCCGTGCACCACCTCGGGGCGCCGCTCCCGCGCCTGTTCCGCCCACCGTACGGGGTCTACGATCGGGTGACCCTGAGCGTGCTGCACAGCATGCGGATGCTGATGGTGCTGTGGTCGGTCGACCCCGGCGACTGGCGACGTCCCGGAGTCAAGGCGATCGTCGCTGCGGTCCTGTCCCATGCAGCGCCGGGGGCGATCGTGATCATGCACGACGGAGGTGGTGACCGCAGCCAAACGGTGGCGGCGCTGCCGGCGGTGATAACGGGCCTGCGCCAACGCCACTACCGGCTGGTCAGCGTCCCGCAGCTGCTGGCTCTCGATCCTCCGCGGGGCCGACAGCGGTTGCCGTCGATGAGCGGCGCCTAGCAATGGTTGCCCTCGACGGACCGGGAGTGAGATACTCGGGTCGCTGAGCATCCGCTTCGTCTGCCGGAGGTGAGTCCATGTCAGAGCCGGCCCAGGTCCTCGTCGTCGCCCACCAGACCGCGGCGACCGCATCACTGCTAGACGCGGTGCGGGAACGTGCTCGCCGCGGGGCGGCCGGATTCCACCTCGTCGTCCCCCGGCAGGTCCACGGAATGCATCGGGTCGTAGACCCGCAGGACGCGGGGGGTGACGACGCCGAGCGGGTATTGGCGCAGGCGCTACCCAAGCTCTCGGAGGCGGCCGGCGCCGCGGTCCAGGGCAGCGTCGGCGACGCCGAGCCGTTGATGGCGATCCACGACGCGATCAACCTCGGCAGCTATGACGAGATCATCATCTCCACGCTGCCGCTGGGCATCTCGCGCTGGTTGAAGCTCGATCTCATCAGCAAGGCGCGCGGGCTGGGTCTGCCGGTGACCCACGTGGAGGCATCCAGCGATGTGCCGGTGAGCGCCGGACAGTGAAGCTGGCGACATTCCGGGCGCCTGGAGGCGCCGGTGATCTGGTGGCGGGCGAGGTGCTCGAGGATCGTGTCCGCGCCTTTGCCGGGGGCATGAGCGTCCGTGACGTCCTCGCCGGGGTTCGCCCCGAGCACGACGGTCGCTCGTGGCCGCTCTCGGATGTGACGCTGCTGGCGCCGGTGCCGGATCCGGGCACGATCTACGCGATCGGGCTCAACTACGCCGCCCACGTAGCCGAGACCGGTGGACAGCGGCCGGAGGTGCCGATCGTGTTCGTCAAGGTCAGGGGCTCGGTGGCGCCACCCGGCGGCCCGGTGCGCTGCCCGGAGGTGGTGCGTCGCCTGGACTACGAGGGCGAGCTCACGATCGTGATCGGCGCCGGCGGAGAGGCGGTCGGCTACTGCATCGCCGACGACATCACCGCCCGGGATCTGCAGGGACGGGAACCGCAGTGGACCCGGGCCAAGGGCGCCGACACCTTCTGCCCGCTGGGGCCCTGGATCACCACCGCCGAGGAGGTTCCCGATCCGGCGAACCTGGGCCTGCGAACCTGGGTCAACGGGGAGCTGCGCCAGGACAGCCGCACCTCGGACCTGATCTTCTCGTGTGGGGAGCTGATCGAGTTCATTGCCCAAACCTGCACGCTCGCGCCCGGAGACCTGATCCTGACCGGCACGCCCAGCGGCGTTGGCATTGGTCTCGACCCGCCCCGGTTCCTCCAATCCGGCGATATCGTGCGCATCGAGATAGACAGCCTGGGCAAGATTGAGCACATGATTGGGTGAAGCTCCTGATCGCGGGGTAGAGAGCAGGCTGAGAGAGGAGGACGCAGGACTTGCTCAGACTTCATCCGACCACGCTGGACTACACGATCCTGGCGATCTACTTCGTCGTCGTGCTGGGGATTGGCTTCGTGGCCCGGCTGGCGATCAAGAGCGACCTCGACTTCTTCCTCTCTGGGCGCTCGCTGCCGGCTTGGATCACCGGGCTGGCGTTCATCGCCGCCAACCTGGGTGCGCTGGAGATCCTCGGCCAAGCCGCCAACGGCGCTCAGTACGGCGTGGCCGCGGTTCACTACTACTGGCTCGGCGCGGTTCCGGCGATGGTGTTCCTGGGGCTGGTGATGATGCCCTTCTACTACGGGGCCAAGGTCCGCTCGGTGCCCGAGTACCTGCGGCTGCGCTTCAACGAGGCCACCCATGCCTTCAACGCGGGCACGTTCGCGGTGGCCACGGTCCTGATCTCGGGCGTGAACCTGTTCGCGCTGGCCCTGATCATCCACCTGATGCTCGGTTGGTCGGTGTCGGTGGCGATCCTGGTGGCGGCGGCGATGGTGCTGGTGTACATCACCCTCGGCGGTCTGACCTCGGCGATCTACAACGAGGTCCTGCAGTTCTTCGTGATCGTCGCCAGCCTGCTGCCGTTGACCCTGGTCGCTCTGCATTCCGTGGGAGGCATCCACGGACTGACCGAGCGGATCAAGCACTTTAAGCCGCTCGGCCAGCCGGGGCTGCACGCCTGGCGGGGACTGGCCATCCATCACGTCACCAATCCGCTGGCCTCCGATTGGGTGGGGATCGTGTTCGGGCTCGGGTTCGTGCTCAGCTTTGGCTACTGGACCACCAACTTCGCCGAGGTCCAGCGCGCCCTCTCGGCTCGCAACATGTCCGCTTCGCGACGGACGCCGCTGATCGGTGCCTACCCCAAGATCTTCCTGCCGGCGATCATCATCCTGCCGGGGCTGATCGCCGTGGTCACCGTCAAGGGCCTCGGCGGCAGCAGCGTCAACCTGCAGTACAACACCGCGATTCCGCAACTGATCGGCAGCTACCTGCCTGAGGGCATGCTCGGCATCGCCGTGACCGGGCTGATCGCCGCGTTCATGGCCGGGGTGGCGGCCAACGTGACCGCCTTCAACACCGTCGTCACCTATGACCTGGTGCAGGCGTACTTCGCCAAGGACCGCGACTCGGCCTATTACCTGCGTGCCGGTCGTCTGATCACCATCGGCGGGATCCTGATTTCGATCGCCACGGCGTTCATCGCCAAGGGCTACTCGAACATCATGAACTACATCCAGACCCTGTTCTCGATCTTCAACGCCCCGCTGTTCGCCACCTTCATCATCGCCATGTTCTGGCGCCGCGCCACCGCCTGGGGAGGTTTTTGCAGCCTGGTCGCCGGCACCGCCGCCGCCTACATCGTCAATCGTCTGAACTCTTACCACACGATCTTCCACTTCGGCTCAGCGCTCAGCGCCAGCTTCTGGCAGGCGATCATCGCCTTCCTCTCGTGTGCTGTGGTGTTGGTGGTGGTCTCCCTGGTCACCCGCCCGAAACCGACCGAGGAGCTGCGGGGGCTGGTGTGGGGGCTCACGCGCGCCGAGGAGGAGGAGGAGAACGCCGACGAGCGCGACAAGCTCTGGTGGCGCTCCCCAATCCTGCTCGGTGGCGTTGCCTTGGCGATTCTCGTCGTCCTCAACATCATCTTCATTTGATGCCGGTCGCCACCCCCACGTCAGGAGCCGCTTGTGTCATCTACTGAACGGCCGTTCGGGGGACCCGGAGCTTCGAGGGAGACAGAGGGGCTGCCGCCAACCGGCCGTACCGACGAGGAGGAGATCGAGGCGGCACGAGCGGCCAACCGGTTTGACATCCGCCGCCTGATCGGCGGCCTGTTCGTGCTCTATGGCGCGATCCTCACCGTGGTTGGGATCGTCGGCTCCTCCCAGGTCAAGCACAAGGCCGCCGGGATCAACATCAACCTGTGGACCGGGATCGGAATGCTGATCTTCGGCGCGCTGATGATCGTCTGGGCGCTTACCCGCCCGGTTGCGCCCGAGCCGCCGGAGACCCGGGGCGAGGGCTCGGGCCGGATCCGCCGCGCTCCGGCTACCTGAACAGGCTCGACGTGACCGAGCTCAGTGGCTGTGGATCACGCGGTCGATGAGCCCGTACTCCACCGCCTGATCGGCCTTAAAGAAGCGATCGCGCTCCATGTCCTCGTGCACGCGCTCCAGCGGCTGTCCCGTGTGCTGGGCGTAGATCTGATCGATCCGGCCACGGATGTTGAGGATCTCCCGGGCGTGGATCTCGATGTCGGTCGACTGGCCCTCGAAGCCGGCTGAGGGCTGATGGATCAGGATCCGGCTGTTGGGCAGGGAGAACCGTTTGCCCTTGGCCCCTCCGGTCAGCAGCAGTGAGCCCATCGACATCGCGATCCCGACGCAGATCGTCTGGATGTCCGGCTTGATGAACTGCATCGTGTCGTAGATCGCCAGTCCCGAGTAGATCGACCCTCCGGGGGTGTTGATGTACATCGAGATGTCCTTGTCCGGGTCCTCGGATTCCAGGTGCAGCAGCTGGGCGACCACGAGGTTGGCGATGGTGTCGTCGATCGGCGTGCCCAGGAAGATGATGCGCTCGTTGAGCAGTCGGCTGTAGATGTCGAACTCACGCTCTCCGCGCGCGGTCCGCTCGATCACCATGGGGATGAGAGGCATGTCCTAACCCTAGCTTGAGCGAGCCTCCGGCCCGGTCACGGTGTCCGGCACCAGCACGGCGGTGCCCTCGAACGCTCCCGCCCGCAGGTCCGACAGCGCCTGCTCGGCGCGAGCCAGAGGGTAGGTGGTGACCGTGGTCCGGATCGGCACCTGGGGGGCGAGGGCCAACAGCTGCTGGCCGTCGCCACGGGTGAGGTTGGCCACCGAGCGGATCGTCCGCTCCTGCCACAGGTCGGCGTAGGGGAAGGAAGGGATGTCGGACATGTGGATCCCGGCGCAGACGATCGTCCCGCCCGGCGCCAGGGCCTTCAGCGCTTGCGGGACCAGCGCTCCGGCGGGCGCGAAGATCAGCGCGGCATCGAGCGGCTCCGGAGGCGGGTGATGGCTGTCGCCGGCCCAGATCGCGCCGATCCCGCGCGCGAACGCCTGCGCGCGCTCGTCCCCAGGGCGAGTGAAGGCGAACACCTCCCGGCCTTGGTGCACGGCGACCTGACAGATCATGTGCGCGGCCGAGCCGAAGCCATACAGCCCCAGCCGCCGCGCATCGCCGGCCAGCCGCAGCGCCCGGTAGCCGATCAGCCCGCCGCACAGCAGCGGGGCCACCTGCTCGTCGGCCATGCCATCGGGCAGGGGCAGGCAGAAGCGTTCGTCGGCGACGGTCAGCTCGGCAAAGCCGCCATCTCGGTCGCGACCGGTGAACAGCGCCCGCGGGCAGAGGTTCTCACGTCCGGAACGGCAGTAGCGGCACTCTCCGCAGGTCCAGCCAACCCAGGGAACGCCGACGCGGCGGCCGTCCTCGGTGGTGCCGACGATCTGATGCCCGAGGACCACGGGAAGCTTGTGCGCTTCGATCTCGTCGTCCCGCAGGTGCAGATCGGTCCGGCAGACCGCGCAAGCTCGGACCCGCAGCAGCAGCTGCCCGGGCGCCGGCACCGGATCCGGCAGCTCCGCGGCCCGCAACGGTAGGCGGGGCTGGACCAGCAGCTGGGCACGCACCAGCCAGATGATGATCGTTTCCCGCCGTCTTCGCCGGGTAGCTAGAGTCGATGAACGAAGCCCCAAGAGAGAATTACGAAGAAGACGCCCCCGAGGATCACCCCGAGGAGCCCGGTGCCGAAGGTGGCTCGGACAGTCCCGCCAGCGACCGCCTCCCGGGGGCGCCCGCGGACGACGACTCCGCGCTCGGCGACACCGACCAGCACTCTGACGCCTGAACCGGTGTCAGCCTGACCGGCGCCGGGTGTGGCTCCGCTAGCTTTAGCGGCGCCCGATGGTCCCGCTCAACGTCCCCAACGTCCTCACAGTTGTCCGCATCCTGCTGGTGCCGGTGCTGGTCGTCGCCCTGCTGGAGAACACCGGCGATGGTGATCTGCTGGCCGCAATCGTGTTCGTGACCGCGTCGCTGACCGACGCGATCGATGGTTATCTCGCCCGCTCACGCAACTGGGTGACGACGTTTGGCAAGCTGATGGACCCGATCGCCGACAAGCTGCTGATCGTCGCCGCGCTGATCGCGCTGGTCTCGCTCGCGCGTCTGCAGGCCTGGGTGGCGATGGTGATCATCGCCCGTGAGTTCGCGGTCACCGTGCTGCGGGTTGCCGCCGGCGCCGGCCAGGGTGTCGTGATCTCGGCCAGCCTGTTCGGTAAGGCCAAGACCGCACTCCAGGTGGCGATGGTGCTGGTGTTGATCGCGGTCCACGACCGGCCGCTGTGGGTCAGCGCGCTGGTCTACGTCACCGTCTTGGTGACGGTGATCTCAGGCGCGGATTACTTCTTCGGCCTCTCACGCCGTCGCGTCCAGCCAAGCTCGCCGGCTGGTGTGAATCGCTGACGGCACTCCGCTTTCGTACTCGTCCCTGATCTCCTTGAGGGTGCCGAACCGCTCGGCGACGACGTTGTGCTGGTGGATCGTCTCTAGGTTGACCTGGCTGGCGGAGACGAACGCGCGGTCGTCGAGGTTGGGGAAGGCCTCGATCACACCACGGATCATCTCCCGCACGCAGTCCTCGACGAACCGAGACCGGCGGTGGGCCTTCTCGACTACCTGCGCCTCGTCGACGCGCTTCATCAACTCGTAGATCTCGGTAGACATCGAGGCCTCGACGATTGCCAGCAGCGTGCTCGCTTCGATCTCGTCTTGGCACAGCTCGGTACAGCCGATGTGCAGGGTTCCGAGCCCCCGCTGGTTGTGGGTCGCGACGGGCACTGCGGCCAGGATGCGCTCGGTCTCGTCGTCGCTGAAGCCCTCGCCGCGGAGACGCTCGCCCGCGCTCTGCGCCACCAGCTCCTGCGCGCACGGGCAGGCGGTCATGCCCTGGGCGGTGACGCCGACCAGTCGGCGCGTACCCAACTCGGTGCACACCGCGGATCCGTGCAAGGTGTAGATCTCCTGGGTGGTGATGCCCGACACCGGTGCCGACTTGTGCTCGGGGAAACGTGCGTTCACCGTCACCTCGGCGCGCTGGGCCCGCTGTCGCTCGCGGACCAGAGCCGCGATGTGCTCGGCCAGCGTCTCGGCCTTGAACGGGACCTCGCCGAGCACCACCTGTCCGATCGCCTCGTTCACGGTTTCCTCAAAGCGCGACATGTGTGCGCCCTTCTGGTCGGCGCCGAGATCGACCACGCACTCAAAGCGCGCCGAGAACAACTGCTCCGTGCCCTCCTGGCGCAGCCGGATGATCTTCTCCACACCGGTGACCCCGACACGGGAGAGGCTGATCGGGATCAGGGGCGCCCGCGCCTGGACGTCGAGACCTCCGACGGGGCTCGTCTGTTCGCTGGCCATCGCCTGATGAAGGGTAGAGCCGCGGGCGTCCGAGCATCCGGCGCATTGGTCCTGGCTCCTGATTGTGGTATCACTCGCCGTCTCAATGGGAGAGTCGAGAGAGGGAGTCGCCCTGTGCCGGGCGGCTCTGAAGCTGCGTCTGAGAGGAGCAGGCGGGTCGTGAGCGACGAGGGAATCGTGCTGCTGACCGATGAGGCGCCGATCGCGGAGCTCGACGAGCTACGTCCATTGATCGCCGAGGGGCTGGAGCGTGGGGTGCTGACGTTCGCGCAGATCGAGGCCTGCCTGGAGGAGGTGGAGGTCACCAAGGAGCAGCTGCAGGAGCTCCACGGCTACCTCGACGAGCAGGGCATAGAGGTGGTGGGCGAGGACGGGCGGCTGGCTCGGTCCGAAGGCGGGAGCGTCGAGGCCGGCGCCACGCCGGTGGCCGAGCCGCAGCGGGGCCAGAGCAAGAAGGTGGAGGTCGACCTGACGGTCGAGCCGAGCCTCGACTCGCTGCGGCTGTACCTGCGCTCGATCGGCCGGGTGAGCCTGCTCACCGCCGAACAGGAGGTGGCGCTGGCACGGCGGATCGAGCGGGGCGACATGGCCGCCAAGCAGCAGATGATCGAGGCCAACCTGAGGCTGGTGGTCTCGATCGCCAAGTCCTACCTGGGCCGTGGCCTGACGTTCCTGGACCTGATCCAGGAGGGCTCGATGGGCCTGATCCGCGCGGTGGAGAAGTTCGACTACCGCCGGGGGTACAAGTTCTCCACCTATGCCACCTGGTGGATCCGCCAGGCCGTCACCCGGGCGATCGCCGACAAGGGCCGGACGATCCGCATCCCCGTCCACATGGTCGAGAAGCTCAACAAGGTCGTACATGTCGAGCGTCAGCTGGTGCAGCAGCTGGGGCGTGAGCCGACTCCGCTGGAGATCGCCGCCGAGCTGCAGATCACAGTGCTGGAGGTGCGTGATGTGCTGCGGATGGCCCAGCAGCCGGTATCGCTGGAGAAGCCGGTGGGCGAGGAGGACGAGTCCGCGCTCGGCGACTTCGTCGAGGATCAGACCGCGGAGTCGCCGTTCGAGCTCGCCGCCGAGCATCTGCGCTGTGAGAACCTCCGCCGCGCGCTGGCTGCACTGCCCGAGCGGGAGCGCGAGGTGATCGAGATGCGCTTCGGTCTCACCGGCGAGCGTCCATACACGCTGGAGGAGGTCGGGCGCGCGTTCAACGTCACCCGCGAACGGATTCGTCAGATCGAGACGCACACGCTGAAGAAGCTGGAGGCGCTGCCAGAAGCGCAGCGGCTCCGGGACGCCTCGTAGGCCGCGCGCCTAAAATCCTCCGGCCACGGCGGGGTTCCCGAGCGGTCAAAGGGGACGGACTGTAAATCCGTTGGCTCTGCCTTCGCAGGTTCGAATCCTGCCCCCGCCATCAGCTCTTTGCGACTTTGGGCCCTCGGCCGTGACGGGCGCCGCTCTATGCTCGGGCGCGATGCCGACCGAGGAGCTTGTCGAGCGAGCCGCGATTGAGCAGGCCGCGCAGGACGAAACCGAGCGTGTCTCGCGCCTGCGCCAGGCGGTCGTGCGGATCGACAGCCAGCCGGCGCTGCTGGCGGCGATCAGGCGGCTGCGGCAACGGCTGCCCGGAGACGAGCGCTTTGGCGATCCCTTGTCCACGGCGGGGCTGACCCCGGTGGAGGTGGTGGCGCGGGGGGTCTCGGCGATGGCCCCGCCTGAGCGTGAGAGCCTGCTGCAGGAGGTGGGGTTGACCAGCTTGCAGCTGTGGCAGTCGCTGTCGGAGGCAGCCGGGAGAGGACGCGGCGACGTCGAGATGGCGCTGCTGTTCACCGATCTGGTTGGCTTCTCCTCGTGGGCGCTTCAGGCTGGGGATGCGGCGACGCTCGAACTGCTGCGCGAGGTCGGCATCGCGGCCGAGACCGCGGTCCTCGGCCACGGGGGCAGGATCGTCAAGCGCCTCGGCGACGGATTGATGGCCAGCTTCCTCAGCGCCCAGGCGGCAGTCGAAGCCGCGCTCCATGCCCAGGAAGCGCTGGAGCAGGTGGAGGTTGCGGGATACAAGCCGAAGATGCGAGCCGGCGTGCACTGGGGACGGCCACGCAGGCTCGGCGGCGACTATCTCGGCGTTGATGTCAACATCGCCGCACGCGTCGGCGAGGCTGCCAAGGCCGATCAGGTGCTGGTCTCGGACACCGTCATCGAGCGTCTTGACCTGGAAGCGTTCAAGTGCGCGCGACGCAAGCGGCTGCGCGCCCCGGGGGCTCCACGCGAGCTGCATGTGGCCGGCATCGCCCGGACGTAATCTGCGTCTGCGCACTGAGAGTCGTCGCTGGACGACTTGCAGGTTTTCGTGCAGGTTCAGACGCCAAAGCTACCGAAAGTTGGGTGCTGTTACGGTGGCCCTCCGCTCTGCGCCCCGCTATGACCCGCATCCGCAGGCCATCCACCCATACCGTCTGCGCACTGCTGCTGGCCCTGATGGTCGCCGTGGGGATCGTCTGCGCGCCGCTGCTGCGTTCCGCACCCGCACTGGCATCCAGCGCCGGGCAGCTACAGCAGCAGATCAGCGCCGGACAGTCTCGTATCTCCGGACTCGCCGGAGCCCTTGGCGCCGCCTCCGCTCATCTGTCGGCAGTCAACGGCAGTATGTCCGCGCTGGAGAGCAGGATCGCTCGGGTGCAGGCGGATCTCGAGGCCAAGCGCACGCAGCTGCTGCAGCTGCGCGGCGCCCTGGCTGGGGCCCGGACGCGACTGTCCGAGCTCGAGCGCTACCAGGTCCACGCCGAGCGGGTGCTGTCTCAGCAGCTCGTCAGCGCCTATGAGGACGATCGTCCGGACCTCGTCACCGTCGTGCTCGAGGCCAGGGGCTTCAACGATCTGCTCGAGCAGCTGGCGTTTGCCGGGCGGGTGCGCCGGCAGAGCGTGCAGATCGTCAGCGGCGTCCGGGCGGCACGACGCGCGGTGGCCGCCCAAGCGACACGCTTAGGGGCGCTTTCGCAACGTCAGCAGCTGCTGACTACCCAGGTACTGGTTCAGCGCGAGGCGCTTGCCCATGACCGAGTCACACTCGTCGGACAGCAGCTGGCGGCCGCCCAGGATCGCAGCGCCAAGGCCGGGCAGCTGGCGAGCGCGCGCGGTCAGGTCGATGATCTGCGCGGGCAGCTGGCCAGCCTGCAGGCGGCTCAGGCGGCTCAGGCGGCCCAGGCGGCCCAGGCCGCTGCCGCGGCTGCGCCGGCGCCGGCGCCGACCAGCACCGGTAGCTCTTCCGGCTCCAGCGGCGGCGCGGCCGCTGGGCCTAGCACGGGACCGGCCTCGGCGCCGGCGTCGGGGAGCGGCTTCACCTTCCCGCTGCCCACGAGCGCGGCCTCGCCTCCGGGTACGTGGTCGTTGGACCAGGGCGTCGACATCTCCGCCCCCGGCGGTACGCCTGAGTACGCCGTCTGCTCGGGGACGATCGTGCTCCACGGGATAGGCGGCTTCGGACCGTGGGCGCCGGTGCTCCACTGCGACAGCTCGCTGGATGGCTACAGCTACGTCTATTACGGGCACGCTGGTCCCGCCAACCAACTGCCTGTCGGCACGCACGTCAGCGCCGGTCAGGTGATCAGTGAGGTCGGGCCCGGGATCGTCGGCATCTCCAGCGGGCCGCACGTCGAGATCGGCTTTGCCGACTCCAGCGGCAGCCCGATCGGCGGCGGCAGCGCCTCGACGATGATGTCGCTGCTGCAGGGCTCCTACTGAGCTGCCAGCGTCTGCCGGTCGCTGAGGCAGACCCGATACGCTGAACGCCAGCGCCCTCTTAGCTCAGCTGGTAGAGCACTTCCATGGTAAGGAAGGGGTCGTCGGTTCGAGTCCGACAGAGGGCTCTCGAGATTTCCAGGGGTTTTGGGTCTTGGCGGTAGCGGGGTCATCGGTAGGGGCCACACACGCTACGCGGAGGCCGGCTGCCACCGCGACTACCTGTGGCCCTCTAGGCGAGGAGCAGCGACAGCTCGAGTTGGTCGCGAGCGAGGTGGCTCCGCTGATCGGCCGGAGGTGAAGCGCCGGGGGCATGAAGCTGTTGTGTGGTCGCAAGCGGCGCCGAGTCTGTGTCAGTTCTGATCGTGGCGGCGGGTGTTGCTCGCGAGGGCTTGTGTGGTGGCGCGCAGGCTGTCGAGCATCGCGGTGACGGCGGGGCCGTGGTAGGCATCGCGTGACCGCGCCGCTGAAATGTGACGGACGGGCGCGCCTGACCCGAGCGCGGAGCTGCTCTCGCGCTACGCGCAGGCAGGCTGTGAGCGCCTAAATCTCTGGCCACTCGGCGACGAGCCGCGGCAGGTCGAGCTCGCAGCCACGACCGTGCTTCCAGCCATCAAGGCGTGAGTCTGGGCGGGCGAAACGCCAGCGTTCGCACGAGAGCACTAGCGCGGCCCGACGGCGGCGGGTCGAAGATGCCCCTGTGGCAACGGATGCAGGGCTGTTCAGGTCGGCGTGCCGATCGTCGCGTCCTGCTGCTCCACGCCTATCGCGGCAGTCCGGAGTCGTGGCCGCAACGGCGACGGTGCGGAAGAGGGACTTGTTCATGCAGGTCGCTTTCCGGCCGAGCGGGCGGTCGGTTCGTCCGGCGCGGGAGGTGTCGTTAGTTTTGGGGGTGTTTGGTTGTCGCCGGGAGCTCTGGCGGCATCGGTGCAGCTCGGCTAGCGGGCGAGGGTTTCGTCGAGCCAGTCGTACATTCGTTGCTCGAGCAGTGACTTTCCCATCGGTTCGCAGTGCATGCCGGCCCCTTCCGCGTTGGTGAATGACACGAGCTCCTTGGTTGCGGAGAGCGCGTCGTAGAGCTGTTGTGATTGTCCGGGCCAGAACTGTTCTCCTTCGGGGGCGGTGATCATGATCGGGGCTTTGATGTTGTTGATGAGGTCGCCGAGGCGGTACTGCTCGGCGGTCTTGAACGTCGCGTAGATAGATGGCTGGTGGCCGTATGGCTTGGCGCGCCAGGCGAACTCTTGCTGCATCGCCGGAGACATCTCCTGGGTCACCGACTCGATCGCGGCGTTGAACGCGGTTTCGTTGTCGGCGTCGAGCAGCGCGACCATCTCGGTGGGGATGTGGTCCTTCCACGAGGTGGAGACGTCGACCACGCCCGGGTCGGCGATGACTGCCGCCAGGCGGTGCTCGAACGCTGCCGCTCGGGGCGCCCAATAGCCCCCTTGGCTGGCACCGTAGAGCACGATCTTGGAGGCGTCGACTTCGGGACGATCGCTGAGGAAGTCCACCAGTGGTGTGATCACGTGCTCCCAGTCAGGTCGGAACGGAACCCCGCGCTCAAACAGCATGCTCTGCTGACCGGGACCGTCGTAGATCACGGTGTTGTAGCCGCGATCCAGACCGGGCTGACCCAGTCCTGGCCAAAGGAACGTCATCGCCCCGTCGCTGCCGTTGGTCAGAATTACGGTCGGACGCGCGACCCCATCATCGGCCGGGACGAACAGGTAGCCGGGCAGATCGCTGTCTTCATACGGGACCGTGATCGGGGTCGCGGCCGGGTCGAGCAGGCCAACGTGCTGGTCAAAGCATCTGCGGTGCGCAGCGAACAATTCGGTCAGCTGGGCGTCGGGGTTCTCGGTCCCGTCCACGAACACGAACGCGGCGGCGTAGTACACCGCGGCGCGCAGGTAAGCCCCGCGCGCACTGACCCGGTGCCCAGCCTTCAGGCATGCATTGCCGATCGCCTGGATACGTTCGGCCAGCGTCCGGTACTCATTGACCCAGCTCGTAGCGTCGCCATCGCGAATGTTGGCAACGGCGGTCAACATCTCCCCGGCGTCACCGGCTCCGTAGTGAATGCCTCCCAGCAGAGTTCGCGTCTCAAAGTCAAACGACGGGTCTGTGAAGAACTTCTCAAACATGTTGCTCTCCTTGGTCTTGGTCACACGAGGTCCGGCGAACTGCTGACACGACGCCAACAGCGGTCCTCCCCGGTCGATTCATTCACCGTGCCCGGGCAGTCTCCCGACCGAGCGACGATCAGTCGTCAGTAATCGACTACTGAAATCCGCCAGGCGATCGCCGAGCCTCGCTCCTGGCTTGATCCCCCGGACGAGACGCGGGCGCGCTAGAGGTCTTGGCGGTTGGAGACCCCGAGCTTCTGCATGGCGTGGTAGAGGTGGGATTCGACGGTCCGGACCGAGAGGACGAGCCGGTCGGCTATGTCGGCGTTGGTGAGCCCGCGGGAGGCGAGGTCGACGAGTTGGCGCTCCCGTGAGGTCAGTGAGGTCGCAGCGTCATCTAGACCTGCGATAGCTGGCAGCGTCCCGCCCTGCCCTTGGGCGTGCAGCTCGCGGCAGCGAGTCGCGGCCCGACGCGCCGAGTCCTGATACCCGCCCTTGTGAAACGCGCCCGCGGCGTCGGCGGCGATCTCGGTCGCGTAGCGCAGTGCCCCGATGGTCTCCATCGCGTCGGCGATGTCCATGAGGGCGTCGCCGTCGTCGGCGACGCGGGCTGTGGCGTGGGCTGCGTAGGCGGCGGTGAGCGGGGCGTCGCAACGCTGGGCGAGCGCCTCGAGATCACGCGCTAAGCGCCGAGCCGGCGTGCCGGCGCGCAGGGCTTCGTAGGTGAGGCGTGCCGCGTAGAGCGGTCGCTCGCGCAGCCGTCCCGCGGCCTCGAGGAACAGTTGTTGGGCGCGAGGCGGGTCGCCGGCGGCGAGCACGGCCCAGGCCTCGGCGCGGGCGAAGTAGGGCAGCTGGTTGGGCAGGGGCTCGTTGTCGCCGACCGCCGTGCGGCAGCGGGCGAATGCCGGGGCAACCGATTCGTGGTCACTGGTGAAGTAGGCGACGCCGACCTGCATCGAGTTGGTGATCGCGAGCAGACCGGCGGCGTCGTGCAGTTCGAGCTGGAGCTCAGCCTCGGCCAGCCACCGGCCCGCCTCGATGAACCGTCCTTGCGAGAACCGCAGGCCGCCGAGCGCAAGGGCCCCGCGTCCAGCCGCGGCGCGGGACCCGAGCCTCACTCCATCGGTGAGCGCGGTCGTGGCCCACGTCTCGAGCTCGCTCCAGCCCAGCCCGCTCTCGATGGCGATCGCGCTCCAGAGCACGAATGCGATCTCATCGGTGAGATCGCGCAGCGGCACGCTCGGGCGGATCCGCCGGGCCAACTCGAACGCGTCGTGCACGCTTCCGCTGTTAAGAGGTTGGCGGCGTGCAGCGGCGCGACCCGACGGCGCACCTCGGGATCCACGCTCTGATCGGCGAGGATCTCGGCCGAGGCGGCAGCCGCGAGGTTCGGCGGGGTGGCCTCGTCGCCCACGAGGCGCAGGGGACTCAGGCGGTCATGCCATTCCGGGGAGTCCCACCAGACATGCGCGCGATCCAAGAGCCGGTGTAGCTCCTCGGAGCGCCGAAGCCCGAAGTACAGAACCGCCGTTTGCTGCTCGAGGTAGTCGACTGCGTCGGCCTCGCTGTCGATCTCGGGCTCGGCGGCGGCTAGGACTTTGGCCGCCTGTTCGTACTCGCCCTGGATCGTGTGCGCTCGGGCGAGCAGAAGCGAGGCCCGGAGCCCGGCGCCCGCGTCCACGGCTCTGAGCGCG